>NZ_FTMB01000003.1 GCF_900155885.1 Rhizobium sp. RU20A
CGGACCCAGAAGAACATTCAAACTCCCACGCAACAGAACCAAATCCGCCCCGTGAACATGAACATCCCCGCCAACAACCTTCCGTACTCCGCGTAGCTCAAGCATCGCTTTGTCTCCCCTCCCCACGGCTGCGATGCGGCTCAGCTGGCCGCCGCCATCGACTGCGGCTCGTCCTGGCTGGCAGACCAGACGTCTGCAACGGCATCGATGGCGCGCAGATAGGCGCGGTATTTGCGCTCCAGGATGGCGGCGCGGTCCGCATGGGGCTCGAGCCGTTGCTCGATCTTGACCATGCGGGCCATGGCTTCGTTCATGTCGGCATAACGGCCGGTGGCAACGGCCGCGCACATGGCGCCGCCCTTGGCACCGAACTCGCTGCCGTTGGCGATTTCGACGGGCAGGCCGAGGCCATCGGCGAACATCTGCGCCCAGACGAGGCTGCGCGACGGGCCGCCAGCAAGACGGATCATGTTCGGCTTGGCCGCATCCGGCCCGGTCAGCAGGTAGTCCATGTCGTAGCGATGGGCGAAGACGACGCCCTCGTAGACGGCGCGAACGATATCGGCGAGCTGCGCGCCGGCCTTCAGCCCCAGGAAGCCACCCGGCGTGCCGCGCGGGCCGTCGAACAGGAAGGGGAAGAAGAGAATGTTGTTCGTCCGCGGCAGAACGGCCGCGACGAGGTCGTTGCAGATATCGTAGACGCTGCGGCCTTCCAGCAGGGCCCGCTGGGCTTCGGCCGACAGCATGGTCTTGCACAACCATTCCAGATTGCTGGCCGAGGTCGGCGTTGCCGTCGTCGCCATGATGTGGCCACCGAAGGGATAGGGAACCTGGATATGCGGCAGCGGATCGAGCGCCGGACGTGCATGCAGCGTCGAATGGATGGAAAAGGTGCCGGCGACGGCGGCGAGCTGGTCGCGGCTGGCCACACCGGACGACAGGGCACAGCCGACGACATCATAGACGCCGCGCACGACAGGGGTGCCGGCTTTCAGCCCGGTTGCAGCCGCGGCCTCGGCGCTGACATGGCCGGCGATCTCGGTGGAACCGCCGATCGGAGCGAGCTTTTCCAGCCAGTTTTCGAGGCCGGCAGCCTTGAAGGCGTCGCGTGCTACGCCGCCGTTGGAAACATCGAGGATGCCGGCACAGCCCGCATCGGTCGGATCGGTGGAGATGTCACCGGTCAGACGCAGACGCAGGAAGTCCTTGCACGACAGGACATGGGCGGTGCGGGCGGCGACCTCCGGCTGGTGCTTCTGGAACCAGGCCATAATGGCCAGCGACTGACCGGGCCAGATCTGCTGGGCAATGTGGCTCTGGACTTCGGCGGCGACACCGGAGCGACGCCAGTCATCGATCAGCGGAATGCTGCGGGTATCGGTCGACACGAGCGCATTGCGCACGGGAACGCCGTCGCGATCCACGAGATAGATGCCGCCGCCGTAGCCGGATGGCGTGACCGCAATGATATCGGCCGGATCCGTGCCGGTCTTCTCAAGCAGCGCCTTCAGGCTTTCGCATGTGGCCCGCCACATGCCGTCGGCATCCCGTTCCGTCCAGCCATCCTGCGGCAGCAGCATGACATTGGGCCGACGCTCGCAGGCCAGCTCATTGCCTTCGAGATCGAACAGCACGACTTTCGTCATGGTGCCGCCAGCATCGACTCCGACCAGGCGTTCGCGCATGATAATCCTCCTCAACCGTTCCGCCGGCTCCTCAACCAGCGCACGGGGCTTGCGTCCCCGCTCGGCTTTTCATTCTGGAAACTAGGCTATTGGACGGCGCAAAATTGTCAATCAGGTTTGTAAGAAAGTTTTTTACAAAAATAACCTATTGAAATTATTTGATTTTGAAATCCCATACAAAAGATGGCTGCGTTTTTTCGCTTCCAAAGGTAATAATCTGCCATTATAGGACGAGCCGGAAATCGGGTTGGCTGGGAGACGGGAATGCGTAGCAGAAACGAAGCGATCGCCGCGGTGCGGGCAGTGGCGGGCGAACCTCAGATCATCATCGCCGGCGGCGGCATCAACGGAATCGGACTTTATCGCGATCTTGCCCTTCAGGGCGTACCGGCGCTTCTCGTCGACAAGGCCGATTTTGCCTCTGGAACGACGGCGGCGCCCTCGCGGCTTATTCACGGCGGATTGCGCTATCTGGAGACGGGTGAATTCGAGCTGGTGCGCGAATCCGTCATCGAGCGCAACCACCTGATCCGCAATGCGCCGCATCTGGTCAAGCCGCTGCCCGTCTGGGTGCCGGCCTTCAACTGGTTCGGCGGCATCTTCTCGGCGGGCCTGCGCTTCCTGAAGCTGAAGAAGACGCCGGGCGCCAAAGGTATTCTCGTCGTCAAGCTCGGCCTCGTCTTCTTCGACCGATTCGGGCGCAAGAACCGGATGATGCCGGATCACCGGATCGTCTCGCGGGCGGAACTGGCGCGCCGCATGCCCGGCCTTTCCCCGCGCGTCACGGCAATTGCCGAATATTACGATGCGCGCCTGACCCATCCCGAGAGGCTGGCGCTGGAGCTCGTCGGCGATGCCGAGCGCGATTGCCCGAAATCCGTTGCCGTGCCCTATATGGCGCTCGCCGGCCACGAGGGCGACACGGTCCGGCTGCGCGACGAGATCAGCGGCGAGGAAATCGCGGTCAAGGCGAAGATGGTCATCAACTGCACCGGCGCCTGGGCCGACGAGGCCGACGGGCGGCTCGGCATCGACAAACGCCTGATCGGCGGCACGCGCGGCTCGCATCTCGTCATGCGTCGCCCCGATATTGCCCGTCAGCTTGGCGACGGCATGCTCTATTTCGAGACCCGTGATTTTCGCGCCTGTCTCGTTTATGCCCTCGACGACGAACTCATCCTGCTCGGCACGACCGACATCCGTGCGCAGAACCCCGATACGGTCGCCTGCTCGGAGGAGGAAATCGACTATCTCTTCGATGTTCTGGATCAGGTTTTGCCGAATTCGAAGGCCAAACGCGAGGAGATCGTCTTTGCCTATGCCGGCATCCGGCCCCTGCCCTATAGCGGCGATGGCGCGACCGGAGCGATCAGCCGGGACCACTCGCTGAAGACTTTCGAGCCGGAGGGCACGCGACGCTTCCCCGTGCTGACGCTGGTGGGCGGCAAGTGGACGACCTATCGCGCCTGCGCCGAGCAGATCGCCGACGAAGTGCTGACGCGGCTCAATCTGAAGCGCACGCGCTCGACGCTGGATGCAGCCATCGGCGGCGGCGCCGGCCATGCGCGCGAGGCGGCCGCCCGCGCTCGGCAGGTGGATGATGTCGCACGCGGCAACGGGCTCGACACAGTCATCGCGACACGGCTCGTCAACCGCTACGGCACGCGGGCAAATCTTGTCGCGCAGGCAGTCGCAGCGCCGGGCGGCCGCGACACCGTTGACGAACGCGGCCTCTACCATGTCGGCGAAATCGGCTGGATCCTTGCCAATGAGCGCGTCACGCGGCTCTCCGACATCGTTCTCAGACGCACGCTGATGCCCTTCGAAGGCGCCGTCACGCTGTCCGGACTGGAACGGCTGGCGAGGCTTGCCGGCAATCACCTTGGCTGGTCGCCGGAGCGGCAGGCTGAGGAAGTGGTCGCAACGGCTGCGCTTCTTCAGACCCGCCACCGCGTCGAGCTCGGCACGGCGCCGGTCGCCGCCTGATCTGATCCTTCGATGTCCGATCCCTGACCGGGGATGCGCCTCTCCCATCAAGAGGCCCCGGTCTCTTGCAGCCGACACTCCCGCCGGAGGTCGGCTGCCTTTTTTTGATCTCCGATGCTTATCGAACTGCGCGTCAGCCTGGCCGTTGGGCGCTGTCCTTCGCGAGAGCAATCGAGCTCCGCCGCACCTCCGGCATGACGGACATCCACGTCTGATAGGCCTCGGCATAGGCCGGCACGAGATTGTCTACCGGGCGGATGACGCGCTTGATGCGTGGCGCGGTCAGCACATCCTCGGGCGCGGCGCCGCTTTCAGCGATCATGCCGAGACGAGCCGCACCGAAGGCGGCACCGAGTTCGCTCGCCTCGGGAACTTTCAGTTCGACATTCAGCGACGTCGCCAGCATGGAGAGCCACAGATCCGAACGCGAGCCGCCGCCGATGGCGAGCAGGCTGTCGAAGCGGGTGCCGGTGGACCGGAAGGCGTCGGCACATTCCTTCATCGCGAAGGCGACGCCCTGAAGGACAGCGCGCGCCAGCACCTGATCGTCAGAGGCGTGCTGGAGACCGATCAGCGCGCCGCGAATCTCGGCATCGGCGCGGGGCGACCAGCAGCCATCCAGGAAAGGTACGAAGAGCACGGGGCTTGGGGCACCGAGCGACGGGCCGAGTTCGGCCACGAGTTCAGCCGCGGGCTTGCGCACGAGGCGGGAGAGCCAGTTGACGCAGGAGGTGGCCGATAGGATCACCGACATCTGATGCCACATGCCGGGGACGGAGTGGCAGAGCGTTTCGATGGCGTGGTCGAGGCTCGGGCGCGCTTCGTTCATGGCGACGAACAGCACGCCGGACGTGCCAAGCGAAATGGTTCCCTCTCCGTCGCGAATGACGCCCGTGCCGCAGGCCCCACAAGCATTGTCTCCGCCGCCTGCGGCAATCACCGGCTGCCCGGCCATGCCCCAGCGGGCGGCGAGCTCGGCGCGCAGCCGGCCCGTCGGCGCCGTTCCCTCGTGCAAGGACGGCATCTGCTCGCGGCGCATGTCGGTGGCGGCCAGAAGCGTTTCGGACCAGTCGCGGCTGGCAACGTCCACCCACATGGTGCCGCTGGAATCGGCAAGGTCCGAGGCCTTGTCGCCGGACAGGCAGAGCCGCACATAGTCCTTCGGCAACAAGACGGTCGCGATATCAGCAAACACGGATGGTTCGTGGTCGCGCACCCAGGCGAGCTTCGGCGCGGTGACGCCCGGCGTCGGCCGACGGCCGGCAATGCGCCGCACATCGGGCGCGCGGGCCTCCATCTCGGCGCATTCGCGGCCGGTGCGCGTGTCGTTCCACAGGATAGCAGGGCGAAGCGGGCGGTCAGCCGCATCCAGCATCGTCGCGCCGTACATCTGACCGGAAAGCCCGATGCCACGCACCGCCGACATTTCGTACGGATGCGCGCGCGCCAGACCATCCAGGCTCTCGCAGACTGCCTCCCACCACAGTTCGGGATGTTGTTCGGACCAGCCGCGATGGGGGCGCGACACCTCCAGCGGGCGGGAGGACTGTTCGCCGACGAGCTTCTGCGCCTCGTCGATCAGGATGGACTTCACTCCTGACGTGCCGAGATCGATACCAAGATACACGGTGTTTCCTCCCATTTGGTTCGGTTCACGGGTTTCCGGCATCCGGAGCCCGGACGCTGCCGGCCACCTCCTCGTGGCAGGCAAGCATTATGTCATTCGACGCAGACGCAAGTGTTCGCGCATGTCGGACGGCTCGGCGAGCAGCGTTCGATGCGCGAGAAAAAGGTGGCGTGGTTCGATTGTCCTCCCAGACAATGGCAGTCAGTTTTTCTCCCGCTGCAGGCCTTGTCAATGACATCTTTCATTTGCGCGTGGCAAAAGTCATCGACAAGGCGCGACCCGTTCGACGATCTGGACTCGCCGCATAAAAACTGTCACACGAAGGCTTCTCAAGGAGGATCCGGGAGCTTCATGGTTGTTGACAAGAGTGAGGCAAAGCCGGCGCGCCGGCGCGCGCCGCCGATGCAGTTCGGGGCTGATCTGCCGCTCTGGACGGCCTGGCTTTATTATGAGGAAGGGCTGAAGCAGGATGAGATCGCCGAAAGGCTGGGGCTTTCGCGTGCCTCCGTCTTCAACTTGCTGCAAAAGGCCCGCGACGACGGGATCGTGACAATCACCATTGATCCGACGCGGCTTGAGCGTGCCGATCTTTCCATGGCGCTGAAGGAACGCTGCGGCCTCGACGAGTGCTTCGTGCTGCCGGCAAGCGGCACCGGTGCGCCGGTCCACGAACGTCTCGGCCTGCTGGCGGCGCGGATTCTGGAGCAGAAGCTTCACGATGACGATGTGATCGGTGTTGCCTGGGGGCGCACCGTCATGGCGATGTCTCGGGCGCTGGCTCCCGCGCATATGCCGGGCGCGACCATTGCCCAGGTGACCGGCAGCTCGATCGCGACCTATGATTTCTCGCCGGAACTGTGCACGTCCAACATCGCCGCCCGCCTGAATGCGCGCTGCGTCAACCTGCATGCGCCGGGCGTGGTGTCAAATGCGACGATGAAATCGCTGCTGATGCAGGAACCCATCGTCGAGCAGCACTTTACCCTGCTGCGGCAATGCACCAAGACCCTGTTCAGCGCCACGCCGCTCACCGGGCAGACCTTGCTCGAGGACAGCGGCGTGATGAATGAGGCAGTGCTGCGCGAGTATCTCGATGCCGGCGGCGTCGGCTTTGCGTCCGGCTATGTCTTTGATGCTGACGGGCGCATCATTCGCACCAGCTTCGACGATCGTCATCTCGTGATGCCGCTCGAGGATTTCCTCGCCGTGCCCGAACGGATCTGCGTGGCCGGCGGCGCGTCGAAAATCGGCGCGCTCGAAGCGATGTTCCATGCCCGGATCGCGACAATCCTCATCACCGATCAGGAGACGGCGCGGGCGCTGGCCGAGCGCTTCCCCGCCTGACGGGACGCCTCGTCAAGGGCGCTCAGGATGCCCGGGACTTGCCCTTGGCCTTGGCGGGTTCGGACGGTACCGGATCCTGCGGCAGAAGGATATTCGTCTCGACCACAACCGGCTGGGCAGCCGTTTCGCGGACCCATTCCCGCCAGATCGCAACCAGCAGGGCCATCAACACAGGCCCGACGAAGAGGCCGAGGAATCCCATCGTTTTCACACCGCCGACGAGACCGAAGAAGGTGGGCAGGAACGGCAGTTTGATCGGCCCGCCGACCAGGCGGGGGCGCAGTGTCTTGTCAACGATGAAGAGTTCCGTGGAGCCCCAGACGAACAGGGCCAGCCCCTCGACCGGCGATCCGCTGGCCACGAGGTAGATCGAGACGAGCGTGAACGACAGCGGAGCGCCGCCCGGTATCATCGCCATGATGCCGGTGATTATACCGAGCGTGACGGGAGAGGGCACGCCGGCCAGCCAGTAGGCGATGCCGAGCACGATACCTTCGCCGATGGCGATGATGCCCATGCCCGTGACCGTCGAGGAGATGGTCAGCGGCACGACGCGCGACAGGCGCTCCCAGCGCATGGGGAAAATGCGCTCGCCGAGAACATCCACCTGTGCGGCAAAGCGCTCGCCGTCGAGATAGACGAAAAACAGCGAGATCAGCATGAAGAGCAGCGTCAAGAAGGACTGGAAGGCGGAAACACCAACCGCCAGGACGCCGCGATAGATATTGCCGATATTGGAGCCGCTGACGAGTTGTACGAGTTCGCCGAAGGCGCCGGGATGACCAACATGACGCGCCCACTGCTCGCCGAGCCAGGTGCCGATGCCCGGAAGCGCCAGCAACCAGGCCGGCACATCCGCGCCCTCCGCATTGGCGCGGATCGCCCAGGTCGCCCAGGTCCGCACTTCATCGACCGCATAGGCGGCGGCGATGGAGATCGGAACGACGATGAAGGAGATAACAAGGAGGATGGCGATGGTTGCAGCAACCGCGCGCCTGCCGCCCACCAGGGCCAGAAGGCGGCGATAGAGCGGCCATGAGGCGAAACCGATGACCAGTGCCGCAAGGACCGGCACGAGGAAGCCGTGAAAGAAGTAGACGCCCGCCAGGATGATCAGCAACAGCGCCCAGCGGGCCGCCGAAATCGGCAGGACGAGCGCGGACCGGGATGCCGATGTCTGGCCAAGCAAGCGCGGCTCCACGACCCTTGGTTCGCTATCACGCCTGCTCACATGCTTCTCCTCATCGACCGCACCGCAGGAACAGGACCTGCGCACCGGGTTTCACTCCATAGCGCCACCAGCGCGCCACGACAATGGCGAGGCTGGCACCGGTCGCAGCGTTCGACGGCCTTTCAGCCTCCATCGGCGCACATGTATCACCCACGCCCATACGGCATAAGCATGTCATTGCTTTGTCAGCAGAGATGGGATGGGCCAATTGAAATGTGAAGCCGCGTTGAAATGACGCCCTTTGGGCAGGAAACCGCCGTCGCCGATATGTTCGCAGCGCATCAGGGCGGGACAAGCAACGCTCCCGGCAGGATATTGACGTTTACGTCCAAGTTATATAACGCTTTCGGTACTGGGAGAAGGCAGAATATGGCTTTACTTTCGGGGTGGACACGAGGGAGCATGTCCACGCGACAGTGACCGGACGGCCTTGGGATGCGTGAAGCGCCACAACCTTCGGACACGAACGGCACATGCCGCAGGAAACACGGGAGGAAGAGACATGCCGGACACACAGACCGACAGCGCACCTGTCACCGCAAACAATCCCTGGGCGGCTTCCTATCCGCCGGGCGTGCCGTCAACGATTGCGCCGCTTTCCTACCACTCGATCGGCGATCTCTTCGAACAGGCGGCCGGCCGCTTTGCCGATCGCCCTGCCTTCACGTGCATGGGCAAGACGATCACCTATGCCGACCTGTCGCGTCAGAGCCTTGCCGTTGCCACATGGCTGCAGGCCAATGGCCTGAAGAAGGGCGATCGCGTGGCGGTGATGATGCCCAACATCCTGCAAAATCCCGTGACCGTCTTCGGTATCCTGCGCGCCGGCTGCACAGTCGTAAATGTCAATCCGCTCTACACGCCGCGCGAACTGGAGCACCAGTTGAACGACTCCGGCGCCAAGGCAATCTTCGTGCTGGAGAATTTCGCCCACACGGTGGAACAGGTGCGTTCGCGCACCGGCCTGCAGCATGTGGTCGTCGCCAGCATGGGCGACCTGCTCGGCCTCAAGGGCGTGCTGGTCAATTTCGTCGTGCGCAAGGTCAAGAAGCTGGTTCCCGCCTGGAGCCTGCCGGGCCACGTGCCGTTCCGCAGCGTCCTGTCGCGCGGCGCCGCGGGGACCTACACCCGACCCGTGGTGACAGCCAGCGACGTGGCGTTCCTGCAGTATACGGGTGGCACGACCGGTGTTTCGAAGGGCGCGACGCTCACCCACTCGAATCTTCTGTCCAACCTCGCGCAGATCGAGTTGTGGCTGCAGCCGGCCTTCATCCGCAAGCCGCGCCCGGAACACCTCACCTTCATCTGCGCGCTGCCGCTCTACCACATCTTCGCCCTCACGGTGAATGCGCTGATGGGGCTCTCGACCGGCGGGCACAATGTCTTGATTCCCAATCCGCGCGACATTCCAGGCTTCGTCAAGGAATTGCAGAAACTGCATTTCCACATCTTCCCGGGGCTCAACACGCTCTTCAATGCGCTGATGAACAACCCGGATTTCGCCAAGATCGATTTCTCCGGGCTCATCCTCACACTTGGCGGCGGCATGGCCGTGCAGCGGCCGGTGGCCGAACGATGGAAACAGATGACGGGATGCCCGATCGCCGAAGGCTACGGTCTGTCCGAAACCTCGCCCGTCGCGACCGCCAACCGCTTCGATTCCGACACCTTCACCGGAACCATCGGCCTTCCGCTGCCCTCTACCGAGATCGATATTCGCGGCGAGGATGATCGCAGCCTGCCGCTCGGCGAGGTCGGCGAAATCTGCATTCGCGGGCCGCAGGTCATGGCCGGCTACTGGCAGCGTCCGGACGAGACGGCACGCGCCATCGGTCCCGACGGTTTCTTCCGCTCCGGCGACCTCGGCTACATGACGCCTGCGGGTTACACGAAGATCGTCGATCGCAAGAAGGACATGATCCTCGTTTCGGGCTTCAACGTCTATCCGAACGAGATCGAGGAAGTTGCGGTCACCCATCCCGGCATTCTCGAAGCTGCCGCCATCGGGGTTCCCGACGAGCATTCCGGGGAGGCGGTCAAGCTCTTCGTGGTCCGCCGCGACGAGAGCCTGACGGAAGCCGATGTGAAGGCGCACTGCGCCGAAGCCTTGACGAATTACAAGCGCCCGAAATTTGTCGAGTTCCGCACCGAACTGCCGAAATCCAACGTGGGCAAGATCCTGCGCAAGGATTTGCGCAGCTGACGACGTTTAGCCGACCCTTGCCCGGACGCGGCAGGGGTCGGATGCAGGTCGTCCGGAAGCGGTCGGGGCGACCCTGAAAGACCCTCTTCCCTAAATCGATTTAATATCCTGATCGAAAAGCCTCTGCTCGCGGTCTTCGGGCTTGATTTGCCGGCGCCAAAGCGACTAGCTATCGCCATCCGAAGCCTTGAGAGGATGTGCTCCATGAAAGCCCTTGTCGATCAGCTGAAAGCCACCGCCGCCACGACGAATGCGACAGACATCCGCGCGGCCTTTGCTGCCGATGTCGGGCGTTTCGGGCGCTTCAGCGCTCGGCTTGACGATCTCCTTCTCGACTATTCGAAATGCGCGGTGAACGACGCTGTGCTCGCCGCGCTCGAAGAGATCGCCGCTGCCGGCAAGGTCGCGGAAAAGCGTGACGCCATGTTTGCGGGCGAGCCGATCAACTTCACCGAGGGACGCGCTGTGCTGCACACGGCGCTGCGCAATCGCTCCAACACGCCGGTTCTCGTCGACGGCAAGGATGTGATGCCCGACGTCAACGGCGTGCTCGCCGCCATGGGCACCTTCGCCGATCAGGTGCGCTCCGGCGCGCTGACGGGCGCCACCGGCAAGAAGATCACCGATGTCGTCAATATCGGTATCGGCGGCTCGGACCTTGGCCCGGTCATGGCGACGCTGGCACTGGCCCCGTACCATGACGGGCCGCGCCTGCATTTCGTCTCCAACGTCGATGGCGCGCATATTGCCGACACGCTGAAACTTCTCTCGCCGGAGACCTCGCTCTTCATCGTGGCGTCCAAGACCTTCACGACCATCGAGACGATGACCAATGCCAAGTCGGCCCGCGCCTTCATTGCCGATGCGCTCGGCGAGGCTGCCGTCAAGGATCACTTCTGCGCCGTCTCCACCGCGCTCGACAAGGTCGCCGCCTTCGGCATCGACACGGCCCGCGCCTTCGGCTTCTGGGACTGGGTCGGCGGTCGTTATTCGATCTGGTCGGCCATCGGCCTGCCGCTGATGATTGCCGTCGGTCCGGACAATTTCGCCGACTTCCTCGCCGGCGGCCATGCGATCGACCAGCACTTCCGCACGGCACCGTTCCGCGAAAACCTTCCGATGCTGCTCGGCCTCATCGGCTACTATCACCGCAACGTGCTGGGATACCCCTCGCGCGCCATCCTGCCCTACGATCAGCGTCTGTCGCGCTTCCCGGCCTATCTCCAGCAGCTCGACATGGAATCGAACGGCAAGGGCGTGACCGTGGACGGCACGCCGGTCGAAGGCGAGAGCGGCCCGGTGGTCTGGGGCGAGCCCGGCACGAACGGCCAGCACGCCTTCTACCAGCTCATCCATCAGGGCACGAGCATCATTCCGGCCGAGTTCATGATCGCGGCCAATGGCCATGAGCCGAAGCTGCGCCACCAGCACGATCTTCTGATCTCCAACTGCCTCGCTCAGTCGGAAGCTCTGATGAAGGGCCGCAGCTTCGAAGAGGCGAAGGCGCAGCTGACGGCCAAGGGCATGGACGACAAACAGGCCGATTTCATCGCCCCGCACCGCGTCTTCACCGGCAACCGCCCGTCGCTAACGATGGTCTATGACAAGCTGACGCCCTTCGCGCTCGGACGCCTGATTGCGCTCTACGAACACCGCGTCTTCGTCGAAGGCGCACTGTTCAACATCAATTCCTTCGACCAGTGGGGCGTGGAGCTCGGCAAGGAACTGGCGACCGGCCTGCTGCCCGTGGTGGAAGGCAAGGAAAGCGCCGAGGGGCACGATGCCTCGACCGCCGGCCTCGTCAAGGCGCTGCTTGCCGCCAAGGCTTGATTGCATGACCGGCCGGTCCGACTCAGGCCGGCCGGTCCTGCACAGGTTCCGTTCGCTCGTGATTTGCGCCGGCTGCGCGCCGTGGTAGCGTCAGGCTCTTCCGCCCCCGCGAACGGACAATCCATGAAGCGCATCGCCTGCCTCAGCCTTTTTCTCCTCGCCGCGCCCGCAGCCGTGGCGAACGATCTTTTTGACCATAACGGCTCAGTCATGGTTGTCGACTACGCCAGTGGCACGATCGCCTACAGGGTGGTGAAGCCATCGATCGCAAAGACGATCGCACCCGGCGCCATCGTCTTTGCCGGCACCATCGAGAAGGGTAAATTCGCGCAGGGCACGGCCTACACCTTCCGGCGCGGCTGTCCGGCGGCGCCCTATGCGGTATCCGGTCGTTATGATGCCTCCCTGCCCGGTTTCGTGCTGGCGGGACCGGCGCCGCATCGCGGCAAGACCGGCTGCGAGGTCATCGGCTACGAAATCGACAACCCCAATGCCCGTCTCGTCTTCATCGACATGGCCGCACGCAAAGGGGAGGCGGTCACGACTGCCGAGGACCAGACTGCGAATGGCACGACAAAAACCGGAGGCGCAAACACCGCCCCAAAGCCGCTGGTGCCGACGGCCACGCCTTGACTATCGCATGCTGAGGCGGCGCTGGGCAAAGGTGCCGCGCGGCACGCGGGTGAGGTTCGACAGGAACTCGCGGGCCGAGGCACGCCAGCTATAGGTCATGGCGCGGGCTCTTGCCGTCTCGCTGGAGATTTCCAGCGCGGCCAGCGCCGCTTCCCGCAGGTCTTCCGAGAGCGCACCGGCATCGCCCAGCACATCGCGGGGTGCCGTCACCGGAAAGGCGGCGACGGGAACACCGCTCGACAGCGCTTCCAGCATCACATTGCCGAACGTATCGGTGCGGCTCGGGAAGACGAAGACGTCGGCCGAGGCAAAAACGGTTGCCAATTCCTCGCCGGTCTTGCGGCCGAGGAAATGGGCGTCGGGATAACGCTGCTTCAGCGAGGGGAGATCGGGGCCGTCGCCGACGATCACCTTGCTGCCGGGTAGGTCAAGGCCGAGGAAGGCGGGAAGGTTCTTCTCCACCGCCACGCGGCCGACATTCAGAAAGATCGGGCGCGGCAGGCCGAGATCGCGGCGCTTGGCGGGATTGAAGAGCGTGGTATCGACCCCGCGCGACCAGCGCTTGATGCGCACGAAGCCGCGCGCGGCCATTTCGGCGGCCAGCGTTTTCGTCGCCACCATCATGCCGTCACCGGAATTGTGGAAACGGCGCAGCCATGCATAGCTCCAGCTTTCCGGGATCGGCAGGCGGGCGCTGATGAATTCCGGGAAGCGCGTGTGATAGGCGGTGGTGAAGGGCAGGCCGCGGTCGATGCAGACGCGGCGCGCCGCCATGCCGAGCGGGCCTTCCGTGGCGATATGGATGTAATCGGGCGCGATGGCTTCGAACTCGGCCAGAACCTGCCGCTTGGAAGCGATCGCCAGCCGGATCTCCGGATAGGAGGGCAGCGGTACCGTCGTGAACTTTTCCGGCGTCAGGAAGACGACCGATATGCCATCATCGGCGAGCAGCCGGCCCAGCTCTTCCAGCGTCTGCACCACGCCGTTCAGCTGCGGCCGCCAGGCGTCGGTAACGACGAGAACCACCGGAGCCCCCTCGACGGGAGCTTCCATTGTCATCGTGCCGGACAGAAGAGCGCCGGCCGCAGTCGATTCGGATGTGATGTGATCGCGCATGGCCCCTTTGACCATGCTGCGATGACAGGCGAATGAACCATGCCGGAGACGGCAAGATTGACGTGCCGTTGACGCTTAGGCGAGACCGATTTCGTTCGCCCACGGCGGATTGGCGCCGGCGCGGGACACGGTGACAGCAGCGGCCTTCGCGCCGAGCGTGAGAGCCTTGGCGATCTGCTCTTCGGTCAGCGAGGCCACCTGCTGCTTGGTCAGGAGGTTCTGCAGCTTCAGCGAGGCCAGGACACCGGCATCGAAGGTATCGCCGGCGCCGACCGTATCGGCAACCGTCACCCTCTGGCTGGCGACTTCCACCTTGTGGGTGGCCGTGTAGCCGGCCGCGCCATCGGCGCCGCGGGTCACGACGACGAGCTTGGCGCCATGGTGCAGCCAGTGGCGGGCGAGCGTCTCCTCGTCACCCTCAAGGCCAAACCAGGCAAGGTCCTCGTCCGAGAACTTGATGATGTCGGACATGCCGGCCATGCGGCGGATGCGGCCGAGATGGGCCTCCTTGTCCTTGATGAAGCCGGGGCGGATGTTGGGGTCGAGCGAGATGACGCGCTTGTCGTGCTCACGCGCCATCAGCGCCTCGTAGGTCGCGCCGCAGGGCTCGGGGATGAGGCTGATCGCGCCGAAATGCAGGGCTTCGCAATCGTCACCCAGCGCCGGCAACTCGGCTTGCGTGATCATGCGGCCGGCCGTGTTCTCGTCATAGAAGGCATAGGTCGCATGGCCATCGACGAGCTTGACGAAGGCGATGGTGGTCGGGCGCGAGAGCGTGGCGCAATAGCTGTAATCGACATGGCTCTTCTTCAGCGTATCGCGCAGGATGTCGCCCATCATGTCGTCGGAGAGGCCCGTGAAGAAGGCGGAGGGAACGCCGAGGCGGCCGAGCGCTATCGCCGTGTTGAAGATCGCACCGCCGGCATAGGGCGCATAAGCATCCTCTCCCGCCGTCGATACGCGCGGCAGCATGTCGATCAGGGCTTCACCACAGCACAGGATCATGGCTTTCTCCGTTTTCTGCCGCAGGCTGCGGCACTCTTGTCGTTGACCGCAGCTTCTCAGCTCGTCGGCAGGGATGATGCGCCGCCATGGGCTTTAGACCACGCAAGCGGGGCGTTGATGAAGTCTTCGACCGAGGCCAGCGTCGCATCGTCGAACAGCGCCTTGCGGCGGGCGACGGCCAGCACGTTGCGCCAGGTGGCGATGTGGTGGAGCGTCACCTCGTTGTTGGCAAAACGCTGCTCGGCTTCGGGAAAGAGGCCATAGAAGAACAGCGCCATGGCATGGTCGACCCGCCCGCCGGCGGCGCGGATGGCGTCGATGAACGTGAACATGGAGACACCCGCCGTCGTCAGGTCCTCGATGACGAGGACGCGCGCGCCTTCCGGCATGTGGCCTTCGATCTGCGCATTGCGGCCGTGACCCTTCGGCTTCTTGCGCACATAGATCATCGGCAGAGCGAGCCGATCGGCCAGGAGGGCCGCAAAGGGAATGCCGGCCGTCTCGCCACCGGCGACAGCGTCGAACTGCTCGAAACCGACTTCGGACAGAAGCGTGGCGCAGGCAAAATCGATGACGGCCGAGCGGATGCGCGGATAGGAGAGCAGCTTGCGGCCGTCGATATAGACGGGGCTCGCGAGGCCGGAAGCGAGCTTATAGGGCTCTTCCGGGCGGAAATGCACCGCGCCGATCTCCCAGAGCATGCTGCCGAGCAGGTCGCCCATCACGGATTTTTCGGGAAAGCTGTTGGAAAACATCTGCGCGCTCCTCAATGGCCTGACGATGAAAGCCGCATATCAGCCCGGCCGGGGAACGGCCAGACGGCATGCGAGCGAATCTCAACGGCAAGGCGCATCAGGCAACATCCCAATAGAGGGGGAACATCGGGTCAAAGACGGTCACCGGGCCGGCACCCGTTTCGATCTTGGCCGGGAAGGTCACGGGCTCGGCACGCTTGATGAGCCGGATGGTTTCCTCGTTCGGCGCAAGACCATACCAGGCCGGTCCATTCAGCGAGGCGAAGGCTTCGAGCCTGTCGAGTGCCCCCTCCTCCTCGAAAACATGGGCAAGGCAGCTCATGGTGTTGATGGAGGTGTAGATGCCGGCACAGCCGCAGGCACATTCCTTGAGAGGATCGACATGCGGGGCGGAATCGGTGCCGAGGAAGAAGCGGGCGTCGCCCGAGGTCGCGGCGGCGCGCAGCGCCAGGCGATGGCTCTCGCGCTTGGCAACCGGCAGGCAGTAGTAATGCGGCTTGATGCCGCCGACGAGGATGGCGTTACGGTTGATGATCAGGTGATGCGTCGTGATCGAGCCCGCGAGGTTGCCGGATGACGAGCGTATATAGTCGATGCCATCCTTCGTCGTGACGTGTTCCATCGTGACCTTGAGTTCGGGCAGGCGCTGGCGCAGCGGATCAAGCACGGTCTCGATGAAGACAGCCTCGCGGTCGAAGATGTCGACCTCCGGCGTCGTGACCTCGCCGTGCACGCAGAGCGGCAGACCGATCTTCGCCATGCGCTCCAGTACCGGCATGACCTTGTCGAGATCGCGCACGCCGCCGTGCGAATTGGTCGTGGCACCGGCCGGGTAGAGCTTGACCGCCGTGATGAGCCCGCTTTCCTTGCCGCGCGCCACATCATCGGCTTCGGTGTGTTCGGTGAGGTAGAGCGTCATCAGCGGCTCGAAGCGGTCACCGCCGGGGATGGCCTTGACGATGCGCTCGCGATAGGCGTCCGCATCGGCCGTCGTCACCACCGGCGGCACGAGGTTCGGCATGATGATGGCGCGGGCGAAGTGCCGGCTCGTATCGCCGATCACGCCTTCGAGCATCGCGCCGTCGCGCAGGTGCAGGTGCCAGTCGTCGGGGCGGCGGATCACGAGGTCGGACATCGTCAGGCTCCTTGAGAACGAAGAGGGCGGCTTGGCGCCAGCTTCCCCAAGCGGGAAAGCGGCGCGGCCGTTTCTTCGTCCGCTTATCATCGCGCGGCGTGAACGCCAATGCGTGCGTTGGGCGGGTGCGGTGCCGTATCTCGGGGGGCGCACCGCAGCCCGGCTTGCTAAAGGCCCGCCTTGCGCAGGGTCTGCCTGGCGCCACCCCCGACGTCCGTCATCCTCGGGCTTGACCCGAGGATCCACGCCTCGTCCGCAGCGTGTGCCGCATGGATGCTCGGGTCAAGCCCGAGCATGACGGAGAGTGAGAGGCAGCCTCATCCCCCGGGGTGAAGCGTGAGCCGGGGCGACACCGCCGCCCGGGCTCCAATCCGTGATGCCTCAGGCGGCCATCGCTTCGCGCGGCGGCTCCTTGGCGCCCGTCATGAAGGCCACCGCGTCGGACATGGTGTAGTCCTTCGGGTTGATGACGCACAGGCGCCGGCCGAGACGGTGGATGTGGATGCGGTCGGCTACTTCGAATACATGCGGCATGTTGTGCGAGATGAGCACGATCGGCAGGCCGCGCGAGCGCACGTCGAGGATGAGCTCCAGAACGCGGCGGCTTTCCTTGACGCCGAGGGCGGCCGTCGGTTCGTCGAGGATGACGACCTTGGAGCCGAAGGCTGCGGCACGGGCCACGGCCACGCCCTGACGCTGGCCGCCCGAGAGCGTTTCCACCGCCTGGTTGATGTTCTGGATGGTCATCAGGCCGAGCTCGGAGAGCTTGTCGCGGGCGAATTTTTCCATCGCGGCGCGATCGAGCGAACGGAAGACCGAGCCCATGATGCCGGGTTTGCGGATTTCGCGGCCCAGGAACATGTTGTCGGCGATGGAGAGCGCCGGCGAAAGGGCAAGGTTCTGGTAGACCGTCTCGATGCCGGCCTTGCGGGCCTCGATCGGCGAGGAGAACTGCACCGGCTTGCCTTCCAGCCGGATCTCGCCTTCGTCGGGCCGGACAGCGCCGGAGATGGCCTTGATCAGGCTCGACTTGCCGGCACCGTTATCGCCGATGACGGCAAGGATTTCGCCCGGATAGAGGTCGAAATCGGCATTGTCGAGGGCGGTCACGCGGCCGTAGCGCTTGACCAGGTTGCGTGCGGTGAGAATGGGTTCGCGGTTCATCAGCCTGCTACCTTTCTGATCCACTGGTCGATTGCGACGGCCGAGATGATGAGAACGCCGATGAGCAGGTAGGTCCACTGCGGGTCGGTGCCGATGAGGCGAAGGCCGAGCGAGAAGACACCGACGATCAGCGCCCCGAAGAGCATGCCCATGATGGAGCCGCGGCCGCCGAAGAGCGAGAGGCCGCCGATCACCACGGCAGTGATGGATTCGATGTTGGCGAACTGACCGGCCGTCGGGGACACCGAGCCGATACGACCGATGAGGACCCAGCCCGCAAGCGCACAGATGAGGCCGGAGAGCGTGTAGACGCTGATCAGCATCGTCTTGACGTTGACACCCGCCAGTTCGGCCGCATCCGGGTCGTCGCCGACGGCGTAGAGGTGGCGGCCCCAGGCGGTGCGGTTCAGCACATACCAGAGCACGGCGACCAAAAGCACCATGGCAATGACGCCGTAGGTGAGCACTGCCCCGCCGATGCGGATGCTCTGTCCGAAGAGCTGCAGCAGGGGCGCCTGGGCGGAAATGTCCTGCGAGCGAATGGTCTCGTTGGCCGAATAGAGGAAGTTGGAGGCCAGAACGATCTGCCACATGCCGAGCGTGACGATGAAGGGCGGCAGCTTCATGCGGGCGACGAGCCAGCCATTGATGTAGCCGCAGAGCGCGCCGACGCCGAGGCCGCAGACGATGGAAACCGGTGCGGGCAGACCATAGCGGAAGGTGAACTGCCCCATGATGACGGAGGAGAGCACCATGATGGCACCGACCGACAGATCGATACCGGCCGTCAGGATGACCAGCGTCTGGGCTGCGCCCACGATGCCGACGATGGCAACCTGCTGAAGAATGAGCGTGAGCGTGAAGGCGGAGAAGAACTTTCCGCCGAGCACGATGCCGAAGACCAGCAGCGACAGGAGAAGCACGATCAGCGGCACTGCCGCCGGGCTCGAATGCAGGAAATGCTGGAACTTCTGAAGGGGTGTCTTGTCGTGGGTGTCGAAGGAGGCAACCTGCTTCGAGCTCTGCGACAGAACGTTTTCGTATTCAAGATGGGGCTTTTTACTGGCGGCTTGCGGCTCGCTCATGGCTGTTCCTCCCGACTGATCCCCATTGCGGGGGCTTCGTGGCCAGAGACATCGCCGTGCGTCATGCCGGCGACGGGACCGGCTCCGTCAGCAGCGCATGGTTTCTGCGCTTTGTCAAAGAGGCCGGCAGTTATGCAAAGGGCGGCCGGGGCCGCCCTTCGTCATTTCAGACTAACCAATCTGGAGATCAGCCCCAGCACTTTTCCTTGCCGACCTTGGTGTCGATCGATTCGACGCCAGCAACCGGCTTGTCGGTAACGAGGGCAACGCCGGTGTCGAAGAAGTCCTTGCCGTCTGTCGCCTTCGGCTTTTCACCGGTGTCGGCGAACTTCTTGATGGCTTCCACGCCGAGCGCGGCCATGGCCAGCGGATACTGCTGCGAGGTCGCACCGATGACGCCGTCGGCAACGTTCTGCACGCCCGGGCAACCGCCGTCGACCGACACGATCAGCACGTCCTTCTCGCGGCCAACAGCCTTCAGCGCTTCATAGGCGCCGGCAGCAGCCGGTTCGTTGATGGTGTGAACGACGTTGATGGTCGGGTCCTTCTGGAGAAGGTTTTCCATGGCGGTGCGGCCGCCTTCTTCGTTGCCGTTGGTGATGTCGTGGCCAACGATGCGCGGATCATCCTCGTCGCCGATCTTGTTCGGGTCCTTGGGGTCGATGCCGAAGCCGATCATGAAGCCCTGGTCACGCATGACGTCAACCGACGGCTGCGAGGGGGTCAGGTCGAGGAAGGCAACGCGGGCGTCCTTTGCGGCATCGCCGAGCGTTGCGGCAGCCCACTGGCCGATCAGCTTGCCGGCGAGCAGGTTGTCGGTAGCAAAGGTCATGTCGGCAGCCGAAATCGGCTCCAGGGGGGTGTCGAGCGCGATGACGAGCAGCCCGGCGTCGCGTGCCTTCTGAACCGAGGGAACGATGCCCTTGGTGTCGGAAGCGGCGATCAGGATACCCTTGGCACCGTCGGCGATGCAGGTCTCGATGGCGGCAACCTGGCTTTCGCTGTCACCGTCGACCTTGCCGGCGTAGGACTTCAGCGTGACGCCGAGTTCGGCAGCCTTGGCGGTCGCGCCTTCCTTCATCTTGACGAAGAAGGGGTTCGTGTCGGTCTTGGTGATGAGGCAGGCGGAAACATCGGCAGCGGCAGCCGGCGAAACGAAAGCGACGCCAAGCGCCAGCGCGCCGATAGCGGCGGAAACAACAGTCTTCTTCATGTAATCCTCCCAAAGGACAAAAGGGGATGGCGCTGTCAAAGCGCTGCATCCGGTCCTGCCTGCGGATCGCCCTATCTCCTCGGCCCCCACCCGGCATTTCCGGGGCAAAAGGAACCATCAAAAAACACCGATGTCAATAAATAAATCGAATTGAATTATTAATTGGATGTGCCATTCTGCGGAAAACGTGGGCCAAGGCCGCCAAAGAAGCAGGCACGGCGCCCAAAGACAAGGCATCCGCAGGCGAAGGACACGGACCGCCGGCGGGGGGAGGATAAAATGGTGGAGGAAGCCGTCTCCGAGGCATCGCCGTCGGCCGACATTGTGCTGACCGGCGGCGGCTCGAACCAGATGCGTGTGCGCGCCTATAACGAGCGGCTCGTGATGTCTCTGGTGCGGCGCCACGGCGAGTTGTCCAAGGCACAGATTGCACGGCGCAGCGGGCTCTCGGCGCAGACCGTTTCCGTGATCATGCGGTCCCTTGAACAGGACGGCATGCTGATCCGCGGCGAGCCGAAGCGCGGCAAGGTCGGCCAGCCCTCCACACCGATGCGGCTCAATCCGGACGCCGTCTTCGCCTTTGGAGTGAAGATCGGCAGACGCAGCGCGACCCTGGCGCTGATGGATTTCGTCGGCACCATCCGCTTCCAGGAACACCGGATCTATCCCTATCCGATGCCCGAGCAGATCATGGATTTCGTGACCGACGGCATCGCCTCGATCGAGGGGCGAATGCGGCTCGAAGAGCGCCAGCGCATCGCGGGTGTCGGCATTGCCGTGCCCTTCGAGCTGTGGAACTGGGCGGCGGAAGTCGGTGCGCCGCAGAAGGAAATGGACAGTTGGCGCAGCTTCGACCTCGGCCGGGAGCTCGAGGTGCGCCTGCCCTACCCGGTCTTTGTGCAGAACGACGCGACGAGCGCCTGCGCGGCCGAACTGGTCTTCGGGCACGGCGCGCACTATCCCGATTTCATCTATTTCTTCATCGGCTCCTTCATCGGCGGCGGCGTGGTGCTGAATTCGGCGCTTTATTCGGGCCGAACCGGCACGGCGGGGTCGGTTGGCTCGCTGCCCGTGCAGGGGCGCGATGGCCGCACGGTGCAGCTCTTGAAGATCGCCTCGGTCTTCGTGCTGGAAAACGAGCTGAAGGCCGCCGGGATCGATCCGCGCCCGCTCTGGTATTCCTCAGACGGCTGGATCGATTTCGGCCCGCCGCTGACGCGCTGGATCGACGATTGTGCCGCGGCGCTGGCGCAGGCGATCGTTGCGGCGGCCTCGATCATCGACTTCGGCGCGGCCATCATCGATGGCGGCTTCCCGGCCTGGGTCTGCGACCGCATCGTGCTCGCCACCCGCAAGGCACTGGACGATCTCGACCTGCAGGGCGTCGCTATGCCGGAAATCATCGCCGGGCAGGTCGGCAACCAGGCCCGTGCCATTGGCGGGGCGAGCCTGCCGCTGTTTTCGCGCTATCTTCTCGACACCAACGTTCTTTTCAAGGAGCTTGTCTGATGCTCAAGGGTATCAATCCCATTCTCAGCCCCGAGCTTTTGGCGACGCTGCGCGCCATGGGCCATGGCGACGAAATCGCCCTCGTGGATGGAAACTATCCCGGGCAGGAGCATGCCCGCCGCCTGATCCGCCTGGATGGCCACGGGCTGATCCCCGTGCTCGACGCCGTTCTCAGCGTCATGCCGATCGATGACTTCGTGCCAGCGGCCATCTTTCGCGCCACGGTGAAGGGCGATCCCGACCTCATTGACCCCGTGCATGCCGACATCATCGAGACCTGCGCGCGCCACGAGCCGAACCAGAAGGTCGTTCCGCTTGTCGGACCCGATTTCTACAACCGCGTGCGCGCCGCCCACACGATTATCCAGACCAGCGAGCCGCGCCTTTACGGCAATGTCATCCTCAAGAAGGGCGTGATCTATCCCTGATCGGCTGTTGCCCCCTGCCTGGAAATACAAAAGGCCCGCCGAGCGATCGGCGGGCCTCTTCGCTTGGGAGGCGAAGGACATTATGCGCGGCGGGCGTCGATGGAGAACGCGCCGGGGCCGAAGGCGGTGATCATCAGGAACCCGCCGGCAAGGCCGAGGTTCTTCATGAAGTTGATCATCTGCATCTGGTCTGCCGGCTGGAAGTGGGCAACGAAACCGGACGCAACGCAGAACAGGGCGAGGGCGACTGCAACCGGGCGAGCGAACAGGCCGAGAAGGATGGCAATGCCGCCGAGCAGTTCAAGGGCGGTGACGAGAGCGGCGGTGACCGTCGGAACCGGCAGGCCGATGCTGCCGAAGTAACCGACGGTGCCTTCGAAGCCGGTCAGCTTGCCGTAGCCAGCGACGATAAAGAGGATGGAGAGCAGCACGCGGGCGGCGAGAGCGAAGATGTTCTGCATGGCGGGGTCCTTGAAAGGGCGGAAATTGTCGATGCGCAAGTCCTACCAGAATGGCGGCGCAGCAATAGCCGGCTGAGGCGCGACAGATCGTTCAGTAAATGCGAACAATCAGTGCCGTCTGTCAAATGCGGCCCCGTGTACCGTCTCGCCGATCCGGCAGATGCGCGGGGGCGAGCCGTCTTTTCGGTTGCAAGCCTGCGATGCCTGGGCAAAAACTGGCGGGCGCCGGCATGACCGGCAGGGGCAGAGGGCGTCGGGGGACGAACCATGAGTGAGGTGAACAGGAGCCCGGCGTTCTGGCGGTCCTTCCCGATCTTCGAAGACTTCGACAAGGAGACCATCGCGGCCGTCGCCGACATGGCGAGCTATCGCAAATGGACCGCCGGCACGGTGATCTTCCAGCGCGGTGACGACGGCGCCTATATGATCGTCGTTGTCTCCGGCCGCATCAAGCTGTCGCTGATCACCCGCCAGGGCAAGGAACTGTCGCTCCGCCACCTCGAGGCCGGCACCATTCTGGGCGAAATGGCGATCCTCGACGGGCAGCCGCGCTCGGCGGATGCCACCGCGTCGACCGCCACCGAAGGCTACGTGATTACCAAGCGGGAATTTCTCGACCTGATCACCGCACGGCCGCAGATCGCCGAGGCCGTGATCCGCTATCTGTGCACGCGGCTACGCGAAACCACCGAGCAGATGGAGACCATCGCGCTCTACGACCTCGATTCGCGCGTCGCCCGTTTCTTCCTCGCCACGCTCCGGCAGATTCACGGAGAGGAGTTGCCAGCCAGCGCCAATCTGCAACTGGCCCTCAGCCAGTCGGAAATCGCCGGCGTGCTCGGCGCCAGCCGCCCGAAGGTGAACCGCGCCATCCAGGCGCTGGAAGAGGCCGGCGCTATCGACCGCAGCGAAGGCGGCGTCATTTCCTGCCATATCGGCCGCCTGCTGCGGCTGGCGGAGCCGGAGGAGACGTGACCATGGCGTCACGCACGCCCCGCCGCGTCGAAGGCCCGGCGCTGCCGGCCGCCGGTTAGCGGCCAATGGCCCACCCCTCCCCCATGCCCGGCGAACGAAAGGCGCGGCGACGCTGGCGCCTGCCGCGCGCGGCGGCTGTTGTCGGCGTTGCCGCAAGCCTTGCGATTGCAGCCATCCTGGCTTCGCCAATGGGCGACCTGCTTGAACGGCCGCGCGAGGCATTTTCCGACGCCCTGCTCGGCATCATCGAACCTCCGGCCGCGCCGGAAATCGTCGTCGTCGACATCGACCGCAAGGCCATTCAGGGGCTTCCGGACCAGGACTGGAACCGCGCCGATACGGCAACGCTTTTGAGCCGGCTGGCCGCGCTAAAGCCAAAGGTCGTGGCGCTCGACTTCGTCTTCAGCAGCGGCTGCGTCTCGCCCGATGCCAGCAATGGCGCGCTTGGCGACGCGATCGGCGCGGTGCCGACCGTGCTCGGCTTCCTGATCGCGGAAACGGTGCGCGAGGCGCCGCGCCCCATCCCGCCGCTGGCCGTGCGCAAGCCGCTCAGCGTGCCCGATCTCTGGTTCATCGACGGGGCCGAAACCTCCTGCGGGCCGCTGATGGACCGGTCGCGGGCAGCAGCATCGGCGTTCCTTGTCGGCGACGAGGATGCCCGCATCCGCCGCGTCCAGCCCTATGCCGTGCTCGGTCAGGCCGCCTATCCGACGCTGGCGCTGGAGGCAGTCCGGCAAGTGACGGGCGGCACGCCGATCCTCGGCGGGGCGCCGCTCTGGCTGCGACTGAACCGGACGGTGTTCGATCTTGACGCGGACGGCAGCCTGCGCTTTGCGCCGGGCGATGCGAAAGCGCTTGCGGCGCGCACGATCTCGGCAAGCGATCTTCTCGGCGGCGAGGCGGATGCGGGACGGCTTGCCGGCAAGCTGGTCTTCGTCGGCAGCAGCCTGCCGCATCTCGGCGGGCTGCGCCCCACCGCCTCCATGCCGCTGGAACCGTCGGTTCAGATCCATGCCGACATCGCCAATTCGCTGCTGACGGGCTTCGTGCCACGCCGCACACTATGGCAGACGCCGGCCGAAAGCCTCGGCGCGCTGATTCTCGGCCTCGCCGTGGCCTTCGCGGCCCTGCGCCTGCGGCCGCTGACGGCGGCGGGGCTCGGCTTCGGCTTCGTACTCGCCGTGACCGGCGCAGCGGCCGGCATCTATGCCACCAGCGCCGTACTGGTCGATGCGATCGGCCTGTCACTGGCCGTCATCGCACCGCTGCTTCTGACGGGTACGCTGCAATTTGCCCGCATCCGTCGGCAGGAGGCCAAGGCCCGCTCGAAATTCTCGCAATACCTGCCGAGTTCCGTCGTCAACCGCTTCATGGACGAGGCCGGCGATGGCGGGATCGTGGGCGAGGAGCGGGAAGTGACGGCCTTCTTCACGGATATCGAGGGTTTTTCGACGCTGGCGCAGCGGCACGGTCCGCGCGAACTGATCGCGCTGCTCGACATCTACTTCGCCGAGGTCACGGCCATCGTCGCCCGTCATGGCGGCATGGTGGACAAGATCGTCGGCGATGCCGTCCATGCGCTGTTCAATGCACCGGAGGACCTGCCGGACCACGTGCAGCATGCGCTCGACTGCGCGGCGGAGGTGGAGCGCGTCACCCAGGCCATGTGCCGGAGGCCGGAATTTGCGGCGCGCGGTTTCGGCCGCACGCGGATCGGCATCGAAACGGGCATGGCGGTGCTGGGGGAAGTCGGCGCCGGCGGCAAGCTGGACTACACCGCCCATGGCGATGCCGTAAACCTCGCCGCGCGCCTGCAGGACGCCAACAAATTTCTCGGCACTTCGGTCTGCATCGGTCCCGTCGCGGCCGCGCGCTCCGGCCGGCCGCTCACCCCTCTCGGCCGCCACGAGATCCGCGGATTTGGCGAGATGGCGCTATTCACCAATCGGGCACCTGCGGCGTCCTGACGCCTATTCCAGCCCGACGCGGCGGTAGACTTCCTTGACGCGGGCCGCGCCCCATTTGACCACCGTATCGGGCTGAGCGCCCGGCCGGGCGATCTGCACGCCCTCGCCGGCGCCCACGAGCTTCGTCACGCCGCCTCCGGTGACCGCCACCTGGCCGTGCTCGACGAAGACCGCAAAGACGCCGCGATTGGGGCCGGCGAAGAATTTCGTGCCGCGCACGCCGATCTGGCCAAAGGCGGTGCGCAGCGCGAGATCGATCTTCGGCAGGCCTTCGGGACGGTCGAAGACCATCTGGCCGGTGCCGAGCTCCAGCGTGCCGCCCTGCCCCGCGATGAAGGTGTCGATGAAGAGTTCGGTTTCCGGGCCGAGCAGGATGCGCGTGTCGGAGCCGAGTTCGAGATCGGCAAAGCTTGCAACGCCGGTCTTCACATTGTCCTGGTCGAGAATGTTGGTCCCGGGCCTCAGCCCCTCCACCAGCGCGTCCTGCCGGCGGTCGACACGCCCGCGAACGACATTGGCCTTGCCCACGACATCGGTGGCCCGCGATGAGGTGGTCATGAGGCCCGCCGCGCCCAAGGCCAGACCACCGATGAGGTGACGCCGCGTCAGCCAGCCGGCGGAAAGATCGATCCGTGTAGACATTGTCCCTGTCCCCATAGTGTTCGGCGCCCGGCTGCCACGCAGCCGATGTCCGCGCGTGCACCCATTGTCCCCTGCGTGCCGCACGCGGCCGATCATTGCACGCCGGTCGGGGGCCATTCCAGCCCCAATTGCATGTCTGCAACCTATCGTGCGCCGGACGCGACCGGCTGTCACCGCCGGAACATCATCGTCGCCTCGATACAACTAAGACGAAGGAAACCGAGGAGATCATGATGTTCACCCCCAAAATGTTTGCCACGCCGTCCCGTTTTCTTCGCCTCGCCGCTGCCGGCACCGCGCTTGCGCTGGTTGCACTCGCCCTGCCGGCACAGGCCGCCGATCACGCGCTCACGCCGGCCGCCCGGTGCGACCAGCAGGCTGGCAGCGTCTATGACAAGACGCGCAACATGGCGTTCGAGCCGGTCGAGACATCCGATATCGTGGTGGGGGTTGCGCTGTCGGCCTGCCGCGAGGCCTATCGCCACGAGCGCTCGCCGCGCATCACCTTCCAGCTCGCCCGTGCCCTGCACCGGGCCGGCGAGGTGGGCAAGGCGATGGTGCTGCTGGAGGAGGCCGCCCATGCCGGCCATGCGCTGGCCATGGTCAATTACGGCGTGCTGCTCTCCGAGCGCGGCCATGAGACGGATGCCATCTCCCTCTACCGTTCTGCGGCTGAGGCCGGCAACGTGCTGGCGCTCTACAATCTCGGCGTTGCCTATCGCGACGGCACGGGCGTTGCGGCCGATGGTGAGGAGGCACGGCGCTGGTTCGAGCGCGCGGCGGAAGCAGGCGACGAGATCGCCGCCTTCAACATCGGCGCCATGCTGGACGAGGGCGTGCAGCTTGGCGAGAACAACGCGGAGGCGGCGCGCTACTATCGCATCGCCATCGCCGGCGGCAGTATCGATGCGATGATCAACCTTGCCCTGATGCTGGAACATGGCGAGGGCATTGCGCGCGACATTCCCGCCGCCATCGACCTCTACCGCAAGGCAGCGGAACGCGGCGACGAACAGGGCAAGGCACGCTTCAACGCGCTGACCGCACCGCTGCCGGCCGAAACGGCCGAAGCGGGCACCTCGGCTGTGAATTGACGCTTGCCGGCGCCCTTACCGGATACGACCGGCCTCCGGCCCCCAGGTGTCGGTCATGGCAAAGCCTTCGGCCAGCGGATCGAAGGGATCGAGCGAGACCTGGTGCAGGCCGAAGGTCCAGCCGCGGCCCGTGATGGTAGGGATGATGGCCGGGCGGCCCGCCACCGTGGTTTCGGCCGAAAGGCCCACCTCGAACTGCGAGCCGATGATGGAGCGCGACAGGAAGCTGTCGCCAACCTTGGCCTTGCCGCGAGCATGCAGCACGGCGAGGTTCGCGGAGTTGCCGGTGCCGCAGGGCGAGCGGTCGATACGGCCGGGCCACATGGTGGTGGAGGTGCGCACCGTGCCATCAGGCTCGACATCGCGGAACATGACGTAAGCGACGCCGCTGATCTCAGGGATTTCCGGATGGACGACGGGGATCTGTTTGTTGATCAGATCCTTCAGCATCATGCCGGCATCGACAAGCTTGCGGGCATTGGCCTTCTCGATGGTGGTGCCGATCTGCGCCACATCCACCAGGGCATAGAAGATGCCGCCATAGCTGATGTCGAAGCGGATGCGGCCCCAGTCGGGCGTGTCGATCTCGGCATCCAGCTGCTCCACGAAGCAGGGCACCATGCTGAGCTTGACCTTCTCGCAGCGCCCGTCCCGGCAGGTGGCCGTCGCCGTCACGACGCCGGCAGCCGTATCGAGCCGGACGATGGTTTCGGGTTCCGTCATCTCCACGATGCCGCTTTCGAGCAGCGCCGTCGTCACGCAGATGGAGTTGGAGCCGGAGGAGGCATGGGCCTGGTCGGCCTGAAGGATAACGAAACCCCAGTCGGCCTCGGGACGCTTTGCCGGCAACAGGAGATTGACCGACCCCAGAACGGAGGCGCGCGGCTCCAGGCAGAGGAAGCGGCGCAGGCTGTCGTCCTTGGTGTTGATGTAGTCGAGCTGCTCGGCGATCGTGTTGCCGGGGATCTTCGGCACGCCGCCGATAGCGACCTTGCCGATTTCGCCTTCGCAATGCACGTCCAGAAGCTGGATGGTCCGTTTCCACCGCATGGGTCTTGTCCTTCATCACGGGGCAGAGCCTGCCCCTTCCGTTCCGTCAGATCAGTTTCAAAGCGCGGCCGATCCGGTCGAGCCCGTCGCGTTCGGCCTTCAGCGCCGCAATGGCCGTGTCGCGCGCAACCACCTCGAAGCGCAGACGCGTGCCGACCGGCGCCTGCGCAAGGCGCCAGAGATCGGCTTCGATGATCGTGGCGATCTTGGGATAGCCGCCGCAAGTGTTGGCTTCGGCAAGCTGGATGATCGGCTGGCCGCCGGGCGGCACCTGCACCACGCCGGGCATGATACCGTGGGAGAAGAGTTCGAGCGGACGCGCCGGTTTCAGCTCCGGGCCGGCGAGGCGATAGCCCATGCGGTTGGCGTTGCCTGTCACCGTCCAATCGGCCTCGACCAGCGCCTGACGCTCGGCCGGGCCAAAAGCCTCGTATTCGGCGGCGGGCAGGACGCGCAGCCGGAGCGGCGCGCCGTTGGCCGGCCAGAAGCCGCGAAGGGGTACGGGGTCAACGCCGAAGCCTTGCGTCAGCGCCCGCGAGACCGGCAGCGCTTCACCGAGCGGCAAGGTATCGCCGCGCAGCAGGCCGCGCCCGTCGAGGCCGCCGAAGCGGCTTTTGAGGTCGGTGGCGCGGGCGCCGATCACCTTGGGAACATCGATGCCGCCGGCGAGCGCCAGCAGGGCACGGGCCCCGCGTCGAGGAATGTCGATCGTCAGCGTCTCGCCGGCCTCGGCCACCGCCGCCCACCAGCTCGGCAGAGCGCGGCCCGCCAGCTTGACCTCGCAATCGGCGCCGGTGACGGCAAAGGCCGTCCGTGCACGGAAGCGGATGCGGAACGGGAAGAGCGCGATCTCGATACCGGCCGCATCGTCGGCATTGCCGAGCATGCGGTTGGCGATCGTCAGCGCCGGGCGGTCCATGGTGCCGCCGCGACCGATGCCGGCGTCGAGATGGCCGGGGCGGCCGTGGTCCTGCACGCTGTTCAGCGCGCCGGTGGATAGGATTTCGATCGTGCGCCGTTCTGTCATCGCGTCAGGCTCCGCGCGACGAAACGAATGCGGTCGCCGGGCCGGCAGAGCACGGGCACCTCGGCGGCGGGATCGAAGAGCACGGTGTCGGTGAGACCGAGAATATGCCAGCCGGTCGGCGCCGTCACGGGCATGATGCCGGCCTGGGCGCCGCCGATCATGACGGAGCCGACCGGCGCGCTCATGCGCGGTAAGGCCCGGCGCGGCATGGTGAGGGTCGGGTCGAGGCCGGAAAGATAGACGAAGCCCGGCATGGCGCCGACGGCAGCAACGGAATAGGTGGGCGCAGTGTGGCGGCGCACAACCTCCTCGACATCGAGGCCGAGGCGGGCGGCAAAATCCGGCAGGTCCTCGCCGCCGGCACCGCCGTAGTCCACGGCGATCTCAATCAGGCGTCCCGCGATCTCGGCGGTATCGCCGGCGGTCCAGGCGTCGAGCAGGCGGCGCTCCACCGTCTCGGGCGCAACGGCGAGCGGATCGAAGACGATCATCAGATTGTTCATGCCCGGCACGGCTTCGCTGACCCCGGGAAGTGTCTTCATGGCGGCGGCGAGCGACCAGATGCGGGCTTGCAGGGCGTCGGAAAACACCGTGCCGGCGACATCGAAGAGCACCGCCCCGGCGCCTTCCATGCTCAGTCTCGGCGGGATTTCGCTCACGCGGCTTGCCTTTCCATCGCATGCGTCTGTGATATATCGGCGTGCCTACAGCATCGGCTCGAAAATCGGAATCGATTTTCGAAAAGCACGATGCGAAGGATAAAATGAGATAGAGCGTCCCTTGCGCGTCCGAAAGGACGCACGGCGCTCTAGCGCATTTATCATGGCAGCGACAAGAGGCGTTCGGCGCAGGCGAGAGAGGATCACTATGACCGACAGCACAGGGCTCAGCGTCGATCTCAATTCGGACATGGGCGAGGCCTTCGGCGCCTATCGCATGGGCGACGATGCCGCCATGCTCTCCATCGTCAGCTCCGCCAACATCGCCTGCGGTTTCCATGGTGGCGATCCGGACGTTATGGCGGCGACTTTCACGCTCGCCCGCGAGCGCGGCGTCGATGTCGGGGCCCATCCGGGCTTTGCCGATCTCTGGGGCTTCGGTCGGCGCAACATTCCCCACACGCCGGCCGAGATCGAGCGGCTCGTCGCCTACCAGATCGGCGCGGCGCAGGCGATGGCGACCTATGCCGGCCACCGCATCACCCATGTGAAGGCGCATGGCGCGCTCGGCAATCTCACCCAGCAGAATGCGGAGGTTGCGATGGCCGTGAACCGCGCCATCAAGGCCGTCGATCCCTCCCTCATCTGCCTCGTCATCGCGCTCGGCCACCAACAGCGGCAGGCGGGCGAGATGGGGCTGACGACGGCGTCGGAGATCTTTGCCGACCGCGCCTATACGGATGAAGGCTTTCTCGTCGATCGCCGGCTGGAGGGGGCGGTGATCCATGATGCGGCCAAGGCAGCGGAGCGCGTGGTGCGCATGGTGAAGACCGGCGCGATCGAGACGATCACCGGCCGCAGCCTGCAAACCCCGATCGATTCCATCTGCGTGCACAGCGACACGGCGGAAGCCGTTGCCATAGCGCGCGGCGTGCGCGAGGGTCTGGAAGCGGCCGGCATCGCCATCCGCGGTTTCCGCATCAAGGCGTAGGCATCAAGGACCCGGACATGGCGATCGACATCACCCTCATCGAACAGCTGATGCGGCTTCTGGAAGCCTCCGCCGTGCACGAGCTGGAGCTTTCCGAGGATGGCAGCCGCATCCGGCTGTCCAAGGGCGCGAGCCTTCTCGCCGCCACGCCCGCCGTCACACCTGCGGTGAACCAGCCGCAGACCGTTGCCGCGCCTGTCACGGCTGCGACGCACGTCTCTCCCCCCGCCCCGGCGGCCGGGCCGGAGCATGTGGTGCGCGCTGGCCTCTCCGGTACTTTCTACCGCGCGCCGCTGCCCGGCGAAGCGCCCTTCGTGGAGGTCGGCAGCCGGATCGCGGAAGGCGGCAAGCTCGCGATCATCGAGGCGATGAAGATGATGAACCCGGTGGAGGCCGAGGTGGACGGCGTGGTGCGCACGATCCATGTCGAGGATGGCGCCCCGGTCGAGCCTGGAACCGTAATCTTCACGCTCTCCCTCTCCGCCTGAGGCCGCGATGCGCATTGAACCCGACACCATCGCCCGTCTTGCCGATCTGATGCAGCGCCACGGCATTGCCACGCTCGACTACGATCTCGGCGGCGCATCGCTCTCGCTTCGGATGGCGCCCGGCGCGGCGCCGGCCGTGGCGACCGCGACCGGGACCTCTTCCCCGGCTGCGTCCAGCGCCGCGCAAACGCCCGTCGTCGATGGCTCGCGGACCATCACTTCGCCGCATGTCGGCTTCTTCCGGCTCGCCCATCCGGCGACGGCGCCAGCGCCATCCCTGCCGCGTGTCATAAAGGCGGGCGAGATCGTCGGCTATGTCGAGGCGCTCGGCCTCGTGCATGCGATCACGGCCGGGACGGGCGGCACGCTGGCGCGGGCGCGCGTGGCGGAGGGCGAACCGGTCGGCTACGGTACGGTGCTCTTCGACCTCACGGACTGACGCGGCGCGGCGGACAAGACACAGGAACGGGACGGACAGGACCATGCCGGGCACCATGAGCAAGATCATCATTTTCACCGACCTTCACATGCTGCCGGAAGGTGGCAGCATCATCGGGCTCGATCCCTTCCAGCGCCTGAAGACCGGCATCGACCATGTGAACGCCTTTCACGCCGATGCCGACCACGTCGTCATCACCGGCGACCTCACCCATCATGGGGACGCGGCATCCTATCGCCGGCTGAAGACGCTCATCGACACCGTCATCCCGCCTGTCGCCATCGCCATCGGCAATCACGATCGCCGCGAGGTCTTCCTCGAAACCTTCAGCGATGCGCCGACCGACCCGAACGGCTTCGTCCAACAGGTGGTGGACCTGCCGGACTGCCGGCTCGTGGTGCTCGATACGCTGTTTGCGCCGCCCTACGAGTATCCCGCGAGCCACGCCGGCCTGCTCTGCGCAAAGCGGCTCGACTGGCTGGACGGCGTTCTCGCCGACACCGGCGGTCGTCCGGCCCTGCTCTTCATGCATCACCCGCCGCATGCGACGGGTTTTTCCGGCATGGACGCCATACGCCTGACCAACGAGGAGGAATTCTACGCCCGGATCCGGAAGCACGGCGCGACGGTGCGGCACATCTTTGCAGGGCACGTGCACCGCACCATCAGCGGCTCCTGCCGCGGCGTGCCCTTCTCGGTCTTCAAGAGCCCCATGCACCAGCAGCCCATGCCCTTCAACACGGACGACACCTCGCTGTCCGTCGACGAGCCCGCGGCCTACGGCATCGCGCTCGTCACCGCCGATGGCGTGCTGGTCCATACCGAGGACTACGAGGTCGCCAGCCGCAATGCGGTGGTCGCGTGAGCAATCTCCTGACGGCCGAGGACCCCGCCACCTTCGACTGCCAGAGCTGCGGGGCGTGCTGCGCCTATTCCGAGGACTGGCCCCGCTTCTCGCTGGAGACGGACGAGGAACTCGACCGCATTCCCGAGGCGCTCGTCGCCGAGGACCTTGGCGGCATGCGCTGTCCGGACAATCGCTGCGCGGCGCTCTCGGGCGAGATCGGCAAGCACGTGGCCTGCACGATCTACGAGATCCGCCCGATCGTCTGCCGCACCTGCATGCCGGGAGATCCCGAATGCCTGATGGCGCGGGAAACCCTGCCGAAGCCGGACGATATCTTGGATGATCCGGCCGCGTGATCGCATTTCCGCATCAATCTCGGTTTTCCTGCTTTTGATCCGTACAGATCACGGCAAATCCCCGAATTCCCCGGATGGAGATTCGGCACGTCCTTTTCTATGATCCGCCCATGACAGCAGGCCCGCCCTAAGGGCCCTTTGGGGGATCGTTCATGAGCAGCCTTTCCAACCCGTCCGCCGATTTCCCCGCAGAAGCGCTTGCCGCCGCCGGCCCGCGACCCTTCGCGGCGTTTGCCCCGCCTCTCAGCCAGCCGACGTCGCTGCGCGCCGCCATCACCGCCGCCTATCGCCGGCCGGAAACGGAATGCCTGCCGCCGCTGGTGGAGGCCGCACGCCTGCCGGACGAAACGCGCGCCAAGGCTGCCGAGACTGCCCGCACGCTGATCACGGCGCTGCGCGCCAAGCACAAGGGTGCGGGCGTCGAAGGTCTCGTGCATGAGTATTCGCTCTCCAGCCAGGAGGGTGTCGCGCTGATGTGCCTGGCCGAAGCGCTGCTGCGCATTCCCGACACGGCGACGCGCGATGCGCTGATCCGCGACAAGATCTCCGATGGCGACTGGCGCTCGCATGTGGGCGGCGATCGCTCGCTCTTCGTCAACGCCGCCACCTGGGGCCTCGTCGTCACGGGCAAGCTGACCGCCACCGTCAACGACCGCAGCCTTTCGGCGGCGCTCACCCGCCTCATCGCGCGGGCCGGCGAGCCGGTCATCCGCCGCGGGGTCGACATGGCCATGCGCATGATGGGCGAGCAGTTCGTGACCGGCGAGACGATCGGCGAAGCGCTGAAGCGCGCCCGTCCGCTGGAAGAACGCGGCTTCCGCTACTCCTACGACATGCTGGGCGAAGCGGCGACGACGGCCGCCGACGCAACCCGTTATTACGCCGATTACGAGCAGGCGATCCACGCGATCGGCAAGGCGGCCGCCGGGCGCGGCATCTACAACGGCCCCGGCATTTCCATCAAGCTTTCGGCGCTGCATCCGCGCTACAGCCGGGCGCAGGCCGCTCGCGTGATGGGCGAACTGCTGCCGCGTGTGAAGACGCTCTGCGTCATCGCCAAGGGCTACGACATCGGCCTCAACATCGATGCGGAGGAAGCCGATCGTCTCGAAATCTCGCTCGACCTTCTCGAAGCGCTGCGCCTCGATCCCGATCTTGCGGGCTGGAACGGTCTCGGCTTCGTGGTGCAGGCCTATGGCAAGCGCTGCCCCTTCGTTCTCGATTTCGTCATTGATCTCGCCCGCCGCTCAGGCCACCGGATCATGGTGCGCCTCGTCAAGGGCGCCTATTGGGATGCGGAGATCAAGCGCGCGCAGGTGGAAGGCCTCGACGGCTTCCCGGTCTTCACGCGCAAGATCTATACTGATGTCTCCTATCTCGCCTGCGCCCGCAAGCTTCTGGCCGCCCGCGACGTCGTCTTCCCGCAGTTTGCCACCCACAATGCCCAGACGCTCGCCACCATCCATGCAATGGCGGGACCGGATTTCACCGTTGGCCAGTACGAGTTCCAGTGCCTGCACGGCATGGGCGAGCCGCTCTATGACGAGGTGGTCGGTGCCGACAAGCTCGACCGTCCCTGCCGCATCTATGCGCCCGTCGGCACCCATGAGACGCTGCTGGCCTACCTCGTTCGCCGCCTTCTCGAAAACGGCGCGAATTCCTCCTTCGTCAACCGCATCGCCGATCCCAAAGTCTCGATCGACGAGTTGATCGCCGATCCGGTCGAGATCGTCGCCTCCATGCCGGTCGTTGGCGTCAAACACCGCAAGATCGCCCAGCCGGATGCCCTCTTCGGCGAGGAGCGCAAGAATTCGGCCGGCCTCGATCTTTCGAACGAAAACGTGATCGGTCAGCTGGCGCAAACGCTTGCGGCCTCGGCCGAGCGCCGCCACGCTGCCGCCCCTCTGCTTGCGAGCGGAGCTGAGGCCGGTTCCAGCCGCCCTGTCCTCAATCCCGGTGATCTTCGCGACGTGGTTGGCTCCGTCAGCGAAGCGGGTGAGGCCGAGGCGGCCCGCGCCGTCACGGATGCCGCCGCCCACGCGGCCGGATGGGCATCCGTGACGGTCGCCGACCGCGCTGCCATGCTGGAGCGTGCCGCCGACGCCATGGAGGCGAAGATCGGCAGTCTGATGGGCCTCATCATGCGCGAGGCCGGCAAATCGGCCGCGAACGCCATTGCCGAGGTGCGCGAGGCCGTCGATTTCCTGCGCTATTACGCCGTCCAGGCCCGGCGGACGCTGACGGCAAACCATGCGCCGATCGGCCCCGTCGTCTGCATCAGCCCGTGGAACTTCCCGCTCGCGATCTTTACCGGGCAGGTGGCGGCAGCGCTCGTTGCCGGCAATCCCGTGCTCGCCAAACCCGCCGAGGAAACGCCGTTGATCGCTGCGGAAGCGGTCGCCCTGCTGCATGCGGCAGGCATACCCTTGAGCGCGCTGCAATATGTGCCGGGCGACGGGCGGATCGGCGCGGCGCTGGTCGGCGCGCCGGAGACGGCGGGCGTCATGTTCACCGGCTCGACCGAAGTCGCGCGCCTCATCCAGGCGCAGCTCGCCGACCGGCTCTCGGCCGATGGCAAGCCGCTGCCGCTGATTGCCGAGACCGGTGGCCAGAACGCCATGATCGTCGATTCCTCGGCCCTTGCCGAACAGGTGGTGGGCGACGTCATCGCATCCGCCTTCGACAGCGCCGGCCAACGCTGCTCGGCGCTGCGCGTGCTGTGCCTGCAGGAGGATGTGGCCGAGCGCGTGCTGACCATGCTGAAGGGCGCGCTGAAGGAGCTTTCGATCGGCGCGACCGACAAGCTCTCCACCGATATCGGCCCCGTCATTACGGCCGAGGCCAAGGGCATCATCGAGCGCCACGTGGAGGCCATGCGGGATCGCGGCCGCAAGGTGGAGCAGATCGCGCCCGGCACGGACGCCGCCCATGGCACCTTCGTCGCGCCGACCATCATCGAGATCGACAGCCTGCGCGACCTCGAGCGCGAGGTCTTCGGCCCCGTTCTGCACGTGCTGCGCTACCGGCGCGAGGACATGGACCGGCTGATCGACGACATCAACGCCACCGGCTACGGCCTTACGGGCGGGCTGCACACGCGCCTCGACGAAACGATCGAGCATGTGATGGCCCGCGCCAAGGTCGGCAATCTCTACATCAACCGCAACATCATCGGCGCGGTCGTCGGCGTGCAGCCCTTTGGCGGTCGTGGGCTTTCCGGCACCGGTCCCAAGGCGGGCGGGCCGCTCTATCTCGGCCGCCTGATCTCGGGCGCCCCGATCGAGCCGCCGGCCGCCTCACACCACACGGATCCCGGCGTCGAGCCGCTGGCCCGCTGGCTGGAAGGGCGCGGCGCCTATACCTCGGCCGAAACGGCGCGCGACGACGGCTCCATCTCCGCACTCGGCCTGGCACTGGATCTGCCGGGCCCGGTTGGCGAAACCAACAGCTACCACCTGCATCCGCGCGGCCGCATTCTCCTGAAGCCGGAGACCAAGGTCGGGCTTTATCGCCAGCTTTCGGCCGTCATCGCCACCGGCAACACGGCTGTCGTCGACCTGCCGGCCGAGCTTACCGGCGCGCTCGACGGCCTGCCGCCGGCGCTTGCCGCGCGCATCAGCGTGGAAGGCGACTGGGCCAAGGCCGCACCCTTTGCCGGTGCGCTGATCGAGGGGGATGGCGAACGGGTGCGGGCGGCTGCAAAAGCAATCGCCGCGCTGCCGGGACCGCTGACGCTTGTGCAGGCGGCCACCAGTGAGGCGCTGCTGCGCAATCCCGACGCCTATTGCCTGCACTTCCTGCTGGAAGAAGTCTCGATCAGCGTCAACACGGCAGCAGCCGGCGGTAATGCCAGCCTGATGACAATCGGCTGATAGAGCGCCGGCCGGTCGCGCCCTCAGGCGCGATCGGCAACCTCTGCCGCCCACGGGATGGCCGGCTGCGCGCCGGGCTTCAGGCAGGCGAGCGATCCGGCGACGGCGGCGCGGCGCAGGGCCGCTTCGAACGCCATGCCGGCATCCAGCGAAGCGGCGAGATAGCCGCAGAAAGTGTCGCCGGCGCCGACCGTATCGACGGGCTCGATCACGAGACCCTTTGCCCGGCTGACGATCCCGTCCCGGATGGCGATGACGCCGTCGGCGCCGAGTGTGACGATAAGCGTCTGGCCGGTCTCGCCATGCAGCTTCAGCATCTCCGCCTCGCGGCGTTCGCCGTCCATGCCTTCGACGCCGGCGAGGCGTTCGAATTCCGTCTCGTTGGCGACGACGATATCGGCGAGGCGGCCGAGGCGGGCGGCCTCCGGGGTCAGCGGCGCGATGTTGATGACGGAGCGTACGCCCTTGTCGCGCGCGGCGGCAATCGCCGCTTCGACGCTCGCCGCCGGGATCTCCAGTTGTAGCATCAGCGTATCGCCGGGTGCCATGGCGGCAACGGCGGCACGGGCATCGTCGGCGCTGACCGTGCCGTTCGCGCTGGCGACCACGACGATGACGTTTTCGCCGTCACCGCCGACGAGGATATGGGCCGTGCCGGTCGGCAGATCGGCGGTCTTCACGGCGGAGAGATCGGCACCGGCCTCGCGCATCAGCGCCAGCGCCGGCTCGGCAAAGCTGTCGGAGCCGACGGCACCGGCCATGCGCACCGCAGCGCCGGCGCGACGGGCGGCCAGCGCCTGATTGGCACCCTTGCCGCCGGCGGCGGTGGAAAAGCCGGACCCCGCAACCGTCTCGCCCGGCTTCGGCAGGCGCTCGGTTGTGGCGATGAGGTCCATGTTGATGGAGCCGAAAACGGTGATCATGGGGCGGTTCCTGCCATTGGTGTTTGGCGCGGAGGGATGCCGATCTCTGACAGGCGTGCCAAACAGCGGCCGGCCCGGTCGATCGCCTCCCCCGTGCAATCGGCCGGACACTGCCCGAGAGCCTCAGTCCTCGTCAACCACCCTCAACCTCAGCGCACCGAGCCGGCCTTCGACGGGCAGCGCCGGGTCGGCGGCCGGTTTTGCCGGCGGCGTTTCCACGGCCAGCTCCAGCGCCTCGATCCGGTCGCCGCGCCGTTTCAGCTTTTCGGTGGAGGTGACGATCTCCTCAACGTCGCGCTGCGTCAGGGCGAAGTGACCGCGCAGCTTCTGGACGCGCTCGTCGAGGCGCGCAAGATCCGCCATCAGGTGACGCACCTCGCCCTGGATCAGATGCGCCTCTTCCCGAAGCCGCTGGTCGCGCAGGATGGACTGGATCAACTGGATCGACAGCATCAACAGCGAGGGCGAGACGATGACGATGCGCTGGTGCTGGGCGCGTTCCACCACCTGTTCGAACCGCTCGTGGATATCGGCGAAGATCGCCTCCGAGGGCACGAAGAGGAAGGCGGTATCCTGCGTTTCGCCCGGCAGCAGGTATTTCTGGGCGATATCACGAATATGCACCTCCATGTCGCGGCGAAAGCGCTGGGCGGCAATGCGGGCAGCTTCCGGGTCGGTCGCCGCGCGAAAACTGTTCCAGGCCTCCAGCGGAAACTTCGCGTCGATGACGAGCGGCGGCTGGCCGTTCGGCATGCGGATCGTGCAGTCCGGCCGCGCGCCATTCGCCAGCGTCGCCTGGAAGGCATAGGCCCCGGTCGGCAGCCCGTCGGCGACGATCGCTTCCATGCGCGCCTGCCCGAAGGCGCCGCGCGTCTGCTTGTTGGAAAGGATGGCCTGCAAGCCCGCCATGTCCTTTGCCAGCGTCTGGATATTGGCCTGCGCCGTATCGATCACCGCCAGCCGCTCCTGCAGGCGGCGCAGATTGTCGTGGGTGGCGCGGGTCTGCTCGCCGAGCGTCGCGCCGATCCGGTCGCTCATGCCATCCAGCCGCTCGCCGATGCTGCGGTTCATCTCCGCCTGCCGCGTGCCGAAGACATCGGCAAGCGCCGCGATGCGTCCCTGCATCTCCGCCTGCGTCGAGAGCAGCACGGCCAGCCGCTCATCCTCGGCACCGGAATCACGGTGCACCAGCCGCCAGACGAGGAGAATGACCACAAGAAGGGCCAGGCCTCCGGCAAGCAGAAGACCAAGGCTCAGCGTCTGGCCGCCGACGACGAGAACAGGCGCATGAAGGGAAAGGGATTGTTCCATCGGCAAAGCCTAGCAGATTCGCAAACAGGAACCAGATCAAAACAGGAACATTGTTTCGGAAGCGTTGCCGCATGGCCATTTGACGGCGAATTTTTGACGCGAAGCGAATTCCATCCGCAAAAAAGATCGGCTATCAGAGCGCCATGACCATCAAGCCGATCATCATCATTCCCGATCCCCTTCTCAAGCAGGTCTCCGAACCCATCGCGACCGTGGACGACACGGTGCGCCGGCTGGCGGACGACATGCTGGAGACCATGTATGATGCGCCCGGCATCGGCCTCGCCGCGATCCAGATCGGCGTGCCGCGCCGTATGCTGGTCGTCGACGTCTCCAAGGACGGCGAAGACAAGCAGCCGCTGGTAGTGATCAACCCGACGATCCTGAAATCCTCCGACGAGCGCTCGGTCTACGAAGAGGGCTGCCTGTCGATCCCGGATTACTATGCCGAGGTCGAGCGCCCCGCCACGCTGACCGTCGAATTCGTCGATCGCGACGGCAAGATGCAGACCATCGATGCCGACGGCCTGCTCGCCACCTGCCTGCAGCACGAGATCGACCACCTCAACGGCACGCTCTTCATCGACCACATCTCGAAGCTGAAGCGCGACATGGTGATCCGCAAGTTCACCAAGGCCTCCAAGACCCGCGGCGCCAAGGCGATCTGAGCGCTTCGAGCGACCTGGAAGGCGATCCGCTTAATTGGCTGTCCTTTCAAAAACTGATAGGATCAAGCCAGCGAGAGGTGCTGCCATGCCATCCAGGTATACGATCGGAGAGCATTTCGAAGGGTTGGTGCGCGACCTGGTCGCAAGCGGGCGCTATGAGAACGCCAGCGAGGTGGTGCGCGACAGTCTACGCCTGCTGGAACAGCGCGAGGAAGCCCGCGCCCGTGAGACGGCGTTCCTCAAGCGGGAATACGAAGCGGGCAAGGCGAGCGGCGAACCTCGGGAAATCGATGCGGCCGAATTCCTGAATGAGCTAAAATCCGAGCTGCGGACGAGACGTGGCTGGCTATCGCCTTTCTCCGCGCGCCGGACGACAGATGCGCGAGATCTGGCTTCGGATCGCTGAGGAGAACGAGGCGGCTGCCGACGCGCTTGTGATGCGACTTTTCGACAAATTCGATCTGGCCGCCCGCCACCCCGCGATGGGGGCCGGACGGCCGGAGATCGACCCCAAGGCCCGCATGATCGTTGAAGGGCGCTATGTCGCCTTTTACGAGCCGACCGACTACGGGGTAGAAATCGTCACCGTTGTCCACGGGATGCGCCATCCCTCGACCTGGCTGGATTGGAGGGCGAGTTTCGCACGTTTCCCCGACCTCCCCCGTTACCGGATCGTCGCGTGAACCATGTCGCCACGGATTTCGACGGATGGCTTGGCGCCGGGGGTGTTGGGCAGTTTGCTGTCGATGTAGGAGGCGGTCGCTTCCACGAGGTAGGCGATGGCAGTGCCCGGCGGGAAGGTGAGGCCGGCCTCCATCATCGCGCCGATCAGCCGGATCGTTTCTGTGTTGCGAACCCTGTCGAAGACAATACGGGCGCGCAGCGCGGCACCGGAGAGCGAGACGAGGTCGGCGTGGCCATCGACGCGAACATCACCGGCATCCGAGCGGATGTCGAGGCTGGAGAAGTTACCCGCGAGCGTGATGGCGGCGGCCTTCTGGTCGATCATTACCGCGGCCTGCGGGCGCACATTGGCCGAAAGCGTCAGCGTGCAATCATCGAGGCCGAAATCGTAGGGCACGCGGCCGGTATCGACCTCCAGCGTGCCGGCCTTGATGGCGAGGGCGGCGCCAGGCGTGCAGTCATGGGCGAACCAGGCCGAACGCCAGGCAGCGCCCCAGCCGGAGCGCTCGCCCGTCAGGCGCGCCTCGAAGGGCTTTGACGGGTCTGCGGTGATGGTGATGCGGCTGGCGGCGCCCGTAACGGCAATGCGCTCGACGGCGGCGGTGTCGAGCGGGCCGGCGGCGAGCGTCTTTCGGGTGATGAGCTGACTGCCGGCATCGAGCAGAATGATCGCCAGCACGATGCCGGCGGGAATGGTGACAGCCTTGCGCTTCATGAGGCGGCGCAGGACGGACGGGCGGGGTGGCGTATGCGGCTGGGGCAGATGGTCGGTCATGAAAGGGCCTTTCGGGCTCGGTTGAACACCGCTTTCTTTTCCAGCCGCAGCGCAAAACCGGCGACCTCGAACGTGTTTCAGGTCGCGCCGGATCGCGATAAAGGTCAGAACGCGCCTGTTATCGGATGAAAGACCTGCTGCGTGCTGATGATCCCCCTTCCCTTTGTCATCGTCGTCCTGCTCTTCGTCTTTGCCGTGCGGCTGGTGCGCGGGGCGAGCGAACGAGGCGACGATGCGACCGCCTTCCTGCTGCTCTACGGCGTCTATGGCCTGCAATCGCTATTGGTCGGCGCGCGCTGGGGCTACGGCATGACGGAGCTGCTGCCGCTGATGGCCGTCATCGGCACCTCAGTCCCGCCGCTCGCTTTTATCGCCTTTCGCGGGTTGGCGAATGGTCGCGGGCGACCGGACCTGTCCGACTGGCCGCATCTTGGCTTTCCGGTTGCCGTCATTCTCCTGCTGTTTTTCTGGCGCGATGGCGTGGGGCTGCTGATCATCGTCGATTTTGCCGCCTATGGCGCGGCTGTCCTGCTTCTGGCCCGCGGGGGGCCGGACAGGCTGGCGACTGCCCGCCTCGACGGCGTCGGGCCCTCGCACCTCGCCATGACCGTCACCGGCTGGACGCTGGTGGCTTCGGCGCTGTCGGACATCGTCATCAATATCGATTTCGACATATCGGGCGGGCGCTATAGCGGACTTGTCGTCTCCACGGGCACGACGATCGGCCTTGCGCTCTTCTCGCTCGCCGCCGCCTTTGCCGATCCCGGCGGGCCGGAGCGGACGGACGCGGCACTGGCGGAGCCGGAGGATGAGACGCCGGAGCAGGCGAGCAGCGATGCCAGCAGCGAGGACACGGCCATCGCCGCCGAGGTGGAACAGCTGATGCGCGAGACGGAGCTTTACCGCGACGTGGATCTCAATTTGATGCGGCTTGCCCGACGCCTGAAGCGGCCGGCCCGCGCGGTCTCGCAGGCCATCAACCGCGTCTATGGCGTCTCCGTCTCCGGCTATGTGAACGGGCTGCGCGTGCGGCACGCGCAGCGGCTCCTTGCCGAGACCGAGATGGCGGTGACGCAAGTGGCTTTCGAGGCGGGCTTCATGACCAAGTCGAACTTCAACCGCGAATTCCTGAAGGGCACCGGCATGAGCCCCAGCGCCTTCCGGCGGGAGAAAAAAGGCTTGATCTTGGGGGCGGAAGGGGTTTGAACGGGGCAAACACGGGATAGCCGATGCCGCTCAAGATCATCTTCATGGGAACGCCCGCCTTTTCAGTGCCGACGCTGGCGGCGCTGAAGGAAGCCGGGCACGAGATCGTTGCCTGCTACTCGCAGCCGCCGCGCCCGGCCGGGCGGCGGGGGCTGGAGACGGTGAAGTCCCCCGTGCATCAGGCGGCCGAGCTCTTCGGCATCCCCGTTCTGACCCCGCTCAATTTCCGCGCCGAGGAAGACCGCGCCACGTTCCGCGCCTTTCAGGCGGATGTGGCCGTCGTCGTGGCCTATGGCCTGCTGCTGCCGGAAGCGATCCTGACGGGCACGGCGCTTGGCTGCTACAATGGACATGCCTCGCTCTTGCCGCGCTGGCGCGGCGCGGCGCCGCTGCAGCGCGCCATCATGGCGGGCGATGCCGAGACGGGCATGATGGTCATGAAGATGGACAAGGGGCTCGATACCGGCCCGGTGGCGCTGTCCGAGCGCGTTGCCATCGGCCCTGATATGACGGGCGGCGAGCTACACGACAAGATGATGCAGGTGGGCGGCCGGCTGATGCGCGAAGCGATGGGGCGGCTCGACGCCAACGACCTGCCGCTGACCCCGCAGGCCGAAGAGGGTATTCTCTACGCCCAGAAGATTTCCAAGGCCGAAACCGAGATCGATTTCAGCCAGCCGGCTGAGACCGTGCACAACCACATTCGCGGGCTCGCCCCCTTCCCCGGCGCCTGGTTCGAAGTATCGATCAACGGCAAGGCGGAGCGCATCAAGGTGCTGGGCTCGACACTGGGTGACGGCAACGGTACGCCCGGCACCGTCCTCTCCGAGAAGCTCGACATTGCCTGCGGCACCGGTGCGGTGCGCCTGACGCGGCTGCAAAGGGCCGGCGGCAAGGCGCTGGCGGCGGAAGACTTCCTGCGCGGCACTGCGCTTCCCGTTGGCACGAAAATCGCGCGGTCGGCCGGCTGATGGCGCGTTTCAAGCTGATCGTCGAATATGACGGCACGCGCTTCGTCGGCTGGCAGCGGCAGGACAATGGCCGCTCCGTGCAGGGCGCCATCGAGGCTGCCGTCAAGGCCGCGTCCGGCGAGATCGTGTCGATCCGCGGGGCGGGCCGCACAGATAGCGGCGTGCATGCGCGCGGCCAGGTGGCCCATGTCGATCTCGTCAAACCGTGGTCAGCCTTCAAGCTGGCCAATGCGCTGAATGCGCATCTGCGCCTTGCCGGCGATGCCGTTTCCATTCTCGATGCCGAAGCGGTGCCGGACAGTTTCGACGCCCGCTTTTCCGCGATCCGCCGCCACTATCTCTACCGCATCCTCAGCCGGCGCGGGCAGCCGGCGCTGGAAGCGAACCGCGTCTGGTGGGTGGCGAAATCGCTCGACGTTGCCGCCATGCAGGCGGCGGCGGACCGGCTGGTGGGGCGGCACGATTTCACGACGTTCCGCTCGGCCCATTGTCAAGCGGCAAGCCCGGTGCGCACGCTGGATGTGCTGACCGTCAGCGCAGCGGGTGAGGAGATTCATATTCGCGCCAGCGCGCAGAGCTTTCTGCACAACCAGATCCGCTCGCTGGCCGGCACGTTGAAGCTGGTGGGCGAAGGGCGCTGGACGCCCGACGACGTGCAGCGCGCGCTGGAGGCCGCCGACCGCAAGGCCTGCGGCCCCGTGGCCCCGCCGGACGGGCTCTATTTCATGCAGGTGGATTATCCCGAAGCGGGAACGGCGCCTGCTTCAGAGGACACGGACCTCGACTGACCTTGCTCAGCCGAGTCCGAACGCGTGCTGCAGAAACTGCGCGATGATGACGGCGGGCAGGATGAACAGCGTCGTCAGGGCGACGGCAAGCAGAGTCTGCTCGCCGCAGATGCTGCGCACGATGCGAAACAGCGCGAAAATTGAGCCGAAGAGCACGACCAGCATCAGGAAGCTGGCAAAGCCCGCCATCTGCGGCGCGATGAGATTGAGCGCGATCGGCACGGCACCGAGATAGAGCGCCGGCAGCGAAAACCAGTTCGAGGCGACGATCAGCGGGGCGATCATGTCGGAGAAGCCGAGCGGGCGCGACAGGATGGCGATGATGACGAGCGGTCCGATCCAGGACAGGATGTCAACGATCAGCAGCTTGACGAAAAAGCTTGCGCCGACCGACGTGCCGGCCGGAAAGCCGGAGAGGTAGGACAGCCGGAAGGACGCCCAACCGATGGCCAATGCCGGAAGGCTCCAGACGATGGCGGAAAAAGAGCGCCAGACGCCGGCGGCGCTGATGTCGAGCCAGGCGAGACCGTCGCGCCGTCCCATGACCAGCGCGTGGATGCCGCGTAGATAGACCGAAACTTCCTCAAATCCCGGCATCGTCAAACCACCGTTCGATGAAGGCCTCGTAGATGCGGGTCAGCGTTTCCAGATCAGCGACGGGCACGCGCTCGTCCACCATGTGCATGGTCTGGCCGACGAGGCCGAATTCCACCACGGGGCAGTAATCCTTGATGAAACGCGCATCCGAGGTGCCGCCGGTTGTGGAGAGCTTCGGCGCCCGGCCGACCGTCGCCTCGACCGCGGCCGACAGGGAGCCGATCAGGCCGTTGTTGCGCGTCAGGAACACATGGCTTGGACGCTCCCGCCAGGCGAGCGTGTAGCGCACGGGGGGGCGTCCCTCGCGTAGCGGCGAGGCCTCTGCCGCCCGCGCCAGCCGCGCCTCGATCTCGGCCATCAGGCTTTCGACCGTCCAGCGGTCGTTGAAGCGGATGTTGAAGCTCGCCCTTGCTTTGGCCGGAATGACGTTGACGGCGGGATTGCCGACGTCGATCGAGGTCACCTCGAGATTGGAGGCCGGAAACTCCGCCGTGCCGGCATCAAAGGGCGGGTTCATCAGCGCTTCGGCCAGCGTCAGGATACCACGAACCGGGTTGTCGGCCAGATGCGGATAGGCGGCATGGCCCTGGACGCCATGCACGGTGACGGTGCCGGACACCGAGCCGCGCCGGCCGATCTTGATCATGTCGCCGAGTTCATTCGGATTGGTCGGCTCGCCGACAAGGCAAGCGTCCCAGCGCTCGCCGCGGGCGGCGGCCCATTCGAGGAGCTTGACCGTGCCGTTGACCGCCGGTCCTTCCTCGTCGCCGGTGATGAGGAAGGAGATGGAGCCGGGAAACGCGCCCTTGCGGGCCTTGATGCGCGCGACGGCGGCAACGAAGCAGGCAATGCCACCCTTCATATCCACCGCGCCGCGGCCATACATTTCGCCGCCGGCAATCTCGGCCGCGAAGGGCGGATGCGTCCAGCTATCGGCATCGCCGACCGGCACGACATCGGTATGGCCGGCGAACATCAGGTGCGGACCATCGGTGCCGAGCCGAGCATAGAGATTCTCGATATCGGGCGTGCCCTCTTCCGTCATGGTGACGCGGTCGACCGCAAAGCCAAGCGGGGCCAGCATGGCGGCAAGCGCGACGAGCGCGCCGCCTTCGGCCGGTGTCACGGACGGGCAGCGGATGAGGCTTGCGAGATTGGCGACGGGATCGGTGGAGACGGCGGCGGAAAAATCGGAGGGCGACGTGGTGGACATGGGCATTCCTTCTGGCCCCGCTTTTCTAGAGCATCGGCCCTCGCCTGTCACGGCGCTTCGGTGTCGCGGCCGGTGTGAAAGGGGCGGGTTTTCGGCTGGTTTACGGCAGGGCCGTAATCGTTGGCACCCGCCGTACCGGGCAGCAGGCACAGCGCCGCGAAGGCGAAGAGGCTGAGGGCGGGAATGAAGAGGCAGATCGCCAGCGGTGCCGGCTGGTTGAGGTCATGCAGCCGCTTGATGGCCAGCATGACCAGAGAGACGACGGAGACGGCGGCCACCAGAATGAAAACGAGGCTCCAGAGCATGGGCGTCACCACCTCGGTGCGATGGGCGACGATCTGCGCGGCCGGCACGCCCGCGACGGCCAGCCAGAAGAGCCAGGCGAGGAAAAAGGCGAGCCGCCCGAGCCGGCCGGACGGGCTGAAGAGCAGCCAGCCCATGCCGGGAGACAAGTGGCCCGCCTGCATGAGGATCAGTCCCGCAGCAGTTCGTTGATGCCGGTCTTGGAGCGGGTCTTTTCGTCCACCGTCTTCACGATGACGGCGCAATAAAGGTTCGGGGCGGGCTGGCCGTTCGGCATGGTGGCGCCGGACGGCAGCGAGCCGGCAACCACGACCGAATAGGGCGGCACTTCGCCGTAGGTGATCTCGCCGGTGGCGCGGTTGACGATCTTGGTGGACTTGCCGATGAAGACGCCCATGCCGAGCACCGAGCCTTCACGCACGATGCAGCCTTCAACGACTTCGGAACGGGCGCCGATGAAGCAATTGTCCTCAATGATCGTCGGGCCGGCCTGCATGGGCTCCAGCACGCCGCCAATGCCGACGCCGCCGGACAGGTGCACATGCTTGCCGATCTGGGCGCAGGAACCGACCGTTGCCCAGGTATCGACCATGGTGCCCTCGCCGACATAGGCGCCGAGGTTGACGAAGGAGGGCATCAGGATCGCATTCGGCGCGATATAGGCGGAGCGGCGCACAACGCAATTCGGTACGGCGCGGAAGCCGGCGCGTTCGAATTCATTGACGCTCCAGCCTTCGAACTTGGAGGGCACCTTGTCCCACCAGACCGATTCGCCCGGCCCGCCGCGCACGATTTCCATGGGGTTGAGGCGGAAGGAGAGCAGCACGGCCTTCTTCAGCCACTGGTTCACCGTCCAGGTGCCGTCTTCGCCGCGCTCGGCCACGCGGGCCTTGCCGCTGTCGAGCAGGTTCAGCGCTTCCTCGACGGCATCGCGGACTTCGCCGCGGGTGCTGGTGGAGATGGTATCGCGGGCCTCGAAGGCGTCTTCAACGATGCGCGACAGGGTGGCGGCGTCATGGGCGGTCATCGGAATTCCTTAAGCTTCGACGGATAGTCTGATCAAATGGTCAAACCCCTCTAGAACATGCACCCGAAAAGATGAAGTGCTTTTCGGGCAGCGGCGAAGGAGGGCCCAGCCGCGACCCGCGAAAGATTGTGCGCCCCATGCTTGCGGCGCGCGCCCCGGCGGGGCCCAGCAAATGTCGCAACCGTGAACGGTGCGGCGTTCGAAGCCCCGTCCCAAAGTGCTAGATGGCACCCCAAGCGTCATGAAGGACGCACGAGGAAACACCTGGAAGAGATGACATGGCACGCATGAAGAAGGCAAACCTTCGCCGCAAGGACGGCGTCTGGGACGCACTGGCCGACAGCCAGCAGGACAAGCACCGGGCCCGCGCGGTGCCGGAAACGCCGCAGACGATGTCGCCCACCTACCGGCTTGCCTATACGGACGAGGATTTCCTCTGCCGGGAGGAACTGCGGCCGATCCGCCTGCAGCTCGAACTGCTGAAACCGGAAATGATGCTGGCCGAACACGGCATCAAGTCCACCGTCGTTCTCTTCGGCGGCGCGCGCATTCCCGAACCCGGCGGCGATGCCTGGGCGGCGAAGAACGAAACGCAGCGCGCCAATCTGACGGCGGCTTCCATCTATTATGACGAGGCGCGCAAATTCGCGCGGCTCTGCTCGGAGCATTCGGCCCTCTCTGGCCACCGCGAATTCGTGGTCGTGACGGGCGGCGGACCGGGTGTCATGGAGGCGGGCAATCGCGGCGCGGCCGATGTCGGCGCGCCTTCGATCGGGCTCAACATCGTGCTGCCGCACGAACAGGCGCCGAACCCGTACGTGACGCCGGACCTCTCCTTCAATTTCCATTATTTTGCGATCCGCAAGATGCACTTCCTGGTGCGCGCCAAGGCCGTGACCGTGTTTCCGGGCGGCTTCGGCACGATGGATGAGCTTTTCGAGACGATCACGCTGATGCAGACCGGGCGCATGGCGCTGGTGCCGCTGATCCTCTTCGGCGAGGCCTTCTGGCGCAAGATCATCGATTTCCAGGCGCTTGCCGATTTCGGCACGATTGCGCCGAACGATCTCGATCTCGTGCACTTCGTCGAAACGGCCGATGAGGCCTGGGACATCATTTCGCGCTTCTATGCCAAGGTCGATCCGCTGGTGGATGGCATTCCACTGGCCTCCGGCCGGCGCTGAGGCAGCAGATCCGAAACGCAGATCGGCCCGGACAGCACAAGCCATCCGGGCCGAGTGTCTTTCAAAGCCGATCGTTCGATCAGATCTTGCGGGTGAAGTCGGCTGCGTCGATCACGCCGTCACCATTTTTGTCCATGCGCTTGAACCGTTCGCTGACGAGGGCGTCGATCTCCGGGCGGCTGAGGCTGCCGTTGCCATCGACATCGGCGCGCTTGAAGGCTCCCTTGCCCATGCCCGGCACCATGGCGAGGCGCGCCTGACGCACCTTTTCGCGCATCTCGGCGCGGGCCTCCTCATTTTTCGGCCCCTTTTCGCGCCGTTCTTCGCGCAGCGCCTGGCGCGCTTCCTTCATCGCCTTGCGCACGCCCTGCATTTCCTGCCGGCTGATCTCGCCATTGCCGTCCTTGTCGGCCGCGGCGAAGCGCTTCGTCGCATCAGCCTGGATTTCGGCAAGCGTGATCTTGCCGTCCTTGTTGGTATCAAGCCGCGTCATCATGGCCTGAAGGCGCTGCTGCGGATCACGGCGCTCATGGCCGGCGTTATCCTTGGCGGCAAAAGCCGGCGCGATGGCAGTCGCGAGAAGGGCGACGGCAATGCCGGCCGTTGCGATGGATCGGATTGTCATGTGGGCTGGTCCTTTCTCTCTGGTCCCTGAGTATGACAATAGGGAAAAAGGTGAAGGAGACCAGTTACAGTTTTGTAATGCAAGCAACTGAAATAAATCAGTTTTTCGCCACAGCATTGCGGCAGATGTAACGGCTGTGTTTCTGAAATCGGGCAGACATCAAAACGAAAACGCCCTCGCAGACACCAGGCCGGCGGGGGCGCTTGTATCGTGGATCGGGAGGACGCCTACTGGCGCCAGGGATCCGTGGACGAAGGAGCGGCGGTGCGGATGGCGTCGCTGTGATACCAGCAGCTATCCAGCGCTTCGGCGCAAATATTGTCAGAGAGCTTGATCTCGTTGCTCACCTGCGTCTGCCGAAGGAAGCCGCGCCGTCCACCCGTCGGGAATGCAATGATCTCTGCGCTATCGCGATGCGGGGTGGCCAACATGACAGAACTCCTTTCGATGACCTTTGACCGTGATCATAACGGAACGGGCGCCAAATTGCACATAAATTGTTCTGTATGATTACTTTTTTTGCATTTATCGCCCATTTTTCGAGCTGCAGGCCGAAAACGCAAATTTTAGGCAGTGCAAGCTCAATTTTTAAGCAATAGCGCGCAGGTCCTTGGTGGGAAAATGCAAAGCCCTCGACATGCGTTCCGCCGAGCTGCAGCTTTTTCGTGCGATTTTGTCGCAGCGCCAAAAAAAGCGGCTAACTGCGGATGATGCGGAAAGGTCAGGGCCCCTGACCTATCTGACGGATTCTGTTCCTGTTTTCACAGCCCTGTCGCAAAAGGTCGGCCCGCCTGCCGACGAATCACCTGCTGGCCATGCCTGCCTTTCGGTTCTACCCCGCCAATCTGGCACGCGATATGCATTTCCTTCTGCGAAAGCCCAGACCGGCTTGGACTGCCCGGCAGATCCGCTTCGACGGGCCCGCTTTCACCTCGACGGGTAACTTAAAGAGAGAGTTGAAATGACCAAATATAAGCTCGAGTACATCTGGCTTGACGGCTACAAGCCGACGCCGAACCTTCGTGGCAAGACGCAGATCAAGGAATTCGATGCCTTCCCCACGCTCGAGCAGCTGCCGCTCTGGGGCTTTGACGGTTCCTCCACCATGCAGGCCGAAGGCCGCTCGTCGGACTGCGTGCTGAAGCCCGTCGCCGTTTACCCGGATCCGGCCCGCACCAACGGCGTTCTCGTCATGTGCGAAGTCATGATGCCCGATGGTGTCACGCCGCATGAGTCCAACGCCCGCGCCACGATCCTTGACGACGAAGGCGCCTGGTTCGGCTTCGAGCAGGAATACTTCTTCTACCAGGACGGCCGCCCGCTCGGCTTCCCGGAATCCGGCTACCCGGCCCCGCAGGGCCCGTACTACACCGGCGTCGGCTACAAGAACGTCGGTGACGTCGCTCGCGAAATCGTCGAAGAGCACCTCGACCTCTGCCTCGCCGCCGGCATCAACCACGAAGGCATCAATGCCGAAGTGGCCAAGGGCCAGTGGGAATTCCAGGTGTTCGGCAAGGGCTCAAAGCGCGCCGCCGATGAAGTCTGGATGGCCCGTTACCTGCTGCTCCGCCTGACGGAAAAGTACGGCATCGACATCGAATTCCACTGCAAGCCGCTCGGCGACACCGACTGGAACGGCTCGGGCATGCACTGCAACTTCTCGACCACGTACATGCGCGAAGTTGGCGGCAAGGCCTATTTCGAAGCGCTGATGGCGCAGTTCGAGAAGAACCTGCAGGCCCACATCGACGTCTACGGTCCGGACAACCACCTGCGCCTGACCGGCAAGCACGAAACGGCTCCGTGGAACAAGTTCTCCTACGGCGTTGCCGATCGTGGCGCCTCGATCCGCGTTCCGCACTCCTTCGTCAAGAACGACTACAAGGGCTACCTCGAAGACCGCCGTCCGAACTCCCAGGGCGACCCCTACCAGATCGCTTCCCAGGTTCTGAAGACGATCTCGGAAGTGCCGTTGCCGGGCCAAGCTACGGCTGCCGCCTGATCAGACAGAGCGTCCTCCCAGGACCAAGGGCGTCGGCTTCGGCCGGCGCCCTTTTTGTTTTTCGGGACGTGATTGGAGGGTGCGGCGTGGACCCGGCCAAGGCGATGGCTCTGATGGGCGACACCTCTCCTCCGTCATGCTCGGGCTTGACCCGAGCATCCACTTTCCTCGCCACGGCTGTGGCGTGGATCCTCGGCTCGGAGGCCGAGGATGACGGAGTGTGTGGTTCAGGTCGGCGTACTGAAACCGTGTCAGTTCTGCCTTGCGCGCCAGATCATACCCGGCCTAGGTCGTGCGAAGACTGACAGCCACCCCATGACAGCACGATCCGTCCCTCACAGGAGGTTCGACAGAAACTCCGTCAGGTTTTCGGTGATGAAGTCGATCTGGTCGCAGGTTTCGTCTACGCGTTCCCAGGCTTCGGCGACGTCATATTCGAGGTTGCGCGGCACGAGCAGCACGGTCTTCATGCCGAGCGCGCGGGGAACGACGAGATTGCGCGGCAGGTCCTCGAACATGGCTGCGTTCCGGGTATCGACGCGGTGCAGGCTCATGAACTTGTCGTAGGTCTCGCCGGCCGGCTTCGGCGTATAGCCGGCGGCGACGATGTCGAAGATGTCGTCGAAATGATCGAGGATGCCGAGCGCGCGGGCGGCCATTTCGGCATGGCGCACGCTGCCATTGGTGAAGATGAACTTGCGGCCGGGCAGCGCCTTGATTACGGCGCCGAGCTCCGGATCGGCCGGAACCACGCCGTAGTCGATGGCGTGCGCCTTTTCGAGGAAGTCGTCGGGATCGATGCCGTGATGCAGCATCAGCCCCTGAAGGGTGGTGCCGTGATCGCGGTAATACTGCTTCTGCAGCACGCGCGCATCTTCCGGAGACAGGGACAACAGGGTCGCAACATAGGCCGTCATGTTGCGGTCGATCTGCGAGAAGAGATCGACGTGATGCGGGTAGAGCGTGTTGTCGAGGTCGAAGACCCAGTCGGTGACGTGGGAAAATTCGGCTTTGGTCGGGGCGCGGCGATAATCGGTCATGGCGCCTTATGGCACGGACCGCGCCGGCCGCGAAGGGCCTTCTTCGGCGGGCCGCGCCGCCACGCGGATTTTCCGCTTCTCCGCCGCCGGGCTGCGTGATACCGCCGGAGATCATGGACGCCTGGATCCCCATCACCATCGCCGCCGCCTTTCTGCAGAACCTGCGCTCGGCCCTGCAGAAGCATCTGCGCACCTCGCTCGGCACGACCGGGGCGAGCTTTGCCCGCTTCGGCTACGGCTTTCCCGTCGCGGTGCTTTACGTGGTGGCGCTCACTGCCCTCGTCGGCTACCGGATGCCGCAGCCGAACCTTACCTTCGCGGTGTGGGGCATCATCGGGGGCCTCGCGCAGATCTATGCAACGATCCTGCTCGTTCACCTCTTCTCGCTGCGCAACTTCGCCGTCGGAACCGCCTATTCCAAGACCGAACCGGTGCAGGCTGCCCTGTTCGGCCTGATCATCCTCGGCGAGCGGCTGACGGCGGGGGCCGTGGCGGCGATCGTCGTCGGGGTGGTCGGGGTCATGCTGATTTCGGTGGCGCGCCAGCGGCTGTCGCCCGGCAACCTCGTGAGGGCGATGACCAGTCGGGAAGCGCTGATCGGCATCGCATCCGGCGCCATCTTTGGCATTTCCGCCGTTGCCTACCGCTCGGCGTCCCTGTCGCTCGGGGGTGATCAACCGATCATGCAGGCCGCCTTCACGCTCGCCTGCGTCACCGGCTTCCAGACCGTCTACATGCTCATCTGGATGGCGATCACGGATCGGGCCGAGATCGGCCGCGTGGCGCGCTCCTGGCGCTCCTCCAGCCTCGTGGGCCTTGCCGGCGTCATGGGGTCGGCCTGCTGGTTCACGGCCATGACGCTGCAGCAGGTGGCCTATGTGCGGGCGCTCGGCCAGATCGAACTCGTCTTCACCTTCGCCTCCTCGGTCTTCATCTTTCGCGAGCGCATCAACCGCATGGAGGTGACCGGCTGCCTGCTTATCGTTTCCGGCATTCTCCTGCTGCTGGCCTGGAAATAGGCTGCATGCGACAGACCGCGCGGCCAAAAGGCGATGCAAGCGGCCGGGCGGCATGGTAAAAGCTGTGAAAGAGACGGTAGGACGAATGGAAACGGCATGATGAACGGTTTTCTTGACGGCGCGATGCTTTTCGGCGGCATTCTGGCTGCGCTTTATGCCGTGACCGTCGCCATCTATTTCATCCTCGGCTTCGGCATCACATGGATGAACGATCGCAATCCCGAGCGCCGCATCCAGAAGGGGCGGTTCGGGGAAAAGCGCCGGCAGGCGGAAATCCGCCAGAGCATGGCCTCTATCCTCGTCACCTGCCTTTCCGTCGCCATCGGCATTTTCGCGCAGTTGCAAGGTTGGACGATCACGCCGTGGGCGTTCAGCTGGTGGACGGCGCTGCCGCTCTTCCTGCTGACCATGGTGCTCTTCGACGCCTGGTTCTATTTCGCGCACCGGGCGCTGCACACCAAGCCGCTCTACAAATACCATGCCCTCCACCACAAGAGCGTGGCGCCAACCGCCTGGAGCAATGATTCCATCGGCCTCGTCGACACCGCGCTGTCGCAGGGCTTCTATGCCGTTGTCGTCTTTATCATCCCCATCCCGCCCGTCATCCTGCTCGCGCACCGCGCCTTCGACCAGATCAACGGCACCTTCGGCCATGCGGGCTTTGAATATTTCGCCTCGAAGACGGCGCGCTATCCCTCCCCCATGCTGTGCACGACCTATCACGACCAGCACCATGCCGAGTTCCGTTTCAACTACGCGAACTACTTTTCTTTCTGGGACCGCATAATGGGCACGATCTCGCCCGTCTACGACCAGCGGGTCGAGAGCTTCGAGGCCAATCAGGCCCCGCTCTCGCTGAAGCGTCCCATCGATCCGGCAAAGGAAAAGGCGGCCAGCTGACGCTGCCGCCTTTCGCTTGTCTCTTCGCGGCACCAGCCCGTCTCAGGGAACGATGAGCGTGCCCGCACCGTGTTCGGTGAAGATTTCCAGAAGCACCGAGTGGGCAGTCTTACCGTTGAGGATGACGACGCCCTGTACGCCGGCCTTGATGGCCTCGATGCAGGTCTCGACCTTCGGAATCATGCCGCCGGAAATCGTGCCGTCGGCGATCAGCGCATGGGCCTCGGCGACGGAGAGTTCCTTGATGAGCTGGCCGTTCTTGTCGAGCACGCCGGGCACGTCGGTGAGGAACAGCAGGCGCGTGGCGTTCAGCGCACCGGCGATGGCGCCGGCAAAGGTGTCGGCATTGATGTTGTAGGTATGGCCGTCGCGGCCGGGCGCCACCGGCGCAATGACCGGGATCATCTCGGAGCGGGCAAGCAGGTCGAGAAGCGTGCGGTCGACTTCGACGACATCGCCGACGAAGCCGAGGTCCAGCACGCGCTCGATGTTGCTGTCGGGATCGCGCACCTTCTTCTCCGCCTTTTCGGCGAAGACCATGTTGCCATCCTTGCCGCACAGGCCGATCGCCCATTCGCCGGTCTGGTTGATGAGCGCGACGATCTCCTTGTTGATGGAGCCGGCCAGAACCATCTCGACGATCTCGACCGTCTTCTGGTCGGTGACGCGCAGGCCCCCTTCGAACTTCGATTCGATGCCCATCTTGGTCAGCATGGCGCCGATCTGCGGACCGCCACCGTGCACGACGATGGGGTTGACGCCCGATTGCTTGAGCAGCGCGATATCCTCGGCAAAGGCCTTGCCGAGTTCGGCATTGCCCATCGCATGGCCGCCATATTTGACGACGATGGTCTTGTTTTCATAGCGCTGCATATAGGGCAGAGCCTGGGCCAGAAGACGGGCCTGCGTTTCGCTTTCGGTTGCGGACATGGTGTACCCCTGCAAATGATCGCCCACCGCTCTAGAACATGACGGAGCGAAAGAAAATGCCGGATGCGCTGCAAATCACAGACGGCGGCGCATTTCCGGCCCGACATGATCCGCAGGCGACGTGACGGCGTAGTGACAGCCGATTTGCAAAGTCGAACTGGCGAGGAGTGACGCGGCCATGAGCGATCTTTCAACAGCCGACAGCCGGCCTTTCGCGGCGAAGACGACGCGGCAGGGCGCGGGCCTGCACATGACCATGCAAACGGGACGGGTGAGATCCATGACTGATGCCGAGACGATTTCCGACCTGATCGGTCGCGTCGCCTTGAAGGACAGGAAAGCCTTTTCCACGCTTTACCAGACAACGAGCCCGAAACTTTTCGCGATCTGCATGCGTATCCTTCGCGACAGGAACGAAGCGGAAGAAGCGCTGCAGGAGGTCTATGTGAAGATCTGGCAGCGGGCCGACCGTTTCGCCACCGGGTCGGCGACGCCGATCGCTTGGCTTGCGGCCATTGCGCGCAATCACGCCATCGACGTGATCCGGGCCCGCAAGCCCGTAGGAGACACGATTGACGAGGCGTATGATTTGGCCGATTCTGCCCCCACCCCGGAAATGCAGGTGGAACTGCGGGCCGAGGGGCGCCGGATCGATACCTGCATGGAGCGGCTGGGAGAAGACAGGGCAACGGCCGTGCGCCGGGCCTATGTGGAAGGCCTGAGCTACCAGGAGCTTGCGGACCTCTTCTCCGTGCCGCTGAATACGATGAGAACATGGCTGCGACGCAGCCTGTTGAAGCTGAGAGAGTGCATGGAGCAATGACCAGCAAGGGAACCAAGGGTGGCGACTCGACGCGCGACGAGGTGATCGCGGGCGAATATGTGCTGGGCGTTCTCTCGGCCGAGGACCGCCGGAAGGTGGAATCGCGCCTGGCGACCGACCGCGCCTTTGCCGCCATGGTGGACCGCTGGCAGAGCAACCTTTCCAGCTTCGATGAGGCTTACGAACCGATCGCCCCGCCGAAGAGCACTTATGCGGCGATCGAAAAGCGCCTTTTTGCCGAGACGGCCCTGACGCCGGCACGCCAGCCGCGCGGCCTTTGGAATTCTATTGGTTTCTGGCGCGGCTTTTCGCTCGCCTCCGTCGCCGGGATCGCCGGGCTTCTTGCCTTCGGCAACGGCAATGTGATGACCCCGCGCGGCACGCGTGCGCCGTTGGTGGCTGAAATGAAGGGCAAGGATGCGCCCATCGACCTCGTTGCCCATTATGATGCGACGAGCGGAACGCTGGATGTGACGCCGGTGGCCGCCGGTGCGGACGACCAAAAATCGCTCGAGTTGTGGCTTGTGAAGCCGGATGGCAAGACCGTCTCCCTTGGCGTGCTGCCGCAGACAGGTGAGGGCTCACTGACCGTCTCGCCCGATCTGCGGGGCGGCATGACGAACGGCGCAACACTGGCCGTCAGTGTGGAGCCGTTTGGTGGCTCGCCAACGGGTGTCGCGACGGGTCCGGTGATCCTCGTGGGCGCAATGGCGCAATAGCGACCGCCGCGCCGCATCCTGCTACCGTGAAATGGCCGGCCGTCCCGCCGGCCTTTTTCTTTTTTGCGCCCAGTCGATTTTTCTTCCGTCGGCCTGAAACTTCCTTTCGACCCCTCCCGTAGATGCCAACGTTCCCAAGGAGGAACGGCGCTTGGAGTGGCGGGATGAAGCCCGCACGGCGTCGCCAACAACTGGAAGGAAGACCCATGCTGAAGACCATGATCCGTACCCTGACCGTGGCCACGATGCTGACAGCCGGCACGCTGGCAGCGCATGCCGAAAACCCGATGGTTGGCGGTGCCGCCATGTATGAGAACAAGAACATCGTCGAGAACGCCGTCAACTCGAAGGATCACACCACGCTGGTCGCCGCCGTGAAGGCCGCCGGCCTCGTCGAGACGCTCTCCGGCGCCGGCCCGTTCACCGTGTTTGCGCCGACCAACGCCGCCTTCGAAGCCCTGCCGGCCGGTACGGTCGACACGCTGCTGAAGCCGGAAAACAAGGAACAGCTGACGAAGGTGCTGACATGCCACGTTGTGGCCGCTGACGTGATGTCTGCCGCGCTCGCCAAGATGATCGCTGACGATGGCGGTACCCACAATGTCACGACGGTCGGCGGCTGCGTGCTGCAGGCCAAGGCCGATGGCGGCAAGGTGACGCTGACGGACGAAAATGGCGGCGTGGCGAATGTCACGATCGCCGACGTCAAGCAGTCGAACGGCGTGATCCACGTCATCGACAAGGTCCTGCTGCCGAAGAGCTAAAGCACGTCCAGCAAAAGTGCGTTAGCGGTTTTGCGTCCGGACTGCGTAAAACAGGAGCTCGAGAATTTCCGGTGATCCGGTTTTCACCGGGAAGTCTCTAGGCCTGAAAACCTCCGGTGTTTCGGCGCTGTCGTCGGAACGCCCCGTCGGCCGGCACGGTGAGGCGGCGGCACTTCGGGTCCAGTCGTCGCTTCCCTCGGTCGTCGCGCCGCGTCTGCCTCACGGCAGGCGCGGCGTCGTCGTTTTGTCAGCGTCGCCCTGTCACGTCGTGACCGTCTTGACGATCGCGGCGCGCAATTCGTCGAGGCCCCTGCCCTTTTCGGACGAGGTCGAAAGGATCTCCGGATAGGCGGCCGGGCGCTTCTTGATGCGCTCGAGGCTCTCGGCGATCAGCCGGGGCACGCCGGCTTCCTTGATCTTGTCGGTCTTTGTCAGCACGAGCTGGTAGGACATGGCCGCCTTGTCGAGCAGGGCCATGACCTCCTCGTCGTTCTTCTTGATGCCGTGGCGGCTGTCGATCAGCACGTAGACGCGCTTCAGCGTGGCGCGGCCGCGCAGATAGTCGAAGACGAGCTTGGTCCAGTTGTCGACCGTCTCTTTCGGTGCCTCGGCATAGCCGTAGCCGGGCATATCGACCAGCGCCATGGGCGGCAGGTCGCCGTCCGCACCGCTATAGCCATCCGGCACGAAATAATTGAGCTCCTGCGTGCGGCCCGGCGTATTGGACGTGCGGGCAAGACCCTTCTGTCCCGTCAGCGCATTGATCAGCGAGGACTTGCCGACATTGGAGCGGCCCGCAAAGGCGATTTCCGGCGGTCCCTCGGGCGGCAGGAACTTCAGCGCAGGCACGCCGCGGATAAACACCCAGGGCTTGCCGAAGAGAGGCCGTTCTTCGTCGGGCGCGGGATTGTTCATCGTTCTTCTGCTCCGGGAGTGACATTATCTCCCCGGCTTTCGGGATTTGAGCGCGAAAGTCAAGGTGCAGGCATGGGCTTGGGCGGCGCGGAGGTGGGTCGGCGCTGCTGGCGCAGCATCTCGACCGTCAGATAACCGAAGAGCGCGACGAGCACCACGGCGCCACCGATCAGGGTGGAGACTGCGGGGATTTCGCCGTGGACGATGGCGACCCAGAGTGGCTGCAGCACGGTTTCGGCCGTGCCGAGGAGCGCGGCCAGCGCCGAGGGAATGAGGCGCGCGCCGGTGACGAAGAGCGCAAGGCCAAGGCCGAAATTGAGGGCACCGAGCGCGATGAGGACAATGAGTTCCTGGCCGGTGACGGCAAAGCCGGGTGTCTGGGTGGCCGCCATGGTGGCGGCCATCAGCGTCCCCAGGCAGACGGCCGGCGTCATGCGCACATGGGCATAACGCCGCGTGATGACGGTGGCGGTGGCAAAGACGAGCGCCACCAGCACGGCCAGCGCATCGCCGAGCGGCGAGACGGAGCCCGTCATGCTGTCCGAAACCATGATGCCGACGCCAGCAATCACGAGCGCAATGGCGATCCAGGTGGAGCCGGAGACGCGCTCGCGAAAGATCAGCCAACTCATCAGCGCCGCGATCAGCGGCACCGCCGCTCCGATCAGCACGACATTGGCGACGGTGGTGTAGGACAGCGCCAGAACGAAGGAAGTGGAGGCCGTGGCAAAACACGCCCCGACGGCAACGCCCGGCAGCCCCATGGCCGGAAAGAGCCGCAACATGGCGCGCGGACCGTCCCTCAACGCCATGAAGCCGATGAGGAAGAGCGCCGCGAAGACGGAGCGCCAGAAGACGATGGTCCAGCTGTCGGCATCCGGCAGGAAGCGCACCAGCATGCCCCCGAAACTCCACACGACCGCCGAGCCGAAGACGAGGGCGGCGCCGAGGCGTTGTTCGCTTCCAGGCGTCGCAGCCTGCGGCATGGCGGCGGTCATGGCGGTGTCCTCTCCCCGGCGGCGATGTCGCCTGCAGTCTGCTTACGAACGAGCTTAGCGCCATCGCTTCCCATCGGAAGCCGCACCAACGACGCGGGTCGTCGCATGTCCTGCGGGAAAAGGGAAGCGGTGGCGGGCAGCACCCCCTCTGCCCTGCCGGGCATCTCCCCCACAAGGGGAAGATTGGCAAGAGGCGCGACATTCCTGCAAAGTGGCGACTTCCCGAAGGTGACCCGGTCATGAGGGAGCGCGACATTACCCTCAGGTCGATCTCCCGCCTCGTGGGGGAGATGCTCGGCAGGACAGAGGGTGGGTATCCCGCCACAACCGCGCCAACGATAAAGGGCGCGTACCCTTCCAGATACGCGCCCCAGATCTTTCGCATCGTCCTGCCAGCTATTTCGCCGGCGCCGATTTCTTTTTGAACAATCCCTTGAGATTGTCGAAGAGCTCCACCTTCACCCCATGGCGCTTCATGATGATCGACTGCTGGATGATCGAGAGCGTGTTGTTCCAGGCCCAGTAGATCACCAGGCCCGCCGGGAAGCTGGCCAGCATGAAGGTGAAGACGAGCGGCATCCAGGTGAAGATCATCGCCTGGGCCGGATCGGGCGGCGTCGGGTTCATGCGCATCTGCAGGAACATGGTGATGCCCATGAGAATCGGCCACACGCCGATCATCAACATATGCGGCATTTCGATCGGGATCAGGCCGAAGAGGTTGAAGATCGAGGTCGGGTCCGGCGCCGAGAGGTCACGGATCCAGCCGAAGAACGGCGCATGGCGCATTTCGATCGTGACGTAGATGACCTTGTAGAGGGCGAAGAAGACAGGGATCTGCACCACGATCGGCCAGCAGCCGGCCAGCGGATTGATCTTCTCTTCCTTGTAGAGCTGCATCATCGCCTGCTGCAGGCCCATGCGGTCGTCGCCGAACTTGGCCTTCAGTTCCTCCATCTTCGGCTGAACCTTCTTCATGTTCGCCATGGACGCGTATTGCTTGTTGGCGAGCGGGTAGAAGAGCAGCTTGACCACGATGGTAGTGAGCAGGATGGCCACGCCGAAATTGCCGAAGAGATGGAAGAAGTAGTCCATCACCCAGAACATCGGCTTGGTGAAGAAGTAGAACCAGCCCCAGTCGATCATCAGGTCGAAATGCGGGATGGCGTAGCTTGTCTCGTAGCCGTCGATGACGGGAACCTGCTTGGCACCGGCGAAGAGAAGCGTCTTGTAGTCGGACTTCTGGCCCGGCGCGATCGTCTGCTTGTCCTGCTGGTAGTCGGCCTGATAGCGGGCGCGGCCATCGGTAAAGTGCGAGAAGCGCGTATCGTAGGCGGTCGCCTGCGGCGGGATGAGCGCTGCGGCCCAGTATTTGTCGGTGATGCCGAGCCAGCCGCCGGTGGCCTTGCCGGGCGAAAGCGTGCCGTCCTCTTCGGAGGCGTGATAGGTCTCTTCCTGCAGGCCATGCTCGCCGATGTAGCCGATAAAGCCTTCATGCAGAACGTAAGCGGCCGGGGTCAGCGGCTTGCTGAAGCGCGTCACGCGGCCATAGGTGGACAATTCGATCGGCGCGTCGCTGCCATTGCTGACACTGTCGACGATCTGGAACATGTATTTGTCGTCGACCGAAATGGTGCGGGTGAAGACGACGCCCTTTTCGTTGGTGAAGGAGAGGGTGACCGGCGTCGAAGGCGTCAGCTTGTCGCCGGAAGCCAGCGTCCAGGCCGTGTTGGCGGACGGGACCGTGCCGACATCGCTGCCGGCAACGAAGCCTGCCTCGGCGAAGTAGCCGTCCTTCGTATCGGCGGGGCTGAAGAGGGTGATGATCGGGCTCGTCGGGTCCACGGTCTCGTGGTAGGCCTTGAGCTTCAGGTCGTCGAAGCGGGCGCCCGTCAGACTGATGGAGCCGGAAAGGGCCGGCGTGTCGATCTGAACGCGCGCGGCCTTGGCCAGCGCCTCGTCACGGTTTTCCACCCCGCCGGGAACGGTGCCGGCCGCGCTGCCGGTGGCCGGCTGGGCCTGGCCATTGGCAGCAGTCGTGGCGTTGCCCGTCGTCTCGGTCTGTGCGGCCTGACGCTGCTGGGCTGCCAGGCGTTCCTTTTCCATCTTGGGATTGATGTAGAGAAACTGCCAAGCAATCAGGATGAGCACGGAGAGCCCGATCGCCACGAAATAATTACGGTTTTTTTCCATCACTCGTTCCTGGAGCCGGCCGGCGGCCGCTTCGGTTTCGGCTTTGACTGGATGCGGTCGCCAAGGGCTTTCGTGAGCGCTTCAAAGGAGGCGCCGAGCACCTCGCGGCGGGCGACAACGACATAGTCGTGTCCGGGCTGCATTGCAAATGCTGCGGAGAGGCGCACGGCTTCTTTCAGGCGACGGCGCATGCGATTGCGCTCTACCGCGTTGCCATGCTTCTTCGTGACGGTAAATCCGACACGGGCCGGTTCGTCCGGCACCTTGCGGTCGAGAACTTCCAACTGGAACAGCGGGCCCTTGCGGCGCTCGCCCTCTCTTGCCGCGAGAAACTGCGGCCGGCTTTTCAGCCGCCCGACAGTTGGTTTGTCCGCCGGCGTCTTGTCGTCGGCCACGGAAGGCCCGCGATCAGGACGCCGGGCGCTCACGGCGATCAGGCCGACAGGCGCTTGCGGCCACGGGCGCGGCGAGCCTTGATGACCAGACGGCCGCCCTTGGTGGCGATACGAGCACGGAAGCCGTGCCGGCGCTTGCGAACAAGCTTGGAGGGTTGGTAGGTACGCTTCATTTTTTTAAATACCGCGGTGTGCGGCCCTTCTTGGGTTTGCAGTTTTGCAAGAGCGTTTACGATCCGGGCACGGCGAGACGAGGCTTGTCTGCGCCCAGCCCAGGCGTGCGCGGCTTATAAGTGCAAAGAGCGCGCAAAGTCAATCAGCGCCGGACTTTCATTGACCAGATCCGCGTGCGCAGCATGGTTTTGGACGCGCAAGAAGGCCCAGCGCTCCCGAATTTCAACTATGAACGCTATGCTTTCGTTAACCGCGACTGACATAGGTTCGCGCCTCTGGAGTTTGAGGCAGCGTTCAAGGGAATCAGACACTCATGAAGATCCGCGGTAAAATCTATCTGGTCGTTGGTTTGATGGCCCTTGTGAGTCTTCTGATGGGCGCCGTGGCGCTCGGCGTGATCGAACGCTACAATCATCAGTTCCAAACATTCCAAAATGCCGCCGACCGGGCCTACAAGGGTGAGCGGCTGAACCGTCTCGTCACGGCCGTCGTGATGGATGCCCGCGGCATCTATGCCGCATCCAGCAAGGAAAAGGCGGCGCCTTTTGCTGAGGCCGTGGTCAAGAGCCTCGACAAGATCGACGCGTTGCTGGCGAGCTGGCTGCCACTGGTACCCGCCGAGCAGCGCGCCGCCCTCGACGCGGTCGTCAAGCGCGCCGGCGAGTTCCGCGCTTTCCGTATGGAGACGGCGCGTCTGGGGCGCGAGGAAACGCCCCAGGCTGCGAATGCACAGGGCAATAACGAGGAAAACCGCGCCAACCGCAAGGCGTTCCAAGCCGAGATCGATGCCGTCGTCGAGACGGACAAGGCCGTTCTCGAAGCCGTCCGCGCCGATATCGAAAACGTCCGCGGGACCATGTTCCTCCTGGTGCTCGTGACCGGTGTCGTCGGTCTTGGCGCCGGACTTGGTGCGGCCTTCATGATCGCAACGCACCACATCAGCCGGCCGATCACGCAGCTGAACGCAAATATGAAGGCGCTGGCTGCCGGCGATTACGCAACCACCATTCCCTTTGCCGGACGCAAGGACGAAATCGGCGAAATGGCTGCTACGGTCGAAGTGTTCAAGCGCAATGGCATCGAAGCTAAGGAACTGAACGTCCAGGAACGGATCATGCGCGACAACACCGCCAATCTGCAGACCGATATTGCCAGCGTTGTTTCCGCCGCCGTGAATGGTGATTTTTCGGGTCGCATTCAGAAAGACTATGGCGAACCCGGCCTCAACCGCCTTGCCGAAAGCGTCAACGCGCTCGTTGCCGCGGTAGACCTCGGCATTTCTGAAACGCAGCGCGCGGTGGCCAGTCTGGCAGCGGGCGACCTCACGGGCAGCATGTCCGGCTCGTTCGAAGGCGCCTTCGCCGCCTTGCAGCGCAATGTGAACGAGGCACTGCGCACGTTGCAGTCCACCATGCGCGACGTTCACGGGGCAACCGACCAGATTTCCGGCAATGCGAGCGAGTTGCGCAACGCTGCGGACGACCTGTCGAAGCGCACCGAGCAGCAGGCGGCCGCCCTTGAGCAGACGGCGGCAGCGCTGGAGGAAATCACCACGGCGGTCAGCCAGTCGACCGACCGGGCCCAGCAGGCTACCGACATGGTTGGCGAGACGACGGCAAGCGCTGCCCAGTCTGCGGTGATCGTGCGCGATGCCGTGAACGCCATGGAGCGGATCGAGCAGGCATCACGGGAAATCGGCCAGATTACCAACGTGATCGATGAGATCGCCTTCCAGACCAACCTTCTGGCGCTGAATGCGGGCGTCGAAGCAGCCCGCGCCGGTGACGCCGGCAAAGGCTTTGCCGTCGTGGCCCAGGAGGTGCGGGAACTGGCGCAGCGTGCCGCCAGCGCCGCCAAGGACATCAAGGGGCTAATCGCCAAATCCGGCGACGAGGTTGCCACCGGCGTGCGCCTCGTGCAGGCGACCGGCACGGCCCTCGCGGAGATCGAGACGAGCGTCGTCAAGATCAACGAACATATTCACTCGATTGCCGCCGCCGCACGCGAGCAGTCGACCGGCCTTGGCGAGGTCAGCCGCGCCGTCAACCAGATGGACCAGGTGACCCAGCAGAACGCTGCCATGGTGGAAGAGGCCAATGCCTCCGCCCACAAACTCTCCGGCGAAGCCACGACCTTGGCTCGCCTGGTGGCGCAGTTCCGCATTGCGGACGGACAGGACAGAAACCAGCCCGTTGCTGCCGCATCCGGCCACAATGCCCCGGTCGCTTCGCCGGCCCGTCGCATGGTGGACACGGTGGCAAAGGCTTTCACGGCCAAGCCACGCGCGGCGGCCGGCGGCTCCGGCTGGTCGGAATTCTGATCGAGCGGGTAACGGCCCGGGCCTCCTCTCATCTCATCCACGACATCGCAGGGCCAACCCTGCGATGTTTCGTTTTTGGCGCCTGCCTGTCGCTTACCTCGCCAACGCCTTTCGCCGTCATGAAGAGGCCTCACTCCTGCGGCCAATGGCGCATCCGTTGCTGACGCCCATTCAAACCCGCGCAGAAGTGTTTTAGGGTTCAACAACGACGCAGGCCTTGTATCGCCTGCAGTCCAATGGCGGGGCGCTGTCGTAGAGGTTCCGGTAACGGGCCGCAGGATACCGCCGAGGGACGGCGCAAGCCGGCCGAGACGATGGAGGCAGTCAAGCCCGTGACGAGCGAGCCCGAGCGACAAGGCCTGAAGACGGACATTGCCGAACCCGGTTTCTTCCGCGGTCTGTCGGGACGTCTGCTGTTGCTGACGGTGATTTTCGTCATGGTCGCGGAAGTCATGATCTTCGTGCCGTCCGTCGCCACCATGCGGCTGCGCTGGCTGAACGACCGGCTGAATACGGCCGCAGCGGCGGCCGTGACCGTCGATGGGCTCGACAATGTCGAATTGCCGCGCGCCGTGCAGGACGAGACGCTGATGGCGACGGGTACGCGCACGATCGCGCTGCGCCGGCAGGATGCCTCGCGGCTGATCGCCACCGTCGAGGACCCCGTCGACATCGACGCGCAATACGACATGGCCAACACCGGCTCCCTTGATGCGATCCGCGATGCACTGGACACGCTGATTTTCGGCGGCAACCGTACCATCCGCGTCTACGGTCCGATCGGCGAGAGCGACCAGACCATCGACGTCGTGATGAAGGACCGCAGCCTGCGCAAGGCGATGCTGACCTATGCCCGCAACGTCTTCATCCTCTCCTTCTTCATTTCGCTGATTACGGCGACGCTGATCTTCGTCTCCGTCAACCGCCTCACCATCGTGCCGCTGCGCCGGATCATCTCCAGCATGCAGGATTTCGCCGCCCACCCCGCCGATCCGGATCGCGTGCTGGTGCCGACGGACGGGCGCGACGAAATCTCGATCGCCGGCCAGCACCTTTCTGCCATGCAGACGCAGTTGCAGCGCACGCTGCGCGAACAGAAGAACCTTGCCGACCTCGGCCTCGCCGTCTCCAAGATCAATCACGACATGCGCAACATCCTCTCCTCCGCGCAGCTCATTTCCGACCGCCTGAACGATGTCGACGATCCCGTCGTCAAGCGCTTCGCGCCCAAGCTCCTGCGCACCATCGACCGCGCCGTCGGCTATACGAGCGACGTGCTCGCCTATGGCGGCACGAAGGAGGCGCCGCCCAACCGGCGCAAGCTGGCGCTCCAGCCGCTGGTGGCCGATGTCTCCGACATGCTGGGCCTTGATGCCCAGAGCGAGATCGTCTTTGCCATCGAGGTGGAAGAGACGATCGAGATCGATGCCGATGGTGAACAGATCTTCCGCGTCATCCACAATCTGTGCCGCAACGCGGTCCAGGCGCTTTCCGCCGACGAGACGCTGACGCAGCGCAAGATCACCGTCTCGGCGCTGCGCATGGGGTCTGTCGTCTCCATCTCCATCGACGATACAGGTCCCGGCATGCCGCAGAAGGCGCGGGAAAACCTCTTCACGGCCTTCCGCGGCTCCGCCCGCTCCGGCGGCACCGGACTTGGCCTTGCGATCGCCCGTGAAATCGTGCTCGCCCATGGCGGCACCATCGCGCTTGTCGAAAAGCCGACCGCCGGCACGCTTTTCCGCATCGAACTGCCGGACCAGCCCGTCTCCCTCGACACGTTCCGCAACCGCGCTCGCAACTGATTGTCATCCCCCCGTCACTTTTTTTCGCAACAGCGCTTGCATTCCCCGGAAGGACGTTTTAGAGGATCGCCACGCCGACGCGATCAGCGCGGCAGACGCACCCGTAGCTCAGCTGGATAGAGCACCAGACTACGAATCTGGGGGTCAGGAGTTCGAATCTCTTCGGGTGCGCCATTTTCCCCTTTGATTTTCTTGAAATTTTTCCGACGTGGTCCCGCGCCGTTGATGTCGTTGGCTTGCCGTTCATTTACAGGACGAAGCGCTGTCCGCCGGACGGCAGACCGATGGCGATCGCGCCCACCCTACTCCGGCCTATACCCATGCCGCGCGAAAAAGCGGTCGAGTTCGCGCTGGTGCGGGGCGTGGCCTGTGAAGATGGCGATGTATTCGGGGATGCGTTTCATGCGCAGGGCGAGATCCTCGCGTGATTGCATCGAGATATAGCCGATCTGGACCAGATAGGTCGTTCGGGAGCGGACATCGGCGGACGCTTCATCGAAGCCGAAGCGCAGGAAGATGCGGCTGAGGGCCTCCATGCGGGTCTGGTCGGCGGCCTGTACCTCAGCCAAAATCTCGGGCGATTGCAGGGCCCAGCTCCGGACGGCGAATTCGAAGGGGGAATCGAAGAGGTTCTTGTCCAGCCAGCAGTCGAAGACGTTCAGCATCGCTTCGGCCAGCGATTCCGCATAGGCCTCGCACTGTTTGACGAGATTGCCGGTGTTCTTCTCCCGCCAGCGCGCCACCAGCGCGGCCAGAAGTTCTTCGCGGTCGGTGAAGAACCAGTAGAAGCTGGTGCGCGAGAGTTTGAGCCGCTTGGCGAGCGGCAGGATCTTCACCGAATCGATGCCGGACTCAAGGAGCGCCTCATAGGCGGCCTCGAGCCACCCCTCGCGCGAGCCGCGCCACCCCCCATCATCCATCGCCTGTTCCATGCCCTCTCCTAGCCAATCAACCTGATGTCGGCAAGTGAATGTACACCCATGCTTTCATTCTTGACACCTGTGTACACTCCTGTTTACCGTTGCCGAAATCCCTTCAAACGGAGCCCGGCTCATGTCGAACGATCCCCTGCTTCAGCCCTTCCAGCTCAAGCATCTGACCCTGCGCAACCGCATCATCGTGACCTCGCATGAACCAGCCTATCCCGAAGACGGCATGCCGAAGGGGCGCTACCGGGCCTATACGGTAGAGCGGGCGAAGGGCGGCGTCGCGTTGACGATGACGGCAGGGTCCGCGGCGGTCTCGAAGGACAGCCCGCCCGTTTTCAACAATCTCCTCGCCTACAAGGACGAGATCGTTCCGTGGATCCGCAAGATGACCGATGCGGTCCACGAGACGGGTGCGGCGATCATGATCCAGCTGACGCATCTTGGCCGGCGCACGCGCTGGGACAAGGGCGACTGGCTGCCGGTTGTCGCCCCCTCGCACCACCGCGAGGCCGCGCACCGGGCCTTTCCCAAGAAGCTGGAAGACTGGGATATTGCGCGCATCATCAAGGATTTCGCCGATGCGGCCGAGCGCATGAAGGCGGGCGGCATGGATGGCGTCGAGCTTGAGGCCTACGGCCATCTCATCGACCAGTTCACCTCGCCGCTGACCAACGAGCTGGACGGCCCCTACGGCGGCTCGCTCGACAATCGCATGCGCTTCTGTTTCGACGTGTTCAAGGCCATGCGCGCGCGGGTCGGCAATGACTTCATCCTGGGCGTGCGCTACACGGCCGACGAATGTCTTCCCGGGGGGACGGGGCGGGACGAGGGGATCGAAATCTCGCGGCGGCTGCGCGACAGCGGCCTCATCGACTACCTCAACGTGGTGCGCGGCCATATCGACACGGATCCCGGCCTGACGGATCTCATTCCCATCCAGGGCATGGCGAGCGCGCCGCATCTGGATTTTGCCGGCGAAATCCGTGCCGCGACCCGTTTCCCGACCTTCCATGCGGCAAAGATCCAGGACGTCGCAACCGCCCGCCACGCCATTGCGGCCGGCAAGGTGGACATGATCGGCATGACGCGCGCGCACATGACCGACCCGCATATCGTACGCAAGATCATGGAGAAACGCGAGGACGACATCCGCCCCTGCGTCGGCGCAAACTACTGTCTCGACCGCATCTATCAGGGCGGGCTGGCCTTCTGCATCCACAATCCCGCGACCGGGCGCGAAGAGACCATGCCGCACACGCTGGCGAAGGCGGATGTTCGCCGCAAAGTCGTCATCGTGGGGGCCGGGCCGGCGGGGCTCGAGGCGGCGCGCGTGTGCGGCGAGCGCGGCCATGAGGTCGTCGTCTTCGAGGCAGCAAACAACCCCGGCGGGCAGATCCGCCTGACGGCGCAAAGCGAGCGCAGGCGCGAGATGATGAGCATCATCGACTGGCGGATGACGCAGTGCGAGAAGCTAGGCGTGATCTTCCATTTCAACACCTTCGCCGATGCCGCGACGATCACGGCCGAGGGCCCCGATGTCGTCATCATCGCCACCGGCGGCCTGCCGCATACAGAGGTTCTGTCAGCGGGCAACGATCTCGTCGTCTCCTCCTGGGACATCATTTCGGGCGATGTGCGGCCGGGCAGCAATGTGCTCGTCTACGACGATGCCGGCGACCATGCCGGGCTGCAGGCGGCGGAAATCATCGCCAAGGCCGGGGGCAAGGTCGAGATCATGACGCCGGACCGTTCCTTCGCACCCGAGGTCATGGCCATGAACCTCGTGCCCTACATGCGCGCCCTGCAGAAGCTCGACACGACGTTTACCGTCACCTGGCGGCTGGAGGCGGCGGAGCGGCGCGACAACCAGATCGTCGCCCATGTCGGCAGCGATTATGGCGGCGTCTCCCGCCAGCGCATCGTCGATCAGATCGTCGTCAACCACGGCACCATTCCGCTGGACGAGCTCTATTTCGAACTGAAGCCGGGTTCGAGAAATCTTGGGGAGGTCTCCTACGACGCGCTGCTTTCCGGCGCGCCGCAGGTCGTTGAGCGCAATCCCGAAGGCGCCTACCAGCTCTTCCGGATCGGGGACGCCGTCGCCGCGCGCAACACCCACGCCGCAATCTACGATGCGCTCAGGCTTTCAAAGGATCTGTAGCGGCGGAAAGCGGCTCGACTCTGCGGAGGGCACCCTCCGACCCGGGCTTATGAACTTTCCGTGACACCATTTGTCGTGCGGAGATTTCATTAGAATGTTAACAGTTATCAAGGATCGTGCGGCCAGAAGATCTTATTCGCTCCCATTCCTGATCCTTGCTCCAGACGAGGATGGTCCGGGGGCATGACGCCCGGAGTATCTCATGCTGTCCCTCCTTCCCAAGACACTGGCTGCCAAGCTGATGACGGTCACCGCCGCAACGGTTGCCGTGGTTCTGGTCGCCTCCAACGTGGTTCTCATCACGCAGACGCAAGAGCGCGTGACGACCCTGGTGTCGCAGCAAGCCGGCTCCGAAGCCAAGGCGATCGCCGCCGATATCGGCGAGAGCGTCGGCGAGCTTGCGAGTGCGGCGCGTACGATGATGGGCGCGATCGGACGGGCCCATCAGGACGGCAGGATCGATCGCGAGGGTACGATCACCATGTTGAAGGCCAATCTGGAACAGCATGCCTTTGCCTTCGGAAGCTGGTTCGCGGAGGCCCCTGAAGCCTTCGACGGCAAGGTCATCAAGGACGACCTTGCCAAGGGCGGCAACAAGGATGGTGCCTTCACGCCCTATTGGTCGAAGAACAAGGATGGGCAGGCGCAGCTGTCCACCTTCGCAGCCAACTACGCGGCCGAGTGGTATGATGCGGCGGCCAGGAGCGGCAAGGGCGCGATCACCAAGCCCTATCTGGCAGAAGGCACGGATGTGCCGACCACGATGAGTTCGATCGCCTATCCGGTTTTCTCCAACGGCAAGATGATCGGCGTCGGCGGGGTGGATATCTCGCTCGGCTCGCTCAGCGAACGCGTTTCGTCGATGCGCCCCTTCGGCACCGGCAATGTGATGCTGGTGTCCCAGGACATGAAATGGCTGGTCGGCCCCTCCCCGGATGTCATGATGAAGGATGTCGACGGTCCCGGCGCCGATGCGGTGAAGGCCGCTCTTGCCGAAGGAAAGACCACCCAGCTCGAAGGCATTGCCGGACGTGACGGCCAGGATGTGCATCGTCTGGTGATGCCCTTCCAACTGCCGGGTCTCAATGCCCGCTGGGTGCTGCTCATCGATGTCCCGACCGCCGTCATCAGCGCGCCGGTCTACCAGCAGACCTACATGATGATCATCGGCGGGCTAGCCGTTCTTTTGGTCGTGCTTGTCGCGCTCTATCTCACCGTGCGCCATCTGATCCAGCGTCCCCTGAACGGCCTGATGCGGGACGTCGGTGCGCTCAGCAATGGCGATTACGACCAGCCGGTGGGGGGACAGACCAATACGGATGAAACCGGGCTTGTCGCCCGGGCGCTGGAAGGCTTCCGTCACAAGCTGGCCGATACCCACCGCCTCGAAGCGGAAAGCGAACGCCAGCGCACCGCCGCCGAGGGCGAGCGTCAGCGCAGCGAACAGGAGCGCACCGCGAGCGCCGCCCTGCAGCGTGACATCGTCAACAAGCTCGCCGCCGGCCTGTCGGAACTGTCGACCGGCAATCTGACCTACCGGATCGTCGACGACTTCCCGGGCGAATACGCCCAGATCAAGCGCGACTTCAACACCGCGATCGAAAGCCTCGAGCAGACGGTGACGACGGTCAACGCCGCCGTGGCCAATATCGGCGCGGGCACCGGCGAGATCAGCTCGGCCTCCGGCGATCTCTCGCAGCGCACCGAACAGCAGGCGGCCAGCCTCGAAGAGACCGCGGCGGCGCTCGATGAGCTGACCTCGCAGGTGAATGCCAGCGCCGACAATGCCCGCACGGCGGCCAGTTCCGTCCAGGCGGCAAGCAGCGATGCCGAACAGTCCGGCGAAGTTGTGCAGCAGGCGATCACCGCCATGCAGGGTATTGCCCAATCCTCCGGCGAGATGAGCCGCATCATCGGCGTCATCGACGACATCGCCTTCCAGACCAACCTGCTCGCCCTTAATGCCGGCGTCGAAGCGGCGCGCGCCGGGGAAGCGGGCAAGGGCTTTGCGGTCGTGGCGCAGGAGGTGCGCGAGCTCGCGCAGCGGTCCGCAACGGCCGCCAAGGAGATCAAGGGGCTCATCAACGCCTCTGCGGGCCAGGTTCGCGATGGCGTGGACCTCGTCGGACGGGCCGGCGACGCGCTGCAGAAGATTTCCGCACAGGTCATGCAGATCAACGGCCTCATCCGCCAGATCTCCAACTCCGCCGGCGAGCAGGCCGTCGGCCTCAAGGAGATCAACGCGGCCGTCAACCAGATGGACCAGGTCACCCAGCAAAATGCCGCCATGGTGGAAGAGACGACAGCCTCCAGCATGGCCCTCAACGAAGAGGCCATGCGGCTTTCCGAGCTCGTCTCGCGCTTCCGCATCGCCGGCGGCCATCAGCGGATGGGAGCGAACCCGGCGGCGCGCCTGCGCCAGACCGCGCAGACCATGCGCGCGGCCGCACCGACGCGGGATGTTCAGCCCGCCAGTCACCGCGCCAGTGCGCCGAAGCGTGCAGCCTCCGGCGGGGGCAGCGACAGCTGGGAAGAATTCTGAGCCTGCCGCACCGCGCAGATGACACCATAAGGAAAGGCCCGGAGAGCGATCTCCGGGCCTTTCGCCTTTAAGATGGCTTCAACCTCAGCCGCGCATCAAAGCCGCGCGACGCGCTCCGTCAGCAGTTCGAAGAAGGCCTCGTCATCGATGAAACGCATGACATGGGCATTGTGCGGACGCTTGGTCACCTGCCACCAGTCGACAACGGTCATGCCGACCGTCAGCGCCGACTCCGTTTCGATCTCGACGTTGCAGTCGCGGCCGCGGAAGAGTTCGGGGCGGATGAGATAGGCGATGACCGTCGGGTCATGCAGCGGGCCGCCGTCACTGCCGTACTTCTCCACGTCGAAGCGCTCGAAGAAGTCCAGCATCTCGGCCAGCGCAATGGCCGGTGCGGTGCCGATGGCGCGGATCTTTTCCACGCGCCGGCGCAGCGTCAGCACGCGGTGGGTGACGTCGAGTGGCATCATGACGATCGGGATGCCGGAGGCAAAGACGATCTTGGCCGCGTCCGGGTCGACATAGATGTTGAATTCGGCGGCCGGCGTGATGTTGCCGCCCTCGAAATAGCCGCCGCCCATCATGATCAGCTGGCGCACGCGCGGAGCGATGTCGGGCGCGCGCTGCAGAGCGGTGGCGATATTAGTCAACGCGCCCAGCGTGCAGAGCGTGATCGTGCCCTCCGGCTCGCCCCGGAGCGTGTCGATAATGAAATCGACCGCGTGCTTCTCCTGCAGCGGCATGGTCGGATCTGGCAGATCCGGCTGCGGCCCGTCGATGCCGGTGCGCCCGTGCACGTGCTCGGCGGTCACGAGCTGGCGCAGCAGCGGCCGCTCGGCACCGGCGAAGACGGGGATGTTGGTGCGACCGCACAGTTCGCAGATGACGCGGGCGTTGCGCGAGGTCCAGTCGAGCGGCACGTTTCCGGCGACGGCGGTGATGCCGACAACCTCGATCTCGTCCGGGCTGGCCAGCGCCAGCATGATGGCGGCGGCGTCGTCCTGGCCGGGGTCGGTGTCGATGATGATCTTGCGGCGCTCGGCCATGATTGCACTCCTGAAAGCCTGTCGCGATCGGGCCGATCGCAGGCAAGCCTTTTAACGCGAATTTTCATCCCTGTCGCTCCTTGCGAGCGGGCAAGGCTGTTTGTGGAGGCTGCTTAAGCATTTGAAATCGCGCACGATGATTTGCGCGGGGAATGCGACCATTGCGCCTTGCGTTCGCTGGGCGCACTTCCCATATTGCAGGCCATGGATGCCTGCGGGGTCCATTCACCGGCCGATGCCCGAGGGCGCGGCGCCAAGTCGCTTGAACGCCAAGGGCTTTGAGATGAGCAGGATGACGACCTTTACCAGCCCCCTTCTTCTGGGCTTCGATGCCATGGAGAAGACGCTGGAGCGCGTTGCCAAGGGCAATGACGGATACCCTCCCTACAATATCGAACGTATTGGCCGGGATGCGGCCTCGGATCTTCCCGAGAGATTGCGGATCACGCTTGCGGTCGCCGGCTTTTCCGAAGACGAGCTCGATGTGACGACGGAAGAGAACCAGCTCGTCATCCGCGGTCGGCAGTTGGAGACGCAGGAACGCGACTACCTCTATCGCGGCATTGCGGCGCGCCAGTTCCAGCGCATCTTCGTCCTGGCCGACGGCATGCAGGTGCTCGGCGCGGAGCTGCGCAACGGTCTGCTCTCCATTGATCTCGTTCGCCCGGAACCCGCCCGCATGGTGCGGAAAATTAACATTTCCGTTTCAGACTGAGGCTCAAGCGAAGGTCGGCACTTCCACCCTCGCCGACGACGGAGCAGAGCCTATGGGACTGAAAAGTCTGAACACATCCATGTCCAAGAATGATCTCGCCCGCTTTGGGGCCGGAGAATTCGGCTATATCCGCAAGATCCGGTCTGAGGACGTCTCGCGGTGCTTTCCCGAGGCACCCGACATGGATCCCGGCATCGATCTGTGGGCGCTGTTTGGCGCCGATGGAACGCCGATCCTGCTTACGGACAATCGCTCCAGCACCTTCTACAAGGCGGCCGAAGACGAGTTGAAGACCGTCAGCCTGCACTGATCACCGGTCCTTGTGCGGCCGGACATCCGGCCGCTTCCAAAACGTTTCTATCTGCGGATGAAGGTGAGATAGGCGGAGCTTCTGCCTTCGCGCCTTGCCTTGGCTTCGTAGCGCGTGCTCGGCCAGGTCGCATAGGGCGTCAGCCAATCGGCCGAGCTTTGCGCCGGCCAGTCGAAGGCGCCGTGAGCACGCGTCTTCAGCAGGGTCCAGTTCACATAGGTATCTATGTCGGAGGCGAAGCAGAAACGGCCACCGGGCTTCAAGACGCGCGCGAAACGATCGAGATTGACGACGGAGACGAAGCGGCGCTTCCAGTGCTTCCGCTTCGGCCAAGGATCGGGATAGAGCAGGTCGATCTGGTCGAGGCTGGCCGTCGGCAACCAGTCGAGCACAACGGTTGCGTCGTCATCATGCAGGCGGATGTTGGAGAGCCCCCTCTCCTCCACCTGCGCCACCAGTTTCGCGATGGAGTTGACGAAGGGCTCGACGCCGATGAAGCCGGTCTTTGGCTCCTCGACGGCGCGGTGGATGAGATGCTCGCCGCCGCCGAAGCCGATTTCCAGCCTGAGGCGCTCGATCCCATCGGGGAAAAGCGCCTTCAGGTCCGCCGGCGCAGGATTGGCAAGGTCCAGCCGCAGGCGCGGCAGGATCGTGTCCAGTTGCTCGGCCTGCCGACTGCGCAACGGCTTGCCCTTGCGACGGCCGAAGAAGGCTTCGCTGGCGCGGCTGGCGCGGGGCTCGTCGGTCATCGGCTCATGTCTCCAGGCGGTCGGTCGTGGCGGCACCCGCAGGGTCGCCGGATGTGAAAACGGGTGCCTCCTTCCGGAAGCACCCGCCCTCATAATGCGAGATGGTCCGCGTGTCAGCCCTTCAGGGCGTCCTTCAGCGGCTTCACCAGATCGAGCTTCTCCCAGGAGAAGGAGCCGTCGCGGCCGGCCTTGCGGCCGAAATGACCGTAGGAGGCCGTCTTGGCATAGATCGGCTTGTTGAGGTTGAGGTGGCGGCGGATGCCCGACGGCGAGAGGTCGATGACCTTGCGAATGGCGGCCTCGACCTCGTCCTCGGTCACCGTGCCTGTGCCGTGCAGATCGACATAGATCGACAGCGGCTGGGCAACGCCGATGGCGTAGGAGATCTGGATCGTGCAGCGATCGGCAAGGCCCGCAGCGACGACGTTCTTGGCGATGTAGCGTGCGGCATAGGCAGCCGAGCGGTCCACCTTGGTCGTGTCCTTGCCGGAGAAGGCACCGCCACCATGGGGAGCCGCACCGCCATAGGTGTCGACGATGATCTTGCGGCCTGTGAGGCCCGCGTCACCATCCGGGCCGCCGATGACGAACTTGCCGGTGGGATTGATGTACCAGGCGCAATCGTCTGCGATCTTCAGGTCGGAAAGCGCCTCGCGGATAAAGGGCTCGACGACCGAGCGCACCTTGGCCGAATCCCAGCTTTCATCGAGATGCTGGGTGGAGAGCACGATGGAGGTCGCCTCGGTCGGCTTGCCGTCCACGTAGCGAACGGTCACCTGGCTCTTGGCGTCCGGGCCGAGCTTGCCGGCGTCACCCTCGCCCTTCTTGCGGGCGGCGGCGAGCAGATCGAGAATGCGGTGCGAATAGTAGATCGGTGCCGGCATGAGCTCGGCGGTTTCGCGGCAGGCATAGCCGAACATGATGCCCTGGTCGCCCGCGCCCTCGTCGCCCTGCTTGTCGGCGGCATTGTCGACGCCCTGGGCGATGTCGGCGGACTGCGAATGCAACAGCACGTCGATGCGCGCGGTCTTCCAGTTGAAACCGTCCTGCTCGTAGCCGATGTCACGGATCGCCTTGCGGGCGGCGGACTTGAACTTGGAGGGATTGATGACGTCCTTGCCGTCCTTGTCCTTCTTCATCAGGCTCGGCGGCAGGCGCACTTCACCGGCAATGATGACGCGGTTGGTGGTCGCCAGGGTCTCGCAGGCGATGCGCACCGTCCAAGGATCGACACCGGTCTTGGCCGCTTCGCGGTAGACGAGATCGACGATTTCATCGGAAATGCGGTCGCAGACCTTGTCCGGATGGCCTTCCGCCACGGACTCGCTGGTGAAGAGATAGTTGGCACGCATCGGGAAGTCCCCTCAAAGAAAGAGCTGGCAGAGCTGGTTGCGATCTGGCGTTAGCATATAGGCAGAACGATATAAATATATCTTTATGTGCCACCCCAACAAAAAAGCGGCCCACAGGCCGCTGTTTTGATCTTTCACGCTTGCCCGAACCTAGAGGAGCGGTGGCGTCATTCAGCGCGCCGTCGCAACGGCGGTCGCCGGAGAGATCGTCTAATCCACATCGGCGTCCGTGGCGATCGCCTTGACGAGATCGACGATCTTGCGACGGACCTTCGGGTCAGCGATCTTCACAAAGGCGCGGTTGAGCTGCAGGCCTTCGGAGGAGGAGAGGAAATCGACGACGTAGTTCGAGCTTGCCACCTCGGACATGCCGGGTTGGGCAGCGCCGGCCTCACCGGGGGCATCCTCGAAGAAGAACGAGACCGGGACGTTGAGGATGCCGGAAATGTTCTGCAGACGGCTGGCACCAACGCGATTGGTGCCCTTCTCGTACTTCTGGATCTGCTGAAAGGTGATCCCGAGCTGTTCACCGAGCTTTTCCTGGCTCATGCCCAACATGGTGCGGCGAAGCCTGATCCGGCTACCGACATGGATGTCGATCGGATTGGGCTTCTTCTTGTTCTCAATCATCGTCATAATCCCTAGGGAACGCTTTCGCGGTGAACTCAGCCCGGCACATTATGCCAGTCTTGGCCGGGATGACAGACACGTCCCTCTCCCGGCGTCAGCATGGTTGAAGTTAACCCCTTCGGTCACTATGCAATTTTAGGGGTTTGCGGTCAATTGACCGCTCAGGCGTAACTTTTACGCGAAATCAGCGCAACCGTAAGCAATAGCGCACATCCGATCAGGAAGCCGCGCGTCTGCCAGGGACGCGGCACGGGCCGTGCTTCCTTGGCCGGCAGATCGACATCCACGAAACCCTTGGCATTGAGTTGGAGGCCATCCACAACAACGCCGCGCGGCGTGATGACGGCGGAAACGCCGGTGTTGGCAACGCGAATGAGCGGCAGCCCCGTTTCGACCGCCCGCAACTGCGCTTGGTGGAAATGCTGGAAGGGACCTGGCGTATTGCCGAACCAGCCGTCATTGGTGACGTTTAGCAGCGCGTCGGTCGTCAGCGGCGCCGCGTCGATCTCGTCGGGGAAGATCGCCTCGTAGCAGACAAGCGGGTAAAAGACCTTGCCACCCGGCAGTGTCAGCGGCTGATGGGCAGCGGCGGCCGAATAGCCGCCCGGCATAGAGGCGGCCAAAGCCTGGAGGCCGGCTTCCTTCAGCAGGTTTTCGAAAGGCAGGTACTCGCCGAAGGGCACGAGATGGACCTTGTCGGCGGCGGCGACGATCTGGCCGCGGTCGTCGATGACATAGACGGAATTGTAGTAGCGCGGCGGGAGGCCGGGGCCCGCATCTTCCGAACGCACGGCACCGGCAATGAGCACCTGGCCCTCCTCAAGCACATCGGCGATGCGCACCAGCGCATCCGGATTGAGCGTCAGAATGAAGGGAATCGACGTCTCCGGCCAGACGATGACCTTCGGCTTCGGGCGGCCATCGGCTGGCGCGGCGGCGCTCAGCGCCAGATGCTCTTCGAAGATCTGGCCGCGCTCGGCATCATCGAGCTTCTTGGCCTGATCGATCACCGGCTGGACAAGGCGGATGGGCAGGACAGGCTCCAGCGCTGCCGGTGCGGGGCGGCCAAGCGCAAAGGCGCCATAGCCCACATGGGCTGCGACCAGCAGCACCGCGACGGCAAGACCCGGCACGAGGCCGCGACGCGTGCCGAACAAAGCGGGCGTTGCGAAAACGAAGACGGCGAGCGTGGTCACGGCCCACAGGCCAATGGCGCCATCTGACTGCATCAGCAGCGGCACCGGCATGGCCGCATAGCCGATCGCATTCCATGGAAAGCCGGTAAAGAGAAAGGCGCGCAGCCACTCGAAGAGACCAAAGGCGGCGGCGAGCGCGCAGATGCGCCCTGCCCCCTCCGACCAGAAGAGGCGCGCCAGCAGCGTGGCGAAGCCGAAATAGAAGGCGAGGAAGGCCGGCAGGCCGATGATGGCGAGCGGCATCGCCCAGGCAAAATCCTCCGCCTCTACGAGGAAGGCGGCGCCGAGCCACCAGAGGCCGGCAAGGAAATAGCCAAAACCAAACCACCAGCCGACGAGAAATGCCGGCAGGCGCCGCCGGACCATGCCCGCGCCGGCCTTGCCGGTCGCACCGTCGATCAGCCAGACGAGCAGGGTGAAGGAGATGAACGGCGTGACGATGATGAAGAAGGGCGCCTGCGCGAGCACGGCAAGCGCGCCGGCCAACATGGCCAGGAATGCCCGCGCAATCCCCGAGGACAGGATCACGCGGCTCGCCAGTCTTTCCATGCCTTGTTCCCCTCACCGTCACCGTGCCGACAGCCACAAGCCGCCGCTGCAGGTCTGACGCGCCTGGCCGTCCCCATAACGACAGCCCCGCGAATCACCGCGCAGTCTTCCAAAATTGCGTGGATTTGTCCTCCCATGGCGACGTTGCGCGAAGCGGGAGGTTTGGCGCGCCCGTCACCAAGCGATACCCCAGGGCCGCATGGCGCGCTTGACCGCGCCCATGCAAATCGACCGGCCGTTGCGGGGCCGGCCGTCCTATTCAATTGCGGGAGTCGGTGGCGGAGGGTCCGTCCGGCGAGAGCACAGGCTCGGTGATCGCCGAGGCGGCGGGCGCCACTTCTTCCGGCACCGGCTCTTCCTTGACCCGCCGGCGTACGGCCAGCGCGCGCCGGCGCATGATCCGGACCCGCTTGACGCGGCGCGGATCGGCATCGAGCACCTGAAATTCGAAGCCTGGAATGGCCTGCACCACCTCGCCGCGAGCCGGAATGCGGCCGAGCGCCGCGAAGATCAGGCCACCGAGCGTGTCGACGTCCTCGATCTGTTCGGTCACGTCGAAATCCGGGCCGATCGCCTTGGCGATCTCCTCGAGTTCGACGCGGCCATCGGCCACGAAAATATCGTCGGAGGTACGGGCGAACATCACCTCTTCGTCGTCATGCTCGTCCTCGATATCGCCAACGACCATTTCGACGATGTCTTCCAGCGAGGCGAGGCCGTCCGTGCCGCCATATTCATCGATGACGAGCGCCATCTGGATGCGGGCGGCCTGCATGCGCTGCATGAGATCGAGCGCCGGCATGGAAGGCGGCACGAAAAGCAGTTTGCGGATGATGCCGGCCTCTTCCACCGTTTTCGTCAGATCGACGCGGCCGAGGTCGAATTCGGCGCGCGGCTGGCGGGTCGGTTTTTCAGGCTTCTCCGCCTTGTCGGCGGCAGCGGCGCGCGCGCCATTGCGACGCTTGTTGCGGGCCTGCTTGGTGACGTGGGCGAGAAGGTCGCGGATGTGGACCATGCCTCGGGGATCATCGAGGCTTTCGCTGTATACCGGCATGCGCGAGCGGCCGGACTCCTCGAAAAGCACCATCAATTCGCCAAGCGTGATGCTCTGGTCCACCGCCTCGATATCGGCGCGCGGCACCATGACGTCCTCGACCCGGATTTCCCGAAAGCGCAGGATGTTGTTGAGCATGGCGCGCTCGGCGGGGGAGAAGGCATCATCGCTGCCGCCCTCGGTCATCAGGGCATCGGCAAGATCTTCGCGAAGGTTTGCGGAGCTGCCGGCCCGGAAGATGCGGGCTGCCCGCTGCCAGAAGGTGCTGTTCGATCGCCCGCTCTCGGCTCGCGAGGCGGCGCTTGTACTGCCAGCCTCGTCTGAAGACGCGGCGTCCGCCTCGTCCTTGTTGACCGTCAAAGGTCCTGTCTTGAAATCGTTCATTGTTCCAAACTGTCAAACCGGGTCAAAGTCACACCGGATCGGTGTCCCCGTAGGGATCAGATAACCCAAGACCGGCCAAAATGCGAGTCTCAAGCCCTTCCATCTCCTCGGCGTCGTCCTCGTCAACGTGGTCGTAGCCAAAAAGATGCAGGAAGCCATGCACCAGGAGGTGCGTCAGATGCGCCTCGAACGGCTTTTCCTGCTCGCTCGCCTCCCGCGCCACGGTCTCCTGCGCGATGATGATGTCACCGAGCATGGGGCCGGGCATGTCGCCGGGCTGGATCGGTGAAGCCGGGAAGGACAGGACATTGGTCGGCTTGTCGAAGCCGCGCCATTGGGCATTGATGGTGCGGATCTCTGCGTCGTTGGTGAAGACGAGGGAGACTTCGACCGGCTGGCGGGCAAAGGGCTGATCCTCCTCGACCGCGAGGAAACCGGCGGCAAATTCGAGGACGCGGCGTGCCTCGTCGAGAAGCGCTTCCTCCTCTGCCCAATCGCCCTCTTCGCGGGAAATCTGGATGTCCAGGCGTGCCATGATGATCGGAGACCGGCCTAGCGGTCTCCGCCCCGCTCGCTTTCGTCCATCACCGCGGTCTGTGCCTCGTAGGCCCGCACGATCCGGGCCACCATCGGGTGGCGCACCACGTCCGCATCCTTGAAGCGGACAACGGAGACGCCTTCGACGTCGCGCAGGATCTGCAGCGCCTCGACGAGGCCGGATTTGACGCCGCGCGGCAGGTCCACCTGGCTGGGATCGCCGGTGACAATCATGCGGCCATTTTCGCCGAGGCGCGTCAGGAACATCTTCATCTGCATCGATGTCGTGTTCTGGGCTTCGTCGAGGATGACGGCGGCGTTGGCGAGCGTGCGGCCGCGCATGAAGGCGAGCGGCGCGATTTCGATGACGCCGGCCTGAATGGCGCGTTCCACCTTGTCGCCCGGCATCATGTCGTACAGCGCGTCATAGAGCGGGCGCAGATAAGGATCGACCTTTTCCTTCATGTCGCCGGGCAGGAAGCCGAGGCGTTCGCCGGCCTCGACGGCCGGGCGCGAGAGCACGATGCGATCGACCGCGCCGCGCTCCAAGAGTTGGGCGGCATGGGCGACGGCGAGATAGGTCTTGCCGGTGCCGGCCGGGCCGATGCCGAAGACGAGTTCGGAGCGCTCCAGCGCGCGCATGTAGACGTCCTGCGTCGGCGTGCGAGCGGCGATGGTCTTCTTGCGTGTCGAGATCTGCGCGAGGTTCAACTTGGCTTTCCGCTCCATGGTGGGCAGTTGCAACTGGTCGTCGGCGGCCTGCACCATGCGGATGGCACCCTCGACATCGGATTTCTCGATCGTGCCGCCCTTCAGCAGCCGGTCATAGAGATAGTCGAGTGCGTTGCGGGCCTGGTTGGTGGCCGCGATATCGCCGGAAATCGAGACCGAATTGCCGCGCGGGCGGGCGTCGATGTGCAGGCGCTCCTCGATCAGCTTCAGGTTCTGGTCGAACTGGCCGAAGAGTTCGCTGGCGTAGCGGTTGTTCTCGAAGGTGAGCACGAAGTGATTGGCACCGGCCGTTGAGGCTTTCGACTGGCGCGAGGGCGACGTCATCAATTCGTGTCCGTTCAAGCGGTCAGGCTCCGTCCATTGGCAGTCCGGTCCTCACGCGACCTCGGCATGGAGGCTGTTGGTGCCGGCTGCGGTGATTCGTACCCTGATAATGTCACCGATTTGCGATGTCTTTGCATCAACAATCACAGGCTGGAGCCAGGGCGAGCGTCCCACGACCTGTCCGGGCAGGCGGCCTGGCTTTTCGATCAGGAGATCGATCTCGCGCCCGACGCAGGCCTTCTGGAAGGCCGTCTGCTGGGCAAAGAGCAGAGCCTGCAGGCGTTCCAGCCGTTCGGACTTCACATCCTCCGGCACCTGGTCGGTCAGATCGGCGCCGGGCGTGCCGGGGCGGGTCGAATATTTGAAGGAGTAGGACTGTGCATAACCCACAGTCTCGATGAGCCGCATCGTGTCCTCGAAGTCCTCGTCCGTCTCGCCGGGGAAGCCGACGATAAAATCGCCCGACAGTGCGAGATCCGGCTGGACGGCACGGATCCGCTCGATCAGCGCCACGTAATCGGCGGCCTTGTGGCGCCGGTTCATGGCTTTCAGGATGCGGTCGGAGCCGGACTGAACGGGCAGGTGCAGGTAGGGCATCAGTTTCGGCAGGTCCCGGTGCGCCTCGATCAGCGCATCATCCATGTCGCGCGGATGGCTGGTCGTGTAGCGCAGCCGGGCGAGGCCCTCAATGTCGCTGAGATGCGCGAGGAGATGGCCGAGCGTCCATTCCGTGCCGTCGGGACCGACGCCATGCCAGGCATTGACGTTCTGGCCGAGCAGGGTCAGTTCGCGCACGCCGGCCTCCACCAGTCGGCGCGCCTCCGCCTCGATCTGGGCAACGGGGCGCGAGACCTCGGAGCCGCGCGTATAGGGCACCACGCAGAAGGTGCAGAACTTGTCGCAGCCTTCCTGCACGGTCAGAAACGCCGTCACGCCGCGGGCGCGCGTGCGCGCCTTGTCCGGCATCGGCAGATGTTCGAACTTGTCCTCGATCGCATAGTCCGTTTCGATGACGCGCTCGCCGGCGCGCGCACGGGCCAGGAACTGTGGCAGGCGGTGGTAGGTCTGCGGTCCCACGACGAGATCGACAGCGGGCGAGCGGCGGATGATCTCGGCCCCTTCCGCCTGCGCCACGCAGCCGGCGACGCCGATCACCATCTCGCGGCCATCGGCGGCGCGCGCCTTCTTCATCTCGCGCAGGCGCCCGAGTTCAGAGTAGACCTTCTCGGCCGCCTTTTCGCGGATATGACAGGTGTTGAGCAGAACGAGGTCGGCATCCTCGACGCTGTCGGTGGAGACATAGCCGTCCTTCGCCAGCGCATCCGACATGCGGTCGGAATCATAGACGTTCATCTGACAGCCATAGGTCTTGAGGAAGACCTTCTTGGGCGTGGCAGAGGATGCAGGGGCCGCCATGGCGGCCGTCGGGGCGGCGATCTCGGTGCTCATGGCCGTCTCCATAGTCGAAAGACGCGGTAAAATGAAGGCCCGAGAGTCCTTGGCCGCTATCAGCGGCCGCGCAGGCGCCGGATGAGCATGGAGCGGATGCGGATGCCGATCTCGCGGCTGACCAGCTTGCGGTTGCTGGTGGCCTCGTAAACGACCGCTTCCCCGAAGACCACGTCGACATCGATGGCGCCGGCCCGCAGCAGGCCCATCAGGCTCGGCACCAGCCCAATGTCGCCCGGCCAACCGGCGATGGTGCGGTGGAAGCGGCCCATGGGCATGCCGTAGACGCCGGTGTAACAGAGCGCAACGGGCTGAACGTGGACGAGCCCGGTCGGCGAGAGCGGCACGGCGGAGGCGGCCGCGCCGAAGAGCGAGGTCTTGATCTCCAGCAGGCGGTTGCCGTCGGACGTCGTGCCTTCCGGAAAGAGCACGACAATCTCGCCGGCCGCCAGTCGCCGGCCGATCTCGTTGACCTGATCGCCGGTGCTGCGCTTTTGCTCCCGCTCGATGAAGATGGTCGCCTGAAGGCGGGCGAGAAGGCCGAAAACGGGCCAAGCCTTCACCTCCGACTTGGCGATGAAGACCACATCGGCCACCGAGCCGAGTACGACGATGTCCTTCCACGAGACGTGGTTGGAGGCGAGCATCAGCGGACGATGGGGGTTGAGGTCGCCATGGACGCGCACGCGAATGCCGAGCGCATGGCAGGCGGCCTTGTGCCACACGCGGGGGAGAAGGCGGCGAAGCCTGAGGTCGAAGCGCAGGCAGACAAGCTGCACTGGCAGAAGAACCAGTGTGAAGAGGATCAGCAGGGTCGCCGCAAGCGCCGTCCGCAGCCACTTTATCATCGGGCGGCTCCGGGCATTTGGCCCATGCTCACGCCTCGTCCTTCTTCAATGGCACGCCATAAAGCTCCAGCCGGTGGTCGACGAGGCGGAAGCCGTGCTCGCGCGCGATCCGCTCCTGCAACGCTTCGATTTCCGGCGAGTGGAATTCGATGACGACGCCCGTCTTGAGGTCGATCAGGTGATCGTGATGCTCTTCCGGCACCGTCTCGTAGCGCGAGCGGCCATCGCGGAAATCGTGGCGCTCGATGATGCCGGCATCCTCGAACAGCTTCACGGTGCGGTAGACGGTCGAAATCGAGATGCGGGCGTCGACCTTTACGGCGCGGCGGTAGAGTTCCTCGACATCCGGATGATCGGCCGAGCCTTCAAGCACGCGCGCGATGATGCGGCGTTGCTCGGTCATGCGCATGCCGCGCGCGACGCACAGGTCCTCCAGCGATGTTTCCGGTTCCGTCATCAGTGGCAACTTTCTGGCGCTCACATTTGGCGAGGGTGTGGAAGCGGACTAGCGAAGATCGCGCCGCATGACAAGCGCCGCGGTCCGCCTGCCGGTGGCGTCCTGATAATAGCCGCGTCTTTCCCCGACCTTCTCGAAGCCGAGCTTGCGATAGAGCGCAAGCGCAGCCACGTTGGCTTCATCGACCTCGAGGAACATGGAGGCCGCGCCGCGCGACAGGGCCTCCCGCTGGGCGCCCTGCATGAGGCGCCAGCCAAGGCCCGTGCGGGCATAGCGAGGATCGACGCAAATCGTCAGGATTTCCGCTTCATCGAGCACCGCGCGGGAGAGCACGAAGCCGCCAGTGACGCCCTTTACGATGGCATTCGACTGGCGGGCTACAAGGCCGAAGACCGGGGCTTGAACAATCAGGCCGTGAAGATCGCCATCGGACCAGGGCGCGGCAAAACGCTGGCGATGCAGGACGGCCGCCGGCTGGCAGTCGGCCTCCTCCATCGCGAGGATGTCGAATTCGGGCTTGCGGGTGAAATAATCGACGAGGCTCACGAGCGGGATCGTCCTTCAGGCACGGGCCAGCGCAAAACCGAGCTGCGGCTTGGCGTCCGGGCCGCGCAGATAGAGCGGACGGGGCTTTTCGCCCGGTTCGGCGCGCGCGCCCAGCATTGCCACGACCCCGATGTCGGCCGGGCCGAGATCCCCGACATCAAGGCCGAGAGCCGCTCCTGCCGTGCCAATCAGGCGGGCGGAGACGCCTTGTGCCCGCCGCCTGGCCTCATCGACCGGCAACAGAAAGGCATCGCCGTCCGGATTGCCGTCCGCGTGGAAGGCCTGCCCGTAGACCTCGTCACGCTTGGCATCCAGGAGAACCATGACCGGCGTCTTGTCACTGCGCTGCGCCATGGCGGCGAGCGTGGCGAAGGTGGTGATGCCGACCGCCGGCTTGCCGCAGGCAAGCGCGAGGCCCCTGACAGCCGCGACGCCGACGCGAATGCCGGTGAAGGATCCGGGGCCGACGGAGACGGCGAAGCGGTCGATCGCGGACAGGGGCAGGGCGGCACGATCGAGCGCTTTGGTGAGGAACCCCATCAGTTGCTCGGCATGGCCGCGGCCGATCTCCTCGCCGGCACGCGCCAGCTCCCGTCCCGCCGAAGCGTCATAGACAACCGCGTAGCAGCCGCTTGCCGCCGTATCCAGCGCCAGCACGATCATGGCATGCACCCCTCGTTCCGCTTCGCGACACAACAATTTATGCATCGCGATTCAGGTGCGGATAGCCGGTATCGCGCTGCAACGACAAGAAAAATCGTGTGGTTTTGGTGTCGGTTCACGCATGGTTGCTTGGGGGCCGCGGGCTGAGCTACTCCGCCAGTTACCCCATTCCGGCCTCGGAGCTCTTACAGAACATTACCCGACTAATTTCCCAGACGCATCAGGCCAACCAAGCATGCTGGGGCGAAGGTAGGAGCAGTGCTGATATACAAGGCTAAAACATCTCTGCCGTCATCCTCGGGCCTGACCCGAGGGTCCACAGCCCCGGTTGCGGAGGGCCGCGTGGATGCTCGGGTCAAGCCCGAGCATGACGGAGGTGGAACTGACCACACCCGAACCGTCCAGCCCCTTACCGCCTCAGACCGCCTCGACAGCCTGCACTTCGGGGATGAAGTGGTGCAGAAGATTCTGCACGCCGTGCTTCAGGGTCGCCGTGGAGGACGGGCAGCCGGAGCAGGCGCCCTTCATGTTGAGGAAGACGGTTCCATCGCGGAAACCCTTGAAGGTGATGTCGCCGCCATCCTGGGCGACGGCGGGGCGGACGCGGGTTTCAAGCAGCTCCTTGATCGTGGCGACGATGGTTTCGTCACCCGCCTCGAAGAACTCGCCGTCCTCGTCGGCCTGCTCATGATTGGCACCGGCGCTCGCCATGACGGGCGCACCCGACATGAAATGCTCCATGATGGTGCCGAGGATGGCGGGCTTGAGGTGCTGCCATTCCGGGCCATCCTTGGTGATGGTCACGAAATCATAGCCGAAGAACACACCGGTGACGCCCGGAACGTCGAACAGACGCGCGGCCAGCGGCGAGGCGGCGGCCGCCTCCATGGCCGAGCGGAACTCGGCCGTTCCCTGCTCCATGACCACCTTGCCCGGCAGGAATTTCAGGGTCGCCGGGTTCGGCGTGGCTTCGGTCTGGATGAACATGGTCTTGCTCCGTGTCCGGCAGGCCGTCAGCCTCAGCCGGTCTCAAGTTTAGAATTATTCCAAAATATAGTCGGTTCAACGCCCTGCTTCAAGGGTCGGCGCCATGCGATGCCGTCAGCTCAGGGCGTCGATTTCCTCGTCCGTCAGCGCATCCGGGATGACGGTGACGGGGATCGGGAACGCCGCGGCCTTGCCTGCGATGGAGGAGACGAGCGGTCCCGGGCCATCCTTGGCGGAACCTGCGGCGAGAACGAGAATGGCGATGTCGCGGTCCTCCTCGATGAGGCCGTGGATTTCCTCCGCAGCATTGCCTTCGCGAATCACGCATTCCGGCTCGATGCCGATCGTCTCGCGCACTTGCTGGGCGATTTTCGCCAGCGTCGTCTCGGCTTCCTCGCGCGCCTCGGCGCGCATGATCTCCTCGACGCCCAGCCAGTGTTGGAAGTCACCGTTGGCGATCACGTAGAGCAGCACGAGGCCGCCATTGGAGTTCTTCGCACGCATGCCGGCATAGTGGACGGCGCGCATGCATTCGGGCGTATCATCGATGACCGCCATGAATTTGCGGCGGTGACCTTCGAGGCGGGAAAGGCGACGTGAAACCATGGGCGGGAGATTACACGGGACAATCCGGCCCGCAAGGCCGAATTGTTGCCGTGTCGATCCGACCGGTTCGATGGATGCGTCTACTGCAGGAATCCGACGATGTCACGCACGTCGTGCATGACCTTCTCGGCACGGGCACGCGCCCGCTCTCCGCCATCCCTGAGGATCGCGTCGATATGGGTCGTGTCATCCATCAGGCGGCGCATCTCGCCGGTGATCGGCGAAAGCACGTTCACGGCAAGGTCGATCAAAGCCGGCTTGAAGACCGAAAACTGCTGGCCGCCATATTCGTTCAGCACGTCGAGCTTTGTACGGTCCGACAGGGCCGCGTAGATCCCGACGAGATTGTCGGCTTCCGGCCGGCCCTTCAGGCCCTCGACCTCGCTCGGCAGGGCGTCGGGATCGGTCTTAGCCTTTTTGATCTTCCTGGAGATCTGCTCGGCATCGTCCATCAGGTTGATGCGCGAAAGGTCGGATGGGTCCGACTTCGACATCTTCTTGGTGCCGTCGCGCAGGCTCATGACGCGAGGCGCCGGGCCGTCGATCAGTGGCTCCACCATCGGGAAGAAGGCGTGCACGGGCTCGTCGCCGACCTTGATGTCGACGCCGGTGCCGGCATCGCGGATCTGCCTTGTGAAATCCAGGTTGAACTTCATGGCGATGTCGCGGGCAAGCTCCAGGTGCTGCTTCTGGTCGTCGCCAACGGGCACATGGGTGGCGCGGTAGACGAGGATGTCGGCGGCCATCAGGCTCGGATAGGCGAGCAGGCCGAGCGAAACCTGCTCGGCATTCTTGGCGCCGGACTTATCCTTGAACTGCGTCATGCGCTCCATCCAGCCGATGCGGGCGACGCAATTGAAGATCCAGGCAAGCTCGGCGTGCTGCGGCACGGCCGACTGGTTGAAGACGATGTGCTTCTTCGGATCGATCCCGGCGGCGATGAAAGCGGCGGCGATCGAACGGATCTGGCCGCGCATGTCCTCATGCACGAGTTGGGCGGTGATCGCGTGCATGTCGACGACGCAGTAGATGCAGTCGTTGTTATCCTGCAACGCCACGAACTTTCTGATCGCGCCGAGATAGTTGCCAAGGTGAAGATTGCCGGTGGGCTGCACGCCCGAGAAGACGAGGGGCTGAAACTCTGCCATGGTGATCCCGTTCAGGCTGGTGGAGGGCCGTCGCACGGGAACGTTTCGTCGCCCCGCCGAAGTCGGCCGAGCTTATGCACCGAGCGGCTGCGGCGATCAAGAGCGGGGGAAGTCGGCAGGTGACGCGAAACGCGCGCTCGCGCAATCGCGCCTGACGCGACATCGGCCAAGGCGCAAACAACCCAGAAATGGTCGGCATCACTTCGCTTACATTGCCCGAAACTTGCACTAAGACCGCATGAATATTAAAAAATCTTGAAAATACGACCGATTGTGTTAGGAATTGGCTATTCTTTCCGGGGAGACAAATATGGAGCCGATTGCGTTCCTCAAAGCTTTCATGAAAAATGATAAGCAGGACCAGGCGACAATTGAGGCTGAGCAGAGCGAAGTAAAGGTCTCCAGTCATCCCGCCATTCAGAAGCTGATCGACTTCGAATCCACCCTGGAACGTCTTCAGGACATCCCCAAGGCATTCGGGCGCTTCATTCCGCAGTTCGAGGAAATGCTCGACGACCTGGCGGACTATAAGGAACGTTGCGGCCAGCTGGAAGAAAACATCAACGAGGAGCGCCAGCGCAACTCGGAAATGACGGCTCGCATCGAGACGATGAAGGCCGAAACGGAGCGTCTGGAATATGGCCTGCAGCGCGAGGCTGCCGCCCACACCGCCCAGCGCCAGAAGACCATCGAACTCGAAGCCTCTGTCGCGGATCTTCGCCTTGCCAATGCGGATCTCAATTCACGCCTGTCGCGTCTTGACCCGATGGTGCGTGAGCTGAAGATCACCAAGGAGACCCTGGTCGCCGAGCTGGAAAAGGCTCAGGACCTCAAGGAACGCTCCGAGCGCGAAGTCACCGAATTCAAGAGCGAGGTGGTTCGCCTGCGCGAACAGACCGCCAAGCTTATCGAGAGCAACAACAACCTGACGGCCGACAAGCTGAGCCTGACGGAACGCGTTGATACCGCCATGAAGGCGCTGGCCGAACGCGACAACACCATGAATGCCGCCAAGGATCAGATCGCCTCGCTGGTGGCCAAGCTGAAGCGCGAGACGATGGTGTCGCGTTCGCTGAAGAACGAGAACGACCAGTTGATCAAGGAGCGCGAGGACATCCGCCTCCAGACGGAAAGCCAGCTGGAAGCGGCGCGTGGCCGCTATCGCGTGCTGGAACGCCTGCTCGAGGAATCGCGCATGCGTTACCAGGCCGAGGCACATACGCTGAACTCGGTCCGCCGCGAGAAGAGCCAGCGCGAATACGAACTCTCGCAGCTCAATTCCACCCTCAACTCCTCCAAGGAAGAGGTGATGGACCTGCGCCGCCAGCTGCTCACCACGAGCGAACTGGTCGCAGCGATGAAAGAAGAGATGGCGAGCGAGGGCGAAAAGCGCCGCAAGCTCGAAATCGAGCTCGACATTGCGCGCGAGGAGAACACCCGCCTCGACAGCGCCCTGAAGTCGAACACGGCGCTGATGGAAAACAACGACCTGCAGCACGCGACGAAATTCGCCGAACTCGTCGGGGTCATCGAGGCGGTGCGCGCCGAGAACGACCGCCTGCGCGACGAGATCGAGGGCTACCGCTTCGTCGACAACAAGGATGACGATGAGGACGGCCCCGGCGGGACGGTGATCAGCCTGACGCGGTAAGCCGCAAGAATCGACATTGCAAAGGGCTCGCCAACGGCGGGCCTTTTGCTTTTGGGGTGCTTGGATGCTGATGGCATGCGGGCTTGGATTGCCCCCCTCTGCCCCGCCCGCCGATCACCGCAGACCGTCTACTCCATGCTCTCCGTGCGCTTCGTACCCTTGCGCTTCATATTGCGCCGGAGCATGCCGAGGTCGGCGCCGCCGGTGGCGAAGGCGAGACCGAAATAGACGATCATCGAGAGGGAGATGAGGATGGCCAGCGCTGCAAGCTGGGTCAGCACCCCCTGCCCGGAATCCAGCCAGCTCGACATCTGGCGGGAGGTATATTCCAGCACGCCGGCCATGATGAATGTCGAGACGAGAAGACGCGCGACGCGGCTGACGAGGGCGCCTTCCCAGACCCAGTGGCCGCGGCGGACGAGAACGACGAAGAGCATGATGGCCGTCAGCCAGCCGGAGACGGCTTCGGCCGTGGCGATGCCGCGCTCCTGAAAGAAGGGGAAGAGCGAGACGGCAAGCGCGCAGTTGATCGCGACCGAGATGCCGGAGATGCGCATGGGCGTGCGCGTATCCTCGCGGGCGAAGAAGCCGGGATTGAGCGCCTTGATCATCACGAAAGCCGGAAGCCCGAGGCCGTAGATGGCAAGGATGCCGGCAACGACGGACGTCGTTTCCGGCGAAAAGGCGCCGCGCTCGTACAGCACGCGGACGATCTCGTCGGAGATGACCCAAAGCGCGCCGGCGGCCGGCAGAGTCAGGAACAGCACGAACTCGGCCGAGCGGTTCTGCAGGTTCTGTGCCTCGATCTCGTGGCCGCCCTTGAGCGCCCGTGCCAGCTCCGGCAGGAGCACGACGCCAACGGCGATACCGACGACACCGAGCGGCAGCTGGTAGACTCGGTCGGCATATTGGAGGGCGGCAATGGCGCCGTCCTTGGTGGAGGCGATCATCTGGCCGATGACCTGGTTGATCTGCGTGATGCCGCCGGTGACGGCCGCGGGCAACGCCAGCCACAGCAGTCGCTTGACGTTGGGTGTCATGCGCGGGCGGCTGAGGCCGAAGCGCATGCCGGCGTGGCGCACGCCGACATAGAGCACGGCCATCTGCAAGAGTCCCGCCGCCAGCACACCCCAGGAGAGATACCAGGCCGTGGTCAGCGGATCGGCCCCGGTCCACAGGCCGTAGCCGAGTGCCGCGATCAGCACGAGGTTCAGGAAAATGGGCGCGACTGCGGCAGCAAAATAATGATGCAGCGAGTTCAGCATGCCCGACAACATCGCCGTCAGCGACATGCACATGAGATAGGGGAACATGACCATGGACAATTGCACGGTCACGTCGAACTTCTCGGCATCGCCCACGAAGCCCGGCGCAATGATGGTGGCGACGATCCATGGCATCGCCAGTTCCATGGCGATGGTGATGAGGAGGAGCACCGTGAAGAGGACGCCGAGGACCTCCTCGGAGAAGCGCTTGGCGCCATCGATCCCGTTCGCCTCGATCTCCTTGGCGAAGAGCGGCACGAAGGCGGCGTTGAAAGCGCCCTCGGCGAAGAGGCGCCGGAAGAGATTGGGGAAGCGGAAGGCGGCGTAGAAGGCATCGGCATAGGGACCGGTGCCCAGCGCCGCTGCCATCATCGTTTCGCGGGTGAAGCCAAGGATGCGGCTGCCGAGCGTGGCGCCGCCGACGGTGACGAATTTCTTGACGAGACTCATGACTCGGCCTTCGGACGACGCGGGGAGCGGGGAATGACGGGGGGCGCAATGATGCCGGAGGGCATGCGCTCGCGCGCCTCGTCCGCCTCCTCAGCGATGACGGCACGGATGCGCGCAGAGATGTTCATCTGGCGGTTTTCGCTGGTGATCTTCTCCCCGAGGAGATCGGTGACATAAAAGGTGTCGATGACCTTTTCACCGAAGGTGGTGATATGGGCCGAGGCGATGTCGAGGGAGAGGTCGGACATCATCGAGGTAACCTCGGAGAGCAGGCCCGGCCTGTCCAGGCACTCCATCTCGATCACCGTGAACTTGTTCGACAGGCTGTTGGAGATCGTGACGCTCGGAGTGACGGTAAAGGCCTTGCTGCGACGCTTGCCCTTGGTGCGCGATGCGATCACTTCCGGCAGGCGCTTGGTGCCCGACAGCACCTCCTCGATCAACCGGCCGACACTGGTGGCACGGCGCATCTCGTCGCCATCGATAGCAAATTCCCGGCTGACGAGGATGGTATCGAGCGCGCGCCCGTCCGAGGTCGTGAAAATCTGCGCATCGACAATGTTGGCGCCCGCTGCCGCGCAGGCGCCGGCGATGACGGCCAGAAGGCGCGGATGGTCGGGCGCAAGAACCGTGATTTCGGTGATCCCGTGGAACTGGTGGGTGCGCACCATGGTGGCGAGCGTCCGGCCGGCCCTGTCGGTCTCGCGAATGAAATCGGCGTGACGGATCTGGTCCTCCAGCGGCACCGTCAGCAGATAGGGCTGGTAGTGAAGCTTGGCGTAGATTTCGCGATCGGCGTCGCTCCATTCGGTCAGGGCGCGCTCGAGCATGCCGGCGGCATGCTGTGCCCGCTCCTTGCGCGGCATTTCGGAAAAGCCGCCGGAGATCATGAGCTCGGTCTCGTAATAGAGCGTGCGCAGCAACTGGCCCTTCCAGCCGTTCCACACGCCCGGGCCGACGGCGCGGATGTCGCAGACCGTCAGCACGATCAGCATCTTCAGCCGCTCGAGCGACTGCACCTTTTCGGCAAAATCGATGATCGTCTTCCGGTCGTTGAGATCGCGGGTCTGGGCGACCATGGACATGGTCAGGTGTTCCTGAATGAGCCAGGCGACCGTTTCGGTCTGCTTGGGCGTCAGGCCGAAGCGCGGGCAAAGCTTGCGGGCAACGCGGGCGCCTGCGACCGAGTGATCCTCCGGGCGGCCCTTGGCAATGTCGTGGAGAAGAACGGCAACGTAGAGCGCCTCGCGATCCTCGATATGCTGCATGAGCTTACCGGCCAGCGGATGGGCATCCTCTTCCTTGCCCTGCTCGATCCGGGAGAGCACGCGCACCGTGCGCAGCAGATGCTCGTCCACCGTGTAGTGATGATACATGTTGAACTGCATCATCGAGACGATCTTGCCGAATTCGGGAATGAAGCGGGCGAGGACGCCCGACTCGTTCATGCGGCGCAAGATCAGTTCAGGATCGCGCCGCGACGTCAGGATCGAGAGAAAGAGCCGGTTCGCCTCCTCGTCGTCGCGCAGCTGCGGCGTGATCAGCGACAGCGAGCGCGTCACCTGCTTCAGCGCAGCCGGATGAAATTCGAGGCCGGCGATATCGGCGATGTGAAAGAGGCGCAGGAGATTCACCGGGTCGCGCTTGAAGACGTCCGGGCTCGCAATGGTGATGCGGCCGCCATCATCCAGGAAATCGGTTGTGCCGGCAATCTTGCGGCTTCGGTTTGCAAAGCGGGAGATGACGCCGGAAAGGCCGGGCTGCTGCTTGGCCTGCTGGTCTTCCAGCGCCGCGCAGATGATGCGCGTGAGGTCGCCAACATTCTTGGCGACAAGGAAATAGTGCTTCATGAAGCGCTCGACGGCGCTGAGGCCCGGATGGTCCTGATAGCCAAGGCATTCGGCGATCTCGCGCTGGATGTCGAAGGACAGCCGCTCTTCCGCCTTGCCCGTCAGGAAGTGCATGTGGCAGCGCACGGCCCACAGGAAATCGTCGGATTTTTCGAAGAGCTTCAGTTCCTGCTTCGAGAGCACGCCCAGCTTGACGAGGTCGGCGCTGTCCTTGACGCGGTAGAAATACTTGGCAATCCAGAACAGCGTGTGGATGTCGCGCAGGCCACCCTTGCCTTCCTTGACATTGGGTTCGACCAGATAGCGCGTGTCGCCGGCCTTGCGGTGGCGTTCGTCCCGCTCGGCGAGCTTGGCGGCGATGAAGTCCGGGCCGGTATTCTTGACGATCTCGTTGTCGAAGCGCGTTTCGAGCTCGGCCGCCAGCGTGGCGGAGCCGCAGATGTAGCGGAATTCGAGAATGGCGGTGCGGATCGTCATGTCGCTGCGCGACAGGCGAATGCACTCCTCGACCGTGCGCGTGGCATGACCGACCTTGAAGCCCAGATCCCAGAGAATGTAGAGCATGAACTCGATGGCGGGCTCCGCCCAGGCCTGCTTCTTCTGCGGCAGCAGGAAGAGCAGATCGATGTCGGAACCCGGCGCCAGCGTGCCGCGGCCGTAACCGCCAACGGCCGCCACCGTGATGCGCATGATCTCGGGTGTCTGGCCGGCATCGAAGATTTCCGCGAGCACGAAATCATGCAGGATCGAGATCAACTGATCCTGCAGCCAGGAAATGCGGCGGGCGCATTCGAGGCCACTGCCATCGGCGAAGAGCAGTTCACGCGCCTTGGCCCGGCCAGCGAGATTGGCTTCCTTGAAGGCGGCCAGAAGCGCTCGGCGCATGGGATCGCGCTGTTCGGCATAGGCGGACGCTATGAAGCGGCATTTGGCGCGAAGCGCTGCCGGATCGAAGATTTCGATATGGGCTTGAAGGTCTGTTGCCATCGGGTCGCCGTCGCGCTCCTGTCTGTCGCGTCCTGCGAGCGGCTGCGTCTGCGTTTGCATGCGCTATAATCCCTTTGCCCGGCACTGCACAGAAAAAATTCGCTCGCCGGCCCCGGCGGCGATGTTCGGCTTCCTTATAGAGCGCCGGCCTTGCCAAGTTCTTTCGGCTTCGAAGCCGACCCTTTCAGGACAGCTGCTTCTTCAGCGCATAGAGCGCGTCCAGCGCCTGACGCGGCGTCATGTCGTCGAGTTCGAGCGCTTTCAGGCTCTCCTCGACCTTCGAGGGCCCGGCTTTTGCAGCCTGCTCGCGGCGCACGGCCACCTGGAAGAGCGGGAGATCGTCGATGAGCTGGCTTGCCGGATTCTTGCGGTCGGCATCCTCCAGCCGGGCCAGCACGTCGCGGGCGCGGGTCACCACCGCCGCCGGCAGGCCGGCAAGACGGGCGACCTGGATGCCATAGCTGCGATCGGCAAAGCCTGGACCGACCTCGTGCAGGAAGATCACCTCGCCATCCCACTCCTTGACCTTCAGCGTGGCATTGGACAGCCGCGCCAGTTTTTCGGAGAGCACCGTCAGCTCGTGGAAGTGAGTGGCGAAGAGGCCGCGGCAGCGGTTGACCTCGTGCAGGTGCTCCACCGCCGCCCAAGCAATCGACAGGCCATCGAAGGTCGCCGTGCCGCGGCCGATCTCGTCGAGGATGACCAGCGAGCGGTCCGTCGCCTGGTTGAGGATCGCCGCCGTCTCGACCATCTCGACCATGAAGGTGGAGCGGCCGCGGGCGAGGTCGTCGGAGGCGCCCACGCGGGAAAAGAGCCGGTCGACGACGCCGATATGGGCAGCAGTCGCCGGCACGAAGGAGCCCATCTGCGCCATGATGGCGATCAACGCGTTCTGGCGCAGGAAGGTCGATTTACCGCCCATGTTGGGGCCGGTCAGCAGCCAGAGCGCGCCAAAGTCGCCGCCGTCAGCCGGCGAGAGATCGCAGCCGTTCGCCACGAAGACATCGGATGCCTGCTTGCGCAGCGCCTGCTCGACCACCGGATGGCGGCCGGCCTCGATGCGGAACATGCGGGAGCGGTCGACCACCGGCCGACGGTAATCCTGCTCGTCGGCGAGAATGGCAAGACCGAGCGAAACATCGATAACGGCAAGCGCCGACGCGCCTGCCTTGATCGCCTCCTGCGCCTCCACGACGGCGGCGACCATCTCGTCGAAGAGGCCGAGCTCGAGGGTGAGCGCCTTGTCGGCGGCGTTGGCGATCTTGCTTTCGAGGTCGGCGAGTTCGGTCGTGGTGAAGCGCATGGCGTTTGCCATGGTCTGACGGTGGATGAAGCGCGCCTTGGCGGCATCGGTATCCGTCAGCGGCCCGGCATTGCCGGCGGTCACCTCGATGAAATAGCCGAGCACATTGTTGTGCTTGATCTTCAGCGAGCGGATGCCGGTTTCCTCGGCATAGGAGAGCTGCAATCCGGCAATGACGCGGCGGGACTGGTCGCGCAGGGCTCTCAACTCATCGAGTTCGGGCCGGGCGCCCTCCCGCACGAAACCGCCGTCGCGTTTCAGCAGCGGAAGTTCGTCGGCAAGGATCTCCGTCAGGTGATCGGCGAGCGACTGCGGCAGGCGGCTGAGCGCGGCGCAGGCGGCGGCAAGCTCGGCCGGCAGGTCGATCCGGGCGAGGATGTCGCGGATGCGCACTGCCCCCTCCAGCCCAGCCTTCAGGGCACCCAGATCGCGCGGGCCTCCGCGACCGAGCGCCAGGCGCGAAAGGGCGCGCGGCATGTCCGGCACGCGGCGCAGGCAGTCGCGCGCATCCTGCGCCACCAGCGGTGCGGACAGCAGGGCAGTGACGGAGTCCAGCCGCTCGGCAATGGCAACGGGATCCGTCAGCGGCGACATCAGCCGTTCGGCGAGCAACCGGGCGCCGCCACTCGTGACCGTCCGATCGATGGCTCGCATCAGCGTGCCCGAGCGTTCGCCCGAGAGCGTCCGGGTCAGCTCGAGATTGGCGCGGGTGGCGGGATCGATGAAGAGGGAGGAGGCGACGCTTTCGCGCTCGGGCGTGCCGAGCGGCGGGCGGGCGCCGATCTGCGTCTTTTCGATGTAGGACACGGCGGCGGCGGCGGCGGCGATCTCGGCGCGGGAGAAGCTGCCGAAACCGTCCAGCGTCTTGACGCCGTAGTAGCGCGCGACGCGCGTCTCGGCCGTCGCGCTGTCGAAAAGCACAGCCGGCTGCGGCACGGCCACACGGCCGAGAACGTCCATGACCGGCTTCATCTCGGGATCATAGAAGACGGCGTCGGCGAGGATCAGTTCGCGCGGCTCGATGCGCAGGATGTCGGCGAGCAACCGCCCCTCCCCGCTCTCCGCCACCCGGAAGACCCCGGTGGAGATATCGATCCAGGCCAGAGCGAAGGCCGGCTCCGAGCCGCCGCGGATGCGGGCGAGCGCCATCAGGTAGTTGGATTCCGATGGCGAAAGCAGCTTGTCTTCGGTGATGGTGCCGGGGGTGACGAGGCGCACGACATCGCGCTTGACGACCGACTTCGAGCCGCGCTTCTTGGCTTCAGCCGGATCTTCCACCTGCTCGCAGACCGCGACGCGGAAGCCGAGCGCAATCAGTTTTTGAAGATAGTCGTCCGCCGCGTGCACAGGAACGCCGCACATGGGGATGTCCTGGCCCATGTGCTGGCCGCGCCGGGTGAGCGTGATGCCCAACGCACGCGACGCATCCAGCGCATCCTGGAAGAACAGCTCGTAGAAGTCGCCCATGCGGTAGAAGAGCAGCGAATCCGGGTTGTTGGCCTTGATCTCGATGTACTGTTCCATCATCGGCGTGGCGGAGGCACGGCTTTCCCCGGCCGCGAGTTCGGCTGCCGAAAAGACCTCGTCGCGCGTCAGTCCCAATTCATTCACGAGCTTGAATTCCGTCAAAAAAGTGCGTGCACAGTATTCGCTGCGGGTTATAGAACACAACTGGAAACAGCGGCCGTCCCGAAGCCGCCCACAACGGAGGAGGACCCCCATGCCCGCGCCAACGATCCCCGCAAAGCCCCGCAGCGAGCGCGCCACGACGACGGTGACGGAACAGGAAGCCCTCGACTTCCACAGCCAGGGACGGCCGGGCAAGCTGGAGATCACGCCCACCAAGGCGATGGCGACGCAGCGCGATCTTTCGCTCGCCTATTCACCGGGCGTTGCGGTGCCCGTGAAGGCGATCGCGGCGGACCCTGCAACTGCCTACGACTACACGACGCGCGGAAACATGGTTGCCGTCATCTCCAACGGCACCGCCATTCTCGGCCTCGGCAATCTCGGAGCTCTCGCCTCCAAGCCGGTCATGGAAGGCAAGTCCGTGCTCTTCAAGCGCTTTGCCGACGTCGATTCCATCGATCTTGAGGTCGACACGGAAAATGTCGATGAATTCGTCAACGCGGTGCGCTATCTCGGGCCGTCCTTCGGCGGCATCAACCTTGAAGATATCAAGGCGCCGGACTGTTTTATCATCGAGCAGCGTCTGCGCGAGCTCATGGACATCCCCGTCTTTCACGACGACCAGCACGGCACAGCCATCATCGCGGCGGCCGGCCTCATCAATGCGCTGGCGCTGACCGGCCGCGACTTCAAGACGACGCGGCTCGTGTGCAACGGCGCGGGCGCCGCAGCCATCGCCTGCATCGAGCTCATCAAGGCCATGGGCTTTGCGCCGGAGAACGTGACGCTCTGCGACACCAAGGGCGTCATCTACAAGGGCCGCACCGAGGGCATGAACCAGTGGAAATCGGCCCATGCCGTCGAGACGGAACACCGGACCCTTGCCGAAGCACTGGTCGATGCGGACGTCGTCTTCGGTCTGTCACAGAAGGGCGCCTTTTCCGCCGAGATGATCCAGTCCATGGCGGCGCGGCCGATCATTTTCGCCATGGCCAATCCCGACCCGGAGATCACGCCGGAAGAGGTGGCGGGCATTCGTGACGACGCGATCGTCGCCACCGGCCGTTCGGACTATCCGAACCAGGTCAACAACGTTCTCGGTTTTCCCTACATCTTCCGCGGTGCGCTCGACGTGCGCGCCTCGACGATCAACGATGCGATGAAGATCGCCGCCGCGCAGGCGCTCGCCAGCCTTGCCAAGGAAGACGTGCCGGACGACGTCGCCGCCGCCTACCAGGGAAACCGTCCGCGCTTCGGGCCGCAATATATCATCCCGGTCCCCTTCGATCCGCGCCTCATTTCCTCCATTCCGATCGCGGTCGCGAAAGCGGCCATGGAAACGGGCGTTGCCCGTAAGGCGATACCGGATCTCGACGCCTATGCCCGCCAGCTCTCGGCCCGGCGCGACCCGATCGCGTCGACCACCCAGCGCATCTTCGAGCGCGTGCGCCGGCAGCCGAAGCGCATCGTCTTTGCCGAGGGCGAGGAAGTGCTCGTGATGCGCGCTGCCGTCTCCTACGCCAACCAGCAGCTCGGCACGGCCATCCTCCTGGGGCGCGAGGAGCGGATCCGCGAGGCGGCGGAACGCGAGGGCATCGACCTCAACCGTCCCGGTATCGAGATCGTCAATGCGCGCATCTCGCGCAGGATCGGCGCCTATACGGATTACCTCTATGCCCGCCTGCAGCGCAATGGTTACCTCTTCCGCGATGCGCAGCGCCTGATCAACAACGACCGTAACCACTTTGCCGCCTGCATGGTGGCGCTCGGCGATGTCGACGGCATGGTGACGGGCGTAACGCGCAACTATTCTACGGCGCTCGAGGATGTGCGCCGCTGCCTGGACCCGAAGCCTGGCCACCGCATCATCGGCGTTTCCATCGCGCTGTGCCGCGGCCGCACCGTGCTGGTGGCCGATACGGCCGTGCACGACATGCCCTCCTCAGAGGAACTGGCCGATATCGCCGAGGAGGCAGCCGGCCTTGCCAAGCGCCTCGGCTACGTGCCGCGCGTCGCCATGCTCGCCTACTCCACCTTCGGGCATCCCTCGGGCGAACGTTCCGAGCGGGTACGCGAGGCGGTGCATATCCTCGACAAGCGCCGCGTGGATTTCGAGTATGACGGGGAAATGGCCGCCGACGTCGCGCTGAACGGCAAGCTGATGGAGCAATATCCCTTCTGCCGGCTCTCCGGCACGGCCAACGTGCTGGTCATGCCGGCCTTCCACTCCGCCTCCATCGCCACGAAGATGCTGCAGGAGCTGGGTGGCTCGACCGTGATCGGCCCGCTGCTCGTCGGCCTCGACAAGTCGGTGCAGATCGTCTCCATGGCCGCCAAGGACAGCGATATCGTCACCATGGCCGCCATTGCGGCCTACAATGCCGGTGCGTAGGCCCGCACGGACGCGCGCAACAAGGCCATTTCAGCCTTCGGCGATGTCAGGTCGCCGGAGGGGTGCACGTGGCCCTATCGACAACGACCTGCGCCATGTCGAACGCTCACGCTCATCCGAGCTGGAAAACAAAAAACCCGCCTCCGGAAAGAGGCGGGTGTTTTGGGTTCTGAAAACAATACTGAAACGGCAGCTTTATCCGGTGAATTTTCGTCCGTGGGAGGACCGGACACCACTAATAGTCGATGCAATAAACATTCTTGATGAAAAAGTAACCTGAAAGTGATTATGCCTTTTTTTGACGCAGAGTCAAGCGGGAATGCTGCGATGCGGCATCTAAGTTTTTATGCGAACCGTCCTGCATCGGCACCATAATAATTCAAATAGCGGCCAGCGATGCTGCTGATGGGCAGAACCACAAGGACATCCGTGGTGTTGAAGGCGGCATCAACCACAGCGCCGTCACCGATCATCGCACCCAGCCGCAAATAGCCCTTGATAAGCGGCGGCAGGGCAGACAAAGCCGTGCGCGGATTGATAGCCTCGGCGGGCATCAAGTCCATCAGGCGATAAAGCTCGGGGCGCGCGCTCACCACCCATTCGTCGCGGACGCGTGCATTGTGATGCAGGAAGGACAGGGCCAGCGCGTGTTCTTCCGGCACGATGCCCGGGAAGGAGCCGCAGCCGAACATGGCATCGATGCCATGGCGCAGTGCATAGGCCCAGTTGCCCTGCCACAGAAGCTCCACGGTGCGGCGGGTCCGGTAGGCCGGCAGCACGCAGGAGCGACCAAGCTCCATGAAGCGCTTGTCGCCGTGGCGCGCGAGCAGCTGGTCGATCTCGAACTCGGAGCGGGAGTAGAAGCCGCCCTTGGCTGCCGCCACTTCCTGCCGCAGCAGACGATAGGTGCCGACGACGCGGTCTTCCATGTCGCCGTCAATACCGTTGTCGATGACGAGAAGATGGTCGCAGATCGCGTCGAAAGCATCGGTCTCCTGGCGGCGCAGATGGCACTCGGGCGCCACCTCGGCCTTCATTTCCTCGACGAACACCCGGTAGCGAACCGACAGGCATGCCTCGATTTCCTCGCGGCTGCGGGCAAGGCGCGTTTCCAGATTTCCGATCCGCCCGAGAACGTCGTCAGCGGTGCGCGCAAAGTCGGTCCGCGCCAACACCGTCGTGACGGCTGGTTTCTGCCCATGCTCGAGGAGTTCGATCGTCATCCCGCCATTCCACGTCGCTTGTGAATGGACGCCATAAACCACCATTCTGCGACATGAAAGTGACAAGACGCGCGGAACCGGCTTACCCATTGAAAAGGCGACGACAAACCGTGCATCAAGCAGACAGGAGACGCTTGATTTCGGCGAGAAGTGCGGCTGGGGCGGCCGGCTTTGCCAGAATCGCGTCGGCTCCAGCCGCCGCAAGGGCAAGGCGGGTGCCGGCGCTCGTATCCGCCGACAGGACGAGGATCGGCAGGGCCGCAGCGTCCGCATCCGGCTGGGCGCGGATCGTCTCGATGAGCCGAACCGCATCGCCGCCGGGCATGTTGACGTCAGTGATCAGCAGGGAGGGTTGCAGGCGCGCGGGCGCAGCAGCGTCATAAAGGGCGGCGGTGACGGCCGGGAAGCTGCCGACAACGCGCACGGCAAAGCCTGCCTTTTCCACGACAGAGCGGACCAGCATGGCATTGACCGGATCATCCTCGGCCAGCAGGATGCTGCGCTCGCCGGCGGCCCGCGGCGACGGAACGGCCACCTCAGGCGCCACCGCGGGGTTGGCGGCATCGCGCAGGACGGGCCGATTGTCATTGATGGCATCGCGCGTTTCGATGCCCTTCATCCGGCCCCGGAGGACATCGACCAGCGTGCGTTCGCGCAAGGGACGGATCAACCACGCCTGATAGCCGTCGACCTGGTTGATGGGATGGGCGAGCCGCTCCTCCGGATTGAGCAGATAGGTCTTGCGAAGCTGCGGCGCGGCAAGCTCTGGATGAAGGCTGAGAAGCCGCGTGAACTGTGGGGCATGGCGATGGTCGACGATCACATCCGTGAGTGCGGATCCGGTCGCCATGATCGCGGCGACCGCGGCCTCGGCCTCGGCCAGCGTGGCGGCAAGAACCACCGTGCCGCCGAGCGCCGTGATGGTGCCTTCGAGCGCCCGCGCCACGGGGCCGGAGGGGGCAAGAACCAGCGCAAGCGTGGAGGCCAAGCTGCCGGTGCGGGGATCGTCAACGGGCTCGCGGGCAGGCGTTAGCGGGAAGCGGATGGTGAAGCAGCTTCCGCAGCCGGGCCGGCTGTCGGCGGTGAGCGCGCCGCCGAAGGCGGTCATGATGCGTCGTGAAATCGAAAGCCCGAGTCCCGTGCCGTCAGCCTTCTGGTCGGGCGCGCCGGCCTGCTCGAATTCGTCGAAGATACGGGCAAGCTCGGCCTCCGTCATGCCTGCGCCGCTGTCCTCGACACGAATGACGACGTTGCCGGCCTCAAGGACGGTCGAGACGAAGACGCCACCGGCGGAGGTGAATTTCACGGCATTTCCAATCACATTGAAGAGCACCTGGCGCAGGCGCGGAGCATCGAAGGAGAGTTTTGCAGGAATGTCGACCGCAACGGTGGAGGCGATCTCAATGCCCTTGTCATGGGCGCGGCTCGACATCAACTCGACGACGCTTTCCAGGAGTTCGCGAAGACCATGATCGCCGGGCCTCAGTTCGAAGCGGCCGGCCTCCATGCTGGAAAAATCGAGGAGATCCTCGACAAGCTGCACCAGCGCGTGGCCCGATTGCTGCATGCCGGCGAGATAGTTGGCCTGTTCGCGCGTCAGGCGGGTCTGCGACAGAAGATTGCTCATGCCCAGAATGCCGGAGAGCGGCGTGCGAATGTCGTGGCTGACGGTGGCGAGCAATTGCGATTTGGCGCGATTGGCCTCCTCGGCGCTCAGCCGCGCCGCTTCATTGACCCGCATCACACGCTCCTCGCGGGTCATGTCCCGGCCGATGGAATGCATGGTCAGCTGGCCGGTCTCGGCATCGCGCAGGAGAATGTTGTGCCAGTCATAAACGCGCATGCCGTCAGGGCCGGGTGCGCAGACGCGGTAATGCTCGTGGCCCTCGGCCGGCTCGAACAGAAGCCCGAGTTCGTCGCAGGTCCTGCCGATCGGGTCCTTGTCGTCGCCCAGCCGGCGCACCACCGCATTGGCGGCAAGAATGCGGCCCAGGTGATCCCGGATCATGGCGATATCACCGAACTGGTCGTGGACGCCGAAGAGAAGTTCGCGGGTTTCCAGCCGCTCCCAGCGGCGGTCGCCCTGCCGTTCGGCAAGGTCCTTGCGGCCGGAGGCGGCCGGCTTGCGGCGGCGCAGCAGGGCAATCGCACCGACGATACCGGCCGCCGCCACGCCGGCTGCCAGCGCGCCGAGGCCCTGTTCCAGACCGGTGCCGAGAATGAATGCGGAAGACAGGAGACCGGCACCCGCGATCGCCACGTTGCCGGCCGGGGCGTGCTCGTGGGCGAGGCCGGTAGCGCAGATGGCGGCGGCATCGCCGGCACCATACAGGGAGGGCGGCCCGAAGGCCGTTTTGCCGCGTCGCTCCCGGAGCCGGCGCCGTTCTGGCCGGGCGGCGGCAAAAGCCAAGCGAACGCGATCGTGAAGTCGGGACGGGTTTGTCATGGTGCGACCCTATCACACCAGACGTTCCGAATGGCTTCCGGCAAAGGTTCGGATTTTAGTGTTTTGGGCTCTCGTGTTTCGGGTTTCGACGCGGCAGGATTTCGTCGAGGATGATCGCGCCCGCGCCGAGCGTGATGTAGCTGTCGGCGAGGTTGAAAACGGCGAACGACCAGGTCGCGGTGTGGAACAGCACGTAATCAACGACATAGCCAAAGATCAGCTTGTCGATGAGATTGCCGATCGCGCCTGCGATGATCATGGCGTAGCCGAGATGGGCAAGGCCGCGATGCTTCGGCGTCTTCTTCCACAGCCACAGCACGAAGGCGACCACGGCAAGGCGAAGGGCGATGATGAATTCGGTTTCCATGCCAGACAGCATGGAAAAGGCAACGCCGTAATTGTGGGTGAGATAGAGCGCCAGGAACGGCAGCAGCGACACCGCCTGCTCGAAGGGCAGCATGTCGCTCAGCGCGACCTTGATCACCTGATCCAGCGCCACCGCCACGAAAATGAAGAGCGCGATCGGCAGCGGGCGGGAAAAGAGCGCGGGGCGCGGGGCGTCCGTTTCGACAGTCGTGTCTTCCAGCATATCAGCGGGCATCCAGGGTCAGGAGATGGCGGCGGGCCTCGAAGAGCATGATGCCGGTGGCGATCCCAAGGTTCAGCGAATCGGCCCGTCCGGCCTGAGGGATGCGGGCGAGCGCATCGGCCTCCCGTGCCAGTTCGTCGGGAAGGCCGGATTGTTCGTTGCCCATCAGGAGCACGACGGGCGCGCCTTTATACTCGATGGTGCGGTAGTCGACGGCGCCGGCAAGGTGGGTGGCGACGACCTTTGCCTTGGCCTGCTTCTTCCAGGCGATGAACTCTTCGGGCGTCGCGCGACTGACGGGCATGGCGAAGACCGAGCCCATCGTGGCGCGAACCGTTTCCATGGCAAAGGGGTCGGTCGTGTCGCCGACGAGGATGACGCCGGAAGCGCCGGCCGCATCGGAAGTGCGGATCACCGTGCCGAGATTGCCGGGATCGCGCACCCGGTCGAGCGCCACATAGGTCTCGTCCCTGGCGGGGCGAATATCCGACAAGCGACGGTATTGCTGATCGAAGATGCCGACGACCATCTGCGGATTGTCGCGCCGGGTGATGGCGGACAGGACCTTTTCGCTGACTTCGAGCACGAGCCCGCCGCGCGACACGGTCTTCAGCGCCGCCTGCTCCACCGCCGGCTTGCCCTTGACGTTCTTGGCATAGACCAGCGTGCGGATGGTCCAGCCGAGGTCCAGAGCGTCGATCACGAGCTTCAGCCCTTCGGCCATGAAGGTGCCGGTCTCGTCGCGGTGCTTCTTGAGTGAAAGCGCCTTGATGTCCTTGATGATCGGATTGGCGAGGCTGGTGACGTCCTTCACCTGCCCGACCTTCCCAGTGCCCACCTTGGAAGGTCCGTCGTTGCGTCTGTCTTGCGTCATGCGGGCACCCAGCGGCTGAAGAGCGAGGTGGAGAGCGCCCGGCCCGGCGTTGCCGCATCCAGACCCGCCTCGCGGATGATGAGTTCGCCGGATTCGACCACGCCGCCGCGTCCGCGCATCACTTCGCGCAGAAGCTCGTGGATCGAATAGAAGCTGGCACGGATGGAATAGGCCGTCAGCACGAGGCCGCGCGCATCGTCCGAGAGAATGGCGCGGCAGGTGTCGAGCATGGCCGGCAGGTGATCGAAGAGGTGCCAGACCTCGCCGTTCGGGCCACGGCCGAATTTCGGCGGGTCGGTGAGGATGATGTCGTAGCGGCTGCCGCGGCGCTCCTCGCGCTGCACGAATTTCATGGCGTCCTCGCAGATCCAGCGGATCGGCAGGTCGGTGAGGCGGCCGATCGTCTGGTTCTCGCGCGCCCAGCCGATCGCCTTTTTCGAGGCATCGACATGGGTGACCTCGCAGCCGGCCCGCGCCGCGATCAGCGAGGCGACGCCGGTATAACCGAAAAGGTTCAGTACCTTCAGCGGACGCCGTGCCTTCTCGGCCTCGCCGGCCAGCCAGCGCCAGTGGGCGAGCTGCTCGGGAAAGACGCCGACATGGCGGAAGGCGGTGAAGCGGCCGAGAAAATCGGTGTCCAGAAGACGCATCGGCCAGGTCTCGCCAAGCGGCAGGCCGGGAAAGCGCCAGCGGCCCATGCCCTCCTCGTCCGTATCACCGGTGAAGATGGCATCGGCCTTCTCCCAGACGGAGGCAGGCAACGCGCGCGGCCAGAGCGCCTGCGCCTCGGGGCGCACGATGCGGTAGGGGCCGTATTGCTCCAGCTTCTCACCATCACCGCTGTCGATCAGGTGATAATCGCCGCCGGCGACGGTCTCGAGGATGAGGGGCACGCGCTCGCCCGGCTTCTCGCCGGTTCGGGCCACCATGACATAGCGAGGCGCAGCCTCCATCGCGGCCGCCGGCTCGCGGGCCGGCATGCGCTCGCGCTTCGGCTGGCCGGAGGGAGCGGCTGACAGCGCCTGCTCGGGGCCGCGCTTGCGGTCGGCGGCCATGCGCTCCGCCGCCTGCGGGCGTTCGGTCCGCGACGAAGCCTTTGCGCTGGCGGCGCCGGACGGGCGCTTGTCGACCCCTTTCGTGCCGGGCTTGCCGGAGGGCTTGCCCCTGGCCGGAGCTCCGGCGGGGCGCTTCTGCCTATCCTTCACGTGGATGTTCCCGTGCGATCAACTGACTGTTTCTGGTCTGGTCGCTGCCCATAGAGCATTTTTCACACAATGGGAAACACCCGCCGCGCGTTTGCGCATCCAGAGCCGGAAAATAGGCTCAAGTCTTGACCGGCACGACGGCCTGCGATGCGGCAGTTTCGGCGCGCTGGCGCTGGCGCTCGGCCTCGCTCTGCCACTTCACAGCATCCGTTGCGCCGGCACGGGCGCGCTTGCGGTGCTTGCCCTGACTGACCCAGGTGGCCATCGAGCCGATGATCATGCCGAGGATGAGGGCGGCAAACAGGAAGACGAAGAAGGGCGCCGTGGCCGAAAGCACGGGATCGGTCGGCTCGAAGGGGTTCAGCGCCAGCGTCACCGCCTGCCGGTTGGCGACGGAGAGCACGATCAGCACGATGGCGATCGGCACGAGCACGATGATGTTGACGGTTTTCCTGATCATGTCTCTTCTCAAGCCTCCGGGCCGGTCCGGTCAGCGTTGCCGGGTCACTTCGGCATAAACAGGGCGATGGCGCCGGAAGACAAGGGGGGCTTATTGGCACGGTGTCGCACCGGACCCTTCTTCGGCCCGGCCGCCAGCCTCAATCATCATCCTTGTCGGCCATGCCCGGGTTCAAGCGCTCGCGCAGTTCCTTACCGGTCTTGAAGAAGGGCACCCACTTTTCCTCGACGAACACGCTGTCGCCGGTGCGCGGATTGCGGCCGGAGCGGGACGGACGGTTCTTGACGGAAAAGGCGCCGAAGCCGCGCAGTTCGACCCGGTTGCCGGCGGACAGCGCATCGGTGATCTCGTCGAGGACGGCATTGACGATGTTTTCGACGTCGCGGTGATAGAGATGCGGATTGCGTGCCGCAACGATCTGTACCAGTTCCGACTTGATCACTGTCGCCCCTCGCCCGTTTCCAAAGGTTCTATCGATAGGGAAGCTTGACCCACCACGCGGCGAGACACCCTTTCGGGCAGCTGCCAGCCTTCCGCTTCCTCTTAACGTGGCTCAACCTGCCAAACGGAAACCATACCGTCAAGGAACAACTTGTCGGTCATGTGCTTTTCTATCCCCTGAAAAGATTGAAAAAACTGGCTCCCGAAGTGGTCGGCCAGCGCATCGGCCAGGGAACCAAGACCGAAAGGCAGACCGGTTGATGGCGCACGCCACTCAATCACCGGCAGATCCTCGTCGATCTCTCGCGTTTCCAGATAGGCCTTGATCTCGGGATCGCCGCCGAGTTCATCCACAAGGCCCGCGGCCTTGGCCTGGCGGCCGGTCAGAATTCGGCCGTCGGCCAGTTGGCGGGCGGCGGCCGGGTCCATGCCGCGACGCTCGGCGACGCGGTCGACGAACCAGCCGAAACTGTCGTTGATCATCGCCTGAATCATGGCCTGCGCTTCCGGCGTGGCGGGGTGGAAGGGCGAGGGTTCGGCCTTTAGCGGCGCGGATTTGATCTCTTCCAGGGAGACGCCGAGCTTGTCGAGTAGCGGCTTGATCTGCGGATACTGGAAGATGACGCCGATCGAACCGGTGATCGAGGTCTCGCCGGCCACGATATGATCGGCGCCGATGGCGATCATATAGCCGGCGGAGGCCGCCAGCGTGCGGATATCGGCAACGACCGGCTTCTTGGCCGAGATGCGGCGCAGCGCCTTGTAGATCGCCTCGCCGCCATAGGTGGTGCCGCCGGGCGAGGAGATGGAGACGATGAGCGCCTTGACGGCATCGGTCTTCTCGATCGTGTCAAGCCGCTCCAGCAGGTCGCGATCATCCTGGATGAGGCCCGAGATCGTGACACGGGCGACATGCGGCACCGCCTGTCGGCTGCCACTGCCGGCGAAATAGATGGCACCAGCGATCGCGGCGAGCGCGATGCCGATGGCGGCAAAGCGCCAGAAGGCCAGCCTGGAGCGCAGGCGGCGGCGGTCGAGAAGCGCGAGGTCTTCCATCTCAATTCCTTCTGGTTTGCGCAAAACCGGCGGGCGGCGCAAAGGGTTGGCAAACAATTAAGCGCTTCCATTGTAGCCTGCCAGAAAAATCGCCATATTCGCTGCGTTAAACGCCACCTACCAACGCGCCCCGCAAGCGGGCCCCCGCGAGGAAGTCGAAAGCCCGCTTCATGCTCGACGCAGTTTCCCCCCCTGGCAGCGCCCGGCTTGACGCTGGCGAGGCAGCCTACCGCAAGGCGCGCCAGCATTCGTCGCGCGTGCGGCGGCTGCGCATCCTGCTGCCGGTCATTGCCGGAGTGATCGCTGCGGCCTTCATCGGCGTCTCCGTGGTCAGGACCTTCCTGCCGGAAGAGCTGGAGCTTCAGTCCGCAACAATCGAGAACGGCAAGATCGTCATGCAGAACCCGGCGATCGCGGGACGCAACAAGGACGGCATTTCCTATTCCATGAAGGCGGTCCGGGCGCTGCAGGACATCGCCAACCCCGACATGATCACGCTGGAAACGATCCGCGCGCAGATGCCGATGAAGGACAGCATGATCGCCACCGTGGAGGCCCAGAGCGGCATTTACGATCGCGGCAAGAACACGCTGGAGATGGACAAGCCCTTCTCCATTTCCATCAACAACGGCACCAATGCCGACTTCCAGTCCGCCTTTCTCGACATCACCGCCGGCGAGATGAACAGCGACAAACCAATCGCCATCAGCATGAAGGGCGGTTCCATTGTTGCGCAGCGGCTGAGAATGACGGATAAGGGTCGAAATGTGACCTTCGAGGGCAATGTCCGGGTGAACGTCGATCCGGCAGCCATCCGCAAGATTGACAACTAGGAACCCGTCGTCGCCATGCTTGCCCTTTCGTACGCGCCCGCCCGCCTTTTCGCCCTTTGCACCCTGCTCGCCCTTGCTGCCGCGCCCGTCGCTGCGCAGACCACCAGCAGCAACATGAAGGGCCTCAAACTCTCCAACGACCAGCCGATCCAGATCGAGAGCGACAAGCTCGAGATCAAGGATTCCGAAAGCAAGGCGATCTTCACCGGCAATGTGAAGGTCGTGCAGGGCACCACCACCCTGCAGGGCGGCACGATGACCGTGTTTTACAAGTCCGGCGGCGGCTCCATCTCCAGCGGCGATGCCGACATCGACCGCATCGAGGTCAATGACAAGGTGTTCTTGTCCTCCGGCACGCAGCAGGCGACTGCCGACAAGGGCAATTTCGACATGACCCGCCAGACCTTCGTACTGGAAGGCAAGAGGGTGGTTCTATCGGAAGGCAAGAACGTGTTCGTCGGCTGCCGGCTGAACGTGCAGATGGACAGCGGCGAGGCGCAGCTTGAAAGCTGTGGCGGTCGTGTCCAGATTCAGCTCGACCCGCAATCCCGCAAGCCGCAGCAGAACTGATCCGACACCCGTGCAGATCCCTTTTTTCAAGAGCAGCGCCAAGGGCGCGGGCCCCGAGGCGCAGGACGCTGCCACGCGCGCCGACAAGGCGCGCTACGAGGGCACGCTGATCGCGCGCGGGCTGACCAAGGCCTATCGGTCCCGCCGCGTGGTGAATGGCGTCTCGCTCGTCGTCCGGCGCGGCGAGGCCGTCGGCCTGCTCGGGCCGAACGGGGCAGGCAAGACCACCTGCTTCTACATGATCACCGGCCTTGTGCCCGTCGACGAAGGCTCGATCGAAATCAACGGCAATGTTGTGACCACCATGCCGATGTATCGTCGCGCCCGGCTCGGCGTCGGCTATCTGCCGCAGGAAGCATCGATCTTCCGTGGCCTTTCGGTGGAAGACAATATCCGGGCGGTGCTTGAGGTTCACGACAAGAACCGCGACCGGCGCGAGGCGAAGCTTGACGAACTGCTCGGTGAATTCTCCATCGGGCACCTGCGCAAGGCGGCGGCAATCTCGCTGTCGGGCGGCGAGCGGCGGCGCCTTGAAATCGCCCGGGCGCTTGCGACCGACCCAACCTTCATGCTGCTCGACGAGCCCTTTGCGGGTGTCGACCCCATCTCGGTCGCCGACATCCAGGCATTGGTGCGCCATCTCACACAGCGCGGCATCGGCGTTCTCATCACGGACCACAATGTGCGCGAGACGCTCGGCCTGATCGACCGGGCCTACATCATCCATGCCGGCGAAGTGCTGACCCATGGACGGGCCAATGACATCGTCAATAATGCCGATGTACGCCGCCTCTATCTCGGCGACAATTTCAGCCTCTGAGGCCAGCCCATCGCGCCCCTTGTCGCAGGCCTGCGTCAAAGGGCGCACCCGTGCGTCCCTCATTTGCGCATTTTTCTTGACCGGGGGCGCAGAGTACGCAATTTTTGGGCCAGACGAGCCCGTAGGCGCGCGAACGTCGGCCATCATCCACGTTGTGGCGCGCCCGGCGCGTGGGTGAGCGCTTCGGCGGCACAGTGCCTATGCAATCGGCACGGGACTGGCCCTTAGCGGCCAAAAACCATCCCCTTTCAAGGCGGCTCTTGACCAAGAGAGCATAATAAGCAATTTTCAGGCCAGTTCGGGACGTGGCGCGGAAAAGAACGTGAACAAACGCGCATCCACCCGAAATCAGGGGAGTTTCGCGTCCGTATGGCACTCTCGGCCAGCCTATATCTGCGTCAAAGCCAATCGCTGGTAATGACCCCGCAACTGATGCAGTCGATCCAGCTGCTGCAGATGACGCATGTCGAGCTCAACCAGTTCATCGAGCAGGAGGTGGAGAAGAACCCGCTGCTCGAACTCGTGGCCAATGACGACCAGCCGGGCGGTGCTCGCGGCGAGGCGGGCGACGCCGGTGAGGCGCAGCGCGAGCGCGAGGCGGGCGATCTGCCGGCGCATGGCAGCACCACCGACCTCTACGACAGCACGCTCGCCACCGATGGCCGGCGCATGACGGAGCAGCTCGACACCGACTTCGAGAACGTCTTTCCCGATGACCGCGATGCCAGCCGGCCGGATGCGCCGGAATTGCTGGGGCAGTGGAAGTCGATGCCCGGCGGGGATGGCGAAGGCAGCGACGCCTACGACCTCGACGATTTCGTTGCCGAGCGTGCGACGCTGCGCAGCGTCATCGAACGGCAGATTCCGCTCGCCGTTCCCGGTCCGGCCGACCGGCTGATTGCAGGACATCTTCTCGACCATCTCGACGAGACCGGCTATCTGCAATGCGATCTCAAGGAGCTTTGCGAAAGACTGGGCGCCGCCGCAGCCGATATCGACCGGGTATTGTCCGTTCTGCAGCAGTTCGATCCGCCGGGGGTTTTTGCCCGCTCGCTGTCGGAATGCCTCGCCATCCAGTTGAAGGCCCGCGACCGGCTCGATCCGGCGATGCTCGCGCTCCTTGCTCATCTGGACCTCCTCGCGCGGCGCGATTTTTCGAGCCTGCGCAAGATCTGCGGCGTCGATGACGAGGATCTCATCGACATGCTGGCGGAGATCCGAAGCCTCGATCCGAAGCCGGGCACGAGTTTCGAGACGGATGTCAGCGAAGCCATCACGCCCGATATCGTGTTGCGGCAGACCTCGGATGGCTGGGGCATCGAGCTCAATCCGGATGCCCTGCCCCGCGTCCTCGTCAACCATGACTATTATGTCTCGGTCTCGCGCACCGCGCAGAAGAATTCGGCCGACCACGTCTTTCTCAGCGAATGCCTGCAGACGGCCAACTGGCTGACACGCAGCCTCGACCAGCGCGCCAAGACGATCCTCAAGGTCGCCAGCGAAATTGTGCGCCAGCAGGACGCCTTCTTCCGGCTGGGCGTCCATCACCTGCGGCCGCTGAACCTGAAGACGGTGGCGGACGCCATCAAGATGCACGAATCGACCGTCAGCCGCGTGACCGCCAACAAATACATGATGACGCCGCGCGGCCTGTTCGAGCTCAAGTATTTCTTCACCGTCTCGATCGGCTCGGCCGAGGGCGGCGATGCCCATTCCGCAGAGGCCGTCCGCCACCGGATCCGCACCCTGATCGGCCAGGAAACGGCGGAAACGGTGCTGTCCGATGACGATATTGTGGACATGCTAAAAGCGGGCGGCATCGATATCGCCCGCCGGACGGTCGCAAAGTACCGGGAGGCGATGAATATCGCGTCATCCGTGCAGCGGCGGCGCGAAAAACGAGCGCTGGCGAAGCGAACCACCGCCTGACGTGCGCCTCCTGACCACATTTTTGCCGCGGATGATCACGCTTGGACTCCCCAAGACGCGATTTGACTCCGGCGCCCCGAAGCGTTAATGCCCCGCCACACATGCGCCAGGCCCGGAATTGAGGGCCTTCAGCGCGGCGTGCGCCCGCACCGTTTAAAGATGCGATACATGCTTGAAAAGCTTGGATGCGGGAGGCGCTTGGAATAGACTGGACACGCAGACCACAACAAAGAGAGGAAACTCCATGAGTGTGCGTGTATCCGGGAAACATATGGACATCGGTGAATCGTTCCGGCTCCGAATCGAGGAGCAGATCGAGCAGGCCGTAACCAAATACTTTGACGGAGGCTATTCAGGTCAGGTCACTGTGGACAAATCCGGATCGCGGTTCAGCGCCGACTGCAAGCTTCACCTGGACACGGGAATCGTGCTGCAGGCGAACGGTCAGGCGAACGAGCCCCAGGCCGCCTTCGATAGCGCCGCTGAGCGGATCGAAAAGCGCCTGCGCCGCTACAAGCGGAAGCTCAAGGATCACCACAACGGCAATGGCCATGCCAGCGCATTCGAAGAAATCGCCTATACGGTGATGGATCCGGTGCCGGATGAAGAGGACGAGGTTCCCGAAGACTTCGCCCCCACCATCGTGGCGGAAAGCTCCAAGCAACTGCGGACCATGTCGGTCGCCGGCGCCGTAATGGCGCTCGATATGACCGACGAGCCGGTGCTGATGTTCAAGACGCCCAACGGCGCCGGATTGAACATCGTCTATCGGCGCAATGACGGAAACATTGGCTGGATCGACGCCGCGAGCATCAAGGCCTGAGACGCACTGCGGCGGGGGATCACGCGTTCCCCGCCGCCCTGCCGGTCGATCAGCCACAGCGAGATTTGAGCGAAGGAGCCACAAGCCCTTCGTTCGTGGACGAGGAAGAGACAATGGCATTGGCAGGCTTGCTGCAGCAGAATGCGATCATCCCCGCGATGCGCGCCAATTCGAAGAAGCAGCTTCTCCAGGAACTGGCTGGCAAGGCATCGAAACTCACCGGCCTTGCGGAACGCGAAATTTTCGACGTCATCCTGCAGCGCGAACGCCTCGGCTCCACAGGGGTCGGCAACGGCATCGCCATCCCCCACGGCAAGATTGCGGGCCTGCCCGCCATTGTCGGCCTGTTCGCACGCCTCGAAACGCCCGTCGATTTCGAAGCGCTGGACGACCAGCCGGTCGATCTCGCCTTTCTGCTGCTCGCACCGGAAGGCGCGGGTGCAGATCACCTCAAGGCGCTGTCGCGTATCGCGCGCGTTCTGCGCGACCAGGACATGGTTGCCAAGCTTCGGGCGACCGATTCGGCCACCGCCATCTATGCCTTCCTTAATGAGGATCCGGCGTCGAACGCGGCATAAGGCTTAGAGACAACCGGATTTCGGCAAAGATAAGGCCCGGTTCGCAGTTGCGACCGGGCCTCTTTCATCTCCACAGCTCAAGGGGCCGGGATCGCTGCAGTCAGTTCGCCGGTGCCTCGGCTTCGGGCGCGGCCACCTTCGGGCCACCCTTGGCAACGCCGACCATGGCGGGGCGCAGCACGCGCTCGCCGATCGAGTATCCATCCTGCACGACCTGCACGACGGTGTTGTTCGGCACATCGGCATTGGGAATTTCGAACATGGCCTGGTGGAAGTTCGGGTCGAACTTCTGGCCGACCGGCTCCAGCTTCTTCACGCCGTGGCGCTCCAGCGCGCCCAACATGGCACGCTCGGTCATTTCGACACCTTCGGCCAGTGTGTTGAGCCCCTGGTCGCCGGCAGCGCGGGCGTCGGCGGGGATGGCATCCAGCGCACGGCGCAGATTGTCGGAGACCGACAGCATGTCGCGGGCAAAGCTTGCCACGGCATAGGTCTTGGCGTCCTTGATCTCGCGCTCGGTGCGGCGGCGCAGATTGTCCATCTCGGCGGCAAGGCGCAGGTAGCGGTCCTTCAGCTCGGCATTTTCAGCGCGAAGGGCTTCGGTAGGGTCGGGTTCGACAGGGGTTTCCGGTGCGCCGGTGTCTGCGGCCGCAAAGGCGGCGGCGTCCAGGGCCTCGGCCGCGCCACGGGCGGCGTTCGCCTCGGCATGTTCGGCTTCGTGCTTGTTGGTGTCGTCGGTCATGACGGTCTCCGCTGTTCGTCCATTTCGAGGAAGTAGCGCCGATATCGAGGTTTGATCGGCAAAAATCAAGGCCTCGCGGCCTTTTGAGGGGTGTCTGCTAGCGCCTGAGTCGCGACATCAGTTGGGCGGTGTAATCGACCATCGGCACGATGCGCGCATAGTTCAGCCGAGTCGGCCCGATGACACCGACGGCGCCGATGATGCGATCTTCGCCATCGCGATAGGGCGCTACGATCAGCGAGGAGCCTGAAAGCGAGAAGAGCTTGTTTTCCGAGCCGATGAAGATGCGCACGCCCGAGCCCGATTCCGCAAGCGAGAGAATTTCGATCAGGCTCTCGTTCTTTTCGAGGTCGTCGAAGAGCAGGCGCAGGCGATCGACATCGTCCATGCCGGCGACGCCTTCGAGCAGATTGGCACGCCCGCGAACGATGAGCTGGGCGGCCTTGTCCTCCGCATCCGTACCCGACCAGACCGCGATGCCGCGCTCGACGAGATCCTGCGAGAGCACGTCCAGTTCGCGGCGCACGGTTTCCTGCAACCGCTCGATCTCGCCGCGAAGCTCGTTCAGCGTCTGTCCGGCGAGATGGGCGTTGAGGAAATTTGCGGCCTCCGTCAGCTGCGCGCTCGTCACGCCGGCCGGCAGCTCGATGATGCGGTTTTCAACTTGGTCGTGTTCGCCGACCAGCACGGCGAGCGCCTTGGTCGGGCCGAGGCGGATGAATTCGACGTGCTTGAGGACCGGGTCGTTCTTCTGGGTGATGACGAGGCCGGCGCCGCGCGACATGCCCGAGAGCATCTGGCTGGCATCGGCGAGAAGGCCCTCCACCGACTGGTCGCGATCGCCGGCCCTGACCTGCCGGTCGATGGAGGCGCGGTCCTCCGGCGAGAGATCGCCGACCTGCATGAAGGCATCGACGAAGAAGCGCAGGCCGCGCTGCGTCGGCAGGCGGCCGGCGCTGACATGGGGGGAATAGACGAGGCCGAGATGCTCGAGGTCGCTCATCACATTGCGCACGGAAGCGGGCGAAAGCGACATGGGCAGGATGCGCGAGAGATTGCGCGAGCCCAGCGGCTCGCCGCTTTCCAGATAGCTTTCGACGATCCGGCGGAAGATTTCGCCGGATCGCTCGTCGAGCTGAACGGCCCCTTCGTGTCCGAGCGTCCTGTTGATGGGCATTCCGCGCTGTTGTCCCGATGGTTGATCCCTGTCGGTAAATATAGTGCGACTGTTTTCTTTCGCAAAAGCCTTTCGTCGCCAGAGCGCCTTCCCGCACGCTTTCCCCTGAGGACAAGTTCGGCTAGAAGGGCGCCAACGGACGAAAGGAATATCCGATGCGGCCATCCGGCAGAAAAACCGATCAAATGCGCAAAGTCAGCTTTGAGCGCGGCGTGTCCAAACATGCCGAGGGCTCCTGCCTCGTGAAGTTCGGCGATACGCATGTGCTGTGCACGGCCAGCCTTGAGGACAAGACGCCGCCGTGGCTGCGCAATTCCGGCAAGGGCTGGGTGACGGCCGAATACGGCATGCTGCCGCGCGCCACCGGCGAGCGCATGAAGCGCGAGGCCGCCTCCGGCAAGCAGAGCGGCCGCACGCAGGAAATCCAGCGCCTCATCGGCCGCTCGCTGCGCGCCGTCGTCGATCTGCAAGCACTCGGCGAACGCCAGATCTCCATCGACTGCGACGTCATCCAGGCCGATGGCGGCACGCGCACGGCCTCGATCACCGGTGCCTGGATTGCACTGCGCGACTGCCTTGCCTGGATGGAAGCCCGCAACATGGTCAAGGTCGAGAAGGTCCTGAAGGACCATGTCGCGGCCATCTCCTGCGGCATCTTCGCCGATCAGCCCGTCATCGACCTCGATTACATCGAGGATTCCGCTGCCGAAACCGACGCCAACTTCGTCATGACCGGCAGCGGCGGCATCGTGGAGATCCAGGGCACGGCCGAGGGCAAGCCCTTTTCGGAAGCCGAGTTCCTGACGCTAATGGGTCTGGCGCGCAACGGCATTTCCGAACTCGTGTCGCTGCAGAAGCAGGCGATCGGCGGCTAGGCGAATGAGGAGGCGGGCGGCCAATGGCCACTTGCCATGCTGACAATGGCACCTGCGCTGCCCGTCATCCTCGGGCTTGACCCGAGGATCCATTCCGCGAACTCTATCCGCGGCGATGGATGGTCGGGTCAAGCCCGACCATGATGGCGGATAGGTGACGAGATTGCCGAAAGACCATAAGCCGCTCGCTGCGTGCTTTCTTTTTTTAAAACCCGGACTGGACTGACCCATGCGCACGCTCGACACCCGCACCATCGTCGTTGCCAGCCACAACGCCGGCAAGATCGCCGAGATCCGCGATCTCATCGGCCCGTTCGGCTTTGCAGCAAAGTCGGCCGCCGACCTTTCCTTCATCGAGCCGGATGAGACGGGCACGACCTTCGAGGAGAACGCGGCTATCAAGGCGCTCGCCTCCGCCAGGGCCTCCGGCCTGCCGGCGCTTTCGGATGATTCCGGCATCGTTGTCGACGCGCTGGATGGTGCACCCGGTGTCTACACCGCCAACTGGGCGGAAACGGCCGACGGCACGCGTGATTTCCAGATGGCCATGCGAAAGGTCGAGGATGCGCTTGCTGAAAAGGGTGCGATCGAACCCGCACAGCGCAGCGCGCGCTTTGTCTCCGTGCTCTGCCTTGCCTGGCCCGATGGGCATACGGAAACCTTCCGGGGCGAGGTGGAGGGCACCGTCGTCTGGCCGCCGCGCGGCGCACAAGGTTTCGGCTACGATCCGATCTTCAAGCCCGAGGGACATGAGCGTACCTTCGGCGAGATGAGTGCGGAGGAGAAGCACGGGTGGAAGCCGGGCGATGCGGATGCGCTGTCGCACCGTGCACGCGCGTTCAAGCTCTTCGTCGAAACCTGTCTGACGGCATGACCATGCAGCCGGCCCGTATTTCCGCGCTTTCCGACGGCCAGGATCCGGGCTTCGGCATCTATCTGCACTGGCCCTTCTGCGCGGCCAAATGCCCTTACTGCGACTTCAACAGCCATGTGCGCCACCAGCCGGTGGACCAGGCGCGCTTCATCTCCGCGTTTCTCAAGGAGATGGACGCCGCGCTCGCGCTCAGCGGCCCGCGCACCGTCACCTCGATCTTCATCGGCGGGGGCACGCCCTCGCTGATGGCGGCCCAGACGGTCGGCGCGCTGCTGGATGGCATCGCGGCCCGCTGGAGTGTGCCGGACGGCATCGAGGTGACGATCGAGGCCAATCCTTCCAGCGTGGAGGCCGACCGCTTCCGTGGCTACCGCGCCGCCGGCGTCAACCGCGTGTCGATGGGCGTGCAGGCGCTGAACGACCGAGACCTGAAATTCCTCGGCCGCCTTCACAATGTGGAGGAAGCGCTGACCGCCATCCGGCTGGCGCGCGAGATCTTCCCGCGCATGTCCTTCGATCTCATCTATGCCCGCCCCGGCCAGACGGTCGAAGACTGGGATGCGGAACTGAAGCAGGCGATCTCCTATGCGGTCGATCACCTTTCGCTCTACCAGCTGACGATCGAGGAGGGCACGCCCTTCTTCGGCCTGCACAAGGCGGGCAAGCTGATCGTTCCTGATGGCGAGCAGTCGGCCATTCTTTATGAGGCGACGCAGGAGATCACCGCGCGCGAGGGCATGCCAGCCTATGAGGTGTCCAATCATGCCCGGCCCGGCGCCGAGAGCCGCCACAACCTCACCTACTGGCGCTATGGCGACTATGCCGGCATCGGCCCCGGCGCGCATGGGCGCCTCAAGTCCGGCCATCGCAAGCTCGCCACCGCCACCGAGCGGCACCCGGAAACCTGGCTGCAGGCCGTGGAGCAGAATGGTCACGGTATGATCGAGATCGAGCCGCTCGAACTTGAGGAGCAGGCGGACGAACTGCTCCTGATGGGGCTACGCCTCAAGGAAGGCGTCGATCTCGCCCGTTGGCAGGCCCTCTCCGGCCGCGAGCCGGATCCGGTGCGCGAGCAGGATCTCATCGACCACGGCTTTATCGAGCGGATCGGCAATTCGCGGCTGCGCTGCACGCCGCAGGGCATGCTGATCCTTGATGCCGTCGTGGCGGACCTTGCCTGCTGAGGCGCGGCGCTCGCGCCAGGTGACGTCAGGGGCCGCAACATTGGGGCGTTGCGCCTTCCCTATCCCCGCAGCGTGGCTGCCAGCGCCGCAAGCTGGTCCGTCGCCCGGCCCCAGCCCTCGTGAAAGCCCATCTCTTCGTGCGTCTTTCGATCTTCTTCGCTCCAGTGGCGGACGCGGGCGGTGTAGCGCGTGCAGCCGGCCTCGTCGGCAAAGGTGATGATGCCGAGCATGAAGGCCTTTTTCGACGGGTTCCAGCCCGAGGTGAAGGCGTCGGTGAAGACGAGTTTTTCGTTTTCGACCACTTCGAGATAGACGCCCTCGCTCGGAAAGCGCTCGCCCTCGGGCGAGAGCATCACGACGCGGCTGTGGCCGCCGGCGCGCACATCAAGGTCCGCCTCGACAGTCTTCCACGGTTCGGGCGTGAACCAGCGGGTGAGCAAGGCCGGTTCCGTCCAGCAGCGATAGAGCGCGCTTCGCGTGACCGGGATCAGCCGTGTCAGGACCAGTTCGCGCGTGCCGGTCTCATCGTCCAGTCTCTCGGTCATGTCGCCTCCTGATTTCTGACGGGCGCTTTTCGTCCGTCCTTTCCTTGGCGCGCGACGGGTAGCGCTGCCTGACCTTCCCGCTGCGTCGCATTGCGAGAATGCCAAACGTCGGACGCGAAGCCAACCCTTGACGTCCCCGCAAAAGGCGAGCGGCGGATGCGGTCGCCGCCTGTTCCACCGGGAACAGCGCGGTGCGGTGGGGCATGCGATTGTCGGGTCACTGGATGAGACGGGCTCATCCACACCAGATCAAAGGACCCCAGCCATGCGCCGCATCGTTCTCTCCACCGTCCTCGCCGCTTTCGCCGCCCTCTCCTTTGCCGCCCCCTCGCAGGCCGGCTACTACAGCTACGACTATCAGCCGGTCTGCCACATCAAGAAGATCAAGACCTGGGACCACTACGGCAACCTCGTTATCAAGAAGATCAAGGTCTGCAAGTAAGCAGCGGCCAACGAAAAGAGCGCGGTAGGACGCCTGTCCACCCGCGCTCTTTACCCGTTGAAGCAAAGGGCCGGACGCGGCCTATTCGTTGATGAGGCGCTTCAGAAGTTCGATCTCGTGGCCGAGCTTGGTGTCGGCGGAAATCAGCTCCTCTATCTTGCGCACGGCGTGCAGCACGGTCGTGTGGTCGCGCCCGCCGAAACGGCGGCCGATCTCCGGGAAGGAGCGCGGCGTCAGGGTCTTCGACAGATACATGGCGATCTGGCGCGGCTTGACGATGACGCGCGTGCGGCGGTTCGACACCAGTTCCTGGCGCGAGACATTGTAGTGCTTGGCGACGACGCGCTGGATGTCCTCGATGCGCACGCGGCGCGGCTCGCCGGTGTTGACGAGGTGGCCGAGCAGTTCGTCAACCCGCTCCAGCGACAGCTGCGGCTCGAAGGAGCGGCGGAAAAGCATCTGGTTGAAGGCGCCTTCCAGCTCGCGGCCGCTGGCGGTCACCTGCCGGGCCACATGGCTGAGGATCTCGACGGGTATGTCGAGGCTCGCATCCTCCTGACGGGCAGCAGCAAGCCGTCGCTGCAGGATTTCGAGCCGCATCTCGTAATCGGGCCCTTCCAGTTCGATGGCAACGCCACCCTGCAGGCGCGAGCGCACGCGCGTGTCGAGGGATTCCAGTTCCCAAGGCGCACGGTCTGCGGCCACGACCACCTGGCGGGCGCTGTCGAGCAGCATGTTGAGGAGATGGCAGAATTCGTTCTGGATCGACTTGCCCTGCAGGAACTGCATGTCGTCGATGATAAGAAGGTCGATGTTGCGCAGCGATTCCTTCAGCGACAGGGCGTCATTGTCGCGAATGGCGGTGGCAAAGCGCCACATGAAATACTCGGCCGTGAGATAGACGACGCGGGGCGCGCGCGGCGAGCGGATCGCCTCGGCGGCAATCGCCTGCAACAGATGCGTCTTGCCGAGGCCGACGCTCGAATGCACGAAGAGCGGATTGAAACGCACGGCGCCGGCGCCGGCTTCCGCGATGGTGCGGGCAGCGGCAAGCGCCACGCGATTGGACGAGCCCTCGACGAAGCTGTCGAAGGTGTAGCGCGGGTCGAGCGGCGAGCCGAAGAGCGGCGCGGCCGGAGACTGCGGCTTTGCGGTGTTCGGAAGGCTGGCGGCAGCAACCGTGCCGACGGTCTGCGGCAGCGTGCGGCGGACGGGCTGCACGGCCGGCTCCTGGCCGGCGGAAACGGCGGCATCCTCGCGCTCTGGCACGCGGCCACGGGTCGCCGAACGCACCAGGATTTCGACCTTCAGCACTTCGGCATCTTCCTGCTGGAAAAGGCTGGTGATGAGGTCGAGATAGCGATTGTTGATCCAGGACTTCAGGAAGGTGGTCGGCACGGTCAGGCGCACGACGCTCTTGGAGACCGAATGCAGCTTCAGGCGCGCAAACCAGCTCGCATAGACATCGGGACCGACCTGGGCCTTGAGGCGGGCGCTGACACGCTCGAAGATCGCGTTGTGCGCAGCCATGCCATCAGTATCCTTTGCCAGTCCGTCACACCGCGTCTGTGACCGTTCATCCGCGCGGAAATGCGAGGCACCCTGTTTGGATGCTTCGTCCGCTGCCGCCATTGTCATTCGCATCTTGCCGCCTTCCAAGTCTGTCGCAGAAGCGGGGTACCGCTCCTGTTGTCCGCCCGCAGCAAACGGCCCATGCGGTTCATCCGTATGGTGGCGCCGTCGCCCTGTCTTCAGAGATCGCCATGCCGCCCGCTGGGCGACGAAGCGCAATCTCACCTTTGTCCGGAAAAGCGCTGTCACCGAAAGCCAAACAGGCCATCGTCTCCACCGTTCCGGTCTTGATCGTCCCAGCCCCTCATCTGCTGGTCCGTCCTGGTGCGCACCGGCCGCGGCATCCTCATCCCGCCCGCGGCTTGCCAGATACGCCCGGGACATTCAGCCACTCCAGCCAACGCCCCTTCGCCTATCAGGCCCTATTGCTCCTTTGTCATCCGAACCATCCAACGCAGAACCACATGCCTATACTCACGACGCCGACATCTCCAACGCAATCGCCATCGTCATGCCAGCCTGTCCCAGAGGCCGGCATTTTGAAAAAAGAGATGCGTTCCGACGCCATATCCGGCGCAGGGGCACACATCCCGCAATTGTCGGTGGAACGGTGGGTCACCACTCCGAACAGGAAGCAACCGGTCCAAACGATCCCGTCGAGTGCCTTTCGCAAGGCGCTCTTAAAGCCGCGCTCCGTCGTTCCTGATGGAGGCATTTAGGCAGGACTGCCGGGCAAGATCAATTAGGATTTTTACCATGGGGGAGAGGTGGAGGCGTTGACTCTTGCCGCGGTTTTCGACCCATGCGCAGGCCAAAAATGAGAATCGCAGGAGAATCAAAGGCTTTGTTTTTTGGCTTTTCCGTGCCGGGCCGGAGTCGCAGAAAAATAAAAAATCGCTTGACTCGAATGGGTAGCCGGCTGCCGTCCCACTGATAAGGCTAAAGAAGCAGAACCTTGCGCAAGCTATTGAAACTTATTGATATTTCATGTCATTCCGCTGACATGTGAAATGACTTTGATAAACGACATTCACAGGATTCCAAAAGCATGAATCCGAAAAGCCCGGCACGGCGGCCGGGCTTTTCAAGAGCACAAAATAGAATGTATCAGGCCGACAGGGCCTTCACGCGGCTCGCCAGACGCGAGACCTTGCGGGAAGCCGTGTTGGAGTGCATCACGCCCTTGCTGGCGGCGCGTGCGAGTTCCGGCTGGGCTGCCTTCAGGGCAGCGGCAGCAGCGGCTGCATCACCCGATGCAATCGCTTCCTCGACCTTGCGGACGTAGGTGCGAACACGCGAACGACGAGCCTTGTTCACTTCAGTGCGGCGAGCGATCTTGCGGGTCGCCTTCTTCGCCGAGGACGTATTGGCCATAGATGCCTCTCTTCGAAATCTGACACGAACTCCACCTTCGCGGCGTGGGTCACGGCGACCTGTCACATCCAAGCAATTCGGGAGCTTGACCGGAACCCCCGAACGGGCGTTCCAAACTGAGGGCGGCGTATACCGGCAAAAGACCGGCCCGTCAACGCGCTATTTTCAGATTCCGTTTGCCGACGACCTTGCCGGCCAAGCGGTGCGGCGCCTTTTGCGGCAGCTGGCAGACCGGGCAGTGAAAGGTGGAGCGCCCGGCCTGCACGCTGCGCGCCACCACGCCCACACAGGCCGGACGGCGGCAAGGCTCGCCCTCGCGGTCATAGACGGAAAAGGCGTGCTGGAAATAGCCGAGCGAGCCGTCCGTGCGGATGTGGTCGCGCAGCGAGGAGCCACCCGCCTCGATCGCCTCGGCGATGACGGCGCGGACATTGTCAACGAGCGCCAGCAGCTGAGGGCGGGGACGGCCCTTGCCGTCGACCAGCGTGCCCGCCGCCTGTTCCGGCGCAAGCCCGGTGCGCCACAGCGCTTCGCAGACATAGATGTTGCCGAGACCGGCGATGACCTTCTGGTCGAGCAGTGCGGTCTTCAGCGGCTGCGCCTTGCCGGCAAAGCGGGTGGCGAGGTAGGCCGCATCCAGCCAGTTGCCGGTCGGCTCCGGGCCGAGATCGCGCAGATAGGCGTTCTCCTCGCGCCCGCCGGCGGCGATGAGGTCCATGAAGCCGAAGCGGCGGGGATCGTTGTAGACGACGCGGGCGTGCCGGCCCTCGCGCTCCAGATGGAAAACCACGTGGTCGTGGCGCGCATCCTTGGAGCGCGCCATATGGAAGACACCCGGCGTTTCGCCGCCTTCGCCCTCCTCCTCGATGCGGAAGGAGCCGGACATGCCGAGGTGGGCAAGGAGCGCGGCCCCGCCCTCCAGCTCGATCAGCAGATACTTGGCGCGCCGGGAGAGGGCCAGGATCCGCCGGCCGTCCGCGGCCTGCGTGAGGCCGGCCGGAAAGGGAAAGCGCAGGTCCGGCCGGCGAAGCTCCAGCCTCTCGATGGTCGCACCCTCCATGACGGGGGCAAGGCCGCGCCGGACGGTTTCGACTTCGGGCAGTTCAGGCATTTTCATCCTTTCCGCCTGCCGGCCGCTTCGGAAGCGTTTGCCTCGGCACGCGTTTCACCTATATCGGGCCCTGACATCGGGCGGGTATGCCGCAGGCGGCCCTCTTCGCTTCAGATAGCGTGTGGTGGGACAATTCGCTATGGTCGCGCCGATTTTGCGGAACGGGTTTGGAGAAGACGGATGACGAATGCGCGCACCTCTGCGGACGGCGGGATGGAAACCTCCTATGGCTTCCGCAATGTCGGCAAGGGCGAAAAGCAGGCCCTCGTCAACGATGTCTTCCACAAGGTGGCCAAGCGCTACGACATCATGAACGACGTGATGTCGGCCGGCCTGCACCGCGCCTGGAAGGATGCGATGGTGGCCGCCCTCAATCCACGCTCCAGCACCGGGTTCAAAGTGCTGGACGTTGCGGGCGGCACCGGCGACATCGCGTTTCGCATCGTGGAGGCCTCAGGCCGCACCGCGCAGGCGACCGTGCTCGACATCAACGGTTCCATGCTGGCCGTCGGCGCCGAGCGGGCCGAGAAGAAGGGGCTTTCCGGCAACCTCACCTTCGTCGAGGCCAATGCCGAGGACCTGCCCTTCGAGGATGCCTCTTTCGACGCCTACACGATCGCGTTCGGTATCCGCAATGTGCCGCGCATCGAGGTGGCGCTGTCGGAGGCCTTTCGCGTGCTGAAGCGTGGCGGGCGGCTGCTGGTACTGGAATTCTCCGAAGTCGAGCTGCCGCTGCTCGACCGCTTCTATGACGCATGGTCGTTCAATGCGATCCCGCAATTCGGCAAGATGATCACCGGCGAGGCCGAGCCCTATCAGTATCTGGTGGAATCCATCCGCAAGTTCCCCAACCAGGAGAATTTTGCCGCGATGATCCGCACCGCCGGCTTCTCGCGCGTCGGCTACACCAATTACACGGGCGGCATCGCCGCGCTGCACTCTGGCTGGAAGCTCTAAGCCGATGAGCACGCCGGGAGCTTACTACCGCCTTGCCCGCATCGGCTATGTGCTGATCCGCGCCGGTGTCTTCTCCGCCATCCCGCCGGAAAACCTGCCGCCGGCGCTTCGCGTCGTGCAGTCCGTCGCCGGCCTCTTCGAGCGGCGCGTCCGGTCCGGCGAGGATCGGCGCGAGCGCGTGGCAAGGGCCATCGAACGTCTCGGCCCCTCCTACGTCAAGATGGGCCAGTTCCTCTCGACCCGTCCCGACGTGGTCGGCGCACAGTTCGCCACCGACCTTGCGCTCCTGCAGGACCGTATGGCGACCTTCCCGCAGGCCGAGGCCGAGGCGATCATCGCCGGCTCGCTGGGGCGCAGCATTGCCGATCTCTACGCCCGCTTCGATGCGCCGATCGCCGCGGCCTCGATCGCCCAGGTTCACCCCGCCGAAGTCGCCGACGGCAGCCAGCGACGCAAGGTGGCGGTGAAGGTCGTGCGCCCGGGCGTACGCCAGCGCTTCGCGCAGGATCTGGAGGCCATGTATCTGGTCGCCCGTTTGCAGGAGCGCTACGTGCGCAATGCGCGGCGCCTGCGCCCCGTCGAGGTCACCCGGACGCTCGAGCAGACCACCCGCATCGAGATGGACCTGCGCCTCGAAGCGGCCGCGCTGTCCGAAATCGCCGAGAATACCGCCCACGACCAGGGCTTCCGCGTGCCCAAGGTGGACTGGGAGCGCACGGGCCGCGATGTCGTCACCATGGAATGGATCGACGGCACGCGCATGTCGGATCTCGACGCCCTGCGCCGAGCCGGTCATGACCTCAACCGTCTCGCCGATACGCTGATCCAGTCCTTCCTGCGTCACACGCTGCGCGACGGATTCTTTCATGCCGACATGCACCAGGGCAACCTGATGGTGGATGCGGCCGGCACGATCGTGGCCGTCGATTTCGGAATTGTCGGACGGCTCGGCAAGAAGGAACGCCGGTTCCTCGCCGAAATCCTCTATGGCTTCATCCAGCGCGACTATGCGCGCGTCGCGGCCGTGCATTTCGAGGCCGGCTATGTGCCCGGCCATCACGATGTGGCGAGCTTCGCCCAGGCAATCCGCGCCATCGGCGAGCCGATCCACGGCCAACCGGCCGAGACCATCTCCATGGCGCGGCTTTTGACTTTGCTCTTCGAGATCACCGAGCTTTTCGACATGCAGACGCAGCCGCAGCTCGTCATGCTGCAGAAGACTATGGTGGTGGTGGAAGGCGTGGCGCGCACGCTTAATCCGCGCTTCAATATGTGGAAGGCGGCCGAACCCGTCGTCTCCGACTGGATCCGCGACAATCTCGGACCGAAGCGCATTCTCGTCGATATGCGCGAAGGCCTGTCGGCGGCCGTGCGGCTCGCCGAGGCAGCGCCGGAGATCGCGGCCAAGACCGAACAGTTCAGCCGCGACCTGACCTCCATGGCCGAGCATGGCCTGCGCTTCGACATCGCCACGGCAGAAGCGATCGGCGAGGCGGAGGCGCGCCACAGCCGTTCCGGACGCATCGCGCTCTGGGTCATCGCCATCGCCGCGGTCGTGATTGCCTGGCACGTCGCCTGAGCCTCGTCTGGCCCCCTTTCCCGGGGCTGAACTGCCTGTACCGCAGGGAACTGCAAGGCCCATTCCGAAGGGTTATTGTCTGATGAGGGTGGGATGGTCCTGCCCGAGATTCACGCATTCAGGGAGTTGGTTCCATGCGCAAGATCATGATTGCAGGCCTCGTCGCACTCGGGGCAATCGTCTCCTCGGCCGCACCGTCGGCTGCCGGCGGCTTCACGCTCACCATCGGCACGGGGTATCATCAGGCCGAGGTTCTGCCGGTCGGCCACTATTACGGCCACCGGAAGCACTATTACAAGCAGCACTGCTTCATCAAGAAGATCCGCAAGTACGACCATTACGGCAATCTCGTCGTCAAGCGCATCCGCGTCTGCCGCTGACACGTGCCAGACGTCACGGCATGCGCGTCTTGCGATCGCCAGCCCGGCCCAATGTCGCCGGGCTGGCATTCCAGCATGCCGGATCTGCCATCGCCTCGGCTGTCTTCACCGCGACGTGTCTGGCTGCGGCAATTTTCCTGCATGCCCGGGGCTTGGAAGGGCGTGAACGGAACACAATCTCCCGTTAAGGAGAGCTGACCGCCGAATGTCCGGCCGCGCGCCCCCTTGGAGTAACCCCGTATCCATGGCATCCCTTCGCGATCCGCAACCGGCAACCCCCACCACCGATGCTCCCGCCTCGATCGTCACCCCACCCACCCGGGTCAAGCGGCGGGGCAAGGGCAGGCGCTGGCTGGTTCTACTGGTAGTGCTGGCGCTGGCGGGTGGCGCAGGCGCCTATGTGTTTTATTCCGGCGAACAGAAGACGCAGGCCAATGTGCTGACTGACAGGGTGTCGCGCGGCGACATCGAAAGCCTTGTCACAGCAACCGGCGTCGTGAAGCCCTTCAAGGACGTGGACGTCGGCGCGCAGGTCTCCGGCCAGTTGCTGCGCATTCCCGTGGAGATCGGCGACCAGGTGAAGCAGGGCGACCTGATCGCGGAAATCGATCCCGCCTCCATCAAGACGCAGATCGAGATCGCCGAGGCTGAGCTCGCCAATCTGAAGGCGCAGTTGGCCGGTCGGCAGGCGCAGGCCACGCTCGCGGCGCGCACGCTGGCGCGCCAGCAGGCGCTCGTCAAAGCCAATGGCGCCGCACAGGCCGCGCTCGATGAGGCCGAGGCGGCGGAGGCCGGCGCACGCGCCGATATCGATGCGCTGAACGCGCAGATCCGCAAGCAGGAGGCGGCGCTCAAAGATGCCGGCATCAGTCTCGGCCACACACAGATCTATGCCCCCATGGCCGGCACCGTCGTCGATATTGCCGCCACGGAGGGTCAGACGCTGAACGCCAACCAGACGACGCCGACCATCGCCACGCTCGCCGACCTCTCGACCATGACGATCGAGGCCGATGTCTCGGAGGCGGATGTGAGCCGGCTCAAGGTCGGCATGCCGGTCTATTTCACCCTGCTCGGTGCGCCGGACCTGCGCATCGAAGGCAAGCTCCGGCAGGTGAAGCCGAAGCCCTCGACCGAAAACAACGTCGTGCTCTACTCCGCCCTCTTCGACGTGCCGAATGCCGAGGGGCGGCTGATGATCGATATGACGGCGGAAGTGTTCTTCGTGGAGGCTTCCGCGAAGAACGTGCTCATCGTACCGCTGACGGCGCTATCTCGGGACCGCGACGGCAAGGCTGAGGTGACGGTGACGACGCCCAGCGGCGGGCGCGAGACGCGCACGATCGAAACGGGCCTGCGCGACCGCCTTTCCGTCGAGGTGCGCTCCGGCCTTTCGGAAGGCGACACCGTCGTGACCGGCCAGGCCTCCGAGCGCTCCGGCCAACAGCGGCGCGGCGGCGGCATGCCGCGGCTCTTCTGAGGCCCGGCCCATGGCGCTCCTTTCGCTCCGCGATATCAGACGCAGCTTCGTCAATGGCGAGGCCGAGGTGGAGGTGCTGAAGGGCCTCACGCTCGACATCGAGGAGGGTGAGTTCGTCGCTATTGTCGGCGCGTCCGGCTCCGGCAAATCGACCCTGATGAACATTCTCGGTTGCCTCGACCGGCCGACCTCCGGCACCTATGCCGTGGCGGGCGAGGATGTCGCGGACCTCGATACGGACCAGCTCTCGGCGCTGCGCCGCCGGCTCTTCGGCTTCGTCTTCCAGAGCTACAATCTGGTTCCGACCCTCAACGCGCTCGAAAATGTGGAGCTGCCGGCCGTCTATGCCGGGCTTCCCGCCAGCGAGCGCAAGGACCGGGCCGCAGCCCTGCTCGGCTCGCTCGGGCTTTCGGAACGGCTGCACCACCGCCCCGGCCAGCTTTCCGGCGGCCAGCAGCAGCGCGTCTCCATCGCCCGTGCCCTGATGAACGGCGGGCGCATCATCCTGGCCGACGAGCCGACCGGGGCGCTCGACAGTTCCTCGGGCCGGGACGTGATGGCCAGGCTTTCCGAGATGCACCGGGCCGGGCACACGGTCATCATCATCACCCACGCAGCCGAGGTTGCTGAAGCGGCGGAACGGATCATCGAGATCAGCGACGGCGAGATCGTTGCCGACCGGCCGAGCCCGTCGCGCGATCCGCGCATCGCCCGCCTCCCCCGCCGCCTGCCGACGGAGATGCTGACGCAGACAAGTGACGGTGCCTCGATCGCCGGCGATCTGCCGGAGGCGGCGCGCATGTCGCTGCGCTCGCTCGCGGCCAATCTGCTGCGCACCGCGCTCACTTTGCTCGGCATCGTCATCGGCGTCTCCTCGGTGGTCGCCATGCTCGCCATCGGCACGGGCGCGCAGAACCAGGTGCTCGGTCGCATCGCCTCGCTCGGCTCCGATCTGCTCATCGTCAGACCCAACATGCAGAACTTTCGCGGCGGCGACGGGGGAAGTGTGGTGACGCTGGTGCCGGCGGATGCGGATGCGATCCGCGAACTGCCGAATATCGCCTCCGCTGTGCCGGAAATGAGCGCGAACCTCACCGTGCGTGCGGGACGGCAGGACACGCAGACCAGCGTCAACGGCACGACGCCCGATTTCATCGACGCCAAGGCCTGGCCGCTGGAAGAAGGCAGCTTCATCTCCGCCGACGACATGGCGTATTACCGGCCCGTCGCCGTGCTCGGCCAGACGGCCGCGACCGCGCTTTTCGGCGAGGGCACGGATCCGATCGGCCGCTACATCATCGTGCGCGACATCCCCTTTCAGGTGATCGGCCTGCTCTCGAAGAAGGGCGCAACGGCCGGCGGCAACGACCAGGACGACACGATCCTCGTGCCGCTCACCACCGGCAGCCTCCGCCTCTTCGGCCAGCGCAATGTGCGCACCATCACGGTGAAGGTCGAAGACAGCAGCGCCATCGCCATTTCCGAAAGCCAGATCCTCGATCTCCTCAACAAGCGGCACGGGCGCGAGGATACGCAGATCACCAACCTCGCCTCGATCCGAGACACGATCGAGGAAACCTCGGGCATCCTGAAGATCTTTCTGGGTTCCGTCGCAGCCATCTCGCTGCTCGTCGGCGGCATCGGCGTCATGAACATCATGCTGGTCAGCGTCACCGAACGCACCCGCGAGATCGGCATTCGTATGGCGACCGGGGCGCGGCCGCGCGATATTCTCGCGCAATTCATCGTGGAGGCGCTCGTCGTCTCCTCCATCGGCGGCCTCGTCGGCATCGGGCTCGGGCTCGGCATCGCGCTGCTCGCCAGCCAGTTCGCGGTGCCGGTCAGCTTTTCTTTCGGGCCGGTCGTACTCGCCTTCACCTCCGCCTTCCTCACCGGCCTTGTCTTCGGCTTCCTGCCGGCGCGCAATGCAGCCAGGCTCGATCCGGCGATCGCGCTTGCCGCCAAGTAACCATCCAACGAGGCCGCGCATTCCCACGGCAGCGCGATTGCGCTAAGTCCTTGCCGATGTTCCCAATCGCTTTCGAAACCTCAGGGGCGAACGCATGGCACTTGGCGGCAAACGCATCCTTCTCATCATCGCCGGCGGCATCGCGGCCTATAAGAGCCTCGACCTCATCCGCCGGCTGAAGGAACGGGGCGCCAGCGTCGTGCCGGTCATGACGGCCGGCGCGCAGCAGTTCATCACGCCGCTCGCCGTCGGCGCACTCTCGGGCGGGCACGTCTTCACCGAGCTCTTCTCCCGCGAGGACGAGCAGGATGTCGGCCATATCCGGCTGGCGCGCGAGGTCGATGCGATCGTGATCGCACCCGCGACGGCCGACCTGATGGCGAAGATGGCGAACGGTTTTGCCGACGATCTCGCCAGCACGGTGCTGCTTGCCACCGACCGGCCGGTGCTGGCCGCCCCCGCCATGAACCCGAAGATGTGGAGCCATCCGGCCACGCGTCGCAACGTCGCAACACTGGCGAAGGATGGCATCCGCCTCATAGGCCCCGCCGCCGGCGAGATGGCCGAGCGCGGCGAGGCCGGAACAGGCCGCATGGTCGAGCCCATGGAGATCGTCACGGCGCTGGAGGCGCTGTTCTCCGACACCGAGGAGAAGCCGCTCGCCGGCCGCCGCGCCATCGTCACCTCAGGCCCGACCCATGAGCCGATCGACCCGGTGCGCTACATCGCCAACCGCTCCTCCGGCCGGCAGGGTCATGCGATCGCGGCTGCGCTTGCGCAGCTCGGCGCCGACGTCACGCTTGTCAGTGGGCCCGTCTCCATCCCCGATCCCGCAGGTGTGCAAACAATCCATGTGGAGCGGGCCGAGGAGATGCTGTCGGCCGTTCTGAGCGCCCTGCCGGCCGACATTGCCGTCATGGTCGCGGCCGTTGCCGACTGGCGGGTTGCCTCCAGTTCCGACGAGAAGATCAAGAAGGCGCCCGGCGAGGGGCCGCCGACCCTGTCGCTTGCCGAAAACCCCGATATCCTCAGCACCATCGGCCATCATGAAAAACGCCCGCGCATCGTCGTGGGCTTTGCGGCGGAAACGCAGACGCTGATCGAGAACGCGACCCGCAAGCTCGAGAGAAAGGGGGCGGACTTCATCGTCGCCAACGATGTCTCGCCCGAAACCGGCATCATGGGCGGCATGCGCAACGAGGTACGCCTCGTCAGCCGCGCGGGCGTCGAGGACTGGCCCGATATGGACAAGGATGCGGTTGCCAACAAACTCGCCAGGCGGATTGCCGAGATGCTGGCGAAAGCCTGATCAGAACGTCCGGGCGGAAGGACGGGCCGGCATCGGGGCCGGTTCTGCACCCGCAACCGGATTGAAGACGCGCATGTCGATGCCGTTTTCACCGACGATCACCGCCGTGCCGTCGGGAATTTCCACCCAGGCCTCGTCGTCATCGTTCAGCGGCTCCGACACCAGACAGTAGCCGCCAGCCCGGCCCATGGGCGCGGCATAGAGCGTGGGTGCGCGCCAGTCCGTCGCATAGCGCACGGCGTAAAGGCCATGGCCATCCGAAAAGGCTGCCGTGAAGCGGATCAGAGGCGGCGTGCCCATATGGTCCGAAAGGCGCTCGACGAAGGCGATCGTCTCGGCCATGGCGGCCAGCGGATCGCGGTCGAGGCCGAATTGCAGGGCGAGCAGGAAGAGCAGCTCTGAATCCGTCGTGCCGGTGCGGGCAGCGTAGAGATCGTTGTCGAGCATGCTTTCCATGGGCCGGCGCAACTGCTCGAAGCCGTTGATCTGACCATTGTGCATGAATGACCACCGACCGAAGACGAAGGGATGGCAGTTGTCGCGGCGCGTGCCGCCGCCCGTCGCGGCGCGCACATGGGCGAGAAAGAGCGGTGAGCGGATCTGCCGGGCGATGCTTTTCAGGTTGCAGTCCGACCAGGCCGGCAGAATATCGCGATAGCGCCCCGGCTCCGGGCGGTCGCCATACCAGGCGATGCCGAAACCATCGCCATTCGTTGCGGTCTTGGCGCGGGTGGCGCAGTGCGACTGCTCGATCAGCGAATGGGCAGGGGAGGAAACGATGTCCTCCAGAAAAAGCGGCTCTCCGCGATAGGCTGCCCAACGGCACATGATGCTCACTCCACGGCCCGGTGCCTGCCTCCTCACACTCGGAAACAGGCCGACTCGCCGTTCTCATTGAAACTGTTAACCATGCGGAAGCCCCACTTTCCAACGCAATTTGGTAAAAATGCGTTAACGATGATGCGACATCCGTCATTTGCCACCATCGCGCATGCTCGCCCAGCCCGCGGTTTCCCTGGAAACACGGCGCTTTGCGGCTGCCATGTCTTGCTCTTGCGTGCCAGCCCAATAGAATGACTGTTCCGCTTTTCGAATTCCTGATCCATTTCGGGGGATGCGTGGGGCGATGGATCTTAAGGGGACGAGCATGACGCAAGAGGAGATGGCGGCGCAGGCGCCGGAGGATTTCGAGGGGCTGAAGATCCTCATCCTCGAGCGCAAGACGAGCCTGCCGAAACGACTGAAGCAGGTGGCGGCCTTCACGCTCGATCATCCCGAGGAAGTCGCCTTTGGTACGGCGGCGAGCATTGCGGGGGCCGCGCAGGTGCAGCCCTCCACCCTCGTTCGCTTCGCCCAGCATTTCGGCTATGACGGCTTTTCAGCCCTGCAGCAGGTGTTTCAGGCGCGGCTGAAGGAGCGAGCGCCAGGCTATGAGGATCGGCTGAAGGCGCTCGGCGAAAACGGCCACGATGCGCGCGAAAGCGGCGCGATCTTCAACGGCTTCGTCGCGGCGGCCCATCGCTCGCTCGACAATGCCGCCCGCGCCATCGATCCCGTCGCCTTCGAACAGGCGGTCGAAATCCTCGGCTCGGCCGAGACGATCCTGCTGATCGCCAAGCGTCGCTCCTATCCGCTGACCAGCTACATGGCCTATGCCTTCGGCAAGCTGAAGGTGCCCTACCGTCTGATCGGCAGCGCCGCCGGCATTGATGACGACCTGATCGCCATGGCTGGGCCCCGCGATGCGGGCTTTGCCGTGTCCTTTTCGCCCTATGCCTCCGAAAGCGTCACGCAGGCCCGCAACCTCTCGGCCCGCGGCGTGCCCGTGGTGTCGCTGACCGATTCGGCCTTCTCGCCGCTCGCCGAATCCTCGGCCGTCTGGTTCGAGCTCGCCGAAGCCGACCACGCCGGCTTCCGGTCGTTGTCGGCCAGCATGGCCTTTGCCATGGCGCTGACAGTGGCGGTGGCGGAGAAGCGGCAGCGTGGCTGACTGCGCCCCGGCCGCCTCTCTCCTTACGTTGTCGCCGCCCTTGTCCGGCGGGCCAGCCGGCGCGTGGTGTAGACCACGGCGACGGCGGAGATGGCGGTGGAGAGCGCAAACAGCGCGGGATAGCCGAGCGCATCGGCCAGCACGCCCGCCAGCATCGATCCCACGAGATAGACGACGAGCTGGGCGCAGGCGAGGATGGTGAAATCCGTGCCTGGCTGGCGGCCGGAGGCCACGCCCATGAAGAGGCTGTAGAGCGCGACGATCTCCATGTAGCGGATCAGCGTCTGGAAACCGGCGGCCCCCAGCAGCGGAATGGTGCCCGTCAGAGCGCCGGCTGCATGCAGGAAGAACAGGAAGAAGCAGAGCGTGCGCAAGGCGCCGAGCAGACCGAGCGTCGCGCCCTCGCCGATGCGGCGCAGGCAGAGCGCGGCGATGAGCGACCCGCCAATGCCTGCCGTGGCAGCCGAAACCCCGCTGAGATAGCCGATCCAGGAGAGCGGCAAGCCGGCATCGACGAGATAGGGCCCCTCCATCGCCTTCATCAACCCCTCGCTCGCCCGGTAGACGAGGGCAACGACGAGGATGTCGCGGGTTTCGGGCCGCGCGAGGAAGGCCCTGAGGCTCGGTCGCTCGCGCACTCTCGCCGCGGAGCCGTCGTCCTCCTCCATCAAAAGCGCGGCAGCGAGTGGCAAGGTGGCGATCACCGCCATCACCACCATGGTCGCCGGCCAGCCGATCCAGCCGTAAAGCAACAGCGCCAGCGTTCCGCCGACGATGACGCTGAGGGCCACCGCCCCGCCCTGGATGGCATTGCCGGTGGCGCGATCCTCGGCCGAGAGCATGATGGTCGCGTAGCCGTCGGTGGCGATGTCCTGCGTCGAGGTGAGGACCGAAATAAGAAGGCCGATGATGAAGATGGCGACCACATCGGTCGGTGCCACGAAGGCGAGCGAGAGGATGACCAGCGCCGTCAGCGACTGCGTGATGACGATCCAGCCGCGGCGATGGCCGATGGCGAGCGGCGTGATCCGATCCACCAGCGGCGCCCAGAGAAACTTGATGACGAGCGGCAGCATCAGTAGCGCCATGAAGCCGAGTGTGGTGCGCGAGACGCCCTGTTCGCGCAGGATCGGCGGCAGCGCGGCGACGATCAGGTAGCCGGGAATGCCCTGGGCCAGATAAAGGCCGGCCAGAACGACGAAAAGGCGCATCCGGCTGACCGGCCCGGCACCGGCCCTCCCGTGCGCGACAGTCGATCTCAGGGACATGGCAGTTCCTCCCGCTCCAGATAGGCGCGAACGAACGCAAACGCGGCCTCGGCGTCACGCGTGGCCAGAACCGGCAGGCCCCACAGGCGCGCGAAGGACTGCCGCTGGCGCTCGGTGGGGTCGTCGCGCACGATCCCCACCGCACGACAGCAGGCCGAAACCTGCACGCGCGTTCGCTTGGCCCAGAGCGACTGCCACACTTCCCCCTCGCGGGAGAGATGCATGTGCCCCCGCATCTCCACCACCAGCGCGTAAGGGCCGGCGCGCTCGCCGACCGTCTCCAGGGCGGCGCGGTAGGCGTCCTCGTCGCCGTCCGTCCAGGGCGGCGCGAGGAGCAGGTGCACGATGCCGGCCTCTTGCGTCATGCGGATCATCAGAAGGTGACCTTGTAGGAGAGCGTCACCGTGCGGCCGAAGCCGTTGACGACGGTGTTGCGCGTCACACTCGCCGTCGGGTTCATGTAGTCGGTGTCGAAGAGGTTCTCGATGCCGAGGCTGAGATCGCCGGGGCCGACCTTCTTGGTGGCGGAGACGTTGACGAGGGCGGCGGCATCGAGCGTCGTCACCAACAGCGGATTGGGCGTCGGGATCTTGTCGCGACCGCTGAAGAACTCGACCTCGCCGCGGATGTTCAGACCGTTGTCGAAGGCATGGCTGGCATAGACCACGCCGCGGAAGGGCGTGGCAATGCGGTTGTTGGGAAGCCAGCTGTCGACGCGCCCGTCGCGGTTGGCATCGTAGCGGCCCTCGCGATAGGCGAGGATGGCGCCGATCGTCGTGGACGGCGCAACGGCAAACCAGCCGGTCGCTTCCACGCCCCAGAGCTTTTCCTTCTGCTGCGATACGCGGTTGGTGGCAGGGTCGTAATTGACGCCATCCTCCGAGGTCGAGAGCCAGGCCGATACGGTGCCGCCATAGTCCGGCGTTTCCGTGCGCAGGCCCACCTCGTAGGTGTTCACGAGTTGCGGCTTCGGCGCGATGCTGGCGTAGCTCAACGCCAAGTCCGGTGCACCGGCACCCGGGCAGGCGAGATTGCCATAGGCGTCACACAGCTCTGCCGATGTGTTGAAGCCGGCGCGGCGGGTGAAGCTGCCGATGTCGGTGAGCGAGAAGCCCTGCGAGAAACCGCCGAAGAGCTGCGCATCGTCCGTGAGGTCGAAGGTGGCGCCGGCGTTGAAGGTCCAGTCGTCGTATTCGAACGTGCCACCACCGACGGAAATCGCGGGATAGGCGCGGTTGATGTAATAGACGGCCGGCCGCGTGAAGCTCTCGACGTCGAGGAAATAGCGCTCGTAGCGCAGGCCGCCCTGCAGCTTCAGCCGGTCGGTGACGGGGACCTGAAGCTGGGCGAAGGCGGCGACAGAATCCTGGCTGAGCGGCGTCATCGTGTTCCAGCCGTTGAGCAGGACCTGGCTGGTTTCGTCGCGCACGTAATCTAGTCCCCAGGTGAGCGCCATGCCCTCCCTGACGTCGTCGAGTGGCGTATCGACGGTCGCGTTGACACCCGTGCGCCTTGTCTGCAGCGTTGTCTGGTTGAAGCTCGCCACGGGGTTGGCGGGGTCACCGGAATAATAGACCTGGTTGTTGACGGCATCGAACTGCGTGAAGGGGAAGCGCTTGTTGATGTCGTTGTGGAACAGGCGGATGTTCAGCCCGCCGAGCAGGAAATCCGTGTCGGAATACTGGGCGCTGAAATAACGCGACTTTTCGGTGACCGGCAATCCGGTGTAGGGCGCATTGAAGAAGGGCACGGCGGGCCGCGCGAGGTAGTTGGTGAAATAGTCCGGGGACTGGTCGAGGTTCACCGTCTCCGCGGACACTTCGATTCGCTTGGAACCGTCGATGTCGTAGCCGAGCCGGCCGTAGAGATTGCCGTAGGTGGTGCGGTCGCCGCCGCCCTGCCCCAGCATGGCGTCGGAGGGCAGCTCGCGGCCCTTGCCGTCATAGGTGCGGCGCACCTTGCGGCCGTTGGCGGAGACGAAATAATCGAGATCGCCGATCTTCTGCTCCACGGAGATGGTTGCTTCCGGGCCGATCGACTTGCCGACATTTTCGGTAAAGGCGCGGGCGCGGGTCTCCACCGTGATCTTCGGCGTGTCGTCCTCGCTTTTGCGGGTGATGAAATTGATGGTGCCGCCGGTGGCGCCGGAGCCGTAGAGGCTGCTGGCACCGTTCACCACCTCGATGCGCTCGACGCGGGAGAGGTCGATCAGCGACAGCACGCGCGAGACGTCGCGCAGCGGCGTGTTGCGCGGAATGCCGTCGACGAGCACCAGAACGCCACGGCCGCGGAAGGTTTCCGAGGCGCCCGAAAGCGTCTGGTTGCCGATCGAAAAGCCTGGAACGACGCGCGAGATGAGCCGGGCCGGATCGGTCGTCACCCGCATCTCCGCCTCGATCGTGTCGCGATCGATGACGGCGACGGAACCGGGGATGGCCGAGATCGGCTGTTCGGTGCGCCCCGCGGTAACGACGACGGCATCGAGCCGCGTCGTGGATGTCGCATCCTCAGCCCACGCCTCGCCGCCCGCTCCCGGCCATGTCGGCCCGACAAAAGCCACCGACGAGAGCGCTGCGCCCAGCACAAAATTCCGCACCATAGTCATCCCCATACATCAGGCCCGCTATTGCCGGCCGCACACACCCCGTCCGCCGGTGCGCGCACGGCGCAAAAACGGATTGACGAAACAAGATAATTTTAGTCATGTTTAGAGACAGGGCACCGGCCGGTTCTTGGACGCCAGCGGCGAGCGCTTGGACAAAAGCGAACACAGAGCAGATTTTTTCCGGGAGACAGCGATGACGGCGCATGACCGCCCCTTGGCACGATGCCTCACGGGCACGTTTCGACGCCGCGTGCTGAACAGCGACGGCCTTGCCGCAAGCGAGGGGCGCCGCCTCTATGAGGACCTTGCCGGGGAATTCCTCAACGTGCCCGTCATCGTCGAGGCGGCCGATGCGGCCTTTTCATCGGTGCGCGCCCTCATCTGGCGGCATGCGACGCTCCATCTCCTCACGCTCATCTGCGGGCCGGCGTCCCTCGATCTGACGATGATAGCGGGCGGCAAGGCGGGAACGCTGATGGTGCGGGCCATGGATGGCAGCCTGGCGGCCGAGAGCCCGACGGCCCGCCTCGCGGCGGAGCGCGGCGGCATTCTCATCCTGCCGGCCGGCGAGCGAACCCGGTATCGCCTCTCGGCGGGCGGGCGGATCGACATCGCCTTTCTTCCCGACGGAACAGCGCCGCAGGCCCAGCTGCTGCGGGGCCTGCACCATCGCAGTTTCAGTCCTTCCTGCCTGCCGCTGCAATTGCTGATCGGCTATGCCGGTTATCTGCTGCAACGCGACTGCGAGACGGAGGCGGAGGCGGACCTGTTGGTCTCGCATTTCCACACGCTCCTGCCTCTGCTGGCCGCCACGGTGCACCGTCCTTCCGAAGCGGATCGGGGGGCAAGCCGCCTCCAGGCCATTCGCCGGACCATCGAGGAGCGGATGACGGAGAGCCAGCTCAGCGTCGAGACCATCGCCGCCCTCCACGGCGTGACGGCGCGCACGGTGCAGAAGCTCTTCCAGCAGGAGGGAACGACGTTTTCCCGGCACCTGCGCGAACGGCGGCTGGACGCCGCCCGCCAGAGGATCGCGCTCGGCGACCCCACCCAGCCGATCAACCGCATCGCCTACGATGTCGGCTTCAGCGACCTGTCCTATTTCAACCGCAGCTTCATGGCCCGCTACGGCCAGCGCCCCAGCGACATGCGCGGGCGGCGGTGACGGAGGCCGTCCGGGGCCATCACGCCGCCTTGGCGACGTGATATTCCTTGATCGCAGCCATCTTGATGGCCGGGTAGCGTTCGGCTTCGTAACGCAGCGAGAAACTGTCCTGGGCGAGGAAGACCGGGTCGCCGTCGAGGTCGCGGGCGATGTCGCCGCGGCGGACGGTGACGAATTTTTCCAGATCTTCGGCCTTCTCCGCCGAAATCCAGCGGCAGACGGAAAAGCGCGACATTTCGAAGGAGACCGGCAGGCCGTATTCCTGCTGCAGGCGCTCCTTGAGAACGTCGAGCTGCAGGGCGCCGACGACGCCCACGATGGCGGGCGAGCCGTCTTCGGGCGAGAAGAGCTGCACGACGCCTTCTTCGGCCATCTGCTGGAGCGCTTCCTTCAGCTTCTTGGCCTTCATCGCATCTTCCAGCCGCACGCGACGCAGGATTTCCGGCGAGAAGTTCGGCACGCCCTGGAAGACCAGCGCCTCGCCTTCCGTCAGAGTGTCGCCGATGCGCAGTGTGCCGTGGTTGGGAATGCCCACCACGTCGCCGGCATAGGCCGTGTCGGCGAGCTGGCGCTGCGAGGCGAAGAAGAACTGCGGCGCGGTGAGGCCGAGCTGCTTGCCGGTGCGGGCGAGCCTGGCCTTCATGCCGCGCTCCAGCTTGCCGGAGCAGATGCGGGCAAAGGCGATGCGGTCGCGGTGGTTGGGGTCCATGTTCGCCTGGATCTTGAAGACGAAGGCCGTCATCTTCTCTTCGGCCGCATGCACGGTGCGCACATCGGCTACTTGGTCGCGTGGCGGCGGGGCGAAATCGCCGAGCGCGTTGATGAGGTCGCGCACGCCGAAGTTCCGGAGCGCCGAACCGAAAAAGACCGGCGTCATGTGCCCTTCGAGGAAGCTCTGGCGATCGAAGGGGCGGCAGGCTTCGCGCGCCAGCTCCACCTCAGCGATGAAGGCCTCGCGCTCGTTTTCCGGCAGGCGGCTCGCCACGGCCTGCGGGCCGTTGACCTTCGTGGGAACGACCTCGGTATCCGAACCGCGTACGGTGTTTTCGGCCAGCGTATAGGAGCCGCAGAAGGTCTTGGAGCGGCCGATTGGCCAGGTGACCGGCGCGGTATCCAGCGCCAGCTTTTCCTCGACCTCGTCCAGAATCTCGAAGGGATCGCGGCTCTCGCGGTCCATCTTGTTGATGAAGGTGATGATCGGGATGTCGCGCATGCGGCAGACTTCGAAGAGCTTGAGCGTACGCGGCTCGATGCCCTTGGCGGCGTCGATGACCATGACGGCCGCATCCACCGCCGTCAGCGTGCGATAGGTGTCGTCGGCGAAGTCTTCGTGGCCGGGCGTATCGAGAATGTTGAAGACATTGCCATCATATTCGAAGGTCATCACCGAGGTCACGACCGAGATGCCGCGCTCGCGCTCGATCTTCATCCAGTCGGAGCGCGTCTGGATGCGGTCCTTCTTGGCCTTCACCTCGCCGGCAAGCTGAATGGCGCCGCCGAACAGCAGCAGCTTTTCCGTCAGCGTGGTCTTGCCGGCGTCCGGGTGCGCGATGATCGCGAAGGTGCGGCGGCGGGAGACCGCCTCGGCGAGTGTTTCCGTCATGGTGGCTTCAAATCCTGTGAGTTGGGCGCGTCTTTACAGGCTTGAGGCCCAAGATGCAATTGACGGCCCGCCGCCGCGAAAGGCTTATGGCGGCATGACCGAGACAGCCCGCCGCCCGCTTCTTGTCCTCAAACGCCTGCCGCATGGCGAGGGCCTTGCCCTGCCGCGCTACGAGACCGCGGGCGCCGCCGGCATGGATCTTGCCGCAGCGGTCACGGCCGATGCGCCCATCAGCCTTGCGCCCGGCGAACGCGCGCTGGTGCCGACCGGCTTCATCTTCGAGGTGCCAGACGGTTTCGAAATGCAGATCCGCCCGCGCTCAGGCCTTGCCTTCAAGCACGGCATCACCTGCCTCAACACGCCCGGCACCATCGACAGCGACTATCGCGGCGAGGTGAAGGTGCTGCTGGTCAATCTCGGCGAGGCGCCTTTCGTGATCGAGCGCGGCATGCGGATCGCCCAAGCCGTGGTTGCGCCGGTCACGCAGGTTGAAGTGGCGGAAAGCGACGCGGTCAGCGAAACCGCCCGCGGTGCCGGCGGCTTCGGCTCCACCGGCACCGGCATCTAGGACACTTTCAACGCCCCCTTCGGCGCCACCGCGAATTCGAGGTCGCTGCAGCGCACGAGGCGCACGGTGTGGGCGCCGGCCGAGAATCCTTCGAGGATTCGGTTATGGTGGCCGATGACCTGGGTGTAGGACCAGCCGCCCATGTCGATCGACATCTGGCCATCGGACAGCAGCGTCACGTCGAAGCCATAGGAGACGGCGCGGCGCACCGTGGTATCGATGCAGAAGGGCGTGAGCGCGCCGCCGATCACCAGGTGCGATATGTCCAGCGTTCGCAGCGCATCCAGAAGCGTCGTCCCGTGAAAGGCGTCGCAGGCGGCCTTGACGACGACATGGTCGGACTCTTCCGGCATGAATTCGGCCCGCAACTGCCAGCCTGGGCTGCCGGCTGTCAGGTGCGGGTCAGCGGCGTCCTCATGCTGGACGAAGACGACCGGAACCTCGGCCTCGCGGGCCTTGCGTGTCACCGTGCCGAGACGGGCCGCGACCGTATCATAGGCGCGGTCGAGCGTGCGCTGGCGGCGCGGCTGCGCCTGACCCGCGACGATTCCCACCTGCATGTCGATCAGGACGAGCGCTGTCGTCATGGCTGTCTCCCTGTCTGAGGGCCCCGATAGGCCAAATGTCCTTGTCGGGAACGCATGGCGGCCGGATGGGTTTCATGCGGCCATCTTTGCAAAAGGGCCGCGCGGGCGTAAGACGGGGCACTATCCTTCCAATCCTTCGGGGACGCCGATGAGCATCACAACGCTGCTGGCCTACAGTCTCGCGCTCTTCATCGCCGCCGCCATTCCCGGACCGGGCATGACGGCGATCGTGGCGCGCGCGCTTGGCACCGGCTTTCGCGAAACCTTCTTCATGGGGCTCGGGCTCATTCTGGGCGATCTCGTCTACCTCACCGCGGCCGTGCTCGGCCTTGCCGTGATTGCGGAAACCTTTGCAGGCGTCTTCCTCGCCATCAAGATCATCGGTGCCCTGTATCTCGCCTATGTCGGCTGGAAGCTCTGGACCGCCGGCATCCTGCCGCAGGAGGTCGCCGCCCGCGCGCCGTCCAGTCCGGCCGCCGCCTTCCTATCCGGCCTGCTCGTCACGCTCGGCAACCCCAAGACCATGCTCTTCTATCTGGCGCTGACGCCGACGCTGATCGACATCGCGCACGTGACGGCCATCGATTACGCCATCCTGATCGTTGCGACCGCGCTGGTGCTGCTGGCCGTTCTCCTGCCTTATATCCTGCTTGCCAGCCGGGCCCGTCTGCTGCTGGCCCGCCCGCAGGCCCTGAAGATCCTGAACCGCACGGCGGGCAGCATTCTGGCCGGCACCGCGGCCTACATGATCGCCAAGGCCGCCTGAAACGGTTGTTCGCCAAAGCGTCGTTTGCTAGGCGAAAATTCTCGTGAGCGGCATATTCCCTGTCCGGCCGGGACTGGCAAGGGGGCCGGCGAAACCCTATTCTCCCTTCACCTCAACAGGATCAACAGGGGAGACATCCATGTCGGAGACACGCAAGCCGGGCCGCGGGCGCATCTACAATTCGATCACCGAGACCATTGGCGACACGCCCATCGTTCGACTGGACAAGCTGGCCGCCGAAAAGGGCGTGAAGGCGCATCTGCTCGCCAAGCTCGAATTCTTCAACCCGATCGCCTCCGTCAAAGACCGTATCGGCGTTGCCATGATCGAAAGCCTGGAAGCCCAGGGCAAGATCACGCCCGGCAAGACGACGCTGGTCGAGCCGACCTCCGGCAATACCGGCATCGCACTCGCCTTCGTTGCCGCGGCCAAGGGCTACAAGCTCATCCTCACCATGCCCGAGACCATGTCGATCGAACGGCGCAAGATGCTGGCGCTTCTCGGCGCGGAACTGGTGCTGACCGAAGGCGCCAAGGGCATGAAGGGCGCCATCGCCAAGGCGCAGGAACTGGTCGAGACGCTGCCGGACGCCATCATTCCCCAGCAATTCGAAAACCCCGCCAACCCGGAAATCCACCGCAAGACAACGGCGCTGGAAATCTGGAACGATACGGACGGCGCGGTCGATATTCTCGTTGCCGGCATCGGCACGGGCGGTACGATCACCGGCGCGGGGCAGGTGCTGAAGCAGCACAAGGCCTCGCTGAAGGTCATCGCCGTCGAACCGACGGAATCGCCGGTTCTCTCAGGCGGCCAGCCCGGCCCCCACAAGATCCAGGGCATCGGCGCCGGCTTTGCGCCCGCCATCCTCGACACGGGCATCTATGACGAAGTGGTCACTGTCGCCAGCGCAGACGCCGTCGCTACGGCCCGCGAAGTCGCCCGCCTCGAAGGCGTGCCGGTCGGCATCTCCTCCGGCGCAGCCCTGACGGCCGCCATCGCCATCGGCCAGCGGCCGGAAAACGAGGGCAAGACGATCGTCGTCATCATCCCCTCCTTTGCCGAACGCTACCTCTCGACCGTCCTGTTCGAGGGTCTCGGCGCCTGAGCAACGCGTCCACGCACGCGCGAACGACGAGGCGCCGCCTTTGACAGGCGGCGCCGAGGTTGCTGACACGCCGTCGCACGTCGATGCGCTCTGTCATGTCGTGTCCCACAACACTCGTGATGCCGGGCTCAAGTATCCTGCTGGCCCCTTGTGCGGAGACAGCCATCTCGGCGCGTAAACGCGCCTCGCCGTCGCCGCGCCGTGCTTGCAGTGCGTGCCGCTCCTTGAGAAGGGACGCTGCCCCCCGATTTCGAGGGAGGGGAATGTGGCAGTGACCGGCACGTCCATTCAAGGGAAAGTCTTGACGAACCTGACCAGTGCCATATTTTAGACTTCACGGTTGGAAGGAGCGCTGTCCCGGAGAGGGGATGCACTTCGATCTGTGAGATCAGATGCGCTTTAGGCGTGCAGGCGGAGTTCGAGTGCGCTTATGACCCTGAAGACGGCGTGGTTCAGCCGCTTTCCCAATTTTGACAGGCGAGCCGAGCGCCGCACGGCCGTGATCATCGCGGGCCACTATGCCGCCGCCGCCGGCATCTCGCTGCTGGCTGCCTTCCTTCGCCATCTTGCCGATCCCTATCTTCCGCCCGGCTTTCCGTTTTTGACCTTCTTTCCGGCAGTGATCCTCACCGGCTTCATGCTCGGCATCGGGCCTGGCACCTTTGCTGCGATCCTGTGCGGGCTGATCGCATGGGTGGTGTTCATTCCGCCGCCCGGCATTTTCGGCATGACACCGGCAGCACTGCTGGCGCTCGCCTTCTATGCCGCCATCGTCACCATCGATCTGTGGCTCATTCATCTGCTGACCAAGGCCTTCCGCGCCGAGCGCAAGGAGCGCACCGAGAAGGAGCGGCTGGCCGACCAGCAGGACGTTCTGGCCCGCGAGCTTGATCATCGTCTCAAGAACATCTTTGCGACCATGGGCGCGGTGATCAGCCTCTCGCAACGCCATGCGGAGACTCCGCGCGACCTCGCCGCCATGCTGCGCGACCGCATGGATGCCATGGGCCGGTCGAACCTTCTGCTGCGCGGCGTTGGCGGGCTCGAACAGGCAACCCTTGCGGCCGTGGTCGAGCAGTCTCTCGCTCCCTTTTCGCAGACGGGATCGGGCCGAATCGAGATCGCGGGGCCTGACGTGCCCCTGGTCTCGCAGGCGGTTCTTTCCCTCAGCCTCATCCTGCACGAACTCGGGACGAACGCTGCCAAATATGGCGCGCTCTCCAGCCCGTCCGGCCTTGTCCGGGTCCAGTGGTCGATGGTCACGACCGATGACAAGGATCACGTCAGCATTGACTGGATCGAGCGCGGCGGCCCGCCGCCCAAGCCCGCCACGAAACAGGGCTTCGGATCGACGCTGCAGCAACGCGTCATCTCCGGCATGGGCGGGCAACAGCACACGCGCCTGCCGCCGGAGGGTGCCGAGGTGCGGCTGATGCTGCCGCTTGCCGCCATCACACCGCGCGAAGACGAAGGCTGACCAAAGGGGCTCGGCACACGGGCCTGCTGGCCTGCATCCGGCCACACACCGCTCCCGCCCCGCGGCATCTCCTGAACCTCCCCACGCCCGAGCCGTCCCGGGCCGCAGCTTTAGACTCTGCGGCCCGGGACGCTTCGTGCGTCATGCGCAAGGGCATGTCCGCTTGAAACCCCTTTGCCCGAAGACACCTTCCCCCGCTTTGACACAGGCCGGTTGCCAACGCGCCGCCCCACGCCGGCCAGAGCCACTCCGGCACCCGGTCAGGCGGCGGCCGGCATGCGCTCGCCGACGATGCGATAGGAAATTGCCTCGGCGATATGGATGCGTCCGACCGTTGTACAGGCATCGAGGTCGGCGAGCGTGCGGGCGACCTTCAGCACCCGGTGATAGGCGCGGGCCGAGAGCCGCATCTTCTCCGCCGCATCGCGTAGGAGCTGCAGGGCGCCGGGATCCGGCTCGGCGATCGTCTCGATCAGGGCGGAGCTGCAGCGCGCATTGCTGGTCACGCGACCGGCGCCGAGCGCGCGGAACCGGTCCTCCTGAAGATGGCGGGCTTCGGCAACGCGGGCCGCCACGGTAGCGCTCGTCTCGGCCGGGGTGGGACGCAGGAGATCGGCCGCGGCGACGGCCGGTACGTCGATGCGGATATCGATGCGATCGAGCAGTGGACCGGAGATGCGGGCCTGGTAGTCGGCCGCGCAGCGGGGCCCGCGCGCACAGGTATGGCCGGGCTCGCCTGCCATGCCGCAGCGGCAGGGATTCATGGCGGCGACGAGCTGGAAGGCGGCGGGATAGGAGACACGATGATTGGCACGGGCGATCACGCATTCGGCGGTTTCCAGCGGCTGGCGCAGGGCATCCAGCACCTGCGGGCTGAACTCGGGAAACTCGTCAAGGAAGAGCACACCGTGATGGGCGAGCGAGGCTTCGCCCGGCCGGGCGCGCAGGCCACCGCCGACCATGGCCGCCATGGTGGCGGAATGGTGCGGGGTGCGGAAGGGACGGCGGTCGGAGAGCTTGCCGCCCGGCAATTGCCCCGCCACCGAGTGGATCATCGAGACATCCAGCAGTTCGGCCGGCGAGAGCGGCGGCAGGATGGAGGGCAGGCGCGCGGCGAGCATGGATTTTCCCGAACCGGGCGGGCCGACCATCAGCAGATTGTGGTTTCCGGCCGCCGCCACTTCGAGCGCGCGCTTGGCGCTTTCCTGGCCCTTGATGTCGGCGAGATCCGGAAGGTTGGCGGCGGGCGCGCGGATGGCCGGCACTGGACGGGAGAGAACCTGGGTACCGCGGAAATGATTGGCGAGGCCGATCAGGCTGCGGGGCGCGAGAATATCGATCTCGGCGCCGGCCCAGGCGGCCTCCGCGCCGCTATCGGCCGGGCAGATGAGGCCGCGGTCGAGCGCATGGGCACTGATGGCGGCCGGCAGCGCGCCAGCGACGGCGGCAATGGTGCCATCGAGATTGAGCTCACCGATGACGACATAGGCCGAAAGCGCATCAGCCGGAATGGCCCCCAGCGCCGCCATCAGGCCGAGCGCGATGGCGAGGTCGAAATGCGAGCCTTCCTTCGGAAGGTCTGCCGGGGCGAGATTGACGGTGACCTTCTTGGCGGGGAGCGCAAGGCCCGAGGCATGCAGGGCTGCCTGCACCCGCTCGCGGCTTTCGGCCACCGCCTTGTCCGGCAGGCCGACGATCTGCATGCCGACGCGGCCCGGCGCCACCATCACCTGCACATCGACCGGGACACCTTCGATGCCCTGAAAGGCGACCGTCTGAACACGCGCAACCATGCCCTGCCCTCACCGTCCTGCCATCTGCGAAAACCGACCGCAACCGTCGCGCAGTCGGCAGATGCAACCCCATGCTGCAACCTATGCCCGCAAATCTTGCATGCAAGACGTTTATTAGCAAGAACATTATGAGAACATAATACGCAATTCAACCGCATGGGTTGCATGCGGTTGAATCACAAGAACAAAAAGTGATTGCTGCAGACGCGCCTCAGCCGCGCTTTCTTTCGATGGCGTCCCACAGGAGCGCGGCGATATCGGCGCCGCCGAACTTCTTCACCTCGCGAATGCCGGTCGGCGAGGTGACGTTGATCTCGGTCATAAAGTCGCCGATGACGTCGATGCCGACGAGCAGGAAGCCTCTCTCACGCAGGGCGGGACCGATGCGGTCGCAGATTTCCTTTTCGCGCGCCGTCAGTTCCGTCGCCTCGGCGCGCCCGCCGACATGCATGTTTGAGCGGCTGTCATGCTCGGCCGGCACGCGGTTGATGGCGCCGACGGGCTCGCCGTCGACCAGCAGGATGCGCTTGTCGCCCTTGCGCACCGCCGGCAGGTATTGCTGGGCGATGAAGGGTTCGCGGAACATCTGGCCGAACATTTCGAGCAGCGAGGACATGTTGCGGTCGTCGCGCGTCGAATGGAAGACGCCGGCCCCGCCGTTGCCGTAGAGCGGCTTCAGGATGATGTCGCCCATTTCTTCCCGGAACCGCGCGATTTCGGCCGGGTCGCGGGTTATCAGCGTCTTCGGCATCAGGTCGGCAAATTCGGTGACGAAGATCTTTTCCGGCGAATTCCTCACCCAGGCCGGATCGTTCACCACCAGCGTCTTCGGGTGGATGCGTTCCAGAAGATGGGTCGAGGTGATGTAGGCCATGTCGAAGGGCGGGTCTTGGCGCAGCAGCACCACGTCCATGGTGGAAAGATCTATGCGCTCGGGTTCGCCGAGGCTGTAATGATCGCCCTTCACGTCGCGAAGTTCCATCGGCTGCACGGTGGCGTAGACCGTGCCGTCGCGCAGGGAGAGCTTGTCGGGCGTATAGTGGAACAGGCGGTGGCCGCGCAGTTGCGCCTCAAGGCTCATCGCAAAGGTGGAATCGCCTGCGATGTTGATGCCGGACACATGGTCCATCTGCACGCCGACGTTCAGGATCTTGGCCATCTCGTTTCCCCGGGAATGAAAGCCCTGACGATGTAGAGGGCCGGACGACGCCTGACAAGGCAGCGGCGACGCCTGAAAGGGCGATCAGGCAAAACCCTCGATGCGGCAGACGATCATGTCGTGGTCGGAGAGCGGCCGGCCGCCGGCATCGAGCGAGGGCACGATGGTGGTCTCGCTGATTGCGAGGCCGCGCGACAGGAACCAGTCGAGCTTCATGGCGCGGTCCGGCCAGCGGGTGATGAGGCTCGGGCGCGTGGTCATGGCGTCGAGCGGCCCGCCGTGACGCAGGAAGCCGCGCGCCTCGGCGCGACGGAAGAGACCCTCTGCCTCGAAATCGCCGCCGGCATGGTTGCCGGTGTTGAGATCGCCGCCGATGAGAAGCGGAAGGCCGGGGAAGGCCTCCTCCAGCCTGTCCAGCATGTCCGTCACCTGCCGTTCGCGATAGGCGGCGGTGGTGGCGCTTTCGAGATGCACGGAGACGGCGAGCATCGGGCCCATTTCGGTGGCGATGACGGCGCCGATGGCGCATCGGTCGCCAAGCCGTGGCTGGTCGCCCTCGCGGGTGAACCACGGGCGCTCGCCCCACAGGCGCAGCATGAAGGGCTGCGAGAGCGTGACGGCCGCGGCGAGCGCATTGCCGTGGAAGCCGCGCGCGTTATGGGCGTCGCTCGCAAAGCTCGCCTCGATCTCGGAGCCGAGACCAAGCTCGATGAATTCGACGCCATAGGCATAGGCCATGGAGAGTTTCGCGGCGAGCTTTTGCGTGGTGTGGCGCTGGCCGGTGCGGGCCATGCCGTTGTCCATCTCCGAGAGCAGTACGAGGCAGGCGCCGGTGGCGGCGATGTGGTCAGCCGAGGGCTCGGGAAAAAGGCAGCGCTCCAGGTTCCATGCAGCCACCGTGGAGGGAAAGGTCAGCGGCCCGGACTGGCCGGGGCGGCCACCGAGTTCCAGCGTGTTGAGCGCCGAAACGCCCGCAGCTTCCGCATCATGGGCGGCCATCGTCCGCTCCAGACTTTTCCAGCGGTCGATTTCGAGCGCCGAGGGAACGGCCAGTTCGGCAACGATATCGGTGATCACGAGGCGGTCTCCAGGCGGAGCGGCGCATGCGCCCCTTGCACCGCCGGGCCGGTGTCGGCAGCCGTGATGCGCTTGCCGGTCGCGGCATCGAACCAGTGCAGGCGGCCGGCAGGCGGCAGGATGAAGAGCGTCTCGGCCAGCGGCCGGTCGGGAGAGGCGGCAACGGTCAGCGCCTGATCCACGACCGTGCCATGCAGCAGGCGCTGTGCGCCCAGTTCCTCGACATAATCGAGGCGGAAGGGCAGCGCCCCCGCCGCACCGGCCTCGGCCAACTGAATGTCTTCGGCGCGCATGCCGAGCGTGACGGCGCCATCGGGCAGCGCCGGCACCCCGGCCTGGATCGCGTGGGGGCCGAGCCGGGCGGCGCCCCTGTCGATCCCGACGGTGACGAGGTTCATGGCGGGCGAGCCGATGAAGCTCGCCACAAAGGTGGAGGCCGGGCGGTGGTAGACGTCGAGCGGATGGCCGATCTGCTCGATTTGGCCGCCCGAGAGCACCACGAGGCGATCGGCCAGCGTCATGGCCTCCAGCTGGTCGTGCGTGACGTAGAGCGAGGTGGTGCCGAGCCGCTTTTGCAGCCGCTTGATCTCGCCGCGCATGGAGACGCGCAGCTTGGCATCAAGGTTCGACAGCGGCTCGTCGAAGAGGAAGGCGGCGGGCTTGCGCACGATGGCGCGGCCCATGGCGACGCGCTGGCGCTGGCCGCCGGAAAGCGCCCGCGGCTTGCGGTCGAGATACTGCTCAATTTCCAGCATGCGGGCAGCTTCCGCCACGCGGGCGGCGATCTCGGCCTTCGGCGTCTTGCGGTTCTTAAGGCCGTAGGCAAGGTTCTGGTAGACAGTCATGTGCGGGTAGAGCGCATAGTTCTGGAAGACCATGGCGATGTCGCGGTCGGCGGGGTCGGTGGTGTTGACCACGCGGTCGCCAATCATCACCGTGCCCTTGGAGATGGTCTCGAGCCCGGCCACCATGCGCAGCAGCGTGGACTTGCCGCAGCCAGAAGGGCCGACGAGCACGATGAACTCGCCGTCGGCAATGTCGATCGAGACGGATTTCACCGCTTCGACGCCGCCCTGATAGATCTTCGAGACACCGGCGATGGTAATGTCGGCCATGGGGTTCTTCCTTACTTGTCGCTTTCGGTGAGGCCCTTGATGAACCAGGACTGGAACACGACGACGATGATGACGGGCGGCAGCATTGCCAGGACCGCCAGCGCAAAGGCCTCGTTGTAATCGGGGATCTGCGAGCCGACCCACACCTGGAGGATCTGCTTGATGCCGCGCATCAGCGTGTAGAAGCGCTCGTCGGTGGTCATCAGCATGGGCCAGAGATACTGGTTCCAGCCATAGACGAACATGATGATGAAGACGGCCGCGATCATGGTGCGCGAGAGCGGCAGCAGGATGTCGATGAAGAACTTCACCGGCCCGGCGCCATCGATGCGGGCGGCCTCCAGGAGCTCTTCCGGCACGGACTTGAAGAACTGGCGGAAGAAGAAGGTACCGGTCGCCGATGCCAAGAGCGGCAGGATGAGGCCCTGATAGGTGTTGAGCATGTGGAGATCGCTCATGACCTGGTAGGAGGGCATGATGCGCACTTCGAGCGGCAGGAGCAGCGTGGTGAAGATCAGCCAGAAGGCGACCGTCGCGAAACGGAAGCGGAAATAGACGATGGCATAGGCCGCCAGCATCGACAGCACGATCTTGCCGACGGCAAAGCCGATCCCGAGGATCAGCGAGTTCATCGTCATGGAAAGGCCCGTGACCTCGCCGGTGAAGCCGCTGCCGCGGAACAGCACCTTGTCGTAGGTGGACAGGCCGTCATTGCCGAGCGACAGCATCAGCCCGTTGGAATGGATGTCGGCGGCCGAATGGGTCGAGGTCATGAAGGCGACGACCAGCGGGCCCACCATGAAGAAGACGCCGAAGAGGAGGATCATGTGATCGAAAAATCCAGTGCGGTGCATGGCGCTCTCCTCAGCCGTAATGGACGCGACGTTCGATGAAGCGGAACTGGACCATCGTCAGCACGAGAACGACCAGCATCAGGATGACGGACTGCGCCGAGGACGAGCCGAGGTCATTGCCGCGGAAGCCGTCGAGATAGACTTTGTAGACCAGTGTGATCGGATTGTTGGCCGGCTTGTCCTTCGAGATGACGTCGATGACGGCAAAGGTGTCGAAGAGCGAATAGGTCATGTTAATGACCAGGAGGAAGAAGGTGGTGGGCGTCAGAAGCGGCAGGATGATCGTCCAGAAGCGGCGCGTGCCCGACTTGCAGTCGATGGCCGCGGCCTCGCGCACCGAGACGGGAATGCCCTGCAGGCCCGAAAGGAAGACGATGAAATTGTAGGGGATCTGGTTCCAGACCGCGACGACGATCATCGCAAAGGCGGTGTCGTAGTAGTTGAGCCCCACCTTCATGTCCCAGCCGAACAGCGACACGAACTTCACGAAGGGGCCGATGTGCTGGTCGAAGAACATCATGCCGATGAGGCCGGCGACCGGCGGGGCTATGGCGTAGACCACGATCAGCAGCGTCTTGTAGGCGGACTGGCCGCGAATGACGGCATCGGCCTTCAGCGCCAGCAGCAGGCCGAGCGAGAGAACGAGAAAGGTGACGAGAACGCTGAACACCACGGTGAAGGCGGCGATCGCGCGGTATTCTGCGGAAAACAGCACGTCCGTATAATTGGCAAAGCCGACGAAGGTGGAGCCGAAGCCGAAGGGATCCTCGATGTAGAAGGACGAGGTGATCGCCTGCGCAGCCGGCCAATAGAAGAAGATCGAGATGATCACGAACTGCGGCAGGAGCAGAAGATATGGCAGCGTTTTCGACTGGAACTGGACGCGCTTCATCGGGGCCCTTTCAGGACTGCACCCGGGAGCGATGAGCCCCCGGGTGTTTCGGACATGTCGGGAACGATCGATCAGCCGGCCGTCTTGGCGAAGCGGGCGAGAAGCTCGTCGGCTTCCTTCTTGATCGTTTCCATGGCGTCCTTCGGGGTGACTTCACCGGCGAAAATGCGGTTGTATTCGCGTTCCATGATGGCGCGGATCCGCGGATAGAAGCCGAGGCGATAACCCTTGTTCCATTCGCCCGACGGCAGCTGGAGCTGCAGGATGCCGACTTCGGCTGCCGGCTTTTCCTTGTAGTAGCCTTCGGACTTGGTCAGTTCGTAGGCGGCGCTGGTGATGGCCACGTAGCCGGTGGCTTCGTGATAGAACTTCTGGATCTCGGTCGAGGTCAGGAAGTTGAAGAAGGCGGCCGTGCACTTGTTTTCTTCAGCCGGCTTGCCGGCCATGGCGAAGAGAGCGGCGCCACCGATGAAGGAGTGGCCGCCGGCGCCCTGGATGGCGTTCCAATATGGCAGGAAGGTTGCCGAGAAGGGCATCTTGGCGGTCTTCTGCAGGCCGCCGAAGGAGCCGGAAGAGCCGATCCAGAGGGCGGCCTTGCCGTCTTCGAAGACCTTCTGGTTGTCGCTCCAGGCGGCGCCGTAATAGCCGAACAGGCCCTGATCGTACCAGGCCTTCAGCTTCTCGTACATCATGACGTGGTTCGGGTCGGTGACGTTGATCGTGGTGTCGACGACGCTGTCATAACCGTTGGTGTTGGAAGCGAACTGGATGTTGTTGCGCGAGAAGAAGTTCTCGGTGAACTGCCAGGTCAGCTGCGACTGGACGAGAGGGATGTAGCCGGCTTCCTTGAGCTTGGGAGCGATCGTCTCGAACTCTTCCCAGGTCTTCGGGGCCTCGACGCCGGCCTTCTTCAGGGCTTCGTCGTTGATGTACATGATCGGGGCGGAGGAGTTGAAGGGCATGCCGACGAACTTGCCGTCCGCGTCGGCATAGAAGTAGCGCACGCCTTCGATGAAGGCATTGCGGTCGAAGGAGAAGCCATTGTCTTTCAGGAGGTCTTCGGCGGCGATCGTTGCGCCCTTGGCGTTGATGATCGTGGCGGCCCCGGCGTCGAAGACCTGCAGGATATTCGGCTGCTCGCCGGAACGGAAGGCGGCGATGCCGGCCGACAGGGCCTCTTCATAGGACCCCTTGGAAACCGGGTTCAGGACGCATTCGGACTGGGCTGCGTTGAACTTCTGGGCGACTTCGTTGATGACTTCGCCGTTGCGGCCGCCCATGCCGTGCCACCAGGTGATGGTGGTGGCGGCGTAGGTGTTGGTTACCGAAAAGGCCAGCGCGAGGCCGGCAAACGCGATCTTCTTGCTCATGGGTCCTGTCCTCTCCACATGCGTGGTCGTTGGGGGATGGCAGGCACCTAGGACGCTTGCGTGAAAGCCAAGCGACAGTTCTGTTTCATTTCCACGACAGGCCGCCTAGGCGACCTCCCTAAATTTCGCAGGGGCCTCAGAAAGCGTCCGTGAGATGCCGTGGCCAGGCCCAGCCGGAGACGACGACGATATCGAAGCGCAGTGACAGGCGGGCCGCATCGGCGCGGCGTGACAGCCAGAGGTCGGCAGCGGCCCGGATGCGGCGGCGCGCCGTCATTGTCACGGCATCGACGCCGGCCGTCAGATCGCGGCGCGCCTTGACCTCGACGATGGCGATGAGATCGCCACGCCGGGCGATGAGGTCGATTTCGCCGAGCGGCGTGCGTACCCTAAGGCCAATGATGCGGTAGCCCTTCAGCGTCAGGGTGATGGCGGCGCGGATTTCGGCGAGTGCGCCGCGTCGGAGCGCCTTGCGGCGGTCGGGGTCGGGGTTCGATGACCGCCCGGCTTTCGTCATGGGCCGGCTTTCAGCGCCAGCAGGCGCTGGTAAAGGTCGCTGCGCGGCAGGCCGGTCTGGCGGGCCGCTTCCGTCGCGGCCTTGCCGGCCGGCAGATCAGCCGACAGCCGCGCCAGCAGGGCATCGACATCGGCCGCGTCGGGAGCGGCGGCTTCGCCCGGCGGTCCGACGAGGAAGACGATCTCGCCCTTCACAGGACCGGCCTCGTCATAATGGGCTGCGAGCTCACCCAGCGTGCCGCGACGGAACTCCTCGAAGGTCTTGGTCAGCTCCCGGCAGACGACGCCGGCGCGCTCGGGCCCCAGCACTTCGGATGCGATGCGCACCGTATCGGCGATCCGGTGGGGGGACTCGAAGAAGATCAGCGTCGCCTTCACATCCCCGAAGGCGGCCAGCCGCTCGCGCCGCGCCTTGTCCTTCACGGGCAGAAAGCCGGCGAAGAGAAAGGCGTCATTCGGCAGGCCGGCACCGACGAGCGCGGCCAGCGGCGCGGAGGCACCGGGGATCGGCACGACGCGAATGCCAGCGGCAATCGCCGCCTCCGCCAGCCGGAAACCGGGATCGGAAACGAGCGGCGTGCCGGCATCGGAGACGAGCGCCACGGACTTGCCCGCTTCCAGCGCCTCGATGAGGCGCGGGCCGACCTCGGTCGCATTGTGCTCATGATAGGCATAGGGGCGATTGACGATGCCGTAGCGGTCGAGAAGCACGCGGGTGACCCGGGTGTCCTCGCAGGCCAGCACGTCGGCGCCGGCCAGCGTTTCGAGCGCGCGCAGCGTGATGTCGGAGAGATTGCCGATCGGGGTCGCAACCAGATAGAGCGCGCCCTCCAGCGGCCGGGCCGTGATCTCGGTCGCGTGGATCCTGTAGGTCTTCGGGCGATCCTGCATGCATCTTTTCCTGGCACGGGCGAACCGCCTGGCGCGGCCCCTTCCCTTCCTGCTCCTTATGCGGGAGCGGGAACGGGAGAGCAAGGCGCGCCGAAGGGGCGAGCGGACGGCGCGCCGGCCACGGTAAGGTTACCTCGGGATAAGGCTGGGTAGCGGCAAAAGCGCTTGCATCCGCCGCGGAATATCTGCCATTTTGCGCCTCCACGTCTGAAGGCAAGCCTTGCGGCGACGCCAATCACAAATCTCGCGCGTGCCGCAGCCTGCGGCATGCCGATCCAAAACGGTAGCATCATGCGTATCACCATTGAGCGGTCGAACCTTCTGAAAACGCTGAACCACGTTCACCGCGTGGTGGAGCGTCGCACCACGATCCCGATCCTGTCGAACATTCTGCTGCGCGCCGACGGCGCCAGCCTCGACATGAAGGCGACCGACCTCGACCTCGAGGTGACCGAGGCAACGCCGGCCGAAATCCAGCAGGCGGGCGCAACGACCGTTCCGGCCCACCTGCTCTACGACATCGTGCGCAAGCTGCCGGACGGATCGGAAGTGCTGCTCGCCACCACGCCGGACGGCGGAGCGATGACAGTTGCCTCCGGCCGCTCCAAGTTCTCGCTGCAATGCCTGCCGCAGAGCGATTTTCCGGACCTGACCACCGGCACCTTCTCCCACACGTTCCGCCTCAAGGCGAGCGAGTTGAAAATGCTGATCGACCGCACCCAGTTCGCCATCTCCACCGAGGAGACGCGCTACTACCTCAACGGCATCTTCATCCACACGGTGGAGAGCAAGGGCGAGCTGAAGCTGCGCTCGGTCGCGACCGATGGCCATCGCCTCGCCCGCGCCGACGTGGTCGCGCCTTCGGGCTCGGAAGGCATGCCGGGCATCATCATTCCCCGCAAGACAGTCGGCGAACTCCAGAAGCTCATCGACACGCCGGATCTCATCGTGACCGTCGAAGTCTCGGATGCGAAAATTCGCTTCACCATCGGCTCGATCGTCATGACCTCGAAGCTGATCGACGGCACCTTCCCGGACTATCAGCGCGTCATCCCGACCGCCAATGACAAGGAACTGCGCATCGACTGCGCCTCCTTCGCCTCAGCCGTCGACCGCGTTTCCACCATCTCGTCCGAACGCGGCCGCGCCGTGAAGCTGGCGCTTGCCGATGGCCAGCTGACGCTGACGGTCAACAACCCCGATTCCGGCAGCGCAACGGAAGAGCTGCCGGTCGGCTATGACGGCGACCCGCTGGAGATCGGCTTCAACGCCAAGTACCTGCTCGACATCACCTCCCAGCTGTCCGGCGAAGAGGCCGTGTTCATGCTGGCCGATCCCGGCTCGCCGACGCTGGTGCGCGACCTTGCAGGTGATGATGCGCTTTACGTTCTCATGCCAATGCGCGTCTAGGACATCCTCGCCTTCAACGGCGTCACCACTGCGGGAAGGCCGGCTGTCCCGGCGGGTCCTTTCGCGATACGTCTCTGAAAAGATGACGATGTTTGCACACAGGCCGCAATGAGACTTGTTTTTGACGTAAACACAGTCACATTCTACTCACAGAACCGCAGGCATGAGGCTGCGGCGATAAAGCCGGGCGGGCGAACCGCCGGCGACAGGGTGTATCCCAAGGGGGCGCGCATGAAGCTCGGCGTGAAGGTCAAGGAACGGCTCGGTCGAAAGTTCGACGAGGAAATCCGCTTCTTCAAAGGTTTCCGCAGCAACATGAAGGCCGTCGGATCGATCGTCCCGACCTCCGGCTTCACGGCACGGCGCATGGCGAGTGTCATCGACATCCAGTCCGGCCTGCCCGTGCTCGAGCTCGGCCCCGGCACGGGCGTGATCACCAAGGCCATCCTGCAGACCGGGCTTGCACCGGATAAGCTGGTCTCGGTCGAATATTCCGAGAGCTTCTTTGAGCATTTGATCTCGACCTATCCCGGCGTCAATTTCGTGCATGGGGATGCCTTCAACCTGGACGAGTCGCTCGGCACGCTCGCCGGCACCCGTTTCGACTGTGTCATCTCGGCCGTGCCGCTGCTGAATTTCCCGATGCACCGCCGCGTCTCGCTGATAGACAGCCTTCTCGACCGCGTCCCGGCCGGCCGGCCCGTGATCCAGATTTCCTACGGACCGCTGTCCCCCGTCGTCGCGATGCCGGATCGCTATCAGATCAGCCATTATGATTTTGTGGTGCGCAACATTCCTCCCGCACAGTTATGGGTCTATCGCCGCGGCTGAGATGCCTGTGATGGGGCGCCCTTTCGTCGCCTTTGCCCTTGCCGATCGCCGCGTCGCATGCGACTGGACGCCCGTCGAATTCTGGCAGGGAGTGTGATGCGATGGACACCCGTGACCGACTGATCGTCGGCCTTGATCTTCCGAGCGTGGACGAGGCCGAACGCATGGTGGAAACGCTGGGCGACAGCGTCAATTTTTACAAAATCGGCTATCAACTCGTCTTTGCCGGCGGCCTTCCCTTCGCGCAGCAGCTTGCCGCGAGCGGCAAGAAGGTCTTCCTCGACGTCAAGCTGCTCGACATCGACAACACGATTGCGCACGGCGTCGAGAACATCGCCAAGATGGGCATGACGATGATGACTCTGCATGCCTATCCCAAGGCAATGCGCGCGGCCGTGAAGGCGGCCGAAGGTTCAGGCCTCTGCCTGCTGGGCGTCACTGTCCTCACCTCCATGGACCAGGCGGACCTCACCGAAGCCGGCTATGCTACGGATCCGCAATCGCTGGTCAGGCTGCGCGCCGAACAGGCTCGCGATGCCGGCATGGGCGGCATCGTCTGCTCGGCCGAGGAATCGGCGCTGGTGCGCGGCATCGTGGGCACCGATCTCGCCATCGTCACGCCGGGCATTCGGCCCACAGGCGCGGAGGCCGGCGACCAGAAGCGGGTGGTGACACCCGGCGATGCGCTGAAGGCCGGCTCCACCCACCTCGTCGTTGGCCGACCCATCGTCAAGGCACCCGACCCGAAGGCCGCCGCCAGAGCCATCCTGGACGAGATGCACACGGCCCTGTGGCCCGCCAACGCTTAAGCCCCGGATAATCAAGAGGAGGAAACCCGTTATGGCCAAGGGATACTGGATCGCCCGTGTCGATGTTCGCGACCCGGAAGGCTACAAGGACTATGTGGCGGCCGCCAAAGTGGCCTTCGAAAAATACGGCGCGGTATTTCTTGCCCGTGGGGGCGCCTATGAGCGCCTCGAGGGCGCGGTGCGAGCCCGCAACGTCGTCATCGAGTTTCCCTCGATGCAGGCCGCTATCGACTGCTACAATTCCATGGAATACCAGATCGCAGCCGCCATCCGCCAGAAGGTGGCCGATGCAGAAATGGTCGTCGTCGAAGGGCTTTGACACGTCTTTGCCGCAGCGCACACTGCGGCACTCGGCCCACCTTCACCTTGTCATCGTCTTGGGGTAGAACCTCAAGCCTAACAGTCGTTCCCGACCAGGAGATTCTGCCCCATGACCCTCGCCAATCTTCCGCCGCTCGTCACCGTCTTCGGCGGCTCGGGGTTTGTTGGACGTCATGTCGTCAGGGCGCTCGCCCGGCGCGGCTATCGCATTCGGGTCGCCGTTCGCCGGCCGGACCTGGCCGGCTTCCTGCAGCCGCTCGGCAATGTCGGGCAGATCTCATTCGTTCAGGCCAACCTGCGCTTCCGCAAGTCGGTGGACCGCGCCGTTGAAGGCTCCGACCATGTCGTCAACTGCGTCGGCATCCTGTTCGAGGCCGGCCGCAACACCTTCGATGCCGTACAGGAATTCGGCGCCCGCGCCATTGCCGAGGCGGCCCGCACGGCCGGCGCCACGCTGACGCACGTCTCCGCGATCGGCGCGGACGCCAATTCGGAATCGGTCTATGCCCGCACCAAGGGCCGCGCCGAGCAGGCGATCCTGTCGACCGTTCCCTCGGCGGTCATCCTGCGCCCCTCCATCGTGTTCGGCCCCGAGGACGGCTTCTTCAACAAGTTTGCGGATATGTCGCGCTTCTTCCCGGCCCTGCCGCTGGTCGGCGGCGGCATGACGAAGTTCCAGCCGGTTTATGTCGCCGATGTTGCGGAAGCGGTCGCCAATGCCGTTGATGGCAAGCTGCAGCCGGGTGCCGTCTATGAACTCGGCGGCCCCGAGGTCATGACCTTCCGCGATTGTCTCGAAACCATGCTGTCGGTCGTCGATCGCAAGCGCCCGCTGGTTTCCCTGCCCTTCGGCCTCGCATCGCTGATGGGCTCGGTCGCTTCGCTCGTGCCCTTCATCACCCCGCCGATCACGCCGGATCAGGTGAAGCTCCTGAAGTCGGACAACGTTGTCTCGCCCGAGGCGATCGCGGCTGGCCGGACACTCGCCGGCATGGGCATACAGCCGACGGCGGTGGAGGCGGTTCTGCCCTCCTATCTCGTGCGTTATCGCCCACAGGGCCAATACACACGCTCGGGCCGGGCCGCCTGACGAGAACGTCCCACCATCGCGACCGTTGCAGGAAAGCCGCAGTAAAATGCGGCTTTTTCATTTACCGGGGATTCAGCATGATCCCGTATTGATCGGAATGTCAGCTCCGACTATCAGCGGCAGTCACAGGGCCGAGCGGGGCATTCCGGGGCATCCACTTTCTTCGAAAGGCTGAATTTTCAATGGGCAAGTCGATTGCTGCTTTCTTTGCCTGCGCAGCGCTGGTGATTATCGCCGGCTCCTTCGTCGCACCGCGCACCACGGTTGCCGATAGCCGCGCCGCATGCGCGCCGGCCTATGGCGTCGATCCGTGCACGACGGGCGCCATCCCCGGCAGCGCCAAGTAATCTGCCCCAGGGCGCTCCGCTGACTGGGGGCGCATCCCACACATATCACCCGTGAATTTGCACAACCGCGTGGCCCGCTCTCCCAGCAGGCCACGCGGTTTTTTCATGCGGCGGGAACGGAACCGCCGCTGGTCAGCAGCAGGGCGATGAGGCCGATGGTGCCGACAACGATCCGCCAGATCGCGAAGGGCGTGAAGCCGCGCGAGGAGACGAAATCGAGCAGCTTGCGCACGACGATCAGTGCCGAGACGAAGGCGGCCACGAAACCGATCGCGACGATGCTGGCGGAAGAGAAATCGAGGGCGTTGCGGTTCTTGTAAAGGTCGAGCGTGAAGGCCCCGAGCATGGTCGGCATGGCGAGGAAGAAGGAGAACTCCGCCGCCGAACGCTTGTCCGTACCCATCAGCAGCGCGCCAACGATGGTCGCGCCCGAACGCGAGGTTCCAGGCACCATGGCGAGGCACTGGAAAAAGCCGATCTTCAGCGCCAGTGACGGCGGATAGTCCATCACGTCGCGGTAGCGTGGCTTCAGCGGCATGCGATCGACCGCCAGCAGCACGAAGCCGCCGAGGATCAGGACGACGCAGATCAGCATAGGCGTCTCGAACAGCACCGACTTGATGAAGTCATGGGCGAGAGCGCCGATGACGGCGGCCGGGAGGAAAGCGAGGAGAACGGACAGGACGAAGCGGCGGGCGCGCGCATCGCTGGGAAGCGCCAGCGCGATCGAGAGCAGTTTCTGGAAATAGACCAGGAGAATAGCGAGGATCGCGCCGAGCTGGATGAGAACGGCAAAGGTGTTGCCGGGCGACTTGAAGCCCAGAAAATGACCCGCCAGAAGAACGTGGGCGGTTGAGGAAACTGGAATAAACTCGGTCAGGCCCTCGATAATTCCGAGCACGAGGGCGCTCACAATCGATTGATCGTCCATGAATTAATTTTCCCTGAAGAATTGCGCTCTATCTAGAAAAGGATTGGTTGCCTTGCGTTAATCGTGCCGTGTTCCTATAGCTCCTCGCCCCGGCGCATGGCCAGCCAAAACGCTAGGGTCGAAACCCAATCAGAGCACCTATCCTGATTGGGTTTCAACCCTAGATGACCGCGACACAGCCCCCATTGAGAACAGAAGCTCATCGATGCCCATTCTCTACCACCATCCGATGTCTGCCGCCTCGCGCTTCGTCCGGCTGATCCTGTCCGAATATGGCTATCAGCCCGATCTGGCGGAAGAACAGCCATGGGACAAGCGCAAGGACTTTCTTGCGCTCAACCCGGCCGGCACGCTTCCGGTCTATGTGGACGACAGCATGCGGGCGCTCTGTGGGGCGGGCGTCATCAGCGAGTTTCTCGACGAAACCGATGGCGTCCTGAAACGCGAGCGTCGACTTCTGGCCGAGGACCCGTTCCAGCGCGCCGAAATCCGCCGGCTGACGGAGTGGTTCATGCAGAAGATGGAAGCGGACGTGACGCGGCCCTTGGTGCGCGAGCGCGTCTTCAAGCTGCAGATGCGGGCCGATCAGGGTGGCGGTGCGCCGGATAGCAAGGTGCTGCGCACCTCGCGCGCCAATATCCGCCAGCATCTGAAATATCTCTCCTGGCTGGCGGGCTCGCGTACCTATCTGGCCGGCGAGCGTCTATCCTATGCCGACCTTGCGGCGGCGGCCTCCCTGTCGGTGCTCGACTATCTCGGCGAGGTGGACTGGAGCGAGGCACCGGCGGCCAAGGACTGGTACCAGCGCATCAAGTCGCGCCCCTCCTTCCGCCCGCTGCTCGCCGAGCGCGTGCGCGGCATCCTGCCGGTCTCGCATTATGCGGACCTCGATTTCTAGAGCATTTCCAGCCGAAGCGTGATCGCTTCGGCGTCGGACAATGCGGTGAAACAAAAAACAGAGAACATTTCCAGTGATCCCCTGATCATCGGAAATGCTCTGTGAAGGGTGAGGAGGACGACGGTGGCGGCAGAGACGGCGCGGGCAGACAGGCAGCGCCTGGCCCTCACGCAGTTCGCCACCGCCGAGGCGCTGGCGCACGGCTTCGACCTCTGTCGCATCACGACCCCCGAACGCATTCCGGACCTCCGGCCGGTTCTCCAGGCCTTCGTGGGCGAAGGCTATCACGGCAGCATGGCCTGGATGGAAGAGACGCTGGAGCGGCGCGGCCATCCGACAGGGCTCTGGCCGGAGGTCCGCTCGCTCGTCATGGTCGCCATGAATTACGGGCCGGACGAGGATCCGCGGACCTTGCGCGAAGAGCCCGGTCGTGGCGCCATCTCCGTCTATGCCCGCCACCGCGACTATCACGACGTCATGAAGGGCAAGCTGAAGGCGCTCGCGACCCGCTTTGCCGCCCGGGCCGGCAGCGATGTCAAGGTCTTCGTCGATACGGCGCCGGTGATGGAAAAGCCGCTCGCCGCCGCCGCCGGGCTCGGCTGGCAGGGCAAGCACACCAATCTCGTCAGCCGCAGCCATGGCTCCTGGCTGTTCCTCGGCTCGATGTTCACCACGGCCGAGCTGATCCCCGATGCCGGCGAAGTGGACCACTGCGGCTCCTGCCGGGCCTGCCTTGATGCGTGCCCAACCAACGCCTTCCCCGCGCCCTACCGGATCGATGCGCGGCGCTGCATTTCCTATCTGACTATCGAGAACAAGGGGCCGATCCCGGCCGACCTGCGCCCGCTGATCGGCAACCGCATCTATGGCTGTGACGATTGCCTTGCGGCCTGCCCCTGGAACAAGTTCGCGCAGAGCGCCGCCGAAATCCGCCTGAAAGCGCGCGCGGATCTGAAGGCCCCTGAACTCGCCGATCTCCTTGCCCTTGATGATGCCGCCTTCCGTGCGCACTTCTCGGCCTCGCCCATCAAGCGGATCGGCCGCGATCGGTTCCTGCGCAATGTGCTGACGGCGGCCGGAAATAGCGGCGATGGTGATCTTGCAGGCCACTGTCGGCCACACCTGTCTGACACCTCGCCCCTCGTGCGCGGGGCCGCGGCGTGGGCGATGGCGCGCCTTCTGGATGCCGGCGCCTTTGCGGCGCTGGCGAAGCAGATGACGGCCGACGAACAAGACGAGATGGTGCTGACCGAGTGGCGCGATGCCCTGGCCAGCCAAGGAGAGAGCTGACATGACGACACTGACCATTCTCGGCGCCGGCTTTTCCGGCCAGGCGATTGCCGAGGCCTTCAAGGCCGTGACGACCGATATTGCCGGAACGACGCGCTCGGCCGAAAAAGCGGCGCGGCTTGGGGCCGATGGCATCCGCGCCATTCTCTATGACGGTCAGGCGATCGAGGAGACGCTCGCCGAGCGTCTTCGCGAGACCACGCACCTTATCCAATCCATCGCGCCCGGCAAGGATGGCGATCCCATGCTACGGCCCGGCGTGCCGCCGCTCACGGTGCTCTGCCCGAAGCTCGAATGGGCCGGCTATCTCTCCACGGTCGGCGTCTACGGCGATCATGGCGGGGCCTGGGTGGACGAGGCAACGCCGCTGAACCCCGTCTCGGCCCGCTCGCTGGAGCGCGTCGAGGCCGAAGAAGGCTGGCTGGCAGCCGGCACGGCTGCCGGCCTTCCCGTCGCGGTTCTGCGTCTGTCCGGCATCTACGGGCCAGGGCGCAACACGTTCTGGAATTTCGAGGACGGAACGGCGCGGCGCCTTATCAAGCCCGGTCAGGTCTTCAACCGTATCCGGGTGGAGGACATCGGCGCGGCCAGCCTGTTCCTCGCCGACGGCAAGCATGGCGGCATCTTCAACATCACCGACGACGAGCCCGCCCCGCCGCAGGATATCGTCGCGGAAGCTGCCCGGCTCATGGGCGTCGCGCCGCCGCCGGAAATTGCCTTTGAAACCGCCGAATTGTCGCCGATGGCCCGCTCCTTCTATGGCGAGAACAAGCGGGTCTCGAATGCGAAGCTGAAAGCCCTCGGCTTTGTCTTCGCCTATCCCGACTATCGCGTTTCGCTGGCCGATCTGTGGCGAGACGGGCGCTGGCGCGGACACCGCAACCGCACCTGAGCCGCTGCGCGAAGGTCATCATCAAGAGCTCAATGTAAGACGCGACTATAGAGTTAATAATTCCTTACGACTTCGAGTCCATCGCCTCCACAGCAGGCGATGGACTTTTTCGTTTCGGACTATCTCCCGTGATATCCTACAACTATCGCGCTATTGTCCGCAGCAAAGCAGTCCGCTGAATCGCGAGAATGCGCTCCTTAAAAAATTTTATATGAATTTGATTCACAGCCGGCGTAATTGCCCGCCGGTTTTGGCATCGAAATAGGAATCGTTCTGATTCCAAACGGAATCATGACAATCGAGCACGCATTCAAACGGCAATACAACTGCCTAAACCCGCTCCTGATAGAACATCCAAACCTATACTGTGACAGGTTGCGGCACTTTTTCGCCACTTTTTACCCGGTAATGCGCCCTCCACAGCTCATCCCGTTATGCGTGACGAAGGACTTTCCGTTTGACTTTGAAGACTACGACCCTGGCCGCCGCCGCTCTCGCCCTCACCGCTGCCGCCCTCCTTCTGCAGCCCAGCGAAAGCCACGCGGCCGGCGCGGGCTGTGGTGGCGCCTCCTGGTATGCCCTCTCCTCGCGCACAGCCTCCGGCGAACGCATGAATGCTGCGCACATGACCGCCGCCCACCGCAAGTTCGCCTTCGGCACCAAGCTCCAGGTCACCAACAAGCGCAACGGCAAGTCTGTCGTGGTGCGCATCAATGACCGCGGCCCCTTCATTCGCGGCCGTGTCCTTGACCTTTCAAAGGCTGCCGCCAGCAGCATCGGCATGATCAAATCCGGGCACGCCAACGTCTGCTACCGCGTCATTTCCTGAGACGCGTCGGCTCCGGCCTCCGCTCTTTGGTCTTGCCCCGGCGGGGCATCGTCGCTACCACGACCTTTCACAGCGGAATGGAACAGGCGATGCGACTTGGTGGAAGGCTCTCCGGAGCCATCGACGTACTCACGGATATCGAAACGCGGCGCCGGCCCGTGGCGGACGCGCTGAAGGACTGGGGCCTTTCGCACCGCTTTGCCGGCTCCGGCGACCGTGCCGCCATTGGCAACATCGTCTATGACGCGCTGCGCATGCGCCTTTCCCATGCCTTCCTGATGGACAGCGATGCGCCGGATGCCCTCGCCTTTGCCGTTCTCCTGCGCCAATGGGGCCTGTCAGCCGATGCGCTCGCCGCAGAGTTCGATGGCGACCGCTTTGCCCCGGCCCTGCCGTCGGCGGAAGCGCTTGCCGCTTTTGCCGCCCGCGATCTCGCCACCGCGCCTGACCATGTGCAGGCCGATATTCCCGACTGGCTGACGGCCTCCTTCTCCCGCTCCTTTGGCGACCGCTGGATCGCCGAGGCGCAGGCCCTCACGGGCCGTCCCGCGCTTGACCTGCGCGCCAACACGCTGAAGGCAAGCCGCGAGAAGGTGGTCAAGGCGCTCGATCGCTCCGGTGCGGAAGCCACGCGCATCGCGCGCCAGGGCGTGCGCATTCCCGCCGGCGACGGCGCATCGCGCCTGCCAAACGTGACCGCCGAACTCAGTTTCCAGAAGGGCTGGTTCGAGGTGCAGGACGAGGGCTCGCAGATCGTTGCCGATCTCGTTCTGGCCAAGGGCGGCGAACAGATCCTCGACTATTGCGCCGGTGGCGGTGGCAAGACGCTGGCGCTCTCGGCCAGCATGGACAATCGCGGCCAGGTGCATGCCTATGACAGCGATCGCAAGCGGCTGGCACCGATCATCGAGCGGCTGAAGCGGGCCGGCACGCGCAATGTGCAGGTGCATGAGAGCCTTGAGAGCCTTTCCAGCCACACGGCCCGTTTCGACCGCGTGCTGATCGACGCGCCCTGCACCGGCACCGGCACCTGGCGGCGGCGTCCGGACACCAAATGGCGCCTCACCCAGAAAAATCTCGAGGAGCGGCTGGAGCAGCAGCGCGAAGTGCTCGCCAACGCCTGCGCCTATGTGCGCCCCGGCGGTCACCTCGCCTATGTCACCTGTTCCATGCTGCCGGAGGAGAACGAGGAACAGGTGGCGCGCTTTGCGGCCGAGAACCCCGACTTCGTCATCCAGGATGCAACGGCGGACTGGACGGCCCTCTTCGGCCCTGAGGCCCCGAAGCCGCATTCGGCCGACGGCCGGAGCGTCACGCTGACGCCGGCGACGACGCAAACCGATGGCTTCTTCTTCTGCCGCTTCCGCCGGGAGGCGTGAGCGGGCTGAGCATCTCCCGCCCGTTCGTCATCACGGCCTCCGGTCCCGTTTCTCTGTCATGCTCGGGCTTGACGCGAGCATCCATGCGACAGTCACCGAGCCAGCGGGCGGATCCTCGGGTCAAGCCCGAGGATGACGACGGGTGATGTTGGCGTTATCGACCGCATGCGGCTGATTCCACTCACGCCGCCAACAACCCGGCAGCGCACCAGAGAACCTTCCCCGCCTCACTCCACCGGTGCGGGACTTTCCTCGATGCGGATCGGATATTGCTGGCGGGGCGGGATGAGGTGATGCAGCGTCGCGATGGCAACGAGGAGGACGCTGCCGATCATCACGACTTCCATGAGCACGACCCCGTTCATCTGCCCGGCGATCGCCACCAGCGGCACGGCGCCGGCCGGCGGATGGGTCACGCGCAGGAGCAGCATCAGCGCGATGGCAAGGCCGACGCCGACGGCACCCGCCAGCCACAGGCCGGGAAAGAGGCTGGTGGCGGCGAGCGCCAACAGGGCCGCCACAAGATAGCCGCCGACGACATTGGCAGGCTGGGCGAGCGGGCTCTTCGGCTGGCCGAACAGCAGCACGGCGCTGGCACCAAACGGCGCGATCAGCAAGGGGAGATGCGTCACCGTCGCCAGCGATCCGACGGCCGCCATGGCGAGGATCGCGCCGATGCAAGACTTCAGATGCAGGTGGGCATGCCCCTTTGGCTCGTGGCGCCGGAAGTAGTGCTTGACGTGATGGCGCATGGAAGCCCCGGATGATGACGGTGGATGCGCTGTGATATCGCGACCCGACCGGTCGGTAAATGCCGATTTTCTCGCCATATGCCCGAAAATCATTCATCTACAAGCGATGCGACGCCCTGTCACGCGCCGGTCACTTTAACTTTACTCTTTGACACCAGTTTAAATTTGCGCGAAGACATGCCGCCTGGGCGCCGCTGGAGAGGGTTTTCACGGCGTGTCATTGCTGGCCCTCCCAAACGATACGGGACCGTGCCGGCCGTCGAAATTAGGAGAGATCATGTTGAGGACATCGTTGAAGGCCGCCGTCTTCGCGCTTGCCGCTTCCGTTGCCGTCGTGCCCGTCACGGCTGCCTTTGCCGCCGCACCGGATGCCGCCGCCGTCGTCAAGCATTACGCCAATGTGGCCCACGCCAAATTCGAGGACGCCCTGACCACGGCCAAGGCGCTCGACGCGGCCATTGACAAGCTGATCGCCGAACCCAGTGAAGAAACCCTGAAGGCGGCGCGCGCGGCCTGGCTCGTGGCGCGCAACCCCTATCAGGAAAGCGAAGTCTATCGATTCGGCAACCCGATCGTCGATGACTGGGAAGGGCGTGTGAACGCCTGGCCGCTGGACGAAGGCCTGATCGATTACGTCGATCCTTCCTATGGCAGCGAGAGCGACGAGAACGCGCTCTTCACGGCAAATGTCATCGCCAATCCGAAGATCACCATCGACGGCCGGGAGGTCGATGCCTCCAAGATCACGCCAGAGCTTCTGGCCAGCGAACTGCAGGAAGCAGGCGGTGTCGAGGCCAATGTGGCAACCGGCTATCACGCCATCGAATTCCTGCTCTGGGGCCAGGATCTCAACGGCACCGGACCCGGCGCCGGCAACCGACCCTATACGGACTACGACACCAAGGCCTGCACCAACGGCAATTGCGATCGCCGCGCCCAGTATCTGAAAGCGGCTTCTACGCTGCTGGTCTCCGATCTCGAGGAGATGGTCGGCAACTGGACGGTGGAAGGCGCTGCCACCAAGCAGGTGGAAGCCGATCCGAAGGCCGGCCTCGTCACCATCCTGACCGGCATGGGCTCGCTCTCCTACGGCGAACTTGCCGGCGAGCGCATGAAGCTCGGCCTTCTCCTCCATGATCCGGAAGAGGAGCACGATTGCTTCTCCGACAACACTTACAATTCGCACCTGCATGATGCGATTGGCATCCGCTCCGCCTATACGGGCGAATACATCCGTGTCGACGGAACGAAGCTGACAGGCCCCTCGCTCTCCGAAATCGTCGCAGCCAAGGATCCGGCGCTCGACAAGGAAATGCGCGAAAAGCTCGACAAGACCGTTGCCGACATGGAAAAAATGGCCGAGCGCGGCAGGACCATCGAGGCCTATGACCAGATGATCGGTGAAGGCAATGCCGAGGGAAATGCCATCGTGCAGGCCCCGATCGATGACCTCATTGCCCAGTCGAAGACGGTGGAGCGCGTTCTTGCCGCACTCGACCTCGGCACGATCAAGCTTGAAGGTTCCGACAGCCTGGATAATCCTAACGCGGTCTTCAAGTAAGAGGCCCGGACGGGCCGAGACTTTCGCACCGGCCCGCCCCCTTTCAATCAAAGCGACCGACATGATGCTTCGCCCGGCCCTTTCGTTCGCGCTGTTTGCCCTGCTGGTCGCAGCGGCCACAGCGCACGGGGACGAGTCTGATCTTCCCGCGTCCCGCACGGATCTCTCCGCCAGCGATCTGAAGCGCGTCCAGTCCGTGACGGCGCCGACGGCGGATTTTTCAAAGGCAGAGACGTTCGAAGCGATGAGTGGCGGGGCCGGCACATCGGTTGCCACCATCAACACCAATATTTTTTCGCACGGCTCGGAAAACCTGTCGCTTGAGGGCGAGGAACGCTTCAAGCTCGGCAATGCGCTGTTTCGAAAGCTTTGGGTTTCATCCCCTTCCTCGACGCAGGCCTCCGATGGGCTGGGTCCCCTCTTCAATGCGCGCTCCTGTCAGGAGTGTCACATCAAGGACGGGCGCGGCCACCCGCCGGGCCCGGACGGTATCGCGACCTCGATGTTCCTGCGCCTCGCCCGCCCGGCCGAAACGGCCGAGGAGGCCGACGCCATCGCGCGGCACGCCCTCGCAAACCTGCCCGACCCCGTCTACGGCACGCAGCTTCAGGACCGCGCCGTGCCGGGCCTGGCCGCCGAGGGGCGCATGACGATCCGTTACACGGAAGTGCCGGTGACGCTCGCAGGCGGCGAGATCGTGTCGCTGCGCCGGCCCGTCTATGGCGTTGCGGACCTTGCCTATGGTCCTTTGGGCGAGGCGACGACGCTCTCGCCCCGCGTGACCCCGGCCATGATCGGGCTTGGCCTGATCGAGGCGATCCATCCGGCCGACATCCTCGCCGGCGCAGATCCCGACGATCACGATCATGACGGGATCAGCGGCAAGGCGTCGCTGGCGCGCGATCCCGCCACGCATGGGCTCATGCTCGGCCGGTTCGGCTGGAAGGCGCAGGTGCCGACCATCCGCCAGCAGACGGCGGACGCCTTTGCCGGCGATATCGGCATTTCCTCCCCCGATGCACGGCGCGACCATGGCGACTGCATGCCGGCCCAGACGGCCTGTCTTGCGCTGCCGACCGGGGTGCAGCCACGGCTTGGCGATACGGAAGCGCCGAACCCGGTGCTCGATCTCGTTTCCTTCTATTCGCGGCACCTTGCCGTGCCCGCCCGACGCAAGGCCAGCCTGCCGGAGACCCTTTCCGGCAAGAAGATCTTCTACGAAACCGGCTGCACCGCGTGCCACCGGCCGAAATTCGTGACGCGGCGCGACACGGAGGATCAGGCGCTCGCCTTTCAACTGATCTGGCCCTATTCGGATTTCCTGCTGCATGACATGGGCGAATGGCTTGCCGACGGGCAGGCGGTGGGCGATGCCGATGGGCGGGAATGGCGCACGCCGCCGCTCTGGGGCATTGGCCTCACCGAAACCGTCAGCGGGCATACATTCTTTCTCCATGACGGCCGGGCGCGAAACCTGACCGAAGCCATTTTGTGGCATGGCGGCGAGGCCAAGGCCGCCCGTGACAGGTTCGCGGCGCTCGACGCCGCCGACCGCAAAGCTCTATTGACCTTCCTGGAGTCCCTTTGATGATGCGGACATTCACTCGCGGCCTGTCCTTGGCGCTTGCACTTGCTCTTCCCCTGTCGCTGACGGCGCCTGCCGCCCGCGCGCAGGATGCCAATCCGGTTTCCCCGGGCCTCAACGAGGCGGCGCTGCCGGGCGTTATGGAAAAGGCGGTCACCGGATTCATCCGCCCCGGCTATGCGGCGCTCACGGCCTCCACGCAGGCCCTCGGCACCGCGACCCAAACGCTGTGCGCGTCTCCGTCAAAGGACAATCTCAACGCGGCCCGCAAGGCTTTTAACGATGTGGTCGCCAAATGGTCGCGCGTGGAGATCCTGCGCGTCGGCCCGGCGCTCGAAGAAAACCGTTTCGAGCGCTTCCTGTTCTTCCCTGATCGCAAGGGCCTTGCCCTCAAGCAGTTGCAGGCGATCCTCTCGACCAAAGACAAGACAGCGCTGACGGCCGAGGGCCTCAAGGGCAAGAGCGTCGCCATTCAGGGGCTCGGCCCGCTCGAATATCTGCTTTACGGCACCGGCAACGAGACGCTGGCGACGGGCGATGATTTCCGCTGCCGCTACGCGATGGCGATCGCCGCCAATCTCGGCTCCATCGCTTCGGAGTTTGAAGCGGCCTGGAAGGCGCCCGGGGGGATCGGCGATGCCTGGATGAAGCCAGGCGCCAACAATCCCGTGTTCCGCACCCCGCAGGAAGCGGCCGGGGCGCTGCTCGGCGTCCTCGTTCACGGCGCGGAGACCGTACAGGACCAGCGCATCCGCGTGTTCTTCGGCGGCGGCGCCACGCCGATTTCGGCTGAGCCCAATGCTACCGGCAAGGATCCGATCCGTGACAAGCCGAAGTCGGCGCCCTACTGGCGCTCGGCCAACACCTTTCCCTCCATCGCCGACAATCTTCAGGGCCTGTCCGACCTCTTCGCGATCTCCGACATGGCGACGCTGCTGCCGGAAGGCGACGCTTCGATCGCCGGCTCCATTGCCTTCGTGTTCAGGTCCGCCACGACCGCTGCCCGGGCCATCAACGCGCCCGTGGACGCGGCGCTTGCCGACCCGGACCTGCGCGGCAAGATCACCTTTCTTGAGCTGAACACAAACGATCTCGTCGACCGGCTGAACCACGATTTCGGCGGCGCGATCGGGCTGGGCGCCGGATTTTCCTTCGCCGACGGCGACTGACATCGCTGCAGTCGCGAAGGATTGACTTTGCGTTGCAACCGGCTCATCTCAAGGCCATGCCGGCGCGCACCGGCATGCTTCACCACAAGGTCCAACCGCACCGAACCCCGTCAGTCCACCTCGCTAGAGGTGCCCTGTATCGGCTGGCCCTTGAGGATCAGGGCTCCGGTCCTTGCAGGATGACACGCCCGATTGGAGCCCGACATGCTGCAGACCTATTCGAGCCGCCCGGTCCTTTCCGCCCAGCCAGACGAGACGCCGGCCGGGATGGCATCCGGTGCCCGCCCTATCTGGTTCGACCTCCTCAACCCGACGCCTGCGGAAACGCGCGAGGTGGAAGCCCATCTCGGCATCGAGATCCCGACGCGCGACGAGATGCAGGAAATCGAGCTGTCCGCCCGGCTCTACCAGGAGGCAGGCGCCGAATTCATGACGGTGACGGTGGCGACCGAACTCGACGGCGACGAGCCGGTGAAGGCGCCCATCTCCTTCATCATGAAGGACGGCACGCTGGTGACGGTGCGCTATGCCGATCCCAAACCCTTTCAGCTTTTTGCTGCCCGCCTGCAGCGCCAGAATGGTACGCTGTGCGACAGCGGCGAACAGGTGCTGCTCTGTCTCATTGAGGCGACAGTGGATCGGATGGCGGATGTGCTGGAGCGTGTCGGCAACGATATCGACGCCGTCTCGCGCGAGGTGTTCAGCCGGAAGAAGCAGACGGTGACGAAGAAGACCCGGAATCTCGAACAGCTGATCGCCCAGATCGGCGGCAAGGGCGAGGTGCTGACCACGGCGCGCGAAAGCCTGGTCAGCATCGCCCGCATGGTTGCCTATTACATGGCGGTCGAGGGCAAGGCGCTGCGCAAAAGCGGCAAGGACAGCCGCCAGCGCATGAAGCTCGTGCAGCGCGACGCCGCCTCGCTCGGCGATCACGCGCAGTTCCTCTCCGCCAAGATCAACTTCCTGCTGGACGCGACGCTCGGCCTTATCAATCTCGAGCAGAACCAGATCATCAAGATCTTCTCGGTTGCCGCCGTCGTCTTCCTGCCGCCGACGCTGGTTGCGTCCATCTATGGCATGAATTTCCAGCTGATGCCGGAACTCTCCTGGCAGTTCGGCTATCCCTTCGCCATCGGCCTGATGATGCTGTCGGCGCTGCTTCCCTATCTCTATTTCAAGCGCAAGGGCTGGCTCTGACCGACCACATCGAGGTTTCTGCGATGATGCACCGCATGCCGGTAAAGTCTCTGCTCGAACGCCGCAGTTTTCTGAAGATGGCGGGGGCCGCCTGGGCTCTCGGCCTTGCGCCTCAGGGCACCGAGGCATTGGCGCGCGCCGAAGCGGTCTACGCCTCCGCCTTTATGGATCGCAGCGGCGCCTATGGCATCGCCACCATCAGCGAGCGCGGCGAGATCATCGAGCGCGTGGGGCTGCCGGCCCGCGCCCACGGGCTTGCCGCCAGCGCCGATGGCAGCCGCGCGGTCGCCTTTGCCCGGCGACCAGGCACCTTCGCACTGGTCTTCAGCCCCGACCGCCGCTTCGCGCCGGTGACGATCAGCGCGGCTGAGGGCCGGCATTTCTTCGGCCATGGCTGCTTTTCCGCCGATGGCCGGCTGCTCTATGCGACCGAGAACGATTTCGATGCCAATCGCGGTATGATCGGCGTCTATGACGGCACGGATGGCTATCGTCGTATCGGCGAGTTCCAGACCTTCGGCATCGGCCCACACGACATGACGATGTCGGGCGATGGCACGCTGCTGGCCGTTGCCAATGGCGGCATCGAGACCCATCCGGATTTCGGCCGCACCAAGCTCAATCTCGATCATATGGATCCGTCACTGTCGCTGATCGATGCGACAAGCGGCGCGCTCATCGAGCGCCATACGCTGCCTGCCTCTCTCAAGGCGCTCTCCACCCGGCATCTCGATATCGATGCGGCGGGGCGCATCTGGTTTGCCTGCCAGTGGGAGGGCGCGCGCGATGCCGCCCCGCCGCTTGCCGGCTCGTTCCGCCGCGGCGAGGATCTCACCTTCCTCTCCCTGCCCGAGGACACGACCGCCCGGCTTGCCAACTACATCGGCGCCGTCGCCATCGACCGGCAGCGCGATCTCGTCGGCCTCACCTCTCCCATCGGAAACAGCTTTGTCGTCGTCGATGCCAAAAGCAGCCGTGTCCTCAGCGAGACTAGCGTCGATCAGGTCGCGGGCATTGCAGCCGGGCCGCAGGATTTCGCAGTCTCGGACTATCGCGGCGGCTTTGCCGGCAAGTCGAGCCCGGTTGCCTGGGACCAGCATATCGTTCGGCTGTAAGTGCCCTTGCCGCGCCGATCCTGCCTGCTGGAAGCGGAAGCATCAGGCGCTATATAGTGTCGCCATGAAACGAACCCTCGTCACCCTGCTCTTCGTCGCCGGCGTCGTCGCTCTCGGCAGCCTCATCGGCCTCCTCAACATGCCGGGCCCCTGGTATCAGGGCCTTGCAAAACCCGCCTTCAATCCGCCCAACTGGATTTTTGGCCCCGTCTGGACGGTGCTCTACGCCTTTATCGGCGTTGCCGGCGCGCGCACCTTCCTCGATCATCGCCACAGCCAGGCCATGCGGCTGTGGGTGGCGCAGATGGTGCTGAATTTCGCGTGGTCGCCGATGTTCTTCGGCGCCGAACAGATCCTCGGCGCCTTTATCATCGTCATCGCCATGCTGATCGCCATCCTGCTCTTCATCCGCGCCAGCTGGCATCAGGACCGTCTCTCGGCCTTGTTGTTCCTGCCCTATGCGGCGTGGGTGGCCTTTGCGAGCCTGCTCAACGGCTCGATTCTTTACCTCAATTGACGACCGGGCGGCGGGGCACGCAACCGCGTTTGCCTTTTGCTTGTTTCGGGCGCGCGGGCGTGCAACTGTTTGCCCGTGCGCTGCAGCATCCGGCTCGGCGACGACCCGACAGAAACCGACCCGAACCGATGACAGAGCACGCACCCGCGGATTTCCGCGCCCGTATCCAAAGAAGCTTCGCCCGGCAGGCGGCCATGCGCACCATCGGCGCAGAGCTGACGCGGGTGAACCAAGGCACGGTGGAAATCGAGCTGCCCTTCGACGAGAAACTGACCCAGCAACACGGCTTTCTGCACGCCGGCGTGATTTCGGCCGCGCTCGACTGCGCCGGCACCTATGCCGCCTATTCGCTGATCGAGCCGGAAGCCTCGATCCTGACGATTGAGTTCAAGGTCAACCTCATGTCGCCCGGCCGCGGCGAACGCTTCCTGTTTCGCGGCGAGGTGACCAAGCCCGGCACCACGATCATCGTGTCGGACGGGCGCGGCTATTCCATTTCGCCGGATGGGCCGGCCAAGCTGATCGCCTCCATGACGGCCACGATGATGGTGATCCGCGGACGCGAAGGGATCGAGGGATGACGATCGAGACCAGGATCATCGGCAGCACCCGCGTGCTTTACGTCATGGCGGTGGATGCCGAATATGGCGCCCATCTTCGCACCCGCATCGCGCCGCTGATGACGGGTGTCGGCCCGGTCGAGGCGGCCGTGGTGCTGACCCGTGCGCTTGCCGGGCTGGAGGCTTCGGGACATCTGCCCGATCTCGTCGTCTCGCTCGGCTCGGCCGGCTCCGCAACGCTGGAGCAGACCGGGGTCTATCAGGCCTCCTCCCTCTCCTATCGCGACATGGACGCTTCGGCCTTCGGCTTTGAAAAGGGCGTGACGCCCTTCCTCGACCTGCCCGCCACCGTTCCCCTGCCGATCCGCATTCCCGATGTGCCCGCCGCCCGGCTTTCGACCGGCGCCAATGTCGTTTCGGGCGCCGCCTATGCCGCGATCGATGCCGACATGGTGGACATGGAGAGCTTTGCCGTGCTGCGCGCCTGCCAGGCCTTCGGCGTCGCCCTCATCGGGTTGCGCGGCATCTCCGATGGCAAGGCGGAGGTCAAGCATGTCGGGGACTGGACGGAATATCTCCACGTCATCGATGAGAAGCTCGCTGCGGTCGTCGATCGCATCGAAGCAGCGCTGGCGACCGATACGCTGCCGGGTTTTTCGGCGTAATCGTCCGACTTTGGAGGCGCGCGATTGTCTGGATGCAATTCAACCGTTGCACCGATCAGCGCCTTTGATTAAAGCCACGCCAACCCGCAGCGCCACGGGCCCCTTCCAGTCCGTCGATGCTGCCGCCCTCTTCCGGAGAGTTTCCGGTGGTTTGTTTCACGCAATTCCCGACGGAAAGCCGCTTCATACTTTTCCGGGTATTGCTGCAGTCGAAAAAGGTCCGGCATGACACAGGCAGCGCATCCCGATACGGTTCTCATCGTCGATTTCGGCAGCCAGGTGACGCAGCTCATCGCACGGCGCGTGCGCGAGGCCGGCGTCTATTGCGAGATCGTGCCCTTCCAGTCGGCGGAAGAGGGGTTCAAGCGGCTGCAGCCGAAGGCAATCATCCTGTCCGGCAGCCCGGCCTCGACGCTGGATGAGGGAAGCCCGCGTGCACCGCAGGCGCTGTTCGACAGCGGCCTGCCGATCTTCGGCATCTGCTATGGGCAGCAGACCATGTGTGCCCAGCTCGGCGGCAAGGTGGAAGGCGGCCATCACCGCGAGTTCGGCCGCGCCTTCCTGGATGTGGAGAAGGATTGCGAACTCTTCGACGGCCTCTGGTCGGTCGGCTCGCGCCATCAGGTCTGGATGTCCCATGGCGACCGCGTCACTCAGATCCCGCCAGGCTTCAAGGTGCTCGCCACCTCCGCCAACGCCCCCTTCGCCTTCATCGCCGACGAAGCGCGCAAATATTACGCCGTGCAATTCCACCCCGAGGTCGTGCACACGCCCGATGGCGCCAAGCTCATCCAGAATTTCGTCCACAATGTCGCGGGCGTGAAGGGCGACTGGACCATGCAGGCCTATCGCCAGAAGGCGGTGGAGCAAATCCGCGCCCAGGTCGGCGACAAGCGCGTCATCTGCGCCCTTTCCGGCGGCGTGGATTCCTCGGTTGCCGCCCTCCTCATCCACGAGGCCGTCGGCGACCAGCTGACCTGCATCCTCGTCGACCACGGCCTGATGCGCAAGAACGAGGCGGCCGACGTCGTCGCCATGTTCCAGGAGCACTACAATCTGCATCTCATCCATGTGGATGCGGTCGACAGGTTCGTCGGCGAGCTCGAAGGCGTTGCGGACCCGGAGACGAAGCGCAAGATCATCGGCCGACTGTTCATCGAGACCTTCGAGGAAGAAGCCAAGAAGCTCGGCGGCGCCGATTTCCTCGGGCAGGGCACGCTCTATCCCGACGTCATCGAAAGCGTCTCCTTCACCGGCGGCCCTTCGGTCACAATCAAGAGCCACCACAATGTTGGTGGCCTGCCGGAGCGCATGAACATGAAGCTCGTTGAGCCGCTGCGCGAGCTCTTCAAGGATGAAGTTCGCGTTCTCGGCCGCGAGCTGGGACTTCCCGACAGTTTCATCGGTCGCCACCCCTTCCCCGGCCCCGGCCTTGCCATCCGCTGCCCGGGCGGCGTGACGCGCGAGAAGCTCGACATTCTGCGCGAGGCGGACGCGATCTATCTCGACGAAATCCGCAAGGCCGGCCTTTACGACGCCATCTGGCAGGCCTTTGCCGTGCTGCTTCCCGTCCAGACCGTCGGCGTGATGGGCGACGGCCGCACCTACGAATTCGTCTGTGCTCTGCGCGCCGTTACCTCCGTCGATGGCATGACGGCCGACTTCTACCACTACGACATGGAATTTCTCGGCCGCGCCGCCACCCGCATCATCAACGAGGTGCGCGGCATCAACCGCGTCGTTTATGACGTAACCTCGAAGCCGCCTGGCACAATCGAGTGGGAGTGAGCGAGCGGAATCCCAAGCGGACGGGAGTTGTCACGTTCGTCTCGGCCTCGATAGGACATCCAGCCAAAGCGTGATCGCTTCGGTGTTGGGCACATCAGCAAGACGCAAAGCATAGAGCGACCTTCCGCCTCTGGTCGGAGCCGGGTCCTCACCGCAAGCGGACCATAGCACAGTGCCAGCGCAGACACGCGGCACGCCAAGGCAGTGCCGCGGCAGGCGTGTGCCTTCCCCATATCCGCGCATTTTTCGGGTGTTCAGATAGGCAGAGCGATGCCTGTCCGGCGCTCTGCGGACACACTGCAATCGTCAAGCCGCGCAAGCCCGCCGCAGGGAGTCTGGGTTGTGGCTAGGGCGCATTTTCAGCTCTTTTCCCATCGACGGCCCGCTGGTCGTTTTTGACAAGCGCCATGTAAAGCCTCCCAAGACGGCACAATGGAAAGCGGAAGCCAACACTTGAAATTGACAAGTGGCATATTTTTATTTCCAGAATGTTTCTGGACTGTAGTGATTTGTCGTTCGAAGCTTCCCGACGCAATATTTCATCACTGCCTATTATGCATAGACGCGATTTCGCATCTATTTTCATACGACATAAGAGGAATTCTATCTTCGTATCAGATGCGTCCGTATTGATTTGACACTTGCGCCGGTTATTATAGCATTATCAAAATGATTTGATGTCGGCCACACCCATCGGCGAACACAACCGAGGCGAGAATATCTTGAACCCCAATAATATATATGTAGGCTGTGCATGAGCGTTGCGCGAGATAAGCTCGAAAAGTCCGTGGACCAGGCCTGCGACCTGCTGAAGGCCATGGCAAATCGTCACCGGCTTCTCATTCTGAGCGAATTGAGCAAACAGGAGCGTTCCGTCGGCCAACTGGCCGAGTTTCTCGGCATCCGGGACTCGACCGTTTCCCAGCACCTGGCAGTGCTCCGGCGCGACCGAATCATCGTCGGACGGCGCGATGGACAGACGATCTGGTACCGCCTGGAAAGCGATCTGGCGCGGACCGTGGTCAGCCTCCTGGCGGCCTCATTCTCCCACTCGCTGGCTTCCTGACATTGGAGCGCCTTCTGGTCACCGCGGTGGCGGTGGCCACGACCTTTCGCGAAAGGCCGTCTGTCCCGAGGGGGCTTCGCCGCCGCCAGAAGAAGCGCGCGGTCACGGCAAACGTCCGGTCTTCAACATCGGCGTATCGATGAGAATGGTGGAACGCAGCGTCTTCACCTCGGGGATGCTGTCGAAGCCTTCCCATAAAAGCCGCTTGTAGTCGGCAACGTCGCGTACCGCGATCTTCAGCAGAAAATCGAAATCACCGGCCACCGTGTGGCATTCCACCACCTCCGGCATGCGCGCGATCGCCTCGATGAAGCGTTCGCCGACCCGCTTTTCCGAGCGCTCCAGCGTCACTTCCAGAAAGGCCTGCAGGCCGATGCCGGCCTTGCGCGGGTCGATCACCACACTCTGGCGGATCACCCCGCTCTCGTAGAGACGTTGCAGCCGGCGTGACAGCGGCGCGGGCGAGAGGCCGACGCGTTCGGCAAGCGCATTGTTGCTGAGGCCGGCGTCGGCCTGCAAGAGGCGTATGATGCGGCGGTCAATCGCATCCAGACTGATCTCTTCCGTGGCGACCATACCCCTCCCCCCGCAAATTCTCCTCGCCATGATTGACGGGTGCGCAATTCTCTTCAAGAGAATTTGGTCACCGCAGCAAGTTTGGTGATGAATTTGCGCCGCGGCGGGCGTAGACCGGAGGGGACGCAATGCCCGCATCTTGCCATCAGGACTGAGGACCCGCCCATGTTCGACACGCTCGAAACCCTGCCCGACGATCCGCTTCTCGCCCTCATCGGGCTCTATCGCAATGATCCGCGCACCGACAAGGTCGATCTCGGCGTCGGGGTCTACCGCGACGAGGCGGGGCGCACGCCGGTGATGCGCGCGGTGAAGGCCGCCGAGCAGCGGCTGGTCGAGGGGCAGGAGAGCAAATCCTATCTGGGCTTGGAAGGCGACCTTGTCTTTCTCGACCTTCTCTGGCCGCTGGTGGCCGGGCCGCAGGCGCGGGTGCGGACCTTTGCCGGCGTGCAGACGCCGGGCGGATCCGGCGCTCTCAGGCTGTCGGCCGATCTGGCCGCCCGGCTCGGCAGCCGGCGCGTGCATCTCGGTCTGCCGGGCTGGCCCAACCATGCGGCCATTTTCAAGGCCGCCGGGCTTGCCGTCGCAACCTACCCCTTCTTCGACATTCCCACCCAGCGCGTGCTGATCGAGGAGATGGTGGCAGCACTTGAAAAGGCCGAGAAGGGCGATGCGGTTCTCCTGCATGCCAGCTGCCACAATCCTTCCGGCTCTGCGCTCACGGATGCGGATTGGGCGGCCATTGCCGAGGTGGTGGCGCGACGTGGCCTGCTGCCGGTCATCGACATCGCCTATCAGGGGTTCGGCCGCGGGCTCGAGGAGGATGCGGCCGGGCTGCGGACGATGATCGCCACCGTCGATGAGGCGCTGGTTTGCGTCTCCTGCTCGAAGAGCTTCGGCATCTATCGTGACCGCACCGGCGCTGCCTTTGCCATCGGCAAATCGGACACGGCCGTGGCGGTCGCCCGCACGCATCTCGGCGCGCTTGCACGCACCAGCTATTCGATGCCGCCGGACCATGGCGCCGCCGTGGTGCGCACCATCCTTGCCGATGCGGCACTGACGGCCGACTGGAAGGCGGAACTGGAGGAAATGCGCCAGCGCATTCTCGGTCTGCGCCGTATTCTGGCTGAAGGATTGCGCGGCCGTTGGCAGGCGCTCGGCGCCATCGCCGAACAGGAGGGCATGTTCTCGCTGCTGCCGCTGACGGAGGCACAGGTGCTCGCCGCCCGCCACGACCACGGCATCTACATGCCGACATCCGGACGCATCAACATTGCCGGCCTTGCAACGGCCCGGGCGGCCGATGTCGTCCAACGCATCGCCGCACTCTGAGGAAGGTCCAGGGCATGGCCACGACCGCTCCCGATGCAGCCGCCGTCGAGCCGGACAGCCGGCCATCGCGCCACCGGCTCTATGAAGACGCCATTGCCATGCTGGTCGGGACGCTGTTCGTCTCGCTCGGCATGACGCTCTATTCCAAGGCCATGCTGCTCGTTGGCAGCACGGCCGGGCTGTCGCTGCTGCTGCAATATATGAGCGGCCATGGCTTCTGGGTGATCTTCTCGCTCGTCAACCTGCCCTTCTATGTCCTCGCGGTGAAGCGCATGGGCTGGCGCTTTGCGCTGCGCACCTTCGCGGCTGTCAGCCTCGTCTCGCTGTTTTCGGCCTTCACGCCGGGGTGGATCGATGTGGCGCGACTCGATCCGCTCTACGCCACCATCATCGGCGGGTGCCTCTCCGGCACGGGGCTTCTCATTCTCTTCCGTCACCGCACCGGGCTTGGCGGCATCAATATCCTCGCCCTCTACCTGCAGGATCACTTCGGCATCCGCGCCGGCTATTTCCAGCTTGCCGTCGATCTGGCGATCCTCGCCGCATCCATGCTGGTGCTGGCGCCGGAAAACATCGCGCTGTCGGTCCTCGGCGCCGCCATTGTCAACATGACGCTCGCCATCAACCACCGACCGGAGCGCTATATCGGCATTACCTGAAGCAGCCATCGATACGTCCTGTCTTTCCCCGGTCGCCAAGCGGGGGTATTCCTGCCTGCGAAAAGATGAAGGAGTCTGCGATGACGGTGACCATCTACGGGATCAAGGCCTGTGACACGATGAAGAAGGCGCGGGCCTGGCTGGACGGACAGGGCATTGCCTATCAATTCCATGACTACAAGGCAGAGGGCATCTCAGGCGAGGAGCTCTCCCGCTTCGTTGCCACGCTCGGCTGGGAGACGGTGCTGAACCGCGCCGGGGCGACCTTTCGCAACCTTGACGCGGCCGACAAGCAGGACATGACCGCTGACAAGGCGATTCGCCTGATGGCGGCCCAGCCATCGATGATCAAACGCCCGATTCTTGATCGGGACGGGGCGCTGACGGCGGGCTTCAAGCCGGAGATTTATGCTGGCCTGTTCGGCAAGGTCTGAGCCCCATGTCGAAGAGCACGCGCGCCACGCTGGCCCTCACGGCCGCCGGCGTTTCCTATACGGTGCTGGCTTATGAGTACGATCCTGACGTCGATCGTATCGGCCTTGCGGCGGCAGAAGCGATCGGCGAACACCCCTCGCGTGTCCTCAAGACCCTCATGGCGGAAGTGGATGGCAAGCCGGTTTGCGTGGTCGTACCCTCCGACCGTGAGGTGAGCATGAAGAAGCTCGCAAACGCCTTTCACGGCAAGTCGGCCGCGATGATGAAACCGGCAGCGGCGGAGAAGGTGACAGGCTACGTCGTCGGCGGCATCAGCCCCTTCGGCCAGAAGAAAAAGGTGCCGACGGCAATCGAAGCCGAGGCGATGGCGCATGATTGCGTGTGCCTGAATGGCGGCCAGCGCGGCCTTCAGGTGCGGCTAGCCCCTCGAGATGCGGCAACCGCGCTCGGCGCGATCATCGCGCCTCTGGTCGCCTGAGGCTACAGAGCTTCATTTTCGCCCAAAAGCGCCCTATCTATCAGCACGACCGCATGTTTTTTCCTTCCTTCAATCCGCAAGAGGCCATGATGACATTCCAGCCGCAGAAGCAACCGCCCGTCGATTCCGTCAAGCTCGAGAAACTGGCGGAAGTGGCCGTGAAGGTGGGCCTCGGGCTCACACGCGGTCAGGATCTCGTCATGACCGCGCCGATCGCCGCCCTGCCGCTCGCGCGCCTCATCACCAAACACGCCTATCTCGCCGGCGCCGGCCTCGTGACCACCTTTTACGCCGATGAGGATGCGACACTTGCCCGCTATGCCCATGCGCCGGAGGAGAGCTTCGACCGGGCCAGCGCCTGGCTCTACGAGGGCATGGCGAAGGCCTATGCCGACGGCGCGGCGCGCCTTGCCATTTCCGGCGACAATCCGATGATGCTGGCTGCGCAGGACCCGGCAAAGGTTGCCCGCGCCAACCGCGCCATGTCGGTCGCCTACAAGCCGGCGCTCGAAAAGATCTCCAATTTCGACATCAACTGGAACATCTGCTCCTATCCGAACCCGACCTGGGCCAAGCTCGTCTTCCCGAACGATCCGGAGGATGTCGCCGTCACCAAGCTCGCCGAAGCGATCTTCGCGGCTTCGCGCGTCGACCGCGATGATCCGGTCGCGGCCTGGGCCGAGCACAATGGCGAGCTTGCCCGCCGCTCCGCCTGGCTCAACGAGAAGCGCTTCGACGCCCTGCACTTTACCGGCCCCGGCACGGACCTGACAGTTGGCCTTGCGGATGGCCACGAATGGCATGGCGGCGCTTCCACCGCCAAGAATGGGATCACCTGCAACCCGAACATTCCGACCGAAGAAGTCTTCACCACGCCGCATGCGCTGAAGGTCGAGGGCCATGTCTCCTCCACCAAGCCGCTCTCGCACCAGGGCACGCTGATCGACAATATCCAGGTCCGCTTCGAGGGCGGCCGGATCGTGGAAGCCAAGGCCAGCAAGGGCGCGGAAGTGCTGAACAAGGTGCTCGACACGGACGAGGGTGCGCGGCGCCTTGGCGAAGTGGCACTGGTGCCGCATTCCTCGCCGATCTCGGCCTCCGGTGTGCTCTTCTACAACACGCTCTTCGACGAGAACGCCTCCTGCCACATCGCGCTCGGCCAGTGCTATTCCAAGTGCTTCCTCGACGGCGCCAACCTCTCGCAGGATGAGATCACCGCGCAGGGCGGCAATTCCTCGTTGATCCACATCGACTGGATGATCGGATCCGACAAGGTCGACATCGACGGCATCGCCGCCGACGGCAACCGCGTGCCGGTGATGCGCAAGGGCGAGTGGGCGTAAGCCATCAACGCCCCACGGAAACGATCCGACCCCGTCCACTCCGGACGGGGTTTTCCTGTTTGCGCGACCACACACGCGCATTCAGCGGGGAGTCAGCCTTGGTCGTCAGAAACGCACCATCGCCACGCCCCACGGAAAGGCACTGTCACCATGAAACGGATTGCTTCCCTTGTGCTTGCCGCTGCGCTCGCCGCTGTCGCCGCCCCGGCCTTTGCCGCAGGTATGATGATCAACGTCGTCGAAACCGGCGAAGGCGGCCAGTCCATGGGCCTCAAGCTCGAGCCCGCCAGCGTGAAGGCCGGTCCGGCGACCTTCCACGTCCACAATGATGCGATGACGGAAGAGCACGAGATGATCGTCGTCAAGCTAAAGTCGCCGGACGACAAGATCCCGCTCAACGCCGCCAAGCACCGCGTCGACGAGAAGAAGCTGAAGAGCCTCGGCGAAGTCGCCGACCTCAAACCCGGCAAGGACGGCGAGCTCAGCGTCGACCTGAAGCCCGGCACCTACCTCGTCTTCTGCAACATCAAGGGCCACTACGAGGCCGGCATGCAGAACAAGCTGACGGTCACGAAGTAAGCAAGCCTCTACTTCCGTCCCCGGCGACCTGTCGTCGGGGGCGGCGTCGCGTGCCGCGCATCTGCACGCCTCGCGCGATCGGCGCATAAATTTTCTCTCAATTATCAGTTGATATTTTTTAGAATAACCCCAATGATTGTATTGTCATTGGGGGACCTTGTCATGGAAAATGCATTGGAAAGTGTGAGGGCACTTCTCAACGTCGATCGCTCCACCGCGAAATTTCTGCTCGCAAGCCAGGCGATCCTGGCCGTCATCGGTGCCGCGATCGCCTTTAAGGTCGATCCGGGAACACTGTTTCGGTATGGGCTCGTCGTTCTCCTGCTCACCGTCCTTTTCGTCATTGTTGCAAAAGTCTTTTCGGGCACGAACACCCGATGGCTGATCGGCTGGGGCGTCATCATCCTACTTTTCCTCTTCCTGATCGCCGCCGTGGTTGGCGGGATCTTCAATCCGGGAACGGGCATCGTTCCCGTCGCCGTCAACCCCGTCGAGACGGCGACGAGCGCTGCGAACAGCAAGGAAGAGGACAGGGGCGTCGTCTCGTGGCTGAAAGGCATCGAATGCCTCGTTCGCCCGCTTGAAAGCTGCACCGAGGTCCAGGATGCCATCGCCAGTTCCGAGACGGCGCCAGTCATCAAACCGGTCGAGGAGGCCGCCGCTACGGCAACTCCACCTGCCGCTGCCGTCGACAAGTCAAAATACACGATCTACGTCCAGTTTGCCGGCTATCCACGCGAGACGGTGGTCAAGGCGGCGCAGGCGCTTCAGGCTGCCGGCTGGAAGGTCGTCGGCGCCGCGCAAGGGGGCGAACGCCTTGCGGCCGCGGCGGGCCTGTCGCAGGTGCGCTATTCGGGCGAGGCCGACAAGGCGGCGGCCGAATTACTGGCCAGTGACATCAACCAGACCGGCATTAAGGCCGGCGTAAAAGCAACGCCGAACCCGGTGATCGTGCCGGGCGTTCTGGAAGTGTGGATCGGACAGTAAAGGCCCGCATGGCACGGCCCGGAGAGCGCTGACGCGGATGGGTCGGCGCTCTCTTCTGCGTGCCCCATCAGATCCGGGAGACCAGGGCCCGCACGCGGGCAAGGTGCGCAGCGCGCCTTGCCGCGCTGGCGCGGTCCATGTCGTGAAGGGTCAGCATGCGGAAGCGGGCGTTCTTCATGCAGGCGGCGGCCAGGCCACGTTTCAACAGGCGGCGGACCGGATTGCCCATATAGAGGTGGACAATCCACCAGGGCGAGCCGGTCGTCGTCAGCGCATGGAAGAAACGGATGTTGTCGAGTTTCGGGCGAATGCGCCCGGCCTGCGGATCGGGATCGAAGGCCACGCCGGGCACGAAGAGCCGGTCGATGAAGCCTTTCAGGATCGCCGGCAGATTGAACCACCATTGCGGAAAGACAAGGATCAGCCCGTCAGCGGCCCGGAGCCGCGCGATCAGCTCTTCCGTCCCGTCCGGCCGGTAGCTCGGCGTCATGTAGCTTGCGCGCTCGCCGACGGAGAGGCGTGGATCGAAGCCCTCGCTATAAAGGTCGAGGAGATCCACCATGTGGCCGCCGGCCGTCAGCGCCGCGCAGGCCTCCGCCGCAACGGCAGCCGCGAAGCTATCTTCCAGCGGATGGGCCAGCACGATCAGCACCCGCATCAAAAGAGGCTGCCCTGGTCGGTCGGTCCTGCCGTCTTCGGCTTCTTCGGCCGGGCGGCCGGCGCCGTCGTCGCGCTGGCGGCCACCTGCACCGAGGGCGCGCCGGGCACGGGATCGGTACCACTTTCACCGGCCACCGCCTCTACCGTTCCATCATGGAAGACGATGGCAAGCCGGTCGCCGGCGGTCACGCTTGCGGCGGCCTTCACGGGATGGCCGGCCACGTCGCGCACCAGCGCATAGCCGCGCTTCAGCACATTCTTGTAGGAGAGCGATTCCAGCATGCGCAGTTGCGCCTTCACGCGGTCGTTTCGCCGGCTCAGGAAAGCTACGATCGCGGTCTGGCCGCGCGCATCCAGGCTGCGCAGGCGGTCGCGCTGGCGGCCGATCTGGCCTTCGAGGCGGGGCGGAAAGGCGCGCAGCGCAGCGGCCGAGCCGGCGAGCCGCGTGCCGAGCCGCGTGACAAGCCGCTCCGTGGAGCGATCGACCCGCGTCACGGCATCGGCGACGCGCTGGCGCCGACGCACGAGCTGCGTTTCAAGGATGTCCGGCCGCACGTGGGCGGCGACGCGCTCGAAGCTGCGGCGCTTGTTGAGCGTGTTGAGCGACAGGCCGCGTCCGAGCCCGGCAGCCGCCTCGTCGAAGCGGCGGCGCGGCAAAGCGAGCAACTGGTCGAGCGAGGGCAGCGCGCGGGCGAGCGCACGCACGGCCTGCCGGCGCATCTCCATTTGCCGCGAGCCGGCTGCCTGCAGCCGTGCGCCGAGGGCCGCCACCTGCGCGTCGAGTTCCGCCTTGACCGGCACGGCCATTTCGGCGGCGCCGGTCGGCGTCGGGGCGCGGCGGTCGGCGGCGTGGTCGATCAACGTCCAGTCCGTCTCGTGGCCAACGGCGGAGATTAGCGGGATGGTGGAGGCGGCCGCGGCGCGCACCACGGCCTCGTCGTTGAAGCCCCAGAGATCTTCCAGACTGCCGCCGCCGCGCGCCACGATCAGCACATCCGGCCGCGGGATGCCCATCTTACCGTCCAGCCCGTTGAAGCCGGCGATGGCATTGGCCACCTCGTCGCCCGAGCCGTCGCCCTGCACGCGGACGGGCCAGACCAGCACATGCACGGGGAAGCGATCGGCAATGCGGTGCAGGATATCGCGGATGACGGCGCCGGTCGGCGAGGTCACGACGCCGATGACACGCGGCAGGAAGGGCAGCGGGCGCTTGGCCGCGGTATCGAACAGGCCTTCGGCCGCGAGCTTGCGGCGCCGCTCCTCCAGCAGCGCCATCAGCGCGCCCGCGCCGGCCGGCTCGAGCGTCTCAATGACGATCTGGTATTTGGAGGAGCCGGGGAAGGTCGTGACCTTGCCGGTGGCGATCACCTCCATACCCTCTTCCGGACGGAAGCGCAGGCGCGAGAAGGTACCCTTCCAGATCACCGCATCGATGCGGGAGCGGTCGTCCTTCAGGGCGAAATAGGCGTGTCCCGAGGAATGCGGGCCGCGATAGCCGGAGATTTCGCCGCGCACGCGCACCTGATCGAACGCCTGCTCCACGGTCCGCTTGATGGAACCGGAAAGCTCGGAGACCGAATATTCCGTCAGGTTGGTCGGCGAATCAGCATCGAACAGCGCACTCATGCCGCCACTGTGGCGCTCCCGGGCGCGCGAGGCCAGTGCCGGGGCGACGGGTCAACAGAGGTTTTTTGATCCCCCTTCATCCCCCTCCGGCACGGCGGCTGGAAGATGGGGCGACGCAACAGAAAGGACCTCCCATGCCCGATCGTTATGCCAGCAATGCTTCCTCCCTCACCGCACCAGCCAGCCACGGCTTTGCCATCACGCCGAGCGACACGGCCGACCTGCCCGAGACCACCCGCGCGGTCTATGTCGGCGCGGCGGGCACGCTTGTCGTGCGGCTTTCCTCGGGCGCGACCGTGACCTTCGCCAATGTGCCGGCCGCCACCCTTCTGCCGCTGCGCTGCGAGCGCATTTTGCAGTCCGGAACGACGGCAGGAAGTCTCGTCGGCATTCTGTGAGCTTGACCTCGTAAAACCGCAGGCAACGCCCGCTGACGGTGGCGCTTCATGCGCTGCGTGAAGTCGGCGTTACTTTCGCTTATGCAACATAATACTGCATCGCAGCGAATCAGCGCTCCCCCTGGCCAACCCCGCTCATTCAGCCCGCGCCGCGGGCTTCCACAGGCGAGACAGCGACGAACACGCGGGAAACCCCTATAATTCGGGAGGGAAGCAGACGTTGATGTCGCTTATTTCATAAATTTGTAATTTCCGAATCGCCAGGCGTTAAATTTTGGGTATACTCTTCAACTGGAGGAGATACTCAGAATGCTTGCTTTCATTGTCGCCTATTCGATTGGGATTGCGGCTGCGCAGTTGCGGTCCGTTTTGGGCTGCGTCATCGCCGGTATTCTCGTTCTCGCAACGGTGACGGCGGGTGTTGCGCTCAGCAATGGCGCCTTTGGATGGTTTACGGTCGTGCTGGCCGTCGGCTGTTTCAACGCGGGCGTCATGACGATGCTCGGCCTTGCCCTGGCGACGGAGCCTGCCTGAACTGTCGGGCACTGAGGTGGGCACACGGCAGGCGGCTGAACTGCCGCGCTTGCGGGGAATGGCGTGACGGACGCCATCCCTCCAACCCGTAAAGGCGAGGCCGGCCGCGGGAGCCGACCTCTGCCGGGGCTAGAAGCGCCTCAGACGTTTTCCCAGCCGCCCCTTTCGCCGGCGCGATAGATGGCGTCGATGACCTTCTGGTTGTTCTTCGAGCTTTCCAGCGACACGATATCGCCGTGGTCGCCGCTGAGCGCGGCTTTTGCGAAGGCCTCGGCCTCGCGGCGGTACTGGCGCGAATCCTGGAAGCGGAAGAGCTGCGACTGGCTGTGGTTCTGGTTGGTCAGTTCCACCTCCTCCGCCCCGTAGCGATCGGCATTGAAGGGTGACTTCACCTCGATGAAGCCCTTGTCGCCGTGGAACACCATGACCTGGCGCGCCGCCATCTGGGTGGAGATGTAGAAGCTGAGCTCAAAGCTGCCGAAATCGGCACGCACGCTCGCATAGATGTCGGTGCCGAAGTCCTTGTCACGCTCCACCGCCGCCTCGACGCGCAGCGGCTCGGCGCCCGTCACGAAGCGGGTCGAGATGGTCGGGTAGACGCCGATGTCCGGCAGGCCGCCGCCACCGAGTTCGGGAATGTTGCGCATGTTGTTCGGGTCGCGGTTGAAATAGGTGAAGGCGCCCTGCACGTGCTTCAGCGTGCCGATGGCACCCTCGGCCAGGAGATCGCGCACCTTTCGCCAGACCGGCGCATAGGTCACCATATAGGCTTCCGAGACCAGCACCTTGTTGCGATCGCGCGCGGCGATCAATTGGTCGATCTCGCCGGCCTTCAGCGCGATCGGCTTTTCGCAGAGCACATGCTTGCCGGCATCGGCCGCCTTTACCGTCCACTCCACGTGCTGGGCGGTCGGCAGCGGGATATAGACGGCGTCGATCGTGTCGGAGGCCAGCATCTCCTCATAGGAGCCGAAGGCGTGCGGCACGGAAAAGCGGTCGGCCATCTGGCGGGCGCGGGCCACATCGCGGCTGGCGATGGCGGTGACGACGCAGTTTTCGGCGTCCTGAATGGCGGGCACGACGAGTTCGCGGCCGATCTTGGCCGTCGACAAAATTCCAAATCGAAGCATGGCTTCCTCCTGTTGCGGCCGAACCCTACCCCAGTCGCGCCCTGACTGGAATTCACGCGCGGAAGATTCTACAAAAGCGCGTAGATGACACCGGGACGACGGCCATGACCCTCGAGATCCGCTTTGCCGAAGCTGCCGACGAGGCGCAGTGGCGCCCGCTCTGGCAGGGCTACCTGACCTTCTACGAAGCGAACGTGCCGGAAGCGGTGACCCGCCACACCTTTGCCCGCATCCTCGATCCCGCCGAGCGGCTCGCCATGCGCGTCGCGCTCCTCGATGGCCGGCTGGTCGGCTTTGCCACCCACCACCACCACGACAGCACCTGGGACATTGCGCACGACTGCTACCTCGAAGACCTCTACGTGGACGAAACCGCCCGCGGCCACGGCGTCGGCCGCGCCCTGATCGAGGATCTCAAGGCGCTCTGCAAGGCGCGCGGCTGGAACCGGCTCTACTGGCACACCAACGAAACCAACACCCGCGCCCGCGCGCTCTACGACAGCTACGGCCCGGCCGATGGCTTCGTGCGCTATACGGTGACGGTCGAGGGGTAGCGGAAGAAATCCACGAAGGCCCTGAGCGCCGGGCGCATCTGCCGGCGCGAGGGGTAATAGATGTGGAAGCCCTCGAAGGCCGGGCACCAGTCTTCCAGCACGGGCACCAGCCGGCCGGCCGCGATGTCGTCGGCCACGCGGTGTTCGAAGAGGAAGGCGAGGCCGACGCCGTCGAGCGCGGCGCGGTGCATCAGCCCCTGATCGGCGAGGATGAGCCGCCCCGTCACGTCGACGGAGAGCGCCCGGCCGTCCTTTTCCAGCTCCCAGCGATAGAGCCGGCCCGAGGCGAAGCGGCGGCGGATGCAGTCATGGCCGGTCAGCGCGCGCGGATGGGCGGGCTTTGCATGCCGCTCGAAATAGGCGGGCGCGCCGACGATGAGGCTTCGCCAAGGGCCGCTGGCGCGCACCGCGATCATGTCCGCGTGCAGGTTTTCGCCGAGCCTCAGCCCCGCATCCAGCCCCGCCTCCACGATATCCTCGAAGCGGTCGTCAATCCTGAGGTCGAATTCGATATCCGGATAAGCATCGAGAAAGGCGGGGAGACGCGGGGCGATCACGTCCTCCGCCGCCATCATCGGCATGGTCACGCGCAAGGGGCCAGACGGCTTCTGCCGCCGTTCGCGCAGGTCCTCCAGGACACCGGCAATGTCGGCGAGCGCCGGCGAGAGGGTCGCGAGCAGCAGGCGTCCCTCCTCCGTCGGCGCCACGGCGCGCGTGGTGCGCGCCATCAATCGCACGCCGAGGCTTGCCTCCAGCGCCTGCACCGCATGGCTGACGGCGGATGGCGCGATGGCGAGATCGGCCGCCGCCTGGCGAAAGCTTCCGGCGCGGGCCACGGCGGCGAGAACAGCAAGCTGGGCGAGTTGGGTACGGTTCATTGTTCCATCATTTAGAACACCGGATGCCGCATTTCGTCAATTCCCGAACGACGCCGCCCCGCCCTATGATGCCCCCATCGACGTCGAGACATATGCACCCCAACACCGGCCCCCCAAGACGCCTACCCCACCACAAGAGACCCAAGGAGACACCCCATGGACACCCGCACACTCGGGCCCCTCACCGTATCCGTCCTCGGCCTCGGCTGCATGGGCATGAGCCATGCCTATGGCACGCCGCTTGCGGAAAAGGATGCCTTCGCGCTTCTCGACCGCGCCGTGGAGCTTGGCGTCACGCTTTTCGATACGGCCGAAGTCTACGGCCCCTTCACCAATGAAGAGCTGGTCGGCAAGGGCCTGAAGCGGCATCGCGGCCGCGTGCAGATCGCCACCAAGTTCGGCTTCACCATCGGCGAAGCGGCCAGCGCCGTCCGCCCCTCCGGCGTCGACAGCCGGCCTGAGCATGTGCGGGCCGTGGCCGAAGCCTCGCTGAAGCGGCTCGGCGTCGAGGTCATCGATCTCTTCTACCAGCACCGGGTGGATCCCGCCGTGCCGATCGAGGAGACCGTCGGCGCCATGGCGGATCTCGTCAAGGAAGGCAAGGTGCGCGCGCTCGGCCTCTCGGAAGCCGGCGCCGAAACGCTCAGCCGCGCGCATGCCACCCACCCCATCGCCGCCATCCAGAGCGAATATTCGCTGTGGACCCGCGAGCCAGAGACCAATGGCGTGCTCGAAACCTGCCGCGCCCTCGGCATCGGCTTCGTGCCCTTCTCCCCGCTCGGCCGCGGCATGCTGACCGGCGCGCTGAAGGACATCTCCACCCTCGGCGCGACAGACTTCCGCCGGGGCCTGCCCCGCTTCGACGCCGAAAATTTCGACGCCAACCGCGCGCTCATCACCCTCCTCGAAGAGCGCGCCCGGGACCGCGGCATCACCGCCGGCCAACTCGCGCTCGCCTGGGTCCTCGCCCAAGCCCCCTTCATCGTCCCCATCCCCGGCACCACCAAAATCCCAAACCTCGAAACCAACCTCGCCGCCACCGATATCCGCCTGAGCGCGGAAGAGGCTGCGGAGCTGGGGGCGCTGCTGGCACCGGAGAAGGTGGCGGGCGGACGGTATTCGGCGGCGCAGGAGGGGTTGACGGGGCGGTAGAGGCGGGGGCGCGGTAGGGGGCGGCGGCATCGCTTGCGGCAAGGCCCCCTCATCCGCTCTTCCGGGCGCCTTCTCCCCGCTGGGGAGAAGGGAGAGGGCAAGATGAGCTTAGCTATGCGGGGCCGGTTAGGGGTTTGGGGGAAGGACGCAAGGCCCCAGGCTCCGGATCCCTCAACGGGTCTCCCTCCGGCGACGGGGGCGGGTCGGGTCGGTCGCTTGGGCGTCCGCATGCCGGCCCGACCCATACCTTTCCGCAAGCGACCGCACCGCAAGGGACTGCACCGGCAGGGATCAGGGTGCCGCGGCCGGGCGCGGGGCTGGGGCGGGAAACCCTTCATACTCAGCCGCATGGCTGCCCGCATGGTTTGCCATACCCGGTCGCGTCAGGATGCCGCGCGGGGCGGCGAAGCTGGAAATGATGCGCTTCGGGCGCTCGTGCCACTGGATGTTGACGGCCCAGAGTTTCGGGAAGAATTCGAGGCTGGCATAGGGCAGGTGATCATGGATCCACCAGGCGAGCCGGCGCCAGTCGCCCTCCTCGCGGAAGCGATCCGCCACAAAGGGCACGACCACGCAGGCCGTCGCCCCCATGCAGCCCTCGGCGTCCCTCACGTCCCAGATGTGGCCGGCGGCGCTTGCGGCATTGGAGGCGCAGTTGAGGCCGTGGCGGTTGCCGAAGGCGTTGACCTCGGCCGAGCGATAGGCGGACCGGATGGCGAGCCGTCCGAAGGTGGCCTGCAGGGGCTCCAGCAGGTCTTCGCAGAGCCTGCGGCCAGCGGCGATGGCAAGGTCGGGATCGTCGGGGATGTTGCGCAGGCCGTGAAAGGCGGCGATTTCGGACTGGAGGAAATCGCGCAGGAAGAAATTTGCCGAGAGCCTGACGCGGCCGAGATCTTCCAGGCCCTTCATGCTGGCGGGTTTGCGCATGGTCTCTCCTCCCCTTGCTCAGGGCGGAGAGTAGGTGGCGCGGCGGGGCCGCGCCACCCGATTTCGGCGTCCTTGGCGGACAGGGCGCGCTCAGGCGCGCAGCGTGCCGCCGGTGGTCTTTTCGACATTGGCGACGATCTTCTTCGTCAGCGCGTCGAAATCCTCATCCGTCAGCGTCTTGTCGATCGGCTGGATCGTCACTTCGATCGCCACGGACTTCCTGCCTTCGCCGAGCGACGCGCCCTCGAAGACGTCGAAAACGCTGACCCCGGTGATGAGCTTGCGGTCGGCGCTAGTCGCGGCCTTCTGGATAGCGCCGGCTTCGACCGCCTTGTCGACCACGAAGGCGAAGTCGCGCTTCACGGCCTGGAAGGCGGAGAGATCGAGCGCCGGCTTGGTGCGGGTCGCCTTCTTCTTCGGCTCCGGCATGGCATCGAGATAGATCTCGAAGCCGGCCAGCGCGCCGGAGACGTCGAGCGCATCGAGCGTCTTGGGGTGGAACTCGCCGAAAGCGCCGAGCACGACCTTGGGGCCGAGCTTGATGGTGCCGGAGCGGCCGGGATGATACCAGGCAGGGCCGCCCGCCTCGAACTGCACATTGGCCATGGGCAGGCCGCAGGCTTCGAGCACGGCGATGGCATCGGCCTTGGCGTCGAAGACATCGACCGGCTTGCCGCCGCCCTTGGCCGCATTCGACCAGAGGCGGCCTGCACCGGCGAGGCTCGCCGTACCACGGCGCACGCCGCCCGCGACGCGGCGCTGGCCTTCCGGACGGTCGCTCTCATAGGTGCCGGAGACCTCGAAGAGCGCGACGTCGCCATAGCCCTTGTCGGCGTTGCGTTGCGCGGCCGTCAGGAGGCCCGGCAGCAGCGAGGGGCGCATGTCGGACATATCGGCCGCGATCGGGTTGGCGAGCGCAAGCGATGGCGAGCCGCCGCCGAACAGCTCGGCCTCAGCCTTCGGAATGAAGGACCAGGTGACGGCTTCCAGCATGCCGCGCGCGGCGAGCGCGCGCTTTGCGGCGCGGGTGCGGATCTGCAGCGTCGTGAGGATGCGGCCATTGACCGAGCCCTTGGCCGGCAAGGGTTCAGCCTTGATCGCATCGACGCCGTGGATGCGCATCACCTCTTCCACGAGGTCGGCCTTGCCATCCACATCCGGCCGCCAGGAGGGCACGGAGACCTTTACCCGCTCGCCAGCGCCCGTGACGGCGAAGCCGAGACGAGTGAGGATTTCGCGGCTCTCGTTCGTGGAGACCTCGAGGCCTGTCAGGCGCTTCACTTCCGAGAAGGGGAAGTCGATGACCTTGGGCGTGTAGCCGGCATAGCCGACCACATCCGCCTTCGCCGCCCGGCCGCCGCACAGCTCCAGAACGAGTTCGGTGGCGCGCTCAAGGCCCGGGACCATATATTCGGGGTCGATGCCGCGCTCGAAACGGTAGCGCGCATCGGTGATGATGCCGAGGCCACGGCCGGATTTCGCGATGTTCATGGGATCCCAGAGGGCGGATTCGATGAGCACGTCGGTGGTGTTCTCGTCGCAGCCGGAATGCTCGCCGCCCATGATGCCGCCGATGGATTCGACGCCCTTGTCATCGGCGATCACCACATTGGCGGCCGAGAGCTTGTATTCGCGGGTGTCGAGCGCCAGCACCGTCTCGCCTTCGGCCGCACGGCGGACCGTGAGGTTGCCCGCAACCTTGGCGGCATCGAAGACGTGCAGCGGCCGGCCCTGGTCGAAGGTCAAATAGTTGGTGATGTCGACCAGCGCATTGATGGGGCGCAGGCCGATCGCCAGCAGGCGCTGCTGCATCCAGCGCGGGCTCGACCCGTTCTTGACGCCGCGCACGAGGCGGAGCGCGAAGCCGGGGCAGAGATGCGTATCAGTGCCAAGATCGAGCGTCACTTTCACCGGGGTCTCGCCTTCGACCGCGAAGGAGGGCGCGGGGCGCGTCTTGAGCGTGCCGAGGCCGGAGGCGGCGAGGTCGCGGGCGATACCGTAGACGCTGGTGCAGTCCGGCCGGTTGGGCGTCAGATTGATCTCGATGACGGGATCATCGAGCCCGGCGTAGGACGCGAAGCTGGTGCCGACGGGCGCATCTTCCGGCAGGTCGATGATGCCGTTGTGGTCGTCGGAGATGTTGAGCTCCTTCTCCGAGCACATCATGCCGTGGCTTTCCACGCCGCGGATGGTGCCGACACCGAGCGTGACATCGATGCCGGGGACATACATGCCCGGACGCGCGAAGGCGCCGACGAGGCCGGCCCGCGCATTCGGCGCGCCGCAGACGACCTGCACCGGCTTGCCGTCGCCGGCATCGACCGACAGCACCTTCAGCTTGTCGGCCTGCGGGTGCTTTTCGGCGGTCAGGATCTTGGCGATGACGAACGGCTTGTAGGCCGCCTTGTCATCGACATGCTCGACTTCGAGGCCGATCGACGTGAGACGCTCACAGATGGCCTCAAGCGTGGCGTCGGTTTCCAGGTGCTCCTTGAGCCAGGAGAGGGTGAATTTCATGATCTTGTCTCCAGTCTCTTAAGCACTCAAACCACCAAACAGCGTCGGCATGTCGAGCGGTCGGAAGCCGTAGTGGCTGAGCCAGCGTACGTCGGCGTCGAAGAAGTTTCTGAGGTCCGGCATGCCGTATTTCAGCATGGCGATGCGGTCGAGGCCCATGCCCCAGGCGAAGCCCTGGTAGACGTCGGGGTCGAGACCGCCGGCGCGCAGCACGTTGGGATGCACCATGCCGCAGCCGAGGATTTCCATCCAGTCCGTGCCTTCGCCGAACTTGACGATCGGGCCGGAGGAGCGGTCGCACTGGATGTCCACCTCGAAGGAGGGCTCGGTGAAGGGGAAGAAGGACGGGCGGAAGCGCATCGTCACATCGTCCACCTCGAAGAAGGCCTTGCAGAACTCCTCCAGGATCCAGCGCATGTTGGCGACGTTGGAATGGGTGTCGACGACGAGGCCCTCCACCTGATGGAACATCGGCGAATGGGTGGCGTCGCTGTCCTGACGGTAGGTCTTGCCGGGAATGATGATACGGATCGGCGGCTTCTGCGCTTCCATGGTGCGCACCTGCACGGGCGAGGTGTGCGTGCGCAGGACCTTGCGTTCACCCTTCTCATCCGGCTGGAAGAAGAAAGTGTCGTGCATTTCGCGGGCCGGATGTCCCTCGGGGAAGTTCAGGGCCGTGAAGTTGTAGTAGTCAGTCTCGATATCGGGACCTTCGGCGATGGAGAAGCCCATGTCGCCGAAGATGGCAGTGATTTCGTCGATGATCTGGCTGATCGGATGGATGCGTCCGCGCTCGGCCGGCGAGGAGCGCACGGGGAGCGAGACATCCACGGTTTCGCGGGCGAGCCGCTCGGCGATCGCCTTGTCCTTCAGGGCGGTCTTGCGGGTGGCGATCGCCTCGCCAACCTCGTTCTTCAGCGCGTTGATGGCCGCGCCGCGCGTCTGGCGCTCTTCCGGCGACATGGCGCCGAGCGTCTTCAGCAGCTCAGAAACCGAGCCTTTCTTGCCGAGGGCTGCGACGCGCACCGCTTCGATCGCCGCTTCATCGGCCGCCGCCTCGATGTCGGCGAGCAGGGTCTGTTGAAGGTGAGAGAGGTCGTCGCTCATGGGGTCTTTGCCTTGTTGGGTGAAGGGGCGGCTTGGCTGGCACCGCCCCCGGAAACGGGGTCGGAAGGAGAATCTGCCAAGCGTTGGAGGGTTTCGACGGCAGCGATGAAGCGCGCCACGTCCTGGCCGGGTTTGACGCGCTGGACAGCGCGCATGGCGGTCAGCAAGGGCGTCAGTCTTGCAACGATGCGTGACAGCTCCGCGACAGCGGCGGGCGTTGCACGGGATGCCCAGGCGGCATAGGCCTCACCCGGCGTTTGCGGCAGCAGGCTGCGCGTTGCAATCTGCAGGAACAGCAGCAGGATGTCGCGCGCCTGCGCACTCGCAAGCGGCATCACCGCCTGCGGATCCTCCTCGAAATCGAGAAAACCGAAGCTGCTATCGGCATCAATGACGAAATCGCGCGGGTGCGGGCGGCCATGGCACAATCCGGCGCGATGCAGGCGGCCGATCTCGGTGGCCGCACGCAGCAGCAGGCCGTCATGCACGGCGGGCTCGCCCTTGGCATCGCTCATGTCGCCGCCGAGCGTTCGGCCGAGATTTTCGAGAACGAGCGCGCGCGGGCCGCGGTAAAGAACCTTCGCGGTGCGGAAGCCGGCAGCGCTAAGGGCCGCCATCTTGCGCAGTTCGCGTTCGATCATCTGCTCGGGCGGCAGCACCGGAGAGGGGCGCAAGATGGGCTCGCGCAGCAGGCTCGCCAGCACGGACTGCGCGCGCATCCGCATCATGCCTTCCCGGCCGGCATAGCGCTTGATCCAGACCGTGCGCTCCCCGAGTTCCAGACGCTCGACACGCGAACGGCCGGCGACCAGCGCTGCCAGCACCCGCTCCATGTCCTTGCCCGGTAGTGAGGAAACCGAAGTTTCCGGCTCAGTGTGTTGCACGTCTCGATCCACCAAAACGAAAAAACCCGCGCCAGCCCTGCCAGCGCGGGTTTCCCAATTCAATTGTCAGAAAGCTTGGGAAGCGCTGGCTTAACGAACCGCGCTTTCAAACTCGTTGGCCGTGCCGGCATCCTTGAGGTAGGCAAGCGCCTTCTTGGCGGCTTCGACGAGCGCGCCGAAAGCAGCCGTCTCATGGATGGCCATGTCGGACAGAACCTTGCGGTCGACTTCGATGCCGGCCTTGTTCAGGCCATCGATGAAGCGGCCGTAGGTCAGGCCATGCTCGCGGACGGCAGCGTTGATACGCTGGATCCACAGAGCGCGGAAATTGCGCTTCTTGGCGCGGCGGTCGGCGGTTGCCATCTGACGCGAACGGTCGACGGCAGCCTTGGCGGCGCGAATGGTATTCTTGCGGCGGCCGTAGAAACCCTTGGCGGCCTTGAGCGTCTTCTTGTGCTTGGCGTGAGCGGTTACACCGCGCTTTACACGTGCCATGTCATGATCTCCTTAAAATCCAACAGCGCCGGGTCTTACAGACCGTTCGGCAGGTAGTTCTTGATGACCTTCTTGCCATCGGGCTCGGCCAGAACCATGGTTCCGCGCGCGTCGCGAATGAACTTGTTGGACCGCTTGATCATGCCGTGGCGCTTGCCGGCGGCAGCTGCCAGGACCTTGCCGGAGGCGGTGATCTTGAACCGCTTCTTGGCAGACGACTTCGTCTTCATCTTGGGCATTTTGCTACTCCGTTTTTTTCTTGGGGGATGCGATTGACGAGATCGCCTCCAGCGTAAAGAACGGCCACGGCATGCCCTGCCGGACCGTTCGGACGGCGGCTTGTAACCGAAGCGCGTCCAAAGTGCAACGCTTGAATCGGGTCGCGATGCAAAGATCGTCGCCAAAACAAAAGCCGCCAGACATGTGGCGGCTTTTGTGAAGCGCTGATGGGATTTGCCACGTCACCAGACCCGGCAGCGTCGGGCCGGCAGCCTTACTTCGGCGCCAGAACCATCATCATCTGGCGTCCTTCGAGCTTCGGCTCGGCTTCCACCTTGGCGACGCCAAGCGTATCTTCCTTCACCTGCAGCAGAAGCTTCAGGCCGAGTTCCTGGTGCGCCATTTCACGGCCACGGAACTTCAGCGTCACCTTGACCTTGTCACCCTCTTCGAAGAAGCGGTTCATCGCCTTCATCTTCACCTCATAGTCATGGGTGTCGATATTCGGGCGCATCTTGATCTCCTTGATCTCGATGACCTTCTGCTTCTTGCGGGCTTCGGCGGCCTTCTTCTGGGTGGCGTATTTCAGCTTGCCCAGGTCCAGGATCTTGCAGACGGGCGGCTCGGCATTGGGCGAAATTTCAACCAGATCCAGACCGGCTTCTTCCGCCATGCGGAGCGCCTGATCGGTCGGCACATTGCCCTGGTTGTTGCCTTCGGCATCGATGAGCTGCACCCGGGGAACCCGGATTTCCTTGTTGGAACGGGGGCCGTCCCTGGTCGGGGCCTCCGATTTGAATGGTCTGCGAATGGTCGTTGTCTCCTCGAGCTGTTGCAGATCGTATCGTCGTTTTCATGTGCGGTGTGACTGGCATTTACGCCTCGACGGAGGCGGAAACAACAGGCACGAAGCATATGTGGGATGGTCAGCGACTGAGTCCATAGCACAGGCCGCACGGAAAATCACCACCTGTCGTCAACCATCCGAATCGGTTTTACAGGTCTTGCGGACGAAAAGACGTCATCTGAACGGAAGGAACACTCCATGAGCGACCATACGATGGCCAGCCGAAACGAGAGTATCGCGGTCGGCACAGGTGAAAGCGTCCGAACCATTGCGGCCATCGTGCTTGAACCGGCCGCGCAGGGTGCCCCTTTCCTCGTCTGGCTGGGCGGCTATCGCTCCGACATGAGCGGGACCAAGGCAATCGAACTGGAGCGCTTTGCGCGCGAGACCGGTTGTGGGTGTCTGCGCTTCGACTATTCCGGCCATGGCCAATCCGGCGGGGAGTTTCGCGACGGGACCATTTCGCGCTGGCTCGAGGAAAGCCTTGCGGTTCTGGCCCTGACCGGGAAGGCGCCACTCGTGCTTGTCGGGTCATCCATGGGCGGCTGGATCGCGCTGCGTCTGATGCAGGCGTTGAAGGCGGCCGGCAGGGCACGGGACGTCATGGGCCTGGTGCTGATCGCGCCCGCGCCGGACTTCACCTCGGAACTGATAGAACCTGCGCTTTCGGACGCAGAGCGGGCTTCCCTTATCGAGCGCGGCTTCTTCGAGGAGCCGACGCCCTACGGCCCCGACCCGAACATCTTCACGGCTGCCCTGATCGAAGATGGTCGGAACAACCGCGTGCTGTCGGGCGTGATCGACACCGGCTGCCCCGTCCATATCCTTCAGGGAATGAAGGATCCCGATGTTCCCTACGCGCACGCGCTGCGCCTCGTCAGCCACCTGCCGGCCGACAACGTGGTCCTGACGCTGATCTCCGATGGCGATCACCGCCTATCGCGGCCGGAGGACATCGCCCGGATGCGGGCCGCGCTTGAGGGAATCACCCGCGCCTGACGCAATCGCTGCAATTTTAACCATACGTACCAATCGCGAATTCCTTGGATTGACTTGCCGGGCGCCTGACGATTAACCTTTTGTTAACGATCAGAGCAGGGACGAGGCAGCGCGCCCGATCCCGCCGGCAGAGCCAGGGACAAAATGCGGGATGACAGGGGCATGAAGCCTCCGACCGCGGCGACAGGGGAATGCGGATGAAGAAGGCTGCGGGGGTTTGGGGCGTTGCAGGTGCAATCTGCGCCCTGATGATGACGGCGTCGCACGCCATTCCGGCGCAGGCTGGCCCTTCCCTGTGGATGCAAACCGGCGCGATTACCTCGCAGCCGATCGGTCACTATGAATTCTGTCAGAAGTACAAGGACGAGTGCGAGGTCAAGTCGCGTTCGGTCATGCCTCCGAAGGTGACCGATCATGGCTGGGCCGTCATTCGCGACGTCAACGCCACCGTCAACCGCACCATCACGCCGATGACCGATCAGGAACTCTACGGCAAGGACGAGGTCTGGGCCTATCCGACTACGGCAGGTGACTGCGAAGACATGGCGCTTCTGAAGCGCAAGATGCTGATGGAAAAGGGTTTTTCCGCCAGCGATCTCCTGATGACCGTCGTGCGCAAGCCGGACGGCGAAGGTCATGCCGTGCTGACAGTTCGCACCGCCCAGGGCGACTTCATCCTCGACAATCTCGAAGATCAGGTGAAGCTTTGGACCGACACGCCCTACCGCTTCCTGAAGCGCCAGGCCGCGTTCCACTCCGGCCGCTGGGTCACGATCGAGAATGGCGGCGAAGTCCTCGTCGGTTCGGTCGGCAAGTAAGAGACATTCCGTTTGATTGTGACAGGCGGCCAAGCGATTGGCCGCCTGTTTTCGTTTGAGCGTCGCCTGTCGTCAGGCGTTGCCGATTAGGACGCCAGCGGCGAGAACCAGGCTGCCGCCGAGGACCACCTGGAATGCGGCACGCAGGAAAGGGGTTTCCATATAGCGGTTCTGGATGAAGGCGATGGCCCAGAGTTCGAAGAACACGACAGCACAGGCCACCGCCGTCGCTGTCCAGAAATGCGGGATGAGGTAGGGCAAGGCGTGACCGAGGCCGCCGAGCGCCGTCATGATACCGGAGGCGAGACCGCGTTTCAGTGGTGAACCGCGGCCCGAAAGCTTGCCATCATCGTGTGCCGCTTCGGTGAAACCCATGGAAATGCCGGCGCCGACCGAGGCCGAGAGGCCGACGAGGAAGGTCTGCCATGTATCTTGCGTCGCAAAAGCGGCTGCGAAGATCGGCGCGAGCGTGGAGACGGAGCCATCCATGAGCCCGGCAAGGCCCGGCTGGACATAGGTCAGGATGAACTGGCGGCGGGCACTGGCGTCTTCCTCGTCGCGAACGTCGTCCGGCAGGTTTTCTTCCTTCAGACGGCGGGCGATCGTTTCGTGGCCCTTTTCTGCCATGGCGAGATCGCCCAGCAGACGGCGGGTTGCTGCATCCTCACTGCGCTCGGCGGCCTCAAGGTAAAAGCGATGCGCGGCGTTTTCCATCGCCTCGGCTTCATCACGGGCCTTCTCGATGGGCATGTTGGCGACCAGCCAATCCGGCTTGCGGGGCGCGAATTCGCGCACATGCTCGCGGCGGATCAGCGGGATACGCTCGCCAAACCGCTTCTGGAACTGCTCGATGAGAATGCGGCGGTGCTCGCTCTCCTCCTCGGCCATCTCCTCGAAAACCTTGGCGGAAGCCGGGTATTGGGCTCGCAGAGCATCGGCGTAGGAGAGATAGATGCGGCCATCATCCTCTTCGGAGGAAATGGCGAGCGCGAGCACTTCCTGCTCGCTCAGCGAGGCGAAGGAACGGCGCGTAGAGGACCGAAAAAGCTGCATGGCGACACCCATTTTAGAATTATTCTAAAAATAGGATCCTCCGCGTCGCTGTCAACAGGCTGAACGCGCAGCTGCCATGCAAAGAAAATGGACGCAGAAAAACAAACGGGCGCCCCGAAGGACGCCCGCCGTGTGTTTCAATCTGCGTGGACCGATCAGTCCTTGGCGCGCTCGACATAGGACGTGTCTTCCGTCGCGATGACGACGCGGGTGCCGGCCTGGATATGCGGCGGCACGAGCGTGCGCAGACCGTTGGAGAGCATGGCGGGCTTGTAGGACGACGATGCCGTCTGGCCCTTGGTCGTCGGCTCGGTCTCGGTGATTTCGAGCGTGACGTGGCGCGGCAGTTCGATGGCGATCGCGATGCCTTCGTGGATTGACAGGATGACGGCCATGCCTTCCTGGAGGAAAGCCTTGCCGTCGCCGATGTCTTCGGCGGACATGACGACCTGGTCGTAGCTTTCCGGGTTCATGAAGTGGAAGCCTTCGCCGTCTTCATAGAGGAAGGTGTGCTCGCGGTCTTCGACGAAGGCGCGCTCCACCTGTTCGGTGGTGCGGTAGCGCTCGGAAACCTTCACGCCGTCAGAGATGCGGCGCATGTCCACCTGCGTCACCGGCGTGCCTTTGCCCGGGTGAAAGTTCTGGGCGGTGAGCACGACATAGAGCTTGCCGTCGACATCGAGCACGTTGCCCTTGCGCACGGAAGAAGCGATGACCTTGACCATGGAACGTCCTTGTAACAGAGGTAGGCGCAACAGCATCGGGCCGGCAGAGGGCCCGTCGTGGCGCGCGAAAACGGAATTTCGCGCCGCCGATACCGCAATTTCGCGCAAATAGCCAGCCTCATGGCGGCTGACGGCGCAGATAGATCGGGAACGAAACCCTGATGACACGAGCTTCACCCTGGTGGATGCCGCATGTGCATGACGACCGCCGCCCTTTCCTGACGATGCGCAATCGTCTTCGCAGTGCCATCGCGCGCCATTTCGAAGCGCTGGATTTTCTCGAAGTCGACCCCTGCCTGCTGCAGATCTCGCCCGGCAACGAGGCGCATCTGCATGCCTTTGCCACAGAGGCGGTCGGCACCGACGGACGGCGCCAGCCGCTTTACCTCAATACCTCACCGGAATTTGCCTGCAAGAAGCTCCTGGCCGCCGGTGAAAGGCGGCTCTTTGCCTTCTCGCATGTCTTCCGCAACCGCGAGCGCGGGCCGCTGCACCATCCCGAATTCACCATGCTGGAATGGTATCGTACCGAAGAGAGCTACGAGACGCTAATGGTCGATGCCGCTCAACTGCTCGCCCTCGCCGCCGAGACATCGGGTCAGTCGAAACTTACGTTTTCCGGTCTCTCCGTCGATCCTTTTGCCGATCCCGAGCGCCTGTCCGTGGCGGACGCCTTCGAGCGCCATGCCGGCATCGACCTGCTGGCCACAGTTACCGCGGATGGCGAAACCGATTGCGAGGGGCTTGCCGCCCAGATGCGTGCGAAGGGTTTGCGCGTGGCGGCCGATGATCGCTGGGCCGATCTGTACAGCCGCGTTCTGGTCGAGCGGATCGAACCGCATCTCGGCATCGGCCGGGCCACCATTCTCGACCGCTACCCGGTCAGCGAGGCGGCGCTTGCCCGGCCCGCTGCCGATGATGCGCGCGTTGCGGAACGTTTTGAGTTCTACGCCTGCGGTGTCGAACTCGCCAATGCCTTCGGCGAACTGACCGACCCTGCCGAACAGCGTCGCCGCTTTGAACTGGAAATGGCAGAGAAGGCCCGCGTCTATGGCGAAACCTATCCGATCGACGAGGACTTTCTCTCAGCGCTGGCGCTGATGCCGGAAGCGAGCGGCATTGCGCTCGGCTTCGAGCGGCTCGTCATGCTGGCGACCGGGGCAAGCCGGATCGAACAGGTCATCTGGGCGCCGGTGGCGGAACAGGAGGGTGCGGCATGACCGGCGGCCGTGCAGTCCGCAGTGCCGACGACCTCATCGCCGCAGGTCTCGTACCACCCACGGAGCGCGCGAAGGTCGCGGCAGTCGGCGCGCGCTATGCCATTGGCCTGACGCCGGCGATGCAGGCGCTGATCGATCCCACCGATCCCGACGATCCGATCGGCCGGCAGTTCCTGCCGGACCTGCGCGAACTTGAAACCACTCCTGAGGAGCGGAGCGACCCCATCGGGGACCTCGCCCACAGCCCGGTCGAAGGCATCGTGCATCGCTATCCCGACCGGGTTCTGTTGAAGGTCGTTCATGTCTGCCCCGTCTACTGCCGCTTCTGTTTCCGGCGCGAAATGGTGGGCCCCGAAGGTCTCGGGACGCTGGCAGGCGACGACATAGAGAAAGCCATAGCTTACATTTCCGAACATCCGGAAATCTGGGAAGTCATCCTGACGGGTGGCGATCCGCTCGTGCTGTCGCCACGGCGCATGTCCACCGTGATGGAAAGATTGGCGACCATCGACCACGTAAAGATCGTGCGCCTGCACAGCCGCGTGCCCGTGGTCGATCCTCATACGATCGATGCGGCCTTGGTTGCGGCGCTGAAAGCGAGCGGCAAGACGGTCTATCTGGCCATCCATGCCAACCACGTGCGGGAACTGACGCCGGAGGCCGAGCGTGCCATTGGCGCGCTTCTCGATGGGGGCATTGTGCTTGTCAGCCAGACCGTTCTGCTGCGCGGCGTCAATGACGATGCGGATGTGCTGGCGGCGCTGATGCGGCGTTTCGTGGAACTGCGCATCAAGCCCTATTATCTGCACCACCCGGACCTCGCGCCCGGCACGGCGCACTTTCGCCTGTCACTGTCGGAAGGACGCGAGATCGTCGAAGGCCTGCGGCAACGCGTTTCCGGTCTGTGCGTACCGACTTACGTATTGGACCTGCCGGGCGGCTACGGAAAGGTCCCGGCATCCTCAGCGGCGATCCGCGACTGCGGCGATGGGACCTACGAGATCCGGGATCGCAAGGGCGCTTTTCATAGCTATCCGCCGAGCGGCACGCCCGAGACCTGAAGCGGGGCCATGCACAGGCCCCGCTTAAATGTTCGTTTACACTTACTCTTGAATCGGCGCGATGGAGATTTCGACGCGGCGGTTCTGAGCGCGGCCCGCCTCTGTCGCATTGGAAGCGACGGGGCGATCCGGTCCGTAACCAACGGCTGACATTCTGCGCGTTTCGACGCCCTGCGAGGCCAGGAAATTCGCAACCGACGCGGCGCGGCGTTCCGAGAGCGCCTGATTGTAGCCGGGGCTGCCCGTGGAATCGGTATGGCCGTCGACGTCGATCAGGGTCTTGTTGAACTTGCGCAAAACGATCGCGACCGAACTCAGCGTCGGATAGAAGGCCGGCATCACCTGGTCCTGATCGGTCGGGAAAGTGATATTGGAGGGCATGTTGAGGATGATGCGATCGCCTGCGCGGGTGACCGATACGCCCGTGCCCTGCAACTGGGCGCGCAGTTCCGATTCCTGCTGGTCCATGTAGTTGCCGGCAAGGCCGCCACCGAGGGCGCCGATACCGGCGCCAATCAGCGCGGCATTGCGCCGCTCCTTGGCATCGCCGCCGATCAGCAAGCCAGCAGCCGCACCAAGACCGGCACCGATGAGTGCGCCGCCTGCGGTGTTCGAGGTCTTCTGCTCACCGGTATAGGGATCGGTGGTCGTGCAGCCGGCGAGATAGATGGCCGCCAGGCCGATGAGTGCGGTCTTCTTCAACATCAGTCAGTGTCCCCCTGGGTTCCGAATGGCCCTATGATCATGGATTGCGGCGGTAAGATGAAGAGCGGTCAAGCCGTGATGGACAGCGATTCCACAGATGTGTGGCCGACCCTTCGCGATGCCGGGATGGTCGCGACCCAGGCACGTGCGAGCGCAAGGCCGGCACGGTCGGCATCGGCTGCATGGGCGCGCACCTCGTTTTCATAGTGGTCGAGCCAGTCCGGCGCCTTTGCAGCAATCGCAGCCCTGAAGCGGGCGCGCCAGCCTTCGACGACCTCAAGCCCCGCTTCGAAATGAAACTGCATGCCATAGGCGGCACGGCCGATGCGGAATGCCTGGTTGGCAATGCCGCCGGTGGCGAGATGGACCGCGCCGTCCGGCAGCGTGAAACTGTCGTCGTGCCACTCGAAGATACGAAAACAGTCACCGGCCGCGGACAAGACGGGATCGTCCTTGCCGGCCGGCAAGAGGCGGATTGGGCACCAGCCGAACTCCCGGTGGCCGCCGAGCAGATTCGCGCCACCATAGGCCCGTGCCAGCAACTGGCTGCCAAGGCAGATGCCGAGAACCGGTTTATCCGCATCGGCAAAGGTTCGGATGAGGTCGACAAGAACCGGCAGATGGGGATAGGCGGCATCATCAAGGGCGGACTGCTCGCCGCCCATCACGGCAAGCGCATCATAGGCCTCATGGGTCTGCGGCAACGCTTCGCCGAGATGGGGGCGACTGAGTTCGATGGTGGCGCCCGCCTCGGTCAAGGCCTGGCCGAGCAGGCCGAGATCGGTTGCCGGATAGTTTTCCACCACGAGGATGCGCATGCCGCCACCGTTCTCCGATTTGACACTCGGCGGACTTGATCATGCGCGCTCGCCGCAGGCAAGGGCCTGTCGTCTTGCGAGCGCGCCACGTTCTTCTGCTCAGAACTGCCGATTGAGCCGCCGGTCGATGCCATAGGCCGTTGTGCCTCGCACTGCGAAGAACAGCAGGATCATCATCCACAGCAGCGATTTTTCCATGCCTGTCAGGCCCTCATCCATCACCATGCCGTGGAAATAGGCTGTCACGGCAAGAACGATGGCCCCGGCGAACGCGGCGGGCCGTGTGAAAAGCCCCAAAGCAATCAGGATGCCGCCGAAGAATTCCGTGACCGCCAACAGCGGTGACCAGAACTCGCCGGGGTGGAACCCTAGGCCTTCCACCATCGCCACCATCGCAAAGGGATCGACAATCTTGCCGGTACCGTGAACGACGAGCAGGAGACCTGCGAGAACGCGCAGCATCGCCTCGGCCATGGGTGTCAGACGGGCGTACAATGGTCCGAGAACCGGGACGAACATGCCATTGTGTTGGCGTGATTGGCGAGTGGTATCCATGTTCGCATTCCTTTCGAGCAGTCTGGCGACCTTGAAAAGCCGGCATGAAGCCGCGACGTTGTCGGCGCGATCCCTGCCCGAGACAAGCGGCGCGGCTAGAAAACCTGACAAAACGGGTTAACAATTCTGTGAATGTCAGGTATGGCGGCGCTTCATCATTTGCTATGCCGGAGCCAACGAGATGACAGACCGCACGCCTGCCGATGCCCACCCCGCCGCGGCCAAGCCGCGCGTGACGATCCTCTTTTGCACCCAATGCAACTGGCTGCTGCGCGCCGGCTGGATGGCGCAGGAGTTGTTGCAGAGCTTTCCGGAGAGCCTTGCCGAAGTTGCCCTCATTCCCGGCACCGGCGGCGCTTTCGAAATACGGGTCGACGATGCGCTGCTCTGGGAGCGCAAGCGGGACGGGGGCTTTCCGGGACCGAAGGAGTTGAAGCAGCGCTTGCGTGATATCATCGACCCCGAACGGGATCTCGGCCACACCGACCGCGTTGATAGCGCCCATAAGGCGGACAGCAGCACTGACCGCTAGCGCGGAAATTTGCGCGGTGGGTGGCCCGTGACACCCACCTCGCCGCTTTACGACGGTTTTTCAACACCAGACGCAAAAATCCAATTTTCCGTGTTGACACTTCCGCGTCGGAACCGTACACCCCGCTCCGTCGCCCAGATGGCGGAATTGGTAGACGCGCAGGTTTCAGGTACCTGTGCCGCGAGGCGTGGAGGTTCGAGTCCTCTTCTGGGCACCATTTCCCTTCAAGTTTGATGCTGCTTCATGCGGTCCTTCGTGCCTTACGACGGCGTGACGGACATGGTGTTGTGGCGCCTTCTGTAGGAAGGTCCACCGTGGGCACGCGTGGCAACCTCTTCTTCGAAAACATGACGGGCTCGAGAAACTCTCAAGCAACCCGCCGAATCTCAGCCCTGGCGTGCCGCCAGCCCCACTGTGTTGCCACTCCCGGTCATCATATCTTCTATTTAAGTCACTCCTGACGAATTTGAATGGCTCGATTCATTCTTGTTTAAAGGCACATCGCTAGGCTCGACGTGTCAGGATGATGCGCCGGCATGAGGCTGGTGCGGCGAGGGCAAATCGCTCCCCTTGGCGGCGCGCGTTCCCTTCTGCCCGTTCGGCAAGGACACGCTGCAAGCCGGTGCTCAGGACAGTGCCGCGCGCTCGACAGAGCGTGCTCCACCCACGCAACGTCGCCTTTCCCTGACATGCCAGAGTTGTTCCTGCCGCGTCGTCGCGGCGCCAAGTTTCGGAGCCGCCCATGTGCATCGTGGTGAAACGAGCCATTCTCGCTGCGTGTGTTATTCTGTCGACAAGCCTGCCGGCCATGGCGCTCGACAAGCCGACCGGCGAGGTCATCCTCACGATTGTCGGCAAGGACCTCAAGCATCCCAATGCCCCTGGCGCGGCAGAGTTCGATCTAGCCATGCTTGAGTCCTTGAACGGGCGCAGCGGCACGATGGAAACGCCGTGGACCGAGGGCAAGACAACCTTCTCCGGCCCGCTCCTGCGCGCCGTGCTGGAGGCCGCCGGCGCTGAGGGCGAAAAGCTGAAGGTTCGGGCGCTGAATGACTACGTCGCAGAAGTTCCGATCAGCGACGCCGACACGCTCGACACCATGCTTGCCACGCGGATGAACGGCGAGATCATGTCTGTCCGCAACAAGGGTCCGATCTTTCTCATCTACCCGTTCGATCTCGACAAGAGCCTCTACAACGAGAAGTATTTCTCCCGCTCGGTGTGGCAGATCAAGGCGATCGAGGTAGAGCCTTGAGCGAGCAGTCCCGACAAAGCGGCGACATCATCCGGAAAGCCAGTAGGGCAACCGTTCTGCTGCAGGGTTTTTCGGCCGTTCTGCTGTTGCTGCTCGGCCTGATCCTTTACGAGATTTCAAACCGCTATGCCTCGCTTGAGGACGGCATTCGGGAAAATTCGCTGTGGTCGGTCTTTCAACTTGATCGCGAGACACGCCAGTTGACCGAACTGCTGTCCGACACGCTGCACCACCCCGCAACCTGGCGCGTCGCCAGCAAGGATCTGTCGAATCGATTCGACATCCTTTATTCCCGCATGACGATTCTCGAGCAAGCCAGCTTTGAACAAAGCTTTGCCAGTGATGCCAACATCCTCGGCAACATCGCCACGGTGAAGACGAGCCTCGGCGTGCTGACACCCTTCTTCGATCGTCTGGCGGCAGGCGAATCTCTATCCTATGCCGAGCTTTTTCGCACCGCGAACGTGGCGCGCGGCATGGTGCGCCAGACCGGAGACCTGCTGACGCTGGCCAACTCGACCGTCTCGACAGCACGTGCCGACGCGCGCGACGACTTGCTGGCCATCCAGATCAAGGCCGGCGTCGTGATCGGCCTTCTGGTCGTCTGCGTGCTCTTCCTGATCGTCACGCTGCGCCGGCAACTGAGCTCGGTCCGCGACGCGGGCCTCAGTCTCGAAACCATGGCGAATGCTCTGAGCGCCGCCTATCTCGATGCACAGGCCGGCAACAGCGCGAAGTCGCAGTTCCTCGCCACGATCGGTCATGAGGTGCGCACCCCGCTCAACGCGATCCTCGGCACGGCCGAACTTCTCGAACTCTCTGCCTTGCCGGCCGATACGCGTCACAACGTCCAGACGATCCGCCGGTCGGGCCAGTCGCTTCTCGAGATCATCAATGAAATTCTCGACTTCGCAAAGATCGAGAACGGCAAGATGGAAATCGAGCTGCATCCGGTCAACGTTCTTGCGCTCGCCACCGATGTCGCCGACATGATCCGCGACCGGGCGGCCGAAAACGGCAATACGATGCGCTTCCTGGCGCCGGAAAGCCTTTCGGCGCCCTGGGTTCTGTCCGACGCCACGCGCCTGCGGCAGGTGCTGCTCAATCTGTTGAGCAATGCCGTGAAATTCACGCGCGGGGGTAGCGTCACGCTGGAGATCCGCGAGTTCCGGGAAGATGGCCGTCTCTGGTTCGGCGCCGATGTCTCCGATACCGGGATCGGCATTGATGCCGACGGCCTGACGAAACTCTTCCAGCCGTTTTCCCAGGTCGACGCCAGCATCACGCGCCGCTTTGGCGGAACCGGGCTTGGACTGACGATCTGCAAGGAGATCGTCGAGACGCTTGGCGGCCGGATCGGCGTGCGCTCCACAAAGGGCGAAGGCTCCACCTTCTGGTTCGAACTGCCCGTGACCGAGGCCTCCGCCCCGGTCTATCGTCCCACGGTTGCCGATGCCGTATCGCAGCGGCTGCAGCCAATGCAGGTTCTGCTTGTCGAGGACAATGCCGTGAACCAGGACGTGGCGATGCGCTATCTCAAGCACATGGGACACACGGTCACCATTGCCAATGATGGCACCGAGGCTGTGACACTGGCGGCCGGGCAAAGATTCGATCTCATTTTGATGGACATGCACATGCCGAAAATGGACGGCATTGAGGCGACGCGGCGCATCCGCGCTGCCGAGGCCGACCTTGGTGACGGCCAGCACACGCCGATCGTTGCCATGACGGCGAACGCGTCCGACCGGGACAGAAACCTGTGCCTCGAAGCCGGCATGGACGACTTCCAATCCAAGCCGATTTCTCTAAAGACCCTGCAGACTGTATTCCGGCGCTATGGCACGCCTGACACGGAGACGGCACCGCCGAATGACGGGGTGACGGACGCTTCGCCCGAAACAGCTGTGGCGCGCAACGCGGCCAGCGACATCGATGCGGTAGAGCCGCTCTTTGCGGAACGGAGGGCCGAGGTCATTTCGGTGCTCGGCGAGGAAGACTTCGCCGCCCTCGTCGGCTCCTTCTTCGAGGACGCGGATGCCTTGCTCAAGGAACTGGCACACATCGAGACGCTCGACCCGGCCATCGGCGACCAGATTCTTCACACATTGCGGGGCGCGGCCAGCAATATCGGACTTCAAAGCCTTGCGCAGCGGTGCCAGGACTTGCGCCACCAGCGCGTGCAGGCAGGCGATATCGAGAAACTATCGGAAGATATTGCCGATATGAAACAAAGACTTGCCGCATAGTTTGATACGTCGTGTTCCGAATTTCTTCAGAGTTTCAAGGCAATAAGAAGGAAGAGTGGCAGGACTTGTTTCAAAAGGGGCAGGACTTGCCGACAACCGTAACGGTCGAACCATCGCTCACGGTTCTCAGGGAGATAAGGCCATGCGCATTCTGCTGGTGGACGACAACAAGACCAATCTCGGTTTCCTGACCAAGCTGGTGGAAAAGCTGCCGGGTTGCGTGCCCCTGCCCTATCAGGCTCCGGACGCAGTCCTTGCCGACATGCCGGGCCTCGATTTCGATATCGGCATCATCGACTTCCAGATGCCGGTCTATAACGGTATCGAACTGATGACGGAAATCGCGCGCTTCGAGAAATACCGCGACAAGCCGATCGTCTTCGTGACCGCTGACACGGATACAGCAACGCGCATGTCGGCGCTCAATGCCGGCGCCATCGATTTTCTGACCAAGCCGGTCAACCCGCTGGAGTTTCTGGCCCGCGTGCGCAATCTGATCGCGCTGGTCGAGGCGCGCAACAAACTGACTGACCGCGCAGAATGGCTGCGTACGGAGGTGGAAAAGGCGGTACGCGAGATCCGCGAGCGCGAAGAGGAAATCATCGAGCGCCTGATGATCGCCGCCAGCTACAAGGACTCGGAGACGGCGCGCCATACCAAGCGCGTTGCCGCCTATTCCGAAGCCATCGCGCTGGAATACGGGCTGAGCAAGGAGTTTGCCGCGGATATCCGGCTTGCCTCCCCCATGCATGACATCGGCAAAGTGGCCATTCCCGATGCGGTCCTGCTCAAGAAGGGCAAACTGACGGAGCAGGAATTTGCGGCCATGCAGACCCATACGATCGTTGGCTGCGACATTCTAAAGGAATCGAAGTCGAGCCTGCTGAAGCTGGCGGCCGAAATCGCCGGCAGCCACCATGAGCGCTGGGACGGCCAGGGTTATCCGCGCCGCCTCGCCGCCGAGGAGATTCCGCTTGTTGGCCGCATCGTCGCGATTGCCGACAATTTCGACGCGCTGACGACTTCGCGCCCCTACAAGGAAGCCTGGAGCGTGGAACGGACCGTCCATCACATTGTGGAGCGCGCCGGCTCGCAGTTCGACCCGGTCTGCGTCGATGCCTTCAAGCGTGCCCTGCCCGCCATTCTCAGCATCATGCTGAACAATCTGGAACGCGATGTGATGGCAGAGCCGACGGACGAGACCATCGCGATCGCCAAGAGCGCGGCGGCCTGACACGACACGGCGTCCCTCAGCGGGACGCGCGTGTCCCGATCCTAATTGACCGTGACGGGCTTGGAGCGCATGCGCGAGACCGTTTCCCTCTCGGCGCGCTTGCAGCGCATCGGCGGCAGACCGCGATCCATGAGGTCCATATCCTCCAGGACCATGTCGCCCATTTTGAAGAAGGCACTGTCGAGGGCGCCGGCCCGATGGGCGGAGCGCAGGAAGCCCCTCAACCCACGCACCGGATGGTCGAGCGGCAGCGGCTCTTCGGGAAAGACGTCGCTGGCCGCAACAATATGCCCGGAAGCCACCACCGTCATCAGCGCATCGAAGTCCACGACCCCGGCGCGGCTGAGAAGGATGAAGGCCGAGCCCTTCCGCATGCGGGCAAAGGCATCCGCCCCAAGAAAACCCTGGTTCTCCGAGGTGACGGAAGCGACGACGAAGACGAAATCGGACTGCGCGAGCACCGTGTCGAGATCGGCCGGCTCCACCCCCTGATCGATCAGCAGCGAACGCGGCTGCCAGGGATCGAAAACGCGGGTGCGGCAGCGGAAACCGGCGAGAACGCGGTTCAGCGCCTTGCCGAGATCGCCGAAGCCGATGATGCCCACCTCGGCGCCGGAGAGAAGCCGCGCGGAGCGATTGCCCTCACCGCCCCACAGTTCGCGCCCTTCCCGGAAATCGAGGTCGGCATCAACGATGCCGCGCGCCAGATTGAGCGCCATGGCAAGACCCAGTTCCGCGACGGGCTCTGCGAAAACCTGCCCCGTGGTAACGACATGAATGCCGCGCGCAAACAGCACGTCGTAGGGCATATTGTTGATGAGGTTGCTTTCCACATTCAGGATGCACCGCAGCGACGTCATGGCGTCAAGCGCCGTGTGGTCAAGCGGCGGCTGGCCAATGATATAGCGCACCCGCGCCAGAACGGCCGGATCGAGCCCGGCGACCGCCTCCGCCGCGACTTCCAGCACATTATAATTCGCATGGAGAGCCTTGCGGGCTTCGGGCGTGAAAATCAGGTCCAGCGTTCGTGGTTCCGGGGCGCTGATCACCAGCGGACGGACGGCATGCGTCATTTCCGATTCTCCTTGGCCCGGAAGGCCATCCTCCTGCGCGCCCACTGCAGGCGCGCATCCTCATCTCACGCTCTGGTTATCGCGTTCGACGCCAGCGGGGAAGAGACCTACCAGGGAAGGCCGCGCTGGATGCGATCCCGGTTCAGCGGCAGGCGATCGCTCTCGAAGGTGACGCCGTCCTTCACGCAGCGGTAGCGTCGCTCGTAGCGCGGGGCGTTGGTCGGCTCGAAGGGAAAGTCGCGCTCGATGAAAACCTCTTCGCAGACCGGCGGCGCATCCTGCGGCGGCACATCCGCCGGCGGCTTCACACCGGGGAGATCTCGGAAGGCATCGGCAAGGGCAGGCTGCGGATTTTTCAGCGACGTGGCGCCGGCAAAGTCCGGCGCAAGGGAGGCGACGGCCAGGGCAGCGTAGCAAGCATAGCGTACGATCTTCATGATATGAATGTCACTGCCTCGTGTCCCGCTCTCCGGCATCCTCCTGATTCATATATCCCGCCCGGGACGAATGGGGTATAGGCGGACAATCACGATGCACTGAACGAGGATTTCCATGACCGCCACCATCCGGTACCACGAAGGCGATATTCCGGCAGCCGACGCGGCTCGCTATACCGATGCGATCGCCATCGATACCGAAACGCTGGGCCTTGTGCCGCGCCGCGACCGCCTGTGCGTGGTGCAGCTCTCGCCCGGCGACGGCACGGCGGATGTGATCCGCATCGCCGCCGGCCAGAAGGACGCGCCTAACCTCGTCGCCATGCTGGCCGATCCCGCCCGTCAGAAGATCTTTCACTTCGGCCGCTTCGACATCGCCGTGCTGTATCATACCTTTGGCGTCACCACGGCTTCGGTCTTCTGCACGAAGATCGCCTCGCGTCTGACCCGCACCTATACGGATCGCCACGGGCTGAAGGACAATCTGAAGGAACTTCTGGAGATCGACATTTCCAAGCAGCAGCAGTCTTCCGACTGGGCCGCCGACACGCTGTCGTCCGCCCAGCTCGAATATGCCGCTTCCGATGTGCTGCACCTTCATGCCCTGCGCGACAAGCTCGCCTATCGCCTCGTTCGCGACGGCCGCCAGGAGATGGCCGAAGCCTGCTTTGCCTTCCTGCCCACGCGCGCCAAGCTCGACCTGCTGGGCTGGGAAGAAACCGACATTTTCGCGCATAGCTGAGCCCGAGGGGCTTGCAGATCAAACGGTGCGCACACTCAACTCGACGACCCGCTTGCCGCGCGAGGTCTCGGGATTGGGCGCGTCATGGCCCGCAACAAGTTGATCGACGGTCTGGAAAAGCCAGGACCAGAACAGCAGGCAGCTCAGCGCGGCGATGATGAAATACTGAATTCGCATAGGTGCAACATAGGGTGATTTGCGGCGCGATCATGCTCACAACCGCTCACGATTTTTTGTCGAGACGCGGACAACAGACTGCCAATGACCGGATTGACAGAGCGATTCGACCGTCGACCCGCGCCGGCACATCATCGCGACGGTCGTCGCGCAGAAAACATCGCTCCAATCGATCAGCTCGATAGCGGTTGGTAGGAAACAGCGTCGGAAAGGCGCCGCTCAAACGTGAGCGCTGCAAAACCGCCTCACCGCAAAATCCTGCCCTGCGAATGACCAATCAAGACGGCATTTTTCGGTAAATTTGGTGGAGCTAAGCGGGATCGAACCGCTGACCTCTTGCATGCCATGCAAGCGCTCTCCCAGCTGAGCTATAGCCCCATCAGGGTGCCGGTTTTTCTCCGGCCCGGGTGACCTCCGAAGCGTTCGCCTCGGGAAGTGCGGTCTCATTAAAGCCGCTGATCGGCCTTGGCAAGTCGAAAAATTCCGTCTTGCCGATTTTTTTCGCCACGGCCATGTTTTTTAGCCGGGCAGGGATTGGCATAGGGCCAATCCCCTTGTCCGATAAGGACTTAGACGTCGTCGTCGTCGTCGGATACGCCGATGATGCCGCTCATGTCGTCGTCATCTTCGTCTTCGTCAGCTTCCAGGAAGGTGTCGTCGTCGTCGCCGTCGATTTCCACGTCGTCGTCACCGAGATCGGGAATGTCATCGCCGCCCGATGCATCCTCGTCGGCCTCTTCCAGCGAGACCAGTTCGACTTCCGTGTTTTCGGTATCGACTTCCGTGACGTCCTCTTCCTCTTCCTTCTCGAGGACCTTGGCGACCGACGTCTCCTCGAAGAAGGAGAGCGGGTAGGACTTGCCCGTGTAGGGCGACACGATCGGGTCGCGGTTCAGGTCATAGAACTTCTTGCCCGTTTCCGGGTCGATGCGCTTTGTTCCAAGTTCCGGTTTTACCACGGTGCAGCCTCGTCAATGGCCGGTTAGTCCGGCGCGGCCGGTTTCCCGGCATGTCAGTGATCAGATGAATAGCGGCCCCATATATCGTCTTGACGGCTTCTGTCAAAGATTAACTTGGGCCGGAAGAGCCTGCCGCGCCTTGCCGGCCGGGCGAATTTGCGGCAAAGCGGCGTCATTACAAAAGGGATCCGAATGCTGACCATCGCCATCGACGGACCGGCCGCGGCCGGCAAGGGAACACTCTCGCGGAAGATCGCCGAGACCTACGGCTTTCATCACCTCGATACGGGCCTCACCTACCGGGCGACGGCCAAGGCGCTGCTTGACGCCGGCCTGCCACTCGATGACGAAACCGTGGCGACGGCAGCGGCGGAGCGGGTGGAACTTGCCGGCCTCGACCGCGCCGTGCTGGCGCGCCACGAGATCGGCGAGGCCGCGTCCAAGATTGCGGTGATGCCGCGCGTTCGCCGGGCGCTGGTCGAGGCGCAGCGCGCCTTTGCCCGGCGCGCGCCCGGCACCGTGCTCGACGGACGCGACATTGGCACCGTGGTCTGCCCGGATGCGGCCGTGAAGCTCTACGTCACTGCCTCCGCGGAGGTGCGCGCGCGCCGCCGCTTTGACGAGATCGTCACCGGGGGCGGAACAGCAGTCTATGAGAGCGTTCTCGACGATGTCATCAAGCGCGATGCGCGCGACATGGGCCGTGCCGACAGCCCGCTGAAACCGGCCAACGACGCGCACTTGCTCGATACGTCGGAAATGAGTATAGAGGCCGCGTTCTCGGCCGCGCGCGCCATCATTGATGCCGCGCTTGGACGCTGACGGAGCGCTTCGGCCTCCACCTGCATATCTTTAGAATGAAACCGTCCAAGGAGCGCGTCCCCGCGCCGGATTTGCCTTTCCGCCAGACACGGGGAAAGGTGGACAGCTCCTCAGGACCTGATCAACACCAACCCCCGGCGCCGATGCCGCATGCGGCATCCATCAGGAGTTTCCATGTCTCAAGCCAATCCCACCCGCGACGATTTCGCAGCCCTGCTGCAGGAATCCTTCGCCAAGACCGATCTTGCTGAAGGCTATGTCGCCAAGGGCATCATCACGGCCATCGAGAAGGACGTCGCCATCGTTGACGTCGGCCTCAAGGTCGAAGGCCGCGTGCCGTTGAAGGAATTCGGCGCCCGTGCCAAGGACGGTTCGCTGAAGGTCGGCGACGAAGTCGAAGTTTATGTCGAGCGCATCGAAAACGCTCTCGGCGAAGCTGTTCTGTCGCGCGAGAAGGCTCGCCGCGAAGAAAGCTGGATCAAGCTCGAAGCCAAGTTCGAAGCCGGCGAGCGCGTCGAGGGCGTCATCTTCAACCAGGTCAAGGGTGGCTTCACCGTCGACCTCGACGGCGCCGTGGCCTTCCTGCCGCGTTCGCAGGTGGACATCCGTCCGATCCGCGACGTCACGCCGCTCATGCACAACCCGCAGCCCTTCGAAATCCTCAAGATGGACAAGCGTCGCGGCAACATCGTCGTATCGCGCCGTACTGTTCTTGAAGAGTCCCGCGCCGAGCAGCGTTCGGAAATCGTGCAGAACCTCGAAGAAGGCCAGGTTGTTGACGGCGTCGTCAAGAACATCACCGATTACGGTGCGTTCGTTGACCTCGGCGGCATCGACGGCCTGCTGCACGTCACCGACATGGCATGGCGCCGCGTCAACCATCCGTCGGAAATCCTGAACATCGGCCAGTCGGTCAAGGTTCAGATCATCCGCATCAACCAGGAAACCCACCGCATCTCGCTCGGCATGAAGCAGCTCGAGTCGGATCCGTGGGATGGCATCGGCACGAAGTACCCGGTCGGCAAGAAGATCTCCGGTACCGTCACGAACATCACCGACTACGGTGCGTTCGTCGAGCTGGAGCCGGGCATCGAAGGCCTGATCCACATCTCCGAAATGTCCTGGACGAAGAAGAACGTTCACCCCGGCAAGATCCTGTCCACGAGTCAGGAAGTCGACGTGGTCGTTCTCGAAGTCGATCCGACCAAGCGCCGCATCTCGCTCGGCCTCAAGCAGACGCTTGAGAATCCGTGGCAGGCATTCGCGCACAGCCACCCGGCTGGCACCGAAGTTGAAGGCGAAGTCAAGAACAAGACCGAATTCGGCCTGTTCATCGGCCTCGACGGCGACGTTGACGGCATGGTTCACCTCTCCGACCTCGACTGGAACCGTCCGGGCGAACAGGTCATCGAAGAGTACAACAAGGGCGACGTCGTCAAGGCTGTCGTTCTCGATGTGGACGTCGACAAGGAGCGCATCTCGCTCGGCATCAAGCAGCTCGGCCGCGACGCGGTTGGCGAAGCTGCCGCTTCCGGCGACCTGCGCAAGAACGCCGTCGTTTCGGCTGAAGTCATCGCGGTCAACGATGGCGGCATCGAAGTCCGTCTCGTCAACCACGAAGACATGACGTCCTTCATCCGTCGTGGCGACCTGTCGCGCGACCGTGACGAGCAGCGCCCGGAGCGCTTCTCGGTCGGCCAGACCGTCGATGCCCGCGTCACCAACTTCTCGAAGAAGGATCGCAAGATCCAGCTCTCGATCAAGGCGCTGGAAATTGCCGAAGAAAAGGAAGCCGTTGCTCAGTTCGGTTCGTCCGACTCGGGCGCTTCGCTCGGCGACATCCTCGGTGCGGCTTTGAAGAACCGCAACAACGACTGATCGCTCGACATCGTCGACTGATTGTGATCCGCGGGAGCCTCACGGTTCCCGCGGATTTTTTCATGCCTCGGCCATGGCACGGGAAAACGACGGCAGTGGTCAGACCTGATCGGCAAGCAGCCGGTAAAGATCATAGGCACGCGGCGCCTCGGCCTCGTCTTCAGTCTCTTCCTCCGGTTCGTCCTCGGACTCACCCCGACTGTCTTGCCTGTCCGGGTCGCCCGCTCCACCGTCTTCGTCCGTCGCATCGATCGCGCGTGCTGCACCATCTGACGGCTGGGCATCGTCCGTCGGCAACAGCACAGGGACAGCCACGGGCATCGGCATCGGTACGAAGGACGGCATCAGTTGCGGACCGGGTCGCGGCATATCCGGCCGGGCCTCGCCGTGAAGTTCATGCCGCCCATCCCCGGCGCGTGTCGAGCCATCCGGTCGGCGCGCGGCGTCACCGGTGCCGGCATCACTCTCGGCGGATGCGGCGCGCTCCGCCTCGTCCAGCAGTGTCAGATCCCGTTCCGAAAGGGTTTTGGCTCTCTCGCTTTCTGGCAAAGAAACGCCTTCACCGTCGGCGCTTGGCGCGTCCTCCGCAAGGGCAGGCAGCACGGGAAATGAGTCGCTCGCCCTTGCCCGTTCGGCGGCACCGCTTTCGCTGACGAAGAGGTCCATCAAACCCGTTTCCGCCAGCATTTCCTCCGTCAGGCTGGTGATCCGATAGGTGCCGTCAGGCTCGATTGCCGCGCGATCGCTCGGCGCGTCGAACCGGGCAGGCGCATCGCTCCTCTCGGAGGGGCCATGCGACTGGCGCGCCTCTGCGGCATCATGCCCTTCGCTCTGGCGCAGCGGCCCCTCTGTCCGTGTTGCAGCGGAATCCGGGCGCGGCGAGACGTCGCCGCGAGGCTCGGCTGCGACGGTCCGCTCCGCAGTCGCATCATTTCCCCGGTGCGGTGCAGGATCGGAATCGGTGGTAGCAAGACGCGATGGGCGGACGGATTCGTCAGTCTGAAACGAGTGGGTTGCTTTTTGTTCGGCGACGGGTTGCGGCGACTGTCTGCGCGCGACCTCGATCTTGTCGACAGCGTTCAGCGGCTCCTTTGCGATGAAGACGGGCAGGTTTTCGGCCCCGCGCGGCTGCGGCAGACGCGCCGCCGAGTTGGCTGGCACGGCAATGGCGCGCGGCTGGCGCATGTCGGCAGGCCCTCGCTCTGCGCGCGCACGGCCTTCCTCTTCCGTCATCGACGCTACGGACGTGCCTGTCTGCTTGCGGCGCGGCTCCGCGATCTGGCTCACCTGGAGGATGGCGGGATCGCTGATCGGCTTGTTGACCACCAGTGCCTGCAGCATGGCCGGCGTCAGCACAGGTCCTTGCGATGGCAGAATACGACCAGCGGCCATCTGGGCGCCAGCGGTCTGGACGCCTGCGGTTTGCGCGGTAGCCGGTATGGTTGTTCGCGGCGCAACGGGTTGTACGGCAGGTCTTGCAGCGCGACTGTCAGGCGAGGCGGCCGGCGTCGGAGGCAGGCCATGGCGCGCCGGTCGGTCTGTCACGTCAGCGGAAGATGCGCGGACTTGCCCGCGTTCGGCCTGTCCGGTGATCGCGGGGAGCATGGCCTCCAGCGCCGTGGCGATGCGCAGGGTGAAAATGCGCAGTCCTTCATCCGGCTGGCGGGAAACACCGGCCATGGCGGCCAGCGAGACAAGCAGCCGCATGAGATCGGCGCGGGACAGGGGATATTCGCCTGAGCCATGGCGGGCGAGGGAGTCAAGAAGTCGGCCGATGATCTCGACAGGCCGCTGACCCGGCAAGGAAAGAACAGGCTGCCCGCGCTCCATGGCGGCGTTCGCCAGGATGTCGTCCTGCGGCGGCAAGCCCGCAGATGTTGCCGGTGCGCTGATCGAGAGCATCTTCACATCCATACTCGGTGCGGTCAGACCGCACGGCCGTTCATGCACTCCCCCTCGGCGTTGTCCTGTCCGGTTTCCATCGACGTCTTTCATGTGAAGCCGCATCATGCGTGCGCGCGCCGACATGCTTCTGCCGGATGATTGGGCGGGCGTCCGGTCCGCAGGCAAATGCCGGGCAGGCCGAGCTTCAGCTCCCGTAGAATTGCATCACTTCGTTGAGGATTTGTTAACGCCTGCATGCGCAGACACCGCTCGCAGTCTCCGCGCAAGCTGGCGTCGCTAGCCTCCGTCACATGGCGCCGAAACGGCGGGAGGCAGGCATGCAGATCGACAATCCCATCCTCAATACGGACGGCTATAAGTTCAGCCATTTCCTGCAATATCCGCCGGAGACCACTGCCGTGTCCGCCTATATCGAAACGCGCGGCTCCTCCGATCTCACCGATGTCGTGTTCTTCGGGCTGCAGGCCTTTCTCCTCAGCCATATGATGCGCCGCGTGACGCGTGCGGACGTCGAAGAGGCGGAGGCCGTCGTGACAGCGCAGGGCCAGCCCTTCGACAAGGCCGGCTGGATGCACATCGTGGAGCGCCACAACGGTATCCTGCCACTGGAGATCTGGGCGCTGCCGGAGGGCACGCGCGTCAGGCGCGGCGTGCCCATGGTGCAGGTCGTCAACACCGACCCGGCCTGCTTCTGGCTACCCGGCTTCATCGAAACCGCACTGCTGCGGGCGATCTGGTATCCCTCGACCGTCGCGAGCCACGGACGGCGGGTCAAGCAGGCGCTGCGTCCCTACTACGAGAAGACCTGTGACAACGCGGAAACGGTTCTGCGCCAAGCGGTCCATGATTTTGGCGCGCGCGGTGTCGCCTCGTTCGAACAGGCGGGGCTAGGAGGCGCGGCCCATCTCATCCATTTCGACCGCACCGATACGATGACCGGCATCCTGTTTGCGCAGCGCTACTACGCGGCGGAACTCTCGAACCTCTCCTACCCGGCATCGGAACATTCGACGATGATCGCCTGGGGCGGTGATCACGAGGCAGATGCCTATCGCAACATGATCGATCGGTTTGGCTCCGGGACCTACTCGGTCGTCTCCGACAGTTTCGATATCAATTTCGCGATCTCCGAGATCTGGGGCAAACAACTCAAGGACAAGGTGCGCGCCGCCGGCGGGCGGCTGATCATCCGACCCGACAGCGGCGATCCGATCGAGAACCCGACCCATGCGGTGCGCCAGCTCGATTACCATTTCGGATCGCGGCAGAACGGCAAGGGCTACAAACTGCTGGATGACTGCGTGCGCGTGTTGCAGGGCGACGGTATTTCGCTGAGTGACATCGGCCTCGTTCTGTCGCGTCTCGAAGCCTTCGGCTTTTCGGCGGAGAATGTCATGTTCGGCCTCGGCGGCAGCCTGCTGCAGAAGCTCAACCGCGACACCTTCTCCTTCGCGATGAAGGCCAATGCCCGCAAAGATGCGAGCGGCCGCTGGCATGAGCTTTTCAAGCGGCCAGCGACGATGAGCCTGAAAGCCTCCAAGGCCGGCCGGCAGGCCGTGGTGGAGAGTTTCAACGGGCTGGAAGCGGTGCGTCTCGAAGACCTCGGCGCACGGCAGAACCGCATGCGGCTCGTTTGGCGCGACGGACAATTGCATGCCCCCGTCACCTTCGCCGAGGTCCGCCAGCGGGCCTCATGATCCCCCAAGGCAGCCCTTGCGGCGCCGGCTGCCTTGCGTGCCACGGGCGTCGGCCCCATGTTTCGGGACGGTGCAAGGAGGCTTTCCATGTCGTTTCGCCCACCGCAATCGCTGCAGCCTGGCAGGGGGCCGGATACCGGTCTTGGCATTCTCGAATACGAGCTGATGTCGGAACGGGCCGATTCGCTTGGCCGACACGGCACCAGGGTAGAGACGGCCCTTGCCGCGCTCGCAAAGGGTCTTGATGGAGGCGCGACCGGCTCGTGGCGGGAGGATCTCCTGCAGGCGGCGGCCGACGCCGTCTGGTCCTTCTTCATCCAGCGGGAAATCTGCGGCCTGCGCAATGGCCGCGATGTGGTGCAGCGCTACGGCATTCCGCCGGAAGTCATGGCGCGGCTCGGCGTGGTGCGAAAACGCTGAGCGCAAAACACCTGCCTTATCAGTCCCTTTCCAGCCCAACCATTGACGGGCCTTTTTTGCCTAGGCGTTGCTGAAACGCGATTAGCCGTTACACTGCCGTGCTGCAAAATGGCGGCGGGGGCCGTCGATGCTTGAGGGAACATCATGAGTTTTAGCGAAACGACCCACACCTCGTGGTTCACGCGCCTGAAGAACGGCGTCGTCGGGATCTTCGTCGGCCTGATCCTCGTCGTCGGCATGATCGTGCTGCTGGCCTGGAATGAAGGGCGCGCGGTGAAGACCTACGAGGCGCTCATTGAGGGGGCCGGTCTTGTCATTCCCGTGGCGAGTGACGTGATAGACCCTGCACATGAGGGCAAGCTGGTGCATCTGTCGGGAAAGGTTGTCCCGGACGGTACGCCAGAAGATCCGGCTTTTTCCGTTTCCGCAACCGGAGCCGCGGGGCTTCGCCGCGATGTCGAAATGTTCCAGTGGGTGGAAGAAAGCCGGAGCGAGACGAAGAAGACCCTCGGCGGCGGCGAAGAGACCGTCACCACCTACAGCTACAAGAAGGATTGGCAGAGCCGTCCGGTCGATTCCAGCCGCTTCCGCGAGGCCGAGGGGCACGCCAATCCGCCCATGCCGTTTGAAAGCGACCATTTTTCCGTGCCCTCCGCCCATATCGGTGCCTTCGTGGTGGATGGCGAAACGATCGCCAATCTCGGCACGACGAAACCGCTGCCGCTCTCGCCGGACATGGTCCGCCAGATCGAGCAGACGATTGCGACGGGCCTGCCTGTCTCGACCGACGGCACGACGCTCTTCGTTGCCGAAAACCGCAACGCACCTGCCATCGGCGATCTGCGCATCCGCTTCCAGCGACAGGATGTCAGCGAGGCGAGCCTCGTCGGGGCCCAGTCCGGAAATGGTATCCGTCCCTACACCACCTCGAATGGCCGCAGCCTGATGCTCGCTGAGGCCGGCATCGTCTCGGCACCCGACATGTTTGCTTCCGCCGAAAGCGAGAACACCATCATCACATGGCTCGTGCGGTTTGCCGGCCTTGTTGGCCTCTACATCGGCTTTTCGCTGACCCTGTCGATCCTGGGCGTGATTGCCGATGTCATTCCCTTCGTCGGATCCATCGTGCGGTTCGGCACGGGTCTCATTGCCTTTGCGCTGACGTTGATCATCGGCCCGACCGTCATTGCGCTGGCCTGGTTCGCCTATCGGCCGCTCCTTTCGATCGGTCTCATTGCCGGCGGGGCGGCGCTCGCCTTCATCATCATGCGGCTTCGCCGTCCGGCTGCTGCGCCGGCCGGAAAGCCGGCGTAAGACCATGAACGATGCCTCAAAACGGCCCCACCGCTGCGGCAGGGGCCATGCATGTTCCTGATCTCCAAACTTGTCTGGCTGGTCCTTCAGCCGCTGAGCCTCGTCTTCCTGCTGCTCGTCAGCGGATTGATCTTCATGCGTCTCGGCCTTGGCCGCAGCGGGGTCGGCATCATCGTACTCGCCACGCTCGTTCTCTTCGTTACCCTCTTCACAACGAGCGGGACGGTGGCACTCCAGGCACTGGAAAACCGCTTTCAGCGACAGGCGCCGCTTGCCGCCGGCGAGCGCTGCATCATCGTGCTCGGCGGCGCTTTTGAGAATGAAGTCATCGCCGCGCGCGGCGGCATCGAGCTCAACCAGGCAGGCGACCGCTTCGTGGAAACCGTGCTGCTGGCGCGGGAGAATCCGGCCGCACGCATTCTGGTCTCCGGCGGCGACGGCTCCTTCTCGGGGGCCTATCAGGGCGATGCCGCCGTCGCGCGGGATTTCTTCGGTCGCTTCGGCATCGATCCCAACCGGATCATCGAAGAAGGGACGTCGCGTACGACCTCCGAAAATGCATCCAATACGGTGGAACTCCTGCGCCGCGAAGGGCTGGATGACTGCCTGCTCGTCACCTCCGCCTTCCACATGCCACGTGCGGTGGGCCTGTTTCGCAAGATGGGCGTCGGCGCGCGGGCCTGGCCGACCGACTACCGGACGACGGGACGAGCCCGCCTGGGCTTCGATTTCACGCAGCCCTCGCTGAACGCACAGCTCGCGACCACTGCCGCGCGGGAGTGGGTCGGCCTTCTCGCCTACTATCTCGCCGGCCGCACCCATACGGTGTTCCCGCACCAGGGCGGGCAGACCCCATGACGATCCTCGACTGGCTCGACTATGCCGGCGTTGCCGTATTTGCCGCCACCGGCGGGCTTGCGGCAGCGCGAAAGCAGCTCGACATCATCGGCCACATGTTTCTGGCCTCCGTGACCGGGATCGGCGGCGGCACGCTGCGCGACCTCGTGCTGGGGGCGACGCCGGTCTTCTGGGTGCGCAACCCCGAATATCTCGTGGTCTCGGCCGCCGTCGGCTTTGCTGTCTTTTTCGCGGCACGCCTTCTGGAATCGCGCTACCGAGTGCTGGTCTGGCTGGATGCGGTGGGACTCTCGGCCTATTGCGTGATGGGCGCTGCAAAGGGGTTTGCGGCGACGGGCTCGCTGGCTGTCGCCGTGGTCACGGGCGTGCTCACCGCCACCTTCGGCGGCATCCTGCGCGACATCATCGCAGGCGAACCCTCCGTGCTGTTGCGGCCGGAAATCTATGTGACCGCGGCGCTGGCCGGCGCCGGCACCTATACGGTGCTGATGGCACTCGGCGCCACGCAGGTGCCGTCCAGCCTTGCCGGTGTCATCGCCGCCTTCGTCATTCGCGGCGGGGCGCTGCGCTACGGCTGGACGCTGCCAGTCGGCGACCCGCGTCCGCCTCGTGACCCGGATGATGTTCTTTAAGGAAGGCCCGAAAAGCTCGCCGGCATTCCGCCAGACGGTGTTGCGCTCAGGCCTTGGGGCGCAGACGGATCACCACGTCGACGTGGGCGATTTCCATGCCTTCGGGCGGCTCCGGCAGATTGCCGATCTCGATATTGTTGACGGGGATATCGAGGACCTCGGCGCGACCTTCCACGAAGAAGTGGTGATGGTCGGAGACGTTCGTATCGAAATAGGTGCGCGCACCTTCAACAGCGAGAACGCGGATCAGACCTGCCTCGGTAAACTGGTGCAGCGTGTTGTAGACCGTCGCAAGCGACACGGGCACGCCGGCCACCTGGGCTTCCTCGTGCAGTTCCTCGACCGTGAGGTGGCGATCACCCTTGGCGAAGAGAAGATCGGCCAGCGCCACGCGCTGCCGCGTCGGCCGCAGGCCGCTCAGCCGCAGACGGTCTTCGACACTTGGAGCGATTTCACAAGTCATGACGGCGCAAATGTACCCTTCGGCCCGGTTGAACGGGCAACCCTGACGACCGATATAACTTTTGCAGCATGCGCTTTCAATAGCGACACATCCACCCGGCCGGGCAAAGGCCGCATTTGTGGGGTCTTGAGGCATTGACCCCTAGCCGTTGACGCGACCATCATGTATGCGACGGCGTTGATGAAGACGGTGGGACGCGAACGGGAATACATCCGGCCGCGTTCGAACACCGCGTAACGACAAGCAGAAAGCGGGGAAATACCGGCCCATGACGACCAGACAGTCCAGTTACACCTACGAGGAAATTCTCAGCTGCGGGCGCGGCGAGCTGTTTGGTCCGGGCAATGCGCAGTTGCCCCTTCCCCCCATGCTGATGGTTCACCGCATCACGGAGATTTCCGAAACGGGCGGCGCCTTCGACAAGGGCTTTATCCGTGCCGAGTACGATGTGCGCCCGGACGACTGGTACTTCCCCTGCCACTTCCAGGGAAACCCGATCATGCCCGGCTGCCTCGGCCTTGACGGCATGTGGCAGTTGACCGGCTTCTTCCTCGGCTGGCTCGGTGAAGAAGGCCGCGGCATGGCGCTCTCCACCGGCGAGGTGAAGTTCAAGGGCATGGTTCGCCCGCACACGAAGCTTCTTGAATATGGCATCGATTTCAAGCGCGTCATGCGCGGCCGGCTCGTGCTCGGAACGGCCGATGGCTGGCTGAAGGCCGATGGCGAGACCATCTATCAGGCCAGCGATCTTCGCGTCGGCCTCTCCAAGGAAAAGACGGCCTGACGCCCGCGCCGGCTGAAGCTGCCTGCGGCGCCACCGCCGCTTCAATGATCAGAAAGGTTCACAAGATGAGACGAGTCGTTGTCACCGGGCTTGGTATTGTCTCCTCGATCGGAAGCGATGCGGCGGAAGTCACGGCGTCGCTGCGCGAGGCCAAATCCGGCATCACCGCATCGCCTTCCTTTGCCGAATACGGTTTCCGCTGCCAGGTCTGGGGCGCACCGACGCTCGACCCGACCGAGCTTGTCGATCGCCGCGCCATGCGCTTCCTGTCGCAGGGCGGTGCCTGGAACCATGTGGCCATGAAGCAGGCAATCGCCGATGCCGGTCTCGAGGAGGCCGACTACCAGCGCAATCCGCGCGCCGGCATCATCATGGGCTCGGGCGGCCCCTCCACCCGGACCATCATCGAAGCGGCTGAAATCACGCGCAAGAACTTGAGCCCGAAGCGCATCGGCCCGTTTGCCGTTCCCAAGGCCATGTCGTCCACGGCATCCGCGACGCTGGCCACCTGGTTCCAGATCCATGGCGTCAATTATTCGATCTCGTCGGCCTGCTCGACCTCGGCGCACTGCATCGGCAATGCGGCGGAGATGATCCAGTGGGGCAAGCAGGACATCATGTTTGCCGGCGGTCACGAGGATCTCGACTGGTCCATGTCGAACCTTTTCGATGCCATGGGCGCCATGTCCTCCAAGTACAATGACACGCCGTCCGTCGCCTCACGCGCCTACGACGCCAACCGCGACGGCTTCGTCATCGCCGGCGGCGCTGGCGTGCTGGTGCTGGAAGAGCTGGAGCATGCAAAGGCCCGCGGCGCGAAGATCTATGCCGAACTCGTCGGCTATGGCGCGACCTCCGACGGCTACGACATGGTGGCCCCCTCGGGCGAAGGCGCGGCGCGCTGCATGCGCCAGGCGCTCGCGACCGTCGATGGCGAGGTCGACTACATCAACACGCACGGCACCTCGACACCGGTAGGTGACTCGAAGGAAATCGGCGCGATCCGCGAAGTCTTCGGCGACAAGATCCCGCACATCCAGTCGACGAAGTCGCTGACGGGCCATTCGCTGGGGGCGGCCGGCGCGCAGGAATCGATCTACGGCCTCCTGATGATGCAAGCGGGCTTCATCGGCGAAAGCGCCCATATCGAGACGCTGGATCCGGAGTTCGAGGGCGTGCCGATCGTGCGCAGCCGTATCGACAACGCCAAGATCGATACGATCCTCTCCAACTCCTTCGGCTTCGGCGGCACCAACGCCACGCTCGTCTTCCAGCGCCACACCGGATGAGGCGCCGTCTGCGGCGCGGACGATGGATCGTGAGCGATACAATGAGAAGGCCGGCGCATTCGCCGGCCTTTTCATTTGGAGATCGGAAAGGGAGAGCGGTCAGCGCTTGCCCCAGAGCACCTTGTAGCGGGCGTTGCGGCAGGTCTCGCCCCATTCCTTGAAGAGTTCCGGCATCACCGTCTCATAGGTCAGGCCGCGATTGGCAACGAGCATGAGGCGGCCGCCCTGCTTCAGGCTCTTGGCGGCCATGCGGATCATGGCGACGCCGAGCGAAGCCTCCGTGGCATGGCCGTCGTGGAAGGGCGGGTTCATGACGATGAGGTCGTAATGATCACGCGGCGCCTCGGCCGTCAGGTCGCTCCAGTAGAAGCGGGCCGGCATTTTCGGGGCGTTGGCAGCCATGTTGCGGCGCGCCGCTTCCAGCGCCTCGTGATGAGCTTCGAAGAGATCGATGCCCTTGGCGCCCGGCGCCGTCTTTGCCAGCATGACGGAGAGATAGCCCCAGCCAGCACCGAAATCGGCGGCGTGGCCAGCAAAATCGGTCGGGAAACGGCTGGCCAGAAGCTCCGATCCGGCATCGACGCGGTCGTGCGAGAACATGCCGGGCGCCGCCTCGAAGCGGTCTTCCACCATCGCAGCCCTGCCTTCGAAGGCGGCAAGAAGATCGGAGATGTCTTCTGGCCTCGCGAACCAGAGCACGATCGCATGGTATTTCGGCATGGAATCGGCCGGGATATTCATCTGCAGCAGACGCTTGCGCAGCGGCTGGATGCCATCCTCCTTGGCGCCGGCCACGACGATCAGGCCGCCGACCTCGGTGCGCTTCAGCGCTTCGGCCAGGCGGTTTTCATTTTCGCCCTTGTGCTTGCCGAGCAGGATGAGGCTTGCTGCATAGTCGTCGCCCTCGACAACGGGCGTCACCTCGACGCGCGCCGCCTCCAGAGCCCTGTAGAGCGGGCGTAGCGGCTGCACCGAGGCCATCGTCGCCTCGAAGCCTTCCGGCCGCCGGAAGCCGGCCTCGGCGCCGAGAAACAGCACCTTCTCTTCGGCGGCGGGCGGAGCCAGCGTTCCGTTTTCAAAAGGGTAAAACAGCGTCTTCAGTGCATCACGGGCCATGGTGTCATCCTGGGGGCAGATCGCGCCGTTTGAAGGTTTCAGACAAACCCATTGCGCGTGTCAAAACAAGAGATGTCGCGCTGATCTGCGACCGCGCGGGAAAGGCATATCGCGTTGGCGCGAGCCTCACGCAAAAAGGCGCGGGACCTCGTAAGGCCCCGCGCCCGTGATCAAAAGTGGCGCGCCGGCTTATTCAGCGGCGTCGTCAGCCTTCTTCTCGCCGACGATTTCCTTGCCGGTTGCCTGGTCGACGACCTTCATGGAGAGGCGAACCTTGCCACGCTCGTCGAAGCCCATCAGCTTGACCCAGACCTTGTCGCCTTCCTTGATGACGTCGGTCGTCTTGGAAACGCGCTCCTGGGCGAGCTGCGAGATGTGGACGAGACCGTCGCGCGGGCCGAAGAAATTGACGAAGGCGCCGAAGTCGGCGGTCTTGACGACCGTGCCTTCGTAGATCTGGCCGACTTCCGGTTCCGCGACGATGGAGTGGATCCACTTGCGGGCGGCTTCGATTTCTTTCGCGGAAGACGAGGCGATCTTGATCGTGCCGTCGTCCTCGATGTTGATCTTGGCGCCGGTCTTTTCGACGATTTCGCGGATGACCTTGCCGCCGGAGCCGATGACTTCGCGGATCTTGTCGACCGGGATGTTCATGACTTCGATGCGCGGTGCGAATTCGCCGAGCTGCGAGCGGCCCTCGGTGATGGCGTTGGCCATCTCGCCGAGGATGTGCTTGCGGCCGCCCTGGGCCTGGCCGAGCGCGACCTTCATGATCTCTTCGGTGATACCGGCGATCTTGATGTCCATCTGCAGCGAGGTGATGCCGTCGGCCGTGCCGGCGACCTTGAAGTCCATGTCGCCGAGGTGGTCTTCGTCACCGAGAATGTCGGAGAGAACGGCAAAGCGCTCGCCTTCGAGGATCAGGCCCATGGCGATACCGGCAACCGGCTTTGCGAGCGGAACGCCGGCATCCATGAGCGCCAGCGAGGTGCCGCAGACGGTGGCCATGGAGGACGAGCCGTTCGACTCGGTGATCTCGGAGACGACGCGCAGCGTGTAGGGGAACTGCTCCGCCGACGGCAGCATCGGGCGGATGGCGCGCCAGGCCAGCTTGCCGTGGCCGATTTCGCGGCGGCCCGGGGAGCCCATGCGGCCCGTTTCACCGACCGAGTAGGGCGGGAAGTTATAGTGCAGCAGGAAGCGTTCCTTGTACATGCCGGTCAGGCTGTCGACATACTGCTCGTCTTCGCCGGTGCCGAGCGTGGCAACGACGATCGCCTGGGTTTCGCCACGCGTGAAGAGGGCAGAACCGTGGGTGCGCGGCAGGATGCCGACTTCCGAGACGATCGGACGGACCGTTTCGAGGTCGCGGCCGTCGATGCGGCTCTTGGTGTCGAGGATGTTCCAGCGAACGATCTTGGCCTGCAGGTGCTTGAAGACGGCGCCGATGACTTCGGCGGTGTACTTCGGCTCAACACCTTCCGGGAAGAAGTGGGCCTTGACCTTGGCCTTGACGGCGTCGACGGCGGCGTAGCGCTCTGCCTTCTGCGTGTTCTTGTAGGCGGCGCGCAGCTCGGCTTCGAAATGCTGGAGCATCTCGCCTTCGAGAGCGGAATGATCTTCCGGCTCGAATTCGCGCGGCTCCTTGGCAGCCACTTCGGCGAGCTTGATGATCGCGTCGATCACCGGCTGGAAGCCCTTATGGCCGAACATGACGGCGCCGAGCATGGTGTCTTCGTTCAGTTCCTTGGCTTCGGACTCGACCATCAGCACGGCGTCCTGCGTGCCGGCGACGACGAGGTCGAGGGCCGACTCGTTCATCTCGTCGAGATGCGGGTTCAGCACGTATTCGCCGTTGATGTAACCAACGCGAGCGCCGCCGACGGGGCCCATGAAGGGGACGCCGGAGAGCGTCAGCGCTGCCGAGGCGGCAACCATCGACAGGACGTCCGGATCGTTTTCAAGGTCGTGCTGGACAACGGTGACGACGACCTGGGTGTCGTTCTTGTAGCCTTCCGGGAAAAGTGGGCGGATGGGGCGGTCGATGAGGCGGGAAACCAGCGTTTCCTTTTCCGACGGACGTCCTTCGCGCTTGAAGTAGCCACCCGGGATCTTGCCGGCGGCGTAGGTCTTTTCCTGGTAGTTGACGGTCAGCGGGAAGAAATCCTGGCCCGGCTTCGGCGCCTTGGCGGATACGACGGTCGCCAGAACGACGGTCTCGCCGTAGGTGGCGAGAACGGCGCCGTCAGCCTGGCGCGCGATCTTGCCGGTTTCCAGCTTGAGCGGGCGGCCTGCCCACTCGATTTCTACCGTATGGGTTTCGAACATGTCTTGTCCTTCGTAGCGGGCCTAGCCGGCGCGCAGGTCTTGCGCTTGTCCGACAGGCCCCTGTCGATGACGCATCACGGGCAAGACAGCGGGGCGCTTGCGGGGAAGTCTCCCCTCGCGGCATCCTTTGTCGGTCCCGGGCGGGGATGCGGGCGGGTAAGCGTCCTGCAATCCTGCCCCATGACGGGTCATCCGTTGGTCCGCAGCACCGGCCCATCCGGTCTGCTGGGTCCGCCCGCCCGCACCCTTGGAGGGCATCGGAGAGCAGAGGGCGAGCGCGGGAATGTCGCGCTCAGAAATGAAAGCCGGCGGGGAAGCCTCAAGGGGCCACCCCGCCGGAAGGAAGCTTAGCGACGGATGCCGAGCGAAGCGATGAGCTTCGTGTAACGGTCATCGTCCTTCTTCTTCAGGTAGTCGAGAAGCGAACGGCGGCTGGACACCAGCGCCAGGAGACCCCGGCGGGAATGGTTGTCCTTCTTGTGGCCCTTGAAGTGCTCCGTCAGGTTGTTGATGCGCTCCGTGAGGATGGCAACCTGGACTTCCGGGGAACCGGTGTCGCCTTCCGACGTGGCATATTCCTTGATGAGAGCGGCCTTGCGTTCTGCAGTGATCGACATCGTGTGTCCTTTCGATTTCGAGGAGTTTGGGTCGCCAGCAGCCGGGATGTCGTCCAGCAGCGGCCGTGAGGCAAAAGGTTCAGGGAACCTCAAGCTGGCGGTGCCTATAGACCATTCGCAGGCAAAAGGAAAGAGCGGCGGATTGGACGCGAGTGAGCCGATCGACGGACCCTGCGCCCGGGACGAAACGGCTCCCGCGTCAGCCCGGGCTCGGGCGGGGCTTCATCGGCGCGGACTTGAAGTCGGAAGGCTGGGCGCCGACGTCCGGCCTCTGCTCCGGCTCGGGTTCGGCGGTGATGTGGACCGGTGCCTTTCCCGCCGGGAGGCCCGGTGCACAATCCAGATAGGACGCGAAGACCCAGCCCGACAGGCCACCCGGTACGTCCACGTTCATCCAGAGCTTGCCACGGTCCATGCGCTGCGAGACAGGCGTGACCTTCACGCCGTTTTCGAGCGTGGCGACAATGTCCCCGTTCGGCCGGCTGCGGACGTTGAGCGGGGTGCTTGAAGGATCTGCGACCAGGCAGGTGTCGGGCAAAGCCGCCGCGTCTGCTGCGAACGCGGCGTCCGCCGTTATGTGCACCGGCGCTTTCCCCGCCGGAGTGCCCGAGGCGCAATCCAGGTAGGATGCGAAGACCCAGCCCGTCAAACCACCTGGTACCTCCACCCTCATCCAGAGCTTGCCGCGATCCATGCGCTGCGAAAACGGCAACACTCTCACCCCGTTGTCGAGCGTGGCGACAATGTCACCGTTCGGTCGGCTACGGACGTTGAGCGGGGTTCCCGAGGGATCGGCGACCAGGCAAACCGCGTCAGACGCTGCCATTCCAGACGCCGGGGCAGCCAACCATGCGGTGGTCAATGTTGCGGCCAGCCGGAGCGCAATGCCCACAGACACTGGATAGAAACAGGAAAACCACCTCATCAGCCTTCACTCCGCCGGTCGGCTCTCCGCACAGGATGCAACGGCAAAAGGCCCAATGCAACACGTCTGCGCCAGGCCTCAACTGCCCGCAAAAACGCGTTTCGGCCGAAACTCTCCCTCGGCGATCTCGCCGATGGCGACCAGCTTGCCGCGGGCCGTCGCATAGGCTTCCGGCTCGCTTGCCGGCGCATCGCGGCCGCGCAGGATGATGGGATTGCCCATGCGCAGGCGGTGGGCCTGGTCGTCGTTGACGGCGAGGTGGGGCAGGTCCGACAGGGCCTCGCCCGTGTCGATGAGGTATTCATCGAGGGCTGCGAGCCGCTCGGCGTCATCCTCGATCTTTTCCAGCGCGACGAGATCGGACAGCGGGACCATGTCCTCCTCGCCGAAGGGGGCGACGAAGGTGCGGCGCAGCGACGCGATATGGCCGTAGCAGCCGAGGTCGCGACCCATGTCGCGGGCGATCGAGCGAACATAGGTGCCCTTGCCGCATTCGATCTCGAAATGGGCAAGGTTCGGCGCCGCCCCGATCAGCGTCAGGCGGTGGACCTCCACCTCGCGGGCGGGAATGTCCACGGTCTCGCCTTCGCGGGCGAGGTCATAGGCGCGCTCGCCGTCGATCTTGATGGCGGAGAACTGCGGGGGAACCTGGCTGATGACGCCGGTATAGCGCGGCAGGAGGGCACGGATCGCCTCTTCCGTCGGGCGGTTGGCGGAGCTTTCCGTGACCGAACCTTCGAGATCGTCCGTCGAGCGCTCCTCGCCCCAGGCGACGGCGAATTCATAGACCTTGCGGCCATCCATGACATAGGGAACCGTCTTGGTGGCATCGCCGAGCGCGATCGGCAGCATGCCGGAGGCGAGCGGATCAAGCGTGCCGGCGTGGCCGGCCTTCTGGGCCTTGAAGAGCCACTTGATCTTGGAGACGGCTTCGGTGGAGCCGTAGTCGAGGGGCTTGTCGAGGATCAGCCAACCGGAAATCGGCCGGCCCTTCGGCTTGCGGGGCTTGGACATTCGTGTCTCTCGTTGATGATGGTTCTCGGCAGTCGCGGGCAGGAACCCAGCCTTACGCCTTGTCTTCGTCGTCGGTGTGGTCGAGGTCGCGGGCCACTTCGGGCGAGCGCAGCAGCTCGTCGATCTTCTGGTAATTGTCGAAGCTCGTATCGTCGCGGAAGCGCAGGTCCGGCATGTATTTCATCTGCCGCAGTTGCGGGCCAAGGCGGCCGCGGATGAATTTCGCATTGCGGTTCAGCGCCTCGATCACCTTCTCATGGTCCTTGACGCCGAGCGGCGAGACGAAGGCGGTCGCATGCTTGAGGTCCGGCGACATGCGCACTTCGGAAATGGCGATCACCGTCGTCTCGATGACGGAATCGCGCACCTCGCCGCGCTGGAGGACCTGGGTAATGGCGGCGCGCACCTGTTCGGCGACGCGCAGCATGCGCTGGGAGGGCGCGGAGGATGTGGCTTTGCTCATCTCTTCTTCCAATTCGCGGCCGCAATAAGGGCGCGCAACCTGTCTTGACTTAAGGAAATGTCATGGAGCCTGCATCGCAGGCGTGCACGGCGCGCTCATCACGCGATCCGGACACCATCATGAAAACGAACGACCGGCGGCAAAGCCGCCGGCGCGTCCGCCGTCTCTGGTATCACGGCATGCTGCCGGCCGGTATTGGACCGTTCCGGCTGCAGCCGCTTGCGTGACGATCTCAGAGCGTGCGCGTGATGTGTTCGACGCGGAAGCACTCGATCGTATCGCCGGCGCGGATGTCTTCGTAGTTCTCGAAGGCCATCCCGCATTCCTGGCCCATCGGCACTTCGGAGACTTCGTCCTTGAAGCGCTTGAGGGTCTTGAGCTTGCCTTCGTGGATGACGACGTTGTCGCGCACCAGGCGTACGCCTGCACCACGCTCGACCTTGCCTTCGATGACGCGGCAACCCGCGACCTTGCCGACCTTCGTGATGTTGAACACCTCGAGGATCTCGGCATTGCCGAGGAAGGTTTCGCGCCGCTCGGGCGACAGCAGGCCGGACATCGCCGCCTTCACGTCATCCACCAGATCGTAGATGATGTTGTAGTAGCGGATCTCGATGCCGCCACGCTCGGAAGCGGTGCGGGCCTGCGCGTTCGCACGCACGTTGAAGCCGATGATCGCGGCGTCGGAAGCCTCGGCGAGCGAGATATCCGATTCCGTGATGGCCCCGGCGCCCGAATGGACGATGCGGGCCTTGACCTCGTCGGTGCCGAGCTTGTCGAGGGCCGCGACGATCGCTTCCACCGAGCCCTGTACGTCGGCCTTGATGACCAGCGGGAACTCCTTGAAACCGGTGTTCTGGAGCTGGCTCATCATCTGTTCCAGCGAACCGCGCTGACCCGACTGGCGGGCAACCGCCTTGTCGCGAGCCAGGCGCTGGCGGTACTCGGAGATCTCGCGGGCGCGGCTTTCATTTTCGACGACAGCGAACTTGTCACCGGCTGCCGGCGTACCGGACAGGCCGAGGATTTCGACCGGCATGGCGGGGCCCGCTTCCTTGACGTGCTCGCCCTTGTCGTTGACGAGGGCGCGCACACGGCCCCACTGGTCGCCGGCAACGATGATCTGGCCGGGCTTCAGCGTACCCTTCTGGATCAGGACGGTGGCGACGGAGCCACGACCGCGATCGAGCTGGGCTTCGATGACGGTCCCTTCGGCAGTACGGGTCGGGTCGGCCTTGAGGTCGAGGATTTCGGCCTGCAGAAGCACAGCTTCGAGCAGCTTGTCGAGGTTGACCTTGTTCTTGGCCGACACTTCGACGTCGAGCACTTCACCGCCGAGCGATTCCACGAAGACTTCGTGCTGCAGCAGCTGCTGGCGTACCTTGTCCGGGTTTGCCTCGTGCTTGTCGATCTTGTTGATCGCCACGATGATCGGCACACCGGCCGCCTTGGCGTGGTTGATGGACTCGATCGTCTGCGGCATCACGCTGTCATCGGCCGCGACGACGAGGATCGCAATGTCCGTCGCCTGCGCACCACGGGCACGCATCGCTGTAAACGCGGCGTGACCGGGCGTGTCGATGAAGGTGATCTTCTGCCCGTTCTGCTCGACCTGGTAGGCCCCGATGTGCTGGGTGATGCCACCGGCTTCGCCCGAGACGACCGAGGTCTTGCGGATGGCGTCGAGCAGCGAGGTCTTGCCGTGGTCGACGTGACCCATGATGGTCACGACCGGCGGACGGGATACCAGTTCGCCTTCGTCGTCCTTGATATTGAAGATGCCTTCTTCAACGTCGGATTCGGAGACGCGCTTGACGGTGTGGCCGAATTCGGTCGCGATGATTTCGGCCAGGTCGGCGTCGATGACGTCGCCCGGCTTCATCATCTGGCCTTCCTTCATCAGGTACTTGATGACGTCAACGGCCCGTTCGGACATGCGCTGCGCCAGTTCCTGAATGGTGATGGTCTCCGGCAGAATGACTTCGCGCATGACCTTTTCGCGCGTTTCCTGCATCTGGCTGCGGCGGAACTTCTCCTGGCGGCGACGGGCAGCGGCCAGCGAACGACCACGCGAGGAGTTCTCGTCGTCCAGCGCGGCCGTCAGCGTCAGCTTGCCCTGGCGGCGACCTTCGTCGGTCTTCGGACGCACCGGCGCCTTGGCAGGCTCGGGACGCACGACCTTGCCGCGGAAAGCCGTTGCCGGACCCTTGCGCTCGTCATCCTGCTCCACATCGACCTTGCGGCCGCGCACAGGCGCACCCGGCACCGGCGCGGGGTCGGCGGGGGTTGCGACACGCGGGGCCGGACGGCCAGCGGCGTCGGGGCGGCGGGCACCGGCAGCGGCGGAACGCGGCTGCACGGCGGGCGTCGGAGCGGCCGCAGCGGGCTCTTCCTCGGCGACCGGCTCGGGCTCGACGACCTTCGGACGCGCAGCTTCTTCGGCGGCACGCTTTGCAGCTTCTTCCGCCTCGCGAACGCGGCGCTCTTCCTCTTCGCGGGCGCGGCGGGCTTCCTCGATGGCACGCAGGCGTGCATCTTCGGCGTCGCGGATCTGCGCTTCGGCAAGGGCCCGGCGGCGGGCGTCGACTTCTTCCGGCGACAACTGGTTCAGCACGACGCCGACACGCGGACGCGGCGGCGGAGCTTCCTCGCGGCGGTCCTGCGGCTGCTGGCGCACGGGGTGCTGCGGACGCGCCGGCTGCTGGGGCTGCTGCGCGGCGGGCCGCGGCTGCTCGACCGGGCGAGCGGGCGCTGCAGCAACGGGCGTGATCGGCTTTTCGTCTTCCGGGCGGTTCAAGCGCGGGCGCTTGCGTGTCTCGACCACGACAGCCTTGGTCCGGCCGCGGCCCATATCCTGGCGCACCGTCCCCTGCTGTACCCCGGACGGCTTCAGCGTCAGCGTCTTCTTGCCAGCCATGCCGAGGGTCTTGTCGTCTTTGTTATCCGTCATTCCGTTCCGTTCCTAGCGATCAGGCCCGGCCACGTCTGACCGATCCTGTCATGAATTCCTGTGCTCAATGGCGCGAATTTCCGGCATTGCGCCGGTGACCCACGTCATTGACGAGACTGGCCAGCGCCATCACGGGCCCGGACCGGGTCATTTCCACGGTACTTCTCGAGCATGATTGCGCGCTTCACTACACCTTCACCCGCCTGCCCTGCAAGCGCCACGGCATGGATAAAAGCATAAGTTCCGAAAAGCTGGTCCATTTCGACGCCGTCGAAGAGATGGAAGGCCGGGATTTCGGTTTCACCATCGGTCGCAAAGTGCATGGCCTTGCGTGCCTGATCTATCTTGCGGACCCCATCGGGTGCCGCGTCCGTCGAGTGGAAGACGGCAAGTGCCTCGAGGGCGCGCACCGCATTTTCCACCTTTGCCGCCCCGCTGACCAGTTGCCCGGCCTTTCGCGCGAGGTTCATCATGCCGGCGAGCTGGGCTTTCAGCAGGCGTTCCACGTCATCGGCAAGCGCCGGCTCCGCGATCACGTCTGCCTTCAGGGCCCGGGAAAAGAGCTTGCGCGCGACGGCCTTTTCGACCAGCGCGCGTTCGGCCTTGACCCAGCAGCCACGACCCGGCAGCTGGCGCTTCAGATCGGGAACGACCCGCCCGTCCGGCGATGCGACAAAGCGGATCAGATCGTCAGCCGATCCGCCTTCTCGCGTCACGATGCAGGTGCGATCGTTCACGTCTTCTCTCCGATGTCCGGCCGCGCGTTGCGTTGAGCGCTCGGCACCGGCCTCATCCGGCTCCCGAATGCCTTCGGGGGCCGGCTTTCCATCTTGTCCGCTCACGCGTCCTGTTCCGTACCTTCGACGGCTTCGGCCTCTTCGGCCTCACCTTCGACGTCGGCTTCGGCGGCAAGGTCCTCTTCCGTGATCCAGCCGGCCGCCAGACGGGCCTGCACGATCATCGCCTCGGCTTCGGCACGCGAGACCTCGAACTTCGAGAAGAGACCCTCGAAGCGCTTGGTTTCGCCGTCCTTGCGTTCCGTCCAGCCGACGAGATCGTCAGCGGCGCAGCCGGCAAAGTCCTCGACCGTCTTGATGCCATCCTCGCCGAGCGCCACCAGCATCTGGCCGGTCATGCCGTCGATGCCGCGCAATTCGTCGGCAACGCCGAGTTCGCGGCGCTTGGCGTCGAGTTCGGCTTCGAGCTTTTCCAGATATTCGCGGGCGCGGGTCTGGATTTCTGTTGCCGTGTCTTCATCGAAGCCGTCGATGGAGGCGATTTCGTCGAGATCGACATAGGCGAGTTCTTCCACCTGGGCGAAGCCTTCGGAGGCGAGAACCTGGCCGACCATTTCGTCGACGTCGAGCGCATCCATGAAGAGGTTGCTGCGCTCGTTGAATTCCTTCTGGCGACGCTCGGACTCTTCGGCCTCCGTGAGGATGTCGATGTCCCAGCCGGTCAGCTGCGAAGCGAGGCGCACGTTCTGGCCGCGACGGCCGATAGCCAGCGACAGCTGCTCGTCGGGAACGACCACTTCGATGCGCTCGGCATCCTCGTCCAGAACGACCTTGGCGACTTCCGCCGGCTGCAGGGCGTTGACGATGAAGGAGGCCGGATCCTGGCTCCACGGAATGATGTCGATCTTTTCGCCCTGAAGCTCGCCGACGACGGCCTGGACGCGCGAGCCGCGCATACCGACGCAGGCGCCGACCGGATCGATCGACGAGTCACGGCTGATCACGGCGATCTTGGCGCGCGAACCCGGATCACGGGCGACCGACTTGATCTCGATAATGCCGTCGTAGATTTCCGGCACTTCCATGGTGAAGAGCTTGACCATGAACTGCGGATGGGTGCGCGACAGGAAGATCTGCGGACCGCGCTGCTCGCGGCGAACGTCGTAGACATAGGCGCGGACGCGGTCGCCGTAGCGCATGTTCTCGCGCGGGATCATCTCGTCGCGGCGAATGATGCCTTCGCCGCGGCCGAGATCGACGATGACGTTGCCGTATTCGACGCGCTTGACCGTGCCGTTGACGATTTCGCCGACGCGATCCTTGAACTCGTCGAACTGACGGTCACGCTCGGCTTCGCGCACCTTCTGCACGATGACCTGCTTGGCCGACTGGGCCGCGATGCGGCCGAAATCCATCGGCGGCAGCGGATCGGCGATGAAGTCGCCTAGCTTGGCGTCGGGGTTGCGGTCGCGGGCCAGTTCCAGCGGGATCTGCGTGGAATAGTCCTCGGCCTTCTCGACCACTTCCAGCAGACGCTGGAGACGGATTTCGCCGGTCTTGGAGTTGATGTCGGCACGAATGTTCGATTCCGAACCGTAACGCGAGCGCGCCGCCTTCTGGATCGCATCCGCCATGGCGGCAAGAACGATTTCCCGGTCGATCACCTTTTCACGCGCCACCGCATCTGCAATCTGCAGAAGCTCCAGCCGGTTTGCACTGACTGCCATGTCTTTCCGTCTCCGTTATCCTGTCATCGCCCTTTGCCGGCTGCGCCGCCCGCGCCTGCCGGAAGGCCGGATCACTCTTCGCTGTCGTCGTCTTCGTCGTTCTGGTTGGCCGCCTGGGCGAGCTTCGCCTTCTTGTCGGCCGTCAGCGCGTCGCGGATCAGTTCGTCCGTGAGGATCAGCCGCGCATCGGCAAGCGCCGAGAAGGGGATCGTCACGATCGGCTCTTCGCCGTAGCCGAGTTGCTCGCGCTCCAGCGAGAAGCCGTTGTCGTCGGAGGCGACCAGCTTGCCGCGGAACCGCTTGCGGTTCTCCACCAGCACCGAAGTCTCGCACTTCAGGAGATGACCCTGCCAGCGCGCGAAATCCGAACGGCGCACCATGGGGCGATCGATGCCCGGCGACGAGATTTCCAGATGATACGCCTTATCGACGGGGTCCGCCACATCAAGAACCGGTGAGATGGCCTTGGAGACCTCTTCACAGTCCTCCACGGTCATGGTGCCGTCGTTGCGCTCGGTCATTACCTGCAGCGTCGCGCCGTTCTGCGAGCTCAGCCGCACGCGCACCAGGCGAAAGCCCATCTGCACGAGCGTCGGCTCGATGATTTCGGCAATGCGCCGGTCGAGCCCGGTCTCTTCGACCAGCCGCGGCTCGTTTGCGGTCTCAACCGTTTCTTCCAACGGTGCCACTCCTTCAAAAGGCGAGGCCAATAAAAAAGAGCGGGTCCCGAGGGGCCCACTCTTCATCTGGCGATCAAGAATTTGACTGTCATATACGCGCCTTTTGCCGGGATTGCAAGGTTTGGCCCCAATCGGTGGCAAGAGTGGGGTTTGGAGGGTTGTGCCGTGCCTGGAGCGCGCTACCTTCCCCCAAGTCCTGCCTGTCAAAAGCACATTCCCCAGCGACATGCCCAGCGGTTTCCATGAGCCAGCAACGATCCCTTCTCAGCCCCTTCCGGCACACCACCTTTCGCAACATCTGGGTGGCGAGCATCGCCTCCAATTTCGGCGGCCTGATCCAGTCGGTGGGCGCGGGCTGGATGATGGCGTCGATCTCCACATCGGCCGACATGGTGGCGCTGGTACAGACATCGACGACGCTGCCGATCATGATCTTCGCGCTCGCTGCCGGGGCGCTCGCCGACAGCTATGACCGGCGACGCATCATGCTTTCGGCGCAGGTCTTCATGCTGATCGTTTCCACGGCACTCGCCGTCGCGGCATGGTTCAACGTGCTGACGCCCTGGCTGCTGCTCGCCTTCACCTTCCTGATCGGCTGCGGCACGGCGCTGAACAACCCGTCCTGGCAGGCATCCGTGGGCGACATGGTCCCACGTGAGGATCTGGCAGCCGCCGTGACGCTGAACAGTATGGGCTTCAACATCACCCGAAGCCTTGGTCCGGCAATCGGCGGCGCCATCGTCGCGGCGGCGGGCGCGGCCGGCGCTTTCGCGGTCAACGCCGTCAGCTACGTCGCGATCCTCGCTGCCCTCATCGGCTGGAAACGACCGGCGGAACAGCGGACATTGCCGCGTGAAAACTTCGCCCGCGCCATCGGCGCCGGCATCCGCTATGTCGACATGTCGCCGAACATCGGCAAGGTCATGCTGCGCGGCTTCGCCTTCGGCTTTTCCGCGAGCGCGATCCTCGCGCTTCTCCCGCTGGTGGCGCGCGATCATGTACAGGGCGGGCCGCTGACCTATGGCCTGCTGCTCGGCTGCTTCGGCGCCGGCGCCATCGGCGGGGCCATGACCAGTAGCCGGTTGCGCGAAAAATTGACGAGCGAATGGATCGTCCGCCTCTCCTTCGTCGGCTTCTTCATCGCGGCAATGGTGACCGCCATCAGCACCAGCGCGACGATCACCGGCGCCGTGCTTCTCCTTGCCGGGGCGAGCTGGGTCTGGGCGCTCTCACTCTTCAACACCACGGTCCAGCTCTCCACTCCACGCTGGGTGGTGGGGCGGGCGCTCTCCATCTATCAGGCCACCACGTTCGGCGGCATGGCGGCCGGCAGCTGGATCTGGGGCGAGATCGCCGATGCGCAGGACGTCTCGGTCTCGCTGGTGATTGCCGCCTTCGCGATGATCGCCGGGGCCGCACTCGGCCTTCGCTATGCGCTACCGGAATTCAAGGCGCTGAACCTTGATCCTCTCAACCAGTTCAACGAACCGAACCTGCCGCTCGACCTGAAGTCCCGCAGCGGCCCGATCGTCGTGATGATCGACTACGAGATCGCCGAGACCGACATTCCGGACTTCCTGGACGCCATGACCGAGCGCCGCCGCATCCGCATCCGCGATGGCGCGGGGCAATGGGCCCTGATGCGTGATCTGGAAAAGCCGGCCATCTGGACCGAGACCTACCACGTGCCGACCTGGGTCGAATATGTACGCCACAACATGCGTCGAACGAAAGCCGACGCGGAAAACGGTCAGCGCCTGCGTGCTCTCCATTCAGGCGCAGAGCCACCGCGCGTGCACCGGATGATCGAGCGACAGACGATCATTCCGCATGATTACGAACGCTACAAGCAGCAGATGGAGATGCATTAAGGGCCGAAAGGCCCCTTATCGGATGCGGCCCTTGAGGCTCTCGGAAGGATAGCAGGTCGACGGAAGGCCGTTTTTCGCCTGCCAGTCGCCGATGGCGCGGCGGGTCTTGTAGCCGGGCAGGCCATCGCTGCCGCCGACATCGTAGCCCTTCTTTTCGAGCGCCTTCTGCATGGACGCCACATCGGATCTCAGGAGCGAACCGACATTGCCCCAGGCGCCACGAAAGGCGCCGCCGCCCGAGCCGATGCGGTCTGCAAGGTTGCCGATGAAGAGCGCGTAGAGGTCGGAATTGTTGTATTCCTTGATGACATAAAAATTCGGCGTCACCACGAATTCCGGCCCGCTGCGGCCGGCTGGCACCAGCATCATGCCCTTGGCCTTGAGCTCGCCCGACGGGAAGCCTTTGCCGGAAACGCGCTGGATTCCCGTTGCCGCCCACTCGGCAATCGGGCGGGCGAGATCGGGCCCTTCCTGCGCGCAGGAGACGGAAGCCGGGATCGTCACCTCGAAGCCCCAGTCGCGGCCATTCTGCCAGCCCTTCTTCGACAGGTAATTGGCAATGGAGGCCAGCGCATCCGGCGTCGAATTCCAGATATCCCGCCGGCCGTCGCCATCGAAATCGACGGCATATTGCAGGAAACTCGAGGGCAAAAACTGCGGCTGGCCCATGGCGCCGGCCCAGGAGCCGCGCATGTCTTCCTCGCGCACATCGCCGCTTTCGAGAATGTGCAGCGCGGCGATCAGTTCTCGGCGGAACAGCTCCGGCCGCGTCGACATGAAGGCCTTGGTGGCGAGAACGTCCACGACGTTATGCGGGATCTTCGCGCGTCCATAGCCGGATTCGCGACCCCAGATGGCGAGGATCACGGGACTTGGCACGCCATAGGTTCTCTCGATGCGCTTCAGCACGCCGGCATTGGCCTGCGCCAGTGATCGACCGGTGGCGGCGAGGCCCTGCAGCCGCTTTTCGGAGAAATAGGCGCCGGGCGAGGAGAATTCCGCCTGGCTCTGCTTGCGGTCCTTTTGTGGCTTTGAACCCGGCGGCACGAGGTCCGGCAGGTCCCAGTTGATGCGGATTTGCGCGGCGGCCGCCTCGAAGGTCTTTTGCGAGATGCCGGATGCCTTGGCTTCCGGCCAGACATCGCTTTGCAGCCAGGCGCGGAACTGCTTTTCCACGTTCTCGCGCGACTGGGCGGCGGCCGTGACCGGCAGCGCTATGGTCGCCAGCAGGGCGACTGCACCCGCGAGGCGGGCAAGACGGGTGCGGATGGACGTCATCATCGGGGCATGTCCTCAAACAGCAGTGCGGGCGCGCAGCGCGGCGGTCAACGTTCCCTCGTCGAGATAGTCGAGCTCGCCGCCGACGGGAACGCCATGGGCGAGCCGCGTGATCTTCACCTCGAAGCCTTCGAGACGGTCGGTGATGTAATGGGCCGTCGCCTGTCCCTCGACCGTCGCGTTGACGGCGATGATCAACTCGCGCACCGTGCCGCCTGCAACCCGGTCGACGAGACCGCGAATGTTGAGATCGTCAGGACCGACACCGTCCAGCGGCGAAAGCGTGCCACCGAGCACGTGGTAGGCTGCGCTCATGGCGCCGGCGCGCTCCAGCGCCCAGAGGTCGGCGACATCCTCGACGACGATGATCACGGAGGCGTCGCGGCGCGGATCGGTGCAGACGGTGCAGGGATCGACGGTATCGACATTGCCACAGCAGGAGCAGATGCGCACCTTGTCATAGGCTTCGCCCATGGCGCCGGCGAGCGGACCCAGCAGTTGCTCCTTCTTCTTGATGAGATGCAGCGCCGCCCGGCGCGCCGAGCGCGGCCCGAGGCCCGGCACCTTCGCCAGAAGCTGGATGAGTTTTTCGATTTCGGGGCCAGTGACTCGTTTTGCCATGGGGCGGGTTTTACCTGATAAGGTGGGGCGAAGGAATCGCCTGCTGGAGCACACCCATGAAAATCCTCGCCGTCTGCATCGGGCAGGCCCGCAAGCTGCCCGGCAAGAGCTACAAGACCGGGATCGCCAAGGCACCGGTGACGGGTCCTGTCATGCTGGACAGCGAAGGGCTCGTCGGCGATGCGATCATCAACCGCAAGCACCATGGCGGGCCCGAACAGGCCGTCTATATCGAAGGCGGGGAGACGCTTGCGTGGTGGGCGCAGGAACTCGGGCGTGCGCTGGAGCCCGGCACCTTCGGCGAAAACCTCGTCATCTCAGGCCTCGACAACCGCGACGTGGCGATCGGCGACCGCTTCACCATCGGCGATGTCATCCTGGAGGCAACGTCGGCACGCAGTCCCTGCGCCACCTTTGCCGCCCATATGGACGATCCGATGATGGTGAAGCGCTACCTGAAGGCCGAGCGTCCCGGCATCTACACCCGTGTGATTTCGGGCGGCATGCTGGAAGCGGGACAGAACGTCACCTACGCGCCCTTCGCTGGCGAGCGTATCGGCATGGCGGAGTTCATGGACGACTACGGCCGCATTCCGCAGGAGAAGTTTGCCCGCTATCTGGCAACGCCGGTGAATGCGAAGATCAGGGCGAAGATTTCGTGAGGGGTGACCGCTGCGGGAAAATCTCTCGCCGTCGGCGTTCCCTGTCCATCATGGTCGGGCTAGACCCGACCATCCACGCCGCAACCTCGGAATGGATCCTCGGGTCAAGCCCGAGGATGACGGAGGAGGCAGAGCACTGCTTGCAAACAGGAAGGCGCTAAAGCCTTCTCTCCCACCCCCTCAGAACGGGAACTTCATGCCCGGCGGGATGGGCAGGCCGGCGGTGAGTTCGCGGGTCTTTTCGGCAGTGACTGCCTCGGCCTTGTCCTTGGCATCCTTGTGGGCGGCCACGATCAGGTCTTCGAGGATTTCGACCTCGTCTTCCTTGAAGAGGCTGGGATCGATCTTGAGGCTCTTCAGGTTGCCCTTGCCGTCAATACGCAGGGTGACGAGGCCACCGCCGGCCGCGCCGTCGATTTCGATGGCGGCGATTTCCGCCTGCATCTTCTCCATCTTGGCCTGCATTTCCTTGACTTTACCCATCATGCCCATGAGGTCGCGCATGTCGTCATCCCTTCTGTGAAATCTCGAAACCGGTAATATGTGGCCGGCTAAAAGTCGATATCGTCGCCAGGCAGAATATCGCCTTCGGCGCTTTCGGCGGCGGCCGGCAGGCGCACATCGTCGCCGTCGACGTCAGTCTCCGCTTCGCTGCGCTTGATGCGCACGTCGGTGATCTTCGCTCCGGGGAACCTCGCGAGAATGGCCGCCACATCCGGATCCTGCCGGGCGTCGCTGACGCGCTTTTCCTGCGCTTGGTTTTCCTGTTCGGCAGGCGTCGCCTCCCCCGCCTCGCGGCTGACGATGACCATCCAGCGGATGCCGGTCCAGTCCTCCAGCCGCTTCTGCAACTCGCCGACAAAAGTCTTCGGGGCATCTTCGGCGAGATTGAGTTCAAGGCGGCCGGGCTCGATCCGCACGAGGCGCAGATAGTTGCGCGTCAGCGTCTTCATGCGGATGTCGCGGTTGCGGGCGCAGAGCTCGACGATATCAGCCGCCGAGGTGACAGGAACCGACGGCTGCGGCTTTGCCGCCTGGCGCGGCGCGGCCTCGGCGCGGGCCTCGCCGACGCTGACGAGCGTCGGACGACCGCCCTCGCCCGCGGCCATCATGGACGGCGCGCCGGAGGGACTGCGGTCGGCGGATGTCATCGTGCTGGCGCGTGCCGTCGCGCTCTGCCCGACCGTTATGGCAGAAGCGCCGCCGCCCGACGGACGCGCGCCGCCGTTTCCGGCCGGGGAGGCGCCGGCCTCGATCTCCAGCAGGCGCCGCACCGCATCTTCGGGTGCCGGCAGATTGGCTGCGTGGGCAAGGCGAATGAGGACCATTTCGGCCGCGCCGGCCGGGCGTGAGGCATTTTCCGTTTCGGGAATGCCCTTCAGCAGCATCTGCCACATGCGCGAGAGCGCGCTGACCGGAACGGTAGCGGCAAACTCGGCGCCGCGGCGGCGCTCGACTTCGCTGAGGGAAGGGTCTTCCGCCGCGTCCGCCACGAATTTCATGCGGGTGACGAGATGGGTGAAATCGGCAAGGTCGGTCAGCACGACGTTCGGCGTGGCACCCGCCTCGTATTGCGCGGCAAATTCGCCGAGGGCCGCGGCGACATCGCCCTTCGCGACGTGTTCAAAGAGATCGACGATGCGGGCGCGGTCAGCAAGGCCCAGCATGGCGCGCACCGTTAGCGCCTCCACCTTGCCATTGCCGTGAGCAATCGCCTGGTCGAGCAGCGACAGGCCGTCACGGGCCGAGCCTTCCGCCGCACGGGCGACCATGGCGAGCGCTTCGGCTTCCGCCGGCACGCCTTCCTTTTCGAGGATCGTCGTGAAGAGGCCGACGAGATCGGAGGCCGAGATGCGGCGCAGGTCGAAGCGCTGGCAGCGCGACAGCACCGTGATCGGAACCTTACGGATTTCGGTGGTGGCGAAGATGAATTTCACATGCTCCGGCGGCTCTTCGAGCGTCTTCAACAGGCCGTTGAAGGCCTGCGTCGAGAGCATGTGCACTTCGTCGATGATGTAGACCTTGTAGCGCGCCGAGACCGGGCGGTAGCGAACCTGCTCGATGATCTCCCTGATATCGTCGATACCCGTGTGGGAGGCGGCGTCCATCTCGATCACGTCGACATGGCGGCCTTCCATGATGGCCTGACAGTGCTCGCCGGGCACGCGAAGGTCGATGGTCGGGCGGTCGATTTCGGCGGTCTTGTAGTTCAGGGCGCGGGCCAGAATACGGGCCGTCGTCGTCTTCCCGACGCCGCGAACGCCGGTCAGCATATAGGCCTGCGCGATGCGGCCGGTTTCGAAAGCGTTGGTAAGGGTGCGGACCATCGGCTCCTGGCCGACCATGAGGTCCGAGAAATCCTTGGGGCGATATTTGCGCGCCAGAACGCGATAGCCGCTTTGCCGCGTCTGCGTCGCCAACGCTGCGTCCTGGGGTGCGTCTTCGCTCATCGCCCCTGCCGAATCCATGCCGAATGGCTGCTTTTCAACTGTCCCGCGACAGGACGGGAACGGGTGGGAGGCTGGCACGGCGACCCGTGCCGGAGCTCGTTGGGGCTGCTTCCTTCCGGACCTGACCCGGTTGGCGAGTGGCTCGTCCACCACCAACCTCCCGCGCTCCATATCGGCAATCTCGCGGGCAAATGCAAGCCGAGCCTTGAAAAAACTGCGAAGGCGCGCGAAGCAGTTTCATGCCATGACCATGCGGGGAAGCGATGGACACTTTCACACTGGACGATCGCCTTGCCACCGACAGCGTGCCCGTTGCCATGCTGTCGCTGTGTGAGCTGCGGCTGATGCGCGACGGGCGCTGGCCCTGGCTGCTGCTGGTGCCGCGCCGCGCCGGACTATCGGAGATCTTCGACCTCACCGCTGAGGATCAGGCCCTTATTGCTGTGGAGACCGCCCGGGTCGCCACGCTTTTGAAGGACCTGACCGGCGCGACGAAGATCAACATCGGCGCGCTGGGCAACATCATTCGCCAGCTCCATATTCATGTCATCGCGCGCAGCGAGGGTGATCCCGCCTGGCCGGGCCCCGTCTGGGGGTTCGGCACGCCGGAGCATCGTGACGCTGCCGCCCTCGAAACGTTGAAGACCCACTTTCTGGAGCGGCTATGAGCGCACCTCTTTCCATCTTCGACCGGCAGAACCCGCATCTGGAGCCCAGCACGCTGGTTGCCTTTGCGGAAAACAATCTCGACCGCCAGTCCGAGCACCGCGCCGAGGACTGCCTCGAAAAGGCATTCGCCACGCCCGGCGCCCATGTCTTCGCCTTCGCCGGCGGGCGGCTGGTGGTGAAGCACGACGAGAAGATCGTCGACCCGCTGTTTGCGCCCTACGAGCTTGCCGATCTCAAGCCCGATCTCGATGAGGCCATCCTGCTCGGCTTCCTGCCGAACGGCGAGCCGCGCCTTGCCGTGCCCGTCGGGCTGACGGAGGAGGACCTGCCGAAGGATTTCAAGCTGACGGACGGGCGCACGGTCTATCGCCAGCAGATGCTGCCGGAAGACGTGCTCGGCCAGTTCGCGCAGGCCTCCAGCCTGATCAGCTGGGCGGCGGCGAACCGGTTCTGTGGCAAGTGCGGCGGGCAGATGGAGCCGAAGGGCGGCGGCTATCGCCGGTCGTGCCCCGCCTGCGGCAATCTTTCGTTTCCGCGCACCGACCCGGTCGTCATCATGCTGACGGTCGATCTCGAACGGGACCTCTGCCTGCTCGGCCGCGGCCATCATTTTCCGGAGGGCATGTATTCCTGTCTCGCCGGCTTCCTGGAGCCGGGCGAGACCATCGAAAATGCCGTGCGCCGTGAAACGCTGGAGGAATCCGGCATTCACATCGGACGAGTGCGCTATCATGCCTCGCAACCCTGGCCGATGCCGCACAGCTTGATGATCGGCTGCTATGCGGAGGCAAAAAACACCGAGATCAAGCGCGACGAGCAGGAACTCGAGGATTGCCGCTGGTTCACGCGCGAGGAGACCGCGGCCATGCTGGAGCGCGTCACCGGCGTTGCCGGGGCAGAAGGTCACACCGTTCCGCCGCCCAAGGGCGCCATCGCCCACCGGCTGATGCGCGACTGGCTGGACTGGGGCCGGACGGGGTGAGGGCGTTGATCCGGCCATGACGCGCTCCGAGCGGCTTCTCGCGCTGATCCAGGTCCTGCGCCGGCATCGCATGCCGGTTAGCGGGCGTGCGCTCGCCGAGGAAACCGGCGTCAGCCTGCGCACGCTCTATCGCGACATTTCAAGCCTTCAGGCGCAGGGCGCGCCGATCGAGGGCGAGGCCGGCATCGGCTATGTGCTGCGCCCTGGTTTCCTCCTGCCGCCGATGATGTTTTCCGTCGAGGAGATCGAGGCGCTGGTACTCGGCTCTCGCTGGGTGGCGCGGCGGGCGGATGCTTCGCTGTCAGTTGCGGCCGAGGAAGCGCTTTCGAAAATCGCTGCCGTCCTGCCGGCGGCGCTGCGCGAGGAGCTCGACGGCTCCACCCTCCTCGTCGGTCCGCCACGCGCGCGTCAGGATCGGATCGACATCGGCCTGTTCCGCGCCGCGATCCGCAACGAGCAGAAGGTGCGGCTTTCCTATGAGGATCTGTCGGGCCGGCGCTCGGAGCGCATCATCTGGCCCTTTGCGCTCGGCTTTTTCGAGGAAGTGCGCGTGGTGGCCGGCTGGTGCGAGCTGCGGCAGGAACTCCGGCATTTTCGCGCCGACCGCATGCTGGAAGCCGTCAATACAGGCGAGCGCTATCCAAGGCGGCGACAGGTTCTGTTGAAGGAATGGCGGGACGAGCGAGCCCGCATCGACGACAAGACTGCTGACGGAAACTGACACTGGCTCGGCCTAGACCAGGGATCCCAACCAAGGAGACCCTGACATGACACCGAACCTGATGATCCTCTATGTCGCCGACACCGTCGCCAGCGCTGCCTTTTACGCCGATCTCTTTGGCCAGCCGGCCCGCGCGCTTTCGCCCGGCTATGCGGCCTTTAATTTCGACAACGGCCTGTCGCTCGGCCTGCTTTCCAAGGCATCGACGGCGCTGATCCATCCGCATGGCGACGACGCGACCGAAATCGCCTTCATGGTGGCGGGAGATGCGGCCGTGGAGGCTTGCTACCGAGACTGGCAGGACAAGGGCCTGACCTTCGTCCAGCCGCTGACCCGCTTCGAATTCGGCCCGACCTTCGTCGCGCTCGATCCAGATGGTCACCGCCTGCGGGTCTGCCTCATCGACGAGTGAAGGGCGGCCTTCCAGAAACGCAAAAGGCCGGCAAAGCCGGCCAGGAGCGTCTCAGTCCTCTAAACGCCTAGCGCTGCCAACCGGCGGCGCAGGCATTGTATCAGCGGCCGTATACGGCACTGCGGATCTGCGAGCGGGAGATGCCGATGTCGGCCAGCTCGTGGTCGCTGAGGCGGTTCAGTTCGCGGACAGCGCGGCGCTGGGCGACAAATTCATTGATCTTGGTACGGAAGTTCATGGCCGTTTCCTCTTTCTATCTTGTATGGCCGGAACATAGCCGAACTGCCCAAAAATCAGCAGCGCGATGATTGCAAATTAGGCATGCATTTGCAGCGTACCGGGTTAATGACGAACGCCAAAAAGGCCGCGATCCTTAAGGGTTGCGGCCTTTTTGCGATTGATCGAAAAAGAGACTGGGCGCTACCGGCGCCTAAAAATTGCTCACAGCGTTCCGCGCATCGGATGGGCGGGATAGGCGCCGAGAATGCGGACCTTTTCGGAGAAGAATTTCAGTTCCTCCAGCGCCCGGCGCACATTGGCGTCATCCGGGTGCCCCTCGATATCGGCATAGAACTGGGTGGCGATGAACTTGCCACCGATCTGGTAGCTTTCGAGCTTCGTCATGTTGATCCCGTTCGTCGCAAAGCCGCCGAGCGCCTTGTAGAGGGCGGCCGGGATGTTGCGGACATTGAAGACGAAGGTGGTGACGATGCGGTCGTCGTCGCGTTTGCGCTCGATGACGCTTTCCTTGCGCGAGAGAACAACGAATCGCGTGACGTTGCTTTCGAGATCCTCGACATTTTCCTCGATGATCTCGAGACCGTAGAGGTCGGCCGCAAGGCGCGGGGCGAGCGCGGCCATGCTGCGGTCACCGGTCTCGGCGACCAGCTTTGCGGCGCCCGCCGTATCGCCGGCGATCACCGGCTTCCAGCCATTGGCGCGCACGATCTTCCGGCACTGGCCGAGCGCGTGGATGTGGCTGTGGACGGTGCGTACCTCTTCGTGGCGCACGCCCGGCAGGACCATGAGTTGGAAGCGGATCGGCATGAAATATTCGCCGATGATATGCAGGCGCGATTCCGGCAGGAGGTGATGGATATCGGCGACGCGTCCGGCGATCGTGTTCTCGATCGGGATCATCGCAATATCGGCCTCGCCATTCTCCACCGCCAGGAAGGCATCCTCGAAGGTCTGGCAGGGCAGCGGCTCCATCTGCGGAAACATGTCGCGGCTCGCCATGTCGGAGTTGGCGCCGAATTCGCCCTGGAAGGCGATCCTGTTGGTCTTGGCTGTCATGGCGGTGGCCTGCTTGTCAGAGGGGCATGGGTGAAGGGAAAAGCCGAAGGCGGGACCGATCAGGCCCGGGCGGTGAGGATGCGGCGCGCCTTTTCGAGGTCCGCCGGCGTATCGACCCCGAGCGGAACGGCGGTGACGATCTCCACGTCGATGCGCATTCCCGCTTCCAGCGCCCGCAACTGCTCCAGCGATTCCCGCTTTTCGAGTGCGGAGGGGGCGAGCGAAACGAAGCGCTCCAGCGCGGCGCGGCGATAGGCGTAAAGACCGATGTGATGGTAGAGCGGCCCCTTGCCATGGGGGGCGGTGGCGCGGGTGAAATAGAGGGCGCGAAGGCGGGCGTCCGAAAGGGGCGCGCCGACCACCTTCACGACATTCGGATTGGTCTTCTCCTCCTCGTCGTCGATCTCGACCGTCAGCGTGGCGATATCGACGTCGGCGACCGCGAAGGGACGCATCACCGCGCGGATCGTCTCCGGCTCGATGGTGGGCAGATCGCCCTGCACATTGATGACGAAGTCGACACGGTGCTCGGGATCAACGGCCTCGAGCGCCTCGAAGATGCGATCGGAGCCGGACTGGTGGTCGGCGCGGGTCATGACGACCTCGAAGCCGGCGGATTTTACGGCATCGAACACGGCAGGATCATCGACCGCCACCACGACGCGGCCCATCTTCGCCTCGGCGGCACGACGGGCGACCTGCACAATCATCGGGGCACCGCAGATATCGGCGAGCGGCTTGCCAGGCAGGCGTGTCGAGGCCATTCGCGCGGGAATGAGCACAAGGGTCTTGTCGTTGTCAGATTGCGGCATGGACAGGCCTTTAAAATCCGGGCAGAAGTGGCAATTGGTCTCAACAGGGAGGGCGCCATTCCTGTTGCAACAAGGAGCCAAAAGACATAGGTTCCGCGCGAATTCAAGATGGGCCGCGTGTTTGCGCCGGGCGGCTGGGAAGGGAGCTTTTTGAGATGAACTCTTATGTGAACATGGGCTTGGGGGCCTTTTTGGGAACGGTCTTCGTGCTGATGTCCGTGTCCATCGCCTCGGAAGGCCTTTTCCATTCGCCGGCGCCGGAAAAGCCGGGGTACGCGATCATTGCCGAGGAAGCGCCGGCTGCCGGTGAAGCGGCCAGCGGCGAAGCTGCGGAAGTCGCGATCGGCCCGCTCCTGGCATCTGCCGATGCCGCAGCCGGCGAGACTGTGTTCAAGAAGTGCGCGAGCTGTCATGACATCAGCAAGGGGGGGCCGAACAAGGTCGGTCCAAACCTTTATGGCGTCGTCAACCGCCCGATCGCCTCGCATGAGGGCTTTTCATATTCGGCCGGCATGAAGACCTTCTCCGAAGGTGGCAAGGTCGTCTGGGACTACGACCACCTCAGCTATTTCATCGAGGCGCCGAAGAAGCACGTTCCGGGCACCGCCATGGGCTTTGCCGGTATCAAGAAGCCGGATGAGCGCGCCAATCTGATCGCCTACATGCGCAACCAGGCCGACACGCCCGCTCCCCTGCCGGATGCGTCCGCCGCAAGCACCGAGCCCGCCGCAGGCGCTGAAGCCCCGGCTGCAACCGAACAGGCCCCGGCGACCACGCAACAGGCTCCCGCTGCAACCGAACAGGCCCCCGCAACCACGGAACAGGCTCCGGCTACCGAAGGTCAGGCTCCGGCTACGCAGCCGTAAACGATCCATCTTATCGGACGTCTCTCATGCACCCGGCCTTGCGGCCGGGTGTTTTCGTTTAGGCGACCGGTGTCTTCAAAGCAAAAAATAGGCCCAAGCCGACACGCTGACGACACCGAATGCGGTTGTGAGCGTGATGGTGGACGAGGCGAGGCCGTGGCCGACATTGAAGTGATTGGCGATCAGCCAGGCATTGACGCCCGTTGGCACCGCCGCTGTGAGAACCAGCGCCTGCGTCCAGGCTGCATCAATGCCGAGCATCCGGCAGGCGACGAGCACCACGGCCGGAAAGACGGCGAGCTTCAGAAGGCTTGTCGCGGCAGAAAGGCCGATATTGCCGCGGATACCGTAGCGGTCGAGCGCCATGCCGATCGAAATCAGCGCGGCCGGCGCGGCCATTCCGGCCAACTGGTCGACAACCGACTTTAACGGCACCGGCATGCCGAGCCCCAGTTGCTGGACGATTGCCCCGCAGAGGAGGCCAATGACCAGCGGGTTCTTCACCAGATTGCGGGCGATATCCGCAAGAATTGCGACGATCGGTCTTGGTGACGCACCGGTTACCTTGCGGTCGGCACGCTCCATCAGGATGGTGCCGGCAATCATCATCACCGGCAGATGCACGGAAAGCAGGATGGAGACGGCCACGATACCATGCTCCCCCACAACACGCGATACCAGCGGCAGACCGATGAAAACCGTGTTGGCAAAGGCCGAAGAGACGCCGGCGAGAACGCCGATACGGGCATCACGGCCGAAACCGAGCGTGGCGATAAGATTGCCGAGCGTCCATGTCACGAAGACGCCGAAGAAATAGGCGGCCCACAGGCGCCAGGGCGAGCCATCGGAGAAATCGGCCTCCGCGATCGTGCGGAACAGCAGCACCGGAACCGCAACGCGAAACACGAAATCACCAAGCGCCTGCCCCACCGTCTCCGGCAGGTAGCGAAACCGGACGATCAGCCAGCCCGTAAGGATCAGCACGAAGAGAGGGACGACGTTGAGGAAGATGAGCGACATGAACGGACCTGCAGCTTTGCGATGCAGCAGCCTTACCGGATAAGCTCCCGCGAGTGAAACACCGATGGCCGCGGCGACTGCGCGGATTTCCGTGATAAGAGCGCAAGCTCATCGTTCCGGCTCCGCCAAGCCCCTTTCCCTTGGCGAGAATTCCGTTAAGACGGGGAACCGTACTTCCCCTTTGACGGCGACGGATTTCCCTTATGAGCCAATTCGACGTTCTGACGATCGGCAATGCGATCGTGGACATCATTTCCCGCTGCGACGACCGGTTCCTGACCGAGAACGCGATCATCAAGGGGGCCATGAACCTCATCGATGCCGAGAGGGCCGAACTGCTCTACAGCCGCATGGGACCGGCGCTGGAAGCCTCGGGCGGCAGCGCCGGCAACACCGCCGCCGGGGTTGCAAGCCTTGGCGGGCGGGCCGCCTATTTCGGCAAGGTCGCCAACGACCAGCTCGGCGAGATCTTCGCCCACGACATCCGCGCCCTCGGCGTACATTTCCAGACTGAGCCGCTGCCACAGGTGCCGCCGACGGCGCGCTCGATGATCTTCGTCACCGAGGACGGCGAGCGGTCCATGAACACCTATCTCGGCGCCTGCGTGGAGCTTGGTCCGGAGGATGTCGAAGCCGACGTGGTGGCGTCCGCGAAGATCACCTATTTCGAGGGTTATCTGTGGGACCCGCCGCGCGCCAAGGATGCGATCCGCGCCGCCGCGCGCATTGCCCACGAGAATGGCCGCGAAGTCTCGATGACGCTGTCGGACAGTTTCTGCGTTCACCGCTACCGAGCCGAATTTCTGGACCTGATGCGGTCTGGCACGGTCGATATCGTCTTCGCCAACCGTTCCGAAGTGCTGGCGCTTTACGAGACCGAAGACTTCGAGCTGGCGCTGTCGAAGATTGCGGCCGACTGCAAGATGGCGCTGGTCACCAAAAGCGAAGAGGGCTCGGTGATTCTGAAGGGGACGGAGCGCATCGAAATCGACGCCATGCCGGTGGAGCGCGTGGTGGATACGACGGGCGCCGGAGACCTATACGCGGCCGGCTTCCTGTTCGGTTACACGGCCGGCTATCCGCTCGCGACATGCGGCAAGCTCGGCAGCCTCGCGGCCGGCATCGTCATCGGCCAGATCGGTCCACGGCCCATGCTGCCGCTCGACGCCGAGGCCCGCAAGGCAGGCCTGATCTGAACCGCATCGCCTCGGGCAGGCCTACTTGAAGGCCTCGCCCGGATAGGCGCCCCAGATCTCGCCCTGCGCGATCCAGCCTTCCACGCCCTGCGTGTCGACTTGGCACCAGTCGCCATTGCATTCCTTCACGTGAATCATCACGCCTGGCTGCAGGCGGGCGATGATGCTGCTGGTCGATTGCGGCTCGCGGCGCATGTTGACGAAGACGCCCTCGCCCTTGCCGCGCATCCACGGGGCAGCCAGCGCCGTGCGGCTGCCGGAGAGCAGCGCCTGGTTGACCCAGCCTTCCGTTCCATCGGCGTCGCGCACGCGTCGCCAGTTGTCGTATTCCTGGATGATCTCAACGGGAACGCCGGGCTTGAGGTAGCGCCAGGAGACAGCGTAATCGATGCTTGGGCCGATGCGCAGGTTGACGCTCTTGGCCTTCAGGCTGACGAAACGCGGCAGCGGCAGGCCGCTCGGCCCTTTCGCCACCTGCGCCAGCGCGTCAGCGGCGGGCAGCGCGATCATCACGAGCGAGGCGAGGCACAGCGGGAGAAGACGAAGGACGCGACGCATGACGGAACCGTTTTCGTTGTCGTTCAATGGGCATCGCCGCAAGTGACAGGCCCTCGGGCAACCGTCGCGCAAGGATCAGGGGGGCGACACACGAGAAGTGTTTGTCTTCCCCGACGGGTCTGTTAAAAAATGCGGCTTCCGGGGAGAACGATCACCCATCTTGGTTAAAAACCCGTCAACGGGCTGTGGGGTTTCATGACGAACAAGAAGAGACCGAAGGTCTACATTACCCGCAAACTGCCGGACGCGGTCGAAACGCGCATGCGCGAACTCTTCGATGCCGAGCTCAATATCGACGATACGCCCCGCACGCGGGACGAGCTTGTGGATGCCATGCAGCGCGCCGACGTCCTCGTTCCGACCGTCACGGACCGGATCGACGCAAGCCTGATCGAGGCGGCCGGCCCGCAGATGAAGCTGATCGCAAGCTTTTCGAACGGCGTCGATCACATCGACATCGAGGCCGCCACACGCAAGGGCATCACCGTCACCAACACCCCGAACGTGCTGACGGAAGACACGGCCGACATGACAATGGCGCTGATCCTCGCGGTGCCGCGCCGGCTGGCGGAGGGTGCACGCATCCTGACCGATCGCAAGGGTGACTGGGCCGGCTGGTCGCCGACCTGGATGCTCGGCCGCCGCATCGCCGGCAAGCGGATCGGGATCATCGGCATGGGTCGCATCGGCACGGCGGTTGCCCGCCGGGCCAAGGCCTTCGGCCTTTCCATCCACTATCACAATCGCAAACGCGTGCATCCGGATACGGAAGAGAAGCTGGAGGCAACCTATTGGGACAGCCTCGACCAGATGCTGGCCCGCGTTGATATCGTCTCCGTCAACTGCCCCTCGACGCCGGCGACCTACCATCTGCTCTCGGCCCGGCGGCTCGCGCTCCTGCAACCGACAAGCTACATCGTCAACACCGCACGCGGCGGCATTATCGACGAGGCGGCGCTCATCAAGTGCATCAAGGAAGGCAAGATTGCCGGCGCCGGTCTCGACGTCTTCGAAAACGAGCCGGCCGTGAACCCCAAGCTCGTGAAGCTCGCAGGCGAAGGCAAGGTGGTCCTGCTGCCGCATATGAGCTCGGCCACGCTCGAAAGCCGCATCGACATGGGCGACAAGGTGGTGATCAACATCCGCACCTTCATCGACGGCCATCGGCCGCCAGACCGGGTGCTGCCGAACCGGATGTGAGGCGTCAACGCTCTCTGCGGCGGTAGCGGATCGTCTCGAAGCGGGCCGAAAGCGCGTCATAGAGCATGAGGCGCCCCACCAGCGGCTCGCCGGCACCGGTGATGAGCTTGACGGCCTCCATGGCCATCAGCGTGCCGATGACACCGGTCAGCGTGCCGATCACGCCGGCCTCCGCGCAAGAGGGCACGACGCCATCCGGCGGCGCCTCCGGGAAGATATCGCGGTAACCGGGGTTCTGGCGCCCGTCCGCACCCGTCTCATAGGGCTTCAGCACGGTCAGGGAGCCATCGAACCTTCCAACGGCGCCTGTAACCAGTGGAATACGGGCCGTCTCTGCCGCGTCGGCGGCGGCGTAGCGCGTCGAGAAATTGTCGGAGCCGTCGATGAGAAGCGTGAAACGCGGCAAATGCTGCGCGGCAAAGACCGCATCGAAACGTTCCTCGAAGGCGATCGTCGTCACATGCGGGTTGAGCCGGGCGATCGCGGCGGTGGCGCTGGCGGTCTTTTCCGCACCCACCGTGCCGGTGTCATGGATGATCTGACGCTGGAGATTGGACAGCGAGACGCGGTCGTCATCGACGATGCCGAGCGTGCCGACGCCCGCGGCCGCGAGATAGGCGAGAACCGGCGCGCCGAGCCCGCCCGCGCCGATCACCAGCACGCGGGCCGCCTTCAGTCGCTTCTGGCCGGCACCGCCGATTTCTGGCAGCAGGATGTGGCGGCGGTAACGCTCGATTTCCTCCGCGCCCAGCGCCATCTCGGATGGGTATGCAACTGTCTCGGTCATCTCGCGATCTCAGCCTGAAACGGTGCCGTTGGCAACGGTGAGAAAACGGGCGCGGTCGCGGAGTGCCGCAAACATCGCCTTGTCCGTCCCCGTCATGAAGGCCTGGCCGCCGATGGCGTCGATGAGGTCGAAGAGGGCGGCGCGGCGGCCCTCGTCCAGATGGGCGGCAATTTCATCCAGCAGCAGAACAGGAGCAAAGCCGGTGATGTCGGCAACGAGCTCGGCATGGGCGAGGATGAGTCCGACAAGAAGCGCCTTCTGTTCACCGGTCGAGCAGCGCTCGGCCTCCATGGATTTTTCGAGATGGCGGACCACGAGGTCGCTGCGGTGCGGGCCTTCCAGCGTTCGCCCGGCCGCCGCATCGCGGTATCGCCCGCTGCGCAGCGCATCGAGATAGGCATCCTCAAGTTCAAAAGCCGGGCCGGCATGGGCATCCATGAAGCCGGAGAGCGTCAAGGACGCGGTCGGGAAGGGTGTTTCGCGCGGGCGCCGCTCGATGAGGGCGGCCAGAAGCCCCAGCATTTCACGCCGCGCCACCGCCATGGCCACGCCGAGTTCGGCCATCTGCTTTTCGAGCCCGGTCAGCCAGACGGGATCGGCGCCGGGCTCGGAGAGCAGGCGGTTGCGGCTGCGCATGGCGCGCTCGAAATCGGCCACGCGCCGGCCGTGCTCGGGATCGAGCGACAGGACGAGGCGATCGAGAAAGCGTCGGCGCTCTGAGGACGTGCCCGTGAAGAGCCCGTCCATCGCCGGCGTCAGCCACAATAGGCGGCAATGATCCAGCAGTTCCTCGACGGTGCGGGCCGGCGTGCCATTGAGGCGCAGGCGGCGGCTCTGGCTGTCCTCGCCGGGATCCGTGCCCGTGCCGATCTCGACACTGCCCTCCATGCCCTCCAGCTCGGCAAAGACCGTGAAGCCGCCATCGCCGCCGACACGCGAGACGTCTCCATAGGCGGCGCGGCGCAGGCCTCGTCCCGGCGACAGGAAGGAGACGGCCTCCATCAGGTTGGTCTTGCCCGAGCCATTGTCCCCGGTCAGCACCACATGGCGTGCGTCGAGATCGAGGGCGAGGCTCTCGTAATTGCGGAAATTGCCGAGCTTCAGCCGGCTGAGGCTCACCCTGTTGGCCATGTCGTTCCGGGTCGGCGGCGCTCGGCAGAATGGTCTGCGGGCCGCATCATCACATGAAAAAGCCGGAGGCGGGCGCCGCCCCCGGCTTCAGGTCTCGTCAGGAGATCAACGATCTCACTCGAAGAATTCCTTCATCCGGCTGAAGAAGCCGGTCGATTCGGGATTGTTCTCCTTGGAGGAGATTTCCTCGAATTCCTTCAGGAGCTCGCGCTGTCGCTTGGTCAGCTTCTGCGGTGTCTCGATCTGGATCTGGATGTAGAGGTCACCCGTCTGGGCCGAGCGCAGCACGGGCATGCCCTTGCCTTTGAGGCGGAACTGCTTGCCGGCCTGGGTGCCTTCCGGCACTGTTACGCGCGACTTGGTGCCATCGAGCGTGGTGACGTCGAACTTGCCGCCGAGTGCCGCCGTCGTCATGGAGATCGGCACGCTGCAATAAAGGTCGGCCCCGTCACGCTGGTAGAAGGCATGCGGCTTGACCGACAGGAAGATGTAAAGGTCGCCAGCCGGACCACCGCGCACGCCGGCCTCGCCCTCGCCCGACAGGCGGATGCGGGTGCCATCCTCGATGCCGGCCGGAATGTTGACCGACAGCGAGCGCTCTTCCGTGACGCGGCCGTTGCCGTTGCACTTGGTGCAGGGATCGGTGATGATCTGGCCGCGGCCATGGCAGGTCGGGCAGGTGCGCTCGACCGAGAAGAAGCCCTGCGTGGCGCGCACGCGGCCCGATCCCTGACAGGTGGTGCAGGTTTTCGGGCTGGTGCCGGGCTTTGCCCCAGACCCCGTACAGACGTCGCAGGTGATCGAAGTGGGAACGCGGATCTGCGCGTTCTTGCCGGTGAAGGCTTCCTCCAGCGTGATTTCCATGTTGTAGCGCAGATCAGCGCCACGCTCGCGCCCGCCGGAGGAGCGCCGCTGGCGCCCGCCACCCATCATCTCGCCGAAAATGTCCTCGAAGATGTCGGAGAAGCCGCCGGCGCCGAAACCCTGCGCGCCACCGGCACCGCCCATGCCGTTCTCGAAGGCGGCGTGGCCATAGCGGTCGTAGGCGGCCCGCTTCTGCGGGTCCTTGAGCGTCTCATAGGCTTCGTTGATTTCCTTGAAAGTCTTCTCAGCCTCGGCATCGCCCGGGTTCTTGTCCGGGTGATACTTCATGGCGAGCTTGCGAAAAGCGCTCTTCAGCTCTTTCTCGTCGGCTGTCTTCGACACGCCGAGAATTTCGTAAAGGTCACGTTTCATGCTCTTTTGATGATCCTGTCGAGAAGGCGGCCGAGCGGAAGGCATCGGCGGCCCTATTATCGTCTCTCAGGATTTAGTGAACCTTGACGCGCGATACCATAGGCAATGCACATGAGATCGCGAATTTTGTGGCGAAATGTGGCCCTTTCGCCCTGTGTCGCGGACTAGCCCGCTCCCACAGGCCGCGGCGGGCTCATGGCCGACAGGATGCGGTTGGCGAGCGGTTTTTCGAACCAGCGATCCGATGCCATGGCGACCAGCACCGTGATGGTCATGGGCATGGCAAGGTAGATGTAAAAGTTCAGGTCGACACCAATGCCGGAGAGCTTTCGCCAGACGACGGCCAGCAGGATGGTCTCGATGACGGGGTGCAGAAGATAGATGCCGAAGGAAACGGCGCCGGCAGGCGACAGGTAACGCAACACAGACGATCCCGCCGGATTGTTGCGCTCGGAGAGCGCGGCCAGGAACATGGCCAGGGCGAGGAGAGCGAGGATGATCGCCGCCGGCGCCAGCAGCAGCATGGCCCCGATTGCAAGCCCAAAGGCAAGCCAAGCCGGCAGGGGCGAAGCAAGGCGCAGGCGAGACGTCTTGACGGCCAGCATGACCGCGCCACCGAGAGCAAAATCGGCAAAGGCACGATAGGCGCCCCAGGTATCGGCCTTGAGCCAGCTTTCAAACGGCATGACACCGGCAAGGATCGCCGCTTCCATCAGCGCGATGGTGACGAAGGCGAGGAGAAGGAGCCCGACGATCCCGCCCCGCGCCATAGCAAAGACAAAGACTGGTAGAAGCAGGTAGCAGAACCACTCGGCCGAGAGCGACCAGGCCACATAGTTGAAGCTCAGGTGATCCGTCAGGCCCCAGGCCTGGATCAGCAGCAGGTTATGCGGAATGAGCGCTGTCTCATAGCGCAGCGGCTGGGTTGATGGCGCCAGACCGAGATGCACGGCGACACCGACCGCGATGAAGAAGACGAGCGTTGCCAGATAGAGCGGATAGAAGCGGACGAGGCGCTTGAGGATGAAGTCACGGTAGCTCGCCCGGTCCGTGATCCGGTCGCCATAACGCAGCAGGATCAGGAAACCGGAGATCATGAAGAACATGTCGAGCAGCGGCAGCAGGCGCTCCAGCATGTGGGAAATCGCATACTGGTCTCCGGGGCCATAGCGAAGGAAGTGATAGAGCATCACGAGGATCGCGGCAGTCAGGCGCCATGTCTCGAAAATCCTGAAATGCATCCATCCCCCTCGCACGCTTCATCCCGGCAGGTGGCAGGCTGCCTCATATCAGCGATTCTTGATGCACGAAAAACCTTAACGGAGCGCAGAATGCAAAGAGCCGAAACAGAAAAAGGGCCGCTTTCGCGACCCTTTTTCCTTCACTTGCGCGTGAAGCGCCTGATCAGGCCGACTTCTTGTCGTCCTTGACTTCCTCGTAGTCGGCATCGACGACATTGTCGTCGCCGGCATCACGGCGGGCATCGGCTTCTGCCGTCTCCGTCTGGTTGGCCTCGTACATGGCCTGACCGAGCTTCATGGAGGCATCCATGAGGGTCTGGGTCTTGGTCTTCAGGTCTTCCAGATCCGGCTCGGAAGCTTCCGTGGCGGTCTTCAGGGCGGCAATCGCCTCGGAGATCGCGTTGCGGTCGGCTTCGGTGACCTTGTCGCCAAATTCCTTCAGCGACTTTTCCGACGAGTGGATCAGGCTTTCGGCCTGGTTCTTCGCATCCACGGTCTCACGGCGCTTCTTGTCGGTCTCGGCGTTGGACTCGGCGTCCTTGATCATCTTCTCGATCTCGGCATCCGAGAGACCGCCGGAAGCCTGGATGCGGATCTGATGCTCCTTGCCGGTGCCCTTGTCCTTGGCAGACACCTGCACGATGCCGTTGGCGTCGATATCGAAGGTGACTTCGATCTGCGGAACGCCACGCGGTGCCGGCGGAATGCCGACCAGGTCGAACTGGCCGAGCAGCTTGTTGTCTGCCGCCATTTCGCGCTCACCCTGGGACACGCGGATGGTCACGGCATTCTGGTTGTCTTCGGCAGTCGAGAAGGTCTGCGACTTCTTGGTCGGGATCGTCGTGTTGCGTTCGATAAGACGCGTGAAGACGCCGCCGAGCGTTTCGATGCCAAGCGAGAGCGGGGTCACGTCGAGCAGCAGAACGTCCTTGACATCGCCCTGGAGAACGCCGGCCTGGATGGCGGCGCCGAGAGCGACGACTTCATCCGGGTTGACGCCCTTGTGCGGCTCCTTGCCGAACAGCTGCTTGACGACTTCCTGCACCTTCGGCATGCGGCTCATGCCGCCAACGAGCACGACTTCGTCGATCTCGGAAGCCGAGACGCCGGCATCCTTGAGCGCCGCCTTGCAGGGCGCGATGGTGCGCTGGACGAGGTCGTCGACGAGGCTTTCGAACTTGGCACGCGACAGCTTCATCGTCAGGTGCTTGGGACCGGAGGCGTCTGCCGTGATGAAGGGCAGGTTGATTTCGGTCTGCTGCGCCGACGACAGCTCGATCTTGGCCTTTTCAGCGGCTTCCTTCAGACGCTGCAGGGCGAGCTTGTCGTTCTTCAGGTCGATGCCGTTGTCCTTCTTGAACTCGGCTGCGAGATATTCGACGAGACGCATGTCGAAGTCTTCACCGCCAAGGAAGGTGTCGCCATTGGTGGACTTCACTTCGAAGACGCCATCGCCGATTTCGAGAACCGAGACGTCGAACGTGCCGCCGCCGAGGTCGTAGACGGCGATCGTCTTGCCGTCCTTCTTGTCGAGGCCATAGGCGAGCGCGGCAGCCGTCGGTTCGTTGATGATGCGCAGCACTTCAAGACCGGCGATGCGGCCGGCATCCTTGGTGGCCTGGCGCTGGGCGTCGTTGAAGTAGGCGGGCACGGTGATGACGGCCTGCGTGACCTTCTCGCCGAGATAGGCTTCCGCCGTTTCCTTCATCTTCTGAAGGATCATGGCCGAGATCTGCGAGGGGGACTGGGCCTTGCTGCCAGCCTCGACCCAGGCGTCGCCATTGTCGCCCTTGACGATCTTGAAGGGAACGAGACCCTTGTCCTTCGTCACGGTCGGATCTTCGTAGCGGCGGCCGATGAGGCGCTTCACGGCGAAGAGGGTGTTTTCCGGGTTGGTGACCGCCTGGCGCTTGGCCGGCTGGCCGACGAGGCGCTCACCATCATCCGTGAAGGCGACCATCGAAGGGGTCGTGCGTGCACCTTCGGCGTTTTCGATCACCTTGGCGTCCTTGCCGTCCATGACGGCGACGCAGGAGTTGGTCGTGCCGAGGTCGATACCGATTACTTTTGCCATTTCAGTCTCTCCTTGAAGCGGACTGTCAGAACCCGGTCAGGCATTCCTGTGACAGCCCCTAACGGGATGATCATGCGGGGTGAACGGACGTCGAAGCGCCCGTGGATTGCGGACATATAAGGAGCGCTGTTTGCGACTGCAAGGCGGCTTTTCCTCATCAAAGAGCAAAATTTTCCCGAAATTCCAGCGCTTTCGGGCGTTTGTGACAGTTTGTGCGTGGCCTCGGGTCTCAGTTGCCAAGGAGGACGTCGAGCAACGTCGTGCGGCGCGTTGCCCCCGTGGTCTCGCCGACATCGGCGGGCGGCGCAAAACCGCCACCATCCGGCCCAACGGGCACGGGATCGCCAGCGGCAACCGGCCCTTCGAGCACGCCACCCTCGGCGCCCGGTGCAACCGGATAGCCGTCGCTCATGACATCGCCGGGTGGCAACTCCGCATTCGGCAGTTCGCCACCGGGCAGCGGATCGCCGAACTGCGGCTGGACTTGCGTCGTGCCGAAGATCGGCGAAGGTGACAGGCCCGTGTGGGCAGCCGTCATGAATTCCTTCCAGGCCTTGGCCGGAAGGCCCCCACCCGTGACCTTCTTCATCGGCTTGCCATCGTCATTGCCGAACCAGACGCCCGTCGTCAGCTGGCTCGTGAAGCCGACGAAGAGGGCGTCGCGGAAGGACTGCGTCGTGCCGGACTTGCCGGCCGCCGGCCAGCCGTCGAGGCGGGCATTCTTGCCCGTTCCGCGCTGGATGACGCCCTCCATCATCTGGTTCATCTCTGAAACGACGATGGGGTCGAGCACGCGGGGTGGGTTGTCGTAGGTGTTCTCGTAGAGCACCTTGCCGTCTGCCGTCGAAACGCGGCGGATGACGTGCGGCGTGGCCTTCAGCCCGCCATTCATGAAGGCAGCATAGCTCGAGGTCAGTTCCACCAGCGAGACTTCCGATGTGCCGAGTGCGATCGAGGCATTGTCCTGCAGATCCGAACTGATGCCGACGCGGTGGGCGAGCTTGACGACCTCCCTGGGCCCGACTTCCATGACCAGTTGAGCGGCGATGGTGTTCAGCGATTGGGCCAGCGCATCGGCAAGGGTCACCTCGCCGCGATATTTCTGATCGTAGTTCTCCGGCGTCCAGTTGCCGATGCGCACCGGCGCATCGTTGCGGATGGAGAGCGGCGTGCGGCCCATTTCAAGGGCTGCGGCATAGACGAAGGGCTTGAAGGCCGAGCCCGGCTGGCGCTTGGCCTTGGAGGCCCGGTCGAACTGGCTTTCGGCATAATCGCGCCCGCCAACCAGCGCGCGGATGGCGCCGGTGCCATCGACGGAAACGAGGGCCGCCTGCGAGACGCGCGACTTGGCGCCCTCGGCATCCAGCACATCCTTGATCGAGGCTTCGGCCTTCTTTTCAAGATCGGGGTCGATGGTGGTGTCGACGACGAGGTCTTCCTTGATCTCGCCGATCATGCCGGGCAACTGGTCCATGACCATATCGGCGGCATAGTGCTCGGCGCCGGACCAGAAGCTTTTCGCCCGTGTCGGTGCCTGCGACATGGCCGTCTTGATCTCGCTGTCGGTGATGAAGCCGGCCTCGCGCATGGCGCCCAGCACCACCTGGGCACGGGCTTCCGCCGCTTCCGGATCGCGGGCCGGCGAGAGGCGCGAGGGCGCCTTGAGGAGACCGGCGAGAAGAGCGGCCTCGCCAAGGTTCACGTCGCGCGCCGACTTGTTGAAATAGCGGCGCGAAGCGGCCTCGACCCCATAGGCATTGGAGCCAAAGAAGACGCGGTTGAGATACATGGCAAGGATCTGGTCCTTGGTGTAGTGCTGCTCCAGCCAGAAGGCGAGCAGGACTTCCTGCACCTTGCGCTCCAGCGTGCGCTCCGGCGAGAGGAAGAGGTTCTTGGCAAGCTGCTGCGTCAGCGTCGAGCCGCCCTGCACCATCCGCCCGGAGGTGATGTTCGTCAGCATGGCGCGGGCAAGGCCGAGCGGATCCACGCCCCAGTGCGAATAGAAGCGCCGGTCCTCGATGGCGATGACGGCCAGCGGAATATAGGGCGACATGTTTTCGAGCGGGATCGCCTCACCGCCGGTCGCGCCGCGATTGGCAATGATCTCGCCGTTGGCGGCGAGAATCTTGACGTTCGGCGGACGCTCGGGAATGGCCCAGCTGTTGGCGGCGGGCATGTTGGCGCCGTAGTAGACGACGAGGCCGGCAATCGCGATGCCGCCCCAGATGCCGAGAACGACGCCCCAGTAGAACAGACGACGGACGAAACCGAATATGCCGCCACCGCTGCTGCGACGGCTCTTGCGCTCGCCCCGCCTCTTTGGTGCCCGGCCGGAAGGCTTGCCGCGTCCCGAGCCTGTCACGCGGTCTCCCGCGTCGGCGCGCAGGTCGCTGCCGTCGGCGCCGCTGCCGAAGGAAGGTTCGATTCGTCCCTTGTTCTTGCCGCCTGCCATGCTGTCCGGCCGTGCCCCCTGCTGTCCTCCGGGCACGGATGTCGCCGGAATGTCGATATTGCGGGACGCGGCGGATCGCGCCCGGGCCCCGCGCTGCGGTGGGTGGACTTTAAATGCGGCGAATTAAGGGGTGGTTAAGCATCAGGGCGGCGTCTGGCCGCCCGAAATGCCATTCTGTTCGGCAACATAGCGCGAGCGCTCATAGCCGATCACCACGCCAAGCGCGATGAAGAACGGTATGAGCAGATAGAGCAGCCGGAAGATAACCAGTGCCGCCAGAACGTCCGCGGCCGGAATTTCCGGGAGGGCCGCGATGAAGACGAGTTCGAGCACGCCGATGCCGCCCGGCGCATGGGAGAGCAGCGCTGCGGAGAACGAGGCGAGGAAAACGCCGAGGATAACGAGGAAGCCTGGATTTCCCGCCTCCGGCAGCGCGAAGTAGATGATTCCGGCAGCGCCGATCAGTTCGATGGGGGCGATGACGAACTGACGCAAAACGATGCCGGGCCGCGGATAATGCAGCTGAAACCAGCGCGTTTTGAGGGGCGGCAGGCGCAGAACGCTACCGAGCAGATAGAGCAGCAGGAAGGCAAGAATGACGACGCCGGTGGTGCGCGACAGGCCCGTGGGGATGACATCCGCAAAACGCTCGACGAGTTCCGGCGAGATGAGCAGCACGAAGGCCGCCAGCATCAGCGTGCCAAGCGCGAAGGTGAAGGAGCAGAAAGCAACGAGGACGCCGATCTCGGAGGGGCTGAGGCCCTTTGCCTGATAGGCACGGTACCGCACCACGGCACCCGAAAGCACCGAAGCGCCGATCGTGTGGGAGAGCGCATAGGTGGTGAAGGAGCAGACCGTGATGAAACCGAGCGAAATGCGCCGGCCAAGATGGGCGAGCGCCAGATGGTCATAGGCGGCAAGGGCGGCATAGGCGAGAAGCGTCGAAAGGATCGCGAGGATCCAGCCCTTCGCCGATACGGCCCTCAGGCTGTCCATGAAGGCATGGAATGACATGTCGCGCAGTTCGAAATAAAGGCCATAGAGCGAAAAGCCGATCGCCAGGAAACCCACCACCGGCCAAAAGGCGCGCTTTATCGAGTGCATTGCCGGGCCTCCCGATCGTGAAGGTGAGCCGCACGCCCTTCGCATAGCATCTTCTGACCGGCGCTGACGCCGATTGCTCGTCTTTCCGCTGTCAAATTCCTGTCCAACTTTCCGTAACGCCTTCGCGCAGGAAGGCCCGTTCGCCCCGCAAACTAGCGCTTGTTTCCTTCGATTTTCTTCGCAGGAACCACCGTCCCTCACGCAAGGTCAAGAAAAGCGACCACATTTTTGCGTGATCGCTACTGGGACCTTTCACGCGAAATGCATCATGCGGGGAGCGGTTCCACGCGTCAGGCCGTGCGGGCACCGAGGGCGGCGAGAATGCGGACCCAGGAGCGGATGCCCTTGTGGAAGGAGTTGAGATTGTACTTCTCGTTGGGGGAATGGATGCGGTCGTCGGCAAGCGCAAATCCGACCAACAGCGATTCCATGCCGAGCAGCTTCTGGAAATCGCCGACGATCGGGATGGAGCCGCCCATGCCGATGACGACGGCCGGCTTCGGCCATTCATCCGAGAGCGCGTCCTTGGCGAGCGTCAGCAGTTCCGAGTCATAGGGCAGCTGGATCGCAGGCGATGCACCATGCGGGTGGAACTCGACCTTGCAATCGGCGGGAATGCGCGCCGTCACATAGGCGCGGAAGCTCTCGCGGATCCTTGCCGGGTCCTGCTGGCCGACGAGACGGAAGGAGACCTTTGCCGAGGCGCGGGCGGCGATCACCGTCTTGAAACCTTCGCCGGTGTAACCGCCAGTGATACCGTTGACCTCGGCCGTCGGGCGGGCCCAGGTGAGTTCGAGGACCGAACGGCCGCGCTCGCCGGAGGGCTGCGACAGGCCGATCGGGCCGAGGAACTTTTCGGCGGACTGGCCGAGCGTCTCCCACATGGCTTTCACATCGTCAGGCGTCTCTTCCACGCCGTCGTAGAAGCCAGGCAGCGTGACGCTGCCGTCTTCCGCATGGAGACCGGCGAGGATATCGGCGAGGATGTGGATGGGGTTGGCGGCGGCACCGCCGAAATAGCCGGAATGCAGGTCGCGGTCGGCGGCGGTGACGACGATCTCCTCGCCAACCAGACCGCGAAGCCCGGCAGAGATGGACGGCGTTTCCGTATCCCACATGGACGTGTCGCAGACGAGCGCGTAGTCGGCCTTCAGTTCTTCGGCATGGGCTTCGAGGAAGGGCTTCAGCGACGGCGAGCCGGATTCCTCTTCGCCTTCGAAGAGAATGGTGACGCTGACCGGCAGGCTGCCATGGACATCCCTATAGGCACGGCAGGCCTCGACGAAGGTCAAGAGCTGCCCCTTGTCATCGGAGGTGCCGCGTCCCGTGATGACCTTGCGCCCGTCACGTTCGACGATGCCGGGGGTGAAGGGATCGCTCGACCACTCGCCGAGCGGATCGACGGGCTGCACGTCGTAATGGCCGTAGAAGAGCACTGAGGGCGCACCGGCCGGGCCGGCCTGATGGGCGACGACCATGGGATGGCCGGGGGTGTCGCGCACCGAGGCCTCGAAGCCGAGGTCCGAGAGTTCGCCGACCAGCCATTCGGCTGCCTTCCGGCAATCGTCCTTGTAGGCCAGATCCGTGGAGATCGACTTGATGCGAACCAGCGCGAACATCCGCTCGAGGCTGGCCTCAAGATTGGCATCGGCGCGGGAAAGGGTGGCGGTGAGGTCGATCGAAGCTGTCATGGTGGCGAATCCTTCCTGTTGGCGCGACCCTACACAAGCGCGCGCCGGGAGAAAACCGCGGAACGAAGGCGGCCGATGCGCTTAAGGGGCGATGGGATGGCGCACCGTGTCAGCGCTCTCGTCGCCCTCTGCATTGGCGAGCGCCATGCGCATGTATTGCAGCAGCAGCTCCCGCTCGAAGCGGCGGAACCCCTTGAAGAGGTCGTCCTCAACGGCGCGGGCCGCCGACTTTGCCTCCTCCTCGATGGCGCGGGCCTTGTCGGTGAGGAAAACCAGCTGGGCGCGGCGGTCGCTCGGATGCGGGCGGCGCTCGATCAGCCCGTCGCGCTGCATGCGGGCGAGCGTATTGGCCATGGTCGCCTGCTCGATATCGACCCGGTCCAGCAGCTGGCGCTGCGTCAGGCCGTCCTCCTGCCAGAGCTCCAGCAGAACCGGGAACTGGCCGGGCGCAAAACCGAGCGCCTGGCCCCGCTCGTGCAACGCCCGGGCACTGACCTTGGCCAAGAGACCCGCAAGATGCGTCGCCGATTCGGTGTGTTTGAAGCCCATGCCTATCGGTACGCCCGAAGCCACTGCCAGACAAGATGGATCGCAGGCGATGAAGACACGAAAACCGCCATGGGGTGGCGGAGCCCATGGCGGTTTCGTTAAGAACGGACAAAGGCCCGGAGAGGGGGGATGAGGCCTTTGTCCAGCATCCGGTGCGGCGGGGGACAGGCCGGTACCAGACGACGGCGGGTTTGCGGCGCCGTTGACTTAAGAAATGTGCGGCCAAATATGGCTTTTCAAGGGAAGAGGACCGGCCTGTTCGATTACAAATTCGTAAGGTTCGCGTGAGTGGAGAGGCATTCGGCCACCGCGGTGAAATCTGCCTTTCCAGTCCCCGGCGGCATGGACGCTGGCGGGTGGCTGCGCTATCCCTTCCACCCATGAAAACAGGCGATCATCTCTTCCTCGTCGACGGCTCGGGCTTCATCTTCCGCGCCTTCCACGCCATTCCCGCGCTCAACCGCAAATCCGACGGCCTGCCCGTCAATGCGGTATCGGGCTTCTGCAACATGCTGTGGAAGCTTCTGACGGATGCACGCGACACGTCCGTCGGGGTCACGCCGACGCATTTCGCGGTCATTTTCGACTTCTCGTCGAAGACGTTCCGCAATGCGCTTTACGACCAGTACAAGGCCCACCGGCCCGAGCCGCCGGCCGACCTCATCCCGCAATTCGGCCTGATCCGCCACGCCACGCGGGCCTTCAATCTGCCCTGTATCGAAAAGGAGGGCTTCGAGGCTGACGACCTTATCGCGACCTATGCGCGGATGGCCGAGGCGACGGGCGCCGATGTCACCATCATCTCGTCCGACAAGGACCTGATGCAGCTCGTGACGCCGCGCGTGTCCATGTATGACAGCATGAAAGACAAGCAGATCGGCATTCCCGAGGTGATCGAGAAGTGGGGCGTGCCGCCGGAAAAGATGATCGATCTGCAGGCCATGGTCGGCGACAGCGTCGACAACGTGCCCGGCATTCCCGGCATCGGTCCGAAGACGGCGGCGCAGCTTCTGGAAGAGTTCGGCGATCTCGACACGCTGCTGTCGCGTGCCGGCGAGATCAAGCAGCAGAAGCGGCGTGAGACCATCATCGCCAATGCCGATCTTGCCCGCCTCTCGCGCGACCTCGTGCGACTGAAGATCGACACGCCCATCGACGTGCCGCTCGAAGAGCTGCGCCTCGAGCCGCAGGACGGGCCTAAGCTGGTTGCCTTCCTGAAAGCCATGGAATTCAACACCTTGACCCGGCGCGTTGCCGCCGCCACCGAAACCGATGCGGAGGCGGTGGAGCCCGCGCAGGTGCCGGTCGAGCGCGGCGCCGGAGCGCACGGCCCCGATCTCGACAAGGGCGAGGCAAGTGCCGCCCCCGTCTCGACAACCGGAGCTGCGCCTGTCGCATCGGCTTCGGCCTCCCCCGCAGGAGAAAACCCGTCAGCGCTTGCGGCAGCCCGCGCCGAAACGCTCGGCGCCCAGCCTGTGGACCGCAGTGGCTATGCCACGATCCGCGACCTTGCAACGCTGGAGACGTGGATTGCGGCGGCCCGTGAGATCGGCACCGTCGCCTTCGACACCGAGACGACCTCGCTCGATCCCATGCAGGCCGAACTGGTCGGCTTTTCGCTGGCTTTTGCCGAACAGGGCACGGATCCGCGCGGCCTCGTGACCCGGGCCGCCTACGTGCCGCTGAGGCATCGCAACGGCGTCGGCGATCTCCTAGGGGGCGGCGAGCTGGTCGAGGGGCAGATCCCCTTCGGCCAAGCGCTCGACCGATTGAAGGATCTTCTCGAAGACCCTTCCGTCCTCAAGGTCGCGCAGAACCTCAAATATGACTATCTCGTCATGAAGCGGCACGGCATCGAGGTCGCGGGCTTCGACGATACGATGCTGCTCTCCTACGTTCTCGATGCAGGTGCGACGACGCACGGCATGGACACGCTGTCGGAGCGCTGGCTGGGCCACAAGCCGATCGCCTACAAGGATGTTGCCGGCAGCGGCAAGGGGGCGGTCACCTTCGATCTCGTGGAGATCGACCGCGCGACGGCCTATGCCGCCGAGGATGCCGACGTCACGCTGCGCCTCTGGCATATCCTGAAGCCACGGCTTGCCGCCAATGGCCTCGTGTCCGTCTATGAGCGGCTGGAACGGCCGCTGGTGCCGGTTCTGGCCCGCATGGAAGAGCGCGGCATCACAGTCGATCGGCAGATCCTCTCGCGCCTGTCCGGCGAGCTGGCCCAGGGTGCCGCTGCCCTCGAGGCCGATATCTACGAGCTGGCGGGCGAGACCTTCAACATCGGTTCGCCCAAGCAGCTCGGTGACATCCTGTTCGGCCGCATGGGCCTTCCGGGCGGCTCCAAGACCAAGACCGGCCAGTGGTCCACCTCCGCGCAGGTGCTGGAAGACCTGGCGGCGGAAGGCCATCCCCTGCCCCGCAAGATCGTCGACTGGCGTCAGCTGACCAAGCTCAAATCCACCTATACCGACGCCCTGCCCGGCTTCGTGCATCCGCACACCAAGCGCGTCCACACCTCCTACGCGCTCGCCGCGACCACAACGGGGCGCCTCTCCTCCTCCGATCCGAACCTGCAGAACATCCCGGTGCGCACCGCCGAGGGCCGCAAGATCCGCACCGCCTTCGTCTCGACACCCGGCAACAAGCTGGTTTCGGCCGACTACAGCCAGATCGAGCTGCGCGTTCTCGCCCATGTCGCCGATATTCCGCAGTTGCGGCAGGCCTTTGCCGACGGCATCGACATCCACGCCATGACGGCGTCGGAAATGTTCGGCGTTCCGGTCGAGGGTATGCCGGGCGAGGTGCGGCGACGCGCCAAGGCGATCAACTTCGGCATCATCTACGGCATTTCCGCCTTTGGCCTCGCCAACCAGCTCTCCATAGAGCGCTCGGAAGCCGGCGACTATATCAAACGTTATTTCGAGCGTTTCCCCGGCATTCGCGACTATATGGACGCGACCAAGGCGACGGCGCGCGACAAGGGCTATGTGGAGACGATCTTCGGCCGGCGCATCCACTATCCGGAAATCCGTTCCTCCAACCCCTCGGTGCGCGCCTTCAACGAGCGCGCCGCGATCAACGCCCCTATTCAGGGCTCGGCCGCCGACATCATTCGCCGCGCGATGATCCGCATGGAGCCGGCGCTTCTCGAGGCAAAGCTTTCGGCCCGCATGCTGCTGCAGGTGCATGACGAACTGATCTTCGAGGTGGAAGACACCGAGGTCGCGCGCACCATCCCCTTCGTCACCGAGGTCATGGAAAACGCCGCCATGCCGGCGCTCGACATGCGCGTGCCGCTGAAGGTGGACGCAAGGGCCGCGATGAACTGGGAAGAGGCGCACTGAGGGCTACGGTCAAGGAGCACTCCCTTCAGCCGGTGGGGCGGGCAGCAAGCCTTGTCCTCCGGCTTTGCCTCGTGACACGACAATGACTGCGGGCGCAGCGTGCGAAACGACGACGCATCAACGTCGCGCCGCCGGCTGTCCTCCGTCTTGAGCCGGAGCCGCCGCCTTCCTAGATGTTGAGCGAACCGGCCGTCCCTGCCGGACCCAAGGAGCCCTTCATGATCCTCACGGCCGCGCGGCTTTCGCTCCGCAATCTCTTTGCACCCGAGACCCGGTCGGTGTTCTGGAAGGTGATCGGGCTGACGCTGCTCTGCCTGATCGCCGTGTGGTTTGCGCTGCGCGGCCTGTTCTACGCCTATGTCCTGCCGTGGATCGCGGCCGCCTGGCCGGCGGCGGGCGCGGAATGGGCGGGCTGGGTGACCTTCTTCGTCGGCCTCTTCGCCAGCATAGGCCTCGCGCTCGGCCTTGCCCTGCTGCTGGCGCCGATCAACGCCCTGATCGCCGGCCTGTTTCTCGACGATGTGGCCGAGGTGATCGAAAAGCGCGACTATCCCGCACTTCCCCCCGGCCGCGCCATGCCCTTGGGAGCGGCGATCGTCGAAGGCGCGAAATTCCTCGGCATCGTTATCCTCGGTAACATCGTCGCGCTGCTCCTGCTGCTGGTGCCCGGCGTCAACCTCATCGCCTTCTTCGTCGTCAACGGCTATCTGCTCGGCCGGGAGTTCTTCGAGTTCGCCGCCATGCGGCACCTCTCGCCGGAAGCGGCCCGGGAATTGCGGGCGCGCCATGCCGGCCGCGTCACGCTTGCCGGCTTCCTCATCGCGGGTTTCCTCGCGATCCCCATCGTCAACCTTCTGACGCCGCTGTTTGCAGCCGGCCTCATGGTGCACCTCTACAAGAGTATCGCAAAGGCACCGCCTTCCACCTTGCGCTCGGCCGCCTGAGCGGTCATCTGAAGCGACCTGAAAGCGGAGCATGGCGATGAGCGATAGCGAACAGCAGACGCAGGACGAACGGATCATCCGGCTGGAGGAAACGGTCGCCTACCAGACGCATGTCATCGAGGAATTGTCCGAGGAGATCGCCCGGCAATGGACCGTCATCGAGCAGACGCGCGCCAAGCTGGATCGGCTGACCGAACGCTTCCTGACGCTGGAGGAGCAGTCGGCCGAAGCCATCCCCGTGCAGCGTCCGCCGCACTACTAGGCCGCGTCCCCCAAACAAAACCGCCGGGCTTTCACCCGGCGGCCTGATGGTGTCGAACCGAACCATCCCGTCCCGATCAATAGGGGCAGGCTTCGTCCGTCATGTAGTCGTGGACCTGAACGGTGCCGGCAATGATGTCGGCCTTGGCCTTTTCGACTGCGGCCATCATCTCAGGCGTTATCAGGGCCTTGTTGTTGTCGTCGAGCGCGAAGCCGACGCCATCTTCCTTCAGGCCGAGCACGGAGATGCCGGGGGCAAACGTGTCGTCCTTGGCGCTCTTGAAGGCGTCGTAGACGGCAACGTCGACACGCTTCAGCATCGAGGTGAGGACCTTGCCCGGATGCAGGCCGTTCTGGTTGGAATCAACGCCGATCCCCAGCTTGCCGGCATCGGCAGCCGCCTGGAGAACACCAACACCCGTGCCGCCAGCGGCGTGATAAACGACGTCGGAGCCCTGGTCGATCTGCGACTTGGTGATTTCGCCGCCCTTGACCGGATCGTTCCAAGCGTCCGGCGTGGTGCCGGTGAAGGCCTCGAGAACCTTTACATCAGCGCCGGTGGACTTGGCGCCGCCAATATAGCCACAGGAGAACTTGTGGATGAGCGGGATGTCCATGCCGCCGACAAAGCTGACGGTCTTCGTCTTGGAGGCGAGGCCGGCGAGAACGCCAACGAGGTAGGAACCTTCCTGCTCCTTGAACACCACCGACTTCACGTTCGGCTTTTCGACGACCATGTCGATGATGGCGAACTTGGTGTCGGGATATTCGGCGGCGACCTTTTCAAGCGCCGCGCCCCAGGAGAAGCCGGCCATCACGATCGGGTTGTTGCCATCGCCGGCAAAGCGGCGCAGTGCCTGCTCGCGCTGGGCATCATTGGCGATTTCGAATTCGCGATATTCGATGCCGCTCTCGGTCTTGAACTTCTCGGCGCCATTGAAGGCCGCCTCGTTGAAGGATTTGTCGAACTTGCCGCCGAGATCGTAAATGATCGCCGGCTTGATGTCGGCCGCATAGGCGGTCGCGGACATCAAGGAGAAGGCAAGGAGTCCGAGGAGGGATTTCTTCATCTTGCAGCCCTGTTGTTGCTATTGATCTTGCGGGGTCCTCCCGCAGACCTCTCTTCTGGAGGCCTGTCTGCGGAACTGTCCGGCGGGTCAGACCTGCCGGACGCGCGGCATCCTTGCATGGCTCCCGGCAAAATTCACCCGGAATTTTTTCATCCGGTCAAAAAAACGCAAAGGCCCCGCGACGCGGTCGCGAGGCCCTGCCTTGCAGTCGATCCGCCGGCCTCAGCCGACGCATTCCACGCCCGTGCCCTTGAGCCCGCAATAGCCGCCGGGGTTCTTGGCGAGATATTGCTGGTGATAAGGCTCGGCATAGTAGAAGGGCCCGACGGGCGCGATCTCCGTCGTGATCCGCGCGCCGAAACCGGCCGCATCCAGCGCCTTCTGATAGCCGGCGGCGGCCTTTCTCGCGGCCTCCAGATCGGCATCGTCAAGCGTATAGATGGCGGAGCGATAGGTGCTGCCGACATCATTGCCCTGGCGCATGCCCTGGGTCGGGTCATGCTCTTCGAAAAACACTTTGAAGAGGGTTTCAAGGGCGACCTGCCCGGGGTCATAGACAACCATCACCACCTCGGCGTGGCCGGTCAGACCCGTCGTGGTTTCCTGATAGGTCGGATTGGGCGTCAGTCCGCCCGAATAGCCGACGGCCGTGACGTAGACGCCCGGCAGCTGCCAGAACAGGCGCTCGGCGCCCCAGAAGCAGCCGAGACCCAGATAGATGGTCTTCAGTCCTTCGGGGAACGGGCCCTTCAGGGCCCGGCCATTGACGAAATGGTGCTCGGCGGTCGGGATCGGCTCGGCGCGCCCCGGCAGGGCGGTCTCGGCGGTCGGCATCGCGGTCTTGCGATTGAAAAGGTCACTGAGAAACATCGTGCTGTCCTTCCTGCGCTCCTCGCGCATGCGCTCGGCGCCGGCGCTCGAAACCGCGCCGCGCCATCGGTTTGATCTGTCGTCTTCTGTTGTCCGTTGCCCCCCGCCCGGGGCGACGGCGATTTCCCACGCCTTCAGGCCGTGGGCATGCCCGTGATGCGCGGCGTGCGCCGGTAGCCGATGATCCAGAAGACCAGAGCTAGGCCAAGCATCACCGCAGCGGCCGGGCGATCCAGCAACCACTGCATCACCGTCCGGCCGAGATTGGCGCCGCCTTCACCGAAGGCACCGGCCAGGGATCCCGGAAAGGCCGCGAGCCGGCCGGGAAGCGAAGGATCGAGACCGGTTACGACATCACCGAAGCGGACCAGAATGGTCGATCCGGCCGACACAGACTGAACCGCATCCACGGTCGCCAGAAGCACCGCCGCCACGAGGGCGAAAAAACTTGCCAGCCTGAATATGAGCCGCATGCCGATGCTCCCCCGCATCTTCGACGAAAAGGCCGCCCTGCCCGGCAAAGATAGGCATGCCGCGTCCCTCCTGCAATGCCCCTTCTCGCCCCGGCTGCGTCACAAGCCCATACGCCCAACAGTCGGTATCCGCCGGTCTGCCGCAAGACGGGCTGAGGCGTCCGCCGTGCCGCCGGAAGGCTGCTCGATGGCACAAGCGCGGACAGCGCATATTTCTCTCAGAAATCAGTTGATCCGAAAGAGCACCTCGGTATATACCGCGCCGGTCACGCCAACCGTGACAGGCGCAAGACAGCGCTTTTCCGCCTCGCACCAACCGGCGATCGCGGCTTTATACGGACAGGTGGCCGAGTGGTTTAAGGCGCACGCCTGGAACGCGTGTGTACGTGAAAGCGTACCGAGGGTTCGAATCCCTCCCTGTCCGCCATTCAATTCAAGTTTCTACCGCGATTTTGACTCCTTCCGGTCTGCGTTGGTCAATACGCCGGAACGGTCCGGCAATCGACACGCGTTTGCGCTGTCCAAGCCACCGCCCGTCTTCCGCAGACACAGCTTCCCGCGCGACGGACGGTTGGAATTGGGGTATGGGTCGGGTCTGATGGGATGCGGTGCGAGGCGGCCGGTGGAGACAAGCAAATATATTCCGGATGAGCTGGATCGGCGGATCATTGCGCATCTGCGGGTCGATGGGCGAGCGTCGTTGTCGAAGCTTTCGGCGGCGCTGGGCGTGGCGCGCGGGACGGTCCAGAACCGGCTCGACCGACTGGTGGCGACGGGGACGTTGCTCGGCTTTACGGTGCGGGTACGCGAGGACTATGACGCACAAACCGTGCAGGCGATCATGATGATCGAGGTGGTGGGCAAATCCACCAACCAAGCCATTCGCCGGCTGCGCGGCCTGCCGGAGATCGTGTCGCTGCACACCACCAACGGCAACTGGGACCTCGTCGCCACGATCCGCGCGGCGAGCCTTGCGGATTTCGACCGGGTGCTGCGCGAGGTCCGGATGATCGACGGCGTATCCAACAGCGAGACGAGCCTGCTTCTGTCCAGCACCTGAGCGGTGAACCGGGCGCATTCCTCACAAGGTTCCATCCCATAGGCCTCGTCGAGAGCCGGCGCGTAGCTGCCCGCCCTGTTTCCCTAACCACCGGCCATCACCGCCGCGGCGCGGTGCAGGAAGCGGATGCGGGCCTCGAAGCCGCTGTCGCGGCCGCTTGCCGGAGAGGACAGGACAAGCTCGGCGTTCATCTGCTGCAACAGACGCTCCACGATCGACAGGCCAAGGCCCGAGCCGGGTGCCTGCGTGCGACCGCGGCCAAAGCGGCGGCGGATCGCAGCCAATTCCTCCGTGGCAAGGACAGGGCCACCATTAGCAATTGACATCGTTGCCCCTTCCTCGATCCGAAGGGTGATGGGCTCATCGCTTGCGCCATGGCGTATCGCGTTTTCGACGAGGTTGCGCAGGACAATGGCGAAAGCATCGGGATCGGCGGGCTCGAAGAGGCGGGCGTCCGGTGCGCGCAGCACTTCCAGCCGGCCCGGGTCGTCCATGCGGCGCCGGAAATCGGTGACGACGAGATCGATGACCGGAAGGAGATCGATTGCCCGGTCTGCCGCGCCGATGCCTGCCTCCGCGCGCGACAGTTGCAGGAGCTTTTCGGTCAGGCCGGCAAGGCGGGTCAGCGCATGCTCGACCTGCCTGGCGCGGTCGCGGGCCGGTCCATCGCCAAGAAGTGCGATCAGGACTTCGGTCTGCGCCAACGCACCGGCCAGCGGCGTGCGCAATTCGTGGGCGCTGTTGGCGGTGAATTCGCGCTCCGCATCGAGCGCCGTTCGCAGCCGGGCAAGCAGGGCGTTGACGGACAGCACGATCGGCTGCAACTCGCGCGGCAGGGCGTCGACGGACATGTCGGCCAGATTTCCGCTGTCCTTCACGCCGATAGCGGCACGCAGGTCCTCCACCGGTGCCATGACGCGGCGCACGATGAGCCAGACGAGCAGCACGCTGCCGGGGACGAGCAGGAACAGCGGCAGCAGCAGCGCCGCCGCGCCTTCGCGCAGGGCCTCCCGGCGGTGGCCGAGCGGGTCGGCCACCTGAATGAAGATCGTGTTGCTGATTGCCGCCAGCGTATAAACGCGGTGGCCATCTCCATCCCAGAAACCACTCTTCAACGGCGCGTTGAACGGTTCCCGCGCCTGGTCATGCGAGTGCATCAGCACCTTTCCGCTGGCATCGCGGACCTGGTAGGTCACATATTCCTCTTCGCTCAGCGGCGCCGCCTGCTGGAAGTTCAGCGGGCCCTGGTCGTCGCTGCGCTGAAAAAGATCATCGACCACGAGAGGCAGAAGGCGCGCGGCGGTTTCCTCCAGCGCACTGTCGAAGATTTCCCCGAACTCTTCCTGCATCACATAGGCGCCGAGCCCGGTGGCAGCCAGCCAGAAGCAGGTGAGTGTTGCGGTCAGCCAGACGACGAGGCGCTGGGCCATGCTCTTATCGCGGCCTCTCATGCCTTGCCCATCCGGTAGCCGATGCCGCGCACCGTCTCCACAATGTCCTTGCCGAGCTTTTTGCGCAGGCGGCTGACATAGACCTCCACCGTGTTGCTCTCCACCTCCTGGCCAAAGGCGTAGAGCGCTTCCTCGATCTGCTGCTTGGAGATGATCGCGCCGGGGCGGGCGACCAGAACATCGAGCACGGCCCATTCACGGCTCGAAAGAACGATATCGGCACCGGACAGCTGCACGGCGCGGTCGGCGGGGTGAATGGTAAGGGCACCGATGACGATGACCGGCCGCGCCTGCCCGGCATAGCGCCGGGCCACCGCCAGCATTCGCGCCGTCAACTCATCGAGATGGAATGGCTTGACGAGGTAGTCGTCGGCCCCGCTGTTGAGACCCTCGATGCGGTCGGAGAGCTGATCATGGGCCGTGAGGATGATGACTGGCGTCGTATCGCCACGCCCGCGCAGGTCCTTGAGAAAAGTGATGCCAGAGCCGTCAGGCAGGCGCAGATCGAGCAGGAGGAGGCCGTAGGCGGCCGTGCGGGCGGCGATCTCGGCATCCGCGATGGTCTTCATCCAGTCCACGGCATGGCCGGCTGCCGTCACATGGGCACGCACCGCATCGCCCAAGATTTCGTTGTCTTCGACGAGCAGGATGCGCACCGCTTTCCCTTTCTTTGCCGGCTTCGGACTTTTGTGACGGTCCGGCCACCCTTGTTCTGTTTCGAGCGATCCTGACGGAGTGCTGAATGCGCGCCAAGGACTTTCTTTGCTCTGTGCGCGGGCTTCAGGGGGCCGTCAGGAAGGACGGAAATAACGTCCTCATTCTTCTCAACAAATGGAGACTTGCAATGAAGATGATCCTTTCCACCATTGTCGGCACGCTTCTTCTGGCCGGCGCGGCCACCGCTTCCGAAAAGTGCCGCGTCCCGATGACCGACTGGCAGCCGCGGGAGGCGCTGCAGACCAAGCTTGAGGGAGAGGGTTGGAAGGTCCGCTCCATCCGCAGCGAGGACGGTTGCTACGAGGCCTATGCGTTGAATGCAAAGGGCGAAAAGGTCGAAGCCTATTTCGATCCCAAGACCTTCGTGGCGGTCGACATGAAGAGCGAGGACTGACCCATGCAGACCCTTGCCACGGTGAAGGTCTGGGACCCCCTGGTCCGGATCTTCCACTGGGGGCTCGTCGGCAGTTTCGCGGTCGCCTTCCTGACTGCGGAAGATATCCGCGACGTGCATGAGGTGGCCGGCTATGTTGCCGGCGGCCTCATCGCCACTCGCCTCGTCATGGGCTTTGCCGGCTCGCCCTATGCCCGCTTCCGCCAGTTCCTGCGCAGCCCGGTGGAGGTCGTGTCCTACCTGCGCAGCATGATCCGCCACCGCGATCGCCGCTATATCGGCCACAATCCGCTGGGTGGGCTCATGGTGATGGTCCTCATCCTCGCCATGGGCGGCATTGCACTGACCGGCTGGCTGCAGACCACGGATGCCTATTGGGGCGTCGAATGGGTGGAAGAGCTGCACGAGGCGCTGGCGAACCTGATGCTGGGGGCCGTTGCCGTGCATCTGTGCGGCGTCGTCTTCGAGAGCATCCGCCACAATGAAAATCTGGTGGCGGCGATGATCTCGGGCCGCAAACGGGCTCCGGCCCCGGGCGATGTCGTCTGATACGTCGGGCATTTTACAGGAAAAACAAAGGCCATCGCCCTCCCCGGGCGATGGCCTTTTCATTGTTCGAGACGACGATGAGCCCCTGAACCGCCCGGCGCTACCTGCGCCATTCTCAGGAGCTGGCTCCTGTGCGGCAGGATGAGACGAGGTCGAGGCTCTTGTCGCGCACGCTGGTCTCCACATGCATCATGCCGAGCACCGTGTGGAAGATATTGTCGTGTGAGACGTCGCCAGCCGCTTCCCTGGCGAGACAGGCCATGTCGATCTGCTTCTTCTCCGCATCGCCAAACCAGAGCAGGAAGGGCACATGAGTCTGCTGGCTCGGAGCGATCATATAGGGCGCGCCATGCAGGTAGACGCCGTATTCGCCGAGCGATTCGCCATGGTCGGAGGCATAGATCAGCGAAGGATCGAAGCGGTCCTGCCCGGCCTTCAGGCGATCGATGATGCTGGAGATGATGTGGTCGGAGTAAAGCAGCGTGTTGTCATAGGCGTTCACCAGTTCCTCATGGGTGCAGTCGGCAAACTCGGCCGATCGGCAATCCGGCGTGAAGCGGCGGAACTCTTCCGGGTAGCGCAGGAAATAGGAAGGACCGTGGCTGCCGATCTGGTGGACGACAAGCACGGTGTCCCGAGTGATCGTGCCGATCCAATTGTCGATCTCTTTGAGGAACATGCCGTCTTGGCACTCGCCGTCCTTGCAGAAGGCGGGATCGTTCATGGCGGGGAAGCTGACTTCCTGGATGCGCGCGGCAACCTTGTAGCTGCCCGTGTTGTTGTCCCACCAGTTCACGGTGACACCGGCATGGCGCAGCACATCCACGAGGTTTTCCGTCTCGATGCCCTTGCGGTGCGTATAGTCGCTGCGGGTGTAGACGGAAAAGAGACAGGGGATCGAGACGGCGGTCGAAGTGCCGCAACTCGTCGCCTTTGGAAAATAGGTGATGTCCTGCGTCTTCAGTTCCGGCGTCGTCTCGCGGCCGTAGCCGCTCAGCGACCAGTTTTCCGCCCGCGCGGTCTCGCCGGCGACGATGACGACAAGGCGCGGCTTGCGGGCCGGCACGGCGGCGCCAACGACTTTCGCATCCGTGCCGAGGGGCTTCACCACGATATTGGCTTCCGACCCCTTGCCGATCACGAATTTCACGGCGGAAGCGACCGGGGTCACCGGATTGAGGGTCTCGAACCAGTCGCGGTGGATGCGGATCAGCGAGGCATACATGTAGGAATACTGGTAGGCTGCAGCCCCGGCCAGGGCCAGGCAGGCGGCAATCGCGATCAGATTGTGCAAGACCTTGCGGCCAAAGCTGCGGTGTTCGACGCGCACGATGGCGACGAGCGCGGCTGGAACGATGCCGAAGAGCAGCATGTGCAGCGCAAAGCCCGGCGTCATCAGATGCCCGGCCTCGGCTGTGTTGGTCTCCGCCGCGTTGCGGATCATCTCCGTGTCGACGATGATGCCGAACTGATCCATGAACCAGGCGGCCGCCGCGCTGGCGAGGATCAGGAAGATGAAGATCGGCTTCGTCAGATATTTGACGGAAACGGCGATGCACGCGGCGCTGAACAGCCCCGCCATGCCGAAGCCCAGCACGATCACGGCGAGCGGCTGGTCGGACATGTAGTCCCAAGCCTTTGACCAGTAGGTATGGTTGGTCACGAACAGCAGATAGAGGGCGACGGCGATCGACAGCGGGATGCTGGGCATGCGGGGTCGGAAATCCGAAGTGGACCGACCGGCCAAAGCGGGGGAATACACGGGGCTCTGTCTCCTGACATGCACGGACCCTGCCGATGGCGGCCGGCCCTGTTCTCAAGCCCCGTTGGTTGAACTCCGTACCTGACAGGAAGCTGAAGGTGAGAGGCGCAACCAAGCGATGGGCGGGCGTCGAACCACCGGTCGCCTTTCAGCGTCGTGTCAGGCGGGCGTTAGAAAAGTCGGATCCCGATCGACACGGATCCGCACAGCATGAAATCCCGAACGAAAACCATCCCCCTCGGCCCTGCCCTCGTCGGCTTCCTTGTCCTCACGGTGCTGGCGATCCCCATCGTCAGACATCCGCCGACACCGGCTTCGGCGATCAGGGCCGATATCGGACTTGTTCGCCGGTAGCTCCAAGGGGATCAAAGGCATGCTGCGCGGGGATCAGCCGGCGAGAAACTCGGCGCCCGACATGACCGAAAGCGCCCGCCCGGCGGCCTTCAGGCTTTCAACGGCACCCTCCATGTCCGGGGCATCTTCCGCATTGATGAGCGGCAGGAAGGGAATGGTGAGCGCCGCAACGGCCTTGCCGTCGGCCCCCAGAACCGGCACGGAGAGATTGGTGACGCCTGCCGTCTGGGCGCTCGGCATGCGCTCGTGGCCGCATTCGCGCACCCGCTCCAGCCTTTCGAAATAGGCAACGTCGAGCCCCCAGCCGTCGGCGCGGTCGCCAAGATGCTCGGCGATCATCCGCTCACGCTCCTCCTGGTCGCGGAAGGCCAGCAGCACATGCCCGGAGCCCGTGTCGAACAGACCAATGCGCGAACCGACGCGGATGGAAATGCCCCAGTACCCCGGGGCTTCCTGCTGGGCGACGACGACGGGATTGCCACGGTCGAACACGACGAGCTGATTGGCCTGGCGCGTCGCCTCGGCAAGATCGCGCATGACCGGGACGGCAAAGGAGGTCAGGCGCCGGATCGGCGCATGCCGCTGCGCAAGGCCAAACAGCTTCAGCGACAGGGCAAAGCGGTCCCCATCCATCCGGCTCACATAGCCACGCTTCACGAGCCGATCGAGCATGCGGTAAAATTCGCTGGCACTGCGATCGAGCCGTTTGGCGATCTCGGCCTGCGTCAGGCCGCTCTCCTCCTCCGCCAGCAGTTCCAGAATATCGAGGCCCTTGTCCAGCGCCGGGGCACGGTAGCGATCGCTGTCATTTTCGCTCATGTCGGCCCCTGCGCGCTTGACTACTGGTGAACAAACGTTTTGTATATGAATGAACGAGCGGCACGCAAGAGGGTGTCGCGTCTTGGGGAGGACGCCAGTTGGCGGTCGCGAGGAGGCGACCTCAAACCGGGATCGACCCCTTTTTTGCATGTGAGACGCGGCGCGCCGCCGGCTATCCGCCAGAAGGAGTTACCCATGTCACTTTCACTCGCCAACAAGCGCGTGCTCGTCACCGCCGCCGGCCAGGGCATCGGCCGTGCCAGCGCCTTGGCGTTCGCGCGTGCAGGCGCATCCGTCGTTGCTACCGACATCAACGCAGCGGCGCTCGCGACGCTCGATGGCGAAGCGGGTATCACGACGCGCATCCTCGACGTTCTCAAGGACGAGGCCGTGGCGAGCGTTGTCTCCGAGACCGGCCCCTTCGACGTGCTGTTCAACTGCGCGGGCTTCGTGCATGCCGGTTCCATTCTCGAAATGACCGACAAGGACCTCGACTTCGCCTTCGACCTGAATGTCCGCGCCATGATCCGCGTCATCCGCGCCGTGCTGCCGGCCATGCTGGAGAAGAAGGACGGGTCGATCATCAACATGGCCTCCGTCGCCTCCAGCGTGAAGGGCGTGCCGAACCGCTGCGCCTACACCGTCACCAAGGCCGCCGTCGTCGGCCTCACCAAGTCGGTCGCGGCGGACTATGTCGGACAGGGGATTCGATGCAACGCCATCTGCCCCGGCACGGTCGAAAGCCCCTCCTTGCAGGACCGCATGAAGGCGCAGGGCGATTATGACACGGCCCGTGCCGCTTTCATCGCGCGCCAGCCGATGGGCCGCCTCGGCACGCCCGAGGAAATCGCCGATCTCGCCGTCTATCTCGCCGGCGCCACCTACACGTCCGGCCAAGCCTACGCCATCGACGGCGGCTGGACGATCTGATCTTCCGTTTTTTAAAGGACACCTCCCATGAAGCTCACCCGTGTCGGCCCTCCCTGCCAGGAAAAGCCCGCCCTCGTCGACAAGGACGGCAAGCTGCGCGACCTGTCCGCCCATGTTTCCGATATTGGCGGCGCGGCGATCTCGCCGGAAGGCCTTGCCCGCATCGCCGCGCTCGATCCGGCCAGCCTGCCGGAGCTTGAAGCCGGGCGTTTCGGCCCCTGCGTTGCCGGCACCGGCAAGTTCATCTGCATCGGCCTCAACTATTCCGACCACGCCGCCGAAAGCGGCATGGCCGTTCCGCCGGAGCCGGTCATCTTCATGAAGGCAACCTCGGCGATCTGCGGGCCGGATGACGATGTGCTGATCCCGCGCGGCTCTGAAAAGACCGACTGGGAAGTCGAACTCGGTGTCGTCATCGGCAAGACCGCAAAATATGTCTCGGAAGAAGAGGCGCTCGATTACGTCGCTGGCTACTGCGTCGTGCATGACGTGTCGGAACGCGCCTTCCAGCTGGAACATGCGGGCCAGTGGACCAAGGGGAAGTCCTCCGACACGTTCGGCCCGATCGGCCCTTACCTCGTGACCAAGGACGAGGTTGCCGATCCCCAAGCCCTCGACATGTGGCTGAAGGTCAACGGCGAGACGATGCAGAACGGCTCTACCCGGACCATGGTCTACGGCGTCGCCTTCCTCGTTTCCTATCTCAGCCGTTTCATGTCGCTGCAGCCGGGTGACATCATCTCCACCGGCACGCCGCCGGGCGTCGGCATGGGCCAGAAGCCGCCGCGCTATCTCAAGGCGGGCGACGTGGTCGAGCTCGGCATTGCCGGCCTTGGCCAGCAGAAGCAGACGCTGCGCAACGACGCCTGACAGCGCCGACAAGACCAGCCCGGGGGAGCACCATGCCAAAGATCACCAGCCTTGACGCCATCGACCTTCGCTTTCCGACTTCGGCGAGCCTCGATGGATCGGATGCGATGAATCCGGATCCGGATTACTCGGCGGCCTATGTGATCCTCGGCACGGATGCGCCTGGGCTGGAAGGCCATGGCCTCACCTTCACGATCGGGCGCGGCAACGACATCTGCTGCGCCGCGATCCGTGCGATGAAACACCTCGTGGTCGGGCTTGATCTCGCCTGGGTGGCCGAAAATCCCGGTCGTTTCTGGCGTCATGTCACCAGCGACAGCCAGTTGCGCTGGATCGGCCCCGACAAGGGTGCCATGCATCTGGCCACCGGCGCCGTCGTCAATGCGGTCTGGGATCTGCTCGCCAAGCAGGCCGGCAAGCCCGTCTGGCGGCTGGTAGCGGAAATGAGCCCGGAAGAGATCGTTTCGATCGTCGATTTCCGCTACCTCACGGACGCCCTGACGCCGGAGGAGGCGCTCGACATCCTGCGCAAGGCGGAGCCCGGCAAGGCCGAGCGGATGGCGATCCTCGAGCGCGAAGGCTATGCCTGTTACACGACCTCGGCCGGCTGGCTCGGCTATGGTGACGAGAAGCTGCGGCGCTTGGCGCAGGAGGCCGTCGACCAAGGCTTCACCCATATCAAGATGAAGGTTGGTCGCGATCTCGAGGACGACAAGCGGCGCCTGCGCATATGCCGCGAGGTGATCGGCGAGGATCGCTTCATGATGATCGACGCCAATCAGGTCTGGGAGGTCGATCAGGCCATCGACTGGGTGAAGGAACTTTCCATCTACAAGCCCTTCTTCATCGAAGAGCCGACCAGCCCCGACGATGTCTTCGGGCACCGCAAGATCCGCGATGCCGTGGCGCCGGTGAAGGTCGCGACCGGCGAGATGTGCCAGAACCGCATCGTCTTCAAGCAGATGATCGCCAATGGCGCGATCGACATCGTGCAGATCGACAGTTGCCGCATGGGTGGCCTCAACGAGGTTCTCGGCGTCCTGCTGATGGCGGCGAAATTTAACCTGCCCGTCTGGCCGCATGCCGGCGGCGTCGGCCTGTGCGAATATGTCCAGCACCTCTCAATGATCGACTATGTCGCGGTCTCGGGCACCAAGGACGGCCGGGTGATCGAATATGTCGATCACCTGCACGAACATTTCATCGATCCCTGCCGGATCGAGAATGCCGCCTATATGCCGCCGCGCCTTCCCGGCTTTTCGATCGAGATGAAGCCGGAATCGATTGCCGCCAACACCTTCAGGGGCTGACGGCATCTCCCGTCACTTCCGTGCCGATACCTTCCCAAGGCACGAGTGGCGCCGGGACATCCACGGTCTTTTCCGGCGATTTGCAGATGTCGGCGATCACGCAGTTCGGACAGTCCGGCTTGCGGGCCTTGCAGACGTAGCGGCCGTGCAGGATCAGCCAGTGATGGGCGTGGAAGAGGTAGAGGTCGGGAATGACCTTGAGCAACGCCTGTTCCACCTCATCAGGCGTCTTGCCGGGCGCCAGCTTCAGGCGGTTGGCGATACGGAAGATGTGCGTATCGACCGCCATGGTGGCCTGGCCGAAGGCCATGGAGAGCACGACATTTGCGGTCTTGCGGCCGACCCCCGGCAGCGTCACCAGCTCCTCGCGCGTCTGCGGCACCTCGCCGCCAAAATCGCGGACCAGCTTCTCACTCAGCGCAATCACGTTCCTGGCCTTGTTGCGAAAGAGGCCGATGGTCTTGATGTAATCGCGGACCTTGTCCTCACCGAGTGCCAGCATCTTTTCCGGCGTATCGGCGACGACAAAGAGCGCGCGTGTCGCCTTGTTGACGCCGGCATCGGTCGCCTGCGCCGACAGCGCCACGGCCACGACGAGCGTGAAGGGATTGACGTGTTCCAGCTCGCCCTTCGGCTCCGGCCGCTGGATGGAGAAACGGCGGAAGATCTCCGCGATCTCGTCCTTCGAATAGGCGCTGCGGACCCGCTTGCGGGGCGTGGATTGCGACTTTCTGACCGTCGTCAATTTTTCATCTTCCCGTTTTCCTGATGTCACCTATAGTCGTCGCCCATGGACGAGCGCAATGGAGAGATCACCGTCAACGAGGTGCCGGTCTTTCAGGCCGAGCTCACGCCCTATCGCTCGCTCGGCCAGCGTGGCTACACGGTCTTCTTCGCTATTGCCGGCGCGCTGACCGCGATCCATCTCTTCATCTTCTTCGGGCTCGGCGCCTGGCCTGTCGTGTTCTTCTTTGGGCTCGATTTCCTGCTGCTCTACGGTGCCTTCTGGCTTTCCTATCGTGCTGCCCGCGCCCGCGAGGAGGTCAGCCTGTCGCGCACGGATCTGTCGATCCGCAAGATTTCGCCGGCCGGCCGCGTGACCGAGCATCGATTCGTTCCCTTCTGGACCCGCTTCAAGGTGAACCGCCACACGGAAATCGGAATCGTGTCCATGTCGGTTTCCGGGCAGGGCCGCAGCACCGATGTCGGCTCCTTCCTCAACGCCGATGACCGGGAGAGTTTCGCCAAGGCCTTTTCCGGCGCGCTCGCGACCGTGAAGCGGTAGACCCTGACCGCAGCAGGTTTCGGGTGGCACGACCTCCGGCTTTGGTGTCTGCTGGTCCCCGATCACAGACGAAGCAGAGACCGCCATGACCATCGTTCCCATCATCGAAGCCGAAATCACGCCTGCCGGTGCCGACTACGAGGTCGTGCGCCGGGTGATCGAGCGGCTGACGGAGGATTACCGCACCCAGCCGCAGCTTGACGATCTCGCCACCGAGCTCGGTCTGTCTGCGACGCAACTGCAGAAGACCTTCACGCGCTGGGCAGGCCTGTCGCCCAAGGCTTTCCTGCAGGCGGTGACGCTGGATCATGCCAGACGGCTGATGCGTGACGAGAACCTGCCGCTGCTTGAAACGAGTTTCGAACTCGGCCTCTCGGGTCCGGGAAGACTGCACGATCTCTTCGTGACACACGAGGCCATGTCGCCGGGCGAATGGAAAGCGCGCGGCGCGGGCCTCACGATCCGCTACGGCTTCCACGATTCCCCCTTCGGCATCGCCGTCGTCATGGCAACCGATCGCGGGCTCGCGGGGCTCGCCTTCGCCGATCAGGGCGGCGAGCAGGCAGCCTTCGAGGACATGGCGATCCGCTGGCCGAATGCGCGCTTCGTCGAGGATCAACCCGCCACAGCCCCTTACGCCTCCCGCGTTTTCCACCCGGAACGCTGGCGGGCAGAGGAGCCGCTGCGCGTCGTCCTGATCGGTTCGGATTTCCAGGTCCGCGTCTGGCAGGCGCTGTTGAAAATCCCGTTCGGCAGGGCTGTCACCTATTCCGATATCGCCTGCGATATCGGCCAGCCCACGGCCTCCCGTGCGGTGGGTGCAGCCGTCGGCCGCAATCCCATCTCTTTCGTCGTCCCCTGCCACAGGGCGCTCGGAAAATCCGGCGCGCTGACAGGGTATCATTGGGGATTGACGCGCAAGCGGGCGATCTTGGGCTGGGAGACGGCGCAAGCTGGGTAGGACTGCGTAGTGCTCGGAGCAAATCCCCCTCACCCTGCACTCTCCACAAGGGGAGAGGAGAACAGTGCCCCAGGCATCGGCATCATGAAGGCCTGCGCTCACGGCGTGGGCTCTTCTCCCCTCGGGGAGAAGATGTCGGCGCGGCAGATGAGGGGCGCACGACCACGAGTCGCCGCGCTTCCCCCTCACCTCAATCTATCGTCAGCGCTCAGTGCGCACCGGACATGTCGCCGAGAACGTCCTTGGACGCGACGGTGGAGTCGGCCTTCAGCTTGTAGACCATGGGAACGCCTGTCGCGAGGTTGACCGAGAGGATCTGTTCGCGGTCAAGGCGGTCGAGAACCATCAGCAGCGAGCGCAGCGAGTTGCCGTGGGCAGCAACGAGCACCTTCTGGCCGGCGAGAACGCGCGGCAGGATTTCCGTCATGTAATAGGGCCAGACGCGGGCGCCCGTATCCTTCAGGCTTTCGCCGCCCGGCGGCGGGACGTCGTAGGACCGGCGCCAGACATGCACCTGCTCCTCACCCCACTTGGCGCGCGCATCATCCTTGTTGAGGCCGGAGAGATCGCCGTAGTCGCGCTCGTTGAGGGCCTGGTTGCGGATCGTCTTGAGGCCGGACTGGCCGACGCCGTCGAGGATGATCTGGCACGTGCGCTGGGCGCGCTTCAGGTCGGAGGTGAAGGCGATGTCGAACTGGATGCCGTAATCGGCGAGCGCCTTGGCGCCGGCAGTGGCTTCGGTCACGCCCAGATCGGTCAGATCCGGGTCCCGCCAGCCGGTGAAGAGGTTCTTCAGGTTCCATTCACTCTGTCCGTGACGGACTAGGACAAGGGTTCCGCTCATGTCTGCTTCCTCTGGCTGTTGGGTCCGGTCTGAACAACCGGGATGGGGTCAGGCGAGCCCGAGCACGTCGAGCATCGAATAGAAACCGGGCTTTGCCCCCCGTGCCCACAGGGCTGCCGTGACGGCGCCGCGGGCGAAGATGGAACGGTCGGTGGCGCTGTGGGAGAGCGTCACAATCTCGCCCTCGCCGGCCAGGAGCACGGAGTGTTCGCCGATGACCGAGCCGCCGCGTAGCGTCGCAAAGCCGATCGTGCCGGCCTCGCGCGGGCCGGTGTGTCCGTCGCGCACGCGCACCGAATGGTCGGCGAGCGCAATGGCGCGTCCCTTCGCGGCGGCCTCGCCGAGCAAAAGGGCGGTGCCTGAGGGGGCATCGACCTTGTGGCGGTGATGCATCTCGACGATCTCGATATCCCAGGCGTCGGCGGGAAGGGCACGGGCGGCCTGCTGCGTGAGGACGCCGAGCAGATTGACGCCGAGGCTCATATTGCCGGATTTGACGATGCGCGCGTGCCGGGCGGCTGCTCTGAAGGCCGCCTCATGCTCGGCGCCGCAGCCGGTGGTGCCGATGACATGCACGATGCGGGCCTGGGCCGCGAGTTCGGAAAAGGCGACGGAGGCGGCCGGCGCAGTGAAGTCCAGCACGCCTTCGGCTTCGACGAAGGCTTCCAGCGGGCGATCGGTGATGGCAACGCCGTTTTCACCGAGCCCGGCAAGGATACCCGCATCCTTGCCGACGAAGGGCGAGCCTTCACGCTCGACGGCGGCATGCAGGGTCACGCCCGGCATGGCCGCAATGGTGCGGATCAGCGTCTGGCCCATGCGGCCGGCGGCGCCGACAACGACGAGCTTCATATCCGGTGCGGTCATGGCGTGATGCTTCCTTCGGACGGGAGATCGCCTGCAGCCGGCGACTGTCCCTGAAGATTGTTGAGGCGAGCGTAAAGACCGCCCGGCTGGCGCGCAAGCTCCTCATGCGTGCCTTCCTCGACCACGAGGCCATCGCGCATGACGACGATCTTGTCCGCCTTGATGATGGTGGAGAGGCGATGGGCGATCACGATCACGGTGCGGCCCTTCATCGCCGCATCGAGCGCCTTCTGCACGGCGGCTTCGGATTCGGTGTCGAGCGCCGAGGTGGCTTCGTCCAGCAGCAGGATCGGCGCGCGGCGCACAAGCGCGCGGGCGATCGAGAGGCGCTGGCGCTGACCGCCAGAGAGGGTCGAGCCATGTTCGCCGACGGGCGTATCATAGCCTTGGGGCTGGGCGAGGATGAAGTCGTGCGCAAATGCCAGCCGCGCTGCCTCCTCCACCTCCGCATCGCTCGCCTCGGGCCGGCCATAGCGGATGTTGTCGCGGATCGTGCCTTCAAACAGATAGGGTTGCTGTGAGACATAGGCGAGGCCGCGCCGCAACGAGTCCTTGGTGACCTCGGTAATATCCTGCCCGTCGATCAGGATTTCCCCGCCCATGGGATCGTAAAAACGTGGGATGAGGCTGATGACGGTGGACTTGCCGGCGCCGGAAGGCCCGACCAGCGCCGTCGTCTTGCCCCCCTCGGCGACGAAGCTGACCCCGCGCAGAACCTGCTCGCTGTTGGCATAGGAGAAGGTAACGTTGCGGAACTCGACCTCGGCGGTCGTCAGTTCCAGTGCCTTGGCGTCCGTCCGGTCGCGATGCAGCGGCTCGGTGTCAAGGATTTCGTATATCATCCGCGCGTTGACGACGGCGCGTTCCAGCTGAACCTGAAGGCGGGCGAGACGCCGGGCCGGATCATAGGCCATCAGCAGTGCGGTGACGAAGGCGAAGAAGGCACCCGGCTGCACGCCGGCATAGATGGACCGGAATGCCGCATAGGCGAGCACGCTGGAGATGGCGAGGCCCGCAAAGGTTTCCGTCATCGGCGCGGTGCGTTCGCTGAGGCGAGCGATGCGATTGGCGCGGTTTTCGGCGTAGTCGATGATACTCGTCACCTTGCGCCGCAACTCTTCTTCCATCGTGAAGGCCTTGACGATGGTGATGCCCTGGATGGTTTCCTGCATGGCGCCCAGCACGCGGCTGTTGATTTCCACCGCTTCGCGTGTGGCGGAGCGCAGGCGGCGCGAAACATAGCGCAGGCCGATGATCAACGGCGGGGCAATGACGAAGACGATGATCGTCAGGAGCCAGTCCTTGCTGATCATCACGCCGATCAGGGCCACAAGCGTCAGGAGGTCGCGGGCAATCGAGGTGACCGTCAGGTTCAGCACATCGCGGATGCCGGTGACGTTCTGGCTGATCTGGGCGGCGAGTTGCGCCGAGCGAGTGCTGTTGTAATAGCCGACATTCAGGGCCATCAGATGGGTGTAGAGACGGCTCTGGTAGCGGGCGACGATATTGTTGCCGATCTTTGAGAGCTGGACCGTCTGGGCATAGGTCGCAAAGCCGCGGACGACGAAGGCAATGAAGATGCCGCCGCAGATTAGCAGCACCATGTCGGCGCGCTTATTGGCGAAAGCTTCGTTGACGACGGATTCCATGATCCAGGCGGTAAAGGCCGTAGAAGCCGCGATGATGATCAGGGCGGCAATGGCAAACGCATAGCCGCGCAGATGGTCCCGTGCGTTTTCCGCGATGACACGCTTGAGAACGCTGGTCACCGTATCGGTGTCGAGGTGCTTCTGCTGCATTCTTCCGGTGGCTTTCAACAAATGGCCTTCGGTACGGGCAAAACGACCCGAATTCGACCCTTGCCGCTCTATAGGCGCTGGTTTTGAGCTTGGCGAGTCCTTAGCGCCACCGGGTGGATCAACTTCTCCAGAAGCGTCCCTCAGTTGCAACACCGAAATGCTGCGGGGCGCGGGCAAAGGCCGCAAGGCCCGCGAGCGCGGCCATGGGATGGGTGACGACGAAGGTCGGAATGGTGGCCAAGAGCGCCGAATGCGGCGCCTTGTCCTCGAAGGCCTTGCGGAATTCCGGCCGCTTGAGGGCCGGCAGGATCTTCACCGAGATGCCGCCGGCAAGGAAGACGCCGCCACGCGCCATGAAGATCATCGCCATGTCGCCTGCAAGGCGCCCGAGATAGGTGGCGAAGAGGGACACCGTCTCCACCGCCTGCGGGTCCTTGCCAGCAAGAGCCGCCGAGGTGACGTCGGCCGGAGTCTCCAGCGCTGCCTCCTTGCGGCCTGCAGCGCAGATGGCATTGTAGATATGCATGATACCGCGCCCGCACAGCAGCTGCTCGCCGGAGACGCGCCCGTCCAGCCGTTCGATATAGGGCCAGATTTCGTAGTCCCTTTCCGAGCGCGGGCCGATATCCACATGGCCGCCTTCGCCGGGCACGGGGAACCAGGTGTGCTGGGCGTGCAGAAGGCCGGCGACGCCAAGACCGGTGCCCGGACCGAGCACGACGCGCGAGGCGGCCGGACGGATGGCGCCGGGACCGATCTGCTCGCGGTCTTCTGCCGAGAGCGAGGCGACGGCAAGGGCCTGCGCCTCGAAATCGTTGATGACCACCACGCTTTCAAAGCCGAGCTCGCCGATCAGCGACTTGGGGCGAATGACCCAGCCGGCATTGGTCAGCGGAATTTCATCGCCCTGGATGGGTCCGGCAACGGCAAGGATGGCCGTGCGAGGCTGCACAGAAGTCTTGTCGAGCACCGTTTCCTGGATCGCCGCATCGATCGAGGGGAAATCCGCCGTCTGGACGACGGGAAATTCCCGTCGCTCGGCAAAGGCGTCCGTCAACAATGCGAAGCGGGCATTGGTGCCGCCGATGTCGCCGATCAGGACCGGAAAGGACAGGGTGCTGGAAAGCTCGTGGACCATTGCGGATCTTTCTGGAACCGGCGGCCTGGCGGGAGGATGGCGCGCCGACGTTGGACATAAAGCTATGGCTGCGCCGGCGGGTTCAGGCGCCAGATCGAGCGTCTGATGACGGTTATAATGCGCGCTGGAAAGCAATCAACTCTTCGGCCGTCGCCTGATTGAGCGCCATCGGAATGTCATAGACGATCGCAAGCCGCATCAGCGCCTTGACATCCACGTCATGCGGCATGGCGGTCAGTGGATCGACGAAGAAGATGAGGATATCGATCTCGCCCGTCGCGATCAGGGCACCGATCTGCTGGTCGCCGCCAAGCGGCCCGCTTTTGAGCCGCGTCACGTCAAGCGTCGGGCACATGTCGAGCACGCGGCCGCCGGTGGTGCCGGTCGCAACGATCTTCATGCCCGAGAGTACCGACTCATGGGCCTTGGCGAAGGCCGCCATGTCGTCCTTCTTCAGATCATGGGCAATCAGGGCCACGCATTTCGGCCGGGTCATCACGCTTCTCCGCTCCGGTGACAGGCGATCTCAGCTCGACTTTTCAATCGATTTGAAACCGCTTTAACCCAGCGCGCGGAAAATGGGAAGCCGTCTCACTGCAGGCCGGGGCGCGGAACGGGCACGGGGATTGGGGAGGGTCCATCCCCCTCAGTGGCGCGGATCACGGCTTCAACGCCATCGGCAGCCGGGGCAGGTGCGGTAAAGGCCGTGCGCATCGTCGATTCCGCCTCGGACGCCGGCGCACCCGCCAGCACGGCACGGCAGGCCTTGGGCAGATCATCCAGGGTGGTCTGGCGCGGCTTCACCGGCGTCTGGTTCTTAGGCTTGTTGGGCTTGGCCCAGGGCTCGTCGGTGAACCACCAGGCGAGCGACTTGTCGCAGCCATCCCCGGCCGTCACCGGCTCCTGCTTGCGGCAATTGGGGGAATCGGCCGGGCAGGAAATGCGGATATGGAAGTGGTAGTCATGGCCGTAGATCGGGCGCACCTTGCCCATGAAGGTGCGGTCGCCCGTCCAGGTGTCGCAAAGCTTCTTCTTGATGGCAGGATTGACGAAGATGCGTTCGACCTGCGGATAGCTCGCCGCCAGCATGATCAATTTGGCCTGGTTGCCGTTCCAGACATTGTCGTTGATGGTCAGGAATTTCTTCGTGTCCAGCATGGAGGTCGCCGAGATGCTTTCGCGCTCGCCGGCCGTCAGCGTGCGCTGCGGCATGGGCGTCAGCCAGATATCGGCATCGAGCCCGATCTGGTGCGAGGCATGGCCCGACAGCATCGGTCCGCCGCGCGGCTGCGAGATATCGCCGAGCAGGAGACCCGGCCAATTGGCCTTGGTCACGGCATCGCGCGACAATTGCTCGATGAGCGAGATCATCTGCGGGTGGCCCCAGCGGCGATTGCGCGACAGGCGCATGGCCTGCCAGTTCGGCCCATCCGTCGGAATGGCGACGGCACCGGCGATGCAGCCCTTGGAATAAAAGCCGAAGGATGTCGGATTGGCGCGCACCGGGAGCTTCATCGAACCGAAGAGCTCCTTGGCCGGCGTCTGTTCGGCGGCACGGGCCGTGCCAGTGACCGGCTCCAGAAGGCCGACCAGCGTCAGGGCCGAGAAGAGCAGAGCGCCTGCGCGCGAGCCCCAGAGTTTGCATGTCTTCGTCATGTCGTCCTCGTGCGCCGCCAGCGGCCAGTGCCATGGTGAGCGTGGCGCGTCTTTCTGCGCAACAGCGTAGACAAGACGCGTTGCGCCGGGCTTGAGCCACAGCCGATCACCGAAAATTTGGCCTGTTTTGCGGCGGCGGCGCTGGCGGAGGTCATGAATTCGCCTAGACTGGCGGTCTTTGCTGCGCGACTGCGCCCCGTCACGCTCCGCCCAACCGAAAGGATCCGTCCTGATGCTCAAAGCCCGCCTGCGGCCCCTTGCCAGCCTTGTGCTCTGTCTCTCGCTTGCGGCACCTGCCTTTTCAGCCGAGACGGAACCGGACTGGAAGATCGGCACGGCCACGGTCGGCGAGCCGAAGTATCAGGAAGGCTTCCAGCGATTTGATTACGTCAAGCCGGATGCACCGAAGGGCGGAACGCTGAGGCTGACGGGGCTCGGTACCTTCGACACCTACAATCCCCTCGTCGCGCGCGGCGAAATTGCTGCCGGTATCGGAACGCCGATTGCGTTCGGCGCCGCCGGCGGCGCCACCTTCGTTTATGAAACGCTGATGAAGCGGTCCATGGACGAGATTTCCTCGACCTATGGCCTTCTCGCCGAAGCCATTGCCTATCCGGCAGACTATGGCTGGGTCAAATTCCGGCTTCGACCGGAAGCCCGGTGGGCGGATGGGCAGCCCGTGACCCCTGACGATGTCATCTTCAGTTTCGAGTCCGCCAAAGCGAACGATCCGAAGATCGCGCTTTACTACCAGCACGTGGAAAAGGCTGAGAAAACGGGCGAGCGCGAGATCACCTTTACCTTCAACGAGACGGGCAATCGCGAACTTCCGCAGATTGTCGGCGACCTCACCATCGTCCCGAAACACTGGTGGACCGCCAAGGACGCCAAGGGAAATGCACGCGATATTTCCAAGACCTCGCTCGAACTGCCGATGGGATCGGGACCCTATCAGCTCGCGGCGGCCTCACCCGGGGCGACACTGCGCTACGAGCGGCGCGATGATTATTGGGGCAAGGATTTGCCCGTCAACATCGGCCAGAACAACCTCGAGACGATTACGGTCACCTACTTTGCCGATCTCGACGTTGCGTTCGAGGCCTTTCGCTCCGGAAACGCGGACTTCTGGTGGGATAATTCCGCCAAGCGCTGGGCGACATCCTACGACTTCCCGGCCATGAACGACGGGCGATTGAAGCGCGAAGTGCTGGACAATGACTACCGCGACAGTGGCGTTCTGGTCGGCTTCATTCCCAATCTGCGCCGCGAGAAGTTTCAGGACGAGCGGGTGCGCGAGGCGCTGAACTATGCCTTCGACTTCGAGGAGCTGAAGCGGACGATCTTCTACAATCAGTATGACCGGATCGACAGCTACTTCTTCGGCTCCGAACTCGCCTCCAAGGGCCTGCCGGAAGGCAAGGAGAAGGAGGTACTGGAGAGCATCAAGGATCAGGTGCCGCCGGAGGTCTTCACAACGCCCTATCAGAACCCCGTTGGCGGAACGCCGCAGGCGCAGCGCGACAATCTGCGCAAGGCCATCGCGCTCTTCAGGGAGGCCGGATACGAACTGAAGAACAACCGCATGGTCAATGCCAAGACGGGTGAGCCCTTCACCTTCGAGATCCTGCTGGACGGCCCGACCATCGAACGCGTGGCGCTACCCTGGTCGCAGAACCTGAGGAAGATCGGCGTCGAGGCCCGCATCCGCACCGTCGATTCCTCGCAATTCACCAATCGCTGGCGCTCGCGCGACTTTGACGTCCTGTACAGCGGCTGGGCGCAGTCGCTGAACCCCGGCAACGAACAGACCGAATATTGGGGCTCGGCCTCGGCCAAGCGCGAAGGCTCGCAAAACTATGCCGGCATTTCCGACCCCGGCATCGATGCGCTGATCCGCAAGATCATCTTTGCGAAGGACCGCGATGACCTCATTGCGGCGACCAAGGCGCTGGACCGGGTCTTGCTTGCCCATCACTACGTCATTCCGAGCTATACCAGTCGCTCCTCGCGCATCGCCTACACCTCGACCTTGCGCTATCCGACACCGCTGCCGGAATATTCGACAGGTTTTCCGAGCATCTGGTGGGTCGATCCGGCCCCCACCCCCTGAGCGTCTTTCGCGCGACAATGGAAAAACGCGCCATCAAAGGCTATTCATGACGAATCAACGAAGTCCGCCGCGTCGTCGGCGGACCCGAAAGAACGGGGAACGGATCGGCGTGACATTCTCGACGGGGACGGCCGGGGCAGGACTGCCCGGAGGCGGGCGCTAGATGGCAGCCTATATCCTCAGACGCCTGCTTTTGATGATCCCGACGCTGATCGGCATCATGGCGATATCCTTCATCATCGTGCAATTCGCGCCGGGCGGTCCGGTCGAGCAAGTGATTTCCGATCTCTCGGGCCAGAGTTCCGGCGACCGGCTTTCCGGCACCGGCAATGATATCGGCTTCGACAGCGGGGCGGGCGAGGAATCCGGTAAATATCGCGGCGCGCAGGGCCTCGATCCCGAATTCATCAAGCGGCTCGAGCAGCAGTTCGGTTTCGACAAGCCGCCGCTGGAGCGCTTCGGCAAGATGATGTGGGATTATGCCCGCTTCGATTTCGGCGAGAGCTTCTTCCGCAATGCCTCGGTGGTAGACCTGATCCTCGAGAAGATGCCGGTGTCCATCTCGCTTGGCGTGTGGATCCTCATTCTCTCCTATGCCATCTCCATTCCCCTCGGCATCAAGAAGGCGGTGTCCGACGGCTCGACTTTCGACGTGTGGACCTCCGGCATCATCATCGTCGGCTATGCGGTTCCGGGTTTCCTCTTTGGCATCCTGTTGATCGTCGTTTTTGCCGGCGGGTCCTTCTTCGACTGGTTTCCGCTTCGCGGCCTCGTCTCGGACAATTTCAGCCAGCTGACCTGGTGGCAGAAGATCCTCGACTATTTCTGGCATATGACGCTGCCGCTGATCACGCTGCTGCTGTCGGCCTTTGCCACAACGACACTTTTGACGAAGAATTCCTTCATCGACGAGATCAAGAAGCAATATGTGGTCACGGCCCGCGCTAAAGGCCTTGGCGAACGGCAGGTGCTCTATGGGCATGTGTTCCGCAATGCCATGCTGATCATCATCGCCGGCTTTCCCGGCGCCTTTATCTCGGCGTTCTTTACCGGGTCGCTGCTGGTCGAATATATCTTCTCGCTCGATGGCCTCGGGCGGCTTGGGTATGACGCGGTCGTCAAGCGTGATTATCCGGTCGTTTTCGGCACGCTCTACATCTTCTCGCTGATGGGCCTCGTCGTGGGGCTTCTCTCGGACCTCGTCTATACCTGGGTCGATCCGCGCATCGATTTCGAGCGGAGGGATGTCTGATGGCCACCACCACCGCGCTTTCGCCCGCCGATGCCTCGCCCGTGCGCCGCGGCCTGCGCTCGCCCGTCAATCAGCGACGCTGGCAGAATTTCCGGGCAAACCGACGCGGCTACTGGTCACTCTGGATCTTCCTCGTCCTCTTCGGGCTCAGCCTTTGCGCCGAATTCATCGCCAATGACCGGCCGCTCGTCGCCTCCTACAAGGGCGAAATGCTCTTTCCGGTGGTGATCGACTATCCGGAAGAGAAGTTTGGCGGATTTCTGGCGCAGACCGATTACCGCTCCGACTTCATCCGAGACGAAATCAACGCCAATGGCTGGATGATCTGGCCGCCGATCCGCTATTCCTACGGCACCGTCAATTCCAACATCCCACATTCCGCCCCCACGGCCCCCTTCTGGCTGATGAGCAAGGAGGAGCGCTGCTCCGGCTATGCCGGCGGCGCAGAGGATCCGAACTGCGTGCTCGGCAATCTCAACTGGCTCGGCACGGACGATCAGGCGCGCGACGTGATGGCGCGGATGATCTACGGTTTCCGCATTTCCGTGCTGTTCGGCCTTGCGCTGACCATCGCCTCCGCCATCGTCGGCGTCAGCGCCGGCGCGGTGCAGGGCTATTTCGGCGGCTGGACCGATCTTCTGATGCAGCGCTTCATCGAGATCTGGTCGTCGATGCCGGTGCTCTACATCCTGCTCATCATCGCCGCCATCCTGCCGCCCGGCTTCTTCGTGCTGCTCGGCATCATGCTGCTCTTCTCCTGGGTCGGCTTCGTCGGTGTCGTGCGCGCCGAATTCCTGCGGGCGCGCAATTTCGAGTATGTGAACGCGGCGCGCGCGCTTGGCGTCGGCAATGCGACGATCATGTGGCGCCACCTTTTGCCCAATGCGATGGTTGCGACGCTGACCTTCCTGCCCTTCATTCTCTCCGGCTCGATCACCACGCTGACCTCGCTCGATTTCCTCGGCTTCGGCATGCCGCCCGGCTCGCCCTCGCTTGGCGAAATGATCGCGCAGGGCAAGTCCAACCTGCAGGCACCCTGGCTCGGCCTCACCGCCTTCGTGGTGATGTCGGTGATGCTGTCGCTGCTGATCTTCGTGGGTGAAGCGACCCGCGACGCCTTCGATCCAAGGAAGACCTTCCGTTGAGCCCAGAACCGTTGAGTGCCGAGACCCCTCTCCTGTCGATCCGGAATCTCGCGGTCGCCTTCCATCAGGGCGGGCGCACCTCGACGGCCGTCGATGGCGTGTCCTTCGACATCCGGCGGGGCGAGGTCGTCGCTCTTGTCGGCGAATCGGGCTCCGGCAAGTCGGTCACGGCCAATTCGATCCTCAAGCTCCTGCCCTACCCGGCCGCCAGCTACCCAGCCGGAGAGATCCTCTTCAAGGGCAAAGACCTCCTGAGGGCGTTGGATGCCGACCTGCGCAAAGTGCGCGGCAACGACATCACGATGATCTTCCAGGAGCCGATGACCTCGCTCAATCCGCTCCACCCCATCGAGCGGCAGATCGGCGAAATCCTTGAGCTACATCAGGGGCTGAAGGGCGAGGCAGCACGCAAGCGCGTGCTCGAACTCCTCCATCAGGTCGGCATCCGCGAGCCGGAAAAGCGACTGGCCGCCTATCCGCATGAGCTTTCGGGCGGCCAACGGCAGCGCGTGATGATCGCCATGGCGCTCGCCAACCGGCCGGAACTCTTGATCGCGGATGAGCCGACGACGGCACTGGACGTGACCGTGCAAGCACAGATCCTGGCGCTTCTGAAGGGGCTGAAGGACGAGCACGGCATGTCCATGCTGTTCATCACCCATGACCTTGGCATCGTGCGCAAGATCGCCGACCGGGTCTGTGTGATGACCAAGGGCAAGATCGTCGAGACGGGACCGACTGCCGAGGTCTTCGCCAATCCGCAGCATGCCTATACGAAACACCTGCTGGCGTCGGAGCCGCGCGGGCGACCGCCTACCTCCGACCCTTCCCGCCCGACGGTGATCGAGGGCAAGGACGTCAAGGTCTGGTTCCCGATCCGCGCCGGCTTCCTTCGCCGCACGGTCGATCACGTCAAGGCGGTCGATGGCATCGACCTGACGCTGCGGGCCGGCCAGACGCTCGGCATCGTCGGTGAATCCGGTTCGGGCAAAACGACGCTCGGGCTCGCGCTGACGCGCCTCATCGGCTCCAAGGGGCGGATCGCCTTCCTTGGGCAGGACATTGCCGGCTTCGGACATGGCGAGATGCGGCCGCTGCGCCGGCGCATGCAGGTCGTCTTCCAGGATCCCTACGGGTCGCTGAGCCCCCGCATGCCGATCACCGACATCATCGGCGAAGGGCTCGGCGTGCATGAGCCGGGGTTGTCGGCCGGCGAGCGGGACAAGCGGGTGGCCGCTGCGCTGGAGGAAGTCGGGCTCGAACCGGCAACCCGCTGGCGCTACCCGCATGAGTTCTCCGGCGGCCAGCGGCAGCGTATCGCCATTGCCCGCGCCATGGTGCTGAAACCTGCCTTCGTGATGCTGGACGAGCCGACCTCGGCGCTCGACATGAGCGTGCAGGCGCAGGTGGTCGATCTGCTGCGCGACCTGCAGGCCAAACACGATCTCGCCTATCTCTTCATCAGCCACGATCTCAAGGTCGTCCGGGCGCTCGCCAACGACATCATCGTCATGCGGTTCGGCAAGGTGGTGGAACACGGGCCGACGGAACGGATCGTCACGGCTCCGGCCGAGGACTATACCCGCGCGCTGATGGCCGCGGCCTTCAACATCGAGGCGGTTCCGACCGGCCAGATCCAGCAGTAACCGAGTTCAGCCATGTCCCGGAAATCGCCCGTCATCATCGACCTCAAATTCATTCCCGAAGAGGTTACCGCCGCGCTTCAAACCGCCTTTGCGGATCGTGAGACGATCAACCTCGCAGACCCCGAGCATGCCGGACGCGATCTGACCGGCATCGACTACGCCGTCCTGTGGAAGCCGACACGCGATCTCTTTTCGCGCGCGCCGGATCTGAAAGTCCTGTTTTCCGGTGGCGCCGGGGTCGATCACGTGCTGACCCTGCCGGGCCTGCCCGATGTTCCCCTGGTCCGCTTCATCGACCGCAGCCTGACGACGCGGATGAGCGAGTGGGTGGTGATGCACTGCCTGCTGCACCTGCGCCAGCATGCGACCTATGAGGCGCAGGCGGCCCGCCGCGAGTGGCGCGACCTGAGCCAGCCCGAGGCGGCGGACATCACCGTCGGCGTCATGGGCCTTGGCGTGCTCGGCCAGGATGCGGTCACCAAGCTAAGGGTGATGGGCTTCAACGTCATCGGCTGGTCGCGCAGCGGGAAGACCGTCGCGGGGATCGAAACGTTCGGCGGTGGCGAGATGGATGATTTCCTCGCCCGCACCGACATGCTCGTCGGCCTGCTGCCGCTGACGGCGGAGACGCGCGGGCTCTACAATCTCGCCCTCTTCCGCAAGCTGAAGCGCAACGGCCCGCTTGGCGGCCCCGTTTTCCTCAATGCCGGGCGCGGCGGCAGCCAGGTGGAGACCGACATTTTGACGGCGCTTCAGGATGGCACGCTGAAGGCTGCCTCGCTGGATGTCTTCGAAACGGAGCCGCTTGCCGCCGACAGCCCCTTCTGGACCCTGCCGAACGTCTATGTGACACCGCATGTGGCGGCTTCGTCGGATGTGAAAGCGCTGTTTGCCCATGTGGAACGGCAGATCGCCCGCCACGAGGCCGGCGAGCCGCTGGAAGCTCTGGTGGACCGAAAAGCCGGCTACTGACATCAGGGGCGGCGGTAGCCGGTCGGCTCCGCATAGAGCCAGCGGATGCGCTCGATCGCGGCGGTGAGCCCTTCGCGGGCCACGCTCATCGTGTGACCGTTGGCGTGAAGGATGGTATCGGGATCCTCGACGATCGCCACATGACCCTTCCAGAAAACGAGATCGCCGCGCGCAAGGTCGCTGCGATCGATGGGCGTGCCGAGACCCTTCGCCTGCATGTCGGAATCGCGCGGCGCCGGCCGGCCCGCCATCATCATTGCAAGCTGCACGAGGCCGGAGCAGTCGATGCCAAAGCCGGAGCGACCGCCCCAGAGATAGGGCGTTTCCAGAAAACGGGCGGCGATGGCGACATAGTCGCCGTCGAAGGCCGTGTCGAGCAGTGCGCAATGGTTGGCGATGACGGCCTCGCCGCCTGCCAGCAGAAGATATCGGGTGCCGCGCGTTTCCGCCTCGCCCGTCACGACAAGGCGCGCGCCCATGGACAGCGCCCGACGCATGGGAAAGCGAAGGTCGGCCCCGGAATAAACGAAGCTGCGCGGCGCCGTGACGATATGGGTCGGGCTCGGCACGTCGGCATCGATCGCGGTTTCCGGGAGATAGCCGACATAGGCGTCGAGGCCGGATTTGACCCAGGCCCAGCCCCCGGCGCGATCGAGCACCGTCACGGGTTCGCCGAGCAGAAGCTGTGTGTCGATGCCAACAGTTGCATCAGGGCGCGGCCTCAGATCCACCACCGGCAGGGCGATGCTTGCCGTCCTGCCGTCGGTATAGCGCTCCGCCGCCACCACGCCCTTCAGCGCCGTTTCGGCAAGATCGGGGCGGTAAGCATTGAGGCGGCTGTCAGGCAGGCTGGTCATGGGTCACACCGGAAGCTGGCGGCCCCGATCGATGATGCGATCGCCGAGCCGTTCGAGATAGAGCGCGCCCTTAAGGGTGCGCTTGATGACAACATTGCGCCGGTCCTTCTCATCCCTGACGCGATCGACAAGGCCGAGTGCGCCCATGCTGTCGAGCGCGCGGGTGATGACGGGCTTGGTCACGCCGAGCGTGGCGGCAAGCGCCCGCACCGTATGCGGCGGCGGGACGAGGTAGATATGCAGGAGGATCGCCATCTGGCGCAAGCTGAGGTCGTTGCTTTCGGCCCGCACCTGCTCGAGCGACACGGCATGCCAGAGGCCGAGAGCCTGTGACGGCGTCATCTCCACTGCCATGACCTTAAGCTCCACCTGCCGACCGACCCGCTCCGGGCCCTTATCCATAGAGCCTAGAGCGAGATCGTTACGCAAGCGTTTCGATCGTGCTCAGCGCTTTGCCATGTCCCGGATGACGCGGTATAGGGCACGGATCGCCTGCGCCTCCCCGCCGACAGGCGCATGGGGACGCTCGTTCTGCGACCAGGCGAAGATGTCGAAATGCACCCAGCGCGGAGCCTGCGTCACGAAGCGCTTGAGGAACAGCGCGGCCGTGATGGCGCCGGCCATGCCGCCCGAGGGGGCGTTGGTCAGGTCGGCGATGCGAGCCGACACGTCCTTTTCATAGCCCTTGTAGAGGGGCATGCGCCACAGGGGATCGTCCACGGCAGCTCCCGCCTCAGCGAGCTTAGCCGCAAGATCCTCGTCGTCGGTGAAGAAGGGCGGCAGATCCGGGCCGAGCGCCACGCGGGCCGCGCCCGTCAGCGTCGCCATGTCCACCATCAGGTCGGTTGGTTCCTCGTCGGCATAGGCCAGTGCATCGGCAAGGATGAGGCGTCCTTCCGCATCTGTGTTGTCGATCTGCACCGTCAGGCCCTTGCGGGAGATGTAGATGTCGCCGGGGCGGAATGCATTGCCGGCGATGGAATTTTCGACGGCAGGCACGAGAACACGCAGGTCGACCTTCAGCTTCGCATCCATGATCATCAGCGCCAGGCCCATGACGTTGGCCGCGCCGCCCATGTCCTTCTTCATCAGCAGCATTGAGGCGGACGGCTTGATGTCGAGGCCGCCGGTGTCGAAGCAGACGCCCTTGCCAACCAGCGTAATCTTCGGGTGGCCCTTCTTGCCCCAGCGCATTTCGAGAAGCCGCGGCGCATCGGTGCTGGCGCGGCCGACCGTGTGGATCAGCGGGAAGTTCTTTTCCAGCAGCTCTTCGCCGGAAACGACTGAGACCTCGGCCTTGTAGTGGGCGGCCAGCGCCCGGAAGACGGCCTCGAGATCGGAAGGGCCCATGTCGTTGGTGGGCGTGTTGATGAGATCGCGCGCGAGATAGATGCCGGCGATCTGTCGCTTGATGTCGGTCGCATCGGCATCGGAGGGAATGGCGAGCGTCGGCGGCGCGGTCGTCGCCTTCTTGTAGCGTTCGAAGCGGTAGGCACCGAGACCGTAGCCGAGCGCGAGGTGATCGGCCGAAAGCGGCGCGGTTTCGATATGCCAGCGGCCGGCCGGCAGGGCGCGGGCGAGCTTGCCGGCAAGGAAGGGCAGTTCCATCGGGTGGCTGCCGAGACCGAGCAGCGCGCCGCCCAGATGGCCATCGGGTGCCGGGACCGGCAGGACAGCGCCGCTTTCGGCCTTGAAGCCGGCCTTTCGCGCCCAGTCGAGCGCAATGGGATCGATATTGCCGGCCTCGATATCATGGGGCGTCACGGCAAAGACGGGCAAGGTGCCGGCGCCGCCGGCGTCAAACGGCGTGGGGCGCGCGATAAACTGGAAGGGGGTCATTGAACGGGATCCTGTCTTTTCTGCACCGGCAGATCCTGCTCTCGCCGGCGGCCCATTAACGCTCTGTTAGGGTTAACAGATTATTGCTGGAGCGAAGATTGCGCCGATCAAGTTCCTGCGAAGTGCGGCGCGTGGCGTTTTGCTTGAAGAGGCACGAACCATGTCCGCACCGGAATTCTCCTCCGCTTCTGCCCGTGCGCTCTTGAAGGGCACGGCGATCCTGGTGATCGCCGTAGGCCTGTCGGCCTGCTCCACCACGAAGAAGCCGCTCACAACGGGTTCGATTCCCAGCGAGCCGGCCGTGACGCGGTCGCTCGATGGCATGAACGCCACCCAATTGGCAGCAGCGCAGAAGGAGATCGGCGAAGCCTATGAAAAGAACCCGAAGGACCGCGCAACGGGCCTTCAGTATGCCGACGTGCTGCGCATGAACGGGCGCAACGATCAGGCGCTCGCTGTCATGCAGCAGGTTGCCATCAACTACCCCAGCGATCGCGAGGTCCTGGCCGCCTACGGCAAGGCGCAGGCCGCCGCCGGTCAGTTCGAACAGGCCCTGCAGACAATCGGCCGCGCCCAGACACCGGATCGTCCGGACTGGCGGCTGATCTCTGCCCAGGGCGCCATTCTCGACCAGCTCGGCCGCTCGCAGGAAGCCCGCGAACGCTACCGCAAGGCGCTCGACCTTCAACCGAACGAACCATCCGTCCTGTCCAATCTCGGCATGTCCTATCTCCTCGCCAAGGATCTGAAGACGGCCGAAACCTATCTGCAATCGGCCTCAGAACAACCCGGCGCAGACAGCGGCGTTCGTCAGAACCTTGCGCTCGCTGTCGGCCTGCAGGGCCGCTTTGCAGAGGCCGAAGCCATTGCCCGCAAGGAGCTCAGCCCGGCGCAGGCCGAGGCGAATGTCGCCTATCTGCGCGGCATCCTCTCGCAGCAGAATTCCTGGCAGAAGCTTGCCGCCAAGGATGGCGGGCTCGACAACAACACCAACTGAAGCCGGCGATCCATCTCCTGCACACGCAGGACGTCAACCAGAACAAGCGGGGCGCCTGGTCGGGCGCCCCGCTTGTTCTTTTTGTGCTCCGATTGTCCGCGGCTTACATGCGATCGGCGACCTGGATGCCGGCCGGACCGAGAATGACGGCGATCAGCACCGGCAGGAAGAACAGGATCATCGGCACGGTCAGCTTCGGCGGCAGGGCGGCGGCCTTCTTTTCCGCCTCGTTCATGCGCTGATCTCGGCTTTCCTGGGCGAGAACGCGAAGGGCCGCAGCAATCGGTGTTCCGTAGCGATCGGCCTGGATCAGCGCCTGGGTGACTGCCTTGACCTCCTCAAGACCCGTGCGCTGGGCCAGATTATCGAGCGCCGTGCGACGGTCGGGCAGGAACGACAGTTCCGCCATGGTCAGGATGAATTCCTCCGCCAGCTCCGTGGACTGGGACGCGATTTCGTCCGCAACACGCCGCATCGCAAGCTCCATGGAAATACCGGATTCGATACAGATCAGCATCAGGTCCAGCGCATCAGGCCAAGCCCGGCGAATGGATGTCTGGCGCTTGCTCCTGGCATTGGCGACAATGATATTGGGCAGGTAAAAGCCGAAATAGGCGAAGGCCATGACGGCGAACAAGCGGAAAGCGAACGGCTTTTCGGCGAGATAGCCGAGGAAGAAGACGTAGAAGGCGGCGATGGCGAGGAAGAGGAAAGGCAGCGCGAAGCGCGCAAAGAGAAAGGTGTTGAGCGCGCTCTGGGAGCGGTAGCCGGCCGTCTTCAGCCGGGCTGCCATGGCATCGTCCAACAAGGCCTTCTTCAGATTGAGGCGTTCGACGATCTGGCGCACGGAGCCGTTACCGGACTTGTTTCGCAGGCTTCCCCTGTTGGCCAGGTGTTCGGCGGTGAGGCGCGCACGTTCGCGCGCCCGGATCGCTTCGCGTTCGGAGGCAACCGCCTTCATCCGCTTGTTGAGGTCGTCGCCGCCCAGAAACGGCGCGGCCACCGTCAGAACCGTGGCAAGAACAGCGACTGCGACCAGGATAGCCAGAAGCGCCTGCGGATTGAGGATCGATGTAATCAGCGTTTCCATGCTGCGCCGCCTTCCGGATGCCGTTGCGCATTTCCGAAACTTTGCGGAATTCCCCCGCTTGCGGAAATGCATCGAAACAAAGTCGATGGAGATTGTGGCGAAGCGCCGTTCAATGTCCCTAGATGTCGAAGTTGATCATGTTGCGCATGACGAGAACGCCGATCCCCATCCAGACCGCGGAGCAGGCCAGGATCACGTGGCCACGCCAATCGGTGAACAGGATCATGATGTAGCTGGGCGATGTCAGGTAGACGAGCGTGGCGACAATGAACGGCAGGGCGCCGATGATGACCGCCGAGGCCTTGGCCTCCATCGACAGCGCCTGCACCTTCGCCTTCATCTTGCGGCGGTCGCGCAGAACCTTTGAAAGGTTTGACAGAGCTTCCGAGAGGTTGCCACCGGCCTGTGACTGGATGGCGATCACGATCGCGAAAAAGCTGATTTCCGGCAGCGGGATCGACTGGTACATGCGCGCACAGGCTTCGGGAATACTCATGCCGACCTGCTGCGATTCCACGACCTTGCGGAATTCGGTCTTGACGGGTTCGCGGCCTTCCGTGGCGATGAGCTTCAGTGCGTCGCTGAGCGGTAGGCCGGACTTGATGGAGCGGACCATCACATCCAGCGAGTTCGGAAACTCGTCGAGAAACTTCTTGCAGCGGCGTTTGAACAGAAAGGAAAGGACAAAACGCGGAGCGCCGAGCGCGCCGACGACAAATGTCCCTGCGGCAACCAGCAGGTCGTTCGACAAAATGAACACCGCGAGAAAAATGCAAAGGCCGAGACCGCTGGAGGCCATGTAGAACTGCGGGACGGTCATCGGCACGTCCGCTCTCATCAACAGCGTCTTGGCGTCTTCTCTACGGCGTTTCGACTTCTCTTCCTGCTTTTTCTCCAGCTCCCGAAGGGAATCCTGAACGGATTTGCGCCGTTTTGAGAGTTCGGCGACCCGCTCGCGGGCGGCCTTGATCTTTGTGCGATCCGTTTCAGCCGTGCTGACCCGCCGCATCCGATTCTCGGCCTTCTTCTCCACCTCGAGCCGCGAGAACAGGAAGACATAGGCCATGCTGCCGGCGGCGACCGCGGCCAGCAGGACGATCATGAGAATGGCGGGGGATACTCCGAACATGGCGCTATTTCTTCTCCATCGCGTCGAGGATGGCCGCCAGGCGACGATCCTCGTTGAAGTAGCGGGCACGGTCCCAGAAATGCGGTTTGCCAATGCCGGTGGAGACGTGCCGGCCGATGATGTTGCCCAGGGCGTCTTCGCCTTCGATCTCGTAGCGCATCAGGTCCTGGGTGATGATCACGTCACCTTCCATGCCGATGACTTCGGTGATGTGGGTGATGCGGCGCGAGCCGTCGCGCAGACGTGAGGCCTGGATGATGACGTCGACGGACCCGGCAACGATCTCCCGGACCGTCTTGGCTGGCAGCGTATATCCGCCCATGGCGATCATCGATTCAACGCGGTTAAGGCATTCGCGCGGATTGTTCGAGTGGATCGTGCCCATCGAGCCATCGTGGCCGGTGTTCATGGCCTGCAGAAGGTCGAAGACCTCGGGGCCGCGGACTTCGCCGACGATGATGCGTTCGGGGCGCATACGCAGGCAGTTCTTGATGAGATCGCGCATGGTGATCTCGCCTTCGCCCTCGATGTTCGGCGGACGCGTTTCGAGGCGCACGACATGGGGCTGCTGCAACTGAAGTTCGGCGGAGTCTTCGCAGGTGATGATGCGCTCGGTGCTGTCGATGTAACGCGTCAGGCAGTTGAGAAGCGTGGTCTTGCCCGAGCCCGTACCACCGGAGATGATGATGTTGCAGCGCACGCGGCCAATGATCTGAAGGAGTTCGGCGCCTTCCGGCGTGATCGAGCCGTACTTGACCAGCTGGTCTAGGGTCAGTTTGTCCTTCTTGAACTTACGAATGGTGAGCGCCGCGCCGTCAATGGCGAGCGGTGGGGCGATCACGTTGACGCGCGAGCCGTCGGGTAGGCGCGCATCGCAGATCGGGCTCGATTCATCGACGCGGCGGCCGACCTGGCTGACGATGCGCTGGCAGATGGACAGAAGCTGCGAGTTGTCGCGGAAACGGATTTCCGACTCGATCATCTTGCCGGAGACTTCGATAAAGGTCTGGCCGGCACCGTTGACCATGATATCGGCGATGTCGTCGCGGGCCAGAAGCGGCTCGAGGGGGCCATAGCCAAGCACGTCGTTGCAGATGTCATCGAGCAGTTCCTCCTGCTCGGAGATCGACATCGCGAAGTTCTTGATGGTGATGATATCGTTGACGATATCGCGGATTTCCTCTCGGGCGCTCTCGGTATCGAGCTTGGCAAGCTGCGACAAATCGATCGTGTCGATCAGCGCGGAGAAGACCTGCCCCTTGGTTTCGTAATACTGCTCGTTGCGGCTCTGGCGCCGGCGCGGTGCGGCCGCGGATGCTGCCTGAGCAGGGGCGAGCGAGGTCGTGGCCGGCACCGGCTCGCGCACCGCCTCGTGGGCGGGCGCGCTCACCCGCTCCGCCACCTTGGCCGTCGCCAGCGGCACGGACGCGACGACTGCGGGCGCGGTCTTGACGGGGCTATCGTTTCCTCGTTTGCCGAACATGATCTTCTTCCAGCTTTCGTTGTCTGCCCGCTCTTACTTGCGGGCCAGCATGCCCAGAACCTTGCCGAGACCCTGCTTTCGCGCCTTCTTGACCGTCGTCCGTCCGGTCAGGAGGTGCGCAAGCTGCGAGAAGGTTTCGGCGGCCGGCGCCTTCTTGTCGACTTCGGCGACCATGCGACCGGAATTGGCGGCGCTGCCGAAGAGGGCCGCGTCGAACTGGAGGATGGCGCAAGGGTCCACTTCAAGCGACTTGCAGAAATCGTCCACCGCGATTTCGGGCCGCTTCGGTACGCCCACCTGGTTCAGGACGAGGTGCGGCGGCTTATCGTTCTGGCGAAGGCGCTTGAGGCTATCGAAGAGGTTCTTCGCATTGCGCAGATTGGCGAGATCCGGCATGGCCGTGACCACGATCTCGTCGGCCTCGGCAAGCACGCGGCGTGTCCATTCCGACCAGACATGCGGGACGTCCAGAACCGCGACGGGTGCGCTGCGCTGCAGGATCTCCAGGATCGGGGCGAACGCGCCCGGCTCGATGTCATAGGCGCGGTCCAGCATGGAGGGTGCCGCCAGCATCGAGAGATGGTCCGAGCAGCGCGCCAGCAGACGGTCGAGGAAGACCTCATCGAGCCGTTCGGGCGAATAGACGGCTTCGGCGATGCCCTGGGCAGGATCCTGATCGAAGTCGATATTGGCCGTCCCGTAGGGAAGGTCGAGGTCGGCCAGAATGACGGCCGTCGAAAAAAGGCTGGAAATCCCCCATGCGCAATTGTGCGCAACGGTGGACGATCCGCAGCCACCTTTTGCTCCGATGAAGGCAATGGAGCGGCCGAGCGGCTCGGTCTGCGGATCAATGAAGATGTTCGAGACGACCTGCAGGATGTCGGCGATGGAGACCGGGCCGACCAGATATTCGGAAATGCCGTTGCGGATCAGTTCGCGGTAGAGGCGAATGTCATTGTGCTTGGCGATGATGATGACCTTCGTGGAGGCATCGCAGACCTCGGCAAGCGGGGCAAGCTCGCCCAGAAGGTTTGCGGGATCGACGGAGGTCTCGAGGATGATCAGGTTGGGTGTTGGCATCTGCGCGAACATGGCGGCGGCCGATGAAATCGTACCCTTGTTGCTGCGCAATGTGACCTTCGACATGCGCCTGTCACGGGCGCACTGGTCGAGAAGGTGAAGCATGCCCTCGCTCTCGCAGAAGGCATGGATAGAAATACGCGGCAGCGGCCGGACGATGTCCAGATCACCCGGACGGGTCGTATCGACGGCGATGCTGTCCCTGCGGACATCGTTGTCAATGGTATAGTCGATCGTGGTCATCTTCTTTTCCTGCCGTTTCTCCGGCGCTGCGCGAAAGCGCAAGCACCCGCGCGCGCGCCGATGCCGCTAGTTCAATGCGGACCTTGTTCGGTAGTTGTTGATCACGAGGTTGCGTTGTTCGGCATCGACCGGTGACATGACGCGCGGCCCGAGAAGATCTGTTGGATTGGCGACCTGGGCGGCGAGGTTCGATTGCGTAGCACAGCCGAAATTGTAGTAGTTCTGGTTCTGCTCCGTGCGCATTGCGAGGTCTTCCGGCCATTCGCCGCAGGGGCCCGCGCTCGCCTTGATGGCGGTGTATGACAGGCGTACGGGGGCGGCATCGCCATTGCTTTGCGCCTGGTAGCGCATCTCAACGATCCGGTTGGCAGGCACGCCACCGGAGGTCAGCGCAGCCCGGATGTCGCGGCGAATGCGCTGGACGGCATGAGAATTCGGCGCGCCCTCCGGCAGCATCACCTGCACCACGCCGGATGCCGTGTTGTGATAGTTGGACGCAAAGCCGCGGATCAGGTCACGGGTGGCGAGCGAGATTTGCGTGTCGCCTGACGAAACCGGGACGTCCAGCGTCGTTTCGCCCTCGGCCAGCACGATGGGATGGCGCGCCCGATAATCGTCCGGGACGGCGCCGGTCGACAGACGGTCGGGCTTCGGCGCGCAGCCCGCAACAAGCGTGGTGGCGGCAACCGCTGCCAGGATGGCCGCCCAGGCCGGGGTCCGGCGCTTCCGGACGGTCTCGTTCAATGACATGCTCATGGAGGCGATCCTGTTCACTTGTAGATGAAGCCGACATTGCCATGGTAGCGGCCGGCAGGCGGCGCCTGTTGCTCACGGCCATAGAGGCGGTTGACCTGGCCAAGGAAGTAACCGGCCACATCGTTCGGGGCGCTGAAATTGTCGTCGGGGCGCGCGATCTGCGACCGCGAGACGGGGCGGACGAGATAAGGCGTTGCGATGATGACGAGTTCTGTTTCGTTGCGGATGAAGTCCTTGGAGCGGAACAGCGCACCGAAGACCGGGATCTTGCTGACGCCCGGCAGGCCAGACATGGCCTGACGGATATTGTCCTGCACCAGGCCGGCAATCACGATCGAACCACCGGAGGGCAGCTCGACGCTGGTGGACGCCTCGCGCTTGCGGATCGACATGTAGGTCTGGCCGGGCACGTCACGCTGGGTGTTTCCGTTGACGACGGAGCCCTCGAAGGTCGGCTCGGAGACATTGGTCTCGATGTTGAGGCTGATGCGGCCGGGACCGAGCACGACCGGCTTGAAATTCAGCTGAATACCGTATTCGACCGTCTCACTGCCGCGCGTCAGCTGCCGCTCGCCGGTTTCGGAATTGACCGTGATTTCCTGGCTGTTGGGCAGGCGATACTCGCCGCCGACGGAGAACTTGGCTTGCTGGCCGGAAATGGCCGTCAGGCTCGGCTCAGCCAGCGTGCGCATGACGCCGGCCTGTTCCATCGCGTTGATGTAGGCCGAGATATCGACGCCGCCGAGCGCATGGCTGAAGCCGGAGGCCAGCGGGTTGATGGCATTACCGAGGTTGACCGGGTTGCGGAAGGCAATCACGTCGTCCGCACCCTGGCTGAGGGATCCGGAGAAGCCGAGCTGCTTCATCACCTGACGGCTGACTTCGGCCACGGTGACCTTCAGCGTCACCTGGTCTTCGCCCTGGATCTTCAGCATGTTGACGATCTGCGACTGCTGGCGCGCTTCTGCGAAGATATCGCCGGTACCGCCGTCGGAGCCCGAGACGGTGATGCTGCGGGTGGTCGCCTCACCGCCCTTGATGAAGGCGCGGGCAAGGCTGACGGCAAGGGCGGCATCCTGCGGGGTCGCCACCGTGCCGCTCAGCACGATGTTGTCGGAGATGATCTCGACCTTGATGTCGGAGTCCGGCAGGAAGCGACGCAGGTTCGATTCAAGACCCGTGATGTCGCGCTCGATCTCGATTTCGAGGCTGACGATCTCCTGGCCGCCGGGACCGAAGACGAAGATGTTGGTCTGGCCGACCGTCTTGCCGAAAAGGTAGATGCGCCGGGACGTGCGCGTCACGGCATCGGCGAGGGTCGGATCGGCAACGAGAATGTCGTGCGCGTCTTCCGGCAGATCGACCACGACGGCCTTGTTCAAGCCGACCTTGATGCGCTGGCGGGCGCCGGGGCCGGCCTCGGTGATGCGGACCAGCGAGTTTGCGGCTTCGGCCAGACGCAGTTCGAAACCCGGTATGGCGACGGGGCCGATGCCGGAAAAGCCGAGGCAGAAAGAGAGGCCGGCGGCGAGGAGAGTTCGGACATTTCGTGCGATGATGTTCACGGTCAGCTCCGCAGGCTTACTGCATCGAGGAGGTGGATGAGGCGCTTGGCGTGCCACCGGGTTGGGTCCGGACGATCGATCCGGATTTGATGATCTGGATGGCGGGCGCATCATCCCCGGTCAAAAGATAGTCGGCTGAAGCCGTATCGGGCTCCTGCGCATCCGCAACGCTTCTGAGGACGAGGGTGAGACGGTCGGCCATCTGCTGCGCGACGGCGATCACCTTGGATTGCGAGGGCGTGAGCTCCAGCGTTGCCGTGGTGCCGACCACGGCCTTTTGCCCGTCCTTGCCCTCTTCGATCTGCTGATCGATGGCGAGGACGCGGACGTTACTCAGCACGGTCTCGGTGGAGAACATGCCCGCTTCCGTCCCCTTGCGCACCATGATCACGTCGACCCGGTCGTTGGGAAGTATGAAGCCGCCGGCACCGGTCGCAACAGTGATTTCGGTCGCAACGGCCCGTTTGCCGGCAGGCAGCAGGGCGGAAAGCGTGCTGCCGGCGCCGTCGGCAATCTTTTCCTGACGGATCGGCTCGCCGGCAAAGAGCGGCAGGCGCACGATGACGCCATTGAGATCGGTGATGGCTTGCGGACGCGCTTCCTCGGTGATCAGGCCTTCGACGAGGCCGCTTTTCGGCCAGGAAATCCAGTGCATGGCGCTGGCATCAAGGCGGGAGCCGACCGGCAGGCCTTTGCTGGCAACGAGCACATTGGTGACCGGCTCCTTCTCAACGACGGGTTCCGTCACGGCCGGCTGGTTCGATCCCGACAGGTTTATGGCCAGCAGGCCTGCCATGCCTGCCGACATGACGGCGACAGCGAGGATGATGATGCGCACCGGTCTCATGATCTTTTCCCGACGGACAGAATGTTCTTTCCGCAGGTTGATCAGGAATTGGTGTAATTATAGTTAACAAGACCCTTAACGGGATGGTTAACGCAGCCTTAGCGGGATTTTCGCCCTTACGCGGCGCCGGACAGAAGACGAAGCATCAAGGGAGAGGCTTCAAAGGTCAGGAGCCCGCCAGCGGCGATGGCGATGCCATACGGCACCTTCTTGGCGTGCAGGAGCGTTTGGGGCAGGGGAATACGCGCAGTCAGCAGAAGAGTGCTTTGCCAACGCAGGATGAGAATAACGACTGTCAGCAGTCCGCCCATCAGGGCCGTCGATGCCAGAAATTCGACGAGGGAGGCATTATAGCCGTACCAGAGCGCGGCGGCGGTGAGCAGTTTTGCATCGCCGCCCCCCATGACGTTGACGGCGAACAAGGCGAAGCAGGCCGCAAAGACGATGCCCGCGGCCAGAACATGCAGGCCGAACTCATGCAGGCCCACCCCGCCAAGTGGGGCGATGACGAGAAAAGCGGCGATCAGGACAACGCTGATGCGGTTCGGGATCGTCATGGTCAAAAGATCGCTGGCGGCCGCATAGATCAGGCAGAGAGGAAAGATCACCATGATGGCAGCATTCAGCACGGGTACTCTCCTTTGCCACGATGCACGGAACCTGAAAACGCTATCAGGCCGCTCCCTATGCGGCGAGCGGCCTGGCATGACGGCCTCGCCGCCCCACATTTGAAGCCGCAAATTACTTTGCGGTGACGTTCATGTAGGTGGAGAGGTTGTTGAACTGGGTGTTCAGCTTGTTGCCGAGAGCACCGGCGCCGCCGATCAGGGCAACGGAAATCAGGGCCGCGATCAGGCCGTATTCGATAGCGGTCGCACCCGATTCATCCTTCAGGAAACGAGCGAAAATCTTGGTCATGGTCATTCTCCTACCGGGAAAGGTTATGGTTCAGCACTACCGCCAACTGTTTCCGTTGTTCGGTTGAGGCGAATGTAGCCAGCGTCACTTGCCATCCACTTAAAAAACAAGGTTAGCAAAAGCTGAACCTGTACCGGGACAGATCTTGGTGAATCGGGACTGAAAGGTTTTGCTCAATTGCCAAACGACGGCTGTGCAGCCCGTCTAGGGCCGGCAATTTAAAGGCAGCTCGGTCGCCGGCCCGCACCCTTAACGCTTCGTTCACCAAAAACCAGCACATTGTGGCACACCCTTCATGCGGAAAAACGCCGATGTCCTTCCTGCCCCACACCCTGCTCGCAACCCATGCCGCCGCGGCACTTGTCGCGCTCGGTATTCTTGCAAGCCCTGCGGAGGCGGCCAACGAGGCCATGCGCGTCTATATGGATCAGGCGCGCGTGCTGAAGCTTGATCGCGCCGTCTCCAAGGTCATTGTCGGCAATGCCGAGGTGGCTGATGCGACCGTTGCCGATGCACGCACCATCGTTCTGACAGGAAAGAGCTTCGGCACGACGAACCTGGTCATTCTCGATGCTGCCGGCAATGCGCTGGTGGACAAGCGCGTGATCGTTTCCGTCGATGAGGGCGACACGGTGCGGGTCTACCGTCAGACGCAGCGCACGGTTCTGTCCTGCGCGCCGATCTGCGAGGCGCATGAGGGGTCAAAGGCGGCCGCAGCGCCGTAAAAACCGGCTGCAGACGTCATTTCCGCGCCTGCCCGACAGGATCGGTACATTCATTCGCAATTTGATCGATACCGCACACGAATTCTCAAGGAAGACACGCTTAGATCAGCGTTGAAACGGCACGATGTGATGTGCCGACATTCAGTCTGACAAGGCGATGCCATGCTGCGGATCGGAAGAACACCAAGACAAAAGCCGGGCGGCCTCAAGGCCCGTACCGGAATTTTCGGGCGACTAAAAAAGGATCGTAGCGGCGCGACAGCGCTCGAATTCGCGATCCTCGCCATGCCCTTCTTTGTCATTCTCTTTGCATCCGTGGAGACCTTCGTCGCTTTTACCGGCGAGCAGGTCATCAACGCGGCGACGGACAATATTGCACGCCAGATCCGGACGGGACAAATCACCTTCAACCAGGGCAAATCGACAGACAAGACGCGAACCGAGTTTCGCGCTGCCGTTTGCCAGGAAATCGCGGTGATGATCAGTTGCTCGGCGTCGGAAGCCGAGACGCCGTCCAAGCTCTTCATCGATGTGCGCACCGTCTCTTCCTATGACAACCTGCCCCCGACGCTGCCACGCACGGGTGGCGCAGGCTCGGATATCAACACGGCCGGCTTCGATTTCGCCCCGGGCGGCCCGGGCACCATCAACATGATCCGGATTTACTACCGCTGGACGGTGATAACCGATCTGGTCAGGCCTTACGTGACCAATCTGCGTCCGGCCGGCTCCAGCATGCCGAACGACTACCTCATGGTGGCGACATCCACATTCCAGACGGAAAACTATTGAGGACCGACATGCATAAAGTTCGACGTCCAGACGCGCCGGCCTACGGTCTCTCAAAGTTCGTGCCCCGCATTCTGCGTGACCGGAAGGGGACGGGCGCGATCGAATTTGCGATGATCGTGCCGATCATGCTGGCTCTCTATATGGGCAGCTTCGAACTGTCTCTCGGTTTCAGCATGGCCCGAAAGGTGTCGCGGGCCTCGAGCACGATCGCCGATCTGGTTGCGCAGCGCAATACCATTTCGGCCAGTGATCTCGACAAGATGAAGACGGTTATCGAGCGCACGCTCGAACCGCTGGGCGGCAAATCCTACACGATGAAGATCACCGGGATCTCCGTGGCTTCGAATGGCGACGCAACCGTCGCCTGGTCGCGCAATGAAAATGGCGCGCGGGCCTACACAACCGGTTCCGCGGTCACGCTGCCGAACGGCCTTGCCGCGTCCACGACATTTCTCGTGCGCGCTGAAGTGACCGCCCCCTATACGCTCTGGCTTTACAAGGCCAGCGCCGATCAGACGCCAGCGACCATAAACCTCGCCAAAACCTATTACTTCCGCCAGCGCGTCGGCGACAGCATCACCTGCTCCGACTGTTAATGACCTCGTGCGTTTGAGCGTCGCCAGACCTTACCCCATGAGGCGCGCCGGCGATTGGCGGCCAGAGTGACTGTGCGTACGAGAGAGGTCGTCACTCAAGGCGCCCATTTTCGAAGCTGGTTCGCAACGATCCTCGTTTCACTCCGGTCCGATTATGCTTTAAGTCTCATCTCCCATGCTGCCGGATGCGGCTGGCTGATTGCGGATGAGCCCATGGCAAGAGCCTTTCTTCTTCTCCTCGATTCCTTCGGCATTGGCGGCGCGCGCGATGCGGCTGCCTATGGCGACGACGGCGCCAACACGCTCGGCCATATCGCCGAATATTGTGCGGCCGGCGCTGCGGATCGCGAGGGGCTGCGGGAGGGACCACTGAAATTGCCCATGCTGTCGGCGCTCGGCCTGCTGGAGGCCGCCCGGGTTTCGACGGGGCGCTATCCCGTCGGCATGAGCGTGCCGGATCGCACCTTCGCGATCCATGCCGCCGCATCGGAAGTCTCGCGCGGCAAGGATACGCCCTCCGGCCACTGGGAGATTGCCGGCGTGCCGGTCCTTTTCGACTGGGGGCATTTTCCAACCGAAGGCGATGCCTTCCCGCCCGAACTGGTCGCGGCGTTGTGCCGGGAAGGCAATGTCGGCGGCATTCTCGGCAATTGCCATGCCTCCGGCACGGAGATCATCGCGCGGCTCGGCGAAGAGCATCTGCGCACCGGTTTTCCCATCTGCTACACCTCGGCCGACAGCGTCTTCCAGGTCGCTGCCCACGAGGGCTCGTTCGGGATCGACCGGCTCAACGACTTCTGCCTGACTGCACGGCGGCTGCTCGATGCCTTCAATATCGGCCGCGTCATTGCCCGCCCCTTCCTTGGCCACGATGCGCAAAGCTTTCGGCGGACGGCCAACCGGCGGGACTTTTCCGTACCGCCGCCAGCGCCGACGCTGCTCGACAGGCTAAAAAGCGCCGGCCGGCAGGTGCATGGGATCGGCAAGGTCTCCGACATCTTTGCCCATCAGGGCGTGACCGACATCACCAAGGCCGATGGCAATGCTGCCCTGTTCGAGGCGACGATCTCGGCCATTGACTCCGCGCCGGAGGGATCGCTGACCTTCGTCAACCTTGTCGATTTTGACATGCTCTACGGGCATCGTCGCGACGTGGCAGGCTATGCGGCCGCGCTGGAGGCCTTCGACCGGCGCCTGCCGACCTTCGGGCGCAAGCTGAAACTGGGTGACCTCGCCATCATCACCGCCGACCACGGATGTGACCCGACCTGGCGCGGCACGGACCATACGCGCGAGCGCGTGCCGGTGCTGGCCTTCGGTCCCGGTTTCGGCGCGCGTTCGGCCGGCATTCTGCCGACCTTCGCCGATGTGGGCGAGACCATAGCCAAGCATCTCGGCCTGCCGCCCGGCGAAAACGGGCGCTCCTTCCTGTAGCCATGCTGGCGGTCGTGCTTCGCCTGCCGCCCGTCAGCGCTCTCGTTGCACCGGCGATGTTCATAGACGGTTGAAAGCGGCGGCCGACCCTTGCGGGACGCGCCTCTTCCGTGAAAAAAGAGGGCGTGAAAACCGTATGAGCAGACAGGAAGCAGCACCATGGACGGCGTGACAGTCATCAATCATCCCCTCGTGCAGCACAAGCTGACGATCATGCGGAAGAAGGAAACTTCGACGGCAAGCTTCCGCCGGTTGCTGCGCGAAATCTCGACGCTGCTGTGCTATGAAGTGACCCGCGATCTGGAACTGACCCAGCAGCGTATCGAAACGCCGATGGAAGAAATCGACGCACCGGTGCTCGAAGGCAAGAAGCTGGTGTTCGCCTCCATCCTGCGCGCCGGAAACGGTCTGCTGGAGGGCATGCTGGAGCTGGTTCCCTCCGCCCGCGTTTCCCACGTCGGCGTCTACCGTGATCACGAAACGCTGGAAGCGGTCGAATATTACTTCAAGGCGCCGGAAAACCTCGCCGAACGCCTGGTCATCGTCGTCGACCCCATGCTTGCCACGGGCAATTCCTCGATTGCGGCGGTGGAAAAGCTGAAGGAGCGCGGCGCCCACAATCTTCGTTTCCTGTGCCTGCTCGCCGCCCCTGAAGGCATCAAGAACTTCCAGGAGGCACACCCCGACGTGCCGATCTTCACCGCTTCGGTCGACAGCCACCTGAACGACAAGGGTTACATCGTGCCCGGCCTCGGCGATGCCGGCGACCGCATGTACGGCACGAAGTAACGAAGAGATAACCATCGCTTGAAAAGCCTGCCGTCCGTCAGGCTTGGTGATGGTCCTGAAAGCCTCCCCTGAAATACTCCTCGCACACAGCACGAAGGCGAGGATGTTTCAGGTGGTCAAGGCGCTTTTCGCGGTTGCTCTTCTCACAGGCGTGGCAGCCCTGACGGTTCCGGGCCTCACGACGGCGTTCCTGTCGCAGCAGGCCACGCAAACCGAAAGCCAAGCGCCGCGCCTTGCATCCACCGCTTCCTCAGCGACGGGGGCGACCAACACCGTGAGGATCGAAGCGGATGCCAGCCACCATTTCCGGGGACGCTTCCGCATCAATGGCCGCGCAACGGACGGGCTAATCGATACCGGCGCGACATCGGTGGCGCTCAATGAGAGCACCGCCCGCCGGCTGGGCATCCTGCCCGTCCATTATCGCGACAAGGTGGAGGTCTCGACCGCCAATGGCCGCGTGTCGGCCGAGCGGGTCGTGATCGAACGCATAGAGATCGGCCCGATCGTGGTGCGCGATATCGAGGGCGTGGTGCTGCCGGACACGGCCTTGCAGACGACGCTGATCGGCATGAGCTTCCTGCGCAAGCTTGGGTCCTACCGCGTTGCCGACGGCCGGATGGAACTCGTCAGGTAACCTCCGCAACGAGCACGGGGCCCTCTGCCGGTGCCTCCTCCCCGATCCCGACGAGCGTCAGGAGAGCGTCCGCCGCCCTTTCGGCCGCGAGCGGGCTTGCCGCATGCACGGTCGCCAGCGGCATTCCGGCCTCCACGCGCGTGCCGACCGGCAAGAGACCCGTGAGGCCGACGCGGTGATCGATGCTGTCCTCGACCCGCGTACGCCCGCCGCCGAGCTCGATCAGCAGCAACCCGATCTCGCGCGTTCGATAGTCCACGATGTATCCGCTGCGATTCGCCTTGACCGCATGACGCTCCGGCGCGGGTGCGAGATAGGCGCTGCTTTTCTCGACGAAATCCGCGGGCGCGCCGAGCGCATGAACCATGCGGGCGAAGCGGTCAAGCGCGCGACCGTCCTGCAACGCCTCACGCGAGGCCTGCAATGCCGACTGCGGCTCGGCAACGGCGCCGGACGCTACGAGCATATCGGCGGCGAAGGCGAGCACGACCGCTTCGATCCGCGTACCGGCCTTCTCGCCCTTCAGGAAGGAAAGCGCATGCTCGATCTCGCGGGCATTGCCGACGCAATCGGCCAGCGGCTCGTTCATGTCGGTGATGCGGGCGCGAGTCGGAAGTCCTGCGCCATTGCCGACATCAACCAGGGAGCGGGCCAGCGTTTCGGCCTCCGCCTGCGACGTCATGAAGGCGCCGTTGCCGAGCTTGACGTCGAGAACGAGGGAGCCGAGGCCGGCCGCAAGCTTCTTGGAGAGGATGGAGGCAGTGATCAGCGGCACACTGTCCACCGTGGCAGTGATATCCCGCACCGCATAAAGGCGGCCGTCGGCGGGTGCCAGGGCGCTGGTTTGGCCAATGATCGCAGCGCCTACCGTTTCCACGCAGCGGCGCAGCCTGTCCGCATCCGGGGTGACATCATAGCCGGGTATGGACTGCAGCTTATCGAGCGTTCCGCCGGTATGGCCAAGGCCCCGGCCTGATATCATCGGCACCGCCAACCCGCAGGCTGCGGCGATGGGAGCCAGCATCAACGAGACATTGTCGCCAACGCCGCCCGTGGAATGCTTATCGGCAACCGGGCGACCGACGCCCGGCCAGGCAAGCACCGTGCCGCTGTCACGCATGGCGAGCGTCATCGCCACCGTTTCGGCCGGCATCATGCCGTTCAGCCGCACGGCCATGGCAAAAGCCGCAATCTGCGCGTCACCGATCGAGCCATTGCCGATGCCGTGGATGAACGTCGCGATTTCGCCGGCGTTGAGTTCTGCCCCGTCCCGTTTGCGGCGGATGACTTCCTGCGGCAGCATGGCGATCAGTAGCCAGCCGCTGCCGTCGTTTCACGCCCCTCGATGACCGCGAGGATGTCGTTGAGCAACGAGGAGGCGCCGAAGCGGAAGGTGGAGGGCATGACCCAGTCGGGGCCATGGATGGTGATGGCGAGATCGAGGTAGAGACGGGCCTGCGCCACGGTCTGGACGCCGCCGGAGGGCTTGAAGCCGACATTGCGGCCGCTCTCACGGATCGCCGTCAGCATGATGTCGGCGGCTTCCAAGGTCGTTCCGACAGGCGTCTTGCCGGTGGAGGTCTTGATGAAATCGGCGCCGGCGCGGATCGCAAGGTGCGATGCGCTGCGGATGAGGCCGGTATCCTTCAACTCGCCGGTTTCGAGGATCGCCTTCATGGTGACGGCGGGGCCGCAGGCCTCGCGCACCGTTGCCAGCATGTCGATGACCGCCTGCTCGTCGCCGGCCTGCAAGGCCCGGTAGGGAATGACCATGTCGATTTCATCGGCGCCGTCGGCAAGGGCGCCCGCGATCTTGCCGCGCACCGCCTCATGGCTTTCCTCGCCGCTCGGGAAGTTCACGACGGTCGCGATGCGCACGGGGCTGCCGGCAAGCAGCGTGCGGGCCTGCGGGATGAAGCGCGGCCAGATGCAGACGGCCGCGGCATGGCCATAGGGCGTCTGGGCGCGTGTGCAAAGGGTCTCGATCTCGGCAGGCGTGCAGCTTTCCGAGAGATTGGTGAGGTCGAGGAGCGACAGGGCAAGCGTGGCGATCTGCCGGGGGGTGGCTTCGATCATCGTTTTGAATTCCCGTGTGCTGTGCGTGGCGGCGCGCGCGCCCGCCACGGCTCTGGTGATCACGGCAAAGCCTCTGGCTTCCCGTGGCGATCGGAGGTCGCGGCCGCCGCGTAAGGCGGCCGGAGCGTGTCAGCCGATGACTTCCGTTTCGAAACTGTGGGGCAGCAGGTCGGAGAGGGCAAGGGTCTTGCGGATGCCCGTCTCGTCACAAAGGAAAATGCGGGTGCTGGCGCCGGAAAATTCGGCCAGCCGCTGGCGGCAGCCGCCGCAGGGCGGGCAGAGCGCCAGCTTCTCGGCAATCACCGCCACTGCCTGGATCTCGCGTTGACCGGCCATGACCATATGGCTGATGGCCGTCGTTTCCGCACACCAGCCCTCGGGAAAGGAGAGGTTTTCAATATTGGCGCCGGTGTAGATCTTCCCGTCGCCGGCCCGGATGGCGGCGCCGACAGGGAATTTCGAATAGGGGGCGTGGGCCTTGCCCATGGCGTCGCGCGCGGCTTCGAAGAGCTCGTTGTCCATGTCTCAGCGTTCCTTCACGTAAGGGATACCGCCGGCCTTGGGCGGAATGGCCTTGCCGATGAAGCCGGCAAGCAGGATGACAGTGAGGATGTAGGGCAGCGCCTGCATCAATTGAACCGGCACCTGGCCGATCAGCGGCAGCGGATTGCCCTGCAGGCGGATGGCCAGCGCATCGAGGAAGCCGAAGAGCAGGCAGGCGAGCATGATGTTGACCGGGCGCCACTTGGCGAAGATCAGGGCGGCAAGCGCGATATAGCCCTTGCCGGCCGTCATGCCCTTCACGAAGCCGGCCGTCATGGCGAGCGACAGATAGGCGCCGGCAAAACCGCAGAGGATGCCGCAGCAGATGACGGCGCGGTAGCGCAGCCAGATGACGGAGATGCCGGCGGTATCGACGGCGCCCGGATTTTCTCCGACCGCGCGCAGGCGCAGGCCGAAGCGTGTGCGGTAGAGCACCCACCAGCTGATCGGCACCATCGCGAAGGCGAGGTAGGTCAAAAGGAAGTGACCGGACAGCAGGTCTGCATAGATGGGGCCGAGGATCGGTACATCGCGCACGGAGTCGGCAAAGGGCAGGTCGATGGTGGAGAAGCGGGCGCCATCGGCCAGTGCCGGCGTGCGGCCACCCTGGCGGAACCAGGCTTCGCCGAGAATGACGGTGGATCCGGCGACGATAAAGTTGATGGCAACGCCCGAGACGATCTGGCTGCCGCGCTGGGTGATGGAGGCATAGCCATGCACCAGCGAGAGCAGGACCGAGATGAGGATGGCGGCCAGAAGCCCCATCCAGACCGAGCCCGTGACAGCCGCCACGGCACCGGCGGCAAAGGCGCCGCCGAGCATCTTTCCTTCGAGCCCGATGTCGAAGACGCCCGCACGCTCGGTGAAGAGACCCGCGAGCGCCGCGAAGATCAGCGGCACGGAGACGCGGATCGTTGATTCCAGCAGCACGACGAGGGTGTGGAACAGGTCCATGTCAGGCTCCCTTGCTCTGGGTAACGGCGGCGCGACGACCCGCAAAACCGGCAAGGGCTGCGGTGATGGCCGGGCGGAACATATTTTCCAGCGCGCCGGCAAAGAGGATGACGAGGCCCTGAATGATCACGATCATGTCGCGCGAGATGGTCGGCATTTCGAAGGCGATCTCGGCGCCGCCCTGATAGAGCATGCCGAACAGGATCGAGGCCGGGATGATGCCGAAGGGGTGCGAACGGCCCATCAGCGCCACGGCGATCCCGACGAAGCCGGCGCCCTGCACGAAATCAAGCTGCATGCGGAACTGCTCGCCCATGATCGGGTTCAGCGCCATCATGCCGGCGAGGCCACCGGAAATCATCATGGCGATGATGGTGATGCGGCTTTCACTGATACCGGCATAGCGCGCCGCACCCGGGCTGTGGCCCATGACGCGCATTTCATAGCCGAGCTTGGTGCGCCAGATCAGCACCCAGACGCCGAAGGCGGCAACGAGCGCCAGCAGGAACGAGACGTTGAAGGGGGCATTGCCGATATTGAGGCCGAAAATGCCGAGCAGCCAGTCGAGCTTCGGCAACTGGCCGCCTTCGGCAAAGGTGCGCGTCTGCGGCGCCATGGAGCCGAGCGGCTTCAAGACGCGCGTCAGCAGATAGACCATCAGGCTCGAGGCGATGAAATTGAACATGATGGTGGTGATGACGATGTGGCTGCCGCGTTTGGCCTGCAGCCAGCCCGGCAGGAAAGCCCAGGCGGCACCGAAAGCAATGGAGCCGACAAGCGCGATCGGGAAGACCACGAACCACGGCAGCGTCTGGTCGAAATACAGACAGGCGAGCGCGACGCCGATGCCGCCGATGTAGGCCTGTCCCTCGCCGCCGATGTTGAAGAGGCCGGCATGGAAGGCGACGGCGACGGCAAGGCCGGTGAAGATGAAGGTCGTGGCATAGTAGAGGGTGAAGCCGATATATTCGCCGCGGCCGAAGGCGCCGTTGACGAGGTGATAGGCGGCCTCCAGCGGATTTTCGCCGACGAGCAGGACCACAAGGCCGGCAACGAAGAAGGCAACGATCAGATTGACCAGCGGGATCAGGCCGTATTCGGCCCAGTTCGGCAGCTTGGCATAGGGATTGCTCATTCGGCAGCCTCCTTAGGCCCTTCGACACCGGCCATCAGCAGGCCAAGTTCCCCTTCAGAGGCATCAGGCAGACGCTCGCCCACCACGCGTCCCGCGAACATGACGAGGATGCGGTCCGACAAAGCGCGGATTTCATCGAGCTCCACCGAAACCAGCAGCACGGCGACGCCCTGGTCGCGCATTTCGATGATGCGCTTGTGGATGAATTCGATGGCGCCGACATCCACGCCGCGGGTCGGCTGGCCGATGATCAGCACATCCGGCCCGCGCTCCATCTCGCGCGCCAGCACGATCTTCTGCTGGTTGCCACCGGAAAAATTGGCGGTCTTCAGGCGCGGGTTCGGCGGGCGGATATCATAGCGGGCGATCTTTTCTTCCGCTTCGGCGCGAATGGCGTCCACGTTCAAGAGCACGCCGTTGCGGTATTTCGGATTGTTGTGGTAGCCGAGAATGGCGTTTTCGCTTTCCTCGAACTTCAGCACGAGACCGACATGGTGGCGGTCCTCCGGCACGTGGGCGAGGCCGCGACGGCGCAGCTCGGCGGGATCGAGGGTGCCCGTAACCTCCACCGGCTTGCCGTTCAGCGTCATCGTGCCGGATACGGCGCGACGCATGCCGGCGATCGCCTCCAGGAGTTCCGACTGCCCGTTGCCCGCGACACCGGCGATGCCGACGATCTCGCCGGCCTTGAGGTCGAGCGAGACAGTGTCGACCATCGTCACGCCGCGCCCGTCCTTGACGGTCAGGTTGCGCAGGGAAAGCCGCGTTGCGCCGGGCTTTGCCTCACCCTTTTCCACGCGCAGCAGCACGCGGCGGCCGACCATGAGTTCGGCCAGCTCTTCCACCGAGGTTTGGCTCGTCTGGCGCGTCGCGACCATTTCGCCGCGGCGCATGACGGAGACCTCATCGGTGATCGCCATGATCTCACGCAGCTTGTGGGTGATCAGCAGCACCGTTTTGCCCTCGGCCTTCAGCTGCGCGAGGATGCGGAACAGGTGATCGGCCTCGGCGGGGGTCAGAACGCCGGTCGGCTCGTCGAGGATGAGGATATCGGCCTTGCGATATAGGGCTTTGAGGATTTCGACGCGCTGCTGGATGCCGACGGGCAGCTCTTCGATCAGCGCATCGGGATCGACTTCCAGCCCGTATTCGCTCTCCAGCCGCTTCAGCTCGATACGGGCCTTGGAGATGCTGGAATTGAGGATCTGGCTCTCTTCGGCACCGAGCATGATGTTTTCGAGCACGGAGAAATTCTCGACCAGCATGAAGTGCTGGTGCACCATGCCGATGCCGGCGGCGATGGCGGCATTGGTGTCGCGGATGGCGACCGGCTTGCCGTCCACGATGATCTCGCCCCGGTCGGCCTGGTAAAAGCCGTAGAGGATCGACATGAGCGTCGACTTACCGGCGCCGTTCTCGCCGATAATGCCGTGGATGGAGCCCTTACGGACTTTCAGATTGATATCGCGATTGGCATGGACGAGGCCGAAGCTCTTGTCGATGCCCCTGAGCTCGATGGCAAGATCGCTCATTGTGCCGTCATGATCCCCGTTTTATCTTTTGCCCGGATCAGGATTGCAGACGCGCTCCGCCCGGAATTTTTACCATTTGGTATAACTTTGACGCCGAATTTCGCAAGCTGAAATCCTGCGGCACCCGTCCATCGGCCTTGCACGCTCCAGTCTTTCTAATGAAGCGCCCGGAGTAAAGCCCTGTTCGGCTGCCATCGTCCCGTCACGCACGATTGCAAACATGATCCTTGCACTCCAGGGACCTGTTCTCCATACGACAAGTACCGTCGTGCAGTTTTGGAAGAATGTCGCAGACAGGCTGCACAGTCTCGCGACAAGGCCCTAAGATCGCCGGCAAAACAGACATCAGGGGTCGCGTTCCATGGCAGAATTTCCTCAGAAGGCCAAAGTCGTCATCATCGGGCTCGGCGGCATCGTCGGCGCCTCCATTGCCCATCATCTGATCGAGCGCGGCTGGGACGACATTGTCGGCATCGACAAGTCGGGCATCCCGACCGATATCGGCTCCACCGCCCATGCTTCGGACTTCTGCTACACGACCAGCCATGACTACCTCTCGGTCTGGACGACGCAGTACTCGATCGATTTCTACGAGAAGATGGGGCACTACGCCCGCATCGGTGGCCTTGAAGTTGCCCGGACCGGCGACGAGACCTGGATGGAAGAGATCAAGCGCAAGCTGTCTTCCGCCCGCGCCTTCGGCACCCGCGCCCACTATGTTTCCCCGGCCGAGATCAAGGAAAAGTTCCCGCTGATCGAGGAAGACCAGGTGATGGGCGGCCTCTTCGATCCCGACGCCGGCCTCGTCATTCCGCGCTCGCAGACCGTTGCCGGCAAGCTGGTGGATGCCGCCGAGAAGACGGGCAAACTGCAGATGTTCGGCAACACGCCGGCCAAGTCGCTCATCGTCGAGGGCGGCCGCATCAAGGGTGTCGTCACGCATCGCGGCACGATCATGGCCGATCACGTCATCGTCTGCGCCGGCCTCTGGGGGCGCCTGATCGCCGAAATGGTCGGCGAAGACCTTCCGGTCATGCCGGTCGATCACCCGCTGACCTTCTTCGGCCCGTACAACGAATTCGAAGGCACCGGCAAGGAAATCGGCTATCCGCTTTTGCGCGACCAGGGCAACTCCGCCTATATGCGCGACACGGGCGACCCGAAGACCACCGAAGGCGGCCAGATCGAGTGGGGCTATTACGAGCAGCACAATCCGCGCATGTGCCATCCGCGCGAACTGCTGGAAAAGCACGAAGCGCGCTTGTCCCCCTCGCAGCGTGACCTCGACATGGAGCAGATCCTCGAGCCGCTCGAAAAGGCGATGGAACTGACGCCCATCCTCGGCGAGCTTGGCTATAACGAGAGCCACTCCTTCAACGGCCTCTTGCAGGTCTCCGCAGCCGGTGGTCCTTCCTGCGGCGAAAGCCAGAAGGTGCGGGGCCTGTGGTACTGCGTCGCCATCTGGGTCAAGGACGGTCCCGGCTACGGCAAGCTGATCGCCGACTGGATGACGGACGGCCGCACTGAGATCGATCACAACTCGATCGACTATGCCCGCTTCTACCCGCACCAGCTGACGGAAGAGTTCATTGCCGGCCGCTGCTACGAAGCGGCCCAGAAGATCTACTTCCCGGCCGTTCACACCCGCGAGCCCTATGCATCGGGTCGCGGTGCCAAGCGCTCGCCGATGTATGAGCGCGAAGTGGAGCTTGGCGGCTACTTCATGGAACTCGGCGGCTGGGAGCGTGCCCATGGCTACGCGGCCAACGAGCATCTCCTCGAAAAGTACGGCGACCGCGTGCCGGTGCGCGAAAACGAGTGGGACAACCGCCATTTCTGGCGCGTTTCCAATGCCGAGCATCTGGCGATGAGCGAGGATTGTGGCATCGTCAACCTCTCGCATTTCCACATGGTGGACATTGAAGGCCCTGACCATGTCGAGCTGCTCGAATGGCTGTGCGCGGCCAAGATCGGCGGCGATGCCAATATCGGCAAGGGTATCTACACCCACTTCCTCGACGACGAGGGCATGGTGCGCGCCGACTTCACCGTCTTCCGCATGGCCGATCGCTGCCGTCTGGTGAACGGTGCGGATGCCGGCCCGCGCGACTTCCACTACATGAAGCGCGTTGCCGAAGACCGTGGTCTCGACGTCACCATCACCGACGTTTCGGAAAAGTTCATCACCATCGGCATCTGGGGCCCGAATGCCCGCGAGACGCTGAAGAAGGTGGTGGCCGATCCAGCCGGCCTCGACATCGAGAACTTTCCCTTTGCCGCCATCAAACAGATCGAGATCGCCGGCAAGTCCGTCGCGGCCTTCCGCATTTCCTATGTGGGCGAACAGGGCTGGGAACTGCACATGAAGTACGAAGACGGCCTTGCCGTCTGGGATGCGCTGCGCTCCACCGGCGTCATGGCCTTCGGCGTCGAGACTTATGCCAACTCGCGCCGCATGGAAAAGAGCCTGCGCCTCCAGAACGGCGACCTGCTGACCCAGTACAACCTCATCGAGGCGGATCTCGCCCGCCCGAAGGTCAAGGAAGCCGACTTCCGCGGCAAGGCCAAGCATCTCGAATACAAGGCCCGCCCGCACCAGCCGGCCATGCTCTGCACGCTCGTGATGACCGAGAACACCGACAGCCAGGGCGTCAAGCGCTATCCGGTCGGCTCCATGCCGGTGGTCGATCCCGACACGGGCGAGGTGCTTGTCGACAGCCTCGGCCGCCGCTCCTACACGACCTCGGTCGCCTTCGGCCCGACGATCGGCAAGAACATTGCGCTCGCCTACCTGCCGCACGACTACTGCCAGGTCGGCCGCAAGCTGAATGTCGAATATTTTGCCGAGAGCTACCCGGTGGAAGTCGCCGCCGTCGGCTACAAGCCGCTCTACGACCCCGAAAACCTCAAGCCGCGCAGCTGATGCGCGGTTTGAACGACGAGGTATAAGGAACCCGCCGCTGAAAGGCCGGCGGGTTTTTCTTGGGCTCAAGGCTGACAATTTACGCAAAAACTGCTATCAAATCGCACATTTCCTTGCACAATTCTCATCATCCTTGCTCTTTCGGCCGGAAACGCGCGCAGGGTATTCTCTGACGATATCGCCAGAGGAGAGCCCCGCATGTTCATTGCCCCGTCCGAAAAAGCCCTCGTGCCCTTTGTCAGCGTCGAGAACATGATGCGGTTGGTGCACGCAATCGGCATCGAGACGGTTCTGAGAGAACTGACGGATGTGATCGAGGCGGATTTTGCGCGCTGGGAGCTGTTCGACAAGACGCCGCGCGTTGCCTCGCATTCGCGGGAAGGCGTGATCGAGCTGATGCCGACGTCGGATGGCGAGATCTATGCGTTCAAATATGTGAATGGCCATCCGAAGAACATGGCCCAGGGCCTGCAGACCGTCACCGCCTTCGGCCTCTTGGCGGAAGTCTCGACCGGCTATCCGGTGTTGCTGACGGAAATGACGCTGCTGACGGCGCTGCGCACCGCCGCCACCTCCGCCATGGCCGCCCGGCATCTGGCCCCGAAGGGGGCGCGGGTCATGGCGATGATCGGCAATGGCGCGCAGGCGGAATTCCAGGCGCTCGCCATGAAGGCGGTGCTGGGCGTCGATACTGTGCGCCTCTACGACATCGACCGCCGCGCCACGGATAAAGCGGTGCGCAACCTTGCCGGCACAGGCATCACGGCTATTGCCTGCGCCTCGCCGGAGGCCGCGATCGAGGGTGCGCAGATCATCACGACCTGCACGGCCGACAAGCAGTATGCGACGATCCTGACGGACAACATGGTCGGCGCCGGCGTCCACATCAATGCCATTGGCGGCGACTGCCCCGGCAAGACGGAACTGCACCGCGACATTCTGCTGCGCGCCGATACCTTCGTGGAATATCCGCCGCAGACCCGCATCGAAGGCGAGATTCAGCAGATGCCAGCCGATTTTCCGGTGACCGAACTCTGGCAGATCATCACCGGAAAGGCCTTAGGGCGGCGCGACGACGCCCAGATCACCCTCTTCGACAGCGTCGGCTTCGCCATCGAGGACTTTTCGGCGCTGCGCTACATTCGCGATCGGCTGACCGGCACGGATTTCTTCCAGAATCTCGACATCATCGCCGACCCCGACGATCCGCGCGACCTCTTTGGCATGTTCCAGCGAGCAGGCTGACTCACGGGTCAGGCGCGCGGGAAGACGGATGCGCGCTTGACCGTGCCATAGGCAAAGCTCGTATCGATCGAAGCGATGCCCTCGATGCGGTGCAGGCGCGAGCGGACGAATTCCTCGTAGTCCTGAAGGCTGGTGACGAGCACACGCAGCAGATAGTCGGCATCTCCCGTCATCACATAGCAGTCGATGATGGCGTCGATGTCGCGGACCTTCTGTTCGAAGGTCGCGACAGCCGCCTGGTTGTGGCGCTCCAGCCGGATGCGCACGAAAGCCGTGACCGGCAGCCCATAGGCGCGCTCATCCACCAGCGCCGTATAGCCGGTGATGATGCCCTTCTCCTCCAGGATGCGCACGCGGCGCAGGCAGGGCGAGGGAGAAAGGTTCACCTTTTCGGAAAGGTCCTGGATGCTGAGCCGGCCATCCCTCTGGAGAGCCGAAACGATCTGCCGGTCCTTTTCATCCATTGCGCCGCCTTTCTTGACAGAATCTGTCAATAATCATCCAATCCATGGCTGAAATAGCAGGAAACGGCTTTTACCTCCATGGCATTTTGCCCCTGTCAGTTCACGAGGCGGGATCACACGATGGCGATGGCGGCAGCAAATGATGCAGCGGGCAATGGCGGCCGCTCCCTGGATGTCACCGGCGCCATTGCCATGACGACGGCCGTTCTGATCTGGGCCGGGTTCGCCCTGTCGGTGCGCAGCATGGGGGCCTCGCCGCTGGCAACCGCCGATATCGCCCTGATCCGCTTCGGTGTACCGAGCCTTCTCCTGCTTCCGTTCCTGCCCTCGCGCCTTGCGATTTTCCGGCGCCTGCGGATGACCGATGCGCTGATGGTGCTGGTCGGCGCGGGCCTGCCCTTCTTCTGGATCGCGGCGGCGGGCGGACGCGAGACATCGACGGCGCATGTCAGCGCGCTCGTTGCCGGCACCGTGCCGTTGTCGGTCGCAATCCTTTACTTCCTCATGGGCAAGGGCCTGCCGGCCCGGCGGCAGATGGCGGGGCTGGCCGCGATCATCCTCGGCGTCGCCGTGCTGTCCGTCGCCCAGCCGGCGGTGGCGTCCGGCCATGTCTGGCGTGGCTGCGGCCTGCTGCTGCTCGCAAGCCTGCTGTGGGGCGCCTATACGATCGCGCTGCGCCGCTCGGCGCTCGATCCGGTCAGCTCGGCTCTGCTGCTGGCCGTGCCGTGCTTCCTTATGCTCGTGGTGCTGATGGCGACGGGCGCGGTCGAGACCCATCTCGGCGCCTTCACCTTTCATGATGCCCTGCCCTTCATCCTGCTGCAGGGCATCGGCGTCGGCATCGTTTCCAGCATGGCCTATGCTGTCGCCGTTTCGCGGCTCGGGCCGACACGCAGCACCGTTTTCGGTGCAATGGCCCCCGCGTTGGCAACCGTAGAAGCGGTGCCGCTGCTCGGCGAGAGCCTGACGCTGCCGATCGCGCTTGGTGTCGCCGCCATCACGCTCGGCGTCATCCACGCCAACCGGCGATAGGCCGTCGCCGAGCCTGCATTGCCGGCCCGCTCTGCGATCTGTCGAACGGCAGGCCTTGAGGCGAAAACCGTGACTCCGTCCCAGACAGCGGGAAACCGGAAGGCCACGCGCATCACCAGGATTGCCCATCTGCCACAGACGGAAAAGCCGCGGCCTTGCGATGCTTTCAGGCTTGCTGTCAAGGCGGACACTATCGTAGCACTGGTCGAGGGGTAGGCTTGTGGCGTCAACTGAGCGATCCGGAAAGGCCGATCATGAAACCGCGCATCCGCCCGCAGGACTGGTACAGCCTGCGTCATCTCGACGATGACGTGACGTTCATCAGCGAGCCCTATATCCAGGAATTTTATCGCTGCAACATCTGGCATGTGCGCGGGCGCGATCAGGACATGCTCGTCGACAGCGGCATGGGCGTCGTCTCGCTGCGCGAATGGGTGCCGCTCGTGAGCGAGCGCGCGCTGATCGCCGTGGCCAGCCATACGCATTTCGACCATATCGGCTGCCACCACGAATTTGCGTGCCGGGCCGTGCATGCGGCGGAGGCCGATCTTCTTTCCCATCCGACCCGCGCCAATACGCTGGCCGACCCCTATGTTACCGACGAGATCTTCGACGCGCTGCCGCCCGAGCCCTATTGCTCGGCCTGCTATCAGGTCAAGGGAGCGCCGGCGACGCGGATCCTGGAGGATAGCGACGTTATCGATCTCGGCGACCGGCAGTTCGAGGTGGTCCACACGCCTGGCCATTCGCCGGGCGGTATCGCACTTTACGAACGTGCGAGCGGGATCCTGTTTTCCGGCGATATCCTTTACGATGGCCCGCTGATCGAGGACACCTATCATTCGAATGCAGCAGACTACGTCGCTTCGATGGAGCGCCTGCTGACGCTGCCGGTGCGTGTCGTCCATGGTGGCCATTTTCAGAGCTTTGACGGCGGGCGATACCGGGACCTCATCACCGGTTGGCTCGATGCCAAGACCAACCCGATCCGACAGGAGTGAAGCATGCTCGACAAGCGCAAATTCTACATCAACGGCGAATGGGTCGACCCGATCACGCCGAACGACCTTACGGTCCTCAATCCCGCCACGGAACAGGCGATCGCGGTCATCTCGATGGGCAGCGCCGCCGATATCGACCGCGCCGTCGCCGCCGCCAAGACGGCCTTCGCGACCTACGGCCGTATGCCGATCGATGAGCGCATTGCTCTCCTCGAAGCGCTGCTGGCGATCTACACGCGCCGTTACGACGAGATGGCACAAACGATCACGCTCGAACTCGGCGCCCCCATCACCATGAGTACCGATCAGCAGGCCCACGTGGGCATCGGCCATCTCGAAGGCTTCATCGATGCGCTAAAGCGCATGAAGATGCGCGAGACGCTGCCGAATGGCGACATCGTGCTGCGCGAGCCGATCGGCGTGTGCGGCCTGATCACGCCGTGGAACTGGCCGATCAACCAGATTGCCCTGAAGGTGGTCCCGGCGCTTGCGACAGGGTCTACCTGCATCCTGAAGCCGTCTGAATTCACGCCGTTGAATGCCCTGCTCTACGCGGAAATGATCCACGAAGCGGGTTTCCCGGCCGGCACCTTCAATCTCGTCAATGGCGATGGTGTTCATGTCGGCGCGGCGCTGTCGAAGCATATCGATGTCGACATGATGTCGTTTACCGGTTCGACCCGCGCCGGCACGGCGGTCAGCAAGGACGCCGCCGATACTGTCAAGCGCGTCACGCTGGAACTTGGCGGCAAGTCGCCGAACATCGTTTTCGAGGATGCCGACCTTGAGGAGCGCATCACCGGCAGCGTTCTCGAATGCTTCAACAATTCCGGTCAGTCCTGCGACGCACCGACCCGTCTCCTCGTCCAGCGCTCGGTCTATGATCGGGCCGTGGAAATTGCCCGCCGCGTCGGCGCCACGGTCAAGGTTGGGGACCCGCAGGAGCCGGGCGATCATATCGGCCCGCTGGTCAGCGACATCCAGTATGGACGCGTGCAGGCGCTCATCGAAGCCGGCATCGCCGAGGGTGCCGAGCTTCTGGTCGGCGGTCCGGGCAAACCGGAGGGGTTCGAAGCCGGCTACTATGTGAAGCCGACGATCTTTGTCGGCGTCAACAACGGGATGCGGATCGCCCGCGAGGAAGTCTTCGGCCCGGTTCTGGCCATCCTTCCCTTCGATGCCGAGGAAGACGCGATCTCAATTGCCAACGACACCAATTACGGGCTTGCCGCCTACGTCCAGTCCGGCGATCTCGACCGCGCCGAGCGTGTCGCAACCCGCCTTCGTGCCGGCATGGTGCACATCAACGGCGCACCCCACCGTTACGGCAGCCCGTTCGGCGGCTACAAGCAGTCAGGTAACGGCCGTGAAGGCGGGCTGTTCGGGCTGGAAGATTTTCTCGAGGTAAAAACCATCCACAGACCGGACGCAGCGTAGGGGCAAATCGCGCTCACGGTTGCCCGACCGCTCCCAAAGACTCCCGCCACGCGTGTCGCTTGACACCGTCACGCGCGGGAAAACTCTTCGGCATGCCTTTCCGGCCACCACGACTGTGCACGGCAACCCACCGACCTTCGTCCAGTCCCCGCATTCCGCCACGGTCTTCGCCGGGTCAGAGATCGTGGCCGTTGCTATCAGACTTGCTGTTTCTGACCTGAGACCCGACTTCCCTCCAGTTTTCGGGAGAGTCTTGGGTTTTCAATCTGGCCTCATGCGGCCTGCTTTTCCATAGCCATTTTCATTGCGAACTCGCTGGGAGTGATATTGCCCAGCGACGAGTGCGGCCTGTTTCTGTTGTAGTCCTCCTTCCATGCAGTGATGGCGGTGCGGGCCTGGGTGAGCGTCGAGAACAGCGTCTCGTTCAGGCATTCGTCACGGAAGCTGCCATTGAAGCTTTCGACGAAGCCGTTTTGCATCGGCTTGCCGGGAGCGATGTAGTGCCATTCGACCTTTGTCTCCTGGCACCATTTGAGGATGGCCATGCTGGTCATCTCCGTGCCGTTGTCCGAGACAATCGTCCTCGGTTTTCCGCGTTTGGCGATGAGACTGTCCAACTCGCGGGCAAGCCTTGCACCCGACAGGGAGGTATCGGCGACCAGGCACAGGCATTCACGGGTGAAGTCGTCAACGACGGCCAGAACACGGAACCGGCGGCCGTCGGTGAAGGCATCACTGACGAAGTCCAGGCTCCAGCGCTCGCCCGGACGCGACGGCAGAGCCAAAGGACGTCTCGTCCCCAAGGCTCGCTTTCTGCCACCACGCTTGCGCACCTTGCTTCTCCTCCCGATAGAGACGTCGAAGCTTCTTCAGGTTCATGACGATCCCCTGCCGGTCGAGCATCACGTGGATACGGCGATAACCGAAGCGGCGTCGTTCAGATGCTACCTTCTTCATCGCCTCACGAATGGCCGCATCGTCAGGCCGCACACTGCGATATCGCATGCTCGACCGATCCACCGACAGAACCTCGCACGCCCGACGCTGGCTCACTCCATGCTGCGCACAGACGTGAGCCACCGCATCCCGCTTCACATCGGGCGTCACCATTTTTTTGCAGCGACATCCTTCAGAATCGCATTGTCCAGCATGGCCTCGGCGAGCAGCTTCTTCAGTTTGGCATTCTCGTCTTCGAGCGCCTTCAGCCGGCGGGCATCCGACACGTCCATGCCGCCATACTTCGCCTTGTATTTGTAGAAAGTTGCATCCGAGATGCCGTGCTTGCGGCAGACATCAACCGTCTTCGCACCCGCCTCCTGCTCCTTCAATATCCCGATGATCTGTTCTTCCGTGAACCGTGAACGCTTCATCCATCCGTCTCCTCGATGTGACGGACTCTACCAAATTCTGGAGGAAGTTCAGGGTCTCAGGTCACTCAGGTCACAGACTCCGGTTTCGGGCGCCCAGAAACGCAAAAAGCCCCACGAGGGGGGCTTTTGTGGATCGCAGGGATCGTTGGTTGCGGGGGCAGGATTTGAACCTGCGGCCTTCAGGTTATGAGCCTGACGAGCTACCGGGCTGCTCCACCCCGCGCCAAGCGCGTTTGGTTT
>NZ_FTMB01000004.1 GCF_900155885.1 Rhizobium sp. RU20A
TCCAAGAACCTTTCGGTTCCCGCAGACCACGCCGGCCACGTCTCTCTTTCTCTCTATCCAAACTTGTCAAAAAACAGACGGAACAAACCGTCAATCCCAGGCAAAACCAAACCGTCGCCCCAATCACCTCAGGGCCAATCATGTCAGGTTTTCCGTGAAACCTTAGAAACGAAGAAGTCCGTCGCTAGCAGCGCCGCCGCCCTCGTTCTGTGAGGCGGTTTCTACTCACCCCACCCCAACCTGTCAACGCAAACATCTCAGAAAAATGACAGAAAATTGGAAGTGGTTGATTCTATTGTTGTAATTCTAATCTTTATCGAATGGTCAAGATTTTTGACCGGCTTTTGGGCCCTTGGCTGCGCTGTTTCAGGCTCTCCGCACGCCTGTGGACCGGGATCGCCACGCTTGGCGTGCCAACACCGCTCTCTCGTCTTGTCCGCCCCTTGGCCGCTGCGATATGGCTTTGGGTTCAATCCGCACATGAAGGTGATCCCATGCTGTATCTCGACGAAGCCCAGACCCGCGCAGCGCTCGCCTATCGTCCACTGATCGATGCGCTGGCTGCGATGTTTGGTGGCGACTGCGTCATGCCCGTGCGCCATCATCATGGCGTCGAGGTGCCCGGTGAGCCGGAAGCGACCCTTCTTCTGATGCCGGCCTGGGTGCCCGGTTCCTATATGGGGCTGAAGATGGTCTCGGTCTTTCCAGGCAACGGCGCGCGCGGACTGCCAGCGGTTGCTGGCACCTATCTTCTGTCCGATGGCCGGACCGGTGCGCTTCTCGCCATTCTCGACGGCGGCGAACTGACGGCGCGCCGCACGGCCGCGGCATCGGCCCTCGCCGGCCGCTATCTCGTGCGGGCGGGCGCGCGAAAGATGGTGATGGTCGGAGCCGGACGGCTGGCTGCACATCTGGTCGCAGCCCATGCCGGCGAACATGCGCTGACCGACGTGGCAATCTGGGCGCGCGATCCCATAAAGGCCGAAGAGACGGCACGTTCGATTTCGCTCCACGGCGTAACCGTGACGGTCGCGACCGATCTCGAAGCGGCGGTTCGCGATGCCGACATCATCAGTGCGGCAACGCTCTCCACGACGCCGCTGATCCGGGGGGGCTGGCTGAAGCCCGGGGCCCATGTGGATCTCGTCGGCGCCTTCAAGCGGGACATGCGGGAAACGGACGATGCGGCGGTTGCGGCAAGCACGGTGTTTGTCGATACGCGCGACGGCGTCCTCGGCGAAGGCGGCGACATTCTGCAGGCGATCGCCAGCGGCGCGATCGACCGGACAGCGATTGCGGCCGAGCTGGCCGATCTCGTGACGAAGCGGCATGGCGGGCGGCGGGACGATCAGGAAATCACGCTCTTCAAGTCGGTCGGCGCGGCGCTCGAGGATCTCGCCGCTGCGATCCTCGCCTATGAGACCGTCAAGGGGTGACGGGGCAAGCACCGATGTCGAGCAAGAGCCATGCGCGCCCTTCCCTGCCTGAGCTTCCCGTCAGTGCCGTGCTTGACGCTGTCGGCGAAGCGCTTGGCGCGCGGGGGCGAGCCGTTCTTTCCGCGCCGCCCGGCGCGGGCAAGACGACGCTGGTGCCCCTGCATCTTCTGGACGCGGAGTGGCTGGGGGACCAGAAGATCATTCTCCTCGAGCCGCGCCGGCTGGCAGCACGGGCGGCTGCGGGGCGCATGGCATTGCTTCTGTCAGAAGCGATCGGCGAGACCGTCGGCTATCGCATGCGGCTCGACACGCGCGTTTCGGCGCGCACCCGCATCGAGGTGGTGACGGAAGGCGTCTTTGCGCGGATGATCCTCGACGACCCCGAGCTGTCGGGAATCGGCGCCGTCATTTTCGACGAATTCCACGAGCGCTCGCTGGACGGTGACTTCGGACTGGCGCTGGCGCTCGATGTGCAGAGCGCGCTCAGGGACGATCTCAGGATCCTCGTGATGTCGGCGACATTGGATGTGCAGCGCGTCTCGGCGCTTCTTGGACAGCCGCCGGTGATCGAAAGCCTGGGGCGCAGCCATCCGGTCGACATCCGTTACCGGGATCGCAGTGGCCTTGAGCGGATCGAGGATGCCGTGGCCAAGGCGATCATGGATGCGCTGGACGAAGAGACCGGCTCCATCCTCGCCTTTCTTCCCGGGCGCGCGGAGATCGAGCGGGTGGCCGAGCGGCTTGCGACGCGCACCCGTGCCGGCGAGCAGGTCGTGCCGCTCTACGGCAATCTCGACATGAAGGCGCAGGATGCCGCCATCCGGCCGGCGGCACCGGGCACCCGCAAGATCGTGCTGGCGACCTCCATTGCGGAGACTTCGATCACCATCGACGGCGTCCGCATCGTCATCGATTCCGGCCTGCAACGGCTACCGGTGCACGAGGCGGCGACGGGGATCACGCGGCTGGAGACAGTTCGGGTGTCGCGCGCCTCGGCCGATCAGCGGGCGGGACGTGCCGGGCGAACGGAACCGGGTATCGCGATCCGCCTGTGGCATTCGGGACAGACGGCGGCGATGCCCGCCCATACGCCGCCGGAGATTCTCGCGAGCGACCTTTCGTCCCTTGCACTCGACATGATAGCCTGGGGCGTCAACGATCCCTCCAGCCTCTCCTTCATCGATCCGCCCCCGGAAGCAGGCTGGGCGGAGGCGATTGCGCTGCTCAAGGCCCTCGGAGCGCTGACGCCGGACACCGCGCTGACACCCATGGGGCGGCGCATGCAGGATCTTGCGCTGCCGCCGCGTCTGGCAGCGATGGTGCTGTCTGCGCCGGCAGCTTCCTTGGAGGAGGCCTGCCTGCTGGCGACCCTGATCGGCGAGCAGGGCCTTGGCGGCACCACGCTTGATCTGGACGAACGATTGCAACGGGCCCGGCGCGAGGGCGGTGACCGGGCCGAGCGGGCAAGGGCGCTGGCTCGCCGCATGGCCGCCGACATCAGGGCGGAAAACCGCATGAGGCAGGCCACGGGTCCATCCTCGTCCCCAGCTGCCGGCGCCGGCGCGCTTCTTCTCCTTGCCTTTCCCGATCGGATCGCCCTGCAACGCGGCGGACGGGGCCGCTTCGTGATGGCAAATGGGCGCGGCGCGGAAATCGAGGAGACGGAGCGGCTGGCGGGTGCGGAGATGCTGGTGATTGCCGATCTCACGGGTCGGGCCGGGCGCCAGCGCATTCTCTCAGCCGCAGCCGTGTCGCGCAGCCTCGTGGAAGCGGAGCGGGCAGAGGCAATCACGACGGAGGATGTGGTAGAATTCGAGCCGGCAAGCCGCAGCGCGCGCGGGCGCCGCCAGCGGCGGCTGGGTGCCATCGTGCTCGACGAATCCCCCCTACCGAAGCCAAAGGGAGAGGCTGCGGCAGGCGCGCTTGTCGCCGGCATTCGCCAGATCGGGCTCGGGGCCCTGCCCTTCTCGCGGGAAATCGCGCAGCTGCGCGACCGGATCGCCTTTCTGCACCGCGCCGCACCGGATGGTTGGCCGGATGTGTCCGATACGGCGCTCATCGAAGAGCTCGAGACGTGGCTTGCCCCCTTCCTGCAGGATGTCACCGGGCTTGGCGACATCGGCGCATCCACCTTGCGGCAGGCGCTCGTCTCATTGCTGCCGCCCGGCGCCGAGCGGGAGCTCGAGCGGCAGGCACCGACGCATTTCGAAGCGCCGACCGGCCAACGCCATCCGATCCGCTATGACGGGGACGAGCCGGTGCTGGCGATCCGTGTGCAGGAGCTGTTCGGGCTGACACGGCATCCGGTCATTGCCGGCCGCATCCCGCTGCTGCTCGAACTTCTGTCGCCCGGCCAGAGGCCGATCCAGATGACGCGGGATCTGCCGGGATTCTGGGCGGGATCCTGGAAGGATGTGCGTTCGGAGATGCGCGGGCGCTATCCCAAGCATCCCTGGCCGGACGACCCGGCCCAGGCGGCACCCACCCATCGGGCCAAGCCGCGCGGCACTTGAGGCTGGCGGGAGGCTCAGCGCCGACCGCCGCGTGACGGGGATGCGACAGCTCGCCCCTTTACGGACCGGCTGAAATCCCGCATGTCGGGGCCTGATCCTTGCCAAACGGGGAGACCGGCCATGGCGTTTCTGGAGACGATCGGCGGGCGAAGCCGCGGGCGCACGCTTCGCCTGCAGACGCTCATCCGACTGCGCTGGCTGGCGGTGGCCGGCCAGACCGTGGCCGTGCTCTTCGTGCATCTGTGGCTGAGCTTTCCCCTGCCCGTCAGCGCCTGCGCGCTCTTGATCGGCGCGCTCGTCTGGCTGAACCTCTTCCTGACCTTCCGCTTTCCCTCCGCCCACCGGCTGAAGCCGGGCACAGCTTTTGCGCTTCTCCTGACCGATCTGGTACAGGTGACGGCGCTGCTCTTCATCACCGGCGGGCTTGCCAATCCCTTCGCGCCGCTTGTCTGCGTCCCGGTCATCATTTCCTCGGCGCTGCAGCCGAAGCCGCACAGCATCGTGCTGGCGTCGCTCGCCATCATCGGCGTGACAGCGCTGGCCTTCACCCCCTACCCGCTTCCCTGGTATCCCGGCACGGAACTCAAGATCCCCCTCGAACTGACGGCGGGCTCCTGGCTTTCGGTGGTCTGCACCACCGGATTTGCGGCCTTCTATACTTACCGCGTTTCTCTTGAAGCCAGCCAGCTCGCCGAAGCGCTGGCGGCGACGGAGCTGATCCTCGAACGGGAGAAGCATCTGTCGCAGCTCGACGGGCTTGCGGCCGCGGCCGCGCATGAGCTCGGCACGCCGCTCGCCACGATCAGCGTCGTGGCACGCGAGATGGAGCGCGAACTGGGTGCCGATCCGCGCTACGGCGAGGATGTGCACCTCCTGCGCAGCCAGAGCGAGCGCTGCCGCGACATTCTGAGGCGGCTGACAACGCTGTCCTCGGAAAGCGAGGAACATATGCGCATCCTGCCACTGTCCTCGCTGATCGAGGAGGTGCTGGCACCGCATCGCGAATTCGGAATCCAAATCGAGGTGGTGGAGCGCGGAGACCGTGCCAGCGAACCGGTCGGGCTGCGCAATGCCGGCATTCTCTACGGTCTTGGCAACCTCATCGAGAACGCCGTCGACTATGCAGCCTCTAAGGTTTTGGTAACGGTGGAGCACGATCAGGAAATGGTGCGCGTGACCATCGAGGATGATGGGCCGGGCTTTGCGCCTGACATCCTGATCCGTATCGGTGACCCCTACGTAACAAAGCGGCAAAAGGACGACAGTGCCGGCGGGCTGGGCCTTGGCCTTTTCATCGCCAAGACGCTTCTTGAACGCTCCGGTGCACGCCTTGCCTTCGAAAACAAGATTGCAGGGGCCGGCGGAGCACAGGTCAGCATCCGCTGGCCGCGCGCTCTGATGGATAGCGGCCGACTTCTATGAGACGGCAGCAAGAATGCCAAGACCCGGCCTTTGGTTGCGCAGGACTGAAAGCATGGATACATCTCATCTTGCATATGAAGAAAGGCCCGCCGGACCACGGCGGAAGACAGCCATGACCGACACGCCCAACCATGCCACACACGATGCAACAGGCTCCGACCACGACGATCCGATCGGTGAAGACCGCTCCCTGCTGATCGTCGATGATGACGGTCCGTTTCTGCGGCGTATTGCCCGTGCCATGGAAGCGCGTGGCTTTATCGTCGAGGCTGCCGAATCCGTGGCGGAGGGCATTGCACGCGCCAAGAGCAACCCGCCTCGTCATGCGGTGGTGGACCTGCGGCTGGGCGATGGCAGCGGGCTGGACGTGATCGAGGCGATCCGCGCGCGCCGCGACGACACGCGCATCATCATGCTGACCGGCTACGGGAATATTGCCACGGCGGTGAATGCGGTAAAGCTGGGCGCGATCGACTATCTGGCCAAGCCCGCGGATGCCGACGACGTCTATAACGCCCTTCTGCAGCGGACCGGTGAGCGGCCGGAACTGCCGGAAAATCCCATGTCGGCCGACCGCGTGCGCTGGGAGCACATCCAGCGCGTCTATGAAATGTGCGAGCGCAACGTGTCGGAAACGGCACGGCGCCTGAACATGCATCGGCGCACCCTGCAGCGCATCCTTGCCAAGCGCGCGCCGAAGTAATCGCTTGGCCAGCGGCTATTCCTGAGCGGGGCTATCACGGTCGCCGGACAGGATGGAGGACAAGGCAGCGCGGTCGTGATCCGAGCGGCCGGCGGCCCATTCCGCCATCATCAGGCGCTGCGCCGCCACACGGGCAAACATCGTCACAATCTTCTTGCGGGTTGCCGGCGGCAACCGGTGCTCCGGTGCATCACGCAGAATGTGGGCCTCGTAACCGTCGGACAGGATCAGCCCGCATTCCTCGGGAAAAAGGTCGGCGGGAACACCGGCATGGGTGGCGAAGAACAGCCGGTCGCAGTGGAGGCGATACTCCGGCCATTTTCGATCCGTGCGGAAGTCCTCAACCGAGGTCTTGATCTCTATGATCCAGATTTCACCCTTCGGCGTCATCGTGATGAGGTCGGCGCGCCGGCCCGTCGGCAGCGTCAACTCCGGCAGAAGGGCATGGCGCGCTTCCGACAGGAGACGCTGCACGCCGCGGCGCACCATCAGTGCGCGCTCGGACTGGCGACCGTCGTTAAGGGGATTGTCGCTGTGGACATTAAGGATAGTCACGGCTTTCCCTTGCTGGGCAGGGGGCTTGTTGCAAAAAAGCAAGCCCGCTCGTTTTTGCGGCTTCGACATCGGCGGCATCCCCGCAATTCCTTGCATTCCGGGGGTTAATCGAAAATAAACCATAATCGTCGAAGGTCGGGGCGATCCCGGACAGACTTCATCCTTCTTTAAGAGACACCCATGCGCTTCCGCAATGCACTGCTCCTGTGCGGCCTGGCGGCCAGCATCTCCCTCGCCGGCTGCTCGACTTCATCCAACTCCTCCCCTTCCGTCGCTGACGGGCAGAAGATCGCCACGAACCAGATCTTCACCAGCAATTATGGCGCCGTTGAGGACCATGGCTACGCCCTGCCGGCGATCCCGATCAGCAAGGTGAACGAGAAGTACCACCGCCAGATCGTCGAATACCCGACCAGCGAACGTCCCGGCACGATCATCGTCAACACGCCCAACCGCTTCCTCTATTACGTTCTGCCGGGCGGCAAGGCCGTGCGCTACGGTATCGGCGTCGGCAAGCAGGGCTTTGCCTGGCAGGGCGAGGCCTACGTCGCCTGGAAGCAGGAATGGCCGACCTGGCATCCGCCGAAGGAAATGGCCGCGCGCAAGCCGGAAGTGGCCAAGTACGTCGAGAAGGGCATGGAGCCGGGCATTCGCAACCCACTCGGTGCGCGCGCCATGTATCTCTTCAATGCCGAGGGCAAGGACACGCTGTTCCGCCTGCATGGCACGCCGGAATGGTCCTCGATCGGCACCGCCGCCTCTTCGGGCTGCATCCGCCTGATGAACCAGGACATCATCGACCTCTATGCGCGCGTTCGCCCGGGTCGCAATACCAAGGTCATCGTCCAGCAGTAAGCGAACGATATCGCAGACACGCAAAGGCCGCCTGGATCGCTTCCGGCGGCCTTTTTGTTTGTGCCCAAGCGAGACGCCGGCGGGACGATCCGCCGGCGCCTCTCATCCGGCTTCAGAGGGCGTGCTTTGCCTTGCGCTCCAGGCGCCGGCGGTGCAGGACCGGCTCGGTATAGCCATTGGGCTGCTCGCGTCCCTTCAAGACGAGTTCGAGCGCGGCCTGGAAGGCGACCGAATCCTTGAAATGGCCGGCCATGGGACGGTAGACCGCATCGCCGGCATTCTGGCCGTCGACGACGGCAGCCATGCGCTTCATGGTCTCGACGACCTGCGCCTCCGTCACGATGCCATGGTGCAGCCAGTTGGCCATGTGCTGGGCGGAGATGCGCAGCGTGGCGCGGTCTTCCATCAGGCCGACATTGTTGATGTCGGGCACCTTGGAGCAGCCGACGCCCTGATCAATCCAGCGCACGACATAACCGAGGATCCCCTGTGCATTGTTGTCGAGCTCGCGCTGGATTTCCTCCGGCGTCCAGTTCGGCCGCTCGGCGACCGGGACGGAGAGGATGTCGGCGAGCTTGGCGCGCGGGCGCGTCTTGAGCTCGGCCTGCACGGCGGCGACGTTGATCGCGTGGTAGTGGGTGGCATGCAACGTCGCGGCGGTGGGCGAGGGGACCCAGGCCGTGTTGGCGCCGGCCTTCGGGTGGGCGATCTTCTGTTCCAGCATCGCCGCCATCAGGTCGGGCATGGCCCACATGCCCTTGCCGATCTGCGCATGGCCGGAAAGGCCGCATTCGAGGCCCGTATCGACGTTCCAGTTTTCGTAGGCCGCAATCCAGGCGGCCTGCTTCATGTCGCCCTTGCGGATCATCGGGCCGGCTTCCATGGAGGTATGGATCTCGTCGCCGGTCCGGTCGAGGAAGCCGGTGTTGATGAAGACGACGCGCTCGCGGGCCTGCCGGATGCATTCCTTGAGGTTGACCGTGGTGCGGCGCTCCTCGTCCATGATGCCCATCTTGATGGTGTTCTGCGCCATTCCGAGGGCCTCTTCGACGCGGGTGAAGATCTCGCAGGCAAAGGCTACCTCTTCCGGGCCGTGCATCTTCGGCTTGACGACATACATGGAGCCGGCGCGCGAATTCATCCGGCGACCGTTCGGCCCGATGTCATGCAGGGCGATGAGGCCGGTGATCATAGCATCCATGATTCCTTCCGGCACATCCTTGCCATCGGCGTCCTGAATGGCCGGATTGGTCATGAGGTGGCCGACATTGCGCACCAGCATCAGCGAGCGGCCGGGCAGGGTGACACCCTTGCCGTCCGGACCGGTGAGGGTCGGATCGCCGCTGAGCTTGCGGGTGAAGGTCTTGCCGTTCTTGGTGACTTCTTCCGTCAGGTCACCCTTCATCAGGCCGAGCCAGTTGCGATAGACGGTGACCTTGTCCTCGGCATCGACGGCGGCGACGGAATCCTCGCAGTCCATGATGGCGGTGATCGCCGATTCCAGCGCGACATCGGCGATCCCGGCCGGATCGTCCTTGCCGATCAGGCTGTCGGGATCGATGAAGACGAGCGTGTGCAAACCGTTGGTGCGGAAATAGAGGCGGTAGGCCGTGTCGCTTTCCCGCTTGAAGCCGACATATTGGCCGGGATCGGCAAGGCCGGTGCGGCCGGCGGCCGTATCGACAAAGAGCGCGCCATTTTCGAACTCGAAGCCCGTGGCGTCGGCCCACTTACCGCCAGCGAGCGGCAGACTCTTGTCGAGGAAGGACTTTGCCCAGGCGACAACGCGGGCGCCGCGTGCCGTGTCGTAGCCCTTGCCGGCGGGCAGGTCACCCAGCGCATCGGTGCCGTAGAGGGCGTCGTAGAGCGAACCCCAGCGCGCATTGGCGGCATTCAGCGCATACCGCGCATTCATGACGGGCACGACCAGCTGCGGGCCGGCAATGGTGGCGATTTCCGCATCGACCTTGTCGGTGGACACGGTGAAAGCCGGCCCCTCGGGCAGGAGGTAGCCGATCTCGCGCAGGAAGGCTTCGTAGGCGGCAAGGTCACTGGGCGCGCCGTTCTCGCGGTGCCAGGCATCGATCTGCGCCTGCAGATCATCACGACGCGCGAGAAGGGCGCGGTTCTTCGGCGAAAGATCCGCCACCAGCCGGCCGAAGACTTCGAAATAGGCCTCAGGATCCACGCCCGTGCCCGGAAGCGCCTCCGAGACAAGAAAATCATGGAGGGCTGCGTCAAACCGCAGACCGTGTTTTTCGATGGATGCCATGGCGAACTCCCGAGCCAAACTGATGTGGCGCGGAGTGTGTCACGGATCGATGACCAGTCAACCGTGCGAAAATGCGAAAAATTATCTCCAGATAGGAAACAATCAATTTCGGGCGGCGCGCGGCCGCCCGCTGCCGGTCGCGATGAAGCGGGCCTCGACCAGCTTCGGCCGCCCCTCGATCTCGGGCGCGTCGATCTCTTCGACGAGATGGACAACAGGCTCGTCGGCGCCGTTGGCGATGGCGGCGGCACGTGCCTTTGCCTGTGCCAGAACCCTTGCCGTCTCGAAGGCCTCGTCCTCCCGGTTGCGCATATGGCTCTCGCCGCCGCCATTGATGACGAAGAGGCCTTCCTCAGGCGCCGTCACGAAGACGGTCATGGAGACGCGGACCTGCCCCACCACCGCGCCCACGGCGTTGGCGACATCGGCCTCGGCCGGGATTGCGGCTTCTGCGCCAAGGCCAGCGGCGATCGCAGGGTAATAAACGGGCGCCGAGGCCCCGAGGCCGACGAGCGGACGATCGAGCGACAGCGAAAAGCGAACGATGCCCGGCGCGTGAACCAGAGCCCGATCAATTGCCGGCGATTGGGCCGGATCGACACCGGGAACACCGTCTTCGGCAAGGCAGGAGGCAAGGATGACATCGCAAGACTGGCGCGTCATGCGCGCGGCGACGGCGAGCGCCAGTTCTTCCTCCCTTATTGCGATGGGCTGACCGCGGCCATCGCGGATGCGAGCCAGAAGGGAAGCGCCCAGACAGGCAGCTGTCGTATCCCACTGTCCCTGGCGCCCCAGCACGTGCATGGCATCGGAGGGCGTAAAGCCGGCAATGTGGACGAGGCCGCGCGCCACCAAACGGTCCAGGGTCGCCTTCTGCGGCGTGGTCGTCAGAAGATCGCCAAGCGGCAGGGGTGCGGAGCCGATGCGGGCATAGAGCGTCTGCTCCTGCGCGTTAAGGCCGGCGGCGAAGCTGTCCGGCAGGCCGGTGCGCACCGCAAAGCGTCCGTCATGGCGGCCCGGAAAGGCGGCCTTCAGCTGGCGATCCAGCACTCCGATCACGACGGCGCCATGCTGGTGGGCCAGAAGGCTGAGCGGCAGAAGGCGACGTGGGCCGAGATCGATGCGGGCCGCAAGGCCGCGCGCATCAATGCGCACCTCCGAATCACCGCCAAGGCCGAAGGTGCGCATGGCGACTGCCTCGACCATGGTGCGAAAACCGCCAACCACGGCACCTTCGGCATCAAGCCGCGGCAGGCCGGCATCGAGAACCGCGACATCCGTGGTAGTGCCGCCGATATCGGAGACGACGGCATTGTCGAGGCCTGTCAGGTAACGGGCGCCGACGAGGCTAGCGGCGGGGCCGGACAGGATGGTCTCGATGGGCCGCAGCCGCGCCTGGCCGGCCGCCATCAGCGCACCGTCGCCGCGCACCACCATCATCGGTGCCGCGATGCCGCGCGCGGCCATGAAGCCCTCGCAGGCGGCAATCAGCCGGTCGATCATCGAGACCAGCCGGGCGTTCAGAAGCGTCGTCAGCGCCCGGCGTGGGCCGCCGAGCTTCGACGAGAGTTCATGGCTGCAGGTGACGGGCAGGTGCGAAAGCGCACGGATGCGCTCGCGCACGCGCTGCTCATGGGAGGGATTGCGGACCGCGAAATAGCCGGCGACAGCGAAGGAGGAGACGGTTCCGGCGAGTGCCGGCAAGGCAGCATCGAGAGCGTCGATGTCGAGCGGCGTTTCATGACCATGCACATTATGGCCGCCGGCGATGAACAGGACCGGATCGGTGCCAAGCGCTTCGGCAAGGCCGTCGCGGGCCAGATCCTGCGGGTCGAAACCGATCATGATGAGGCCGGCGCGGCCGCCCTGTCCCTCGACCAGCGCATTGGTAGCGAGCGTGGTGGAGAGTGAGACGAGGGAGATGGCCGAGGCGGCAACCTCGGTCTGCGCCAGCACCGCATCAACGGCACCGGCAATCCCCACCGACAGGTCATGCCGGGTGGTCAACGCCTTGGCCTTGGCAATCACGCCGCGCGCTTCGCTGAAGAGAACGGCATCCGTATAGGTGCCGCCGGTATCGATGCCGAGAAGAAGCTGTTCGGTCACGTCTCAGTCCACTGGAGCGCCGGCCCTTCGCAAAGAGCCGGCAACGGGAAAATCGGTCCGGCTTTCTGCCGGGCGGTCCCGGTGATATGACAAGCCCGACCGAAATGCCATGGCCGGACGCGTCGTCCATGCGCCGATTTGCGAGGAACTGCCGATGTTGCGTCTTGCATCTGCCTTTGCTGCCATTATCAGCCTGTTTGCGTCTGCGGTCCTTGCGCAGGAGGGCAGCGAGGAAGAGTACAAGGTCCAGCTTCCCGATGTCGCGATCTACAAGGCGATGCTGGATGCGAACAAGACGACGGGGTGGGTGCAGTTCCGCAACTTTTCGGGCAAGCAGCTCATCTACTTCACTCCATTGCAGACGATGCATTGCCGGCTGTCGGAAATCCGCTACTCGATCAATTCGGACGCGCTGGACAAGCGCTTCCCGCTTGGCAAATGCAATCCCCACATTCCCTTCTCGATCCCGGAGACCGACTCGGTCGATTACGTCTACACGACTTTTCCGGCCGGTACGGTCGAGACGATCGCGGTGCAGGCCGTCTGGGACGACGGTGCGGGCAGCGAGATCGTGATCTACAAGCCTTGCGAGGGCGTGGGAGAGGCGACCTGCGCGGCCATCAAGACGATCAAGAAGCCGGCGCGGCCGACGCTGGAGCCGGGCGCGGCGGCCTCGCCCGTCGATGCCGTGCAGGGCGGAACGGGCGGGCGCATCACGGGCGGGCCGTCACCTGCAGGTACAGGCCGCCCCTAGGCTGGGTGGTCAGCCGCTGCACCGGCCAGGCCTCGGTCTTCGGCGACAGGTCGAAACGGAAGCGGTGCATGAGGACGGCGAGCGCGATGACGGCCTCCTGAAGCGCGAAGGTCGCGCCGATGCAAATGCGCGGGCCGGCCCCGAAAGGAAGATACTGGAACCGGTGAATGCGATCGCGGTTTTCGGGCAGAAAGCGCTCGGGACGAAAGACGCGCGGCTGATCCCACAAAAGCGCGTGCCGGTGCAGTGTCCAGGGCATGACCAGCACATTCACGCCCGCATCGATCTCCACCACTTCGCCCGTAGGCGAGACCCAGCGATCGGCGGCAATGGCGGCGCGGTTGATGGAGGGTGCCGGCGGATAGAGCCGCAGCGCCTCCTCGAAGGCGGCGCGGGTCTGGGGCATGCGCTCCAGCCACGTTACGGGAGCGGCGCCTTCGGCGAGAACGGCATCGATCTCAGCCTCCATGCGGGCACGGTAGGCGGGTGTGTTGGCAAGACAATAGAGCGTCCAGGCAAGCGCCCTTGCCGTCGTTTCGTGGCCGGCGCCGATGAAGGTAAGGATGTTGTCGGCGATCTCCTCGCGGGACAGGCCCTCCGGCCCCTCCTGCTGCATCAGGAAGGTCAGGAAGTCCTGCGGCGCTCCGGCGGGATCGTCACGCAGGCGCTTGCGACGCATCTCCATCGTGTCCTCGACGATGCCCTGGAAGCGCTTCATGACACGCTTGCCGCCGACACGGGTAAAGCGCGGCACCCAGGAGGGTGCCAGCAGCACATCCATGGGATCGACTCGGCCCATGCGATGCAGCAATTCCTCGATCGCGTCGGCAAAACCTTCGGTCTCGGTGGCAATCTCGCCGGAGAAGAGCGTTTCGGAGAGGATTTCATAGGTGAGGACGGTCATGTCCTCGGCAATGTTGACCTCCAGCGGACCGCGTTTCGCGTCGGCATAGCGCGCGATGAAATTTTCGCTGCGCTCCAGCATCTGGTCGGCAAAGCCATGGGCGTGGCGCGGCGCAAAGATCGGCGCCATGGCTTTGCGCGAGCGTTTCCAGATCTCGCCCTCGGCGGTCAGAAGGCCGTCGCGCAGGATGGGGCGGAGGATCAGTCGGCGGACGGCCGACATTTCGTAATTGGCGACGTTCTCGACGAGGATATAGCGAATGAGGCCGGGATCATTGACGATGATGGTGCGCTGCGTGACGAAGCGGGTGTGAATCCAGGGCAACGTGTAGGACGGCTCGCCCCACAACTCCAGCGGATTGCGCCAGACCGTGCGCAGGATTTCAAGCGAAGACGGTGGCACCGTGCGCGGCACCGGCGCCGGGGGCTCGAAGCTGAAACCGCCTATGTCCGTGGCGGTGCTGGTCAGTGTCATGCTGGTCAAGGGCGCTTCTCTCTCCTGCCATCGGCGCCCTGTCTGACCCGGTCTCAAAGGAGCGCGCGAAGCTCCCGGATGCGATCGTTGACAAGCCAGCCGTAATAATTCTCTTCCGGCCAGACCGGGTTTGCCGCACCGCGATTGCGCGCGGCAAGGGCGGCTGCGCGCTGATCGGGATTGCCGATGTTGTACAGCGTGGACGTAATCCCAGGATTGCCGGAGATGTCCATGTGCGCAATGCGTCTATACGCGTCGATGGAACGCCGGATCGAGGCGGCCATGTAGGCCAGCGAGATATCCGGATCCATGATCGCGTTGTAGACGCCGGACGCGTCATTTTCATCAAGGCGCGGATAGCCGGAGACGCGCGCGACATCGTCGGTCATCATCAAGGCCGTCAGCGGGTTGATCTGGCCGAGCCCGAAGGTTTGACCAGCAAAGAATGGCTGGAAGAAGACGGCGCTGAAACGATTGTCCGGGAAAGACTTGCCGCCGACCACACGGCCGCGGAAGGTGGTCTCCCACACTCGTTCGCGGCAACTCCAGAGGAGGTAGGAACCTTTGGCACGGTCGCAATCGGCAAACTGGGGGCGATCAACGAATTCGTCGATCTTCTCGCCGTCATAATCGAAGCGGAAGCTGTCGCCAGCATAGGCGGCGGCCTTCACGTAATAGGATTGAAGGCGGTCATACGCGTCCACGTTATAGGTGTGCTCGCCGACGATGGCGCCGATGATATGGATCGGGTCGATTCCATAGGCGCCCGCCGTCGACTTGATCTTCGACATCAGTCGCTTGTCGTTCGCCAGGAGATCATGGACCTTGTCGTATTTCGCGTCAAATGTCGTGCGGCCGGCCTTGGTGCGGCGCTTCGATGCGCCCGGGATGGCCGGCTGCTCCGCATTGCGATTTCCATCCGGCACCTTCAGCACGCCTTCGGCAGCGGCGCCGAAGGGCAGGAGGCAGATGGCAGCGACAGCAATGAAGGCCTTGAGGCGATGAAGCATGATCTTCCCGTTGGCAGTCTGGGCGCATGCGCGCCTGGCGCGCCATCTCTGGGAGGTTCCGCACGGCGCAATCACTGCGCAGGGAGGTAGTCCCAAAAGGCGGCAAAGTCGAGGAAGTCGCGGTTAAGAATTCCGTGACCGGCAGCGTTTTGGCCGCCGCCGGTCGCGGAAATGTCACAGGATGAAGCGCGACAGATCGGTGTTGGCAGCGAGATCGCCGACATGGGCCTTCACATAGGCCGCATCGATCGTCACCGACTGGCCGGGCTGGTCGGGCGCAACGAAGGAGATTTCGTCCAGCACCCGCTCCATCACCGTCTGCAGACGCCGTGCGCCGATGTTTTCGACATTGGCGTTGAGCTGCACGGCAACGGCTGCCAGCTCGTCGATGGCATCATCTGTAAAGTCGAGGGTGACCTCCTCGGTTTCGAGCAGCGCCTTGTACTGACGGATGAGGCTCGCCTCGGTTTCCGTCAGGATGCGGCGGAAATCATCCTTGGTCAGCGCCTTCAGCTCGACACGGATCGGTAGGCGGCCCTGAAGCTCCGGCAGGAGATCGGACGGCTTCGACACATGGAAGGCGCCCGACGCGATGAAGAGGATATGGTCGGTCTTCACCGGGCCGTACTTTGTCGCGACCGTGGTGCCTTCGACCAGCGGCAGCAGGTCGCGCTGCACGCCTTCACGTGAAACACCGGCACCAACCCCGCCGTCACGCGCGGCAATCTTGTCGATCTCGTCCAGGAAGACGATGCCGTCGTTTTCGGCGGCACGCACAGCTTCGCGCTGGATCTGCTCATTGTCGAGCAGCTTGTCGGATTCGTCGTTGATAAGAACCTGGTAGCTTTCCTTCACGGTGGTGCGCACCTTCTTGGTGCGACCGCCCATGGCCTTTCCAAACATTTCCGAGAGGTTCAGGATGCCGATATTGGCGCCGGGCATGCCGGGGATCTCGAAGCCACCGGAAGGCGAGGCGTTCTCGGCGACCTCGACGTCGATTTCCTTGTCGTCCAACTCGTTGGCGCGCAGTTTCTTGCGGAAGCTTTCGCGGGTCGCGGGCGACGCGGTGGCGCCAACCAGCGCGTCCAGAACGCGCTCCTCGGCGTTCTGATGGGCCTTCGCCTTCACCTCGGCGCGCTTCTTCTCGCGCACGAGGCCGATGCCGACCTCGACGAGATCGCGCACGATCTGCTCCACATCGCGGCCGACATAGCCGACTTCGGTAAACTTGGTGGCCTCGACCTTGATGAAGGGCGCGCCGGCGAGCTTGGCAAGGCGGCGGGAAATCTCTGTCTTGCCGACGCCGGTCGGGCCGATCATCAGGATGTTCTTCGGCATCACTTCATCGCGCAGGCTGTCGTCCAGCTGCTGGCGACGCCAGCGATTGCGCAGCGCAATCGCGACCGCGCGCTTGGCATCCTTCTGGCCGATGATGAAACGGTCCAGCTCGGACACGATCTCGCGGGGGGAAAAATTGCTCATGTCGTTCCTTTCGTCACCGCTGGCGCCACCTTGGAGAGGCTGGCATCCGGCGGCAGAACTTTCACCGGTCGTGCCGTCGCTCCCTCAGGCCGCGTCGAGCACTTCCATCACGATATTGCCGTTGGTGTAGACGCAGATGTCGCCGGCGATTTCCATGGCGCGGCGCGCCACCTCCTCGGCCGACTTGTCCGTATCCATCAGGGCGCGGGCCGCGGCATAGGCGTAGTTTCCGCCCGAGCCGATGGCGAGCGTGCCGTGTTCCGGCTCCAGAACGTCGCCATTGCCGGTGATCGCCAGGGTGATCGACTTGTCGGCGACCAGCATCATGGCCTCCAGATTGCGCAGGTACTTGTTGGTGCGCCAGTCCTTGGCCAGCTCCACGGCCGCGCGCATCAGCTGGTCGGGGTACTGCTCGAGCTTGGCTTCCAGGCGCTCGAGCAGCGTGAAGGCATCTGCTGTGGCGCCGGCAAAACCGGCGATGACGTCGCCCTTGCCGATGCGGCGCACCTTGCGGGCATTGCCCTTCATGACGGTCTGGCCAAGGCTGACCTGGCCATCGCCGGCCATGACAACCTTGCCACCCTTGCGCACGGTGATGATGGTCGTGGCATGCATGGTTCCGTAGGGATTGTGTTCGCTCATCGTCTTTCCTTGCGGGCCTTGTTGGAGCAGCCCGCTCTTTTCAGTGCTGCTGCACATGTAAGCAGGGCGGCAGGGAATGCAATGCATGGGACGCCGCCGCGCCATTGCCCCCTCAACCGGCTGGATATTTGCGATATGCCCTGTTAAGGAGCGGCAGGTTTGACGGAAGGGAAGACGATGTCGGACGCTGACAAGAGAACGGCGAGCATTTCGCGCCGCACGAACGAGACCGATGTGTCCGTGTCGATCAACATCGACGGCACCGGTACCTCGACGATCGAGACGGGGGTCGGTTTCTTCGACCACATGCTCGACCAGCTGTCACGCCATTCCCTGATCGACATGGAGATCCGCACCAAGGGCGACCTGCATGTGGACGACCACCACACGGTCGAGGACACCGGCATCGCCATCGGCCAGGCGCTCGCAAAAGCGCTTGGCGACCGCAAGGGTATCACGCGCTATGCCTCGCTCGATCTTGCCATGGACGAGACGATGACGAAGGCGGCGGTGGATGTCTCCGGCCGGCCCTTCCTCGTCTGGAACGTTACATTCTCCTCGCCGAAGATCGGCACTTTCGACACGGAACTGGTACGCGAATTCTTCCAGGCGCTCGCCCAGCATGCCGGCATCACGCTGCATGTGCAGAACATCTACGGCGCCAACAACCATCATATAGCCGAGACCTGCTTCAAGGCCGTCGCCCGCGTGCTGCGCACCGCGACGGAAATCGATCCTCGCCAGGCCGGACGCGTTCCCTCCACGAAGGGCACGCTCGCCTGAGCCCAAGGAAGGGCATGATCATGGGCCGCTATCTCGTCCTCACCCCGCCGGGCGCCGCAGACCGGGATGAGCATGCCGTCTTCATCAAGGATGGCTTTGCGCCGCTCGCCTTTCTCTTTCCGGCCATCTGGCTTCTGTGCCAGCGCGCATGGGTGTTCGGCATCGCCGCCGCCCTGCTTCAGTTCGGCCTCTGGGGGATCGCAGCCGGACTGCAACGGCCCGAGATCGGGCTGTTCGGCGGCCTCGCCCTCGGCCTTCTCGTCGCCTTCGAGGGACGCACGCTGATGGCCCGGCAGCTTGAGGCACGGGGCTGGACCCTGCGGGCCGCCTTTGCCGATGTCAGCCGCGATGCGGCGGAAAGCCTTTACTTCGCCGGCCGGCATCCGGTCGCCACGGCAGGGCAGGGCACCCAGACTGCGATCGTCCTGCCGGCTGCATCCGGCGGGAAGGCGCCCTCCTCTTCAACACCGGGCTTCGGCCTGTTCGGACATTACGGGGAACGCTGATGCGCGTCGCCATCATTGATTACGGCTCCGGCAATCTGCGCTCGGCCACCAAAGCCTTCGAACGGGCTGCCCGCGAAGCGGGTCTTGCAGCCGAAATCGAGCTCACCGACAAGGCCGAGCGCGTTGCGAGCGCCGACCGGATCGTACTGCCGGGCGTCGGCGCCTATGCCGATTGCCGGCGCGGGCTGGATGCGGTGCCGGGCATGGTCGAGGCGCTGCGCGACGCGGTTGAAGCCGCTGGCCGGCCCTTCCTCGGCATCTGCGTCGGCATGCAACTGATGTCCTCGCGCGGATTGGAAAAGAACGTGACGGCGGGTCTCGACTGGATCGCAGGCGATGTCGTGGAGATGACGCCCACCGATCCCGCCCTCAAAATCCCGCAGATTGGCTGGAACACGCTGACGCTGGCACAGCCGCATCCGCTGTTCGAGGGTATCCCGACCGGGCCGGACGGGTTGCATGCCTATTTCGTGCATTCCTATCATCTCGCGGCCACGCGGCCCGGCGACGTGGTCGCCACCGCCGACTACGGCGGGCCGGTGACCGCCTTCGTTGCCAGCGGCAACAAGGCCGGCTCGCAGTTCCATCCGGAAAAGAGCCAGACGCTCGGCCTCGCCCTCATTTCGAATTTCCTGCGCTGGAAGCCCTGACATGATCCTTTTTCCCGCCATCGACCTCAAGGACGGCCAGTGCGTGCGCCTCAAGCTCGGCGACATGGAGCAGGCAACCGTCTACAACACCGACCCGGCCGCCCAGGCACTCGCCTTCGAAGAGCAGGGTTTCGAGTGGCTGCATGTGGTGGATCTCAACGGCGCCTTCGCAGGCGAAAGCGTCAACGGCGCGGCCGTCGATGCGATCCTCAAGGCGACAAAGAACCCGGTGCAGCTCGGCGGCGGCATCCGCACGCTCGACCATATCGAAAGCTGGCTGTCGCGCGGCTTGGCCCGCGTCATTCTTGGCACCGTTGCCGTGCGTCAGCCGGACCTGGTGATCGAGGCCTGCAAGGCCTTCCCGGGCAAGGTCGCCGTCGGCATCGACGCCAAGGGCGGCAAGGTGGCGGTGGAAGGCTGGGCGGAAGCCTCCGAACTCGGCGTCATCGAGCTGGCGAAAAAATTCGAGGGCGCCGGTGTGGCAGCGATCATCTACACCGATATCGACCGCGACGGCATTCTCGCCGGCATCAACTGGGATTCGACGCTCGCGCTCGCCGACGCGGTCTCCATCCCCGTCATCGCCTCGGGCGGCCTTGCCTCCATCGACGACATCCGCCGCCTCACGGCACCCGACGCGCGCAAGCTGGAAGGCGCCATTTCCGGCCGCGCCCTTTATGACGGCCGCATCGATCCGGCCGAGGCGCTCAGCCTGATCCGCGCAGCCCGCGAAGGAGACGCGTCATGAGCCTCAAGGCACGTGTCATCCCCTGCCTCGACGTCAAGGACGGACGGGTGGTGAAGGGGGTCAACTTCGTCGATCTCATCGATGCCGGCGATCCGGTCGAAGCGGCCCGGGCCTATGATGCGGCGGGGGCGGACGAACTCTGCTTTCTCGATATCACCGCATCTTCCGACAATCGCGAGACGATTTTTGATGTCGTGGCGCGGACCGCCGAGCAGTGTTTCATGCCGCTGACGGTGGGCGGGGGCGTGCGGGCGGTCGGCGACATCAGAAAGCTGCTGCTGGCCGGTGCCGACAAGGTGTCGATCAACACGGCGGCGGTGAAAAATCCCGACTTCATTGCCGAAGCCGCCGACAAGTTCGGCAACCAGTGCATCGTCGTCGCCATCGACGCCAAGCGCGTGTCCGGTGAGGGCGAAGCGGATCGCTGGGAGATCTTCACCCATGGCGGGCGCCAGCCGACCGGGATCGATGCGATCGACTTTGCCCGCAAGGTGGTGGATCTCGGCGCGGGCGAAATCCTTCTGACCTCGATGGACCGGGACGGCTCCAAGATCGGCTACGATATCGCGCTGACGCGGGCCGTTGCCGATGCGGTCCGTGCGCCGGTCATCGCATCCGGTGGCGTAGGCACGCTCGACCATCTCGTGGATGGTGTGAAGCTGGGCCACGCGACGGGCGTTCTTGCTGCCTCCATCTTCCATTTCGGCACCTACAGCATTGGCGAAGCGAAGCGGCACATGGCAGCCGCCGGTATCGCGATGCGGCTCGACTGAGAAAGGCCGCGCCATGACGGATTTTACGCTCGAACATCTCGAAAGCATCGTCGCCGACCGGGCCAAGGCGTCGCCGGAGGAATCCTGGACGGCGAAGCTCGTCTCGCAGGGACAGGGGCGCGCGGCGAAAAAGCTCGGCGAAGAAGCCGTCGAAACGGTGATCGCGGCCATTGGCGGCAATCGTGACGAAATCGTCAGCGAGAGTGCCGATCTCCTCTATCATCTCATGGTCGTATTGAAAATTTCAGGAATTGCGTTGCAGGATGTCTATGACGAACTGGAGCGCCGCACGGGCCGTTCCGGCATAGACGAAAAAGCGAGCCGGAAAAGCTGATACGACAATGCTGGCCAAAGATCCCGCTCCGGCTGATATTCCCGATCGTTACGACAACGGCACTTATTCGCCGTTTCGGTTCTTTTCGGCCGAGGAATGGGCCCGCTTTCGTGCCGACACGCCGCTGACGCTGACGGAAGACGAGGTGCGGCGGCTGCGATCGCTGAACGACCCGATCGATCTGGAAGAGGTTCGTCGCATCTATCTGTCGCTGTCGCGTCTTCTCTCGGCCCATGTCGTCTCGTCGCAGGGACTCTACGAGCAGCGCAAGCGCTTTCTCAACATGCCCAACGAGACAAAGACGCCGTTCGTGATCGGGATTGCCGGGTCGGTGGCGGTGGGAAAATCGACGACGGCGCGTATCCTCGCCGAGCTTCTGTCGCGCTGGCCGTCCAGTCCGAAGGTCGATCTCGTCACCACGGACGGCTTTCTCTATCCAAATGCGGTGCTGCAGAGCCAGAACATGATGGACCGGAAGGGCTTTCCGGAAAGCTATGACATCGGCGCGCTGCTGCGCTTCCTCTCCGCCATCAAGGCCGGGCAACCGAATGTGCAGGCGCCCACCTATTCGCACCTGACTTATGATGTGGTGCCCGATCAGTTCCGCACGATCGACCGGCCGGACATCCTCATTTTCGAGGGCATCAACGTTCTGCAGTCCCGCAACCTGCCGGAAGATGGCAAGATCGTGCCGATGGTGTCGGACTTCTTCGATTTCTCGATCTACATCGACGCGGACGAGACGCTGATCCACAGCTGGTACGTCAACCGTTTCATGCACCTGCGCGAGACGGCGTTCCGCAACCCGGAGTCCTTCTTCAATCGCTATGCGACCATTTCGGAAGAAGCAGCGCTCGCCATTGCCGAGGGGCTCTGGTCGAACATCAACCTGAAGAACCTGCGGCAGAACATCCTGCCGACCCGGCCGCGCGCCGATTTGATCATCGAGAAGGGCCCGAATCACCTGACCGAGACAGTGGCGCTGCGCAAACTTTAGCGAGCGGGGCTACACGGTAACGCGGCGCAGCGTCAGATTGATGCGCCCGGTGTTCTTCAAAAGCGTCGAGGTGCCGGGATAGATGCGGTCGACGCCGTGGAAGGCGAGGCGGCTTTCTCCCCCGAATACGAGCACATCGCCGCTCATCAACCGCAAGGAGACGGTGCGCCCGCCGCGCTCGGTGCCACCGATGCGGAACAGGCAGTCATCCCCTAGCGAGACCGAGACAACCGGACAGCTGAGGTCGGCTTCGTCGCGGTCCTGATGCAGGCCCATTTTGGCGGTTTCGCCATAGAAATTGATGAGGCACGCCTCGGGCGCTTTTTCCGCCCCACTCACCGTCTCCCATAGCGCCATCAGCGAGGCGGGGATGGCCGGCCAGGGCTCGCCCGTTGCCGGGTGCAGCGGCTGATACCGATAGCCGCGCGCCTTGTCCGTCACCCAGCCAAGCGTCCCGCAATTGGTCATGCGCACCGACATGGGCTTCCCGGTCTTCGGCATTTCCGGAACATAGAGGGGTGCGGCGGCGACCACGGACCTGATCTCCTCGACCAGCGCTTCCTGCTGGGTGCGGTCGAAATATCCTGGGAGGTGACGGACGCCCTTGGGCAGAACGAGCATGGATTTTCCTTGTTGAGGCGGTTTCGCGTACCCGCCGCGCTTGTTTGCGCGGGCAGTGCGCATTTTACGGCGATTTGCCAAGGTCAGGCGGGGATCAGGCGCGTCACCTCAGGCAGCCCAATCCCTACGGGGCGCGAAGGTTCCGGGATCAGTCCCCGTCGGATTTGCCGCGCAGGCGCTTGATCTCGCCGCGCCCTGCCTTTTCCTTCAGGCGCCGTTCCACGGAGCCACGGGTGGGGCGCGTTTTCTTGCGCGGCGGCGGAGGTGGGGCGGCGGCTTCGAGCAGCAGCTCCTTCAGCCGTTCGCGTGCATCTTCCCGATTGCGCTCCTGGCTGCGAAAGCGGCTCGCCTCGATCATCAGCACGCCGTCATTGGACACGCGACGCCCGCCAAGTCTGATGGCGTTTCGCTTCACCCGGTCGGTCAGGGCCGGAGAGGCGAGAATGTTGAAGAAAAGCTGGACTGCCGTGGAGACCTTGTTGACGTTCTGACCGCCGGGGCCCCCGGCCAGCACGAATTGCTCGGTCAGTTCCCAGCCCGCAAGCACGATTGTCTCTGTCACATACAGCGGTTGGCTGGCCATCGGTGTCTCCTTGCGGTTCCTTGCCACGGAACGGCCGCCGGAGAAAGACCCGTCGCGCATGGTGAGGCTGGAGCGGCAGAAAACGCAAAACCCGGCACGCCAGAGGGCGCACCGGGTTTCACGTGAATCCTCCCACCGAGGACTTTATTCTGCGGCCATCTTCAGACCGGGAGCAGCGTCGCGGACCGAACCATCGACGTGGCTTTCGAACTTCTCGAAGTTGCGCACGAACATGTCGACCAGTTTCCTGGCCTGGGCGTCGTAGGCGCCTTTGTCGGCCCAAGTCGAACGTGGATCAAGGATGGCCGTATCGACGCCCGGAACCGAAACCGGAACGCGGAAGCCGAAGTTCGGGTCGGCGCGGAATTCGGCCGAGGCGAGCGAGCCGTCCAGCGCTGCGGTCAGAAGGGCGCGCGTGGCCTTGATGGGCATGCGGCGACCGACGCCATAGGCGCCACCGGTCCAGCCGGTGTTGACGAGCCAGCACTTGACGCCGTGCTGGGCGATCAGCGCTTTGAGCAGGTTGCCGTATTCGGCCGGATGGCGCGGCATGAACGGCGCGCCGAAGCAGGTCGAGAACGTGGCCTCGGGCTCGGTCACACCCTTTTCCGTTCCGGCGACCTTGGCGGTGTAGCCGGAGAGGAAGTGATACATGGCCTGCTCGGGCGTCAGTTCCGCGATCGGCGGCATGACGCCGAAGGCATCAGCGGTCAGCATGATGATGGTCTTAGGATGGCCGGCCGTGCCCGTTTCGCTGGCGTTCGGGATGAAGTCCAGCGGATAGGCGCAGCGGGTGTTTTCCGTCAGAGAGCCATCGTCGAAATCCGGCACGCGGTTTTCGTCGAGGATGACGTTTTCCATGACGGTGCCGAAACGGCGGGTCGTGGAGAAGATTTCCGGTTCGGCTTCGGCCGAGAGACGGATCGCCTTGGCGTAGCAACCACCTTCGAAGTTGAAGATGCCGTGCTCGCCCCAACCATGCTCGTCATCGCCGATCAGCGTGCGCTTCGGGTCGGCCGAGAGCGTGGTCTTGCCGGTGCCGGAAAGGCCGAAGAAAACGGCGCTGTCGCCATCGGGGCCGACATTGGCCGAGCAATGCATGGGCATGACGCCCTTGGCGGGCAGAAGGTAGTTCAGAACCGTGAAGACCGACTTCTTCATTTCGCCGGCATAGGACGTGCCGCCGATGAGGACGATTCCATTGACGAGGTCGCAGGCGATGACCGTTTCCGTGCGGCAGCCGTGGCGCGCAGGATCGGCCTTGAAGCTCGGCAGGTCGATGATCGTCAGCTTCGGAACGAAGGCTGCGAGCGCAGAGCGCTCCGGACGGATCAGCAGATTGCGGATGAAGAGCGAGTGCCAGGCAAATTCCGTGACGACGCGGGTCGGCAGGGCATTGTCCGCATCGGCGCCGCCGACGAGATCCTGCACGTAAAGGTTCATGCCCCGGGCGTGGGCCAGCATGTCCTGCCGCAGCACCTCGAAGTACTCGGGCGACATGGGCTTGTTGTTGTCCCACCAGATCTGGTCTTCCGTCTCGGCGGTGCGAACGACGAACTTGTCCTTGGGGGAACGGCCCGTGTGCTGACCGGTGACGGCGCTGAAGGCACCGTGTGCGGTAACCTTGCCTTCGCCGTTGCGGATCGCTTCCTCGTAGAGCTCGGCGGCTGCAAAATTGTAGCGCACGGTCGAAAGGTCGCTGAAACCGATGGCCTCGAGTGCGAGCGCCGGGTTGCGGATGCCGATTTCCTCCATGGTCCCCTTGTCCTTCCGATCAGGTAAACACGTTGAATTCTGCGAGGACTATAGAAAGGCTTTTTTAAATCCGCAAGCTTGATTTGGTTAAAAGACGAATGATATCAGTATATTAATCGATTTAATAAAATAGTCGTATTTTTTAAATCGTTTGAGCCTGCTGTTTCGTGGTGACACCCAGAAGACACAGCCGGATCCCTCTGGCCACTTGCCACAATTTGTTCCACCTTTATCCTCATGTAACCGTCACGCCACGCGCCGCGTTGAGGGACGAGCCCGGGTCCGTCAACGACAGGGCGCGGCAAACGACAATGAATGGAGCCCGGAAAGATGCAGACCATCGCCCTCGTTGACGACGACCGCAACATTCTCGCATCGGTATCGATCGCGCTTGAAGCGGAGGGGTACAAGGTGGAGACCTATACCGACGGCGCTTCAGCGCTCGACGGTCTTCTGGCCCGGCCGCCGCACCTTGCGATCTTCGACATCAAGATGCCGCGCATGGACGGGATGGAGCTTCTGCGCCGCCTGCGCCAGAAGTCGGATATTCCGGTCATCTTCCTCACCTCAAAGGATGAGGAAATCGACGAACTCTTCGGCCTGAAAATGGGTGCCGACGATTTCATCACCAAGCCCTTTTCGCAGCGCCTGCTGGTGGAGCGCGTCAAGGCGATCCTGCGCCGCTCCGCCAACCGCGAGGCTGCCGCGGCAGCGCCGGCCGGCAGCGCAAAATCGGCGGATATTCAGGCCCGTTCGCTGGAGCGCGGCCAACTCGTGATGGATCAGGAGCGCCACACCTGCACCTGGAAGAACGAGCCGGTGACTCTGACCGTCACCGAATTTCTCATTCTGCATTCGCTGGCGCAACGTCCCGGCGTCGTCAAAAGCCGTGACGCGCTGATGGATGCGGCCTATGACGAACAGGTTTATGTTGATGACCGCACCATCGACAGCCACATCAAGCGACTGCGCAAGAAGTTCAAGATGGTCGATACTGACTTCGACATGATCGAAACGCTCTACGGTGTCGGTTACCGCTTCCGGGAAGCCGCCTGAGGCGCACCGCGCCGGCAAGGGCAGGGATCGCTCCGGGCAGGACGCCCGTCGCGGCCTTGCCTTTTGGCGCGCGAACGCCCATCACCAGGGGCGCGGCATAGCACGACAACAGAATGAGAGGGCGCGAAAGCCTGATTTCGCGCTGAGTAGCGGGTGGTGGACAGCATTCAGCTCAATGACGGGGAAGAAACGGCAAGCCGCAGCGGCGTGCTTGGCCGTGGCCGTCGCTGGACGCACCCTTTCACCCTGATCCGCCGCATCTTCGGCAACGCCGTCTTCTCGAGCCTGACGCGCCGCATTGTCTTCTTCAATCTCGTCGCACTGGTCGTTCTCGTCGGCGGCATCATGTATCTCAACCAGTTCCGCGAGGGGCTGATCGATGCGCGCGTCGAAAGCCTCCTGACGCAGGGAGAGATCATCGCGGGCGCGATTGCCGCCTCCGCGTCGGTGGACACCAATTCGATCACCATCGATCCCGAAAAGCTGCTGGAGCTACAGGCCGGACAAAGCATCACGCCGCTGCCACGCGATGAAGACCTCGATTTCCCGATCATCCAGGAGCGCGTGGCCCCGGTCCTGCGGCGGCTGATCTCGCCGACCCGCACGCGCGCCCGTCTCTTTGATGCCGATGCGGATCTCCTGCTCGACTCCCGCCACCTCTACAGCGGCGGTCAGGTACTGCGCTTCGACCTGCCGCCCGTCGAGCCGGAATCGGAAAGCCTTGTCGAGCGCTTCAACACGTGGTTCAACCGTCTTCTGCAGCCGGGCAACCTGCCGCTTTACCGTGAGCCGCCGGGGGGCAGCGGCGCGATCTATCCGGAAGTGATGAATGCATTGACTGGCGTGCGCGGCGCGGTCGTGCGCGTAACGGAGAAAGGCGAGTTGATCGTTTCCGTCGCCGTGCCCGTGCAGCGATTCCGCGCCGTGCTCGGCGTGCTGCTGCTCTCCACCCAGGCCGGCGACATCGACAAGATTGTCCATGCCGAGCGCCTCGCCATCATTCGCGTCTTCGGCGTAGCGGCCCTCGTCAACGTCATTCTTTCGCTACTTCTCTCGAGCACGATCGCCAATCCGCTGCGCCGCCTCTCGGCCGCGGCGATCCGGGTGCGGCGTGGAGGGGCCAAGGTGCGCGAAGAGATCCCGGATTTTTCCGTCCGCCAGGACGAGATCGGCAACCTCTCCATCGCGCTGCGCGACATGACGAGCGCGCTCTATGACCGGATCGACGCGATCGAGAGTTTCGCGGCCGATGTCAGCCATGAGTTGAAGAACCCCCTGACCTCGCTGCGCAGCGCCGTGGAAACGCTGCCGCTAGCGCGCTCGGACGAATCGAAGAAGCGCCTGCTCGACATCATCCAGCATGATGTGCGCCGTCTCGACCGCCTCATCAGCGACATTTCGGATGCCTCGCGCCTCGATGCGGAACTGGCCCGTAGCGATGCCCGTAGCCTCGACATGGAAACCCTCCTGTCGAACCTCATCGACATCTCCCGCCAGATCCGCAACCACAAAAAGCCGGTGCTGCTCGACTTCGTCGTCGATCGCAAAAATGATCCGAAGGCCCGCTTCCTCGTCAGCGGCTACGAACTGCGCATCGGCCAGATCATCACCAACCTGATCGAGAACGCGCGTTCTTTCGTGCCGGAAACCGGCGGACGCATCGTCATCCGCCTCATGCGTTCGAAAAACCGTTGCATCGTGCAAGTGGACGACAATGGGCCGGGCATCCAGGCCGAAAACATCGATCGTATCTTCGAGCGCTTTTATACGGATCGACCGGACGGCGAGGATTTCGGGCAGAATTCGGGACTCGGCCTTTCCATTTCCCGGCAGATCGCCGAGGCCCATGGCGGCAGCCTGAAGGCGGAGAACCTGAAGGACGAGAAGACGGGCGAAGCTAGCGGCGCCCGCTTTACCCTCTCGCTGCCGCTCGACGCACCAGCGTGAGGAGGCGATCATGACGGCGGTTGCCGACGACAGCGCCACACGCTTCAACACCCACGCCACGGGCATCGTCACGGGCGAGACCGGCATCATGATCGTGGGGCCCTCCGGCAGCGGCAAGTCTGCCCTTGCCTATGCCTGCCTGGTGGCGGCACGGCGCGCGGGTCTCTTCAGCGCGCTGGTGGGCGACGACCGGCTCGATATCGCCATCACCGGAGATGCCGCGATCATGCGCGGTCCGAGCGCGATCGCCGGATTGCTGGAGATTCGCGGCGCCGGCATCCTGCGCCATGAGACCATCCATGAAGCGAGGATCGACCTCGTTGTACGGCCCGTGGACCCCGCCCGCGACGATCGGCTGCCGCCGGATGACGAACGTTTCGATCTCGGCGGGGGGCTTAGCCGGCCGCTCATTCGCGTGCCCAGAACAATGTGCGAGCCGCTTTCACTTATCTTCGATCTGGCGCGACAGAGGCATCAAATCTGACGCTGATTCGCGACGGGTCGTTACTTTCGCGCATTTTATGCCTTGCACTTCGCCTTTTCCTTGCCAAGATGGCCGCCCTGACGGTGGACGCGCATGCAGCATTGCGATATTGGCCCGCCGTCATTTTGTTGTCGCAGTTGGAGCAAACGGATCATGATCGGACTGGTGCTTGTCACCCATGGCAAGCTGGCTGAGGAGTTCCGTCATGCGCTGGAGCATGTCGTTGGCCCGCAAAAGGCGATCGTGACCGTCTGTATCGGTCCCGAGGACGATATGGACCAGCGGCGCAAGGATATTCTGGATGCCGTGGCCGAAGCCAATCTCGGCAAGGGCGTCATCGTTCTCACCGACATGTTCGGCGGAACCCCCTCGAACCTCGCCATCTCTGTGATGCGTGCCGGCGAGGTCGAGGTGATTGCCGGGGTGAACCTTCCCATGCTGATCAAGCTCGCAGGCGTTCGCGGCGATGGCGACATGGAGCGCGCGCTCGTCGAGGCTTCCGAGGCCGGCCGCAAGTATATCAACGTCGCCAGCCGCGTGCTGAGCGGAAAGTAAGGCCATCCCCCATCCCATGAGCTTGTCGCGCGATCTTCTCATCATCAACAAGCGCGGCCTGCATGCCCGCGCCTCGGCGAAATTCGTGCAGACCGTGGAGACGTTCGATGCCGAGATCACGGTCTCCAAGGACGGCATGAGCGTCGGCGGTACCTCCATCATGGGTCTGATGATGTTGGCAGCGAGCCCCGGCTGCACTGTGCATGTCGTTGCCAGCGGTCCGCAGGCGACGGAAGCGCTCGAGGCGCTCGAGGCGTTAATCGCCAATCGCTTTGGCGAGGAGATGTAAGAGGCTGGGACGACTGGCCGAGCCAGTGCCGCGTCTTCACGATCACATAACCATATAAAGACCTCTTTATGTCCTGATTGCCAGCTTGCGCTTTTCCTGATAGAGGAGCGCCTACGATGTCCTGTTGTCCGGTGTTCCGGAGCGGGCACGAGGCTGAGCGCGGCGGTTGCCGGCCGGCAAAAGAGATCGGCGGCGGGCATGATGATCCCGTGAGACCGCCGCCAACATCCGGATCTGGAGATCACAATGAGCACCACTGACTACATCGTCGCCGACATCGGCCTTGCAGACTTCGGCCGCAAGGAAATCGCCATCGCCGAAACGGAAATGCCGGGCCTGATGGCCTGCCGCGAGGAATTCGGCGCCGCTCAGCCACTGAAGGGTGCGCGCATCACCGGTTCGCTGCACATGACGATCCAGACCGCTGTGCTGATCGAGACGCTCGTGGCGCTCGGCGCCGAAGTCCGCTGGGCGTCGTGCAACATCTTCTCGACCCAGGACCACGCCGCCGCCGCGATTGCCGCCAGCGGCATCCCGGTCTTCGCCGTCAAGGGCGAAACGCTGGAGCAGTATTGGGAATACACCGACAAGATCTTCCAGTGGGCCGATGGCGGCTTCTCCAACATGATCCTCGATGATGGCGGCGATGCCACCATGTATATCCTGCTCGGCGCCCGCGCCGAAGCCGGCGAGGACGTGCTGTCGAACCCCGGTTCGGAAGAAGAAGAGATCCTGATCGCGCAGATCAAGAAGCGTCTCAAGGCCTCGCCCGGCTGGTTCACCAAGCAGCGCGACGCCATCAAGGGCGTCACCGAAGAGACCACCACCGGCGTGCACCGTCTTTATGAACTCTCCAAGAAGGGCCTGCTGCCCTTCCCGGCCATCAACGTCAACGACAGCGTCACCAAGTCGAAATTCGACAACAAGTACGGCTGTAAGGAATCGCTGGTGGACGGCATCCGCCGCGGCACCGACGTGATGATGGCCGGCAAGGTCGCCGTCGTCTGCGGCTATGGCGACGTCGGCAAGGGGTCGTCCGCGTCGCTGCGCGGCGCCGGCGCCCGCGTCAAGGTCACGGAAGTCGATCCGATCTGCGCGCTTCAGGCCGCCATGGACGGCTTTGAGGTCGTGCAGCTCGAGGACGTCGTTTCCACCGCCGACATCTTCATCACGACGACGGGCAACAAGGACGTCATCCGCATCGAGCATATGCGCGAGATGAAGGACATGGCTATCGTCGGCAACATCGGCCACTTCGACAACGAGATCCAGGTCGCATCGCTGCGCAATCTCAAGTGGACCAACATCAAGCCGCAGGTCGACATGATCGAATTCCCGAAGGGCAATCGCATGATCCTGCTCTCGGAAGGCCGCCTGCTGAATCTCGGCAACGCCACCGGCCACCCGTCCTTCGTGATGTCGGCCTCCTTCTCGAACCAGGTTCTGGCGCAGATCGAACTCTTCGCCAACACCGGCGCCTACAAAAACGACGTCTACGTGCTGCCCAAGCACCTCGACGAGAAGGTCGCCCGCCTGCATCTCGCCAAGCTCGGCGCCAAGCTGACGACGCTTTCGGACGAGCAGGCCGCCTATATCGGCGTCACCGCCGAGGGTCCGTTCAAGGCCGAACACTACCGCTACTAATTCGTCCAACGGCGAACCCAACATCTTGTGCCGCGGCCTCCAAAAGGGGCCGCGGTTTGCTTTTTTGGCGTCCGACCTTCCCGCTCAATGCCCGAGGAAGTATGTTTTGAGGGCTGATTCGTGACAGGTGCGGAAACGAACGTCATGGTCAGGTCCGGGCGACCGAGATGCGGCAAAACGGTCACCGAGACGGCGAATCACCGGCGTGCCTTGCACGTGGCGCTTCGCCCCTGGAGAGACGCGGGCGCGGGTCTTCTGTGGAAGAAGCTGCGTTCGCACGGCGGAAGAAGCGGGACGGGAGCGACCTCGAGCGGCGGGGAGGCTTTCCGGCGCTGACCTGTGCCAACAGGCGCGCAACCCGAACACGGGGACGACGACATTATGGCGAGCGGCATTTCCAAGGCTTTACGCCGGCTTTTCTTCGGCCATCTGGCCCCGGTCACGCGACGCCTGGCGTCTGGAACATGTCTGAGTTCGCTCTTAGCAGCCGATGCGATGGCTGCCGATGCCGCAACCCGCGCCACCATGTTCCAGTCCACAGAAATCGTGATCTTTTCGGTGCTGATCGGCGTCATTTCCGCCGCGATGCTTTCGGCCATCTGGATGATCCGCCAGCGTGGCAACATGGAAACGGACAATCGCGAGCTTCGCGCCGCGCTTTCCGATGCCAATCACCAGATATCGCGGTTCGAGGCGCTGATCAGCGACAAGAACCGCCGCATCGTCGTGTGGGAAGGGCAGGGCAGCCGCGCCGAATTTCTCGGCCAGCTACCGATCGAGACGGGCGCCCCGCAGGAGAATGCGGATTTTCTGGCCTTTGGCCGCTGGGTGAAGCCGCAGTCGGCCAGCGAACTCGAACATGCGATCGAGCGCCTGCGCAGTTCGGCGCAGAGTTTCGATATCGCCATCGAGACGGGCCGCGGGCAGATCCTCGAAGCGCAGGGCCGTGTGTCCGGATCACAGGCCTTCGTGCGCTTTGTGGCGCTGACGAACCTGCGCGAGGAACTGGCCGGGCTGAAGATCGAGCGGGAAAGCCTGCATGCGGCCCTGACGACGCTGCGCACGCTTTGCGACGCCATCGACCTACCCATGTGGCAGCGGGACCGCGAGGATCGTCTCGTCTGGGTCAACCAGGCCTTCAGCGACGCCGTCGAAGCGGCAACACCGCAGGCCGCTGTCAGCGAGGGACGCGAGCTTCTGGCCACGGTGGCCCGCGAAAAGATCCGCGCTGCAGCAACCTATGACACACCGTTCCGCGGCACGCTGTCGACTGTGGTGAAAGGCAACCGCACCTTCTACGACGTGGTGGATGCACGCTCGAAAAACGGCACGGCCGGCCTTGCGCTCGATGTCTCCGCGATCGAGGCGATTCGCGAGGAGCTGAAGCGCACGCTCAAAAGCCATGCGGAGACGCTCGACCATCTGGCAACACCCGTGGCGATCTTCGACGGCGAGCAGCGCCTGCAATTCTACAATCAGGCCTTCCAGGTTCTGTGGAACCTCGACATGGGCTTTCTTGAGCGCAAGCCGACCAATGGCGAGGTTTTCGAGCGGCTGCGCGCCGAGGGCCAGTTGCCGGAGCTTTTGAACTGGAAGCAGTGGAAGGACAACGCGCTGTCGGTCTATCAGGCGATCGACACGCGCTCGGACGAATGGCACCTGCCGAACGGTCAGACGCTGCGTGCCTTCGCCACGGCCCGCCCGCAAGGTGGCGTGACCTGGGTGTTCGAGAACCTGACGGAAAAGGTCAGCCTCGAAACCCGCTACAACACGCTTCTGCATGTCCAAGGCGAGACGATTGACCACCTCTCGGAAGGCGTCGCGGTCTTTGGGGCGGATGGACGCATCACGCTATCCAACCCCGCCTTCCGCGCGATCTGGGGCGTCACAAAAGAGCAGGTGGAGCCGGGCACGCACATCAAGGCGATCGAAAAGGCCTGCGCCATCGCCTATGACCAGCCCGACGGCTGGAAGCGCTTCAACACGATCATCACCAGCTTCGATGACGAGCGGCAGGAGTGCAAGGGGCGGCTGGAGCTGCGTACCAATCTCATTCTCGACTTCGCGATCATCCCGCTGCCCAATGCGCAGACCATGCTGACATTCGTCAACACCACCGACAGCGTGCGGGTCGAGCGCGCTCTGACGGAGAAGAACGAGGCGCTGCGCCTTGCGGATTCGCTGAAGAACGACTTCGTGCAGCACGTCTCCTACGAGCTGCGCTCGCCGCTGACCAACATCATCGGCTTCGCCGAGCTTCTAAAGACGCCCGCCTTCGGGACGTTGTCCGAGCGGCAGGCGGAGTATGTCGATCACATTTCCACCTCGTCCTCGCTGGTGCTGACCATCGTCAACGATATTCTGGATCTTGCGACCGTCGATGCGGGGATCGTGGAGCTCGACTATAGCGAGATCGACCTTGCCGATCTGCTGGAGGATGTCGGTCAGCAGGTGGCGGACCGGCTGCAGGAGGGTGGACTGACCCTCAGCATTGAGGCGCCCGGCGCGCTTGGGAGCATCATTGCCGATCACGGCCGTCTGAAGCAGATCCTGCTCAAGCTCCTCGCCAATGCCGCCAATTTCGCGCCCGAGGGGAGCGTCATCCGCCTTGGTTGCGCCCGCGACGGCTCCGATTTCGTCTTCCGCGTCTCCGATTCCGGTCCCGGCATTCCGAAGGACGTGCTGGATGTCGTCTTCGACCGTTTTGAAAGCCACGGCGCTGCCGGTGGGGCCGGTCTCGGCCTCTCCATCGTCCAGAGCTTCGTCAAACTCCACCACGGCACCGTATCCATCCGAAGCGAGGAAGGCCGCGGCACGGAGGTCACCTGCCGCATTCCGAACGGCCCATCCCTCCATTCACGCTTCATTGCCGCCGAATGATGCCGCGCCATCTTGCAGACGAGCAGGCGACGCAGAGGCTCGGCGAAGATCTCGCCCTTGCGCTGAGGCCCGGTGACTGCCTGGCGCTCGTTGGCGATCTCGGCGCCGGCAAATCGACACTGGCGCGCGCGTTGATCCGCGCTTTGGCCGGCGATCCAGACCTGGAGGTTCCAAGCCCGACCTTCACGCTGGTGCAGGAATATGCCCTTTCCCTGCCGATCGGGCATTTCGATCTCTACCGCATCTCCGATCCCGACGAACTCCACGAACTCGGCCTCGACGACATGCTCGCGCACGGCGCCTGCCTCATCGAGTGGCCCGAGCGGGCGGAGGGGATGCTGCCGAAGAGCACGGTGACGCTGACGCTGACGCCTGCGGGCACCGGCCGCGATCTATCGGTCAGCGGCAAAGGACCGGCGATGGAGCGCATTTTGCGCACGCTTGCCCTGCGTGACTTTCTCGTTGCGAACGATATGGCGACGGCGCGCCGTCGGCCGCTTGGCGGCGATGCCTCCGCGCGCGGCTACAATTACGTCGATCCCTCTTCCGGGGCGACTTGCATCCTGATGGACGCACCGCGCTCGAAACCGGGCCCGATCCTGCGGGATGGCAAATACTACCAGCAGCTTGCCCATATCGCCGAGGACGTCGTGCCCTTCGTCGCGGTCGCCGGCTATCTGCGCCGGCAGGGGTTTCGCGCCCCGGATGTTCTGGCGGCCGATCTCGATCAGGGTACTCTGCTGCTTGAAGACCTCGGCACGGGTTCCATTCTGGACGAGGACGGTGCGCCGGTCGAAGCGCGCTATGCGGACGTCGCGCGCACGCTTGCAGCCGTCCATGCCGCACCGCTGGAAACCGATCTGCCCGTTCCCGGCGGCCCCACCCATGCGGTGCCGCCTTTTGATCGCACGGCCATGCAGATCGAGGTCAGCCTTCTGACGGACTGGTTCCTACCCTTTAGACAAGGCGGTGCGGCCAAGCCCGACGATATCCGGGCATTTGTCGGCATCTGGGACGATCTCATCGATACGCTTGAGGACGGCGAACGGCATCTGCTGTTGCGGGATGTGCATTCGCCGAACATCATCTGGCAACCGGGGCCGCAGCTCACCCGCCGCGTCGGCCTCCTCGACTTCCAGGATGCGATGATCGGGCCGACCGCCTATGATGTGGCCTCGCTGGTGCAGGATGCACGCGTGAGCGTGCCGGAGGAGATGGGCGAGCGGCTTCTTGCCACCTATATCGAGACACGGCAGGCGGCGGCAGATTTCGACACCTGCCGCTTTCGGCGGGATATCGCGATCATGGCGGCGCAGCGCAATTGCAAGCTGCTTGGCATCTGGATTCGTCTGATGCAGCGGGACGGAAAGCCCGGCTATATGCGCCACATGCCCCGCACGCTCATCTATCTCGAGGCGGCAACGCGCCATCCCGTCCTCGCGCCCCTGCGTGACTGGCTGACGCGAACTGCTATTCTCGGCGGCGAATCAGATCGCTGACGAGGAATGATGACGATACGCCAAGCCATGGTCCTGGCCGCAGGACTGGGAACGCGCCTGCGGCCGCTCACCGACCGCATGCCGAAGCCGCTTGTACCCGTCGGCGGCCGGCCGATGCTCGATCGTGTGCTTGACCTTCTCACCCAGGCTGGTGTGGAGACGGCAGCCGTCAATGTCCATCATCACCCCGAGCAGATGGAAGCGCATCTTGCCGGTCGAACGCGCCCGCATATCCTCATCTCGGACGAACGCGCCCAGCTGATGGATTCGGGCGGCGGACTTGCCAAGGGTCTTGCCTTGCTGGAGCCCGGACCTGTGCTCGTGATGAATGCCGATCTCTTCTGGGTCGGCGAGCCCTCCGGGCAGCCCTCCAATCTGTCGCGCCTTGCCGCAGCCTTCGACCCTGCTCGCATGGACATGCTGCTGCTGTGCGTGCCGCTTGCGCGCACCACCGGCCACAATGGCAAGAAGGACTTTGCGCTCGGACTGGACGGGCGGCTGTCGCGCTACAGCGACGGCATGGCCGGACCGGTCGTCTATGCCGGCGCCCTTGCGATGCTGACCGGCCTGTTTGATGATGCGCCGCAGACCCCTTTCAATCTCAACCGCTACTTCGACAGGGCCATTGCGGCCGGCCGGCTTTACGGAATCGAGATGAGCGGCGAATGGATCACCGTCGGCACGCCGGATGCCATCGGCCCCGCGGAAGAGACGATTGCACGCTTCGAGGCGCTGGCATGAGCTCGCAAGCGGGAAACATCTTCACGATCCCGCCCGGCCTTCCTTTCCTGAAAACCTTCGCGGCGCGCCTGCTGGACGGTGCCATCGTCCCGGATTTTGTCTACGACCCGGACCAGCCGCTTGATCTGGCGGAGGCGACGATCTTCTTGCCGACGCGGCGCGCGGTGCGCGTCCTGCGATCGGAGTTCGTCGATCTTCTCGGCGGTCGCTCCGCCATCCTGCCCACCATCCGGGCGCTCGGTGAAACCGACGATGATGCGGGTTATTTCGATGCTGACCTGCCCGATACGTTCGACCTTGCGCCGCCTGTTGGCGGCGCGACGCGACTGATCGAGCTGGCACGGCTGATCCTTGCCTGGCGAAACGGCCTGCCGAGCCGGATTCTCGATATACACGACGAGAGTCCACTGATCGCTCCCGTCAGCCCCGCCGATGCGCTGTGGCTTGCGAAGGATCTCGTGGCGCTGATCGATGCAATGGAAACGGAGCGTTGCGACTGGGCGGCCCTCGACACGCTCGATGCCGCCGACCACGCGACTTGGTGGCAGCTGACACTGGAATTTCTAAAGATTGCCCGTCTCTACTGGCCGGAACGGCTGAAGGAGCTGAACCGCTCATCCTCGGCCGCCCACCGCAACGCGATCCTCGCCGCCGAAGCCAGGCGAATCGCGCAGGGGCGCCTGACCGGTCCCATCATCGTGGCAGGATCCACGGGCTCCATTCCTGCAACGGCCGACATGATCGCGGCTGTGCGGCAATGCCCGCGCGGGGCGATCGTTCTGCCCGGCCTCGACCAGGAGATGGAGGATGCGGACTGGCTTTTGCTGACCGCCGGCTCTTCCGCAACGGCATCGTCTACTCCACGCCAGATTGGCGAGCGCAGCCACCCGCAATACGGGCTGGCGCGGCTGATCGAGCGGCTCGGCGTTTCCCGCGCCGAAATCGAGGTGCTCTCGCGCCCGCCGGCGCATCTCGACATGCGCGGGCGCATCCTGTCGCGCGCCATGCTGCCGGTCGAGGCAACGGAGCGCTGGACCGCGTTGCGGGCCGATCTTGAGCCGGAGTCCGTGGCGACTGCCTTTGCCGATGTCTCATTGGTCGAGCTTGCGAACGAGCGGGAAGAAGCGCTCGTGATTGCCATGGCTCTGCGGCTCGCGCTGGAAGAGGGCGAAGATCGGCGCGCGGCCCTCATCACGCCGGACCGCGACCTTGCGCGCCGCGTCACGGCCGAGCTGAAGCGCTTCGGCATTGACGCCGACGATTCCGGCGGCCGGCCGCTGGTCTTGTCGGAACCGGGCAGCCTGATCCGGCTCGTGACCGATCTTGCCCTGCGGCGGAGGGACCGGGCTGGCCTCGCCGCGCTCCTCAAGCACCCGCTCTGCCGTCTCGGTCGCGACGCCGAAGCCTTTGCGCGCGCGGCTGACACGCTGGAGCGGCTGGCGCTGCGCAATCGCCGTGGTCCCCTCTCGTTCGCCGCACTGGCCGGGTGTGTCGAGCAGGCGATTGCCGACCACAAGCGCGACACCCATCCGCCCGCGTGGCGGCAGGGGATGACGGATGAGGACATGGCCGCCGCGCACGCGCTGGCCGGCGATCTTTCCGCCGCCCTGATGCCACTTCTTTCCGACGCTGACCAGCGCAGCATTGCCGACTGGTCCGTTGCGACCAGCGAAGTGCTGGAAGCCCTCGCTGCCGACCCCACAGCCGGGCTGACACCGCTCTGGGGTACGGAAGCCGGCGAAGAACTGGCGAACCTTTTGCGCGAGACCTTCGAGACGGATGGCACGCTGGAAGCGGACGCGGCGCAATGGGCCGATGCGCTGGACGCCCTCCTGGCCGGGTTGATGGTCAAGCCGCGGTCGATGCGCGATCCGCATATCTTCATTTTCGGGGCGATGGAGTCGCGCCTGCAGGACGCCGACCTCTTCGTGCTTGGCGGCCTCAACGAGGGCGCATGGCCAGGTCAGACTCGCAACGACCCCTTCCTTTCGCGTGTGATGAAAACCGCGATTGGCCTCGAACCGCCGGAACGGCGGATCGGTCAGCTTGCCCACGATCTGGTGATGGCCGCCGGCGCGCCGCGGCTGATGCTGACCCGCGCGCTGCGCAGCGGCTCTGCCCCGACGGTCGCCTCCCGCTGGCTGCAACGGCTGCTGGCGCTGGGGGGCGAGCGGCTTGAGGCGCAGATGCGCCGCCAGGGTGCCGAGTGGCAAGCCTTTGCGACCGCCCTCGACCAGCGCCCCCGCCAACCGCCAGCCGAGCGGCCACAGCCCCGGCCGGCCGCCGACCTGCAGCCGCAAAGCTTCAGCTTCAGCGAGGTCTCGACGCTTCGGCGCGATCCCTATGCCATCTATGCCCGGCGGATCCTGCGTCTTCATCCCGTCGACCCCTTCGCCAACGAGCCGGATGCGCGGGAACGGGGCGTGCTCTATCACGCCGTCTTCGACCGCGCCGTGCGCGAGACCATCGACGCCGGCCAACCGGATGCGCGACTGAAGCTGTCTGCCATCATCGAGGAGGCCGTTTCCGAAGCGGCCCTCCCGACGCATCTCGAAGACCTCTGGCGGGAGCGCCTGCGGGCGGTGGGTGATGCTTTTCTCGACTGGCAGGTCAGGCGCGCGCCCGGTATCACCCGCAGCCTGACCGAAGTCCGAGCCCGTTTCGATCTCGGCGCAGCCGATGTGGCGATTACTGGCGTTGCCGACCGGATCGATCTTCTCGCCGACGGCCGCGTCGATCTCATCGACTATAAGACCGGCGCGTCGCCATCGAAGAAGGAGGCGCAGAGCCTGCTCGACCCGCAGCTGCCGCTGGAAGCCGCGGGCGTGGAAGCGGGCGGCTTTCGCGGTCTAGGATCGCCAAGGGTGCGCTCCCTTTATTATGTCCGACTGAAACCCGGCGAACGCTTCGAGGTGGAGCGCATCGACAATGATCCCGGCCTGAGCCGTGCGGGCGAGACGCTGCCGACGACGGAAGATCTGGCGCGCGATGCGGTCGGAGAGTTGCGCCGCTTCGTGCTGGCGCTACGATCCGGCAAGGTCGGCTTCGCATCGCGCCTCGTGGTGCAGATGCAGGGCGACCGCAGCGGCCCCTACGACCATCTGGCGCGTGTTGCCGAGTGGTCGACGGCCGAACCCGGGGAGGGTGGCGGCGATGAGTGAAACCGAACGCATGGCACCGAAGGACTGGCTGGACTGGACGAGCACGCAGCAGGGGCTTGCCTCCGACCCCGCCCGCTCGGCCTGGGTGTCGGCCAATGCCGGTTCCGGCAAGACGCATGTGCTGACCCAGCGCGTCATCCGCCTTCTTCTGGCCGGCTGCCGCCCCTCGGCCATTCTCTGCCTCACCTATACAAAGGCGGCGGCCTCGGAAATGTCGAACCGCGTCTTCGAGCGGCTGGCCGAATGGGCGATCCTTGATGACACAGAGCTTTCACGCCGGATCGAGGAGATCGAGCGGCGCAGGCCCGATGTCATCCAGCTCAAGGAAGCGCGCCGCCTCTTTGCCCGCGCGCTGGAAACACCGGGCGGATTGAAGATCCAGACGATCCACGCCTTCTGCGAGGCGTTGCTGCACCAGTTTCCGCTGGAAGCCAATGTAGCCGGGCACTTTTCCGTCTTGGACGACCGGGCCGCGGGCGAGTTGATGGAACAGGCGCGGCGCAGCTTGCTGCTGGCCGGTTCGCGGCGACGGGACGGGCCGCTGGCGGATGTCTTTGCAACGGTGATGCGGCTTGCCGATGAAACGGGGCTCGACAAGCTGTTGCAATCCTTCGTCGGACAACGAACGGCACTTTCGGAATTCTTTGCCTATGCCGAGCGGCACGGCGGCGTTGAAGATGCTGTGCGTGCCAGCCTCGGCATCCTGCCCGGCGAGTGCGAAGACGAGATTTTCGATACCGCGCTCGCTGATCCCGAGCTTCTGCCGCATCGCATCGGAGCGATGATCGATCTGGCGCGCGAGCGGGGCGGCAGCAAGCCGCAGGCAACAGCGGCCGCGCTGGTCGCAGCACTTGCCTTGCCGATCGGGCGCGCCCGCTTCGGTGCGCTGCTGTCCGTCTTTGCCAAGGACGATGGCGAAAAGCGCGCCGACGGCAGCTTCGTCGCCAAGCCAATGGAGAAGGCGGATCCTTTGCTTTCCGCCGCCTTCTTGTCCCTGCGCGATCGGTTCGTCGAGGCAGGCCAGAGGATTTCGCTGCTCTCGCTCGGTGCGGCCACTATGGCCGCGCTCTCGCTCGGCAGATATCTGATTGCCGATTACGAGAGCCTCAAAAAGCGGCGCGGGCTTCTGGACTTCGAGGATCTCGTCAACCGCACCCGCACACTGCTGACGCGCAGCCATATCCACGCCTGGGTTCACTACAAGCTCGACCAGGGCATCGACCATGTTCTCGTCGACGAGGCGCAGGATACGAGCCCGCGGCAATGGGAAATCATCCGCTCGCTGACCGACGAATTCTTTGCCGGTGCCAGCCAGCGCGGCATCGACCGGACGCTCTTCGTCGTGGGCGACGAGAAGCAGTCGATCTATTCTTTCCAGGGCGCGCGGCCCGAACGCTTCTCGGCCGAGAGGCGGGATGTGTCCGACCAGATTGACGCGGCCGGCGGGGCCTTCAGCGCCATTCGCCTGCAACTTTCTTTTCGCTCAACGGAGGCTGTGCTGAGCGCCGTGGACACCGTTTTCGCCGCGAGCGCCAATGCGCGCGGGCTGGCGGCGCAGGGCGATCCCGTGGTGCATGCGTCCAACCGGATCGGCCAGCCGGGTGTCGTCGAGGTCTGGGACCAGTTGGTACCCGCACCCGGCGAGACGGACGCGGACTGGACGGCGGCCTTCGACGCGACACCGGAAACGGCGCCGGTGAATGTGCTGGCACGCCGCGTGGCAAACAGCCTGGCCGCCTGGATCGGACGCGAAACCGTGACGATCAAGGGTGTCACCCGGCCGATGGAGCCGGGCGACATCATCGTTCTCGTGCGCAAGCGTGACGCCTTCGTTGCCGCCCTGACGCGCGCGCTGAAGCGTTCGGATCGGGCCATCCCCGTAGCGGGTGCGGACCGCCTGGTATTGACGGAACATATCGCGGTGCAGGATCTGGTGGCACTCGGCCGCTTCGCGCTGCTGCCATCGGACGACCTCTCGCTCGCCGCGCTCCTGAAAAGCCCGCTCTTCAATTTCGACGAGGATAAACTTGCCGCCGTCGCCACGATGCGGGAAGAGGGCGAAAGCCTGTGGCAGCGACTCATCGCCATGGCCGTGAATGACGATGCCCTGGAGGTGATCCGCCAACGGCTGGAGACGCTGATCGAGGAAGCCCGGGCCTGCACGCCGTTCGACTTCTTTGCCCGGATTCTCGGCCCCTTGGGCGGGCGCGCCGCCTTCCTTGCCCGGCTCGGCTCCGAAGCGAGCGACGTGCTGGACGAATTCCTGGCCTTTGCACTCGACACGGAAAAGAGCCTGCCGGCCAGCCTTCAGCTTTTTCTCTCGACGCTCGAGCGCGAGGCGCCGACCGTCAAGCGCGAGCTGGACAAGGGGCGCAACGAAGTGCGCATCATGACCGTCCATGCCGCCAAGGGGCTCGAGGCGCCGGTAGTGTTTCTGGTCGATAGCGGTGCGCAGGTGATGAGCAGCCAGCATGCGCCGGCGCTTCGCCTTTTTCCCTCCGCAGACGGACCCGACGCGCCGACCGTGCCGATCTGGCAGGCGCCGGGCCTCAAGCATACGGTGTTGGGCGAGGACCGCGAGCGGCTCAAGGATGCGGCCGAGCAGGAATATCGCCGGCTTCTCTATGTCGGGATGACGCGCGCGGCGGACCGCCTGATCGTGTGCGGCTATCGAGGCAAGAAGGCGTTTCCCGATACCTGGCACATGATGGTGCGCGATGCGCTTGGCGCCGATCCCCGCGCGGCAGCGACGACCTTTACAGCTGGTGGCGAGAGCTGGGAAGGCGTTCGCTGGATGGCGGCAGCTTCCCCTTCCATAGCAACGTCGGGAGCGGAGATCGTCACCGCGCGCGACGTGACCGTGCTACCCGAAGCGCTCTTCCGGCCGCCAGCGGCCCGCACACGCCTGCCGCGGCCGCTGGCGCCCTCCGGCGCCGGAATCGCCGTCGATGCCGGGCACGAGCCACCGCTGGTCGCAACCTCGCTTTTCTCCGCGCCGCAGAAGGGCGCTGCGGCTGGCTTGCTGCGCGGTGCGATCCTGCACCGGTTGCTGCAGACGCTGCCGGATTTCGAGCCGGATGAACGACTGGTGGCCGCGACGCGCTATCTGGAACGCGCCGTGCCACAATGGCCGCTCGCGGTGCGGCAGCGAACAGTCGAACAGGTGCTCGCGGTGCTGACGGATCCCGCATCGTCCGGACTCTTTTCAGATGGCAGCCGGGCGGAGGTCTCGGTGATCGGCACGCTTCGCCTCGGGCGGCGCGACTATGCGGTTTCGGGACGGCTGGACCGGCTGGCGGTAGACGGAAACCGCGTCGTCATCGCGGACTTCAAGACCAATCGGGACATCCCCTCCGACGAAACGGAAATCTCGCCCGGCTACATCGCACAGCTCGCCATCTACAGGGAACTGCTTGCGCCGCTCTATCCGGATAAGGTGATCGATTGCGTGCTGGTCTATACCGGCGGACCCCGGACCTTCCGGCTTTCGCCGGAGCGGCTCGCCCGCAGCCTTGATGGTCTTGCGACAAAGTGAGATAGAAAGATTGAATTTCGGCTGACGGGGCATCACATGAGTGTCAGGTTACCGAAACACGCCGGGCCCGCCGGCGAACGCGAAATCAAGGAGCGCATCATGGCAACCGTTAAGGTCGACAAGAACAATTTTCAGGAAGAAGTGCTGAACGCGGCTGAGCCGGTCGTGGTGGACTTCTGGGCCGAATGGTGTGGCCCTTGCAAGATGATCGCCCCGAGCCTCGAGGAAATCTCCTCCGAAATGGCCGGCAAGGTGAAGGTCGCGAAGCTTAACATCGATGAAAACCCGGAGCTCGCTGCCCAGTATGGCGTACGCTCCATTCCGACGCTTGCCGTCTTCAAAGCTGGTGAAGTCTCCGACGTTAAGGTCGGCGCGCTGCCGAAGACCGCGCTAAGTTCCTGGATCGCCGGCGCCGCTTAAAGCGCGCCCACCCGATCGATCGTTCAACGCCCGGCCTCACCGCCGGGCGTTTTGGTTCGCGGTCTTAGGTCGGAGGCGTCTTGTTGTCGGCGAGCACATTGCCGACGAGGTAGAGAGATCCGCCGATCAGAATGCGCGGCGGAGTTTCATCGTCATGGACGATGGCGTCGATGACCTCAAGCGCTTCCCCGACGCTGGCGGCTGGAAAAGCCGTGAGTCCTGCCGCTTCCGCATCGAGCGCCAGATTGACCGGATCAATGCCGGCATCCGAGTCGCGGATCGGCACGGTAAAGACCTGCTCCGCTAGCCCCTTGAAGGCGGCGAAATAGCCGACGGGCTCCTTGGTGTTGATCATGCCGATGATCAGGAACAGAGGGCGCGGATCACGGTCTTCCAGATTGGCGAGCGTTTCCGCGATCACCACACCGGCGCCGGGATTGTGGCCCCCATCCACCCACAGCTCGCTGCCCTCGGGCGCGATATCGAACAGCGGCCCGGCCTTCAGCCGCTGAAGACGGCCCGGCCATCGAACCGAGGTAAGGCCGTTTTCGATCGCCTTTTCGTCGACGTTGAAACCGGCAGCCCGCACGGCACGGATGGCCGCAGCGGCGTTCCCATATTGATGTCGGCCCGGCAGGCGCGGCAGGGGAAGATCCATCAAGCCGGATTCATCCTGATAGATGAGCCGGCCAAGCTCTTCGTAGGCAAGATAATCCTGCCCGTAGACAGAGAGCGGGCAGCCAAGCCGTTCCGCCGTCGTCACCAGAACCTCCCGCGCGCCCGCCTCTTCCTGGTGGCCGATGACCACGGGGCGACCGCGCTTCATGATGCCCGCCTTCTCCGCCGCAATCAGTTCGACGCGATCGCCCAGATAGGCCTGATGATCGAGCGAGATCGGCATGATGACGGACACGGCCGGGGTGTCGATGACGTTCGTCGCGTCAAAGCGGCCACCGAGCCCAACTTCGATCACTGCGACATCGGCGGGCTGCTCGGAAAACAGCAGGAAGGTCACGGCGCTGAGGATTTCGAAGACGGTGATCTTCTGACCGCCATTGGCCTCCGCGACCCGCCTGACTGCATCCGCCAACGTCGCATCATCCACCAGAACGCCGCCGCCGGGACGGCCGAGACGATAGCGCTCATGCCAGTTGACGAGATGGGGGGAGGTGTGAACGTGAACGCTGAGGCCGGCGGCTTCCAGGATGGAACGGCAAAAGGCCGTCACAGAGCCCTTGCCGTTCGTGCCGGCCACATGAATGACCGGCGGCAGGCGATGCTCGGGATTGCCGAGCGCATCGAGCAACCGTCTGATGCGGTCGAGCGACAGATCGAAGCCCTTTGGATGCAGTCCTAGCAGCCTGTTGATTTCCGCCTCGGCCAGACTGCCGGTGGTCAGTTCTGCCATCTCAGAGGCTTGCAGCGACGGCAGCCGGTGCCGCAGCAGCCGGTGTAGGGCCGATCTTTTTGGCCTCGACCGGCTTCTTCATGAGGATTTTCAGCATCCGCGCCAAAGTCTCCGGGATATCGTGACGCTTGACCACCATATCGACCATGCCGTGCTCCAGAAGATATTCGGCGGTCTGAAAGCCTTCGGGCAGTTTCTCGCGGATCGTCTGCTCGATGACGCGTTTGCCGGCAAAGCAGATTTCAGCGCCAGGCTCGGCCAGATGCACATCACCCAGCATGGCGTAGGAGGCCGTAACCCCGCCCGTCGTGGGGTTTGTCAGCACGACGATGTATGGAAGGCCGGCTTCCTTCAGCATCTGCACGGCAACTGTCGTGCGCGGCAGTTGCATCAGCGAAAGAATGCCTTCCTGCATGCGTGCGCCACCGGAGGCGGGGAAGATGACGAGCGGGCATTTCTCCGCGATCGCCTTTTCGAAGGCCTTGATGATCGCTTCGCCGGCGGCCATGCCGAGCGAGCCGCCCATGAAGTTGAACTCATGCACCACGCCGACGAGCTTGACACCTTTGACGCGGCCGAGGCCCGCCACGATCGTGTCTTCCAGTTCCGTCTTGGCGCGGCTATCGCGCAGCCGATCGGTATATTTCTTGGAATCGCGGAAGCGCAGCGGATCTTGCGTGACCTTCGGCTGCGGCAAGGCTTCGTATTCGCCGTCGTCGAAGAGATCCTTCAGGCGCGCCTTGGCCGGCATCTTCATGTGGTAGCCGGACTGCGGCACGACCCACTTGTTTTCCTCGAGATCGCGATGAAACACCATCTCGCCCGTTTCCGGGCACTTGATCCAAAGGTTCTCCGGCACATCCCGATCCGGACGACCCAGCATCGAATTGATCTTCGGACGAACGTAATTGGTAATCCAGTTCACGTGAAACACTCCTGAGGCCTGATGCCGTACAGTGCATCAGGATGTGGGTATTTATTCGGCGGCTGCAAGCCTTGAGGTCCGAACGCCCGTGGCGAGACCCCTGACAAGCGCCTCGACGCCCGGCACCGTCGCTTCCGTCGCCCGGCCCTCAGCATCGAGGCTGGAGGCGACCTGGTTGATGATGGCCGTACCAACGACGACGCCGTCCGCGGAAGCACCGATCGCCCGGGCATGCTCGGCCGTCTTGACACCGAAACCGACGCAGACCGGGAGGGGCGTGTGCCGCTTGATGCGGGCCACTGCTTCGCCGATGCGGGAGGGATCCGGCAGGGCCGATCCGGTAATGCCGTTCATCGACACATAGTAGACGAAGCCAGAAGTGTTCTTCAGCACCGTCGGCAGACGCTTGTCGTCCGTGGTCGGTGTCGCCAGACGAATGAAGTTCAATCCCTTCGCGATGGCGGGGATGCAGAGTTCGTCGTCCATTTCCGGTGGCAGATCGACCACGATCAGGCCGTCAATGCCGGCCTCCAGCGCGTCCGTCACGAAACGATCGACGCCGTAAATGTAGATCGGGTTGTAATAGCCCATCATGACGATCGGGGTGTCTGCATCCGTCTTGCGGAATTCGCGGGCCATGTCGAGCGTGCGCGCCAGCGTCTGGCCGGCTTTCAGCGCGCGCTGGCCGGCAAGCTGGATCGCCGGGCCGTCGGCCATCGGGTCCGAAAAGGGCATGCCAAGTTCGATGATGTCGGCGCCTGCATGCGCCAGCGTGCGCATGATCTCGACCGAGGTGTCGAATTCGGGGTCGCCGCCCATGAAATAGGTGACGAGGACGGGGCGACCTTCGGCAGCCACGTCGCGGAAGCGTTGGTCCATGCGAGCGGTCATGTGCTTACAGCCCCATTCCGAGAATCTTGCCGACGGTGAAGATGTCCTTGTCGCCGCGGCCACACAGGTTCATCACGATGATCTGGTCCTTGTCCATTTTCGGCGCGCGCTTGATGACCTCAGCGAGCGCATGGCTCGGCTCCAGCGCCGGGATGATGCCTTCAACGCGGGTCAGCATCTGGAAGGCGGCCAGAGCTTCGTCATCCATGATCGGCACATATTCGACACGGCCGGCATCCTTCAGCCAGGAATGTTCCGGGCCGATGCCGGGATAGTCGAGGCCGGCCGAGATGGAGTGACCTTCCTTGATCTGGCCGTCGCCATCCTGCAGCAGATAGGTGCGGTTACCGTGCAGCACGCCCGGCGAGCCTGCCGTCAGCGATGCGCAGTGCTCCTCGCCGTCGAGACCCTTGCCGCCGGCTTCCACGCCGACGATCTTCACGCCGGGATCATCGAGGAAGGGGTGGAAGAGGCCGATGGCATTGGAGCCGCCACCGACGGCCGCGATGATCATATCCGGCAGGCGTCCTTCAGCGGCCAGCATCTGCTCGCGCGCCTCACGGCCGATGACGGACTGGAAGTCCCGGACCATCTCCGGATAGGGATGCGGGCCGGCGGCGGTGCCGATCATGTAATAGGTGTCATCGACATTGGTGACCCAGTCGCGCAGCGCCTCGTTCATGGCGTCCTTCAGCGTGCCCTGACCGGAAGTCACCGGCTTGACCTCTGCGCCGAGCAGCTTCATGCGGAAGACATTCGGCGCCTGGCGCTCGACGTCCGTTGCGCCCATGTAGACCACGCAGGGCAGGCCGAAGCGGGCGGCGACGGTGGCAGAGGCCACACCGTGCTGACCGGCACCGGTTTCGGCAATGATGCGGGTCTTGCCCATGCGCTTGGCGAGCAGGATCTGGCCGAGGCAATTGTTGATCTTGTGCGAACCCGTATGGTTCAGCTCGTCGCGCTTGAAATAGATCTTCGCGCCGCCCAGCTCGGCCGTCAGACGCTCGGCGAAATAGAGCGGGCTGGGACGGCCAGTATAGTGGGTATTGAGGTGCTGGAGTTCCGCCTGGAATTCCGGGTCGGTCTTGGCGGTGTTCCACTTGTCCTCAAGGTCGAGGATCAACGGCATCAGCGTTTCCGCCACGAAGCGGCCGCCGAAAATGCCGAAGCGGCCGTCCTGATCGGGACCGCTTCGGAAGGAATTGGGCTTCACTGTCTCGTTCACGTCCTGCTCCCTGACGGAACCGGCGCCTTCTCGGCCTGCCGTACCGCATCGAAAAATTGCTGCATGAGATCGAGGTCCTTCACGCCGGGTGCGCTTTCCACAGCCGAGGAGAGGTCGATCGCGCGGGCCCGCGTCACGCGGAGTGCTTCGGCGACATTGTCCCTGTTGAGACCACCGGAAAGCATGTAATTCACGCCGGCGTCAAGGCGCTCGAGGATGGTCCAGTCGAAGCTGACCCCGTTGCCGCCCGGCAGTTCCGAACCGGCCGGCGGCTTGGCATCGAACAGAAAGCGATCGACGATGCCGATATAGAGGTCGATCTTTTCCAGATCGTCTGCTTCGCGAATGGCAAGCGCCTTTATCACCGGCAGGCCGTAGACCGCCTTGACCGTCAGCACACGGTCGGGGCTTTCCTTGCCATGAAGCTGGAGGATGTCCGGCTTCAGGGAATAGACGATCTCGTCAAGGAAATCATTGTCGGCATCAACGGTGACGGCGACGATCTTTGCCCGGCCGCGCACCGCGTCTGCGATGCGAGCGGCATCGTCCGGCTCGATGTTGCGCGGGCTCTTTGGGAAGAAGATGAAGCCGACATGGGTTGCACCGAGCGCGACGGCCTTCTCAGCCGCGTCCGTCGTTCGCAGACCGCAGATTTTCACATCCAGCTTCATGGGAGGGGAAGTGACATGAAAGTGTGACGGAGTCGAGCCGAATTCTGTCATTTCAGTGCTCCAAGAGCGACCTTGCGGCCGGGCGGCTGCCATCCCATATCCGTCTCAACACGGAGATTTGTCGATGCGCCTGCTTCTCGCCCTCATCCTGCCCTGGCTGCAGTTCTTCACGATCGGTCGCCCGATCGCCGGCATTATCTGCCTGATCCTTCAGCTGACGCTGATCGGCTGGATTCCGGCCGCCATCTGGTCGGTCTATGCGCTCAGCCAGTACAAGACGGACCAGAAGATCCGTGACGCGCTCGGCAGCCGCCGCTGAGATTATCGCGCGCTGCGAAAATCGATGGCGTGCAGCATGGTGCCGTTGCGCTTCAGCCAGCGGCGTGCCTCTTCCATTCCGGGACACAGATCGCCGCAGATGGCCCAGAATTTCGGGCCGTGGTTCATCTCCTTGAGATGAGCGACCTCATGGGCGGCGAGATAATCGACCACCGAGGGCGGGGCCATAACGATGCGCCAGGAAAAGCTCAACGTGCCATCCGAGGTGCAGGAGCCCCAGCGGCTACGCGTGTCCTTGTAGCGGATCGCCTTTATCCGCGCCCCGATGGTGCCGGCATGGCGTACGGCCAAGGCATCGAGATCGCGCTTCGCCTCCCGCTTCAGGAAGTCGGAAATGCGCCGCGCCAGGTGCTCGGGCGCACCGCCGACATAGAGAACGGCGTCCTCGCCCTCCATCCCGGTTTCCGTCACACCTCGGACCTTTCCTGTCGGAACGATGCGGTGCGCCACGCCCCGAATGGGCAGCATGCCGCCGGGTTCGATCTGCGCCTCGCCGGAAAAGCGAGACAGGCGTCCCGCCAGCCAGCCGCGATGCCGCTCCAGGAAATTCTCGATCTCCGCATGCGAGACGCTTTTCGGCACGGTAAGGCGCGCCGAGCGGCCGCCGGGCTCGAGGCGAAGGGTGATGCGCGTTGAGCGGGGGTTCTGGTGAATCGTCAGCGGCAACTGGCGGCCTGCGATGTCCAGCATGCGCGTCGAGGGACCCGTGGCCGTTCGGTCTGCCGTGCGACGGCGCTTGGGAAGGGCGAAGAACATGGACTTCGTTCTAGCCGATTCGAGAGGGAAGGGCACCTTGGCGTCCTGCCGGACGGCAAAGGCAACACCGATCAGCGGTGGCGGGGACATAGATGAAGACGGCGGCCTCTCGGCCGCCATCTCCCTCAGCGCCTGTCCGGCTCCGGTCGAACCGGCCAAACCCTGATATCAGGCCTCATAGGGCGCCGGCGGCGTGTTGCCCCCGGAGCGACGCTCGCGCATGAAGCGGTCGAAGTCTTCCTGGTCCTTGGCGCGGCGCAGTTCACGAACATAGGCGTCAAAGTCGGCGCGCATTTCGTCCAGCTTGCGGCGTTCCTCGTCCAGGCGGGCGAGTTCGGCTTCACGCCAGTCGTCGAAGGCGACGTTGCCGGTGCGGGCCTGCCACGTTCCCGGCTTGAAGTCGCCGCGGCGACCGAAGCCGCGGAAGCCTCGCATGACGCCGTCGACGGTTTCATTGGCCTGCGACTTGAAGCCTTTGAAGCGCTCGCCGAACAGGATGTAGGCCAGCATGGCAAGGCCGAGTGGCCAGAACAGGACGAAGCCGAGCACCATCAGCGCAACGGTCGCCGGCGTCCAGTCCGGACGGATCAAGGCGGATTGATTCATGATTGGTTTACCTCGTTTCGAGGGGGCCGCCTCATGCGGCCCCTTGCGAACAAGGTGGGAACGGCACCCGCCCAGCACAAGACGCGGATGCCTCAAAATCGGACAGGCTGTCTCAGCCTGTCTTGCCGCCGCGGATGACCTGCTTCACCGGGCCGGTCTTGCGCACGGCATGTTCGCGCTGGAAGGCGAGAATGCGCGGGGCGATTTCGCGGCGGAAGCGGGAGCCGTTGAAGACGCCGTAATGACCGACATCCGGCTGGACGTAATGCATGCGCATCGTGTCGGGAATGTTCGGGCAGATGGTCTGCGCCGCCTCGGTCTGACCAACGCCGGAAATGTCGTCGTTTTCGCCCTCGACGGTCAAAAGCGCCACCGTGCGGATGGCGCTGGTGTCGACGCGTTCGCCGCGGTGCATCATCTCGCCCTTCGGCAGATCATGGCGCATGAAAACGACTTCCACCGTCTGCAGGTAGAATTCTGCGGTCAGGTCCATCACGGCGAGGTACTCGTCGTAGAATTCGCGGTGCTTTTCGGCCGCATCGCCATCGTTCTTGACGAGGTGTTGGAAGAACTCACGATGGGCGACCACGTGGCGGTCGAGGTTCATCGACATGAAGCCGGAGAGCTGCAGGAAGCCTGGATAGACTTGGCGCATGAAGCCCGGCTGCGGCCACGGCACCGGCATGATGACATTGTCGCGGAACCAGCTGAGGGGCTTTTCTTTGGCAAGCTGGTTGACCGCGGTCGGGTTGATACGCGTGTCGATCGGCCCGCCCATGAGCGTCATGGAGGCGGGCGCATTTGCGTCCTTGCGCCCTTCCATGACGGCAACGGCGGCCAGAACCGGCACGGCCGGCTGACAGACGGCGATCACATGGGTGTTCGGGCCGATAAAGCGCAGCATCTCGATCACGTAGTCGATGTAGTCGTCGAGATCGAAACCACCTTCGGAGAGCGGCACCATGCGCGCATCGATCCAGTCGGTAATGTAGATTTCCGAGTTCGGCAGGAGCGTCTCGACAGTGCCGCGCAACAGCGTTGCATAGTGGCCTGACATGGGCGCGACGACGAGGACTTTCGGATCGGCAGGACGCCCCTTGGGCAATTCGCGCTTGAAATGGATGAGATTGCAGAAGGGCTGGCGCCAGACGATCCGCTCGGCCACCGGCACGGCGCGGCCATCGATCATGGTCTCGTCCAGGCCGAAGACCGGCTTGCCGTATCGGCGTGTCGTTCGTTCGAAGACTTCTAAACCGGCCGCGGCGGCCCGGCCGAAGGAAGTGTGGGAGAGGGGGTTCATCGGATTGGAATAGGCAAGGCGCATGGCCTCGGAGGCGGCGCGGTAGGGCGCCATCATTGCGTGGTTCAGTTCGTACAACTGGTAGAACATAAACTGGCTCCTTGGGCGGGGTCGCGGCTGCTGCGCGGCGCTTGGTGTTTTTTCCCGCTTTCACTTCCCTTCTACCGACAGGGGTATCCCGGACCGGATGTCCCGGGAGCTTGCCGGCGCATTTCAATGCCGTCTCATTCTGCATCACCGCCGGACATTAAACTCTCGCGGCGCTGACAACAATGTGAAGTTCAACGTTGAAGCTTGCTTGAGCTTGAACGCGCGTGCGTCCACCACATGCCTTTTCGCCGGTAGTCTGACAAAAGGATGTTGTGCAACGGTAAAGGAAAACCGCCGCATTTTGTTTCACGGGAAACAACACCTTTGGAGTCGACAAAAGTCAGATGCCTGATAGGCCCGTTATCGAAGGTTTTTAGGTTGTATCGGCGGACGACGCCCATCAGCCCAGACTGACCATGGCCTTGATGAGTCCCGAACGGGTCTCAGCCCAACCGGGGAAAGTGTCCGTCAGACGATCGATGCTGGTGCGGTGAGTGATGAGGGCATCGGCCGAGACGCGGCCATCGCTGAGAGCGGCGGCCACATGTTCGAAATCCGCCTTCACCGCATTGCGGCTGGCGATCAGCATCATCTCGCGCTTGTGAAACTCTGGATCCGAGAAGCGCAGGTCGTCCTTGACCAGCCCGACCAGAACGAGCGCGCCGCCATGGGCGACGTAGGCGAAGGCCGACTCCATCGACGCGGCATTGCCGGTCGCATCATAGACGGTATCGAAGCTCGTCGATTCCACCGGGCGCTCGCCGCCAAGACGACGGACGTCGTCGAAGCCGAACCGTTCCCGAGCCATGTCGAGGCGCTCTTGGCTGGTATCCAGAAGGGTCACGGACTGACCGGCGATGCGGGCGAACAAGGCTGCGCCGAGGCCGATGGGGCCGGCACCGATGACGAGCGCGCGACTGCCTGAGGTCGCCTGCGAGCGGCGAACCGCGTGCGCCCCGATGGCCAGAAACTCGACGGTGGCAGAGGCCTCCGACGACAGGCCAATAGCCGGAGAAACATTGCCGGCCGGCAGAACGATCTCCTCGCAGAAGGCGCCGTCCGTATGGACGCCCAGCACTTTGATGGACATGCAGCAATTGGGCTTGCCGATGTTGCAGGCATGGCAGGCGCCGCAGGAAATGTAGGGATTGATGATGACGGGCGTGCCCTCCTCCAGGCCCGCCGCCACCGCATTTTCGATCACGACGCCGGAGACTTCGTGGCCCATGACGCGTGGATATTGCAGGAAGGGATGTTTGCCCTGATAGATATGATAATCGGTGCCGCAGATGCCGACATGGGTCACTCGGATACGGACCCAATCTTCATCCGGGAGCTGTGGCCTCGGGCGGTCTTCCAGAACGAGCCGGCCCGGCTCCACACAGACGATCGACTTCATGTTCATTTCGCCGGCCGGTCGCCCGAACCAAGCGCCTTTCTGTGCTTCGGAAGGAGAGAGCGGGCGGCCGCTTCACCGGCCGCCCTGCGGTCCTGAGCCGGATTCTCAGCGCGTGCCACGCCGACGCAGCTGGTCGAAGTAGACGATGATGATGATCAGCGCGCCTGTGATGATGCGCTGCCAGAAGGAATTGACGTTCAAAAGGTTGGCGCCGTTGTTGATCGTCGCAAGAATGAAGGCGCCGAGCAGCGGGCCATGCACCGAACCAACCGCCCCGAACAGGCTGGTGCCGCCGATGACCGAAGAGGCAATCGCCTGAAGCTCCCATCCTTCGGCCTGCGTGGCATTGCCGATGCCGATGCGCGAGGCGAGCAGCAGACCGACGAAGGCGGCGCAGGTGGAGGAAAGGATATAGGCGAGGTAGATGGTGCGGTTGACGTTGACGCCGGAGAGGCGGGCCGCTTCGCTGTTGGAGCCGACCGCAAAGAGATAGCGGCCCCAGCGGCTCATGTGCAGGAAGATGTAGGCGGGAATCGCAACGACGATCACCATCCAGAACAGGCTGGGAATACCAAGGAAATCGGCACGCGAGAAATTCGTGAAGGCCTCATTGCTGATCGAGATCGTCGAGCCATTGGTCAGGAGCAGACCGATGCCGCGCAGCGAGGTCAGCGTCGCCAGCGTGATGATGAAGGCCGGCAGACCCATACGTACGATACCGAAGCCGTGGAAGACGCCGATGGCCACCCCGATCAGCAAAGTGATGACGATGGCGGCACACAGCGGCACACCGGCCTGCAGCAGCCAGGCCACAATGACGCTGGTGAAGCCAACCACGGCGCCAACGGACAGATCGATCCCTGCCGTGATGATCACGAAGGTCTGCCCGACGGCGAGGATTGCGGTCATCGCACCCTGTCGGAGCAAGTTGCTGATATTGTTGGATGTCCAGAAGCTGTTGGTGGAGACGCCCAGGAGAAGCCAGAGGAAGAGCAGCAGCCCGAGCAACGTCAGGCCGAAAAGTATGTTCATTCCCTTTTTCGGAGCGGGGCCGGTATCGGTCGTCTCGACGCTCATGTTCTTTCTCCCTGAAAAGTCTGCGGTTTCGCGCGGCGCCTCAGACGCCGATCGCCTCGGACAGCACGTCCTCATGCGAGGCGGCGCGATAGTCGTGGCTGGCGACAAGCCGGCCCTGACGGAAAACATGGAGCCGGTCAGCCAGTTCGTAGACCTCCGGCAGATAGGATGAGATCAGGATGATACCCGCGCCGTTTTCCAGAAGCCGGGCAAACAGCCGGTAGATCTCGGCCTTGGTGCCGACATCGACACCAACGGTCGGTTCATCAAAGATGAAGAGCCTGGCTCCGTGGCTCAGCCACTTGCCGATGACGATCTTCTGCTGGTTGCCGCCCGACATGGCGGAGGCCAGGACAGCGCGCGAGGGCGTCTTGATCTTGAGATCGGCGATCTGACGCTCTGCATTCTTGGCTTCGCGGCCCCTGTTGACCACGAGGCCGGAACTCAGCCGCTTGAAGACGGGAAGGTTGATGTTGAAGCCGATCGGCATGTTGAGGCAAAGGCCCTGGTCGCGTCGGCTTTCCGGCGCCAGCGCGATGCCGAGGTCCATGGCCTTTCGCTCGGTATCGATCGTGACCTTCTGGCCTTCCCAGTAGACCTCGCCTGACTTCACCTTCTGGCGACCGTAGAGCCCGAGGGCGAATTCACTGCGGCCGGCGCCGATGAGACCGTAGAGACCGACGATTTCGCCGGCGCGCACGGTAATCGAGACGTCTTCGAAACCGGGTCCGGAGAGACCACGGGTTTCAACGATGGGCGCGCCAAGCGTAAAGGTTTCCTTGTGATAGACCTGCTCGATGGAGCGGTTGATCATCATCGAGATCAGTTCCGCTTCATTCGTCTCGCCGGTCAGGCGCGTGCCGACATGGGTTCCGTCGCGCAGAACCGAAATGCGGTCGGCGAGTTCGAAGACCTCTTCCATGCGGTGCGAGATATAGACGATCGTCACGCCATCGGCCTGAAGACGGCGAATGAGGCGGAAGAGCTGCGCCGATTCCTGGCGGGTGAGATAGGCGGTCGGCTCGTCGAAGATCAGGAATTGCGTGCCGCGCATGGCGGCGCGTGCAGTCGCGACCAGTTGCTGCTGACCGATGGTGAGGCTGGAGAGCAGGACATCGGAGGGGATGTTGAACCCGAGGTCGTCGAGAACGCGCTGGGCGAGCGTGTTCATCGCCCCCTTGCGCATCAACCCGCCTCGGTCGATCTCATCACCGAGGAACATGTTGGCGGCCACCGTCAGATGTGGGCAGAGCACCACTTCCTGATGCACGGCATTGATGCCGCGATCGATGGCCTCCGTGGGAGACGCGAGCGGCACGCTCTCGCCACACCAGACGATTTCGCCGGCCGTACGGCGGATGACGCCTGTCAGAAGCTTGATCAGCGTGGACTTGCCAGCGCCGTTTTCGCCGACGATGGCGTGAATTTCACCGGAGAGGAATGTCACGGAAGCTGGCTTCAGGGCCTCGACGGCGCCGTATTTCTTCTGAAGGCCTTTCAGCTCCAGGATCGGCTGCCCCTTGGGAACGGGATGGGCCGCGATGCGGATTCCCTTCGACGGGCGCTCAAGATTAGCCTCGATTGCCATGATGACGAAACTCCTTGCCTCAGATGCCCTCCGGCACGCGGCATCGCCCGTGCCGGACAGTCTGTCCGGTCCGTGAGAGTGCCGTTCAACCGCAACGGACCGATCCGCACTTCAAGCGCTAGGTTAGAAATCACGATGGGTCGATCGACCTCGCGTCGATCAAGCCAAGGGCTGCCTGCGCGACGGTTCCGCCGAACCGGAACCGTCGGGCAAGGACGGGATCAGTTGACCTTCGGGTTCAGAAGGGCATCGATCTTCGGATCGGCCATGTTGGCCTTGGTCACGAGGTTTGCGCCCGTGTCCACGAAGGTTTCGACCTTTTCGCCCTTCGATGCGGCGAGCGCCGTCTTCACGCCGTCATAGCCCATGCGGTAGGGGTCCTGCACGACGAGACCGGCAAGAACGCCTTCCTTGAGGAAGCCCACCGTCTTTTCGTCGCTGTCGAAGCCGATAACCTTGATCTTGTCGCCGAGCTTGTTTTCAGCGATCGCCTGGCCAACGCCCTGCGCCATGATGAGGTTCGAGGCGAAGACGCCGACGAGGTTCGGATTGGCCGTGATGAGGTCGGTCATCATGTTGAGGCCGGTGGTGGCCTGACCGTCGGCATACTTGTCGGCGACGATCTTCAGGCCGGGATATTTGGCCTTGATTTCTTCCATGAAGCCTTCGCGGCGCTGGTCGAGCGAGCCGACGCCCGGCAGGCTGGTGATGATGGCGATTTCGCCTTCTTCCTTGCCGGTCGCTTCCTTGATTGCGGCAGCAAGACCATCGGCGGCGATGCGGCCACCCTGGACGTTGTCGGTCGTGAGGAACGAGGTGAAGGCCTTGGAATCGGCGCCGGAGTCGATGCCGATGATCGGAACGGACTTGGCGGCTTCGTCGATCGGCTTGCCGAGTGCCTTGAACTCGGTCGGCGAGATGACGACGGCAGCCGGAGCGCCAGCAACGGCGTTTTCAAGGATGCTGATCTGGCCGTTGATGTCGGCTTCGGACTGGGCGCCGAGTTCCGGCACGTTCACGCCGAGGTCCTTGCCAGCGGCACGGGCGCCGGCGAGCACGATCTGCCAGTAGAAGGACGTCGTGTCCTTGACGATGATCGGGATGGTGACGTCAGCCGCAAAGGAAGCGACGGGCGACATTGTCGCGAACATGGCGGCGCCAGCCAGTGCCGTAAAGGCGCGACGGGTCACGGAAAGCGTCTTGATGGTCATGATGTTGTTCTCCTCCAACAGCGCCGATGGTCTCCCAAGAACCTGACTGTGGCGCGTCACTCAGGCTTATTCAGGTTTTTATCGATAAAAAACACTCCCAAGTCCGACGCTACTCCAGCGTCCGGCTGATTGCAAGCGCCCGTTCCGTGCGTTTGTTGCGACTGCCGACCACGGCGGCGCGACCATCAACGCGAAGCGACCACCGAGCCTCACTCCTCCGCGGCGCTGAGAAAGCTATCCCAGCCGTGGGGAATTGCAACAGAAAAATGATCTCTTCATTCTATTTTGTATCACATCGGAATATTCGATCCGTTTTCTCAAACCCGGACTGCCTCTGTCCCAAGCGGCTTTGCGATCAGCGTTTGTTCAGCGTAGGCCGCGAAGGCGCTCGTTGGTAAAGCCGGCCTGATGAGTGCCATGTTGCGATTGAGGCTGTGCGGATTGCCTGTGCCTAACAGCACTGTCGAAACGAGCGGATGGCCCAGGGGAAACTGGAGAGCGGGCGCCGCAAGTGTAATGCCTTGGCTCTGCGCGATGGCTTCCATCGCTTCAACCTTCGCCAAGACCTCACGCTCGGCGGGCATATAGTCGAAATTTGCACCGGCGACCGGTCCGGTTGCCAGGATGCCGGAATTGAAAACCCCGCCAATCACCAGAGAGACGCCCTTCTTCTCGCAGAGCGGGATGAGCTCGGCTTCGGCGGTGCGATCAAGCAGCGTGTAGCGTCCGGCGAGAAGGATGCAGTCGAGATCACCACTGCGCAGCACGTCGAGGCAAACGGGGACTTCGTTCACGCCGAGCCCGTAGGCCGAGATCGCTCCCGACGATTTGAGCTCCTCCAGAGCCTTTAGGCCCGTGTCGAGGAATGCGCGTAGATGATGGGCATTGCGCTCCGCACCGTGGGTATAGACGCCGATATCGTGCACATAGAGAATATCGATACGGTTGAGACCGAGGCGGGCATAGCTGAACTCGACCGAGCGCATGATGCCGTCGTAGCTGTAATCATAGTCCGCATCGAAGGAGAGCGGATTGACGTAGGAATAGTCCGGGACGGCACCATCCGGCACCGGCCGCAGCAGTCGTCCGACCTTGGACGACAGGACGACCTCGTTACGCGGCTTGTCGCGCAGGAAATCACCAACACGACGTTCGGCAAGGCCGAGACCATACCAGGGCGCCGTATCGAAATAGCGGATGCCGTGATCCCAGGCCGTTTCCAGTGTCTCCATGGCCTGCGGGCGCGGACATTCTCGGTAAAGCCCGCCGAGAGCTGCTGTTCCAAAGCTCCATTCAGTCACTTCGAGTGCGGTCTTGCCAATGCGGCGTTTTGCGATCACGACGTTTTTCTCCTCTGCCGCGCTGCGACTCCGGCCGGGCGACGGAGCCGAACCGGGACGGAGGAAGCGAGACTTTCCTCCACCGACGTCTGTGCCGCTGAAGGTGTACCTTCTCCGAATTTTGTCTTTTATCGACAATAGACAGATTAACGTCAATGGGTATGATGCGCACTTCCCGATGGGTCCAAGGGCGTTGCACGTGAAACACGGCTTCCGACCTTGCGGTAGAGGCAGCATTTGAAAGACACTCCATGGCAAAGCAAAATACAGTCTTCAAGGAAGCCTATAATCGCTGTCTTACCCTTATAACCAACAGCGACCACCTGCCCTCGGAACCCGAACTTGGTGCACAACTCGGCGTCAGCCGCACGACCGTCAGGGCAGTTCTGACCCGGCTCACAGAGACCGGGCTGATTGCGTGGGACCGGCGCGATAAAATCGTTTTGCGGGCGCCGCTCGAAGCCGATTTCTTTCCGACAGAGGAAACCGATTCGCTCTCGGAGATCATTGAACGCAGCTTCATGCGCCGGATTCTGGCGGGCGGAGCGCAGCCGGGCATGCAGATCAACGAACTGGAGCTCGCCCGAGAGATCGGTATCGGAACGACAAGCGTGCGGGAATTCCTGATCCGCTTCAGCCGTTTCGGGCTGATCGAAAAGCGACCGAACAGTCACTGGATTCTGAAAGGCTTTACGCGTGAGTTTGCGCTGGAATTGACCGAAGTGCGTGAAATGTTCGAGCTGCGCTCGGCACGTGGCTTTGTTGGCCTGCCAGACGACCACCCGGCCTGGGTTGACCTGGACGAGATCGAAAGCGTGCACCACACGCTGCTTGCCGATATCGACGCGCGTTATCAGGAATTTTCGGAGCTCGACGAGCGGTTCCATCTTTTGGTGCAGCGCGCGTCCCGCAACCGCTTCATCATCGATTTCTACGACATCATCACCATTGTCTTTCACTATCACTACCAGTGGAACAAGACGAATGCGCGCACGCGCAACCAGCGCGCATTGGAAGAACATCTCGTCTACATCGACGCCCTGCGTTCGCGCGATCCCAAGCGGGCCGAGGAGGCGTGCCGGCTGCATCTGCGCTCCGCCAGGGAGACTCTTCTGCAATCCATACAAGAACCGTGAAAGCCGGGCGAACGGTCGAATGCGAAGCCGGCTTGCCCGCATCATTGCCTCGATATCAGGATATTTTCATGAAGACGCCAATCGTGCAGTTTGGAACGAGCCGCTTCCTGCAGGCCCATGCGGACCTTTTCATCAGCGAGGCGCTGGCCGTCGGGCAGGCCGTGGGGCTCATCACCGTGGTGCAGACGACGGGCGCGGCGGAGCGCAGTGCGCGCCTGCCGGCACTTGCCGATCCCAATGGGTTTCCGGTGCGGATCCGGGGACTTGTGGATGGCGTACCGCAGGACAGTGAAGTGCGGGTACGAAGTGTCGTGCGTGCACTTTCGACCGCCGCAAACTGGGACAGCGTGGTGCGGGTGTGCGTCGAAGAAGCCGAGATCCTGATCAGCAACACCGGGGATGCTGGCTATCAGATTCCTGCGGATGATCTGTCGAACGTTCCCTCAAAGTCTTTTCCCGGAAAGCTGCTCCTGCTGCTGCGGGCACGCTTCGAGGCCGGCGGACGGGCGCTCACCATACTTCCCTGCGAGTTGGTGCCCCGTAATGGCGAGGTCCTGTCACGCCTGATGGCGGAACTTGCCCGTGCGCGCTATCCGGCCGACACCGGCTTCCATAACTGGCTTTCCAACGCCATCGTCTGGGCAAACAGTCTCGTCGATCGCATCGTCTCCGAACCTATCGAACCGGCCGGCGCCATTGCCGAACCCTATGCGCTCTGGGCCATCGAGGCGCAGCCGGGCCTTGCGGTGCCCTGCCGACATCCGGCCGTAAAGGTCGTCGCGGATCTGACGCCCTACGAAAAGCTGAAGCTGCACATCCTCAATCTCGGACACACGGTCCTTGCGGACATCTGGCTGGCGGAACAGCGCGACGCCGGCGAGACGGTGCGGGAACTCCTGACCGACGCCCGAATTCGCGGCATCTTGCTCTCGATCTACGAGGAAGAGGTCATTCCAGCCTTTGCCCGCATGGGGCTGGGCACCGAGGCCAAGAATTATGTTGCCGAGACGCTTGAGCGTTTCGACAACCCCTTCCTCAACCATCGCCTTTCGGACATCGCCGGTAACCACGCGGAAAAGATCCGCCGCCGCATTGGCGGGCTTCGCGCCTGGAGCGGCGCGACCAGCACGCCGCAACTCAGCGCCATCGAACAGAGAAACGGTCAATAGCCGGATTCGCCCACCATGGGGATGTCGCCCGCCATGAAGCGCTTGCGATGATCGACCAAGGCGCGGGTCAACAGGGTCACATCGGTGCCGATCGCCATGAAGTCCGCGCCCATTTGGCGGTAGCGTTCGGCCTCAGCCAGATTGCTGGTCATGATGCCACGCGGCTTGCCGGCCTTTGCGATCCGTACGAAGGCGTCCGCAATCACGGCGCGGACCTCGGGGCTATCTGGCTGGCCGAGATGGCCCATGTCGGCAGCCAGATCCGATGGACCGATGAAGACGCCGTCAATGCCGTCGGTAGCGGCAATCGCGTCGAGGGCATGGATTCCCTTCAGACTTTCGACCTGCACGATGAGGCAGATTTCCCGATTGGCATTCGTCATGTAATCGCCGATCTGGCCGAAGCGGGTCGCGCGGCCAAGGCTGGCGCCGACGCCGCGAATGCCTTCCGGCGGATAGCGCGTGGCACGCACCAAGGCAGCCGCCTCCTCGGCGCTTTCGACCATGGGAATTAGCAGGGTCTGGGCGCCCGCATCCAGAATCTGCTTGATCAGCCAGGCTTCGCCCATGGGCAGACGAACGATCGGATGACTGTTGCTGGCAGCGAGGACGCCGAGCTGGGCCGAGAGGAGCGGGATATCGTTCGGACCGTGCTCGCCGTCGATCAGTAGCCAGTCATAGCCGCACTGTCCGACGACTTCGGTGACATAGGGCGTAGCGAGGGCGACCCAGAGGCCAAGCTGGAACTGACGCGCGGCGAGCGCAGCCTTGAAGGGATTGGTCGGGGCGGGCACGCGGTCTCTCCGGTCACGTGGAAGGTTGCGGCGCCGCCCGGACGCTGACTGTCGATCAGGCTATACCGCCGAGGCAGACATATTTGATCTCGGTGAATTCCTCCAGCCCGTAACGCGAGCCTTCGCGGCCGAGGCCGGAAAGCTTGACGCCGCCGAAGGGGGCTTCGGCCGTCGAGATGAGGCCCGTATTGACGCCGACCATGCCATACTCGAGCGCTTCCGCAACCCGGAAGACGCGGGCGAGATCCTTGGCATAGAAGTAGGAGGCAAGGCCGAATTCCGTGTCATTGGCCTGTTCGACGACATCGGCCTCGTCCTTGAAACGGAAGAGCGGGGCGACGGGACCAAAGGTCTCTTCCCGCGCGACGGCCATGGCCTTGGTCACGTCGGCAATGACGGTGGCTTCGAAGAACGTGCCACCGAGGCTGTGGCGCTTGCCGCCCTGGATGACCCGGCCGCCCTTGGAGACGGCATCGTTCACGTGTTCCTCGACCTTTTCGAGGGCGTTTTCATCGATCAGCGGACCGAGGATGACGCCTTCATCAAAGCCGTTGCCGGTCTTCAGCTTGCCCACAGCGTTTGCCAGCTTTTCGGCGAAGGCCTCATAGACGCCGTCCTGGACATAGATGCGGTTGGCGCACACGCAGGTCTGGCCATTGTTGCGGAATTTTGCGATCAGCGCGCCTTCGACAGCCGCATCCAAATCGGCATCGTCAAAGACGATGAAGGGTGCGTTGCCGCCAAGCTCGAGGCCGAGCTTCTTGATGGTCGGCGCGCACTGCTTGTAGAGCTCGGCGCCGATTTCCGTCGAACCGGTGAAGGTCAGCTTGCGCACGGTGGGGTTCGAGGTCATTTCGCCGCCAATGGCCGAGGCTGAGCCGGTGATGACGCTGAAGAGACCGGCGGGAAGGCCGGCGCGCTCGCCAAGCACACCAAGCGCAATCGCCGAGAAAGGCGTCTGCGACGCCGGCTTCAGCACCATGGCGCAACCGGCGGCAAAGGCCGGGCCGGCCTTGCGGGTGATCATCGCATTCGGAAAGTTCCAGGGTGTGATGGCGGCGACCACACCGATCGGCTGCTTCATCACCATGATGCGCTTGTCCGGCTGATGACCCGGCATCAGATCGCCATAGAGGCGGCGCGCTTCCTCGGCGAACCATTCAATGAAGCTCGCGCCATAGACGATCTCGCCCGTCGCTTCAGCGAGCGGCTTGCCTTGTTCCGCAGTCAGGATGCGGCCGAGATCATCCTTGTTTTCGATCATCAGATCGAACCACTTTCGCAGAATGCCAGAGCGCTCCTTGGCTGTGCGGGCCGCCCAGCCTTTCTGGGCCTTGCGCGCGGCTTCGATTGCCTCGCGGGTATCGGCAGCGCCAAGCTTCGGCACGTGACCGATCGTCTCTCCGGTAGCCGGATTCGTGACCGCGATCCCGGTCGCAGTGTCTGCGTCGATCCAGCGGCCGCCAACAAGGGCGGCCTGGCGGAGAAGGGTGGGGTCCTTGAGCTGCATGGGGTTTCCTCTGAAACACGGTCAATGCCGGAGCGGCGCGACGGATGACGATAATCTTTGCAGAAATAATATAAGTTTTCTTGCCCACCACAATGGGGGTCAGCGAAAATTCGCTCAGCCTGCGCTATCGAGTTTGTTCCTCGAATGAAAAAGCGCGCGCGGATCGCTCCGCACGCGCCTCTATCAAACAGTTAGGTTCGATCGATCAGATGTCTAGGTTGGCCACGCTCAGGGCATTTTCCTGGATGAAGTCGCGGCGCGGCTCCACTTCGTCGCCCATGAGGCGGGCGAAGAGACCGTCGGCATCCGTCGCATCGTTGATGCGCACCTGCAGCAGGGAGCGGACGTTCGGATCAAGCGTCGTTTCCCAGAGTTGTTCGGCATTCATCTCGCCGAGACCTTTGTAGCGCTGCATGGACAGGCCCTTGCGCCCGGAGGCGAAGATGGCGTCGAGCAGGCTGCGCGGACCACTGATTTCCTGCGTCCCATCGCGCCGCTTGAGAAGCGGCGGCGTTGCATAGATTTCCTTCAGGCGCGCCGACATCTGGTCGATATGGCGCGCATCGGAGGAGCCCAGCAGGGCGTTGTCGAGCAGGGCGACTTCCGGCACGCCGCGCACCATGCGCTCGAAGCGCAAAGCGCCGCTGTCGGTGATCCGGGCGGTCCAGCCGCGTTCGGTCTCTTCGGCGATACGATCGAGGCGCGCCGAGACATCCGCCGCAACGCCTTCGGCTTCAGGGCCGCGGGTGATGAGATCGACATTCAGGGCGCCGGCAATCGCGGCCTGCTCGACCACGCTGCGATTGTAGCGGGAATGCAGGCCGTCCACGAGGCTGCGCAGGCGCAGGGCGTCGCCGATAACCTCACGCAGATCCTGTGCGGCGCGCACTTCGCCGGTGCCAAGTTCGAGCGTCGCATCGTCAAGGCCGGCGTTGATGAGGTAATCCTCCAGCGCCTTTTCGTCCTTCAGATACTGGGCGGACTTGCCGCGCGCGACCTTATAAAGCGGCGGCTGGGCGATATAGAGATGGCCGCGTTCGATCAGTTCCGGCATCTGGCGGAAGAAGAAGGTGAGCAGCAGGGTGCGGATGTGGGCGCCGTCGACGTCGGCGTCCGTCATAATGATGATCTTGTGATAGCGCAGCTTGTCCGGGTTGAATTCGTCCTTGCCGATCGACGTGCCGAGCGCGGTGATCAGCGTGCCAATTTCCTGGCTGGAGAGCATCTTGTCGAAGCGGGCACGCTCGACGTTGAGGATCTTGCCGCGCAACGGCAGAATCGCCTGGTTCTCGCGCGAGCGCCCCTGCTTGGCAGAACCGCCTGCCGAATCACCCTCGACGAGGAAAAGTTCGGACTTTGCCGGATCGCGCTCGGAGCAATCGGCGAGCTTGCCGGGGAGGGAGGAGATGTCCAGAGCGCCTTTGCGCCGCGTTAGTTCGCGCGCCTTGCGGGCCGCTTCGCGGGCGGCGGCGGCTTCCACAACCTTGCCAACGAGGATCTTCGCTTCGGTCGGATGTTCTTCCAGCCAAGTGGAGAGCGCTTCGTTCACGAGGTTCTCGACGACCGGGCGGACTTCAGAGGACACCAGCTTGTCCTTGGTCTGGGACGAGAACTTCGGGTCCGGCACCTTGACGGAGAGTACCGCGGTCAGGCCTTCGCGGCAGTCTTCGCCCTGCAGTGTCACCTTCTCCTTCTTGGAGATGCCCGAACTGTCGGCGTAGGAGACGACCTGGCGGGTCAGCGCGCCGCGGAAGCCCGCCATATGCGTGCCGCCATCGCGCTGCGGAATGTTGTTGGTAAAGCAGAGCACATTCTCGTGGTAGCTGTCGTTCCACCACATGGCGACTTCGACGGTGATACCGTCCTTTTCGCCGCGAATGGAGACGGGACGCTGCACAAGTGGCTTCTTGGCGCGGTCCAGATAGGCCACGAAGGCTTCCAGACCGCCGTCATAGAGCATTTCTTCCGACTTGATGTCCGAGTGGCGCTTATCCGTCAGAAGGATGCGGACGCCGGAGTTCAGGAAGGCGAGTTCGCGCAGGCGATGCTCGAGTGTCCCATAGTCGAAATCGACCTTGGTGAAGGTCTCCTGGCTCGGCAGGAAGGTCACTTCGGTGCCCGTCTCCGTGCCGGCCTCGCCGGTCACCTGAAGCGGGCCATCGGCCACGCCGTGGGTGAAGCTCATCTCGTGCACCTTGCCGGCGCGGCGGATCTTCAGCTTCAGCTTCACGGAGAGCGCGTTCACGACGGAGACGCCGACGCCGTGCAGACCGCCCGAGACCTTGTAGGAGTTCTGGTCGAACTTACCGCCAGCATGCAGCTGGGTCATGATGACCTCCGCAGCGGACACGCCTTCTTCGCGGTGGATGTCCGTCGGGATGCCGCGGCCATTGTCCGTGACGGTCACCGAGCCATCCGCATTCAGCGTCACGGTCACGATGTCGGCATGACCGGCAAGGGCCTCGTCAATGGCGTTGTCCACGACTTCGTAGACCATGTGATGCAGGCCGGAGCCATCATCGGTATCGCCGATATACATGCCCGGCCGCTTGCGCACGGCATCGAGCCCCTTCAGCACCTTGATCGAATCGGCACCATATTCGGCGCCGGCACCGGTTTCGGTCGGTTGGGTATCGGTCATTCCGTTCGGTTCTTTCATCTGATCGGCCGAACCACGAATGCGGTTGCCGAATCAACGGTTTTCGTCCTGTTGACGCTACAGGAGTTGGGCAGGGAGTATCAAACAGCTAGGCGTCGAAAACGGCAGAAATCGGGGGATCATTGCCGGTTTTGCGGGCTTTCATCGGTGTTGGAGAGGATTTCAAGGATTTTCTCGACGGTGGTGGGCGCTAGATCGGCAATATCGCGCGCCAGGATATTGGCCAGCAGCGTGTGGCGCGGGGAAAGGCCGCCCGTATCTACCGTCACGCGCGGATCGGAGAGGCCAGCGACGCGGAAAAGATCGTCCACCTCATCCCAGATGATGTTGAAGTAGCCCGCGATGCGCTGGAGAAGATCAAAGCTCGGCGCGCCGCGTCGGCCATGTTCGAGGGCGGACAGATAGGCGGGGGACACACCGATGCCCGCCGCCATCTCCTTTTGCGAAACGCCCTTGCGTTCGCGCAGGAGGCGCAGCGTCTCACCAAGCGGGGTCATCATGGCCTCCGGCCCGGCGCGCCAGGCGGACATAGAGGGCACCATCGCCGCCATGATTGCGGGCGGCAGGTTCATAGGACGAGATCAGCTGCCGAAACTCCGGCAGCGAGAACCAGAGCGGCACCGCGCGTTTCAGCGCGCCATCGCTGCCGAAGGACGCGCCCTTGCCGGTGATGACGAGGACATGGCGAAGCCCGCGCTGATGGGCCTGCATGAGGAAATGCAGGAGCAGACCATGCGCCTCGCTCTGGATCAGGCCATGCAGGTCGATGCGAGCCTCCAACTGAAGGCGGCCCTTCTGAAGCTTGCGCTTGACCGGGCGCTCCAGTGGATGGTGGATGCGCGGGCTGTCCGGCTTCTTCGCCGTCAGCGCGACGCCGCTGGCAAGATCGGATTTTGTGGCCGCGGCACTTTTGGCCGTCTGCGGGGCGGGCTCAGGCTTCGGGTCCGGCGGCATCAACTCCGTAAGGTATGCATCGAGCTCCGCCTTGCGCCCGGGCAGCGGATTGACCGTGCGCGCCACCTTTCCCCAGAGAACGCGATCGTCGGCCGCAGGGGTCTTGCCTTTAGCCATGACCGAGCCGCGCCGCCGTCGCTTTCGGAAGGAGAACATAGAAGTCGGCCGCATTGCGCACCGCGCCGGCCCGCTCACCGGCCTCATCTCCCGAGCCGGTGAAGATATCGCCGCGTGCCGGACCGACGATGGCGGAGCCCGTGTCCAGCGCAAGCATCGTCCTGGCAAAGGGCTTGCCAGCATCCAGCTGTGTCAGGCTCTCGCTCACGATGAAGAAAGGCGTGCCGAACGTGTGAATGGTGCGGTCGACAGCCAGCGAGCGATCGGGCTGCAGCGCGACCTTGGCGGCCGCGATCGGCCCGAGGCTCTTATCCTCGACCTCCGCTTCCCGGAAGAAGATATAGGAGCGATTGTGCCAGAGGATCTCATCGACGCGCTCGGGATGGGCAGCAAGCCAGGCGCGAATGCTCTGCATGGAAATCGTCACCGGGTCGATTTCGCCGAGGTCGATCAGATGTCTGCCGATCGGCGAGAAGGCGTGTCCAGCCTTCGCGGCATAGGTGATGCGCGTCATGCGGCCATCGGGGAAGAGGAGGCGCGCAGCGCCCTGCACATGGGCGAAGAAGACATCCACTTTGGAACGCGCATAGGCGATTTCGAGATTGCGGCCCGCAAGATACCCTTCGTCGATGGCGCGGCGATCGGGATAGAGGCCGATCGTTCCATCCGCTTCCCGGCGGCCAAAGGCGATGGATGCTTCGATGGTCTGCGGCCGGTTTGCAGCGTCGAGATCAACGAGATCATCGGGGCGGCAATAGAAAGGGAAACGGTAGTCGGCGTCCGCAACGGAGCGGACCTCTACTTCGGGTTCATAGAAGGCGGTTACGAAGCCACGCTCAGTCCGTTCCGGCTGCACCAGGAAAGGCGAGAAGGCCATTTCTATCGCTTGCCGCGCCGCGCCGGCGCTTTCAGCAGAAGCGGGCAGGAGCCGATAGGCCGAGAGAAGATCATCGGCGGTGACACCGACATGGCCCGGCTTGTAGGGCTTGCCGCCGGCTTCAAGATAGTGCCGGCAGCGAAGGATGGCTGCGAGAACAGGGGAGGGATCGTCCTCATCCCATCCCGCCATTTCGCTCCAGGCGACGGGGCGAAGGCTGTAATCCGGACCCGGCGCCATGCTATGACCTCAGGCTTCGGATTCGGTCGCGATCAGCTTCCAGTTCGGATCGCGCGAGCGCGTATCACGGGCGAAGGTCCAGAGATCGTTGACCTCACCGACCGCTTCCGGATCGCCATCGACGACGTTGCCGTCCCTGTCGTGGGTGACCGAGATCAACTGGCTGGCGATGCGCAGCGTAACGGTCGCTTCCGTACCGCGCAGATCGGCCTGCACGATATCGGCCTTGTCGATGCCGACGAAGCTGGACTTGACGACTTCGCCCTTGGCTTCGCGCTCACCGATGGCAGCACTGAAGCCGTCGAAGACCTCCTTGGATAGAAGGCCCTTCAAGGTCTTCCGGTCGCCATCAGCAAAAGCCATCACGATCATTTCGTAGGCCATGCGGGCACCGGCGACAAATTCCTTCGGGTTGAAGCTGGGGTCGGCATCCTGCAGCTTGCGTAGCTGGCCATTGAGGTCGGAACCAACAGGAGCGTAGGCATCGACCGCCGCGTAACGCTCGCCCGGTTCCATCATTTCCTCGCGGCGCGGCAACTGCACGACCTTGCCCGAATCCACTGCCTCGGCCGCATCGCGAGAGGACATGGGATCAAATGGCGGCTTTTCATGACCGGTCCGACGACCGAGCACGCTGCGCAGCTGGAAAAAGATGACGACCGCCGCCACCAGAAAAAACAATGTCACAAAGTCGAACGATCCCATTTCCACCCGAAGCCGATCTTAACGTTCAGTCCTGAATACCCATATAGTCCGCTCGGTCGGTTCATTCAAATGCCGATGCCTTGATCAGCGACAAACGGCACCGTCCGTGGAAGGATAATCATGCTGCGCTCTATTCTCGTGCCGTTTGTGCTGCTCATGCCGGTGATCGAGCTCTTCTCGATTATTCTCGTGGCCTCCAAGCTCGGCTTCCTGGCAACGGTCGGATGGCTTGCTCTCGATCTCCTCATCGGCGGACTACTCATTCGCCTTTCGGGCGCGCGCATGAAGTCGCAGCGCATGTTCTCGTTGAGCGACCGGGCACAGATCGGCGAACTCGTGAAGAACAGCGCCATCGTGCTGGCCGGCGTGCTCATTGCCATTCCGGGCTTCGTTACCGACGTGCTGGGCCTGCTGATCCTCTTCCCGCCAACGCGGGTTCTTCTGGCCCGCGCGCTGGTCGGCAAGGTCGTGGTGACGCGCAACGATGTCAGGGGCGGCTTTTCTGCCGAATTCCGCTCGACCGGTGCCGGCTTCGAAGAGGATCTTCGCCAGCGTGGTTTTTCGAAAGAAGGCTCCGCTCACCCGCATCGGCCGGGTGCGCAGCCAGTCGTCGACCTCGACCCGGAAGAGTTTCACCGCGACGGCAATACAGACGGTCGCGGCCGCCTGAACCGGCCTAACGAGCCCTGATCGTAGCGGCGCGCGTGCGCCGGTCGCTCGGGTTGTAAGGCTCCGGTCGAAATGATAGATGGCTGACAGCATCATTTCGAGGAAGCATTCATGACCACCGATCCTTCGACCAACGGCAATGGCAGTGCCCAGACGGCGCCGTCCCTGAACATTCTCGCCCAGTACGTGAAGGATCTCTCCTTCGAAAATCCGGGTGCGCCGCGTTCGCTGCAGGCCCGCGATCGCGCGCCGGCGATCAACATCAATGTCAACGTCAATGCCAATCCGCTGTCGGAGACGGAGTTCGACGTGGTGCTGACGCTGAACGCCATCGCCAAGGACGGCGACAAGGCTGTCTTCAACGTTGAACTGACCTATGGCGGGGTCTTCCGCGTGGCCGGTTTCCCGCAGGAACACATGCTGCCGCTGCTCTTTATCGAGTGCCCGCGCCTGCTGTTCCCCTTCGCCCGCCAGATCGTTGCCGATGCGACCCGCAACGGCGGCTTCCCGCCGCTGCTGATCGACCCGATCGATTTCGCCGCGATGTTCGCCCAGCGCATGGCTGAAGAAAAGGTCCGCTCCCAGGTGGCTGAAGTCGCCAACTGATCGGACGTCTGTACCATCATGAAGAAGGCCCGGTTTTCGCAACCGGGCCTTTCGTTTTTCGGGTGCTTTACTCACCCGTCCCGAATTTCGACCAGATGGCCTTGTCACCCATCTTGGCCACCATGGCCGCATGGGCGGCGCGTTCGTCGTCGGACAGGCGCGGCGCGAGTGGGACCGGGCGCGGCGGCAAAACGGCAATCTCTGCATCATCGCCCCGGGCCGTGGCCGCCGCCTTGCGGCTGGTGTTCGAGACCAGGGAGAGGCCTGCCTGCCGGCCGCCGATCATCTCGATATAGACTTCAGCCAAAAGCTCACTGTCGAGAAGCGCGCCGTGCTTGGTGCGGTGGGAATTGTCGATGCCGAAGCGGCGGCAGAGGGCATCGAGCGAATTCGGCCCCTTCGGGAACTTGCGTCGCGCCATGGCGAGCGTGTCGAGAACGCGATCCTGCTCGACCGGCGCGCGGCCAATGCGCGCAAATTCGGCATTGATGAAGCCCATGTCGAACGTCGCATTGTGGGCGACCCAACGCGCGTCGCCGAAGAAGGCGATGATCTCCTCGGCGACGGCATCGAAGCGCGGCTTGTCGGCGAGAAACTCGTCGGTAATGCCGTGCACGGCAAGCGCATCGGGGTGAACCTTGCGGTCGCCCGGATTGATATAGAGATGGATGGTCCGGCCGGTCGGGAAGGAGTTGTCGAGCTCGATTCCGCCGATTTCGATGATGCGGTCTTCGCGGCTATCGAGGCCCGTGGTTTCCGTGTCGAAGATGATTTCACGCATCGTCCGTTTTTCCTTCCCCGCCAACTGAGCCTGTCAATTCCTCGATGATCTCGGCAACCGCCTCGCGTGCCGCATCATAGCCCAGACCGGTGTCGATGACGAAATCCGCCTGGCTGATCTTCTCGGTGTCCGGCACCTGCCGGGCCCGGATCATCTCGAATTTTTCCGGCGTCATGCCCGGCCGGCCGAGAACGCGCTGGCGCTGGATATCCGGCGCACAGGTGACGACGAGCACCTTGTTGACGCGGTCTCGCGCACCGGTTTCGAACAGCAGCGGGACATCTACGACGACAAGCGCGTCACCGGCGCGGCGCGCGGCATCGACGAAAGCCCGTTCGCGGTCCCGCACCATCGGATGAACGATAGCTTCAAGATCGCGGAAGCGGGCTGGATTTTCCGCGAGCAGCCGCGACAGGATCGACCGATCCACGATACCCGACTGCACCGCTTCCCGAAAGGCCGCGGCGATCGGCGCCACGGCGTCCGTTCTATAGAGGTCATGAACAATGGCGTCAGCGTCGGAAACGGCGATTCCCTGGTCTCGGAACATCGCGGCCGTCGTCGATTTTCCAGTGCCGATCGATCCCGTCAGTCCGAGGAGGATCATCGGTGTGTCTCGATATCGGCCTCGAGCAGCGCCCGCAGGTCGTCTGTGACGGTCGGTCTTTTTCCGAACCAGCGTTCGAAACCGGGCACCGCCTGGTGCAGCAGCATGCCGAGACCATCGACCGTTTTCAGCCCATGGGCCGACGCCTCCTTAAGGAAGGGCGTGTTCAGCGGAACATAGACGATGTCGGTGACAAGCGCGGACCGTTTCATCCGCGCGAAGGGGAGGGTGAGGCTTTCGCCGCCATCCATGCCGAGCGAGGTGGTATTGACCAGAAGGTCGGCATCCGCAAGGTGCTCGGCGATGCCATCAAGGGCATGGGCGCTGGTCGCGGGACCGAAGCGTTCGGAGAGTTCGCGCGCCCGGGCTTCGGTGCGGTTCAGAATCCGGATGTCCCGGATGCCGCGATCGCGCAGCGACTGGATGACCGCGCGCGCTGCTCCTCCCGCACCCAGCACCACGGCTGTCGCAACCTGCGCCGACCAGTCCGGTACGGCTGCGTCGAGGTTGCCGATGAAGCCTTCGCCGTCCGTATTGGTGGCATGCAGGCGGCCATCCTCCAGCCAGATCGTGTTCGTCGCGCCCATCTCCTTCGCCCGCTCGTCCGGGTTATCGACGAGCGTGAGTGCCGCTTCCTTATGGGGGATGGTAATATTACCCCCGACGAGCGCTGCCGTGCCGTTGCGGATGCCGGCGAAGAATGCTGGCAACTCCTCGGGGCTGACGTCGATGGCGCGGTATCTGCCTCCAAGCCCGAGCGTCTTCAGCCAGTGCCCGTGGATGATGGGCGACCGCGAATGCTTGATCGGATGGCCGATCACGAAGGCATGGTTAACAAATGTTTCACGTGAATCACGCATCCAGCAAACCTTCCTTGCGAAGCGCGGCGAGAAGCGGGAGAAGCGGGAGACCGATGATCGTGAAGTAATCGCCATCGATGGCCTCGAAGAGTTGGACGCCCTCAGCCTCCAACTGATAGGCGCCGACGCTTTTCAGGATTCGTGGACCGGTGGCGGATAGATAGGTTTCAATGAAAGCCGGCGAAAGATCACGCACGGCCAAACGCGCCGAGACGACCGTTTCGAACACCACCGCGCCATCCCGCACGAGGGCGATGGCGCTGTTGAGTTGATGAACCTTTCCTGAGAGGGCCTCAAGGTGACGGCGGGCCTCATCGAGATCGATCGGTTTGTGAAACACGCGCTCGCCGAGGGACATGGTTTGATCCGAGCCGATCACGATAGCACCCGAATGGCGCGACGACACATCGAACGCCTTGGCCCTTGCCAGATGCAGGGCGATTTCCTCAGGGCTTGCTCCATCGCGGTAGAGCGGTTCCTCGACCCCGCGCTCATCGATCTCGGCCGCTTCCCACGTAAAGGTCACACCGGCATTTTCAAGCAGGCTGCGTCTGAAGGGACTGGCCGATGCGAGGATGAGCGCTGAGGGCATGCCGGATTTCCTGTCATGGGAGGGGGAGGGTGATGCCTCACCCATCCCGGAGCGGGCCGGGGTGGAATCGCCCTAGCGCAATCCGGGCCGGAGGGCAACGATCGCGGCAGCCGTCTCTTCGATCGAACGGCGCGTCACATCGATCATCGGCCAGTTGTTGCGGGCGCAAAGAGCGCGCGCATATTTCAGCTCTTCGGCAATCGAGGCCCGGTCAACATAGTCGTGACCGCGGAATCCGGGGCTGGCTCCAAGCACTCGATTTTCGCGCACCTGCGAGATGCGCTCAGCCGAGGCAACGAGGCAGACGATCAGCGGCTTCGTCGCCTTATAAAGCCGCTCGGGAAGATCGATGCCGGGAACAAGCGGAATGTTGCATGTCTTGATGCCGCGGTTGGCCAAATAGATGCTCGTCGGCGTTTTTGAGGTGCGGCTGATGCCGAGCAACACCAAATCGGCATCATCGAAATCGGCGGGATACTGGCCGTCGTCATGATCCATGGTGAAGTTCAAGGCTTCGATGCGGGCGAAGTAGCCGGCATCCATCACATGTTGGGCGCCGGAGCGACGCCGCGACTGCGCACCCAGATAGGACTGGAACACATCGATGATCGGCTCGAGCACCGACACGCAGGGAAGCCCGAGTTCCCGGCATCGGGTTGCTATGAGATCGGCGATGTCGCGATCGACGACCGTGTAGAGCACGATGCCCGGCGCTGCATCGATCGTTTCCATCACCTGCAGCGCCTGCTTGCGATTGCGCACCAGGGGGTAGACGTGTTCGAGGGCATGCGAGGCCTGGAACTGCGCGGCAGCCGCGCGGCCCGCCGCAATCAGCGTCTCACCCGTCGAATCGGAGATGAGATGCAGGTGGAAATAGCTTTTCACATTCTCCACATGATTCTCCGCCCATTGTGGATAGACCGGGACAGGAGAGGCTAATCCCGCCGGCAAAGAGGGGGCAAGGGGAAAACGTCCGTTTCGTGAACAATCGAGATTCCAAAGCCTTTTTTGCAGCACCTTGTGAATTCCGGGCAAAGATTCGGAGCATGCCAGTCTTATCCCCGGTCATCCCCAGTCATGCCCGTCGAAACTAATGCCATACGTGACTGAATCCATTTGCCGATTCCCCGTTATCCCCATTATCCCGAGAAAGCTCGGCGGAAGGGCCGCGGTCTTGTCCGTCATGAACGCGCTGCGGCATTTTCGGTGGAGAGGATTTAATCCTTGATACCCACAGACTCTAAGAAATAGAAAAAGGTTCTCTATCTCTTTCTCTTTTATAGGCAGGTGCCGGTGCGCTCAGAGGATCGATCAATCATGCGGGTTTTGGCGGGCGAAACGCTCTCGCCTCCGCCTCTGTGGCTCATGCGTCAAGCGGGGCGGTATCTCCCGGAATATCGGGAGGTACGGCGCGAGGCCGGAAGCTTCCTTGATCTCTGTTACAATCCGGATCTTGCGACAGAAGTGACACTGCAGCCGATCCGCCGTTATGGCTTTGATGCAGCGATCCTCTTTTCAGACATTCTCGTCATTCCCGATGCCTTGGAACGCGGCGTCTATTTCGAAGAGGGCCATGGGCCCCGGATGACGCCGATCGACGTTGACGGCATAAGCGGCCTTGACCCCTCCCGCGGTCCTGCGCATCTCGCTCCCGCCATTGAGGCGGTGATGAAGATCCGCGCAAACCTTCCGACTGAAACGACGCTGCTCGGGTTCTGCGGGGCGCCTTGGACCGTTGCGACCTACATGATTGCCGGTCATGGCACGCCGGACCAGGCACCGGCGCGTCTCTTTGCCTATCGCGAGCCCAAGGCTTTCATGCGGCTCCTCGACATTCTCGCTGATATGTCTGCCGACTATCTGGTCTCGCAGCTTGATGCCGGCGCCGATGCCGTGCAGATCTTCGATTCCTGGGCCGGTGTGCTTGGGGAGGTCGAATTCGAACAGTATGCGACGCGGCCGGTGCGCCGCATGATCGACAGTATCCGTGCTCGTCGGCCGGGCGCGCGCATTATCGCCTTCGCCAAGGGCGCGGGAACCTTGCTGCGCAGCTATCGGCAGGACACCACAGCCGATGCGATCGGCCTTGACTGGAGCGTACCGCTCGACTTTGCCCGCGAGCTGCAACGCGAGGGCCCCGTGCAGGGCAATCTCGATCCGATGCGGGTTGTGGCGGGCGGTACTGCCCTGAACGAAGGCATCGACCGCATTCTCGATCAACTCGGACATGGACCGCTGATCTTCAATCTTGGCCACGGCATCACGCCGCAGGCCGATCCCGAGACCGTCGCCGCACTGGTGGCCCGGGTCCGCGGGGTCGCCGCCTGATGGCGACACGATCAGAACCAAGGCCGACAGGGAGAGGCCATGCCATCACCGCCGTGCTGACCCTTGCGGCGGTCGGTGCAAGCTATGCCAGCGGCGGTGCCTATGATCTCTGGATCAAGGCGCTGCATGTGATGGCAGTCATCTCCTGGATGGCCGGGCTTTTTTATCTTCCCCGGCTCTTCATTTACCATTGTGGTGCGCAAGCGGGATCGGTGCAGTCCGAGACCTTCAAGGTGATGGAAGACAAGCTCTACCGTATCATCATGACGCCAGCGATGATTGTATCGTGGATCTGCGGGCTTTACCTTGCCTGGTCGAGTTTTGCCTTCGAGGGCGGGTGGCTGCATGGCAAGCTTCTGCTCGTTGTCCTGCTGTCCGCCTATCACGGTTATCTCGGTGGTGCCGTACGCCGCTTTGCTGGCGATGCCAACCGCCTGACCCATCGCCAGTGGCGCATGCTGAACGAAGTCCCGACGCTCTTGATGGTCGGGATCGTCCTTCTCGTAATCGTCAAACCCTTCTGACGATCACGCCGGATCACGACTTTTCAGCCCTTCCGGTGATTTTCCGGGGGGCCCTTGCGGTTTGGGCGGTGAATCGCTATTTTCCGCCATCTCATCCTTTGCGGCATGTGTTGATCTCCGAGCCTGCCCTCTCATTCCCCCCGCACGCTCTGCGACGCTTATCACCGCCGGGTCTCTCCTTTTCGATTGAACGTGGTCCTTCATGGCTGAAATGAAGCTTCAAGAACTCAAGAACAAGACTCCGACCGACCTCCTCGCCTTTGCCGAATCGCTGGAAGTCGAAAACGCGAGCACGATGCGCAAGCAGGAACTCATGTTTGCGATCCTGAAGATGCTGGCCACGCAGGATACGGAAATCATCGGTGAGGGCGTGGTTGAAGTGCTGCAGGACGGCTTCGGCTTCCTGCGCTCGGCCAATGCCAACTATCTGCCGGGTCCGGATGACATCTACATTTCGCCCTCCCAGATCCGCCGCTTCTCCCTGAAGACCGGCGACACCGTGGAAGGACCAATCCGGGGCCCCAAGGAAGGCGAGCGCTATTTTGCCCTCCTCAAGGTCAACACGATCAATTTCGACGATCCGGAGAAGATCCGCCACAAGGTTCACTTCGACAATCTGACGCCGCTTTACCCCAATGAGCGCTTCAAGATGGAACTGGAGGTTCCGACCTCCAAGGATCTGTCGGCACGCGTGATGGATCTCGTCGCTCCGCTCGGCAAGGGTCAGCGCGGCCTGATCGTGGCGCCGCCGCGCACCGGTAAAACCGTGCTGCTGCAGAACATCGCCCATTCGATCACGGCGAACCATCCGGAATGCTATCTCATCGTTCTCCTGATCGATGAACGTCCCGAAGAAGTGACGGACATGCAGCGCTCGGTGAAGGGCGAGGTTGTCTCTTCCACCTTTGACGAGCCGGCGACGCGGCATGTGCAGGTCGCCGAAATGGTCATCGAGAAGGCCAAGCGTCTCGTGGAGCATGGCCGTGACGTTGTCATCCTGCTTGATTCGATCACGCGTCTTGGCCGTGCCTACAACACGGTTGTTCCCTCTTCCGGCAAGGTTCTGACGGGTGGTGTGGATGCCAACGCCCTGCAACGGCCGAAGCGCTTCTTCGGCGCAGCGCGCAACATCGAAGAAGGGGGTTCTCTGACGATCATCGCGACGGCCCTCATCGATACGGGCAGCCGCATGGACGAAGTCATCTTCGAAGAGTTCAAGGGCACCGGCAATTCCGAAATCGTGCTCGATCGCAAGGTCGCCGACAAGCGCATCTTCCCGGCCATGGATATTCTGAAGTCCGGGACGCGCAAGGAAGACCTGCTCGTGCCGCGCCAGGATCTGCAGAAGATCTTTGTCCTGCGCCGTATCCTCGCGCCGATGGGCACCACCGATGCGATCGAGTTCCTGATCGACAAGTTAAAACAGACGAAGACGAATGGCGATTTCTTCGACTCCATGAACACGTGATCGCAACGCGGACGGCCCAACGGTACGAAGCCGCCGCCTGCGCCAACTCCGGAGCGTCGATCCGGCCATGATGCCGAATGACACCATTTACGCGCTTTCCAGCGGCGGCCTCCCATCGGGGGTCGCCGTTATTCGCATGTCCGGACCCCAGGCGGAGTCAGTGGCGATTTCGATCAGCGGCGCCTTGCCTTCACCGCGTGTGATGGGTCGCCGGACGATTCGCACCCGAAACGGAAACGTGCTGGATGAGGCGCTCGTCGTCGTTTTCCCTGCCCCCGCCTCGTTTACGGGCGAGACCTGTGTCGAGTTGCATCTGCACGGTGGTCGCGCAACAGTGGCGGCCGTCCTTGACCTGTTCTCGTCCTACACCGGACTACGGCACGCGGAAGCCGGTGAGTTCACACGGCGCGCGCTTGCCAATGGCAAGATGGACCTTGCCCAGGCCGAGGGGCTGGGGGATCTCCTTGAAGCGGAGACCGAGGCACAACGCCGTCTTGCCCAGGACCTCACCAGTGGTCATCTCTCGGTCTTATACCGAGGATGGGCGGAGCGGATTCTCCATGCGCGGGCCATGATCGAGGCGGAACTCGATTTCGCTGATGAAGAAGATGTCCCTGGAAGCGTTTCCGAGAGAATATGGGCCGATGTCGCGGAGATCGCCGATGCTATGGGCCGGCATCTTGATCGAAGTGCGGTTGCGGCGATCGCGCGCGACGGGTTGCGGGTGGTTATCCATGGTCCGCCGAACGCCGGAAAATCCAGCTTAATCAATTCGTTGTCTGGAGATTCCATTGCGATTGTGACAGATGTTGCGGGCACGACACGCGACATTCTGACGACCGACCTTGTCCTCAATGGATTTGCCATCCGACTCTTCGACACCGCTGGCATCCAGGAGACACAGGATGTCGTCGAGGCGGAGGGCATACGCCGAGCAGAATTGGCCGTTGAATCAGCGGACGTCATCCTCAGCCTCTCCGATTCGTCCACCTTTCTTCCCCTTCCAGACAATTGTATTGGACAATTGATTCGGGTCCGTACCAAAATCGATGTTCTTCCGCTTGCGGAGGGGGAATGTTATGATGTCGCGATCTCCGTCGTTTCAGGCACGGGAATGGATCGGCTCCGAGCCATAATCGGTGCTTGTCTTCCGGATCTCGCGGCGTTCCAAACGGCGGCGACGCCGGCTCGCCGACGGCATGCTGAGGGCTTGAAGCTTGCGCATGACGAACTCACTTACGCCCTGAAGTCCGAAGATCTCAGTCTTGAACTTCGGAGCGAACATTTGCGACGGGCAGCGACAGGCATTGGTCGGATAACGGGTCAGACGAATGTGGATGATTTGCTGGATGTGATCTTCACATCGTTCTGCATCGGAAAATGACCTTACACCTATGGCGAGTCTCACTACATGTTTCACGTGAAACGAAAGTTGCGCGATGAGTGAATTGAATTTTGATGTCATTGTCATTGGCGGGGGTCACGCGGGCACCGAGGCTGCCGCCGCTGCTGCCCGTTCAGGCGTGCTGACGGCTCTCGTCACCCATGACAGATCAACAATCGGTGCGATGTCGTGCAACCCCGCCATTGGCGGCTTGGGCAAGGGTCATCTTGTCCGGGAAATCGACGCCCTTGACGGACTGATGGGCCGTGCCGCCGATCAGGCGGGCATCCAATTCCGTATGCTCAATCGACGCAAAGGACCGGCTGTTTGGGGGCCCCGCACCCAAGCTGACCGTAAGCTCTATCGAAACGCCATCCAACATTTGATCGCCAAGTGCGATAACCTGACCGTGATCGCGGGCGACGCAGTTGACCTCATTCGCACAAGCAGTCATCCGCAACGCCTGGTGCTCGCAGACGGCCGCGAACTTGAGGCTGAAGCGATCGTTCTGACAACGGGAACATTTCTTTCTGGGGTCATCCATATCGGCGATGAGCAACGTCCGTCGGGACGATGGGGCGAGGCAGCATCAAACGGCTTCTCGAAAGTTCTCCGCGACGCCGGTCTCCGTATGGGTCGGTTAAAAACGGGGACGCCGCCCCGTCTCAACGGTAAGACCATCGACTGGGGCAGTCTCGACCACCAGCAGGCCGATGATGATCCCATCCCGTTTTCCTTCATGACCGATGCGATCGAGGTACCGCAAATTGCGTGTGGTGTCACCCGCACGACGCTGGCCACGCATCAGATTATCCGTGACAACATCCATCGCTCGGCAATGTATGCGGGTCATATTTCCGGCGTCGGGCCCCGCTATTGTCCATCAATTGAAGATAAGGTTATGCGCTTCGGCGATCGCGACGGTCATCAGGTGTTTCTGGAACCGGAGGGATTGGACGATTCAACCGTTTATCCCAACGGCATTTCCACGTCGTTGCCTGTCGAAATTCAACACGCCTACGTCCGCTCGATCCCCGGTCTAGAAGAGGTTGAGATCCTGCAGCCTGGCTACGCTGTCGAGTATGATTACGTCGATCCCCGAGAATTGACGTCCCAGCTGATGGTGAAGGCACTGCCAGGTCTTTATCTGGCAGGGCAGATCAATGGAACGACGGGCTACGAGGAGGCTGGCGCCCAAGGGTTGGTTGCGGGCTTGAATGCGGCGCGTTACGCGCGGCAGCAGCCGGGACATGCGTTCTCCCGCACCGATTCCTATATCGGGGTGATGATTGACGATCTTGTCACGCGCGGCGTCAGCGAACCCTACCGCATGTTCACGTCTCGAGCTGAATACCGTCTGTCACTACGATCCGATAATGCTGACTCGCGGTTGACACCCTTGGGTATCGAGCTCGGGATTGTGTCGGAAGCGCGCGCTCAGCGTTTTCGCCAGTGGCGCAGCGAAGCTGATGGACACCTGACAACGCTCCGCCGATTGACGGTAACGCCCAGCGCTGCCGCCAGCGCAGGATTGGCATTGAATATGGATGGTCGCGTGCGGTCGGCGTTCGAGCTCCTTTCGCGACCCGAGCTGACGTTTGGTCCGGCCTTGTCTGCGATCTGGCCTGAGTTTGATTCGATCCCGGAACGATTTCACTTCATGCTGAAGACTGAAGCGCAATATTCGGTCTATCTTGATCGTCAACAGCGGGATGTCGAGTCTGTCCGACGGGATGAACTGACACTTTTGCCGGAGGCGCTGAATTACGCGGTTCTGCCGGGGCTTTCAAATGAGTTGAAGAAGAAATTGATTGCAGTGCGCCCAAGCACCTTGGCGCAGGCGGCGCAAGTTGAGGGTATGACGCCCGCGGCGCTGGCATTGCTGCATTTCGAGATCCGACGTATGGCTGCTGCGGCCTCTTCTGTCTCGGCTGCACAAGGATGACGAGTCATATGCAATCACCTGCCGCATACCGTGTTTCACGTGAAACCCAGGAAGCGCTCGACCATTACCTTTGTTTGCTGGCGCAGTGGCAAAAGCGGATCAATCTTGTTGGTCCTTCGACAGTTCCCGATGCGAGAGCGCGGCATATTGATGATAGTTTGAGGTTGTTCGAGCTCTATCGGCAACCGCTCGTCTGGGCTGATATTGGCAGCGGCGCCGGTTTTCCGGGGTTGGTGACGGCGATATGCCTCAAGGAATTGGGCGATGGGTGGGTGCATCTCGTCGAGAGTAACAACAAAAAGGCTGCATTCCTCAGACAAGTGATTCTTGAAACCAATGCCCGTGCGAGCGTACACGTTGTGCGCATTGAATCGAGCTATGACCGGGTTGGTCCGGTTCAGGCAGTGTCTGCGCGCGCACTTTCGGACCTCTCTGATCTCCTGGAGCTGTCTTTTCCCTGGCTGAGTGCTTCCGGTTGCTTCGCCGCCTATCATAAAGGCCGGGATTTCGAGCGAGAGCTTAATGAAGCCCGTGGCCGGTTTGGTTTCGATCTGGTAAAGCATGATAGTCGCGTCGCAACGGAATCCGTCATCCTCGAATTGCGGAACGTGGCGCGACTCTAGCACCTCTCCCGGATGAGATTGCCATGCTCAGGACAACGCAACGTATTATCACCATCGCAAACCAGAAAGGCGGCGTCGGCAAGACGACGACAGCCATCAACTTGGCGACAGCCCTTGCTGCAATCGGCCAGCGTGTTCTGATTGTTGATCTCGACCCGCAGGGAAATGCGAGCACTGGTCTTGGGATTCAGCGTCGCGATCGGAAAATGTCCTCGTACGACCTTATGGTCGGGCAGCATGCGCTTTCTGAAACGGTACAAGCGACCGCTGTTCCCAACTTGTCGATCGTACCGTCAACGCTCGACCTTCTCGGCGTGGAGATGGAAATTTCGCGCGAACCGGATCGTGTTTTCCGCCTTCGCAAGGCGCTCGCGGCCTGCGCAGCTGACTTCGACTATATTCTCGTCGATTGCCCTCCGTCCTTCAATCTACTCACCATGAATGCGATGGCTGCGGCGCATTCGGTTCTGGTTCCCTTGCAGTGCGAGTTCTTCGCTCTCGAGGGTCTGAGTCAGTTGCTGGAAACGGTCGACCAGGTGCGCCGATCTGTGAATCCGACGCTGGATATCCAAGGGATTGTCCTCACGATGTTTGACGCGCGCAACAATCTTGCGCAGCAGGTTGTCTCGGATGTGCGGACGTATCTGGGGGATAAGGTGTATCATACGTTGATTCCCAGGAATGTTCGCGTCTCTGAAGCACCGTCCTATGGCAAACCGGCGATCCTGTACGATCTGAAGTGCGCCGGGAGCCAGGCCTACCTCCAGTTGGCCTCAGAGGTGATCCAACGCGAACGACAGCGCAAGGCGGCCTGAGGGCCGCTGTGCCCACCTCGGCCTTGATGACCAAGACATCTGATATGGAAATTCGCGATGAATGAAGATGGTTCGAAACGGCGTCTCGGGCGCGGACTTGCTGCTTTGATTGGCGAAATGGACCAGCCGCTTGAAACGAGTGGCAGCAAGCCGGCGGCAGCGGACCGGCATGTTCCCATTGAGTTCGTGACGCGCAATCCACGCAATCCTCGAAAGGCGTTCAACGAGGACGAATTGCGGGATCTAGCCGCTTCGATTCGTCAGCACGGAATCGTTCAGCCTGTCGTGGTGCGCACCATCGAAGGTGGTCGCTACGAGATCATTGCCGGAGAGCGCCGCTGGCGCGCGGCCCAGCTAGCAGGTCTCTCGGATATTCCCGTCATTGTGCGGGATGTCGACGATCGCACGGCGCTTGAACTCGCCATCGTCGAAAACGTGCAGCGCTCGGACCTTAATCCTCTGGAAGAGGCATTGGGCTATGACCAGCTCATCGCGGAGCATGGCTATACCCAGAACGATCTCGGAGAAATCATCGGCAAAAGCCGCAGCCATGTGGCCAACTCGCTGCGGTTGCTCAAGCTTCCGGAGCCCGTCCGAGACATGCTGGCATCCGGTGAATTGTCCGCAGGTCACGCCCGTGCCCTCATTCCGACGTCCGATCCCGTTGCGCTCGCCCGCGCCGTGGTCGCAAAGGGGCTGTCCGTCCGCGATGCGGAAAAGCTCGCGCAGAACGATATTCGGGGGCTAACCGGATCAGCTCAGCCGGCCATTCGTGCACAGAAAGACTCTGATACGGTCGCGCTTGAGCGCACCCTTTCGGATAGTCTTGGACTGGACGTAACCGTCAATCACAAGACCACCGGCGGCTTCGTTCGGATTTCCTACAAGACGCTTGAGCAACTCGAAGACATTTGTCGTCTCCTGGAGCGCCGCTGACGGTAATCTCGACCGTTGTTCTCACGATTGAACCCTAGCTACCGCGATCGGGCACCAGTGTGCGGTGGAGGGTAGACCGACTATCGGCCAGCGCGCTGGGCCTGGACTGTGATCGCGAGCAGGGTGTGAAACGCGATACTGTCTTCGAGGCTCGACTGGCTTCTCGTCTGGAAAATTGCGTTCTGAAGCCGCGTGAGGTCGCGCTGCGTCGCAGCACCCGTCCATCGCCGCAGGGCCGATTCAACGAGCGGTTTGCGTCGAAAATGGAGATGCCGACCATGCGACGCCATGGCATCTCCCACGGAGCGTCCATTGGTTTCCATGTCGGCGCGCATGGCATCCAGCAATTGGATCTGCCGAAGGCATGCGTGCAAAACCAGGAACACAGGTGTCTTGGATGCAGCGATCCGGGAAAAGCTTGATGATAGGCCATCAATATCCCCTGATAACATCGCATCGACAGCGTCTTCGGCGGTGCTGGAGCTTGCGTCGCTGACAATGGCAGCCACGTCCTCTTCCTCGATCTGTCGTCGGCCCGCACAATATAAGGCGAGCTTGCGCAATTCGTTGCGCGAGGCGCGACGGTCGCCGCCCAAAGCTGATTGCAGACGCTCACGCGCTGGGCCGGAGAGGGTCAGCCCGGCGACCTTCAGTTCGCTGTCGATCAGTTGCGACAGGGTCTTCATGTCGTCCGCGTAGCAGGGGATCTGGATGAAGGCACGCGCCGCTTCCCCCACCTTGCGCAGGGCTGAACCCTTTTTCAGGTCTCCAGCTTCGATGATGAGGACGCAATTGGTCGGACATTCCTTGTCGATGACCTGCAAGGCATCGCACAAGCCCCGTTCGTTCATCGCGTGGCGGATCCAGATCAGCCTTTTGCCGCCGAAAAGACCGATCGAACGTGACTCATCGATGAGACGGCCGGCATCGCTGGCAATCTGCGAGCCCTCCAGTCGAACAAGGGAAAAGGTGTCCTTGAGATCCACGCCAGATGCCCGGGCAAGTTCTTCGGCGCGCTCAGAAACAAGGCCTCGATCGGGGCCGTAGAGTATCGCACCAATCACTTCGGAACCGAAACGGTTTAGAGACCGCTCAAACTCGTGGGATTTGATCTCCGGCAAGCGCGTCTCCAATTTAAAGATAGGAGCGGCTTCAGACGGCATTGTCGCCTGAAGCAGGAATCCTCGCAGCCAACAGGCGTTACGAACGCCCATGCGTCGATATAGGCTGAGACGTCTATCGTGAATGGCCTGCCGCGACGGCAGCTGAGAGATCGGCGCGAATGATCTCAGCGAGCTCACGCGCAGCGCGAGATTCCGCATCGCGAATCGCGCGGACCTTCGCAAATTCCTGATTCGGCAGATCCACAAGCGCGACGGACGCACGATTGCCAGACCGGATGGTCTTGCCGGTGGCGGTCTCGATCAGATTGAAGTCCGCTTTCACCACCACGCGCCCGGCTGCGGCGAGGTCCGTCGAGGAGTCGAAGAGAACGCCGACGAGGCGGTTCGTGACCGTCAGTTCCAGCCTATAGGCGGGATTGGCGGGTTCTCCCGCACCACCTGCCAGAAGGAAGATCAGGCTGTTGCGCACTTCCTGCTCCACGCGGTCCCGTGCTTCGCTGATTACGATCGACTTCAGGGCTTCCGCCGTCTGGCCATCGCTGGAATAGAGCGGGCGAACCTGACACCCTGACAGGGATGCGAGGCTGACAGCCAGGGCGGCAGCCAGGAAGGCTCGTCGTGCCAAGGGATGTCGTGCCATGGGACGCCGAGTCTGCGTGGGCCGGGGGGACTCAGATGACGACATTGACGATCCTCTGGGGTACGACGATGATCTTCTTCGGCTTCGCGCCGTCGAGGACCGATTTTACGGCTTCAAGGGCCAAGGCGGCCTCTTCAACGGCAGTCTGATCCGCGTCCCGCGCGATTGTCAATTCGGCGCGCTTCTTGCCGTTCACCTGCACCGGCATGGTAACCTCGTTTTCGGCGACCAGTTCAGGATCGAAGACCGGCCAAGGCGTCTCTGCCATGAGGGTGTCATGGCCGATCAGCCGGGCCGACTCCTCGGCCAGATGCGGCATCATTGGGGCGATGATGCCGATGAGGATCATCACCGCGTCCTTGACGGCACCGACGGTCGTTGCATCAGCCTTGCCTTCGGCAACCTGCGTCAGCGGCTGGGCGAGAGTGTTGACGAGCTCGTAAACGCGGGCAACCGCCTTGTTGAAGGCGAGCTTCTCGAAATCGCCCTCGACGGCTTTCAGCGTCTTGTGGGCGGCCTGCGAGATCGACAAGGCGGTGCCCTCCTTAGCCGGATTCGAAGAGGCACTCTTAAGGGCATCCGCGGCTTCCGAAATCAGGCGCCAGACGCGCTGCACGAATCGGAACGAGCCTTCTACGCCGGCCTCTGACCAGATGATGTCCCGGTCGGGCGGTGAGTCCGACAGCATGAAGAAGCGTGCCGTATCCGCGCCGTAGGAGCCGATGATATCGTCGGGATCGACAACATTCTTCTTCGACTTCGACATCTTCTCGATCGAGCCGATGACCAGTTCTTCGCCAGTCGTGATGTGGAAGGCGCGGCGCTTGCCGTCCGTTTCCTCGAAGCGCACTTCGGCTGGCGGCACCCAGTCGCGCTGGCCTTCAGCGCGGGCATAGGTCTCGTGGACCACCATGCCCTGGGTGAAGAGGCCCTTGAAGGGCTCCTTCAGTCCGACGTGACCGGCTTCGCGCATCGCGCGGGTGAAGAAGCGGGAGTAGAGCAGGTGCAGGATCGCGTGCTCGATGCCGCCGATATATTGATCGACGGGTAGCCATCGATCGACGATGGCCTTGTCCGTCGGTGCATCTTCCTTGGGCGCGGTGAAGCGCGCAAAATACCAGGAGGAATCGACGAAGGTGTCCATCGTATCGGTTTCACGGCGCGCGTCCTTGCCGCAGCAGGGGCAGGCGACATGGCGCCAAGTGGGATGACGATCCAGCGGATTGCCCGGCTTGTCGAAGGTCACGTCCTCCGGAAGCTTGACCGGCAGGTCCTTTTTCGGAACGGGGACCACGCCGCAATCGTCGCAATGGATGACGGGGATCGGGCAGCCCCAATAGCGCTGGCGAGAGATGCCCCAGTCGCGCAGGCGGAAGTTCACCTTGCGCTCGGCCTGAGGGGTGCCGAAAAGCATCGTCGCTTCGAGACGATCGGCAACCTCCTTGAAGGCGGCGTGGGTGGTCAAGCCGTCCAGGAAGCGCGAATTGATCATCACGCCGTCGTCGGTAAAGGCTGTGTCGCCGACGGTGAAGGCATCCTTGTCGGCGCCGGCGGGCATGACGACGGGCACGACCGAGAGCCCGTATTTGCGGGCGAAATCGAGGTCACGCTGGTCGCCGGACGGGCATCCGAAGATCGCCCCCGTGCCGTAATCCATCAGCACGAAGTTAGCGACATAGACCGGCAGTTCCCAGGCGGGATCAAAGGGGTGGCGTACGCGAACACCGGTGTCGATGCCCTTCTTCTCGGCCGTTTCCAGCGCCGCCAGCGATGTGCCGGCGCGACGGCACTCCTCGCAGAAGGCGTCAACCTCGGGGGAACTGGCGGCGATGTCGCGGGCCAGCGGATGGTCGGCCGAGATCGCCAGGAACGAAGCGCCAAACAGCGTGTCGGGACGGGTCGTGTAGACGGTGATGTCCTTGTGGCCGGTGGCGGCGTCGCGATTGGCCACTTCCCAGCGCAGGGACAGGCCTTCGGAGCGGCCGATCCAGTTCTTCTGCATCAAGCGGACGCGTTCCGGCCAGTCGTTCAGGTCGTCCAGCGAGTCCAGCAGGTCCTGGCTGAAATCGGTGATGCGGAAGAACCACTGGGTCAGTTCGCGCTGTTCGACCAAGGCGCCAGAGCGCCAGCCGCGGCCGTCGATCACCTGCTCATTGGCCAGAACGGTGTTGTCGACCGGGTCCCAGTTGACCTTGGACTGCTTGCGGTAGACGAGGCCCTTTTCCAGAAAATCCAGGAACAGGTGCTGTTGCCGCTGGTAGTACTCTACGTCGCAGGTCGCAAATTCACGGCTCCAGTCCAGCGACAGGCCCATGATCTTCAGTTGCGCCTTCATGGCCTCGATGTTCTGATAGGTCCAGGCGCCCGGATGCACGCCGCGCTCCATGGCGGCGTTTTCGGCCGGCATACCAAAGGCGTCCCAGCCCATGGGGTGCATGACGTTGAAGCCGCGAGCGCGCTTGAAACGGGCGACCACGTCACCCATCGTGTAGTTGCGCACATGGCCCATGTGGATGCGGCCAGAAGGGTAGGGGAACATCTCGAGCACGTAATATTTCGGGCGCGGATCGCTGGTGTCGGTTTCGAAGACCTTGCGGGCGTCCCATTCCTTCTGCCAGCGGGGTTCAGCGTCTCGGGGATTGTAACGTTCAGAGGCCATGTCTTCGAATTCCGGAAATCGTTCGGGGCAGGCGCGTTGCGCCGCACGGGGGTCGGGGTGACCTTCACCATGAAACCGCTGGAGCGTCAAGGTTTTCAGGATGTCGGCGGGTCTGGCCACCCGACCATGCCTGGCATCCTCCGAAACTGGCACGGCCGGACGAAACAGGGTAGAGGGGGGGGCATTGTCGCGCCTTGCAGGAGCCAGATATGGGTATCGAAGAGAACTACGTCCAGATCGTCAGCCGGATTCGCAAGGCGGAAGCGGAAGCCGACCGCGCCGAAGGCAGCGCCGGTCTGGTCGCGGTCAGCAAGACCTTCGATGCGGAGGCGATCGAGCCGGCTATTCTGGCCGGCCAGCGTGTCTTCGGCGAAAATCGTGTGCAGGAGGCGCAGGGCAAATGGCCGGCCCTGAAGCAGAAGTATGCGGGGCTTGAGCTGCACCTGATTGGCCCTTTGCAATCCAACAAGGCCGCGGATGCCGTGACGCTCTTCGACGTGATCGAGACGGTGGACCGCGAAAAAATCGCTCGCGCGCTCGCCGAGGAGGTGAAGCGGCAGGGACGTTCGCTCCGCTTCTATGTGCAGGTCAATACAGGCCTCGAGCCGCAGAAGGCAGGGATTGCGCCGGAGGAGACGGTGGCCTTCGTCGCTCTTTGCCGCGACACGCTCGGTCTTCCCGTCGAGGGGCTCATGTGTATTCCGCCCGCGGAGGAAAATCCGGGGCCGCATTTCGCGCTGCTTGCCGATCTCGCCAAAAAGGCGGGCGCCGAGAAGCTCTCCATGGGCATGTCCGGCGATTTCGAAACCGCGATTGCTTTCGGCGCGACGAGCGTTCGCGTCGGGTCGGCCATCTTCGGCACGCGTTGATCGCGTCTTACGCCTATTCAGCTTTCGTCGGGCTTCTGGACCTTGAAGCGATCTTTTATAAGCTTTCTCCATCGGGCGAGGAGGCTTGAGGATCATGGCAGGAGAATATCAGACCGTTTATGCGGATTGGAAACGTGCGCCTGAAGCATTCTGGCGCACGGCGGCCGGGGCCATCGACTGGTATCGAATTGGGGAGGCGGTGTTCGATGCCGATGCCGACGTATACGGCCGCTGGTTTCCAGGATGGGAAACGAACACCTGCCACAACTGCATCGACCGCCATGTGGAGGCTGGCAACGGCGACCGCACGGCGATAATCTATGACAGCCCCGTCACCGGCACGAAGCGGCGTATCACCTACCGCGAGGCGCAGGGCGAGATCGCGACGCTGGCCGCAGTGCTGCGGGCCAAGGGCGTGGAAAAAGGCGACCGCGTCATCATCTACATGCCGATGATCCCCGAAGCGGTCTTTGCGATGCTGGCGGTGGCGCGCCTTGGCGCTATTCATTCCGTGGTCTTCGGCGGGTTTGCCGCGCAGGAACTGGCGACGCGTATCGACGATTGCGGCGCGCGGATCGTGATTTCCGCAAGCTGCGGCATCGAACCGGGCCGGGTGGTCGCCTACAAGCCTCTGCTCGATCATGCGATCGAACTTTGCGCCCATCCGCCCCAGACGTGCCTGATTTTCCAGCGGCCGCAGCTGGCGGCAGAGATGGTCGATGGGCGTGATATCGATCTCGCCAGCGCTGTGGCGGCGGCAAAAGCGCGCCGAGAAACCGCTGCCTGTGTGGCCGTTGCGGCAACCGATCCCGCCTATATTCTCTACACATCCGGCACGACGGGACAGCCGAAGGGCGTCGTTCGCGATACGGGCGGCCATATGGTGGCGCTCGCCTGGTCGATGCGGGCCATCTACGGTATGGAAGCCGGCGAGGTCTTCTGGTCGGCCTCCGATATCGGATGGGTCGTTGGTCACTCCTACATCGTCTACGGCCCGCTTCTGGCCGGCTGCACCACGGTGATCTTCGAAGGCAAGCCGGTGGGAACGCCCGATGCCGGCACCTTCTGGCGGGTGATCCAGGAGCACGACGTCAAGGTGCTGTTCACGGCGCCAACGGCGCTGCGCGCCATTCGCCGCGATGATCCCGAGGGCGCCCATGTTGCCCGCTATGATCTCTCGCAGTTCCGTGGGCTTTATCTCGCCGGCGAGCGGGCCGATCCCGAAACGATCAAATGGGCGGAGAGGCTCCTCCATGTCCCGGTCATCGATCATTGGTGGCAGACCGAAACCGGCTGGGCGATCGCCGCCAATCCTGCCGGTATCGAGCGTCTGCCAATCAAGCATGGATCGCCGACCGTGCCGATGCCCGGCTATGAGGTTACGGTGCTGGATCACGAGGGACATGCGGTGGCGCCGGGTACGCTCGGCAATATCGTTGTCCGGCTACCCTTGCCGCCCGGCTGCCTCGTTACCTTCTGGAATGCCGATGCGCGGTTCCGGACTGCTTGTCTCGAAGAGTTTCCTGGCTATTACAAAACGGCGGATGCCGGTACGATCGATGAGGACGGCTACCTCTTCATCATGGCGCGCACAGACGACATCATCAACTGCGCCGGTCACCGCCTTTCGACCGGTGGCATGGAGGAGGTCGTGGCGCGGCATCCGGCCGTGGCAGAATGCGCCGTCATCGGCATTCACGACACGCTGAAGGGACAGGTACCCTGCGGTTTCCTGGTGTTGAAGGCCGGCGTCACACAGGATCTCTCTGTAATCCGGCGCGAGGTGATTGAACTCGTCCGTGAGGAGATCGGGCCGGTCGCCGCTTTCAAGAGCGCGCTCGTTGTCGAGCGTCTGCCGAAGACGCGTTCGGGCAAGATCCTGCGCGGCACCATGCAGAAGATCGCGGACGGCCTGCCGTGGAAAATGCCGGCGACGATCGATGATCCCGCCATTCTCGACGAGATCACGGCCGTGCTGCATGCGGAGGAAGCGCATCACAAGTAGGGTCTGCGAAGGTGATTGACAGACAAAGAAAAACCGGCGTCGTGGCCCACGGCGCCGGTTTTCTCACGGTGCGGAAGGCGTGCCTCAATAGGCGTCGTCTTCCTCGTCCTCGGTGCGGGTCGACTTCAGCGACTTCAGCTTGGCGAAGACGGCGTCGGCGTCGATTTCCTTCTCTTCCTCGCGGTAGAAGTTGAAATCGAGCTTCTGGGTCTTCTCGGCGGCCTCAAGCGTTGCGCCCAGCTCTTCTGCGGTCGGCAGCGGACGGTTCTTGGCGGCGCGTTCGACTTCGAGGTCGAGATCGATCTGGCTGCACAGGCCAAGCGTCACCGGATCCATCGGCGTCAGGTTGGCGGCGTTCCAGTGGGTACGTTCGCGGATTTGCTCGATGGTGGACTTGGTGGTGCCGACGAGGCGCGAAATCTGCGCGTCCTTCAGCTCCGGATGGTTGCGCACCAACCAAAGGATGGCGTTCGGACGGTCCTGGCGCTTGGAGACCGGCGTATAGCGCGGGCCCTTGCGCTTGGATTCGGGAACGCGAACCTTGGGGTCAGCAAGCTTCAGCTTGTGGGCCGGGTTGCTTTCGGCGCGGGCGATTTCGTCGCGCGAGAGCTGGCCGGTGGCGATGGGATCGAGACCCTTGATGCCCTGCGCCGATTCACCGTCCGCGATGGCCTTGACCTCAAGCGGATGCAGCTTGCAGAAGGTGGCGATCTGTTCGAACGACAAAGCGGTGTTGTCCACGAGCCAGACGGCGGTGGCCTTGGGCATCAGCAGTTGTTGGGCCATGGATATAGTCCTTCTGTCCGTCCGCGCCGGTGTCGCGGGACGTGGATTTGAAACCACTTGATTTCCGGGAAATGCGGTCTCTATAGCCGCATCGTCTCAAAAATGCAATTCATTCACGCCAAATCGGCTTTTGTCTAATTGCGGTCGATATTTGACCTGTTATGAATGCGCCAGGAGGAAGGGCTGGCTGCATTTTGTACTGCTGGCTCAAGGTGTTCGAGGAGGAATGCATGTCAGCCAAGACCTATCCCGTGCTGAAATCAGCCAGAACCAAAGCTCTGATCGACAATGAAAAGTACCTGAAGTGGTACGAGGAAAGCGTCGAGGATCCCGAGAAGTTCTGGGGCAAACACGGCAAGCGCATCGACTGGTTCAAGCCCTATACAAAGGTCAAGAATACGTCCTTCAAGGGCAAGGTGCCGATCAAGTGGTATGAGGACGGCCTCACCAACGTTTCCTACAACTGTATCGACCGTCACCTGAAGACGCATGGCGAGCAGACCGCCATCATCTGGGAAGGCGACAATCCCTATATCGACAAGAAAATCACCTACAACGAACTCTACGACCACGTTTGCCGTCTCGCGAACGTTCTGAAGAAGCACGGCGTGAAGAAGGGCGATCGCGTCACCATCTACATGCCGATGATCCCGGAAGCGGCCTATGCGATGCTGGCCTGCGCCCGCATCGGTGCCGTTCATTCGGTTGTCTTCGGCGGTTTCTCGCCGGATGCGCTGGCGGGCCGTATCGTGGACTGCGAATCCACCTTTGTGATCACCTGTGATGAAGGCGTGCGCGGCGGCAAGCCGGTGCCGCTGAAGGAAAACACCGATACCGCAATCGACATTGCCGCCAAGCAGCATGTGATCGTCAACAAGGTGCTGGTCGTGCGTCGCACGGGCGGCAAGATCGGCTGGGCGCCGGGCCGCGACCTCTGGTACCACCAAGAAACCGCCACGGTGAAGCCGGATTGCCCGCCGGCAAAGATGCGCGCGGAAGACCCGCTCTTCATCCTCTATACGTCGGGCTCGACCGGCAAGCCGAAGGGCGTCGTGCACACCACGGGCGGCTATCTCGTCTATGCCTCGATGACGCACGAATATGTCTTCGATTACCACGAGGGCGACGTCTACTGGTGCACGGCGGATGTGGGCTGGGTGACCGGCCATTCCTACATCGTCTACGGCCCCCTGGCGAACTGCGCCACGACGCTGATGTTCGAGGGCGTTCCGAACTTCCCGGATCAGGGGCGCTTCTGGGAGGTCATCGACAAGCACAAGGTCAACATCTTCTACACAGCACCGACGGCGATACGATCGCTGATGGGCGCGGGCGATCACTTCGTGAAGCGTTCCTCGCGCGAATCGCTGCGCCTGCTCGGTTCGGTCGGCGAGCCGATCAACCCGGAAGCCTGGGAATGGTATTACAACGTCGTCGGCGAACAGAAGTCGCCGATCGTCGATACCTGGTGGCAGACGGAAACCGGCGGCATCATGATCACACCGCTGCCGGGCGCCACGGACCTCAAGCCGGGTTCGGCAACGCGGCCCTTTTTTGGGATCAAGCCGGTTCTCGTCGACAACGAGGGCAAGCTGCTGGAAGGGGCGACTGACGGCAATCTGTGCATCACCGACAGCTGGCCGGGTCAGTCGCGCTCCGTCTATGGCGACCATCACCGCTTCATCCAGACCTACTTCTCGACCTACAAGGGCATGTACTTCACCGGTGACGGATGCCGCCGCGATGAGGACGGCTACTACTGGATCACAGGCCGCGTCGATGACGTCTTGAACGTGTCTGGCCACCGGCTCGGCACGGCGGAAGTCGAATCCGCCCTCGTATCCCACCACCTCGTTTCGGAAGCCGCCGTGGTCGGTTATCCCCACGGCATCAAGGGGCAGGGCATCTATTGCTACGTGTCACTGATGGCTGGACAGGAAGGGACCGATGCGCTGCGCCAGGAACTGGTGAAGCACGTACGCAGCGAAATCGGCCCGATCGCGACGCCGGACAAAATCCAGTTCTCGCCGGGCCTGCCGAAAACACGATCCGGCAAGATCATGCGCCGCATTCTGCGCAAGATCGCCGAGGACGATTTCGGTTCCCTGGGCGACACCTCCACGCTCGCCGATCCGGCGGTGGTGGACGACCTCATCGCCAACCGGCAAAACCGCAAGGCCGAATAGACCGGCCGAACGGAACAACGACAAGGGCGCCGCGAGAGGATCGCGGCGCCCTTTTCCATGTCAGGATTACTTGCAGACCTTGATCTTCTTGATGACGAGGTTGCCGTAGGTGTCCCAGGTCTTGATCTTCTTGATGTGGCAGACCGGCTGGTAGTCGTAGCTGTAGTAGCCGGCTTGGGAGGGGGCGGCGAAGGAGATGGCGGCGAAGGCTGCGATGACGGTGGAGAGAACGATCTTGCGCATGGATGAGGTCCTTGTCGGTTCAGGAGGATGAGCCCGTCTCATCCAGTGACCCGACAATCGCATGCCATCCGTGTTCACGTTGTTCCACGTGGAACAGGCGCGCTGCCAGCGCTCAAAAATCAATGGCGCGGCCGTTGATTTCCCAGTCGCCGAAGCGGGCAGGATCGGCGCCACCGCGGCCACCGACTTCCGGCTCGGCCGCCGACCGCTTTTCTTGCTGGCGCCGCTCCTCGGCTTCTTTGAGAGCCCTGATCGCGGCCGGCGAAAGTTTCTTCTGCGGCTCGACGGACCCTTCCGCCTGCGAGATTTCGGCCTTGTCGCTCATCTCGTGTCGTCCCACTCTTCACGAATCTCTCATTGGGCTCCTTGCTTGAACTCGCCGGGGCCTCATCCCATCATATATACCGTGTTCAGACGGATTGAAGAGCGCATCTCAGCGCTGCTGTGCCGTCCTTTCGAGGAGACGACCATGAACATCGCACGCACCGCAATGTTGATCGCCTTCATGACGGCGCTCTTCATGGCTGTCGGCTTTCTGATCGGCGGGCGCGGCGGGATGATGATCGCGCTGCTCGTGGCGGCCGCCATGAACTTCTTCTCCTACTGGAATTCCGACAAGATGGTCCTGCGCATGTACGGAGCCAAGGAGGTCGATGAGCGTTCGGCCCCGGAATATTACGGTATCGTTCGCGATCTCGCCCGCAACGCCAACCTCCCTATGCCGCGCGTCTACGTCCTCGACAGCGCGCAGCCCAACGCCTTCGCGACCGGCCGCAACCCGGAGAACGCGGCCGTCGCCGCCTCGGTCGGCCTTCTCAATGCGCTGACCTACGAGGAAGTGGCGGGCGTCATGGCGCATGAACTAGCCCATATCCAGAACCGCGACACGCTGACGATGACGCTGACGGCAACGCTTGCCGGCGCTATTTCCATGCTCGGCAACTTTGCCTTCTTCTTCGGCGGCAACCGCGACAACAACAATCCGCTCGGTGGCATCGGCATGCTCGTGGCTATGATCGTCGCCCCGATCGCGGCCATGCTGGTGCAGATGGCGATCAGCCGGACGCGCGAATATTCGGCCGACCGGCGCGGCGCGGAGATCTGCGGCAACCCGATGGCGCTTGCTTCCGCGCTGCAGAAAATTGCCGGCGCCGCCCATGTGGTCCACAACAATGCCGCCGAGCGCAATCCGGCAACGGCGCATATGTTCATCATCAACCCGCTCTCCGGCGAGCGTATGGACAATCTCTTCTCGACCCACCCCAACACGGACAACCGGATCAAGGCGCTGGTCGCGCTCGCGCAGGAAATGGGGCCGGGTAGCTCCGGCGGCTTCGGAGAGAGGCGTTCGGCCTCGACCGCGGCGCCCGGGCCTGCTACGTCGGGCCGACGCTCGCGCTCCGTTCCCACCACCGGCTTCGGACGCGGTCCTTCCGAACCGCCAAAGGGCCCGTGGTCTTGACCGATGACACCGTAAAGAAAAACAAGCGCCCTCAGGGGCGACCCTTCCACAAGGCAAAGCCGAAAGCGGTGCGGAACGAGCGTCCAGCGCCGCTACCAGAAAAGCCGGGTCTTGCGGTGCGCAAGGCTGCAGCCAAGGTGTTGTCTGCCGTCGTCGACCGGAAGACGTCGCTGGACGGCATGTTCGATTCCAAGGGCGGAAATCCCGCCATCCTCGGGCTCGACGAGGCGGATCGCGGTCTTGCCCGCGCACTCGTCACCACGGCACTTCGTCATCGACGCCGGCTCGCGGGCCTGTTCGATAGCCTGCTGAAGACACCGCTGCCGGAGGGCGCCCGCTCGCTCGAGCACATCCTGATGATCGGTGCGGTGCAGATCCTCTATCTCGATGTCCCGGATCACGCCGCCGTCGATCTGGCTGTCGAGCATGCACTGGCCGATCCTCGCACGCGCCGCTTTGCCAATCTGGTCAATGCGCTGCTGCGGCGCATTGGGCGCGAGCGCGACGAGATGCTGGCCGCGATGTCCGATGCGCCTGTGCTTCCGGACTGGTTCCGGGCGCGCCTTGAAACGCAGTATGGCGCGGAGGTGGCCACGACTATCGAGGCATCCCAGCTTGCGCCGTCGGCGATCGATCTCACTGTCAAATCCGATCCCGAGCAGTGGGCCGATAAATTTGGCGGCCGCGTGCTGCCGACGGGGTCGGTTCGTCTTCCCGCCGATGCCGGGTCCATTCCAAAGCTCGAAGGGTTCGAGGAGGGTGCCTGGTGGGTTCAGGACGCGGCTGCTTCCATTCCCGCGCGTCTCTTCGGCGATGTCAGTGGCCTTGCGATCGTCGATCTCTGCGCGGCGCCGGGCGGCAAGACGGCGCAGCTCGTTGCCGCCGGTGCCGAGGTGACGGCGCTTGATCAATCCGCCAGCCGCCTCGCGCGCCTTCAGGACAATCTGAAGCGCCTCGGTATGGCTGCGCAGACCATCCAGTCCAACATGCTGGATTTTCAGACCGACCATCTCTTCGATGGCGCGCTTCTCGATGCGCCCTGCTCCTCGACGGGGACCTGCCGCCGGCATCCGGACGTGCCGTGGATCAAGGACGCCGCCGATATCGAAACGCTGGCGGCGCTGCAGGAGCGCATGCTGCGCAAGGCGCTGTCGCTGGTCCGGCCCGGCGGTCTCGTTGTCTTTTCCAATTGCTCGATCGACAAGACCGAGGGCGAGGCGGTCGTTGCACGCGTCTTGGCCTCGGACCCGTCCGTTTCGCTGCGTCCCGTCGATCCGTCGCTTTTTCCGGGCCTGCCCGAAGCGTTCACCAGCGAGGGCACGCTGCGCACCACGCCTGACATGGTGGCGCCGGTCGGCAGTTCGCCCGGCGGCATGGACGGCTTCTTCGCGGCCGTGTTGCAGCGCAATCCATAGAGCGCATAGGTAAGCGCACCCGATCTTTTCGTGTAGAGAGCAACTTAACCCTGTGCGATAATTGGACAGGGAGGCGAAGAGCATTCTATGCTGTGCGTCCGTCGCTTCGCAAAGCGGGCGGACGCGTAGTTCGGGCAATCGGTTCCACATGAACATTTCCAGTCGTCAAAGGCTTGCAGGCCTTTACGTCCGCGAGGGGTGGCGACGGCTGAGCCGGCGACTGGCCCTTGCGCGGATTTCGCTGGAGCGGATGGGCTGGCGCGGCGGTGGCAAGCTTCTGGTGGCGCCGACGGATCTGAGGGCGACGGACGTCCACACCGCCGAGGAGATCCTGAACGGCCAGTTTCCGTTGGCCGGACGGTTCCTCGATCCGGAGGGCCTTTCGCCTTTTGAAGTCGATCTTCCTTCTCGCGAATTTGCTGTTCGCCTGCATTCTTTTGCATGGCTTCGCCATATGCGAACGCTTCGCGATGACCGGGTGCAGGAGGTGGTGCGCCGCCTCGTTGACGACTGGATCCAGCTGCATGGGCGCGATCTCAACGCGCTGGCGCTGCAGCCGGATGTCACAGCGCAGCGCTGCATTGCCTGGCTCAGCCATTCGCCGGTCATTCTCAAGGATGCCGATCACGCTTTTTACCGGCGATTCCTGAAGAGTCTGGCGATCCAGCTGAAATATCTGCGCCGTATTGTCGATCATGTCCCGGCGGCGGATGTGCGCCTGCGCATTCGCATCGCCGTTGCCATGGCCTCGCTGAGCATGGAAACCGCGCCAAAGGCCATCAAATCGGCGGCGCGCCACCTCGACCGGGAACTCGATGCGCAAATTCTGCCGGACGGGAGCCACATTTCGCGCGACCCGCGCGTGGTGCTCGAACTGCTGCTCGATCTCCTTCCGTTGCGCCAGACCTATGTCAATCTCGGCCACGACGCCCCGCCGAAGCTGATCCCCTGCATCGACCGCATGTATCCCGTGCTGCGCTTCTTCCGGCACAAGAGCGGGGATCTGGCGCTGTTCAACGGTGCAACGACTATTCTTGCCAATGAGCTGGTGTCGGTGCTGCGCTATGACGAGACGGCGGGCGCTCCGTTCCGGGAGCTTCCCGACGGGCAGTATCATCGCCTCGCGGCCGAGGATACGGTGGTGGTGATCGATACCGGCAAGCCACGGTCGACGGTTCTGTCGCGTACCGCCCATGCCGGTTGTCTCTCCTTTGAGATGTCGTCGGGGCGATATCGATTCATTGTCAATTCCGGCGCGCCGCGTTTTGCCGGCGAGCGTTTCCGGCAGATGGCGCGCGTGACCGCGTGTCATTCGACCGTGACCATCAACGATACTTCGTCCGCTCGCATGTGCCGTTCACGGTTCGTCGGGCCGGTGATGCTGTCGGGCGTCTCCAGCGTTGCCGTCAGCCGTGACGGTGCGCTTGCCGGCTTTGATCGGGTCGTGGCGACCCATGATGGCTATGCGGAAAGCTATGGCGTGCTCCATGAACGCGATCTCGCGGTGCGGCTTGCCGGCGGCTTGGTGCGCGGGCAGGATCATTTCCGGCTGCTAGAAGGGCGGTCGTTTCCGGACAGCCTGCCGGCCGTGGCGCGATTCCACATTCATCCGTCCATCACGCTCCGGCGGCACAGCGATACGGAAATCCTGATGATGGCGACCGAGGGCGAAGTCTGGGCCTTCAGCTGCCGGGATGGCCAGATGGATATTGAGGAGGATGTCTTCTTTGCCGACCCCTCGGGCATGCGCACCGCACTGCAGATCGTCGTCAGCTTCGATATTGTCGAAACCTCGGGAATCCAGTGGGTGATCGCGCGGGAAGCCTGATGCCCACGGTTTCGCGCCGCCTGATCCTGTGCTAACGGCACCTCCATCGTCGAAAGCCCGTTGGCTCACACAGGAGATGGCGCGATGGCCGTTCAATCCAAGAAAATTCCCGCCCCCGATCGCGTTGCCGTCAAGACGGCGCTGCTCTCCGTCTCGGACAAGACTGGTATTGTCGATCTCGCCAGGGCGCTCGTCGAGCGCGGTGTCGCGCTGGTTTCCACCGGCGGCACGCACAAGGCTCTGTCCGAGGCCGGACTTGCCGTGCGCGATGTGTCGGAACTGACGGGCTTTGCGGAAATCATGGATGGCCGCGTCAAGACGCTGCATCCGGGCGTTCACGGCGGCCTGCTCGGCATCCGCGACGATGCCGATCATCAGGCGGCCATGGAGGCTCATGGCATTACGCCGATCGACCTGACCATCATCAATCTCTATCCCTTCGAGGAGGTCCGGGCCAAGGGCGCCGATTATCCGACGACGGTCGAAAATATCGACATTGGCGGCCCGGCGATGATCCGCGCTTCGGCCAAGAACCATGCCTATGTCACCGTCATCACCGATCCCGCCGATTATGCGACGCTGACTGCCGAGCTCGACAATGGCGGCGAGACGACGCTGGCCTTCCGCAAGCGCATGGCCGCCAAGGCCTTTGCCCGCACGGCAGCCTATGACACGACCATCTCCAACTGGTTTGCCGAAGAGCTTCAGATCGATGCGCCGCGCCATCGCGTTATCGGTGGGGAACTGAAGGAAGAGATGCGCTACGGCGAAAACCCGCACCAGAAGGCGGCCTTCTATGTGACCGGCGAAAACCGTCCGGGTGTCGCGACGGCGACTCTGTTGCAGGGCAAGCAGCTTTCCTACAACAACATCAACGACACCGATGCCGCCTTCGAGCTGGTTGCGGAGTTTCCGACCGACAAGGGTCCGGCCTGCGCCATCATCAAGCACGCCAACCCTTGCGGTGTCGCCACCGGTCCGAGCCTTGTCGAAGCCTACAAGCGGGCGCTGGCCTGCGACCCGGTTTCGGCCTTTGGCGGTATCATCGCTCTCAACAGCCGTTTGGATGCTGCGACGGCGGAAGAGATTGTCAAGCTTTTCACCGAGGTCATCATCGCGCCCGAGGTGGACGATGCCGCACGTGCGGTCATCGCGGCCAAGCCGAACCTTCGCCTGCTCGTCACCGGCGGCCTGCCAGATCCGCGCATTCCCGGCCTTTCCGCCAAGACCGTCGCTGGCGGCCTGCTGGTGCAGACGCGCGACAATGGCATGGTCGATGACCTCGAGCTGAAGGTCGTGACGAAGCGCGCGCCGTCCGCCCAGGAGCTGGAAGACATGAAATTCGCCTTCAAGGTCGCCAAGCATGTGAAGTCGAATGCGGTTGTCTATGCCAAGGATGGCCAGACGGCCGGCATCGGCGCCGGGCAAATGAGCCGTGTCGATTCGGCTCGCATCGCTGCCCTGAAGGCGGAAGAGGCGGCCAAGGCCATGGGTCTTGCAACGCCGCTGACGAAGGGGTCCGCCGTTGCTTCGGAGGCTTTCCTGCCTTTTGCCGACGGTCTTCTCTCGGCCATTGCCGCGGGCGCCACGGCCGTCATTCAGCCGGGCGGCTCGATGCGTGATGCGGAAGTCATTGCCGCTGCTGACGATGCTGGCGTTGCCATGGTCTTCACGGGTATGCGGCACTTCCGGCACTGACGGCTGGCCATCACAACCTACCGATCGAGCGACGCCGAAACGACATCGTTTCGGCGTCGTTTCAGTTTCCCTGGAGGCGGTAGGCTGGGTAGGGCGTGCGGATCATTGCCAGAAAACCAACGGCGAGGAAGATGACCAGCATGGCCATGCCGGCGCGCGCCGATCCGGTCGCCGAGGTAACGAGAGCAACCGAGAGCGGCGCGGCAAAGGAGGTTGCCCGTCCCGTGAGGGCATAGATGCCGAAGTAGCGTCCGGCTTCCTCCGGCGCGATGCTGCGGGCAAGGTAGGAGCGGGCCGAGGCCTGTACCGGCCCGAATGCGACCCCGACCAGCAAGCCGTAGAGGATATAGGCCTTCTCTGCCGCCGTGCCGAAGAGGCCGCCGCTGTCCGCCGTCGGCAAGGGAATGAGGCCGAACAGGGTGAAGCCGGGGCCGGTCGAAACGATGCCGATGGTGGCGATAAGAAGGCAGAAGAGGCTGGCCATCACGACGGTCTTTGATCCCAGGCGCGTGTCCAGCCGGCTTGCATAAAGGCAGCCGCCGATGGCGACGACATTGAGGATGATCCCGTAGATACCGAGTTCCAGCGTTTGCCAGGCAAACATGCCGGCCGCAAAGGTGCCGCCGAGCGCCAGCAGGCCGTTGACCCCGTCCTGATAGACCATACGGGCTACCAGAAAGCGCAGGATGCCCGGTCGCGCCTTCAATTCGCGAAAAGTGCTTTTCAGCTCCGACATACCGGAGGTCACGGCAGCACGTATCGGCAGGCCACGCGCTTGGTCGGGCGTGAAAAGAAACATCGGCAGGATGAAGACGAGATACCAGAGGGCGGATATCGGACCCGTCACGCGGGCATCGTCGCCCGTCGCCGGATCGAGCCCGAAAAGCGGCTCGATCCCGAGGGCCGTCTTGCCGGTTTCCGGATTGCCGGCCAGCAGGGCGACGACTGCGATGAGCACGATCATCCCGCCGAGATATCCGAGCCCCCAGGCGATGTTGGAGATTCGGCCGGCCTCCTGTGGCGGCACAAGGCGCGGCATCATGGAATCGTTGAAGACGATCGAAAACTCCGCCGCAACGGAGGCAAGAACGATCATGGTCAGCGCGAAGACGAGGCTGCTGCCGGGCACGGCGAACCAGAGGGCAGCCAGCGAAAGGATCTGGATGATAGCAAAGCCGCCGATCCAGGGTTTGCGCCGGCCGGTCGCGTCGGCGATCGAGCCGAGGACCGGTGAGAGAAGCGCGATGATGATGCCGGAGATGGTGAGTGTATAGCTCCACGCCGCCTGACCGGCGGCGTGGTCTTCGGTCAGGCGCGAGACGAGATAGGGGCCAAAGATGAAGGTGGTGATGACGGTGAATAAGGGCTGGGCTGCCCAGTCGAACAGCATCCAGCCGCCAATGGCGAGGCGCGACGTGCGCGCCCCTTCGGTCTTCGTCTCGATGGCCATGCCTGCCGTCCCCGGGTTTGCTTCCGCGCCCGTCTGTTGTGTCAGGCTCCGTGCTCGCGGGCAAGATCGGTCAGCAGGCCGGCCGCCACTGTCAGCTTCGAGAGGGTCAAATCGCCGCTCTCGCTGAGTGCGGTCAATTGCTCCACCGTCCTCTGCATGGCCGCTTCCGAGGCCGGATCGTTGCTTTGAAGGCGCAACTGCGCGGCCGCCAGATCATGGCGCGCACGGGCAACGGCGGCAACGCCCCGTGCCACGGCCATGGCATCGAAGGCATCACTCGGCTGCAACCGGTCGGCGGCCTGCACCAGACGACCGATCCTCAGGCGTCCTGACACCGCAAGGTAGGTCTGGGCCGTCTTTGTGAGCGGAAGATCAGTGGCTTTTGCGAGGGACAGGATCTCCGGCACCGAGGCGAAGAACCCAAGTTCCCCGATCTGTGCGGCAAGATCATCCGGCACGTTGCCTTCCCGCAGCGCCGCCGTTTCGCGGTGGATGACATCAGAGCCCACGGACTCATGAATGGGCGCGGTCAGCTTGGCAATGCCAGCGCGGATATCCTTCGCCGTGGCAGCAATATCGCCGTCAAACAGTTTGGCAAACAGAAGGGCACCGGTGGTGATGCGCAGGGTGTGGCGCAGGCGGTGGTACAGCTTGTTCTGCACGGTGCCGTGGATCTGGTTGTCGAGACCATCGACGGTGCGGCGCAGTGCAGACAGACCGAAGCCTTCATTGGCAATGATGGCCGCACGCACCACGTCAGCCGCGGAGCGCCCCGTGGCGTCCATGAGTTCGCTCACGAAGGCCGGACCGCCCCAGTTGATGACGGCGTTGGTGAGGATGGTGGCGATGATCTCACGGCGCAGGCGATGATCGCAGATCTCGCCGGCATAGTCCTTCTGCATCTTCTGGGGGAAATAATGGAAGAGCGTCTGCTCGAAGAAGGGGCCGTCCGGCAGGTCGCTGTGGAGCAGTTCCTCGAAGAGCGTGAGCTTGGCATAGGACAGCAGCACGCCGATTTCCGGCCGGGTGAGTGCGCGCCCGGTCTCGTAGCGTTCGGCAAGCGCCGCATCGTCGGGCAGGGTTTCGACCTTGCGGTTGAGGAGGCCCGCCGCTTCCAGCCGGCTCATCAGGCGACCGAGCAGCACGCGGTTGGCGCCGCCATCCATCGCGGTCAGCGAAATGGCCAGAGACTGCTCGTAATTGTTGCGCAGCACGAGGCCTGCCACTTCGTCTGTCATGGCCGCCAGAAGCGTGTTGCGTTTGGGTCGTGTCAGGCGTCCGCTTCGCATGGCCGATGCCAGCGCGATCTTGATGTTGACCTCGACGTCGGACGAGTTGACGCCGGCCGAATTGTCGATGGCGTCGGAGTTGCACCGTCCGCCGGACAGCGCATAGGCGATGCGGCCCTTCTGGGTGACGCCGAGGTTGGCGCCTTCCCCGATCACTCGGGCGCGTACCTCGTCGGCGGTCACGCGGATCGCGTCATTGGCGCGGTCGCCCGCCTCCGCATCGCTTTCGGTCGCGGCGCGGATGTAGGTACCGATGCCGCCAAACCACAGGAGATCGACAGGCGCCTTCAGAATGGCATTCATGATCTCGAAGGGGGTCGCCTTGACCTTGTCGAGCCCGATCGCCGCCATCGCTTCCGGCGTCAGCGTCACGGATTTTTCCGACCGCGAGATGATCATGCCGCCCGCCGAAAGCAGCGACGTGTCATAATCCTGCCAGCTGGAGCGCGGCAGGGCAAAGAGGCGTTCGCGCTCGCGGAAGGCGCTCTCGGTTTCCGGTGCAGGGTCGATGAAGATGTCGCGGTGGTCGAAGGCTGCGACGAGCCGGATCTGGCGCGACAGCAGCATGCCGTTGCCGAAGACGTCGCCCGACATGTCGCCGACGCCGGCCACGGTGAAGGGCGTCGTCTGGATGTCGATGTTCATTTCGCGGAAGTGGCGCTTGACGGTTTCCCATGCGCCGCGGGCGGTGATGCCCATCTTCTTGTGGTCGTAGCCGGCCGAGCCACCGGATGCAAAGGCGTCGTCCAGCCAGAAATCAAGGCTTTGGGCAATGCCGTTGGCGGTGTCGGAGAAGGTTGCCGTGCCCTTGTCGGCCGCCACGACGAAATAGGGATCATCACCGTCGTGCCGTACCGTGTCGGCCGGTGGAACGACGTCGGCACCGACGATGTTGTCGGTGACGGAAAGCAGCGAACGGATAAAGGTCTTGTAGGCCTCGGTCCCGACGCGGAACACCTCGTCGCGATTGCCGCCCACCGGAAGCTGCTTGGGGAAGAAGCCGCCCTTGGCGCCGACCGGCACGATGACGGCGTTCTTCACCTGCTGTGCTTTTACGAGACCCAGGACTTCCGTGCGGTAATCCTGGGCCCGGTCCGACCAGCGCAGGCCGCCACGCGCGACTTTCCCGAAGCGCAGATGCACGCCTTCGACATCGGCGCCGTAAACGAAGATTTCGCGGAAGGGGCGCGGCTCAGGCAGGCCGTCCAGCGCCTTGGGATCCAGCTTGACCGCGAGGACCACGCCGCGGTCCTCCAGATCGGACTGGAAGAAGTTGGTGCGCAGCGTCGCATCGACGACATTCTTGAGCCGGCGAAGAATACGGTCTTCGTCAAGGTTCGGAACCTTGGCGAATTCTTCCTCCAACGCTGCCTCGATCGCCTTGACCTTGCGGGCGCGGGTCTTGTCATCGAGGGCGGGGTCGAGCCGGGTGTGGAAGAGGCGGAAGAGCGCGCCTGCCGTCACCGGATATTTGCCGAGCGTGTCCGCAATATAGCCTTGGGAATAGGTAATGCCCGTCTGGCGCAGATAGCGCGCATAGGTGCGCAAGACGTTGATCTCGAAGATGCCAAGGCCGGAGGACTGGATGAGGCGGTTGAAGGTGTCATCCTCCACCTTTCCGGTCCATGCCGAGAGGAAGGCCTCTTCCAGGGCCGGACCCAGGAGACCGAGGTCGGTGCCGCTTCCGTCGCGCTTCACGAGTTCCATGTCGTGCAGAATCACCAGGCGCTGGGCGCCGTCGGGCTCGCCGAGGACAAGTTCGTAGGTCTGTTCGCTGACCACGCTAAAGCCGAGATTTTCCAGCAGCGGCACACGGCGCGAGAGGGAGACGGCGTCTTCGGCGTGGAAGATCTTGAGCTCGATCGTCTCGGCGCGAGCGAGGCTGCGGCGGTAGAACTGGATGCGGATCGGATCCTTGGTCTCCACCGCCCGCATGTCGGCGAGGTCCGCATAGGCTTCCGCCGGCGTGAAGGCGGCATGATAGGCATCGCCCGCTGTCAGGGTTACGCTGTCATTGCGAGCAAGATCGGCAAAACGGTCGGTCCAGCGCGTGACGATGTCGCGTACGGCCGCTTCCAGTTTCGGCTGCGGCACGCGCGGCGTGCGCCCGCCCGAGCGGCCGATGATGAAGTGGACGCGGGCAAGGCCCCCTTCCGGGAAGGCCGGATAATAGGCCGAGACGCGGCCGTCATAGATGGTCTTCAGATAGGTGCCGATCTTTTCGCGAACGTCGGAATCGTACTGTTCGCGCGGCACATAGACGAGGACCGAGACGAAGCGGTCGAAATGATCGACGCGGGAGAGGACCCGAATGCGGGGACGATCGCCGAGTTCGTTGATCTGCTCGCAGAAATTGGCCAGCAGCGGCAACTCGATCTGGAAAAGGTCATCACGCGGATAGGATTCCAGCGTGTTGATCAGCATCTTGCCGGAATGGCTCTGCGGATCGAAGCCGAACTGGTCGATGATGCGCTGGACCTTCAGGCGCAGCAGCGGAATTTCGGAGGCTGGGCGGGTATAGGCCGTGGAGGTGAAGAGACCGACGACGCGCAACTCCCCGATGACCTTGCCATTGGCGTCGAACCGCTTGATGCCGACATAATCCATATAGGCGCGGCGATGCACCAGCGACTTCACATTCGCCTTGGTGACGATCAGGAAATCTGGGCCTTCGAGGAATTCGAGAATCTCGGGCGTCGTCAGCACGGCATCCTTGCCCTGGCGCAGCACGCGCACTTCCGGATTGGATAAAATGCCGAGGCCGCGACCCTCGCCGCGTTCCACGACGGCCGTCTCGCCGCTGCCGGAATAGGTGTATTCGCGCATGCCGAGGAAGGTGAAATTGTTGGCGCGCAGCCAGCGCAAGAAGGCGAGGGCCTCTTCCTTGTCGCCCTTGCGGCGCCCGGTTCCATGGGCTTCCATCTCCTGCATGGCCTGGTCGAGCAGCAGCGTCATGGCGCGCCAGTCCTCGACCGTTTCATGCACATGGCTCAGCACGGTGCGGACCCGCGCCACAAGGCTTTGCGCTTCTGCCTCGCCAAGCGGCGGCAGATGGATCTGGATATGGCTGACACGGTCGCCCGGATCGCTGCTGCCTTCCGGGTCGAAAAGGGCGATCGGCTGGCCTGGCGTGACGACGAGAATGGGATGCACGGCAAGATGCAGGTCGCGGTGGGTGGAGGTGACCTCACCCATCACCGAATCATAGAGAAACGGCATGTTGCGATCGGTGACCGTCAGGACGGAGACGGGCACGCCCCCGATGGCCACGCCCTCGACCGTTTCGATCCGCACGTCCGCCTCGGTCCGGTGCCAGGCCGCGATGACGCGCGCCGCATGGGAAACCGTCCTGGCCAGCATTTCCGGTGTGTAGAGCTCCAGGTCGTCATTGCTGGCGCGGCCGAAGAGCATGGCTGGCGACAGCCCGCCCGGACCGGTGCCCTCCATGGCCTGCGTTGCAAGGTCGATCTGCCGCTCGCGGCGGTTCTGGTTTCTGGATGCCATGGATGTCTCCCCTCCGACTGGCGCGACCCTAGCAGACTCGGGTTGCTGCGCGATGATTTTCACGAAAAACGCACCGGTTCGTGACGGTTTTCGGTCATTCTGGATGAAATCTGAGCCGCCCACTGTGAATTTTCGATAAAACTGGCGCAAAACTGCTTTCGGGATGCAGGCCGCTGACCGCACGAGCGTTGACAAGGGGGGCGGCGCTGCGGAATCAAGGGAGCGCAATTGGGGCGAATGACATGCACGACGGGTCATCAAAGGCAGGGAACGGAAAGGCGGTTCTTTCCATCTCGAGCCATGTCGTGCGGGGCTCGGTCGGAAACCGTGCCATGGTTTTCGCCTTTCAAACGCTCGGCCTGCCGGTCTGGGCCCTGCCGACGGTCGTCCTGCCCTGGCATCCCGGTCACGGGCGCTCCACGCGCAGCGTGTTGCAGGCCGAGGATCTCGCCGCCATGGCCGACGACATCGCGGCCTCGGCCTTTGCCGACGAGATCGGTACGGTGGTATGCGGCTATTTCGGCAGTGCCGACCAGGTCGCCGTCATGGCGGACCTCATCGAGCGCCTGAAGCGCCGCAACCCCGCGCTCCTGCATGTCTGCGATCCCGTCATCGGCGATCACGGTGGCATCTACGTTTCGGACGCGACGGCGGAAGCCATTCGCGACAGGTTGCTGCCACTTGCGGATCTGACGACGCCGAATCGTTTCGAACTCTCGTGGCTTTGCGGCGCGGATCTTCGCGACAACAACGAGATCATGGAAGCGGCCCTGGCACTCGGGCCGGCGCGGGTGCTGGTGACGTCGGCCTATTCCATGTTGAACGGCGGCACCGGAAACCTGTTTCTCTCCGGTTCCCACGCGCTGCTCGCTGAGCACCGCCATATCGAGGATGCTCCCAAGGGAACAGGCGATCTTTTGACGGCCCTTTTCACGGCGCGGCTGACGGAGGGCCATTCGGAAGAGCGCTGCCTGCAACTGGCGACAGCCGCGGTGTTCGAGATCATCGCGCGGTCGGCGCGCCGTTCGGCCTCGGAAATGATGCTGGAAGAAGATGCGACGAGCCTCGTCTCCCCCATGGCCCTCGTCCAGATCCGCCACCTTCTCCACCCGGTGAACAGACGCGGCCGATGATCCCGCTGCTGCTCTTGCTGCATTGCGCAAAGCCGTTAAATGTGCGCTTTGCGCACTGATGACTTCCGCCAAGTGGTGCCGGTTTGTTCTGAGAGGCGGAGCGCGAGTTTGAAGGGCGAAGAGGGATGCAAACGATGAACCGATTTCCGGAGCAGTTGCTGAAGGGCTACCGCAACTTCATGGACGGGCGTTTTACCGAGCAGCAGCAGCGCTACAAGCAGCTCGCCGATGCCGGACAGACGCCGAAGGTGCTGGTGGTTGCCTGCTGCGACTCGCGTGCCGCTCCCGAGACTATCTTCGATTCCGGTCCTGGCGAGCTTTTCGTCGTTCGTAACGTCGCGAACATGGTGCCGCCCTACGAGCCGGATGGCCAGTACCACTCGACATCGGCGGCACTCGAATTTGCGGTTCAGGCCCTGAAAGTGCAGGACATCGTCGTCATGGGACACGGTCGCTGCGGGGGTATCAAGGCGGCGCTCGATCCGGATGCAGATCCCTTGTCGCCGGGCGATTTCATTGGCAAGTGGATGGGGCTCTTGAAGTCGGCGGCCGCGCAGATCCAGAATGCGGAGGTTCTGACCGCCACCGAGCGCCAGCGCGTTCTTGAGCGGGTATCGATCCGCAATTCCATCAGCAATCTGAGAACATTTCCCTGCGTTTCCATTCTTGAACAGCGCGGCAAGCTGAACCTGCACGGTGCCTGGTTCGATATTTCGACCGGAGAATTATGGGTCATGGACCACAAGACCGGCGACTTTTCGCGTCCCTCGCTGTGATGGCGTGCAAACAAAACGCCGGCTTTCGCCAGCGTTGAGGAGTCTGATGCCCTTTGTCGTCCGGCTCAGCGGCCGTCGATCTCGGCAGCGATGATCGCGATGGCGCGCTGATAGACGCTGGCCGCATTCCAGCCCTGGATGGCGGCGAAATTCGGCTCGCCGGGCTGGTAGCCGGCGCCCGGGCGCCAGCCGTGGCCACGCAGGAAGTTGGCGGTCGAGGCGAGGGCGTCGGCCTTGGAGCGGACCATGTCCACGTGGCCATTGCCGTCACCATCCACGCCGTATTTCACGACATTGGCCGGCAGGAACTGGGTCTGGCCGATTTCGCCATGGGCCGCACCGCGAGCCGACGGGCTGAGGTCGCCGCGCCCGACTAGCGTCAGGGCCGCGTAGAGCTGATTGGTGAAGTAGTCCGAACGCCGGCAGTCATAGGCGAGCGTCGCCACCGCCGACATGGTGTGCTCCTTGCCCAGGAAACCACCGAAGCCGGTCTCCATGCCCCAGATGGCGAGGAGCGGGCCGGGGGGAACGCCGAAGCGCTGTTCGATGCTGTCGAAAAGGGCGGCGTTTTGCGCCCGCAACTTTTTGCCGCGGGAAATGATGGCATTGGCGCCGCGCTTGCGCATGAATTCCTCCAGCGAGAGCCTGAAGCTCTTCTGGCCGCGGTCGGCGCGGATCGTGGCATTGGCGTAGGAAACACCGGAGAAGGCTGCGTCGAGCACGGAGGCACTCACGCCGCGGCCGGCCGCTTCGCGCTTGAAGTCCTGGACCCATGCGTTGAAGCCTGCGGATGTGTTGCCGCACTGGGCGGCGAAACTTGCGGCCGGTGTGGCCAAAAGCGTTGCGGCCAAAGCAAGCCCGGCCAGGAGGCCAGATGTCTTCTGCATGAAAAACCCCGTCAAAGTCCGATTTCTTTCATCGGAGGATGCCATTCCGCCAGCGTGCTGTCACCGCACGTCTGCGGCTGTGTCAGGAACAACTTTTTGATCAAGAAGGGTAAATGCACTCTTAAGTAAAACGCCCGCGGCATTGGCAGCGGGCGTTTTTTCTTGGTCGCATCGTCCGATCAGGCGGCCTGCTTCTTGGCGCGGATCAGATTGCGGTTGACGAGCAACTCGGCGATTTGGATCGCGTTAAGGGCCGCACCCTTGCGCAGGTTGTCGGAAACGACCCACATGTTGAGGCCGTTTTCGACCGTGGCGTCCTCGCGGATGCGCGAAATATAGGTCGCGTCTTCGCCGGCGCATTCGTAGGGCGTGACGTAGCCGCCGTTTTCATGCTTGTCGACGACGAGGCAACCGGGCGCTTCGCGCAGGATGTCACGCGCCTCGTCTGCGGTGATTTCCTTCTCGAATTCGATATTCACCGATTCGGAATGGCCGATGAAGACCGGAACGCGCACGGCCGTGCAGGTCACCTTAATCTTCGGGTCCAGCATCTTCTTGGTTTCGGCCAGGACCTTCCATTCTTCCTTCGTATAGCCATCTTCCATGAAGCTATCGATGTGCGGAATGACATTGAAGGCGATGCGCTTGGTGAACTTCTTGCTCTCGATGGGATCGGCAACGAAGACGGCGCGGGTCTGGTTGAAGAGCTCGTCCATGCCGTCCTTGCCGGCGCCGGAGACCGACTGGTAGGTCGAGACGACGACGCGCTTGATCACCGCATGGTCGTGCAGCGGCTTCAAGGCCACGACGAGCTGGGCGGTCGAGCAATTCGGGTTGGCGATAATGTTCTTCTTGGAGAAGGTCGCGATCGCATCGGGGTTCACTTCCGGAACGATCAGCGGCACTTCGGAATCGTAACGCCAGGCGGAGGAGTTGTCGATGACGACGCAGCCCTGGGCGCCGATCTTCGGCGAATACTTCAGCGAAACGGCGCCGCCGGCCGACATCAGGCAGATGTCCGTGTCGGAGAAGTCGTAGTTTTCGAGGTTGCGCACCTTCAGCGTCTTGTCGCCGAAGGAAACTTCGGTGCCCTGCGAGCGGGCCGAGGCGAGCGCCACGACCTCATCGGCCGGGAAACCGCGTTCGGCAAGGATGTTGAGCATTTCGCGGCCGACATTTCCAGTCGCGCCCGCAACGGCAATCTTGAAACCCATGAGAAACCTCTTTCTTGACCTCTCTCCGCTTGTTTGATCCGAACCTGCGGCCAATGCAGGTTCGTTCATCCCCGGCCGAGCCGGGGAGAGAGCGGCAGGCCAGAGACGTCAGACGGTTTTCGTCGTCGTTTTGGCCGATTTGGAGAAAATATGGAAAGGCAGAGCGCCGGCATCCTGTGCCGGGTTCAGCGACGCTGCGATGTCACCGTCGACGCAGTGCATGGGGCCTCTTCCTTTTCCGACCTGCTGCATACGCCGATTTGGAAAAGAGTCAACGCTTCTTCGACGTGATCATACGAACGGAAAAGGCGCCGCGGATGAACCGCAGCGCCTCGCATGGGCATCTGTTCCGGCTACGTCTTAGGCCGCCAGCAGTTCCTTGAAGCGGGCGAGGATCGTGTCGCCCATTTCGACCGTGCCGACCTTGCGGGCGCCTTCTGCCATGATGTCGGCCGTGCGCACGCCACTGTTCAGCACGTCGGCAATCGCCGCTTCCAGCTTGTCTGCTTCATCGACGAGGTTGAAGGAGTAGCGCAGGCACATGGCGAAGGAAGCGATCATGGCGATCGGATTGGCGGCGCCGGTGCCGGCAATGTCCGGAGCCGAGCCGTGCACGGGCTCATAAAGCGCGCGGCGCTTGCCGGTCTTGGCGTCGGGGGCGCCGAGCGAGGCCGACGGCAGCATGCCGAGCGAACCGGTCAGCATGGCGGCGACGTCGGAGAGCATGTCGCCGAAGAGGTTGTCGGTGACGATGACGTCGAACTGCTTCGGCCAGCGCACGAGCTGCATACCGCCGGCATCGGCCAGCATGTGCGAGAGCTCGACATCCTGGAAGCGCGCCTTGTGGGTTGCCGTCACGACCTCGTTCCAGAGAACGCCCGACTTCATGACGTTGCGCTTCTCCATGGAGCAGACCTTGTTCTTGCGGGTCCGGGCCAGTTCGAAGGCGACGGCGGAGATGCGCTCGATTTCGTAGGTGTCATAGACCTGCGTGTCGATGCCGCGCTTCTGGCCATTGCCGAGATCGCGGATCTCCTTGGGCTCGCCGAAATAGACGCCGCCGGTCAGTTCGCGCACGATGAGGATGTCGAGGCCTTCGACGACTTCCGGGCGCAGCGAAGAGGCGGAGGCGAGTGCTGGATAGCAGATGGCCGGGCGCAGGTTCGCAAAGAGTTCCATGTCCTTGCGCAGGCGCAAGAGGCCGGCTTCGGGACGGACTTCATAGGGAACGGCATCCCACTTCGGCCCGCCGACGGCGCCGAAAAGCACGGCGTCAGAGGCCATGGCCTTTTCCATGTCGGCGTCGGAGATGGCTGCGCCGTGGGCGTCGTAGGCCGAGCCGCCGACCAGGCCTTCATCCGTCACAAAGCCGGTGCCCCGGGCCTCGTTCAGGAAGGCGATGATCTTGCGGACTTCCGCCATGGCTTCGGGGCCGATGCCGTCACCCGGCAGCAGGAACAGGGAACGCGTCATGTTCATCCTCATTTTCCGGAAAGGTGGCGCGTTCTTAGCGCAAGTGCGGCGGAAGACAAACATCAAATGCGCCTGCGGCTACGTGCTTTTGCAAGCGCTGCGGAATGTTGTAGTCAGATCTGATGTTCACGCTCACCGGTCCGGCCACCCATCAGGAAGAGATCAAACGCAGCCGCTTTCTGGCGCAGGCCGCGCCTGTTGATGACGAGACGTCGGCGCGTGCCTTCATCGAGCGTGTTTCGGCGGCGGATGCGAACCACAATTGCTGGGCCTTTCGCATCGGACAGGCCTACCGCTTCAGCGACGACGGCGAACCTTCCGGTACGGCGGGAAAGCCGATGCTGCAGGCGATCGACGGGCAGGCGCTCGATGGCATCGTCGTGGTCGTGACCCGCTGGTTCGGTGGGATTCTGCTCGGCAGCGGCGGGCTGATCCGGGCCTATGGCGGCGTGGCGGCAAAGTGCCTTCAGCTTGCCGAGAAGCGGCGGATCGTCCTCAGGGTGCCGCTCGCCGTCACCATCGGCTTTTCGGATCTGGCCCGTGTGAGGGCAAGGCTTCAGTCGGTCGAAGATCTCCTCGTCAGCAGCGAACGTTTCGTGGAGACCGGCGCGGTGCTGACGCTCGGCGTGCCCGAGGGGGAGGCGGAGAGGCTGGAGAACCTCCTTGTCGATCTCACCAGCGGTCGCGCCATCATCACGCAGGAAAGATAGCCAGAGTCGCCCCACGACAGCGGCGCGCACTTGACGGAATGCGTCCGCAGGGATTTGTTGCGTAAAGCAACAGCGCTTGGGGAGCGAGAGATGCTCATCGGGATCGACTGGGGCGGCACCAAGGTCGAAGGCGTAGCGATGGAGCCGGACGGCCGCGAATTGCTGCGCCTCAGGCACGATACCCGCCGGCACGACTATGCCGGCTGCATCCGTTTGATCGGCGAGATGATCGCGGCACTGGAAGAAAAGACGGGACGGACCGGATCGGTCGGTATCGGCATTCCCGGTGCGCTGGAGCCAAAAAGCCGGTTCAGCAAGGGTGCAAGCTTCACCGGGTTGCTCGGCCAGCCCGTTGAGCGGGACCTAGACGACGCGCTGAAGCGGCCGCTGCGTGTCGAGAACGATGCTGACTGTTTTGCCGCCTCGGAGGCCGTCGATGGTGCGGGCGTCGGCCACAATGTCGTTTTCGCCGTCATCCTGGGCTCGGGCGCTGGGGCCGGCATTGCCGTCGGCGGACGCGCTCATGATGGCCCCAATATCAGCGGCGGCGAATGGTGGCACAATCCGCTGCCCTATCCGGATATCACAAAAGTGCCGCGCCCCTGCTATTGCGGCCGCCACGGCTGCCTTGAAACCTGGGTTTCGGGCCGCGCCTTCGAGGCGGACTATAGCCGGCACACGAATGAGGAACTCAAGGCGCGCGCCATCATCGAGAAGATGCGGGCCGGCGATCGGCTCTGTGGTCTCCTGTGGGATCGTTACGTCAATCGCGTGGCGCGCGGGCTCGCGACGAACTCTTCGCCGGCGGCAAGGACTTTCCCGCCACGTTGAACGGCGCCCCGGTCGATCGCCACCCCGCCCGTTCCATCGGCGAGGGCATCTGCGGCGTCGGCTATTCGCCGCGCCTCAAGCCGGAGGCGTTTTTGCCACTGTTCGAGCGATTGCTCAAAGCCGGCTGCATGTATTATCGCGACGGCTCCGGGGCCCTGACGCTCTGCTATGTCGCGGCGGGCCGCCTCAACGGGTTCATCGAGCCGCACATCAATTCCTGGGACTGCCTCGGCGCCATCGGCGTTCTCGAGGGTGCGGGATTGATGCGCAGCGACTTTCTGGCCGGCGAGGGCCTGTTAAAGGGCAACCCGTGATTGCCGGTAACCCTGAGGTCTACGCCCAGCTTTCAGCGCTCTTCGAGCGCTGAATTGGCGCAGCTTTCCGTTAGAGGCCGGAACATTCTCAAGACCTTGAAGTTGGATGGGCCCTGCCAGCAGGGAAGAACGACTATCGATCAGGCAGGCGGATAGCCTGCTGGTGCATCCCCATCCGACGTCGCGGTGCCAGCCCAGGTTGCTGGAGGTTTTGCCATGCCTTGCCGCTGGCACGCCGTACCACAAGGAGACGATCATGTTCTATACCGACAACAAGCTGCAGTTCCCCGTTCGCGTGGATACGCCCGATCCGCTTTTTGCGCGTGCCTTGCAACAGGCCATTGGCGGCGTCGAGGGCGAAATCCGGGTTGCGATGCAATATTTCTTTCAGGCCTGTGGCGCGCGGGGAAATCCGAAGTTCCGCGATCTCCTGATGAACACGGCGGCGGAAGAGCTTGGCCATATCGAGATGCTTGCCACCGCCGTCGCCCTCAATCTCGAAGGCGCCCCGCTGTCGCTGCGTGAGGAGGTGGCCGCCGATCCGGTGGGCGGCGCCGTTCTCGGCGGGTTGAACCTCAAAAATCTCTTGTCGGCGGGCCTTTCCGCCATGCCGGTCGATTCCGACGGCGTGCCTTTCGACATGTCCCACATCTATGCCAGTGGTAACATCGCCGCTGATATGACGGCGAATGTGGCCGCCGAATCCACCGGGCGCACGCTCGCGGTTCGCCTGTTCAACATGACCAGCGACCCCGGCATGAAGGAGATGCTCTCCTACCTCATCGCCCGGGATACGATGCATCAAAACCAGTGGCTGGCGGCGCTGGAAGAACTCGGAGGCCCGAAGACGGTCTTTCCGATTCCCAACAGCTTCCCGCAGGAGATGGAAAACAACGAGTTCAGCTATGCCTTCCTTGGTTTCCAGCAGGACGGCAGCGATCCCGTCTCGGGGCGCTGGTCCGAGGGCCCGTCGCCGGATGGCAAAGGCCGCTTCACCGCCCATGTCATGACCTCCATGGGCCCCCTGCCAGATCTCGGCAAGGCCAAGGCCGGAAGCGGCGCCCAGGCGGAACAGATCTGAGGCCAACGCAACGGGATCGGAAGCCGGATTCGGCTTTCGATCCCCCATGTCGGTGCCCCTTGCCTCGGCATATGTATCGCTGCAGCGTCAGCGCCGGTTGGTGCGCACGGGAGTGTGCAACCCCACCTTGACGTCGCGCAGCACGACATTGGTGTGCATCCGGCGGATCTGCGGGTTTTCCGACATCAATTGGGCACTGATATCGTCGTAATGCTCGACGTCGCGGGCGGTGATGATGGCGACGAGATCGACATTGCCGGTGACGTAGTAGACCTGCTGGATATTGTCCTGCTTCTCCGCCCAGCTGCGGAAACGGGCAAGCGCATCGTAGTTGTCGCGTTCGATCTCCATGCCGGTGATGAAGGTCATCGGAAAATCCGTCGCCTTGCGGTCGACCACGGCGATCTCGGCGGTGATGATGCCGTCGGCGCGCAGGCGCTTCAGACGGCGCTGAACGGCGGAGGCCGAAAGCCCCACCCTGTCGGCGATGGTCTCTGCCTTCATCTGGCAATCCCGCTGCACGAGATCGAGGATGGCGCTGTCGAACTGGTCGAGGCGGTCTGTCATGGGCTGTTTCCCTGGCGGTCTGGCGCGCGCCGTGACAGCGCGTTCGGACAAAGAATGACAGATTTCCTACAGGATGCGGTCCTTTTGCGCAAAAGCTCGCAATGCGCTTCACTTTTGGCGCAGAACGGAAAAATGTGCAGGAAATCAGCGCAGCCTCCCTTTTATGGTCACGGTCTTGCAGGGGACCGGGATATAGATGACCACAGCGGCGTCGATTGCGCTTGACGTTGAGGATATTCACAAGCGTTTCGCCGATCTCGAGGTGCTCAAGGGCATCTCGCTGACGGCGCGACGTGGCGACGTCATTTCCATCATCGGATCATCCGGCTCCGGCAAGAGCACTTTTCTGCGCTGCATCAATCTTCTCGAAACACCCGATCGCGGCCGCATCGTCGTGGGCGGCGAGGAACTGCGCCTCAGGCCAGGGCGCAAGGGCAGCCTTGAGGCCGCCGATCGCCGGCAGCTGGAGAGACTGCGCACCGGCCTTGGCATGGTTTTCCAGAGCTTCAACCTCTGGGCCCACCGTACCATCCTTGAAAACGTCATCGAGGCGCCGGTTCATGTGCAGAAAATGCCACGCAGCGCGGCGATCGAAAAGGGCGAGGCCCTGCTGGCCAAGGTGGGTCTCTACGACAAGCGCGATGCCTATCCGGCTTTTCTCTCCGGCGGACAGCAGCAGCGCGCGGCGATCGCGCGGGCGCTCTGCGTCGATCCGGCCGTCATGCTGTTCGACGAGCCGACATCGGCGCTCGATCCCGAACTTGTCGGCGAGGTGTTGAAGGTCATTCGCGATCTCGCCGAGGAGGGGCGCACCATGCTGCTCGTCACGCATGAAATGGGCTTTGCACGCGACGTTTCGAGCCATGTGATGTTTCTCGATCGCGGTGCCGTCGGCGAAGAGGGCCCCCCGGCGCAGGTCTTCGGCGATCCGCAGACGGCCCGGTGCCGCGATTTCACCCGTAGCTTCAGCGGGCGCCAGTCCTGAGGGGATACGCCCGCTCACTTCATCCTTCGAACAGGGAACACGACCATGAAACTGATCTCCGTCCTTCTTGCCGGCGCTGCGCTTTTCGCCAGTGCCGCGACCGCTAGCGCCGAGGTACGCTTCGGCATCATGAACGAGGCCTATCCGCCCTTCTTCGCCAAGGACGCCGCCGGCACCTGGCACGGCTGGGAAATCGAGCTCATGAACGCCGTCTGCGCGGAAATGAAGGAAAGCTGCTCGGTGGTCGACGTCTCCTGGGATGGCCTCATCCCGGCGCTGCAGACGAAGAAGTTCGACGTGATCTGGTCGTCCATGGGGATTACCGACGAGCGACTGAAAACGATCGACTTCACGGTGAAATACTACAACACGCCGAGCAAGCTGATCGCGGCCAAGGATGCCGCGCCGGGTGCGACGCCGGAGGCCGTGGATGGCAAGACGATCGGCATCCAGGTCTCGACCGTGCAGTCGGACTACTACAAGAAGTATTTCGCCGACAAGGCGTCGGAGCAGACCTACCAGACGCTCGACGAAGCCTTCCAGGATCTCGCCGCCGGTCGTATCGACTATGTCTTCGGCGACGCCATTCCGCTGGCGGAGTTTCTCAAGTCCGATTTCGGCAAGGAGTGCTGCTCGGATGCCGGCAATGTGGCGGACGATCCGGCCGTTCTGGGTTCCGGTATCGGCGGGGGGCTTCGCAAGGGCGATACCGAGCTGAAGGCGAAGCTCGATGCAGCGATCACGGCTGTGCGCGCCTCCGGCAAGTATGACGAGATCTCGAAAAAGTATTTCGACTTCGACATCTACGGCAAGTAAGCGCCGGAGGCCGCAAGAGAAATGGCGACGGGATCGATGACGGCATGGCAATTGCTGGCGCTTCAGCCTCCGGGCTGGGGCGGCGCATTGCTGACCGGTGCCGCCACCACCGTGGCCATCTCGCTCTCGGCTTACTGGATCGGGCTCGGCATCGGCTTGCTTGGCGCGCTCGGCAAGCTTTCGGGCAGCCGGGTCGTCGGGCTCCTGCTCAATCTTTACACCTCGGTCATCCGCGCGGTGCCGGAGCTCATCCTCATCGTCGGCCTCTATTATGCCGGCACCGACGGGCTGAACCGGCTCCTGATGGCGCTCGGGCTTCCGCCTGTCGAGGTCAATGGCTTCGTGGCGGCCGTTGCGGTGCTCGGCTTTGTACAGGGCGCCTATATGACGGAGGTGCTGCGCGGCGCCATCCTGTCTATCCCCGTCGGCCAGATCGAGGCGGCGCGCTCCTTCGGCATGTCGCCCATGCTGCTCTTTCGCCGGGTTACCCTGCCGGCCATGCTGCCCAATGCGCTGCCGGGCATGGCCAATCTCTGGATGTCGGTGACGAAGGACAGTGCGCTCGTTGCCGTCGTCGGCTACCAGGAACTGGCGCTGACGACGCGGCTGGCCGGCGCCAACACCAAGCAGTATTTCCTGTTCTTCCTTGCCGCGGCGGTGCTCTATCTCGCCATCACGCTTCTCTCCAACCTCGTCTTCAACTGGCTGGAGCGGCGCGTGCGGCGCGGGCAGAAGCCGATGGCGTCAGGCGGTGGCGCATGACCTTCGACTGGCTGCAGAGATATTGGCCACTTCTGATCGATGGGGGTTTGCAGACCATCGCCCTGCTCGTCATTTCCGTCAGCTCCGGTTTCGTGCTGGCGATCGGGCTTGCCTTTGCAATGGTCAGCGGCGGCCCGGTCCTCAAGGGGCTTGCGCGCGGCTATTCGACCGTATTTCGCGGCACGCCGCTGCTCATCCAGCTCTGGCTGTTCTATTACGGCATCGGCTCTCTGCTGCCTCTGGTACCGGGGTTGCGGCAGAGTTTTCTATGGCCGCTGCTGCGCGAGGGCTTCTTCTTTGCGGCGCTCTCCTTCACGCTGAACTATGCGGCCTATGAGGCCGAAGTGCTGCGTGGCGCGCTGCTTTCCGTCCCCAGGGGCGAGCTGGAGGCGGGGCAGGCGCTCGGCATGAACCGTTTCACGTTAATCCGCCGCGTCTGGCTGCCGCGCGCCATCCGCACAGCTCTTCCCACGATTGCCGGCGAGGTCGTGCTGCAGCTCAAGGCAACGCCGCTCGCCTTCACGGTCACGGTCATGGATCTCTATGCGGTCGCCTACAAGATCCGGCAGGACACGCTGCTGGTCTATGAGCCCCTGATCGTCGTCACCCTTTTCTACGTGGCGCTGACGGCGCTGATCACCCGCGCCTTCGGCATCGTCGAGGCGCAGGTGCCGATCCGCCGGTGACCGAGCCCCGAGACTGCGCGAAAGGACAGCCGATGTCGAACGCCTTCACGACCCATCCCCTTCCGGCCACTGCCGGTGCCGAAACGCGCTCGCTGGATGCCGGGCTGATCATCGATCCCTCGACGGGGGCGATCGCGCCGAATGTATCGATGTCGGTGAACAATGCACTCGCCCCCGGCGATGGCGCCTTTTCGGCCGATGGCGTCGCCGATCTCGCGGATCTTCCCTATCTCTATGCCCGCTGGACGAACCCGACCGTGCGGCAGCTGGAGCAACGTCTTGCGGCTCTGGAGGGGGCTGAGGATGCGCTGGCTACGGCCACCGGCATGGCGGCGATTGCCGGCACGCTGCTCACCTTCCTGAAGGCGGGCGACCATCTCGTCGTTTCCGACGTCTGCTATGCCGGCGCGGTGGAGCTGACGCAGCGCGTGCTGCCGGACCTCGGCATCGCGGTGACGCCGGTTAACATGGCAAGGCTCGATGCCGTCGCGGCGGCGATCCGGCCCAACACGCGCGTCATCCACTGCGAAAGCCCCGTCAACCCGATCCTGCGGATCGTCGATATCGCCGCCGTGTCTGCCCTCGCGCATCAGGCGGGGGCGGTGCTGACGATCGATTCAACCTTCGCGACGCCGGTCGCCACACGCCCGCTGTCGCTCGGGGCGGATCTCGTCATTCATTCACTGACGAAGTTCATCAACGGCCACGGCGATGTGCTCGGCGGTGCTGTCATTGGGCGGCGTGCCCTCGTGGCGAAAATCCGGGGCCGGGCCGGCGTTTACCTCGGCGCAACGCTTTCGGCTCAGTCGGCCTGGCTCATCCTGCGCGGCATCGACACGCTCTATCCCCGCATGCGTACGATCTGCGAAAGCGCCGGTGCCGTCGCGACCTTTCTCGAGACCCATCCGGAGGTCGAGCAGGTCGTCTACCCCGGCCTTGTCTCCCACCCGCAGCATGAACTTGCGGCGCGCCAGATGACAGTTTTCGGCGGCATGATCGGTTTTCGGACCCGCGACCCCAAGGCGGCGGCGGCGCGGCTCGCCGAGCGGCTGCGGATCGTGCACTACGCCTTCTCGCTCGGCCACCAGCGCAGTCTCGTCGTGCTGCTCGACACGGCCGAGATGATGGCTTCGACCTTCCGGCTGAGCGGTGAGGCGCTGGAAGACTACCGCGCCTTTGCCAGTGACGGCCTGTTCCGCCTGTCGATCGGGCTGGAGACGGCCGCCGACATCCTTGCAGATCTTGATCAGGCGCTGACGCCCTGAGCACAGTTTATGGAGACCAGACCATGGCAGATACTCTCATTCTCGACGGCGGCATGAGCCGCGAGCTGGTGCGGCTCGGGGCCGAACTCAAGCAGCCGGAGTGGTCGGCGCTGGCGCTGATGAACAGTCCCGATACGGTTCGGCAGGTGCATGCGGAGTTCATCGCGGCCGGTGCGGATGTCGTCACAACCAATTCCTATGCCCTGGTCCCCTTCCACATCGGCGAGGCGCGCTTTGCCGAACAGGGAGCAACGCTCATCGACCTGTCCGGCCGTCTGGCGCGGGAGGCGGCCGATGCCGCCGATCGCAAGGTTCTTGTCGCCGGATCCCTGCCGCCGATCTTCGGCTCCTACGAGCCAGAGCGCTTCGACCCGAGCCGTGTGCAGGATTATCTGAGCGTCCTCGTCACGCATCTTGCACCGCACGTTGATGTCTGGCTTGGGGAAACGCTGAGCCTCATCGCGGAAGGTGAGGCGGTGAGGCGGGCAATCGCCGGGCACGGCAAACCGTTCTGGATCTCCTTCACGTTGGCCGATGATGCCGCGCATCGGGCTGGTGGCGTTCCGAAATTGCGTTCGGGCGAGACGGTGGAAGAGGCAGCGCGCTGGGCGGCGGGTTCCGGCGCAGAGGCGCTGCTTTTCAACTGCTCCAAGCCGGAAGTCATGCAGGCGGCGGTCGAAGTGGCAAAACGCACCTTTGCTGCGCTGGGGGCGGATCTCAGGATCGGTGTCTACGCCAACGCCTTCGAGACGGACACGGACGAGAAGGCGGCCAATGAAGACCTGCACGAAACGCGCGCGGATCTGACGGGCGATGTCTACTCCAATTTTGCCTGCGCCTGGGCGGATGCGGGCGCGACGATGATCGGCGGCTGCTGTGGCATCGGTGCGGAACATATCCACCGGCTCGCCAGCCGGCTACGGGCCGCCTGAGATCCGAGAAACCAAAGCAGCGCCGGCCGGATCGGGAAGATCCGGCCGGCGTTCTTGTCTTGCCACTCAGCGCATCTGGCTGACGAAGCGGGTGTCGAGATAGGACTGCACAGCTTCGGAGCCGCCTTCGGTTCCATAGCCGGAGTCCTTCACGCCGCCGAAGGGTACTTCCGGCAGGGCAAGGCCATTGTGATTGATCGTCAGCATGCCGGCCTCGATGGTGCTCGACAGCGTCTGCGCCGTCTTCAGCGAGCCGGTGAAGGCGTAGGAGGCCAAGCCGAAGGGCAGGCGGTTGGCTTCCGCAATCGCCTCATCGATATCCGAGAAACGATTGACGATGGCAAGCGGGCCGAAGGGCTCCTCGTTCATCATGCGCGCCGCGGTTGGAACGTCCGTCACCACCGTCGGCTCGAAGAAGTAGCCCTTGTTTCCGATCCGCTTGCCGCCGGTCCTCAGCGTCGCTCCATGCGAGAGGGCGTCCTGCAAAAGCTCCTCAAGAGCCGGGATGCGCCGCTCATTGGCAAGCGGGCCCATTGTGACGTCGTCTTCCAGACCGTTGCCGACCTTGATGGCCTCTGCAGCCTTGACGATGCCGTCGATGAACTCATCGGCTACACCGTCCTGAATCAGGTAGCGCGTCGGTGCCACGCAGATCTGGCCGGCATTGCGAAACTTCGCCATGGCGCTGACGGAGATGGCCTTTTCGAGATCGGCATCATTGGTCACGATGACCGGGGCGTGGCCGCCCAGCTCCATCGTCGCGCGCTTCATGTGCTTGCCGGCCAGGGACGCGAGCTGCTTGCCGACCGGGGTGGAGCCGGTAAACGAGATCTTGCGGATCACGGGATGGGCAATCAGATATTCGGAGATTTCCGAGGGCGTGCCGTAGACGAGGTTGATAACCCCGGTCGGGACGCCGGCATCGACAAAGGCGCGGATCAGTTCGGCGGGCGACGCCGGGGTTTCCTCGGGTGCCTTGACGATGATCGAGCAACCGGTGGCCAGGGCTGCCGACAGCTTGCGGACCACCTGGTTGATCGGGAAATTCCACGGCGTGAAGGCAGCGACGGGGCCGACGGGCACCTTGATCGCCATCTGCGCGACGTCTGCCGAGCGGGCTGGGATGATCTGGCCGTAGGTACGGCGTCCCTCTTCGGCGAACCAGTCGATCGTATCGGCGGCGCCAAGGATTTCTGCCTTGGACTGGGCAAGCGGCTTGCCCTGTTCGCGGGTCATCAGGAAGGCGATCTTCTCGACGCGCTCGCGCAGGAGATCGGCGGCCTTACGCATCAATTTAGAGCGCTCCAGCGGCGAGGTGTTGCACCAGATGCGGAAGCCCTTTTCGGTCGAGGCGAGAGCCTCATCAAGATCGGCCTTGCGCGCATGGGCGAGCTTGCCGATCACCTCTTCCGTGGCGGGATCGATGATATCGAGGGTCTCGCCGGCGCGGGCGGAGCGCCATTCGCCGTCAATGTGGAGGTTCACGTCAGAATAGGTGTGCACGCTGAAGCGTCCTTTCGCTTGAGTGTCAAAGCCGCGGGAAGCGGCAAGAGGAATGGGGTCGCCGCGGGTTCAGCGGCGGTTTCTTACCTGGCAGGAATGGTGCGGAGCGCGGATCGTTCCATGGCCGGCTGCTCCTGCCTCTCCGCCCGCCCGGCGAAGGCCGGCCTTTTCTTATGTGGGAAAAGTATGACTTTTCTCAAGGTATGTTTGCGCATTTGGTGGGCTGTTTCAGCGGATCGAACAACAGACGGTCCGCGCCAGGGCGAGGCTCATGTCTGGCCCGCTCGGCAGGCTTGACAGGATCGGCAAACTGTTGCCCGCTTGCGTCCGGTGAGCCGGACCTGACAGGTTCGGCGCCTATCAGAATGGAACTGTCGCCATGAGCTGGATAATGCCCCCCGAAACCGCGCGCCACGACCGCATCTGGATGGCGTTTCCGCGCGAAGGTTTGACGCTGGGTGAAGGAGAGGCCTACAAGGAAACGGGTTATCAGGCCTGGACTGAGGTGGCCCATGCGATCGGTGAATTCGAGCCCGTGTCGATGGTGGTGGACCCCAGCGAGATGGCGCGGGCCCGGCGTATGCTCGGCAGCCATATCGAGATTGTCGAGGCGCCGCTCGACGAGTTCTGGATGCGTGATTTCGGTCCGACCTTCGTGGTCGATCCCGCCCGTCCCGGTGTGCTCGGCGCGGTTTCCTGGGTGTTCAACGGCTGGGGCGCGAATGCCTGGGCAACATGGGAGAAATCCGCGGCCATCGCACCGCGGATCGCCGCTCATGTCGGTGCGGAGCTGGTGACAAGCCCGATCGTCAATGAGGGCGGTGGCATTCACGTGGACGGCGAGGGAACCGTGCTGGTGACGGAGACCGTGCAGCTCGATCCGCGCCGCAATCCGACCCTCACCAAGGCGGATGTGGAAGCCGAGCTGATCCGCACCCTCGGCGTCACCAAGGTGATCTGGCTGCCGCGCGGGCTGACGCGCGACTATGAGGAGTTCGGCACCAACGGCCATGTCGATATCGTCGCCACCTTCGCCGCGCCGGGTCAGGTGCTCGTGCATCGCCAGCCGAATGCCGATCATCCGGATCATGCCGTGATGGCCGAGATCCGCGCGCTTCTTTCTGCCGAGACCGATGCCAAGGGGCGGCCTTTTGCGATCCTCGATCTTGATGCGCCCGAAACGATCGCGGATGCGCACGGCTTTGTGGATTACAGCTACGTCAACCACCTCGTCGTCAATGACGGCGTGGTTGCCTGCGGCTTCGGCGATGACAAGGCCGATGCGTCGGCGCGGGCCATTCTGGAAGCGGCCTATCCCGGCCGGCGGGTGGTGACGATCGATTCGCGGCCGATTTTTGCGCGGGGCGGCGGCATCCACTGCATCACGCAGCAGCAGCCGGCACTCGGCCAAGGAGCGTAGAATGGCCGCTTTCGACGTCGTGGAAGCACCGATTGCCGCGTTGCGGAGCGCGCTTGAAACGGGTGCCGTGACCAGCGTCGCCCTGGTCGAGGCCTATCTGGAACGCATCCGCCGCTTCGATGCGCCGGATACGCCGACAGCGCTGAATTCCGTCATCGTCTTCAATCCGGAAGCGCTCGAGGAAGCACGGGCGTCGGATGCGCGGCGCGCTGCGGGCGCTTTGCTCGGGCCTCTCGATGGCATTCCCTACACCGCCAAGGACAGCTACCTGGTGAAGGGGCTGACGGCGGCGGCCGGAAGTCCTGCCTTTGCGCATCTTCGGGCGATGCGGGATGCCTTTACCATCGAGCGGCTGCGGGCCGGAGGCGCTATCTGCCTCGGCCTTACCAACATGCCGCCCATGGCCAATGGCGGCATGCAGCGCGGTCTCTACGGCCGCGCCGAAAGCCCCTACAATCGCGCCTTTCTGACCAGCGCCTTCGCATCCGGCTCCTCAAACGGTTCGGGCACGGCAACAGCGGCCTCTTTTTGCGCCTTCGGCCTTGGCGAAGAGACGTGGTCGAGCGGACGGGCGCCGGCCTCCTATAACGCGCTTTGCGCCTACACGCCCTCGCGCGGCGTGATTTCGGTGCGCGGCAACTGGCCGCTGGTGCCGACCATGGACGTTGTCGTGCCCCATACGCGCAGCATGGCCGATCTTTTCGAGGTTCTCGACGTGATCGTGGCGGATGATGCCGAAACGCGCGGCGACTTCTGGCGGGCCCAGCCATGGGTCTCACTGCCAAAGGCCAGTGCGGTGCGGCCGGCCTCCTATCCGGCTCTGCGGCCGGCCTCTCGGCAAGACGCTCTGGCGGCCCTTGCCGGAAAGCGGATCGGTATTCCCGCCATGTATATCAACGCCGATAGCACGGCCGGCAGCAACCCCGACGGTGGCGTCGGCGGCTCCACGGGCCGGCCCATCGAGACGCGCGCATCCATCCTTGATCTCTGGAACAAGGCGCGACGTGATTTGGAGGCGGCAGGCGCCAGCGTCGTCGTCGTGGATTTTCCCGTCGTGAGCCAATACGAGGCCGACCGTCCGGGCGCGCCGTCGCTCTTCACGCGCGGTCTCGTCAGCCGTGACTTCATCACGCGCGAAATCAACGCTCTCTCTGCCTTCGCCTGGGAGGACTTTCTGAGGGCGAATGGCGACCCGGAGTTTGACACACTTGCCGATGTCGATGGTGCGACCATTTTCCCGCGTCCGGCGGGCGCGCTGCCGGATCGCTATACGGGCTTTCCCGATGACATCTCGACCTATCCGGATCAGGTCCGGAAGCACTCCCATGCGTCGTTCACGGACATTCCAGAGCTTGAGGCGGGTCTGAGGGGCCTGGAAGAAACGCGGCGGCGTGATCTTCATGACTGGATGGATGGCCTCGGTCTCGATGCGGTCGTCTTTCCGGCGGTTGCGGATATTGGCGCGGCGGATATGGACGTCAATCCGGCTTCCGCCGACCTTGGCTGGCGCAACGGCGTCTGGGTCGCGAACGGCAATCTCGCCATTCGCCACCTCGGCATTCCCACCGTGACGGTACCGATGGGAACGATGACGGATACGGCCATGCCGGTCGGCCTGACCTTCGCGGGGCGTGCCTATGAAGACACTGCGCTCCTGACGCTCGCCGCCGCCTTCGAGGCGACGGGTGATCGGCGTCAGCCGCCGCCGCTATAGGCTGCACGCCAGGGCTCATACCCGGGGGTTGCGCATCAGGCGTTGCAAACGGGGCCGAATGCGCAGAAAGCCGCGATAGACGGCGTCAAAGACCGGCGTCAGCGGCGCAAATCCGGCCAAAAGACCAAGCGGGCGGAGAAGCGGTATCGCCCGCCACATGGCGCCAAAGGCGGCGGCGCCCCGCAGAAGTCGGCCCTCCTCCTCGGCGTGGAAGCGGGCCAGAGCTTCGGCCCGATCGACCGGGCAGGTCACATGCGGATCGCAAGCATCCACAAAACGGATCGCGCCGCGTCGATCGAGGCGCCGCATCAGCGCAATCTCGCGCTGGCAGAGCGGGCAGCCACTGTCAAACCACACGGTGACCCGGGGAAGAAACGCCCTCTCATCCATGCCACAGCATCCTCCGACATCCTACCGGTTTACGGGCGCGCTAGCGCGATGGATCAAGAGAAGCGGCAGTCCTCCTGTGAGTTCCACGAGCGTTGCCGGAGAATGTGCGCTCGATGCGAAGCGGCACGTCGTTGCAATGGAAGGTTGAAATTTTCGTCTGGCGCGGCACGCGTCGCGATTTCTGTGTCCAAATTTGCAGGAGGATGCAAAATGAAGAAGAAAATCTGACGGTCTGGCCTATGTTCCACCAACGTAAGATGCAGCAATCGCTTGCTTCATACAGGTGGGGGAGACGATCAGCCGGCAAACGATTCATGCCGGTTGATCGATGTGCGCGAGGCTCGACCTTTAGGGGGCGGTTTCCCGACGCTGCACCCGGTTGAGACCGCTTGCTGTATCGTTCTTCAGGAACAGGAACGCCCGGATTTAAAGAATGCACAGAAAGAACGCTTCCGCTCGCCTGACAGGGGGTCTCGGGCTCGACCCGCTGGTCGCGACCGGGCTTGCCGCTGCCCTCCTGTTTTTCATCATCAGCGCCGCGACGGGGCTCTATACGACCAAGTCGCTGCAGACCAACAATCTGCGCGTCGTACAGACCCATGATCTCATCGTTGCCATCGGCCAACTGCAATCGGAAATGCAGGATGCGGAAACGGGTCAGCGGGGCTATCTGCTGACGGGAGATGAGCGTTACCTCGAGCCGTTCGAACAGGCAAAGGTGCAGATCGTCAGCCGTCTGGCAGCTCTGGATGGCCTTGTTTCGCAAAGCCCGTTTCAAAGCCGGCGGCTCGGCGATCTCAGGGCTCACATCAAAACCAAGTTCGACGAGCTGGAGCGCACAATCGACCTGAAGCGGACCGGCGACGCGGCGGGAGCCCTGCAACTCGTGAATTCCGATCTCGGCAAGCGCGCCATGGACTCCATCCGGGCGACGGTCGCCGATATGCGCGCGGAAGAGACGCGCCAGCGGGCCGAGCGTCTTGTCGACATGGGCCGGTCCTATACGGCCGCCTACGCCGTCGTCATCAGCACCGCCGTGCTCGGCTTGGCCCTGACCCTCGTGATCGGCGTCCTGCTGCGGCGTCTTACCCTGGCGCGGCGGCGGCAGGAGTGGTTGCAGCGCGGCCAGGTCGGCCTCGGCCAGTCCGTCATCGGCGACCGGAACACGGATGCGCTGAGCGAAAGCATCCTGCGCTATCTGACCGATTACGTCGGTGCCGTTGCCGGCATCATGTATGTGAGGACCGAGGACGGATTTCAGCGCAGCGCCACCTTCGGCGTTCCCGAGACAACGGTCGTTCCGCAGCGGATCGGCCGCAATGACGGGCTCTATGCGCATGTGCTTACCGATCCGCGCCCAATCGTCGTCGGGCAGGTGCCGGATGGCTATATCAGTTTCGGCTCCGGACTTGGCCGCGACAAGCCCGCTTTCCTGACGCTCTCGCCCGCCAGCATCGATGGCGAGATCCGCGCCGTCTACGAGCTCGGCTTCCTGAACGGCGTGCCCGATCACGTGCTGGAACTCTTCGACCAATCCTCTTCGACCATCGCAACGGCCATACGCTCGGCCGAGTTCCGCACCCAGCTGCAACGCCTCCTCACCGAAACTCAGCGTCAGGCGGAGGAGTTGCAGGTGCAGGGCGAGGAACTGCGCGTGTCCAACGAGGAGCTGGAGGAGCAGGGCAAGGCGCTGAAAGAAAGCCAGGCGCGCCTCGAACAGCAGCAGGTGGAGCTGGAACAGACCAACTCGCAGCTCGAGGAACAGGCGCGCGAATTGGAGCGCCAGCGCGATGATCTGGAAATGGCCAACGATGCCATCCAGGCCAAGGCGCGGGAGGTGGAACAGGCCAGCCGCTACAAGTCCGACTTCCTCGCCAACATGTCGCATGAGCTGCGCACGCCGCTCAATTCCTCGCTGATCCTTGCCAAGCTTCTCGCCGACAACACAGAGGAAAACCTGACGCCCGAGCAGGTTCGCTATGCGCAGACCATCCAGGCCTCCGGCAACGATCTTCTCAACCTCATCAACGATATTCTCGATCTCTCGAAGATCGAGGCCGGGCATGTGGAGGTTCACGCCGAGCCTGTGCTCGTCGAGCGCATGGTCAAGTCGCTGCAACAGGTCTTCGATCCGCTGGCCTCCAACAAGGGGCTTCAGCTTTCGATCGACGTGGCAGCGGATGTGCCGGTCGTTATCGAGACGGACCAGCAAAGGCTGGAGCAGGTTCTGAGGAATCTCCTGGCAAACGCGATCAAGTTTACCGAAAAGGGTACGGTTTCGCTCCATATCCGTCCGGCGCCCGACGGTCATATCGCGATCTCCGTCACCGACACCGGGATCGGCATTGCGGAAGACCAGCAGAAGCGAATTTTCGAGGCGTTTCACCAGGCCGACAGCACCATCAGCCGCCGTTTCGGCGGGACGGGCCTTGGCCTTTCGATCTCGCGCGAACTCGTCCGGCTTCTCGGCGGGACACTCCATCTGACGAGCCGTGCCGGCGAAGGCAGCACCTTTACGGTTGTCCTGCCCGAGGTCTTCGTCCCCGAGATGGCCGCGAGGCCCGCGCCTGCCATGATCCCTGCGCCGCCGGTCATGCCGGAACAGGGCGTTGTGGAATTGCCATTTGCCGCGCCCCCGCGCGCTGCCAGCTCACGCGCTCGTCCACCGGCGATCGTCGAGGATGATCGAAAGCAGGTCAAGGAACAGGGCCGCAAGCTGCTCATCATCGAAGATGACCACAGTTTCTCGATGATCCTGCGCGATCTTGCCCGCGATCTCGACTTCCAGACACTGGTGGCCGGCACCGCGCAGGAAGCGCTGGAGCTCGCGCGTCAGTTCATGCCAAGCGCCATCGTGCTCGATGTCGGCCTTCCCGATCAATCCGGCCTTTCGGTTCTCGACCGGCTTAAAAGCGACGTGCGGACCCGTCACATCCCCATCCACATCATTTCGGCCGACGACTACACGGAGAGGGCCCTGTCGCTCGGCGCGGTCGGCTATGCGCTGAAGCCGGTCCAGCGTGAGCAGCTCGTCGATGTCCTGAAATCGCTCGATGCGAAGATCTCGCAGAATGTGCGCCGGGTCCTGATCGTCGAGGACAATGATGTCCAGCGCGATGCGGTGGCCAAGCTGATCGGCTCGCCCGAGGTCGAGACGATCTGCGCGGCGACCGCGGCCGAATGCCTGGCGCTTCTGCGTGAGCAGACCTTCGATTGCATGGTGCTCGATCTGTCGCTGCCGGATGCCTCTGGCTATGCGCTCCTTGAAACGATCAGCCAAGACAGCGCCCATTCCTTCCCGCCTGTCATCGTCTATACCGGCCGCGTGCTGACGACCGAGGAAGAACAAAAGCTGCGCCGCTATTCGAAATCGATCATCATCAAGGGCGCGAAGTCCCCCGAGCGCCTGCTGGATGAAGTCACGCTGTTCCTCCATCAGGTCGTCTCCGACCTGCCGGACGAACAGCAGAAGATGATCCGTCGGGCGCGCAACCGGGATGCGCTGCTGGAGGGACGGCGCATCCTGGTCGTCGAGGACGACGTGCGCAACGTCTATGCCCTCACCAACATTCTCGAGCCGCGCGGAGCCGTGGTGGAGATCGCCCGAAACGGCGAGGAGGCCTTGCAGAAGCTCGAACAGTCCCGCCAGTCCGTCGACAAGAAAATCGACCTCGTGCTGATGGATGTCATGATGCCGATCATGGATGGCCTGACCGCCACCCGTCATATCCGGAAGATCCCGGATTTCGCCAAGCTTCCGGTCATCACGCTCACCGCCAAGGCCATGCCCGATGATCAGCAGCGCTGCATTGAGGCGGGCGCCAACGATTACATGGCCAAGCCGCTCGACGTCGAAAAGCTGCTTTCTCTCGTTCGCGTCTGGATGCCGCAATGAGCGAGACGGTGCAGACATTCGAAAAGATCGAGGATATCGAGATCCGCCTGCTGCTGGAGGCGCTCTTCCATCGCTATCACTATGACTTCCGCAGTTATGCGATGTCGTCGGTGCGCCGGCGACTGCGCCAGGCGCGTGAGCAGCTCGGTTTTCCTACCATTTCCGCTATGCAGGAGCGGGCGCTGCACGATCCCGCCATGCTGCCGCAATTGCTGCGTTATCTCACGGTGCAGGTCAGCGAGATGTTTCGCGATCCCACCTATTTCCGCGCCGTTCGCGAAAAGGTCGTCCCGCACCTCAAGACCTATCCGTCCTTGAAAGTCTGGATCGCGGGGTGCAGCGCGGGCGAGGAGCTTTATTCCTTCGTCATCCTGTTTCGCGAAGAGGGGCTGGAGGATCGGACGCTCTTTTATGCCACCGACATCAATCCCGAAGCGTTGGCGCAGGCGGAAGCTGGCGTCTACGATATCGATCGCATCCGGCTTTTTACCGAAAACCATCGCCTCTCGGGCGGCCGGACGTCTTTGTCGGACTACTATCACACCGGGTACAATCGCTGCGTTTTCGACAAGAGCCTGAGGCGCAATGTCGTGTTTTCCGATCATAGCCTCGTGACGGACCAGGTGTTCGGAGAGATGCACCTGGTCTCCTGCCGCAATGTGATGATCTATTTCGATCGAGCGCTGCAGGATCGCGCGATCGGCCTTTTCCGCGATGCTTTGCCGCGCAACGGCTTTTTGGGACTTGGTGCGAAGGAAACGCTGCGCTTTTCCGCCCACGAGGGCTCCTTCCGCGCCTTCGTGCGCGAGGAGAAGATCTACCAGAGGACCGATCCATGAGCGGTGCTTCTCCCGCAGCCGTGATGATCGGCGCATCGGCGGGTGCCCTGGAAGCGCTCGGCACTATCCTGCCCTCGCTTCGGCCCGATTTTCCGCTTCCGATCTTCATCATCGTGCACGTGCCGCCCGGCAAGCGCAGTGTGCTCGCCGCTATCTTTGCCGCGCGCACGCCGCTCAATGTCATCGAGCCCGAGGACAAGGAGCCGATCGAGCCCGGCACGATCTATGTGGCGCCGCCGGACTATCACCTGCTGATCGAGGATCCGCACACGATCGCATTGTCCAACGAGGAGCAGGTCCTGTTTTCGCGCCCTTCGATCGATGTCTCCTTCGAAAGTGCCGTCGATGTCTGGGGCGGCGGGCTGGTCGGTGTTGTCCTGACAGGCGCCAATCAGGACGGCGCGCGGGGACTTGCCGCCATCCAGCGCGCCGGCGGCATGGCCATCGTCCAGGACCCCGAAACGGCCTATGCCCGCGCCATGCCCGACGCCGCCATCGCCGCCTGCCAGGGCGCCCGCATTCTCGCGCTGAGTGACATCGCGCCCTACCTTTCGAGTATAGCCCCATGAACACGCCGGTCAAATTCCTGCTCGTCGATGATCTGCCGGAAAACCTCCTTTCCCTGGAAGCACTGCTGCGACGGGATGACCTGATCCTGCTCAAGGCGCGCTCGGGTGACGAGGCGCTGGAACTCCTCCTGCAGCACGATGTGGCGCTCGCGCTCCTTGATGTGCAGATGCCGGGCCTTGACGGTTTCGAACTCGCCGAGCTGATGCGCGGCAATGAGCGGACGCGCCGTATCCCCATCATCTTCCTGACGGCAGGTTCGCACAGCGCAGAGCGCCGTTTCCAGGGATACGAGGCAGGTGCGGTCGACTTCATCCAAAAGCCGATCGAGCCGGATATCCTGCGCAGCAAGACGGACGTCTTCTTCGAGATCTACCGGCAGCGCCAGATGATCGCTGCCCAGCGCGACCAGCTTGCCGCGCAGGCTGCAGCACTGCAAATCGCCGACCGCAAGAAGGACGAGTTCCTGGCCATCCTTGCCCATGAGCTGCGCAATCCGCTGGCAGCGCTCAGCGGTGGCCTTCGCCTGCTCTTGCGCGCGCCGACCGGCCCTCGCGCGCAGGAAATCGGGACGCTCATGGAGGGGCAGATGCGCCATGTGGTGCGGCTGGTTGATGATCTCCTGGACGTCTCGCGGATCACGGAGGGCAAGATCCAGCTCTTGGCCGAGCGTTTCGATCTGCGCGATGCGCTGACGGCCGCGGCGACAATGGCGCGGTCCAACATCGAGGCCAAGCAGCATGATCTGCATCTTGCCGGACTCGCGGAACCCCTGATGGTTGTCGCCGATCAGGTGCGGATCACCCAGTGCATCGCCAATCTCCTGAACAATGCCGCCAAATACACGCCTTCCGGCGGGCACATCGAAGCCGGCATCGCAACGCGCGGCGAGACAGTCGTCATTCGTGTGGCGGACACGGGCTTCGGCCTTGATGCGGCCGAACTCGGTACGATCTTCGACATGTTCACACAGATCCGCGGCCATCTGGAACACGCCCGCGGCGGCCTCGGCATCGGTCTTGCTCTCGTCAAGCAACTGGTCGAACTGCACGGGGGGACGATCACAGTCGCCAGCCCCGGCCGCGGCCAGGGCGCGACGTTTGAAATTGTCCTGCCGCGGACCTGAGGGCCGGCTGGATCGACGATCCAAGGGCGCGCTACTGCTTGACGCGCCCGGACTTCGATTGGCCGCAAGCGAAAGGGTCACCAGAAGGAGACCCTTGAGTGCCTGCGACAAAAGCCAGCGATCTGGCTCCCTGACGTCTCCTTCTGCGAAGAGATCGTCAAAAACGCTGGAAACATCGGGCCCTTCCGCGAGTTTGGTTGTCTCTCGCAGCTTAGAAGGAGCTCCATCATGTCCGACACCGCCACCACAACGATCCGCGCCATCTTCGAAACCCGGGAGGCAGCCGAACTTGCTGTCGAACATCTGGTGCAGCAACACGGCATTTCCCGTCCCGATGTCTTTGTCCAGTCCGCATCCGACAGCAACACGACGGGAACGCAGGCCTCTCGCGGCGATGTCGAGCGCAGTGATGCGCCGCACGAAGGCGATATCGAGGTTTCCGCGGATATCCGGGCAGACCTTGTTTCGGCCGTGCAGCGCAGTTTCGGCGATGTCGGCGCCATTAGGGTTTCGGGCGCCTGACCGGTTCCGACAACCGCGCCGTTCTTTAAAGGTCCTGGGTCATGGCCGACACGCTTTCTACCTACCGTGCCAAGCGCGATTTTCAAAAGACCGGCGAACCGAGCGGTGCCGTCAAGATCAAGGCAGCCAAGCGCGCCCGCTTCGTGATTCAGAAGCACGATGCCAGCCGCCTGCACTACGACCTGCGGCTCGAAGTGGACGGCGTCTTCAAGTCCTGGGCGGTAACACGCGGTCCGTCCCTCGATCCGCATGACAGGCGGCTTGCCGTGGAGGTGGAGGATCACCCGCTCGATTACGGCGATTTCGAGGGCACCATCCCGAAAGGCCAATATGGCGCTGGAACCGTGATGCTGTGGGATCGAGGCTACTGGGATCCGGAGGGTGAGCAAACGCCCGAGGCGGCGCTGGCAAAGGGCGAACTGAAGTTCACCCTCGACGGCGACCGGCTGAAGGGAAGCTTTGTGCTGGTGCGCATGCGCAAGGACCGGGAGGGCGGCAAACGCACCAACTGGCTGCTGATCAAACATCACGACGACCACGCCGTCGAGGAGGAGGGGGATGCTGTCCTCAAGCGCGACGCCACATCGGTCGCATCCGGCCGGACCATGGAGGCCATCGCTGCCGGCAAGGGGCGCAAGCCGAAGCCCTTCATGCTGACCGCCGCGGCTGTCGCGGCCGATGCGGTCTGGGACAGCAGCGAGGGGCTGGCGGCCGAGGAGCGCAAGCCCGCTGGGCGAAAGAGCGGGCGAAAGGCAAAGCCGAAGTCTTCGAAACGTATAGCGGCCGGTGCGAGCAAGGCTGCATCCATGCCGGCTTTCATCCCGCCCCAACTCTGCCAGTCCCTCGATCGCCCGCCCTCCGGCGCCGGCTGGCTACACGAGATCAAGTTCGACGGGTACCGCATCCAGATGCGGATCGAAAAGGGCGAGGTGTCGCTGAAAACCCGCAAGGGACTCGATTGGACAGCACGCTGGCCGGCCATTGCCGAAGCTGCCGCCCTACTTTCGGACTGCATTATCGATGGCGAGATCTGTGCGCTGGACGAGAGCGGCGCCCCGGATTTTGCTGCGCTGCAGGCAGCGCTTTCGGAGCGGAAGACCGACGATCTCGTCTTTTTCGGATTCGACCTGCTTTTTTCCGGACATGACGATCTGAGGGAGCGCCCGCTGGCAGAGCGCAAGCAGGAGCTTGCGGCGCTGATGGCCGATGCGAACGGCGATCCGCGCTTGCGTTTTGTCGAGCATTTCGAGACCGGAGGCGATGCGGTGCTCAAATCCGCTTGTCGGCTTTCGCTGGAGGGGATCGTCTCGAAGAAGGCCGATGCGCCGTATATCTCCGGGCGCAGCGACACATGGGCCAAGTCGAAGTGCAGGGCCGGCCACGAGGTTGTGATCGGTGGCTATGCCACGACCGATGGCCGGTTCCGGTCGCTTCTCGTCGGCGTGAACCGCGCCAGTCATTTCGTCTATGTCGGCCGCGTCGGCACGGGCTATGGCGCGGCGGTGGTCAAAAAGCTCCTGCCAATCCTTGAGGCGCATGAAGCGTCTACCTCGCCCTTTACCGGAATCGGCGCGCCGAAGAAGACGCCCGACATCACCTGGCTGAAGCCGGACCTCGTTGCCGAGATCGAATTTGCCGGTTGGACGGCGGACGGACAGGTGCGCCAGGCAGCCTTCAAGGGGCTGCGGGAAGACAAGCCGGCGGGCGAGGTCGAAGCGGATATGCCGATCTCGCCGGAGATGGCCGATACCCCGGAGCCGCAACCGGCATTTGCGGAGACGAAGCGCCGCAAGGGCGGCAAGGCCGACATCATGGGCGTCATGATCTCGAACCCGGACAAGCCGCTCTGGCCCGATGCCGGTGACGACCGCCCCGTGACGAAGGAGGAGCTAGCCCGCTACCAGGAGGCCGTCGGACCCTGGCTGATCGACCACGTCAGGGGACGACCCTGCTCGATCCTGCGTGCGCCGGACGGGATCGACGGCGAGCGCTTCTTCCAGCGCCACGCCATGCCGGGAACGTCGAACCTCCTCGAACTCGTCAAGGTTTCCGGCGACCGCAAGCCCTATCTTGAGGTCGATCGCGCCGAAGGTCTCGTCGCCATTGCCCAGATTGGCGGCATCGAGCTGCATCCTTGGAACAGCGCTCCCGGAAAGCCCGATGTGCCGGGCCGTCTCGTCTTCGATCTCGATCCTGGCCCGGACGTGCCCTTTTCCGCCGTCGTGGAAGCCGCACGCGCGCTTCGGGATCGGTTGCAAGACCTGGGGCTGATAAGCTTCTGCAAGACGACGGGCGGCAAGGGGCTGCATGTCGTCACGCCGCTTGCGGTCAATGCGCGCAAGCCGTTGGCCTGGGACGCTGCGAAGGCCTTTGCCCGTAATGTCTGCGCGGCGATGGCGGACGAGGAGCCGGATCGCTATCTCATCAAGATGACCAAGCGCCTGCGCAAAGGCCGCATCTTCCTCGACTATCTGCGCAACGATCGCTTGGCCACCGCCGTGGCACCCCTCTCGCCGCGTGCGCGGCCCGGCGCGACTGTCTCCATGCCGCTGACGTGGACGCAGGTGAGGACAGATCTTGATCCGACACGCTTCACGATTCGAACAGTTCCGGGCCTTCTCGCAAAGACCGCTGCATGGCAGGACTATGGCGAGGCCGCGCGCCCCCTGGAGCAGGCGATCGAGCGACTTGCGAAGACAACAGAGTGAGAATGAGCAAATGGAAGAACACGGGAAGAACGGGCACACGGCATTGGACCAGTTCCGCGCGCTGCCTGCCGTTGAGCCCGCTGAGCTCGTTGGGCTCTGGCAGGGCCGTGGAATTGTCACCGGTCATCCGTTCGACGGCGTCCTCGAAAACCTTGGCTGGTTCGGCAAGCGGTTCATGGCGGATCTGAAGGCGGATCCATTGCTGTTTCGATCCGGGGAACGGCGTCTAACGGCGGTCGATCCCGTCTACGTGCCGTTGAAGCTCGCGCTCCGCTTCCACCGATTTGGCCGGACAAACGCAGCGAGCAACCTCTTCTCCTATTTGCAGCGCCGCCTCGGCGCCCGTGGCCCGGCCGCCACGGTCCGCCTCCTGCCGTTCGAAGGCGCGACCAGCACGGCCATGGTCTATGATCGCCAGCCGATCACCGACCACTTCCGTCGGATCGATCAGGACAGGCTGATGGGCGTGATGGTCATCAAGGATGATCCGCGCCGCTATGTCTTCACCCTTGAACGCGTGGCGGAGCCGGTCAGGATGCGGACCTGATCCGCCCACGGTGGGCACACAGGATGAGATGTTCTCATCCCGCCTTGCGCGACTTAAGCTCCTTGGCCACCGATTTCTTCAGGGCATCCATGATGTCGATGACATTGCTCTTCTCTGCGCTCTTGCCCGCGGATTTGGACGTCTTGGCCCTTGAGGTCTTATTCGCCTTCTTCTTCCGCGCGATCAGTTTCAAGAGGCTTTCCTGAATGGGATCAGCGGCCATCTCCGGCGACCAGTCCTTCATCCGTTTTTTGATCACGGTAGCAAGCGCGGAGACTGCCTTTTCGTTCGATGCGGCGTCGATGCCCTCGAAATACTCAGACTCCGGCCGGACCTCGTCGCCAAAGCGCAGGGCCCACACGACAATGCCTTCGCCCCGCGGTTCGAGCACGATGGCGCGCTCGCGGCGTCCGAGGACCAGGCGCGAGATTCCCACGACGTCTTCCGCCTGCATGGCTTTGAGGATCACCGCGAAGGCCTCGCCACCGATCTTGCCGTTCGCCGTCAGGTAATGGGGTGTCTCCAGATAGATCCAGTCGATGCTGTCACGCGGGACGAATTTTTCGATATCGATGGTGCGCACCGTGTCGAGTTCGACGCCTTCGAGGTCCTCGTCCGTCAAAATGATGTAGTCATCTTCGCCCCGCTCGTAGCCGCGCGCTTCATTCTTCTGCTTCACGGGCTTGCCGGTGGCACTGTCGATGTACTGCGAAACGACCCGGTTTCCTGTGTCACGGTTCATGGTATGGAAACGGACCTTTTCGGACCCTGTTGTCGCAGGGGTCATCGCCACCGGGCAGGTAACGAGCGACAGCTTGAGGTAGCCTTTCCAATACGGGCGCTGTTCGGCCATCGTTCAGCTCACCTTCTTGCGGGTTGTTTTGGACGGTGTCTTCGAAGACTTCGACGCGGCCGGCTTCTTTCCGGCATTGGCGTTGGCTGCCTTTGGCTTCTTCTTCGCAGCGGGCTTGTCCATGCCCGCACTTTCGCGCAAGGCTTGCAGGAGGTCACCGGGCTTGGAGACTTTCACGGGCTTTGGCTTGGGAATGGCCCTGCCCTCCGCCTTGGCCTTGACGAGGGCGGCGAGCGCCTCTTCGTAGCGATCATCGAAGCCTGCCGGATCGAACTGTCCCTTTTTCGTGTTGATGATGTGCTTGGCAAGGTCGAGCATTTCGGGGTCGACCTTGATCCTCGCCACCTGCTTGAAAGCTTCTTCGGAGGAGCGGACCTCGTAGTCGAAGTTAAGCGTGGTGGCGATCAGGCCCGCGCCGTGCGCCCGGATCAGCACCGTGCGCATCCTTCGAAAAAGGACCGTCCGCGCGATGGCCGTCGTCTCGGTCTTGAGCAGCGCATCGCGAATACTGGCGAAGGCCTCGTGATCGGCATCTTCGACCGGTACGAGATAATAGGGCTTGTCGAAATAGATGTCGTCGATCCCGTCGCAGGAGACGAAGGCTTCGGCTTCGAGAGTCTTGTCGGCATCCGGCACCACGGCCCCCACATCTTCGGGGTCGATCATGACATGGTCGCCATTTCCGAGCTCGAAGCCCTTGACCTGCTGGTCGCGTTCCACCACTTCGCCGGTTTCGCTGTCAACGAACTGGCGCTTCAGACGATTGCCGGTCGCAGCATTGATCATGTGGAAGCTGATCCGCTCGGCGGTCGATGCGGCCGTGTAAAGACCGACCGCACAACTGAGTCCGCCGATCTCCAGGTGACCCTTCCACTGCGCCCGATGTGCCGCCATGTTCGCTCTCCGCTGATTCAGAAAACAAACCGTTGGTGCGCTGCATTGGTTCCGTCGTCGGTCGCAACGTGTGCAGATCGCCCAGCATTCGGTGACAGCCGCGCGCGTCGAATCTCAAAAGACCGCGACATTCGTCACCTGGTGCGGCTCTGATCCAGTCTGGAGTGACCGACTGCGCTGCAAAGACTGGCGTCCGACACCGCAAGCGTTTGGCCAGCGGCTTCGGGCGGGCCTGCCATGTCGTTACGGGCCCATTTGAGGAACTGCGGCAGTCCGTTTTCGCCGCCGACTGCTATCGTTGCGGTTCTCGACGCCGTTGCGCGGCCGGGTGCCCTCAGTTCGATCATGACCGCGAAGCGGGTTTGACGACTGGGTGAGAGCCAGCGGGACAGCGCCTCATTGGCGGCGGAGGGGGTTGCGGACAGGCGGTTGATGAGGGTCGGATCGATGCTGGCGCGTGGATTGTTGATGGTGAGGATCGGCGCGATGCGTGCGATCAGCGGCGGCGTTGCTGCGGGGAGCTGCGCAAATTCGCTGACATCGGCGAAAAATGTGTTCTTTGGACGCCAGGGTAGACCGGCGCGCGCATATTCGGCTGCCTCGGCGCCGTAGAGGGGCTGGCTCCTGTCGTCCGGATCGCGGTAGTCGACGATCTGCGCGGCCAATCTCCGGGCATCGGTCTCGTCGATGCCGATGGCGGTCAGGACATCGACGATCATCTCGGGCGGTGCCCCGTTGAGATCGAGCAACATCTCCTGATCGATGGCGGAGACACGAAGCTCAAGATCTCCTTTTTTGCAGGTACCGGTCGTGCCGTCGGGCGGCAGCGAGAAGCGCCCTGTGGCGAGATCGAGGGCGACGAGCCGGGCTGCGCCATCGGCGAGCGTCTGGAGGGCGACAGTCTCTGCGCGATTGCGCTCTTGCAGCACGAAAAGCCGGGCGCGCACCGCGAGGCTGCCGGTCACGGCGACAAAGAGAAGGGCGACGATCAGGACCGATATCAGGACGAAACCGTCGCGCGACGTTTCCTCGGCTGGGCGGAAGGGCAGGCGGGAGCCGAGCGGGTCACCATGACCTGCGCGCTGATCCGCACCTTTGCTGCCCGAGGTCATTCGGTGATCCGCAACAGATCCCAGGTGTTGGAGGTGGACGTCGGCCGCCGATCGATCGTGACGGCACTGAGCCCGTTGCGGAACTCCTCGGTGATGGCCTGGGCATCGTTCTGGTCGCGCATGATCCGGGTCCGGATGAAAATCATCAGTTCCGTGCGCTTTGCCTGGTTGGTGCGATTGCGGAAGGCCGCACCGATGACCGGCAACTTGCCGAGAATGGGAACCGCATCCGTGCTCTTTTGCTGCTGCTCCTGCACGAGACCGCCTATGACAATGCTCTGGCCGTCGCCGACTTCGACCGTGGACGAGACCTTGCGCTGGCGGATTGTCGGAGAATTGATCGTGGATGTCGTGGTGTTGATGACATCGCTGACCTCCTGCTCGATGTCGAGCAGGATGTGGCCGTTGGAACTGATGCGCGGCGTCACGCCGAGAATGACGCCCGTATCCTTCATCTGGATGGAGGTCGTCGTCGTTCCCGTCGTGCTGGAGGTGGCACTTTCGGAGATGACCGGTACCTGGTCACCCACCTGCAGCTTGGCGGTGTGGTTGTCGAGCACCGTGAGCGTCGGGGAGGAAAGCACCTTGACCTGCGTTACGGCCGAGAGCGCATTCAGCACGACGCTGAAGTTTGCGGAGAGCGCCGAATAGGTGAAGCCTGCAAGCCCGCTCTGCACCTGGCCGTTCTCGTCATTGGTGAACTTGAAGACATTGCCGGCACCGAGCGAGTAGCGCAGGCCGAATTTTAGCTGATCGTTCAGCGCCGCTTCGGCAATAACGGCCTCGATGAGCACCTGGCTCGGCATGCGATCGAGCGAGGACAGCACGCCGAGAATGCGGTTGTAGTCGCGCTTGGAGGCGACAATGACGAGCGAATTGTTGGATTCGTCCGCGACAACCGAGACCTCCGTGCCGAGGCCCGTCGGCTGGCTTGCGACGGCGAGCGCGCTGCTGGTCTGCTGCGTGTCGCCGGTCGCCGTCTGGCTGCTTTCCACCGCCGCAGTGATACCGCCACCGCCGAGCGCGCGCTGGAGTACGTTTGCGAGATCCTTGGCATTGCGGTTCTGCACCCGATAGACGAAGGTCTGGCGTGTGCCGTAGCTGGCGGCATCGTCCAGTCGAGCAATGATCGTGCGGGCCCGTTCAAGATAGGCCGGACGCTGGGCAATCACAAGGATGCCCTTCAACTCGCGGCTGGGCAGGAACTTCACGATGCCGGCATCGCCGTCGCCCGATGTCGCGGCGGCAAAGAGGGTCTGCAATTGCTTGACGACGATGGTGGGGTCGGCGCCCGATTCCAGCGGAAAGAGGGAGGCCGACATGCCGCGCATCCAGTCGACGTCGAAGAGGCGGACGGATGAAAGCATGCCGTCGATTTCGGCATTGTTGCCCCTGAGGACAATGATGTTGCGCCGGTCATCGATCTGCATCACGCCTTCCGGCGCATAGGCCTTGATGATATCGGCCATCTGCTTGGCGGCGATGTAGTTGAGGGGTACGATCCGTGCCTGCCTGCCTGCCGAAACCCCTGAAGCATCCGACTGGCCGATCGAACCGGTTTGGATCTGGTCGGTATTCGAGACGAGGAAGGCGCCGCCCTTCTTTTCTATGCCGTAGCCGCGCTCGTTCAAAATGCTCTCGAAGATATCGACAAGCGCCTGCTTGGAGGTGGGGCGCGCCGTCTGGATTGTCACGTTGCCGCTGACACGGTCGGACACCGAGAAATTGCTTTTCAGGATGTCGGCGAAGATGACCTTTGCCACGACAGGAATCGGCGTGTTCACGAGGTTCAGCGTAACCTTGTCACCTTGCGGTTCAAAATGCGGTTGCGGCGCTTCGGCCTGCGGAGAAAGAAGCGCAATTTCGCGGCGCGCCTGGGCGCCGGGCGGCTGACTCTGCCTGCCGAAGTAAGGGGAGCGGCTGGACTGTGTCGCTTCCAGCCCCGTGCGCCCGTAGCCTCGCGATGGCGGGCTCTGGCAGGCAGACAAGAACGCTGTTGCGATGAGCAACGCGCCTCTGGCACTGCGAAGGAAGGAGGAGTCGAGCGTTTTCAATATCTGTACTCATGCCGGCCATATATAAGAATGTATGATCAAACATAGTTAACAACTGATTGATGCGGATAGCCACACGCCGCCTTCACGCGGGGTGTCGAAAAGACAGATGCCCGCCGGGTTGAGCCGGCGGGCGTTCGGTTGCTCGAAGGGGCGGCCGTGGCTGGCCAATGCGCCTTACTTGTAAGGCGTCATCGTCTTGAAGCTGGTATCCGTCTTTGCATAGGTCGAGCCGTCATCCTTCATAATCGACAATGCAAAGTTCTGATGACGGATGAAGTAGCCCGGCCAATCGACAGATTCGAGGGATACGGCACCCCCCTGGCCCGAAAGGGCCGGCCGCGCGCAGAAGGTGGCGGTGGTCCTGAAGGTCTGACTGTTGTCGTTTTTCGCCAGCTTGATGCGGAAGTTTTCGTGCCGCAGGTAGTAGCCTGGGTAGTTCTTCGATTCCAGCGAGTAGCAGGCGTTGTTGGAAAGGCCGGCACGAACCGTGAAAGTCGAATCTGCCTTGTCGACCGCGGAACTGCCCTGGCCGATCTTCGACATGTAACCCAGGAAGTTGGCATGGCGGATGAGGTAACCCTGCCACGTCACAGGCTCGAAGGCCGTTACGCTGCCGATTGTCAGAGCGCCGACAGGGGTGTTGCTCGTGGCACTGGCTGCCACTTCGCAGCGCTTGACCACGCCATAGACGGGATCGCCGAAGGTGGCATTGTTGCAGGCCACGCTGTTGGTCACGGAGCGCGTGACAAAGGTGCCGTTCGCGCCGTAACGGACCGTCTGTGTACCGTTAACCTGACATTGTTGATTTTCATTCGCGCAGAAGGTCCAGTCGGTGCCGACAGCGCTTGAATTGCCCGTACCGGTGCTACCACCGCTGCCCTCACCTGCCGAGCCGCTACCAGCCGTCGTGAACTTGCCGTAGGTGTTCGCCTGGATTTCGCATCGCTTCACAACACCCGGCAGGGGATCGCCGAACGTTCCATTGTTGCAGGTGACAATATCGGTCACGGTGCGTGTCACGTAGGTGCCATTCGCCCCATAGCGCACCTGTTGCGTGCCGTTGACGGGGCATTTGTCATTTTCGTTGCCGCAGAACGCCCAGCCGGAGGCCGGCACCGGCGTGCCCGTCGGCGTCTTCGGGGTCGGCATGTCGTTCGGAACCGCAAAGCCGGTGTCACCCGTCGGGCTCTTCAGCCGCACCAGCTTGCCGACCGAGGGCACGCCGTCGGCATTGAAGGCGAAGACCATGTAGAGGCCCGGTGTGGCGTTGATGGCGTCATTCGGGAAGATCACGTCGGCATTGTTGCCGCTGGCGCTGAATTGCGCCTCGAAGAAGCGCTGGTCGGTGTTGTAGCTATGGGTCGCGACACCGGACTTGACGATGGTGACACGCGTGATCGGGGTGTCAGCGGTGATGCGGAAGGTCTGGCCGAGCGCCAGCGCTGCCCTCGGGCCGTCGGTGATCGACGGGCGGACAGCCGGCTTGCCGCTGCTGTCCAGGAGATAATCGGGCGTGAAGATCTCGATGTCATGGCCGGCGACCGGGCCTGGAGCGCCGCCGCCGCCGGTGAGCACGCGCCCGTCCTTCAGCAGCAGGGCCATGGAATGATAGAGCCGGGGACGGGTCAGCGCGGCGTCAAGGCGCCACTGATTGGTGTCCGGATTGTAGATCTCGATACGGTTGGCGACGTTGAGGAGGGTGTTGTTGCCTTCGGACCCGCCAGTTACCGCGACTTCGCCATTTGCCAGCACCGTGGCCGTGGCAAAATGGCGCTTCAGGCGCATGGTCGTGTCGGTCGCTGTGATCGGCCTGGAAAAATCGCGGTTCTTGGCGCGCAGGTCATAGGTCGTGGCGAGATTGGAGCCCGGATTGTTGTCGAGATCATTGCCCGGCGTGCCGCCGCCGAGCTGCATGAGAAGGCCCGGGCGGAACATGACCGAGGTCGAACTGGCACCCCAGTTGTTGCGCGTTGTCGTGGCCACGTCGCTAAAACTGCCGTTCCCGGAATAGTTCAGGATATAGCTGTACTTGCCGGCGAGTGCGAAGACGCTGTTGTTGCCGATCGGGTATTCATGCGGATACCAGAACGGATTGCCGGTGGCGACAATGTCGCCCTGCCTCTGCGGGGAACCGGCGGTGCCCGGCAAGGTGGTCCAACTGCCCGATACGGGATTGTAGATTTCCGCGATGGGGGAAGAGTTCGTCTGGTTGCCATAGGCCGGCGAGCCGCCGTCCACAAGCACCCGACCGTCCGGGAGTGTCGTCAGCGTGCCGTAATAGCGCGGGTACTTGAGCGCAGGGCTCGTCGTCATGCGGGTGGAGGCATAGTCATAGACGGCCGCATCGGAGGCTTTGCCGGCGCCCCCGGCGAGAATCAGGCGACCCGTTGCGGGATCGATGACGCCGCCAACGCAGAAAGAGTTGAAATTCACACCGTTCGGAAGCTGGATGCGCGATTCCGGGCCGTTGCCCTTGGCGGGATCCCAAAGAACGTAATCGAAGCCCCCCTGGCCATCCTGCGGGGTAGAGCCGAAGGTCATGATCCGTCCATCCGGTGTGAGGGCGGCGTGGATCGGGATGGAGCCCCAATTGATGACTTCCGAAACGGTGCCGGCCTGCGCAACGCCTGCAAGGGGCAGGAGGAGGGCGGCGGAAGCGACAAAGGGCCGAATGCTGGCGATCGGGATGCTCATGAAGTCCTCTCCAAGACTACGGTAACCAAGGCGGAACAGGTTTTCGTGCGCTTTGGACACGAAAACGCATCGACTCTTGGTCCATCGAAAACTGCTGATACAACCCATAGCGTATGCTCATAAATGATCTATTACTTATTGGTTTAAGTTGATCTTAATGTTAATCTTTCACAGTTCTTGGCCGGGCGGATCACGCTGATCCGGCTCCCTCGGAGCTTCGTGCGGTAACCGAGCCACCCACGGAATTTGGCGGCGAGACAATGAGAAGTGTGACCCTGATTGGCAGCCGCACGAACTGGCCACCGCTGGCCGCAGTTTTGGCGGCACCCAATGTGAACGTGCGCATTTTCGCCGCCGCCGCGCCGGCTCTTTCGAGATTGGTCGTGGACGACACCGATGTCTTCGTCGTCGATCTCGATGATGATCCGGCGCCCGCCGAGGCGTTCATCCGCCGGCTTGGCGCGCGTCGACCCGGCGTCCCCGTCCTCGTCGTTGCCGACCATCACCATCCCGGTCGGCTGACGCTGGTTGAGGCCGGGGCAGCTCTTTTGCTGCGGCCGCCCGTTGATCCCCTGGAACTGGTCACGGCGGTTTATCGCCTGCTGGCATCCGCGTCTCAGCCGTCGATGACCGATCTGCTCGATCGGCTGCCGGGAAAAGTGGCATTCATTCGTCCCGATGGCGCGATTGCCCATGCGAATCGACAGGCGGCCGTCTTCTGGCGTGCCGACCCGCAGGCAGAGATGCGCCTTGGCCCGCGCGATGCGCATGTCATCGATACGCTCGCTGACGCGGGGCCCGGTGCAACGGAGGGGCCTGCAGCTGGACGCATGCGGCTGTCGGGTGAGGCGGGAGATGCAAAATCGCATCTGGTTCTGGTCAGCCACACGATCGATCCTTCGGACCATACGCCGCTTCGGGCCGTCATAGCCATTCCCGATGACCTCCCGGAAGCGGGAAGGGGGCGGCCGTTCGTCAACCCGGAGGGTGTTCTTGCGAACCTCGCAGCGCTGATCTCCAAGGCGTCTCGTGAACGTGGCCTTGTCGCTCTGCACCTGATCCATGTTGCCGGGCTTGCCGAGATTAACAGTACTTTCGGTCCGATCGTGGGCGACGGTCTGATGGGTGCCCTGTCCAGCCGGCTTGCGGCATTGGCGAGTGCGGAAATGGTGACAGTCGCCCGCCTGACGGGCAATGAATTCGCGATCCTGCAAGCGTGTGCTGACGCGGCAGACACGGCTCCGGTCGAGGGGCTGGCGCGGCGCCTTGCGACAATCGCAAACGAGACCGTCACCTTTGCCGGACAACGACTTGAGCCGGAGGTGCGGCTGGGCGTTGCTTGCGGCCCGCGGGACGGGACGGACGCTGGCAGCCTGCGCAGGGCCGCAACGGCCGCAGTGCTGCAGGCCCGCCTTGGCAAGGGCGGTGGCGATGTTGTGTTCGCAAGCAGCCCGGTCGAGATCAAGGCTTCACCCGACCTAGCCCAGGCTCTGCGCGCGGCACTTGCTGCCGACGGGCTCGCCTTCCATTACCAGCCGCAGGTTGATCTGCGCACCGGTCGATATGATGGCGTGGAGGCTTTGCTGCGCTGGCCCCGTGGCGATCACGGCGACGGTGCGCCGCGCGACATTCTCGCGCTGGCCGACCGGGAAGGGTTTCTGCCCGACCTTACAGGCTGGTGCGCCGTTCGCCTCGCGCGGGAACATGCGCGGCTTGCACAGGCGGCGGATGGTGATCTGCGCGTGTGCGTGCATCTGTCGGCGGCGCAATTGCGACTGCCCGCGCTCGCTCACCTTCTCGCGCCGCTGCGGGAAGGCGGCAGCGGGCCGGTTGATTTAATCCTCCCGCTGGCTGCGCTTTGCGGGACGGACGGGACCCCACCTGTCTTGGTGAGCCTTTCGGCACTCGGCTTCGGCCTTACCCTTACCCTCTCGGAGGAGGAGGATATGCCGCCGCGTTTGCCGGTCGGCATCGACCGTCTGAAGATCGATGCGCGCCATTGCGCCGTGCTGGACCAGCTCTCGGGCAGCGCGATGGCGCGTTCGGTGCCGGTCATCGGCGCCAATGTCGAAGAAGCGACACAACTGGTGGCCTTGCGGGCCGCGGATTGTGCCGGCGCGCAGGGCTACTATATCCAGCCGCCGGTTCCGCTGGCGGACATGATCTCGGCTTTGCGCACCGTCCTGTGACGGGCATGAAACGGGAGCAGTGACGTTACCAGCCTGCGGCGGCCGCCCGCTCTAGCATAAGGGCGAGCGCAAATCCGATCGCCAGATGCGGACCAAACCGCAGGGCCGAGCGTCGTGTCAGCTGCTCGCCCCGCATTCTCCGCAGCGCGATTTCCGCAAGACCGCTCAGGCAGGCAGCGAGGACCAGAATGTTGAGGCCGGCAAGACCGAGCCGCAGGGTCGCCGCGCCGAGAAACTTCACATCGCCGAGCCCGAGTCCTGTCTGGCCACGCAGACGCCGATAGGCAAGCCGCAGAAGCAGCAGCAAGACGATAACAGTCCCGGCATCGACAATGCGCCACACAATGTCTGCACCGGATACCATGCTTGCTGCCAGCCCCAGAGCCGCGATGCCGGCATTGCAGCCGTTCGGCAGGATGCCGTGTCGCCAGTCGATGACGGCTGCCAGGGCGCAGAGCGTGAGCAAGGCGAGATCGAGCGAAAGGAGGATCATGTCGGAGGAAATGGTCGGCATCGGGATCTTTCACGGTGATGCTGCGATCCTGAGCGCGCAGGCTTGCCCGAGGCGGAGGCCGCGTGGGCGCATTTGTTCACCTTTGTCTGCTAGGAAGCGGTCACCATTTCCTTTTCCTGCGCCTGACGACGGATGAGATCGACATGATGATCAGCCCTTTCGAACCGACGACACTGCCAAGTCCGGACCGCCGGCGGGCTGACGGGCAGGCGGGCTTCACCCTGGTCGAGCTCCTTGTCGTGCTTGCCATCATCGCCCTTCTTGCGACCCTGATCGGGCCGAAGGTCCTCGGCTATCTCGGCGGTGCCCGGCGGGATACGGTGCAGATGCAGATCCGCAATCTCTCCTCCGCCGTCGATCTGTACTATCTTTCCACGGGCACCTATCCGACGCCCGATCAGGGGCTGAGCGCACTGGTTGACGCACCGGCAGGACAGGCGGGCTGGAGCGGCCCCTATATCCAGAGCCGCTCCGCGCTCACCGATCCCTGGGGTCACGCCTATGTCTACAGCCAGGCAGGAACCGGTTACGTGATTTCCTCCCTTGGCCGCGATGGCAAGCCTGGCGGTGAGGGCGAGGATGCCGACATCACCAGCGATACGCCGTAAAGGCCAATACTCTAAGGCTTCATCATCTCGCCAAGCCGCTTCACCATCTCGTCGGTGGTCAACGTGTTTGGGATTTGCGTGACGATCGCGCCATTATGCAGCAGCGTGTAATTTGTAGAGTGGTCGACGGGATAATCGCCTGTTCCGTCGCCGTGGCGGATCACCACTGCCTTCAAGGACCATGCCAGTGCATCGACGGACTGAACGGGGCCGGAGAGGCCGATGATCTTGTCGCCGAAAGGCGACATATAGGCCTTCAGCACCTCCGGCGTGTCGCGCTGCGGATCCCCTGTCACGAAGACCATCGAGAGTTGGCGCTTCAGGTGAGCCGGCAGAGCATCTGCGAGAACGGAGAGTTCGTAGAGCGTCGTGGGGCAGATGTCGGGGCAATGGGTGTAGCCGAAGAATACCAGCGCGTAGCGGTCTGAAAACGCCTTCTCCGTCACGGTCCGACCGTCCTGGTCGGTCAGCGAGAAGGCGATGGGAGCGGCCGCGAAGGCAGATGGACTGACGCTACCGAAGGCAAGCAGACAGGAAAGGCCGAGAATGCGCAGTGCGGTTCGCATGATTCCATCCGTTCAGGGTTGGGCCGGTTTTGCGGTCGCTTCGATCGTTTCAAGTGCGGCGCGATAGGTAAGGGTCAGGATGTCCGCACCGCGCGTCAAGATCACGATTTCCGCCTCGACATGACGGATCAGCCAGCCATCGACGCTGTCGCCCTCCGCGCGCCAAAGGTCAGGCGCGGTGCGAAACATCACCCGACGTGCGGTGCCGTCGAGCAGGATGCCACCGATGACGGGAGTCCCGTCTTTAGGTGCGGCCATCGGCGCGGATGCGGCGGCATCCAGCGCCGCGATCGACGTTTCGCGCCGGCGGAAGGGATCGAAAGGCGCAAGATCGATGAAGGCGCCCGGCTGCAGGGCCGCCGAAGGGGTCGGAGCGGTGGAGACGGTGCCGGTTCGCGATGCTTCGCCGGGCGCATCAAGCGGCAGGGTCACGATGCCGGCCGCGATGGTTGCTGCAACGAGAGGCGCCAGCAGCGCGAGCCGATCGGCCAGTCCGAAACCGGCTCGGCTCCCGCTCTGCGATGACAGGCGGGCGCCCTCCGGCAGGGGGAGGAGCTTCATGGTTGTGCCTCCTTCACGAAGAGACCGCTGACGACGAGTTGAACCGAGAGCTTTAGGGGGCTCGCGTGATCGTCGCGGCCCGGAATGCTGCCGGCGGCGATCGCTATGCTTGTGATCGTCAATGGCGGCTGTCCGCCTGAAAGCGCGGTGGCGAACTGATCCAGGCCGGCCGGTGTCGCTTCGGCCGTGAATGCAATGTCGATGCGCGCGGTTTCCGGCTCGGCCGGTGTATCACCGGCGACGGAAAGGATGCGCATGGCAGCTGGCGGTGCAGCGGCCGACAGCGCCTGCATCATGGCTGCCTGCGCCGCATCGCGGCTTTCGGCCCTGATGATGGGTGCGTTTCGGGCGAGCGTCATGACGGTGGCAAGGCGCGTCTCGGCAGCGTCGAGCACGGCCTGTTCTGTTTCCTGCGCGGCACGCGCCTCGCGATACCGATCAAAGGGCGCGGACAGCAGGGGCAAGACCGCAACGCCGACCAAAAGAAGCAGGCCCACGGCGGCCAACCGGCTGGCAAGACCATCGGTTCTAAGCGCTATCATCGGTTCGCTCCGCGGCGTATCAGGCTGAAGGTCGCGACGCTCGGATCCGTCGTGGGTTCCGCCTTGAGGATGGCCGAACCCATCATCGCCTCGGCAAAGGCGGAGACATCGCCGGCGCCGAGTGAGACATTGACCCTTCCGTCGGCGAGCGTGATGGTCTGGAGCGTGGCATTGGCCGGCAGTCGGGCGGCGATCTCGTCCAGAACGTCATTGGCCGGCGGCATGGCCGCAAGGTCGAGAGCGGTCGGGGTCGCGGCCGGGATGGATTGCAGCCGGTGCATGATGTCGGCGCGACGATCCTCGATGAGGCGCGTCTGCCGCTCGACGCGGTCGGCGAGAAGGAACGGCACGGCGCAAAAGACGAGCACCGCTCCCGCAAAGCCAATGCGGGCCGGCCAGCCAAGCGTCTGCAGGAAGGCGCGCAGGCCCGGTTCGTCGCGCGACAAGAGATCGACCGGCACGGGGCGCCCCTCGCTATGCCCCACCGTCAGCCGCGCCAGCGTCAGCCGCTCAGCGTCGAGTGCTTCACGGATCGCTGCGATCCGCTCTCGTGCCAGCAGCACGTGGCGAATAAGCAGCCGCCCGGTCTCGGGTTCCTCGCTCTCGACATACCAATCGGCATGGACCTCGTCCGGCGAAAGCGGCGTGTTCTCAGCCGTCTCGATCGCCATCAGCCGCCGTGCCTCGCGCAGTGCACGTTTGGGCACGGTGCTCTTGCGGATCAGGCACAGCGCGCGCGGTACGTCGAGCCGGACAGTGCGGGCGCGGCCCTTCAGGGGCAGGGTGGCCGCGATGCCGGAAAGGGCCTCCGCATTTGCGACATACTCGACCCTGTCGCCGGCCCTGAGGGTCAGCGATCCCTCCGCGTCGAGAAAGATCTCGACGGAGCAGGCGGCGCGGCGCGGAGAGCGGGCCAGAAGCGCTGCCGGGACCATGGCCCGCAACTCGCCGAGCCACCATGAAAGGAAGCGCTCGCCCAGTTCCGTAAGACCGGGCGTCTGGCCGATCGTCTTGTCCGCATGTCGAGCGGATGGGGGCATCGGGGGCGGATCCTTGGCTGTCGTGCCGTTGTTTAAGCCTTTCTAAACCTTGATCCCTTACGCTTCGTTAAAATTTCGGCAGCGGCAGACGGCTTTACGCATGCTCATATGGGGATCCAAGAACCGACCGGCACAGCCACGCCCAGACCGGCGCACGGCCGGGCGCGTCCCCGAACAGGGGCCGGCTGATCGTTTTCTCGACTTCCTCGTCACGGAAGGTCATCTGGAGGCACCGCAGAGCGAACGGCTGCGCGCTGCGCTGGCTGCCGGCCGTCTCGATTGTCTGCCCGTTCTCATCACCGAACTCGGCTTCATGGCGGAGGCGGAGCTGACCGGCGCGCTCTGCCAGTTCAGCGGCCTTTTGCCCTATGCCGGTCAGGCCTTTCCAGAGACGCCGCTCTTTGCCGCGCGTCTGTCGCGCGACTTCTGCCAGCGCAAGCGCTTCCTCGCGCTCGCCGAGCACGAAGACGCTGTCGACATCGCGTTGGTCGATCCGCTCGACGAGGAGCTGATGGCGGCGATCGCCTATGCGCTTTCCCGCCCGGTCATCTTTCGCATCATCGGTCCCGTCACCTTCGAGGCCGGACTGAAGACCGTCTTCGGCTCGGAAGCCGTGGAGGATGAAGAGGACAGCGATTTTGTCGATGATGCGCTCGACCGGCTGGAAGACCTGTCGCGCCGGGCACCGATCATCCGACTGACAAACCATCTTTTCCGCTCTGCCTTCGACCACGGCGCGACCGACATCCACGTCGAGCCCGGTGAAAACGAAGTGGCGGTGCGTTATCGCGTCGATGGCATGCTGGTGCATCCAGAGACCTATCCCAAGGCGCTGATGAGCGGGCTGACGACTCGCCTGAAGATTCTCGCCGGCCTCAACATTGCCGAACGCCGCCTGCCGCAGGACGGGCGCCTGAAGATGGTCGATCGCGGCAGCGAGGTGGATGTGCGCGTCTCGGTGCTGCCCACGCCGCATGGCGAGAGCATCGTGATGCGTCTTCTGGGCCGCAGCCTGGCGGCCGATGGTTTTCCCAATCTCGGTTTCTCGACCCGACAGGCCGAGCAGATCGCCGGCATGAGCAACCGCCCGAATGGCCTGCTGCTTGTCACCGGCCCGACCGGCAGCGGCAAGACGACGACCCTTTACACCGCGCTTGGCGCGATCAATGACCGCAGCCGCAAGATCATCACCGTGGAAGATCCCGTCGAATACCGGATCGGCGGGGTGACACAGGTGCAAACCCAGGCCGATATCGGCCTCGACTTTGCCACCGCGCTGCGCTCCATCCTGCGTCAGGACCCGGATGTCGTAATGATCGGGGAGATTCGCGACGGCGAGACGGCGCGCATTGCGGTTCAGGCCGCGCTCACGGGTCATCTCGTGCTGTCCACGCTTCACACCAATTCCGCCGCTGCGACGGTAACGCGCCTGATCGACATGGGCCTCCAGCCCTATTTGCTGGCGGCCGTGCTGAACGGCGTTTTGGCCCAGCGCCTCGTGCGCCTGCTGTGCACCGACTGCCGGCTGCCCAGCATCGCGACGCGGGAGACCGAGGCCATCATTCGCCGACACCGGCCGGACCTGAAACCCGGCCCCCTCCGTCTTTTCAACGCCTGCGGCTGCGCGCAATGCGGCGGCACCGGCTATCGCGGCCGCACCGTGGTGGCGGAGGTGATGGAAGTGGACAGAACGATCCGGGAGATGATCGCCGATGGCGTGCCCGAACTGGCACTCGCCAGCCACCTGCGCGCCGAGGGCATCCACGGGCTCGCCCGCGCCGGCATCGACAAGGCGCTCGCCGGCGACGTCGCCTTCGAGGATGTGATGCGCACGCTGGATCTGACCGGCGAGGACGCTTCTACGGGAGCGGCGGCGTGATGGGTTTCGATTTTTCCGGCATCGACGCCGAGGGCCGGCGCAAGAGCGGGCGCGTCGAGGCGGCAACGCGCGAAACCGCACTTTCCACCCTGCGTTCGGCTGGTGTTCGCGTGACCGAACTCAGAGCGGCAAGCGATGCCGTGCCCTTCTGGAAGCGCGACCTTCTGGGCGGCGATCGGCCGGGGCGCAAGGATGTCCTCACTTTTCTGATCGATTTCTCGACCCTGCTCGGTGCCAGTCTGCCGGTGGACAAGGCTTTGAAACTCTCGGCGCGGCAGGCGACGAAGCGCATGCGACCGGTGGTACAGGCGCTGACGGAGAATGTCGTGGCAGGCCGCGCGCTCTCGGATGCGATGCGCGGCCATCCGCAAGTGTTCTCTCCCACGGCCATCGAAATGGTGAGGGCCGGCGAGATGACCGGCACCCTTGCCGACATTTTCGAGCGTCTGGCGGAGACCATGCGCCGGCAGGAGGAAATGCGCAGTGCCGTCACCTCCGCCCTGATCTATCCAGCCCTGCTCGTGGTGTTGTCGGTCGTCATCATCATCATCGTCGTTTCCTCGCTCCTGCCGTCCATTGCGCCTCTCTTCGATGCACCCGGCGTCGTCGCGCCCCTGCCGATCCAGTTGATGCAGGGCGCTGAACGGTTGATCATCGACGACTGGCAGGTCTTGGCCGCCGGGCTTGTCGTGGCGCTCGCGGCGTGCGTGGTCTGGTGGCGCAATCCCGCCGCGCGGGCCCGGCGCAATCGCCTCATCCGCCGCACGCCGCTTCTGGGCGACCTGTTGACGGAGATCGATGTGGGGCGCACCTGCCGCGTGCTGGCCGCCCTTGTCGCCGCCCGCGTCTCCCTGCCGCGCGCGCTTGCAGTGGTCGAACATCTCCCGGCCGGGCTCGCCTTTCGGGAGACCTTATCGGCTGCGAAATACCGGCTGCAGGAGGGCGCGCGGCTTGCCGATGCGCTGGAGCCGATGCGTGAGGACGCGCCGCATATGATCGACATGATCCGTACCGGCGAAGAGGTGAACCGTCTGGATACGATGCTGCTGCGCGTGGCGGATTTTTCCGAGGAGAATGCGCGCACTCGCATCGATCGGTTGTTTACGCTGCTCACTCCCGTCATCACCTGCGTCATGGGTCTCGTCATCGGCGGTCTCATCATGATGATCATGACGTCGATCCTGTCGATCAACGATCTCGCGGCCTCGCCATGATCCGGGCGGGCGACGGGCCGAGCGCGCATTGCGAGGCTGGCTTCACGCTGGTCGAGGTGCTCGTGGTGCTCGCGATCGTAGCGGTCGTCGCCAGCGTCAGCCTGCTCGGTACCGGGGCGTCCCGTGACGCACGGCAGGCCGCGGAAGCCGCCAGCGCTGTGGCGGCCGGACTGCGTCAGGCGCGTTTATCCGCTATCCAGAGCGGCACGCCCGTCAGTGTCGGCTTCGTTGCCACACCCGATGGCGTGACCATGACGGCACCGCGGGCCCTCCGGCTTCAGCCGGGGGTCGTGATTTCCGCGCTAGGGGCCCGCGCGCCGCTGCGCGCTGGCGAGGGCGGCGGGGGCGGGGACGGCGGCACGATCCTCTTTCTGCCGGATGGCCGATCCTCTGGCGGGCAGGTGCAGGTCAAGGTCGGTGCCATCACCCGCGACATCCGCATCAACTGGCTGACCGGACTTGTCAGTGAGGCCAGTCATGCCACGCGCTAAGGACGCCGATGGTGGCGAGGATGGCATGATGCTGACGGAAGTGCTGGTGGCGCTCGCCATCGTGTCACTCCTGTCCATCGCCATGTTCCGCGTGTTCGCCACGACGGCCGATACGGTGCGGCGGGTGGAGCAGTCCCGCCGCAATCTGGACATCGCCGAAGACATCCTCTCCCGCCTGACCCGTCAGCCGGACGCCAGGGCAGGCCGCACCAGCGGCAGCATGGAAGGGATTGTCTGGCAGGTCGATCTTCGGCCCCTGACAGGCACGGCACGGGGGGCACACCCTCGGGCACTGGTCGCCCGCATCCGCGTCGACAATCTTGCCGCGCCGCCGCTTTTGACCTCCGTCATCGTCGGGGCCGCGCCATGACCGGCGATCTCCACGGCACTCCAGACACGGAAAGCGGGGAGGCCGGTCTGACGCTGGTGGAACTTCTGGTGGTGATCGGGCTGATGGCTCTGATCGGCGTCTTCATCTCGGGCGGGCTGAGGGCGATCCGCGCTGCCGTGCCGCTTTCCCGGATGATGGATGCCAGCGACGAGACGGGGCTTGCCCGTGACCACTTGCGCAAGACCATTTCGGAGGCTGTGTCGCAAAGCCTTCTGCCGCAGGATCTTTATTTCGAGGGCACGACGCAGCAATTGGGCTTCGTGGCGGCGGCTGATCCCGTCTTCGAAGCACCGGGGCTGGTGCGGGTGCGCCTTTCGGTCGAGTTGGTCGATGGCGTGCCGGCCTTGGTCGAGCGGCGTCAGCTCGATCAGGACGGCGCGCCCGAGACGGGGGCCGCCGTGCTCATTGCCGGGATCGGCAGCGCGACCTTCACCTACGCGCGCGGCGAGACAATCCTGGGCGAGATCCGCAAGGGCGACCCTCTTCCGGATCGCCTGGTCCTGACACTCATCTTTCCGCCGGGAGACCGGCGTCAGTTCCGCCCGCTCGACGTTGCGATTGTCTGCGCGCCGCCGGCAAGCAAAAATTAAGCACGACCGCGCCATAATACCGGCGGTTTCAGGAGTGACGGGGCGTGGCGGACACGAGATTGGCGGGAACGCAGGTTTTCCCGAATTTCCAGCATTTGCCGCCTCTTCTGTCGCCTCGCTTGGCAAGCGTGCTGCGCTGGACGGTGCTCGTCGTCTATCTCGCCCTCGTTTTGCTGCTGCTGCTTGCGCCGGTGCAAGGCCTGCTGGTGTTCTGGGGCCTCGTCGTCCCTGCGCTTCCGGCGCTGCTCGTCGTGGCGCCGGGCCTTTGGCGTGCCATCTGCCCCATGGCGTTTGCCAATCAGGCGCCGTCGCTTCTCGGCTTCGGTCTCAGACGATCGCTGCCCGCGTGGCTCGCCGCATGCGCCTTTGCCATCGCCGTCAGCCTTTTCGTCAGTGCCGTTGCGCTGCGCCCTCTGATTCTCAACGATCATGGAACGGCTGTTGCAACCTTGCTGCTCGTCGCACCCGCTCTTGCCCTTGTCGGGGGTTTTCTTTTCAAGGGGCGCAGTGGCTGGTGCGGTACCTTCTGTCCGCTTGGTCCGCTGCAGCGGGATTATGGCCACGCACCGACCATTGTGGTGCCCAACACGCAGTGCGGGACGTGTGTGGGGTGCCAGAGCGGCTGCTATGATTTCGCGCCGCAGGCGACGCTCTTTGACGATGTTCTCGGCGACGACCCGCGCCAGGCGGGCCAGCGCCGCTTTTTCATGAGTATGATGCCCGGCCTGATCGCCGGCTATTTTCTCCAGATCGGCGCGAACCACGGCTACCCGCTGTGGCTGGCGATCTTCCTCGGCTCGATCCTTGCAACCGTCGGCCTCTACCAGTTCGCCATCAGCTTCCTCGGCACGGATCCGGCGCGCACCGCCGCCGTGTTTGCGGCAGCGGCCGTGGCCCTGTTCAACGGGCTGGCAGCCGGTGTCGTCGTGCACGCCGTCGAGGCGCTGACGGGCCTTGTCCTGCCCGACGTCTTCGAAGGCGTCCTAGCCGCCCTCGGCATCATCATTGGCGGCACACTGCTCTTCCAGTCGTTCCGCCTTGCGCAGCGCTATGACGCCGCGGCCGCCGCCCTCCAGCCGGTCTCAGCCGCCGTGACGGGCCTTAGCGTGTCCATCGAGGATCGGGGTACGGGCCGCATCTTCAGCGCCGATATTGGCCAGACCCTTCTGGCCGCCATGCAGGCCGCCGGCCTTCCCGTGGTGGGTGTCTGCCGCGCCGGTGCCTGCGGCTCAGACCCGGTGGTCATTCTCGAAGGCGGCGATCATCTCTCGTCAATCGGCGCAGATGAGGCAGCCACACTGGCACGTCTTGCCGTGCCGACCGCCGCACGTCTTGCCTGCCAGGCCGTCGTCTCCGGTCCACTCGTCATCGATACGGATGTGTCCCGCCACAAAAGCCATGCGGAGAAAAAGCGGGAGAGACCGGCAGAGGGGCGCGAGGACCTGCCGGTGGGCGTGCTGGTCACCCGCACCAGTCTTGACGCGGCGGCAGGACGTACCCCGCTCGATCAGGCGGACCTCGCCGGTGTCGGCCACGTCGTCATCATCGGCAATGGCGTCGCCGGCTCGACGGCTGCCGAGGAGCTTCGTCGCATCAGCCCGGCCGTGCGCATCACGCTTTTGTCCATCGAGCGGCATGCCTTCTACAACCGCATGGCGCTTGCGCCCGTGGCAGCAGGCAAGGAAAGCCTCGAGCGGATTTCCATGATCGATGCAGGCTGGGCGCAGCGTGTCGGCGTATCCGTGCGCCTGGGCACGCGCGTGTCCTCCATCGACCGGGCGGGGCGCACCGTCACCACGTTGACGGGCGAAACCCTTGCCTATGACCGGCTCGTGCTGGCGACCGGCGCGAGGGCCAGCCTTCCGATGCCGGGCTTTCTCGGCCGTTCGAACAGCTTTGTCCTGCGCACCGCCCATGATGCGCTGGCCATTTCCGACTGCATCCGGCGCACCCATGCAAGGCGGGCTCTCGTGCTCGGAGGCGGCGTACTGGGCGTGGAGACGGCCGAGGCGCTGGCGCGCGCCGGTCTGTCGGTCGGCATCATCCATCGCGGCCGGCACCTCATGGAACGCCAGCTTGACAGCATCGGCGCGCGGCTCCTCGAGCAGTATCTCGCCGGCCTCGACATCGATATCGTGACGGGTGCCAGCATCGAACGGCTGATCGGCGACGATCGGCTGATGGCAGTGAAGCTCGAACGGCCGCCGGCGATGAACGCCGATCTCTTCGTCGCCGCGATCGGCAACACCGCCAACACGGAGTTGGCCGCCAGTTGCGGCCTTGCGACGGAGCGCGGCATCCTCGTCAACGGGCGCATGCGCACCGATGATCCCGCCATCTTCGCCATCGGGGATTGTGCCGAACAGGGCGGCGTGGTCAGCGGCCTCTGGTCCAGCGCCGTGACCCATGCGCGCATCGCCGCGGCGGCGATCATGGATATGGATCCACCGGCCGTCACCGAGACGTCAAAGCCTGTTCTGCAATTGAAGAGCGCGGGCATCGACCTGCTGAGCGTCGGGACCGTGTTTCCGAAGGACCCGGAGATCGAAATTCTGAGGGCGCCGGCCTTCTCGACGAAGTGGTGGTCGATCGCGCTGAGGGACGGGGCGATTGTCGGCGCAAACGTCATCGGCCCCGTCGGCTCCCTCGCCACCATCCGCCGCCAGTTCGCCTCCGGCAGACTGGATCCGGAACTGCTCGAAAGCCTGCGCGCCGGCCGACTGGAACGCGCTGCGGCGCATGCCAACACGGCAGGTCCGTCGCAGCCGTGAGGGACTGGCCCAATACGTCCCGCGCTGCTGTCTTTGCTCTCGTCCGAAAAAATCGCGACCACTCCACTGCCGGCGCTCTGCGGCGGCCCGGAGGATGTGATGGTTTGTTTCGGCGGTGAAGCGATCGCCGGAGCCGTCACCGTATTCCGGCAATCGTTTCACCGGATGGAAACTCGATATAACAGTCTATTATCGCTCGGAAAATGGCGGAGAGGGGGGGATTCGAACCCCCGATGAGCTTGCACCCATGCCGCATTTCGAGTGCGGTGCATTCAACCACTCTGCCACCTCTCCGCGGGGCTGGTTGGCGCTTGTCGGCGCGGAGGGGGTCATAGCGGGTGGGGGAGGGGTTGGCAAGGGGCCGTATGCGAGATTTTCTCGAATTTTCCGGGGATTGTCTTGACAGGGGGCGGCCTCTCACGTAACGCCTGCCGGTCTCTTGGGATCATTGTGTTCTCCGGAGGCTGGACAGGCTGCGAAGGCTGCTTTTCCTTTCACCGGCCGCAGGCGGGCGCTTCAGCGCTCCGGCGGCTTTCACTTAAGGCTGATAAAAAGACGGCCGTTTTCCAGTCAGGAAGACAGAGCCGGATCGAACATGAAAGGTTAAAAAATGTTCGCAGTCATCAAGACCGGCGGTAAGCAGTACCGCGTTTCGGCCAACGACCTCGTCGTGGTCGAAAAGCTCGCGGGCGAAGCCGGCGACAAGATCGAATTCACCGAAGTGCTGGTTGTCGGCGAAGGTGCCGATGCCACGATCGGCGCGCCCTTCGTCGAAGGTGCCGTCGTTGTTGCTGAGGTTGTCGGCCAGAGCCGCGCCAAGAAGGTTCTCTCCTTCAAGAAGCGTCGCCGCCAGAACTCAAAGCGCATCCGTGGCCACCGCCAGCACCAGACCACTGTCCGCATCGTCGATATCGCGGCAGCCGGCGGCAAGACGAAGAAGGCCTCCAAGAAGGCCGAAGCCGTCGAAGCGGCCGAGTAAGTTCAGGACAGGTAAAGGAGAAAACCCATGGCACACAAAAAAGCTGGCGGCTCCTCGCGCAACGGTCGCGATTCCGAGTCCAAGCGCCTCGGCGTGAAGAAGTTCGGCGGCGAAACCGTCATTGCAGGCAACATTATCGTCCGCCAGCGCGGCACGAAGTGGCATCCGGGCGCCAATGTCGGCCTTGGCAAGGACCACACGATTTTCGCGCTTACGGCCGGCAATGTGAATTTCCGTACGAAAGCCAACGGTCGCGTCTACGTGTCCGTCATGCCAGTAGCGGAAGCAGCGGAATAAGCCGGTAGCGCTCTAAAACAGCCGGCGTCCCATCGACCCGGCTGGAGCAGCGTCTAATCGCTCAGGTCCCGAGACAATCGGAAGGGGAGATGGGGCAAGTCCCATCTCCCCTTTTCGTCTTGTCCAAGGAGGACCTGATCATGCAAAGCGAAATGTTGAGGGTAGACCCATCCCGGTCTCCCGAAGAGCGGTTGAGGCCGCAGAGGTCAAGGACCGATTGCCCGATATTGTTAACTCCCAGGCTCGTTCTCAGAGCGCCCCTGGAAGACGATGTCGACGCCCTTGCCCATCTTGCCAACAACGCCAACATTGCCACCATGGTCTCGCGCATGCCGCATCCCTACACGGTGGTGGACGCGCAGGACTTTGTCCGACGCGCGAATGCGGGCACGATTGGCAAGTGCGTCTACGCGATTACCAAAGCGGATGACGGCGCCTTCCTCGGTTGCTGCGGCATCGAGGGTGACGCGATGGGAACGACGGTCGAGCTCGGCTACTGGCTGGGGGAGCCGTACTGGAACGAGGGCTATGCGACGGAAGCCGCGCAGGCGCTGACGGACATGGCCTTCCGCACCCGTGACATCAGCCATATGGATGCGCGCTGCCGGGTCATGAACGTTGCCTCGCGCCGGGTCATCCAGAAGTGCGGGTTCCAGTTCCAGGGCAGCGGTCTCGTGCCGAGTCTCGCGCTCGGCGGCTCCATTGCGGTCGAATGGTACAGGCTGGATCGCAAGACCTGGATGTCGCTGCGAAGCTGGGGGACCGGACGATGAACGCGCATGTCGTTTCGCCCCTCGTCCGCGCGCCACTGACCATGCTGGGGCCGGAGCCGGTTATTGTCACCGGTTCCGTCACCTTGCGGCCCCACCGTCTCGCAGATGCTGATGCGATCGCGGCGTCCCTGTCTGACGGCCGGGTATCTTCCATGCTGGCGCGGGTGCCTGCACCCTATTTCCGCCAGGATGCGCTCGACTGGCTGGTGCCGGTGACCTCCGGCCTGCTGCCGGGCTGGCGGCTTGCCGTCACCTGCGGCGACGATACCCATCTCGGTTCGGTCTCGATCGAGCCGCGCGGGGGACGCTGGGAGCTCGGCTACTGGGTCAATCGCTTCTTCTGGAGCAGGGGGATCGGGAGGGCGGCCGTTCATGCTGCGCTCGACCGCTTCTTCCGGCGCATGCCGGAGGCGGAGGTCGATGCGAGCATCTTCGCCGACAATCCGGCTTCGCTGGAGCTCGCCCGCAAGCTCGGTTTCGAGGTGACGGGCTGCGAAGAGGTCTACAGCGCGGGACGGGCCAGCATGGTCATGGCGATCACACTGACGCTCGATGCGGCGGGCCTGACCCGGCCGTGATCGATCCGATCCTGCCGACGGCCTCCTCGAAGGCCGTCGGCATCATGGTTTTGCGGCCGTTCACCGGTGGTTCGGCCGCACATTATCTTTGACCTACTGCCGAAGCGACGATATCGATGGCGGCGAAACAAAAGGGCCGTTCCGCGCCCGCTGGACAGAACGATGAAATTTCTCGATGAAGCCAAGGTCTATATCCGCTCGGGCGATGGCGGCGCGGGTGCCGTGTCGTTCCGCCGCGAGAAATTCGTCGAATTCGGTGGTCCTGACGGCGGCGATGGCGGGCGTGGCGGCGACGTCTGGGTCGAGGCCGTCAATGGTCTGAACACACTGATCGATTTCCGCTTCCAGCAGCATTTCAAGGCCGGCACCGGCATTCATGGCATGGGCCGCAACCGCACCGGTGCCAAGGGCGCGGATGTGACGCTAAAGGTCCCGGTCGGCACGCAGATCTTCGAGGATGACGGCGAGACGCTGATCATCGACATGATCGCCGAAGGGCAGCGCTTCCGCCTTGCGGCCGGCGGTAATGGCGGTTTCGGCAATGCACATTTCAAGACTTCGACCAACCAGGCGCCGACCTGGGCCAATCCGGGCCTCGAGGGCGAGGAAAAGACGCTGTGGCTGCGGCTGAAGCTGATTGCCGATGCCGGTCTCGTCGGCCTTCCCAATGCCGGAAAGTCCACTTTCCTCGCCACTTGCACGCGGGCGCGGCCCAAGATCGCCAACTATCCGTTCACGACGCTGCATCCCAACCTCGGGGTTGCCAATTCCGACGGGCGCGAATTCATCATTGCCGACATTCCGGGTCTCATTGAGGGCGCGCATGAGGGCGTGGGGCTCGGCGACCGCTTCCTCGGTCATGTCGAGCGCACGCGCGTGCTGCTGCATCTGGTCTCGGCGCAGGAAGAGGATGTTGCCAAGGCCTACAAGACGGTGAAGCACGAGCTGGAAGCCTATGGCGGCGACCTGACAGAAAAGCACGAGATCGTGGCGCTGTCGCAGATCGATACGCTGACGCCGGACGAGCTGAAGAAGAAGACCAAGGCGCTGGCAAAGGCTGCCGGCAGCACGCCGCTGGCCATTTCCGCGGTCGTCGGCACGGGCATGGTAGAGGCGCTCCGGGCGCTGCGCTCGGTGATCGACACCGCGCGCGCCGAAGAAGCGGGGGAGACGGACTAGCATGAGCGCCAACCGCAAACCGCTCGCAAAGCATCGCCGCATCGTCATCAAGATCGGCTCGGCGCTTCTGGTGGATCGCGGATCGGGCCTGAAGAAGGCCTGGCTGGAGGGCATGTGCGCGGATATTGCCGCCCTTCGTGCCCAGGGCGTGGAGGTGCTCGTGGTGTCTTCGGGGGCTATTGCGCTTGGCCGCACCGTTCTTGGTCTTGCGGCCGGTGTCCTCAAGCTGGAGGAAAGCCAGGCGGCGGCGGCGGTCGGGCAGATCGCGCTGGCGCGCGCCTGGTCCGATGGACTTTCGACAGACGGGATCGTGGCAGGCCAGATCCTTCTTACGCTCGGTGACACCGAAGAACGGCGACGCTATCTCAATGCCCGCGCCACGATCCAGCAGCTCCTGAAACTCGGTGTCGTGCCCGTCATCAACGAGAACGACACGGTGGCGACCACCGAAATCCGCTATGGCGACAATGACCGTCTGGCCGCCCGTGTGGCGACCATGGCGGGCGCGGATCTCCTCGTGCTGCTTTCCGACATTGACGGGCTCTACACGGCGCCGCCGCATCTCGACCCCGATGCGCGGTTCCTGGAGGTGATTCCGGAGATCACTGCCGAGATCGAGGCGATGGCAGGCGGTGCGGCGTCGGAATTGTCGCGCGGCGGCATGCGCACCAAGATCGACGCGGGAAAAATCGCGACGACGGCGGGTTGCGCGATGATCATCGCGTCGGGCAAGACCGACCGGCCGCTGTCTGCCGTGGAGGCGGGCGCGCGGTCCTCCTTCTTCCAGCCGGCGCGTCATCCGGTGACGGCACGCAAGACCTGGATTGCCGGGCAGTTGCTGCCGGCCGGCAGTATTGCCATCGATGCGGGGGCGGAAACGGCGCTGCGGGGCGGCAAGAGCCTGCTGCCGGCCGGTGTCCGTCAGGTGACGGGCTCGTTCAGCCGCGGCGATACGATTGCGATCATCGGCTCTGCCGGGCGGGAGATCGCGCGCGGGCTTGCCGGCTACGACGCCGACGAGGCGCGGCAGATCGCGGGACGCAAGTCGCCTGAGATCGCGGCGATTCTCGGCTATGCCGGACGCGCGGCCATGGTGCATCGCGACGATCTGGTGATGACGACGCCCGACAAGCGCGAGGCCGCCGAAACAAGGACCACTGCCAATGCTTGAGACTGCGGACCGGACGGACATCCAAACGCTGATGGCGACGATCGGCCGCCAGGCCAAGGCCGCAGGGCGTCCGCTGGCGACGGCATCCGCCCAGCGGAAGCGTGCCGCGCTGCTGGCGATGGCGGATCGCATCGATGTGGAAAGCAGCACCGTTCTTTCCGCGAATGCCCTCGATGTTGAGGCGGCGAAGGAGGCTGGTGTCTCCGGCTCCTTCCTCGATCGCCTGACACTGACACCGCAGCGCATTGCGGACATGGCGAACGGCATCCGGGCGATTGCCGATCTGAAGGATCCGGTGGGAGACATCATTGCCGAATGGGACCGGCCGAACGGGCTGCATATCGAGCGCGTGCGCACGCCGCTCGGTGTCATCGGCGTCATCTACGAGAGCCGGCCGAATGTGACGGCGGATGCCGGCGCGCTGTGCCTCAAGGCCGGCAATGCCGTTATCCTGCGTGGCGGCTCGGACAGCCTGCATTCGTCGGCCGCCATTCATGCCTGCCTCGTCGAAGGACTGAAGGCAGCCGGCCTGCCGGAACATGCGATCCAGATGGTGCCGGTCGCGGACCGCGCAGCCGTCGGCGCCATGCTGGGTGGCCTCGATGGCGCGATCGACGTCATTGTGCCGCGGGGCGGCAAAAGCCTCGTGGCGCGGGTGCAGAACGAGGCACGTGTGCCGGTCTTTGCGCATCTCGAAGGCCTCTGCCATGTCTATGTAGACCGGTCCGCCGATCTCGACATGGCCGTTGCCATCGTCGTCAATGCCAAAATGCGGCGCACCGGCATTTGCGGGGCGGCCGAGACGCTGCTGATCGACCGCGCTGATGCGGACCGGCTGCTGGCGCCGCTGGTCGAGGCGCTGGTGAAAGCGGGCTGCGACGTGCGGGCGACGAAGGAAATCCGCGATCGCATCGGTGATCTCGGGGCGGCGACCGACGAGGACTGGCGCACCGAATACCTCGACGCCATCATTTCGGTCAGCCTCGTGGACGGCGTTTCCGGCGCCATCGACCATATCAACCGCTGGTCCTCTTCCCATACCGAAGCGATCATTGCCGAGAATGCAGATGCGGTGGCGCGCTTCTTCAACGAAATCGATTCGGCGATCCTGCTGCACAATGCCTCGACGCAATTTGCCGATGGCGGGGAATTCGGTATGGGCGGCGAGATCGGCATTGCCACGGGCAAGATGCATGCGCGCGGTCCCGTCGGCGTCGAGCAATTGACCTCCTTCAAGTACAGGGTGCGTGGCACCGGTCAGGTCAGGCCCTGAGTGCGTGACGACGCGGGTGTGGACGAGCACTATCTGAGGATGCCGCATGTCGAGCGCGGCATGCGCATCGGCCTGTTCGGCGGCTCCTTCAATCCGCCGCATGAGGGCCATGTGCTGGTGGCGGAAACGGCGCTGCGGCGCCTTCACCTCGACCAGCTTTGGTGGATCGTGACGCCGGGCAATCCACTGAAGGATCATCGCCAGCTGGCGCCCCTTGCGGAACGGCTGGCACTGTGCGAGGCCATGGCGAAAAACCCGCGCATTCGGGTCACGGCCTTTGAAAAGCGGCTCGGCCAGAGCTTTACGGCCAATACGCTGAAGATCGTCAAGGCGCGCAATCCCGGAATCCGATTCGTTTGGATCATGGGCGCCGACAATCTCGCGAGCTTCCACCGCTGGCAGCGTTGGCAGGATATCGCCCGTACCTTTCCGATTGCCGTGGTGGATCGGCCGGGATCGACGCTTGCCTATCTCTCCAGCCGCATGGCGCGCACCTTTGATTATGCGCGCGTTGACGAGGATCATGCGGCGACGCTTGCGACCTGCCCGGCGCCCGCCTGGACCTTCATTCACGGGCCGCGATCGAGCCTCAGCTCATCGGCGCTCAGGGCCGCATCTTGGGGCAAAAGGGACAAACCAGCGTAAAAACCTGTCGGCAACTTCTTGCGTCTTGAAACGTTAACGCTTCAGTGCCACTTTTTTCGAGCGGACGAAGCGCCAATTCGCGCCGCTTACTGCCTGTTACCGTCATAGGGAAAGGGAAAACTCTGACAACAGTGCACGCAAAGGCAAGTGCTCGTAGCACTTTCCACAAGAGCCCGGAACGCAGCGACGATGCAGCCGGCCGCGCTCTTCAACTGGTCCTCGAAAGCCTCGAGGACTCCAAGGCAGAAGATATCGTGACAATCGACATTGCCGGCAAATCGGCGCTCGGGGACTTCATGGTGGTCGTCTCCGGCCGCTCGACGCGTCACGTCATGGCGATTGCCGATCACCTGATCAGCGACCTGAAGGATGAAGGCTTCGGGAATTCCCGTGTCGAAGGGCTTGATGCCGGCGACTGGGTACTGATCGACACCGGCGACGTGATCGTTCACGTCTTCCGTCCGGAGATCCGGGAGTTCTACAACATCGAGAAGATGTGGCAGGCGCCCGACCTCGACGACGAGACCATTCATTAGCCGGGCAAGCGAACCGGGCATAAGGCCGTGACATCTTCGCCTGTTGCGAAGGGCTTGACGGCTCGTCCGTGACCGCAGATGAGGGCTGACGCCCTCCGTTCCCCTCGGTGGGCGGCGGGAGAGACAAGATGCGTGTCAGCCTGTTTGCCGTCGGCCGCCTGAAATCAGGTCCCGAAAAGGACCTCGCCAATCGATACATCGACCGTTTCGCCAAGTCAGGGCCTGCGGTAGGCCTCGAATTTGGCCGTATGATCGAGGTTAATGAAAGTCGCGCCGGCAATGCCGAGACGCGCAAGCGGGACGAGGCGGCCGAGCTTGAGAAGGTGCTGACCGAGCAGACGCAACTCGTGCTGCTGGACGAGCGCGGCAAGATGATCGGCTCGGAAGAGTTCGCCAGCCGCATCGGCAACTGGCGGGACAATGGACGGCGCGATGTGGTCTTCGCTATCGGCGGTGCCGACGGGCTGCTGCCATCCCTCCATGATCGCGCCGCCGAGGTTCTCTGTTTCGGCCGCATGACCTGGCCGCACCAGATTGCCCGTATCCTTCTCGCCGAACAGCTCTACCGTGCTACGACGATCCTGTCGGGCCATCCCTACCATCGTGTCTGATTCTCGGGACGGCAGGTCATCGTCGCATAAGCTTCAGGCGGCTTAATGCAGCAAGCCGCGTCCTTTCCTCATTTGGCCCCATCGGCATGGCAGGCGGTGTTGTTGCATTGCTTGAAACCCCGGCGGGTGACAGGCACAGTCGCAGGGCACGGGACGGCGCGAATCAATGGCGGCCGGATTCCCGCCTCAACTTTCAGGATCGTTCGTCGATGAAGCGTTCTCCGGCATGGCGCAGGCATTTCGCCCTTTCGGCGGGCTGCGGGCTCGTGGTGGCGCTGCTGGCCTCTTCCGGCTGGAGTCAGGAGGGCGACACGCCTGCGACGTCGCTACCGGAGCCGGCGGCGACCGCCTCGGTGCCGCCCCAGCACGATGCGGCGGCTGACCTTGCCGGCCGGCGGGACCGGACGCGGGCGGAGCTCGACGCGCTCTCCCAGTCGATTTCCGTTTCGCGCGAACGCGCCGCCGAGCTCGAGAAGAGCATTGCCGATCTCGACAAGACCACGCAGACGCTGCGGGCCGAGATCGTCGCCTCAGCCAAGCGCCGCCAGGATCTTGAACAGCAGATCCTCATTGGGGAAAAGAAACTGGTGACCTTGCTTGGCAAGGAAGCCGTGGCGAAATCCTCGCTTCTGGCACGCCGCGATGTGCTGTCCGAGGTCCTGGCCGCCTTGCAGCGCATGGGCCGCAATCCGCCGCCGGCCATGCTGGTCAGCCCTGAAGATGCTCTAAACTCGGTGCGCAGCGCCATCTTGATGGGTGCGGTGGTGCCCGGTCTTCGCCAGGAGACGGATCGGCTTGTCGCCGATCTCAAGGCGCTGACGGATGTACGCACGCAAATGGTCAAAGAGCGCGATTCGCTGAAGACCGCCATGCAGTCGGCCAGCGAGGAAGAGCGTCGCACCAATCTGCTGATTGCCGAAAAAGCCAAGCTGCGCGAGCAGAACAGCGCGGATCTTGCCATTGAAAAGCGCCGTGCCGAGGATCTGGCTGCGCGGTCCACCAGCCTTGACCGGCTGATCGCGGCGCTGGAGACGGAGATTTCCAGTGTGCGCGATGCGGCGGACGCTGCCCGCCAGCTGGATGCCGAACGGGCTCGCCAGAGCGAGGCGCAGCGGGAGGCGGCGCGGGCGCGGGCCCAACAGGCCGTGCCCGACAAAAACCGCATTGCTCCCGCATTTGCTTTTATCGACTTGAAGAAGAAACTTCCTCTGCCCGTTGCCGGTACCTTGGTGCGTAAATTCGGTGACGAGGACGGAACCGGCCACAGTCTCCAGGGCGCGCTCGTCGAGACGAGCCCCGGTGCGCTGGTGACGGCGCCGTCGGACGGATGGGTGGTCTTCGCCGGCAAGTTCCGCAGTTATGGGCAGACGATTATTCTCAATCCGGGTGACGGCTACCATGTGGTGCTGACCGGGATGGAGGCGACGAATGTCACGCAGGGGCAATTCGTGGTGGCGGGCGAACCGCTGGCGACGATGGGTGCCAAACGTGTGGCGAGTGCGACGGCATTGGCGCTGGAAACGGAGCGGCCAACGCTTTACATTGAATTTCGAAAGGACGGGAAGCCGGTCGATTCTGGACCCTGGTGGACCGCCGCAGAACCTGGAAAGGCGCGCAATGATTCGTAGGGTTTCCCTTGTGATGGTCGGGGCGATGGTGGGTGCCGCGGCGACGGCCACGGTCTATTCGGCTGTTGTTCCCGCCGTGGCGGCCAATCCGTCCACCTATCGCGAACTGTCGATTTTCGGCGATGTGTTCGAGCGCGTCCGGGCTCAATATGTGACGAAGCCAGAGGACAACAAGCTGATCGAATCGGCGATCAGCGGCATGCTGACCTCGCTCGATCCGCATTCCAGCTACATGAATGCCAATGATGCCGAGGATATGCGCACGCAGACGCGCGGCGAATTTGGCGGCCTCGGCATCGAGGTCACCATGGAGAACGATCTGGTCAAGGTAACGAGCCCGATCGACGACACGCCCGCCGCCAAGGCTGGTGTTCTGGCCGGCGACCTGATTTCCAAGATCGACGACAAGGATGTGCGCGGCCTCAAGCTCGAGGAAGCCGTCGAGAAGATGCGCGGGGCCGTTGGCACGCCCATCAAGCTGACGATCCTGCGCAAGGGTGCCGAAAAGCCGATCGAGATCAGCATCGTGCGCGACATCATCGCCGTTCGTGCGGTCAAGTATCGCGTCGAGAATGGCAATGTCGGCTATCTGCGCGTCATTTCCTTCACGGAAAAGACCTTCGACGACCTGAAGAAGGGTATCGAGAAGATCAAGGCGGAAGTGCCGGCCGACAAGCTGAAGGGCTATGTGCTCGACCTGCGCCTCAACCCTGGCGGTCTTCTAGACCAGGCCATCAACGTCTCCGACGCCTTCCTCGACCGCGGCGAAGTGGTTTCCACGCGCGGCCGCAATCCGGAAGAAACGCGCCGCTTCAACGCGACGCCGGGCGATCTGACGGACGGCAAGCCGGTCATCGTGCTCGTCAATGGCGGTTCTGCTTCGGCTTCGGAAATCGTCGCCGGCGCGCTGCAGGATCTGAAGCGCGCCACGGTTGTCGGCACGCGGTCCTTCGGCAAGGGCTCGGTGCAGACGATCATTCCGCTCGGCGATGCCGGGGCGCTGCGTTTGACGACGGCGCTCTATTACACGCCGTCGGGCAAGTCGATCCAGGGCACGGGCATTTCGCCTGACATCAAGGTGGAGCAGCCACTGCCGCCGGAACTGCTCGGCAAGGTCGAGGCCGCCGGCGAATCGCAGCTCACCGGCCACATCAAGGGCCAGAGCGAGACGGAAGAAGGCTCGGGTTCAATTGCCTATGTGCCGCCGGAAACCAAGGATGACATCCAGCTGAATTATGCGCTGGACCTGCTCGAAGGCAAGAAGACCGATCCGTCTTTCCCGGCCAATCCGCAGAAAGCGGAACTCAAGCAGTAACACGATCATGCGGCCGCCTTCGGGCGGCCGTTTCCGTTTCGAGCCTCTGCCTTGCAGGCAAATCGCGCATGCGGGCGCGCGGCGAATCAGCTAGCGATGGTGCCGGACCCGCCAGTGCCCGACGCGGCATTGGCCGGCTGGAGCGGATTTTTTGCGAAGACCGGATCACCATTGAATACGGATTTAAATGCACCGCTCGGCGGCCCCCGTAAGCCGGAAAAGGGCCGGCGGCGCTCCGGTCGCCTCATCGGCGGCGGGTTGATCGGTCTCTGCCTCGTGGGCATTGCTGTCGGTGTGCCGGTCTGGAGCCACCTTTCCACATCGTCGCTCAGGGCCCCCGTCGTCGAGGCAGCGAAGACCGATGAGGCCGCGACAAATGCCGCTGGAGATCCCGCCCAGGACGTGAAAGCAGGCACCCGCGATCCGCGCAGCGGACCACTTTCCGGCGCGACCGTCACTCGTCAGACGATGGAAGACGGCAATGTCGTGACCACCTTTTCTCCGGGGCAGCGGGCCGGAGACGGTCCCGCCTTCATCGATGTCGGCAACAATCGTCGCCAGGATCCCCGCAGCGCCGGTCTTCCCGATCCGGCGTTGGTCGAGGACACGCCGCACGGCCCACTCCCGATCATCGGGCCGGACGGGTTACGGCCCATGGACTTTTACGGCCGCGCCTGGTCGGGTGCTCGTGGGGTTCGCATTGCCATTGTGGTGGGCGGCCTCGGCCTCAGCCAGACAGGCACGCAACACGCCATCAGCACCCTGCCGGGACCCATCACGCTTGCCTTTGCGGCGTCGGGCAACAGCCTGCAGCGCTGGGTGCAGCAGGCGCGCCGAGATGGGCACGAGGTGCTTTTGCAATTGCCCATGGAGCCCTTCGACTATCCGCAAAACGATCCGGGACCGCTCACATTGCTGACCAGTGCGAAGGGCGCACAGCTGACGGGCGACCTCGAAGCCGCTTTGGTGCGGATGGGCAGCTATACGGGTGTGATGAATTATCTCGGCGGCAAGTTCCTCTCTGACAGCGATGCCCTGGAGACGGTGATCCGCGATGTCAGCGGGCGTGGTCTGCTGTTCCTCGATGATGGCTCCTCTGCCCAGTCGTTGTCTGGCAAGGTCGCGGGTGCCGTCGGAGCGCCGCATGGCTTTGCGGACCTGACGCTCGATGCCACGCTGGACGAAGGGGCGATCCTGCGCAAGCTGGACGAATTGGAGCGGATCGCGCGCAAGAACGGCAGCGCGATCGGCGTCGCCTCGGCGTTCGATGAAAGCGTCGCCGCCATTGCGAAATGGAGCGATGAGGCCTCGGGTCGCGGCATCGAGATTGTCGGCCCCTCTGTGCTGATCGGCGAGCCGCAGCCGCAATGATCCGGCGGATTTTCTTGTGAAGGAGAACCAGGATGAACAAGAAGACAGTGAAGCGTGCCGAGGATTTGCCCTATCGGCCCTGCGTCGGCGTCATGGTTCTCAATCGCGATGGGCTTGTCTGGGTGGGGCGCCGCCTGTGGGAGGGCAATAGCGAAGCCGTTCCCGGCACGCCGCAGCTCTGGCAGATGCCGCAGGGCGGCATTGACGAGGGCGAAGATGCGCTGAAGGCGGCGCATCGCGAGCTTTACGAGGAAACCGGCATGCGCTCGGTCTCGCTGCTGGCGGAAGCGCCGGAGTGGATCACCTATGACCTGCCGGCCGAACTCATCGGCATCGGCCTGAAGGGCAAGTATCGCGGCCAGAAGCAGCGCTGGTTCGCCTTCCGCTTCGAGGGCGATGATAGCGAGATCGCCATCAACCCGCCGCCGGGTGGTCATACGGCCGAATTTGACGCCTGGGACTGGAAGGCAATGGCGCTTCTTCCGGGGCTGATCGTGGATTTCAAGCGGCCGGCCTACGAGAAGGTCGTGGCCGCCTTCGGGCACCTTGCACCCTGACGACGTCGGTATGAGCCGCAATCCTTCGCCGGATTCACACTTACTGTGAAGCGGGTGTGAAGCGGGCGATCAGGGCGTGCGTATCGCCGGGATAGGTCAGGCGAACGCGCGTGATGGGGCCGAGCGCGTTCCACGTCTGGCGCTCCACGACAAGGCAGGCCGCGCCTTTGGGAATGGCAAGACGTTTGGCAAGGTCCCCGCTGGCAGAGACGGCCTGGATCCGGTGTTCGGCCGTGCTCCAGGGCACTTGCCGCAGCAGCCACTGGCCCGGCGGCGTTCCCGTGAAATCGGCATGCAGCGCGTCCGGCACGGCGGCAGCATTGATGAGGCGTTCCTCCACGCAGAAGGGGCGGGGGCCGGCAAAGTGCACGCAGACGAGGTCCATCACCTCCGTGCCATCGGCGATATCCATCGCGGCTTGGTCAGGGGCGCCGGAGGTGCGGCGCTCGTGCTTCAGGCATTCGAATCGGTAGGGCAGGCCGAGCGAGCGGACCTCGGCCTCGATATCGTGAATCTCCAGCACCGCTGACTGCGCGCGGGGCTGGGTAACGAAGGTTCCGGCCTTGCGGTGCCGTTCGATCAGACCCGACTTCACCAGCTGTGTCATGACCTTGTTCACAGTCATGCGCGAGACGCCGTATTGCTCGGCAAGATCCACTTCGAAGGGCAGGCGAAAGCCAGGCGGCCATTCACCAGACATGATTCGACCTTCGATTTCACCGAGAATCATCTGGTGGCGCGTGCGTTCGCGCGGAGGTTCTACGTCCGTTGCCTCTGCTCCCAAACGCGAGCCCTTCCCGCCATGCATGCTGTTGTCGGTCACGCGTCTGTCTTTCTCCGGGCTGTGCCTCTTTTCTTTGTAAGCGCAGGCTGCGCCGACGGAAAAGCGGGAAATGTGCGGCAGCGGTCTTTGTCAGGCGTCACAGGTCCGAAACAAGATTGCGCATGGCCGCGTCGAAGCGGGCGCGGATGGCATCGCGCCGGATGTGGTGGCCACCTTCCACCTGCTTTCTGCCGCGCGCCCAGACGCAATCGATGCCGATCGTGCCAGCAAAGACGAGGCTGTCGAGGATGGCCTCCGTGGGCGTGTAGGGTGCGCGGGAGAGATCGAGCGAAACGAGATCGGCGGGTTGGCCCGGGGCAATGCCGGCGGGAACGACGCGACCGTGCCCGGCGGCGGTTCCGAGCGCCTGCCCCCCACCGGCAAGAGCTTGGTTGAACAGCCGGTCGCCGGTTGCCTCGCCGGGGGCGGCGATGACGTTTCGGGCGCGGCGCGCGAGGCGCTGCGAGTATTCGAGTGTGCGCAGTTCCTCGGCCATGGAAATGAGGACATTGGAATCCGATCCGATACCAAACCTCCCGCCGGACGCCAGGAAGGTCGGGGCGTTAAAAACGCCGTCACCAAGGTTGGCCTCGGTGATCGGGCAAAGGCCCGCGACGGCGCCGCGCGCCGCCATTGCGGTCGTCTCCGTCTCGGTCATGTGGGTGGCGTGGATGAGGCACCAGCGTTCATCGACCGGGGCATGGTCCAGCAGCCATTCGACGGGGCGCCGGCCGCTCCACGCGATGCAGTCTTCCACCTCCTTCACCTGTTCGGCCACGTGGATATGAACGGGGCCGGGGCCGACGAGCGGCAGGATGGCGGTCAACTCATCCGGCGTCACGGCCCGCAGGCTGTGGGGCGCGATGCCGAGGATAACGCCATCGCGCGGGGCGAGGTGGGCGCGGGCGCCTTCCAGAAGCCGGGCAAAGCCGTCGATGTCGTTGATGAAGCGGCGCTGGCCTTCGATGGGCGCCGCACCGCCGAAACCGGAATGGGCGTAGAAGACGGGAAGCAGTGTCAGGCCGATCCCTGTCGTTTGGCTTGCTGCGGCGATGCGACCTGCCATTTCGGCGATATCGGCGAAAGGCCGGCCGTCGATATCATGGTGCAGGTAATGGAATTCGCCGACGCGGGCAAAGCCGGCTTCCAGCATCTCCATGTAGAGCTGCGCGGCAACGGCTTCGACCTGCTCGGGCGTCATGGAGAGCGCGAAGCGATACATGACGGTGCGCCAGCTCCAGAAACTGTCATCGCCAGGGCCGCGCCGCTCGGCAAGGCCGGCCATAGCGCGCTGGAAGGCGTGGCTGTGGAGGTTGGCCATGGCCGGGATGACGACGGCATGGCGCTCGTCGCCGGCCTGTGGCGGCATCCCTGTAACGAGGTCGGTGATCACTCCGTTTTGCACGGTGATGCGCGCATTTTCGGCCCAGCCTGCATCGATCCATGCCCGTTCCACGTGAATCACCGTCATGCCGCCCTCCGTCACGGGTTCAAAAATTCGACTTGCGCCGACTGGAATAAGTATATACATATTTGATCCGCAGACGGGATGCAAGGTCGATCTTGGAGGAAGCGGAATGGCAGGCAGGGTTCGCATCTGGCGCAATGCCAACCTCATCACCCTCGATCCGAGCCGCGAGGGACTTGGTCTGATCGAAGACGCGGTTCTGGCGGTGTCCGGCGAACGGATCGTCCATGTGGGGCCGGACGCCGACCTGCCCACCGATTTTACCGCTCAAGCCGAAAGCGTCGATTGCGGTGGCCGCTGGATCACCCCCGGTCTGATCGACTGCCACACCCATCTGATCCATTCCGGAAACCGGGCCCGCGAATTCGAAATGCGCCTCGCCGGCGCGTCCTATGAAGAGATCGCGCGGGCCGGCGGCGGCATCGTGTCCTCGGTCCGGCATGTCAGGGCGGCGAGCGAGGCGGAACTCGTGGCCGAAAGCCTGCCGCGGCTCGATGCACTGCTGGCCGAAGGCGTGACGACGGTCGAGATCAAGTCCGGCTATGGGCTGACGGTGGCCGACGAGATCAAGATGCTTGCCGCGGCGCGGCGTCTCGGGGAGCAGCGTCCGGTCGGGGTGACGACGACCTATCTCGGCGCCCATGCGGTTCCAGCCGAATACAAGGGCCGCAACGGCGCCTTCATCGACGAGATCGTGCTGCCGGGTCTTGAAGCCGCCCATGCCGCCGGCCTTGTCGATGCCGTCGATGGTTTCTGCGAGGGCATTGCCTTCTCGCCCGCTGAGATGCGCCGCGTGTTCGACCATGCCGCGGCACATGGTCTGCCCGTCAAGCTGCATGCCGATCAACTCTCCGATCTTGATGGCGCTGCGCTCGCGGCCTCCTATGGCGCCCTGTCGGCGGATCATCTGGAATACACCAATGCGGCCGGAGCAGCGGCGATGGCCGCAAGCGGCACGGTCGCCGTGCTGTTGCCCGGCGCCTACTACTTCATCCGCGAGACCAGGAAGCCGCCCGTTGATCTCTTCCGCGCGCACGGCACGGCGATGGCGCTCGCCACGGACTGCAACCCCGGCACCTCGCCGCTGACCTCGCTGCTGCTGACCATGAACATGGGCGCAACGCTGTTCGGCATGACCGTCGCCGAATGCCTTGCCGGCGTGACGCGCGAGGCGGCGCGGGCCCTCGGGCGCCTTGACGAGATCGGCACGCTGGAAGTCGGCAAGCGCGCCGATTTCTGCCTGTGGTCGATCCGCGAGCCGGCCGAGCTCGTTTACCGCATGGGGTTCAATCCCCTGCATGACCGCATCTTTGGCGGCGTCGCCGATCGCGACCGCGCCCTGCCCATCGCGAAGCGAGGAGACATTCGATGACCATTACCCTTCATCCCGGCGCCGTCAGCCTTGCGGATCTCTCCGCCATCTACTGGGAGGGCGAGGCGGCGGTGCTCGATCGCGGATTCGATGCGGGCATCGAGAAGGCGGCGGCGCGCATTGCCGAGATCGCCGCCGGTAACGAGCCGGTCTACGGCATCAATACCGGCTTCGGAAAGCTGGCCTCGATCAAGATCGATGCAGCCGATACGGCAACGCTGCAGCGCAATCTCATCCTCTCCCATTGCTGCGGCGTGGGCCAGCCGATGCCTGACACTGTCGTCAGGCTCATCATGGCGCTGAAGCTGATCTCGCTCGGGCGCGGTGCCTCTGGCGTGCGGCTGGAACTGATCCGGCTGATCGAGGCCATGCTCGAGAAGGGCGTCGTGCCCGTCATTCCCGAAAAAGGCTCGGTCGGCGCGTCCGGCGATCTTGCGCCGCTCGCGCATCTCGCCGCGGTGATGATGGGGGAGGCTGAGGCCTTCTTCGCCGGCGAACGACTGCCGGGCCGTGTTGCTCTTGAGCAGGCCGGGTTGACGCCGGTCGTGCTGGCGGCGAAGGAAGGGTTGGCGCTGATCAATGGCACCCAGGCCTCCACGGCGCTGGCGCTGGCCGGCCTTTTCCGCGCCCATCGCGGGCTCGTCTCGGCGCTGGTGACCGGCGCTCTGTCCACCGATGCGGCCATGGGTTCGTCCGCACCGTTTACCGCCGACATCCACACGCTGCGCGGCCATCGCGGCCAGATCGACACGGCTGCGGCGCTGCGCCGCCTCTTGGAAGGGTCAGTGATCCGCGAGAGCCACTTGCAGGGCGACGAGCGCGTTCAGGATCCCTACTGCCTGCGCTGCCAGCCGCAGGTGGATGGCGCTTGCCTTGATGTGCTGCGCATGGCGGCGCGCACGCTGGAGATCGAGGCCAATGCGGTCACCGACAATCCGCTGGTGCTCTCGGACAATTCCGTCGTCTCGGGCGGCAATTTCCACGCCGAACCCGTGGCCTTTGCGGCCGACCAGATCGCCATCGCCGTCTGCGAGATCGGCGCGATCGCCCAGCGCCGCATCGCGCTCCTCGTCGATCCCGCGCTCTCCTATGGATTGCCTGCCTTCCTTGCGAAGAAGCCGGGCCTGAATTCCGGCCTGATGATTGCGGAGGTCACCTCTGCCGCCCTGATGAGCGAAAACAAGCAGATGGCGCACCCGGCCTCGGTGGATTCCACACCCACCTCCGCCAATCAGGAGGACCATGTTTCCATGGCCTGCCACGGCGCGCGGCGCCTGCTCGCCATGACCGAAAACCTCTTCGCCATTCTCGGCATCGAGGCGCTGGCCGGAGCGCAGGGCGTAGAACTGCGCGCGCCGCTGGTGACGAGCCCGGCGCTTTCGAAAGCGATCGCGGCGCTGCGCGCCGTGGTGCCGACGCTCGACGAGGACCGCTACATGGCCCCGGATCTCGCGGCTGCCACGACGCTGGTTTCCTCCGGCGGGCTCATTGCGGCGGTTGCCGAGGGCATTCTGCCGGGGCTGGAGGCGTGAGATGACCGCGCCATTCGAGCTCCGTAAGGGCACCTCGCCGATCATTCTCGGCCTGCCGCATACCGGCACCCATGTTCCCGCCGACATCCATGCGCGGCTGAACGACAATGGCCGGCTGCTGGCCGATACGGACTGGCATATCGAGCGGCTCTATGACGGGCTGCTGCCGGATGTGACGGTCGTGCGGGCCACCTTCCACCGCTATGTCATCGACGCCAACCGCGATCCGGCCGGCGTCAGCCTCTATCCGGGTCAGAACACGACGGGGCTGGTGCCGCTCACCGATTTCGACGGCGCGCCGATCTGGAAAGCCGGGGCCGAGCCGACCGAGAGCGATGTGGCGGTGCGGCTTGCCGCCTTCCACGCGCCCTATCACGCCGCGCTGGCGGCGGAGGTGGCGCGCGTGAAAGCCATCCACGGCGTGGCCGTCGTCTATGACTGCCACTCGATCCGCTCGCAGATCCCCTTCCTCTTCGAAGGCCGCCTGCCGGATTTCAACATCGGCACGAATGGCGGGCAGACCTGCGATCCGGCGCTGGAGGCCGACGCGCTTGCCGCCGTGGCTGCGGCGGAGGGCTATAGCCATGTGCTGAACGGCCGCTTCAAGGGTGGCTGGACGACGCGCCACTACGGCCAGCCGGAGACGGGCGTGCACGCCATCCAGATGGAACTGGCGCAGGCGACCCACCTCGTCACCGAGGCCCCGCTCTTTGCCTATGACACGACCAAGGCCGCGCGGCTGCGCGGCACCCTGCAAACCCTTCTGAAGCGCCTGGAGGATACCGCGCTTCGTCTCTGTTCCGCGAAAGGATGATCCCGATGAGCAATCCCCGCCACAACACCCGCGACGTTCGCGCCCCGCAGGGCACCACGCTCAACGCCAAGAGCTGGATGACGGAAGCGCCGCTGCGCATGCTGATGAACAATCTCGACCCCGATGTCGCCGAGCGCCCGCACGAGCTGGTCGTCTATGGTGGCATCGGCCGCGCGGCCCGCACCTGGGACGATTTCGACCGCATCGTCGCGACGCTCAAGGATCTGACGGAAGAGGAAACGCTGATCGTGCAGTCCGGCAAGCCTGTCGGCGTTTTCCGCACCCACAAGGATGCGCCGCGCGTGCTGATCGCCAATTCCAACCTCGTGCCGCACTGGGCCACATGGGACCATTTCAACGAGCTGGATAAGAAAGGCCTTGCCATGTACGGCCAGATGACGGCCGGCTCCTGGATCTATATCGGCACGCAGGGCATCGTGCAGGGCACCTACGAGACCTTTGTGGAGGCCGGCCGCCAGCATTACGGAGGCAATCTCACGGGCAAGTGGATCCTGACCGGCGGTCTCGGTGGCATGGGTGGAGCGCAGCCGCTCGCCGCCGTCATGGCCGGCGCCTGCTGCCTCGCCGTCGAATGCGATGAGACCCGCGTCGATTTCCGCCTGCGCACCCGCTATGTGGACGCCAAGGCGCACACGCTGGACGAGGCGCTTGCCATGATCGATGTGTGGACCAAGGCGGGCGAGGCAAAGTCGGTCGGCCTCATCGGCAATGCCGCCGACATCTTCCCCGAGCTCGTGGCCCGCATGAAGGCCGGTGGCCCGCGCCCTGATATCGTCACCGACCAGACCTCGGCCCACGACCCCATCCACGGCTACCTGCCCTCCGGCTGGAGCGTCGCCGAATGGCGCGCCAAGCAGGAAAGCGATCCTAAGGCCGTGGAAGCGGCGGCGCGCGCCTCGATGAAGGTGCATGTGGAGGCAATGGTCGATTTCTGGAATGCCGGCGTGCCGACGCTCGATTACGGCAATAATATTCGCCAGGTGGCCCGGGAAGAGGGCTTCGAGAACGCCTTCGCCTTCCCCGGTTTCGTGCCGGCCTATATCCGCCCGCTGTTCTGCCGCGGCATCGGCCCCTTTCGCTGGGCGGCGCTCTCCGGCGATCCGGAAGACATCTACAAGACCGACGCGAAGGTGAAGGAGCTGCTGCCCGACAACACGCATCTGCACACCTGGCTCGACATGGCGCGCGAGCGCATCGCGTTCCAGGGCCTGCCGGCGCGGATCTGCTGGGTCGGCCTTGGCGATCGGCACAAGCTGGGCCTCGCCTTCAACGAGATGGTGCGCAAGGGCGAGCTGAAGGCGCCGGTGGTGATCGGCCGCGACCATCTCGATTCCGGCTCCGTCGCCTCGCCGAACCGCGAGACGGAAGCGATGAAGGACGGTTCGGACGCCGTTTCCGACTGGCCGCTGCTGAACGCGCTGCTGAACTGCGCCTCCGGCGCCACCTGGGTGTCGCTGCACCACGGCGGCGGGGTCGGCATGGGCTTTTCGCAGCATTCGGGCATGGTGATCTGCGCCGACGGCACCGATGATGCGGCGCGCCGGCTGGAGCGGGTGCTGTGGAACGATCCGGCGACCGGCGTGATGCGCCATGCCGATGCCGGCTACGAGATCGCGCTCGACTGCGCCAAGGACAAGGGCCTGCGCCTGCCCGGCATTCTCGGCAATTGAGGGCAGGGCATGCGCATTATTCGCCGCGCCGATTACCGGCGCATGCCGTGGAAGAATGGCGGCGGTCTCACCGAAGAGATCGCCGGCGATCCGCCCGGTGCCGATATGGATGGGTTCGACTGGCGGCTCAGCATCGCGCATGTGGCGGCTGACGGTCCGTTCTCGCGCTTTCCCGACATCGACCGCAGTATCGCCGTGCTCTCCGGCGGTAGCATGGGTCTGACGGTGGAGGGCGACGAGGAGATAGCGCTGCTGGAAGCGGGAGCGCCCTTCGCCTTTGACGGTGGGGCGGCGGTGGTGAGCCGCCTCTTTGCAGGGCCGACCATCGACCTCAACATCATGACCCGGCGCGGACGGTTGAAGCACCGGATGCAGCGGATCGTGCTGCCGGCGGGCGGCGAAGTTTCTGGCGCTGAAGCCGGAACGCTGCTTGTGGCGACGGCCGCTTTCGATGTTGGCGTCGAAGGCATGCCGACAGAGGTGGCGGTGTTCGATACGGTGCAGTTGGATGGCGGCGAGCGTGTCGGGGCGAGGGCCGAGGCGGCGGTGATACGGATTGACCTCTACCGTTGAGCAAGCGCCTGTCCGGCAAAAGCGCGCCAGTGGCTGAGCGCATGTCCGGGTGACATGGATTCGCTGAAGATGCTGACCGATCTGGTTCTACGCAGTCCGGGCCCAAGAATGCTAACGCACTTTTGCCGACCGTTATCTATCGCCCGGACAGGATGAAACGACGAGACAGGGCGCTTCCTGTGACCGGCTCTTACCGCAGATGCCAGGGCGTTCGCGCCACCCTTGCGGCCGGGCGCTGCGTGGCAGATGATTGCTAACCGGCCAAATATTCCCGTGGATGGCCTGCTTTCCGGATTCCGTCGCCTGCAGCCAGATCGTAGCTGGTAAAGCCGTACCGTGTGGGCGCGTGGGCTCTAGGTGCGGGCCTGCTGCGACCGGCGGCCATCTGCATCGGATGCGATTCGTCCTCGCGCGATGGAGTCTTGTGGAAACCGCCCGTGCTTCGGCCCGATAGCCTGCGATCCATCGCCTGCTCTCAATGAAAGTTCCGCCCGCCGGGCATGGCTTGTGCAGCCTCGATGATCTCGGCGCGGGAGAGCTTGCGGCGCTGATCGACGGTCGGTCGCTGGGCCTCGTCGGCGCGCGGATTGAGAGCGAAGCGGCGCTCTTCGCCCTTGAGAAGGCCAAGCGCCGCGGTCATGTCGACGATGTCTTCCGCTACGACATGCACGACGTTGGAGTGGTTCTGCAGGCGGCCATGCACGCGCACGAGGCGCGCACCCATGACGACGGGGCGGAAGGTTTCGAAGACCTTGGGCCAGACGATGATATTGGCGACGCCCGTTTCGTCTTCCAGTGTCATGAAGATGACGCCGCGGGCCGAGCCGGGGCGCTGGCGCACCAGAACGAGCCCGGCGACGGTAACGCGCGTGCCGCTGCGCGTTGCATCCAGCGTCTTGCTCTGCCGGCAGCCGAGACGGTTGAGATCGGCGCGCAGGAAGGAGAGGGGGTGGGCCTTCAGCGACAGCGACAGGCTGCGATAATCGGCGATCACCTCCTCGCCCGGCAGCAGCGAGGGCAGGCGGACGCTGGCTTCGGGCTGGAGATCGCTGCTGTCTGCGGCGGAAAACAGCGGCAGGTCCTCGCACGGGGCATCGAGCGCCTTGACGGCCCAGAGCGCGGCGCGGCGGTCCAGCCCCAGCGAGCGGAAGGCATCTGCCTCGGCCAACCGCTCGATCGTGCCGCGGGACAGGCCAGTGCGGCGCCACAGATCATGCACGGAATCATAGCCCCGGCCGCGTAGCGCCACGAGCCGGCGCATATCCTTTTCCGGCAGGCCCTTGGCGAGGGAAAAGCCGAGCCGCAGCGCGTGGCGCGTGCGCATGATGCCGATCATCGGACGATGGCGCGGAAGGACGGCATCCGTGCGGATGCCGTCGCCATCGACGGTGCCGAGCGGTTCCAGAAGCGTGTCCCAATCCGAGGCATTGATGTCGAGCGGGCGCACCGTGACGCCGTGTTCGCGGGCATCGCGCACCAACTGGGCCGGCGGATAAAAGCCCATGGGCTGGGAATTCAGCAGAGCGGCGCAGAAGACATCCGGGTAGAAGGCCTTGAACCAGCAGGAGACATAGACGAGCAGAGCGAAGGAGGCGGCATGGCTTTCGGGAAAGCCATATTCGCCGAAACCCTCGATCTGGCTGAAACAGCGTTCGGCGAAATCGCGCTCATAGCCGCGCCCTACCATGCCGTCGATCATGCGCTGCTTGAAATTGCCGACCTGACCGGTGCGGCGGAAGGTGGCCATTGCGCGGCGCAGACGGTCGGCCTCGCCGGGGCTAAAGCCGGCGGCGGTGATGGCGATCTGCATGGCCTGTTCCTGGAAAAGCGGCACGCCGAGCGTGCGGCTGAGCACCGCCTCCAGCTCCTTGCTGGGGTATTCGACCTTTTCCTTCTGCTCGCGGCGCTTGAGATAGGGATGCACCATATTCCCCTGGATGGGGCCGGGGCGCACGATCGCGACCTCAATCACGAGATCGTAGAAGACCTTGGGCTTGAGGCGCGGCAGCATGCTCATCTGGGCGCGGCTCTCGATCTGGAAGACGCCGATCGTGTCGGCCCGCGTCGCCATCTCGTAGACGGCGTCCTGATGGTCGTTGAAGATCGAGGCGAGCGTTTCGCGCCGGCCGTATCGCTCTTCCAGAAGCCGCAGACCCTTGGCGAGGCAGGTGAGCATGCCGAGCGCGAGAATATCGACCTTCAGGATCTTCAACGTGTCGAGATCGTCCTTGTCCCATTCAATCATGTAGCGCCCATCGGCCGTGTTCATGATGGGCACGATCTCGTCGAGCCGATCGCGGGTGATGACGAAGCCGCCGACATGCTGGGAGAGATGACGGGGGAAACGTTGCAGGAGATCGGCATAGCCGAGCACGCGCTTTGTCGTCGGCTCGCGCATGTCGAGGCCGGCGGCCTTGGCCTGGTCTTCGCTGAAGCCTTCGGTCCACCAGCCCCAGATGGAGCCTGACAGCGCCGACTGCACATCCTCCGACAGGCCGAAGGCCTTGGCCGTCTCGCGGCCGGCCGAGCGGGCGCGGTAGCTGATCACGGCGGCGGCGAGGGCGGCGTGCTCCTTGCTGTAGGTCTCGTAGATGAAGGCGATCACCTCCTGCCTTCGGGCATGCTCGAAATCGACGTCGATATCCGGCGGCTCGTCGCGTTCGGTGGAAATGAAGCGGGCAAAGAGCAGGGTGGTCTGCTCCGGATTGACCTCGGTAATCCCCAGACAATAGCAGACGGCGGAATTGGCGGCCGAGCCGCGCCCCTGGCAGAGAATGTTTCTTTCCCGCGCAGCCCTGATAATCCGGTAGACGGTGAGGAAGAAGGGCTCGTAGCGCTTTTCGGCAATCAGCGTCAGCTCTTCCTCGATCAGCGTTGCGATCTTTGCCGGTACGCCCTTCGGAAACCGCTCGCGGGCGCCTTCCCAGGCAAGGCGGCGCAGCGCCGCGGGTGCCAGCTCGCCGTCGATCGCCTCGTCGGGATATTGGTGGCCGATCTCGTCGAGGGAAAAATCGAGGCGGTCCCAGAAGCGCTGCGTGGCAGCGATCGCATCCGGATGATCGCGCAGCAGGCGGGCCATGTCCTGCGGCGCCTTCAGGTGGCGCTCGGCATTGGCCTGAAGCCGGAAGCTGGCTTCGGATATCGGAACATGTTCACGGATCGCCGTCAGCACATCGGCGAGCGGTCGGCGGTCGGCGCGGTGGTAGATGGCGTCGTTGGTGGCAAGGAGCGGCAGGCCGAGGCGATCCGAAAGGGTCGCGACTTCGCCAAAGAAGAGCCGGTCCGTGCCGTCGTAGCGCGGGGCGATGGCAATATGCAGCCGGGAGCCGAGGTGAGGCGCAAGGCGCTCCAGCCGGATACGGAAAGCCTCCATGGCGCCCGCCTCTGCCGACGGGGCGAAGGCGGCGAAGAGGAGGTCGCCGTTCCAGTCGATGAGGTCCTGTTCGAAGAGGGTGCAGGTGCCCTTGGCGGAGCGGATATTACCGGCGCTGAGAAGGCGGCACAGGCGCCCCCAGCCGCTACGGTTCATGGGATAGGCGAGGACCTCCGGCGTCTCGTCGGCAAAGCAGAGCCGGGCACCGGGGCGAAAGCCGTAGCGGCTGGTCTTGGCCGCCGCATGCAGGCGCACGACGCCGGCCACCGTGTTGCGGTCGGCAAGGCCGATGCCGGCAAGACCGAGGCGGAAGGCGGCCGTCACCAGTTCCTCCGGATGCGAGGCGCCCTCCAGAAAGGAGAAGTTGCTGCGCAGACCAAGCTCGAAAAAAGCCGGCGTGGCGGCGTGTTTCTGGGGCCTTGCCGGGCCGTGTATATCTAGCGTCGTCATGGTCGGTCTCCTCAGGCAAAGAGACCGTGCAGGAACCAGCGCGGCATGGTGATGTCGCTGAAGAAACCCTCGCGGAACAGCCAGAAGCGGCGTCCCTCGACATCCTCCACCCGGAAATAATCGCGCACCGGCCAGTCCTCGCCGTCGATCCACCATTCGGAGGCGATGCGTTCGGGACCCTCGGCATGGCGCACGCGATAGAGCGCCCGGCGCCAGCGAAAGCTCATGGGCGGTCCCTCCGGCACTTCGGCGGTGGCCTCGACCGGTTCCGGCCTTGCGAAGAGGCGCAGCGGCCGGACGGCGCCAATGGCGGCGACAGCGCGGGCGGCGAGCGGCGTCTTCTGCCGGATCGGTGCGTCCGGCGAAGGCGCCTCCGTGGCGGGCAGAAAGCTTGCGGCGCGCTCGGGCACATGGCTTTCCTGCCGGAGCATGACCTCGAGACTTTCCGGGCCCAGCCTCGCGGTTACCTGGTCGATGAAGCCGGTCAGCGGACGGTCTTCTGCGCCCGCCGTAGCGAGATCGGTTTGACGTGGCGTTGCACTTTCGGCGCTGAGGACGCGCAGTTGCAGCATTTCGAAGCCGAAGCCTGCATCGATATCGTCATGCAGGGCGGCTAGCCTCTCGCGGAAGAGGCCGGCAATGCGGGCGGGGTCGGCCAGCGGCGCGGAGGCGCCGACGGCCAGGCGGAAAACGCGGCTATCGATGCGGAAAAGCTGCAGCTCGAAGGTGCGCCCGCCCTGGCCGCGCGCCTCAAGGCCGGGCCTAAGGCTGGTGGCGAGGCTGAGCGTGATGGCAAGGATATCGTCCTGTGCCACCACCGGCGAGGCAAGGCGCCTCTCGGCCGCCAGCAGGGCGACGGGCCGGCGCGGGCTGATCGGTTCGTCCTCGCGCCCCAGCGCCTGATCGAGGCGCAACAGGGGCAGGGGGCCGAAGCGGCGAACCAAGGGTGCTCGCGGCATGGTGAGGATGTCATGGACGCTGACGAGGCCGAGCCGGGCAAGGCCGTCGCGCATGTCGGCGGGCAGGCGAAGGCTGGCAAGCGGCAGCGGCACCAGCATCTCTTCCTCCGCGCCGGCATCGACGATGTGGGCGGGGGCGGCGCCAAAGCGGGCGAGCGCCCAGGCAAGCCCGGGCGTTGCGGCAATGGTGGCGCGGGCCTCGAGGCCGAGATGAAAGAGGCGGGCGAGAAGATCTGCCATCAGCGCCTTTTCGCCGCCATGCAGATGGGCACAGCCGGTGATATCGAGAAAGAGGCCATCGCTCCCGTCGATGCCGACCAGCGGGGTGTAGCGGTCGCACCAGTCGGCAATGCCGGCGAGAAAGCTCCGGTCGGCGGCGGGATCGGCGGGCATCACGTCGAGTTTCGGCAGCATGGCGCGGGCTTCGGCAATGCCGAGACCAGGGCGCAGGCCGGCCCCTTCCGCCACGCGGTCGAGCGCGGCGATGCGCATGGCATTGCCCTCGCGGCCGGCGAGCACGATGGGCGGATGCTCAGGACGCCCGGCGGAAAGCCACGACGTGCCCCACAGGCCGCGGCTGATCCGGTCCGTCGGCAGGTGCGGGAAGACGATCGACAGGATGCGCGCGCCCTGCGCCGGAAAGAGCGCGGCTGGCTGCTGCGTCATGGTCGTGGAAACGAAGGTCATGGGCGCTCCATTCGAGGGCGAGGGTTTGCGGGGGAACGGCCCGGTTCTTTTCGATGGTGACGGAAAAGACGGGGTTGCCGAGGCTGCCGGCAAGGGCGGCCCCCGTCGTCAGGCGGCGGGGACGGGCAGGGGCGGGGCGCACGGCAAAGCGCAGCAGTGCGGCGCTTGCCTCCGCCGCGCCCCCCTGGCGCAGCAGCAGAAGCGGCAGGCCGGCGGCCTTGGCCTTCAGATGCAGGCGGCGGCTTTCGGTGAAGCCCAGACTCGCGGGGTTGCCGCGCACCTCGAGTGCCACGGCGGCGAAATCGCCGCAGGCAAGGGCTGCCTCCACGACCCAGAGCGCATCCTCGATGCGGCGCGTGCGGGAAAAGAAGAGCCGCGCCGTATCGAGGCCGTAATCGGCAAGGCCAGGCGCATAGGGCAGGCCGGCCTCAGCCGCAGCCTGGCGTTCGGCCACCCAGAGCAGGCTGCGGCGCGGCGTGGGGCGGCGGTCTTCCTGATAGCGGGCGGCCAGCGCCAGCGTGAAGCCACTCGCCGTACCGGCCTCACGCGTCTCGTCATGGCGCACCTCAAGGAGGCCGGCCTGCGGCAGCCCACCCCCGAGCAGGGCATCGAAACGTTCGGCGCCGAGCGGCAGGCGGTTTTCGGTTGCGCGGCGGGTTTCTTCGCGGCAAACCGGGTGGGTGTCGTCAAAGCGCGGCTCCCGCCCCTCGATCCGGGCCAGGGTGTCGCGCAGCATCGACAGGCGGTCGCCATCACGGGCACCTTCCATGGCATTCTCCAGTGTTCCTGTTTTGTTCTAATGGATTCCAGAGGCCACCCGGAGAGTCAATCCTCTTTTCGCGGGAGGATTTTTGGCATCGTCTACCAGAGGCGGCAGGCGGCAGACGCGCGCCCGGCTTGAACGTCACATCCGCCTCGGGCAGAAGGGCCGCATGACAGAGGCAGACAGGCAGGCATTGATGGGAAGCGCCAGGCATTCAGCGCCGCAGGTGGCGATCGTCGGCGGCGGGCCGGCGGGGCTGATGGCGGCCGAGATGCTGGGCCGCGCCGGCGTGTGCGTCACCGTCTACGATGCCATGCCCTCGGTGGCGCGCAAGCTGCTGCTGGCGGGAAAATCCGGTCTCAACATTACCCATTCCGAGCCGCATGAGCGGCTGAGAACGCGGTTCGGCGCGGCCGGAGATTTTCTACGCGATGCACTTGATGCCATGACAGGCCGCGATGTCGAGGCCTTTGCGGCCGGGCTCGGCGTGGAGACGTTTACGGGCAGTTCCGGCCGTGTTTTCCCCGTTGCCATGAAGGCTTCGCCCCTTCTGCGTGCCTGGCTGGCGCGGCTTGCAGGGCTCGGGGTCACGGTGCGGACACGGCATAGCTGGAAGGGGTTCGACGGGCAGGCGCTGCTCTTCGAGACGCCGGACGGGCCGGTCCATGTGGCGGCGGATGCGGTGCTTTTGGCGCTTGGCGGGGCAAGCTGGCCGCGGCTTGGATCGGACGCGGCCTGGGTGCCGGTTCTGGCCGAACGGGGCGTCACGATTGCGCCGTTCCGGCCGGCCAATTGCGGTTTCGATGTCTGTTGGAGCGCGCTGTTTGCGGAGCGTTTCGCGGGCGCGCCGGTCAAGTCGGTTGCGACAGGGATTGATGGGCGGGTGGTGAAGGGCGAGTTCGTGGTGACCCGTCACGGCATCGAGGGCAGCCTCGTCTATGCGGGCTGCGCGCCCCTGCGCGACCGGTTGCTGGAGACGGGGCAGGCGGCTTTTATCGTGGATCTCGCGCCGGACAGGACGGTGGAGGCGCTTTCGGCCAGTTTGCACCGGCAGGCCCCGAAGCTCAGCTTTTCCAACCGCTTGCGGAGGGCCACGGGGCTTGATGGCGTCAAGGCGGGGCTGCTGCGCGAGGCGGTTCCCGACATAGCCGGGCGCGATGCCCGCGCGCTGGCCCAGTGCATCAAGGCGCTCGCCATCCCGCTTGCCAGCCCGCGGCCGATCGCGGAAGCGATCTCCTCGGCGGGTGGCATCCGGCTTGATGCGATCGGAGCGGATTATCAGCTGAAGGTGCTGCCGGGCGTTTTTGCCGCCGGGGAAATGCTGGACTGGGAGGCGCCGACGGGCGGCTATCTGCTGACAGCCTGCCTCGCCACAGGGGCGCAGGCGGCGCGCGGCATGCTCGCCTTTCTTGGGGAAAAGACATCGCCCTGAGGCAAGATCTAAAGGCTTGTCCGGAAGATCAGGCGAGCGGCATGGCGTGATAATCGTCCGCGCCGCCGAAGCCGCCGGTTTCCATCAGCGGGAAGACCTCTTCGGTGAGATAAGGGCCGCCGCCAACCGAATCGCGCGAGGAGAGGAGCACGAAGCGTCCGACCGTGAAGGGCAAAGTGTGGAAATTGCCACGGCCGGCTAGATAGGTCACCACGTCTTCCACCCGCGTGTTGCGCAGCCTTGCCAGCGTCACATGCGGCGTGAACTTGCGCGGATCGGCGGGAAGGCCAAGGCGCTGGCAGATGCGCTCGATTTCCGCCTGAAGGGCGCTCATTTCGGGGCTGGCGCTGACGCCGGCGAAGACGGAATGCGGTTTCTTGGAGCCGAAGGCACCGGTGCCCGAGAGCTGGATTTCAAATTCCGGTCGTTCGATGCGGTCGAGCCTGTCGACGATCTCGTCTGCGGTGCGACCATCCACATCGCCGATGAAACGCAGGGTGATGTGGTAATTTTCCACATCGATCCAGCGGGCTCCTGGCAGGCCGCCGCGCAACAGAGACAGGCTCATGGCGGCGCTGCGGGGGATCTCGAGTGCGGTGAACAGTCTCGGCATGTCGAGCTCCCCGATTCAAGGTCTATGGCCTCAGCGAATCATGCATCCGCCATCGACGCAACTCCTATTTAGCACCCGCAAAAACTCAATTTGCCGGCGCATTCTTTCCGATGCCGGCAATGAAGGCTTCGGCCGTCGGCAGAAAACGCTCCACCATGACGCCCACGCCCTTTGGGTTGGGGTGCATTCCGTCTTCGAGCTGCAGGTCCGGATGGGTCACGACGCCATCGAGGAAAAACGGATAGAGCGTTACCCCATGCGCCTTGGCGAGCTCGCCATACATGGCATTGAATGTCTTGCCGTAATCCTCGCCCATGTTCGGCGGGGCCAGCATGCCGACGAGCAGCACGGCGATACCGCGTTCCTTCAGGCGGATGATCATGCGTTCCAGATTGGCGCGGCTGTCGGCCGGAGACAGGCCGCGCAGGGCGTCATTGGCGCCGAGTTCCAGGATGACGCCATCGGTGCCATCCGGCACGGACCAGTCGATGCGGGCGAGGCCGCCGGAGGTCGTGTCGCCGGAAACGCCGGCATTTTCGATGGTGACGTCGATGCCCTTGTCGTTCAGCGCCTTCTGCAGGCGGGCGGGAAAGGCGTCTGCCGGCGGCAATTGATAGCCGGCCATCAGACTGTCGCCGAAGCCGACGAGCTTGACGGGTGCTGCCGCGGCCGGCAGCACCGCAGCGGCGAAGAGAACACCCGCCGCAAACAAAAGCGTGAACCAGCCTTTTTTTACCATCATCCGCTTCCTAAATCGCGATAACACATCGACACCTCTCCCCACATATAGGGTCCCCATTCGTGGCAAAAACCATCATTGCGCTGAAAAATGCCGATCTGACGCTCGGACAGGGCGAGGCCTCGGTGCATGTGCTGAAGCGCATGAGCCTTTCGATCGAGGCCGGACAGTCGGTCGGCATCGTCGGTCCCTCGGGTTCGGGCAAATCGACGCTGCTGATGGTTCTGGCGGGGCTCGAGCGGCTGGACAGCGGCGAAATCGTCATCGACGATGTGGCGCTGCATGCGCTGAATGAGGATCGCGTGGCGGAATTCAGGGGGCGCACGATCGGCATCGTCTTCCAGTCCTTCCACCTCATCCCCAACATGACAGCGCTCGAAAACGTGGCGGTGCCGCTCGAACTTGCCGGCACCCCGAATGCTTTCGACATTGCCCGCAAGGAGCTCGAGGCGGTCGGTCTCGGTGCGCGCCTGTCGCATTATCCCGGCCAGCTTTCGGGCGGCGAGCAGCAGCGCGTGGCGATCGCCCGGGCTCTTGCCCCCCAACCGAAACTTCTGATCGCCGACGAGCCGACCGGCAATCTCGATACGGAAACGGGTCGCCAGATCGCCGACCTCCTCTTTGCCGAGCAGGCTGGCCGCGGCATGACGCTGGTGCTTGTGACGCATGATCCGGCGCTGGCGGCGCGTTGCTCGCGGCAGGTGCGGGTGCGATCCGGCGAGATCGTCGCGGCGGATGCGACATCGCCCGCAAGGCCTGTCGCCGAGGCGGCGCGAGCATGAGCGCGGCGGCTGTTTCCGGTCGTGCCGGGTTTGGCCGGCAGCTTGCCGTCGCCCTCCGGTTTGCGCTGCGCGAAATGCGCGGCGGCCTCAAGGGCTTTTACATTTTCCTTGCCTGCATCGCGCTCGGAACGGCGGCGATCGCCGGCGTCAATTCGCTCTCGCAGTCCATTACCGGCGCCATCGAGGGGCAGGGGCGGGAATTGTTGGCGGGCGATATCCGTTTCGAGATCGACAATCGCGAGGCGACGCAGGAGGAAAGGGCCTTCCTCGATACGCTGGGAACGGTGTCGGTGAATTCCGGCCTGCGCTCCATGGCGCGGCTCCCGGATGGATCGAACCAGGCGTTGGTGGAGCTGAAGTCGGTCGATGACGCCTATCCGCTCTATGGGAAGGTGGAGACGACACCACCGGCGGAAACCGTGCAGGCGCTCGTTGGCAGTCGTGATGGTGGCTTCGGGGCGGTCGCCGCGCCGCTACTTCTGGACCGGCTCGGGCTGAAGACGGGCGATGTGCTGATGCTCGGAAAGGCCCGTCTCGTCATTTCCGCGGCGCTCGACCGGGAGCCGGATGCGGTGTCCGATGGTTTCGGCTTTGCGCCGCGGCTGATGATATCGCGGGAGGCGCTGGCTGCGAGCGGGCTGGTGCAGACGGGAAGCCTCGTCGAACACACCTACAAGATCCGCCTCCGGCCCGGCGAGAGCGCCGCCGAGGCGCGGCGCCTTGCGGAGGAAAAGTTCCCCGCTGCCGGCTGGTCGATCCGCACCAGTTCCAATGCCGCGCCGGCGCTGACGGCCAATGTCACCCGCTTCTCGCAATTCCTGACGCTGGTCGGACTGACGGCGCTGATCGTCGGCGGCGTCGGAGTTGCCAATGCCGTCAGGGCCTATATCGATTCCAAGCGGGCGGTGATCGCCACCTTCAAGTGCCTCGGCGCACCGGCGTCCGTGGTACTGATGATCTACCTGATCCAGATCCTCGCCATCGCACTGATCGGCATTGCCATCGGCCTGGTGCTCGGTGCCATCATCCCCTACGCTGCCGCGCAGTTCCTGGCCGGTACGCTTCCGGTGCCGGAGGGCTTTTCGCTCTATCCGGGCGCGCTGGGGCTTGCGGCTCTCTTCGGAATCACCACGGCGCTCGCCTTCGCCATCTTGCCGCTCGGACGCGCGCGGCGCATTCCCGCAACCGCGCTTTTTCGCGAACAGGGGCTGGATGGGTTCCGCCTGCCGCCTTGGCGTTATCTGACAGCCGCCGTCCTGCTGCTGGTGCTCCTGTGCGGGCTCGCCATCTTCACAGCCTACGACCGGCGCATCTCGACGATCTTCCTCGCGGCTGTCGCCGGCTCCTTCGTGGTGCTGCGCCTCGTTGCCTTTGGCGTCGCGTGGCTGGCGCGGCGCAGCCCCGCCATCGCCTCGACGCCGCTGCGACTCGCCATCGGCAATATCCATCGCCCGGGCGCCCTGACGCCCTCGGTGGTGCTGTCGCTCGGCCTTGGACTGACGCTCCTCGTGACGATCGCGCTGATCGACGGCAATCTGCGTCGTCAGTTGACGGGAAGCCTCGCGGAGCGGGCGCCGAATTTCTTCTTCGTCGATATCCAGGGCAGCGAGGTCGAGGGCTTCCGCACGCTTCTGAGCGAAGCCCTGCCCGAGGGAAAGATCATCGAGGTGCCGATGCTGCGCGGGCGGATCATCGCCTTCAACGGCGTCGACGTCGCCTCCCTCAACGTGCCACCCGCCGGCCAGTGGGTGCTGCGCGGCGATCGCGGCATCACCTATGCCAAGAACCTGCCGGAGAATTCGACCCTTGCCGAAGGCAGCTGGTGGCCGGCCGACTATAGCGGCGAGCCGCTCGTTTCCTTCTCGGAGCAGGAGGGGCGTGAACTTGGCCTCAAGATCGGCGACACCGTGACGGTCAACGTGCTCGGGCGCAACATCACGGCGAAGATCGCCAATTTCCGTACGGTGGAGTGGGAATCGCTGTCGATCAATTTCGTCATGGTCTTTTCGCCGAATACGTTTGCCGGTGCGCCGCATGCCTGGTTGGCGACGATCATCGATCCGACCGCGACCGCACCCCAGGAAGCCGAGGCCTTACGCCGCATCACCAATGCCTATCCGACCATTACCAGCGTGCGCGTGAAGGACGCGCTCGACATCGTCAACCAGCTCGTGGCGCAACTCGCGACCGCCATCCGGGCCGCCGCGTCCGTAGCGCTCGCGGCTTCCGTGCTGGTGCTGGCGGGGGCGCTTGCGGCCGGCAACCGGGCGCGCATCCACGATGCCGTCATCCTGAAGACGCTGGGCGCGACCCGGCAGACCCTGATCCGCGCCTTCAGCTACGAATATGCGATCCTTGGCGCATCCACCGCCATTTTCGCTTTGGCCGCCGGCGGTGTTGCGGCCTGGTTCGTCGTCTCGCAGATCATGGAGCTCCCCTCAACCTTCCTGCCGGACGTGGCGCTGACGACGCTTCTCGTTGCTCTCGTGATGACGGTCGGTATCGGACTTATTGGTACCTGGCGGGTGCTGGGACAGAAGGCGGGGCCCGTTCTGCGCGAGCCTTGACAGCTTCAAAAGCGCGGCCGGATTAACCCTTTGTAATCCAACCTTCGGGCGGGAGGCCTTGTCTCCCGTACCCGCGGGCATCATATTGTCTTCAAGGCAAGCTGAAATCCCGCAGCGGCGCCTGAGGCGGATGGGGCAGGGGCCCCGCCGCATGGCTCGATGGACCCGGGAATTCTATAGAGGATACAATGGCTGATCTCAGACACTACCAAACCCGCACAACGCCGACCGGCGTGGAGGCCGGTGCGGTGATCGATCAGGGCCTTCGCAGCTACATGCTGAAGGTCTATAACCTCATGGCCATCGGTCTCGCCATCACCGGCGTGGCCGCCTATGGCACCTATATGGCGGCGGTCTCCAATCCGGCCTTCGCCCAGCTCCTTTTCGCATCTCCGCTCAAGTGGGTGATCATGCTGGCGCCGCTGGCTATGGTCTTCTTCCTGAGCTTCCGCATCAATTCGCTGAGCGTTGGCGCCGCGCAGATGGCCTTTTGGGTCTATGCGGGTCTGATGGGCCTGTCGCTCTCGTCGATCTTCATGGTCTATACCGGCCAGAGCATCGTGCAGACCTTCTTCGTGACGGCCGCCTCGTTCGGCGCGCTCTCGCTGTTCGGCTACACGACGAAGCGTGACCTCTCGGCCTTCGGCTCGTTCCTGATCATGGGTCTCTTCGGCCTGATCATCGCCTCGATCGTCAACATCTTCCTCGCCTCCTCGGCGCTGAACTTCGCGATCTCGGCCATTGGTGTGCTGCTGTTTGCCGGCCTGACCGCCTGGGACACGCAGAAGATCAAGGAAATGTACTTCGAAGCCGATGGCGCTGACGTTGCCGGCCGCAAGGCGATCATGGGCGCGCTCTCGCTCTACCTCGACTTCATCAACCTTTTCCTGTTCCTGCTGCGCTTCCTCGGAAACCGCAACTAAGGGAAAAGCGGCTGTCTTCCTTGAGTTTGAGGAAGACGGCGAACAGGTCACAGACCGAACTATTGGCGAATGGCCGTATTGGAAACGATACGGCCATTTTCTTTTGTCCCTCGTCCGCAGGGGCAACAACGAAAAAGGCCCCGGAAAACCGGGGCCTTTCGCATGATACCGGATGATCCGGACCAGGTCTTATTCTGCGGCGTCGGCCGGCTTTTCAGCGGCGAGCTTCTCGGCAGCAGCGACCTTCTCGGCTTCGATGCGGGCCTTTTCGTTGGCAACGGCCTGGCGCTCGGCGTCGTTGAGCTTGCGGGCGCGGGTGTTGGTGTTTTCAACGATACGGGCAGCCTTGCCGCGCAGGTCGCGCAGGTAGTAGAGCTTGGCGCGACGAACCTTACCGCGGCGGACGACTTCGACGCCTTCGACGAGCGGCGAGTAGACCGGGAATACGCGCTCGACGCCTTCGCCGTAGGAGATCTTGCGAACGGTGAAGCTTTCGTTGATGCCGCCGCCGGAGCGGGCGATGCATACGCCTTCATAGGCCTGTACGCGGGTACGGTTGCCTTCCGTCACGCGCACGTTGACGCGGATGGTGTCGCCGGCGGAAAATGCGGGAAGTTCGCGCTTGGCGGCGATCTTGGCGGCCTGTTCGGCCTCGAGCTGGGCAATGATGTTGGTCATTGGTCTACCTTTTCCATTTCTTCTGAAACGACCAGAGCGCTCTCTGCACCGCCTCGGACCAGCCTTGGACGGTGCGCGATCGATTTGCGTGATCAGCGGGAGCGGATGCGCCATTCTTTATTGGCGGACGGGATTCCCCGAACCGGCCGGGGCTTTACAGGAGATTGCCCCGCTTGTCACCCCTCAAACGACTGCAATGCCTGAAAATGCAGAGGTGCCTTCGTCTCTTGTCGATCTTGAAACTTCGGAATTGGCCAGATAAGCGGGATGACGGAGGAGATATCATGAGCATTTTGACCATCCTGCTGCTGGCCGCAGCCGGTTTCCTGTCCGGTGTCGTCAACGCCATTGCAGGTGGCGGTACCTTCCTGACCTTCGGTGCGATGACGCTAACCGGCATGCCGCCGATTTCGGCGAATGCGACCTCCTCGGTCACGCAGTTTCCGGGATATGTCACCTCGGCGCTTGCCTATCGCAAGGAAATCCTGGCCCGGCCGCGCGAGGCGATCATCCTCGGCATCATCTCGGTCATCGGCAGTCTTGGTGGCGCGCTGATCCTGCTGTCGCTGTCCAATCCCTCCTTCCGCAGTCTCGTGCCGTGGCTGCTGCTCGCGGCTACCGTGATCTTCTGGGCGGGGCCGTATCTGCGGCCGAAGAATACCGGAGAGCATCGCAACGTCGGCCTTGCCGGCATGATCGGCCAGTTCTTCACGTCGATCTATGGCGGCTTCTTCGGCGCCGGCATGGGCATCATGATGCTGGCCGTGCTCGGCCTTGCCACGGGCGGCGACTATCACCGGCTGAATGCATTGAAGAATTTCATCGCCATGGTGATCGCGGCGATTGCCATCGTCGTCTTTGCCGGCGGCGGGGTCGTGGCCTGGCCGGAGGCGCTGGTGATGATCCCGGCCGGTGCGCTTGGCGGTTATTCCGGCGTCTGGGTCGCCCGACGCGTGCCGCAGGGCATCATCCGTGGTCTGGTGGTCGCGGTCGGCCTGTTCCTGACGGGCTACTACTTCGTGACGGCCTGATCGGCCGACAGAAGGTCCGGGCGGCGCTCGCGGGTCAGCCGCAACGCTTCTTCGTGCCGCCATTTGCCGATGGCGGCGTGGTTGCCGGAGGTGAGGATCGCCGGGATCTCGCGGCCCTCGAAGACTTGGGGGCGCGTATAGTGCGGATGTTCCAGCAACCCGCCTTCGAAGCTTTCATGAACGCCGGACAGATCGTTGCCCATGACGCCCGGCAGGATGCGCACGACGGCATCGAGCAGGGTGAGGGCAGCCGGTTCGCCGCCGGAAAGGATATAGTCGCCGATGGAAATCTCTTCGAGGCCGCGCGCCTCGATCACGCGCTGGTCCACGCCCTCGAAGCGGCCGCAGACGATGACGACGCCGGGCCCGGCCGCGATCTCGCGCACCCGGCCCTGCGTCAGCGGGCGGCCGCGCGGACTCATCAGCAGGCGGGGCCGCGTGTCGGCGGCTTCCACATGGTCGATGGCGCGGGCCAGCACATCCGGCTTCAGCACCATGCCGGCGCCGCCGCCGGCAGGCGTGTCGTCCACCGTGCGGTGCCGGTCGGTGGCGAAATCACGGATCTGAACGGGTTCGCAGGTCCAATCGCCGCGCGCCAGCGCCTTGCCGGCCAGCGAATGGGCGAGGTGGCCCGGAAACATTTCCGGATAGAGCGTCAGGATCGTGGCGTGGAACGGCATGGCCTTTAGTTGCCCTTCGGCAGGAAGGGGCTTTCGGCGCCGTCCTTGTCGGTGTCGATCAAGCCGGCGGCGATGGGATCGACCAGCATCTTCCCGCCTTCCAGGTCGATTTCGAGCACGGCGGCCTCCGAGAAGGGAATGAGGACGGGGCGTCTGCCCGGCCCTTTGAGCTCCAGGAGATCGCCGGCGCCGAAATCGAAGACACCTGTGACACTGCCATAGCTGCGCCCCTCGGCATCGACGGCTTCCAGCCCTTCGAGATCGGCGTAGAAGAACTCGTCCTCCTCCAGATCGTCGTCCGGCAGGTTTTCACGTTCGATGTAGAGATCAAGGCCGTTCAGGGCCTCGGCGGCGTTGCGGTCGTTGATGCCGCGGAAGCGGACGATGACGACGGTCTTCGCCTCTCGGATTTCGAGGATTTCGAAGCTGCGGCCGTCCATGCTGTGCAGTGCGCCGTAATCACCGACGGCCATCGGGTCTTCGGTGAAGGCCTTCAGCCGCACCTCGCCGCGCAGGCCCTGGGCCGCGCCGACGGTTGCCATCAGGATCGGATCTTCGAGCTTCGGCATGGTTCAGGTCCTTGCAGCGTGTTCCGTTCTGCATAAAGCAAACGGGCGGCGTTCGCACGCCGCCCGTCATTACAAAATCCGGTGTGCCAGCCTTATTCGGCAGCAGCGGCGTCGGCGGCCTTCTGGGCCTTCTCGGCGGCGCGTTCCTGGGCCTTCTTGCCCGGCTTTGCCTTGTTCGGGTTGTTGCGGGCTTCGCGGGTTGCGAGGCCGGCTTCGTTCAGGAAGCGCAGGACGCGGTCGGTCGGCTGGGCGCCGTTGTCGAGCCAGTGCTGGACGCGCTCGTTGTTGATGACGGTGCGGTTTGCATCGTCCTTGGCGAGCATCGGGTTCCAGGAACCGAGCTTTTCGATGAAGCGGCCGTCCCGCGGCGAGCGGGCGTCGGCAACGACGATCTGGTAATAGGGACGCTTCTTGGAACCGCCGCGGGCGAGACGAATCTTGAGGGACATGGTTTGCTCCTTTGGATGTTTTTGGAAGGCCGTCTTCCGACGGGCTCCGGTCTGGTTTTACGTGTCTGAACCGCCGAGATCGGCGGCAATGGCTTCATGATGCCGGATGACTTCCTTGATGATGAAGTTCAGGAACTTCTCGGCGAAATCCGGGTCCAGATCGGCATCCCGCGCAAGCCTGCGCAGCCGTTCGATCTGGTATTCCTCGCGCGCCGGATCGGCCGGCGGCAAATCGTACCTGGCCTTGAGAACGCCAACCGCCTTGGTGCAGCGGAAACGTTCGGCCAGCATGTGAACGAGCGCGGCGTCGATATTGTCGATCGACTGCCGGTAGCCCGCCAATTCTTTCTTCACCTCGGGATCGACCATCGCCGGGCGCTCCTCACTTCTTCTTCGGCATGCCAGGCAGGCCGGGGAAACCGCCGCCGAGGCCGGGCAGCTTCGGGCCGCCAAGCCCGGGCATTCCGCCAAGGCCACCCATGCCGGGCAGGCTGCCGGGCTTGATGCCGGCGGCTTCCGCCTGCTTGGCGAGAGCCTCGAGCTGCTTGGGGTCCATCTTGGACAGATCCGGCATGCCCCCCATGCCGCCGCCAAGGCCACCCAGGCCCATCTTGCCGGCAAGGCCGCCCATCATCTGCTTCATCATGCCGCCCTTGCCCTTGCCGCCCATCATCTTCATCATGTCCGCCATCTGGCGGTGCATCTTCAGAAGCTTGTTGATGTCGGACGCATCCGTGCCGGAGCCGGCGGCGATGCGCTTCTTGCGGGAATGCTTCAGGAGGTCGGGATTGGCACGTTCCTCGCGGGTCATCGAGGAGATGATGGCGAGCTGGCGCTTGAACATCTTGTCGTCGAGGCCGGCGGCCGCGAGCTTGTCCTTCATGCCGCCCATGCCTGGCATCAGGCCCATGATGCCGCCCATGCCGCCCATGCTCTGCATCTGCTTCAGCTGGTCGGAAAGGTCGTTGAGGTCGAACTTGCCCTTGGCCATCTTCTCGGCCATGGCGCGGGCTTTTTCGGCGTCGATGTTCTCAGCCGCCTTTTCGACGAGGGCAACGATGTCGCCCATGCCGAGGATGCGATCCGCGACGCGCCGGGGATGAAACTCCTCGAGCTCCGTCATCTTTTCGCCGACGCCGATCAGCTTGATCGGCTTGCCGGTGACGGCGCGCATGGAAAGCGCAGCACCGCCGCGGCCGTCGCCGTCCATGCGGGTCAGCACGAGGCCGGTGATGCCGACGCGGCTGTCGAAGTTGCGGGCGAGATTGACGGCGTCCTGACCGGTCAGCGCATCGGCGACCAGCAGGATTTCATGCGGGTTCGACTTGCGCTTGATCTCGGCCATCTCGAGCATCAGCGGCTCGTCGATGTGAGTACGGCCGGCGGTGTCGAGGATGACGATGTCGTGCCCGCCGAGCTTGGCGGCCTGAACGGCGCGGGCGGCAATGTCGGTCGGGGTCTGGCCGGCGATGATCGGCAGCGTATCGACACCGGTCTGGACACCCAGCTGGCGCAGTTGCTCCTGCGCGGCCGGACGGCGCGTGTCGAGCGAGGCCATCAGGACCTTCTTCCGGTCCCGGTCGGTGAGGCGCTTGGCGATCTTGCCGGTGGTGGTCGTCTTGCCCGAGCCCTGCAGGCCGACCATCATGATGACGACGGGGGCTGCGGCGTTGAGGTCGATCGCGACACCTTCGGTGCCGAGCATGGAGACGAGCTCGTCATGGACGATCTTGACGACCATCTGGCCGGGCTTGATCGACTTGACGATCTCGGCGCCAACGGCTTTTTCGCGCACGGCCTCGGTAAAGGCGCGCACCACGTCGAGCGCAACGTCCGCCTCGAGCAGCGCACGGCGAACCTCGCGCAGCGCCGCGGAAACATCCGCTTCCGACAGGGCGCCACGGCCGGTCAGTCCGTTCAAAATGGACCCAAGGCGGTCCTGAAGGCTCTCGAACATCATCTCATCCTAGTCGTTTCGGTTGCCCGAAACGTCGGGTCTTTCCCGCGCAAAAACAAGACGCAAAGCCAAAAAGCACCCGAGGGCGCAACGCGCTGTCGGATGTTGCCCTCCGGGTTCTGTCCCTTGTAGGGATGACCCGGTCGGAGGCTCGGTGGTCTCGTCTGCATGAAAGCGAACGCCGGGCTTAAACAGGAAAGCGGGGCGAAAGTCAAGGATGCCGGGGTTTTTGGCGTTCGCTCGTGACGATTTGCAATTCTGTGGCGGCAGACCAACTTAAGGAGACCTCTCGCCGCCCTCAGCAGGACGCTATTCTTCCATGCCCAGCAATCGTTATTATTCCGGCCCGGTCTCCGATCACTACGACGGAAACCGATTCTTCAATCCGGACGGTGTCGCGCCGTTGGGCTTGCGGGCGGTTTGGCGGTGGAAGACGGGCGGGGGGATCGAGACCTGGCCGAAGCAGCTGGAGAGCCCTTTCGTCGGCACGGTACCGGCAGCGCGCGTCGATGGCGATGGGCTGCGCGTCACCATGATCGGCCATGCCGCCCTGCTGATCCAGGTGGCGGGCCTCAACATTCTGATCGATCCGGTCTTTGCCGCGCGGGTCGGGCCGCTTGGGCTGGTGGGACCGAAGCGGGTGACGCCGCCGGGTGTCGCCTTCGATGCCTTGCCGGCAATCGATCTCGTTATCGTCACGCACAATCACTACGACCACCTGGATCTCGATGCTCTGAAGCGGCTCGTCCAGGTGCATGCGCCACGCATTCTGACGCCGCTCGGCAATGATACGATCATTCGCCGCGCCATTCCCCAAGCGGCCGTCGAGGCGATGGACTGGGGCGACGGTGTCGAGGTGATGCCGGGTGTTTCCGTACATTGCGAGCCGTGCCACCACTGGTCGGCGCGCGGCGTCGGTGACCGGTCCATGGCGCTGTGGGCCGCCTTCGTGATCGCAACGCCGGCGGGCCGCATCTATCACGTCGGCGATACCGGCTTTCATGACGGCATCAACTATCGCGCCGTTCAGGCGCGTTACGGGTCCTTCCGCCTCGCCAATCTGCCGATCGGGGCCTATGAGCCGCGCTGGTTCATGAAGGGGCAGCACCAGAACCCGGAAGAAGCGGTGGAAGGCATGCGGCTTTGCCATGCCGCCTATGTCGCCGGTCATCACTGGCGCACCTTCCAGCTGACGAACGAGGCGCCGGATACGCCACGGCAGGCCCTTTTCGCCGCGCTCGATGCGGCCGGGATTGCACGCGAGCGGTTCCGGCCGATGCTCGCCGGGGAGGTCTTCGACGTGCCGCCGGTGGCCTGAGGGCTCGTGCATCGCGCGGCACGGCCGCAAGGCTGGCATTTACGGGGGTTTTGCGCCATATACGGCGCACTTGCCTTTGATGGGATGAACGCGAATGTCGCAGAAGGTTCAGTTTGCGCGGATGAACGGGCTTGGAAACAAGATCCTCGTCATCGACATGCGCGGTCGCCCCGGGCGCGTGACGCCGGAAGCGGCGATTGCGCTGGCGGCTGACCCGCAGACATCGTTCGACCAGATCATGGCCGTGCACGATCCGAAGGCGGCCGGTACGGATGCCTTTATCGACATTCTCAACTGTGATGGTTCGAAGGCGCAGACCTGCGGCAATGGCACGCGCTGCGTCGTGCAGGCGCTCGCCGCCGAAACGGGCAAGCGGCATTTCCTCTTCCATACGGTTGCGGGGCTGCTGGAAGCGGACGAACACGCGGATGGCTCGATCTCCGTCGACATGGGCAAGCCGCGGCTTGCCTGGAACGAGATCCCGCTTGCGGAAGAATTCCACGACACGCGCCGCATTGAGTTGCAGATCGGGCCGATCGATGCGCCCATCCTGCATTCGCCAGCCGTCGTCTCCATGGGCAATCCACATGCGATCTTCTGGGTCGAGCAGGATGTCTGGTCCTATGATCTCGAGCGTTTCGGCCCGCTTCTTGAAAACCACCCCGTTTTCCCCGAGCGTGCCAATATCACGATCGCGCAGGTGACGGGCAAGGATACGCTGACCACGCGGACCTGGGAGCGCGGCGCGGGGTTGACGCTCGCCTGTGGCTCGGCTGCCTGCGCGGCCGGCGTCGCGGCGGCGCGGACCGGGCGCACGGGACGGCGGGTGACAATCAAGGTTGCCAGCGCCCTGCCGCCCGGCGAACTCGTTATCGACTGGCGCGAGCGCGACGATCATGTCGTGATGACCGGGCCTGCGACCTGGGAATGGTCCGGCATGGTCGATCCTCAAACCGGTGCTTTCACGCGCGATGCCGATCACGCGCCGGAGGCGGCGGAGCGTTGAGCGTCGAGGTCATCACCTTCGGCTGCCGCCTCAACACCTTCGAGAGCGAGGTCATGCGCCGCGAGGCCGAGGCCGCCGGGCTCGGCAATGCCGTGCTCGTCAACACCTGCGCCGTGACCGGCGAGGCCGTGCGGCAGGCGCGCCAGACCATTCGCCGGTTGCGCCGCGAACAGCCGGGTGCGCGCATCGTCGTCACGGGCTGTGCCGCGCAGGTCGAGGGCGCCAATTTCGCTGCCATGCCGGAAGTGGATGCCGTGCTTGGCAATGAGGAAAAGCTGAAGCGCGCGAGCTATGCGGCCCTGCCGGATTTCGGTGTCGGTGCGGAGGAAAAGCTTCGCGTCAACGACATCATGAGCGTGACGGAAACGGCGCCGCACTTCGTCGATGGCATTGACGGGCATGTGCGGGCGTTTTTGCAGGTGCAGACGGGCTGCGACCATCGCTGCACCTTCTGCATCATCCCCTATGGGCGCGGCAATTCGCGCTCCGTGCCGATGGGTGCGGTGGTGGATCAGGCGCGGCGGCTGGTCGAAGGCGGCTACCGCGAGGTGGTGCTGACGGGTGTGGACGCCACCAGCTATGGCGGCGACCTGCCGGGGCGGCCGACACTCGGGCAACTCGCCAAGACGCTGTTGAAGCAGGTGCCGGAAATCGCGCGGCTCCGGCTCTCCTCCATCGACAGTATCGAGGTGGACACGCATCTTCTCGACCTCATCGCCGACGAACCGCGTTTCATGCCGCATCTTCATCTGTCGTTGCAGCACGGTGACGACATGATCCTGAAGCGGATGAAGCGGCGGCATCTTTCCGCCGATGCGCTGGCCTTTGCGCAGACGGCGCGGCGGCTCAGGCCCGAGATGAGCTTCGGCGCCGACATGATCGCAGGCTTTCCGACCGAGACGGAGCAGATGGCGCAGAATTCTGCGCGTCTTGCCGAGGCGATGGGGATCGCGCATCTCCACGTCTTCCCCTACAGCCCGCGCCCGGGCACGCCGGCGGCGCGCATGCCGCAGCTCGACCGCGGACTTGTGAAAGCGCGGGCGGCGGCGTTGCGGGCCGTGGCGGAACGACTGCACGGCCGCCATCTCGAAAAGCTTTCCGGCAGCCGGCAGGTCATCCTCGTGGAGCGCAACGGCATGGCGCATACGGAGGATTTCACGCTGGTTGCAGCACCCGGTCTTTCGCCCGGCGCCCTTGTTCGCGTCACCATCACCGGCCACAATGGCCGCCATCTTCAGATCGGAACGGCTGCCAACGCTGCGGCGTAGGCGCTTTCCCCGGAAACGGACAGTTTCATGGCCTTCGGCTTCATCAAGAAAGTCTTCACCTTCGGCAAAGATCAGCCGCAGCCTGCCGCCGATGCGGTGCTGCCGCCGGACGAGGCCGCCGAGCGCGCTCTTGAGCAGTCCGAAGCCTGGGCGGTGCCGGGCGAAGACGAGTCGATCGCCGTCTTCAAGGAAACGCATGGGGACGAGATCGAGACCGTCTCCGAGCCGATCGAGGACCTGCCGACCGCCGAGGATCCCGTTCTCGATGTCGAAATGGAGACCGCCGGCGGTCCCGTCGATGACGATGACATCACCGATCTGGCGCGGCTGGATGGCGTTGAGGGAGATGGAAGCGACGCGGGTATGCGCGCGGCCGAGGCGGTCGCCGTCGGGGACGCGCTCCCGGTCGAGGTCGTGGAGCCAGACCCCGTTTCGCCGGGTGAGGCTGTCCTGCCCAAGGGCTTTGCGATCGGCGCCCTTCCGGCCGCGCCAGAGCCGGAGGTGGCGGCACCGCGCCTCAGCTGGTTCCAGCGTCTGCGGGCCGGCCTTGCCCGCACCTCGTCCCAGCTGACCGGCCAGATCACCAGCCTTTTCACCAAGCGCAAGCTGGACGAGGCGACGCTGCAGGATCTGGAAGACCTGCTGCTGCAGGCCGATCTCGGTTTCGAGACGGCGATGCGCATCACGGATACCCTGTCGTCCGAACGCTACGGCAAGGACGTGACGGGCGAGGATGTACAGCGGATCATGGCGAACGAGATCACCAAGGTGCTGGAGCCGGTTGCCAAGCCTCTGGCGCTCGATCTGTCCCACAAGCCGCATGTCATCCTCGTTGTCGGCGTCAACGGAACCGGCAAGACCACGACGATCGGCAAGCTGGCCGCAAAGCTGTCCGGTGCCGGTCTGAAGGTCATGCTGGCTGCGGGCGACACGTTCCGTGCTGCGGCCATCGAGCAGCTGAAGATCTGGGCCGACCGCACCGGCTCGGGCATCGTTTCGACCAAGCTTGGCGCCGATGCGGCGGGCCTTGCCTTCGAGGCCTATCAGCAGGCCAAGGCCAATGGCACGGATGTGCTGATCATCGATACGGCCGGGCGTCTGCAGAACAAGACGGAACTGATGGCCGAGCTTGAAAAGATCGTCCGGGTCCTCGGCAAGATCGATCCGGATGCGCCGCATACCGTGCTTCAGACGCTGGACGCGACAACGGGGCAGAATGCGCTGCAGCAGGTGGAGATCTTCCGCAATGTGGCCGGTGTCTCCGGTCTCATCATGACCAAGCTCGACGGTACGGCGCGCGGCGGCATTCTCGTCGCCATCGCCGCCAAGCATAAGCTGCCGGTCTATTTCATCGGCGTTGGCGAGGGTATAGACGACCTGGAACCCTTCGAAGCGAAGGATTTTGCTGCCGCGATCGCGGGAACGGCGCATTGACATGGTTTTGCCGTCGTTCCGGTATGGAGGTCGTCGGCACATGATCCTTCACGAATACACCTTGCATTTCAGGTTTGCAGACGACAGACCGGCATGCGCATGATGAGACAAGCAGGAGCCTGACGCCCATGTCCACCGCCGAACCGGGCAAGATCACGCCGGAACAGCCCCGCAAGGAGATGGGCGCCCTCCCCAAGCTCGTTCTCGAGCTCGGCCCCCTCCTGGTGTTTTTCTTTGCCAATTCCCGCGGCGAATGGCTGGCCGCGCGCTTCCCGGTGCTGGCCGAGATGGGCGGGCCGATTTTTATTGCCACCGGCCTTTTCATGGCGGCAACGGCGATTGCCCTTTCGGTTTCATGGGCCCTGACGCGCACCCTGCCGATGATGCCGCTGATCTCCGGGATCGTGGTGCTCGTGTTCGGCGCCCTGACGCTCTGGCTGCAGAACGACACCTTCATCAAGGTGAAGCCGACCATCGTCAATGCGCTGTTCGGTGTCATCCTGCTCGGCGGTCTCTGGTTCGGCAAGTCGTTGCTTGGCTACGTGCTGCACTCGGCCTTCAAGCTGACGGATGAGGGCTGGTACAAGCTCACCTTCCGCTGGGGCGTCTTCTTCCTGTTTCTTGCCGTGCTCAACGAAGTGATCTGGCGCAACTTCTCGACCGACTTCTGGGTGGCCTTCAAGGTCTGGGGCACCATGCCGATCACCATCGCCTTCACCATGGCGCAGTTGCCGCTGATCATCCGCCATTCCATCGAAGAGAAGACGGAAACGTGATCCAGGCACTTGCGATCGGCCGTGAACCGGGTGATCGCGGACAACGGCGATTTCCGCATTTCGGCAGGCGGTGACGCGACGCGTTTGCGAATCTGCAAAATCTCGAAGCTGGATGTCTATCTTTCGTTAAGGTCCGCTCCATAGAAAAGGCGTTGGACGGCCCTTCCTCCGGAGCGCTGGCGCAGCAGCACGGTGGGAGACAGATGGAACATCACGACACGTTCGCCTTTCTGCTTCCCTTCTTCATGCTCTGTTTCAGTCTCATGTTCCTCGCCGCCCGGCGGGTGGATGATGGCGCCTCGCTGTTCTGGGGCCTCGGCTTTCTCAGTGCCGCTCTTGGATTCGTCTTTTCGCTCGTCGTGGGCGGTCTTCACCCACTCCTCCAGAGCCTGATTGCGAACGGGCTCTTTTATGGTGGCTTCTTCTTTTACAGTCATGCGCTCCTCATCCATTTCCGTGCGTCGACCATTGTCGTGCCGCGCCTTCTGACCGCGCTTGCCTTCATCGTTGTGGCGACGATGCTGCTGGCCGCCGGCGATCTGCGGTCCCATCTGGCAGTCTCCGACCTTGGTTGCGCGGCGATCGGCTGCATGGCGCTTGCCAGTGTTGTCCGACGCCCGGAGAGGCCGGCCGATCTCGCCATCATGCTGGCCTTCGGCGCAACCCTCATCGAGACGGTCGCGCGGGTCGGCGTGTTGCTGTTCCAGACCACGGCAGCCGATCCGCTATCGGTCGACAGCTTCCTCGGCTCGAACTACGCATTTCTGATGCAGATCATGGCCAGCATCTTCGGCTTTCTTCTCGGTCTGGCGGCGCTCGCGACTGTGGTGACCGACATTATTGAAAGGCACCAGGGGCTTGCCGAGCGCGACCCGCTGACGGAGCTTCTCAATCGCCGGGGATTCGAGCGGGCGGTTCTGGGGGTATCCGGGAGCGGCTGCATCCTTGTCTGCGATATCGACCATTTCAAGGGCGTCAATGATCGTCACGGCCATGCGGCAGGCGATCGCATCCTGCGCGACGTGGCGGCGCAGCTTGCCGCTGCGCTTCCTGCCCGGACCTTGATTGCCCGTTTCGGCGGGGAGGAGTTCGTGGCCTATCTGCCGAAAACCGATCTTGAGGTAGCCGGCCGGTTGGCGAAAGAGGCCTGCCGTGCGATCGCCGACGCCTCCTTTGTGACAGGCGAGGGGACGACGATCGCGATTACCGCCAGTTTCGGTCTTGCGCCGGAGTTGCGGGGTGCGGCCTCGATCCATGAGGCCATCGCCCATGCCGATGCCTGCCTCTATCTGGCAAAGACCGGCGGGCGAAACAGGGTGGTGATCCATGGCTTGGCCGGGATCATTGACCGCAACGAGATTTTCCAGACGGATCTGGCGCTGCAGCACGGTTGAGCATCGCCCATCCAACGATTGCGGCCAGCACTTAGCTCTTGGCCATGGCCTTCTCGATCGCCGGCTTCAGGCCTTCCTCAAGGCTCTTCTCGTCGAAGGGACCGACACGCTTGTAAAGGATCGTTCCGTCCGGCCCCACGAGATAGGATTCGGGGATGCCGTAGACGCCCCAGTCAATGGCCGCCTTGCCGCGCGGATCGATGCCGACGGCATGGAAAGGGTTGCCGAGTTCGCCGAGAAAGCGCAACGCGTTTTCGTTCTGGTCCTTGTAGTTGATACCGACCACCGTCAGGCGCGGATCCTTGGAAAGCTCTAGGATGATCGGATGCTCCTGCCGGCAGGGCACGCACCAGGAGGCCCAGACATTCACCAGTGTCAGTTTGCCGGCAATGGCCGCATCGGTCAGCGCCGGCATCGGTTTGCCGTTAAGCGTGGCGCCCGCAAGCGGTTCGAGCGCCAGGGTCGGCGCCTTTGTGCCGATGAGGGCTGACGGGATGACGCTGGTGTCGCGGCCCGATTGCAGTTGCGCCCAAAAGACATAAGCGAGGACACCGAAGATGGCGAGCGGCAGCAGCGCGAGGACGATGCGCATGGGGGCCGCGCGGCCCGTATTGCCCGCCTGCGGGGCTTGTTCATGCGGGGTTTCGGCGGTCATTTTGCTGCCCCTTCCGGCGGCTGCACCGCAGAGGCGGACCGGCGGCGGATCCCGGAGGCTTCCAGCCGGGCGAGATCGCGCTGGCGGCGACGCCCGCCGAAATAGATGGAGAGAATCAGGCCGAGGATTGTGATGGCCGCAACACCATAGGACGCGATCACATAGGTCGTATGAGTCATCGGGCCTCTCCGCGCCCTTCTGCGAGCTCCTGCGGCTTGCTTTGGCCGTTGCCGGCAAGGCGAGCGGCCTGGCGGCGCATGGCCATCATGCGGCGGTCCCAGATCTCGTTGCGCATGGCGGCGATATGGAGGGTGAAGAAAAGGAGCGTGAAGGCGCCGGCCATGACGAGCAGCGGGCGCAGGAATTCCGCGTCAATGGCGGGACCGTCCATGCGCATCACGCTGGCCGGCTGGTGCAGCGTGTTCCACCATTCCACCGAGAACTTGATGATCGGAATGTTGACGAAGCCGACGAGGATGAGGATGGCCGAAACACGGGCGGCACGGCCCGGGTCCTCGAAGGCGCGGTTGAGCGCGATAAGGCCGAGATACATCAGGAAGAGGACGAAGACCGAGGTCAGCCGTGCATCCCAGACCCACCATGTGCCCCACATGGGCTTGCCCCAGAGCGAACCGGTGACGAGTGCCAGAAAGGTGAAGACGGCGCCGATGGGGGCGGCGGCCCGCGCCGAGACATCCGCCAAGGGGTGGCGCCAGACCAGCGTGCCGAGCGCTGAGATCGCCATCACCGTATAGCACATCATCGACAGCCAGGCCGAGGGCACATGGATATACATGATGCGGACGGTTTCGCCCTGCTGGTAATCCCCCTCCGTGGTGAAGGACAGGTAGAGTCCGATCGCAAAGAGCAGGACCGTCAATCCGGACAGCCAAGGCAGGATGCGCCCGGCCAGGGCCAGGAAGCGGGTGGGATTGGCAAGATCGCTGATCCTGCGGATGGCAAGGCTCTGTTCGCTCATGACCCCTGTTTACCGTGTCTACTGCTCTCCGGCAATTGACCGCGATCAAACCGGGCGCCGGGAGCGACGCCATTCTTGGACGCAACTCCCGAACGGTGTCCCGTCATTCGCTGGCATTGCGCAGGGCCGCGGCGGCGGCCAGCGGGCCGATGACGGCGAAGAAGAGTGTGATGGCGATGAGAATGAGGAAGGGTGGCAGGAAGGGCGCGGGGTCTTCGACCGCAGCATAGCTGGCGCTGACGCCGAAGATCAGCACGGGAATGGCGACCGGCAGGACGAGGATGGAGACCAGCAGCCCGCCGCGCGGCAGCGAAACGGCGACCGCCGCGCCGACCGCGCCGATAAAGGTGATGGCGGGCGTACCGACCAGAAGCGTCAGCATGGCTGCGCCGATGGCCGTGGCATCCATGTTCATGAAGAGGCCCAGCAGCGGGGCGGCCAGCGCCAGCGGCAGGCCGCTCGACAGCCAGTGGGCGGCGCACTTCACGAAGACGATGAGGACGAGCGGCGTTTCCTGCATGAGAAGCAGATCGAGCGAGCCGTCCTCGCGCTCGGCCTGGAAAAGACGGTCGAGACCGAGCAGCGCGGCGAGCAGGGCGCCGATCCATAGAATGGCCGGTCCAATGCGGGCGAGGAGGTTGAGGTCCGGCCCGACGCCAAAGGGGATGACGGCAACGACCGTCATGAAGAAGAGGATGCCGATCAGCGCCCCACCGCCGGCGCGCACGGACAGGCGCAGGTCGCGCAGCAGGAGGGCCATCATCGGTTTATTCTCCCTGGCTGGCCGGGGTGCAGTGTGCGGCCCGTTACCATGCGGCCTCCTCGAAGGGCTCAAAGCCTTTCATCACTAGGGATTTTGCTCCTTCGAAGCCGAGCGGCTGGTGTGTCGCGGCAAGGACGATGCCGCCGGCGGAACGATGCCGGAGCACAAGGTCGGCAAAGAGGGTTTCGGAGGCCGCATCCAGCGCGGCGGTCGGCTCGTCGAGGATCCAGATGGGTCGTCCCGCCACGATGAGCTTTGCCATGGCCATGCGGCGCTGCTGGCCGGCGGAGAGATAGCCATAGGGCAGATGCAGGATGCCGGGCAGACCGACCGCTTCGGCGGCTTCGGTGATCGTCATTCCCCGTGCCGGCGCGACGTCGCCGAAGAAGGACTTCCAGAAGCCGAGGTTTTCCTCCACCGTCAGTTCCCGCTTCATCGCGTTGCGATGGCCGAGGTAGTGGCACAGTTCAGCGGTGCGCTCGACGGGGGTGTGCGTTCCGGAGACGTGGACCTCTCCAAGATCGGGTTTGAGCAGGCCCGCGACGGCTCTCAGAAACGTCGATTTTCCCGACCCGTTCGGACCCGTCACGACGAGGGCTTCGCCGGCTTCGAGACGGACCGTTATGTCACGGAAAACATAGTCTTCTCCGCGCCGGGCGGCCAGTCCTTCGACGCTGAGCAGAAGCGGCATTCACAATCCCTTTACGACCTTCGTCGCAATGCAAAAAAATCTCGCCCGACGGGCTGTCCCGGTCTGGCACGTTCCGGCGAAATTATCTATAACGCCCTCAACACGCCAGCGGTCGGCGTGAATTTCATTCTAGCGCCGAACATGGAAGACTTTCCACGTACGGACAGCGGAAATGGCCGCACCCGCATCCCATATCGCGCCGCCAGGCGCTCGGGCGTTCGTACGTCAGTTTTTGGCGATCAAACGGAGCGGGAGTACCCAGTGTCCAAATCCCTCGACAGCTTCAATTGTCGTTCCACGCTCACTGTGGGCGGCAAGGAATACGTCTATTTCAGCATCCCCAAGGCTGAGGCCAATGGTCTCGCCGGCGTGTCCAAGCTTCCCTACTCGATGAAGGTTCTGCTTGAGAACCTGCTGCGCAACGAGGACGGCCGGTCCGTCCGCAAGGCCGACATCGAGGCTGTCGCCGCCTGGCTCACCAACAAGGGTCTTACGGAAGCCGAAATCGCCTATCGCCCGGCCCGCGTCCTCATGCAGGACTTCACCGGCGTTCCTGCCGTGGTGGATCTGGCGGCGATGCGCGACGGCATCAAGGCGCTCGGCGGCGATCCGGAAAAGATCAACCCGCTCGTTCCCGTCGATCTCGTCATCGACCACTCGGTCATCGTCGACGAATTCGGCACGCCGAACGCCTTTGCCCGCAACGTCGAGCTGGAATATGAGCGCAACGGCGAGCGCTACCGCTTCCTCAAGTGGGGCCAGCAGGCGTTCAAGAACTTCCGCGTCGTTCCGCCGGGCACCGGCATCTGTCACCAGGTCAACTTCGAATATCTCGGCCAGACGGTCTGGACCAAGGACGAAGACGGCGAAACGATCGCCTATCCCGACACCTGCGTCGGCACGGACAGCCACACGACGATGATCAACGGTCTCGGCGTTCTCGGCTGGGGCGTGGGCGGTATCGAAGCCGAAGCCGCCATGCTCGGCCAGCCGGTTTCCATGCTGCTGCCGGAAGTGATCGGTTTCAAGCTGACCGGTACGCTGAAGGAAGGCGTGACCGCGACCGACCTCGTGCTGACCGTCGTGCAGATGCTGCGCAAGAAGGGCGTCGTTTCGAAGTTCGTCGAATTCTTCGGCCCCGGCCTCGACACGCTGCCGGTCGCCGACCGCGCGACGATCGGCAACATGGGCCCGGAATACGGAGCGACCTGCGGGTTCTTCCCGGTCGATGCCGCCACCGTCGGCTACCTCGACATGTCCGGCCGCTCCAAGGATCGCATCGCGCTTGTCGAAGCCTATTCGAAGGCGCAGGGCATGTGGCGCGACAATGATGGCGCGCAGCTCGTCTTCACCGATACGCTCGAACTCGACCTCAACGACGTCGTGCCCTCCATGGCCGGCCCGAAGCGTCCGGAAGGCCGCCTGCCGCTCGAAACCATCGCGCCGAACTTCGCGACCGCGCTCGAAGGCGACTACAAGAAGCCCGGCCAGCTGTCGAACCGCTACGCCGTCGAAGGCGAGAGCTTCGATCTCGGCCACGGCGACGTCTGCATCGCCGCCATCACGTCGTGCACCAACACCTCCAACCCGAGCGTGCTGATCGCGGCCGGTCTTCTCGCCCGCAATGCCGTTGCCAAGGGCCTGAAGTCCAAGCCATGGGTGAAGACCTCGCTGGCGCCGGGATCCCAGGTCGTTGGCGAATATCTCGAAAAGTCCGGCCTCCAGAAGGAGCTCGACGCGCTCGGCTTCAACCTGGTCGGTTTCGGCTGCACGACCTGCATCGGCAATTCCGGCCCGCTGCCGGCGCCGATTTCCAAGACCATCAACGACAAGGGCCTGATCACGGCCGGCGTTCTGTCGGGCAACCGCAACTTCGAAGGCCGCATTTCGCCCGACGTCCAGGCGAACTACCTCGCTTCGCCGCCGCTCGTCGTCGCTTACGCGCTGGCCGGCACCGTGCAGAAGGACCTGACGAAGGAGCCACTCGGCGAGGACAAGGACGGCAACCCCGTCTACCTCAAGGACATCTGGCCGTCGTCGCAGGAAGTGCACGAGTTCATCCAGAAGTACGTCACCCGCGCGCTCTTTGAGACGAAGTATGCGGATGTCTTCAAGGGCGATGAGAACTGGCAGGCCGTGCAGGTGCCGGATGGCCAGACCTATGCCTGGGACGACAAGTCGACCTACGTGCAGAACCCGCCCTACTTCGTTGGGATGCCGAAGCAGGCAGGCCTTGGCGTCGACAACATCGTCAACGCCCGCGTTCTCGGTCTCTTCGGCGACAAGATCACCACCGACCACATTTCCCCGGCCGGTTCGATCAAGGCGGCATCGCCCGCCGGTGCATATCTCATCGGCAATGGCGTCGGCGTCGCGGACTTCAACCAGTACGGCACGCGCCGCGGCAATCATGAAGTCATGATGCGTGGCACCTTCGCCAACATCCGCATCCGCAACCACATGCTCGGCCCGAACGGCAAGGAAGGTGGCTACACCATCCACTATCCGTCCAAGGAAGAGATGTCGATCTACGACGCGGCCATGAAGTACAAGGCCGAGGGCGTTCCGCTGGTCATCTTCGCCGGCGTCGAATACGGCAACGGTTCGTCGCGTGACTGGGCCGCCAAGGGCACCAACCTGCTTGGCGTGCGCGCCGTCGTCGCCCAGTCCTTCGAGCGTATCCACCGCTCGAACCTGGTCGGTATGGGCGTCATCCCCTTCGTCTTCGAGGAAGGCACCACTTGGGCCTCGCTCGACCTCAAGGGCGACGAGACGGTGACGATCGAAGGCCTCGACGGCGAGATCAAGCCGCGCGAGAAGAAGATCGCCAAGATCACCTATGGCGACGGTTCCGTGAAGGAAGTGCCGCTGGTCTGCCGCATCGATACGCTCGACGAAGTCACCTACGTCAACAATGGCGGCATCCTGCAGACGGTTCTGCGCGATCTCGCTGCCTGATCGACGGCATCCTTCAAGCTGATGAGAGCGCCGGGGCATGCCCCGGCGTTCTCTTTTTTGTGACCCTTCCGCGAGCTGTGCCACGGAAGTCGGTGCGCGGTCCGCAATCGCGCTTTGGCCGCAGGCCTTTGCGCATAGCCAGGCTTTAAGGGTGCCTTTCCACGTGCCGGAGTCTCACTCCAACGTGACTTTGCGTGGGTCGGACGGCACGTTAGACACGATGCCAGTTATCACCCTCCACGCCGTGCGGTGGCGGAGATCCCGAGGACAAAGCGGTTCATGGCGACATCGTCTGGCGATGGCGTGGAACCGCTGCCGTGACGAACGGCGCGCTATGAACGGAATGCCATGCGACGGATCGGATGCATCATTGCTGCTGCTTTTGCCGCCTTCGGCATGGCTGCCGGTGCGCAGGCCGCCGGCCATGTGCTTTCCAATCCGAAGGCCGTTGTCGAACTCTTCACCAGTCAGGGATGCTCGTCCTGCCCGCCGGCCGACGAAGTGATGAAGTCGCTGATCCGGCAGGGTGACGTGGTGGCTCTCGCCTATCACGTCGATTACTGGAACTACCTCGGCTGGAACGACACGCTCGCCACCAAGGATAATACCGCGCGCCAGTATGCCTATTCCAAGGCGCTTGGCCGCGCCGGTGTCTATACGCCCCAGGCGATCGTCAATGGAGAGGACCACGCGAACGGTCGTGATCTCGGGGGCATCCGCGCCAAGATCGAGGACCTGTCCCGGGCCGGCCGTGGGCTGACGGTTCCTGTCAACCTGTCAATGAACGGGCAGGAGATCGACATTGCCATTGGCGCCGGCCCGGCGGACCGGAAGGGTACGCCGCACGCCAATGTCGTCGTCGTCTATTTCGATGTTGCGGAACGGGTAAAAGTCGAAAAGGGCGAAAACAGTGGTCGCGACATCACCTATGCCCACCCGGTGCGCGACGTTCAGACGATCGGCATGTGGGACGGCAGTGCAAAGAACTTCGTCCTGCCGCGCTCGGTCATCGAGGCGGCTGATCGCAATGGCTGTGCAATTCTCCTGCAGGCGACGACCCCGGACGGCGCCCCGGGACGCATCCTGGGAGCGGCCTCCATCGTGCTGGGTGAGGCCATCCACGCGGCCCAGTAGGCGCTGTTGCGCGCGCTGCGGATAGGAATTTTCCCTGTGGGTCGGCCCGGCCGCACCGAGGGGGCTGGGGCTTGAGGGTTTCGACACGTCCGAACCGACCCGTTGGAGGGAAAGCGTTACAAAACGCGGCCTTCCATCCGTACCCGTCGGGATCGCGGGGCAAGCTTTCCCGTGGGCTGGCGGATTTTCGATGCGGATTGGGGCGTGCTGTGGGCCAAAATGCGGCTTTCCTGGACCCATTGCATGGCTCCAGGCACTCCGCTTCCGGGAGGAGCCCGCTTGCAATTTGAGGCTTGTCAGGCACACTGTCACCCATCTGTCACGTGAGATGCGGAGATGAGATGACGGATGGAGCAGACGTGACGCCCGGCGACATGAGAGCGCCCGTGGTCGTCGATTTGCAGGAATACCGATCGCAGAAGGATCCGCTGCCGATCACCTTCCACCGGCGTGAACTCGATCAGATCCTCAGGGTCTACGGACGCATGGTGGGCGAGGGCGAATGGCGTGACTATGCGCTGGACCATCTCAAGGATCGCGCCGTCTTTTCGGTCTTCAAGCGCTCCGGCGAAATGCCGCTGTTCCGGATCGAGAAGAACCCGAAGCTTGCCAGCCGCCAGGGCGCCTTCAGCGTCGTCAACACCCATGGGCGTATCCTGAAGCGCGGCCATGATCTGGCGCAGGTGCTCAAGGTCTTCGACAGCGTGCTGAAGCTAATCGACAAATAGGCGCTTCAGGAGCGGTAGAGCGTATCGGGATAGGTGTCGGTGCTCGGATGGGTGTCGGTGCCGTCGCCGAGATCGATCTGCATGAAGACCGTATCGAGCCAGCGTCCGTGCTTGTAGCCTGAGCCCTTCATTGTGCCGCAATCGACGAAGCCCGCCGCGCGGTGCACGCCGATCGAGGCGGGATGGGCGCCGCCGATGACCGCGACCATCTGGCGAAAGCCGAGCGTCGTCGAGCGCACCACCAACTGGTCGAGCAATGCCCGGCCGATGCCGCGGCCACGGGCGGCAGGGGCCAGATAGATGGAATCCTCGACCAGGAAGCGATAGGCCGCGCGGGTGCGGAAAGCGGATGCATAGGCATAGCCCAGAACGGTGCCATCGGTGTCGATCGCGACGATATAGGGATAGCCGTTGCCGGTGATTGTCGCAAAGCGCGCCGCCATCTCGGCTTCGTCTGGCGCCTCGATCTCATAGGTGGCGACGCCGTTTTCGACCGATTCGCGGTAGATGGCGGTCAGCGCCGGAATATCGGCGGGGTTGGCGTCGCGGATCGAGAAGGTCATGGCAGGGTCCTGCGAGTGTGCGGTTGCGCTTCCTTGTCACATTGGCCCGGACGCATCAAGATCGGGGAAAGGCGGGGCGTCTGTCCTTACCCGGATATCCATTTCCCACTTTGCCGCTTTTTGCGAAAGGCCGGTCTTGCAATCGCTGCCGGGATCGTGAAACCTTTGCATACCTCAGATTTTCCGGAGTTTCCCGATGTCCCCCAGACGTCAATTTCTTGCCGGCATGGCCGGCCTCGCCGCCGCGCTGTTTGTCACGGCCCCCGTTTCCGCATCCGATCTTCCCGATCTCGGCGGCAAGACCGTCGTCGTCGTGACGGAAAATGCCTATCCGCCGCTGCAGTTCGTCGAGCCTTCGACTGGCCAGGCGGTCGGCTGGGAATATGATGCGATGAACGAGATCGCCAAGCGACTGAATTTCAAGGTCGAGTACCAGAACACCTCCTGGGATGCGATGATCCAGTCCGTGTCCGACGGCCAGTACCAGATCGGCATGACCGGCATCACCATCAAGGACGATCGCAAGGAGAAGGTCGATTTCTCCGATCCCTACATGCGCTCGGAACAGTTCCTGCTGGTGCGCGGCGACGAAAAGCGCTTCACCGATGCCAAGAGCCTCGGCGCCTTTGCCGACGGGCTGATCGGCGCGCAGCCTGGCACGACGCCCTTCTACACCGCTGTCTACGAAGTGCTTGACGGCAACGAGCAGAACCCGCGCATCAAGCTCTTCGAGACCTTCGGCGCCACCGTTCAGGCCCTGAAGGCCGGCGACGTCGATGCCGTGCTGACGGACGGAACGGCCGGCAAGGGCTATGTCGAGACGTCGAATGGCGGGCTGAAGCTGATCGGCGGGCCGCTCGGCACCGAAGACTTCGGCTTCATTTTCCCGAAGGGTTCCGATCTCGTCGCGCCCGTCAATGCCGCCATCAAGGCGCTGAAGGCGGACGGCACCTTCGATGCGCTGAACAAGAAGTGGTTCCTCGACTACAAGATGGGCGGCTGATCCCCAGAGAATGGCCGCTTCGCATCCTTCCGGCAGCCCCGACGCCAACGACCAGCCCTGGTGGCTGGTCGTTCTGGTGTTGATCGCCCTTGCCCTTGCCGGCGTCATCATCGCCAATGATCTCTATACGCAGGTGTTCTCCACGGTCATCAAGGGCCTCGGGGTCACCGTCTTCGTGACGATGGCCGGCTTTACGCTGGCGACGGCGCTCGGCCTCATGATCGCGTTGATGGGGCTGTCCCGCCATGGTGTGCTGCGGCAGATCGCGCGCTTCTATACGGAGGTCATCCGGGGTATCCCGATCCTCGTCCTCCTGTTCTATATCGCCTTTGTCGGCGCACCCGCCCTCGTTGCCCTCGTCAATCTCGTGATTGCGCCCCTCGTCGCCCAAGGGCTGATGGAGCCGATGCAGGTGCGGGACCTCTCTTTGATGTGGCGGGCGATCCTCGCCCTGATGATCGGCTATTCCGCCTTCATTGCGGAGGTGTTTCGCGCCGGCATCCTTGCCGTTGACGCCGGGCAAATCGAGGCGGCGAAGGCGCTCGGCCTCACGGGTGCGCAGCGTTTCCGGCTGGTGGTTTTTCCGCAGGCGCTCAGAACCATCCTGCCGCCGCTCGGCAACGATTTTGTCGCGATGGTCAAGGACAGTTCGCTCGTCTCCGTGCTTGGCGTCGCCGACATCACGCAGATGGGGAAGGTCTATGCTTCCGGCTCCTTCCGCTTCTTCGAAACCTATTCGATCGTTGCCTATATCTACCTGATCCTGACCATCGGCCTCTCGCTCGTGCTCCGGCGGCTGGAAAAGCGCCTGCGGCTCGGCCGCGGCGATGGACGTTGACAGCCCATTCCCTGCTCCATTGTAGAAACTTTCCGGAACCTTGAGCCGAATTCCGCATTCGGTTTTCATCAAAGGTAAGCGGAGATGATCCAATGAAGACGGTCGTGTTGGCGGTTGCCGGTATCGGTCTGGGCGTGCTTCTTGTTTCGGGTGCGGTTGCCGGTGCATCCGCCCTGGGGGTGCAGACCAAGCCGCACGCGTTTGCCAATATGGGGGCGCCGCTGTGGACCTTCACACCCGTCTATCTTGATCGGAACAACCAGACGGCACCCGCCATCCTGGCAGCGCGTAAGCCGACGCCCGAGGGCTCTGCCGCGATGCTTGCCGACATGGAAGCGCAGGCCGCGTCACCGCAAGCAACGTCACCAAGGGTCAATACGGCGCATGTCGACTGGTGCGCGCAGCGCTACCGGTCGTATCGGGCGGAAGACAATACCTACCGCAGCTATTCGGGCACCTTGCGCACCTGCCAATCCCCTTTCGAGGTCAAGGGCGAAACGACCCTTGCGGACGTCGGGACCGATGACGGCCTTTACGCCGCTTTGCCGGACGATGCAGCATCTTCCTGGTGCAAGGCGCGCTACCGCTCCTATCGCGCATCCGATAACACCTATCAGCCCTATGGCGGCGGGCGCCGCCCCTGCATGCCGCCGGCCGGCATGGCGTCGATCAACGAGTAGTCGCGACGCAACGGCAGAATTGCCGAGCGCTCAAAAAATTGCTATGTGCCCGTCATGGAATCCAAATTCGGACTGAATTGCCGGGGAGTCGTCGTGCTGCAGGACCACAAGCGCCTGCCGGCCCGCTTTTTCTCGTGCCTGTCCGGCGCGCTGAACAGCCTTCTCGGCTAGGCACGCCCGCCGCGGCCGGCGGCCATCCGGCTTTTGCTTTTCCGACATTTCTCGACATTACGGGACGAAACGCCATGAGCGCACCGCGTACACTCTATGACAAGATCTGGGACGACCACGTCGTCAGCCAACAGGATGACGGCACCTGTCTGCTCTACATCGACCGTCACCTCGTGCATGAGGTGACGAGCCCGCAGGCCTTCGAAGGGCTGCGCATGGCCGGCCGCAAGGTTCGCCATCCGGAAAAGACGCTCGCCGTCGTCGATCACAACGTGCCGACCTCGCCGGACCGCAAGCTCGGCATCAAGAACGAGGAAAGCCGTATCCAGGTCGAGGCGCTTGCAAAGAACGCGGCCGACTTCGGCGTTGAATACTATTCCGAAAACGATATCCGCCAGGGCATCGTGCATATCGTCGGTCCCGAACAGGGCTTTACCCTGCCGGGCATGACGATCGTGTGCGGCGACAGCCACACCTCCACCCATGGGGCGTTTGGCGCGCTGGCGCACGGCATCGGCACCTCTGAAGTGGAGCACGTTCTGGCCACCCAGACGCTGATCCAGAAGAAGGCGAAGAACATGCTGGTGCGCGTCGACAACCAGCTGCCGCCGGGCGTCACCGCCAAGGACATCATCCTTGCCATCATCGGCGAGATCGGCACGGCCGGCGGCACCGGCTACGTCATCGAATTCGCCGGCGAGGCCATCCGCTCGCTGTCGATGGAAGGGCGCATGACGATCTGCAACATGACGATCGAAGGCGGCGCCCGCGCTGGCCTCATCGCGCCAGACGAGACGACCTTCGCCTATGTGAAGGACAAGCCGCGCGCGCCGAAGGGCAAGGCCTGGGACATGGCGCTCGACTACTGGAAGACGCTCACCACGGATGAAGGCGCTCATTATGACCGCGTGGTCGTGCTCGATGCTGCCAACCTGCCGCCGATCGTCTCCTGGGGCTCCTCGCCGGAAGACGTGATCTCGGTCCAGGGTGCGGTTCCGAACCCGGACGAGATCGAGGACGAGAACAAGCGCAGTTCCAAGTGGCGTGCGCTCGACTATATGGGCCTGAAGCCGGGCACGAAGATCACCGACATTGCGCTCGACCGCGTCTTCATCGGTTCCTGCACCAATGGTCGCATCGAGGATCTGCGCGCCGTCGCCAAGGTCGTCGAAGGCAAGACCGTAGCCTCGACCGTCAGCGCCATGATCGTTCCGGGCTCGGGCCTTGTGAAGGAACAGGCCGAGAAGGAAGGTCTGGACGTGATCTTCAAGGCGGCCGGCTTCGACTGGCGCGAGCCGGGCTGCTCCATGTGCCTTGCCATGAACGACGACCGGCTGAAGCCGGGCGAGCGCTGCGCCTCGACGTCGAACCGCAACTTCGAGGGCCGTCAGGGCTTCAAGGGCCGCACGCATCTCGTCTCGCCGGCCATGGCGGCCGCGGCGGCGATTGCCGGCCACTTCGTCGATATCCGCGAATGGAACTGATCGCTGCCTTTTGAGAGGCGGACATGAAAAGGCCCCGGGTGGTTCTCCATCCGGGGCCTTTCGTTTGTGATGGCGTGTCAGAAGGTTGCCGTCATCGGATCCGGTCCCATGCGGGCGCTGGAATCATCGAGCTTGGCGATCAAGGCAAGGTCGTCAGCGTCGAGGGCGAAGTCGAAGACCTGGAAATTCTCGACGATCCGGTTCGGCGTGACCGACTTCGGGATGACCACGAAGCCCATATCGATATGCCAGCGAATGATCACTTGCGCGGTGGTGCGGCCGTGCTTGGCGGCGATGGCCGAGAGCATGGGATGGCCGAGCAGCTTGCCCTGCCCGAGCGGGCTCCAGGACTGGGTGATGATGCCGTGGCGCTGGTGGGCGGCGCGCGTCTCTGCCTGCTGGAAATCCGGATGCAGCTCGATCTGGTTGAGGACGGGCATGACGCCGGTTTCGTCGATGATACGATCGAGATGTTCCGGATAGAAGTTGGACACGCCGATGGAACGCGCGCGTCCCTCTTCTTTCAGCCGGATGAAGGCTTTCCACGTGTCCACGAATAGGCCCCGATGCGGCGAGGGCCAGTGGATGAGGTAGAGATCGACATAGTCGGTGCCCAAGCGCTCCAGGCTTTCGTCGAAGGCACGCAGCGTGCTGTCAAAGCCCTGCCGGTCGTTCCACAGCTTCGTCGTCAGGAAGATCTCTCCACGCTCGACGCCGGAGGCCTTGATGCCTTCGCCGACGCCGCTCTCATTGTCGTAGATGGCGGCAGTGTCCACATGGCGGTAACCGGTTTCAAGCGCGGTGCGTACGCAGTCTGCGGCGTTCTCGTTTGGCGTCTGCCAAACGCCGAGGCCCACTTGCGGGATGGCATTGCCATCATGAAAGCTGATCGTCGGCTGGGTGATCGTCACGGTCGTCTCCGTTGTCGCGTCGGGAAAGATCGGAAGCCTGCCGCGCCATCGCGAAAAACACTGACAGCGCACGCACGGATATGGGAAGGGGATATAGGCCGTTGAAACGGGATTGAAAGGCCTTTCAAACCACGCGCAGGCGCGTGCCGGGTCCAATGACCGGCAGGAGGCGGCGCATGGCTTTTTCGGAAATGGCCACGCACCCTTCGGTCGGCGTGAAGCCGGGGCGGGCGAGATGGAAGAAGATGGCGGAGCCGCCATAGCGCTTTCGGCTTCTCACGTTCCAGTCGAGCACGATGCAGATGTCGTAGAGTTCGTCGTCCCTGCGCATCTCTTCATGGCTCGCCGCCAGCGGCTTGCGCGCGGGGCGGTTATAGAGGGGGTGGCGCGGCGCATCGCACCAGAGTGCATCGTGCGCTATGGGCTTCATCGGCAGGCGGGTGAGGGGTCGTGGACCGCGGTCAGCACGCCAGAAGCCCTCGAGCACGGGCATCGTGGCGATCGGGGTTCCGCCGTCGCCCTCGCGCTTGCGGCTGGTGCGGCCGGAGCGGCCGATCGCGGCGGGGACAGTGATTACGCCGATGGTCAAAAGGCCCCGTTGCGGTTGGCCCGGCAGGGCGCGTAACGTGAGGATCGGTGCTGGGGAGGTCTTGCGGTGCGGGGGCATTCTGTCTCTGGTTTCACGCAGTTGTGCTTGTCCGTGATGGCATTGGCACCGTAGCACATGCGTAAACAGGGAACACACTGCGCATCCGGCCTTGCCATTGACGCGGGAACACTTACCTCTAATACACTTCAAACAGAACCGGACAGCCCATGACAGCCCGAACTCTCCTTCTCGTCGATGATGACAATGACCTGCGGGAAACGCTTGTCGAGCAGCTTTCTCTCTACGAGGAATTCGAGACCGTCGACGAGGCGACGGCGGGCAAGGGTATCCAGACGGCGCGCAGCCGACAGATCGATCTCGTCATCATGGATGTCGGCCTGCCGGACATGGATGGGCGCGAGGCGGTGAAACTGCTGCGAAAGGGCGGCTTCAAGGCCCCGATCATCATGTTGACGGGCCACGATACCGATTCCGACACGATCCTCGGGCTCGAAGCCGGCGCCAATGATTACGTGACGAAGCCGTTCCGCTTTGCCGTTTTGCTCGCCCGCATCCGCGCGCAGCTGCGCCAGCACGAGCAGAGCGAGGATGCCACCTTCACCGTCGGCCCCTATACGTTCAAGCCGAGCCAGAAGCTTCTGACGATGGAAAACGGCCAGAAGATCCGCCTGACAGAAAAAGAGGCGGCGATCATCCGCTATCTCTACCGCGCCGAACAGAAGGTGGTGACGCGCGACATCCTGTTGGAAGAGGTTTGGGGTTACAATTCCGGCGTGACGACCCATACGCTGGAAACCCACGTCTACCGTTTGCGCCAGAAGATCGAGCGTGATCCCTCCAATGCCGAAATCCTCGTGACGGAAAACGGCGGCTACAAGATCGTTCCCTGATCGCCGCCGCCTGCCTCCTCATTTGCACGATGCCATCGCCCCGAAAATCGATTCCGATTCTCGGGGCGATGGTTTATGTCTTTGTCGTTACAGCGGTTCCGGCCGCGTTTGCATGTCTGAAGGTTCTGGATGGCGCTTGCCGACGATATTGCCCTGCTGCAGGGCTCCCCGCTGTTTTCCGGCTTTGACCAGGACCGGCTGCGGCTGGTCGCCTTCGGGGCCGAGCACCAGCGCGTCGAGGCCGGCGAAGTGCTGTTCGTGGCCGGAAGCCCGGCCGATTGCGCCTATGTCGTCGTGCGCGGCACGCTGTCTCTCAGCCGGACCGAACATGGGCGTACCGATTACATCGCCACTGTCGGGCGGGGTACGCTGCTGTCGGAACTTGCGATGATTTCTGCCGTGCGGCGCAAGTTTACCGCCATTGCCGAGACGGAATGCGATGTGATGCGCATTGGCAGGCCTCTCTTCCAGCGTCTCCTCGAAGAATATCCGGATGTCGGGCGTGTCGTGGAGCAGCGCATCAAGGACAATCTTGCCAGGCTTGTTGACGGCGCTGCGGCACTCGCTCCCCGCTTCTCCTGAGGTTTCCCCGCTCTGCGGTCACAGATCGAAGGTGGCAATCACCGGGACGTGGTCGGATGGGCGCTCCCAGCCGCGGGCTTCGCGCAGGATCTGCATGTCTTTCAGGTGCGGAGCAAGGTCGGCGGAGGACCAGATATGGTCGAGGCGTCGGCCACGGTCGGCGGCGGCCCAGTCCTGGGCGCGGTAGCTCCACCACGTATAAAGCTTCGTTGGTTCGGGCGTGTGCTGGCGCATGAGATCCACCCAGTTGCCGCCGGCCATCATGGCGAGCATGCCTTCCGTCTCCACCGGCGTGTGGCTGACGATCTTCAAAAGCTGCTTGTGGGACCAGACATCGTGCTCCAGCGGCGCGATGTTGAGATCGCCGACAAGGATGGACGAGATACCCGCGTCGGCATCCGCCTTCAGCAGCTTCATCTCCTCCAGGAAATCGAGCTTGTGGCCGAACTTCGGATTGATGTTGCGGTCCGGCTCGTCGCCGCCGGCTGGCACATAGAAATTATGCAGGCGAATGCGCTTGCCGCCGGCGGTGAAGATCACCGAGAGATGGCGGCTGTCGCCGATGTTGCAATAATCGCGCCGTTCGATCGTTTCCTCGATCGGTAGGCGTGAAAGCGTCGCGACCCCGTGATAGCCCTTCTGGCCGTGTATGGCGATGTGGCGGTAGCCGAGCGCTTCCAGCGGCGCATGCGGGAAAAGGTCATTCGGGCACTTGGTTTCCTGCAGGCACAGGATATCCGGCTGATGGGCGTTGAGAAACCGTTCGACGATCGGCATGCGCAGGCGGATCGAATTGATGTTCCAGGTCGCGATCGTCAGGGCCACGGATTGTCCTCATGAAAAGCAGAGCCGCACTGCGGGAACGCGGCGCGGCTTTTTGAAATAGGCTTTTCACGGCGACAAGGCCACCCCATGTGGCGTTAGGCCCGCCCTCGCGTCCACAACTGGTTCAACCCCGGTTGCGCACTTCGTCATAGGGGATGCGGAAAACGCGGTCGTCCATCGGCAGGCCGGTCTGCACATTAAAGATCATCACGGACGTGTCTTTCTTCTGGGCGTCGGTGATGGTCCATTGCCGCAAGTCGTAGGTGCGCGGATCGAACATCATGGTGATCGTCGAATCGCCGAAAATCGACCTGTCGCCGAGCACGATTGTGATGAGGTCGGCCTCCTCCTTCACGTTGCGCACCATGGCGCCGTTCAGGTCGATCTTGTCGCCAAGGAGGATGTTCAGCGGCGTTTTGGACAGGGGATAGATGTCCCAGGTCTTGAGCTTCTGGTTGCCGATCACGACCGACTTGCCATCGGCGATCACCCGCATCGGCGAGGGGGCGTCATAGTTGAAGCGGATCTTGCCGGGGCGGCTGATGTAGAACTTGCCGCCGGTCTGTTCGCCGCGCGGGCCGAACTGGACGAATTCGCCGGCCATGGTCTTCACAGAGGCAAAATGGTCGGCGATCTTCTGGGCCGCGCCCGAGGTTTGCTGGGCGGATGCGCCGCGCAGCGGCAGGCCGACAGCAAGGCCCGTTGCCAAAACGCCCGTGCCCGCCAGGATCGCGCGGCGCGAAACGATGAAACGGCCGGCGGCGGGGACAGTCTTTTCGCTCATGGGTATCTCCTTTTGTCTTGATGTGGCGCGCAACTGCGGCACCTTCAAGGCCCGGCTCGGGTTCGCAGGCCGCTTGGCGCCTGCAGCCGGGACTGGCCCGTGGCCGCGCGCCTGTGGCAGGCGGCGGGGCCGGTCACTCTTCGGTCGGAACGAGGATTTCGCGTTTGCCGGCATGGTTGGCAGGGCCGATCAGGCCTTCCTTCTCCATGCGTTCGATGAGGGAGGCCGCCCTGTTATAGCCGATGCCGAGACGGCGCTGGATATAGGAGGTCGATGCCTTGCCGTCGCGCAGGACGACCGCGACTGCTTGGTCGTAGGGATCATCGCTATCGGCCATGTTGCCGGTGCCGGCCGGGCCGCCGCCCTCGCCATCGTCCTCACCGTCATCCTCGGTGATGGCGTCGAGATATTGCGGTGTGCCCTGGCTTTTCAGGTAGGAGACGATCTCCTCGACCTCACCATCCGAAACGAAGGGGCCGTGGACGCGCTGGATGCGACCGCCGCCGGCCATGTAGAGCATGTCGCCCATGCCGAGCAGCTGCTCGGCGCCCTGCTCGCCGAGGATCGTGCGGCTGTCGATCTTCGAGGTCACCTGGAAGGAGATGCGGGTCGGGAAGTTGGCCTTGATCGTACCGGTGATGACATCGACCGAGGGTCGCTGCGTTGCCATGATGACATGGATGCCGGCGGCACGGGCCATCTGGGCGAGACGCTGCACGGCGCCTTCGATGTCCTTGCCAGCGACCATCATCAGGTCGGCCATTTCGTCGATGATGACGACGATATAGGGGATCGGCTTCAGATCGAATTCTTCGGTCTCGTACATGGCTTCGCCGGTCTGGCGGTCGAAGCCGGTCTGAACGGTGCGGGTCAGCACCTCGCCTTTCTCCAGCGCCTGCTCGACGCGGCTGTTGAAGCCGTCGATGTTGCGCACGCCGATCTTCGACATCTTCTTGTAGCGCTCTTCCATCTCGCGCACCGTCCACTTCAGCGCCACAACGGCCTTCTTGGGATCGGTGACGACGGGGGAGAGGAGGTGTGGGATGCCGTCATAAACGGAAAGTTCGAGCATCTTCGGATCGATCATGATCAGGCGGCACTGGTCGGGCCGCAGGCGATAGACCAGCGAGAGGATCATCGTGTTGATGGCGACCGACTTGCCCGAGCCGGTGGTACCGGCGACGAGAAGATGAGGCATCTTGGCGAGATCGGCGATGACCGGCTCGCCACCGATGGTCTTGCCGAGCGCCATGGCAAGGCGCGCCTTGGAGCTTTCGAAGTCGCGGGAGGCGACGAGTTCGCGCAGGTAGACGGTTTCGCGGCGCTGGTTCGGCAGTTCGATGCCGATGGCGTTGCGGCCCGGTACGACGGCGACGCGGGCGGCAATCGCACTCATGGAGCGGGCGATATCGTCGGCAAGACCGATGACGCGGGAGGATTTGATGCCAGGTGCGGGCTCCAGCTCGTAAAGCGTGACGACCGGCCCGGGGCGGACATGGATGATCTCGCCCTTGACCCCGAAATCTTCCAGCACGCCTTCCAGCATGCGGGCATTCTGCTCCAGCGCGTCGGCAGATAGCGTCGCGTCCTTGGCGACATTCTTCGGTTCCGCGAGGAAGTGGATGGGCGGCAGCGTGTAGTCGCCATCCTCATCGATGAAGGACGCCTGCGCTTCGCGATCGGCGCGGCTGCCGGGACGCGGGCGGGGAGCTGCGGCGGAGACCCGGGAAGAGCCCGGCAGGCCGGAACGCTTCGGCGCGGGACGCGGCGCCCAGTCAGCCGCCGGATCATCGTCCTCGTCGTCGGGCAGGATGCCGGCGGGGCGCAGGTCATCCCTGTCAAAATCGTCGTCGTCGTCCTCGTCACCCTCGTGGGAAATGGAGGGCGGCGACATGATGCGGCGTTCGGAGCGGTTAAGCGAGGGCTCGATCCGCTCGCCTGCATTGCGTCCGCGCGGGCGGTTCGGCTCATTGAGCGTCCCGAATTCGTCGTTGTTGAAGTCGTAGGGTTCCTCGAAGGCATCACCGCGCCGGCGGCGGCCTGCGTTTTTCAGGCCGAAGAGACGGCGCGCGCGGGCTTCCGCCGTAAAGCGCATATGGGCGAGCGCGCCGGCGATCAGCGTGAAGGGGCCGCCGCGATCGTCCTCGTCTTCCACTTCGTCGCGCACCGTGCGGGCCTTGCTGGGGGTCGCTGGCGCTGACGGCTCGTCATCGACGGGATCATCGACGGCAACGAGGCCGGTCGAAAGGATGAGGGCGCCGGTGGCCGGGATGGCAAAGACGATGCCGCAGGCAATTGCAAAGCCGCCCGTGGGGAAGGTGCCGGTGAAAAGAGCGGGAAAGCGCAGGATCATATCGCCAAAGACGCCGCCAAGGCCATTCGGAAGCGGCCAGGTGATGGGGGCGGGGACGCAGGCGAGTGCGGCGGCGGCAAAGACCGAGCCGAGGAACCAGGCAATGGCGCGCTTCAAAAGCTTGTCGGTGCGGCGATGGGTGACGAGGATGAAGGCCCAGGCGACGACCGGCAGCAGGGCGATGACGCTGGCAAGGCCGAAGAACTGCATGAAGATATCGGCAAAGGTGGCGCCGGGCACGCCGAGCAGATTTGTCGGCGGATTGGAGGTTGCGAAGGAGAAGCTCGGATCCTCCACATTCCAGGTCGCCAGCGCCGTGATGGCGAGCGCCAGTGCGACGAAGAGCGCTGTGCCCGTCAGGGTTCCCAGCTGCCGCAGGAGGAAATGAGACAAGACGAACCGTTCGGCGCGGCCGTCGATCGCCATCTGATTGCTTCTGCCCATGATGTCTGCTGTCCGTTGTGGAATGCGTCCCGGGCCCGATGTGGCCCACCTGTCCGATTGCACCTTAGGGGAGCGGGGTTAATGGGCCATTAACCATGCGCACGAAGATCGTGAGGCCGGCCGACACATGAAAATGGCCCGGATCGCGGCGATCCGGGCCATGGCGTTAGATAGGAACTGCGTTCCCACAGAGGCAAACCGGCGCCGCGCGGGCGGCGCCGGAAGCGCTTAGTTGTGGTAGGCGGCTTCGCCGTGGGAGGAGAGGTCGAGACCCTCACGCTCGGCCTCGACCGGCACGCGCAGGCCGACGATGAGGTCGACGACCTTGTAGAGGACGAGCGAGCCGATGCCGCACCAGACGAGCGTCACGAGCACGGCGTAGACCTGCGTCATGAACTGGGCGCCCATGGTGACGCCTTCGACATAGCCGACGCCGCCCAGCGAAGACGAGGTGAAGATACCGGTGGCAAGGGCGCCGAAGAGACCGCCCACGCCATGGACGCCGAAGACGTCGGCAGTGTCGTCATAGCCGAACTTGTTCTTGATGACGGATACGAAGAAGTAGCAGATCGGCGAGACGAGCAGGCCCATGACGATGCCACCCATCGGGCCGACAAGACCGGCGGCAGGCGTGATGGCGACGAGGCCGGCGATCATGCCCGAGGCAGCACCGAGGGCCGATGCCTTGCCGCGGGTGAAGGTTTCAACCAGCGACCAGGAGACGATGGCGGCGGCCGTGGCGATGAAGGTGTTGACGGTCGCGAGCATCGCGCCGCCGGAAGCTTCGAGGTTGGAACCGGCGTTGAAGCCGAACCAGCCGACCCACAGCATGGCCGCGCCGACGAGCGTCAGGGTCATGGAGTGCGGTGCCATCATGTCCTTGCCGTAGCCGGTGCGCTTGCCGACCATCATGCAGCCGATCAGGCCCGCAACACCGGCATTGATGTGAACGACGGTGCCGCCGGCAAAGTCGAGTGCGCCCCAGCCGAAGATCAGGCCCTTGGCATCCCAGACCATGTGGGCGATCGGGAAGTAGACGAAGGTTGCCCAAAGCAGGCAGAACAGGATGGCTGCCGAGAACTTGATGCGCTCGGCGAAGGCGCCGACGATCAGGGCAGGCGTGATGGCCGCGAAGGTCATCTGGAACATGACGAAGATGTATTCCGGAATGACGACGCCGGCAGAGAAGGTTGCTGCCGTCGTGTCCTTGGTGACGCCCGACAGGAAGAGCTTGGCGGTGCCGCCCCAGAACGGCGATTCGGAGCCGCCGAAGGCGAAGGAGTAGCCGTAGATCACCCAGGCGAGCATGACGACTGCGCCGGCGACCGTGCACTGCATCAGCACGGAGAGCATGTTCTTGGCGCGCACGAGGCCGCCGTAGAACAGGCCGAGGCCCGGCATCAGCATGAAGAGCACGAGGATCGTGCAGAGGAACATGAAGGCGGTGTCACCCTTGTCCATGACAGGCGCTGCGGCAGCGGCAGCAGCCGGAGCTGCCTCGGCGGCGGCCGGTGCGGCTTCCTGGGCGAAGGCGACGATGGGGGCAAGAACTGCCGCCATGGTGGCGCCCGCCAGGCTGAGCGAGGTGGAAAGCTTGTTTGACGTCATTGAAAAGTGCTCCCTAAAGCCTGACTTACAGCGCTTCTGAATCCGTTTCGCCGGTGCGGATGCGCACGGCGTGGTCGATCGAGTAGACGAAGATCTTGCCATCGCCGATCTGGCCGGTCTTGGCGGCGGAGGCGATCGCCTCGACGGCCTTGTCGACGACTTCCGATGCGACGGCGATTTCAATCTTGAGCTTGGGCAGGAAGCTGACGGCATATTCGGTGCCGCGGTAGATTTCCGTATGCCCCTTTTGGCGGCCGTAACCCTTGACCTCGGTCACCGTCAGGCCCTGGATGCCGATCGCCGTGAGGGCCTCGCGGACCTCGTCCAGCTTGAACGGCTTGATAATGGCCATCACAATTTTCATCTGGTTCCCATCCTTCGTGTTCATCTCGGCGTGTCGCCGTCTCTCCTGCCGCGAGAGAGGTTCACTCCCGGCGACTGGACAATGACATTCAAGGGGCGTGCCAGATTCACGCGCACCGAATGGATTGCGTTGAAAAACCGTAAAACTGCCATGAAAGGGTCGCGTGAGCGCCGCTGCCGCCAAAAATAGCGGCAGTAAAATCGCCTAATTTGCAGGCGCCTCGGCAAAAATGATCATTATTTAGTCATATGCCTTTTTGCGAATCAGACCTTCCTGCGCGACGGAGGCGATCAGGCGCCCCTGCCGGTCGAAGAGACTGCCGCGTGTCATGCCGCGTGCACCATGGGCGCTGGGGCTATCTTGGGTGTAGAGCAGCCAGTCATCCATGGCCGACGGGCGATGAAACCACATGGCGTGGTCGAGGCTTGCCACCTGCAGCGTGCGGTCGAAGACCGAGGTGCCGTGGGCGTAGAGCGACGTGTCGAGCAGCGTCATATCCGAGAGATAGGCGAGCACGGCGGCCTGAAGATGACGTTCCTCCGGCACCTTGCCGACGGCCTTTACCCAGACGTCCTGCGTCGGTTCCAGTTTGTCACGCGAGAAGTAGTGCGTGAGCGAGACCGGCCTGATCTCGATCGGGCGCGGCCGTTCCCAGTAGCGGCGGATCGCCTCCGGCGCACCGGCAAGGAACCGTTCGGCGATTTCCTTCTCGCCGAGCAACTGTTCCGGCGCCGGCACCTTTGGCATGGGGAACTGATGCTCGAAACCCTCTTCATCGAACTGGAAGGAGGCGGACATGGAGAAGATCGCCTTGCCGTGCTGGATGGCAACGACACGGCGGGTGGCGAAACTGGCGCCGTCGCGAATGCGGTCCACCTCGTAAATGATCGGCACGGCGGGGTCGCCGGGGCGCATGAAATAGGCGTGCAGCGAATGCACGTAGCGTCCCGCATCCACCGTGCGCTGCGCGGCAACGAGGGCCTGGCCGATCACCTGCCCGCCAAAGACGCGCTGCCAGCCGACCTGCGGGCTGCGGCCGCGAAACAGGTTTTCCTCCAGCTTTTCAAGGTCGAGTGTCTCCAGAAGCACGTCCATCGCAGCATTCGAACCCACATGCGATTCGGTCTTCGCGGCTTTGGTCGCGGTAGCAGTCGTTTCAGTCTCGGTTTGCGGGCGCGACATTTTCGGCACTCTCCAGCGGTAGGAACAGACGTTTCTCTGGACTATATAGGGAGCGCAATTGTCTCAAGCCTTTCGGAGTGCGCGCTATGATCGATCTTCTGGTTGCCGGTGGCGGTTATGTGGGCCTTGCGCTGGCGCTTTCGGTCAAAACGGCCGCGCCGCACCTTGGCGTCACCGTCATCGATGCCGCACCGGAAGATGCCTGGCGGCGCGATGAACGCGCCTCCGCCATCGCCGCGGCGGCCAGCCGGATGCTCGACGTGCTCGGCGTCTGGGACGAGATCCTGCCGCAGGCCGAGCCGATTCTGCGCATGGACATCACCGATTCGCGCAGCGGCGATCCCGTTCGCCCCGTCTTCCTCACTTTCGAGGGACTGACGGAGGAGGGCGCCTTTGCGCATATGGTGCCCAATGTCGCGATGGTCGGCGCCCTGCGCAGCGCAGCCGAGAAGGCCGGCGTCGAGATCCGGCAGGGCGTGGTGGCGAACGGCTTTTCCACCGACGTCGCCAGCGTGACGCTGACGCTCGCCTCGGGCGACGTGATCCCGGCGCGGCTGCTCGTGGCCTGCGACGGCGTGCGTTCCAAGCTGCGCGATGCGGCCGGCATCAAGACGGTGCATTTCGACTATGGCCAGTCCGGCATCGTCACGACGGTCGAGCACGAGCGCTCCCATGAGGGCACCGCCTTCGAACATTTCCTGCCGGCCGGTCCTTTTGCCACACTACCGCTTCCCAACAACCGGTCCTCGCTGGTCTGGACCGAGCGCACCGAGGATGCGGAGCGATTGATCGCCAGCGATGATCTTGTGTTCGAGGAGGAACTGGAGCGCCGTTTCGGCCATCGCTTCGGGCAGATCCGCGTCGTTGGCGGCCGGCGGGCCTACCCTCTGGGGCTGACGCTGGCACGCAGCTTCATCGCGCCGCGCTTTGCGCTGGCCGGGGATGCCGCCCATGGCATTCACCCGATTTCCGGCCAGGGCCTCAACCTCGGCTTCAAGGATGTGGCGGCGCTGGCCGAAACCATTGTCGACGCCGATCGCCTCGGTCTCGACATCGGCTCGGAGGAGGTGCTGGAGCGCTACCAGATGTGGCGGCGGTTCGATACGTTCCGCATGGGGGTCACGACCGATGTGCTGAACCGGCTGTTTTCCAACGACATCACGCCGGTGCGCATTGCCCGCGATATCGGGCTCGGTCTCGTTGATCGCCTGCCGTCGCTAAAGTCCTTCTTCATCCGCCAAGCCTCTGGCGCTGCAAAGCCGTCCGATCCGAAAATGCTCGCCGGGCAGGCGATCTGAGCGGCGACGTCAGTCCTCGATCTTGCGAGCCTCGGAGACCAGCATGATCGGGATGCCGTCCCGGATGGGATAGGCGAGGCGCGCCCTTTCCGACACGAGTTCGTTTGCGGCGCGGTCATAGGTCAGGCGCCCCTTCGTCAGGGGGCAGACGAGCAATTCGAGAAGCTTCGGATCGACGCTGCTGGTGACCAGATCCATCGCGGCCTCACTGCAAAATCGTGTCGATATCGCCAAAGCTGCGAGCCAGCACGATTTCGGTGATGGCGATCAGCGTTTCGGCGCGAGTCTTCATGTCGGGCGCCTCGAGAAGCGCCTGCTTTTCGGCCGGACCGAAGGGTGACATCATTGCCATGGAGTTGACGAGCGTCGTATTGCTGGCCCGCTCCACGCTCTCCCAGTCCGCTTCCAGCTTGTTGGCATTGAGATAGGCGCGAAACGCCGCGAGCAGCGCCTTGCGATCCACCTGGCCATCATCTTCAGGCCCCTCGAGGTCGCCAAGGAAGGGGACGATGCGGAAGGTGCGGTAGGCCTTGTGATTGTGCACCTCGTCGGAGAGGCGGATTCGACACACGCCGGTCAGCGAGATGACGTAGCGCCCGTCGCCGGTCTCGGTGAAAGAGGTGATTCGGCCGATGCAGCCGACTTCGCACAGCGCCTGCGTCATGCCGGGTTCGGATTCCTCGCGTTCGCTGGAGAGCGAGGGCTGGACCATCGCGATCAGCCGATTGCCGGCCAGCGCGTCGTCGAACATGGCAAGGTATCGGGGCTCGAAAATGTTCAGCGGCAGTTGCGCGCCCGGCAGAAGCAGAACGCCCGTCAACGGAAAAACGGGAACCATCCCGGGCAGATCCGACGCTTCGAGATAACGGGCATTGCCGACGTGCATGGTGTCCACCTTTTTTCCGCCTGCGCGGATCAGATTTTCCGCCCGCGCGGTTTCAGGGCCTCGCATGGATTAGGCTATGACGGGGGCTCTGCCGCGCAAGGCCGCTTGGGAACAAAATGGGGTTTGGTCCCGCGTTCTCAAGCGCCTTTGTCACATTTCACGCAAAGAGTGACAGATTACGAGAAGAGGATCGAGGACAGCTTGCGGCGCGCGGCAATCGTTGCGGGGTCCTTGGGTCCCCAGACCTCGAAGAACTGCAGCAATTCGCGTCGTGCGCCGTCATCCTCGAAGGTGCGATCGCGCTTCATGATCCACAGCAGGTGGCCGGCGGCGGCTTCGCGGTCGCCCTCCACATTGCGGATCTTTGCGAGTTTCAGGCGCGCGGCGTGATCGTCGGGGTTCACGGCGATCTGGTGCTCAAGCGCCACGGGATCGCCGAGTTTGCGGGCTTCCTCGATCTGGCCAATCTTCTTGGTGAGGGCGGCAATGGCCGGATCCTTCTGCATGGCCTCCGGGGCGAGCGCCAGCTGTTCGCGGGCGCTTTGAAGATCGCCAGCCGTCAGCATGCACTCGACGAGGCCCGCAAAGGCGCCGGCATGTTCGGGCTCGGCATCGAGCACGGCCGCATAAAGGCCCGCGGCGTTCTGGAGATCGCCCGCCTCGGCAAGGGCTGCGGCTTCAGCCAGAGCAGCCTCGATTTCCTGAGCCCGGTCATCCGTCGCCGGGCCGGCATTCTTTTCGATGAACTGGCGGATCGTGCTTTCCGGCACGGCGCCCATGAAGGCATCGGCCGGGCGGCCGCCCTTGAAAGCGACGACGGCGGGGATCGACTGGATGCCAAGCTGTCCGGCGACCTGCGGGTGCTCGTCGATGTTCATCTTCACGAGCTTTACCCGGCCGCGCGCCTCGCGCACGACCTTTTCAATCACGGGGGTCAACTGCTTGCAGGGACCGCACCAGGGCGCCCAGAAATCGACGAGAACGAGGGTTTCGAGCGAGGCCTGCAGCACATCCCGGGCAAAGGTCGCGGTGGTGGTGTCGGAGACGACGTCGGCAGCGGCACCGGCCGTGGCAGCCGGGGAGGGGGCCGAGGCCTGCGGCGCAAAACTTGCGCTTGCCGTCATCGGGCTTCCGAAAGAGGCCGCGTAGGGATTGTTGTCGCCGCTCATGATCTGTCCTCTCGCACTCGAAAGCGCAAAAGGGTGCGCGCCTTCGAGATCAGTGTTTCTGGCAGCAAGATCGTATGTCAGGCCGTCACTTTCAAGACAAGCGGCGCGTGACCTGTCGCTTCCACGAAGCGCAGCAGGTCCCTGGTCGCGATCGCCGTCGTGGCGTCGTTGCGCAGCGGATGGCAGTTGATGACCGCCTCGTTCGTGAGGTCCGCGTCGAGGATGAAGGTCACCTTGTGGTCGGTGTCGTTCATGACGCCGAAGGCCGTCACGGCGCCGGGGATGACACCCAGATACTCCATCAGCTTTTCCGGCTTGCCGAAGGAGACCTTGCTGGCGGCGCCGATGATGGTGTGCACGGTTTTCAGATCGACGGTCGCATGCTCCTCCACCGTCAGCAGGAAATAATTGTCCTTCTTGTCCTTCACGAAGAGGTTCTTGGTGTGACCGCCCGGCATCTCGTCGCGCAGCGACTGCGATTCGGCGACGGTGAAGACCGGCGCATGCTCCTTGGTCTCGTGGGCAATGCCGAGCCCGTCGAGAAAGGCGAAGAGGTCCTGCGATGTCTTCGGAAAATTGGTTTGCGCGGGCGCGTCGCTCATCATCTGTCTCCTGTGCTGATCCGGTGTCCTGCAATAGGCGGGTGCGGCCGGCACGGCAACGCGGATCGCGACAGATCCGGAGAAAATGCCGGCGCCCCACCGGGACGTCAGCGGAGTTTGCGATGGGTGTCCGAAAATTTCTTCGGGCGGCCGTCATTTCCCTGTTGCATTTGAAAAAGGCTTGGGCCATATAGCGCCCGTCGCCGCAACAAACGGCGGCCGGCGATCCACCGATTACCCCCGGATCGCAGGAATGAGCGGGTGTAGCTCAGGGGTAGAGCACAACCTTGCCAAGGTTGGGGTCGGGCGTTCGAATCGCCTCACCCGCTCCAGTTTTTCTTCTCATTCTTCTTTGCTTTTCCACCGGATCTCTCCGCGTATCGCAGCGTCGGACGGAACCTTGCGCATGTCGCGCGTGTTTGGGTGCAAAGGAGACCATCATGGCCATTGCACCTGTCGAGCCGTACCCGACGCCCGGCCCCGTACCGGGACCGGATATTCCGCCGATCGGACATCCGACGCCGCCGATCCGCGAGCCCGAGCCCGACGTTTTGCCGGACGAGACGCCGGATCCCAATCCGGATGAGAATGACTGCCCGCCACAGCAGATGCGGCGGCTACACGCCTAATCGTCGGGCGCGGACGAGCGGATGGGCGCGTCTTGAGCAATTTCGGGGAACAAGGGGCTTTCGGACGGGTTTGAGCCGGCAACCTCACAGACTCCGGAGCTTCTTATGTCTGACGATTCCATCCGCCGCCCCGCCCCTCCCTATTCCGCAGGGCAGCTGACACCGCCCGGAAAGACGCGGGATATGCAGCCCGTTCCCGACCATGGCGAGGACAGCTATGTCGGCGCCGGTCGCCTCGAGGGCAAGGTTGCTCTGATCACCGGCGGCGACTCCGGCATCGGCCGGGCGGTTGCAATCGCCTTTGCGCGTGAAGGCGCGGATGTCGCGATCGCCTATCTCTCCGAAGACGACGATGCGGAGGAAACGCGGCGGCTAGTCGAGAAGGCCGGCCGTCGTGCTCTGCTTTTGCGCGGTGATCTCTCCAGCGAAAGTCACTGCGATGACGTCATCGCAAAGACAATCGCCGATCTCGGTGGGCTCGACGTTCTCGTCAACAACGCCGCGCGGCAACGAACGTTCTCGGATATCGCCGATATCTCTGCCGAGGAATGGGACGCGACATTCCGCACCAATATCTACGCGCCGTTCTTCCTTTCCCGTGCTGCGGCAGCGCATATGCGCTCCGGCAGCGCGATCATCAACACGGCCTCCATCCAGTCTCGCCAGCCGTCGGCTGACCTTCTGGCCTACGCGAGCACGAAGGGGGCCATTCTCAATTTCACCGCGGGCCTTGCCGAGATGCTGGCCGACAAGGGTATTCGCGTTAATGCTGTCGCGCCCGGCCCCATCTGGACGCCGCTGATCCCCTCCACCATGCCGGCCGACAAGGTCGAAAATTTCGGCAAGAAGACGCTGATGGGCCGTGCGGGCCAGCCGGGGGAGCTTGCCGGAGCCTATGTGCTGCTGGCCAGCGATCTCGGCAGTTACATGACCGGCGCCGTCATCCCGGTCACCGGCGGCGAAATCATGATCTGACATCGTCCCCTAGACAACGATTGAAAAAGGCGCCCTTTCCGACCAGAAGGGGCGCCTTTTCACATGGATGCATCCTGTCATCCATCACTCGTATCAGACCCAGGCGCCGGCTTGAGGCGGCGCGTTGCAGCACCGGTTTTCGCGACATCGCGCGCCTTTGTGCGATCGGGATCCGACAAAGTCTCGCCGACGGCATCCGGCTCCGTATCGGGATCATCTTTCGCAGGCAAATAACCACGCGGACGGGAGGCCTCAGGCCCCTCCCACCGCGGAGACTGCTTCGTGGTGCCGGCTTTGCCAGCCTTTGGTGTGTCCTGTGTCATGTCGATAAACTCTGTTGCCATAGAACATTGCAACCATGGACAACGACAGATGTTCCGACGTCGATCTCCGCCGTATTTTCTTTGAACAGTTGGAACTAATGGGTCACATCTCGGTTTATATGCGACATAAGAAAAGGATATATATAAAACATACTTTCTTTATGGAGTTCTAATCGTAAACTATACAGCTGATGTTCGTCGCTGCAAGGAACAAAACTCTGACTTGGACCATTTCGCTCCCATGGTCCAAGTCAGAGAGCGTGTGCAGTCCATGTCATCCCTCCAGCGGCACCAAGCCCCGCCTTCCGCCCCCGTGCGAACCAAGCGCTCCCCAGACATTGCCGCTGAGAGCTGTGCCAAAAAGCGCGACGTAAAAGACGATGTCGTCGCGCTTATTCCGGCCCTGCGCGCCTTTGCCAGAACCTTTACGCTTAACGTATCAGACGCCGACGACCTCGTGCAGGAAACGTTGATGCGGGCTTTGCGCAGCATCGAGCAGTTTCAACGGGGTACACAGCTGAAGTCCTGGCTCTTCACCATCATGCGCAACACCTATTGCAATCAGTACCGAGTGCGCGTGCGCGAGGCGCCGGGCCTGGTGGATTGCGTCGCGAGCACGCTGGTCAGCGCGCCGACGCAGGAGTGGGCCTGCATGGAGGGAGACTTGCAGTCTGCCTTGGCACGCCTGCCGGTGGAGCAGCGCGAGGTTTTGATGCTGGTCGGTGGTCTGGGCTTTTCCTACGAGGAAGCTGCGGAAATTCATCAGTGTGCGGTCGGCACCATCAAGAGCCGCCTCAGCAGGGCCCGCGAGGCGCTTGCGGTCGAGCTTGGCGGCCGGCCGTTGCCGGCCTGAGCGGGGCTGGATGCGCGAACGGCGCGCCTTGCATTTTAGTCGGCATAGCGATGCCTCGAAACGGGAGTTTTACGATGAACGATGCCAAAGGCTCAAAGAGCCAGGTCGAGAAGGATGCTAGAGGCCAGTTCGTCGGCACACAGGCCGGCGGCGACAACAATGGCGTTGCCAGCGCCAAGCCGCGGGTGATTACCGGCAGTGATGATGCCACGATCCATAGTCGGCCTGACGAGAAGAAAAGGCCGAAGGAGTGGAGCGTCAATCACGACCTCGATGGCGGCCGCCGATAGGGCGAGCGTACACGATCGGTTCGCAAGACGAGCCTTCGCGTTGGCCCGTCATGCCGCGTTCGGGTTCGATCTATTCGCCGGATGAAACCATTCCGCTCAAAGAACCGTAAAGGGTTGCGCGGAAAGGACGGCCGGATGAAAAAACCTGACGATATCAAGCGAGACGGCGCTGGCGTTGGCGTCGATGAACAGATCGAGGCGCTGATGGGCAAGATCAAGCATGAAGATGTGCCTGAGCGGTTGCTCAACCTTGCCCGCCAGCTTCAGGCGGCGCTCAAAGATCGTCGTCCGTCCTGAGCTGAAACCCCCCGCCTGTCGCGGGGAGGCGCCTGTCCTTTCTCATGGTGACTGATCGATGGCGTGCGGGGAGGGCCTGCCGGGTGCGTCGTCGCGGCCTCGCTCCGAAAAGGCAAATGCCGCCACCACGACGATGACAATCAATCCCGCAAGCATCAGGGCTTTTTTCATTTTCTCACTCTCCATTCTCGAGGCCTTCCGGCCGTTCGCCTCAAGGGCGCGAAGTGCCAGGGGCTCGCTGGCCAACTGTTCAACGCATGGCCTAAGCGGTCCGGACCGCGAATGTTCCGCTTCGGCTTGATCGCATCGGCGGAACCTTTCCCTGCGCGTCGCGGTTTGGTGGACGACCAGGGACATCCTAAAGGAGCGCGCCATGCAGGACATACGGACACCGCATCAGGATCTCGCCGACCAGTACCTCGCGCTCGGTGGACGCCGGCAGGCGATCATCGACGATAACAAGGTTTCCGTTCGCCAATGGGATGACGAACCGCAGGAAGCGGATGCTTTCTGGCGCGACAACGTCGATGGGCTGGACGATGAGGGGCGCAGGGAAGTCGCCCTGCTTCTACCTTCCGTTTCGGATGAGGCTGAGCGCAAGGCGTGAGCATGGCGAAGGCCGATGAATGCGGAGCCAAAGATGGTGGCTCCCTCGACGGCGAAGACAGGCGGTTTCTGACCGGCCTTGCACGCGGGCTTGCGGGGGCTTTGCTGTTTTCCCTGCCCATGCTGATGACCATGGAAATGTGGTTTCTCGGCCTTTACGTGCATCCCCTCCGGCTTCTTGTGCTCTGCACGGTGAACCTGCCCATGCTGGTTCTCCTGGCCCACTATATCGGCTTTGAAAAATCGATCGGATGGGGCGCGGCGTACCGGGATGCGATCACGGCCTACGGCCTCGGCATCCTCGTTTCCGCGGGGTTTCTGCTGCTGTTCAACGTTCTCGGGCAGGGAGCGACGATGGCGACCGCCGTGGCCCAGATTGCGCTGCAGGCGGTGCCGGCCAGTATCGGCGCGCTTCTCGGTCGCAGCCAGCTTGGCGACAGTGACGAAGAAGGCGACGAGGAGGACGAGGGGGAGAAGGCCGAGGCTGGTTACGGGCGCGAACTTTTCATGATGGTGGTTGGCGCCCTGTTTCTCAATCTCAACGTCGCGCCCACGGAGGAAATGAACCTTATCGCCTTCAAGGCAACGCCCGTGCACACCTTGCTGATGGTCGTCACGTCCATCGTGCTCATGCATGGGTTCGTCTACGCGGTGCAGTTTCGCGGCGGGCACAGGCGCGCCGAAGGGGCCGGCTGGTGGCGGCCGTTTTTCGTCTACACCATCCCCGGCTACGTTCTGGCGCTGCTCGTCAGCCTCTATGCCCTGTGGACTTTTGAGCGGGTCGACAGCGTTTCCCTGCAGCAGATTATGACGACGACGGTCGTGCTTGGCCTGCCCGCCGCCATCGGCGCGGCCTCGGCCCGACTGATCTTGTAGCGCGATCGCACCGGAGGACACAGCACGATGGGCAGCACGACGGATCCCGCACGTAGCAAGGGCCGGTCCTCGCATCTGGTGGAATGGACAACGGGCCTCCTGTGCAGCCTCCTGGTTGCCGGTCTGTTCGTAATGCTGGTCATCGACATCGTCAGGCATCGCCAGGAACCGGCGCGCTTCGAGGTGAGCGCAACGGCCATCGAGCCGGCGGGCGGGCGCTACCGGGTCACCGTCGCAGTCCACAATCCCTCGCTGGCGACGGGGGCGCAGGTGCATGTGCGCGGCGATCTCATGCGAGGCGACGAGGTCGCGGAAAGCGCTGACGTCACTTTCGACTACGTCGCCTCGGAATCGGCCGAAAAAGGTGCCCTTTTCTTTGCCGCGCAGCCGAGCCCAGGGACGCTCCGTCTCACTGTCGTCGGCTACACCGATCCCTGATCCCGGCCTGCCATCTTCTGCACGGTTTCATTTCCGTTTCGGAAGGGTTTTCGAATACACTCTCAGGGCTGGGCTGTTGGCCGGGCATTTCCGGTCCCGTGCGTCGGCAGGTGCGGGACGTTTTCTGGTGCGCTTTCGACCGAAGCAATGCGGACCTGAAATGCATCTCTATCTTCTGAGCCTGATCGACCGCGACCGGAGCGAACGGGCAGACCGCCATCTCGCCTTTTTCCTCGCCTTCGTGGCGGGCGGCATCAATGCCGGCGGCTTCATGGCGGTGCATCAATATACCTCCCATATGTCCGGGGTCGTCTCCTCGCTCGCCGATCATCTGGTGCTCGGCGAATGGGCGCTCGCCTTTCTCGGCCTTGCCTCCTTCATCGCTTTCCTGGCGGGCGCCGCCACCTCGGCCATCCTGATTAACTGGGCGCGCCAGCGCGACCTTCGGTCCCAATACGCCATCCCGCTTCTGTGGCAGGCCCTGCTGCTGGCGGCCTTCGCGGGCAGTTCCCGCTTTGCCGATGTCAACCTTCTCGGTCACGCGGTGCTGGTCATCATGCTCCTGTGCTATGTCATGGGCCTGCAGAACGCGATGATCACCAAGCTTTCCGGCGCCCGCATTCGCACCACTCATGTCACGGGCATGGTGACGGATATCGGAATCGAGATCGGCAAATTTGTCTACCGCAACGGGGCGACGGCGACAAAACCGGTGATCGCCGACCGGGCCAAACTGCTGCTCCTTTCAACCATGGTCGGGCATTTCTTTCTCGGCGGTATTTGCGGCGCGGTGCTCTTCGCCTCCCTTGGTCTGGCCGCTTCCTTCGCCTTCGGCCTGCCGCTGATGGTGGTCGGCATCTTCCCGCTCCTGGCCGATGCACGGGCGTGGTCGAGCGGACAAAAGGGCGACTGATCTTTTCACCCATCAGCTCTCTTCATGCGCGCATCAGAGATGCGTGATTGACGGCCGCTAAGGACTGGCCCCTCATGGCGAAAACAGAGGGGAATCGCATGTCGTCAACACTCATCACCGGGGCCTTCCTCGCCGCCCTCTTTTACGTCCTCATCCCGGGTCCGGCTTTTCTCGCGCTCCTCGGCATCGGCGCCGGGCAGGGGCGCAAGGCGGGCGCCTTCTTCATGGGCGGGCATCTGGCCGGCGATCTCGTCTGGTCGGCACTGGCGCTCGTCGCCATTGTCGGCGCCAAGACGCTCGGCACTGTTATCTTCGATGCACTTGGCCTTGCCTGCGGAATCTATCTCGCCTGGATCGGCTGGAGCGCACTGACGGCCAAGCCCCGGGGCGATGGCGCGCCGCTCACGGTCGTCACGCATCCGCTGCGGCGCGGGCTGATCTTCGGTCTCACCAATCCCAAGGGCTATCCCGTGGCGCTCGCCACCTTCACGGCGCTTCTTGCCGGCTCGGCCAACGCGCTCGATTTCGATGCGCTGCCGGTTCTGCTAATGGCCTCGCTGGCCGGCTTTCTCGGTGCCGACGTGATCCTCATCGCCATTATCGGGGCGGGCGTCGTGCGCCGCTTTTATCGCCGGCACGAGCGGCTGATCGTCAGGCTGTCCGGCCTTCTGTTCCTCGGCTTTGCCGCGCAGGCCATCTGGCATGCTGCGCCGGGGCTCCTGGGGCTGAAGCGCGGCTGACGCCGGCTGCCTTGAACTTGTCGCGCCAGCGGCTTACCTCGGATAGCGGGAGAGGAGAATCAGCCTCCCCCCATTTCCGATCGCCTGCCGCAAGGAGCTGCCATGACCGAGACGCGTGCCCTGAACCCTGCCGTGACGGACTGGAACGGGCCACACGGCCTGCCGCGTTTCGAAGCGATCGACGATACCGACTTCGCGCCGGCTTTCGATGCGGCGCTCGCCGAACATGAGGCGGAAATCGATGAGATCGCCAACAATCCGGAAGCGCCGACCTTCGAGAACACGATCGTCGCGCTGGAGATCGCCGGCGACGCGCTGTCGCGGGTGTCCTCGATCTTCTGGTGCCTTGCCGGCGCCAACACCAATGACACGATCCAGGCGCTGGAGCGCGAGATTTCGCCGCGCATGTCGCGCCATTATTCGAAGATCGGCATGAATGTCGCGCTCTTTGCCCGCATCGACAGGCTGTGGGAGACGCGCGAAACCCTTGGTCTCGATCTCGAAGCCACCCGCGTGCTCGAGCGTCACTGGAAGGGTTTCGTGAAATCGGGTGCAAAGCTGCCGCGCGAGCAGCAGGAGCGTCTGGCCGCCATCAACGAGACGCTGGCCGGTCTCGGCACGCGTTTTGGCCAGAACGTGCTGGCGGACGAGAAGAGCTGGGCGCTCTTCCTCGACAGCGAAGCCGATCTCGCCGGTCTGCCAGGCTTCCTGCGCGATGCCATGGCGTCTGCGGCCCGCGATCGCGGCCGCGACGGCGCTTATGCGGTCACCCTGTCGCGCTCGATCATCGAGCCCTTCCTGACGTTTTCCGAGATCCGCCCGCTGCGCGAGCAGGCCTTCAAGGCCTGGGTGGCGCGCGGCGAAAATGGCGGCGAGACCGACAACCGCGCCGTGGTCGCCGAAACGCTGAAACTGAGGGCGGAAAAAGCCGGCTTGCTCGGCTACGCAAACTACGCCGCCCTTAAGCTCGACAATACGATGGCGAAGACGCCGGAAGCCGTGAACGGTCTCCTGACGCAGGTCTGGGACAAGGCGGTGGCGCGGGCACGGGAAGAAGAGGCCGATCTGCAGGCGCTGGCGTCGGCGGCTGGCAGCAACGAGACGATCATGCCCTGGGACTGGCGCTTCTATGCGGAGAAGCTGCGCGCCCAGCGCTTCAGCTTTTCCGAGAGCGAGCTGAAGCCCTACCTGCAGCTCGAAAAGATCATCGATGCCTGCTTCGATGTCGCCAGCCGCCTGTTCGGGATCACGGCTGTCGAGCGCAAGGATGTGAAGGGCTATCATCCCGATGTGCGCGTCTTCGAGATCCGCAACCGGGACGGCGGTCTCGTCGCCCTGTTCCTTGGCGATTATTTTGCGCGCTCCTCGAAGCGCTCGGGAGCCTGGATGAGTTCCTTCCAGTCCCAGCATCGACTGGATCTGCCGAATGGCACCAAGGGCGAGATCGGCATCATCTACAATGTCTGCAACTTCGCAAAGCCCGCGCAAGGCAAGCCGGCGCTGTTGTCTCTGGACGATGCGCGTACGCTTTTCCATGAATTCGGCCATGCGCTGCACGGCATGCTCTCAGACGTCACCTATCCCTCGGTCTCCGGCACTGGCGTTTCGCGCGACTTCGTGGAACTGCCCTCGCAACTTTACGAGCACTGGCTGACGGTGCCGGACATCCTCAAAACCTATGCCGTGCATGTCGAGACCGGCGAGCCGATGCCGCAGGCCTTGCTCGACAAGGTGCTGGCCGCGCGCACCTTCAATTCCGGTTTCGCAACGGTCGAGTTTACCGCCTCGGCTCTGGTCGATATGGCGCTTCACACGATCCCGGCGCCGGAAGATCCGATGGCCGTGCAGACCGAGGTTCTGGAGCGTATCGGCCTGCCGCAGGCCATCGTCATGCGCCATGCGACGCCGCACTTCCAGCATGTCTTCTCCGGCGACGGCTATTCGGCCGGCTACTATTCCTACATGTGGTCGGAGGTGCTGGATGCCGATGCCTTCGCTGCCTTCGAGGAGACCGGCAATGCCTTCGACCCCGGCATGGCAGAGAAGCTGAAGACGCACATCTATTCCGTCGGCGGCTCCATCGATCCGGAAGAGGCCTACAAGGCGTTCCGCGGCAAGCTGCCGAGCCCGGATGCCATGCTCGCCAAGAAAGGGCTGGCCGCCTGACGCGTCCGTCCTTTATCCGGCTGACATTCTTGCTTGCGCATGTCCGGACGCAAAACCGCGGTGCACATTTGCTGGACATGCTCACTGTCACGGAAACTTCGCCGCGACGTTACGAAACCGTCGCGGTGCCGTAACGTGACTGACATTGGGGCGGCTCATGGTCCCGCGATCAGGCTTTGCCTGCTTCGCGACCGGAGCCGTCATCATGTCCATCCTCGCGCGCGCGTCTTCCCGCCGTTCCTTCCTCGTCTCAGCGGGAACGCTCGGGCTTGCGGCGACATCCGCGCTTTCTGCGCCGTTTTACGCTCGCAACACCCAGCGGCCGGCATTTTCGCTCGGCGTCCAGTCGGGCGACGTCGATGGTGGATCCGCCATGGTGTGGACGCGAACGGACCGCGCGGCGCGCGTCAGCGTGGAACTGTCGACAACGGAGAGCTTTGCCGATCCGGTCCGGTTAAGCGCGAAGGATGCGCTGCCCGGTACCGATCAAGCCGTGAAATGGCTGGCGGAGGGGCTTTTGCCGGACCAGGATTACTTCTACCGCTTTCGGGCCCATGATATTTCCGACGTCAATCTTGTTGCAGAGCCAGTCACCGGCCGGTTTCGCACCGCGCCGCTGAAGCGCCGGGCGGTGCGCTTTGCCTGGTCGGGCGATACGGCGGGGCAGGGCTGGGGCATCGATGATGTCGGTATGAAGACCTATTCGACCATGGCCTGGCACCAGCCGGATTTCTTCATCCACTCCGGCGACACGATCTACGCCGACAACCCGATGCCCGACGAGATCACCCTGCGCGACGGGACGATCTGGAAGAACCGTGTCGTCACCGAAGAGAAGCGCGAGGTGGCGCGTACGCTGCGCGAATATCGCGGGCAGTGGAAATACAATCTGCTGGATGACCACGTGCGGGCCTTCAATGCCACCTGTCCGGCCTTCTACCAGTGGGATGACCACGAGGTGCTCAACAACTGGTCCGCGTCCACCGATCTCAGCGATGATCCGCGGTATCCGGAAAAGGACATTTCCGTCTACGCGGCCCGAGCGGCGCGGGCCTTTGACGAGATGACGCCGATCCGCGTGCCGGCGACGGAGCCGGGGCGGATCTTCCGCAAGGTGTCCTATGGTCCGCTGCTCGATATCTTTTTCCTCGACCTGCGCAGCTATCGCGGCGAGAACCAGGACGAGAAAAGTGGCCTGCTCGGCTGGCGGCAGATCGACTGGCTGAAGCGCGAATTGTCTGCTTCCCGTGCGCTCTGGAAAGTGTTTGCCTGCGATATGCCGCTCGGCCTTGTCATCTGGGACGATTATGGCCGCAAATCCGGCATCGAGGGCGTTGCGGATGGCAAAGGTGGCGCGCCGTCTGTGCGGGAGGGCGAGATTGCCGATCTCCTCTCCTTCATGAAGCGCAAGGACATCCGCAACACGATCTGGCTGACGGCCGACGTGCATTACACTGCCGCCCATCACTATGATCCGGCGCGCGCGGGCTTTACGGATTTCGATCCGTTCTGGGAGTTCGTCTCCGGTCCTCTGCATTCCGGCACCTACGGTCCGAAGCCGCTCGATCCGACGTTGGGGCCGGAAGTGCGTTTCATCAAGTCATCCGGCGGCGGCATCGACAGCAATCTGCCACCATCCGCCGGGCTGCAGTTCTTCGGCCTCGTCGACATTGCCGCCTCCGGCGAGGCGACGGTGCGGCTGATGGACCGCGAAAATCACGAGCTTTGGCGGGTCACACTCCAGCCGGAAGGCTATGTCGGTGCGTAAGGTCGCGGCCTGCCTCCGCAGCGGCTTCGCGAGCGCCGGCAAAGCCTGCCCTCGCATTCGCGCATGGCCGCCCTCGCAGGCGCGGCAGGGCTTTGCGCGCTTCTCCCCCTTTCGCAAATGCGGAAAAAGCTGTATGAGCCCCGTCAATTGAAGATTGCGACCCTCAGGGGTCTGCCCGAACCTCCGAGATTCCAAACATGAAAATGCGCAATATTGCGATCATCGCACACGTTGACCATGGCAAAACGACACTTGTGGACGAGCTCCTGAAGCAGTCCGGCTCCTTCCGCGAGAACCAGCGCGTTGCCGAGCGCATGATGGACAGCAACGATCTCGAAAAGGAACGTGGCATCACGATCCTGGCGAAGGCGACCTCCATCGAGTGGAAGGACACGCGCATCAACATCGTGGACACGCCCGGCCACGCCGACTTCGGCGGCGAAGTAGAGCGCATTCTCTCGATGGTGGACGGCGCGATCGTTCTCGTCGATGCCTCCGAAGGCCCGATGCCGCAGACCAAGTTCGTGGTCGGCAAGGCGCTGAAGGTCGGTCTTCGCCCGATCGTAGCGATCAACAAGATCGACCGTCCCGATGGCCGCCACGAGGAAGTCATCAACGAAGTCTTCGACCTCTTCGCCAATCTCGACGCCACCGACGAGCAGCTCGACTTCCCGATCATGTACGGTTCGGGCCGCGATGGCTGGATGAATGTCAACCCGGAAGGCCCGAAGGACCAGGGTCTGGCGCCTCTGCTCGACCTCGTTCTGGAACATGTTCCGGCTCCGACGGTCGAAGAAGGCCCGTTCCGCATGATTGGCACGATCCTTGAAGCCAACAACTTCCTCGGCCGCATCATCACTGGCCGCATCGCGTCCGGCTCCATCAAGCCGAACCAGCCGGTCAAGGTTCTCGGCCAGGACGGAAAGCTCATCGAAACCGGCCGCATCTCGAAGATCCTCGCCTTCCGCGGCATCGAGCGCACGGCCATCGATGAAGCGCATGCGGGTGACATCGTCGCGATCGCCGGCCTTTCCAAGGGTACGGTTGCCGACACCTTCTGCGATCCGTCCGTTACGGAACCGATGACGGCACAGCCGATCGACCCGCCGACCGTCACCATGTCCTTCATCGTCAACGACAGCCCGCTGGCCGGCACCGAAGGCGACAAGGTCACGAGCCGCGTCATTCGCGACCGTCTGCTCAAGGAAGCCGAGGGCAACGTCGCGCTGAAGATCGAGGAAGCCGAAGGCAAGGACTCCTTCTTCGTCTCCGGCCGCGGCGAACTGCAGCTCGCCGTGCTCATCGAGACGATGCGCCGCGAAGGTTTCGAGCTTGCCGTTTCGCGTCCGCGCGTGGTGATGCACAAGGACGAGACGACCGGCCAGACCATGGAGCCAATCGAGGAAGTCGTCATCGACGTGGATGAAGAGCATTCCGGCGTCGTCGTGCAGAAGATGTCCGAGCGCAAGGCCGAGATGACGGAACTGCGTCCGTCGGGCGGCAACCGCGTGCGCCTGAAGTTCCTGGCACCAACCCGCGGCCTGATCGGCTACCAGTCGGAACTCCTGACCGACACGCGCGGTACGGCGATCATGAACCGCCTGTTCCACGACTACCAGCCCTACAAGGGTCCGATTGCCGGCCGCGTCAACGGCGTGCTTTTGTCGAACGCCTCGGGTGAAGCCGTGGCCTATGCCATGTTCAACCTCGAAGACCGCGGCCCGATGATCATCGAGCCGGGCGAAAAGGTCTATCAGGGCATGATCATCGGTATCCACTCGCGCGACAACGACCTCGAGGTCAACGTCCTCAAGGGCAAGCAGCTGACCAACATCCGTGCCGCCGGTAAGGACGAAGCCGTGAAGCTGACGCCGCCGATCCGCATGACGCTCGATCGTGCACTGTCCTGGATCCAGGACGACGAACTGATGGAAGTGACGCCGAAGTCGATCCGTCTGCGCAAGATGTATCTCGACCCGAACGATCGCAAGCGTTTCGAAAAGATGAAGACGGCTGGCGCCGCCTGATCCCGTCTCCGTCTGTCTGACATTGCAAAGGCCTCCGGCTCATGCCGGGGGCCTTTTTGTTGTGCGGGGCTCCCTCTGGTTGCTTGCGGGACAGGTTACCTTTGCGTTAACTTTTAGGCAGGGGCAACGATGCATGTTGTCTGTGTGTTATGCCGATAGTTCGCGTGCGCGGGATTCCGCCCGGGGATGCGGACGGTCTAGAGTCCTGCCATGAAGACAGTGTCCATTGACGTGAGGCCAGGTGAGCCGGATGATGCGGCCGCGATCTCGCGCGCGCATCGTGAAAGCTGGCTGCAGGCCTATAAGGGACTCATTCCACACCGCGCCCTGCTGCAGATGGTCAATCGCCGCGACGAGAAATGGTGGCGGCGCGCAACGCGCGGTCCGGCAACGCTGATGGTCGTCGAGATCGAGGGAACCATCGCAGGCTATGCGACGATGGGGCTGAACCGCGCCCGCGCTTTGCCGCAGGAAGGCGAGGTCTACGAGATCTACCTCAGGCCGGAATATCAGGGCATGGGGCTCGGCCGCATCCTGTTTAACGAGGCACGGAACCTCCTCAAATCGCTCGGCTGCCGCGGGCTTGTCGTCTGGTGCCTCGAGGACAGCCATCACGCCGACAGCTTCTTCCGGGATGCCGGCGGACGCGACATTGCCGAGGGCATGGAGGACTTCGACGACGTGCTCCTCAAGAAGATCGGATACGTCTGGGACTGACCTTGTCGCCGACTGTCAGTGCCAACAGCCAACTTGGTCGGCCCGCTTTTACTCCGGCAAATGGCGGGAAGGCTCTCCGGCGGTCTCGCCGCGCAGGCCATGATAGGCGGGTGTGTCGACCCCGCATCGGAAATCCGCGGCGAGGGCATCGGCGGTGTCACGCGCCAACTGGTTGGCATCGGCGTTTGCGAGCGCATCGACGAAGCCAACCATGCAGCCCTTTTCGCCCTTTCCGGCAGCGACGCGCGAAATCACCAGAACCTGCCCGCGGCGTTTGGGATCGACTTCGCCCGTTTCCGGGCTGATATTGTCGAGAAACCAGCGCAGAATCGCAGCCTTCGTGCGACCATCGGCATCGATGCGCCATTCGATTTTTGTCCCGATCGTGTTGAAGGGGCTGAAGGTCTCGAAACCCTCGTCGATATAGCTTTGTGGCACGGTACCATAGAAGACCGACAGGCGCAGGTCGCCCTCTTTCACATAGACAGGCAGACCCTCCAGCCCGGTGCATTTCTGGCTGGAGCCCATGCCGTCTTCGATTGACAGCGTCGTGCACGCCGAGGTGTCAAGCGCGGTATAGCGGCTTTCGCTGGCAGATGCGGCGGGGACAGCGCACAGTGAAACGAAAAGAGATGCGCTGATGGCGGCGAATGTTCTTCGAACTTTCGGTGTTTGGCCCGGCCTGCGTCTCATGACCCGCACCCATTTTTACCTTGTCGACGAAAGTGATGTTGCGTCCGTGACCATTTCGCTCTATCGGACAGGCAGTTCTTACAGCCCCCTTCTTGAGGACCATCATGCGTATTGATGCAATTTCCATCGGCAAAAATCCACCGGAAGATATCAACGTCATCGTCGAGGTCCCGGTTGGCGGCCATCCGATCAAGTACGAAATGGACAAGGAAGCCGGTACGCTGATCGTCGATCGCTTCCTCTATACTCCGATGACCTATCCGGGGAACTACGGTTTCGTGCCGCACACGCTTTCGGATGACGGCGACCCGATCGACGTGCTGATCGCAAGCACCCGTCCGCTCGTTCCGGGCTGTGTCATCAACGTGCGCCCGATCGGCGTGATGATGATGGAAGACAATTCGGGCAAGGACGAAAAGATCGTTGCCGTGCCGAGCTATCACCTCACCAAGCGCTACGACAAGGTGAAGGAATACACCGACCTGCCGGAAATCACCGTGCAGCAGATCGAGCACTTCTTCGAGCACTACAAGGATCTGGAGCCCGGCAAGTGGGTGAAGGTTTTCGGCTGGCGCGGCGTTGACGTAGCCAAGCAGCTCATCGTCGAAGCAATCGAGCGCGCCAAGGCCGAAAAGGCCAAGTAAGGCCTCAGTCTCGAAGCCGGCTTTGCCAGCCATCAGGCCCGTGCGAAATGGGCCTCATAGACCTTTTTGAAGCGCTCCGGATCGGCCTCGATCCGGAGCGTTTTCAGTCTTGAGGTCTCGCCGGACTGAACGCGGATAGCGCTTTTCGGCGTGTCGAAGGTTTTTGACAGGAGAAGAATGAGGGCGGCGTTTGCCCTGCCCTTTTCCGGCGGTTCGGCGACACGCGCCTTCAAATAGACGGTACCGGCGGCATCGCGCTCCACACCCTCGATCTTCGACCGACCGCCGCCTGGCGTCAGCCGGACGGTAAGGCGCAGATGGTCGGCATGGACCGTCAGGGCGTCGAGCGGATTTGGCTGGGTCACATGCCGAGAAGCGCGGGGGCGATCGTCGTGTTGAGCAGCATCTGGATGAAGTAGAGGATGACCAGCACGACGAGCGGCGAGAGATCGACGCCGCCCATATCCGGAAGGATGCGGCGGATCGGCCGGTAGAGCGGCTCCGTCAACTGGTAGAGCGAGCGGCCAATCATGTTGATCGCCTGATTGTTCACGTTGATGACGTTGAACGCATAGAGCCAGGAGAAGATGGCCGATGCGATGATCAGGAACCAGGCAATGTTGATAATGAAGTTCAAGGTGGCGATGACCGCGAGCATGCGCTTCTCCAAATCGTTCGGTGCATGACATGTAGACATTGCCGGCGCGAGCGGCAAGTCCGCGTGCCAAGGCGGCTTGGAGGATGTTTAACGCGCGGTGGCCGGCTCGTTCGCCGACGCCCTGGTTGGCGTGGGTTATCGTCAGCCTCCGACGGCTGAAAATTGGGCTTTCTGCCGTTGGAGGGACTGGGGTTTGAGCATGGATTCGGCTTCGCGCAGGAAGACCAGTTCCAGAAATCCCTCCATCCAGCGCCTGAGCGCCGCGTCATAGAGAAAACGCCCGTCGAGATGCTGACGGCCGACCTGGGCATTCGGAAGGTCGAAGCGGTGGGCGCCGTGAACCACCCAGCGGTGCATCATGGCCCGCGTTAATTCGCCGTGAAACTGGATGCCCCAGGCATTCCCGCCGATGCGAAAGGCCTGGTTGGGATAGGTCTCACCTGTGGCCAGAAGCTCTGCACCCTGCGGCAGGTCGAAACCCTCGCGATGGAAATGGTAGACCATGTCCGGCCAGTCCATCAGCGCGGTTCCGGCGGGCGTGGGCGCGAGCGGATACCAGCCGATCTCCGTGAGACCCTCGACATGCGGGGCCACGGTCCCACCGAGCGTCTTGACCAGCATCTGCGCGCCGAGACAGATGCCAAGATAGGGCTTGTTTTCCTTCAGCGGGATTTCGATCCAGTCGATTTCCCGGCGCACGTAGTCTTCCGGATCGTTGGCGCTCATCGGGCCGCCGAAGATCACCGCACCGGCATGGTCCGCCAGCGTCTTCGGCAGGGGATCACCCAAGACCGGGCGGCGGATGTCGAGGGGGAAACCTTTCTCCGTCAGGATCTGCCCGACGCGGCCGGGGCTGGATCGCTCCTGGTGGAGGATAACGAGGATGGGTTTCAGGGCAGGCCTTTCAGGCATTCCGTGCTCCGGTTGACCGGTCAAGTCGTTTGAGTCTTCTCGTCCTCAACGTGCAATTTCGATGCCACCTGCTGGCGCTGCACGATCCGGTCGCGGCCGGACACGCCCAGAAGGTCGGCGATGCGCCACAGGGCATGGTCCTCCAGCTCGCTGCGCGAGCCATCGGCGTAGACGATTTCCCAGAGCATGCCCACCAGTTCGATCTTCTGTTCATCATCAAGGCTGCGATTAAGCATGGTGGTGAAATGGTAGAAGTCGATGGCTTCCTTTTCCGCCCGCTCGCCGGCTGCAATCAGCGCGTCCAGCATGGCGTCATCGAGATCGTAATGCTCGCGCATGACGTCGCGCAGCGTCTTGCGCTCGGCTTCCATAATCTGGCCGTCCGCCTCCATCACCTGCATGCTGAGGGCGATGACGGCGATCCGGGGATCATCCTTGGTAAAGCTCGGTCCGGTGCCAGGGCGGGTGAGCCCATCGATGAAGCTGCGCAGGCGATCGAACATTTACTATCCTCAGTAGAGCCGGGTGGCGGCTTTTTCTTCTGCCTGCGGGTCGCGCACGCCCGGATCATCCGGGGGGCGCCCAAAGAAGGGATCGACCAACTCGCCCTCACCGGCGAGGGCTGGTGCTTTCGCAGTGTCGGCTGGTTTCGCCACCGGTGCGGTTGCGGCCTTGACGGGCACGACCTTTGCCGGCTTCTCGACCACGGCGACGGGTTCCGGCACAGCCGGCGCTGCCTTCACTGCAACCGGCTTCTCGGCAGCGGACGCGGCGGGCTTCTCGGCGGCAGACGTGGCGGGGGTCGCGATGATGGTCGTGGGTGCCTTCTGCGGTTCCGCGGCCGGCTGCATGGGCTTTTCCGCCGGCTTGACGGGCGGCAGGCTGCGGATCGCGGCTTCCGCGTCGATGACGTCACCGCCGGCGGGGAGGACGGGCGTCTTCCACTCGAAGGCGTCAAGGCGGCCGGTCACGGGCGAGACGGGCTGCCAATCGCCGCTTGCCACGCCATCGGCGATCCAGGTGGCGTCGCGCGGGGCCTTGAGGGCCTGGCTCATCCAGTGCCGGATGCGGGCGACGTCACCGGTTTCGGCTTCCTCGATATCGGCAAGCAGCAGGAAGGCTTCCTCGCTCGGCGCCATGCGGGCGGCGGCTTCGGCCTTGGCGCGGGCGGTGGCGAATTCGCGGGCATCGAGCGCGGCGGAGGCGGTCGTCAGCAGGGAGACCGGATTGTTGGGCCGAATGGTCTCCAGCTTGGTGGCGCGCTTCAGGCGGTCCAGAGCGCTGTCGCCGCTGCGGGCGCGCACATAGAGCCTGGCGATCTCGGGATGGGCTTCTTGCTTCCAGGCCTTTTCGAGGATCGCGGCCCCCTTGCGCAGATTGTCCTCGCGAAGATAGGCCTTGGCGGCCAGCAGCGCGGCCGGCACGAAGCCGTCCGAGAGCTTCAGCGCTGTCTGGGCGTCGTCACGGGCGCCGCGCGGGTCGGCCTCAAGGCGGGCGCGGGCGCGGGCGGTGAGCAGCACAGCCTTCTTCCGCTCGGCTTCCTTGCGGTCGATGACGTGGGCGGCGCGGATCTGGTCGATGAGATGAACCGCCTCATCCCAGGCGCCGGCCTGGCTCTTGTGGTCGAGCGTGGCGAGCGCCGCCCAGGCAAGGTGCGGAGCATTTGCCGCCGCGCGCTCGGCATATTGACGGGCGGCCTCGGTGGCGCCAAGGCGGCTTGCTTCAAGATAAAGGCCGCGCAGGCCAAGCTCGCGGGTTTCCGGATCGTCCGCCATTTGCTCGAATTTGCGGCGCGCATCGTCGTAGCGGCCTTCGATGAGGGCTGTCTGGGCTTCCAGCAGATGGATGAGCGGTTCCTGATCGGCGCGGATGAGGCCGCGGGCGCGCACGGTCATTTTCCGGGCAAGCGTCGCATCGCCGGCACCGGCGGCAATCAGGCCGGTGGAGAGGGCCTGGTAGCCACGGTCGCGCTTGCGGGCACGGAAGTAGCGCGTGATGGTGTGCGGCGAGGCCATCAGCGTGCGCACCAGCCATATCGCAAAGAAGATCAGCGCCACAAGCGCCACGAGCACCGTCGCGGCCACCAGCAGCGACATTTCGATGCGCATGCCCATCCAGATGACGGAGAGCTCGCCTGGACGGTCGGCCAGCCAGGCAAAGCCGCTGCCGAGGGCGAGGATGACGAGGACAAAGACGAGAATGCGGATCATGGTTCGTCCTCAACCCTGGTTGCTGGTGGTGACCGGTGCGGCCACGGCGCTGTCAATGGCAGCTTCCACGGCAATGCGGCGGTCGAGCTTGCGGCGGAAATCGGCGCCGGCCGTCTTGGCGGCTTCCGGCAGGGTGTCCCATTCCAGCGCGGCGGCCTTGAGGTCGCCGTTGGTCAGGGCGCGCTCGATGCGGGCGACGGCTGCATCCGGACCATCGCCGGCGACGTCGCCGACCGGGCGGATGCGCACCGCCGATGCGGCACTGTCGAGCAGGCGGCCGAAGACGCCCTGGTTGGGATCGCGCTGGCGCACGGCATCGAGCATCGCATCGGCAACGGCCGGGAAGGCGTCGATGAGATCGGCGCGGGTCGCAACGCCGCCTTGCGCGTCCTCGCTGAGAGGAGCGATGGCGGGATCATCGGGCGCGACGGACTTGAAGGCATCGAGTTCGGCAAGATAGGGGCCGCCGCGATCGATCGCGGTCTTGAGCGCCGTGACGGCAACGGCGCGGGCAAGGCGCGTCTCGGCCGTCGGCTCGGCCAGCTTTTTCTCGATGGTGTCAAGGCGGGTTGTGAGATCGCTGCGGGCCGAATCGGCAGAGCCGGTGCTCGCCTGAAGGCTGGCGACGGCAGCTGAGAGATCGGCAAGCTGTTGGTTCAGCGGTGCGAGATCGACGCTTTGCGTTTCCGTCGTCTTCTGCTCAAGGGCGGCGAGGCGTTGTTCCACGGGGGCAAGATCGGCCGGAGCGCCCTGATTTGCGGACTTCAGGCTTTCAACCTCGGCCTGAAGGGCTGTGAGCGCTTCGCTGTCGGCTTCACGCGGCGCGAGCGAGGGCAGGACCCCGGCATATTGCAGGCCGCCGGCGGCGACCAGTACGACGAGGCCGCCGAGAATGCCGGCCGCGAGCGCGCCGCTAGTCGAAGTGCCGGAGGGCTTGTGGGTCGCGGCGGGCCCGGATGTAGGCGTCGCGGTCTCTGCCCGGGCCGGTGACGGTTCTTCGCCGAAAGCGGCCGCCGCATCGGCGGCGGCATCGCGCGGCCGATCGGACGGCGTGTCGGCCACATCCGCGGCTGTTGTGGGCGCATCCTCGACACGGCTGCTCTCCAGTGTTGCCGTGGAGGCCTCGGCTTGCTCTGGCATGGCCTGCGTCGACAGGGGATCGGCCTGCGGCTTTTCCGGCGCGGTCAGTGCCGGCTCGCCTGCATCCTTGCCGCCGTCCGTGTCCACATCGGCCTTCACCACGGGATCGGCGCTCAGGTCGATCGTCGTCGGTTGCTCGTTGCTCTCGCCCGGCTTGCGGCGTGACGGTGGTTTGGAGGCCATGATTGTCTTCCCGTTTCCGTTCCTTGAGACAAACTAGTCACCGGGCGGCAGGAGGAAAAGGGCCGATCGGCAAATTCAATCGAAAGCTCAAGCAAGGGTGGCAAGAAGCAGGTCTTCATCCGGCCGCGCAGGCGGCTCGGCGACGCTCAGCGTCGCAGGCAGAACGCCGGCAATGGCAGGGCTGAGCGGGTGCCATGTCATCTGCCGTGAAAGGTCCGACAGGATGTCGCCCTGGAGAAGGGTAATGAGCGCTCTCGCGGTTTCGCCGGAATAGACGAGCACGGCTTGCGGCACCGAGGATGACAGCCGCGCCTCGACGGCTGCCCGCTCATAATCGAGCGGCTGCATCGTGTAGCAAACGGCGACCGAGAGGGGGATGCCAGCGGCGCAAAGGGCATCTTCGAGCCCGCGGGCGCGCGGACGACCGGCCAGATAGATCACGCCGGCCGATGCCTGCGGGGCGCGAGCGATTGCAGCGGCAAGATCGGCGCCATTTCCCTCGCCGGTCACGATGTCGCGAAAACCGAGGGATTTCGCCATCGCGGCCGTGGCCTGTCCCACGGCGAAGAGCGGGCGTGACAGATGCGGAACGAGGGCCTCGCCGAGGCTTTCCAGTGCCCGCAGTGCTTCGGCGCTGGTGACGGCGATGACGCAGGGTGGCGAAGAGGGTTGGCCACCGGCTTGTGATGCGCCGCGCCGGGCGGAGCTGCCGTTGAGGGCGCGCAGGGCCGCCTGGGGATCGTGACGGGCGCGGGACAGCGGCAGCAGGATCGGGACATGGCCGAGCGCCACCAGCTTTTCCGCCGTCCTCGTGGCAGCGGGCTCGGGCCTTGTGACGAGGACGCGCATGCGATCAGGACCAGTTCTCGAAGAAGGCGGTTCCAGCTGCGGCTCTCACCCTTTCTCCGGCCATGGCGCCGATCGCCTCGGCTTTGCCCGCCGGCCCCTCGCCGGAGACCCTGTGGCTTTGTTTGCCGTCCGGCGACAGGATCATGCCGGAGAAGGTGATGTGTCCCCCCTCGGCGCGGGCAAGGCCGGCAATGGGGGTGCGGCAGGAGCCGTCGAGCGCCCCTAGGAAGGCGCGTTCGCAGGTGACGGCGGCAAAGGTCTCCGCGTCGTTGATGGCGGCAAGGAGATCGTTGACGACAGAATTGTCGGTGCGGCTTTCGATGCAGATCGCACCCTGCGCCGGGGCGGGCGGGAAGCGCTCGGGATCCAGCAGTTCCGTCACCACCTCCGCCTTGTTGAGGCGCCGAAGCCCCGCATAGGCCAAGAGCGTTGCATCCACCTGCCCCTCGGCCAGCTTGCGCAGGCGCGTATCGACCAGGCCGCGATAGGTGATGACCTCGATATCGGGCCTCAGGCTGCGGATGAGGGCCTGCCGCCGCAGGGAGGAAGAGCCGATGACGGCGCCGCGCGGCAGTTCCATCAGCGTTTGCGCCATGCGACCAATGAAGGCGTCGCGCACATCCTCGCGCGGCAGATAGGCCGAGAGCACGAGGCCTTCCGGCAGGCGGGTCGGCATGTCCTTGGAGGAGTGCACGGCAAAATCGAGGTCGCCGGACAGAAGCTTGTCTTCAAGCTCCTGCGTGAAGAGACCCTTGCCGCCGATCTCCGACAAGGCCCGGTCGGTGATGCGGTCGCCGGCGGTCGACATCACGACGATCTCGAACATCTCCTGCGGCAGCGCGTGGGCGGCCATCAGGCGGTCGCGGGTCTCGTGGGCCTGGGCAAGCGCCAGCGGGCTGCCACGCGTGCCGATGCGGAAAGGTTTTGTTTGCATCCATGCGCATCCATTGTTACCGGATGACCTGTACCGGCCTTTGACGGCCTCCGCAATGTGTCCGACTGCTCAGGGTCAAACCCCATGACCGCGCCCCTCACCCTTCTCGGAATCGAGACCAGTTGCGACGAGACCGCAGCCGCGATCGTGCGCCGGTTTCCCGATGGTCGCGGCGATATTCTGGGCGAGACGGTGCTGAGCCAGCTCGAAGAACACAGCGCCTATGGCGGCGTCGTCCCGGAGATCGCGGCACGCGCCCATGTGGAGGCACTCGACACGCTGATCGAGGAGGCGCTGCTGCGTGCCGACATGCGCCTTGCCGACGTCGATGCCATTGCCGCCACCTCCGGTCCCGGACTCATTGGCGGGCTGATCGTTGGCCTGATGACGGGCAAGGCGCTGGCGCTGGCCACCGGCAAGCCTCTCTATGGCATCAATCATCTCGAAGGCCATGCGCTGACGGCGCGGCTGACCGACGGGCTCGACTTTCCCTTCCTGATGCTCCTTGTTTCCGGTGGCCACACGCAGTTGGTGCTGGTGCGCGGTGTCGGGGACTACGAGCGCTGGGGCACGACCATCGACGATGCCTTGGGCGAGGCCTTCGACAAGACCGCCAAGCTGATTGGCCTTCCCTATCCCGGCGGCCCGGCGGTGGAGCAGGCGGCGCGGACCGGCGATCCAGAGCGTTTCTCCCTGCCCCGCCCAATGGTTGGCGAGGCGCGGCTCGATTTCTCCTTTTCCGGTCTGAAGACCGCCGTTCGGCAGGCGGCCGAAAGCGTCGCGCCCCTGACAGAGCAGGATGTCGCCGATATCTGCGCCTCCTTCCAGAGCGCCGTGGCGCGCACCCTCAAGGACCGCATCGGCCGCGGACTGGATCGCTTTCGTGAGCGTTACGGTTCGGCCGTGCCGCAGCCGGCGCTGGTCGTTGCCGGCGGCGTTGCGGCCAATACGGTGCTGCGCGCCATGCTGTCGGATCTGTGCAGCGCGAAACGCTTCCGCTTCGTCGCGCCGCCGATCCGCCTTTGCACCGACAATGCCGTGATGATCGCCTGGGCCGGTGCCGAGCGGATGGCCTGCGGCTTGCAGGCCGATAGTCTCGATGTGGCGCCGCGTTCGCGCTGGCCGCTGGATGCCGAGGCGGTTGCGCTCGTCGGTTCCGGGCGGCGGGGGGCAAAGTCATGATGGTGCCGCGGGACGATATCGTCGTCATCGGTTCCGGCGCCTTCGGCACGGCTCTGGCAAGCGTCGCGGCCTTGACGGGACGGGCGCCGGTGACGCTGCTCTGCCGCCGGCCGGAGGTTGCGGATACATTGACCGATAGCCGGCTCAATGAAAGGGCACTGCCCGGCACCCGGTTGCCCGATGCGCTCGCCGTCTCGTCCGATCCTGCCGTGCTGGGTCGGGCTGGGACGGTGCTGTTTGCCATGCCGTCGCAGGCGCATGCCGAGGCGGCTTCCGTCTATGGTCCGTATCTGCGGCCAGGTTCGGTCATCGTTACCTGCGCCAAGGGGCTGGAGAAGACGACCTCGCGGCTTTTGACGGCCGTGCTGGAGGCCGGGCTGCCCGGCCATCCGGTCGCGGCGCTCTCGGGCCCCGGCTTTGCCGCCGACATAGCGCGCGGCCTGCCGACGGCCATGGTGGTGGCGGCCGAGGAGGCGCGGCTGGCGGCTTCGCTCGCCGTTGCGCTCTCCGGTCCCACCTTTCGCCTCTATGCCTCGACGGACCGGATCGGCGTGCAACTCGGTGGTGCGCTGAAGAACGTGCTGGCGATTGCCTGTGGCATCGTCGAGGGCGCGGGGCTCGGCGAATCGGCGCGCGCGGCGCTCATTTCCCGTGGTCTTGCGGAATTGTCGCGTTTCGTGGCGGCCGAGGGCGGAGAGGCGGAGACGGTCAGCGGACTTTCCGGGCTCGGCGACCTCGTGCTGACGGGCACGTCGCACCAGTCGCGCAACCTTCGTTTCGGCATCGCGCTGGGGCGGGGCAGGGGCGCCAGCGCCTCCGGCGGCGATCTGGTCGAGGGCGCCTTTACCGCCTCCGTCGCTGCGGCCGCGGCGCGCCGGCTTGGCATCGACCTGCCGATCACCGCAGCCGTCGCCGATATCATCGAGGGGCGCCTTGATGTGCGCACCGCGCTCGAACAACTCATGTCCCGCCCGATCCGCGAGGAGTGACCGGCGGGTCATCCTTATCCCTCAACGGAGGCTTCCATGCTCTACGCTCTTTTGTGCACCGACCGTCCCGACAGCCTGCAACTGCGGCTCGACACACGCCCGGACCACGTCGCCTTCCTCAACGATCTCAACGAGAAGGGAATCCTCAAGATGGCCGGCCCCTTCCTCAATGACGAGGGCAAGCCGATGGGGAGCCTTGTCATCGTCGAGGCCGAGAACAAGGAAGCGGCCGCGGCCCTCGGTGCTGGGGATCCCTATGCCAAGGCCGGGCTTTTCGCCGCCGTCGAGGTGAAGGCCTTCAATTGGGTCTTCAACAAGCCCGAGGCATAATGGACATGGCAAATTTCTGGCTCTACAAGTCCGAGCCCTTCAAGTGGTCCTGGCAGATGCAGAAGGATGCTGGCGCCGAAGGCACCGAATGGACCGGCGTGCGCAACTATCTCGCCCGCAACAACATGCGTGCCATGCAGATCGGCGACAAGGGCTTCTTCTACCATTCCAACGAGGGCCTGGAGGTTGTCGGGATCACCGAGGTCTGCGCCCTCAGCCACCCCGATTCGACCGCCGAGGGCGATCTACGCTGGGACTGCGTGGACATCCGCGCCGTGGCGGATATGCCGAAGCCGGTCTCGCTGAAGGACATCAAGGCCAATCCGAAGCTGGAAAACATGTCGCTCGTGACCTCCATGCGCCTGTCGGTGCAGCCGGTGACGGAGGAGGAATATCTTGAAGTCTGCCGCATGGGCGGGCTCGACAATCCACCGCGCTGACCGCGCTGCGAATTACGGGCGAGGGCAGGCGGTGAAGACGGATCCTGAACGCTTCATTCTCGACAACACCGCCATCCTGATGCCGCCGCATGTGCCGGAAATCCGGCTGCATCTCGCCAGCGAAGCCCATGATCTGTGGCTGAAGACCGAGGAGGAACTGGATGAGATCGGCCTGCCACCGCCCTTCTGGGCCTTCGCCTGGGCCGGCGGGCAGGGGCTAGCGCGTTACGTGCTCGACCATCGCGAGGTGGTGGCCGGGCGGCGCGTCTTCGATCTGGCGACGGGTTCGGGCCTTGTGGCGATCGCCGCGCGTCTTGCCGGTGCGTGCGCCGTGACGGCCTGCGATATCGATCCCTGGGCGGGAACGGCGGTGCGGCTGAACGCCGCCCTCAATGGCGCCGATCTCGTCTTCTGCGGCGAGGACCGGGTGGGGCAGCCGCTCGATACCGATGTGCTGCTGGCCGGGGATGTCTTCTACGACAAGGGCTTTGCCAATCTTCTCGTGCCGTGGTTCACGGCCCTGACGGCGGCCGGGGTGACCGTCATCGTCGGCGATCCCGGCCGCAGCTATTGTCCGCGCGACCGGCTTGAGGTGCTCGCCACCTACAGCGTTCCGGTCTCCCGGGCGCTGGAGGACAGCGAGGTCAAGAAAACCACCGTCTGGCGGTTTCGCGGCTGACGGGCCGCTCGAGGGTCAGGGTCTCACCACGCAGACGCCAGCTTCGTAGGAGCAGGCACTGCGATTGGCCGATGGCGTGACGTGGATGATCTTTGCGGCGTCGTTCTTTTCAACGATGGGAACGCCCGCCCGGGGCCATGCGCCCCTGTTGTGATCGACCTGGATGTAGACGCCGTTGCCGGGAATGCGTACGGCCGACAATCCGCCCGTGTAGGTACCGATGCCCGGTACGACGCTCGGCAGGCCGTTGCCGCCATGGATCGGTTGCTGGGTTTGGCTGAAAGGTCCGCCGGAGAAGCGGTATCCGCCATCGGTGCTTCGGTCGCCCCGGCCGCCGTACCCGTCACCGTAGTCGCCGGCCATGGCCAAGGGGGCCGCGGCAAGGAGGCCGGCGGCCAAGAACGTTGCTAATCCTTTTGTTGCATATCCTGCGACAGATTTTCCCACCATTGTCGAACCTCCGGGGCATGTTAACCCTTTATTAACCCGGAAGATGGCCCTCTTTGTTCCCGATGTCACGGATTCGGCAGGGATTTCGGTTCTTAACGTTAATTGGGAGCCCGCAATGGCGCATCACTTGCTGCACCGCGAGAGGGCAAGCCGATTTAATCGATTTTGCTTCCCGGACGGACTTGTCGTTGAAACTTCCGGGGATTAAAGCTCCGCAATGAAAATAAGGCACAATTGGGTGCATGGCCGGATAGACTGCGTCGCAGACAGGCGCGCTTAGCCGGCAATACCGTGAGGTTCAGATGACGAATGTCACCAAAGGCCGGCCTCTCTCGCCGCATCTTCAAATCTACAAGCCGATCCCGACCATGGTCATGTCGATTCTGCACCGCATCACCGGCGGAGCCCTCTACGTCGGCACCATCCTCGTTGCCTGGTGGCTGGTTGCCGCCGCTTCCGGCGAGGCCTATTACGACTGGGTGAGTTGGGCTTTCGGCACCTGGATCGGCCGTCTGGTTCTCTTCGGCTACACCTGGGCACTCGTGCATCACATGCTGGGCGGTCTTCGCCACTTCATGTGGGACATGGGGCACGGCTATGAGAAGCATTTTTCGACCAAACTCGCCAAGGCCACGCCCGTCGCCTCGATTGCTCTCACGCTGGTGATCTGGATCATCGGCTATGCCGTACGCTGACCGGGGAGACCTCTGATGGATATGCGCACACCTCTCGGCAAGGTTCGTGGCCTCGGCTCTGCCAAGGACGGGACGGAGCACTTCTGGCGCCAGCGCCTGACGGCCGTTGCCAATGTTCCGCTTCTGACTTTCTTCGTGATCTTCGTCGTCATGTATGCCGGCGCGCCCTATGCCGAGGTCCGTGCGGCGCTTGCCCACCCGCTGGTCGCGGTCATCATGGGCCTCGTGGTGATTTCCGGCCTCATTCACATGAAGCTCGGCATGCAGGTGATCATCGAGGACTACGTGCATGGCGAGGGCGGCAAGATCCTTCTTCTCATGCTCAACACCTTCTTCGCGGTTCTGATCGGCGGGCTCTGTCTTTTCGCCGTTCTGAAGATCGCCTTCGCAGGATAAGCGCGCCATGGCATCGAATACCTCGCCCAACATCAACGGCAAGGCCTACACCTACGTCGATCACGCCTTTGACGTGGTCGTCGTCGGTGCCGGCGGTGCCGGTCTTCGCGCCACGCTCGGCATGGCCGAGCAGGGTCTGAAGACGGCCTGCATCTCCAAGGTCTTTCCGACGCGCTCGCACACGGTCGCCGCCCAAGGCGGCATCGCGGCGTCTCTGACCAACATGACGCCGGACTGCTGGCAGTGGCACCTCTACGACACCGTCAAGGGTTCCGACTGGCTCGGCGACGTCGATGCCATGCAGTATCTCGCCATGGAAGCGCCGAAGGCGGTCTACGAGCTCGAGCATTACGGCGTGCCCTTCTCGCGCACCGAAGACGGTCGCATCTACCAGCGCCCCTTCGGCGGCCACATGCAGAATTACGGTGCCGGTCCGCCGGTGCAGCGCACCTGCGCCGCGGCCGACCGCACGGGCCATGCGATCCTGCATACGCTCTATGGCCAGTCGCTGCGCAACAACGCCGAATTCTTCATCGAGTATTTCGCGCTCGATCTCATCATGTCCGATGACGGACGCTGCACCGGCGTCGTGGCGTGGAACCTTGATGACGGCACCATTCACCGCTTCTCGGCCAAGATGGTCGTGCTGGCGACGGGCGGCTATGGCCGCGCCTACTTCTCCGCCACGTCGGCGCACACCTGCACCGGCGATGGCGGCGGCATGATCGCGCGTGCCGGCCTGCCGCTCCAGGACATGGAATTCGTGCAGTTCCACCCGACGGGCATCTACGGCGCCGGCTGTCTCATCACGGAAGGCGCGCGAGGGGAAGGCGGCTATCTCGTCAACTCCGAAGGCGAGCGCTTCATGGAGCGTTATGCGCCGTCCGCCAAGGATCTCGCCTCGCGTGACGTCGTCTCGCGCTGCATGACGCTGGAAATCCGCGAAGGCCGCGGTGTGGGCAAGAACAAGGACCACATCTTCCTGCATCTCGACCACCTCGATCCGGCCGTTCTGCACGAGCGCCTTCCGGGCATCTCGGAAAGCGCCAAGATCTTCGCCGGCGTCGACGTGACGCGCGAGCCGATCCCGGTTCTGCCGACCGTTCACTACAATATGGGCGGCATTCCCACGAACTACTGGGGCGAAGTGCTGAATGCGGATGCCAACAATCCCGAGCGACTGTCGCCCGGCCTGATGGCGGTCGGTGAAGCCGGCTGCGCCTCGGTGCACGGGGCCAACCGCCTCGGCTCCAATTCGCTGATCGACCTCGTGGTCTTCGGCCGCGCCGCCGCCATCCGCGCCGGCCAGGTCATCGACCGCAACGAGGCGATCCCGGCGATCAACGAAGCCTCGTGCGCGCGCATCATGGACCGGTTCGATCGCTTGCGTCACGCTTCCGGCTCGACGCCGACCGCGGTGCTGCGCGAGAAGATGCAGCGGGCCATGCAGGAAGACGCCGCCGTGTTCCGCACGCAGGAATCGCTCGAAAACGGTTGCCAGCGCCTTTCGGCCATCTGGAAGGAACTGCCCGATATCAAGGTCACCGACCGCTCGATGGTCTGGAACTCCGATCTTGTGGAAACGCTGGAGCTGGAAAACCTGATGGCCAACGCCATCACGACCGTCTACGGCGCGGAAGCCCGCAAGGAAAGCCGCGGCGCCCATGCCCGCGAGGACTACAAGGACGGCCCCTTCGCCGGCCGCGACGACGAGAACTGGCGCAAGCACACGCTGGCCTGGGTGAACGAGACCGGCGACGTCAAGCTGGAATACCGCCCCGTCCATACCGACCTGATTGCCGACGGCATCGATCCGCACAAGATCGAGCCAAAGGCGCGCGTGTATTGATCGGAGGATTCACAGATGGTTGAACTCGCTCTACCCAAGAATTCGCAGATCACCGAAGGCAAGGTCTGGCCGAAGCCGGCAGGCGCGACGAATATTCGCGAATACAAGGTCTATCGCTGGAATCCGGATGATGGCCAGAATCCGCGCATCGACACCTATTTCATCGATATCGATGATTGCGGCCCGATGGTGCTCGACGGTCTGCTTTACATCAAGAACAAGATCGACCCGACGCTGACGCTGCGCCGGTCCTGTCGCGAGGGGATCTGCGGGTCCTGCGCGATGAACATCGATGGCACCAACACGCTTGCCTGCACCAAGGGCATGGACGAGGTGAACGGCACGGTGAAGATCTATCCGCTGCCGCACATGCCGGTCGTCAAGGATCTTGTGCCTGACCTTACCAACTTCTATGCCCAGCATCGCTCGATCGAGCCCTGGCTGAAGACGGTGTCGCCGACGCCGGCAAAGGAATGGCGCCAGAGCCATGAGGATCGCCAGAAGCTCGACGGCCTTTACGAGTGCATTCTGTGCGCCTGCTGCTCGACCTCGTGCCCGAGCTATTGGTGGAACGGGGACCGCTATCTCGGCCCGGCCGTGCTGCTGCAGGCCTATCGCTGGCTGATCGACAGTCGTGACGAAGCCAAGGGTGAGCGCCTCGATAATCTCGAGGATCCCTTCCGCCTCTATCGCTGCCACACGATCATGAATTGTGCCCAGGCCTGTCCGAAGGGCCTTAATCCGGCCAAGGCGATCGGCGAAATCAAGAAGATGATGGTCGAGCGCCGCGTCTGACGCGGGCGTCGCCTTCTTGCCACAACCGCGCAAAGAAATGGCCGTATCTCAACACCGGCCATTTCAAAGCAATGATTCGCTCTATATTGCTGCGCAGTAATGGTCAGGATGCGGAAAATCGGGAGTTTGGAAATGCAGCTTCTTCGTGTTGCAGCAGGTCTGTTGGCGGTGACGGCGATCGCCGGTTGCCAGCGCACGGGCATGAACGATTTCGCAGCCTCCAACAATCAGCCCTACCAGCCAGCGCCGTTGCAGGCGCAGCCTGTTCCCGGCGTCCAATCTAGCCAGCTGCCGGACCCGACCGTGGGTGCCAATGCCTCGCAGTTCCCCGCGGCGCCGGTGACGGCCACGACGACCATGCCGGGCCAGGCGGCCAATGTCGAAGTGGCGGCTAATGCCCTCGACGTGAAGAAAGAAGGCATGGTCGGAAACTGGCGCGTCAGCAATGGCGGCACGTCCTGCGACATGTTCCTGACGCTGACCAATCTCGGCTCCGGCTCGCGCGGCGGCACGCGCGGCTGCGTCGGTGAATTGACGACAATGGGATCGTGGGAAGTGGCTGGCAAGCAGGTCGTGCTGAAGGACCGCAGCGGCAATCCGATCGGCCGCGTCTTCAAGACTGCCGACAACCGCTTCGACGGCCAGACCAATTCCGGTCAGCCGCTGAGCCTCAGCCGCTGACCATCCCGCGCCGCCCGTTCCTGCGGCGGCCGTCGCGACCGTTTCCCGGCAGGTTCCTCGACGGGCCTGCGCCGGTCGCGCTCTCCAAGGCGGAGTGCCGATAGCGGATGCCCAATCCCCAGTCCCTCGTGACCCAGAAGCTCGAACGTCTCGTGGCCGAGGGGGCGCTCACGCGCGATCCCGTACAGTTTGCTATCGCCCGCCGCTTCGACGGCCTGATCGATGCGCTTGCGCAAAGCCGGGCGGAGAGAAAGTCGAATGCGCTTGGCTGGCTGTTTGCGCGGCGCAAATCCGACCAGGCGCCGACGCGCGGACTTTACATTCATGGTGGTGTCGGGCGTGGCAAGACCATGCTGATGGACATGTTCTTCGAAGCCGTACCAATCAAGCGCAAGCGGCGGGCGCATTTCCACGAATTCATGGGCGATGTGCATGCGCGCATCAATCGCCATCGCCAGAAGCTCAAGGCCGGGGAGACGAGCGAGGCGGATCCGATGCCGCCTGTTGCGGCCGAGTTGATGGCAGAGGCGCGCCTCGTCTGCTTCGACGAGTTCACGGTCACGGATATTGCCGACGCAATGATCCTGTCCCGGCTCTTCGGCGAACTCTTCAAGCGGGGCTGCGTGCTCGTCGCAACTTCTAACGTTGCGCCCGACGATCTCTACCGTGACGGGCTGAACCGCAGCCTCTTCACGCCATTCATCGGCCTCCTGAAGCAGTACACGGATGTTGTGGCCGTGGAGTCCGAGACCGACTATCGCATGGAAAAGCATGTGGAGGTGCCGGTCTGGTCGTTTCCGCTGGGGCCTGAGGCGGATGGCAACATGCAGCGCGCCTTCGAGCGGGAAACGGCCGGCAAGACGGCGGCGCCGGCCAGCATCGCGCATCGCGGGCGCTCGATCGCCGTGCCGCTCGCCGTTGGCGACGTCGCCCGGTTCACCTACAAGGACCTGTGCGAGGCGCCGCTCGGCGCGTCCGACTACCTGGCGATCCTCGATCACTATCACACGATCTTCATTGACCATGTGCCATATATGGGCCCGGAGCGACGCAACGAAACGAAGCGGTTCATCCTGTTGATCGATACGCTTTACGACCGTCGCGCCCGGCTCTTCGCATCGGCTGTCTCCTCTCCATTCGAGCTCCTGACGGCCCGCAACGGAACGGAAGGTTTCGAGTTTGACCGGACGGTTTCGCGGCTGACCGAGATGCAAAGCCGGGATTACGAAGCAGAAGCTGCCGCAGCACGGACTCTGAATAGTCATGATTATTCGGAATAATTCTTACGTTTACGTAAGATAATTAGCTTCTAAACGATTGAATTTTCTCATCTCCAAAGTAGTGGTTGAATTTTTATCTGTGGAAGGCTAATCCCTTGCGCCGAAAGGCTTGGCGCAGGCGCATCCTGCCGTCGTCCGGCCTCGAACAAAGTCGGGTCCAAAGGAACACGTCATGGCGCGCAAGAAGATCGCACTTATTGGTTCGGGAATGATTGGTGGAACGCTGGCGCATCTCGCCGGCCTGAAGGAACTCGGCGACATCGTCCTGTTCGACATCGCCGACGGCGTGCCGCAGGGCAAGGGCCTCGACATCGCCCAGTCCTCCCCCGTCGAAGGCTTCAACGCCAACCTGACCGGTGCGAGCGATTACGCTGCCATCGAAGGCGCTGACGTGTGCATCGTCACCGCCGGCGTTGCCCGCAAGCCCGGCATGAGCCGTGACGACCTGCTCGGCATCAACCTCAAGGTCATGGAACAGGTTGGCGCCGGCATCAAGAAGTATGCCCCGAACGCCTTCGTCATCTGCATCACCAACCCGCTCGACGCGATGGTCTGGGCGCTGCAGAAGTTCTCCGGCCTGCCGAAGAACATGGTGGTCGGCATGGCCGGCGTGCTCGACTCCGCTCGCTTCCGCCTGTTCCTCTCCCAGGAATTCAACGTTTCCGTTCAGGACGTGACCGCCTTCGTTCTCGGCGGCCATGGCGACACGATGGTACCGCTTGCGCGCTATTCCACGATCGCCGGCATTCCGCTGACCGATCTCGTCACCATGGGCTGGGTCACCAAGGAGCGTCTCGAAGAGATTATCCAGCGCACCCGTGACGGCGGCGCCGAGATCGTCGGCCTCCTGAAGACCGGTTCGGCCTACTATGCGCCGGCCGCTTCCGCCATCGAGATGGCCGAGTCCTACCTCAAGGACAAGAAGCGCGTTCTGCCCTGCGCCGCCTACCTCTCTGGCCAGTATGGCGTCAACGACATGTATGTCGGCGTCCCCACGATCATCGGTGCCGGCGGTGTCGAGCGCATCATCGAGATCAACCTCAACAAGGCCGAGGAAGAAGCCTTCCAGAAGTCTGTCGGCGCTGTGCAGGGCCTGTGCGAGGCCTGCGTCACCATCGCCCCGGCGCTGAAGTAATTTTCCCCGCTCTCAAGCAGGAACGATCCCATGAACATTCATGAATATCAGGCCAAGGCTCTTCTGAAGGGCTACGGCGCACCGGTCGCGCAGGGCGTGGCCATTCTCAAGGTCGAGGAAGCGGAGGCTGCCGCAAAGCAGCTTCCGGGTCCGCTCTACGTGGTCAAGAGCCAAATCCATGCCGGCGGCCGCGGCAAGGGCAAGTTCAAGGAACTTGGCCCCGACGCCAAGGGCGGCGTTCGCCTTGCAAAGTCAATCGAGGAAGTCGTGGCGCACGCCAAGGACATGCTCGGCAACACGCTGGTGACGGCCCAGACTGGCGAAGCCGGCAAGCAGGTCAACCGTCTCTACATCGAAGACGGCGCCGACATTGCCCGCGAACTCTATTGCTCGCTGCTGGTCGACCGCTCCGTCGGCAAGGTGGCCTTCGTGGTTTCCACCGAAGGCGGCATGGACATCGAGGCGGTCGCCCACGACACGCCCGAGAAGATCCACACGATCGCCATCGACCCGGAAACGGGCGTCACGGCTGACGACGTCGCCAGGATCGCCTCGGCGCTGGCGCTCGAAGGGGTTGCTGTCGAAGATGCCAACGCGCTCTTCCCGGCGCTCTACAAGGCCTTCAATGAGAAGGACATGGCCCTTCTCGAAGTCAACCCGCTGATCGTCATGCAGGATGGCCATCTGCGCGTTCTCGACGCCAAGATGTCCTTCGACGGCAACGCGCTGTTCCGCCACGACGACGTCAGGGCGCTGCGCGACGAGACCGAGGAAGACGCCAAGGAAATTGAGGCTTCCAAGTGGGATCTCGCCTACGTCGCTCTCGACGGCAACATCGGCTGCATGGTCAATGGTGCGGGTCTTGCCATGGCGACGATGGACATCATCAAGCTCTACGGCAAGGAGCCGGCAAACTTCTGCGACGTCGGCGGTGGCGCCGGCAAGGAGAAGGTTGCGGCAGCCTTCAAGATCATCACGGCTGACCCGAAGGTCGAGGGCATCCTCGTCAACATCTTCGGCGGCATCATGAAGTGCGACGTCATCGCCGAAGGTGTCGTCGCTGCGGTTCAGGAAGTCGGCCTCAAGGTTCCGCTCGTTGTCCGTCTCGAAGGCACCAATGTCGAGCTTGGCAAGAAGATCCTGAACGAGTCGGGCCTTGCCATCACGGCGGCCGACGATCTGGACGACGCCGCCAAGAAGATCGTCGCGGCGATCAACGGCTAATTGAGGGACCTGATTTCATGTCGATTCTCGTCAACAAGAACACCAAGGTCCTGGTTCAGGGCCTGACCGGCAAGACCGGCACCTTCCACACCGAACAGGCGCTCGCCTATTACGGCACGCAGATGGTCGGCGGTATCCATCCGAAGAAGGGTGGCGAAAACTGGACCGGCTCGAAGGGTGAAACCCTGCCGATCTTCGCGACCGTCGCGGAAGCCAAGGAAAAGACCGGTGCCGACGCATCCGTGATCTACGTTCCGCCGGCCGGCGCTGCCGACGCGATCATCGAGGCGATCGACGCCGAGATCCCGTTCATCACCTGCATCACCGAGGGTATCCCGGTCATGGACATGGTGCGGGTCAAGGCCAAGCTCGACAAGTCCAAGTCACGCCTGCTCGGCCCCAACTGCCCGGGCATCCTGACGCCGGAAGAATGCAAGATCGGCATCATGCCGGGCTCCATCTTCCGCAAGGGTTCGGTCGGCATTGTTTCCCGTTCAGGAACGCTTACCTATGAAGCCGTGTTCCAGACCTCGAACGAGGGCCTTGGCCAGACGACGGCCGTCGGCATTGGCGGCGACCCGGTCAAGGGTACCGAGTTCATCGACGTGCTCGAGATGTTCCTGGCCGACGAAGCCACGACCTCGATCATCATGATCGGCGAAATCGGCGGCTCGGCCGAAGAAGATGCGGCGCAGTTCCTCATCGACGAAGCCAAGAAGGGCCGCAAGAAGCCGATGGCCGGCTTCATCGCCGGTCGCACGGCGCCGAAGGGCCGTACCATGGGTCATGCCGGTGCTGTCGTTTCGGGCGGCAAGGGCGACGCGGAGTCGAAGATCGCCGCCATGGAAGCGGCCGGCATCAAGGTTTCGCCCTCGCCGGCACGCCTGGGTACCACGCTCGTCGAAGTGCTCAAGGGCTGACACGATCGGGCGAGGCGGGCGTGAAGACGTCCGCTTCGCCATCAATTTGCTTGAAGACGCGGGCACGTGGCCCAGATCGCAAGGGTGGCGCAACAAAAGCCATCCATGAACGATACCGACACATAAACGACCGGGCCGGGTGAGCCGGCATGGACAACAAGTCAGGAGGCGGGCGGCGGCCCGCGAAAACACCATGACACGGCAAGAGGCCAACGAGCAATTCCAGCTGACGTCCTTCCTCGACGGAGCGAACGCCGGCTATATCGAGCAGCTCTATGCGCGCTATCAGGAAGACCCGGGTTCGGTTTCGGGCGAATGGCAATCTTTCTTCCGGGCGCTGCAGGACAATCCGACCGACGTCGTGAAGGCCGCCAAGGGCGCCTCCTGGAAGCGGTCGAACTGGCCGCTGGCGGAAGGCGGCGAACTGGTTTCGGCGCTTGACGGCGACTGGGGCACGGTCGAAAAGGCCGTGGAAAAGAAGATCAAGGCCAAGGCCGAGGAAAAGGCTGCCGTCTCCGGCGCCACGGTCAACCCGGCCGACGTGCTGCAGGCAACGCGCGATTCGGTTCGCGCCATCATGATGATCCGCGCCTATCGCGCCCGCGGTCATCTGCATGCCAAGCTCGACCCGCTCGCGATTGCAGCGCCGGTCGAGGATTATCACGAGCTCTCCCCGTCGAACTACGGGTTCACGGAAGCCGATCTCGACCGCAAGATCTTCATCGACAACGTGCTCGGGCTCGAATACGCGACCGTTCGCGAGATGGTCGAGATCCTCGAGCGCACCTATTGCTCGACGATCGGCGTCGAGTTCATGCACATGTCCAACCCGGAAGAAAAGTCCTGGATCCAGGAGCGTATCGAAGGGCCGGACAAGGGCGTCGGCTTCACGCCCGAGGGCAAGAAGGCGATCCTCCAGAAGCTGATCGAGGCGGAAGGCTTCGAGCAGTTCATCGACGTCAAGTACAAGGGCACCAAGCGCTTCGGTCTCGACGGCGGCGAGAGCCTCATTCCGGCGCTCGAGCAGATCATCAAGCGCGGCGGCCAGCTGGGCATGAAGGAAATCATCTTCGGCATGGCGCATCGTGGTCGCCTGAACGTTCTGACGAACGTGATGGGCAAGCCGCACCGCGCCGTGTTCCACGAATTCAAGGGCGGCTCTTACGCGCCTGACGACGTGGAAGGCTCGGGCGACGTGAAGTACCACCTCGGTGCCTCCTCCGACCGCGAATTCGACAACAACAAGGTTCACCTGTCCCTGACGGCGAACCCCTCGCACCTCGAAATCGTCAATCCGGTCGTGATGGGCAAGGCGCGCGCCAAGCAGGACCAGATGGCGACCGTCTTCGAAGGCGACATCATTCCGCTGCGCGAGCGTGCCAAGGTTCTGCCGCTGCTGCTGCATGGCGACGCGGCCTTCGCTGGCCAGGGCGTCGTGGCTGAAATCCTCGGCCTGTCGGGCCTTCGCGGACACCGCGTTGCCGGCACGATGCACGTCATCATAAACAACCAGATCGGTTTCACCACGAACCCGGCCTTCTCGCGCTCCTCGCCCTATCCGTCTGACGTGGCGAAGATGATTGAGGCGCCGATCTTCCACGTGAACGGCGACGATCCGGAAGCGGTGGTCTATGCGGTCAAGGTCGCGACCGAATTCCGCATGAAGTTCCATAAGCCTGTCGTCATCGACATGTTCTGCTACCGCCGCTTCGGCCACAATGAAGGCGACGAGCCGTCCTTCACGCAGCCGAAGATGTACAAGGTGATCCGCGCCCACAAGCCGGTCGCCCAGATCTATGGCGAGCGGTTGATTGCCGAAGGTCTCATCAGCGAGGGCGACTTCGAGAAGATGAAGGCCGACTGGCGCGCCCATCTGGAGCAGGAATTCGAGGCCGGCCAGTCCTACAAGCCGAACAAGGCCGACTGGCTGGATGGCGCCTGGTCGGGTCTGCGTGTCGCCGACAACCAGGACGAACAGCGCCGGGGCAGGACCTCGGTTCCGATGAAGCAGCTGAAGGAAATCGGTCGCAAACTGTCGACCATTCCGGAAGGCTTCCGCGCCCACCGCACCATCCAGCGCTTCATGGAAAACCGCGCGCAGATGGTCGAGACGGGCGAGGGCATCGACTGGGCCATGGCGGAAGCCTTCGCCTTCGGCACGCTCTGCGTCGAGGGTCACAAGATCCGCCTGTCCGGTCAGGACTGTGAACGCGGCACCTTCTCGCAGCGCCACTCTGTTCTCTACGATCAGGAGACCGAGGATCGCTACATTCCGCTGGCAAACCTTTCGCCGACGCAGGCCCGCTACGAGGTCATCAATTCGATGCTCTCGGAAGAGGCCGTACTCGGTTTCGAATATGGCTATTCGCTGGCCCGCCCGAATGCGCTGACGCTCTGGGAAGCCCAGTTCGGCGACTTCGCCAACGGCGCGCAGGTCGTCTTCGACCAGTTCATCTCGTCGGGCGAACGCAAGTGGCTGCGCATGTCCGGCCTCGTCTGCCTTCTGCCGCACGGCTATGAAGGCCAGGGTCCCGAGCACTCCTCGGCGCGCCTTGAGCGCTTCCTGCAGCTTTGCGCGGAAGACAATATGCAGGTCGCGAACGTCACGACGCCGGCAAACTACTTCCACATCCTGCGCCGGCAGATGAAGCGTGACTTCCGCAAGCCGCTCGTTCTGATGACGCCGAAGTCTCTGCTGCGCCATAAGCGTGCGGTCTCCTCGCTGTCGGAAATGGCCGGCGAGACCTCGTTCCACCGCCTGCTGTGGGACGATGCGGAGGTCATCAAGGACGGCCCGATCAAGCTCCAGAAGGACGCCAAGATCCGCCGCGTCGTGCTGTGCACCGGCAAGGTCTACTACGATCTGCTGGAAGAGCGCGAAAAGCGGGGCATCGACGACGTCTACCTGCTGCGCGTCGAGCAGCTCTATCCGTTCCCGGCCAAGGCGCTCATCAACGAGCTCAGCCGTTTCCGCCATGCGGAGATGGTCTGGTGCCAGGAAGAGCCCAAGAACATGGGTGCCTGGGGCTTTATCGACCCTTATCTCGAATGGGTGCTGGCGCATATCGACGCCAAGTACCAGCGCGTTCGCTACACCGGGCGTCCGGCCGCTGCCTCTCCGGCAACGGGCCTGATGTCAAAGCATCTCGCACAACTCGCGGCCTTCCTGGAAGACGCACTCGGCGGTTGAAGGCGGGGGCACATGTGCCCCCTCCATCGATCGAAAGCCTGAAACAGACACTGACAAACGGACGAAGAAACCATGTCTACAGAAATCCGCGTGCCCACCCTGGGCGAATCCGTCAGCGAGGCCACCGTCGGCACCTGGTTCAAGAAGGTTGGCGATGTCGTGAAGGCCGATGAGCCGATCGTCGAGCTCGAAACCGACAAGGTAACCATCGAGGTTCCCGCGCCGGCCGCCGGCGTGCTCTCCGAAATCGTTGCCGCCGCCGGCGAAACCGTCGGTCTCGGCGCGCTGCTCGGCCAGATCTCGGCTGGCGCTGCCGGCGAGCAGGCCGCCTCGCAGCCGACCGCCGGCCCGACGCCGGTCGAAGAGCGTGAAACCCCCGCCGAGCCGAAGAAGGAAGCCGCCTCCGCCGCCGTTTCCGCTTCGCCGGCCGCCTCCAAGCTGCTGGCCGACAACAACCTTGCTGCCGCTGACGTTGATGGTTCCGGCAAACGCGGCCAGGTGATGAAGGGCGACGTTCTCGCCGCCGTCGCCCGTGGCACCACTGCTTCTGCCCCGGCCGCCGCCGCCGAACCTGCCAAAGCTGCCCGCGCTCCGTCGCCGGCCGAGGATGCGCCGCGCGAAGAGCGCGTGAAGATGACGCGTCTGCGCCAGACGATCGCGAAGCGCCTCAAGGACGCCCAGAACACCGCAGCCATGCTGACCACCTATAACGAGGTGGACATGTCGGCCGTGATGAGCCTGCGCAACAAGTACAAGGACATCTTTGAAAAGAAGCATGGCGTGAAGCTCGGCTTCATGGGCTTCTTCACCAAGGCCGTCACGCATGCCCTGAAGGAACTGCCAGCCGTCAACGCCGAGATCGACGGCACCGACATCATCTACAAGAACTTCTGCCATGTCGGCGTTGCCGTCGGCACGGAGAAGGGCCTCGTCGTTCCGGTCGTGCGCGATGCCGACCAGATGTCGATCGCCGAAATCGAGAAGGAAATCGGCCGTCTCGGCAAGGCTGCCCGCGACGGTCAGCTTTCCATGGCCGACATGCAGGGCGGCACCTTCACCATCTCCAACGGCGGCGTCTACGGCTCGCTGATGTCCTCGCCGATCCTCAATGCGCCGCAGTCGGGCATTCTCGGCATGCACAAGATCCAGGAGCGCCCGGTCGTCGTCGGCGGCCAGATCGTCATCCGTCCGATGATGTATCTCGCGCTGTCCTACGATCACCGCATCGTTGACGGCAAGGAAGCCGTGACGTTCCTGGTGCGCGTCAAGGAAAGCCTTGAAGATCCGGAACGCCTGGTTCTGGACCTCTAAAGCACGTCCAGCAAAAGTGCGTGAGCGGTTTTGCGTCCGGACTGCGTGAAACAAAGGATAGAGCATTTCAGGTGATCTGGCTTTCACCGAAAATGCTCTAAGCAAGGAAACCGATGATGGACGGCGCGACGCTCGCCTACTCACCTTTCGTGCTGCTGCTCGCCTGGAGCGTGGTGCTTCTCGTCGTCCACATCATGCTACAGGGGCAGCTGGCTACGCGCGAACTCGGCACCAAATGGAATGCCGGGCCGCGCGATGGCGACCTCAAGCCGAAGGGTGCGCTGGCCGGTCGTGCCGCGCGCGCTTCGGCCAATTTTCGCGAGACCTATCCGGCCTTCGTCGCGCTTGCGGCGGCGGCCGGTCTCATGGGGATCGCCAGCGGCTGGGCGCTGATTGGCGCCTATGTCTGGTTCGTCTGCCGCATCGTCTATATCCCGCTCTATCTTGCCGGCGTGCCCTATGTGCGCTCGCTGGTCTGGCTCGGCTCTCTGGTCGGCCTCCTGGCGATGTTCATCGCCATCGTTTTCGCCTAGACTCCGGATCCCGATCCCCGGCCGAAGCGCCTGACCGCTCTACAGGAACCCGACACCGATGCACCCCTATCTCTTCGAACTCGCATCGCTGATGGCGGTCTTTTCCTTCGCCATCGTCGTGCCGGGCGCCGATCTCGCCATGGTCATCCGCCAGTCCATGGTGGCAGGCCGCCGCGAGGCGATCTTGACGTCCTTCGGCATCGGCACGGCGCTGATGTTCCACGTCACCTATACGATCCTTGGCCTCGGCCTCGTCATCTCCCAGTCGATCCTGGCCTTCAACATCATCAAATGGTGCGGTGTCGCCTATCTCGTCTATATCGGGATCCAGTCGCTGCGGGCCGGGCGAATCGACCTTATCAAGACGGGTGAAGCGGTCGGCGAGAAGAGACGGCAGTCGGCCCTGACGGCTTTCGGCCTCGGTTTCATGGCCAATGCGCTGAACCCCAAGCCGGTGTTCTTCTTCCTGTCGATCTTCTCGACGGTGGTTGCCCACGACACGCCCGGTGTCATGAAATTCGGCTACGGCCTTGTCATGGCTTCGGCGCTGATCGCCTGGTTCGTCGTCGTGTCCTTCTTCCTGACGACGCCTTCGATGCGCTCTGCCTTCCAGCGCGCGTCGGGCGCCATCAACAAGGTTAGCGGCCTCGTTTTTATCGGCTTCGGTCTGAAGCTTGCCGCTACGGCGCATACGCGCTGAGCGGAACGGATTTGACCGGGCGGGGCGCGGCCCTGCCCATGGCCTGCCAAGGGCCGCAACACAGCAAGGGCGCCCCACGGGTTGGGCGGCGCCAAACGGATTGAGAGGAATGTTCCATGTCTTATGATGTCGTTGTCATCGGTTCGGGCCCCGGCGGCTATGTCTGCGCGATCAAGGCGGCCCAACTCGGGCTGAAGGTTGCCGTGGTCGAGAAGCGGGCCACCTATGGCGGCACCTGCCTCAACATCGGCTGCATTCCCTCCAAGGCGCTGCTGCATGCGTCGGAAGTGTTCCACCACGTCGGTCATGGCGCGGCCGACCTCGGCGTCGAGGTTCCTGCGCCGGTGCTGAACCTCGAGAAGATGATGGCCCACAAGGACGCGACGGTGAAGTCGAACGTCGAGGGCGTCGCCTACCTCTTCAAGAAGAACAAGATCGACGGCGTGCAGGGCTGGGGCCGTATCCTTTCGGCCGGCAAGGTGGCCGTAAAGAACGATGCCGGCGAAGAAACCGTGCTGGAAACCAAGTCGATCGTGATTGCGACCGGCTCCGACGTCGCCGGCATTCCCGGTGTTTCGGTCGAGATCGACGAGGAAGTCATCGTCTCCTCCACTGGCGGTATCGCGCTGAAGAAGGTGCCGGAGCAGATGATCGTTGTCGGCGGCGGCGTCATCGGTCTCGAGCTCGGCTCGGTCTGGTCGCGTCTCGGCGCCAAGGTCACGGTCGTCGAATATCTCGACACGATCCTCGGCGGTATGGACGGCGAAGTCTCCAAGCAGTTCCAGCGCATGCTGGCCAAGCAGGGCATGGACTTCAAGCTCGGCGCAAAGGTGACGGGCGTTGCCCGCACGGAAAGCGGCGCGAGCGTGACCTTCGAGCCCGTCAAGGGCGGCGAGGCCGTGACGCTGCCGGCCGATGTCGTTCTCATTGCCACGGGCCGCAAGCCCTACACGGAAGGTCTTGGCCTTGAGGAAGCCGGCGTGGTTCTCGACAATCGCGGCCGTGTCGAGATCGACGGCCACTATGCCACCAACGTGCCGGGCATCTACGCCATCGGCGACGTGGTGAAGGGTCCGATGCTGGCCCACAAGGCGGAAGACGAGGGTGTGGCGCTTGCCGAAATCCTCGCCGGCCAGCATGGCCACGTGAATTACGAGGTCATTCCGGGTGTCGTCTACACCCAGCCTGAAGTCGCCTCCGTCGGCAAGACCGAGGAAGAGTTGAAGGCTGCTGGTGTCAATTACAAGGCCGGCAAGTTCCCCTTCACGGCCAATGGCCGCGCTCGCGCCATGCAGGCGACGGACGGGTTTGTGAAGGTGCTGGCGGATGCGGAGACCGACCGCGTTCTCGGCGTCCACATCATCGCCTTCGGCGCTGGCGAGATGATCCACGAAGCGGCCGTTCTGATGGAATTCGGCGGCTCCTCGGAGGATCTCGCCCGCACCTGCCACGCGCATCCGACCATGTCGGAAGCCGTCAAGGAAGCGGCGCTCTCCACCTTCTTCAAGCCGCTGCACATGTAAGGGATTGCCGGGCCGCGCTTTTTCGCGCGGCTTCAGCGCTCCGTCAGAATGCCATGAAAGCTTCATGAGAACCCCGCTTGTCCCGCAGGCGGGGTTCTGTATTGTGGACATAGACTAAGTCCTTGAAAAGGTGATAACATGTCTCCACTTCGCTATTCGGTGCCACAGCGCATCCTGCATTGGGGCATGGCGCTCCTGATCTTCTTCAACCTGCTGTTTCCCGGCGGCATGGAGCACTGGAACAGTCTCGTCCGGCGCGGCGAGACCGTGACGCCGGAGGACGTGGCCTCGGCCAACATCCACGCCTATGTCGGCATCGCCATTCTCGCGCTGGCCGTGGTGCGCATCATCCTGCGGCTCGTTCAGGGCGCGCCGGAACCGCCCGTCGAGGAGCCTGCCGCGCTTCGCCTTCTCGCCAAGGTCACGCATGGCCTTCTCTATGTGTTCTTGCTTGCCATGCCGCTCGGCGGCATCGCAGCCTATTATTTCGGCGTCGAGATTGCCGGAGAGCTGCATGGCGGGGTGATGAAGCTGGTGCTCTGGCTGCTGATCGTTGCCCATGTCGCCGGCGCGCTGGTCCACCAGTTTTACTGGAAGACCAATGTTCTGGCCCGAATGACACATGGGCGGGTCGCCTGACGTCCAAACGACGAACGCCCGCCGGAGGCACGGCGGGCGAATCAAAGATCATGTCGACTCGGGTCGGACGCCAGCCCTGCGGCTCAGTTCAGGGCCGTCACCGTGAAGCCGTCCTTGCGCAGCAGTTCCACAAGGCCTTCATCGCCCGGCAGATGCAGGGCGCCCACGGCCATGAAGACATTGCCTGCGGCCAGGATCGGCGCGGTGCGGGTGGCCATGACGTGGTTGCGATCGATGATGACGCGCTGCTCGAAATCGGCGCTGTCGGTGTCGTCCTTGCCGGTCGCCGCCTTTGCGGCGGCCTTCATCATGGGAAGTACCATGCCGATCTCGCCATTGACGTAGAGCGTCGTCATGGTCGCCATGACATCCTCGATCGTATTGCCCAGCGCCAGGGTTTCGATCAGCGCCTTCAGGTGGAATTCGATCGGCAGGTCATCCATGGCGGAGAGCTGCTCGACGAGCGTTTCGAGACCTTTCAGTTGCTTGCCGTCCCGCACGGCATCCTGGGCGAGCTTCATGTCGAGAAAGGCCGCGCCTTTGCCCTTGCGGGCGAGTTCGCAGGCCGGCAGCGCCACATAGCTGGAGATCAGCCAGGGCTTCATGCGGGACAGGAGCGCCAGCGGAAGGCCGCGCGTCTTCAGTTCCGCGTCGAGCTTTTTCTCCTCGTCATCGGTGAGATAGTCGGCAATCGACTTGCCCTGCGGCAGCATGGTCAGGTGTGGATTGGCGAGCATGGCCGCCGCCGCTTTCTGCTGGTCGAGGATTTCGTCGGATTCGACCACGACGGTCGCCGCCGCGGCGAAGGCTTCCGCCGCACCGTCCGGCATCTTCAGCACACGCGGATCGGTCACATGCATGGTGCCGAGCAGATAGGAAGCGGGAATGCCCGGCTTTTCGATCTTCCAGAAGATGCCCTTGCCATTCGGGATTGCGGCAGCTTCCTTTTCGACGGCTGCTACCGCGGCCGGATCGGAGCTGCGCCATTCGGCCATCAGGTCGCGGCCAGCGCAGGCTTCCTCCGCCCGGGCCGATCCGATGACGGCGAGCGTGGCGAAAAGGCAGACGAGCAGGACGAGCGGCAGCAGGCAGGCGGCCTTCATCAGGCGGTCGAGAAGGCGGTCCGCGGCGGTGCTACGCTCGGTCGGTGCGGCAGTGAAGATCGTCGTCATATCTGTCCCCGAGCCCACCGGTCGGCGAGCATGGCTGAAGGCGCATGGATGGGTCGCCGTGGTCAGGGACGGCGACGTCTGGATCGAGCGCCAGCCTAGCGGCACAGCGTCACGGATTGCTTAATGGCGCGGTTCAAATCCCTCGCGTTCAGGCGCGGGGATGGGCGCGGTCGTAGATGTCGAGCAGGCGGGCAGAATCGACACCGGTATAGATCTGCGTCGTCGACAGGCTGGCGTGGCCGAGAAGCTCCTGGATGGTGCGCAGGTCCCCACCGCCGGCCAGAAGATGGGTGGCGAAGGAATGGCGAAGCGCATGCGGCGTTGCCGTATCCGGCAGGCCGAGCGCACCGCGCAGCTTCTGCATTTCCCGCTGGATGATGGCCGGCTGCAACGGACCGCCACGGGCACCGCGAAACAGCGGCGCATCTGGGGCGGGGTGATAGGGGCAGATGGCCTGATAGGCGCGAACGGCGCTGACGGCGGCAGCGAGCAGCGGCACAATCCGCGTCTTGTCGCCCTTTCCGGTGACGCGCAGGGCCGTCGGGTCTCCGGCAAAGTCGGCCGGAGTCAGGGCGAGCGCCTCGGAAATGCGCAGGCCGCAGCCGTAGAGGAGGGTGAGAACGGCGGCGTCGCGGGCGGCGATCCAGGGTTCTTCGTGCAGTTGGGCTTCACTCGCCACCACCTTGAGGGCCTGCCCGTCGGTCAGCGGCTTGGGCAGGGAGCGAGGTTGTTTCGGCGTGCGCACCGCGCCGGCGCCGGCGGCATTCACCATGCCCTTGCGCTCGAGATAGCGCAGGAAGGAGCGGATGCCCGCGAGGCCGCGCCCCAGCGTGCGCGAGGAGGCGCCATCCCGCCGGCGGGCGGCGAGGAAGGCGCGCAGATCGAGCGGTTTCAGGTCGCTGAGGTCTGCAAGGCGGGCCGGCCCCCCCATATGGGTGGTGAGAAAGGTGAGGAACTGGCGCGTGTCGCGCTCATAGGCCTCGACCGAATTGCCCGACAGCCGTCGTTCGTCGGAAAGGGTTGCCAGCCAGCGCTGACGCTCTTCGGCAAGCTCGGGACTGGCAAAGATCAGGGGCGCATCCATGGAAGATCGTCTCTATGATTCAAAGGATGCAGTGTGCCGTGATCCGGCTTAGGAAATTGTTAAGGCTGACATTCCGCCGGGATGAAGCGAAGGCGGTTTTCTTTTGCCCTCACCGGAGGCATGGTCCGCGATCATGACGAGAGATTCGAAGGACCTTTTTGGCGCGCCGACGGGCGAGGCGGCTGCAGTGCGGGCCGTGCCGGTGCTTTTGCCCATGCCGGCGGAAAAGGCCTATTCCTACAGCGTGCCGGATGGCATGGCCGTGCAGCCGGGCTCGATCGTGCAGGTGCCGCTCGGGCCGCGCCTTGTCGTCGGTGTCGTCTGGGATGGCGGCGCGGACGACCGGGTCGATCCGAAGAAACTGAAATCCATCGAAAAGGTTTTCGACTGCCCGCCGCTCGACGAGCGCATGCGCCGCTTTCTGGACTGGGTGGCAGGCTACACGCTCTCGCCGCCGGGGCTGGTGGCGCGCATGGCGCTGCGGGCCCCTGCCGCCTTTGATCCCGAGCCGATGGTGGAAGGCCTTAAGCTGACCGAGCAACGGCCGGAGCGGCTGACGCCCGCCCGCCAGCGGGTGATCGCGACCGCCGAGGACGGGTTTGCCTGGACACGCTCGGGCCTTGCCCACGCGGCCGGCGTTTCCTCCAGCGTCATCGACGGTCTCACGCAACAGGGCGTGTTCGAGACCATTTTCATGGAACCACCCCCAGTCGTTGCCGCGCCGGACCCGGATTATGCCTCGGCCCGACTGGAAGGCATCCAGACCGAAGCAGGCCGGGAACTGGCGGCAACGGTGAAGGCGGGCGGCTTTGCGGTGACGCTGATTGATGGCGTGACGGGCTCGGGCAAGACGGAGGTCTATTTCGAGGCGATCGCCGAAACGCTGCGGCAGGGCAGGCAGGTGCTGATCCTGCTGCCGGAAATCGCGCTGACAGCAAGTTTCCTCGAGCGGTTCCAGGAGCGATTCGGCTCCAAGCCGGCCGAATGGCATTCTGATCTAGCACCCCGCACGCGTGAGAAAGTCTGGCGCCAGGTGGCGACGGGCGGCGTGCGGGTCGTGGCCGGTGCGCGCTCGGCCCTCTTCCTGCCCTTTGAAAATCTCGGTCTCATCATCGTGGACGAGGAGCATGACCCGGCCTTCAAGCAGGAGGACCGCGTCTTTTACAATGCGCGCGACATGGCGGTGGTGCGCGGGCGCATCGGGTCCTTTCCCGTGGTGCTGGTCTCGGCGACCCCCTCCGTTGAAAGCCAGGTGAATGCGCAGGCGGGCCGCTATCATGATGTGCATCTGCCGACGCGTTTTGCGGATGCGGCCCTGCCGACGCTCGGTGTTGTCGATCTCAGGCGCCACGCACCGGCACGCGGCTGCTTCCTCTCGCCGGTGCTTCTGCGCGAGATGGAAAAAACACTGGGGCGGCAGGAGCAGTCGCTGCTCTTCCTCAACCGGCGTGGCTATGCGCCGCTGACGCTCTGCCGGGTCTGCGGCCATCGTTTCCAGTGCCCGCAATGCTCCAGCTGGCTGGTGGAGCACCGCTTCCGCGGCCAATTGCAATGCCACCATTGCGGCTACAGCGAAAAGACCCCGCAGGCCTGCCCGGAATGCGGCACGCTCGACCATCTGGTCGCCTGCGGGCCCGGTGTAGAGCGGATCGCCGAGGAGGTCGAAAGCCATTTTCCCGAGGCGCGCACCATCGTGCTCTCCTCCGACATCATGGGCGTCAAGCGCCTGCGGCTGGAACTGGAGGCCATTGCGCGGGGGGAGGCCGACATCGTCATCGGCACGCAGCTTGTCGCCAAGGGACATAATTTCCCGCTGATGACCTTGGTCGGCATTATCGATGCGGATCTCGGGCTGACGAACGGCGATCCGCGCGCCGCCGAACGCACCTTCCAGCTGCTCAGCCAGGTCACGGGGCGCGCCGGGCGAACGGGACGCAAGAGCCTCGGCCTCCTGCAAACCTACCAGCCGCAGCACCCGGTCATGCAGGCCATCGTGTCGGGCGATGCGCGGACCTTTTACGAGCGCGAGATCGGGGAGCGGGAGCGGGCCCTGCTGCCACCCTTCGGACGGCTGGCCGCCGTCATCGTCTCGGCAGACGAACGGGCCCCGGCGGAGAGCCATGCGCGGGGCCTCAGGCAGTCGGCGCCGCCGGCCGGCGATATCCAGGTGCTCGGCCCGGCAGAAGCGCCACTCGCGATGATTCGCGGGCGCCACCGCTTCCGGCTTCTCATCCATGGCCGCAGGGCAAGCGACATGCAGGGATACCTGCGCCAGATGATCGAGCGCGGGCCCAAGCCACGCGCCTCGATCCAGGTGCAGATCGACATCGACCCGCAAAGTTTCCTGTGAGGGCTGCCCAGGCTTCTGTTCATAAGGAGGGTTTGGCCCTTCCGCCGGAATCGCGGTGCATGCGATAAGCGACACCTCGAATGCCCGGCGCAGGGAGATGCGGCCCGATGGATTTCTACATTCCGAGCGATCCCGGCGAACTCGTCGCCTTTACCGCTGCTGCCATTGCCGCCGTGCTGGGCCTCCTCGGCCTCATCGCGCCGCGCACGGCGCTGCGGCTTGGCGGTCTGGATGTCCGGCCGGACCGCCGCGATGGTTTGGCCACCGCGCGCTCGTCGGGCGGGTTTCAGGCGGGACTGGCGCTGTCCGCCATCCTCCTGGCGCAGGACTGGCTCTATCTCGGCCTTGGCGGAGCGTTCCTGCTCGCCGCTTTCGGGCGGCTGCTGTCTCTGATGTCGGACCGGTCCACCTCGCTTATCGGCATCGGCTTTCTCGTCCTACAGTTGTGCCTCGGCGCCGCGCCGCTGCTGCACGTTTTCGGCCTTGTCTGAAACGCCCGCAAAAGGGTGATATGCAAGGTGGTTTGGCCACCTTCGCGGTTGACGCAAGGGAATCGAAGAATCCGTCGATCCGGGCGCGACTTATGGCGCATTCCTGCCGTTCGCGTGTTGCGAGTCCCCAGTTCCTATGCTAGACGAACCGCGAATTTGAGAGAAAAGCGGGAAGAGACGCCCGCGACGACCGAAAAAACAGCAACCTTTTCAGCGTCTTGTCTGCAGCTTCTTTTGCGATGCCAAGGCTGGAAATAATTAGAGAAGCTTGTGCCCGTGGCAGACACATCCCAGCTCGTTTCCGGTGTTGCAGAAAGGTACGCATCCTCCCTGTTCGATCTGGCGCTTGAAGCCGGCGCGGTGGATGCGGTCGCACAGGATCTTGGCAAGTTCGAGGCACTGATTTCCGAAAGCGGAGACTTCAAGCGCCTCGTCGAAAGCCCCGTCTTCTCGGCCGATGACCAGTTCCGGGCCATCTCCGCCATCGTGGCGTCGACCGGTGCCTCCGCTCTGGTCGGCAATTTCCTCAAGGTCGTGGCGCGCAACCGCCGCCTCTTCGCGCTTCCGGCGATCATCCGCGGCTTCCGCGCCATCGCCGCTCGCCATCGCGGCGAAGTCACGGCCGAAGTGACCTCTGCCCACGCCCTTTCCGGCGAGCAGGAACAAGAATTGAAGGCGACGCTGAAGAGCGTTACCGGCAAGGACGTGGCGGTCAACGTCACCGTCGATCCCTCCCTTCTCGGTGGCCTGATCGTCAAGGTCGGTTCCCGGCAGATTGATACTTCCCTTCGCACAAAGCTTTCGAGCCTTAAGCTTGCACTGAAAGAGGTCGGCTGATGGATATCCGCGCCGCGGAAATTTCCGCAATTCTCAAAGATCAGATCAAAAACTTCGGCCAGGAGGCTGAGGTCTCCGAAGTCGGCCAGGTTCTGTCCGTCGGTGACGGTATCGCCCGCGTCTACGGCCTCGACAACGTCCAGGCCGGCGAAATGGTCGAGTTCCCGGGCGGCATCCGCGGCATGGCGCTGAACCTCGAATCCGACAATGTCGGCGTGGTTATCTTCGGCTCCGACCGTGACATCAAGGAAGGCGACACCGTCAAGCGGACTGGCGCCATCGTGGACGTGCCGGTTGGTCCGGAGCTGCTCGGCCGCGTCGTCGACGCGCTCGGCAACCCGATCGACGGCAAGGGCCCGATCAACGCCACGCGCCGCTCGCGCGTCGACGTCAAGGCTCCCGGCATCATTCCGCGCAAGTCGGTTCATGAGCCGATGTCGACCGGCCTCAAGGCCATCGACGCCCTCATCCCGGTCGGTCGTGGCCAGCGCGAGCTCGTCATCGGCGACCGCCAGACCGGCAAGACCGCCATCATCCTGGACGCCTTCCTCAACCAGAAGGCCATCCACGACAACGGTCCTGAGAACGACAAGCTCTACTGCGTCTACGTGGCCATCGGCCAGAAGCGCTCGACGGTCGCCCAGTTCGTCAAGGTTCTGGAAGAGCGCGGCGCCCTGCAGTACTCGATCGTCGTTGCCGCGACGGCTTCGGACGCTGCCCCGATGCAGTACCTCGCACCGTTTGCCGGCTGCGCCATGGGCGAATACTTCCGCGACAACGGTCAGCATGCTCTGATCGCCTATGACGACCTGTCCAAGCAGGCCGTTGCCTACCGCCAGATGTCGCTCCTGCTGCGCCGTCCGCCGGGCCGCGAAGCCTATCCGGGCGACGTCTTCTACCTGCACTCCCGCCTGCTCGAGCGAGCTGCCAAGCTCTCCGACGAGCGTGGCGCCGGTTCGCTGACGGCTCTGCCGGTCATCGAAACGCAGGGCAACGACGTTTCGGCCTTCATCCCGACCAACGTGATCTCGATCACCGACGGCCAGATCTTCCTTGAAACGGACCTGTTCTACCAGGGTATCCGTCCGGCCGTGAACGTCGGTCTGTCGGTTTCTCGCGTGGGCTCCTCCGCTCAGATCAAGGCGATGAAGCAGGTTGCCGGTTCGATCAAGGGCGAACTCGCCCAGTATCGCGAAATGGCCGCCTTCGCCCAGTTCGGCTCGGACCTTGATGCATCCACCCAGCGCCTGCTGAACCGTGGCGCGCGCCTGACCGAGCTCCTGAAGCAGCCGCAGTTCTCGCCGCTCAAGACGGAAGAACAGGTCGCGGTGATCTTCGCCGGCGTCAACGGCTACCTCGACAAGATCCCGGTCGCCAAGGTCGGCGCCTTCGAACAGGGCCTGCTGTCCTACCTCCGCTCGGAAGGCAAGGCGCTCCTCGACACCATCCGTACGGAAAAGGCCATCAGCGACGACACCAAGGGCAAGCTCAAGGCCGCCCTCGATGCCTTCGCAAAGACCTTCGCCTGATCGGACGACAGAAGCTAGGACGGAAAACGGATGCCTTCTCTTAAGGATCTGAAAAACCGGATCGCCTCCGTCAAGGCGACGCAGAAGATTACCAAGGCGATGAAGATGGTCGCCGCGGCAAAGCTTCGGCGTGCGCAGGAGGCGGCCGAGGCCGCACGTCCCTACTCGCAGCGGATGAGCGCCGTCCTCGCCAATATCGCCCAGGCGGTCGGCCAGGACGACAGCGCACCGCTGCTGATGACGGGCACCGGCAAGGACCGGACGCATCTCCTGATTGTCTGCACGGCCGAACGCGGCCTGTGCGGCGGCTTCAACTCGCAGATCGCGCGCTTTGCCCGCGATCACGTGCGTAAGCTGCTGGCCCAGGGCAAAACGGTGAAGATCGTCTGCGTGGGCAAGAAGGGTTATGACATCCTTCGCCGCGAATTCGCATCGCTGATCATCGACCGCATCGACCTGCGCGAAGTCAAGAAGATCGGCTTCGACAATGCAGACCAGATCGGCCGCAAGGTCATCGGCCTGTTCGAAGCCGGCGAATTCGACGTGTGCACGCTGTTCTATTCTGAGTTCAAGTCGGTCATCAGCCAGGTGCCGACGGCGCTGCAACTGATCCCGGCCTCGGCCGAGGCAGTTTCTCCGGCAGCCACGGGTGCCACGGCCGTTTACGACTACGAGCCGGATGCCGGCCAGATCCTCAGCGATCTCATTCCGCGCAACATTTCCGTCCAGATCTTCCGGGCCCTGCTCGAGAACGTCGCCGGCGAAATGGGTGCCAAGATGAGCGCCATGGACAATGCGACGCGCAACGCCGGTGAGATGATCAACAAGCTGACGCTGTCCTACAACCGTCAGCGTCAGGCTCAGATCACCAAGGAACTGATTGAAATCATCTCGGGCGCCGAAGCGCTCTAAAGGTTACGAAAGAGGTTATTGACATGGCCGCTACCGGTAAGGTCACCCAGGTCATCGGCGCCGTCGTCGACGTCGCTTTCGAGGAAGGCAATCTTCCGCTGATCCTGAACGCGCTGGAAACCGACAACAACGGCAACCGCCTTGTTCTCGAAGTTGCCCAGCACCTCGGCGAAAATGCCGTTCGCACGATCGCCATGGACTCGACCGAAGGTCTGGTTCGCGGCCAGCCCGTCACCGACACCGGCGCTCCGATCTCGGTTCCGGTCGGCGACCAGACGCTCGGCCGTATCATGAACGTCATCGGCGAGCCCGTTGACGAAGCCGGTCCGCTCGACCGTTCGACGCTGCGCGCCATCCACCAGGAAGCGCCGGCTTACGTCGAGCAGTCCACGGAAGGCCAGATCCTTGTCACGGGCATCAAGGTCGTCGACCTTCTCGCTCCCTACGCCAAGGGCGGCAAGATCGGCCTGTTCGGCGGTGCCGGCGTTGGCAAGACGGTTCTGATCATGGAACTGATCAACAACGTCGCCAAGGCGCACGGTGGTTACTCGGTATTCGCCGGTGTTGGCGAGCGTACGCGTGAAGGCAACGACCTCTATCACGAAATGATCGAGTCGGGCGTGAACAAGCATGGCGGCGGCGAAGGCTCGAAGGCTGCCCTCGTTTATGGCCAGATGAACGAGCCGCCGGGCGCCCGCGCCCGCGTTGCCCTGACCGGTCTGACGATCGCTGAGGACTTCCGCGACAAGGGCCAGGACGTTCTGTTCTTCGTCGATAACATCTTCCGCTTCACGCAGGCTGGTTCGGAAGTGTCGGCTCTGCTCGGCCGTATTCCTTCGGCTGTGGGCTATCAGCCGACGCTGGCGACCGACATGGGCGCCATGCAGGAACGCATCACGACCACGACCAAGGGTTCGATCACCTCGGTTCAGGCCATTTACGTTCCCGCCGACGACTTGACGGACCCGGCTCCGGCAACGTCCTTCGCGCACCTCGACGCGACGACCGTTCTGTCGCGCTCGATCGCCGAAAAGGGCATCTACCCGGCCGTTGACCCGCTCGACTCCACCTCGCGTATGCTCGACCCGATGATTGTCGGCGAAGAGCACTACGATGTGGCCCGTAAGGTGCAGGGTACTCTGCAGCGTTACAAGTCGCTGCAGGACATCATCGCCATCCTCGGCATGGACGAACTCAGCGAAGAGGATAAGCTGACGGTTGCCCGCGCCCGCAAGATCGAGCGCTTCCTGTCGCAGCCCTTCTTCGTTGCCGAAGTCTTCACCGGTTCGCCGGGCAAGCTGGTTGCTCTCGAAGACACGATCAAGGGCTTCAAGGGCCTCGTCAACGGCGAGTACGACCACCTGCCGGAAGCCGCCTTCTACATGGTCGGCTCCATGGACGAAGCGATCGAGAAGGCGAAGCGCCTGGCTGCTGAAGCCGCTTGATGACCGATCGACCGGCGCGCCCGTCGCGCCGGTCTTCGCCTGCGGCCAGAGACCGGCGCAGGTTTTGACGTTCGCGGTCGCAGGTCGACCGCCCAGGAAGAGTGATGGGTCATGGCTGACAACTTCAATTTCGAACTGGTTTCCCCGGAACGCCTTCTCCTGTCCCAGAAGGTCAGCGAAGTCGTCATTCCCGCCAGTGAAGGCGAAATGACCGTTCTGGCGAACCACGCGCCCACCATGACGACGATCAAACCCGGCGTCGTGACGGTCAAGGCCGATGGCAAGACGGATCGCTACGTCGTCTTCGGCGGTTTCGCCGACATCGTGCCGAGCGGCTGCACGCTGCTGGCCGAATCGGCTGTTCATGTCGATGAACTCGACAAGTCTCAGCTCGATCGCCGGATCGCTGCTGCCCGCGACGAACTGGACGGCCATGGCGACGACGACCGCAAGACGTCTCTGGAGCGCCTCATCGGCGAACTGACGTCGTTGAAGGAAACGCTGATCCCGGCCTGAAAGGGACAGGGCGAAAGCTCCTGATGCCAAAACGAAAAGCCCCTTCGCGGGGCTTTTTTGTTGTCTGCAATTTCGTTCTTCAAGGCAGCAGCCAGACCGTGCGCTGGCGACGAGGTCGCGGATCGCGCCCGAGCGGTTGCTCAGGCCGGTGTCTTGACCGGACGTTTCACATGCGCGGCCGCGTCCCTCACGAGAGGCAGGAATTCACCCTCGCCGGCATCGATCATCTCGAAGAAGCGCGCCCGCATCCGGACTTCCCAGAATTTGTTGATGTGACCCGCGACGCCGTCCACACGCTCGTTCTCCGGCTGGGAGAGGAAGAAGGTCGCGATCTGGTTGGCCATGCGGACCAGCTTTTCGTCGGTGTTGCTATGCGACATGGCGGTCTCCGGTCGTCGTGATGCGGTCAGGCCGCGTGAAGATCTCAAACTCGTCGCCCCGCACGATGCCAACCAGCGTGATGCCGGCAGCCTCAGCGGTGCGGATGGCCAGCGCCGTTGGCGCCGAAATGGCGGCGAGGATAGTGGTCCCGAGGCTGGCGGTCTTCTGCACCATCTCGACAGAGAGACGGCTCGTCACGACCACCATGCCATCCGCGCCGTTGGCGCCGCCGCGCAGGACGGCGCCTGTGAGCTTGTCGAGGGCATTGTGCCGGCCGACATCCTCTCGGGCGGCGAGAAGGCCCGTGCCCGGTCGATAGAAGCCGGCACCGTGAACGGCGCGGCTTTCCCGGTTCATCGCCTGCGCGGCAGAGAGGGCGGTCACGGCGGCCTCGATATCATGGGGCGCGAAGGCAAGGGCGCTCTCCGGAACCTGTGGCACGGCGCGCGTGGCCTGCTCGATCGATTCGATCCCGCAGAGGCCGCAACCGACGGGGCCGGCCATGCGCCGGCGGCGGGCGGTGAGCGCGTCGGCCTCCGGTTCGGCGAGCATCACCTGCACGTCGAGCCCATCGCCCGCTTCGATGATGTCGATCGCGAGGACATCACTCGCCGTTGCAATGATGCCCTCGGCGAGTGAAAAGCCATAGGCGAAGTCTTCGAGATCGGCCGGCGTCGCCATCATGACAGCATGGGTTGTCCCGCCATAGGAAAAGGCGATCGGCACCTCCTCCGGAACCACACGGCTTGCAGGCGCGAACCTGCCGTCGCGCCAGGCGGCGGCGGTCAGCGTGCGCAGTGGCGGCACGGGCGCAGCCATCGCCCTATTCCGCCGCCTCGAGCTTGCCGGCGATCCGGCGCGACTGGCGCGACAGCTCGTCATATTCGACCTGCCATTCGGACGGCCCGTTGGACGGTGCCACCTGGACGGCAGTGACCTTGTATTCCGGGCAGTTGGTGGCCCAATCCGAGAAGTCGGTGGTGATGACGTTGGCCTGCGTGTTCGGGTGGTGGAAGGTCGTGTAGACCACGCCCGGCGCCACGCGGTCGGTAATCGTCGCGCGCAGCGTCGTCTCGCCGGCACGGCTCGCAAGGCGGATCCAGTCGCCATCCCGGATGCCGCGATTTTCGGCATCATGCGGGTGGATTTCCAGCCGGTCTTCTTCGTGCCAGACGGTGTTTTCCGTGCGCCGCGTTTGGGCGCCCACATTGTACTGGCTGAGAATGCGGCCGGTGGTCAAAAGCAGCGGGAAGCGCGGGCCGGTGCGCTCGTCGGTTGCCACATATTCGGTGCGGATGAACTTGCCCTTGCCGCGTACGAAGCCGTCAATGTGCATGATCGGCGAGCCCTCGGGCGTCTTTTCGTTGCAGGGCCACTGCACGGAGCCGACCTTCTCGAGGTAATCATAGGAGACCAGCGCGAAGCTCGGCGTCGTTGCGGCAATCTCGTCCATGATCTCGGAGGGGTGGGTGTAGTTCCAGCCAAGGCCCATGGCCTGTGCGAGCTTCTGCGTCACTTCCCAATCCGCATAGCCATTCTTGGGCGTCATCACGCGGCGCACGCGGTTGATGCGGCGTTCGGCATTGGTGAAGGTGCCGTCCTTCTCAAGGAAGGTCGAGCCCGGCAGGAAGACATGGGCGTAGTTCGCCGTCTCGTTCAGGAAGAGGTCCTGCACCACGACGCACTCCATCGCCGCGAGGCCGGCCGAGACGTGCTTGGTGTCCGGGTCGGACTGCAGAATGTCTTCGCCCTGGATGTAGATGCCCTTGAAGGTGCCGTCGACGGCGGCATCCAGCATGTTGGGGATGCGCAGGCCCGGCTCGTTGGACAGCGTCACACCCCAGAGCTTTTCGAAGACCTCCCGCGTCGCATCATCAGAGACATGGCGATAGCCCGGCAGTTCGTGCGGGAAGGAGCCCATGTCGCAGGATCCCTGCACATTGTTCTGGCCGCGCAGCGGGTTCACGCCGACGCCCGGGCGGCCGATATTGCCGGTCGCCATGGCGAGGTTGGCGATGGCCATCACGGTCGTGGAGCCCTGGCTGTGCTCGGTCACGCCGAGGCCGTAATAGATCGAGCCGTTGCCGCCGGTTGCAAAGAGGCGGGCGGCACCGCGCAGCAGGTCGGCCGGCACGCCGGTCAAGGGTTCGATCGCCTCGGGGCTGTGGCGCTCCTCGGAGACGAAGCCGGCCCAGTCCTCGAATTCCGACCAGTCGCAGCGCTCGCGGATAAAGGCTTCGTCGTAGAGCCCTTCGGTGACGATGACATGGGCGAACGCCGTGACGACGGCGACATTGGTGCCGGGCTTCAGCGGCAGGTGATAGGCGGCCTTGATATGCGGCGAGGAAACGAGATCAATGCGGCGCGGATCGATGACGATGAGTTTCGCCCCCTGCCGCAGGCGCTTCTTGAGGCGCGAGGCGAAGACCGGGTGGCCATCGGTCGGGTTGGCACCGATGACGATGACGACGTCGGTGTGTTCTACGGAATCGAAATTCTGCGTGCCGGCAGAGGTGCCGAAGGCCTGGCCGAGGCCGTAGCCGGTCGGCGAATGGCAGACGCGGGCGCAGGTATCAACATTGTTGTTGCCGAAGCCGGCGCGTATCAGCTTCTGGACGAGATAGGTTTCTTCATTCGTGCAGCGCGACGAGGTTATGCCGCCCACGGCCTCGCGGCCATACTGGTACTGGATGCGGGCAAATTCCGAAGCCACGTGGGCGTAGGCTTCCTCCCAGGTCACTTCGCGCCAGGGATCGGTGATCTTCTCGCGAATCATCGGGTTCAGGATGCGGTCGCGGTGGGTGGAGTAGCCATAGGCGAAACGACCCTTGACGCAGGAATGGCCGCGATTGGCCTGCCCGTCCTTCCACGGCACCATGCGCACCAGTTCCTCGCCGCGCATCTCCGCCTTGAAGGAGCAGCCGACGCCGCAATAGGCGCAGGTGGTGACGACGGAGTGTTCGGGCTGGCCGATCTCGATCACCGACTTTTCGGTCAGCGTCGCCGTCGGGCAGGCCTGCACGCAGGCGCCGCAGGAGACGCATTCGGATTCGAGGAAGGCCTCGTGCATGCCGGGCGACACGCGGCTGTCGAAACCGCGGCCTTCGATGGTCAGCGCGAAGGTGCCCTGCACTTCCTCGCAGGCCCGCACGCAGCGCGAACAGACGATGCATTTCGCGGGATCATAGGTGAAATAGGGGTTCGACTCGTCCTTCGGCATGTAGCGAGCGTTGACGTCGCCTGTGGCGCCGCGCGCCTTGACGTGGTTATCGCCCTCATAGCCGTAGCGCACGTCGCGCAGACCGACAGCGCCCGCCATGTCCTGCAATTCGCAGTCGCCATTGGCCGCGCAGGTCAGGCAGTCGAGCGGATGGTCGGAAATGTAGAGCTCCATCACACCCTTGCGGATCTGCTTCAGGCGATCCGTCTGGGTGTGGACTTTCAAGCCCTGAGCGACAGGGGTCGTGCAGGAGGCCGGCGTGCCGTTGCGGCCCTCGATTTCCACCAGACAGAGGCGGCAGGAGCCGAAGGCGTCGACCATGTCGGTTGCGCAGAGCTTCGGCACCTGGATGCCGGCTTCCATCGAGGCGCGCATCAGCGAGGTGCCTTCCGGCACGGTGATCTCGCGGCCATCGATGGTGAGCGTCACCATTCTTTCGGAGCGGGAGGCGGGTGTGCCGTAGTCGATTTCAGGAACGAGGGACATGGTGCTTACCTCCCAGCCGTCATCCTCGGACTTGACCCGAGGATCTGCTGTTTTTGAACTGTTGGTACCGGTTCGGTCGTCATCGTCGTTGACCGACGAGGTGTTCGCATATTTGGGCCAAGCTCGATTATGACGGCGTGCCGGAGGCCGCTTGCCAGCAAGAAAGCCTGTTCATTGCGAAAATGACGTTTCAACGAGGGTGGCTGTTTTCCACCGCCGTCATGCTCGGGCTTGACCCGAGCATCCATGCGGCACCCTCTGCGCTTGAGGCATGGATCCTCGGCTCGGTGGTCGAGGATGACGGTGGGTGGGGTGATGGGCGTGCCCGACAACGACGCCCGTCTGCTCCGTTGCAACAGAGTTATCGGCGGCGAGAATGGCATGCTCATTCCGCCGCTTCCTGCACCGGTGCAGGTGCAAAATCATCCGGGAAATGCGTCATGGCGCTCATCACCGGATAGGGCGTGAAACCGCCGAGCGCACAGAGCGAGCCGAACTTCATGGTGTTGCAGAGGTCGATGAGAAGCGCCTTGTTCTTCTCGGGTTCGATGCCGCGGGCGATGAGGTCGGCCGTCTCGACGCCCCGGGTGGAGCCGATGCGGCAGGGGGTGCACTTGCCGCAGCTCTCGACCGCGCAGAATTCCATGGCGAAGCGGGCCTGTTTCAGCATGTCGGCGCTGTCGTCGAAGACGGTGATGCCGGCGTGGCCGATGAGGCCGTCGCGGGCGGCGAAGGCTTCGTAGTCGAAGGGCGTGTCGAAGAGGGCGCGCGGGAAATAGGCGCCGAGCGGTCCGCCCACCTGTACGGCTTTCACCGGCCGCCCCGTTGCCGTGCCGCCGGCGATGTCGTCGATGATCTCGCCGAGCGTGAGGCCGAAGGCTGTCTCGTAGAGGCCGCCATGTTTGACGTTGCCGGCGATCTGGATCGGGATCGTGCCGCGCGAGCGACCCATGCCGAAATCGCGGTAATAGGCTGCGCCACGGTCCATGATGATGGGGACGGAGGCGAGTGAAATGACATTGTTGACGACGGTCGGGCGCCCGAGGAAACCCTGAAGCGCCGGCAGCGGCGGCTTGGCGCGCACCACGCCGCGCTTGCCTTCCAGCGAGTTCAGCAGCGACGTCTCCTCGCCGCAGACATAGGCGCCGGCGCCGACGCGGATTTCCATGTCGAAGGCCCTGCCGGAGCCGAGCACGGAGGCGCCGAGGATGCCGGCGGCGCGGGCGATCTCGACGGCGGCGCGCATGGCGGCGATCGCATGCGGATATTCCGACCGCGTGTAGACGTAACCCTTCGTGGCGCCCGTCGCGAGGCCGGCAATCGCCATGCCCTCGATCAACACGAAGGGGTCGCCTTCCATGATCATCCGGTCGGCAAACGTGCCGCTGTCGCCCTCATCCGCATTGCAGACGATGTATTTCTGCGGCCCGGCCGCCTCCATCACCGTCTTCCATTTGATGCCGGTCGGGAAGCCCGCACCGCCGCGGCCGCGCAGGCCGGACTCCGTCACCTGCTGGACGATATCGGCCTGCGGCAGGGAGACCGCATTTTCCAACCCCTTGAGGCCGCCATGGGTGCGGTAATCATCAAGTGACAGCGGATCGGTGATACCGCAGCGAGCGAAGGTCAGGCGCGTCTGGCGCTTCAGGAACGGAATCTCTTCCGTTGGACCGAGACAGAGCGGATGCGCGCCGCCCGTTAGCAGTCCAGCGTCGAGGAGCGATACGACATCGTTCGCCCTTACCGGGCCGTAGGCGATACGGCCCGCCTCGGTCGTCACTTCCACGAGGGGCTCCAGCCAGTGCATGCCGCGCGAACCGTTGCGCACGATGCGCGCATCAAGGCCGCGTGCGGCGATTTCGGCGGCGAGCGTGACGGCCACCTTGTCAGCGCCGAGCGCGAGGGCTGCGGCATCCTTGGGAACGTAGAGGGTGACGGTCATGCGCGGGCCTCCGCAAGGAGATCGCGGACCGCCGCATCATCCAGCCGCCCGTGCACCGCCCCGTCCAGCATGGCGGCCGGCGCGCAGGAACAGAGGCCGAGACAGTAGACGGGCTCCAGCGTGACGCTGCCATCGGCCGTCGTGCCATGGAAATCGATGCCGAGCAGCGCCTTGACGCGCTCGGCCAGCGCATCGCCTCCCATGGCCTGACAGGCCTCGGCGCGACAGAGCTTCAGCACGTGGCGGCCGGCGGGATGATCGCGAAAATCGTGGTAAAAGCTGACGACGCCATGCACCTCGGCACGCGAAAGGTTCAGTTCGCTGGCGATGACGGGCAGACAGTCCTGCGGGACATGGCCGAAGGCCTCCTGGATGGCATGCAGGATCGGCAGAAGCGGGCCTTCCAGATGGCTGTGATCGGCGACGATCGCCCGTGTCTGCTCGGCAAAATCCGCGCCGTGCCGCGCCATGTTCATCGCTGACCCTCCCGTCTGTCATGCCAGCAGAGCGGCATTCCGCGCCGCCTTCTGTTGAAGACAAAGCTTCTCAGGCGGTGCGGAAATGGTCAATAAGGCTGATCCGTTGACTGATAGGAAAAACCTATCAATCCAGCCCGGTTTCTACCAGGCTGCGGGCCTCGTGAAGCAGTGCGGAGACGAGCGGCGTGAAGGGTTCGCGATGGGTGGCCACAAGCCCGACCGTGTGGAGGGGCTCAGGCTCGGTGAGCGGGATCATCCGCAGATCCGCTTCATAGCCGAAGGAGGCCGCAACGCTGCGCGGCATGATGCTGCACCAGTCGCCGCTGCGCACATGGGACAGCAGCACGATCATCGAATTCGATTCCAGGGCCGGCGACACGGTGACGCCAACATCCCCGAAATGGCGATTGATGATGCGGCGGTTCTGCATGTCCGCGGTCAATAGGCAAAGCCGAAGGCCGGCCGCCTCCCGCCAGGTCACGCTGTCGCGATCAGCAAGCGGGCCGCTTCGCGAGGTCACGAGATGGTAGCGCTCCTGTACCAGCGGCAGGCTGGTAACGCGGCCCAGCGGTTCGTTTTCGAGATAGGTCAGCCCCGCATCGATCTCCAGATTTTCGAGCAGGCTGAGGATTTGCAGGGAGTTTGCCGAGATGACGGAGAAGGTCACCTCCGGATGCTTCTGGCGAAACGGCGTCGTCAAACGTGGCACCATGGTCAGCATCGTCGGGATGGCGGCAAGGCGCAGGTGGCCGGAAAGCCCCTTGTGGGCGGCGCGCATTTCCTCGCGCATGGTGCGGGCGTCACCGACGATGCGCCGCGCCCATTCCAGTACGCGCTGGCCCTCCGGCGTCAGACCCTGGAAGCGCGAACCGCGATTGACGAGCACAACGCCAAGGCTGTCTTCCAGCTGGCGGATCGCGGCCGAAAGGGTCGGCTGCGAAATGCCGAGCTCCTCGGCGGCGCGGGCGAAGTGCTTTTCGCGGGCGAGCGCGATGAAATATTCGAGTTTGTCGATCACGCCCGCCGCCTTTCGAGGTGCCGATCAGACGATCAGCTGGCCGCCATTGACCTCAAGGATCTGGCCGGTGACGTAGCCGGCAAGGCTGTTTGAGGCGAGGAACAGGTAGGCCGGGGCGCAATCCTCCGCGGTGCCGAGACGCTGCAGCGGAATGGTCTTGCGAGTCGCTTCCAGCTTGTCGGCGGAGGAATAGCGCTGGTGGAAATCGGTGGTGATGGTGCCCGGCGAGACGCAATTGACGCGGATACCGGAAGGCGCCAGTTCGCGCGCCAGGGCCTTGGAATAGGTCGAGACGAACGCTTTCGTCGCCGAATAGATGGCGGAGCCGGGGCTGCCGCCCGTCAGGGCGGAGATCGACACGGTGTTGACGATCGCGGCCTTATTGCCGGCCTTGAGAAGCGGGATCAGCGAACGGGTCAGTTCGACCACCGAATCCTGATTGAGCCGCGTGACGGCATGATACTGCTCGTCGGTCAGCTGATCCGCGGGAAAGCGGCCGACCATGGTGCCGGCATTGTTCACGAGCACATCGATCGCATCGAAGCGCGCCTTCACGGCCTCGATGAAGGACTGGACGCCGGCGGGCTCGAGAAAATCGGCATAGGCAATGCTCGCACGGCCTTCGGCAATGGCTGCTTCCAGAAAGTCCGGCAGACTGTCCTGGGGTGCGCGGCCACCATGCAGCAGAACCGTCGCGCCGCAATCGAGAAAGCCGCGCGCGACCTCCAGGCCAATGCCACGGCCGGCCCCCGTCACCACGACGCGGGCTCCTTCAAATAAAGTGGAACTGAACACGAAACATCCTCCTCACTCGTGAACGCCGATCGGGCGGGTTCGCCGCAACCGCACGCCTCCGGGCGTGAAACTTGCCGAGACGGGCAGCATTTGCAAGCGTTGTTCCGCCCCACAAGCGCGGAAGATGCGAAAATCGCTGGCGGAGTTTTCGTTTTGTCCTATCATGAACAAAAACGAAAACATCTGGGGAGGCGCATCATGTACTTCACGGAGCGGCAAAGCGAGATCCTGGAACTCGCCAAGGCGGAGGGGCGTGTGCTTGTCGAAGACCTCGCCACGCGTTTTTCGGTCACGCCGCAAACCATCCGCAAGGACCTCAATGATCTGTGCGACGCGCGTGCGCTGAACCGGGTGCATGGCGGTGCCATCTATCCCAGCGGCAAGGAGAATGTGCGCTACGATGCGCGCCGGCGCATTGCCGCGCCGGAAAAGCTGGCAATCGGCCAGGCGGCGGCCGCGCTCATTCCCGACAATGCCTCGTTGTTCATCAATATCGGCACGACGACCGAGGCGGTCGGCACGGCACTGACGGATCACCGCGAGCTGATGATCATCACCAACAACATCAACGTCGCCAACAGCTTGCGTGTCTACCCCAGCATGGAAGTCGTCATCGCCGGCGGCGTGGTGCGCGCCTCCGACGGGGGTGTCGTCGGGGAAGCGGCGGTGGATTTCATCCGCCAGTTCAAGGTGGATTATGCCGTCATCGGCGCCTCGGCAATCGACCCGGATGGTGCGCTGCTCGATTTCGATTACCGCGAAGTGAAAGTCGCCCAGGCAATCATCGCCAATGCGCGCAACGTCATCCTCGTTGCCGATTCCACCAAGTTCGAACGCACCGCGCCGGTGCGGATCGGCCATATTTCGCAGGTGCAAGCCTTTATCACCGACCGCTGTTCGTCGCTGACCGTGCGACAGATCTGTGCCGAGCAGGGCGTGCGCCTGATTGAAACCGAAGCATGACGATCGCGCGGCCGCGGGTTGCGAAAACATTCGTTTGACATTCGGAATGAATTCGCTTTAACTGACATCACTTTCGCATAAGCACTGAAATGCTGCAATGCGAAAGAGGGCAGGGGAGGCCCTCGCAGCGTGTCGGATCAGGTCCACGATATCTTCGTCATCGGCGGCGGCATCAACGGCTGTGGCATTGCGCGGGATGCCATCGGGCGCGGCTATTCCGTTGCGCTTGCGGAAATGAAGGACTTCGCCTCCGGTACGTCCTCCGCCTCCACAAAGCTCGTGCATGGCGGTCTGCGCTATCTCGAACATTATGAATTCCGGCTGGTGCGCGAAGCGCTGATGGAGCGCGAAGTGCTCTGGGCCATGGCGCCGCATGTCATCTGGCCGATGCGTTTCGTGCTGCCGATCCAGAAGGGTGGCCTGCGCCCGGCCTGGCTCGTACGCCTTGGTCTCTTCCTTTACGACCACATTGGCGGCCGCAAGCGCTTGCCCGGCACGCGCACGCTCGATCTGCGGCGCGATCCGGCCGGCAAGCCGCTAAAGCCCATCTATCGCCGCGCCTTTGAATATTCGGACGGCTGGGTCGATGATGCGCGCATCGTGGTGCTGAATGCGCGCGATGCGGCCGAGCGCGGTGCGTTGATCCTTGCGCGCCACCGTGTTGTTTCTGCCCGCCGCGAGGCCGGCCTCTGGCACATAGAGACGGAAGATGCTGAGGGCGCGCGCCACCAGCACCGGGCGCGCATGGTCGTCAATGCCGCCGGGCCCTGGGTGGATCACGTGCTGGCCGGAGCATTGGGGCGCAATGACAGCCGCAATGTGCGCCTTGTGCAGGGCAGCCACATCGTCGTGAAGAAGAAGTTCGATGATCCCCGTGCCTATTTCTTCCAGAATCCTGATGGCCGCATCATGTTTGCCATCCCCTATGAGGCTGATTTCACCCTGATCGGCACCACGGACCGCGACTACAAGGGCGATCCGCGTGCCGTGCGCATCAGTCCCGAAGAAGAGCGCTATCTCTGCGCCGCTGCCAGCGAATATTTCGCCGAGCCGGTGCGCGAGGAGGATATCGTCTGGGCCTATTCCGGCGTGCGTCCGCTCTATGACGACGGCGCGTCGAAGGCGCAGGAAGCCACGCGCGATTACGTTCTGAAGCTCGAAGGCGGCTCGGGTGAGGCTCCGATCCTCAACGTCTTCGGTGGCAAGCTCACCACCTATCGGCGACTCGGCGAATCCGCACTCGAAAAGATCGGCGAGGCGATCGGCGTCAAGGGCAAGCCCTGGACCGCCGGCTCGCGCCTTCCGGGCGGCGATTTCGCCATCGATGCCTATGAGGTCGAAGTGCGCAAGCTTGCGGCACGCTATCCGTTCCTGCCGTCCGGCATGGCGGCCCGGCTGGTGCGCCAATACGGGTCGGAAGCGGCGACGATGCTTGGCGATTGCAGGAGCTTCGATGCGCTCGGCCGCCATTTCGGCGCCGACCTCACCGAGGCCGAAGTGCGCTGGCTGATGGCACGGGAATGGGCGCGAACGGCCGAAGATATTCTGTGGCGACGCACCAAGCTTGGCCTTCGCCTGTCCGCGCAAGAGGCGGCAGCGCTGGACGTCTATGTGTCTGAGGCCGCTGCGGCGAAAGCCGCCTGAACGAAAAGCCCCTTCAGGGGGCAAACGCCTGCGGATCGGGAGGCCGGAGACGTCATGCTTGAGTTACGCGGAGTACGGAAGGTTGTTGGCGGGGATGTTCATGTTCACGGGGCGGATTTGGTTCTGTTGCGTGGGAGTTTGAATGTTCTTCTGGGTCCG
>NZ_FTMB01000005.1 GCF_900155885.1 Rhizobium sp. RU20A
TGACACCGGCCGAGTTCGCTCAGACCATCAACCCGCGACGTGATGCGGGCTCACGCAGCCGGAATGGCTCCGCACCGCAACACGCCGCTACCGCCGCAAAGGCAGCAACCGAAAACCGCCGGAGCGAACTCAAAACTGGATAAAACTTGGGGGCAAGGTCAAGCAGGTCTGTAAGCGCCATCTGCGCTGCCAGCCGCTCTACAGGTCCATCGGCGGCAATGCGGGCCAGTTGATCGCCGGCTCTCCGGCGTTGCCTTGGCCAGCAATGTCTTCAGGTCATCGAGGCGGAAAACCGTTTGTTCGATTGTTGTTTTGTAAGCATGTTACGGTTCACCCGTTGATCAGCGCCAGCGCTTCGTCGTGCAGTTTCGAGTTGGCCGACGCGAGAACCCGGCCATCTGAATGGACCGATATAGCCTTTCCATCCCAGTCGGTGATGCAACCGCCTGCACCCTGCACGACAGGTACGAGTGCCATGTAATCATAGGGTTGCAGCCCCATCTCCAGAACCAGATCGCAGTGTCCGGAGGCGATGAGGCCGTAGATGTAACAGTCGCCGCCGAACCGGCGCAGCCGCGTTGCCCGTGACAGGCGCTCGAAGCGATCGGCATCGCCACCGGTGAACATGTCGGGCGAGGTGGTGTAGAGGCGGGCCTCCGACAGGCTTTCGCAGAGGCTGCTTTGGGCGATGCTTCCGGAAAATAGCGTCCCGCCTGGTGAACCGATCCAACGCTCCCCCGTTGCCGGGATATCGATCAGCCCGCAGAAAGATTTTTCCTCGTGGGTCAGTGAAATCAACGTGCCGAAAAGCGGAAAGCCAGTGATGAAGCTCTTGGTGCCGTCGATCGGGTCCAGCACCCAGGTGAAGGCATCACCCGGTTTGACGCCCATTTCTTCGCCATGGATGCCATGGGTTGGGAAACGCTCTTCGATCATGTCGCGAAGCTGCTTTTCGATTGCACGGTCAGCCACCGTAACGGGGCTCTCATCGAGCTTGGAGATCACGTCCAGCGGCGTGCGGAAATAGGAGAGGGCGAGGGGACGCGCGGCATCTGCCAGTTCGCCGGCAAAGGCGAGATAGGTTGCGGCGTCCGCCGGGCTGATTGTATCAATTTGCATCAGACAGCCTTCAGGAAAAGCGGCCAGCGGGGATCGTGGATGATGGAGCGGGCGCGCATGTGCTTCCAGATCCCGTATTTGTAGAAGTCGAAGTGGAGCGTCGATACTCGGTTCTGCACCATGGCCCAGGTACTCCATTTTATATCAGCAAGCGCTTTGTGCACTATCAAGCGGGCATGCTGGGATTTGTCGTAGCGGCCGAAATACTCCTCGATAATGGCGCAGTCGATGTCTTCGGGGAAAAACATCTCGCCGCTCCAGATTGCCAGATCGTAGAGGCGCTCGTTGTTCGATGCATATTCGAAATCGATCAGCTTGATCGACTTGTCGTCGCCGATGAGGAAATTGCCCGGCATCGGATCATTAAAGCAGGCAACGAGATCGAGGCCTGATGCCTCCAGCGCTGCACGTGCCTGTTTGTAGGACCGATAAAGCCAGTCGTGGTCCAGCGGCCAGTAGCCGCCGAGCTCGCGCACCTGGGTGAAATGCTCCTCAATCATGTCGAACACGGTCTTGGTTAGCGGCAGGGCCGGGGCCTGATGAAAATGGCGATAGACCCGCACGGCTTCATTGCGGATTGCCGGATCTGCGAAATCGCGATGGGTGGACGGTCGCCGTCCCTCGATGAACTCGGCGATTTCGATGTCCAGATGATTGAGGTAGTCGAATGTCCTTGGGCCGACACCAATGGCTTCCGCCTGCTTGCTTGCGGCCGCCGCGGCCTTGCGATCGATGAACATTTCTGTGCCGCGACCGGGTATCTTCAGAAAGTAGCCTAGGTCTTGCCCCTCGACATCGATGCGGAAATTCGTGTTGCTGATCCCGCCGGATACGGCGCGGTAGCTGAGGCGTCGCCCTTTCCATGGCTCCACCTGCACGATGGCAGCCTCCACCGCCCGCTCGGCATCGGATCGCGCCATTCCCAGTTCCTTCATCACCGTGTTCCCCTTTTTTGTTTTTCAGAGAGCCCGCAGTTTTGCCTCGAAATCCGGATGGCCAAGCAACATCCGGCATCGGAGAAACCGCCAGCCGGCATATTTGAGGAATTCGATGCCGCGCGGAGGTGAGCGCAGTTCAAGCACCAGACTTCGCAGCGCCCAGTAGAGATCATCGGCGGCAGCATAGGCGCGGCATCGGCTGAAGGCGTGCTCGCTGAAGGTTCCGTCGTGCATTTCCAGCAGCGGCTTCATCTGGCTTTCAAACTGGTAAAGTTCGTTCATCTGCACACCCAGTTGGTAATAGGGGTCGATGTCTGCGGCCAAGTCGAAGTCGACAAGCTGGATCGCGCCATTCGGACCCAGCATTACATTCGATGAATGGGGGTCGCCATGGGCGGGTTTCAAATCGATGCCGGAGGCTTCGATGGCCTGACGGATCGGCGCCATCCAAGACAGCAGCCACTCTGCATCGCCGGGCAGATCCATCGCGCCCTCAGTGACGATTTCCCAGAGCTGCGTGATCCCGTCGAAAACGGACCAGCTGTGGCCGAGCGATACGCCTGCGGCAATCTCCTTTTGCATGCCGATGAGCCGTGCGACGGTTTCCGGCTGCATCAGGTCATCGATCTTCGCCGCTTTCCAATCCTCCCCGAGCGCGGTGAAAAGCATGCTGCAGCTGGCGGCATCATATCCAAGCGGTTCAGGGGCAAAGCCCAGCTGATGGAGGCGCAGAGCTGCGGCAAAGGCTGCCTCGCCGTCCACGAGATCGGCAACCTCATCCAGACACAGTCGCAGGAAAAGCGGCGTGTCGCCATCCTTTGCCACAACGAGGAAGCTTTGCGATTCCACGGCGTGGTAGGACGGCGATGCGACGGCCGGTATTGCGGGTATGCAGGAGGGTGCGTCTCCCAGTCTATCGGCGAAGGCGGCAAGAGCCTTTTCGACCCGGCTTTGCACCCCAGTTACGGCAGATCCCGGTTTCGTCATTCTGCCGCCTCGCTGACTTCCATCACCTGAAGGCCCTCGCAGGCAATTTTGTAGAGTATGTCGGCCAGGATTTGTGTTCCCAATGCCTGATCTTCCGGCGAGGTGAATTCGGTAGGATGGTGGATGACACCGTCCCGGCTCTGTACGGCCAGAACCACCGCGGGGCATACATCCGACATCGCGACAGCATCGTGACCGCCAATGGTATCGAGATGGCGAGCCGTCTGCCCAAGGCGCGCGGCAGCATCTTCCGCCAGGGCAATCAGGCTGGATGAAAACGGGCCGGCCTTGCGGCGATCGATCGACCGCACCTGCGATGTCACACCAGCCTTCACGGCCGCGTCCTCGATCCGGACCAGCATCTTGCTTTCGGCCTCCGCCAGAACATCAGGTGCGGCTGAGCGCAGTTCGATGAAGAGTACGGCCTCCGCCGGGACCACATTCGGAGAGTTAGGGAAAACCTCAAGGCGGCCTACTGAGGTATGCAGATCAAGGCCATGTTCGGTAGAGATCTGTTTGAGATCGCTAATCAGATAGGCGGCAGCCAGAAGCGCATCTTTCCGGTCTGCCATTGGGGTTGCCCCGGTATGGGCCTGGCGGCCGAGGAAGGCGAGGCGATATTTCGTCGCCCCCCAGAAGCGCGTAAAGATGCCGAACCGCTCTCCAGCATTGCAGAGCGTCGTGTCTCCTTCGATATGCAGTTCGATCAACGCCTCCGGACACTCCACTTTGTCGGTTCCGGCATAGCCGATCTCGTTCAGCGCCTCGCGCACAGATATGCCATCGCCATCGGTGCGGTCCAGCGCCCATTCCAGATCGGCGGCACCGGAAAAGACGCTGCTGCCCAGAAGGCTGGGTTGGAAGCGCGCGCCTTCTTCGTTGGTCCAGTTGACGATCTGGAAATTGCAGGCGGAGAGGCGCCCTTCCGCCTTCAGCCGTTCCTGAACGGACAGAACGGCCTCGCAGGCAGCAATGACCCCGAGCGCGCCATCGAAGCGGCCACCATTCGGCTGGCTGTCGATATGCGATCCAACCATGATGACCGGGGCGTTTCGCCCGGCAAGCGTCAGTTTGCCAAACTGATTGCCGATGGGGTCGATGGCCTGTTCGAAGCCGTTTTCGGCGAACCAGCGGCCAAGCCAGTCGCGTGCCATGCCATCCTCGCGGGAAAGCGTCAGACGGTTCATGGAGCCGTCGGGTCCACCTCCGAAGGTGGAGACGGTTTCCATGAGGAACTGGAGCCGTTCGGCATTGATGGGGGTCGGGGAAGCGGGAACGTCAGGCATGTATGATTTCCACGTTGGATTGGTTGAATTGGTCGGAAAATTCCCGGGCCATCACACCGCTCGTCACAACGGCGTCGACGTCGGTGAGGCCAAAGGTATGGATGGAGCCGAGCCTTCCGAACTTGGAGCTGTCGGCCACGACGACGGAACGTTTCGCCTGCGCCTTGGCAACGCGCCGCAGGATTGCTTCGTCCTCGCCGAAATCCATGAAGCCCCGTTCGCTGTGAATGGCGCTGATGGCGATGATGGCCAGGTCAAAGAAATGCTCCTTCAGGGCCGTCACGGTCTCGTGGCCGTAGGTCGCCTGGTAATCGGGGCGCATTCTGCCGCCAAGCACGCGGATGCTGGCATGCTGCATGTGGAAGAAATGGGCGGCCACCGCCAGCGAATTGCTGACGATGGTGATGTCCTTTCGCGCCTCCAGATGCTTCAGGCAAGCGAGCGTGGTGGTTCCGGTATCGATGAACACCTTCATGCCATCTTGAACCAGCGTGGCGGCGGCCTCGCCGATCCGTGCCTTTTCGCGTGCGCCAAGCCGCAGGCGATCCGAAAAAGGTTGATCGCTTTCCTGCTGCTCAAGGACCGCCCCGCCATAGACGCGGCGGGCATAGCCGCGCGTTTCAAGCTCCTTGAGGTCGCGCCTGATCGATTCCTGGCTGACCTGTAGATGATCGGCCAGTTCGTTCACACTGACGCGATGATTCTGCTTCAGCATGTCCAGAATGACCCTGAGGCGATTTTCCGTGAAACTCATGAATGCACCTTGGATGAGCAGTGTCGCGGCACCGTCGAGCCGGGCCACGAAGGTTTTCAGGTCGAAACCATGATTTGAGCGGTCGGCATGTCTCCACCGGCGACGGATGGCACGAGGTGACAGGCTGCGAAATCCTGGCTGCCGCGAACGGTGAGCGCTGGTGGCAGGCTGCCGCATTTCTCCAGTGCACGCGGGCAGCGAGACTTGAAGCTGCAACCGGGAGGAATGTTGATCGGGCTTGGCGGTTCGCCTTCCAGCAGGCAATCCTCCGGCTGGTAGCGGCGTTCTTCTAGCGTCGGCATCGCGCTCAGCAAGGCCATCGTGTAAGGGTGGCCGGGGTCGAAAAACAGTCGCTCGTTGTCCGCCAGCTCGAATACCTCGCCTAGATACATCACCGCCACGCGGTTGCAGACCTTCCGCACCATGGCAAGATCGTGCGAAATGAAGATATAGGTGAGATCATATTCCTTTTGCAGCTTCTGGAAGAGATCAAGCAGCTTGAATTGCTCCGTCTGGTCCAGCGCCGAGAGCGTTTCATCCATGATGAGGATTGCCGGCTCTAGAACCAGCGTGCGTGCGACATTGATACGCTGGCGCTGACCAGCGCTCAGACCCAGCGGCAATTCCTCGTAGAGACCGGCGGAAAGCCCTACTTCACCCATCACCTTCAGAACACGTTCGCGGATCCTTTCGCCGTCTTTCCAGCCATGGGTGCGCAACGGCTCCTCCAGCATCCTGCCGACAGAGGTGCGCGGTGGCAGTGAACCGAAGGGATCCTGAAGCACCATCTGGAGCTTCTTGCGAAAGGCCAGAAGATCCTTGCCGCCAAGGCTTGCAATATCGTCTCCGCCGCACAGAATCTGGCCGGAACTCGGCAGTTCAAGCCGGCTCAGAAGGCGCATCAGCGTGGACTTTCCGCAGCCGGATTCGCCGACGATCGCAAAGCTGTCTCCGCGGCGGATATCGAAGGTTACGTTGCGCACGGCCCGCACGTGGTTGAAGCCGCCGAAGCCGGTGCGCCTCCTCACCTTGTAGACCTGCGATACATCGCGCAGGCTCAGGACCACGTCGCGCTTGTCGTTCAGCCGCGGCATTTCGTTCTTGCCGATCCAGATCTTCGGCGTCTGTTCGACAAGCTCCCGCGTATAGGGATAAAGCGGTGCTGCAATCAGCTGCTCCGTTTCCTGTTCTTCAACGATGCGGCCTTCCTCCATCACAAGGATGCGGTTGCAGGCTTCACGCGCCACAGGCAGCGAGGATGATACGAAGAGAACCGCCGTATCGAAGTCGTGGGACAGTTCCTTCATCAGCCGTATGACCTGAGCCGCCACGGTAACATCGAGTGGCTGGGTGACATTGTCGGCAACCAGCAGAGCGGGATTGGTCGCCAGAGCATCAACGATAAGGGCTCGCTGCATCATGCCGCCGGAAAACTGCGAGGGGTAATCTCCGAACCGGCTGGCGGCAGAGGGAATGCGCACGGCATCCAGCAATTCTATCGTGCGCCGCCGCGCCTCCTGCCGTGTGGTGCCCGGCACAACGGCGCAGATCTTTTCAACGATTTGTGCGCCGACAGGCAAGGTAGGGTCGAGGGCACCCATGGGATTTGCCCCGACATAGGCGACGCGCCTGCGCAAGGTGCGCATCTCCATCTCCGAGAGGCCATATATGTCCGTGCCTTCGAACAGCACAGTGCCGGACGAACGGGCAAGCGGTGCTTCCAGCCAGTTGACGACCGCCTTGGATAGGACGGTCTTGCCCGAACCACTTGCGCCAACAACGCCAACGATTTCGCGCGGGGCCAGCGTAAAGGAGATGGAGTCGATAATGAGCCTTGCCTCCCCGGCTCGACCGGCGGCAACAGACAGGTTTTTCAGTTCAAGAAGCGGCTGGCTCATTGATCGGACCCTCCGTGAATGGTGTTGCGGGCGCGTTCCAGTGAGGCACCGACAAGGTTGATGCTGGTGAGCGTCAGACCCAGGAAAACGCCGGGCATGGTGGCGATCCACCAGGCGTTGAGAAGATACTTGCGGCCATCTGCGATGATATTGCCGAAGGTGGGGGTGGGCGGCTGAACGCCGAGACCGAGGAAGCCGAGGATCGATTCGAAGATCATCATGCGGGCAACATCCAGAACCGAGGTGAATACGACCGGCGGCAGCAGTAGCGGCACCAGCAGGCCGAGGATGATGCGAATGTCCGTCGAGCCTCCAAGCTTTGCCGCGCGAACATATTCGCGCTGTCGTTCCGTCATGACGATACTTCGCATGATGCGGGCATAGACCGGCCAGCTCGACAGCCCGAGAACCAGAATAATGGCCGGTATGGTGGGCCGGGATACGCCAAGCACTGCAATGGCGAGGATAATCATCGGAATCGAAAGCTGCGCATCGGTCAGGCGCATGATGAGCATGTCGATCCGCCCGCCGAAATAGCCTGCAATGGTACCCAGCGCACAGCCGATGAGCAGCGTGACGGCCACCGAAGAGATGCCGATCAGGAAGGAGTAGCGAAGGCCGACGAGCGAGCGAACCAGCATGTCGCGGCCGATCTGGTCCGTGCCGAGCGGGTGGAGCCAGCTCCATTTGTCGCCAAGGAAGAGAGGCGGAAGCAGCCGGGCGCGAACGTCCATCTTCGTCGGGTCGATGCCGCTGATTTCCGGATAGAAAGCAGCGGCGATAGCCAGAATGAGAAAGATTGCAAGCCCGATTCGGAAGCCGGGAGCTGACACGGCACGGTCGAGGATACGTCGCGCTATGGAGCGGCCGGCAGATTTGGCCACGACCGGAGTCTCGAGTGCGGATGTGATGGACATCAATATTCAAGCCTCGGATCAATGGTGGTTGCGACGAGATCGACGGCGATGTTGATGAGCACGAAGATGGCGCTCGTCACGATGGCGATGCCCTGGATCAGGGGGAAATCGCGCTGGAGGACTGCATTGATGGTCAACAGTCCAAGGCCCGGATAATCGAAGATGTATTCAACGATAATCACCCCGCCGAGCAGGCTGGAAAACTGCACGCCAAGCAGATTAAGAAGCGGCACGGATGCATTGCGCAAAGCATGATTGAAGATGATGCGCGAGCGGGCAAGGCCGCGCACGCGCCCGACCGAAACATAGGGCTCCATCATCTGCCCGGAAACTGAACTGACCAGCGTGCGGATCAGCACCGGCGACAGTTCCACCGCCAGTACGATGGCGGGCAGGATCGTATAGGCAAAGCCCTGATAACCAATGGCAGGCAGCCAGCCGAGCTTGACGGAAAACAGCAGCGCCAGCACGATGCCGAGCCAGAAATTTGGCAGCGAAATGAAAATCGAGGAGATGTAGAAGGCCAGTTTGTCTGGCCAGCGGCCAATGCCAAGCCCTCCTGCAATGCCAATGATTGCGGAAAATACAAGCGCAATAACCAGCGTGACGGCGGCCAGTTGAAGGGTCATCGGCAGGGCGTCGAAGATCAGGTCAAAGACTTCGGCCCGTTCGCCGCGGGTCGTGTCGTTGAATGTCGCGCCGCCGGTCGATGCGCCATTGGCTGGCCGCACGAAGGACTGCCCGAGATCGCCATGGACCACGCCGCCCATGTAACGGCCGAACTGGACAAGGATCGGATCACGCAGACCCATGTCGGTGGCGATCTTTTCGATCAGGGCTTCCGGCGCCATCCCCCCGGCCATCAGGCGCACCGGATCACCCGGCACCACCCGAAGCAGGGTGAAGATCAGCAGGGAGACGAGGAAGATGATGATGATGCCCTGAATAAGGCGCCGTAGCAGGAAATTCACGGTGAACATTCTGTCGTTCCCTTGAGGATTCACGGGAAGGCCCGCACGCCGGCAAAGCGCGGCGTGCGGATGAAAGGTCTCAGGTAGCGGGCTTGGAGGCGTCGATCGACCCGTCCGGGTAGATGTACATGCCTTGGAAGTCCTTCTGCATGGCGTGAATCATGACGGAGGTGAACAGCGACAGGCACGGCATCTTGGCAGCGATCAGTGGCATCGTCTCTTCTTGGAGAACCTTCTTTCGCTCTTCGAGCGTTGGTGCGTTGCGCTCCTTGTCGAGGCTGGCGTCAAGGTCCTTGTCTTCAATGCCGCATATGCGATGCGAAGAGGAATGGAAATGCGTGCGCAGAACCAGGTCCGGCTCCGGCGAGGCCGTAGACCAGCCGCAGTCGACCATGTGGCCGGGACCGCCGCCGGGGCGGTGATAAAGCTGCTCATTCCAGGCTGCCGGTTCGAGCACGGTCAGGCTTACGTCAAATCCCTGCTCCTGAAGCATGGCTGTAATCAGTTCGCCATATTCCTTGGTCTTGGGATAGAAGCCTACGGACGTGATGTATTCCAGCGGGGGCAGGCCCTTGCCATTGGGGAAGCCTGCTTCTGCCAACAGTACCTGCGCCTTTTCCGGATCGTATTTCGGATAGTTCGGAAGGTCGACATAGCCGAACTTCACCGGTGAAACGAAGTTGGAGGAGGCGTGGCCAGCCGAGCCCATCAGTTCCATGACCAACTCGCGGTTGATCGAGTGGCAGGCGGCGAGGCGAATGCGCGGATCGTTGAACGGAGGCTTCGAGCAACGGAACCAAAGATACTTGTTTTCGACCGAGACGACTTTGTTGATGTAGATCGCAGGATTGTCTTTGATCGAATCCACCTGTTCCGGCTCCAGACGCTCCACGATGGAGGCCTGGCCGTTCATCAGCGAGAGCATGCGCGTGGTGGAATCGCCCGTGAAGGTGAAGTTGATGCCGGGGATGGCTGGCTTGCCTTTGAAATAGCCATCGAATGCTTCCATCACCGTGTCATTGCCGCGCTGGGCCACGAACTTGAACGGGCCGGTGCCGTTAAGGCGCTGCGACAGCGGACCTCCGGGGCCGCCGGCCACATCCTTGGCCGACATGATCGGCAGGAAGGAGGCGAGGAAGATGAAGAGGTGCGCGGGATATCCACCCTTGGAGGTATCGACAATGACCGTATAGTCGTCGGGTGTCTCTATGGTCAGCGTTTCGCTCGGGCCCGGATACCACTGGGCCGGCCGGTCGGTGCGTGAGCCATACTCGAACGTCGCCTTGACATCCTCGGCCTTGAACGGCTTTCCATCGTGAAACACGATGCCCTGGCGCAGCTTGATCTGGAGGCGATGCGGGTCAAGAAGCTTTATCTCGGTCGCCAGCTCGTAGACGACCTCGCCGGGATTATCGAGCTTCATTGGCGTGCGGGTGAGGAAGCCCATGACGAAGCCTTCGATATTCTTCTGCGAAAGCGTCGTATGGGCCGTCGGATCCCAGTTGCCCGTGATGTTTTCGGCGGACAGGAAGGTCATGGTCTTGCCGGTTTGTGCAAAGGCCGACGAAATGAAGAAGTCAGGATTAATCTGCATGTAGCCTGCGACGGCGGCTGCACCCGCTGCGCCTTGCAGGAAGCGACGACGATTGAATTCCGAACCCATTGAGTTCCCCTTTTTCTTTTGGAAACCGTCATACCAGTCAAAACGGTCAAAACGGTCAATGCAAATGACATGCCAGGTGGGGATTGAGGGATGGTACGGGTCCTTTGAAGGGTGGCGTGTGTGGTTTTTGAATGTTTAAGCGGCCGCGTGATGTTTTTTTATGCGGCGCGATAGATCGGCCTCATGCATGCCGGAAGGCAGGGGGGCATGCTGCATCACAGGACGGATGCTGAGTGTTGTGCGAGCCATGATCACCGGCTTCAGGACTCATACAGAACCGGAACATAGCGCCGCCTTTTGGGAGCACATTGACGAGCAGTACAGCGACCATTGAAACGCACCGCGCCTGCACGATGACTGGCGCGATCTGAACACATGAGGTCCGCGCGAGCGGATGGGAACCGATGCAGACCAGGAACGACGGAACCCACGATATCTTGCCTGCGGCCGTGCCGATCACACGATGGCCAAAAGATCAGCAGAAACACGACCGATTAGGAGTGCAAGATAAAGCGAACCGGGGTTCGCCCGAGCTCCGCTCGTAAGTGATTGTCTGCACATTGTTTTCCAGAGGGAAAACGGGGAAGCGTCGAATATCGCGATGTGAGACGAATTCCAGGATCGGCTGATTTTCTCTGTGCGCCAGGATGATAGCGGCCAACTGCCGCGAGGTGCGATACCCCAATCTATGGGCTGCAAGTCTTGTTCCGCCCACCTGCGATGACGGTAATTCGCTGCTTGTCAGGCCGAGGGCCAGCGTCGAACCTGCCGATATGGCAGATCGTGACGACGACAGTTTCCGCATCAAACCGGGCCGACCGAAGAGCCGGGGCGCCCACGCCAGCCTGCACTCGAAAGCGTTCATCACCCAGGTGAAGATTGCCGTGCGCAAGGCTGGCGGAAACCCCGATCGGATTGGCGGGGAGTCAGACAACGGGAGCGGGCACTTCAATGCCCGAGGCCGTGGCGCGAAACTGGCGCCGTCGTTTGCCAAAGGCGGTGGAGCCTTGACGCGCGCTGGCAGCGGCACCCGGTTCCGGTCGCGGCGCGTCGTCGTCAAGGCGCGGGTGGTCAAGCTTGCCCCGCAGCGGGGTCAATCGCGTGGTTCAAAGTTCCGGGCAACGACGGCCAAAGCGGTCGATGCGCACCTGCGCTATCTGGAACGCGATGGCGTCACCAAGGATGGCGAGAAGAGCAGGGTCTATTCCGCATTCGAGGACGAGGACGACGGCAAGGCATTCGTCGAGCGTGGACGAGACGACCGGGATCAATTTCAATTCATCGTCGTACCCGAAGATGCAGTCGATCTGGGAGACCTGCGATCCTTCACCCGTGATCTCATGAAGCAGATGGAAAGCGATCTGGATACTCGGCTGAATTGGGTTGCCGTCGATCACCACAATACTGGTCATCCCCACACCCATGTCTTTGTCCGGGGCGTTCCGGAGGATGGCCGCATCCTCAATATTGCCGGCGACTATTTTGCCCATGGGGTCCGCTACCGGGCCGAGGCACGGGTGACGCTGGAGTTGGGCCAGCAGAGCGCGTTGGAGGTCGCGGAAAAGCTGCGGCATGAGGTGGAGGCCGAGCGCCTGACCCGGCTCGAAAGGATGCTGATCGCGGAGAGCCAGGAACAGGGCATCATCGATGTGCGTCTCGATGCCTCCGGTCGCTACCCGGTCCGGGCCAATCGAGCCCTTCTAATCGACAGAGCCAAGCGCTTGGAGCGGTATGGCTTGGCGGATGAGATCGACTCTGGTCGATGGACGATCCGGGACGATGTGGAACAGACCCTGCGCGCCCTTGGCGAGCGCGGCGATATCATCAAGACCATGCATCGGGCGTTGGAGGATCACGGCCTTGCCGATGAGCGTAGTGCCCGCGATTACATCACACACGGCAAAAGCATCACCGAGCCTGTCGTCGGGCGGGTTATGGCCAAGGGACTGGCGGGGGACGAGATGAGCGACCGGCTACATCTGGTCATCGACGGCGTGGACGGTGACGTGCTCCAGGGCCGGTTTGGCGAGCGGGAGTGGTCCCGGGGTGGTTCGCGGTTTTCCTCCGAGCGGGAAGCCGCACCTCGCGCCCGGCCATATCCGTCACAGTCCGGCGGCCGCGATGGAGGTGCAAAAGAGACGTCTTGTCAGAGTTACGGACGCATCACCACCTGTATCTCAGACCGGCCAACGCCGTCCGCTCACTGATCGCCCGCTTCCCGTCTCAGGACCTTCCCCGGATTGAGAATGTTGTCGGGATCGAGTGTTCGCTTGATGAGGCGCATCAGGCTGAGCTTGGTCGCATCGGCCGTTGCCGCAAGGGGGGCGATGCGCTTGCTTCCGATGCCGTGTTCGGCGGAGAAGGCACCGCCGGCGGCAGCGAGGTCGGCATAGAGGATGTCATCGATCCTGTTGATACGCTCGGCCGCGACGTCGTTGCCGCAAGCGTTGATCGCGATGTGGAGGTTGCCGTCGGCGAGGTGGCCGAAAACGTAGGGGGCAAGGTTCGGGTCGAGGCGCTTGAGCGCCGGCAGGCAGCGCGCGAGGTAGGCGTCGAGCTCGGACAAGGGGATGGAAATGTCGTGTGAGGGCGCGCCCGGATGCTTGCGGTAGATGACATCCGTGTCTTCGCGCAGGCGCCAGAGATCCTGTTCCCGGGCAAGCGAGGTGGCGATCACGGCGGAGATCTCCCCGTGTTCGGCGGCGATATCGCAGTAGATCGCCTCGCATTCTTCTTGCAGGCGTCCGGCATCGTTACCGCCGAAAGAAACCAGCAGATAGACGGGATGATCGTTCCGGAAATCCGGCGCCGACCAGCGGTGATGGCTTGCCGCCAGCTGGAAGTAGGTCGCCCACATCGCTTCGGCGGCGCGCAGCGTCCCATAGCCGGCATTCAGGCAACGGCTTATGACTTTCAGCACGGTCGCCACGTCCGGCAGGCCGAACAGCATGGTCGCGGTCGTTGCCGGCAAGGGCTCCAGCTTGATGGCAATGCGCGTGACGATTCCGAGCGTGCCTTCGCTGCCGATGAAGAGGTGCTTGAGGTCATAGCCGGCCGCGTTTTTGACGACGCGGGTGAGGTCCCGGTAGATCGAGCCGTCAGGCAGCACGGCTTCCATGCCGAAAATGCGATGGCGCATGACGCCGTGTCGGAAGGCGGAGATGCCGCCGGCATTGGTGGAGACCATGCCGCCGACCGTCGCCGAGCCGCGGGACGGCAGGTCGATCCCCGGTTCGAGCCCGAGCTCTGCCGCTGCCACCTGCAAGGCCTGCAGCGTCACCCCTGCTTCGACGACGGCGACGCGTTCGCTTGCGCACATCCGGACGATCCGGTCGAGTCGACTGGTCGACAGGATGATTTCGCCCGGCCGGGAGACCGCGCCGTCCACCAGTCCCGTGCGCCCGCCATGCGACACGATCGGCACGCGGTGAACCCGGCACAGCTGAACGACCGCCGCGACCTCTTCCGTCGTGGCGGGCGCGACGAGCACGCCGGCGTCGAGATTGGCGGGGTTGCCGCCGGGATCGATGGTCGTGGCAATCGCCTCGGATTTGCAGTGGGCCGGACCGACGATTTTGGCGAGGTCTTCGAGAAAGCCGGGAGGCAATTCGGGCATGGTCGGTCCTGTCGATAGGCGCTGGGGCTCAGCGGATGCGGTGGCGGTTGAGGTGCGCTTCAAGGAGGTGCACGAGTGAAATCAGAACAAGGTTGACCAGCAGGTAGAAGGCGCCGGCAATCGTGAAGACTTCGAGGATGGCGAAGGTCTGGCTCATCAGCCGTTTGGCCTGTCCTGTCATCTCCAGCACCGTCACGGTCGAGGCAAGGCTCGTGCCTTTCACCAGCAGGAGCAGCTCGTTGCCATAGGCGGGCAGGGCCTGGCGGATGGCGAGAGGGAAGGTAATGCGGCGGAAGCAGAGCAACCGCGACATGCCGCAGGCGCGCGCCGCCTCGACCAGCCCGGTGGGGACCGAGAGAAGCCCGCCGCGCAGGATTTCGGACGTATAGGCGGCGGTGTTGAGGGCGAGCGCCAGCACGGCGCAATGGGTGCCGTTGCCGATGATCCACCAGAGCACCGGATTGGTCTGAACGAAGGGGATCTGGCCGAGGCCGTAATAGAAGAGGAAAAGCTGCACCAGGAGCGGCGTGCCGCGAAAGACCGCGCTGTAGCCCTTGGCAAACCCGGCCACCGCGCGGTTGGCCGAAAGGCGCATGACGGCGAGCAGAAGCCCCAGATGGAACCCGATGATTACCGATGTGAGGGTCAGCAGGAGCGTCAGCCAGAGGCCGTTCAGCAATTTCGGCAAAGCGAGCCAGAAGAGTTCCATGCTCATCGCGCAGCCCTCCGGCGACCCTGCAACCGCGCTTCGAGCCAATCGATGCCGGACTGGCTGACGAGGGTGATCAGGAGATAGACCACGAAGGCGATGGTGTAGAAGATGAGCGGCTGGCGGGTTGAGCCTGCGCCGACGAAGGCAACGCGCATCAGTTCCTGCAGGCCGACGACGGAAACGAGCGCGGTGTCCTTGATGGTCGTCTGCCAGACATTGTTCATGCCGGGAATGGCGATGCGCAGCATTTGCGGCAGGATGATGCGGCGGAAGATGCGGCCACTGGAGATGCCGAGCGCACGCGCCGCCTCGATCTGGCCGGGGGGGATCGATTGCAGGGCGCCGCGAACGACTTCGGTGGAATAGGCGCCTGATATGGCGGTGATGGCCACCACGGCGACGACGAAGGCATAGGCATTGCCCTCCAGCCCCCCATAGCCGAAGGCGGCGGCGACCTTCGCCATGAATTCGACGGAGGAGAAGAACAGGAGGTAGATGACGAGAAGTTCCGGTACGCCGCGCACGATGGAGGTGTAGACATCCACGAGCAGCGTGAACGGAAACAGCCGGAGCCATTTCGCCGTGCCGCACAGCGTGCCGACGATGGCGCCGAGCAGGATGCTGGCGATGCCGAGCATCACCGTCACGGTCGCGCCCCGCAGGATGGCGCCAATCCAGCCGCCTTCCCAGACTTGCAACAATCCGAATTCCATCGACTGTCCCCGTATTCCGTCCACCAATCGCCTGCGTCCCGCCGGCCCGGCCAAGGCGGTCATGGCCGGCGGGCGCTCGTCACGTCACTTGTCGCGTCAGTTCACTTGCAGGGGCGCGAGATGTCCTGCTTGAACCAGGTCTGGCTCGCCTTGGCGATGGAGCCATCGGTGATCAACTCGCACAGCGCCGTATCGATCTTGGCCTTCAGCTCGGTATCTTCCTGGCGGATGCCGACGCCGATGCCCTCGCCGAGGGACGGGTCGAAGGTGCTCTGCACCTTGACATCGACGAGCTGGAAATCCTTGCCATCCGGGCGGTCGAGGAAGTTCTGCAGCGCCGATGCATCGGCAAAGCCGGCCTCGACACGGCCGCTGGCGAGATCGATCTGCATCTGGTCCAGCGTGTCATAGGTCTTCAGGATGGCGTCGGGGACGCGCTTTTCCATGAAATGCGCGTGGGTGGTTCCCGCCTGCACGCCGACCGATACGCCGTTAAGACCCTTCAGCAGCGTCTCGATGTCCGTCGTGCCGGCCAGGGGGGAATCTTTCTTGACCACGAACATGTTGGCCAGTTCGGCATAGCCGATCGAGAAGTTGATCTGCTTCTTGCGTTCGGCGGTGATCGACATGCCGGAGATGATAATGTCGAAGCGCTTGGCCTTCAGCGCCGGGATCAGGCCGTCGAAGGCCTGCACGACGAACTTGCACTCCATGTTGAGCTTGGCGCAGAGCAGGTTTCCGACATCGGCGTCGAAGCCCGTCACGTTGCCGTTGGCGTCCGCCATGCTCCACGGCGGATACTCGCCTTCCGTACCGATGGACAGGACGGTTTCCGCAGCCTGCGCCGTGGAGACGCCCGTCAGGAAGACAGCAGCGAGGAGAAGAGATTTCAGACTCATGCGTTGGTTCCCCTTTTGTGTTTGAGCCTTGTGGTTCATGTCTGCGTCCGGCGCGGCCCGAAACGGGACGCGCGGCTGCGGACGCAGGACGTCAGAACGTGCGCGCCAGGAACTGGCGCATGCGTTCGGAGCGCGGATTGCCGAAGACCTCGGCCGGCTCCCCCTCTTCCTCGACCATGCCGCGGTGGAGGAAGAGAATCTTGTGCGAGACCTCGCGCGCGAACTGCATTTCGTGCGTGACGAGAATCATGGTGTTGCCTTCCTCGGCGAGCTGGCGAATGACGCGCAGCACCTCGCCGACGAGTTCCGGGTCGAGCGCGGAGGTCGGCTCGTCGAAAAGCATCAGCTTCGGCCGCATGGCGAGGGTGCGGGCAATGGCGGCGCGCTGCTGCTGGCCTCCGGAAAGCTGGCCGGGATAGGCGCCGTGCTTGTCGGCCATGCCGACCTTGCGCAGCAGCGCATGGGCATGCTCGACCGCCGCGCCGCGTTCCTCGCGCAAGACATGGACCGGTGCCTCGATGATGTTTTCGAGCACGGTCATGTGGGGCCAGAGATTGAAGCTCTGGAACACCATGCCGACCCGCGAGCGGATCCGCTCCACCTGCCGGCGATCGGCCGGCAGGCTGGAGCCGTCGCGCCCCGTCTTCATCCGGATCTCTTCACCGTCGATGATCAGCTGACCGCCATTGGGCTGTTCGAGCAGGTTGATGCAGCGCAGGAAGGTGCTCTTGCCGGAACCCGAGGAGCCGATCATCGAGACGACTTCGCCGGGCTTCGCCTTCAGGCTGACGCCGGTGAGGACCTCCAACGGACCGAATCGCTTGCGGATGCCGTTGGCCTCCAGAGCCAGCGGGCCGTCGGGCACGACTTTGGACGACGTCGTTGCAAACACAGGCGCGGCCGCGACCGCAGAGGGCAGGCTATCGGCCGTGAGCGCGCCGAGCGCCCGGTCGAAGTGGCTGAGCGCGACATCGACACAGGTGCGCTGCCAGGTGTGATCTTCTGGAATGAAGGCTTGGCGCAGCGCCGTCTTGATGCGCTCGCCTTCGGGCGTCGCCAGCGGCCTGCCGGACCGGTGCAGTCCGTTGTCGTCCCGCACGGTCTTGGCCACCGTCTGCACGTCGAGTGTTCCGCATTCGATGACAAGCGGCAGGATCCGGGCAGCGGGCAGCGCCCGGAGAAGCGCGGCGGAGACATAGCCGGTCGCCGTTGCTGCAATGCCCGTCGTCGTCTCGGCCCCGGTGCCGGTCAGGACGGTCGTCATTGCCGGGCCGAAGATCTCAGCGCCCCAGCCGATGCCGGGATGTTCGGCTTCCGCCACGGCCAGAAGGGCCGGATAGCCGTAGGGACCTGCCCCCGTATGGAGATCGAAGGCGATGATGTGCTTCGCAGCGCCGGCATGGTCGGCGAGGATCGCATGCAGCGTGCGGTTCGACCAGACGGCGCCGTTACCGCCGTAGAAGAGGCCGTCGGGAAAGGCGTACTGCCCCGCCTCGATGATCGGCTGCAGCCGCGCATAGTCGCTGCTGCTCGATGCCTGCGCGTCGGGGGAGGCCATGAGCCCAGCATGGAGCTCCGCATAGGCGGCGTTTTCAGGCGGCGCCGCGCTCCAATCGATGAAATTGCGGTTGAGGTCGACATTGTCTTCGTTGACGCGCCGCGACCAGGCGGTGCCCCAGGGATTGATGAGGTGAATGGCGAGGAGCGCGGTGTCGTCGGGAAGCGAGCGGACGGCCGGCTGCGCGAAGAAGACGGTCTGGGCGGCCGATCCGAACGGGGCCTCGACCCCGTGGGTGCCGGAGATGGTGATGAGGAGTTTGGCGGCATCGCGCCGGCCGAGGAAGGCAACGTCCGTCGCCAGCGCGTGACCATCGGGCCCCGGGAGCGGATGCGGATAGCTGGTGATCGCGGCGCTGGCCGAACGGGCCGCCTGCAGAAAGCGCTGGCGCATCGTGGCCGTGTCGCCCGGCATGAGGGCGGCAGCGGTCGGATCCGGGCAAGCGCCCGCGGGCGACAGGGATGGGCTGTCCGGCAAACCGATCCGGTTCGCCGTCTCAGGACATTGCTTTGCACTCATTTTCTGTTCCCACTGGTCGTTTTTGACCTTTTTTGTCCGTCTGACAGGCTTTCAGATCATCCGGTGACGAACTCCCGCAGCGCGCCGGCGAAGCGCGCATTCTGGTCGTCGGTGCCTACGGTGACGCGGATAAAGGTCTCGAAGCTCCTTTCCCGCCAGGGCTTGACGACGATGCCGCTGGACAGAAGGTGCTCCTGGACGCCGAGGCTGTCGCTGCCCGTGTCGATGAAGAGGAAATTGGTCTCGGAAGGGGCGACGAAGAGGCCGAGGGCGCTGATCTCATCAGCAAGCTTCTGCCGCGCGTGGCGCACCCTGTTGACGCTTGCCCGCATCCAGGCCTCGTCCTCAAGGGCAGCAATTGCTGCGCGCTGGGCGGCGGCATTGACGTTGAACGGCGTCTTGGCCGCCGACAGCACGCGGGCGAGGCGCAGGTCGGAGGTCACGGCATAGCCGACGCGCAGGCCGGCAAGGCCATAGGCCTTGGAGAAGGTACGCAGCACGGCCCAGGCGATGTCGGTACCGGCCAGCATTGCGAGGCCATCGGGCGTATCGGCATCGCGGAATTCGACATAGGCCTCGTCAAGAACGAAGAGCGTTTCCGGCGCAACGGCCGCGATGATGGCCGCAAGGCCGGCCCGATCCAGCGCAGGGCCAACGGGATTGGAAGGGGAGGCGAGGAAGAAGAGAGCCGGCTTCGTCTGAAGCAGGGTCACGATGGCGGGAACGTCGAAGACAAGACCGGGGCCCATGGCGACTTTCTCGACCGTTGCGCCCGCTGCCAGCGCCTCGATCTCGTGCAGGCCGAAGCCGGGCACCACGGTACCGACGCGCGCCCCCGGCCGTAACGCGGCCCGACAGAGGGCGGCGATCATCTCTTCAGAGCCGTTGCCGACGACGACCCGTTCCGGGGTGATGGCAAGCTTGTGCGCCAGCGCGGCCTTCAGCTCCGTGCAGTTCGGGTCGCTGTAGCGTGATGGATCGAACCCGGTGAGCGCCCGCAGGACGGCCGGCGAGCAGCCATCGGCATTCTCGTTGCTTGCCAGCCCCGCGATATCGTCGCGCCCGCTTTTCTCGCGTGCGACGGCAAGGTTCATGCCCGCATTGTAGGGCGGCAGCGCCTCGATATGCGGATTGAGCGGGAGTGGCAGTCTCTCGGCTTTCATCACGGCGTTTCCTTCGGCATCGGTTCCGGGCGGTCTCAAGGGTCAGAGGTCAAGCACGATCGAGGAGACCGGCCGCGAGCAGCAGAGGAGCACGCGGCCCTCGGCCAGCGGATCGAGCGGTTCTTCGTGGTAGGCGACATCGCCGGCGATCAGCCCCTGTTCGCAGGTGCCGCAGATGGCCGCCCGGCAGGAGAAGGCCGGCTCGATCCCGTGTTCCTCCAGAAACGAGAGCAGCGATGGACTGGAACCAGTCCATTCAAGGTCGCGGCCGCTACGCCCGAGGCGGACGGAGATCGCGCCCTCCGGCACGCCGGTTGCTGGCTGATCAGCGCCAGCGACCGTGGTAGCGGCCGCCCTCTCCACCGTCTCCTCGCTCAGCGTCAGGCTCGCGGGTCCGAAGAACTCGTAGGCGATCCGCTCCTTGCGCACTCCGAGCGACAGAAGCAGCGCGTAGAGCGCCTGCATGAAGGGCGGCGGCCCGCAGAGATAGACCTCGTAGTCATCGAGCGGCAGCAGCGCCTGCAAGGTCGCCCGGCTGAGAAGCCCGCTCGAATGGCGCGGCAGCGTGAGGGATGCCGGATCGGCCTTCGGAACGCGATAGCACGTGTGCCGGTGAAGGTCCGGACGCAGCGCCGCAAGGGCCGCAACCTCGCTGCGGAAGGCTTCGACCGCCTCGTTTTCGCAGGCATGGATGAACCAGACCGGCCGGTCGCTTTCCCGCGCCAGCAGATCGAACATCGGCATCATCGGCGTGATGCCGACACCGCCCGAGATCAGCAGCACCGGCCGTGCGCTGGTGCGGTCGAGCACGAAGCCGCCGCGGGGCGGAGCAGCCTGCACCACCATGCCCGGCTCCAGCGCATCGTGCAGCCAGTTGGAACAGAGGCCTGAAGGCACGTCGGCACTCGGGGCCTGCTCCCGCTTGACGCTGATCCGGTAGGTTCCGGTCAGGCGCGGCGAGGAGGAGACCGTGTAGGTGCGCACCACGCTCGCGCCATCCTGTGTTGGCACCTGAAGCGTCAGGAACTGGCCGGCCTCGAAGTCCTGCCATCCGCTTTCATCCAGCGGCTGGAAGACGAAGGACGTGATGGTATCGCTTTCGCGCGTTTTCGAGACCAGCCTGAAGGGCCGCAAGCGCGAGCCATTGGAACCTGTCATCGGGACGCTTCCTATTCGGCCGCCTGTGCCGGTTGCAGCGCGGCCTGCTCTGCGGCGATCATTTGCGCGAGCTTGCGGCGGAAGCGGATCGGGCCGGCGTCGATCTTCAGGTCGAGATTGGGCGTCTGCATGGTCGCCATGCCCTGATGCACGGCTTCCAGCACCACGCGATCTTCCTCGAAGGCGCCGCGCACGGACCTCGCGAAGCCAGCCGAGACCTCGGGATCGTCGGGTGCGAAGTTGCGAAGCTGGAACCAGTAGTACTTCGTGTGGTTCTCATCGACGGGCGTCATGAAGTTATAGCTGTCCATCAGGAAGGTGTTATCGGGCAGCACCTTGCCTTCGCCGCCCGTAAAGGCCGGCGCGAAGATCGCCTTGATGATCGCGTTGCTGGGATAGCGCACCTCGTAGTGCTGCTTGCGATCCGTGTTGCCCGAAAATTGCAGATAGGGCGCGTAGAAGGGCGCGGGTTCGGAATCGATCATCCAGCGCCAGACAGTGACGCCGTCATCCTTGACCGTCGTTTCCAAGGGGGTTTCCTCGCAGGCCGAGCTTGCGAAGGAGGACTGGTGCACCCAGGCGACATGCGAGGGATCGAGGAGATTGTCGGTCATGTAGAGATAGTTGCAGTTGAGCGTCATCGACTCGCCGCGGTTGATCCCCCAAGCCGGATCGTCGAAATGCTCCACCTGGAAAATATCCTTGGGATCGGCCTTCTCGGCCTCGCCCATCCAGATCCACAGCAGGCCATAGCGCTCATGCACTGGATAGGAGCGAACCTTGGCGACGTGCGGAATACGCTCTGCACCCGGAACCCGCGTGCAGGCGCCGGAACAGTCGAAGGTGAGGCCGTGATAGCCGCACTCGACATCGTTTCCCTTCAGGCGGCCCATCGAAAGCGGCAGCTTGCGATGCGGACAGGCATCCTCGAGCGCGGCCGGGCGGCCATCCTCGAGACGGTAGAGAACGATGTTTTCCCCGAGGATACGGACGGGCTTCAGGCTGCGATCAACCTCGTGATCCCACGCGGCAACATACCAGGCGCTCTTGAGAAACATGCATGTCTCCTTGTCTTTTGCTAAGTCATCGTCGCCATCTTTTTTGCCGCCAACAAGTTGCCTTGGGCTGCGTTCTTTTTTAGAAATTCTAAAATGAAGCGGGTTTGAGGGAGAGATTTCGGCATGGGCAAAGCGTCTTTGCGCGCGCTGCAGGCTTTCGAGGCCATCGGGCGTTGCGGCACTGTCAGTGCGGCTGCGCGGGATCTCGGCGTGTCACCTGGCGCGGTCAGCCAGCTCGTGCGCGGACTGGAGCAATCGCTCGGCCTGACCCTTCTGGAGCGGCACGGTCGACGGGTGGAGTTGTCCTCTTGGGGCAAGCTTTATTTTCGCGAGGTCTCGAAGGGATTCCAGCAACTGGCCTATGCCGAGAATGTTCTGACCCGCGCGCGCAACAACAGCGGCATCGTCATTTCCGCTCTGTCATCGGTCGCCAATCGCTGGATCAGCCGCAAGATTTTCGACTGGCAGTCTCTCTGTCCCAACTCGGCCGTGCGCATCCTCGGCCAGGAGCAGGAGCCGCGACTCGGCTGGGAGGATGTCGATTTCCGCGTCACCTACGGGCGACGCTCCTATGTGCACGAACATGTCGGCACGCTCTTTACCGACTGGGTGGTGCCTGCCTGTTCACCGGCTCTGCTGGCGGGACGGACGATCGAAAAGCCGACCGACATTCTGGACTTCCCGTTGATCAATGTTGAATGGGAGTCCGACTACAAGGCCTCACCCCAGTGGCGGGACTGGGCGAGGCTGGTGGGTGCCGATGACCGGGCGGCCTATTCGGGCCTGTCCTTCACGCTCTCCAGCAGCGCCATCGACGCGGCGGCAAGCGGTCGCGGCTTCGTCCTCGCGCAGATTTCGATGATCCAGGAAGACGTCGCCAGCGGCAACTTGATCGTGCCCTGCGACCTTAGAATGAAACTTGCCGAAAGCTACTATCTCGCCTGGGACCGGGCCGCGCTGGAGCGTCCTCTTGGCCAGCAGTTCCACAAATGGCTTCTCAATCTCGGCCGACAGCAGGAGCTGCTGTCGGCACCGAGCGGTGGCGTGCGGTAAACATCGGGTACGACCTGCGCCCTACCAGCGACAGCTGCTGCCGGCGATTCGTGCGGCGGGCCAGCCGCACGGCCGACGCCTCGCCGGCTATCACGCACTGGAATTGCTGTGCCTCGAAACGTCTTACCGTGACATGCCCCCCGGAGTTGACGGCCTGGGAAAGCACCCTCGACCGCTTCATCTGGCTCGACAAGGGCGACTTCATCGGCAAGGCGGCACTGGTGCGCCGGCCCACTGTCGCCAAGCACGCTTAAGCTGTCGATCCTCAACTTGGAGGCCAGACCTTGCTCTTTGCGGTGACAACGTCGCGGCCGCGCCTTTTCAAATCGTCGATCGAGGCAACGCCCATGAGGGCGAGGGATATGGATATCTCCCGTTCAAGAACGGCAATCACGCCCGCGACGCCCTGCTCTCCTGCCGCGGAAAGACCATAGGCATAGGCGCGACCGAGCATCACGCCATCGGCACCCAGACCAATCGCCTTGATGATATCAGTGCCGCGGCGGATGCCGCCGTCCAGCATGAGGCAGAAATCCGGACCAACGGCCGATCGAATTGCGGGAAGGGCGCGGATCGTGCTCGATGCGCCGTCCAACTGGCGCCCGCCATGGTTTGAGATGACAATACCGTCGCATCCGAGCTCGCGTGCCATCGCCGCGTCCCCGGGCGCGAGAATGCCCTTGACGATCAGCTTGCCAAGCCAGCGGTCGCGCAGCCACGCGATGTCCTTCCAGCACAGCGTCTTGTCGATCCCACGCGAAAGGTTGGCTGCCTGCGCCAAGGCGCCGCGTCCGAATTCCGGCCGGTGTTCGATCGCCCGCACGGACGGCAAGCCGTTGAGGGCGATGCCGGCCAGCCAGCGGGGCCGGAGCGCAAGGCGTGCCAGGAGGCCGGGCGTCATCTGCGTCAACGACCGGAACCCGTTGCGCACGTCCCGTTCTCGAATACCGGTAATGGCCGTATCAACCGTCACGAACAGCGTATCGACCCCGGCATGCTCGGCTGCTTGAAGAAGCTCCTCGCAGAGGGTGCGGTCCTCGAGCACGTAGAGCTGAAAATGGAGAGGCCCCTTCGTTTCCGCCCGCAGATCCGCAAGTGAGGCGATGGAGAAGGTGGAGAGGCAGAAAGGGATGCCCGCCGCATGGGCTGCGCGCACCGCCTTGAATTCGCCCTTGCCGGAATACAGGCCGAGAAATCCGACCGGCCCCAGCATGAAGGGCAGGGGATGGCGTACGCCAAGATAGGCGGTGGACAGGTCCTGCGCCTTCGGCTCTACCAGTACCCGTTGCTGAAGGGTGAGCGCGGCAAAGTCCGCGCGGTTTGCCCGCATGGTTTCTTCGTCAAAGGATCCGCCGTCGATATAGTCGAAGAAGATCTTCGGGAGCCGACGTCGCGCGCGTTCACGGTAATCCAGCACATTGACCAGCATTCCATCAGCCTCGATCCGGATCGATGCTATCGAAGAAGCGGGACAGGGTATCCTCGCAGCCAACCGGCTCACTGCCGGCCATCACCGCATATGAAAGACCGATCAGGGATGAAACGGGGTTGTGGCTCGTTGCGCCCGCTCGAAGATTCATGACGAGCGTCGGGCAAAGGAAAAGGCCGAGGCGGACGACGCGGCGCCAGTCGGACGGTAACATGCCACGCACCTTGAGCTCGGCAAGCAGTGGGCGCCACATCGCTTCGCCCTTGACGGCCAGAAGCTCGCGCCTGACGTCGCTTGGCGTGTGGCTGCAGGTGACCTGCAGGAGGTTGCCGTCGAGCGTGGCGCTGGCTGAATAGTGCTGTGCCGCCAGCGAAGGTTCGTAGAGCCAGAGCGGGTGGGCGAGGATGTTGTGAAAGGTGGTCTTCACCTCTGCCAGAAGCGTCGGGATGTTCTCGCCGGCAAAGGCGGGATCGAAGAAGGAGAGGTGCGCCGTATCGCCGTGCGCCTCGTACCAGACATTGGCGTTGTGGGCGTCCCCATGCGCGGTCACCCCACCTGCGCCGGCAAGGCGGTTTGGATTGAGCCGCTCATGGGCTTCATCGAAGAGCGCGCCCAGACTGTCGCGATATTCGGTGCCGTTGATTGAAAAGCGAAGACGGGAGAGGGTCTGCCAATCGAGCGTAAGGCCTGGAAACGCGAACGACTTGCCCACGTAGAAGCTGGCAAGGCGCCCGCCCGGATAGGCGCCTGTCGGCGGGTCGATCAGGCGCTCATAAAAGAGCCTGTGAACCGGCTCGGCAGATACCTCCGCCGCAGTGACCGCATGAAGCGTCTTGCGGTAGACGCCGAGCAACGCCGCGTTCAGCTTTCGCTCGGCATCCACGGCTTTGGCGCGTGCTGCCGGATCATCGTTCAGGTCAAGCGCGCGCAGCACGTCCGAGAAACGAGGGTCCGTGCGCCGCCGGTAGACGAGGATCTGTTCGCCCGGCAAGACCGACATCAGCAGCGGCTGATCGACCGGAAGGCCGGCGCGCGCAAGGATGTCGGCACGGTAGTATTCGCCGCTCATCGCCTCCTCACCTTCCTCCTGGTGGAACTTGAAGAAGAACTGGCCGTCCTCTGTATCGAAGAAGCCGTTGAGCGAGTTGAGACTGTACTGATCGTGGTTGATGGCGACGTTCCGCGCCTCGATCTTGAACAGGTCGCGCAGAAGGTCGGCGAGCATGCACTCGGCCATTCCATCTCCTGCTTTCGCGCTCTTTCTGATTGCCGCGGTGCGGCTGGTCGGCTGGGTCATGGCATTCATTCCGGATAGGTGTTCACTTGCTGCCGTGCAGATAGCGACTGCCGAGAGAATAGCGGCTGCCGACGTAGGTCAGCGTGTTGACGGTGGCGACGATCGGGCCGGTCCAGGTCTTGCGATGCAGGACAAGGCAGCTGTCGCCGGTACGGATTTGCAGAAGACGCGCATGGGTTTCGCTGGCTGGCAGGGCACTGATGAGGTGTTCCACCTCGGTCAGCGGCGTTGCGTTCTGAAGATAGTCGTAGGTCGCGCTGGTCGTGAAATCCTGGTCGACGTAGCCTGAAACAAGACTCGGATTGACGTAGCGCTCCTCAAGCTGCACCGGCAGATCGTTCTCGAAATGGATCACGACGGAATGGTCCACCGGCTTCGTCGTTTCAAACTCGAATGCGAGCAAGAGTTCGGGTTCAGGCCGCATGATGCGTTCCAGAACCACCACTTCGGCCCGGTGACGGCTGCCGCGCGCCTTGATTTCGGTGATGATGTTGCTGATCTCGATCAGTGTCGATTGCGGCCTGGGTGGTGCGACGAAGGTGCCGACGCCCTGGATGCGGCGCAGGTGCCCTTCCGAGGTCAGCTCGCGCAGCGCCCGATGCACGGTCATGCGCGAAACGCCGAGTGTGGAGACGAGTTCGTTCTCCGAAGGAAGACGGCTGTTGCGGGCCCACTTTCCGGTCCCGATATTGCCGAGGACAAAATCCTTGACCTTCTCGTAGAGCGGTGAGGCGGAATCTGAAAGTGCGGTCATGGTCACTGTCTCCGCCTTCGCATCGCGCGCCGGCATTCAAAGGAAGGGGCGCGGCGGATTATTCCGCCACGTCGATGATGGTTTTCAGCGCCTTGCTCTCGCCGCGCAGGAGGCGCTCATAGGCGGCCGGCACATCGTCGAGCGAAGGCAGGACCTCGATGAAGCGCTGCAGTGCGGGTGCGAGATCGCTCAGCAATGCCACGGCTTCCGGCAGTTCGTCTGAAAAGGCATGGCAGCCGATCAGCGAGATTTCGCGCTCGACGAGAATGTTGGGATCGAAATCCAGCTTGCCATGGCTGATGCCGACGAGAGCGAGGCCGCCACCGCCGGAGAGCAGGTCGATCGCGCGGGCAATCGCCTGGATGCTGCCGGTGGCGTCCAAGGCATGGCGAAGACGACCGCCGGAAAGCGCGGCCTCGATCTCGCCCTTGTCCACGGATGTGACCTTGCCGCCCGTGACATCTGCCACCAGCGCGGCTTTCTCGGCGTTGAGATCGGAGAGCAGCAGCGGGCCATCGTGCAGACGGGCAAGAAGCAGCGCGCACAGCCCGCCGATGGTGCCGCATCCTACGATCAGCACCGGCTCACCCCTCGGAACTGCAAGTCTTCGAACCGCATGCAGCGCTACGGCGAGTGGCTCGGCCATGGCCGCGATATGCGGCGAAAGCTGCGGATCGTGACGAACGAGCAGTTTTGCCGGCACCTGTGCTTCCTCGGCAAAGCCGCCGTTGCAAACTTCGCCCACGAAGCCGAGGTTTTCGCACACATTGCTGCGGCCACTCGTGCAGGCCGGGCACGTGCCGCACCACATCCGGGAGTCGGAGGAAACGACATCGCCGATGGCGAGATGGCTGACATCATCGCCGATCGCGATCACGCGGCCGCAGAATTCATGGCCGGCTGTGGAAGGACGGCGGGATATCCATTGTCCCGTGCGGTAATTATGAAGGTCCGAGCCGCAGATGCCCGCAGCCCTGATCTGAAGAGTGACGAAACCGGCCGGTGGAGCCGATGGCTTTGCCACCTCCTCCACACGCAGATCCTTCGCCTCATGAAGCCGCACGGCCTTCATGGCTCAGGCACCCTTCTTCAGGTAGGCATCGCGCACGGGGGACACTGCCAGCGCATGCGAGGAAAAGCCTTCGTAGATCGCCAGATTGTGCGCATGCTTGGCAAATTCCGGATAGGCGGGCGGGGTCACGTAACCGATCGAGCTGCGCTTGACGAAGTCGGTGACGGAGAGCGGGCCGAAGGTGCGTGCCCAGCGGCTCGTCGGCAGAACGGCATTCGGGCCGAGCGCGAAATTGGCGATGCTGACCGGCGTATGCTTGCCCATCAGGATTTCAGAAGCTTCGGTGATATGACCGAGATGGACGAAAGGCTCTTCCGACAGCAGCTCGAGGTGTTCCGGCGCATAGGCATTGACGAAGTCATAGCTCTCCTCAATCGAGGAGGTCAGCACGATGCCTCCGGTCTTGCCGGTCAACACGGTCTTGGAGAAGCTGACGCGCTGGTCGGTCATCTTGGCCCAATGGTCCGGGAGCGCGGCAAGCGCTTCCTCGGCGACACGGCGGCTGTGGGTGACGAGGTAAGCGGAGGAGTCCGGGCCGTGTTCGGCCTCGATGAGCAGATCAAGCGCTGCCAGGCCACCGTGGACGGTGTCATCGGCAAGGATCATCACTTCGGACGGCCCTGCGGGGAGGCCCGTATCGATCACGCCGGACAGCGAACGCTTGGCGGCAACCACCCAGGGGCTGCCAGGGCCGACGATCTTGAGCGCCGGCTGGACGGTCTCGGTCCCATAGGCGACGGCGGCCACAGCCTGCGCGCCACCCACCTTGTAGACGGTTTCAACGCCTGCGAGACGCGCAGCAACGAGCGTCGCGGCATCGACGGTTCCATCGGGCGCGGGCGGTGTGACGATCGCAAGGTTCGGCACGCCTGCGACAACGGCAGGGACGGAGGTCATCATCGTGACGGAGGGAAAGGACCCCTTGCCGCGCGGCACGTAGAGCGCGACCGACTGGATCGGCGTGAAGCGGTCGCCGGCGAAAGCGCCGGGGCGGATTTCCTTCAGCCACATGGCCTCGGGCTTCTGCTCCTCGTGGAAGTGGCGAATGTTGTCGATGCCGAACCGGATGGATTCGATGACGGTTGCATCGACCAGCTTGAACGCCGCGTCGAATTCCGCCTCGCTCACCTTCAGATTGGCTTCCGTTACATTCGCCTTGTCGAGTTCGCGCCCGAAGCGGGCCAGCGCCTTGTCACCCTCGGTGCGGACGGCCTCGAGGATTGGCGCGACCTTTTCGATGAAGCTTGAGATGTCGCTTTCCGAGCGGCGCAGCAGGGCGGCCTTTTCATTCGCGTCGAGCTTTGAATATTCGTAGAAAGACACTGATGCCATCGTCTTGTCCTTGATGTCCGGCCAAAGGCCATGGGTCATTTTGATTTGAGGAAGATGTCGAGACCGACGAGGCGGTCGAGCAGCGCGATCGCGATACCGGCGCAGGCGATGAACACCACCGAGATGGCGGCGAGATCGGGGGTAATGATCGAGCGGATGGAATTGTAGATCTGCACCGGCAGCGTGACGCTGCGCGCATCGACCAGCAACAGGCTGACGAGGAACTCATTGAGCGCGAGAATGAACATCAGAAGCGAACCGGTAATGACGCCGGGTAGCACGGCCGGCAGGGTGATGTAGAGGAAGCGCTGCAGCGGCGGGGCGCCGCAATTGGCTGCTGCCAGTTCAAGGTCGGGCGAAAGGTTGCTGGCACTTGCCGTCACCGCCCAGATCATGAAGGGCAGATTGATGACGGAACAGGCGATGCCGACCGGCCAGAGATTGCCGACCACGCCCATCTGGCCGAACACGAGCATCATGCCGATGCCCGAGCCGATCAGCGGGATGGTGAAAGGCAGGAGCAGGTAGATCTGGATGGAACGGGCAAAGCGCACGCGGTACTTGGCCAGTGCGATTCCAGCCAGCGTGCCGACGGGAATGGACACCAGCGTGCAGATCGTGGCCACGATCAGCGAGCGGAAAAAGGCCTGCCTGAGATCGGTGGCATTGGCGATCTTGCTATACCATTGCAGCGAAAAACCTTCCGGCGGGAAAGTAATGATGTTGCCCGAGGTGAACGAGGCGCCGAGAACCACGATGGTCGGTGCCGAAAGCATCAGGAGGGCGGTCGCGACGAAGGCCCAGATGACGATGGATTTGCTGCGGCTACCGGTCATTTGCGATCGCCTCCCATGGCGAGCGTGCCGGCACCGAAGAGCATGAAGACCACGCCGACGAGGATGGAGCCGACGGCGACGAGCAGCAGAGACAGTGTCGCCCCCAGCCCCTGATCGGAGGTGCGGAAGAACTGGTCGTAAATGGCGTTGGCTATGAAGTCCTGCGTGCCGCCGCCCAGAATGGCGGGAATGGCGAAATCGGTCAGGGAAAGCGTGATGACCACGAGCCCGGCACCGACGAGGCCGGGGCGGGAGAGGGGCAGGACGACGTGCCGGAATGTGCGCACCCAGCTTGCGCCGAGCGATGCGGCTGCGGCCTCAAGCTCGCTCGGAATGGCCGTCAGCGCAGGCGCAAGCATGAGCACGGCGAAGGGCAGCATGTATTGCACGAGCCCGAACAGAACAGCCGGGTAGTTATAGAGCAGGCGCATCGGCGGGACGCCGACAAGGCCGAGTGCTTCGTTCACCATGCCCTGATTGCCGAGGATGATGAGCCAGCCATAGGCGCGCACCACCTGGCCGATGAAGAATGGCAGGAACAGCGCCACCAGCAGGACCTTGCGCAGCGCGGAGGAGGGCGTGCGCACCATCAGGTAGGCATAGGGGAAGGCAAAGATCAGGGTGATCACGGTCACGATCACCGAGCCCATGAGGCTGCGCCCGGCGACGGTTGCGAAGAACGTCTCGGTCAGGGCGCGCTGGTAATTGGCCAGCGTGTAGGTCTCGGACATCAGGAACGTGTTGGTATCCAGCGTCCGCAGGCTCGTATCGCCGATCTGGATGAGGCCGAGAACCAGAAGGCCGACGAGAACGATTGCCGGCAGCAGCATCAGATAGGGCAGGCCCTTCTGGAAGCTGGATGGCCAGACAATGGCCGCAAGGCGTTCGAGCACATCCATGACGCGCCACGTCATGGGATATGCGACACGGGAAGCGCGCATGATACCGATCCTCGGGCGGTTCCGGCAAAGACACGAAGCGCCTTTGCCGGGGGGACCGCGGAATGTCTAAGTCACGAAAAGGGATGCCCGCCGCCACAGGGGACGGCGGGCAGCACAGGGTCTCAGCCCTGCATGATTTCCTTGAACTTCGCGAACCACTGGCTCTCGTTCTCGACCTGGATCTTGGAAGAGATGCGGATCAGGTGTTTGAATTCTTCCTCGGTTGTCGGGTAGGATGGATCGCCAACGAGGTCTGCCGGCGGGGTCACGCCGGGAATGACGCCCGGAAGGCCGAGGCCGTCGAGCCAAATCTGCTGGGCTTCTTTGGTCAGTGCATGGTTGATGTACTGCTTTGCCCAGTAGAGTTCATTTTCCGGCAGGCCCTTTGGAATCCACAGGCCGTCGGTGTCGAATTTGGCGCCCTCTTCCGGAACGACCCAGGCGATGTCGATGCCGTTCTTCTTGGCTTCGCGGGCGTTGGTGGAAATGGTGCAGGCGGCGTCGATTTCGCCCTTCTGGAACCAAGTGGTGAAATCAGGGTCTTCGCCGAGGAGCGGCTGCTGTTCCTTGATCTTCGAGATGAAGTCCCAGGCCGGCTGCATGTTGCCGGGGATATCCTCCAGCTTGCCGCCACCTGCAACCTGTGCCGGGAAGTGGAAGCCGATACCGTCATTGTAGAGCGCGATGCGGCCCTTCAGCTTCGGGTCGAGCAAGTCCTTCCAGGACTTCGGCGCGCCATTCGGGAAGGCTGACGGGCGGTACGCCAGGACATAGACGTAGCCGTAGGTATTGACGATCGGATAGCCGTCGAGGCCGACCGGCTTTGCGAGGTCGGTCGCGTCCTTGAGGTTCGGCAGGTCCGAGAGGTCTTCGGTCACGCCGCGCAGCGCCGACTTCGTGGCGTTGGTGGTGGTGTCCCAGTTGATGTGGATCGGCGGAACGCGCTTTTGCGCGACGGCAGCCCAGACCTTGGGCTGGATTTCGTTGTCTTCGGTGAGGTCATGGCGAACCGCAATGCCGGTTGCCTTGGTAAAGCTGTCGGAGACGCCGGCCTTCAGGGCGTCGACCCAGCTACCGCCCCAGGCCCGGACAATGATCTCGGCCGGCTTTTCCGGTTCCTGCGCGAAGGCGCGGCTGACGCCGAGCGTCGACAGGCCCGCAGACGCGCCGGCTGCGGCAAACGATGCGAGCAGCGTCCGGCGACGAAGCTGGGCTGTCAGGAATTTTTCATGCGACATTATACATTCTCCTCTGGCTCGACCTTCTGAGGGTCATTTTTGAAAGACATGCATATCCCGTGCATTCCAGCCGAGACGAACATCATCGCCCGGGCCGAATTGCAGATGGGATTCAGGATCGTGGTCGAAGACGCGCATCCGCGCGCCCCCCAGGGCCTCGGTCCGGATTTCATAAACCACACGTTCGCCTTCGAAGATGCAGTCTTCGACCTTGCCTTCGACCACCGTCGACAGACCTTCAAGTTGGCTGTCCTTCGGTGCGATACGGATTTGTTCCGCCCGTATGGCACCGGCACAGGTCGAGCCGAGCGCGAGTTTTTCGCCGGATACGGTGCCGGAAAGACGCATGCCGTCGGCTTCAATCGTCACATTCGGCGAGGCAATGGCGACAACCTTGCCTTCAATGAAATTGGTGACCCCGATGAAGTTGGCGACGAAAGCGTTCGACGGTGTGCGATAGGTATCCACCGGTCTCGCCTTCTGCTGAATCTCGCCGCCGTTCATCACGATCACTTCGTCCGACACGACGAGCGCTTCGCGCTGATCATGCGTGACGTTGATCGTGGTGACGCCGAGTTCCTTCTGGATGCGGCGGAACTCCAGTTGCATCTCCTCGCGCAGCTTGCGGTCAAGGGCTGCGAGTGGCTCGTCAAGGAGCAGAAGATCGGGCTCGAACACCAGGGCGCGGGCGATGGCGACGCGCTGCTGTTGACCGCCGGAAAGCTCGTGGATGCGACGACTTCCGTAGCCACCAAGGCGGACGAGATCGAGGTAGCGCTCAACCTTGTCCGGAATGGCGCGGGCGTCATGGCGGCGCATCTTCAGCGGGAAGGCCACGTTCTCGGCGGCCGTCATGTGGGGGAAGAGCGCGAGCTTCTGGAACACCATGCCGATGGCGCGCTGGTGTGGGGGAACGGCGCTGACCGGCTGGCCGTTGATGAAGATCTCGCCGGCGGTCGGCCGATCGAAACCGGCGATCATGCGCAGCAGTGTCGTCTTGCCCGAGCCGGAGGGGCCAAGAATGGTCAGGAAGCGGCCTTTGGGAAGGTCGAAGCTGGCATCCTTGACGGCATGCACAGTGCCGAAGGACATGCAAACGTCTTTCACGGAGACTGCAATCTGGCTGGCGAAGGAATCCGCCGGACGACGTTCGGCTGCTGCAGCGTCCATGACATTTCCCCTATCTCACCCTGTCAGCGACAGGCCACTGCAAGGCGTCTTTCTCCGGTCTTGGTGGCAGGCGACCGGCCGCGCTTGTATTGACTTGTCTATACATATGCCTGCAAATATTGTCAACGTATGTGCATAAATTTCGCGCTGCACCGTTGATTGCGTGTTTTTTATGCAGGTGCAAAAAGTCGGCCTTGCACCTCGCCAGTTCTGTTGCTCCGCGTTCGTAAAGACAAGCACCCAGCGCGGGTGTCCGGTCCCGTTTTTCAACCGTGATGGAGCGTGCCGTCTCAGATCGAGGCCAGATAGCCGCCGTCAACGGGAATGCAGTGGCCGGTGATATAGGCCGCAGCGTCGCTGCACAGAAACACGGCAACGCCGCCGATATCGCTTTCCCGGCCGAACCGGCGCTGCGGGATCTTGTCCAGCATGCGCGACTGCCAGTCATCGTTTTCGTAAAAGACCTCGGTCATGGCGGTGCGGAAATAGCCAGGTGCGATGGCATTGACGCGCACGTTGTGCGCCGCCCATTCGGCAGCCAACGCATGGGTCACGCCAAGCAGGCCGGATTTGGACGCCCCGTAAGGAACGGCCGTGGGAATGCCGACATAGGAGGTCAACGAACAGAGGTTCACGATCGCGCCGCCACCCGTTTCCGCCATGATGCGTCCGGCAGCCTGGGCGCAGAAGAACGCCCCCTTGAGATTGGTCGAAAGGATCTGATCCCACAGCGCCTCGTCGACATCGAAAGAGGTCCGCACGCTTTCGAAGCCGGCATTGTTGATGAGGATATCGAGACCGCCAAGGTGTTCCGCTGCCGCCTTCGTGACGCTGCCGCACGCCTCTACGTCGCGCACATCCTGCGCCAGTGCCGCGCATCGGCGTCCGGTTCTCTCGACAAGGGCCCGCGTCTCTTCGAGCGCCTCGACGGTTCGCGCGGTAATGGCCACATCGGCGCCAGCTTCTGCAAGGGCGGCGGCAATAGCCTGCCCGATACCGCGGCTCGCGCCGGTCACAAGGGCGCGGCGGCCGGAAAGATCGAAATTCGGGCGAGTCATGATGTCTTCCTTCTCCTCTTCGTCATGGGATGGCAGGCTTCCCATGGGAGCATGTCTATACATAATTTGCGAGTCTGATTTCTGGGACTGTGACCGTGAGATCGCACCGATGCATCATGGGGCCTGCAAATGGTCAATCCGGCATGGCCGCTCCGTGACGTTATCTGCCCGTTGTCAGCGTTGAAAACGATCAATCATGAAAGGTGCGAGCGGTGATGTGTCGAGATCGGCGCATCCGAGTTGCCGCATCAGGCCGGAAAGTTCCTCGGTGAAGATCTCCATCGTCCGGTGGACGCCGGCCCGGCCGAAGCCCGCCGCGCCGTAGAGAAACGGCCGGCCGGCAAAGACATAGTCCACGCCGCAGCACAGCAGCGCAAACACATCCGCGCCGCGCCGCACGCCGCCGTCGAACATGACGGGGAAGTCCGGCCCGACCGCTTCGCGTATGGCGGGAAGGCAATCGATGGCGCTGCCGGCGTGGATCGTGCCGATGCCGCCGGGATGGTCGGGGCCCCAGGCCGTCAACAGGTCGAGCGCCTCGGGGCCGCGCACCTCGCCGATCGGAATACGGTCCGGGCGGAGGCGGAGCGAAGAGCGCACGAGATCGGAGAGCGTGGCGACGCCATCCTTCGTCCGCATCGCGACCAGGTTCGGCGCGGCGCATTGCAGTTCGCGCGAATCCTCGATGATGACGACGCGGTCGGCAGTCTTTGCAGCCTCGGCGAGCAACGCGTTGGTCAGCGTCTTCTTGCCGGTGCGGAAACGACCGGCGGCAACAGCCCCTTGAAGCGCTCGCCGGTCTCGGGCAGTTCGGCCGAGACGCGCGGGGCGCCGGCATGGACCTCGGCGCCGACATGATGCGCTACCAGGCGCACGATGCGTTCGCCATCAGCGGGCGACAGTCGTTCGCCGGTATCGGACAGTCCTTCGGAGAGACGGTCGATCCAGATGCGGCCGTCCGGATTCAGCATCACCTCGACGGCGGCGGGATCTTCCAGAAACCGAGCGATTACGGGGCCGAGCGCGGTACGCAGCATTCGCGCGCCGCGCGTCAAACTCTCCGAATTCTGCTGCGATCCCGCCATCCCGTCCCCGATGTCGACGGGGACGACCCAGACGCTTCCCCGACGGGGATGATTAAAAGAGCCGGAAGTTTGGCTGGTTCAACACGTATCTAGCCGCGTGCGGTCATGGCGAAGGAAAGGCGACGATCGGCGGGATTGGCTACAGATCTCGTCGTAGCCGCCTTATGCCGGCATCAAGGACATTCGTGATGAGAACTGGTCTTCAAATCCGGTTTCTTTCATGAACCACGGGTCAATACCATCCAATCTTGACATTTCGTTCTATACCGAAACAATGCGTTTAGGACGGAGATGGCGACATGACGCAGACTGCGGCGCCCATCGGTCATCTCGATATCGCAGGCGACGACCTGAATGCACTCGCGGATTTACACGGTGGCCTTCTCGGTTGGTAAATCACACCGCGCGGACCGGATTATGCTCAGATCGAAACCCTTGGCTTGCGCGGTGCGATCACGAAAGCGCCGGCTGCATCATTGACGTTGGGCGCCATCGTTGACGATCTCGACGCTGCACTTACTGAGGTCATGGCGTTGGGCGGCGCAGTCGTCATGCTGGCGACCGACAACGGCTGGGTGCGGAAGGGACAGGTGCGCGATCCGGCCCGGCCACCTGCTGACACTGATCCAGAAGTGACGTTGGAAAGTGGTGCCCTCGACGAAGCCCTGCGGGCGCTGGGGCATCTCGACAGGCGGGCTATTTTGCGCGTTTACCTAACGGAGGAACAAGCGGCGGGGGATCTGGCGGCGCTATCGGATCTGTCGCTGGCCACCGTGTCCGAACATCTGAAGGTTCTGCGAAAGTCGGGCCTGTTGCGGCTGGATCGGCGGGGCCGGTTCTGGATGTATCGGACCGACGCCGCCTTGCTGGATGCGGTGACTTGTGCGTTCCAAAAACTGGGAGATCCATGATGGGGCGTGAGGCACTGATCCATGCGGAGATCGGCAGCGAGGCTGGAGAGGTGCGCGCGCTGCTGGAAAGCACAGAGATGATCCTGCGCGGAGAGATTGGGCGACGCTATCCCAAGGAGGCGATGACGGAGGTCACCGTTGTCGGCGGCGTCCTCCACTTCCGGTTCGCCGATGAATCGGTACGGCTCCATCTTGGTGGCAAGATGGCGCAAAGCTGGGCTGCGGCCATTGCAAAGCCGCCGCCCAGCCTGCGCGTCAAGCTCGGACTCGACAAGGGAAGCCTGGCCATGCTCATCGGCGAAATCACGGACGCCGCGCTGGCCGAAGCGACAGCCGGGTCCCTGGTCGCGCACGGCGCGGAGGCGCAGATGATGATCGCCGTTATCGACAATCCGGGCACTCTGGCGGAGGCGCGACGGATTCACGGCTGCTTTCCTACCCTGCCGCTCTGGACCGTCTATCCGAAGGGAAGTGGAGTATCCTTCGGCGATACGGCCATCCGCGCCCTTCTTCGGGAAGCGGGGTTCCGGGATACGAAATCTTGCGCGGTGTCCGACCAGTTCACCGCCACGCGCTACAACCCAACATAGCTGTCGCAGCAGTTCTGGGGTCGCTGGATTGTCGGCGGCCGCGTGCGAATGGCGTCCGGGGTTGGATCAATTGCCGGGTTATGATCAACCATGGCCGTCTATGTCCCGCTATAGTTCCTTCAGAAACCGATCGCCGGTCGCCAGCCTTCGCCCCAGCAATTGCAGGAACTGGTCGAACCGCTCCGCGCCCTTTGCACCGGCCGACGCCTGCGCGCTATCGGGCAGCGGCGGGGTCACGGTCAGCCAGAAGCAGGTGAACAGCGACAGCGTCTCACCGAGGATGGCGAGATCCTCGTCCAGCCCTTCGACCTGTCGGCCGAACTTGTCCATGCGGCGAGCGAACACCGCCTCCAGCCGTTCGGAGGCATCAGCCGACAGGAAGGACGCGACGGCGGCTTCGATCACGGCGGACTTGGACACGTTGCGACGTGGCGCCAGCGCCTCGACCTTCTTCAACAGGTCTGGCTCGAAATAGACGTTCATTCGGGATTTGATCTGCACGGCGGCGGCTCCTTATACGGGTCCTCACTGATCAGAACCCATTTGCCCATTCTCTTCGTCCGATGGACATGATGCGCCAAGGCTGGTTTTGGGGCTTTCGCCAAGCGTCACAGCAGTGAGCGACGATATCGTCATAGACTTGAAGACGCGGTTCGACAGCCAGTTTTCATGCATGAAGTGCCAGAGATTTTCCACCGGGTTCAGTTCCGGCGACTTCGGCGGCAGTGGCAGGATCGAGATGTTGCCTAGGATGACGAGATTATTGGACATGTGCCATGCCGCCTGATCCATGATGAGGATGGAATGCGCATCATCGGCCACGTGCCGAGAGATTTCAGCCAGGTGCTGCGTCATCGCGTAGGTGTCGCACCAAGGCATGACCAACGCCGCCGCTTTGCCCTGCTTGGGGCAGATGGCATCGAAGATGTAGGCCGAGCGGGTTCGCTGGTCGTGTGGTGCGGATGGCCTTGATCCCCGCTTTGCCCAATGGCGGGTGATCTTGTTCCTTTGACCAATCCGGGCCTCATCCTGGTACCAGATGTCTATTCGTTTGCCTTGAGCCGCCCCGCTTGCGATCTCTGCCACTGCGGCGGGGAAGTTATTTAAAAATCCTCAATGGCTTGAGGGTCCTGCGCATAATGTTTCGGGCGGGCAGCGAGCTTGCGGTAACCCATGGCGCGCACCTCCCGGCTGAGCGTCTGCTCGCTCACCGAGACGTGAAACTCCCCCCAAATCCATTGGGCCAGATCGCACAGACGCCAGAGCACGACACCGTCGAGATAGGGTGTCGGCCCCCGTTCGATGGCCTTTGCCAGGGCCGCCCGCTGAACATCGTTCAGCAGTGACTTGGGGCCAGGAGCCTTGCCATCGATCAGCCCATCAGGTCCGTTCGTATTGAACCGCATGACCCAGTCCCGCACGATCTGACGAGTGACATTGCCCAGCCGCGCCGCATCCAGGCGCGAACCGCCGTCATAGATCAGCGCAAACGCCAGCAATCGACGCGCCTGGGCCGCATGCTTGCTTTGCCGAGCCAAACGCCGAAGACCTTCAGCATCAAAATCTGCCTCTAGTGAAGTTCCTGTTCGCATCCCAAACTTCCGGTTTGCACCAGAGATTCAGATTAACCGCCGTTTGAAAAGCAAAAGGAGTCACGGTCAGTGGGGAGGCCCATAACCTCTTGCATCTCGACAGCCATTATTACGAAGGCGCAACCTGGTGGGAGTTCCTCGGCCATTATGGCCTGAATTACACGCTGCCGGGCGGTGTCTCGACCTTCAACAACTATATTCTGGTGGTTCATGCCGTGCTGGCCGGAGCAGGAATCGGTCTCGGCGGGCAGCACTCCGTGGGAGACCTCGTCGCCAGCGGCGCCCTGGTACGCCCCCTGAAGGAACAGCAGACGACCGGCAATGATTTCCTTCTGGTCTACCGCAAAGGGCGCCCCCTCACGCCACGGGCTGCCGCCGTGCACACATGGCTTCTCAGTCTTGGATCCCGTTCCACATGAGGGATCCGCATCTGCCAACGTCAAGGCACGCCTGACCGACGACAGGCAGGCCGGCTGGCCGACCTGCTGTTGCACGCAGCGCTCGATGCGCTTGTGCTGCCGATCGTTCCCTCAGCTTTGCGAAACGGGCCGGCCTTCGGCATCGAAACGATGCAGATGCTGTGCTTGCGGGCGCAGGTTCAGGTGTGTGCCGTTGGCGTGGTCGAGCTTGCCGGGGCGGCGCACGATCAGCGGTTCGGCAGCACCGATCTCCACGAAGAGATAGTTGTCGGAGCCGAGATCCTCGGCGTGGATGACGGTTCCGGTCCATTCGCCTTCGCCATCAGCCACGATGTCGATGTGTTCGGAGCGGATGCCGAGTGTGTGGCAGCCGTGTTTGGCAGCGCGCGCGCCGTCGAGGAAATTCATCCTCGGTGAGCCAATGAAGCCGGCGACGAAGATGGAGTTGGGTTTTTCGTAGAGGTCGCTCGGCGTTCCCACCTGCTCGACGCGTCCGTCCCTGAGCACGCAGATGCGATCGGCGAGCGTCATCGCCTCCACCTGATCATGCGTGACGTAGATCATCGTTACGTCATTCATCTCATGGTGCAGCTTGGCGATCTCAAGGCGTGTGGCAACGCGCAAGGCCGCATCGAGATTCGACAGCGGCTCGTCGAAGAGGAAGACGCGGGGGTCGCGGGTGATGGCCCGGCCGATCGCCACGCGCTGGCGCTGGCCGCCGGAAAGTTCCTTCGGCAGACGGTCGAGCAGGTGGTCGATCTGCAGCATGCGTGCCGCCCTCGCGACGCGCTCGTTGCGTTCTTCTTCCGATGCACCGGCGAGCTTCATGCCGAAGGCCATGTTCTCGCGCACTTTCATGTGCGGATAGAGCGCGTAGGACTGGAACACCATGGCGATGCCGCGCTTGGACGGAATGACCGTGTTGACGCGCTCGCCATCGAAGAGAAGGTCTCCGGAGGTGATGCTTTCAAGGCCGGCGATCATGCGCAGCAGCGTGGACTTGCCGCAGCCGGAGGGGCCGACGAAGACCATGAACTCGCCCTTGCGGATCTCGAGGTCGACGCCCTTGATGACTTCGAGGACGCCGAAGCTCTTGCGGACGGCTTTCATCTGGATATTGGCCATGGAACTCTCCGCTCAGCCTTTGACGCCACCAGCCGTCAGGCCGGCCACGATCTTGCGTTGGAAAATGAGGACGAGGATGATCAGGGGAATCGTGACCAGAACCGAGGCTGCCATGATCGGCCCCCAGGGAACCTCCTGCTGGCTCGCGCCGGACAGAAGCGCGATGGCGACCGGCACGGTGCGCTGCGTTTCCGAAGCGGTGAAGGTCAGCGCGAAGAGGAACTCGTTCCAGGCGCCGATGAAGGCGAGAAGCCCGGTGGTGACCAGCGCGGGCCAGAGGAGCGGCATGAAGACCTGGGTGATGAAGACCCAAGGTGTGGCGCCATCGACAATCGCGGCTTCCTCGATCTCCAGCGGCAGATCGCGCATGAAGGTGGTCAGCACCCAGACGGTGAAGGGCAGGGTGAAGATCGTGTAGGAGAGGATCATCGCAAACGGCGTGTTGAAGATGCCGAGAAAGCGCACCAGTTCGAAATGGCCGGCCAACACCGCGATCTGCGGGAACATGGAGACGGCCAGAATCGTCATCAACAGAAGTCCACGACCGCGAAAGCGCACCCGCGCCAGCGCATAGGCCGCCGTCACGGCAAGCAGGAGTGCGCCTGCGACCGTCACCGTGGCGATCAGCACCGAATTGGCCACGGAGCGCAGGAAGTTGGCGCCACCGAGCACGGCGCGGTAATTGTCGAGGTTGAAGCTTTCCGGCAGATAGTTGACCCGGAAGATCGCCGTGCCGGTCTCGAAGCTCGTGAGGATCGCGTAGTAGAACGGGAAGACGGCGACGAGCACGATCAGCGCCACGGCGCAGTAGAACATCACCTTCCAGAAGATATCCGAGAGGGTCATTTGCCTGCACTCCCGCTCAAGTCGACCTTGCCCAGCCAGATGTAGAGCGACACGAAGATCGCGATGATGGCGAAGAGCAGCGAGGACTGTGCCGATCCATAGGCGAAGTTGTTGAATTCGATCATGTTCTCGCGGCTGATGATCGACATGGTCTTGGTGGCCGAGGAGTTCGGCGTCAGCACATAGATCAGGTCGAAGATGCGTAGCGCATCCAGAAGCCGGAAAATGACGGCGACCATCAGGGCCGGGCGCACCAGGGGCAACGTCACCTTGAAAAAGACCCGCACGGGATGGATCCCATCGAGCTTGGCGGCCTCGTACATGTCTCGGGGGATCATCTGGAGGCCGGCAAGGCACAGCAGCGCCATGAAGGGCGTCGTCTTCCAGATATCCACGACCAGAACGGCCCACATTGCGGTTTCCGGCCGGGCGGTGAAGGCGATGTTCTGCGAAATCAGTCCGACGCGCAGCAGCATGTCATTGAGGATGCCGAACTGGTCGTTGAGCATCCAGGCCCACATTTTGGCGGAGACGATGGTCGGAATGGCCCAGGGAATGAGGATGGCCGCGCGCCCAAGCCGCGCCCCCTGAATTCCGCATTCAGGACCAGCGCCACCAGCAGCCCGAGGATCGTCTCCAGCGTGACGGAGACGAGCGCGAAGCGCACCGTGTTCCACACAGCATTCCACCAGGCGGGGTCGGCAAGCGTGCCGCCCCAACGGATGCGGCCGGACTCCAGTACCCGCCAGCGCAGGTAATTGTCGAGGCCGACGAAACTGCCACCATAGAGATTGTCGAGCTTGGTGTCCGTCAGCGAAAACCAGATGGAGCGCGCCAGCGGCCATGCGGCGACGAGTACGAGGAGAACAAGCATGGGAGCCAGAAACCAGAAGGCCGCTCGGGCCCGCTGTTGCTCAGGCTCATGGTTCGGCTTTTGTCCGGTGGCGGTGTCTTGATACTGGCGGCCATATCCTGCCATTCCCCTCCTGCAGCGTGTGTCATGACGCCCGTGCGCCGGGGCGCACGGGTCCATTCAGGCCTTGCCGACAGTCGTCTGCAGGCGTGAGGTCTGGCTCACTTCCAGCCGTCGCCCTTGAGGTCGGACAGATCGGCTTCGAGGTCTTCCAGCGCGATCGCCGCCTCCTCGTTGCCCGAGAGCACGTCGTGGACAGCGGACCAGAACTTCGAGGACACTTCGTTGTAATTGCCAAGTGTCGGGGCCGAAGGACGGGGAACGGCCTGCAGGAAGACATCTTTCCAGCGCGGCATGAAGGGCTGCTGAGCCGCGATATCGGGATCGTCGTAGAGACTGACGAGCGTCGGCAGGTTGGACTGGGTAAGCGCGCGCGCTTTCTGGGCTTCCGGGCCGGCAAGATAGAGCGCGAGGCTGATGGCAGCTTCCTGCTTGGTGCTGTATTTTGAGACGGCGACATTCCAGCCGCCGAGCGTTGCGGCCGAGCTGCCCTTGTCGCCGCCGGCGGGGAGCGGCACGACGTCGAACAGGCCCTTCACGGGCGAGTCGCTGCCGTTTCCGAGCGTGTAGGCATAGGGCCAGTTGCGCATGAAGACGGCATTGCCCGTCTGCCAGAGACCACGCGCCTCCTCCTCCTGATAGGCGAGAACGCCTTCGGGGCTGATGGTCCCGACCCATGACTTGGCCGTTTCCAAAGCCTTGAGGGCATTTTCGTTGTTGACGGAAATCGTGCCGTCGGGCTCGACGATCTGCCCACCGCCATAGGACTTGATCCATTCCAGCGCGTTGCAAGTCAGGCCTTCATAGGCATTGCCCTGCCAGACAAAGCCTCAGAGATCGGCCTTGCCGGCGGCGCGCTCGCCATCCTGAACGGTCCTTGCGGTGGTCGTCAGCTCCTCCCAGGTCTTGGGAACGGAAAGTCCGTACTTTTCCAGCAGGTCCTTGCGGTAGAAGAGCGCCGGCGCATCCGTAAAGATCGGCAGGGCGACGAGCTTGCCCTTCACCGTTTGCGACTGGACGATCGAGGGGAAGTTCTGCGGAATGATGTTCTTGGCGGCTTCGGTCAGATCCACGAAATGATCTGCAAGCTGCGGCGCCCAGATGACGTCGGTCTGGTAGAGATCGATATCGGGGTTCTGGGCGGCAAGCCAAAGGCGATACTGGCCGAACTGGTCGCTGGTGGACGCTGGCATCGGCACCAGCGTGACGGTGTTGCCGGTCGCCTCTTCCCATGGCTTTACGAGCTTGGGAAACTCCTGCACGGCGGTGCCGACCGCGCCGGAGACCATCTTCAGCTCGACGGCTGCCGCCTGCACGGCCGAGGCCGCCAGCAGGGCGCACAGTATCGTTGACCGCAACGCGGCCTTCTTCATCTCGATCATCTGACTTCCTCCCAAGAAGTGGGCTTCCCAATGCCTGTCTGCGGGCGAAAAGATTATCTGCAAGACATCCGAAGCGTTTCGGACATTAGGAGAGAAGCCGGAGCTTGTCGTCGCAGCCGGACCTCAATTTCCATAATCCCGAGGTGCAGGACTATATGCTCGGCACCATGCGCTTCTGGCTGGAACGCGGCGTGGACGGTTTCCGGCTCGACGTGGTGAACTTCTATTTCCACGATCGGCTGCTGCGCGACAATCCGGTTCTCGAGCCGCGCCCGGCCATCCCGGCTGTCCGCCCCTTCGACATGCAACTCTCCATTCACCAAAAGACCCAGCCGGAAAATCTTGTTTTCCTGCAGCGGCTCCGGGCCCTGCTCGATGAATATGACGCACGCACGACGGTCGGCGAAGTCGGTGAGTTGCAGCGGGCGATCGAAACCATGGGCGCCTACACAAGCGAGCGTCGGCTGCACATGGCCTACTCCTTCGAGATGCTGGGTCCGGTCTTCACGCCGGCACATTTCCGCACGCAGATCGAAATGTTCTTCGCGACAGCTCCCGAGGGGTGGCCGTGCTGGGCGTTCTCGAACCATGACGTCGTCCGTCATGTCAGCCGATGGGCGCAACCAGGCCAGGATCGCAACCACTTCGCCAAGCTGTGCGCAGCCCTGCTCCTGTCGCTCGAAGGTTCAGTCTGCCTCTATCAGGGCGAAGAACTCGGTCAGACGGAAACTGACTTGAACCGCGACGAGATCATCGATCCCCAGGGCATCGCCTTCTGGCCGGACGACAAGGGCCGCGATGGCTGCCGAACCCCGATGACCTGGCAGGCAACTGCGCCCAATGCCGGCTTTTCGCAAGCGAATCGAACCTGGTTGCCGATCAAGGCCACCCAGCAAGCGAATGCGCGTGACCTGCAGGAGGCGAATCCGGCCTCGGTGCTGTCCTTTTACAAGACGATGCTCGCTCTGCGCCGAAGCCGCGCTGCGCTGCGCACCGGCCGCACGAGGTTTCTTTCCTCTCCCGAGGGCGTTCTGGCTTTCCGCCGCGGTGACGGCGTTCTGTGCGTCTTCAACCTTTCCGCAGAACCCCGCATGTTCACGATCGACGGGCGGTTTCATATGGCCCTGAGCAACAGTGCGTCAGTGACTGATACCGGCCTTTCCCTGCCGCCGTGGGCATGCGCGATCGCCGACCTTTCCGCTGGCGATTGACAACGCGGACAGCATGAAGTCGCTGCGTCGTGGATCATGCTTGGCGACGACACCACGCGCGTCGCCGGATGAAACCCTCTCGCCGCCGTCACGATCTGGATCCGGTGAATGTCGATGGACCCTAGTGGAATGAATTTGACATTTGATACCCATCTGCAGCGAACTCGCGGATAAAATGTCAAATTCAAAAATTCCACTAGAATCATATAGTTGCTAGTGGTCTTTTGAGATTTTGACATTTGCTCTCAAGGGTGCCGCGGACGGTAGCAAATGTCAAAATCAGACCACTAGGCGGTGACCTCGTTCCGTCTCGCCATGCGGTGCATGAGGGGATGCAGGGCCTGATAGGTTTCCTCGTAAAAGGAGAAGGCCTCCCTGTAGCGCCGGTGGGCTGTCATGTCGGGTTCCACCACATGGTCCTCGCGCACCATGTGGGCGGCCGCATCGGCGAGGCTCGCATGCAGGCCTGCCCCCACCGAGGCGGCGATTGCAGCACCGAAGGCGGTGGCATCCGGCACTTTGGGGACAATGATCGGGATCCCCGCGACGTCGGCATGCATCTGCAGCAGGAAGGCGCTGCGGGTCGCCCCGCCGCAGACGACCATGGTTTCGACCGGCACGCCGTTGCCGGCAAGCGTGCGCAGGATGTTCGCCGTCCCATAGGCCACGGACTCGATCAGGGCGCGCAACATGTGCGCCGGCGTGTGTTTCAACGTCATGCCCCAGATGGCCCCCTGGAGATCGTAGTCGATATAGGGGTTCCGGTTGCCCTGCCAGAAGTCGAGGGCCACCAGCCCGTCGGCACCGATCGGGATCGCCGCCGCCTCCCGCATCATCGCCGCATAGGCATCCTCTCCCGGCTTCAGCGCTTTGCCGATGTGGTCGTGCCACCAGCGGATGATGGAGCCGGAGGAAACCTGTCCGCCCTCCATCACGAAGAGGCCTGGAATGACGCAATCGGGATGCGGCCCGAAAATGCCGGGAACTTCGATATCCTTGTCTGTCATCGGCAGCACGAGATGGGACGATCCGGTGATGAAGGCGGTGCGGCCCGGCGCGCAGACATTGAGGCCGAGCATGGCGACGTAGGCGTCCGTGCCACCCGCCACGACGGTCGTGTCCCAGGACAACCCCATGGCCTCGGCAGCATCCGGCGTAATCTTGCCGATGGCGGTGCCGAGCGGCACGATGCGTTGCGGGAAGCGCTCGGTGATGCCGTCAAGACCGATATGGCTGAAGAAGGCCTCCGGCCATCCGCCCCGCCGCCCGTCGAAGAACCACCGATTGGTGATCTGGTTGTGGCCGAGCGTCAACTTGCCGGTCAGCTTCAGCGCCAGATAATCCGCCATCTCGACGAACCAGCGCGAGCGGCGAAAGATCTCCGGACGGTTCTCCTTCAGCCACAGGATCTTCGGGATCGCCCATTCCGAGCTGACGCCAAGCCGTGACCGGCGCAGGGCCGGATCGTTGGACTGCGTCATGCTGCGCGCCTGCGGGGAGGCGCGGTTGTCCATCCACAGGATGGCCGGCATGGTGGGCTCGAGCTGCTCATCGAGCGCCACGACGGTGCTCGAGGTGCCGTCCGCGCAGATCGCGAAGATGCGGTCCACCGGGATCGCGGCGCCGGTGATCAGCTTGCGCACGGCGACGCAGGCCGCCCGCCACCAGTCCACCGGCGTCTGCTCGGCCCAACCGGGCAGCGGAAAGGTCGTCTCATAGTCATGCGTTGCCATGGCGACGACGTTTCCGTCGAGGTCGGAGAGCAGCGCACGCGCCCCGCCCGTGCCGCCATCGAGACCGATCACATAGGCCTTTTGTGCTGGGGACATGGCTCAGGCTCCCGTCGCATGCGCAGAGGGGGATCGGCTCGCGCGCATGGCCACGGCGACACCGAGGAGAAGAAGCAGGCCCTTGATGATCTGGCGCTGATAATCGGCCCAGCCCAGCATTGCGCTGCCGCTGACGAGCACCGAGAGAAGAAGAATGGCGGTGGTCGTGCCGATGACGTTCGGCTTTCCGACGCGGATCATCATTCCGCCGAGAAGAACGGCGGTCAGCCCGTCGATAAAGTAGGAATTGCCGATCATCGGTTGCCCTGAGGAAAGGTTGGCCGCCAGCAACACCCCGGCGATCGCCGAGCAAAGGCCTGAAAAGACGAAGAGGAAGAGCAGGAGGCGGCGCGAGGAAATGCCCGCCTCGTTCACGGCCGCCTCGCTCTGGGCCGTCGCGAAGATGTAGTGGCCGAAGGTCAGCTTCTCCTGCGCGTACCAGGAGAGGGCATAGACGACCGCGACCACGATCGCGATCAGCGGGATCGGACCCCAGCTGACATAGAGCAACTCGCCGAGAATGCCGGGATCGGCGATGCGTACGGAGGTGCCCTTGCCGAGCGCGGCCGCCGCCGAGGCGCAGATGCCGCCCGTTGCAATCGTCACGATCAGCGGCGGCAGGCGCAGCACGGCGACGAGGAAGCCGTTCACGAGGCCGGCGACAGCACCGACCGCGATGCCGGCAAGCGCGGCGATCGTCCAGCCGCTGCCGCCGGCCAGAAGCCAGGCGGCCGTCATGTTGCCGAGGGCCGCGACGTGCATGAAGCTGACGTCGATCTTGCCGGCCGCGATGAGCCAGGTGAGGCCGAGCACCATGATGGCCATCAGCGCAGAGGTGCGCAGGATGGTGACGATGTTGGCGGGATCGAGGATCTGTGGACGGAGCCAGGCAAAAACCGCGATCATCAGGAAGAGCGTCACGGCCAGCCAGTACCGGCCTACGAAGGAAGACAGCATGCCGGAATGTCCTTGGCGTTCAGTCGGCGCTCTGGCCGCGGTATCGGTCATCACCTCGGTCATGGCCGTTTCTCCCGTGGTTCGCTTGCCGGAAGAAGGAAGGTGGACAGGTCATGGAAGAGCATGCGAACCCGCTGGTCGAAGAGCACCACCCCGGCCAGCAGGATCGCGCTCACCACGCCGTCGCTGTAGTAATAGGGCACCCCGATCAGCGAGAAACCGTCGAGCAGCATGGTGATGAGGAAGGTGCCCGCCAGTGTCGCCAGCACGGAAGTGCCGCCGAGCAGCGCCGCGCCAAGAAAGACGCCGGCATAGGCGGGCATGAGGAGGTTTGCGCCCTCATTGGTATCGGCCGTGCCGGATTCGGCAAGGATCAGTACCACGGCGAGCACGGAGGTCATGCCGCAGATGACAAAGGCGAGAAAGGTGTAGAGCTTCGTCGGCACACCGGAAAAATAGGCCGACACCGGATTTTCCCCCGTTGCCTGGAAGGACGCGCCGTAGCGGGTGCGGTGCATCAGGAACCAGGCGACGGCGTAGATCGCGATCAGGAAGAAGAAGGAGACGCTGTAGCCCAGAATGCGCGCGTCGTTGAGATCGATGATCCCCGATTGCATGAAATTCTGGAAGATCGTGCGCCCCTTGGAATAGAGGAAGGCAAGGCCGCCGGCGATCGATCCCGTCGCGATGGTCGTGACGATGTCCGGCAGGCCGAAGACGCTGATGGCGATGCCGTTGATGGCACCGATGGCCGCGCCGGCGGCAAGGCCGACCAGGATGCAGACCCACAGGTCATAGCCGTTGGCGATCAGGAAGCCGATCGTCATGGCCGCAAAGCAGGCGGTCCCCGCAAAAGACAGGTCGAACTTGCGCACGATGACGACGAGGGTGAGGCCAAGCGCGGCCAGCCCGTTGGTTGCCATGTGGCGCGTGACGGCCGACAGGTTCTGGCTGGACAGGAAGCGCGGTTCGATGAGCGCAAAGGCGCCGGCAACGACCGCGACCAGAATGAGGAAGGCGACGAACCGGCCGAAGCCGGCGGGCAGAGTCAGTCTGTCAGGCATCGCGTGCTTCTCCGAGAATGCCGGCCAACAAAAGCTGGTTGCGGGTCATGATCTCGCCGGCACGCATGATCGGCCGGCCCTTGTAGAGGGCGAAGCTGCGGTCGGCGAGGCCGTGCACCTCGTCGCAGTCGCTCGACATGACGATGACGGCGGCGGTGCGGGACAGATCCCGCATCAGCCCGTAGAGCTTGGCGCGGGCACCGATATCGACACCGACCGTCGGCTCCACGAAGATGTAGAGGTCGGCGTCGGCAAAGAGCCCCTTGGCGACAACGATCTTCTGCTGGTTTCCGCCGGAGAAGCCGGAAACGGGCATGGACAGGTTCGGCGGGCTGAGCGCCACGCGTGCCGCAAATTCCTCGCTTTTGCGCCGGTTCAGCGCCCGGCGCAGGATGCCGGCGAAACCGGAGGCACGGCCGAGATTGCCGATGGTGATGTTGAAGACGGAGGACTGCGTCAACGCCAGGCCTTCAAGGCGCCGGTCGCCGGGCACGAGGAAAATGCCGGCTTTCAGTGCCTCGCGCGGTGTGCGCGCGCGAAGCGGCCGCCCCTTCAGCGATAGCGTGCCCTCCGTTGGTGGAAGGGCGCCGAAAAGGACCTTTGACAGTTCGTCAATGCCCGAGCCGACAAGGCCGAAGATGCCGAGGATTTCGCCGCGCTTCACCTCGAAGCCGACCTGGGAAAAGGCCCTGCCGTGACCGAGCCGCTCGACGGACAGGACGGTTTCGCCCGGCGGGAAAGCGGCTTTTTCCGGGAAGACAGAGGACAGCGTTTCGCCGAGCATCAGTTCGGCCAGCGACAGGCCCTGCTCGGCGGCCGCCGCCGGTGTCATCGTCGCGACCTTGCGGCCGCCGCGGAACACCGAGAAGCGATCGGCGATCTCGATGACTTCCTCCAGCCGGTGCGTGATGTAGAGAATGGAAATGCCGCTGGCCTTCAACGTCCGCATCAGGCGGAACAGCACCGCCTTTTCGACTTCCGTCAGGGTCGAGGTCGGCTCGTCGAGAATGAGCACGCGGATGTGGTCGCCCGCCAGCGCCTGCAGGATGGCGACGATCTCGCGCTCGACGGCCGGCATCTCAGAGAGTTTGCGCGACAGATCGATATCGACGGGAAAGCGGGCCAGAAGCGCGTCGCCGCGCCGTTTCAGTGCTGTCCGGTCGATCCGCGCCAGAAAGCGCGGGCGGTCTGCCTCACGGCCGAGAAAGATGTTCTCGTAGCCGGTGAAATCGGAAACGAGCTCCGGGTGCTGCTGCACCGTCGCAATGCCGGCCATCATCGCATCATGCGGCGTGCGGCAGTCGACGGCCTTTCCATCCACTTCGAGCGTTCCGGCATCGCGCGTATAGACGCCGGAGATGATCTTGATGAAGGTGGATTTCCCGGCGCCATTGACCCCGAGCAGGGCATGCACCTCACCCGGTTCGAGAACGAAATCCACGTCTTTGAGCGCGTTGACCGCGCCGAAGCGCTTCGACACTGCGGTCGCGCGCAATGCTGGCCCTGTCATTCGCTTCACCTCCCAATAAAGCCGATGTCATGCCGAACGGTGTTGCGGTGCCCCGGCGGGATCGGGCCTGGTAAGGCCTTTCCCCGCCGGGGCTCGTCCTGGGACTAAACGGCGCGTGTCCAGCCCAGCGCTTCGGCGCGGCCGGGCACGTCGAAGTCATCGGGGATGCCGTCCTTCAGCATCGATTCCGTCACGGCGTAGGTGGGCGTGATGACCAGACGCGGGATCTTGCCGCCGGCCAGATGCTGATGGGCGTAGAGCACGGCGAGATAGGCCATCTCGTAGAAGCTCTGGGCCATGGAAAGCTTCAGTTGCGAGGGACCTGCAATGTAGCTGAAGGCCTGCGAACCACCGTCAATGCCGGTGATGATAAGGTTCGGCCGGTCGGCAGCACGCGCGGCCAGCGTGCCTTCGACGGCTGCGCCGTCCCATGCGCACCAGATGGCATCGATGTCGGCATTGGCGGTCAGGATGTTATCGACGGCCTGACGCGGCGTGACGTTGCCAGCCAGCGCGAATGCCCAGTCGGCGACGATCTTGATGTCGGGGTAGCGGCGCAGCGTCCATTCCATCCCGAGCGTGCGTTGGTCCCAGCTCTCGTTCTGCGGCAGCAGCACGCGGGCGATCCGGCCTTTGCCATTCAGCGCCTTGGCAATGTATTCGCAGGAATAGGCGCCCATGCCGAAATTGTTCGACATGGCTGTGGTGTTGACGGCGACGCCGGGCACGGCGCTATCGGCGCAGAAGACCGGAATGCCGGCGGTGATCGCCCGCTGAACGGCCGGTGCGATCGCCACGGCGTCGGCGGGTGTGATGAAGAGGGCGTCGGGCTTGGAGGCGATCAGCGAGTCGATCTGGTCCGACTGCACCTTGGCGTCGAAGCCAGCGTCCGTCGTCGTTAGGGTTCCGCCCAGTTCCTGCACGGCGGCGGTAAAGCCGTCCTGCAGGTGTCGGCCGGAGTCATAGGTCGTCCAGCCGAGGGCAGCGGCGAACTTGCGATCGGCCGCCTGTGCATGCGCGCTCGTTGAACTGAGAAACTGGGCTGCCAAAAGAGCCGCCGAACCGCCGAGAAGGGCGCGACGGGAAAGGTCGAAAGAAAAATCGGTCATGGTACTCCTCCCAAAGTTAAACCGATGAATCCGGGCAGGAACACTGTCCGGCATGCTGTCCGATGCGTCGCAAGGGTCTGCGAAACATCCCTGGCCGGCGTTCCCAATGCCTGCCGAAGTCGAAGGGATGGCGCTTTCTGCTTCCATCCCTGGCGGCGAGGGGACGGTTCGTCTCTCCTCGCGCTACGTGTCTTCTTTTTCTGCTGCGCGGCCCGGCGAGATCCTCCGATCACCGGCCGCGTCCTTATCGGCTGGCCTGCGCCATCGGCCCGGCCGTCATCTTTCGGGCGGCCAGAATGCGGTCGGCGATTTCCACGAACCCTTCCCCGCCGCGGCTCGGCGCGACGAAGGCCGGCAGCGCATGCCCGCTGTTCTTGAAATCGATGACATTTGCGACGCCGCAGGAATGCGGAAAGAAGGTGAACATCGGTCCGTCATTCGGGCTGTCGCCGACGAAGATGATCCGCTCCTTCTCGGCATCGAGATCGATGCCCATGATGTCCGCCGCAAAGACGCGGCTCATCGACAGCTTGTCGTAGTCGCCGAACCAGCCGTTGACGTGGATGGACGAGAGCTTGGCGACCGCGCCTGCCTGCTTGAAGAGGGCAAGCACCCGATCGACCTCCGAGGCCGGCAGCGCCGGGACATCCTCACAAACATCGACCGCCAGGTCCGCCTCTCGGTAAAGCTGGTCCGATGCAATGCCGGTGCCCGGCACGTCGCGCAGGATGCGCTCGCGCAGCGCATCGAGCTTGCGGCGATTTTCCTTCCGCTCCGCATCGGTCGCGAAGAAGCGCTGGCGCATCTTGCGGGCTTGCCGGTCGTAGGAGAAATAGAAGGCACCATTTTCGCCGACGATCCCGGCCACCGGCCAGAAGCGGGCAATCATGTCGCACCAGCCGGCCGGCCGGCCAGTGATCGGCACGACCGCAAGCCCGGCTTCGGCCAGACGGTGAAGCGCGGCATAGGATTCGGCCGGCAACTGTCCCTCGCTGGTCAGCGTGTCATCGATGTCGGTGAAAACCGCGATGACGCCGGCCAGGGCATGGTCGGAAAGCGCGGAAAGCGGCTGCATCAGCATTCCTCCGCGATGAAGTCTTCGAGGATGCCCATGTCGGCGGCGAGGTCGAGCATGGAGTAGCGGTCGCGCATCTCTTTCGAGTAGCGGACTGCATCGCGGTAGAGCGCGCGATCCATGCCGATCTCTTCCGCACTGGCTCCGCCTCCGGCCGCTCTCAGATGCGCGGCGAGCGTGGCGGAGGGCATCGCGACCGCCTGCAATTCGGCGCGAAGCTCGGGCCAGATCCGTTCGAGCGTGGCGTTGAAGCGGGCAGCGGCCGCCGCATCCATCGCTTTGCGGCGCGAGGCCGTCAGGCAATCCTCGACGGCTGCGGCCGGATACCGGCTGCGGATCGCGGCCTCGTCAAACTGCGTGGCGCGGATCTGCGGGGCATTCGGGCTTGCGAGGATCATTTCCTGCAGGCGCGCCATGGTCACGGAGGCGACGCCGACCTGCTGGCCATGCACCGTGCCGGGATGGCGCTCGCCTGCGAAACTGTCGATCCAATGGGAAATCTGGTGTTCGCCCATGGAGCCCGGATGGCTCATGCCCACGACACTGATGCCAAGGCCACCGAGCGTGAGGATGCGGTGCAGGACGCCGATGGCCTCGTGGTCGCGAACACCCAGATCGGCCGATCGGGCGAGCATGTCTGCCTCGTCCTCCACCTGCAGGACATAGGGCGCCGTGCCGTAGCGCGTCGCCAGCAGGCGGTGTGAGAAGAGCCAGTCCACCTGAGCGGTCGGGCGGCAGAGGCTGTCGCCGAAGCCGGCGGCGATGAGATATTGCGGCGCCTCGGCGCTCACGCCGATATCGAGAAAAACGCCTTTGGCCGCATGGGCGGGCTGCGTGGTCTTGAGGCCGGAGTCGAGCGTGATCGAAGCGGTCGTGGACGTGTAGCCGTTCATCGAGGGCGCGGTGCCGAAAACGCAATAGGAACGTCCATCGCCGGCGGTGACGTATTTGCACAGATCATTGATCGTGCCGGAGCCGACGGCGACGAGGGCGTCCACATGCCGCGTCTTTTCGCGCAGTGACCGTATTTCCGCTTCATCGGCATGCGGGTGCTTGAGAACCACCACCTCTGCGCGCCCGCCAAGTGCTGCCGCAACGGCGGCGCCCATGACGTCGTAGGTGTTTTCATCGGCAACGACGGCATAACGCTCCGCCGGCAACACGCTGTGAACGAGGTCCCCTTCCGCGCCGGAAAGCTTGTCCTCGATGCGGATCGTCTTGAATGGCACGATAGCGGGTTTTCCCGTGTCGGGATCGATCCACCGGCCTTCGCTCACGTCGCGGATCAGCGCATTCCAGTCGCGGCTCGCCGCAGGCGCGCGCACGGCGCCGGCTGAAGTCGTCATTCCATCCTCCCAGATATGTTGGTGGAAATTTTCACCATATAATGAAAAATGTCAATGACGTTTTTCATGAATGATTGACGTTTGCCATAGAGACGACAGCCAAGTGCTTGAAGAGGCACGGCGAATGACGTCGCCTGAGATCGCACGGTTTTGAAAATTCATCGCAAGAGTGCACGGACCAGCATCTCGGGCAAACGCGCCGCGTCGGTGATCCGGTGTCAATGGGAAAGACGAGACAGGGCCGATCAGCCGGATCCCGGTCAAATGCTGCGTGCTCTATGCGCTTGTTTTTATGGCAGTGTCCGATGCCGAAGCGATCATGCTTCGGCTGGCAATGCTAGCTACCAGCCGCATCCCGCACGAAGGCCTGCTTCGCACGCAGGGCCGAGAGGAAGGCGGCGTAGCTCCAGGTCAGGTTGCGGACGGATTTTTCAAAACCGCTCGTGCCGTCGAACTGCTCGCTGAGCTCGTAGTGATTGCTGTGAAAGACGATGGCGCGCATCATCCGGTCGCCGGCGTCCTGAAGCGCCTGCGCGGCATCGGCGGGAGGTGTCGCATCGCTCACGCCCACCTGCTTGAAGAAGGTCCGGGACCGGTCATCGAGCGGAATGGCACCTGTCTCGAAGACATGGCGGGCGAGGCGGTAGTAGAGTTCGGCGAAATTGGCCGTGCAAAGGGGCCAGGGATGTCCGCCGCGCACCGGGTGGGCGGTATCGCCGTCGTAGATGTCGCCGGGATAGCGGCCCAGCAGCGGGCCGATCCCCTTTTCGGCATCGGCGAGATTGATCGGATAGAGCGCATCCGATGCCGGGTCCGACCACAGGCGCCGCAACTCGCCGGCCGTTGCGAGAAGCCGGGTGTCGTCGCAGGCGATCGCGCCATAGATGGCGGCACTGACAATGTCGATGTTCGGGTCGTAGCCCAGGGAAGGCGGCAGGCTGGACGTGCCGGGCGCGCCATCCGGGTCCAGCATGGAGACGTAGATCGTGCCGTTCCAGTGCCGCTCGATTTCCTGCTCGAGATAGGCGATCGCCGGGCCGACGCCCGCGGGTACGGCAAGACCGATCGTGTTGGCCGATACCTGACGCAGGCACCGCAGGTGGATCGCGCGGGCGAAGAAGGACTGCGCGACGTGTTCCTCCCACAGATTGGTGGTCGGCTTGCGGTAGACCTCCAGGAGATAGGTGATGTTCGTGCCGAGCACCTTCAGGGCGGTGGCTTTCGCGGTGTCGCTCAACTGATCGAAGGCTTCAAGAAGCGCGATGGACTGGATGCCGGGGCCGTCATTCTGCTCGGACCAGGGGCGGGCTTTCCCTCGGATGGTGTAGCAGGCGTGACCAAGGGTCGGCGTGGCATTGTCCTGGCAGAGGCTGGCGAAGGCCACGTAGTCGTTCAGCGCTTCAACGCCTCCGCCGTCCGGCGTGCCGGGAAGGCCGGCTGCGGCGATTTCAAGTGCGGTGATGGCGGCGTCGCGCACCCAGTGGAAGACGTAGTTCTGGTCGACGCCCGGCGTATTGGCCGGGTAGGAAGGGGCGGCGATCACGCAGCCCGGCAGCGAGAATTCCCCGGGATTGCAGGGGTCTTCGACGACGAAGCCATCGCTGGTCACGTTGCGCATCATCATCAGGAACAGGAAAGGTGCGAGCGCGGTCAGATCCGTCTGCCCGTGGGCGGCGCGGGGCGCGTGCTTTTCGAAATCCTGATGGGCGCCGCCGCAGGCGCGGCCGGACGTCGGACTGGTCATGGGCTTCTCCGCCAATCGCGCCGCGTCGGCTCTCGGGATCGAAAGACGGCCAGGCTGTACCTACGCTTTTCAGATGAAACGCGTTTGCCTGCGAAAAGCAACCTGACGTTCGGTATTTTCCGTCGATTTCGGGTTTCTTTAAGCAGACTACTAGCAGGGGGGCAAAGGTTGGTAATAGGCGTGAAAACTGCCTTCCTCGCGATGCGGCGCTCTACTCATTGCCGGCGGGGCGAAGGAAATGCACGTGCGGGCGTTCGTCCGCCGAGGGCAGGTCGACCTGTGCCTTCACCTTGAAGACCTCGCGCAGCATTTCCTCCGTCAAGACGTCGCGCGGCGTGCCCTCGGCCACGATACGGCCTTCCTTCAGGACGAGCAGCCGGTCACAGAACATGGCGGCGTGGTTGATGTCGTGCAGCGCGATGATGCTGGTCACCGGCAGATCGGCGATCAGGCTGAGGAGGCCGATCTGGTGCTGGATGTCGAGATGGTTGGTGGGCTCGTCGAGGATCAGTTCGCTCGGATCCTGGGCCAGCGCCCGGGCGATGTGGGCGCGCTGGCGCTCGCCGCCGGAAAGGCTCTGCCAGCGGTCGTCGCGTTTGCCGGCCATGCCGGCACGGGCAAGGGCGCGGTCCACGGCCGCGTCGTCGGCTGCCGTCCAGCCTGAGAACATCGAGCGGTGCGGAAAGCGGCCGAGCTTGACGACGTCGGCAACCTTGAGGTTCTGGTTGGTCGCCGCATGCTGCTCGACGAAGGCAAGGCGCCGGGCAATGGCCTTGCGGGGGATGGAGCGGATATCCTTGCCATCCAGCAGCACGCGGCCGGCGCGCGGCTGTTTGAGGCCGGCCAGAAGCCTGAGCAGCGAGGTCTTGCCGGAGCCGTTTGGGCCGAGCAGGCCCAGCATCTCGCCGGGCCGCGCCTGAAAGGAGACCGCGTCGAGAATGCTCTTCGCGCCGATCGTCCAGGAAATGTCTTCGGCAAGGATGCTCATGTTGCACGCTGGAAACGATAGAGGATGACGGAGAAGAAGGGTACACCGACGAGCGCGGTCACGACCCCGATCGGCAGGACCTGCTGCGGAACGAGCATGCGTGCGGCGATGTCTGCGATCACCATGAAGATCGCGCCGCCAATGGCACAGGCCGGCAGCAGGCGGAAGTGCAGCGGGCCGACGATGAAGCGCGCGACATGCGGCATGACGAGGCCGACGAAGCCGATGGAGCCGACAATGCTCACGATGGTGGCTGTCAGGAGCGCCGTCAGACAGAAGAGGCCGATGCGGGCGCGTGCCACATTGACGCCAAGGGCGGCGGCGGCCTCGTCGCCAAAGGCGAAGGCATCGAGCACCCGGGCATAACACAGGCACAGCACAAGCCCGATGCCGACGACGACCGACACCAGGGCAAATTCTGGCCAGCGCACGCCACCAAAACTGCCGAGCAGCCAGAAAATCACGTCGCGGGCCTGCTGCGCGTTGCCGGCGGTGGTGACCACATAGGAGGTCACGGCATTGAAGAGCTGCGAGGCGGCGACACCGGCGAGGATCGTGCGGTCTGCGCCGCCGCGTGTGCCGTTGGATAGAAGGGCGACGAAGAGGAAGGCGGCGAAGGCGCCGGCGAAAGCACCTGCCGAGAGCGACACGACGCCGGAGCCAAGACCGAGAATGACGATGCCGACGGCGCCGGTCGATGCGCCGGCGGAAATGCCGAGCACGTAGGGTTCGGCCAGCGGATTGCGCAGCAGGGACTGCATGATGGCGCCCGAAAGCGCCAGGCCCGCGCCGCAGAAGGCAGCGACCAGCGCCCGGCTGAGGCGGTAATCCCAGATCACCGCCTCATGGATGCGGCTGATCGTCACCGACGTCCAGCCAAGCTTGTTGGTGATGGCAAGGAAAGTGGTGCGGATCGGGATCGGCAGGTCGCCAATGCCGACGCTGATGGCGACGACCAGCAGCACCACCATCAGCGACACGGCAATGGCCGCGCCCGAGATCAACCCGTTTCGCATGCCTGCCATCTCGGGTCTCACTGAAGGAGACCGCGTGCCTTCAACTGTTCAGCCACCTGTTCGGCACCGAAGATGGTGCGCACGGTGGGGTTCATCGCCTGTCCGTCCATGACGAAGATGTTGTTGTTGCGTACGGCATCCATCAGGGCGGTGGCCGGGTCGGTGGTGAGGAACTTGATCTTCGCCTCGGGCTTGTCCAGCTCCCAGCGGTTGCGGTCGAGGCTTGCGACGACGATCACGTCCGGATTGGCGGCGATGATGGATTCCCAGCCAAGGGCCGGCCATTCGGCCTCCGAGGAAATGGCATTCACACCGCCCAGCAGGTCGGCAATGTAGCCGGACGCGCCATTCCTGCCGCCGAGATAGGCGTCGGCGGACGGAGACGGGCTGGAGAACCAGAAGACATAGGAGAGCTTCTTGCCACCCGGGGTGATGATGGCGCGCAACGCGGCTTCGCGTGCCTTGAGGTCGGCAATCACAGCCTGGCCACGATCGGCAACGTTGAAGATGCGCGCGAGTTCGTCGATCTCCTTGTAGAGCAGATCCATGGTCCACAGGGCGCCGCGGCTGCCATAGACGTCCGTGCTGCTGTTCGTCTTGAGGCATGTGCTCGGCGACAGATAGGTGGGAACGCCGATCTTCTCGAAGTCCTCGCGCTTGGCGACCTTGCTCTCCGGGCCGAGAAGGCTCGGCAGGGCGGCGGCAACGAAATCGGGGTCTTCGGCAAGGATGCTTTCGAAGGTCGGGAATTCCACCGTCAGCAGCTTTACCTTCTCATTGGCCGCGGCCAGTTGGGGCAGAACCTTGCTCGGCCAGAACGCGGTGCCGGCCATCTTGTCCTCGAGGCCGAGCAGCAGCATGATTTCCGCGCTGTTCTGGCCAAGCCCGATAGCGCGTTCCGGCGCTGCCTTGAACGTGACCTGAAGACCGCAATTCTCGATGGTCAGCGGATAGGTCGTTTCAGCGGCTTGCGCCTTGCCAGCAAGCAGCGCGGCGGCAAGAAAAAGGCCGGATGCGGCAGAAACGAGAGGGCGAATGCGGGTCATGGTTCAGCGTCCTTCAGCGTCAGCAATGAGCGAGTGCTTCTCAACACACCTTCTTTTCAAAAACAAGATGAAATTACTCATATTAAATGCGGCGTGACGGGAGAGCCATGCTCGCGGCGTCTGCGTTCAGGTGAAGAGCCAGGCAATCGCCGCGTAGCGGGCCGTCTTGGCGAGGCCGACGAGGAGGACAAAACGCCATAGCGGCTCCCGCAGGATGCCCGCCGCAAAGGTGATGGGATCGCCGATCACCGGCACCCAGCTTGCCAGCAGGGACCAGCGCCCGTAGCGCCGATACCAGCCCTGCGCCTGTTCCAGCTTCTGCTCGGAAAGCGGAAACCAGCGCCGGCCGCGAAACTGCTCGATGCCCCGGCCGAGCATCCAGTTGACGAGCGATCCCAGCACATTGCCGAGACTGGCCACCGTGACGAGAAGCGCGACGGGGTGGCCGTCTTGCCGGACGAGGTAGGCGAGAAGCGCCTCCGACTGGGCCGGCAGCAGTGTGGCGGCGAGAAAGGCCGTGGCAAAGAGGCCGAGATAGGTGGTCATGCGGCGGTCCTGTTTCGCAGCCGCCCTTTTGTCACGCCTGTCGGGCTTTGGCCATGCCCGGCGCTCTTGCCGGCGTCACAGTCCGTTGAAACGGCGGCGCGCCTCGATGGAGGCAAAGCGAGGGGGCTTGACAGCGTCCGAATATGTAATGTTATTACATTTACTATCGAAGTGTGCCACACCGGTTCCATCCGAAGGCGTCGCTTCTGCCCTGTTTTCTCATCTCTGGAGCCATTCATGAACAAGCTTCCCGTCACCGTTCTCTCCGGCTTTCTCGGCGCGGGAAAGACGACGTTGCTGAACCACATTCTCGCGAACCGGCAGGGGATGCGGGTCGCGCTGATCGTCAATGACATGAGCGAGGTGAACATCGATGCCGCGCTGGTGCGCGATGGCGGGGCGAACCTGTCGCGCACAGAAGAACAGCTCGTGGAGATGACGAATGGCTGCATCTGCTGCACGCTGCGCGAAGATCTTCTGACCGAAGTGCGTGCGCTCGCGGCTGCCGGCCGCTTCGATTATCTGCTGATCGAATCGACCGGTATTGCCGAGCCGCTGCCGGTTGCCGCCACCTTTGACTTCCGCGACGAGAATGGTCTCAGTCTCTCGGACGTCGCCCGCCTTGACACGATGGTGACGGTGGTGGATGCCGTGAACCTGCTGAAGGACTATGCCTCCACCGACTTCCTTCGGGATCGCGGCGAGACGGCCGGGGAGGGGGATGAGCGGGCGCTGGTCGATCTCCTCGTCGAACAGATCGAGTTCGCCGATGTGGTGGTGCTGAACAAGATCGGATCGGCCACGCCCGAGGAGCGGGATGCGGCCCGCAAGATCATCGTCGGGCTGAATCCGGATGCGAAGCTCGTCGAAGCCGATTTCGGCCAGGTGGACCTCAAGGAGGTGCTGGGCACCGGCCGCTTCGATTTCGCGAAGGCCGAGACCCATCCGCTGTGGTTCAAGGAGCTGCACGGCTTCAAGGATCATGTTCCCGAAACCGAGGAATACGGCATCCGCTCCTTCGTCTATCGCGCCCGCAAGCCTTTCGATCCCATGCGCTTCCAGTCTTTTCTCGATCGTCCGTGGCCGGGGGTCGTGCGCGCGAAGGGCTTCTTCTGGCTTGCCACGCGGCCGAATGATGTCGGCGAGATCAGCCAGGCCGGGGCGCTGGTGCGCAACAGCCGGCTCGGCCGCTGGTGGTCGTCGGTGCCCAAGGCGCAGTGGCCGCAGGATCCCGGCTTTGCCCGTCATATGACGCCCTATCTCGATCCGGTCTGGGGTGACCGCCGGCAGGAAATCGTCTTCATCGGCGCCGATCCGATGAACGAGGCTCGCATCCGCGCCCAGCTCGACGCCTGTCTGATCGACAGCCCGGTGTTCCAGCCGGATCTGTGGCGCAGCCTTGCCGACCCGTTCCCGCGCTGGGACCGGCAGGCGGCCTGACGACAGGCGGCAGGAGGGTGACGCGGTGTCCCGCCTTGACAGGCGGACCGCGCTGCCGTCTAACGGACGGTGACGGTTCCCGAGGCAAAGCCGGAGGGATTAATAGGGAACACGGTGAGGACGACCCGAATGGGGCCGAAACCGTGGCTGCCCCCGCAACTGTGAGCGGCGAGGCTCTGCCATCCATGCCACTGGTCGGAAACGACCGGGAAGGCCGGCAGAACCAGCGACCCGCAAGCCAGGAGACCTGCCGTCGAAGCACGTAACAACCGGACGGGGTGATCCGGGAAGTGTTGGACCGTCCGGCCCCGCGCCCTGTCGCATGGCCTCTCGCTTCATCCTTCTCCGGCTCCGTTGTTTCGAAGGATGATGATGGACGACCTTCTGTCGATGGCGGTTTGCAGCCGCTGCCAGACTCTGCCCGTACCCGACGCGGTGCGCGGCACGGTCCCACCCGATCTTGCCACCTCTTACCCACAGGCGCCCGGCGCGCGGCTTCTCGACCGGCTCGCCGCCGCCGTTGCCGACCACGGCATCCGCGTGCAGCCGACCGCCTGCCTTGCCGGCTGCGACCGGCCGCTGACGATCGGCATTTCCGCGCCGGGACGGGCCTCCTACCTCTTCGGCAATATCGATCCCGAAACCGATCTGCCTGCGCTTATGGACTTTGCCGCGCTCTACCGGACTGCCCCCGGCGGCTGGACGAACGAGGGGCAGAGGCCGCTCGGCCTTAGGGGCAAGATCATCGCGCGCATTCCGGCGCCTGCCGTCAGCGAGGTGCACGCATGAGCGAAATCCTTCTGGATGCGAAGGACCTCTCCTTCGTCACGGCCTCGGGTGCCCGCATCGTGCGGGATGTCTCGCTGCAGGTCGCCAGCGGCGACCGTCTGGCGATCATCGGCCCGAACGGGGCCGGCAAGACGACGCTGATGCAGATGCTCGCGGGACTTTTGAAGCCGGCAACCGGTTCGCTGCGCCTCGCGGGCCGCCCGCTCGACCTGCTGCGGCCGGCCGAACGCGCACGGCTCGTCGCCGTGGTTGGTCAGTCCGATCAGCCGGACCGGCGTATTCCGGTGCGCGACTACGTGGCGCTCGGCCGCATTCCCCATGCCGGGACCGTCTCGCCCAAGGTCGATGCCTTCCTCGTCTGCGAAGCGCTGGAGCGCACCGGCATGGACGGTTTTGCGCGGCGCGAGATGGGGTCGCTGTCGGGCGGCGAGCGCCAGCGGGCGCAGATCGCCCGGGCACTTGCGCAGGAGCCGCGCATTCTCTTCCTCGATGAGCCCACCAACCATCTCGATCCGCGGGCGCGCGGCACACTGCTGTCGCTCGTCGCCGATCTCAATCTCACGGTGGTTGCCGTGCTGCACGACCTGCATCTGGTGCCGGGCTTTGCCACGCGCGTCGCGGTGCTGAGCGCGGGCGCCATGGTCGCCTCCGGTCCGGCCGCGCAGGCACTGTCACGCGAGACGATCCGCGATGTCTTCGGCATCGACCTCATCCGTCTTCCCCATCCCCACGAAGACCGCGAACTGACCGTCTTCGACATTCCCCTCACATCGACCCCTGTCCTTTCTCCCGATTCCGGAGCCCTTCGCCCATGATCCCGCGCACCCTTGCCGTCAGCGCCGCCCTGTTTGCCGCGCTCTTCTCCACATCCGCCTTCGCCTTCCCGGTGACCGTCGACAGCTGCGGCCAGCCGCTCACCTTCGATGCCGCGCCGAAGCGCATGGTGGTGCATGACATCAACATGTCGAAAATGGCCTTCGCGCTCGGCCTCCAGCCCGAGATGGTCGGCGTCACCGGCATTTCCGGCTGGTACAAGACGGACGACGTCTTCAAGAAGGAGCAGGGCGCCATCCCCGAGCTGGCGCCGAAATATCCGACGGTCGAGAACCTCGTCGCAGTCAATGCCGATTTCTTCTTCGCCGGCTGGTATTACGGCATGAAGCCCGGCGGCGACGTGACGCCGGATACGCTTTCCCCCCATGGCATCAAGACGCTGGTGCTGACGGAAAGCTGCGTGCATCTCGACAAGAACCGCCCGGCCGCCTCCATGGACCTTCTCTATGGCGACATCGAAAAGCTCGGAACGATCTTCGGCAAGGAGGCGGAAGCCAAGACGCTGGTCGATGGCTGGAAAGCGCAGCTTGCCGATATCCAGGCGAAGATCGGCGACAAGACCGGCACGCGCGTCTTCCTCTTCGACAGCGGCGAGGACAAGCCGTTCACGGCCGGCAAGTTCGCGATCCCCACCGCCATGATCGCCGCCGCCGGCGGTGAGAATATCATGGCCGACATGGAAACCAGCTGGGGCACGACGGACTGGGAAACGGTCGCAACGCGCAATCCGCAGTTCCTCGTCCTGCTCGATTACCAGGATGGTGCGGGCTACAAAAAGCTGCTCGATTTCCTGAAGGCGCATCCGGCCATGAAGGAGACGGATGCGGTGAAGAACGAGCGGTTCGTGGCCCTGCGCTATGAGGAACTGACGCCTGGCCCCGACAATGTCGCTGCAATCGGCAAGATCGCCCGGGCCATGCATCCGGAAGCCTTCTGATCGTGAGCCTGCGTTTCGGTTTCGGTGTGACGGCGGCGCTTGTTGCCGTTGCCCTGCTCGCCTGCGCCTCCGTCGCCTACGGCTCCACCGTCATTCCCATCGCCGATGTGCTGACGGCGATCGGCCGAGCCGTGGGGCTGGTGAACGATGGCGTGACGACGCCCGTCGATCGCATCGTCGTCGATCTTCGCCTGCCGCGGGCCATCCTGGCGATTGCTGTGGGGGCCGGACTCGGCGTCATCGGCCTGCTGCTCCAGACGGTTACCCGCAACGACCTCGCCGACCCCTTCCTCTTCGGCCTTTCCGCGGGGGCCGCGGCAGGGGCGGTGGCGGTCATCACGCGGATCGGCGACCGGCTCGGCGTCTTTACCCTGCCGATTGCGGCCTTCGTCGGCGGCATGCTGGCGACGGGCGTGGTGCTGATGCTGATCCGCCGCGCGCAGGGCTACGGACCGGAACGGCTGGTGCTGGCGGGGCTCGCCGTCTCCTTCCTGTTTACCGCGCTCACCAATTACCTCGTCTTTTCCGGCGACCAGCGGGCGGCGCATTCCGTTCTGTTCTGGACCATGGGGGGGCTTGGCCTTGCCAGCTGGCAGAATATCGGCATCGGCATCGTCGGCGCGCTGATGGCACTCGGATACACGCTCTACCGGCACCGACAGCTCGATGCGCTGCTCGGCGGCGAGCAGACGGCCGAAAGCCTCGGCGTGCCGGTCACGCGGCTGCGCAACCTGACCTTCCTCGTTGCCAGCTTCTCGACCGCGCTGCTGGTCTCTATTGCCGGGGTCATCGGTTTCATCGGCCTGATGATCCCGCATATGGCGCGCGCCTTCGCCGGGCCGCTGCATGCGCGGCTCGCCGTCGCCTCGGCGCTTCTGGGTGCGGCCCTGCTGCTCGGCAGCGATCTCATCGCCCGCACGCTGCTGCCGCCGCAGGAGCTGCCGGTCGGTGTCGTCACCAGCTCCATCGGGGCCTTCTTCATCGTCGCCATGCTGGCCTACCGGCCGCGCTGAGAACGGCTCACCAGCAGGTGAAGCCGCCGTCGACGGGGAGGACGGCGCCGGTGATGAGGCTTGCAGCGTCCGAGGCGAGGAAGAGGATGGCGGCCGCCACCTCGTCGGCCTGGCCCATGCGGCCCATCGGCGTATCGTTCAGCCAGATCGGCAGGCGCTCCAGGTTCGCCGGATTGGCGCTGACCATCGGGGTCTCGATATAGGTCGGCGCCACGGCGTTGACGCGCACCTTGTGCTGCGCCCATTCCGCCGCCATGGAGCGGGTCATGTGGTGCACGGCGGCCTTGGAGACGTTGTAGGGCGTCTGCGGCTGCGGGCGGTTGGCGATCGTGCCGGACATGGAGCCGAGATTGACGATCGAGCCCTTGCCGGCCTTGACCATGTGGGCGCCGAAGGCGCGCGAGCACCAGAAGACGCCGTTGACATTGACGTTCATGATCTTCAGCCACAGATCGTCCGAGACGTCCTCCGAGGACGTGCCGCTGTCGCCGATGCCGGCATTGTTGATGAGGATGGTGGCGGGCGTGCCGCGCGCGGCCAGTTCGTCGGCAATCGCGGTCATGCGGGCGCTGTCGGTCACGTCACCTTCGAAGAGTTCGGCCTTGTAACCCCTGGCGGTCAGGTCCTTCACGGCCTCTTCACCCATCTCCGCCCTCGGCTCGATGATGACGACATGGGCGCCGGCCTCGCCGAGCGCTAGCGCGGTCTGGTAGCCGATGCTGCGACCGCCGCCGGTAACGACGGCGACGTCGCCGGGAAGGTCAAAACGCTGCTTGAACGACATGGAAGTTTCTCCTCAGATATCCTGGCTGGCGGGAAGAATCACGACATCGCGGATGGTGATGTGGCGCGGGCGGCTCAGCATGAAGAGTAGCACGTCGGCGATCTCTTCGGGTTCGATCAGGCTTTTGGCGGCCTTGGCTTTTTCCAGCCGCTCCTCCACCCAGTCATCAAGAAGGGCGGTGATAACAGGGCCGGGCGCGATGGAGCCGACGCGAATGCCGTGTTTGGCCACCTGCCGGCGCAGCGTGTAGACCAGCGTCTGCACCGCATGTTTGGAGGCGGAATAGACCGGTTCCCACGGAATATGTTCGTGGCCTGCAACGGAGGTGGTGACAACGATGTCGCCCGTTTGGCGCTCGATCATGTGCGGCAGCACGGCATGCACGGTGCGGAAGACGGCGTTGACGTTGAGGTTCAGCAGCCTGTCGAAGGCATCGGGATCGCCGTCCACGAGATCGCCGCCGATATAGGTGCCGGCATTGGCGTGGAAGACGTCGAGCCGGCCGGCCTTGGCGAGGATCGCTGGCACCATGGTCCTGACGCTTTCCGGGTCGAGGAGATCGACGACGAGCGGGATGGCGCGGTCAGGGCTGACCTCGGCACAGATGCGCTTCAGCGCTTCCTCAGCGCGATCCACGAAGAAGACGGTGGCGCCTTCAGCGACGCAGGCTTTCGCACAGGCGAGGCCGATGCCGGATGCCGCGCCGGTGATGGCAACAACCTTGCCGGAAAGTGACTCTGCCATGGATTCCTCCATTCGACGGGGATGGGATGCGCAGGTGTATCGGGCGGCGCCAAGCGGCGCCGCCGGTTGCCCGGGCGATCAGATGGATTGCTCAGCGGGTCGTATAGCCGCCGTCGGCGATGAGAACGGCGCCTGTGACGTAGCTCGAGGCGGGTGAGCAGAGGAAGAGGATGCAGTTGGCCATTTCCTCCGGCAGGCCGTAGCGGCCGATCGGCGTAGCGGCGCGCCAGACGCTGTCCCATTCTTTGTTGGTCTCGCGCACAGCCGTCATGTCGGTCTCGATATAGCCGGGCGCAAGCGCATTGACGCGGATATTGTCGGGGGCAAGCTCGTTGGCGAGACTCTTGGTCAGCATGTGCACCCCGGCCTTGGAGGCATTGTAGGCCACCTGGTTCTGCGGCACGTTGGTGACGACACCGGAGATCGAGCCGACATTGAGGATGACGCCGCCACCCTGGGCGCGCATCGGGTTGATGGCCGAGCGGCAGAAGCGGAAGAGCTGCGTCAGGTTGGTCGACATGATCTTTTCATAGAGCTCGTCGGTAAAGTCGGGCGTATCGCCATGCTGGGCGACGCCGGCATTGTTGACGAGAATGTCGATGCGGCCATACTTTTCGATGGTGTGGGCGATCAGCTTTTCCGGCGTTTCCGGGTCGCGCGCGTCAGCCGAGACGAAGTCGAATTCGTAGCCGGCAGCCTTCAGTTCCGCTTCGCCCTCCGGATTGTCGCGCCGCGCCGTCAGCACGGATTTCGCACCGGCCTCGCCGAAGAGCTTGGCAACGGCAAGGCCGATGCCGCGATTGCCGCCGGTGATCAGCGCGACCTTGCCGTCCAGTCTGAAGTCGTTGAGTGCCATGATGTTTCTCCCAAATTTATCGTGAGGCCGTGTTGTCTCGGGTCAGCGGCGCGCCTCCTCCGGCGCGGCCCGTCGATGCATAGGCATAGTCTTCCACGACGCGGCCGACGGCGGCCACCGCAAGGGCAGCGGGATCGAGCGGCGTGCCCGCGAAGGCGGTGAAGTGGGGCAGGTGTTGCCGGAAGAGCGTGACGGGCACGCTGACACCGGAGAGGCGAGCGAAGAGATCCGAAACGGCCGCCTCCGCTTCCTTCTGGTTCCAGTAGTAGCGGATGCGATCGGAATAGGAATAGTGGCGCTGGATGCGCTGGTTCTCAACCGTGCCGCCATAGTGCCGCGCCCAGTCGCCCGGCTTTTCCAGCATCAGCGTTTCCATGGCATCATGCAGGGCACGCGGAGCCCGATCGGGGAAGAGGTCGCCGGCGATGAGGTCGAGGCCGTAGAGCGCCTCGCGCAGGGCAAAGGTCAGTTCCGGCCCGACCTTCAGGATGGCGAAGCCGTCTTCGACGAGGGCCCGCAGCGGTCCGCGGCCCTGGTAATCGGTCGAATGCGCCTCGAAGGCGAGGTCCGGCTCATCGTCCAGAACGGCGCACAGGGCTTTGGCCTTGTCGCGATCGTAGAGAATGACGTTCTCGTTTCCGAACTCCACGCCGGGCTGCACGACGACGCCGACGACGCGGGCAAAGGCATCCGAGAGGCCGGCGTCGGCAAAGACGCTGCGGTGGATGGCGATGGTGGTGCGTGCGGCTTTGGCCGAGGTCGGCTCGATGGCGGTCAGCACATGGTCGGCGCCGCCGGGCGGGGGCACTTCCGTGCCGATGATGTAGACAGGCGGCGTGCGGCCGCTGCGTCTGGCTGCCTCTTCGGCGACCTTTGCCAGGCGCGCGGCGCGGCCGGCGGTCGCCGCGTCGTCAAGGGCTTCCGGTTCACCCAAGCAACCCATCGAGGCGTCGAGGTGGATCTTCGAAAAGCCCGCCTCAATGTAAGCCGCGACCATCTTTTCAGCCTCGGCCATCGCAGCCTCGGCCGTCTGCTTTCGCCAGGGGTTTGGCCCGAGGTGGTCGCCGCCGAGGATGATGCGGTCATGGGCAAGGCCCGCAGCATCGGCCATCGAGAAAACACGGGCGGCAAAGTCGGCGGGCGTCATGCCGGTGTAACCGCCCTGATGGTTCACCTGGTTGCAAGTCGCCTCGATCAATACGGTGGTGCCCGTGCGGGCGGCGTATTCCAGCCCGGCGCGGATGACAAGAGGGTGGGCCGAGCAAAGCGAGGTGATGCCCTGCGCCTTTGTCTTTGCAACGGTCGGATCGCGGCGGAAGAGGGCAGGGCCGGTCATGGGCGCCTCCGGGTGGCCGCGATGAAGGCGTCGAGCTCGGCGAGCGTGCCGGCGCCTTCCATCGGGCCCTGCACGGTGACATTGCGGGCGCCGGCGGCATTGGCGTAATCGAGGGCGCGGGCCGGCTCCATGCCGAGCCGGCGGCAGGCGACGAAGGCGCCGCCGAAGCAGTCGCCGGCTCCCGTCGGGTCCACTTCCGGCACATCGAAGCCGGCGCAATCGACGCGACCGCCATCGGCGCCGAACCAGGTGGCGCCGGCTTCGCCGCGCTTCAGCGCGATTTCGCGCACGCCGCGGTCGAAAAGGGCGGCGACGGCCTCCTCTTCGCTGCCATCGATACCGGCGGCGACGAAGAGCTCATTGCCGGAGGGCAGCAGCAGGTCGGCGGCCGCGATGGCGCGGGAAAAGCGCTCGGCGGTCTGGCCGTGCTGGAGCAGTTCCTTGCGCATGTTGGGATCGACCGAGACGCTGCCGCCATTGGCGCGGATCGTGGCCAGTGCCTCTTCCAGCATGTCGGCGACGGCGGGGATGGCGAAGGCGGTGCCCATGATGTGCAGGTGGCCGGCGCGGGCGATGAGGGCGCGGGCGGGACCATCGAGCGACAGGCGGGCGGCGGCGGATTTCGAGATGTTGAAAACAAAGTCGCGCGACCCATCCGGCCGATAGCGCACGAAGGCGCTGCCGGTGGGGTAGGCGGGATCGACGGCGACGGCCGACACATCGACACCGTCACGGGTCAGGCGATCCGTGTTGACGCGACCGAAATCATCGTCGCCGACGGTGGCGATGATGCCGGCGCTACCGCCGAGGCGGGCGCACTGGTCGATGAAGATGGCCGGTGCGCCACTCGGATAGGGGCCGGTCAGCGTCAGCGGTTCCAGAAATCCTGTACCGCGTTCGGCGGCCATGATCTCCACGAGGATTTCGCCGATCGTGATGGTGGGGCCGCGTCTATCGGGACTGAGGCCACCCCTGTCGATTGTCTCGCGCAGTGTGCCGTTCGCCTGCCCGGCGCCGTCTGGCTCGCTCATGCCGTTCCCGTCTCAAAGGCAGGTCGCCGCGGGCTGTCGCGCCCGTTGCTCCTGGTCTTGTTTTTGCATCGAGCTTTGGCGTTTTTCGCGCCTTGCTCCTCCCGTGGACGACACCTTAGCGAGGATTGTAATTTCATGCAACATATTACGTCGGGCAAGGTGGGGCAAGGTCACGCGATTTGCCCTCGTCGCCGCGCAAGCAATGCTGCGGCGCAATATTCGTTGCTTGCGAAAAGGAATGTGCGGGCACCGCTTCAGGCGGGCTCGTCGGCGAAGCGGTTGCTTTCCAGCGACAGGTAACGCTGATGCAGCATGCAGGCCGCGCCATAGGCCGAGCCGGAATTGGCTTCGGCATTGAGGAGCACGACCGGCAGCGGGAAACCTGGCTCCTGGGCATTCTTCATGTGCGCTGTGAGGCGCGATGCGATGAGCGGCAGCAGCTTGGCGACGGAACCGCCGAGCACGATCCGGTCGGGATCGATGATGCGACAGGTCTGGGCGAGCGCGTGGCCAAGCGCCTTCGCCCAGATTTCGGCGATGGCCACGGCCTCGGGTGCGCGGTCCTCGACATCCGCCAGGAAGTCCTCGAGGCTGGCCTCGCGCCGGCCTGTCTGTTTGCGGTAAAGGGTGAGGATGCTGCCGAGGCCAACGACCTCTTCGAGGTTGCGGGCGGCGCCGTCTTCGGTCGGTATCAGCATGTGGCCTATCTCGCCGGCAAGCCCGTGCGCGCCGCGCAGCAGCTTTCCGTCGATGACGATGCCGCCGCCGACACCGCTTTCCATCACGACGAAAAGCGTGACGCCGCCGGCCATTTCCAGGCCGGAATAGCCGGCGCCGATCGCGAAGGCGTTGGCGTCGTTCTCGACCATGACGGGCACGCGGCCCGGCAGATACTGCCGGGCGAGGTCGCTGAGGTTGACGTTTTTCCAGCCGAGCAGCGGGGCGAGATGCACCGTTCCATCGGGGCGAAGCTGCGAGGGGGTGGAGATGCCGACGCCTTCGAGCCGCTCGATATCCTCGGGCGAAAGATCGGCAAGGGCGCCCTTGACGGCATGGCGGATTGCGTCGGCGGCGGAATGCGCTGGCCCATCGAAGGGCTCGGTGCGGCTGTGTGCGACGGCGCCGGAAAGGCCGATCCGGACGGTGGTGATGTGCTCGACGCCGATCTCGATGCCGATGAAGAGCACCGCATCCGGAACGAGTTCGATCATGACGCCGGGACGCCCGGCGCGGGCATGTTCGCGCGGAAAGCTTCTGTCATCCTCCATCTCGCGCACGAGGCCGGCAACGGTGAGTTCGGCGATGATGTGGCCCGAAGAGGACCGGTTGAGATTGAGGGCGCGCGCCAGATCGGCCCTGCTCAACCGTTTGGCCCGGTGCAGCGCCTGCAGGGCGGCAATCTCATTGTTCTGCCGGATCCTGCGCGGGGAGCTTGCAACGAGGCTGGTGTCTTTCATGGGCGAGGGGTCCGCGTTTCTAGCCTTGAGCTCGGCGCTTGCACGAAGCAGCGGCGCGCCTGTTACCATACTGGTTTGTAACAGTTTCGCGCCCGGATGCCAGTCAAGCTTAGAGGATGCTCGTCACCGTGACCGCCTCAGGGGCGGCCGTTGGTCTCCCGCCGGCGCTTCGCTTCCGCCATCTTGAGGTCGATGAACTGTTTGGCGTGAATGGCGAGCGGCATGTTCTCGGTCCAGGTGTCGCGCCAGATGGCGCAGGCGATCGTCAGTCCCTCATCGACCACCGCGCTGGAGAAGGATTCGAAGGTGATGTCGCGCTGGTAGTCGATGTCGAGCAGGGCGTCGAACATCAGGTCGAAATTCAGCGTTCCGTCACCCAGATAGCCGCGATTGCTTTCGCCGATGTGGAAATAGCCGAGCTTGTCGCCGGCGAGCCGAATGGCGGCGGCGGGATTGGCCTCCTCGATGTTCATGTGGAACGTGTCGAGGTGTAGCCGAACATGGTCGGAGCCGGTTTCGGCGATGAAGGCGAGGCCTTGGGCGGTGGTGTTGAGGAGGTTGGTCTCGAAGCGGTTCACCACCTCCAGCACGAGATCGACGCCCTCCGCCTTCGCGATGTCGGCGGTCTTGGCAATGGCCGCGATGCTGTTCTTGCGGCCCTTCGCGGTTGGGGTGCGCGAATATTTGGTGTGGGCGGAGTAGAGGATGCCGCCGAGCTTGGAGCCTCCGATATCCCTGACCGCCTTGACGGCGTCGGAGAGCACCGCCTCGCCCTTCTTCACGATGTCGGCGTCCTCGCTGGAGACGTCGGCCGACAGCGGCAGGCCCATGGTGACGGCGATGTCGATGTCGAGCGCCTGGGCGCGCTTGCCGAGCCGGTCGAGGTTGAATTTCTCGGGTTTGAGATAGGCGAGCTCGATCAGTTTGAAGCCGGTTTCTGCGGATTTTTCCATTGCTTCGATGAGGGACTCTTCGCGCGCGCCATCCGTCCAGACGAAAGAATGAATGCCAAGCCGTGCCATGAATAAACCTCCCGGATTTTATTTGCTGTTAAAAGCAACAAAATGTGTTTTTACGTCCCTGTCAAGAACGGATGGATAGTGCCAGCAGGTGATCGCCATGCGACCGATCGCGAACCACGAGATCGTCGCGGAAAATTGGCTGGATAGGCAACAAATATTGCACCACCCGGCACGATCCGCTAGACAGGACGCGCGTCAGGAGGAGGCGCGCCTTCGCGAACTTCGCCGAAAGATGGTTGCACCGGAGCCGTTCGCCTGCAATCCCGTGCCTGGATAAAGTGAGGAAACCCGATGAAATCCCTGGTTCTCGAAGAGAAGATGAAGCTGTCGCTGCGCGATTTTCCCATCGAGCGCGAGGAGGTCATGGGGCCGAATGACGTGCGCATCAAGCTGCATACGGTCGGCATTTGCGGCTCGGATGTGCATTATTACACGCACGGCGCCATTGGCGATTTCGTGGTGAAGGCGCCGATGATCCTCGGGCATGAGGCATCCGGCACGGTCATCGAGGCGGGGTCCGCCGTGACCGATCTCAAGGTCGGCGACCGCGTCTGCATGGAGCCCGGCGTTCCCGATCCGCTGAGCCGTCCGACGCGCCTCGGCCTCTACAATGTCGATCCGGCCGTGCGGTTCTGGGCAACGCCGCCGGTGCATGGCGTGCTGCGCCCGAGCGTCGTGCATCCGGCCGCCTTCACCTTCAAGATCCCGGACACCGTCTCCTTTGCGGAAGCGGCCATGGTCGAGCCGCTGGCCGTCGGCGTGCACGCCGCAACGAAGGCCCAGGTGAAGCCCGGTGATATCGCGCTCGTCATCGGCGCCGGCCCCATCGGCCTTGTCACGGCCCTTTCGGCACTCGCGGCCGGCTGCGCCCGCGTCTTCGTCAGCGATGTCGACGACACCAAGCTCGCGCTTGCCGCAAGCCTCGGTGCGGTCACGCCGATCAACGTCACCCGGCAGGATGTGACGCGGGAGATTCTTGCGGCCACCGACAATTGGGGTGTCGAGATCGTCTTCGAATGCTCCGGCAGCCCGAAGGCCGCCGCCGCCGTCTTCGACCCGCTCTGCCCTTCGGGTCGCGTCGTCTTTATCGGCATGCAGCTCGAGGATATCGCCTATAGCGTCGGCAAGGCGATGGTGCGCGAGGCGCGCGTCGAACACGTCTTCCGCTATGCCCATGTCTTCCCGCGCTGCGTGGCGATGCTGGCCTCCGGCGCCATCAATGTGAAGCCGCTGATCACCCGCACCTTCGGCTTCGAGGAGAGTGTCGAAGCGTTCCGCATCGCTGCGTCTGCGCCGAGCGGCGAGGTGAAGATGCAGATCGAGCTGCCGCAATAGGCTCGGTCCGCGCGCTCGGATCCGGCACTTTGACCGTCCCGGGGAGTCGGTGCCGCGCCTCGCACGCATCGTGGAACGAGGTTCTTTCCCGATCTTGCCGCACCCGGCGTCATGCGGACCAGGCCCCGGTTGCGGCGGGCGGCGAAGGCGGGGGTGTTCGCCTTGAACTGACGGCGGTTGTCAGCGCGTCCTCTTTCATGGAATAGCTCTGCCGAAATTTGGGGGAGTGGGTGCCACATGCGTTGTCTTGTCTTTGATCTCGGTGCCGGTTCGGGGCGGGCCATGCTGGTCGAACTTCAGGGTGAAACCCTGTCGATCCGCACCCTGACCCGCTTCACGGGCTACGAGGTGCGGGCGGTGGACGGGCCGGCCTGGGACATCGACATCATCCGCGCCGGTATCCGCGAAGGCCTGGCGAGGGCCGCCGATCACGGTGAGATCGCCTCTGTCGCCGTCGATAGCTGGGGTGTCGATTTCGTGCTGATCGACGTCGACGGCGCGATCGTCGATCCGCCGCGCACCTATCGGCATCCCCGAGGTGGCGTGGGGCTTTCCGCGCTCTCTGCCCATCACGAGCGGATCGCGGCGCGCACTGGTCTGCAGATCATCCCGATCGCGACGCTCTTCCATCTCAGCCAGTGGGCGAGGGACAATCCCGAAAAGCTCGCGCAGGCCGAACAGGTGCTGATGATCGCCGACTATTTCGCCTTTGCCCTGTCGGGCGTGGCGCGGTCGGAGCGCACGCTGGCGCGCACCACAGGCTTTCTCTCGGTCGCAACGGAGGATTGGGATGACGAGATCGTGATGCTTGCCGGCCTGCCGCGGCACATCTTCGGGCCCATCGTGCCGGCCGGCACCGTGCTCGGACCCATGCAGGCGCAGTGGAGTGGGCCACCGGGCCTCGCGCAGACGAAGGTCGTCTCGGTGGCGGGGCACGATACGGCCTGCGCGGCCTTTGCGCTGGCGCCGCTGGCGGGCGAAGCCTTTGCCGTTTGCGGGTCCTGGAACCTCTTCGGCGTCGAGGTGCCGGCGGGAACCCTGCCGGCGGAAACGGGCGCCTGGGGTTTCGGCCTTGAAGGCGGCATCGGGTCACGGGCGGTGCTCGACCGCGCCATGCCGGGCCTGTTCCTGATGCGGCGACTGAGGGACAGCTGGGCGGCGCGTGGCGGTGAGACGCTCGACTTTCCCGCCATCAGCGCGCTTGCGCTGGACGCCGATCCGGCAACGCCTGCGATTGCGCCTTCCGACCCGGTGTTTTTCGATCCCGTCGACATGGTCGGGGCGATGGAAGGTTTCCTGCCTGCCCTTGCCGGTGCCGGCATCGCTGCGCTGGCGCGCTCGCTCTATGTCGGGTTGGCGCGGGAGGCCGCCGAGACTATCCGTCAGCTCGCCGTGCTCTCCGGAGAGCCGATCCATACGATCCGGGTCGGTGGCGGCGGAAGCCAGGATGTCGCCTGGATGCAACTCCTTGCCGAGGAGACGGGGTGCGAGGTGGTCGCGGGGCCGGTCGAAGCCAGCGTCGTCGGGAATGCCCTGATCCAGCTGACCGCGCTCGGCGCCATCCCCTCGCTGGAGGCGGCGCAGGCGCTTGCGCGGCGCGGCGCTGGCATGCAGCCGGTCACGGAATAATGCTGAACGTCCGTCGCGATTATGACTTCCTGTCATTGCATCTCGTTGATGTTTCATTGATGTTACGGCCTCGCGCAAGCAGACAACATGTTTTGCGAAGGTGGAGGGTCGATGTCGTCTGGTCCGAAAAACCGCCACACGGTCGAGCGGACATCATCGCTGCTGCTGGCGAGCCTTATCGTCATCATCGTCATTCTCACGAGCGGCTGGCTCGTGCAGAGCTACCGCGCGACCCGTGACAATCTCACCGACCGGGTGACGGCGTCGACGAAGATCGTCGGCACCCATACGGAATGGCTGAATGCCGTCGCCTGGCAAGCGCTGCGCCGCATCGACGATACATTGCCGAAGCCCCTTTCCCTGCCTGCGGGCGAGGAGATTGGCTCCATTCGGGATGCGGTCAAGGACCTGCCCGGGCAGGTGCAGGCCTATGTGGTCGACGCCAATGGCCGGACCATCTTTTCCACCGACCCGAAGATAAAGCCGGTCGATATCACGGATCGCGAGTATTTTTCGGCATTGCGCGACGGTACGCCGACCTTTGTCTCGAGCCTTTTGACCAGCCGGCTGAGCGGCGACCAGATCTTTGTCTTCAGCCGCCGGCTGACGGAAGGCGGCGTGTTTCGTGGCGCTGCCATGGTCGCTTTCGATGTCGATCTCCTCGCGCCGATCTGGGAGTCGGTGGCGCTCGGATCCAATTCCACCATCAGCCTGTTTCGCAATGATGGTGTGCTGGTGGCCCGCTATCCCGTTGCGGATCCACTGCCCGAAATTGCAGCTTCGCCCCGCTTTCTGGAGAGGCTGGCCACGGCGCCGGCCGGTACCTACGGACTTGTCTCACCGATCGATGGCGTCCAGCGCCTCGTGGCCTATGCTACGGTTCCCGGTACGCGTTTCGTCGTCGTTTCGGCAGCCGACTACGCCGAGGGTATGCAGGGCTTCTGGCACAATCTCTATCTCGCCATGGGGTTGGCGACGATCGCCATTCTCGGCGCGCTCGTGGCGGGCTGGTGGATCCGCTCGCTGTACCGGCGGGAGGAGTTGCAGGCTGCGCAGATCCGTCAGGCGAACGAGCAGAACGAATTGCTGCTGCGGGAAATCCACCACCGCGTGAAGAACAACCTGCAATCAGTGCAGTCGCTGCTGCGCGTCCAGACCCTGCCGGCGGAGACGCAGAAGGTGCTGTCGAACCGGATCGGCGCCATGGTCGCCGTCCATGAACGCATCTACAGCCAGGATGGCTTCCAGGAGATCGATCTGGCTGCGTTGGTGACCGCCGTGGTCGATCGCCTTGTCGAGGCCTATGCGAGCCCGGTGAGCGTTGAATACGACATCGATCCGGTGCCCATCGACAATGACTGCGCCACGCCGCTTGCCCTGCTTTTCACGGAAGTCGTCACGAATTCGATCAAATACGCCTTCACCGACCGCGCCGATCCGCAGATCGCCATCACCGTGCGCGCCGATGACAAGGGTCGGGCGACCATCGTCGTCCGCGACAATGGCAAGGGCTTCGATATAGAGAAGACACCGAAGAACATGGGCAGCCGGCTGATCGTCGGCGCGGTCCGGCAGCTTGGCGGGCAGGCGCGCTTCGAGCGCGATGGTGGCACGGTATTCCATGCCGAGGTGCGTATCCGCTCGGCAAAGCCCCTTGCGCAGGCGTCGGCGTAGAGGCGTCCAGCAAAGCTGAGGTGGCGGTTTTTGTCCGGCCGCGTCGAACGAAGTGAACGCTTGCCGGGCGCGGCCGAGGTGTGCTCAGTCGCGGGCCGGCAGGGCGGGCCAGTGGCGGTCGCAGCGAAAATCCGTCGGGATTGGCGCGGGCGCGGCGATCTTTTCGCTCATCAGATCCATCTGCGCCAGAACGTAGGCGCGGGCCCGCAGGGCGTTTTCGCCGCAGCGGGCGAGGACGTGGTGGAGACGCTGCGCGGCCTCGGCCGCAAGGTCGGCGGGGGTCGGCTCGTGTACGCGGCCGGCCTCGTCGGCAATGGAGATCAAATAGGGGCGGTAGCGCTGCGTCATCGGTCGTCCACTTCAAGGATGACGCCATCCTTGGCCGGCGTGGCTTGCCCCAGAGTGGAGCCGTGTATGGACGCGGCCCCATCGCTGCAAAGCATGGTCGTTCTTGATGGCGCTGTCAGGGCTGTTCGAGCGTCCAGATGACCGTCCAGGCACCGATCTCCCCGCTGGCGCCGACTGCGCCTTCGATCCAGAGACTTCTTCCGGCGGGCGCTGCGATCGGCACTCCGTCCACGTCATCGAGATTGGCCGTCACCGTCAGCCGGCTGCCGTCGCCGAGCCGCCAGGTGACGCGTATCACTTTGCCTGCCAACCGCTCCCCTTCCGCTTTGCCGGTGATGCCCGGCAGGCGGGGGATGACGGTGCTTCGGCGCAGCGCGATGAGGCGCTTGTAAAGGGATAGGTGGTCGGCATGGTCGCCGGACAGCCGCTCCTCCCAGTCGAGCTTGGCCGCCTCGAAGGTCTCCGGCACCGTGGGAACCGGCGGTTCGCCGTCGTGATCTTGGAAGCCCGGAAGGCGGGCCAGTTCCTTCGCGCGCCCTTCGCGAACGGCCGTGTTGAGCTCTTCGTTGAAATCGCAGAAATAGGGGAAGGGCGTCTTCGCATTCCATTCCTCGCCCATGAAGAGCATGGGAATTTGCGGTGCGAGCAGGTAAAGGGCTGCGATCGCCCTCAAGGCTTCCGGCTTGGCGATCTCGCCGATGCGGTCGCCATAGGCGCGGTTGCCGACCTGATCGTGGTTCTGGATGAAGGACACGAAGGCGGTTGGCGGCAATTCGCCGCTCGGCTCCCCGCGCGGCGTGCCGCGATACGGCATGGTTTCGCCCTGGAAAACGAAGCCATCGACAAGGGCGCGGATCAGCTTCTCCTCGCCCTCGTAGTCGGCGTAATAGCCCGTCGTCTCGCCGGTTGCCGCCACATGCAGCACGTGGTGAATGTCGTCGTTCCATTGGGCCGTATAGGTCTCGGCCTTTCCATCGCCGTTGCGGTCCAGCAGGCGGGCGTCATTTTCCTCATTCTCGACGATAAGATGCACGTGACGGTCCCCGGCAGCCGCGCGAATGCGCCGCGCCATCTCGTGCAGCAGATGTTCCTCGCTGTCATCGATCAACGCATGCACGGCGTCGAAGCGCAGGCCATCAAGGCGGTAGTCGACAATCCAGTAGAGCGCGTTTTCGATGAGGAAATCGCGGGCGTCGCGTGCGCCTTCGCCATCGAGATTGACGGCATTGCCCCAAGGCGTGTGGTGGCTATCGGTGAAGATCGGCGCCATCAGCGGCAAGTAGTTCCCGTCCGGGCCGAAGTGGTTGTAGACGACATCGAGAAAGACCGAGATGCCACGGGAATGGGCCGCATCGATAAAGGCCATCATGTCTTCCGGCCGGCCATAACGGCTGTCCGGCGCATAGGGCAACACGCCGTCATAGCCCCAGTTTCGCCGTCCGGGAAAATCGGCGACCGGCATGATCTGGATGGCGGTGATGCCGAGGGCTGCGAGATGATCGAGGCGCTCGATCGCCGCCGCGAAGGTGCCATCGGGGGTGAAGGTGCCGACGTGCAGTTCGTAGAGGATCGTTTCTTCCCAGGCCCGTCCGCGCCAGTCCGGCGTCATCCAGCTGAAGGCGCGGGTGTGAACGATCTCGCTCGGCCCATGCACATCCTCCGGCTGGTGGCGCGAGGCGGGGTCCGGCACGCGGGTGCCGTCAGGCAGGAGAAAGGCGTAGCGCGTGCCGGCGGGGCAGGGCGCGTGGGCAAAGTGCCAGCCCTTTTCGTCCCGCTCCATCGGCTGTGGCGGCCGTCCCTCCACGTCAAGGAGGATGGTCTCCTGGCGCGGCGCCCAGAGGCGAAATTCGAAACCGTTGTCACAGGGTGTCGGGCCGAAGGAATAGGTTGTCACGTGGTGCAGCTCCAGTCTTCTGTTGCATGGGTCCCACGGGCGGAACCGGGTCCGGGCGGGAAGGTTTCCATCGGGCCCTGCCCAATCCCTATCTGGAGCGCGGCGATCCAACGTCGAGTCGTGACCTTCAAGCCGATCGCTGCGCCGTCTCCAGCTCGATCGTCACCGAGAGCGGCAGATGATCGGAGGCACGCCGGGCCGGCGGCCGCTTGATGACCTCGGCGGCCACCGTCCGGATGCCCTTGCTGCCGAAAATGTGATCGATGCGCAGCAGAGGGAAACGCGCCGGGAATGTCGCGTCCGGTCTGGCGTGCACGGCGCGCGGAAGGTCCGTCAGCCGTGCCGCGAGGGCCCGGTAGGGCGCGCTGCGGGGCGGAGAGTTGAAGTCGCCGGCAAGGATGAGCGGACCCTCGGCGCGATGGGCCGGACCGATCCAGTCCGGGCCGAGCAGGGTTTCCACCTGCTTCATGCGGTCGCTGCCGCGAAGACCGAGATGGGTGTTGATCACCTGCAGCACCTGTCCGCCGCCGACATCCACCTCCACCCAGAGCGCACCGCGTGCTTCGCCGCGGGCCGGCAGCGGGCCGGCCTTAATGAGCCGGGTCGGGAAGGCGGTGAGGAGCGCATCGCCATACCGTTCGTTTTCGACATGCAGGGCCGGATGGAAATGGGCCTGCATGCGCAGGTGCTCGGCGATGATGCGCGACTGGTCGAGCCCGCCGCTGCGCAGCCGCTCAACATCCACTTCCTGCAGGGCGATGATGTCGGCGCCGGTCATGGCGATCGTATCGGCGATGCGGCGGGGGTCGAGGCGACGGTCGGTGCCGAAGCAGCTGTGGATGTTGTAGGTGACGATCGTCAGGCGGCGCGGCATCTCGTTTTGGCAGTCTCCTGTTGGCGGGCACGTCGAGGCAGCTCGACGCTCGAAGGGCGGGGCGGCAATTTCCTTGCAGCGGGGAGGGAACACCTTCGGCCTGCATTTCGTTCCGCATCGAATCAAGCGGAGACCCCCATGACCCTCACGTCCCGGCGCAGCCTTTTCAACATCGTCCTGGTGGTGGCCACCCTGGCCGCGATGGTGCTCGTCTATCGCGGCCTCAGCCGCTACTCCTATGACGAGATCCGTCAGTCCCTGGCCGCGATCTCTACAGGGCACATGCTGGCGGCCATCGGCTTTGCGGCGCTCTCCTACTTCGCGCTGACGTTCTTCGACTATCTGGGCCTTCGCTATGCCGGCCGTCCCTTAAGCTACGGGAAGGCGGCGATCGCATCGTTCTCCGGCCTTTCCATCGGCCACAATGTGGGCGTTGCGGCACTGTCGAGCGGTGCGGTCCGCTATCGCTTCTACTCGCGCTATGGCCTCAGCAACGAGGAGGTCGCGAAAGTCATCCTGTTTTGCGGCGCGACGGTCGGCATCGGTCTCGTGACGCTCGCGGGCATCAGCCTCGTTTTCCTGCCGGATCTCGCCGGGCGCGTCGCGGGGCTGGGGGTCAGCGGATCGCGCATCGCCGGCATCGTCTGCCTGCTGGTGATCGCCGCCTATCTCGTCGCAGCCGCCGTTGTACGCGGCACTGTCACGGTGCGAAAATGGACCTTCGACATGCCGAGCCTGCCGCTGGCCATCGGCCAGGTGGCGGTCGGTACGGCCAACTTCGTCTTCGTCGCTGCCTGCCTGCATCAGCTCATTGGCGGAGATGCCGGCTTCGGCGCGGTCACGGCGGCCTATGTGGTGGGCAACCTTGCCGCGCTCGTCAGCCATGTGCCGGGCGGTCTTGGCGTGCTGGAGGCGACGATTTCCTATGTCATGGGCGGCGCGGCCTCGATCGGCGCGCTGATCGCCTTTCGCTTCATCTACTTCTTCCTGCCGCTGCCTTTCGGCCTCGCCTGCCTGTTTGGCGGAGAAATCGCCAATCGGATGGGAAACGCGACCGACCGGGAAGCCGAACGTCCGGCCACCTGACAGGCGACGACCGGAATGCATTTCGGAATAGGGAAGGCAGGGCGCGCCGATAGCGCCCGCCGTCAGCTGCGGGCGAACAGGCGAAACAGCCGGGGCAGCGGCCACCAGGGTTCGCGCGGATCGACAAGGTCGGTGCCGATGACGAGATCCGTTGGCCCAGCCTTGCGGGCATCCTCAAAGGGCCGAAGACCGCGCGGACCGACATTGAGCTGGTCGAAGGCTTCCGTCAGGGAACCATTGCCCTCAAGGACGGCCGCCATCACCTCCTGCGACGCGCCGAGATGTTCTGCAAAGAGGCGTGCGCGCAGGGCGCGCAGCGCTGTCCGGTCCTTGGCCCGGTCCGTTTCGATGGCGAGGTCCAGCTCGCTGTCGAGTTTTTCGGAGCGCTGGTTGAAGTTGGAGGAACCGACACGCAGGAAGACGTCATCGACGACGATGATCTTCGAGTGCACGTTGACCTCCTCGCTTGTCCCGTCGGCGCGCGGCACGACCGGGAAGCCGGCCCTGAGGCGGCCGTAGTGATCAGACGCGATCAGCTTGCGCAGCAACCGGTCGCGGTTGGCGCCGAGCACCAGGCGTTCGAGAAAGCCATGGGACGAGCGCGTGGTGATGATTACGACTTCCGGGCCGTTCGGATCCTCGAGCTTCTCGCAGAGCAGACGGGCGATCTTGCGGGAAGCGAAGTACTGGTTCTCGATGTAGATGTGGCGGCGGGCCCGGGCCAGGGCGGCGAGCGTCAGGCGCATTGCCTCGTTGCGGCCCTTGCGACCGCGAAGGTCCGGCTCGGTGCGGGCGAGCGAGACGGGAATGTCGGAGAAAACAGGCGTCGCGATGAAGGGCGCCGCATCGCCAGCCCGGCGGACCGGCGCGATGCGCTGGCGATTGGCCCGCAGCCAGCGGCGGCGCGCGATGTCGCCGATGGCCGCCGCCGCCGCGCCTTCCACCACGCTCTGGGCATCGTGGACCGGGCCGTAAGCGCCGCCATCCGGCAGGGTGCGGTGCGGATCATCCGGACGGTGTTCGGGCGTATCCCAGCGCTTGGCCGTCAGGTCGATACCACCGGCAAAGGCGATGCGATCATCGATGACGACGAGTTTCTGGTGGTGCGAGCCGCGAATGGCGTGGCGGGTGTCGAAGCAGATCTCGATGCGGGGATGCTCGTTCCAGCCCTGTCCGGAAAACATCTTCAGCGATTTGCCGGAATAGATGGGACCCATAGCCCAGACGAGAATGCGGATCGTCAGCCCCGGCTTGGCCTCGGCCAGCGCCAGCAGCCGCGCGCCAAGCGTCGGGCTTTCCTCGCAGTCCGGCCGCAGGCGGATATCCGGATTGAAGTCCCAGCCGACGATCCACAACTGCTCCTCGGCCAAATCCAGCGCACGGTCCAGCGCCGCATAATAGGCTGCACCGTCGATCAGCAGGTCGAAGCGATCTGCCGTTGCGGTGCGCCAGGCGGTGTCGCCAGGGCGGGCGATGGGCTTGGCCGTCAGGGGGCGGCGCTTGAAGGTCGAGAGGAGGCTATCGTGTCGCAAGAGGGGTTCCCAGCACGCTCATGGTGCCCGGCGAAGGCCGGCACTCCCCGCGAAACGGGCCACGAGGCACTTTGTTCCAGCCTGATGCCGTCGCCTATGGCCAAAGGCGGGAACAAAGCCCGGCGGGGCTCGTTTACTTCGGCCCTTCCAGGAGAACCCCCGCCCCATGCCCCTTCCCACCGCGACCTACCGCCTGCAATTCCGCAATGGAATGACCTTCGATGCCGCCCGCACGCGCATTCCCGCCATCAAGGCGCTCGGTGTCAGCCATCTCTATGCTTCTCCGATCTTTACCGCGACGAGCGGGTCCACCCATGGCTATGACGTGACCGATGCCAATGCGATCGACCCCGCCCTTGGTGGAGCCGAGGGGCTGGAGGCCCTGTCGCGCGCCCTGAAGGAGGCTGGTCTCGGGCTGATGATCGATATCGTGCCCAACCACATGGCCTCCTCGCTCGAAAATGCCTGGTGGAAAAGCGTGGTGCGCCACGGCGCCGACAGCCCGTTTGCCGGTCATTTCGACATCGACTGGAGCCAGCGGCTGACCCTGCCGTTCCTCGGGGAAGACGCGGTGGACGCCGTTGCCGAGGGCAAGATCCGGCTTGGCATCGACCCTCAGGATCATGGTCCGTCCCTGATGTATTACGACACGGCCTATCCGCTGACGCCGCAGAGCTGGTCGATGCTGGCGGAGGCACTTCCGGACCCGGAAGCGGCCACGGCGCTCGCTGCCCTTGCAGAGGCTGCGGGGCCGGGTGCGGACTGGCCGGACGAGCGGCTTGCCGCCTTGGCGCCCCGGCTGGAAGGCCCGCTCGACGCGCTCTCCGGCAATACGGCGCTGATCGCGGCGCTGCACGACGCTCAGCCCTATGTGCTGACCAACTGGCGCACGGCCTGCAAAAGCCTGACCTATCGCCGCTTTTTCGAGGTCACGGGTCTCGTCGGCCTGCGTGTCGAGGATCCCGCGGTTTTCGAGGATGCGCACCGGCTGATCCTTGATCTCGTGCGGCGCGGGGTGGTGGATGGGCTTCGCGTCGACCATGTCGATGGCCTTGCCGATCCCGCCGCCTACCTGCAGCGCCTGCGCGCAGCCGTGGGACCTGATGTGACCATCGTCGTCGAAAAGATCCTGGAGGAGGACGAGAGCATTCCGTCCGACTGGCCGATCGAGGGTACCACGGGCTACGAATTCATCACGGCCCTGACGCATCTCCTGGTCGACGAGACCGATACGGGCGTTCTCCACCGTGCCTTTGCCGATGCGAGCAATGACGAGCGACCGCTCGGCGTACAGGCGCTGGAAGCCAAGGACCTGATGCTGGAGGTGAATTTCGAGGGTGAGGTGAGGCGGCTCAGTGCGTTGCTCGCCGCCGCCTCGCGAGCTTCCGGTTCTGGCATCGAGGCCGATGCCTTTGCGGAGGCGGTGCGGGCGATGATCCGGGCTTTGCCCGTCTACCGCACCTATGTGACGGAAGAGGGCCCGAGCGAGGCCGATTGCCGGCGCCTCGCCTCCATCCGCGAGACGGCGGCCGAGACGGTGACGGGCGAGGCGGCGCGCAAGGCGGTGGATTTCGTTGCGCGGCTGATGGCAACTCCCCTGGACGGTGTCGACGCCGATGCGCAGCTGGAAATCCGCACGAGGTTCCAGCAGCTCAGCGGCCCCATCATGGCCAAGGCGATGGAGGATACGCTGTTCTACCGCTACGGCGCCATGCTGGCCCTCAACGAGGTCGGCGGCAATCCGGGCCAGCGGCCGGGCGGGCCCGTGGCCTTCCACACCCGCATGGTGCGCCGGCAGGCGGATATGCCCCATGCCCTTTCGGCCACGTCCACCCATGACACCAAGCGTGGCGAGGATGCCCGTGCGCGGCTTGCGACCTTGAGCGAAATGCCGGCGCTGTGGATTGCGGCGGTGACGCGCTGGCGACGGCTGAATGCGCCGCTGGTGCCGACACTTGCGCGTGGACCGGCCCCGGAGGCCTCGGTTGAGTGGACCCTTTATCAGGCCATGCTCGGCGCATGGCCGATCGAGGGGCGGCAGGATCCTGAGTTCGCAGGCCTTGCCGAGCGCTTCGACAGCTATGTCGAGAAGATGCTGCGGGAGGCCAAGATGCGCACCAACTGGGGAGCGCCGGACGAGGCCTATGAAAAGGCGGTGCGCGGCTTTGCGCGCCATCTTCTCGATCCCGACGCCAGCGCGGTCTTTCTCGCCGATTTCGAGAAGACCGCTCAGCCCTTCCTGACGGCGGGCCTCGTCAACTCATTGTCGCAGACCGTGGTCAAGCTGATGGCACCCGGCATTCCCGACGTCTATGCCGGCAGCGAGCAGGCGGACTTCTCGCTCGTCGATCCCGACAATCGTCGTCCGCTGCCCCCGCCCGTTATCCCCCCGGCCCCGGCGCCGATGCCAACGCCGCAGAGCTTTACCCGGTACAAGGCGGCGCTGATCCGCCGGCTCCTGTCGCTGCGGACCATGCCGCAGGTGCGGGAGGCTTTCGCCGGTGATTATCGCCCGCTGGCCATCGAGGGGCCGGCCGCCCGGCACTTCCTGGCCTTCGAACGCCGAGGGCGGGATTGTGCGGTGATCACGGTCGTGCCGCGCTGCGTGGCGGGACGATTGGTCGAGGGCACGCTGATGCCCGATACGGACCTGACCGTTGGCGCCGACATCGCGCTTCCCTTCGATCTCAATGGAAGGCTGATCAATGCGCTGAGCGGCGAGCGCGTCGATGCGAGCTTCGTGGCCTCCGTCGGAAGCCTTCTCGGCGACCATCCGGTGGCGGTGCTGGCGACGGAGTGATCCGTCGGCCTGCCCCGGGCTGGAGAACCCACAAGTGACCGCAGGGCAATAAAAAAGGCTGCTCCGGATCGGGCAGCCTTTGTTAAGTGTCTCCTGGCGGTCCCGCTCAGGCAGCGCCGGCGGTTGCCCGCGTGCTATTGGCGGCGACGGGCATGGCCGCTGGCATGGTCATGCGATTGGTCTCCGTGCAGAGCACGCCGGCTTCCAGCGCTGCGGCGATCATCGCTTCGCGGGCGGCCTCCGTCTCGCGCGGGTCTGTCAACGCGTTGCGGCAGCGTTCGCGGGCTGCTGCATAGTGGTTGCCGCGCCGTACCGGCCATTCAGCGTTGAGAAAGTCGAGGGCGTCGTACGGACTGCGCACGTCGTGGCGGATGCCGCTGTGGAGCTTGAGGGTGACGGGACGAAACCAGGCGATGTAGTGCATGACCATTTTTCTTGCCTCCATGGTGGGCTTCAAACGCGCCGCCGTGAGGAAGGTTCCGCATAGCTTCGATGATTTCGAGAAAATTTTTGATTGCAGTGCAATATGCGTTTGAGCCGAAAAGCGGTGGTCTGCAATCGGACGATCCTTCCCGGGCGCGCAGCCTCGGGAAGGTAATTTTTCAAAAGGAATTCAGATTCTTATCGCAAATCGATTTAGGCGACTTCTCATCGTGTTCCCTCTGGTGAGATTTACTACCATCGGTAGTGAACATGCGGCGCAACCAGCTTTTCGTAGACTTCGCGCGTTGCCGCCATGGCCGCTTCCGACAAGCGCGGCAGATCGGCAGCGCTTGCGTTGGCGCGGGCCTGTTCGGCATTGCGGGCGCCCGGAATGACGACGGTGACGGCGTCCGCCATCAGGATCCAGCGCAGCGCGAAGGCGACCATGCTCTGGTCGGCCGGCACCAGCTTGCGGATTTCCTCGACGGCTTCGAGGCCAACCTCGAAGGGAACGCCGGCAAAGGTCTCGCCGACATCGAAAGCCTCGCCATTGCGGTTGAAGGCGCGGTGGTCGTCGCTGGAGAAGGTGCTGGCGGCGGTGATCTTGCCCGAGAGCAGGCCGCTTGCCAGCGGGACGCGGGCAATGACGGCCACGTCGCGCGCCTTGGCCTCGCGGAAGAACAGATGATCCGGGCGCTGGCGGAAGATGTTGTAGATGATCTGGATGCTTTCGACGCCGGGATATTCGATCGCCTTCAGGGCCTCCTCGACCTTCTCGACGCTCACGCCGTAACCCTTGATCTTGCCCTTGGCCTTCAGTGCCTCCAGCGCGTCGAAGACGCCGCGGCGGTAGAGCACCTCGGTCGGCGGGCAGTGGAGCTGCACGAGATCGAGCGTCTCGACCTTCAGATTGGACAGGCTGCGATCGATGAAGGCTTCAAGGTTTTCGGCAGTGTAGCCATCGGCCACATGCGGGTTCAGCCGCCGGCCGGCCTTGGTGGCGACCATCGGGCGATCCCCGCCGCGGGCGGACAGGACGTCGGCCACGATGCGTTCGGACCGGCCATCGCCATAGACGTCGGCGGTGTCGATGAAGGTCATGCCGGCATCGAGCGCGGCGTTGAGGGCGGCGCGGCCGTCGGCCTCGCTGACCTCGCCCCAGGAGCCGCCGATCTGCCAGGCGCCAAAGCCGATGGGGCCGACGGTGAAGGGCATGCGCCCGAAAGGTCGTTGCTGCATTTGATCTCCTTGAATGCTGTCTGCGCGTGCAGATGGGGTGCTGGCGCCCCGAGGAAAGGTCTGTCAGAGAAGGGCTGTCAGAAAACGCCAGTCAGGGAAGGTGGAACATCTTCACGAGCGGCACCTGCACCGGCGTGTTGTCCGGCTCCACGGCCATGATGTCGGCCATGAAATCCCACCAGCGGCGCACGATCTCGCTCTGCGGCAGGGCGTCCATTGCGTGGTTTTCCGGTCGTTTCAGGATGGCGAAGAGGTGGTGGGTCTCCTCGTCCAGCCAGATGGAATAGTCGCTGGCGCCAGCCTCTTTCAAGAGGGCGGCAAGCTCCAGCCAGATCTCGTCGTGACGCCTGCGGTACTCCGTCGCCTGTCCCCTGTTGAGGATCATGCGGAACGCGATCGTTTCCATGCCGGCCTCCCTGCCCTTGTCTTCCCTGCTCCGGCCGCGACGTGAACCCATCGCGTGCGGCGCGTCAAGGGTGTCGTCGCCATTCTCCCGAGGCGGACGGCAGCCCTCACATGCGGATGGCACTATTGTGTGTTGCGCGGGAACCATCGCGCCGTCACCCTCGTTACCCTCACGGCCAATCGTGGCCAGCGCACGGCCAGCTTGGCCCTTGCGAAGGGAAGGAGGTCACCATGTCGCACTTGCCTGAACTGCATGACGGTCATGCACCCATCACCCTGCAGCAACTGTTTGGAGAGGCGCTCGACGCCTATGACGACTGGGAGCCGGGCTCGGGAGAGCCGACGGTGACTCATGATGGGCAGGTCTACCCGATCAGCGCCGTTTTCGAGCGGATGCGCAGCTGCACGGACATCCTGCCGAACAATCTCGTTGTCATCGTCAAGGAGCGCGTGACGAAGCCGCTGACCAACGAGGCCTATGACCAGATCCCGTTTTCGACCGCGGCGCGTGTCATGGGCATCCTGGTGCGCCGTCGCCGTCGCTCCGAGCCGAGCGACATTGCCGGCCTGATCGAGATGATGACGCAGGGCCGTCCCGCGCTGGTGCGCGGCTGATCGACATCCGGCGGCGTCGATCGCTGAAAACAAGGCGGGGGATCCGACGATCGGATCCCCCGCTTTTTATTTCACGGTGCGCTGCCGGACATCAGGCCGCGGCGCGCTGCATGCGCTGGGCCACCATGGCGCGGAGCGCGCCGAGGTCCTTGGCGAAAGCGCGGATGCCTTCGGCGATCTTTTCCGTCGCCATCGCGTCCTCGTTCAGCATCCAGCGGAAGGTCTTCTCGTCGATGTCGAGCTTCGGCTGGGCCGAAACCGTTTCCGGCGACAGCTTGCGCGTCAGCGTGCCGGTGTCCTGCTCCAGCTCGTCCAGCAGGTTCGGCGAGATGGTCAGGCGGTCGCAGCCGGCCAGCGCTTCGATCTCGCCGATGTTGCGGAAGGAGGCGCCCATGACGATCGTGTCGATGCCGTGGGTCTTGTAGTAGGCGTAGATGTCGCGCACCGAGAGGACGCCCGGATCTTCTTCCGCCGTGTAGTCCTTGCCGGTCGACTTTTTGTACCAGTCGAGGATACGGCCGACGAAGGGCGAGATGAGGAAGGCGCCGGCATCGGCGCAGGCAACGGCCTGGGCCTTGTTGAAGAGCAGCGTCAGGTTGCAGTCGATGCCTTCCTTCTGCAGCACTTCGGCGGCGCGGATGCCTTCCCAGGTGGAGGCGAGCTTGATCAGGATGCGGTCACGCTCGATGCCGCGATCCTTATAGGCTGCGATGATCTGGTGCGCCTTGTCGATCGAGGCCTTGGTGTCGAAGGAGAGGTCGGCGTCGACTTCGGTCGAGACGCGGCCGGGCACGAGGCCGACGAGGGCGGCGCCGACGGAGATCGCCAGGCGGTCGGCAACGGCGGCGACGACGGCATCGGAGGCGCCGTTCTGCGAATTGCCCCACTTGACGGCTTCATCGACGGCATCGGCGAACATCGGCGTGCCCAGCGCCTTCAGGACGATGGTCGGGTTGGTGGTGCAATCGACCGGCTTCAGGCGGGCAACCGCCTCGATATCGCCGGTGTCGGCCACCACGGTGGTCATGCTGCGCAGTTGTTCAAGCTTTGTTGCCACGGAACGTTCCTCCGAATTGATGCCCGGGGACGGGGTGTCCCAGGGGTGAAACCTGTTCTCCCGTGCCGGGAGATCAAGGGTGACAGGCCGCTTCCCCGCCATCCCTTCCTCCTTTGCCTTATCCTGCAATCATGGCATTTTTGTCAAATCATTTGATCAAAAGTCGCGCTGAATGCTAAAGAGAAGACGAGGGTCGATCGTCCCGCCGCGGGCGCCCGGAATGCGAAACGATTTCAGAGGACAGCGATGGCGAAGCTTCAGAGACATGCGCCCGTGCTTCTCGAAACGCGCTCGCTGCGCGCTCGCGCTGCGTGGCTCTACTACAACCGCGGGATGACGCAGAAGGACATTGCCGAACATCTCGGCGTCAGCCGCTCCACCGTCATCCGCATGCTGGACGAGGCGCGCAAGCGTGCCGAGGTGCAGATCATCATCAATCAGACGCCGGGCGAATGCACCGAGCTGGAACTGATGCTGGAGGAGCGCTACGGGCTTGATGAGGCGATCGTCGTTCCCGGCGAGGGCGATGCGCTGCAGACGGCGCGGGATGTGGGCGCCGCGCTCGGCCGTTTTCTCTCCGACGTCATCACCGACGGCGCGGTGGTCGGGGTCGGCTGGGGACGCACGCTGAATGCGTCGTTGCAGACCTTTTGTCCCGCCCGCCGGGAAGGCGTGCAGGTGGTGTCGCTGCTCGGCGGCCTCGTGGACACGACCGTCATCAATCCCGTCGAATATTCCTGGCGCATGGCCAGCCTGCTCGGCGGCGACTGTCTTCTCTTCCTCGCGCCGCTCTTGGTCGACAGCGCCGATACGAAGCGACGCCTGATCGAGCATTGCGGGCTTGGGCAGCTCATGGATCTTGCCAACAACCTCGATATTGCCGTCGTCAGTTGCGGAGATTTCGTTCTGTCGGGCACCTCGCTGTCGCACAATTTCATCGCCGATGCCGACCAGAAGAGCCTGCTCAAGGCCGGCGCCATCTGCGACACCATGTGCCATTTCCTCGATGCGGAGGGGCGCACGGTGGATCATCCGATCCACGACCGCGTCATGTCCGTCGGTCTTGATACCGTGGCGCGCGCCAAGCACATCGTGCTCGCCTCCGGCGGCGCCCACCGGGCCCGTGCCATCCGCGCCACCATGCTGCGCACCGGCTGCCACACGCTGGTGACCGACGAGGGTGCAGCCCGGGTTTTGCTGGAGCTGGCGGGGTGATGGGGTGGGCGGTGGCGATGCCTCCGCCGTCGTCATGCCGGCCGCCGAGCCGGCATCCAGCGCGATCACGTCCGTGATCGCAGAGGACTCCTTCACGGCGCAGACGCGCCGTGGCTAGATTCCGGCTCGGGGGCCGGAATGACGGTGGGGAATAGTTTGCCCGCCAAGCAAACGGGGCCGCCCTCTCGGACAGCCCCTCCATCGTCTCAAGCGCTTCAGCTCACTCCGCCGCCAGATGCAGCTTCGCAGCTTCGGCCTCCGCGAGGGTTTTCTCGGCCCCATCGGGCGCATCCGTCTTCTTCTTCGGCTCGCGGCCGAAGAAGAGGGCGTAGGCAGCGGGAAGGACGAGGATCGTCAGGACCGTCGCGACGAGGATACCGCCCATCATGGCGTAGGCGAGCGGGCCCCAGAAGACGCCGCGCGAGATGGGGATGAGGGCGAGCACTGCTGTCAGCGCCGTCAGCACGATCGGGCGGAAACGACGCACGGCCGCGCCGACGATGGCTTCCATCCGTTCATGGCCGGAGGCGATATCCTGGTCGATCTGGTCGATGAGGATGATCGAGTTGCGGATGATGATTCCGAGCAGCGCGATGACGCCGAGGATGGCGACGAAGCCGAAGGGGGCGCCGCTGATCAGCAGCGCAGCAGCCGCGCCGATGATGCCGAGCGGTCCGGTCGCCAGAACCAGCATGGATTTGCCGAAATGCTGGAGCTGCGCCATCAAGAGCACCACGATGATGAGCAGCATGATCGGCGCCTTGGCGGCGATCGAATTCTGGCTTTCGGCGCTGTCTTCCGCCCCGCCCTGGATCTCGACCTTGTAGCCGGTCGGAAGGGCGGCGCGCAGGTCCGCCATCTCGGCATACATCTTCAGCGATACGTCGTTCGACTGGACGCCATCCGGCAGGGTGGCGCGCACCGTGATGGTCGGCAGGCGATCGCGCCGCCATTCGATGCCCTGCTCCATGACGGGAACGACGCGGGCGATCTGTGACAACGGCACGAAGCCGCCGAAGTCGGTGGGGATGTAGATGGAGTTGACCGAGGTCAGGAGATTGCGGCTGGCATCCGGTTCGCGGGCGACGATCGAGACGGTTTCCTCGCCGTCGCGGAAGTCGGAGAGCGGCGCGCCGCTGACGGAGGCCTGGAGCATCTGGCGCAGGCGCTGCGAGGTGACACCGAGCGCGCGGGCGCGGTCCTGATCCACCACCAGCTTCATGGCCGGCACCGGCTCCAGCCAGTCGTCATGCACGGCGCCGAGCTGCGGGTTGGCGAGGAAGCGGGCCTTCACCTCGTCGGCGATGCGACGCACCTCGTCGCGTTCCGGGCCGATGACGCGCATCTGCACGGCCCAGCCGGTCGGCGGCCCGAGGAAGAGGCGGTCCACCTTGCCGCGTACGGTCGGGAAGTCCTTGGCGAGGATGTCACGCAGCTTCAGGATCAGGCGTTCGCGGGCCGGTTCGTCATTGGCCATGACGAGGAGCTGGGCGTAGTTGGGATTGCGCAGCTGCTGGTCGAGCGGCAGGAAGAAGCGCGGGGCGCCTTCGCCGACATAGGTGGCGATGAACTTCTTGTCCGGATCGTCCATGATGCGCGATTCAAGGGCGGCTGCCTGCTTTTCCACTTCCTTGATGCTCGTGCCTTCCGGCAGCCACATGTCGACAAGGATTTCCGGACGCGAGGATTGCGGGAAGAAGTTCTGCGGAATGAACTGGAACGACCAGAGGCTGGTGGCGAAGGTGCCGAGGGTCAAGAGGATGACGATGATGCGGTGGCGCACGGCCCAGCCCACCGTGGCGCGCAGGCCCCGGTAGAAGCGCGTATCGAAGGCATCGTGGTGGCTGCCGGCATGGGCGCGCTGCTTGAGGATCATGTAGCCGAGCCAGGGCGTGAAATAGACCGCCACGAACCACGATATGACCAGCGCGATACCCACCACGTAGAAGAGCGAGCGCACATATTCGCCGGCGGTGGAATCGGCAAAGCCGACCGGAATGAAGCCCGCCGTGGTGATCAGCGTGCCCGTCAGCATCGGAAAGGCGGTGGAGGTATAGGCAAAGCTCGCCGCTTCGATCTTGACGAGGCCTTCCTCCAGCTTGCGCTCCATGAGTTCGACAACGATCATCGCGTCATCGACGAGCAGGCCGAGCGCGATGATGAGGGCGCCCAGCGAGATGCGCTGCAGGTCGATGCCGAGTTCGTACATGACGGCGAAGGTGCCGGCCAGCACGAGCGGGATGGCAATGGCGATGACGAGGCCGGAGCGCCAGCCGATGGAGAGGAAGGAGACGACGAGCACGATGGCGAGCGCTTCGCCAAGCGCCTTCATGAATTCGCCGATCGCTTCGCGCACCACTTCCGGCTGGTTGGAGATCTGGTCGACCTTGACGCCGTGCGGCAGCGTCTGCTCGAAGCGCGCGAAGGTTTCGTCCACGGCCGTACCGACATCGGTGACCTTGAAGCCCTTGGCCATGACGACACCGATCTGCACGCTGTCCTGGCCATTGAAACGGAACTTGCGCTGGTAGGGATCTTCGAGGCCGGGGGTAACGGTGGCGATATCGCCGAGGCGGGTGACATTGTTGCCGGAGCGCAGACGCAGATTGCGGATGTCGTCCACCGCATCCACGCTGCCTTCCACGGAGATGCGCACCGAACGCTCGCCGGTATCGACGGCGCCGGCCGGGTCCACGCTGTTCTGGCCGGCAAGGGTCGATTGTATGTCGGCAAGCGTCAGTCCGCGCTCGGCCAGAAGCTTGGAGGAAATGTCTATATAGATTTTCTGCGGCTGATCGCCGAGGATCACAGCCTTCTCGATTCCGGGCGTCGTCAGCAGCATGTCGCGGGCCGAGAGGGCGAATTTTTTCAGTTCGGGATAGCTGAACCCGTCGCCCGTCAGCGAATAGAGCGTGATGAACGTATCGCCGAACTCGTCGTTGAAGAAGGGACCGAGCATGTCGCTCGGCAGTTCCGAGCGGATGTCGCCGACCTTCTTGCGGACCTGATAGAAGGCATCGGCCACCTCTTCGGCATTCGTATCGCCCTTGACCTGCAGGGTAATGATGGCGCTGCCGGCGCGGGTGTAGGATTTCACCCAGTCGATATGCGGCGTTTCCTGCAGCTTTCGTTCGATCTTGTTGACCACCTGGTCCTGCATCTCCTCGATGGAGGCGCCGGGCCAGGCGGCCTGAACCACCATGACGCGGAAGGTGAAGTCCGGATCTTCCTTTTGGCCCATGTTCATGAGGCCGAAGATGCCGCCGATGAGCATGAGGGCGAAGAGGAAGCGGGCGATGCTGGGGTGGCCGATGGCCCAGCGCGAGAGGTTGAACGAGCCCTTCGGGCCCGCGCTGTTGTGATCGACAGGGGCGGTCATGATAGGTTCCGGGTCCGTTGGGTTCAGCGCTGGATGCTTGCCGTGGCATCGGCCGGCGGCGTGGCGGCGGCGGCATCCCTGATCTCGGGATCCAGCTTGACCTGCAGGTTCTCGCTCATGAACTGCGTGCCGGCGGCCACGACGAGATCGCCGGGCTTGAGGCCGGAGGCGATGCGCACGCCCTTGTCGGCAAATTCGGCCACTTCGACGGGACGCGCATGCACCGTCTCGCTTTCGCGGGCGACCGTCCAGACGATCGGCTTCTTGTCCTTTTCGGCAAGGGCCGTCAGCGGAATGGTGATGAAGTCCTGGCCTTCATTCGCGGTGGTCTCGACAAAGGCGGTCATGCCGAGCAGCACGCGATCGTTTTCCGGCAGGCTGATGCGCACGTCGAAAGTGCGGGACGTGGGGTCTGCGCTGCCCGCGACTTCGCGGACCTTGCCCTTGAGCCGCAGACCGCGGTCCGACCACAGGCCGACCGTCACGTCCTTGCCGACGGTGAAGGCCGAGACTTCCGTTTCGGGAACGGCGATCTGCACTTCCTTCTCGCTGTCGCGGGCGACCGTGACGACCGGCGTGCCGGCGGCGACGACGAGGCCCTGTTCGCCCTGCGTCGCCGTGACAATCCCATCCTCGACGGCCGTCAGGTCGGTGTAGCGCACCTGATTTTCGGCCTGGGCAAGGCTGGAGCGCGCACTGTCGCGCAGGGAAGCGGCCTGGCTGACGCCATTTTCCGCCTCCTCGAGCTGCGACTTGGAGGCAACGTTCTTGTTGAAGAGATCACGGGCGCGGCGCTCGGCCGATTGGGCGGTCTCGACCTGCCGTTCGGCGGCGGCAAGGTTCGCCTTCGCCGTCTCGACGGAAAGCCGGTAGTCGGTGGGGTCGATCCGGGCGAGCACGTCGCCCGCCTTCACCCGGTCGCCGATATTGACCGGACGCTCGGTGATCTTGCCGGGGACGCGGAAGCCGAGGGCCATTTCGCTGCGGGCGCGGATGCGGCCGGAATAGTCGAGCTTGCGCTCACCCTCGCTGCCGGCGACTTCCACGACCTTGACCGGACGGATGACGGGGGCGGGTGCTTCGGCCTTTTCCTCGGTGCAGCCGGCAAGAACGGCCGCGGAAAGCGCGAGCAGGATGCCGACGGCAAGGCGGCTGCGGCGGAAAGGACGGGTTTGTGCGAACATCGGGCTTGTCCTGATTGCGTGTGGCCGGGGTTCAATCGGCCATGACATAAACGTGGCGGGGCTTCTGCCGGTCAGGCCTTCAGCGCCCTGATGGCAAATTCGATCAGTTCATCGACGGTGGCCCGGTTGGTCTTGGCCAGACACTGGGCCACCACCTGGGGGTGGCAAAGGGTGACGATGGATGCGCTGAAACAGCGGGCGGCGGCATCGGCATCCTGCTCGGCAAATTCGCCGGCTGCGATTCCGTCCCGGATGATCCCGGCCAGCACCTCGTTGACCCGGTCGAAATGGGCGTCGATCACGCTCCAGTCCCGCTCCATGGCGATGACCACCATTTCATGGACCTTCTGCTCGTCCAGCATGGTTTCGACCGTCATATTGTATTGGTTCAGCACATAGGCGCGCAGGCGATCGGAGGCGGTGGCATCGAGGCTGGCCGCGTTGCACACGAGGTCGTAATGGGCGGCCAGCATGCGGCTCGCCAAGGCCTGATGGATTTCGACCTTCGAGCCGAAAAAGCGGTAGATATTGGCGCTGGACATGCCGAGGTCGCGGGCGATGTCGGCAACCGTCGTCTTCGTGTAGCCGTAATGCCGAAACAGTCGCTCAGCGGCATCCAGAATGCGTGTGACATTTTCCTGATGTCGCGAGGTCTCCTGATGGGCTTCGGCGAGTGCGTTCATGACGGTTAAGGACTTTCGAATGACGTGTGACGAATTTTGAATTTCATCACACATTATTCGAAATTCCGGCAGAGTCAATCTTCGATCACGTATGTGTGTCCGGATGTCGGTTCGAAAGGCCCTGAAGCGCACGCTCGCCGCCTTGCAGCGCAGGCGGACTGACCTAGTCTTTCGAGCAAATGAACGGAAAAGACCGTCACGCTCCACATGTCCGGCTCGCAGTTTCGTGTCTGGAATGGAACAAAGGGGAGAGACGGACGTTCTAGCCGGGATTTGGGAGCGCCGAGAGGGGCTCTGCCCGGTCGCTGAAGTACGGTGCGCCTGCGCCGCGGTTGAAAGTAAAAGCATGCGAGACAGTGACATGGCCTGCAAGATTCTCATTGTGGAGGATGAGTTCATCGTTGCGACAGAAATCGAATATCTGGTCGCGGAAAGCGGAAACGAACCCGTGGGAATCGCAGCCGACATGCCGGCGGCACGCCGGCTTGCGGACAAGGCAGACGTGGCTTTCGTCGATCTCAACCTTCGCGACGGTCCGACGGGCCACGAGATCGGCCGTATGCTGGCCCAGGAGCACAATGTCACGGTGATCTACATCACCGCCAATCCTTCCCAACTCGGGCGCGGCGTGCCCGGCACGCTCGGCGTCATCCCCAAGCCGGTAACGGAGCATGAGATGACGGAGGCGATCAATTTCGCGATCGCCGTGCGGACCGTGATGGATTCACCGATCCGCGTTCCAGCGCCCTCGCGGCTGCGACTGTTTTCGTTCAACGATGGCGAGGGTGCTGTCGCCTGACAGCCGGCGTGGAGCGGATGGATGGTGTGATCTGACCGGCGGTTCCCCGCCGGTTTTTTGTTGTGTCGACCTTCCCGCCGGCATTCGGCAAAATTTGGAATAAATAGTCTAAAAATTCCATAAATGCATTTTCGTTCCATTGCGGACGTGCGGAGAAGCTGCTACCTCATTCTGGCGATCACTGAGGCTTCCACGGAAGCTTGGGCACAACGGCCGGAACGGCCCCGATCGCCATCAGGGGAGGCAGACCATTGAAATCGCTCGACCTCATCACGATCGGACGATCCTCCGTCGATCTCTACGGCGCACAGGTCGGTGGCCGGCTCGAGGACATGGCCTCCTTCAACAAATACATTGGCGGTTCGCCGACCAATATCGCGGCCGGCACGGCGCGGCTGGGGTTGAAGTCGGCGCTGATCACCCGCGTCGGCAACGAGCATATGGGCCGCTTCATCCGCGAGCAGTTGGTGCGCGAAGGCGTCGATGTGCGCGGCGTCGTTACCGATCCCGAACGGCTAACGGCGCTGGTTTTGCTCGGCATTCGCGACCAGCACCAGTTTCCGTTGATCTTCTACCGCGAGAACTGCGCGGACATGGCGTTGTGCGAAGACGATATCGATCCCGCCTTCATTGCCGAGGCGCGCGCCGTCTGCGTAACCGGCACGCATCTGTCGCATCCGCGAACGGAAGCGGCCGTTCTGAAGGCCTTGCGTCTCGCGCGCGAGAGCGGCTCAAAGACCGCGCTCGACATTGACTATCGCCCCAATCTCTGGGGCTTGGCCGGCCACGGCGATGGCGAGAGCCGCTTTATCGAATCCGCCGCCGTCACCGCCAAGCTGCAATCGACGCTGACGCTCTTCGATCTCATCGTCGGAACGGAAGAGGAATTCCATATTGCAGGCGGTTCGACCGATACGATCACGGCGCTGAAGGCGGTGCGGGCTGTCAGCGGCGCCACGCTGGTGTGCAAGCGCGGGCCGATGGGCGCCGTCGTCTTCGAGGGTGCCGTTCCCGAAAGCCTTGATGAGGGCCAGACGGGGCAGGGTTTCCCGATCGAAGTCTTCAATGTGCTCGGCGCCGGTGACGGCTTCATGTCGGGCCTGCTGAAGGGCTGGCTGACGGGCGAGGACTGGCCGACGAACCTCAAATTCGCCAATGCCTGCGGCGCCTTCGCCGTCTCCCGCCACGGCTGCACGCCGGCCTATCCGAGCTGGGAGGAGCTGCAATATTTCTTCCGCACCGGCATTCGCAACAAGGCGCTGCGCAAGGATGCGGATCTGGAACAGGTGCACTGGGCGACAAACCGCAAGGTGCAGTGGCCTCAGATGCGCGTCTTCGCCTTCGACCACCGCATGCAGCTCGAAGAGATGGCCGACAAGGCCGGCGTGTCCCACGAGCGGATCGGCGCCTTCAAGGAACTCTGCCTCAAGGCCGCGACGACGGTGGCCGGCGGCCGGCAGGGCTATGGCATTCTCTGCGACGGGCGTCTTGGGCGCGACGCGCTCTATCAGGCGGCCGGCAGCGGGCTCTGGATCGGTCGCCCGGTGGAATGGCCCGGTTCGCGTCCCCTGACGCTGGAGCCGGAGATCGGCACGGATTTCGGAGGCCTCAACGAATGGCCGCTCGAGCATGTGGTGAAGGTGCTGTGCTTCTATCATCCTGATGATACGGCCGAAATGAAGGCCGAGCAGGAGGCGACGGTGACGCGCCTTTTTGCCGCCTGCCGCCGCAACCGGCTGGAAATGCTGCTGGAGGTCATCCCTTCCAAGGTCGGGCCGGTCGGTGACGACACGGTGGCCGCGATCATCGAGCGCTTCTACGAAATCGGCGTCTATCCCGACTGGTGGAAGCTGGAGCCGATGACCTCGCATGCCGCCTGGGAAAAGGCCTGTTCGGCGATTTCGCGCCACGATCCCTATACGCGCGGCATCGTGGTGCTGGGTCTCGATGCGCCGGCCGAGCAGCTGGAGGAAAGCTTTGCCATTGCCGCGGGCTTCGATCTGGTGAAAGGCTTTGCCGTGGGCCGGACGATCTTCGGTGATGCGGCCCGCGCCTGGCTGGCCGGCACGATGACGGACGAGGACGCGGTCGCGCAGATGGCCGAGCGCTATCAGGCGCTGGTGGCCGTGTGGGACAGAGCGCGCGCCGGCGCGAAAGTCGCTGCCGAATAGGCTGCGGAAAAGAAAGATCGGGAGGCAGCAGTGAAGACCGTGAGATTGACCGCCGCGCAGGCGATGTTCCGTTACCTCGCCAGCCAGAGGAATGCCGATGGCGAGCCCTTCATCGCTGGTGTCTGGGCCATCTTCGGCCATGGCAATGTCGCCGGCATCGGCGAGGCGCTGCATGGCATCCGCGACACGCTGCCGACCTATCGCGGCCATAACGAGCAGTCGATGGCCCATGCGGCGATTGCCTATTCCAAGCAGCTCGGTCGGCGGCGCGCCATGGCGGTGACCTCCTCCATCGGCCCCGGCGCGACCAACATGGTGACGGCGGCGGCGCTTGCCCATGTCAACCGTATCCCCGTGCTCTTCATCCCCGGCGACGTCTTTGCCAACCGCGCGCCGGACCCCGTGCTGCAGCAGGTGGAGGATTTCCAGGACGGCACCGTGACGGCGAACGATTGCTTCCGCCCCGTCAGCCGCTACTTCGACCGGATTGTCAGGCCCGAGCAGCTCCTGACCGCGCTGCCGCGGGCGCTGCGGGTGATGACCGATCCCGCCGAATGCGGCCCGGTGACGCTCGCCTTCTGCCAGGATGTGCAGGCCGAGGCCTATGATTATCCCGAAAGTTTCTTTGCGCCGAAGGTCTGGGCGCAGCGTCGTCCGCGCCCGGATGCCGACGAGCTTGCGGCGGCCATCGCGGCGCTGAAGGCGGCGAAGAAGCCGGTGATCGTCGCCGGTGGCGGCGTGCATTATTCGGGCGCGACGGAAACGCTGAAGGCCTTCGTCGAGAAGCACGGCATTCCCGTCGTCGAGACGCAGGCCGGCAAGTCGGCCCTGCCGTGGGACCACGCGCAGAACCTCGGGCCCGTGGGCGTGACGGGCGCGGCGAGCGCCAATGCGGTCTGTGCGGACGCCGATCTCGTCTTCGGTGTCGGCACGCGCTTCCAGGATTTCACCACAGGCTCCTGGGCGCTGTTCCGCAATACGGATCGCACGCTTCTGTCGCTGAACGTACAGCCCTATGACGGCTTCAAGCACAATGCGCTGCCGCTCGTTTCCGACGCGCGGATCGGGCTCGAAGAGCTGTCCGCAGCGCTCGGCGACCATTGCTTTGAATTGCCCGACGAGAGCCTGAAGCGCGGCTGGTTCGCCGATGCGGACGCCGTGACCGATGCGCCGGAGGCCGGCAATGCGCTGCCGACCGACATGCAGGTGATCGGCGCGGTACAGCGGCAGGCAAGCGACAACACCGTCGTCATGTGCGCGGCCGGCACCATGCCGGGCGAGTTGCACAAGTTGTGGAAGGCTGGCCGGCCCATGTCTTATCACATGGAATACGGCTATTCCTGCATGGGCTACGAGATTGCCGGCGGCCTTGGCATCAAGATGGCAGAGCCGGATCGCGATGTCATCGTGATGATTGGTGACGGCTCCTATATGATGATGAATTCGGAGCTGGCGACCGCCGTCACCATGGGCGTCAAGATCACGGTCGTCCTGACCGACAACCGCGGCTATGGCTGTATCAACCGGCTGCAGATGGCGACCGGCGGGGCGGAGTTCAACAATCTCCTCGACCACGCCCATCATGTGAACCCGTCGGCCATCGACTTTACCGCCCATGCGGCGGCGATGGGCGCGGAGGCCCGCAAGGTCAGCTCGATCGCCGAGCTGGAGGCGGCGCTGGCGGCCACGCGCGGCGGTGAACGCCCCGTGGTCATCGTCATCGATACCGATCCCTATCCGTCCACCGCGGCCGGCGGCCACTGGTGGGATGTCGCGGTGCCGGAAGTGTCCGTGCGGCCGCAGGTCAACGAAGCGCGCGCCCATTACGAGGCCGCCGTCAAAGCGAGAGACGAAGCATGATCCTCTACGGCACCAATCCGATTGCCTGGTCCAACGATGACGACCAGACGCTGGGCGCGCATATCAGCCTCGACCAGTGCCTGGACGAGACCGCCAAGATCGGTTTCGACGGCATCGAGAAGGGCCACAAGTTTCCGCAGGACCCTGATGGACTCAAGGCCGTGCTGGAGCCGCGGGGCCTGCGCTACGTTTCCGGCTGGCATTCGCTGAACCTTCTGACGAACTCCATCGAGGACGAGAAGAAGGCCATGCAGCCGGCACTCGATCTGCTCAAAGCCATGGGCTCGAAGGTCATCATCGTCTGCGAGACCTCGAACGCCATTCACGGCAATGACGATGTGGCACTTTCGCGCCGTCCGGTTCTGCCGGAAGCCGACTGGGCTACCTTCGGCGCCGGCGTCGAGGCGCTGGCGGCCTTTGCGGCCGAGCAGGGCGTCGCGCTCGTCTACCATCATCACATGGGCACAATCGTCGAGAGCGAAGACGAGATCGACCGCCTGATGGCGAACACCGGCCCGGCCGCCAAGCTCCTGCTCGACACCGGCCATTGCTGGTTCGGTGGCGGCAATCCCGAGCGTGTCGCACGCAAGCACATGGGCCGCGTCGGCCATATCCACGCCAAGAACGTGCGTGGCGCGATTGCCGAGCAGGTGCGCAGCGAAGGGCTTTCCTTCCTCGAGGGCGTGCGTCGCGGCGTCTTCACGGTTCCCGGCGACAGCGAGGGCGCGGTGGATTTCGAGCCGGTGCTGAAGGTCGCGGCCGAGCACGGCTATTCGGGCTGGGTGGTCATCGAGGCCGAGCAGGACCCCTCGGTGCGCAATCCGTTCGAGTACCAGAGCCTGGGGCTGACGTCGCTGAAGGCCTTTGCGAAGTCGGCGGGGCTCGATACGGGGGCGTGAGCCTTTCAACCGTCATCCTCGGGCTCGACCCGAGGATCCATGCTGCAAGCGCTGAGCTTGCAGGTGGATGGTCGGGTCAAGCCCGGCCATGACGGAGGGAGGGTACGTCCGCAAGGCCAAGTCTTTGGTCTGAAAAGTCCTCCCGGCCGCGCAGACGCGCGGCTGCTGGATCCCGGCTCGGGGGCCGGGATGACGCTGGTGGGGGAGTGGCGCATAACCAGGCGCCGTCATCCTCGGGCTCGACCCGAGGATTCATGCCGCAGACGCCGAGCTTGCCGATGGATGGTCGGGCAAGCCAGACCATGACGGAGAACGGGACGCTGTTGCGGTCGGGACCGCGCACGTTGCTTTACTGAAGTTCCACCGGCAACGGCCCAGCCGTCACCCGGAGATGCCTTTCAAGGAGACACCCATGGCCGATCTCTTGCGCAAACCTAAGGGCACCACCGGTAAGGTGCATTCGCTGACCCCGGCCGATGCCGGCTGGGGCTATGTCGGTTTCGGACTTTACCGTCTCAGGGCCGGCGAGCGTGCGGCGGAGGTCACCGGCGAGACGGAGGTCATCCTTGTGCTCGTTGAAGGTAAGGCAGAGTTTACGGCTGGCGGCAAGGATTTCGGCGAGCGGGGCGAGCGGATGAACGTGTTCGAGCGTATTCCGCCGCATTGCATCTACGTGCCGGCCGGCGCCGATTGGTCGGCGGTTGCGACCACCGACTGCACGCTCGCGGTCTGCACCGCGCCGGGCAAGCCGGGCCGCGAGGCGGCGGTGATCGGGCCGGAAGGCATCACGCTTGCCACACGCGGCAAGGATGCCAACACGCGCTACATCCACGCCATCGCAATGGAAGAGCGCGATGTGGCCGACAGCCTGCTCGTGACGGAGGTCTTCACGCCCACGGGAAACTGGTCGTCCTACCCGCCGCACCGGCATGACGAGGACAATTTCCCCGAGATGACCTATCTCGAGGAGACCTACTACCACCGACTGAACCCCGCGCAGGGCTTCGGCTTCCAGCGCGTCTTTACCGAGGACGGGTCGCTGGACGAGACGATGGCGGTTGCCGACCACGATCTGGTGCTGGTGCCGAAGGGGCATCACCCATGCGGCGTGCCGCATGGCTACGAAATGTATTACCTGAACGTGATGGCCGGGCCGCTGCGCAAATGGCGCTTCCAGAACCATCCGGACCATGACTGGATCTACAGGCGCGATAATCCGTAAGTCATTTCGAACCTTTTCTGCCGGGCGGGGAGGCCCGGTGGAAACGGACCATGATCGGGGAGGAGGAACCCATGAAACCGCTTGGCGTCGGGCTGATCGGCACCGGCTACATGGGCAAGTGCCATGCGCTTGCCTGGAATGCTGTTGCTTCTGTCTTCGGAGAGGTGGCGCGTCCGCGTCTCATGCATCTGGCCGAGCGCGACGCGGCGCTTGCGGCGGAACGGGCGCGGGCCTTCGGCTTTGCGAAGTCGACGGGTGACTGGCGGGCGGTGATCGCCGATCCCGAGGTCGATGTCGTCTCCGTCACCACGCCGAATGCCTTCCATGCGGAAATGGCCATTGCGGCCCTTGAAGCGGGCAAGCATGTCTGGTGCGAAAAGCCGATGGCGCCGAAGCTTGCGGACGCCGAGCGCATGCTGGCGGCCGCGCGCGCCAGCGGGCGCGTCGCCATCATCGGCTACAACTACATCCAGAACCCCGTCATCCGCCATATGGGCCGGCTGATCCGCGAGGGGGCGATCGGCGCCGTCACGCAGGCCCGCGTCGAGATGGACGAGGACTTCATGGCGGACCCGGCGGATCTCTTCTCGCTGAAGAGCGAGGCATCCTCGGGCTATGGCGCGCTTGACGATTTTGCCGTGCATCCGCTGTCGCTGCTCAAGGTTCTGGTCGGCGATGTCGAGGCAGTGATTGCCGACATGGGCAAGCCCTATGCTGACCGGCCGACGGCGGATGGCGGCCGGCGCACTGTCGAAAACCACGACATGGCGAGCATCCTGATGCGCCTTGCGGGCGGCGTGCCCGGTGTGATGGTGGTGAACCGCGCCGCCTTCGGCCGGAAGGGCCGCATCGCCGTGCAGATCTATGGCTCGGCGGGTGCGATCCTCTACGATCAGGAGCGCATGAACGAGTTCCAGCTGTACCAGCACGCCGGACGCGCGGAGGAACGGGGTTTCCGCACCGTGCTGACGGCGCCGCATCATGCGCCCTACGACCGGTTCGTTCCGGCGCCCGGCCATGGCCTCGGCTTCAACGAGTTGAAGATAATCGAATGCCGGGAGCTGCATGCCGCTATCGCCGGCCAGCCCTTCACCGCGCTGACCTTCGAGCAGGGTATCCGCATCGAGCGGACCGTGCATGCGATGGCTGAGAGCCATGCCGAACGGCGGTGGGTGGACGTCGCCTGATCTCCCGCCTTCGGCTCAGTCGTCCGAGTAACGCTCCTCGCGCCACGGATCGCCGCGCATGTGGTAGCCGTTGCGCTCCCAGTAGCCGGCCTTGTCGGCGGGGATGAACTGGATTTCGCGCAGCCATTTGGCGCTCTTCCAGAGATAGAGATGCGGCACGATGAGGCGCATGGGGCCGCCATGTTCCGTGCTGATCGGTTCGCCCTCCCAATGGGTGGCGAGGATGGCGTCGTCGGCGGCGAAATCGGCGAGCGGCAGATTGGTCGTATAACCGTCGAAGCTCGTCAGCAGCACGTGGGTGGCGTTCTCGGTCGGCATGGCGAGGTCGAGCAGGTCATGCGTTGACACGCCCTGCCAGCGATTGTCGTAGCGCGACCACGTCGTCACGCAATGCATGTCTGAGACGAAGGTCGATGTCGGCAGGGCGTTGAACTGATCCCAGTTCAGCGACAGGCGGTTTTCCACGGCGCCGGTGACGTCGAGCCGCCAGGCGGAAAGCGGAATCTGCGGCTGGACGCCGAGATCGAGCACCGGCCAGTTCTTGACGAGATGCTGGCCGGGCGGCAGGCGCTCGGTCTCCGGGCGGCTGATGCGGCCCGTGAGGAACTTGCCGTCGCGCGCCCAGGCCCGCTTGGTGCGGGTCAGTTTGCTGTCTTCGGGCGTCGTGGCGTCGTCTTCGCTCATGCGCATGTCTCCATGGCTCTGGTTCTTAGCGGACCCTGTCCTGAAATATAGGCCATCGCGCCAAAGCCGAAAGCCCTTTCGTGTGGCCTGTTCCGCAGGGGACAGCGCGAGGGCGGAGCATGTGCGATTGTCGGGTCACTGGATGAGACGGGCTCATCCGAAACCGACACAAAGGACCCCAGCCATGCGCAAGATCGTTCTCTCCACCGTCATCGCCGCCTTCGCCGCCCTCTCCTTCGCCGCCCCCTCCCAGGCCGGCTACTACAGCTACGACTACCAGCCGGTCTGCCACATCAAGAAGATCAAGACCTGGGACCACTACGGCAACCTCGTCATCAAGAAGATCAAGGTCTGCAAGTAACGCTGATCGATCAAGGCGCGAAACGGCGCGGCGGGGTTTCCCGGCCGCGCCTTTCGCCGTTTCAGGCCTTGCGGGCGAGGAAGGTTTCGGCAAGCTCCGTCCAGAAGGCGGCGCCGATCGGCAGAAGGTCGTCGTTGAAATCATAGGCGGGGTGGTGCAGCGGCTTTTCCTCGCCCGTCACGCGGCTGCCGAGGAAGAAGTAACTGCCAGGCACTGCGCGCAGCATATAGGCGAAATCCTCACTGCCCATGTAGGGGCGGGCGAGGTCGACGACGTTTTCCGCCCCTGCAAAGCGCGCCGCCACGCCGCGCAGGAAGTCCGTCTCGGCGGTGTGGTTGATCGTGGCGTCGTAGCTGCGCTCGTAATCGACGGTGGCGCGCATGCCGAAACTCTCTGCCTGCGCCTCGGCGATCAGGCGGATGCGGCGTTCGAGTTCGTCGCGGACCTTGGGGTTGAAGGAGCGGATGCCGACGACGATCTCAACCCTTTCCGGGATGATGTTGCTGGCCGAGCCGCCGTGGAAGGAGCCGACGGTGATGACGGTCGGATCCTGCGGATCGATGTTGCGCGAGACGATCGTCTGAAGGGCCATGACGATGGAGGCGCCGCAGACGATGGGGTCGGCTGTCTCCTGCGGCTCGGCGCCGTGGCCGCCGCGGCCGTGCACGGTGATGCGGGCCTCGTCGACGGCGGCCATGATCGGCCCGTCGCGCAGCGCGAATTGCCCGAAGGGCAGGCCGGGCTCGTTGTGGAGCGCAAAGACGGCGTCGCAGGGAAATCTGGTGAACAGGCCTTCCTCGACCATGATCTTCGCGCCGCCGACATTCTCCTCCGCCGGCTGGAAGATCAGATGCACGGTGCCCTCGAAATTGCGTCGCTCGGCGATCATCCGGGCCGCACCGAGCAGCATGGCGGTGTGCCCATCATGGCCGCAGGCATGCATCTTGCCGGGGATGGTGCTGGCATAGTCGCGGCCCGTCTCCTCGTGAATCGGCAGGGCGTCCATGTCGGCGCGGATGCCGATCGAGCGACCGGCCCCGTTGGTGAGGGTGGCGACGAGGCCGGTGCGGGCAAGGCCGCGCGTGACGGTGTAGCCGAGCGCCTCCAGCTGGGCAGCGACGACGGCGGAGGTCCGCTCTTCCTCAAGGCCGAGTTCGGGATGGGCGTGCAGATCGCGGCGCATGGCGATCATCTCCGGCACGGCATTGGTCAGTTCGGGCAGGCGGGTCATGTCAGACACCCCGTGTCGGTATCCGGTTCTCGAGCGCCCGGAAGGCGACGACGAGAATGCCGGTGAGGCAGCAATAAATGGCGGCGAGCAGCAGGAGCGGCTCGTAGGTGAGGAAGGTCTCCTGCCGCACGCGCGAGATGACGGCGTAGACGTCGATGACGGTGATGGTGGCAACCAGCGGCGTCGACTTCAGTTGCAGCACCGTCTCGCCGGCCAGCGTCGGCAGGGCGCGGTGGACAGCCCGCGGCAACCAGATGCGGCGAAAGAGCGTGAAACGGCCCATGCCATAGGCGCGGCCCGCCTCCAACTCGCCGGCCGGGATGCCGGCAAAGGCGCCGCGCATGACCTCGCCCTCATAGGCGGCGAAGGAGATGGTCAGGGCCGCGAGCCCGTAGGGCCAGGACTGGCGGAGATAGGGCCACAGGAAGGATGAGCGGATCTCCGGATACTGCGCGAAGATCGAGCCGAGGCCGTAATAGAGCAGCCAGAGCTGCAGCAGCAGCGGCGTGCCGCGGATCAGCGTGCAGAAGGCCTGCGCTGCCCGCTTCAATGGCCAGGGGCCTGTAACCTGCACGAGCCCCAGCGGCACCGCAAGCAGGAAGCCGAGGCCGGCGGAGGCAAAGAGCATGATCAGCGTCACGACAATGCCGGAGCCGATGCGCGGCAGGTAGCCGGGCAGCCAGTCCCAGCGCATCAGAAGCGCCATGGCGAGGATGGCGCCGGCAAAGATCAGCATCAGCACGATGCGGTGCGGCACCAGCAGCGCCTTTAGTGCACTGCTTTCAGGAGCGGCGGGCATGATGGCGGCCACATGGTCGCGGGCATCGGGAGCGCCGGGCTCCGGCGGCATGTCCGCCTTGGGGGATGGGGCGTTGGAACTGCTCATGCCACCTCCGGGAAACCGCGCCGGGCGCGCCGCTCGATGAGGGCGATGAGGCCGTTCGAGACCAAAGTCAGCAACAGGTAGAGCACGCCGGCGGCAACGAAGAACAGCATGTAGTGCTTCGTGGTGCCGGCCGCCTGCCGCGTGACCAGCGTCAGCTCGCTGAAGCCGACGACGGCCAGAAGCGCGGTGTCCTTGGTGGCGATCAGCCAGAGATTGGCCAAGCCGGGAATGGCGTAGGGCAGCATGGCCGGCAGAGTGATGCGCCGCAGCATCTGCACCGGCGCCATGCCATAGGCGCGGGCCGCCTCCATCTGTCCCGAGGGTACGGCCTTGATCGCGCCGCGCAGCACCTCGGTCGAATAGGCACCCTGCACGACGCCGATGACGAAGATGCCGGCGGCAAGGCCGCTGATGTCGATGGGCGGGTAGCCGGCAAGGGCGAGCACCTGGTTCACGCCGTCCGTGCCCGCGTAGTAAAGGAGCAGGATCAGCACCAGTTCCGGAACGGCGCGCACGAGGGTGGTGTAAATCTCCAGCAGGTCGCGCGTGATCGGCCCGCCATAGAGCTTGCCGAAGGCACCGCCGACGCCCAGCAGGAGGCCGAGCGAATAGCCGCCGATGGCGATCTGGATGGAATTGACGAAGCCGGCCAGCAGCACACCGCCCCAGCCCGGGGCGGAAAAGGCAAGCAGGCTCCAGTCAATCAGGCTTGAGGCATCGGCGGCCATGCGCATCTATCCTTTCACGAAAAGGAAGGCGGCGGGGTCACCCCCGCCGCATCGAGCCGTCATTCGCCGTAGATGTTGAAGTCGAAGTACTTCTTGGAGAAGGCGTCATAGGTGCCATTGGCGCGGATCGCCTTGATGGCGGCGTTGATCTTTTCCTTCAGCGCCGTGTCTTCCTTGCGCAGGCCGACGCCAACGCCGGCACCGAGGATGACGGGATCATCGGCGACATTGCCCTTCATCTCGCAGCAGGCCTTGCCCTGCTCGCTGTCCAGGAAGGCTTCGAGCGTGATGGAATCGGCCTGGACGGCATCGAGGCGGCCGGCGGCGAGATCCTGGTTGGCCTCGTCCTGTGTCTGATATTCCTTGATTTCGGCGGCCGTGGAGAAGTGCTTCTTGGCGTAGTCGGCATGGATCGTCGATGCCTGGACGCCGAGGATCTTGCCGGCAAGGCCTTCGGGCGTGGCTTCGAAGGGGACGCCCTTGGCGCCGATCACGGCGGTCGGGGTGTTGTAGTACTTGTCGGAGAAGTCGATGGTCTTCTTGCGCTCGTCGGTGATCGACATGGAGCCGATGATCATGTCGATCTTCTTGCTCGTCAATGCCGGAATGATGCCGTCCCAGGCGACGGGGGTGATCACGCAGTCGAGCTTGGCTTCGGCGCAGATCGCCTTCTGGAAATCCACTTCCCAGCCCACCCAGTTGCCGTTGGCATCCGGCGAGGTGAAGGGCGGGTAGGGCTCGGCGGCAAAGCCGACCTTGACCTGTTCGGCCTTGGCACCGGCAGTGCTGGCAAGGGCGGCGAGGAGCGCCAGTGCGCAGATCGAAAGAGCTTTCTTCATGATGCTTTCCTTTCTCGGGAGGTCGGTGGCGTAACGTCAGTGAATGGAGCGGATGAAGCGCTTGAGGCGCTCGGATTGCGGATTGTCGAAGATGGCGTCCGGCGGCCCCTGTTCCTCGATCTTGCCGTCGGCGAGAAAGACGATGTGGTTGGCGACGTTGCGGGCAAACTTCATTTCGTGGGTGACGAGCAGCATGGTGCGCTTTTCGCGGGCGAGGTCGCCGATCACCGAGAGCACTTCGCCGACGAGTTCCGGGTCGAGCGCCGAGGTCGGTTCGTCGAAGAGCATGACATGCGGCTGGATGGCGAGCGCCCTGGCGATGGCCGCGCGCTGCTGCTGGCCGCCGGAGAGGAAGGCGGGGTAGGCATCGTGTCGCGCCTCCAGCCCGACGCGGGCGAGGAGCGCTTCCGCGGTGGCGATCGCCTCGGCGCGGGGAATGCCGAGCACATGGATCGGCACCTCGATGATGTTCTGCAGGATCGTCATGTGCTGCCAGAGATTGAAGCTCTGGAAGACCATGCCGAGGCGCGAGCGGATGCGCTGGATCTGCTTGCGATCGGCGGGCATCTGGCCGCCGCGCCCGTCCGGCTTCATGCGGATCGTTTCGCCGCGGATGGCGACAGAGCCGGCGCTCGGCAGTTCCAGCATGTTGATGCAGCGCAGGAAGGTGGATTTGCCTGAGCCGGACCCGCCGATGATGGCGATGACGTCGCCTTCGCGGGCGGTGAGCGAAACGCCCTTCAAGACCTCCAGCGGGCCAAAGCGCTTGTGGAGATCGGATACGGATATGGCCTCGGCGGCTAATGTCACAGACGGACCTCCAGCGCCGGGCCGCGCGGTTGCGCGACAGCTTTCATGCGAGACTGTTCCCCTTTTCCCGTGCGGCGGTTTTTGCTCGTCACGTCGTCTTGCGGATTGCATCGTTGCACTTGCGAGGTAATTATTCAAGTGTACAATAAGCAATGTTCGCGATTTTCTGACCCGGTCGTGATCGCCTCTTCCGTTCGTCCCCCTCTTCAGGAGCAAGCATGTCCCGTTACGGTTCCCAGGAAATGTCCGCCGCCTTGACGCGTGTTCTGATGCGCCGGCCCGGGCCCAGTCTTGCAGGTGCCGATGCGGCGCGCTGGCACTATGGCCCCGGTTTCGACGGGCCGCGCGCGGTGGAACAGTACAGCGCCTTCGCGCGGCTGGTGGAAGCGTCGGGGGCCGAAATCCTCTGGCTCGAGGACAATGGCGACGGGCTGGCCGACGCCATGTTCACCCATGACCCCTCGCTGATGACCGACAAGGGCGCCGTCATCCTTGCCATGGGCAAGCCGCTCCGTGCCGGCGAGCCGGATCTGCACGAAGCGGCCTATCGCGCCGCCGGCATTCCCATTCTCGGGCGCCTTGAGGCTCCCGGTACCGTCGAGGGCGGCGACTGCATCTGGCTCGATCGTTCGACCCTGATCGTCGGGCGTGGCGTGCGCAGCAATCAGGCGGGCATCGAGCAACTGTCCGCCATCCTCGCGCCGATTGGCGTCACCGTCATCGGCTTCGACCTGCCGCTCTGGCAGGGGGAGGAAGCGTGCCTGCATCTGATGTCGGTGATGAGCCCGCTCGCGGACGATCTCGCGCTGGTCTTCGCGCCGCTGCTGCCGGCGCCGTTCTATCAGTTGCTGAAGGCCCGCGGCATCCGGCTGATCGAGGCGCCGGCCGAGGAGTTTTACGCCAGCAACGGCCTCAGCCTCAACGTGCTGCCGCTGAAGCCGCTGGATGTCGTCATGGTCGACGGCTTTCCGCAGACGAAGGCGGCGATGGAAGCGGCCGGCTGCACCGTGGCCGTGTTCGAGGCCGATGCGCTGTGCATCGCCTGCGAAGGCGGGCCGACCTGCCTGACGCGGCCGGTTCTGAGGGGATGATGCGCCGGACCTTCCACCGGGCCCCGGAGGCGGAGCGGCGGCAGGAGCTGATCGCCGCGACCCTCGACTGCATCTCGGAGCTTGGCCTCAAGGGGGCGACCGTGCGCGAGATCACGGCGCGGGCCGGCGTGACGGCAGGTCTGGTGCGGCATTACTTCGAGACCAAGGACCAGCTGATCGCGGCCGCCTATCGAAGCCTGATCGCGTCCCTGACGGAGAAGGCGGAGAATCTCACGGGCGATCCGGAAAGCCGGCTGCGCGACTTCATCGTCATCAACCTGACGGAGCCCGTCGCCAACAGCCGCAGCCTGTCGCTCTGGGCGGCCTTCATCAGCCAGGTCGGGTCCGATCCCGTGCTGGCGGCGGTGCATCGCGAGGGCTATCTCGCCTTTCGCGATTCGCTCGAGGGGCTGATTGCCGACTTCCGGGTGCTGCGCGGGCTCACCGCCGATCCGGGCATCTGCCGCGCGCAGGCCATCGCCATCAACGGCCTGATGGACGGGCTGTGGCTGGAAGGCTGCCTTGCGGGCGATCTCTTCGCGGATGGCGAACTGATCCGCATCGCGACGGGGTCGGTGGAGGCCCTGCTCGGGCTGTCGCTGCAAGGGGCGGGCTGACGGCCTTTGCGGCCGGAAACGAAGGACAGGACCGAGGGATTTGCGCCCGAGCCTTGCACAAGGCGGGCCGTCTCTTTGACAACAGGGGGAACGACATGCGCTATTCGACCATAACCGACCGCCTCGCCGATCTCGGCTCCGGCAAATGGGCCCTGCACATCCGGGCCCGGGAACTCGCCCGCGAGGGCCGCGATATCATCGAGCTGACGATTGGCGAGCCGGATCTGCCGGTCGATCCGCAACTGATCTCGGTGTGCCAGGCCGCCATGAATGCCGGCCGCTATCGGTACTCGAACGGGCGCGGCGAGCCGGCCGTGGTCGAGGCGATCGCGGCGAAGTACCGGCAGCGACGCGCCGACGTGACGGTCGACAATGTCATGGTGTTTCCGGGCACGCAGACGGCGCTGTTCGCGGTGATGCTCGGCCTTTGCGAGCCGGGTGACGGGGTGCTGGTCGGCGATCCGCTCTATGCCACCTACGAAGCGGTGATCCGCGCCACGGGCGCCGAGCCCGTCTACGTGCCGCTCAGGCCCGAGCGGGGCTTCCATATGCAGGCGGAGGATCTGGAGCGGGCGTTGACGCCGGCCTGCCGGGTGCTGCTGCTCAACACGCCGCACAACCCGACGGGCGCGACGCTCACCCGCAATGAGATTGCCGCCCTCGGTGCCGTCGCCCGCCGCCATGATCTCTGGATCGTCTGCGATGAGGTCTATGAGGAGCTCATTTTCGGCGGTGCGTTTGCCTCGCCCTTCGATGATCCCGATCTTGCCGAGCGGACCATCGTAGTTTCCTCCATCTCCAAGTCCCATGCCGCGCCGGGCTTTCGCAGCGGCTGGGCGGTGGGGCCGGCGGAGTTTGCGCGGCGGCTGCTGCCGGTCTCCGAAACCATGCTGTTCGGCGTGCAGCCCTTTATCTCCGATATGACGGCCTATGCGCTGTCCAACCCGATCACGACCTCTGCGACCATGCGCGCCGCCTATCAGGGCCGCGCGTCGCGCATCTGCACGGCACTGTCGGGCGGAGGCGTGCTCGCGCCGCACCGGCCGGAAGCCGGCATGTTCATCGTGGTCGATGTCTCCGCCACCGGGCTCGATGGCGAAACCTTCGCCTGGCGGCTTCTGGAAGAGGAGGGCGTTGCCGTGATGCCGGGCGCCTCCTTCGGCGAGCAGGCCAAGGATTTCATCCGCCTCAGCCTCACGGTCACGGAGACGAGGATCGAGGAGGCCTGCCGACGCATGAATGCGCTGGCAGCCCGCATTCAACCGCGCAAGGAGCGTCGTGCATGAGCGCTGAACCCGTCGTCACAGAAAAGGCCTTGACCGTTGGCGAGGCGCTGGTCGAACTGCTGGCGCTGAACGGCGTCGAGGTCGTCTTCGGCATTCCCGGCGTCCATACGGTCGAGCTTTATCGCGGGCTTGCGGCCTCGCCGATCCGGCATGTGACGCCTCGCCACGAGCAGGGCGCCGGCTTCATGGCCGACGGCTATGCGCGCGTCACCGGCAGGCCGGGCGTCGCGCTCGTCATCACCGGGCCGGGCCTGACCAATACGCTGACGGCGATGGCGCAGGCGCGGCAGGATTCCATCCCCATCCTCGTCATCTCCGGCGTCAACCGCCGCGATTCGCTCGGCCACGGACGCGGCCTGCTGCACGAGCTGCCCGACCAGCACGCGCTGGCAAAGACGGTGGCGCTCTACAGCCACACGCTGCTCAATCCCGCTGATCTGCCGGCTGTGATCGAACGAGCCTTTGCCGTGCTCGGTTCGGGACGTCCCGGCCCCGTGCATATCGAAATCCCGACGGATGTGATGGCGGCGAAGGTCAGCCTGCCGGCAACCGTGCGCCCGGCGCAGGCCACGCGCCCCCGCGCCGATGCGGAAACGCTGCAGAAGGCGGCGATCCTGTCGGCGGAGGCACGCCGACCGGTCATTTTGTGCGGCGGCGGTGCCATCACGGCAGAGGCGGAAATCCGCGACCTTGCCGAGCGGATCGGGGCACCGGTCGTCACCACCGTCAACGCGCGCGGGATGATGGCCGGGCATCCGCTGAATGTGCCCGCGAGCCCCAGTCTCAAGGCCGTGCGCGCCCTCATTCGCGATGCCGACCTCGTGCTCGCCTTCGGGACGGAGATGGGGCAAACCGACTATGACATGTATGCCGATGGCGGGTTTCCGCTGCTCGACAAGCTGATCCGCATCGATATCGATGCCACGCAGCTGGCCGCCGGGCCGCAGACCGCCATGTCGATCCTCTCGGGCGCCCGCGCGGCGGCGCTTGGCATGCTCGGCTTCCTGCCGGACGATGTCGCGGGTGACGGCGCACGGCGGGCCGAAGCGGCGCGCAAGGCCACATTGAAGGAGCTGACCGCCAAGATGCGGGCCGAGATCGACATCATCGATACGATCTACAAGACGCTGCCGGAGGTGACGATCGTCGGGGATTCGACGCAGGTCGTCTATGCCGGCAACCTCTTCTGCAACGCGCCGCGCCCGCGCAGCTGGTTCAATTCCGCCACCGGCTTCGGCGCGCTTGGCTATGCGCCGCCGGCTGCGATCGGCGCTACCGTCGGTGTCGGCGGCGCTCCGGTCATCTGCCTCGTCGGGGATGGTGGCATCCAGTTTTCCCTGGCCGAGATCGGCTCGGCTGCCGATATATCCGCGCCGGTGATCTTCCTCGTCTGGAACAATGACGGCTATCAGGAGATCGAGACCTACATGATCGACAATGGCATCGTGCCGGAAGGCGTGCGACCGGGCGCGCCGGATTTCCCCAAGGCTGCCGAGGCCTATGGCATTCCGGGTAAACGGCTTGCCAGGCTCGAGGATCTCGCGGCGGCGCTGACCGAAGCGGCGGCGCGCAAAGGGCCATCGCTGATCGAAATCCACGAGACGCTGACGGCCGGAATCAAGCGGTAGGGCGTCAGCGTGTCAGGTATTGCTTACGCTTCATCGGAGCTGAGTCCACGCGCCGCATCATCCAGCCAGTCAAGCCAGGCTGCGCCGACCTGCCAGCGGCGCAGAACGTCGCACGGATCTTCGCCGTCAAGGCGGCAGCAGATGCGATAGATCTCCAGCGTCTCCTCATCCATCGCGCCGGCCGCATGGAAGAAGGCCGCAGCCGCATAGCGCGACCGGCCCGACCAGGCGAGGCCGGGCGGCGTGAGAATGAGGCGAAGGTTGCGGGCGCGCTCCTCGTCCATCGGATCAGAACAGGCCGGGCGGATTGGCGGTGCGGCGCGGCAGGGAGACGAAGGGGCGCGGTACGATGACGGCGCGCTTCATCATCTTCTGGTAGGAGAGTTCGCGAAGGGCGTAGATTTCCACCCAGAGGTCGTTCGTGATCTCGGTGCCGAAGGGGCGGGTGAGCGAGGCAAGGGCTATGTTGCGCTTGGCGGTGGGCGACCAGATGGCGGCGGTGACGACGCCGGCCTCGCGGCTGCGACCATGATAGACGATGGCGCCTTCGGCCGGCACGTTGCCCTCGATTTCCAGTCCGACCAGAACGTGTTTCAGCGCGCCGGTGCGGCGGGCGTGGAGGATGGCGCGGCGGCCATTGAAATGCGGCTTTGCGGGATCGACCAGCCAGTCCAGTCCGATCTCGTCCGGCATGCGCTCGCGCCCGGGCCGAAGCGCGATGTCGGCGCCGATGAAATCCGCCCCCGCCACGATGAAGCCAGCCTCGATGCGGGCGCGGTTCAGCGCATCGTAGCCGATGGCCCTGAGGCCGTAGGCCTGCCCGGCCGCATGGATGAGGTCCCACAGCGCCAGTGCATGTTCGCTTGGCACGAAAAGCTCGTAGCCGAGATCGGCGGTAAAGCCGGTACGCGAGATCGTGACGTCGCCGAAGGGGGCGGGAAGCGTCGTGATCTGGAAGGGGCGCAGGCTCGCCACATTGCCAAGGCCGGCGGCTTTGAGCGTGGCGAAGGCGGTCGGGCCCTGCAGCGCAAGACCGGCGATCTCCTCCGTCTCCTCGCGGATATCGACATCAAAGCCGATGGCGCTGTCGAGCAGCCAGGGCAGGTGCCGGTCCTGGCAGCACAGCCGGAAGACATCGGGCGCGAGGCGAAACAGGGTGCCGTCATCGAGCACATGGCCGGCATCGTCGCACCAGGCGGTATACTGCACCGTGCCAGTTTTCTGCCGGCTGACATCGCGAAGGGTCAGGCGGTTGAGATAGCGCTCGGCATCCTTGCCCTCGATCCGGTACTTGACCATGGGCGAGAGGTCGAAGAGCGAGGCCGTGGAGCGGATCGCGAAATATTCGAGTTCCGTGTCATCAAGCGCGTGCGGCGCCTTGTAGCCGGCCCAGTTGTACCAGTCGTTGACGCGGTCGAGGGCGGCAAGGCGCGGGTGAAACGGGGTTTCCAGCCGTGGCGTCTCGATATGGGCTTGCGCTCTGAGGCGCATGGTCAGCGTCATCGGCCTCTCCTTGATCTCTTTGCCTCGGCGGTGACCCTCATGGCCGGCTGCCGGCCATGAGGGTCCGGGCTGCCAGAAGGCCCGGCAGCCCAGAAATGCCGCCGCCCGGGTGGGAGCCGGCGGCGGCAAGGGTGAGCCCGTCGATCGGCGTCCGGTAGCCGGACAGCGCGTGGATCGGGCGATTGACGAGAAGCTGGTCGGGCTGCATTTCGCCGTGGTGCCAGTGGCCGCCCGGCAGGTCGAAGCGCTCTTCCATGGCGTCGGGTGTCAGCAGTTCTGCGGCGATAATGGTGGCGCCGATGCCGGGCGAGACATTTTCCAGCAGCGAGAGGACGCGACTGACAAAAGCAGGCCCTTCCGTTCCCCAGCCCTCGCGCGGCCTATAGGGCGCGTATTGGGCGAGGATGGACAGGGTGTGCCGCCCGGCCGGGGCGAGATCGGGATCGGCGAGGGTCGGCACGGTGATTTCCAGGGCGGGTTCCTCGGAGGCGCGCCCGTATTTGACGGCGTTGAACGCTTCCTCCACCTGCCCGAGCGAGCGGGCGACGACGATGCGGCCGGTTGCGGCATCGGCGGGCGCGCCGGGAAAGACCGGGGCGCGGTCGAGCGCGATATCGATGCGCGCCGTCACGCCGTCCGTCCGGTAATGGGTCAGTGCTCGCACCAGGCCGGTGTCGCATTCGGCCGGGCTGACGAGGTCGAGGAAGGTGGTGCGCGGATGCAGCGCGGAGACGACGGATGTGGCGGCGAGCGTCGTTCCGTCCGCGAGGCGCACGCCGGTCACGGCGCCGCGCTCCGTGAGGATGGCGGCAACGCGGGCGCCGGTGCGGATCGTAACCCCCGCCGTGTGGGCGGCGGCCTCGAAGGCCTGGGCAACACGGGAAGCCGGGATCTGGCCGCCGCGCTTCCCGCCGATTTCGCCGGTCAGGCGATAGTAGAGGCCGATGAGCGAGGTCGGCGAGCGCGGGCCAAGCCGGAAGCCCAGGGTGGCGTCGCAGGCCAGCAGCGCTTTCAGGCGGTCGTCGGTGAGAAACTCGTCGGCGACATCGGCGACATTGGTCAGCAGCATGCGCAGGAGATCCCGCGCCTCTTCACGCCCGTGCGACAGCATTTTCAGACCCGCCCCGCCGGCGGTTAGAAGATCCGAGAGGTGCGCACCATCGAGACGGGGTGGGGCCTTGCGCAGGAAGCGGCCGAGCACGGAGGCCTGGAACATCAGCTTGCGGCGCAGCGCGGCAAAGGCGCGCGCTTCCTCCGGCGTCACGCCCTTGACCGTTTCGCCATAGGCGCCGCGCAGCGTCACGGCCGGACGGCCGGGTGCGAGCACCGTCGTCGGTGTCAGCGCGGCATCGCGGGTGAGATCAAGGCCGAGTGCCTTCTCGACCTCCGGGTCGAGACGGTTGAGGAGATGGGCAAGGCCGGGGCTGCGGAAGCCGGAATGAAAGGTGTAGGGGCGCGTCGCGCCGCCCAGCGTCTCAGCCGCTTCGAGCAGCAGCACGGAGCGGCCCGCCTTCGCCAGCACGGTGGCGGCCGTCAGGCCATTGTGGCCGCCGCCGATGACGATGACATCGCAGGTTCCGGCCGCGGGTGTGGGCGTGTCAGATGACGTCATGGGCGGGGCTCATATGCTCGTTGGGTCTTCTGAGGTCGCGCAGGATCTCGGCCGCGGCATTGCGTCCGGGGGCGCCCATGACGCCGCCGCCCGGATGGGTGGAGGAGCCGCACATGTAAAGGCCGTGGATGGGGCTGCGATATTGCGCATAGCCGGGCACGGGGCGATTGAAGAGCAACTGGTCGAAGGTCAGTTCGCCCTGGAAGATGTTGCCTTCCGTCAGCCCGACCTCGGCCTCGATCTCGCGCGGGGTGCGCACCTCCATGTGCAGGATTCGCTCGCGGAAGCCCGGCGAATGGGCGGAAATCTGGTCGATCACCGTTTTGGCGAAACCGTCCCGGTCGGCATCCCTCCAGTCGCGGCCTTCGATCTTCGGTGGGCAATATTGCACGAAGGTCGAGACGAAGTGCTTGCCGGGCGGGGCCATGGTGGGGTCGAGCGTGGTCGGGATCATCATGTCGAGGAAAGGATCGGCCGACCAGCGCCCGGCCTTCCAGTCGTCATAGGCCCTCTCCATGCGCTCGACGCTGTCGGTGAAGTGGAGGTCGCCCTTGATGCAGGTGGAGCCGGCCGGCAAGGCGGGGAATTCCGGCAGGGAGTCGAGCGCGATGTTCACCTTGCCAGAGGAGCCGCGCATCTTGAAATGGCGCACGCGGTGGACGAAGCGTTCGGGCAGGTCCTTCTCATCGACGAGCTTCAGGAAGGTGCGCTTCACATCGGCATTCGACACCGTCAGGCGGGCGCGGACCTCCTCGCCGCCTTCGAGCACGACACCTTCGGCGCGGCCGCCGCGCGTCAGGATCTTCTCGACGCCCGCGCCGGTCCGGATGACCCCGCCGGAGGCCTGGAAGGAGGAGGCGAGCGCCTTCGTCACGGCGCCCATGCCGCCGCGTGCATAGCCCCAGGCCCCGACGGAGCCGTCGACCTCGCCCATGTAGTGGTGCAGCAGCACATAGGCCGTGCCCGGCGACATCGGGCCGAGCGCCGTGCCGATGATGCCAGAAAGCGCCAGGTAGGCCTTGATCACGTCGGTCTCGAAATATTCGTCGAGGAAGTCGGAGATGGACATGGTCCAGAAGCGCAAAGTGGCCGCCATCTCGTCTGCGGAGAATTCCCCGAACTTGCGGGCGAGATAGAGCAGTTCGGAGATGTCGCGCGGCTTGAAGGAGAAGGGGTCGGGGGCGGTGCGCATCAGCAGGGGCTGGATGAAGCGACACTGGCGCGTTACGTCGCGGGCATAGCGCTCGTAGGCCTCGGCATCGCGGCGCGAGAAGCGGGCAAATTCGCGCCGGTGGCTGTGGTGGTCGCGGTAGGAGGCGAGGTAGTCGCCGTCGCGCATCAGTACCGCGCCGCCCTCATAGGCGATGACCTGCAGCCCGTGCCGCGGCAGTTCGAGATCGCGCATGATCTCGGGGCGGAAGAGAGAGCAGACGTAGGAGCAGTTGGAATAGAGGAAGCCCGGTGTCAGTTCCCGACTGGTCGCGGCGCCGCCGACCCAGTCGTTCTTTTCGAGCACGATGACATTGAGCCCGGCGCGCTGCAGGTAGCAGGCCGTCACCAGCCCGTTGTGGCCAGCGCCGATCATCGCGACGTCATAGGTCTGCATTCTCGCGCCCCCTTGCCCTGCCATCGGCCGCCGTTCCCGTCTGCGCGGCGCCATGGTCACAAAATCGTGGCACGGCAGATGCCGTCTTGTCCATATTTATTGAATGAATGTTCAGTCAGTATGTTGCAAAATCCTGAAATCGCGATAGGATTTTTGCGAAATGAGGTCGGGAAGGCGGACGCGGCAGCGCAGCGCGGCGGTCTGCCGCCGGCGGGCGAAATGGTGTACAGCGGACAGCGGTCAACAAGGGAAGCATGATGGAAGCCGATGTCCAGACGGAGACGAAGACGCAGGAAAAGCGAGGCCGAAAGGCATCGAAGGAACTGCGGCAGATGCAGCTGATCGAGGCGACGATCGATTCGCTCGCCAAGCGCGGCTATGCGGAGACGACGCTTGCGGATGTAGCGGATGGCGCAGGCCTGTCGCGCGGCATCGTCAACTTCCATTTCGAAAGCAAGGACAAGCTGCTCGTCGCCACGCTGCAGCACATGGCCGACGAATATGCCAACCACTGGACGGCGCAGCTCGAGGCGGCCGGTGACGACCCGGCCCGGCAGCTCTGGGCGCTGGTCGCCGCTGATTTCGACCGGCGGATCTGCACGCGGCGCAAGCTGGCGGCCTGGTGCGCCTTCTGGGGCGAGGCGAAGTCCCGCCCGACCTATCAGGCGCTGTGCGGGGCGCGCGACGAGCGTTACCAGCAGACCTTCGTGTCGCTCTGCGTGACGCTGAAGGCCGATGGAGGGTACGGGTTTGATGCCGAGGGCATGGCGCTCTCGCTCTGTGCGATGATGGAGGGACTGTGGCTGCGGCTGATGCTGGGCGACGGTCTGACCCGTGAGACGGCCTATGCGGCAGCAGTGGAATTCGTGGTGGCGGCCTTTCCCCGCCACTTCACGCATGCGGGCGTGCTCGAAAACGGGCGGAGCTGAGGATCATTCTTCCTCTGCCGTTGCCGCGCTAAGGGCCGTCCATGTCTTGTGGCCGATGGCGGCCGGAACGGAGGCGATATGAGAATGACCCGATTGTCTGCCCGCGGCGTCACGGCGGCGCTCCTGTCCACCCTGCTTCTTGCCACGGTCCTTCCGGCCCGTGCCGAGGGACTGACGGTCTTCGACTGGTCCGGCTACGAGGACCCATCGAACCATCCAGCCTACACCGCCAAATATGGCAGCGAACCGGATTTCACTTTCTTCGGCGACGAGGAAGAGGCCTTCCAAAAGCTGCGCTCCGGCTTTGCCGCCGATCTTGCCCATCCCTGTTCGCAGAGCATTCCCCGGTGGCGCGAGGCGGGGCTGATCGAGCCGCTCGATACCGCGAAGCTGACGGCATGGAAGGATATCGAACCCGGCATTGCCGCGATGAAGAACCTGATGACCAGCGAAGACGGCAAGGCCTGGTTCCTGCCCTTCGAATGGGGCAATTCGCTGGTTCTCTACCGTTCCGACACGGTGAAGCCGGAGGATATCCCGACGCTGAAGGCGCTGACGGAGCCAAAATTTCAGGGACGCATCTCGATCGGCGACAATGTGGATGATGCCTACGCGCTGGCAAGTCTTGCTATAGGCCTCAAGGACTGGACGCAGATGACCGATGCCCAGTTCCAGGAGGCCTCCGATTTCCTGCGCGCCCTCAACAAGAACGTCCGCATGTACTGGACGGAAAACACCGATCTCAGCCAGGCGCTGGCGAGCGGCGAGCTGGATGTCGCCTGGGGCTGGAACGAGACGGCGTCCTCGCTGAAGGCCAGCGGCCAGCCGGTGGAGATGCTCAAGGACACTGCGGTTGGCGTTTCCACCTGGGTGTGCGGCTATGTGCGCCTCAAGGGTGCCACTGCCGACGAGGCGCATCAGTACGATTTCCTCAATGCGATCTCCGATCCTGCCGTCTCGAAATATCTGGTGGAAACCTGGGGTTACGGCCACGGCAACGCCAAGGGGATGGCCGCGGTCCCGCCGGACGTGCTGAAGGCCAAGGGCTATGACAATGTCGACGGCTTCCTGAAGAACACGCTGTTCCAGCAGCCGCTGCCCACCGATTTGCGCCAGAAGATGATCGCCGAATTCGAGAAGATCAAAGCCGGTTATTGAGCCTGCGGTTCAATCGGCCAGCGCGACGAAGGCCTCCGGGTCATAGGCGAGCTGGACGGTTGCGCCGCGGGGCAGATCATCGGCGCCGAAGCTGTTGGTCTCGATCACCGAGAGCGGCTCGTCGAGTCCTTCGGCGCGGATTCTGAGGTGGGTCGTCTCGCCGAAATAATCGCGGTCGACGACGGTGCCGGTGATCTGGTGGGGCGTGTCCTGCGGCTCCCAGAGGATACGTAGGCGCTCGGGCCGAATGCCGAGGGCAGTCGTTTCGCCCGTGCGGGTGAAGCCGGCCGGCTTTGTGGCAGCCACGGTGCCGAAGCGGCCCGCCTCGACGCTGAGGCTGGTGGCGGTTTCGTTCAGGATTCGGCCGCTGAGGAAGTTCATGCCGCCGAGAAAGGCGGCCACCTCCCGGCTTTGCGGATGCTGGTAGATTTCCTTCGGCGTGGCGATCTGGGCAACACGGCCGGCAAACATCACCGCGATGCGGTCGGAAAGCGCCAGCGCCTCGTACTGGTCGTGGGTGACAAGCACGAAGGTGATGCCGACGGCCCGCTGCAGGGCGCGAAGTTCCACCTGCATTTCCTCGCGCAGCTTCTTGTCGAGCGCCGAGAGCGGCTCATCCAGCAGCAGCACCTTCGGCCGCAGCACGAGGGCGCGGGCGAGCGCCACACGCTGCCGCTGGCCGCCCGACAATTGCTGGGCGCGGCGCTCGCCGTAGCTGCCGAGGCGCACCTGGTCCAACGCCTCGCTGACGCGGCGTTTTTCCTCCGATGGCGAAAGCTTCAGCCGTTTCAGCCCGTAGGCGACGTTCTCGGCGACCGACAGGTGCGGGAAAATCGCGTAGTTCTGGAACACCATATTGGTTGGCCGTTGGTTGGGCGCCTTGCCGATCACGCTCTCCCCGTCGATGCGGATATCGCCGGCGCTCGGCGTTTCGAAGCCGGCGATGGAGCGCAGCAGCGTCGTCTTGCCGCAGCCCGAGGGGCCCAGCAGCGAGAAGAACTCGCCGGGCGCGACATCGAGCGAGACCGCGTGCAGGGCCTTGTAGATGCCATAGGATTTTTCCAGCGCGTGAATGGCGATCATCGGGTCTGTCATCAGAGGAGCACCTGCTGTTCCAGCCGGCGTTCGGCGCGGCGGCGCACGCTTTCGGCAAGGGTGATGAGAAGGATGGAGGCGAGCAGCATGAGGCTGCCGAGGGCAAGGACGCTCGGCAGTTTCGCGGCAAAGCGCAGTTGCCCCCAGATGTAGACCGGAAGGGTGGGTTCGGTGCCGGCAAGGAAGAAGGCGAGGATGAATTCGTCGAGCGAGACGGTGAAGGACACGATCAGGCTGGAGACGATGGCGGGGGCAACGAGTGGCAGCGTGACGCGGCGGAACGTGCCGGCCGCGGTCTCGCCGAGGTCGCGGGAGGCCTCCTCGAGCGATCGGTCCATGCCTTCGAAGCCGGCAACCAGCACCGACATGGAATAGGGCAGGCAGAAGATCGTCTGGCCGAGGGCGACGGCGACCAGCGACGGGGTCAGGCCTACCGACAGGATGATGGTCAGCAGCGAGACCGCGACGATGATTTCCGGCAGGAAGAGCGGTGCCGACAGGAACGCGGTGGCCGCCCGCTTGCCGGGAAAGCGGTAGCGCGTCAGGGCGCGGGCGGCGAGAATGCCGAGCAGCGTCGACAGGCACGCGACAATGATGCCAACCAGGAGGCTGTTGAGGGCGGCGCGCAGCATCTCCTTGTTGCCCCAGAGCGCGTCGTACCAGCGTAAGGTGAAACCGGAGAGCGGGAAGGCGACCGCTGCTGCATTGTTGAAGGAAAACAGCGGAATGAGCGCAATCGGCAGGTAAAGGAAGGACAGGATGAGGACGATGTAGAGGGTCAGCCAGCCGCCCTTGAAGAGGAAAGGTGTGCCCTTCATGCCAGCGCCCTCACCAGTCGGCGGCCGACGAGCACCACGAGGCCTGCCAGCAGCGAGGCGGCGATCATCGTGGTGATTGACAGCGCCGCGCCGAGCGGCCAGTTCGCGGCCTTGCCGAATTGGGCCTGAATGGCGGTTGCGATCATCACGCCGTCCGAACCGCCGATGAGCTTGGGGGTGATGTAGTCGCCGACCGTCGGGATCATGACGATCAGGAAGGCGTAGGTCACGCCCGGCAGCGTCAGCGGCAGGATGATGCGCAGGAAGCGCTGCACCGCCGTGTCGCCAAGGTCGTGGGCGGCCTCGATCAGGGAGCGGTCGAGCTTTTCCAGCGAGACGAAGATCGGCAGCACCGCGAAGGCCAGCCAGCTGTGCAGCAGCGCGATGATGACGGCATTGCTGTTGTACACGAGGGTTTCGATCGGCTTGTCGATCAGGCCAAGGCGCATCAGGCCGGAATTCAGCACGCCATTGTAACCGAGCACGATCTTCCAGGACATGATGCGCAGGAGATAGCTCGTCCAGCAGGGCACGGTGATGAGGAACAGCCAGAGGTTCTTCGATGCGCCGCCGTAGAAGGAGATGAAATAGGCGAGCGGATAGGCCATCAGCACTGCGAGCACGGAGACGCTGAGCGCATTGATGAGGGAGCGGCCGAGAAGGTCGAGATAGATCGGCTCCGTCAGGGCGGCGCGGTAGTTGGCAAGGGTGAAGGTGTGGTCGATCGTCAGGAAGTCCTGCGTCCAGAAGGAGTAGGCAAAGACGATGAGGATCGGCAGCAGCAGCAGGAAGGCGGCGTACAGCAGGGTCGGGGAGATGAGGGCAAGGCCGCTCGCCGCCTCGCCGGTGCGCCAGCCGCCCGGTGCGGGCGCCGTGCGGTGTAGCGGGCTCTGGTCCGGCTCGCGCCCGGGGCTTGCGGCCGCCATCGTCACAATTGCCCGCCCGAGCCGGCATGCAAGGCAGCGCCTTCACGACATTCAGCCATGTCGCATCTCCCGACGATAATGACGGCGTTTCGCCTGTCGTTGTTCCCGTCTGTCATGAAGCCGCAAAACGGGATTGAAGGCAAGGGGAATTTCTGAAATATTGATTGAACGGACATTCAATATAAGCCTCCATTATCCATTCTTTTCAGGAGGCTGTTCATGTGGAGGATATGATGGCTGCGGTTCATAAGACACCTGTTGGCGCGCCTGGCGCCGCAGAGGCGGTGACGGCCGTCGCAAGCCGCCATCTCGTGCAGCCCTGGCCAACGGCGGAAACGATCGGCGCGGAGGCGCGCGGTTTTCTCGGCGATGGCGACGGCATCTATGTGCATGACAGCGAGGGACGGCGGCTGATCGATGGGCCCGCAGGCATGTGGTGCGTGAATGCCGGCCATCGGCGCCCGGAACTCGTCGAGGCCATGTCGCGACAGGCTATGGCGCTCTCCTATAATTCGCCTTGGTACACGACGAGCGAACCTTCGGCGCTCCTGGCCGAGCGTCTGGCTGCCCATGCGCCGGCTGGGCTCGACCATGTGTTCTTCACGACCGGGGGCTCCTCGGCTGTGGAGACGGCGCTGCGCTTCATGCAGTTCATGAACAATGTGCGGGGACGGCCGGAGAAAAAGATGATCCTGTCCCGGCAGGGCGCCTATCACGGCTCCACCTTTCTCAGCGCCTCGCTGAACGGGCGGCCGCGCGACCATGACTGGATGGACAGTCTCTCGTCGCAGGTGATCAAGCTGTCCTGCCCCAATCCGTTCCGCCGGCCGGCTGGTCATTCGGAGGCGGCCTTCTGCGACAGTCTGGTGGAGGAACTGCGCGCGACCATCGAAAGGGTCGGGGCCGAGCGGATCGGGGCCTTTGTCGCCGAGCCGGTGATGGCGTCGGGCGGCGTGATCATTCCGCCGACGGGCTATCTGCCGCGCATCCGGGCGCTGTGCGCGCAGAACGATATCCTGTTCATCGCCGACGAGGTGGTGACCGCGTTCGGCCGGCTCGGCCATGTCTTTGCCGCTGACGATGTGTTCGGCATCGCGCCCGACATGATCACCTTCGCGAAGGGCGTGACGTCGGGCTATTTCCCGCTCGGCGGGGTGATGCTCTCCAGCGCGCTTCTGGAGACGCTGCGGGCCTCGAACCACCCCGATGCGATGTTCTCGCACGGCTACACCTATTCGAGCCATCCGATCGGCTGTGCGGTCGCGCTCGCCAATCTCGATCTTCTGGAGGGCGGGCTTCTGGCGCATGTGCGCGGCCTCTCCGATTATTTCCAAGAGAGCCTGTCGACGCTCGGCGATCTCGCTCTGGTCGGCGAGGTGCGCGGCATCGGCCTGATGGCCTGCATCGAATGTGTGGCCGACCATGTCGACAAGAACCCGCTGGCGCTCGATCTCGAGGTCGGCAAGCGCATCGACCGTCATTGCCAGGAGCGCGGCCTGTTGGTGCGCCCGCTGATCAACATGTGCGTGATGTCGCCGCCGCTGACGATCACGCGCGCGCAGATCGACACGATGACGGAAATCCTGCGCGAGTCTATCCGCGCGACGATGGACGAACTGGTGCGCGAGGGTCTGTGGGCCGGCTGAGAGCCGGCCTCCTGTCTTTGCGATCCTTCAGCGCGTGGCGCTCAAGGACGCATTGAGGGCGGCGAGGTCGCGTTCTTCCGGGGCCTCATCAAGTGCCATGACGGGCAGCACCGCGCGCAGGTGATCATGGTGGGTGCGCACGCCATATTCGAGGTCGGAGAGGTAGAAGCCCTCGAAGGCTTTCGCTGTCATGGCCTCGTTGGACCAGACGGTCAGTTGCACATCCTCGGCCTGGGTGTCGCGGTCGATGCGGGCGGCGAGGTAGCGGGCGACCCGCGTGCGGCGATCCTCGTCGTTGCGGCGATAGATGGCGCCGCGCAGCAGCGTGTGGCCCGTCGAAAGCGGGAATTCCTGGTAGAATTGCACGAGTTCCGGCGTGGTGGCGATGACCGCGTTCGGAAACAGCCCGAAATAGACCCAGGCCCGTTGTAACCCTTCCGGCAGATGCGTGGCCGGCGGGGCGAGGTGTACGTAATTGCGCACGCTCCAGCGGCGGCCGGCATGGGGATTGTAGGTGGCGTAGGAGCGGCAGAGGCCGTTGACGAAGGGTTCGTCGTAGTAGGTCGAGCCGTAGAGATCCTGCAGGGCCGGGTGGGCCATGGCGACGTGGTAGCCCTCATTGTCGACGTCGCGGACGGATTTCCAGTTGACGGGGGTTTCCTGCGTCCACACGCCGCCTGTCGGCACGAAGGTCTCCGGCTGATAGGCGCCAAGCTCCGCCGCAAAGGGCTGCATCAGGCTCGCCACATCCGGCTGCGGCCCCTTGCGGAAGCGGATGAAGACAAAGCCCATCCAGACCTCGGCCTCGATCGGCTTCAGGCCGAACTCGGTCTTGTCGAGCGGCGGGAAGCTCTTCGGCCTTGCCGCACCGCGCAGCGTGCCATCGAGATTGTAGACCCAGCCGTGGAAGGGACAGACGAGCGCATTGCTGCAATGGCCTGTGGGCTCCGTCACCAGCCGCGAGCCGCGATGTCGGCAGATATTGTGCAGGGCGCGCACCGCCCCGTCCCGGTCGCGCAGGATGAGAGCCCGCTCGCCGACGATGTCCAGCGTCAGGTAGTCGCCGGGCTCGGGAATGTCGCTGACATGGCAGGCGATCTGCCAGTGGGCGCGAAACACGTGGTCCCGCTCGAGGTCCAGCAGCGCTTCGCTGTGATAGCACCAGCCGGGCAGGCCGCGCCGATCCCAGTTTTCCGGAATGGAGAGATTGCGGACGGCCTCATTCATATGCATCTCCATTTGCTGAACGTTCATTCAATATCAGCACAAAATGAGCCGCGGGGCAAGGTGTTGCACCGGTTTCCGGGCAGCTCTCGCGGAGGCAAACAGGGCCGGGCGCATACGCACAACGGCCGGATGTGTGGCATCCGGCCGCTGGTGTCGAAAGAGGATAGGCGTGCCAGCCAAGGGCGCGGGCAGGGTTTGCCCGACCGCTGGTCGTCTTAGCCCATACGCTCGGAGGCGTAGGAGCCCGGGCTTGCCGGGAAGACGATCGTCTTGTTGCCGTTCATGAAGACGCGGTGGTGGATGTGGGCGTGGATGGCGCGGGCCAGAACCTGGCTTTCCACGTCGCGGCCGATCGAGACATAGTCGTCCGGCGACTGGGCATGGGTGATACGGGCGACGTCCTGCTCGATGATCGGGCCTTCGTCGAGGTCGGCGGTGACGTAGTGGGCGGTCGCGCCGATCAGCTTCACGCCGCGCTCGAAGGCCTGCTTGTAGGGGTTGGCACCCTTGAAGCTCGGCAGGAAGGAGTGGTGGATGTTGATGATGCGACCCGACATCTTCTTGCAGATGGCGTCGGAGAGAACCTGCATGTAGCGGGCGAGCACTATGAGTTCGGCGCCGGACTGCTCGACGATTTCCATCAGCTTGGCTTCGGCCTGCGGCTTGTTTTCCTTGGTCACCTTGATGTGGTGGAAGGGGATGTCGTGGTTGACGACCACCTTCTGGTATTCGAAGTGGTTGGAGACGACGCCGACGATCTCGATTGGCAGGGCGCCGATCTTCCAGCGGTAGAGCAGGTCGTTCAGGCAGTGGCCGAAACGCGACACCATGAGCATGACCTTCATCTTGGCGTCGCTGTCATGGAACTCGTAGGTCATGCCGAACTGCTTGGCGATCGGAGCAAAGCCCGACTTGATCTCCTCGCCCGCAACGCCTTCCTGGCTGATGAAGGTGAGGCGCATGAAGAACAGGCCTGTCTCAAGATCGTCGAACTGCGAGCTATCGACAATGTTTCCACCCTTTTCGGCGAGGTAGCCGGTGATGGCGGCGACGATGCCGCGGGTGGACTTGCAGGAAACGGTCAGCACGTAGCTCTTCATCGGGCTTGTCATCGGTTCGGTCTCTCGCTTTCGGGTCTGTCCGGCTCTCCCCTAATGACTTCCGGACGGCACAACAAGTAGCGCGACGCCGGCCCTTCTGCCGATACCGAATGCGACATCGGCAAGACTGAAAAGACCGGCGGGCATCAAGGCAAGGGGCGGGCGGCGCCTTGTCCACCCGCAAGAGAGTAAGGTCAGATATCCAGTGTCGTCTGGCGTTCCCAATCGGTGAAGTGGGAGGCATAGGCGTTCCATTCGCCATGCTTCAGCTTCAGGAAAGCGGCAGAGAAATCGGCGCCGAGCGCCGCCTTCAAGCCCTCGTCCTTGTCGAACTCCCGTAGCGCATCGAGAAGGTTCAGTGGCAGGCGCGGCGCATCGGTGATGGTGTGGCCTTCCTTGTACATGTCGATGTCGTAGTGGCGGCCGGGATCGGCGTCCGTCTTGATACCGTCGAGGCCGGCGGCGATGATGACGGCCTGCAGCAAATAGGGGTTCACGGCGCCGTCCGGCAGGCGCAACTCGAAACGGCCGGCGCCCGGCACGCGCACCATGTGGGTGCGGTTGTTGCCCGTCCAGGTCACCGAGTTCGGCGCCCAGGTGGCGCCGGAGATGGTGCGCGGCGCGTTGATGCGCTTGTAGGAATTGACCGTCGGGTTGGTGATGGCGGCGAGCGCGGAAGCGTGCTTCATGATGCCGCCGAGGAAGGTCTTGCCCTTAGCGGAGAGGCCGAAGGGCTGGGCCTTGTCGGCAAAGACGTTGGTCTTTCCGTCCTTGTCCCAGACCGAAATGTGGCAATGGCAGCCATTGCCGGTAAGCCCTTTGAAGGGCTTGGGCATGAAGGTGGCGCGCAGCCCGTGCTTTTCGGCGACGGACTTTACCATGAACTTGAAGAAGGAGTGCTTGTCAGCGGTCTTCAGCGTGTCGTCATATTCCCAGTTCATCTCGAACTGGCCGTTCGCGTCCTCGTGGTCGTTCTGGTAGGGCTTCCAGCCGAGTTCGAGCATGTAGTCGCAGATTTCGGCGATGACATCGTAGCGGCGCATCACGGCCTGCTGGTCGTAGCAGGGCTTTTCGGCGGTGTCGTAGATGTCCGAGATGGCCGAGCCATCCGGCTGGATCAGGAAGAATTCGGCTTCGACGCCGGTCTTCACATGCATGCCCATGCTCTCCGCCTCGGCAACCAGCGCCTTCAGCACGTTGCGCGGTGCCTGGCCCACGGACTTGCCTTCCATCATGCAGTCGGCCGCGACCCAGGCCACGTCCTTCTTCCAGGGCAGCTGGATGACGGAGGAAGGGTCGGGAAGCGCGAAGAGGTCCGGATGGGCCGGCGTCATGTCGAGCCAGGTGGCGAAGCCGGCAAAACCGGCACCGTCTGCCTGCATCTCGGCGATCGCCTGGGCGGGCACCAGCTTGGCACGCTGGCCGCCGAAGAGATCGGTGTAGGAAATCATGAAATATTTGATGCCGCGCTCGGCGGCAAAGGCTGCGAGGTCTGTGGTCATGAGAGGTTCCCCTTGGTTCTTCAGAACCGGCCGTTTTGGCTTTGTCGGGGCGCCGGTCCGATGGGTTCAGGCCGGCGCTCCGATTGTCTTGCTGTGATGCAGGGTCGCGCCGGTCGGATCAGGCGCGCGGCTCGCACCGCACATCGGTGCGCACCGAATTGGCGATGAAGCACTCGTCGTGGGCCGCGTGGTGCAGCGCGTCGAGCGTTTCGGCATCCGGTGTCTCGCCCTCCCAAGCGATGACCGGATGCAGCACGACTTCGGATACCCAGACGCGTCCTTCCGGCGTCTTGGCCATCCTTCCCTCGGCGACATCCTCGTAGCGGTTGACCGTCAGGCCCTTTTTTGCCGCGAGATAGAGGAATGTCAGCATGTGGCAGGACGAGAGGCTGGCGATGAAGGCCTCTTCCGGGTCGACACCCGCCGGGTCCGAGTAGCGCGGCACGACGTGGGGCGAAGACGAGGCGCGAAAGCTTACGCCGCCATCAAAGCTCCACTGGTGGCCGCGCCCGTAGCGGTTGTCTGTGAAGACCTCCTCGGGCCCGCGTTCCCACAGGATCGTTGCGGTGTAGCTCGCCATCTCAGAACCCGCCCTTGCCCGGATACCAGCTGGTGCCGGCCAGCGGCACCTGCGCCATGGCGGCGGCTTCCATCGTCAGGGCGCAGAGATCTTCCGGCTCCAGATTGGTCAGCTTGTTCTTGCCGCAGGCGCGCGCAATCGTCTGCGCCTCCAGCGTCATGACCTTGAGATAGTTGGCAAGACGGCGGCCGGCGAGGACCGGGTCGAGGCGGGCGGCAAGCTCGGGGTCCTGCGTGGTGATGCCGGCCGGATCCTTGCCCTCGTGCCAGTCGTCATAGGCCCCGGCCGTTGTGCCGAGCTTCTTGTATTCCTCTTCCCAGTGCGGGTCGTTGTCACCGATGGCGACGAGCGCCGCCGTGCCGATCGAGACGGCGTCCGCGCCGAGCGCCAGCGCCTTGGCCACATCAGCGCCGGAGCGGATGCCGCCGGAGACCACCAGCTGCACCTTGCGGTGCATGCCGAGATCCTGGAGCGCCTGAACGGCGGGGCGGATGCAGGCAAGCGTCGGCATGCCGACATGCTCGATAAAGACATCCTGGGTTGCCGCTGTTCCTCCTTGCATGCCGTCGAGGACCACGACATCGGCGCCGGCCTTCACGGCGAGCGCCGTGTCGTAATAGGGGCGCGCACCGCCGACCTTCACATAGATGGGCTTTTCCCAGTCGGTGATTTCGCGCAGCTCGAGGATCTTGATTTCGAGATCGTCCGGGCCGGTCCAGTCCGGGTGGCGGCAGGCGGAGCGCTGGTCGATGCCCTTCGGCAGGTTGCGCATGTTGGCGACACGATCGGAGATCTTCTGTCCGAGCAGCATGCCGCCGCCGCCGGGCTTGGCGCCCTGGCCGACCACGACCTCGATGGCATCGGCGCGGCGAAGATCCTTCGGGTTCATGCCGTAGCGCGAGGGCAGGTACTGGTAGACGAGCTTTTCGGAATGGCCGCGCTCCTCATCCGTCATGCCGCCGTCGCCGGTGGTGGTGGAGGTGCCGGCGAGCGTGGCGCCGCGGCCCATGGCCTCCTTGGCATTGCCCGAGAGCGCGCCGAACGACATGCCGGCAATGGTGATCGGGATCTTCAGCTCGATCGGCTTCTTGGCAAAGCGCGTGCCGAGCACGACGGAGGTGTCGCACTTCTCGCGGTAGCCTTCGAGCGGATAGCGCGAGATGGAGGCGCCGAGGAAGAGCAGGTCGTCGAAATGCGGCACCTTCCGCTTCGTGCCGCCGCCTCTGATGTCATAGATGCCGGTGGCCGCGGCGCGGCGGATTTCGGCCATGGTCGCATCGTCGAAGGTGGCCGACTTGCGGGGCGGGGTCTGCGGATTGCTGTAGCTCATGATTGCGGCCCCTCAATATGCTTCGGCATTGTCGATGTTGAAATTGTAGAGCTTGCGGGCCGAGCCGTAGCGCTTGAACTCTTCCGGCTGGACATCCGTGACGCCGGCCTTGTCCAGAAGCTCTCGCAGCTTTTCGATGTGCTCGGGGCGCAGCGGTTTTTCGATGCAGTCGGCGCCGAGGCTTTTGACCGTGCCGCGCACGAAGAGCTTGGCTTCATAGAGGCTGTCGCCCAGCGCCTCGCCGGCATCGCCGAGCACGACGAGGTGGCCGGACTGGCCCATGAAGGCCGACATGTGGCCGATCGACCCGTGCACGACGATGTCGATGCCCTTCATGGAGATGCCGCAGCGCGAGGCCGCATTGCCCTTGATGACCAGCAGGCCGCCGCGGCCGGTGGCACCCGCATATTGCGAGGCATCGCCCTCGATGACGACGGTGCCGGACATCATGTTTTCGGCAACGCCCGGACCGGCCGAGCCATGGACGGTGACGGTGCCGCCATCATTCATGCCGGCGCAGTAGTAACCGACGGAGCCGCGCACCTCGACGGTGACGGGGCTGTCGATGCCGACGGCGACCGCATGGTGGCCGCGCGGATTGACGACCTCGAAGGCGGTGTCATTGGTGCCGGCGGAAAGGCCGTGCAGCGCGCTGTTCAGCGCACGAAGCGGGGTTTGGGAAAGATCGAAGACGGGCATGGGTGGAAGGCTTTCCTGACGGTTCGTGCCAAGGGGAGAGCGGAGAGGCGGGTATCAGGCCGCCTTCTCGTGATCCCAGAAATAGACGGTGGCCGGTTCCGGCTCCCAGACGCGGGCGGTCTCGATGCCGGGCAGGCCGACCAGCGCGCGATATTCCGAGCCGAAGGCGACATACTGGTCGGTCTCGGCCATGACGGCGGGCTTGCAGGCAATGGGATCGCGCACCACGCCGAAGCCCGACTTGGTGCCGACAACGAAAGTGAAGAAGCCGTCGAGATCATCGAGCGCGCCGGTGAGCGCCTCGCCCAGATCCTTGCCCTTGGCCATTTCGGCCGTGAGATAGGCGGCGGCGACTTCCGAGTCGTTTTCCGTCTCGAAGCGCATGCCTTCGCGCTTCAGTTCGCGGCGCAGATTGTTGTGGTTGGAGAGCGAGCCGTTGTGCACGAGGCACTGATCGGCGCCGGTGGAGAAGGGGTGGGCGCCGAGCGTCGTCACCGCGCTTTCGGTCGCCATGCGGGTGTGGCCGATGCCGTGGCTGCCGGACATGGCCTCGACGCCGAAGCGGGCGACGACATCCTTCGGTAGGCCGGTTTCCTTGTAGATTTCAACGCTTTCGCCCGCACCCATGACGCGGATGGCAGGGCGCAGCGTGGCGATGGCCGCGCGGGCCTCCGCGAGCTTGTCGGCGGGAACCTCGATCACGGCATGGGTGCTCTTGACGGAGACGGCCGGCTTCACGCCAAGTGCGTCATCCAGCGCCTCGCCAAGGCCGTCGAAATCCGTCGCCGGATTGGCAGACTGGACCGTCAGCTTGCCCTTGCCATCAGCAGCGCCACCATAGATGGCGATGCCGGCCGAATCCGGGCCGCGATCGGTCATGGTGACCAGCATGTCCGACAGGAGCTGGCCGAGCTTCGGCTCCAGACTCTTGTCCTTCAGAAACAGCCCGACAATCCCGCACATGGCTTTCAAAACCTCCATCGTTCGACTGATGGAAGCTGTAGCACCTGATAAGGGTGATATCAACTAGGGGGAATAAAAGTTTCTCTAGGAGAAATATGTTTGTCACTGCCGGACCTAGCTTCCGGCCTTTCGCTGGGGATAGGAAATGATCGACAGATAGCGACAAGGCAGCTTCGTCAGCACCTCCGGCCCGTGCGGCGCATCGGCGTCGAAGAACAGGCTGTCGCCGGGATGCATCGGGTAGAGCCGGTCGCCGTGGCGGTAGGACACCTCGCCCTCCAGCATGTAGATCAGTTCCATGCCCTCGTGCTGGAAGGTGGGGAAAACGTCGGATTCGGCATTCAGCGTGATCAGGTAGGGCTCGACCGTCACGCCGCTCGAATTGTTGTCGATGTGGCCGAGCAGGCTGTATTGGTGGCCTGCGCGCGTTCCGCGTCGCTCGATAGACACGCCTTCGCCGGCCTTGACGAAAACGGCGTTGCGCGGCTCCTCATAGCGCCGGAAAAACGCCGTCAACGGCACGCCGAGCGCCTTCGACAGGGATTGCAGCGTGGTCAGCGAGGGCGAGATATTGCCGTTCTCGATCTTCGAGAGCATGCCGAGCGAAATGCCGGTGGCGGCGGCAAGGTCGGTCACGGTGATGCCGAGCTGCTTGCGATAGGCGCGCACCTCATGGCCGATTGCCATTTCGAGGTTGTTTTCCTTGGGCTCGCGCAGCGCGTGGGGATCCTGGGTGAGGGCGGGGTTGCCCGTGCCGCCTGCTTCCGTCTTCTGCACTGCCATCTCTATGTCTTTCACCCGATCCGTCATGCAGCCGCGCCGATATCGAACTCGACATGGATACGGTCGAAGGGGAAGACGAAACCGTCCGGTGTCCGGTCGATCACGCCGCTCTTTGCCAGCAGGTCCAGATCGGCATGGACGTTCTTCACGTCGCGACCGACTCGCCGCGCGACGTCGCGCACGCTCAAAGGGCCCTGTCCCGCCATCGCCTTGATGATCTCCAGCCGCTTGGGCGCCAATGTCCGGTGCATCGCATCCCATGTGTCGAATGAGAGCGTCTGTCCGTCAGCGACTTCGCCATCGGTCGCTGCGTGCTTCCAACTGGATGCGGCGGCGGCCAGCGTGTCTTCCAAAGTCTCGATCTTAACGCTCAGGGTTCTCATGTTGGTCATTCTACCAACGCTCTCCTGTGTTGGCAATCACGCCAACGACTAGCGATCGCCCCGCATCTGCCCCGGTGTCGCGCCGAAGGCGGTCTTGAACTGGCGTGTGAAATGCGAGGCGCTGGAAAAGCCGGTGGCAAAGGCGATCTCGGAAATGGAGAGGGGGCTTTGGGCAAGCAACTTGCGAGCCTGGTCGAGGCGCAGGCGTCGGTAGGTCTCAGAAAAGCCGGCGCCGAGTTCTTCCGAAAAGAGGCGGTCGAGGTGGCGGATGCTGATGCCGGCGGTGCGGGCGATGGTGGTTCGGGGCAGGGGCCGTTCCAGCGTCCTCTCCATAGTCTCGAGGGCGACGAGCAGGGCCGGATGGCGGGTGCCGTGGCGCTCGACGGCCGAGCCGCGTTGTGGCCCCTCGGGTTCGGCGATGGCCGTGTGGAGATACCAGTCGCTGACACGGCGGGCAAAGGCCGGACCCATGCGGTCGGATATCAGCGCATGCATCATGTCGAGCGGTGCAATACCGCCGCCACAGGTGATCCGGTCGCGGTCGATGACGAAGCGGGCCGGGCGCGGCGCGAGCGTCGGGAAGGCTTCCTTCAGCGCCGGGGCGTGTTCCCAGTGGATGGTGAAGTCGCGGTCATTTAGCAGCCCGGCTTCGGCCAGGAGGTAGGAGCCGGAGGAGATGCCGCCGAGCCTGACGCCTTCGCGGGAGAGGCGCCTGAGCGCCGGATAGGCGGCGCGCGCGGCTTTCCAGTCCTCGGGATTGCCGCCGGCGAGGACGAAAACGGTGTGGAGGCCGGGCGCAGCGCGGGCCATGTCGGTGGCGGGCACGGCGAAGCCGGCGGAGGAACGAACCATTTCGGCCGCGGCGCTGAGGATCTCGACGGAATAGAGGTCGGCGCCTGCAATCAGGTTCGCGGCGCGAAGGGGTTCGGTCGCCGAGGCAAAGGACATCAAGGCGAAACGATCGACCAGCAGGAAACCGAAGCGCTGGGTGGCCTGGCCGGCCGGATTGGCCTGCTTCGTCTGGGCGGCCGTGTCGACGTCGACGCCCGCGGGGCGCAACTGGGGAAAATCACTCATGGCCTGAAAATGACATGTAATGGCCCATTTATGCAATTCCGTTTGCAGCCAGCGGCGTAGCCTTCCTGTCATCTTCCGATAACGGGTCGCCGCCATGCGCTATTCCGCACTCTCGCTTCTCACCAAGGCCCTCGGCGGCAACAAGGGCTGGTCGCCGGCCTTTCGCTCGCCGACGCCGAAGCCGCATTACGACGTGATCATCGTCGGGGGCGGAGGGCATGGGCTCGCGACGGCCTATTACCTTTCCAAGGTTTTCGGGATCACCAATGTGGCGGTGCTGGAAAAGGGCTATCTCGGCTCCGGCAATATCGGCCGCAACACGACGATCATCCGTTCCAACTACCTGCTGCCGGGCAACAATCCCTTCTACGAGCTCTCCATGAAGCTGTGGGAAGGGCTAGAGCAGGACTTCAATTTCAACGCGATGGTTTCGCAGCGCGGCATCGTCAATCTCTTCCATTCCGATGGCCAGCGCGATGCCTATACGCGGCGCGGTAATGCCATGCAGTTGCTGGGCGTGGGTGCGGAACTGCTAGACCGGGACGCGGTCAAGACCATGCTGCCCTTCATGGATTTCGACAATGCGCGCTTCCCCATTCTCGGAGGTTTGCTTCACCGCCGCGGCGGCACGGTGCGGCATGATGCGGTGGCCTGGGGCTATGCGCGCGGGGCCGACAGCCATGGGGTCGACATCATCCAGCACTGCGAGGTCACCGGCATTCGCCGCGAGAACGGCAAGGTGACCGGTGTCGAGACCTCCAAGGGCTTCATCGGCTGCAACCGTCTGGCGCTCGCCGCGGCGGGCAATTCCACCGTCGTCGCCGACATGGCCGGGCTTCGTCTGCCGATCGAAAGCCACGTGCTGCAGGCCTTCGTTTCCGAAGGGCTGAAGCCCTTCATCGACTGCGTCGTGACCTTCGGCGCCGGGCATTTCTATGTTTCGCAGTCCGACAAGGGTGGCCTTGTCTTCGGCGGCGATATCGACGGCTACAATTCCTATGCGCAGCGCGGCAATCTGGCGACGGTGGAGCATGTGGCCGAAGCCGGCGTTGCGATGATCCCGTCGCTCTCCCGGGTTCGGGTGCTGCGCTCCTGGGGCGGCATCATGGACATGAGCATGGACGGCTCGCCGATCATCGATCGCACGCACATCGACAATCTCTACCTGAATGCCGGCTGGTGTTACGGCGGCTTCAAGGCGACGCCGGCCTCCGGCTACTGTTTCGCGCATCTGATCGCCCGCAACGCGCCGCACGAGACGGCGCGTGCCTTCCGCCTCGACCGGTTCGAAACCGGCCGGCTCATCGATGAAAAGGGCGTCGGCGCCCAGCCCAACCTGCACTGAGGATCGGATATGGCAAGCCTCATCACCTGCCCCCATTGCGGCCCGCGCCCCAAGGAAGAATTTTCCATCAGGAGCGATGCGTCGCTGACCCGCCCGGCGCCGGATGCCGATGCCGAGACCTGGCATGCCTATGTCTATCTGCGCGACAATTCGCGCGGTCGGCATCGGGAATACTGGCACCATGCCGCGGGCTGCCGGCGCTGGCTGGTGGTGGAGCGTGACACACAGACCCATGTCGTGCATTCCGTGACCGATGCGGCGGACGCGACCCGCACCAGAGGTGCCGCATGACCCCCTTTCGTCTTCCGGCCGGCGGGCGCATCGACCGCAGCCACAAGATCGGCTTTTCCTTCGACGGACGCGCCTATTACGGCCACGCCGGCGATACGCTGGCGTCTGCGCTGCTCGCCAACGGCGTCAGCCTCATGGCGCGCTCGTTCAAATATCACCGCCCGCGCGGTCCGGTAACGGCAGGTGCCTCCGAGCCGAACGCGCTTGTCACCATCGGCACCGGCGGGCGCACAGAGCCGAACACGCGGGCGACCGTCGCCGAGCTTTACGAGGGGCTGGATGCCGTCAGCCAGAACCGCTGGCCGTCTCTGTCCTTCGACATCGGTTCGGTCAACAGCCTTCTCTCCCCGGTGCTGGGTGCCGGCTTCTACTACAAGACCTTCATGTGGCCCGCCGCTTTCTGGGAGAAGGTCTATGAGCCGTTGATCCGCAAGGCCGCGGGTCTCGGCCGTGCCACCTACGAGGCGGATCCGGACTCTTACGAGAAGTGCTGGGCCCATTGCGACCTGCTGGTAATCGGCGGCGGTGCGGCCGGGCTTTCCGCCGCCGTGACGGCGGCGCGGGCCGGGGCGCGGGTGATCGTCGCCGACGAGCAGGCGGAGATGGGCGGCTGGCTGCTCTCGGAAAGCGGCGTCATCGATGGTACGCTGGCGGCGACGGTGCTGGCCGGTCTGCTCTTTGAGCTTGAAGGGCACCCGAATGTGACGCTGCTGTCGCGCAGCACGGTCTTCGGCTGGTACGATGACGGCGTGTTCGGTGCGGTGGAGCGGGTGCAGAAGCATGTGCCGCGGATCGACGCCAACCGTCCGGTCGAGCGCCTGTGGCGCATCGCGGCGCGGCACGCCATTCTGGCGACCGGCGCGGAAGAGCGCCCGCTGGTGTTCGGCGGCAACGACATTCCAGGCGTGATGACGGCATCCGCCATGCGGACCTGGCTGACCCGCTACGGCGTAGCGGCGGGGAAGAATCCTGCCATCTTCGCCAATGATGACAGCGCCTATGCGCTTGCGGCCGATCTCGAAGCGGCTGGCATGGCGGTCGCGGCGATTGTCGATCCGCGTGCCGATGGCGGCCGCGATTGGACGGGGCGAGCCGAGGTGCTGCGGGGTGCGGTCGTCACGGACGCCCATGGCGGCAAGGCGGTGGAGGCGATCTCGGTGCGAGTGAATGGCACGCTGCGCAAGATCGCGGCCGATGCGCTCGCCATGGCCGGGGGATTCAGTCCTGTCATCCATCTTTCCTGCCATCGCGGCGCCAAGCCCGTCTGGTCGGAGGAAAAGGCCGCGTTCCTTGCGCCGTCCGGCCTCGACGGTTTGACGGTCGCCGGCGGTGCGGCGGCGCTGCGTGGTCTCGGTGCCGTCATGGCCGACGGGGCCGCGAAGGCGGCGTCGGTGCTTGCTGCGATCGGTTTTGCTGGGACGCCGGCTTTTGCCTCGGCGCCGGAGGAGGGCGGGGCGGCAAAGCCGCTCTGGTCGGTTCCGGGCACCAAAGGCAAGGCTTTCGTCGATTACCAGAACGATGTGCATACAAAGGATCTGGGGCTCGCCGTGCGCGAGGGCTACGGTCACGTCGAGCTTGCCAAGCGCTACACCACAAACGGCATGGCGACCGACCAAGGCAAGCTTGGGAATGTGAATGCGATCGGCATTCTGGCGGAAGCGCGCGGCGTTTCGCCGGCCGAGGTCGGTACGACGACGTTCCGGCCCTTCTATACGCCCGTCTCTTTCGGTGCGCTCGCCGGCACGTCGCGTGGCAAGCATTTCCAGCCGGTACGCCAGTCGCCGCTGCATGGCTGGGCAAAAAGGAACGGCGCGACCTTTGTCGAGACGGGGCTCTGGTATCGCTCCGCCTGGTTCCCGCGGGCCGGCGAGACGACATGGCGCGAGAGCGTCGACCGCGAGGTGACGACGACGCGCAGCGCCGCCGGGCTCTGCGACGTCTCCACCCTCGGCAAGATCGAGATTACCGGCAGGGATGCCGCCACTTTCCTCGACCGCGTCTATTGCAACGGTTTCGCCAAGCTCCCCGTCGGCAAGGCGCGCTACGGGCTGATGTTGCGCGAGGACGGGTTCATCTACGACGACGGCACCACGAGCCGGCTGGAGGAAAACCGCTACTTCATGACGACCACCACGGCCTATGCGGCCGGCGTCATGGCGCATCTGGAGTTCTGCGCGCAGGCGCTCTGGCCCGAGCTCGACGTGCGCTTCGCCTCCGTCACCGATGAATGGGCGCAGATGGCGATTGCCGGGCCGAAGTCGCGGGAGATCCTCTCCGCGATCGTCGATGCCGATCTTTCGGATGCGGCCATGCCCTTCCTCGGCGCGAAGACCGTGACGCTCGGCGGCGGGGCGATCGAGGCGCGGCTGTTCCGTATCTCGTTTTCGGGCGAGCTTGCCTATGAACTCGCCGTGCCCGCCGGCTATGGCGAGGCGGTGGCGGATGCGATCATGGAGGCGGGGCGGGTGCATGGCATCTGCGCCTATGGCGTCGAAGCGCTGGCCGTGATGCGCATCGAGAAGGGGCATGTGACGCATAACGAGATCAACGGCACGGTGGTGCCCGCCGATCTCGGCTTCGGCCGCATGGTCTCGGCCACCAAGGCGGATTTCATCGGCAGGGCCATGCTCGCGCGCGAGGGGCTGACCGATCTCGACCGGCCGCGCCTCGTGGGCGTCAAGCCGGTCGATCCCAAGGACGGCTTCCGCACCGGCAGCCACATCCTCGCGGAAGGGGCGGAGGCGACGCTGGAGAACGATCAGGGCTACGTCTCCTCCTCCTGCTATTCGCCTTCCCTCGGCCACACCATCGGCCTTGCGCTCGTCAAGCGCGGGCCCGAGCGGCTCGGCGAGCGGGTGCAGATCTGGAATTCCCTGCGCGGTGAATTCACCATGGGTGTCCTGACCAGCCCCGTCTTCATCGACCCAGACAATGCGAGGCTCCATGGCTGAGATCGTGCTTTCCCACCGCGCCGCGCTGGCCGGCGTTGCCACCGGTCGCTTCGGAGCCGCCTTCGATTCCAGCCGCTCGCTGACGCTGACGGCCCTGCCGGAAGGCCATGTTCTGCATCTTTTGGCCGCGCCCGGCGCTGTCCCTCATGCAGGCGCCATCACCGCTGCGGGTGGGGGCACGCTGCGCGCCTACGCGCCCGGCCAGTGGTTCGTCGTCGGGGACGAGAGGCTGACGGCGTCGCAGAAGGCGGAAATTGCCGGCCGGCTTGCGGGCGTGGCGGATGTCGTTGATACCAGCCATGGGCGCGTGCGCATGGCGCTGTCCGGCGCCGCGGTCGAGCGCGTGCTGGCCAAGGGCACGGCGGTCGATCTGGCGCCTTCCGCCTTTCCGGTCGGCCGGAGCGCGACGACGCTGGTTGGGCATATCTCGGTGCAGATCACCCGCACGGGTGAGCAGAGCTTTGAACTCATGGTGCTGCGCGGCTTTGCGGAAAGCCTGTGGGATGAGCTGATCGGCATGGCCCGGGAATTCGGCGTGGAGGCGGTCGGGCCGGCCTGAGGCCTTCCGCCCATCCATGTCTACGCTTAAGGTGCGGCCATGACGAAACCCGCCCCGCTCAAGCCCGTGCTCCGCATCGATTTTCCGCCCGGCGACCGGCTCGGTCGCGGCAAGATCGAATTGCTCGAACATATCCGCGACACCGGCTCCATCTCTGCGGCCGGCCGTGCCATGGACATGTCCTACCGCCGCGCCTGGCTTCTCATAAGCGATCTCAACCGCATGTTCCGCGAACCTTCCGTCACCAGCCAGCGGGGCGGGCGCGAGGGCGGCGGCGCGGCGCTGACCCCGTTCGGCGAGGAACTGATCCGGCGGTTCCGCCAGATGGAGGCGGATGCCGCGGCGGCGATGCGGGCCGATCTCGACTGGCTTGAGACGGCGCGATCCACTGACGACTAACGCGTCAGCGCCACGCTCTTGATCACGGCATGAACGGGGCGCCCCGGTGCGAGGCCGAGGCTGCGGGCGGAATGCGTGGTGATCCGCGAGAGCAGCTGCGTGCCGGCGCAGTCGAGCGTCAGGTCCACCGTTCCGTCCTCGGCCGGCGTGATCTTGACGAGCGTGGCCGGCAGGATGTTGAGGGCGCTGAGGCCGTGGGGATGGTCGAGTGCGATCATCACGTCGCGGGCGGGCACGAAAAGCCGGACGGATCCATCGGGCGGGGCACTGAGGCCGGGGATGCGCAGCGTCAGCCCGCTGTCGGTCCGTACCGTTGCCAGCCCGTCCGCTTCCCCCGCAAAGCGGGCCTCGATGCGGACGCCGGCCTCGTTGCGGCCGAGGCGGTCGGCGAGCGTTGCGGTGGAAAGAATAGTGGAAGCGGGGCCTTCGGCGACCATGTGGCCCGCCTCCAGCACCACGACGCGGTCGGCGAGCAGTGCAATCTCCTGCAGGGCATGGCTGACGTAGAGGATGGGAATGCGCGTCTGCCGGCAGAGGCGTTCCAGATAGGGCAGGATGTCGGCCTTGCGTTCCTCGTCCAGCGCCGAGAGCGGCTCATCCATCAAAAGCGCGCGCGGCGCCGACAGAAGGGCGCGGCCGATGGCGACGCGCTGGCGCTCGCCGCCGGAGAGCGTCGCCGGACGCCGGTCGAGGAGATGGGTGATGCCGAGAAGATCGACCACGGGGCCGGGTGCATCCGGCACGATGCCGCGCGGCAGGAAGCGCTGGCCATAGGCAAGGTTCTGCCGCACCGTCATGTGCGGGAAGAGGCGCGGTTCCTGAAAGACATAGCCGAAGCGGCGGCGGTGGATGGGCGTGCTGAGGCGCCGTTCCGTATCCAGAAGCACGGTATCGTCGATCGACACGCGCCCCGCATCCGGCGCCAGCAGGCCGGCGACGGCATTGATCAGCGAGGTCTTGCCCGAGCCCGAACGGCCGAAGAGGGCGGTGACGCCCGGCGGTACGGTAAAGCCGGCATCGAGTGTCAGCGTGCCCAGGCGGTGGCGGATGGCAATGGAAAGCGTCATGCGGCTGCGCTCCTGCGGGCGACGCGGCCTGCCAGCATTTCCGAGGCGACCAGCGCCGCCATGGAGATGGCGACCGATATCAACGTCAGCCGCAGCGCATTGGCATCGCCCCCCGGCACCTGCGTGAAGGCATAGATGGCCGCCGACAGCGTCTGCGTCTCGCCGGGGATGGCTGAGACGAAGGTGATGGTGGCGCCGAACTCGCCCATGGCCTTGGCAAAGCCGAGGATGGCGCCGGCGATGACGCCGGGCAGGATGAGCGGCAGGGTGACCGTGGCGAAGACCTGCACCCGCCCGGCCCCAAGGGTTGCGGCGGCCTGTTCGAGCCTGCGGTCCACCATCTCGATCGACAGGCGGATGCTGCGCACCATCAGCGGAAAGCCCATGATGGCGGCGGCGAGCGCCGCGCCCGTCCAGCGGAAGGAGAAGACGAGGCCGAGATGGGCTTCGAGGAAGGCGCCGACAGGGCCCTTGCGGCCGAAGGTGATGAGCAGCAGGAAACCGGTGACGACGGGCGGCAGGATGAGCGGCAGGTGGACGAGCCCATTCAGGAGGCTCCTGCCCGGAAAGCGGCCGCGCGCCAGGGCCAGCGCCACGAGAATGGCGAACGGCAGGCTGACGAGGGTGGCCACGGTCGCGATCCGGATCGTCAGCAGGATCGCCGTTGTCTCTGCCCCGCTCAGCATCCAGCCGTCCATGCCCGTCTCGTCCTTCCCGGCGACCCGAAGAGGCGCCTGTCATGAAAGGTCCATATCATTGGACCGGAGCCGAGCGAATAGTTCTCTCCAATTGAAAAATTCCAGCGTGCGCTGCAGCAAAATTCAGCAATCAAAGGTTTAATTTCGTCTGCAACGCATGGGTGAAAAGCGCTAGGGCGAGGTCGATGAAATTTCTTGCAAGCATTTGTATCGATTAAAAAAAGCGGAACCGATCTTTTCGGTTGAATGACCGTTGTCAAACGCTTTTCTGTGTCTATGGTGGCCGCATTGCGGACCTGAGAGGGGCCACGGCGCGGCTTGAACGCGCCGTCAGCAGCGATTTTCGCGGCGCGCCGAGCGCCGCATTTTAACAGGGAGACGACGGAATGGCCTTGATCACCATGCGGCAGCTTTTGGACCATGCGGCCGAGCACAACTATGCGCTGCCTGCGTTTAACGTGAACAATCTCGAATATGTTCAGTCTGTCATGCGCGCCGCCGATGCGACGGATTCGCCCGTGATCCTGCAGGCCAGCCGCGGCGCCCGCGCCTATGCCGGCGACGGCTTCCTGCGCCACCTGATCCTCGGCGCGGCCGAAGAATATCCGCATATCCCGGTCTGCCTGCATCTCGACCATGGCGACCAGCCCTCGACCTGCATTTCGGCCATCACCAACGGCTTCACCTCGGTCATGATGGACGGCTCGCTGCTGGCCGACGGCAAGACGGTCGCCACCTATGACTATAACGTCGACGTCACCGCCGAAGTGGTAAAGATCGCCCATGCGGCCGGCGTTTCCGTCGAAGGTGAACTCGGATGTCTCGGCAATCTGGAAACGGGCGCCGGCGACAAGGAAGACGGCCACGGCTTTGAAGGCAAGCTCTCGCGCGAGGAACTGCTGACCGATCCGGACCAGGCGCTCGACTTCGTGACGAAGACCGGCGTCGATGCGCTGGCCGTCGCCATCGGCACCAGCCACGGCGCCTACAAGTTCACCCGCGCCCCCGATGGCGACATTCTGTCGATCGACACGATCGCCAAGATCAATGCCAAGCTGCCGAACACGCACCTCGTCATGCACGGTTCCTCCTCGGTGCCGCAGGACCTGCAGGACCTCTTCACCACCTATGGCGGCGAGATGAAGCAGACCTGGGGCGTTCCGGTCTCGGAAATCCAGAAAGCGATCCCGCTCGGCGTGCGCAAGGTCAACATCGACACGGACCTGCGTCTGGCCATGACCGGCACGATCCGCAAGAACTTCAAGGAAAAGCCCGACAATTTCGACCCGCGCAACTATCTGAAGCCGGCTGTCGCGCTGATGACGGAAGTCTGCAAGGAGCGCTTCATCGCCTTCCGCACCGCCGGCAACGCCTCGAAGATCCGCGCCAAGCGCCTTAACGAAATGGCGAAGATCTACGCCGCCGGCTGATCGGCGCGGCGGTTCGTGACTGGACTTTGGACGGCGCGGGTGGAAACATCCGCGCTGTTTTCGTTCTGGGTCAGTGCCCCTCACTTCCCCAGCATCGTGAACCCGTACCTCTCGAAAATGGCAGCCGCTTCCGGCGTTTTGAGGAAGGCAAGGTAGGCCGCCGATGGTGCCTCCTTGCCGGCTGCGAGCGCGGCGGCGGGGTAGACGATCTTCGGGTGGCTGTCTTGCGGGAAGGTGCCGATGATGGCGACGCCGGCGTCGGCTTTGGCGTCGGTCTCGTAGACGATGCCGAAGGGAGCTTCGCCGCGCGAGACGAGGAGGAGGGCGGCGCGCACGTTTTCCGCGCCGGCGACCTTGCCTTGCACTGCAGGCCAGATGCCGAGCGCCGTCAGCGCCGCCTTGCCGTATTTGCCGGCGGGCACACTGTCCACCGCGCCCATGGCCAGCCTGCCGTCGCCGAGAAGGGCGGCAAGGTCGAAGCCCTTTTCGATGGTCACCGATGTTGCCTTGTCCTTCGGCGCGATCAGCACGAGACGATTGCCGAGAAGATCGCTGCGCGTGGCGTCGCGGATCAGCTTACGTTCGGCAAGGTAATCCATCCAGGCAAGGTCGGCGGAAAGGAAGACGTCGGCGGGCGCGCCTGCCTCGATCTGCTTGGCGAGCGCCGAGCTTGCCGCATAGGAGACGGTTGCCGTCCCGCCGCCCTTTTCCTTCCAGGCCGCATCGACCTCGTCCAGCGCGCCCTTGAGGCTGGCGGCGGCGAAGACGGTGACATCATCGGCGGCGCGCGCCTGATGCAGAGCGGGGAGCGTGGCGAAGCCGAGGGGCAGGGCAAGAAGGAGTGCAAGAAGCATGCGACGGGCAGGACGGAAAGGGGGCATGGCGGGCTCCGGGATCGATGTATCACGCCGAATATATCGATCCCTCAGCGAAGGGCCAGCGTTATGTTTTGTGGAATATAATGAAAGGCACGAAACGTTTCGGCGGCGCAGTTGTTTCCTCATTTGGCCAAAGCCGGTATGCACCGGTGCCGGAAAACAGCGACAGACAGGCAGGGAGGCGATGATGGCCGATCAGCAGATGGTGAAGCTCAACGATAGCTGGAAAGCGGTGCTGGCGCCGGAATTCGAAAGCCCCTACATGGCCGGGCTGAAGGATTTCCTGACGGCGGAGAAGGCGGCCGGGAAGACGATTTTCCCGAAGGGATCCGAATATTTCCGCGCCCTTGATCTGACGCCCTTCGACAAGGTGCGTGTCGTCATTCTCGGACAGGATCCCTATCACGGCGAGGGGCAGGCCCATGGTCTGTGCTTCAGCGTTCGCCCCGGCGTGCGCCCGCCGCCCTCGCTCGTCAACATCTACAAGGAACTGAAGAGCGATCTCGGCATCGAGCCGCCTCGCCACGGCTTTCTGGAGCACTGGGCGCGGCAGGGCGTGCTCCTGCTCAACAGCGTGCTGACCGTGGAGCGCGGGCTTGCCGCCTCGCATCAGGGGCGCGGCTGGGAAAAATTCACCGATGCCGTGATCCGCGCCGTCAACAATCTGCCCTATCCCGTCGTCTTCATTCTTTGGGGCTCCTATGCGCAGAAGAAGGCGGCCTTCGTCGACGGGACACGGCATCTGGTGCTGAAGTCCGCGCATCCCTCGCCGCTCTCGGCCCATTCCGGCTTTCTCGGTTCGCGACCCTTTTCCAGGACCAATGAGTTTCTGGTCTCCAAGGGCGATGCGCCGATCGACTGGAGCCTGCCGGCCGACCCGACCGTCTGAGGCGCGCGACGGGCCGCGTCGCTGGCGGGCTTGCGCGCCGGCGGCCGATCCGCCATCACCGTCTGGACAGATGCAGGACAGGGCAGGCAGACAGTATGGCAGGGGGCGCATGAAAACCATTCTCGTGATCGGCATCGGCACCGGCAATCCCGATCACCTGACGATTGAGGCGGTCAAGGCGCTGAATGCGGCCGACGTGCTGTTCATTCCGCTGAAGGGCGAGGAGAAGGCGGGGCTCGCCGAGGTTCGCCGCGAGATCTGCCGCCAGCATGTGACGCGTGCCGACAGCCGGCAGGTGGAATTCTCGCTGCCCAAGCGGCAGGCCGAGGGGCGTGCCTATGTCGCCGGCGTCGATGACTGGCATGCGGCGATTGCGGCGACCTATGAGGACCTGTTCGCGCGGGAGATCCCGCAGGGCGGTACTGGCGGTTTGCTCGTCTGGGGCGATCCGATGCTCTACGATTCCACGATCCGCATTCTGAACCGCGTGGTGGCGCGCGGGAATGTCGCTTTCCACATGCGCGTCATTCCCGGCATCACCAGCGTGCAAACGCTGTGCGCGGCCCATGGCATTCCGCTCAACCTGGTCGGCAAGCCCGTCGAGATCACCACGGGCCGGCGGCTGAAGGAGACGTTTCCGCAACGGTCGGAAAGCGCCGTGGTGATGCTGGACGGCGAGCAGGCCTTCATGGCGATCGACGATCCCGATGCGCGCATCTATTGGGGCGCCTATCTCGGCACGGCGGACGAGATCGTCATTGCCGGTCGGCTGTCAGAGGTGAAGGACGAGATCCTCGCGACCCGGCAGGCGGCCCGGCAACGCCACGGCTGGATCATGGACATCTACCTGCTGCAGAAGGGCGAGGATTTCGACGATCTGGCGTGAGTGGCCGTCAGCGACCCGCAGCCGATTGATCCTGCGCAAGGACAGGAGCGGCAAGATGCGGTGAGCACGGCCATGCTTCTGTCATTCACCGGGATAGGATAGGGTGCCGCCATGACTCTCGTCGATAGGCTACTTGCCGACACACACAATGGCGCTTCGCCGTCCTCAGCCGAGCGCGCCTCCGCCTCGCTGGCGCGCGGCGCCTGTCCGACGCTCTCGGCGCCGATGCAGACGGGGGATGGCCTCCTGGCGCGGCTGCGGCCGCTTGAACCCGGCTTGTCGCCTGACACCTTCACCGCCCTGATGCGGGCGGCAGCGACGACAGGCAACGGCATCGTCGATATCACTGCGCGCGGCAATCTGCAGGTGCGCGGCCTGACGAGTGAGAGCGCTGAACGACTGTCGCGCATGATTGCCGATGTTCCGCTGCCGCTCGCTACCGGCCTTGCCATCGAGGTTCCGCCGCTGGCGGGCATCGATCCCTACGAAATCGCCGATCCGGCGCCGCTCGCCGCTGACCTGCGGGCTGTCGTGGCGGCCTCCGGTTTTCAGCTGGCGCCAAAGCTTTCGGTCGTTCTCGACGGCGGCGGGCAGCTCGATCTGTCGGCCAGCGCGGCGGATCTGAGGGCCGATGCCGTCAAGGCCGGTCTCTGGCGGATTTCCGCTGGCGGGGAAGCGGCGCGGGCGCGGCTGATCGGTCATGTGGGGACGGGGGGTGTCGTGCCTGCCCTTACCGCCTGCCTTGCGGCCCTGCACGCAAGCGGGCCCCGGGCGCGCGGGCGGGACCTGATGGCGCAGATGGTCGCTTTCGATCGTTTCGTGGAGAACAGCGATCCGCTCGTGCGGCCGGCTTCGGTCGCCATTCCCGGACTGCACGATATGGGCTCTGCCGGGACAGTGCTGGGCCTTGGCCTTGCCTATGGACAGGCGGAAGCCCCGACGCTTGCCCATCTCGCCGGCAGGCTGGCCGATCTCGGTGCCACGGAAATCCGGCTGGCGCGGGACCATGGCTTTCTCGTGCTCGGCCTTGCTCCGGCTTCGATCGACGCGGCCTTGCAGCTTGCCAAGGAGGCGGGCCTGCGCCTTGCGGCCGACGATCCGCGCAATCACATCGATGCCTGCGTTGGTGTCGGCGCCTGCGCATCGGCCACCATCGCAACGCAGGCGCTGGCCGCGCGGCTGATCGCCGGTGCGCCGTCGCTTTTCGATGGTTCGGTGGCGATGCATCTGTCCGGCTGCCCCAAGGGCTGCGCGCGGCCGGCGGCGGCAGACCTCGCTCTCGTGGGTGCGCCATCAGGATATGGATTGGTCGTCAATGGGACGGCATCACGCCTGCCTCTTGCCTATAGGGGGGAGGATGGGATAGGCCCGGCTATCGACCGCCTCGGCAGGTTGGTGGAGGAGCAAAGGCATCCCGGCGAAACGGCCCGTGCCTGTCTCCAGCGGCTCGGGGAGGAGACGGTCGCATCGGCATTCCGCGAGGCCTCGGCCTCAAACGGACCGAGCGGCCAAGGAAAATGAGCCGGTAAACCCGGCCTCAGGCCCGTGAGACGGCCTGGATGAGCGGCCAGGATCAGGAATGCCAGACTACGATTACATCCGCGAGGGCGATGCGATTTATGAGCGCTCCTTCGCCATCATCCGGGCCGAAGCGGATCTGACACGCTTTTCCGAAGCGGAAGCCGACCTTGCGGTGCGCATGGTGCATGCCTGCGGCCTTGTCGAGGCTGCGCAGCATTTTGTCTTCTCGCCCGACTTCGTCGCTGCGGCCCGCGGTGCGCTCAAGGCCGGGGCGCCGATCCTGTGCGACGCCAACATGGTGGCGCATGGCGTGACGCATGCACGGCTGCCGGCCAAGAACGAGGTGATCTGCACGCTGCGCGACCCGCGCACGGCCGAGATCGCCAAGGCGATCGGCAATACGCGCTCGGCCGCGGCCATCGATCTGTGGATGGACAGGATGGCGGGTGCAGTCGTGGCGATCGGCAATGCGCCGACCGCGCTCTTCTACCTGCTCGAAAAACTTCGCGATGGCGCACCGAAGCCGGCGGCGATCCTCGGCATGCCGGTCGGTTTCGTCGGTGCGGCCGAAAGCAAGGATGCGCTGGCCGAGCAGTCCTACGGCGTGCCCTTCGCCATCGTGCGCGGACGCCTTGGCGGCTCGGCGATGACGGCGGCGGCGCTGAATTCGCTCGCGAGGCCGGGCCTGTGAGCGCGGCCGAGATGAAGGGCCTGCTCTATGGCGTCGGCACCGGACCCGGTGATCCGGATCTTCTGACCGTCAAGGCCGTGCGGATCATCGAGGATTGCGACGTTCTCGCCTATTTCGCCAAGGCGGGACGGCGCGGCAACGGCCGCGGCATCATCGACCGCCTCGCGCGCAAGCACACGGAAGAACTGCCGCTCTACTATCCCGTGACGACCGAGATCGACAAGGAAGAGGACGGTTACAAGAGCCAGATCACCGGCTTTTACGACGCGTCGGCCGCGGCCGTTGCCGCCCATCTCGAGGCCGGCCGCACGGTCGCCATCCTCTCGGAAGGTGATCCGCTGTTTTATGGCTCCTACATGCATCTGCATGTGCGCCTCGCGCATCGCTATACGACCGAGGTCATTCCCGGCATCACGGCCATGTCCGGCTGCTGGTCGGCCGCGGGCATGCCTCTGGTGCAGGGCGATGATGTCCTGTCCGTGCTGCCCGGAACCATGCCCGAGTTCGAGCTGACGCGCCGCCTGTCGGATACGGAAGGCGCCGTGATCATGAAGGTGGGCCGCAACCTGCCAAAGATCCGCCGGGCGCTGCAGGCCGCCGGCAAGCTGGACAATGCCATCTACGTCGAGCGCGGCACCATGGCCAACCAGGCGATGATCTCGCTCGCCGAGAAGGAAACGGACGAGGCGCCCTATTTCTCGCTGGTGCTGGTGCCCGGCTGGAAGGCACGGCCATGACGGCGGGGGCACAGCGCGGGCGCCTCTACGTCGTCGGCACCGGGCCGGGCAGCCCGGAGCAGATGACGCCCGAGGCGCTGGCTGCCGTTTCGGCAGCGACGGAATTCTTCGGCTACGGACCCTATCTCGATCGGCTGACGCTTCGGCCCGACCAGGTGCGCGTCGCCTCCGACAACCGCGAAGAGCTTGATCGCGCCCGCCATGCGCTGACCCGGGCAGCAGCGGGCGTCGATGTCTGCGTCGTCTCCGGCGGCGATCCCGGCGTCTTTGCCATGGCGGCTGCCATGTGCGAGGCGATCGATGCGGGGCCGGCCGAATGGCGCGAGATCGAATTCATCGTGACGCCCGGCGTCACCGCGATGCTGGCCGTGGCCGCGCGCATCGGCGCCCCGCTCGGGCATGACTTCTGCGCCATCTCGCTTTCGGACAATCTGAAGCCCTGGGAGGTGATTACCCATCGCTTGCGGCTGATGGCCGAGGCTGGCATGGTAATCGCGCTCTACAATCCCATCTCCAAGGCCCGGCCCTGGCAACTCGGTGAGGCCTTTACGCTCCTGCGGGGCCTTCTGCCGGCATCCGTGCCTGTCATCTTCGGACGCGCGGCCGGTCGGCCGGACGAGCGCATCGTGGTGAAGCCGCTTGTGGAAGCCGATGCGGCGCTGGCGGACATGGCGACCTGCGTCATCATTGGGTCGCCGGAAACGCGGATCATCGCGCGTCCGGACCTGCCGGATCTCGTCTATACGCCGCGCTTTATCGATCCCACATCCGGGACGCCGAAGCGATGAGCGATGGCGGCGAGCGCAGCCTCCACGGTTTCGACCGTCGGCACCTGCGGCGGCAGGCGGCGCTCGACCATGATCACGTCGATCCCAAGCACACGGGCGGCTGCGAGCTTGGCGGCCGTCGCCTCGCCGCCGCTGTTCTTGGTGACGATGACGTCGATGGCGTGGCCGGCGAAGAGCGCGGTCTCGGCTTCCAGCGTGAAGGGGCCTGCGGAGAGAATGTAGTTCGCGCTCGGCACGGACAGCGGCGGATCGACGGGATCGACGCTGCGGATCAGATAATGGTGCTGCGGGGCGGCGGCGAAGCGATGGGCTTCCTGCCGGCCGATGGCGAGGAAGACGCGGCGGGGCGTTTCGCCAAGCGCCCGGACGGCCGCGTCGATCTCCGTGACGGACGTCCAGCGATCGCCCGCGACGGGCTGCCAGGCGGTGCGGCGCAGCGCGAAGACGGGCGTACCCGTGCCGACCGACGCCTCGGCCGCGTTGATGGACATTCGGGCTGCGAAAGGGTGCGTGGCGTCGATCAGAAGGTCGATCGCCTCGTCCTTCAGGTATCGGGCGAGGCCTTCGGCGCCGCCGAAACCGCCGATGCGGGTCGGAAGCGGCAGGGGACGCGGCTCGGCCGTGCGGCCCGCCAGCGAAATGGTGGCTTCGATATCGGGCAGGCCGGCAAGGCGTTCCGCCAGCCGGCGGGCTTCGGTCGTGCCGCCCAGAATGAGAATGCGGTGCGCGCCCATGTCTACCCTTGATCCCTCGTGCCTTGCCGTGCGCCCCTGGCTGACCGTGGTCGGCATCGGCGAGGATGGTCTAGCGGGTCTTGGCGACGAGGCCAAGCGGGCGATCGCGGCGGCCGCGACGGTCTTTGGCGGCGAGCGGCATCTGGACCTCGCGGCGCCGCTGATTGCCGGCAAGCCGGTGCGCTGGCCGGTTCCCTTCGATGCCGCCGTGCAGGCGGTGGTGGACGGACGCGGTACGCCGACCGTGGTGCTGGCTTCGGGCGATCCCTTCTTCTTCGGCGTCGGCGTGACGCTGTCGCGGCGCATTGCGATTGCGGAAATGCGGGTGATGCCGGCGCCCTCCAGCTTCAGCCTTGCGGCGGCCCGGCTCGGCTGGGCGTTGCAGGATGTCACGACCGTCTCTTTGCATGGCCGGCCGCTCGATCTCATCCGCCCGCATCTGCAACCCGGCGCCCGCCTTCTGGCGCTGACCTCGGATGGCGACGGGCCCGCGGCGCTCGCCGCACTGCTGACGGCGACGGGATTTGGTCGTTCGATGCTGACGGTTCTGGAGGCGCTCGGCGGCAGCGAGGAGCGGGTGACGCACGGGCCGGCCGGCAGCTTCGCGCTGACGAACGTCAATGCGCTGAACCTCTGCGCCATCGAGGTCGTCGCGGATGCCGAGGCGCGGGTCCTGCCGCGTGCGGCGGGGCTCGACGACGGTCTCTTTGAGCATGACGGGCAGATCACCAAGTCCGAGGTCCGCGCCATCACGCTGTCTGCGCTGCAGCCGCGCCGGGGCGAATTGCTCTGGGATATCGGTGCGGGTTCCGGCTCGATCGGTATCGAGTGGATGCTGGCCGACGTCGCCAACCGGGCGATTGCCATCGAGCAGCATGGGGAACGATCGCAGCGCATCCGGCGCAATGCGGTGGCTTTCGGCGTGCCGGGACTGGTTCTGGTGGAGGGTGTTGCGCCTGCGGCGCTGACTGGCCTGCCGACACCGGACGCGATCTTCATCGGTGGCGGCGGCAGCGAGGCGGGCGTGTTCGACGCCGCCGTCGCCGCGCTGAAGCCGGGCGGGCGTCTCGTCGCCAATGGCGTGACACTGGAGATGGAGGCGTTGCTGCTTGCCGCTCACCAGCGCCTCGGCGGCAACCTGATCCGCATCGACATTGCCCGGGCCAGCCCGGTCGGCGGCATGACGGGCTGGCGTCCGGCCATGCCGGTCACGCAGTGGCGCTGGGTGAAGCCGTCGTGACGGCGCGCCTTGACGGTTTGGGCGCAGGCCGCTCATCCGCCCTTCGGGCACCTTCTCCCCGAGGGGAGAAGGGACGCGTCGCGCGCTTCTTCTTCTCATTCACCGCTCGGTTTGTGGCAGGGATCTCTTCTCCCCAACGGGGAGAGGGCAGGGCGAGGGGGTGCCCAGCCCTCCGACACCTGCGACTGGCCAACCACGCGCAAACATTCCTGCATTGAAAGGACCATCATCATGACCGTGCATTTCATCGGAGCCGGGCCGGGCGCGGCGGATCTGATTACGGTTCGCGGACGCGATATTATCGCGCGGGCGCCGGTGTGCCTCTACGCCGGTTCGATCGTCTCGCCGGAGCTTCTCACCTGGTGCCGGGCGGATGCGCGCATCGTCGATACGGCGCCGATGTCGCTGGACGAGATCGAGGCGGAATATGTGCGGGCGCATCAGGCGGGCGAGGATGTGGCGCGGCTGCATTCGGGGGATCTGTCCGTCTGGAGCGCCGTGGCCGAGCAGATCCGCCGGCTGGAAAAGCACGGCATCCCCTACACGCTGACGCCGGGCGTTCCGTCCTTTGCGGCGGCGGCGGCAACGCTCGGGCGGGAGTTGACCCTTCCCGCCGTGGCACAGAGCCTCGTCCTGACGCGGGTTTCCGGCCGGGCCTCGCCCATGCCGGCCGGCGAAACGCTCGCCGGCTTCGGTGCGACGGGCGCGACGCTCGCCATTCACCTCGCCATTCACGCCCTGCCGCGGATCGTTGCGGAGCTTTCGCCGCTCTATGGGACCGATTGCCCCGTCGCCATCGTCGTCAAGGCCTCCTGGCCGGATGAGCGGGTGGTGCGCGGCACGCTCGGCGATATCGAGGCGAAAGTCTCTGAAGAGCCGATCGAGCGCACAGCCCTCGTCTTCGTGGGGCGCACGCTGGCCGCCGAAGGGTTTCGCGAAAGTGCGCTTTATGACGCTGCGTACCAGCGCCGCTTCCGTGGCCGCGATGGAAATGCCGGGCTGGACGAGTAGGCGGGGCTACTCCGTCGGCAGTTCCGGCAGGCGGTTGGCGGCTGCATCGGCGATGGAAGGGCCGGGCACGGTCTTGGCCGGCACATCGTTGCCCTCGGTGCGGTCGCGGTAGAGCGAGGCCTTGCCGAGCAGCATGAGCGTGATCGGTGTCGTCAGCACCGTGAAGATGATGATCAGCACCTCATGCACGATCCAGCGGCCTTCCAGCAGCGCAAAGCAGAGACCCGAGCCGAGGCAGACGAGAATGACAGCGCCGCTGGTGGCAAGGCCCGGCGCGTGGAGCCGCTGGTAGAATTCCGGCAGGCGCACCATGCCGATGGCACCGATCAGCGAAAAGAGGCTACCGGCCAGAACGAGCAGGCAGACGATGATGGCGGCCCAGACGGGCAGGTCGGCAATCCCGGTCATTCGATCACCTCGCCGCGCATGAGGAATTTGGCGAGCGCGATGGTGGAGACGAAGCCGAGCAGCGCGACCGCCAGCGAGATTTCGAAGTAGATGCTGTCGCCGGTGCGAATGCCGAAGGTGATAAGCATCAGCATGGCGTTCACGTAGAGCACGTCGAGGCCGAGGATGCGGTCCTGTGCGCGGGGGCCCTTGATGATCCGGTAAAGGATCAGCAGCATGGCGGCGCCGAGCAGGATCTGCGCGAACTGGATGGACCAGACAAGGAAAAGCGCCGTCATCGGAAAATCTCCAAAAGCGGTTTTTCATAGCGATCCCGGATGATCGTCGGCCAGTCCTCGGAATCGTCGAGGTCGAGAATATGCAACAGAAGCGTGCCACTGCGCCGGTCGAAGGAAAGCCAGGCGGTCCCGGGCGTCGCCGTCAGGATGCAGGCCAGGAGGGCGAGACCGTTCTCGTCCTTCAGCGTCAGATGCACCGTAGCAAAGCCCGAGCGCGGCGGGCGGCGGAGACTTCTGAGGATGCTGCGGGCGACCTTCATGTTGGAGAGCGTCAGGTCCGTGACGACATTGCCGGCAAGGCGCACCATGGCGCCAGGGCCACGCACGCGTGACTTCAGGGGTTCCAGATTGACCATGGCCCAGGCGGCGGGGACCGACAGGAGGATGCCGAGGAGCAGATTGGCCGTCGATGCCGAGCGCGTCATGACGATCCACATGACCAGCAGGCCAAGTGTCAGCAGCGGGAAGGGAAACCAGTAGCGCATGGCCTCAGCCTCCTTCCGCAACGGGTTTGGCGCCAATGACCTGTTCGGCCGGCGGCACGGTGACCGCGCCACGCACGGCCTCGATGTAGCGGGCCGGCTCCATCAGCGCGTCTGCCGTATCATCCATGTAGGCGATGGCGGAGGCCGCCCGGATGCTGAAGAGCACGCAAATGCCGAGCAGCATGATGACGGGCAGGATCTCGACGACCATGACGCGCGGCACGGTGCCTTCCAGCGAGGCCCAGAAGGTGCGGATGCCGGCGCGGCTCATGGCGATCATGGCGGCAAGACCGGAGACGATGAGAAGGGCGACAAAGCTCCACTGCGCGGCCGTCACGGCGCCGGGATTGCCACCGATGACGCCGCTGAGCATCGCGAATTTGGCCAGGAAACCGGACAGCGGCGGCAGGCCGGCAATCAGGATGCCGCAGGCCGAGAAGCAGAAGCCGAGCACCGCGATCGTGGCGGGAATGGCAACCCCGACTTCCTGCTCCACTTCTTCGTCTTCTGCATCGCCGTAGGCCTCCATCGTCACCGCCAGAACGTCGGCGCCCGCATCGCGGCCGCGTTCGACAAGCTCGATCAGCAGGAAGAGGGCGGCCAGCGTCAGGGTGGAACTGACGAGGTAGAAGAGCGCGCCGCCGATCACCTCCGGCTTGCCGAGGCCGATGGCGGCCAGCAAGGTGCCGGAGGAAACCAGCACGCAATAGCTCGCCAGACGCCCCATGGCCTGGGAGGCGAGAACGCCGATCATGCCGAAGGCGATGGTGGCAAGGCCGCCGTAAAAGAGCAGCGCCTGGCCAAAGCCGGCAGACGCGCCGGATCCGGGGCCGAAGACCAGTACGCTGAGGCGCAGCAGAATGTAGATGCCGACCTTGCTGAGAATGGCAAAGATGGCGGCTGCCGGCGGCGTCGCGACGGAGTAGGCCCCCGGCAGCCAGAAGCACAGCGGCCACATGCCCGCCTTGATCAGGAAGGTGATGCCGATGGCGGTGGCGCCGGCCTCGAGCAAGAGCCGGTTTGCTGGCTCCGCCTCGCGAAAGGCAAGCGCGATGCCGGCCATGTTCAGCGTTCCCGCCGCGCCGTAGATGAGCGCGATGCCGACGAGGAAGAGCGAGGAGGCCGCAAGATTGATGGCGATGTAATGCAGCCCGGCGCGCACGCGCTGCGGACCTGAGCCGTGCAGCAACAGGCCGTAGGAGGCGGCCAGCAGCATCTCGAAAAAGACGAAGAGATTGAAAATGTCGCCGGTGAGATAGGCGCCGTTGAGGCCGGCGACCAGCATCAGGAACAGGCTGTGGAAGTGGTACCCGGCCGTGTGCCACTTCGCCATGCCATAGACCTGCGCGGCCAGCGCCAGAATGCTGGTGAGAAACAGCATCAGCACGGACAGTCGATCGGCGACGAGAACGATGCCGAACGCGGATGACCAGTTGCCGAGCAGGTAGACCAACGGCACGGCGTCGGCTTCTGCCGCCTGACGCATCAGGACGACGGAAATGATGAAGACGACGAAGGTGGTCGAGACGCCGAGCAGGCCCTTGAGGATGCGGCTGCGTTCACTGATCGGGATCATGGCGGCCGCAACGATCAGTGGCAGCAGGATGGGCAGGGTTATCAGGTGGTTCGGCATGGCCCGCTACTCCCTGCCATCGACATGGTCGGTGCGGGTGAAGCCGCGCGAGGCGAGCAGCACGACGAGAAAGAGGGCTGTCATGGCAAAGCCGATGACGATGGCCGTCAGCACAAGCGCCTGCGGCACGGGATCGGTGTAGGCGGCAACGGGCGGATTGGCGATCTTGTCGATGACCGGTGGTGCATCGACGCGCAGGCGTCCCATGCTGAAGATGAAGAGGTTGACCGCATAGGAGAGCAGGGACAGGCCGATGACCACCTGATAGGTGCGCGGGCGCAGGATGAGCCAGATGCCGGATGCCGCAAGAACGCCGATGGCCGCCGAGAGGATCAGTTCCATTCCGGAGCCTCCGCACTGTTGGCCGATGCGGCCGCACGCTTCTGGGCACGGGCATGGGCGCGGGGGGCGCGCACTGACTGGTGGGCGAGCGCGATGAGGATGAGGACGGTGGCGCCGAGCACGAGGGAGAAAACGCCGAGGTCGAAGATGAGCGCTGAGGCGGCCGGGATCTTCCCGAGATAAGGAAGGTCGAGATACTGGAAATAGGTCGTCAGGAACGGATAGCCGAAGACCCAGGAGGCAAGGCCCGTCGCCGTCGCCAGCACGAGGCCGATACCCGCCCAGCGCAGCGGGTGGATGCGCAGCCGCTCCTCGACCCAGCGTGTACCGCCGGCCATGTATTGCAGGATGAAGCCGATCGACATGGCGATGCCGGCCGCAAAACCGCCGCCGGGCATATCGTGGCCACGGAAGAACAGCCAGGCGGCGAAGAGGCCAATGACCGGGAACAGCCAGCGCATCAGCACCGAGGGGATGAAGACGTATTCGGTGGCGCTTTCGCCGTCGTCGCGGTCCGGATGGTCGCTGTCGAAGGCGTTCTGGATCCGCTGCTGCTCCGGCTTTTCAAGGCTGTCGGTCGCGGGGCGGAAGCGCAGAAGAAGGGCAAAGACGGTCAGGGCGACGATGGCCAGCACGCCGATTTCCCCGAGCGTATCGAAACTGCGGAAGTCGACGAGGATGACATTGACCACATTGGTGCCGCCGCCTTCAGGATAGGCGCGCTTGAGGAATTCGTCTGCGATGGTCTGCCCCTGCGGCGTCGTCATGACGGTGTAGGAGAGCACGGCGAGGCCAAGACCGGCGAAGACGGCCATGACGAGGTCGCGCAGGCGGCGAAGCCTGACGTTCAGGGCGTTTTCCTCGGCCGGATTGACGCTCTTGAAGCGCTTCGGGAGCCAGCGAAGGCCGAGCAGGATCAGAACGGTGGTGACGATCTCCACCAAAAACTGCGTGAGGGCGAGATCTGGGGCGGAAAACCAGACGAAGGTGATGCAGGTGGCAAGCCCGGCGCCGCCGAGCAGCACCAGAGCTGCCAGGCGATGGAACTTCGCCTGATAGGCAGCCGCGATCGCGCAGCCGCCGCCCACCAGCCAGACGAACGCCAGCACAGGATCGGCAGCACGCAGGGTCACGTCCGGCGGATTGAAGCGGGCCAGAAACAGCGGTACGCCGACGGCGGCGATGGCGATGCCAAACAGAAGGCGCATCTGCGGCTGCAGACGGCGGGTGCCGGCGAAGGCTTCCACGGCGCGTGCCCATTTCCAGGAAACGGCGACCAGCACGCGCTCGAAGATGCGTTGCCCTTCGAGGCGGCGGATCAGCGGCGGACCTTCCGGGCTGGTCTTCAGGTAATTTTTCAGGATGAGGTGCAGGACGACGCCGCCGACCAGCGCGACCAGACTCATGACCAGCGGCATGTTGAAGCCATGCCAGATGGAGAGCGAATATTCCGGCGTTTGCGTACCGAGAACAGACACGACGGCCAGATGCAGGAAGGGGCCGATCGTATAGGCCGGCACGATGCCGATGATCAGGCAGATCAGCACGAGCAGCTCGATCGGCGCGCGCATCCAGCGCGCCGGCTCGTGGGGATCTTTCGGCAGATCGGTGGCGGGCGGGCCGAAGAAGACGCTTTGAATGAAGCGCAGCGAATAGGTGACCGCGAACATGCCGGCGAGCGTTGCGAGATAGGGCGTCAGCGTATCCAGAATGTTGAGCTGGTGCGTCTCGATCGCTTCGGCGAAGAACATTTCCTTTGAGATGAAGCCGTTCAGCAGCGGCACGCCGGCCATGGCGGCGCTGGCGACCATGGCGAGCGTTGCCGTATAGGGCAGCGCCCTGAAGAGGCCGCTCAGCCGCCGCATGTCGCGCGTGCCGGTCTCGTGGTCGATGATACCGGCGGCCATGAAGAGGGAGGCCTTGAAGGTGGCGTGGTTGGCGGTGTGGAAAATGGCGGCGACGGCCGCCAGGGGACTGCCAAGCGAGAGCAGCACCACGATGAGGCCGAGATGGCTGATGGTGGAATAGGCCAGGAGGCCCTTGATGTCCTGCTGGAAGATGGCGAACCAGGATCCCAGAACGAGCGTCGCGAGGCCGGCAAGGCCGAGCAACCAGAACCATTCGGGCGTGCCCGACAAAACGGGCCAGAAACGGGTGAGCAGGAAAACGCCCGCCTTGACCATCGTCGCCGAGTGCAGGAAGGCCGATACAGGGGTCGGCGCGGCCATGGCATGCGGTAGCCAGAAGTGGAAGGGAAACTGCGCGCTCTTGGTCAGGGCACCGAGCAGGACGAGGACGAGCATCGTCAGATAGAGCGGATGCTCGCGGATGACATTGCCGGATGCCAGGACCACATCGAGGTCATAGGAGCCGACGATGCTGCCCATGATGAGGAGGCCGACCAGCAGGCAAAGGCCTCCTGTTCCGGTCATGATCAGCGCCATGCGTGCACCGTCACGGGCGGCGGCGCTGTGGTGCCAGTAGCCGATCAGCAGGAAGGACACGATGCTGGTCATTTCCCAGAAGACGGCGATGAGGATGAGGTTGCCCGCCAGGACGAGGCCAAGCATGGCGCCCATGAAGGCCAGGAACAGGGCGAAGAAGCGCGGGATGGGGTCGTTGGGCGACATGTAGTAGCGCGCATAGGCGACGACGAGCATGCCGATGGCAGTAATGAGGGTCGCAAACAGCCAGGAATAGCCGTCCATGCGCAGCTTCAGGTCAAGCCCGTATTCCGGCATCCAGGGCACGACGTGGCTGAGGACCGTGCCGCCGCTGATGGCGGGAAAAAAGGCCAGGTTGAGGAGAAAGAGAAGAAAGGAGACACCGCCTGCCAGCCAACCGGCAAGATCACCTCTTCGAGCCGGGACGCACAGAACAAGCATGCTGGCCAGGAAGGGCAGGAAGACCACAAGCAACAGGAAGGGTGTCAAGTCGTCGATCGTCTCGGCTCCTTTGAAACGGCTTCAGGCAGAGGGATGGCGCGGCCGGGGCCGCAAGGCGACGAGGCCACAGGCAATCTATGTCGCACTGCGAAAGGTGCCAAGTCTTTCGCTTAAAAATTACGCCTTTTCACAAAATTGTAGGTTCCACTTGTGGAAGCTGCGAAGATTGGTTTTTGTCTTGCAATATGGTCCAGCCGGGATATGGAACGTTCGCCAGAGCTTAATTTAGAATTCGATCGTGGCAGATCTCGGCCTGACCTGTTCCACATATGCTGCCGAGCGCAGGTGTCAGGCGCATGTCAGGCAGGCATGCGTCAACGGTTTTGAGTGTGCGTCGCATAGAAGCAAAGAGACAGAGCATGACAGGCGTCCCGCTTTTCGCCGGAATCGCGCCAGAGGTCGAAAATGGAAACCGCGCCCCATATTCTTGTCGTCGATGACGACCCCGAGATCTGCCGGCTGCTGACGAAGTATCTGGATAGCCAGGGCTTTCGCGTCACCTCGGCCGGGAGTCGTGCGGAGTGCGAGGCATGCCTCGCCGAGCAGTTTATCGATCTCGTCGTTCTCGATGTGATGCTGCCCGATGGATCGGGGCTGGATCTGTGCCGTTCCCTCAGCACGCGCTTTCCGCAGCTGGGCGTCATCCTCCTGACGGCGCTGAGGGAAGACGTCGACCGCATCATTGGTCTCGAATTCGGGGCCGATGACTATCTTGGCAAGCCCTTCAATCCGCGGGAACTGGTCGCGCGGATCCGCGCCGTGCTGCGCCGCGGGCGGGCGGCTGCTTCCGTGGCCCTCCCCGAAACGCGGTTCCAGTTTGCCGGTTACGTCGCCGATCTCGAGCAGCGCAGCGTGACGGCGCCTGATGGCTCGGTGATCGAACTCACCGGCGGTGAGTTCGATCTGCTCGCCGTCTTTCTCCTGCGCCCGGGCCGCGTTCTGTCGCGGGACAACCTGCTGACCCTCACCCAGGGGCGCACGCCCGATCCGTATGATCGCTCGATCGACATTCTGATCTCGAGGCTTCGACGGAAGCTCGGCGGAGCCTCGGTCTTCACCCTGCTGAAGACGGTGCGGAACAAGGGCTACCAGATGGCCACCTTCGTCGAGCGAGTGCGCTGATCCATGTCGCTTCGCGCCCGTTTCGCCCTTGTGCTGATGATTGCCGTGCTGATCGTGGTGATTTTGGCGAGCATTATCACAATGCATCTTGTGCGGCGTCCCTCCGACGCCCGCGTGAGCGAAGTTGTGGCGGAGAAGGTCCAGATCGCGCGGCTGCTGTTTCAGGAGGATCCTGGTGCTGCGGAACGGCTCGGTCTGGAGATTGGTCCTGCGCCAGACTATAATTCGATCGATATCGCGCGTACCGCCAGCGTCAGGGACCTGCTTCGGGAGCGTGGTCAGGGCGAGGAGACTTCGGTCTTCTGGCGTACCGAACAAGACGGGGAGCGCACGACACATGTCGCAGTTCCCATGCAGGATGGGCGTTTTGCCTATCTTGGCATTCCCCGGCGCGATACATTCGCGAGCATTCCCTTGCTGGCCTATCTTGCTTTGGTCGCCATTGGCGTCAGCGTCGTTGCCCACTATGCCGGCATCATCGTGATGCGACCGCTGCGCTTGCTGGAGGACACGGTCAGTCGGGTGGGTGCCGATGGCATGCTCCCGAACCTTGCCGAAAAGGGACCGGCCGAGGTGCGCGCGACGGCAGCGGTCATCAATCGGCTGTCGGCGCGTCTCAACTCGGCGATTGCCGGGCGCATGCGCATGGCCGCCGCGGCCGCGCACGACATGCGCACACCGATGACGCGGATGCGCCTGCGACTGGAGTTTCTCCCGGATGCGGAGGAGCGAGCCGCATGGAGCGCCGATCTCGATGAGCTCGAGCACATGGCCGACAGCGCCGTTCGGCTGGTGCGCGAGGAGGTCGGCGCGGCGGGCGCCGGCCCGGTGCGTCTCGACCTCGTCGTGGCGGAAATCATCCAGGAAATGCGCGAGACGGAGCTCAGGATCGCTCTTGCGGGCGTGCTGCCACGGGCGGAAATCGCGGGGACACCCCTGGCGCTCAAGCGGGCCCTGCGCAATCTGTTCGTCAATGCCGCGACCCACGGCGCGGGGGCTACGGTGACGCTGAAGATCATGGATGGCAAGGTCGTGCTCAAGATTGTCGATTGCGGCCCCGGTATTCCGGTCGAGCTCCTGACGCGCGTCTTCGAGCCCTTCTTCCGCGTCGATCAGGCGCGGCGGCAGACCGTTCCGGGTGCCGGGCTCGGCCTCGCGATTGCCCGCGAGATCATCGAGAAGCACGGTGGAACGATTTCGATATGGAACCGGGATGGTGGCGGCCTGGAACAGACGGTGACGCTGCCTCTGCGCGGCTGAGCGCGATATCACGGCGATGATCCCGGTTGGCTCATGGCCACCAAGGCCGGGCCTACGCCTTCATGACCTGGCCGCCATCCGCCAAAGCAGAAGGCCCGGTCCGCAAGGGAGCCGGGCCTTTCTTCACTGAGGTCCGACGGTTTGTGATGAGATCCTCAAGCCGCAGGATTGAACGAGCGGTCAGTTCGTTGCCTTCGCTACAACGTCGCGCTTGCCAGCTCCGGTGATGGTCACGAGATCGTCGATGGACGAGCCGCCGCCCGTGGCAATGTTGAGGGCGACGTAATCACGGGCCAATTGGCGAATGCCGGAGGCGAGCTGCAGGCGGCCGCTGGCGAGCGAGCGCTCGGCATCGAGCACGTCGAGGATCGAGCTTGCGCCGCCGCGATAGCTTTCACGGGCAAGGTTGAGGGCCTGTTCGTAGGAGGTGACGACCTTGCGCAGCGCTTCCACCGTCTGGCGGTCGCGACGCAGGGCGATCATCGCATTTTCGGTTTCCTCGACAGCCTTCAGGACGGTCGCCTTCCAGTTCAGATAGGCCTGCTGGGCCTGGGACTCGGCAATCGTCACACGGGCCTTCAGCGCGCCGCCATTGAAGATCGGCAGGTTGATGGTGGGGCCGAAGGACCATGCCGAGAGGCTGCCCGTGCCGGTGACGGCGCTGGTGACGACGCGCGACAGGCTGACGTTGCCGGAGAGCTGCAGGCTCGGGTAGAGCTGCGATTCTGCAACGCCGATGGCGGCGGTCGCGGCAGCCAGCTGGCGTTCGGCTGCGCGCACGTCCGGGCGATTGCGCAGGAGATCGGCCGGCACGCCGACCTTGGTGTCGAAGCGCGGCGAGGGCTGAGGCGCGCCGCCGATCAGTTCGCCCGTCAAGGACGCGGCCGGCTGGCCGAGGAGGGTGGCGATGTGGTTTGCGGCGACATGGAAACCCGTCTCCAGGGCCGGCAACTCCGCAAGCGTGGCGTTGACGAGGCCTTCGGCCTGAACCACGTCGAGACTGGAGGCGGCACCGGCACTGCGGATGTCGTTGGTCAGCTTCAGTGTTTCGCGGCGCGATGCCAGGTTCTGGCGCTGCAGCGCAATCGATGCCTGATAGAAGCGCGCGTCGATATAGGTGCTCACGAGATCCGAGAGATAGGCGAGGCGCGCCACGCCGATATTGTCGTAGGCAGCGTCGAGCGAGGCATCTGCCGATTCCCGGGCGCGGCGATACTGGCCGAAGAGGTCCAGCAGCCATGAGGCGCCAAGCGCCGTGGAAGCCTGCTTGCGCTCGGTGGACTGTCCGCCGGGACCGATGACTTCCTGCCCGCTGACTTCCGCGCTGGACTGGCTGCTGAGCGACGGCAGACCGCCTGCGCCGGCCACGATGATGTTGGCCTGCGCCTCCTCGATGCGGGACAGCGCCTGCATGACGGTGAGGTTCTGGCTCTTGCCACGTTCGACGAGGCTGTCCAGCTTCCGGTCGCGGAACGCCTTCCACCAGGCGGCATTGGCATTGTCGACACCGACGCCGGCCTTGCCCTCGGAAAACTTCACCGGCAGCGCGGTTTCGGGGGCCTTGTAGTCAGGACCCACGACGCAGCCCGACAGGGAGAGAAGGGCAAGCGGGATTACAGCATGAACGAACTTCATTTCGTCTCTCCATCGGCAAGCGCAACGGGCTGCGCTGATTCGCCGGTTCGGTTTTCTGACTTCTTAACTACGAGTTTCTGGATCAGAATGAAAAGCGCCGGGACAAAGAATATCCCCAGAACTGTTGCGGACACCATGCCCCCGAGCACGCCGATGCCGATGGCATTCTGGGCGGCGGAGCCGGCGCCGGTTGCGATAGCCAGCGGCAGAACGCCGAGGATGAAGGCCAGCGAGGTCATGATGATCGGGCGAAGACGCAGCCGCGCCGCCTCCATGGTCGCCGATAGGAGATCCTGGCCGCGATCGTAGCGTTCCTTGGCGAACTCCACGATCAGGATCGCGTTCTTGGCGGCTAGGCCGATCGTCGTCAGAAGACCCACCTTGAAGTAGACATCGTTGGACTGGCCGAAATAGACCGCCGCTGCCAGAGCGCCGAGCACGCCGACGGGAACGGCGAGGATCACCGAGACCGGGACGATCCAGCTTTCATAGAGCGCGGCGAGGCACAGGAAAACGACGAGGATCGAGATGGCGTAGAGCATCGGTGCCTGTGAGCCGGAGAGGCGCTCCTGATAGGAGATGCCCGACCAGGCCGTGCCGTAGCCGCCCGGTAGGCCGGCGACCAGCTCTTCCATCTTGTCCATGGCGACGCCGGAGGAGACGCCTGGAACGGGCGCACCGCTGATCGAGACGGCGCTGACGCCATTGAAGCGATCGAGCGTCGGCAGGCCCTGGACCCAGCTGGTGGTGGCAAAGGCCGAGAAGGGCACCATTTCGCCGGCGGCGTTGCGGGCATACCATTTGCCGAGGTCCTCCGGCTGCATGCGGAACGGCGCATCGCCCTGCACGTAGACGGGACGGATCTCGTTTTCGAGCAGGAAGTCGTTGACTTTCGATCCTGCGAAGATCGTGCCGAGCATGGCGTTGGCGGCGGCAAGATCGACGCCGAGCGCGCCGGCCTTTGCCTGGTCGATGTCGATGCGCAGCTGCGACTGGCGGCTTGTCGTGTTGCCGCGCACGCCGGTCACGACGCCCGAGGCCTGGGCGGCCGCGGCCAGCTGGTTTGCCGCATCCTGGAGGGCAGCGGCGCCGTTGTTGCCGTTGTCGACGAGGTACATTTCAAAGCCGCTGGACGTGCCGAGGCCGGGCATGGAGGGCGGTGCCAGCGCAAAGACCTGTGCCTCGCGCATGCCGCCCATGAAGGCGCCCATGGCGCGGCCTGCCACCGCCTGGGCCGACAGGTTCGGGTCGGTCCGCTCATCGAAGTCCTTCAGGCGCACGAAGGTGATGGCATTGTTCTGGCCGGTGCCGGAGAAGGAGAAGCCGAGGGCGGAGAAGACGCTGTCCACGGCCTCCTTCTCGTTTTCGAGATAGTGCTTCTCCACCTGCTTGACGACGTCGAGCGAGCGCTCGGTCGTTGCGCCTTCCGGCAGGGTGATGATGGTCAGCAGGATGCCCTGGTCCTCATCGGGGATGAAGGAGCCCGGCAGCTTCTGGAGAAGCCACCAGGAGGCGCCGCAGACTACGACCAGCATGACGAGCACGCGGAAGGTGCGCTTCAGGAGGTAGCCGGTGGTCGAGACGTAACCGTTCGTCGCCTTGCCGAAGCCGGTGTTGAAGGCCCGGAAGAAGACGTTCTTGGGCTTGTGGTGCGTATTCTTCAGAAGCGTCGCGCACAGCGCCGGCGTCAGCACCAGGGCGACCAGCACCGAGAGCAGCATGGCCGAGACGATGGTAACGGAGAACTGCCGGTAGATGATGCCGACCGAGCCGCCGAAAAAGGCCATGGGAATGAAGACCGCCGTCAGCACGAGCGCGATGCCGATCAGGGCGCTGGTGATCTCGTCCATCGACTTGCGTGTGGCTTCGCGCGGGGAAAGGTTCTCTTCCTCCATTATGCGCTCGACGTTTTCCACAACGACGATGGCGTCGTCGACGAGGAGGCCGATAGCCAGCACCATGGCGAACATGGTGAGCGTGTTGATGGAATAGCCGAAGAGGGCCAAGATCCCGAAGGTGCCGAGCAGGACGACCGGCACGGCGATCGTCGGGATCAGCGTGGCGCGGAAGCTCTGCAGGAAGACGAAGAGCACGACGAAGACCAGCACGACGGCTTCGATCAGCGTGTGCACCACCTTTTCGATCGAGAGCTCGACGAAGGGCGATGTGTCGTAGGGATAAACCACCTCGACATTGTCGGGCAGCGTGTTTTCGATCGAGGCCATCGCTTCCTTGACGCGCGCGGCGGTATCAATCGCGTTGGCGCCGGTGGCGAGGTTGACGGCAAAGCCAGCGGCCGGCAGGCCCTTGTAGCGGCTGTCGCCGCCATAGGTCTCGCGGCCGATCTCGACGCGCCCGACATCGCTGAGGCGCACGAGATCGCCGCCCTGGCCGGATTTGAGGATGATGCCCTCGAATTCGGCGACGGTCTTCAGCTGGCTCTGGGCGGTGATGGTGGCTGTGAATTGCTGGCCGGGAATGACCGGCTGGTTGCCGATGGCACCGGCCGAAACCTGGACGTTCTGGGCCTGCACGGCGGCGGTGACGTCGCCGGGCGTCAGCTGGAACTGGTTGAGTTTGAAGGGGTCCAGCCAGAGCCGCATCGCATAGCCGGAGCCGAAGGTGTTGATGCTGCCGACGCCTTCAAGGCGCTTGATCTGGTCTTCGATGTTGCCGGACAGGATGTTGCCGAGCTCGACGGAGGAGCGCTTGCCATCCGTCGAGACGAGCGTGCCGACGAGCAGGAAGCTCGTGGTGGAGCGTTCGACGCGCAGGCCAAGCTGCTGCACGCTGCTGGGCAATTGCGGGGTGACGAGCTGCAGCTTGTTCTGCACTTGCACCTGGGCAATGTCGGGGTTGATCGTCTGGCCGAAGGTGAGGGTGACACTCGATGCGCCCTGCGACGAGCTCGATGTCATGTAGGTGAGGTCGTCGAGGCCGGTCATGGCCTGCTCGATCACTTTCGTCACCGAGTTTTCGACACCCTCGGCCGTTGCGCCCGAATAGGTCGCGGAAATGCTGACGGTGGTGGGAGCGATATCGGGATATTGCGATACCGAGAGGGTGGAAATGGCCAGCATCCCACCAATCATGATCGCGATGGCGATCACCCAGGCGAAGACGGGCCTGTCAATGAAAAAGCGTGCCATACTCAGTTCGAGCCTCCGCTTTCGGCCGGCGCGGCGGGCTGTTCACCCGCCTTGCCGGCGTCTGCCGGGGCCTGTTCTTGGGCGGGCCGCTCGATCTCGCCGCTCGGGCCGAGCTTCACTTCCTCAGCCTTGACGTCCATGCCGGTGCCGATGCGCTGCAGGCCGTCGACGATCAGCTTGTCGCCATCCTTGACGCCTTCGGTGATCAGCCAGGCATTGTCGATGGCGCGTTCGGTTTTCAGCACGCGCTCCTCGACCTTTCCTTCAGGCGACACGAAGCGTGCCGTCAGGTTGCCGGAGGGGTCCCGGCTGCCGGCCAGTTGCGGCAGAAGGAAACCGCGCTCCTGGCCCTGCATGACGGCGGCGCGAACGAACATGCCCGGCAGCAGCAGCTGATCCTTGTTTTCAAAGCGCACGCGGATCGAGAAGCTGCCGGTGGTCTGGCTGACGGTGAAATCGGGCGCCTGGAGCGTGCCGATCTTGTCATAGGCGGTGCCGTTCTCCAGCGTCAGCTTGACCTGACCGACATTCGGCGTCTGCTTGAGCGTGCCGGAGGCGATGGCTTCGCGCAGGCGCAGCAGGTTGGCGCTGGAGTCGGTGAGGTCCACGTAGATCGGATCGAGCTGGCGGATGGTCGTCAGCGCATCGGCCTGGCTGGCGGTGACGACCGTGCCCACGCTGATGTTGGAGATGCTGGTGACGCCGGAGATGGGGGCGCGGACCTCGGTGAGACCGAGATCGATCCGCGCGGCCTTGAGATTGGCTTCTGCCGATGCGACGTCGGCGCGCGCCTGGGCGAGCGTCAGGCGGGCATTGTCGAGCTGGATCTGCGTGCCGCCGCTGTCGACGAGCTGTTCGTAGCGCGTCACATTGGCTTCGGCCGTGGGGAGGCTGGCGCGCGCCTTCTGGAGCGCTGCTTCCGCGACAGCGACGGTTGCCTCGTAGCTGTCGTCGGCGATCTTGTAGAGAACCTGGCCCTTTTCGACGGGCTTGCCATCCTCGAAGCCGATGCTCTCAATGATGCCGCCGACGCGGGGGCGAATGTCCGCGGAGGCGAACGGAACGACGCGGCCCGAGAGCACGGCATTCACGTTTACGTCAGATTCCTTCAGCGTCACGACGCCGACCGTCACAGGTCCGCCGGCGCCCGGCATTCCGCCCGGTCCAGCGGCAGGCTTTTCCTCGCTGCAGGCGGAAAGAAGGCCGAGGAGAAGGGCGAAGCCGGCGAGGGCTGCGGGGCGGTGCGATCTCAAAACCATAAATTCTTCCAATAGGTTCACAGGATCATCATCTGCGCTTTGAAACGGTTGGGCGCGGACGGGCCGTCGGACGGCCAAAAAGAATGGCAGGCGAACGGAGTGCCCACGATTGATCGAACCATATAGTTCGAATTGGCGATCGTCCATCCCGTCCACGCGCGAAGTCGCCACATGTGTTAAAAAAGCCATACCTCTTCGACAGGCGCGAAAAGGCGCGGGAGCGTCAACGATCGTGACGGCTTTCAGGCCCCGCGATCCAGCCCGCACTCTCCCTGCACCCATCTTGGCGAAGACACAAAACAGTTTTGCAACGGCTGGTCCGCGGCGATCGAGTCAGTCGATCATCGCCAGCAATGTATCCAGCCGGTCGGCCTCACGCGGCAGCTTGTCCTGCCGCAGCCGCGCGATGCGGGGGAAGCGCATGGCGACCCCGGACTTGTGGCGCGACGAGCGGGCAATGCCCTCGAAGGCGACCTCCAGCACAAAACCCTTGTCTGGTTCGGCAAGGACGGAGCGCACCGGGCCGAAGCGCTCGACGGTGTTGTTGCGCACGAAGCGGTCGAGCACTTCCAGTTCCTCGTCGGTAAAGCCGAAATAGGCCTTGCCGACCGGCACCAGCACGTCGCGCCCCTCGGCCTGCGTCCAGACGCCGAAGGTGAAGTCGGAATAATAGCTGGAGCGTTTGCCGTGGCCGCGCTGGGCATACATCATCACAGCATCGACCGTGTGCGGATTGCGCTTCCACTTGAACCAGGGGCCTTTAACGCGACCCGGCAGGTAGGATGTCTGCAGCCCCTTGATCATCACGCCTTCGATGACCGGATCGGGCGGATCGGCGCGCAGGCGCTCCAGTTCGTCCCAGCTATCGAAGGGCACGAGCGGGGAGAGGTCGAAGCGGTCTGACGGTAGCTGCTCGATGACGGCGGCAAGGCGGGCGCGGCGGGCGAGGAAGCTTTCCGCCCGCACGTCCTCGTTGCCGTCGAAGAGCAGGTCGTAGGCCCGCACGAAGGCTGGATACTCCGTCAGCATCGCCTTCGACACGGCCTTGCGGTTCAGCCGCTGCTGGAGGTCGGAGAAGGATCGGGTCGTGCCGCCGGCGCGGCTTGCCGTGCCGATCAACAGTTCGCCGTCGATGACACCTTCGAAGGCTGCGGCTTCGACGATATCGGGAAAGGCGTGGGAGATGTCGTCGCCGCTGCGCGAATAGAGCCGGCGATTCCCGCCATTGGCTGAAAGCTGGATGCGGATGCCGTCCCACTTCCATTCGGCCGCGTAATCGGTGGGCAGGATGCCGGCGAGGTCGCGATCCTCGACGGGATGGGCGAGCATGACCGGATGGAAGATGGTGCGGCTTTCCGGCTCTGGCTTGTCCGCCTTGCCTTCAAGCCACTCGAAGAGGGCCACATAGGGCGGGTCGAGCCCGTGCCAGAGGGTCTCGATCTCCATCGCGTCAACGCCCCCGAAATCGGCCAGCGCCTGCCGGGCGAGGCGGGCCGAAACGCCGATACGGAAGCCGCCGGTGACGAGTTTGAGGAAGGCGAAGCGCTCTGAGGCATCGAGGCGGTCGAGGAGGGTGCGGACCAGGCTGCGCACCTCGGTGCGGCCCGCCGCTTGCAGGGCGTCGATGACCTCGCCAAGCGGCGGGCTTCGGTTGGCGCGCATGTCTTCGGGCGCCTGCCAGACCAGCGCGATGGTTTCGGCGAGGTCGCCGACATAGTCGTAGGAGTAGCGGAACAGCACCTCGTCCATCCGCTCCAGGACGAGTTCGCGCAGCAGTGCGGGTTTGACCGTCTTCAGCGTCAGCGTGCCGGCGATGGCGGCGAGCGCATATCCGCGGTCGGGGTCCGGCGTGGCGCGAAAGTAGTCGGTCAGGAGCGTGATCTTGGCGTTGCGCTGCGGGGTCAGGACGAGACGGTCGAGCAGGGCGGCGAAGGCCTTCATGCCTCTCCTCCCTCGTCTTCATAGCCGACGAGATGCAGGGGCTTGGCGGGCAGGCCTTGCAGGGCGCACCAGCGCACCAGCGCCTCTTCGCGTCCATGGGTCACCCAGACTTCGCCCGGACGGATCCCCTCGATGGTGGCGATGAGTTCGTCCCAGTCGCAGTGGTCGGAGATGATCATCGGCAGCTCCACGCCGCGCTGCTTGGCGCGCTGGCGCACCAGCATCCAGCCCGAGGCGAAGATCGGCAGCGGATCGGCAAAGCGCCGTGCCCAGCGATCGGCGAAGGCGGAGGGCGGGCCGACGACGATGGCGCCCGCAAACGAGCGCTTGCCGCCCGATGCGAGGGTTGCCGGCTCCAGCGGGCCAAGATCGATGCCACGCTCGACGTAGAAGTCGCAGAGCCGTTGCAGGGCACCGTGGATGTAGATCGGCGCATCGTAGCCCGTCTCGCGGATCAGCCGGATGACGCGCTGCGCCTTGCCGAGAGAGTAAGCGCCGACGAGATGGGCGCGCTCGGGGAATTGCGCAAGCGAGGTCATCAGTTTGGCGACCTCGCCCGTGTCGGCGGGATGGCGGAAGACCGGCAGGCCGAAGGTGGCTTCGGTGATGAAGACGTCGCAGGAGACGGGTTCGAAGGGCAGGCAGGTCGGGTCGCGACGGCGCTTGTAATCGCCGGAGACGACGATGCGCGTGGGGCCAGTCTCCACCGCTATCTGCGCGGAGCCGAGCACATGGCCGGCCGGGTGAAAATGCACGGTGACGCCGTTGATGGTCATGACTTCGCCGAGCGTCGCGACCTGTCGGCTGCCGGCAAAATCGGCCCCGTAGCGGATCGCCATGATGTCGAGGGTTTCTTCCGTCGCCAGCACATGGCCGTGGCCGGCGCGGGCATGGTCGGAGTGGCCGTGGGTGATCAGCGCCCTGTCGACCGGGGCGACGGGATCGATATAGAAGCCGCCGGCCTCGCAATAGAGGCCCTTCGGGGTCGGGTAGAGGAGCTGGTCGGGTTTCATGCAAGGGAGAAGATAGCCGCGCCGCGGCGGCGTGCCAGTCTTTCGCATTCGATTTCTTCGCGGATGGCTTCCAATTATCGCGTCGCGCCGCCGACCCGTACAGACGCGAGACGCCGACAGGCTTTAATCCGAAGATCCGACAGCCCATTGTCGATCCGATGGCCTCCAAGCGGCAGCCCTTCGCCGTCATCCTCGGGCTTGACCCGAGGATCTATATCGCGCGCTCGGTGGTCGCCGCGTGGATGGTCGGGTCAAGCCCGACCATGACGGAAGAAAAAGTTGCACGTTGACAGCAACCTGTTCGAACGCCTCCGTCCGGTTTCGTCTCAGCCCGCGTTGACGAGCGTCTTGTGGATGAGGTCGAGCACGGCTTTCGCGTCGATGCCGATGGCGGCCTGCTGGCTCGGGAGGTTGTCCCAGTGGCTCGGCGGGAACTTGCGGCCGTCCGGTTTCTGGATCGTCTGTCCATCGGCAATGCCGCCGCAGACGACGCGCATGGCGCCGCTTCTGAGCGTGAAAAGCTCGGGTGCGACGACGTAGACGCAGGCGCAGCTGTCATGCACGACCATGCCGTCGTCCACCAGACCCTCGTAGAAATCGATGTAGAACTGCGAGAGATCGGAGAGAAGCTCAGCGCGCTTGCCGCCGGCCTTGGCGATGTCGGCGAGCTGGCTGCGGGTCATCACCGTCTGCATGGTGACATCAAGGCCGATGACGACGACGGGCCAGGGGGCGGTGAAGACGCGGTCGGCGGCTTCCGGGTCGCCGTGGATATTGGCTTCGGCTGCGGGCGTGACGTTGCCGGGCACGTCGAAGGCGCCGCCCATGATGACGACGGACTTGACGAGGCCGGCGATCTCCGGAGCTTCGCCGAGCGCATTGGCAAGGTTCGTCATGCGGCCGACGGCGACCAGCGTGATCTCGCCCGGATGGGCGCGCACCATGTCGATGATGAAGCGATGCGCCGGGCGCGGATCGGCTGAGAGGCCGATGTCGTCGGGTACGTTGATGTTGCCCAGCCCGTCATCGCCGTGGATGAAGGTCGGCCAAGGGGCATGCGGGCGATGCGGATCGATGGTCTCGTTGGCACCGCGTGCGACAGGCGCGGGGATCTCCCATTCGCGCTTCAGGAACAGCGCGTTGCGCGTCGTCGTCTCGATGGCCGCATTGCCGAAGACGCTGGTGACGCCGACGAGATCGATTTCGGGGTGCTGGTGGAGAAACAGAAGCGCCATGGCGTCGTCGACGCCGGGATCCGTATCGAAAATGACTTTGTGCATGATGGTTCTTCTTGGTGTTGCAGTCCGCGCTAAAGGACCGGAGGCCTTGGCGAATGTCAACTGCGGGGCGACCGTTGGCTTCGGCCCTACTGGAAGCGGGCGATAGAGAAGGGCCGCGCGCCTTCGGTGTCGCCCTGTTCGAGAAGGTCGCAGACGCGGCGCGCCGTGACGGCAGAGAGGGTGAGGCCGAGATGGCCGTGCCCGAAGGCCATGGCGATGCGCGGGTCGGAGGGTGCGAGGCTGATGACGGGAATGGAATCGGGCGTCGAGGGGCGGCAGCCCATCCATTCGGTGCCGCCCGTCTCCGGCAGCGAGGGCACATAGCGGCGCATCTTTTCCCGCATGGCGCGGGCGCGGGCATAGTTGGCCGGTGCTTCGGGACGGGCAAGCTCCACCGCCCCGCCGACGCGCAGGCGGCCCTCCAGCGGCGTGGCGCAGAAGCCGTGTTCGGAGAAGAAGACGGGCATGTCGAAGCCGGAAAGCGGCGCATCATAGGTGGTGTTGTAGCCGCGCTCGGTTTCGAGGCAGACGGTCAGACCCAGCGGGCGCAAAAGATCGCGCGACCAGACGCCGGAGGCGACCAGCACCTTGTCGAAGAGGGTCTCGCTGCCATCCGCCGTCAGGAAGGCGACGCCATTGGCGCGGGGGAGGACGGCCTTGACGGCGCTGGACACGAAGCTGCCGCGGGCGCGGATGAGATCGCGTGCGGCGGCGAGTAGCACGGCGGGATCCTTGAAGGCGCGGTAGCCGCTGGCATAGACGGCGCCGGCAAAGGGGCCTTCCAGCGCGGGCACGCGGGCCCTTGCGGCTGCGGTATCCAGCCACTCGACGTCGAAGCCGAGCAGGCGGCCGGCCTCCCGCTCGCTGGTATAGGCGGCGTCAGTGCGGACCTTGCTGTCGAAGACGTGGATGGCACCGGTGGGGCGCATGTGGCCGGTGAGGCCAACGGCCTCGCCGAGCGCCACATGGGCCGCTTCGGCCTCCAGCATCAGGGAGAGCAGCGCCTTGCGCGAGTTCTCGACGGTGGAGGGGCGGGCGGCAAGGGCGAAGCGGATCAGCCAGGGGGCGAGATTGCCGATGTCCTGCCAGCGCAGCGCCAGCGGACCCAGCGGATCGAGCAGCCATTTCGGCGCCGCCATCAGGGTCGCGACATTGGCGAGCGGGGCTATTTCGGGAACGGCGAGGAGGGCGGCATTGCCAACCGAGGCGGGCTTGCCATCCGGATCGCGCTCGAAGACGGTGACGTCATGGCCGCGGGCGATGAGTTCCACTGCCGCCGCCGAAGCGATGATGCCGCCGCCTGCAATTCCGATCCGTGCCATCTCTTGCGCCCTTTCATCATCGACCGGCATGGGCCGGGCGGGGCGACCCTACAACACTGACCCGGGAAGCGGAATCGATTTTGCGCGTCAGATGGCGGCGGTCTGGTCGGCCTGTTGATCTGCTTGGCGATCAGCCTTGCGGTCGGCGCGCATGCGGTTGAGGAAGGCCGCGACAAAGGCAATGCTCATCAGCAGGACGATGGTGGGGGCGGGGGCACTGTCGAGGAAGAAGCTGATATAGATGCCAAGGAACGAGCATCCGAGCGCGAGCGCGACCGCGGTCGCCAGCATGGCGTCGAAGCGGCGCGTCAGCAGGAACGCGATGGTGCCGGGGGCGATCAGCAGCGCGACGGAGAGGATGATGCCGACCGCCTTCAGCGCGCCGACGACGGTCAGCGACAGCACGATCAGCAGGCCGTAATGCAGCACCCGTACCGGCAGGCCGATGGCGCGCGCGTGCTGCGGATCGAAGGCATGGACGAGCAGATCGCGGCGCCGGCCGAAGACGAAGAGGCCGCTGGCGAGCGCGATGAGGCCCGTTTCCAGGATATCGAGGCGCGAAATGCCGAGCATGTCGCCGAAGAGGATATGGTCGAGATGCACCTCCGGCCGTGCCCAGACGAAGATGACGAGGCCGATACCGAACATGCCGGAGAAGACGATGCCCAGCACCGTGTCTTCCTTGATGCGGGAATTCTCCTTGAGGTAGCCGGACAGGACAGCGCAGGTGAGACCCGCGACGAAGGCCCCGACCGCAAGCGGCAGGCCGACGAGATAGGCTGTGACGATGCCCGGCAGGACGGCATGCGAGACCGCGTCGCCCATCAGCGACCAGCCTTTCAGCACGAGAAAGCAGGAGATGGCCGCCATGGGCACGGCGATCATCAGCGTGACCGTGAAGGCGTGCTGCATGAAGGGGAGGGAGAGCGGCAGGAGGAGATAATCGAGCGTGCTCATTGCGCCGCCTCCGCTCTCTCCAGCGACAGGCGCGCGCGCCGGCGGGCGGCGAAGAGGCCGTGCTTGGGGGCGAGTGCGAAGGCCGCGAGGAAGATCAGCGTCTGGAGCGCGACGATGACGCCGCCCGTCGCGCCGTCGAGGAAGTAGCTGAGATACGCACCGGTGACGCTGGTTCCCGCGCCGATCGCAAAAGCGGTGATCAGCAGGCGGCCGAAGCGGTCGGTGAGGAGATAGGCGGTGGCGCCGGGCGTGACGACCATGGCCACGACGAGGAAGGCGCCGACCGTCTGCAGGGCTGCGACGGTGGAGGCGGCGAGCAGGGTGAAGAAGAGCAGCTTCAGGGCCGTGACGTTGAGGCCGATGGTGCGGGCATGGCTCTCGTCGAAGAATGTGACCATCAGGTCCTTCCATTTGAGGCACAGGAGAACCAGGCTGACGCCGCCGATCAGCACGAGCTGGATCGTATCCTCCGGCGTGATGGCGAGGATGTTGCCGAGCACGATGGTCTGCACATTCACCGATGTCGGTGAGAGCGAAACCATGAAGAGGCCGAGGCCGAAGAAGGCGGAGAAGATCATGCCGATGATGGCGTCTTCCTTCAGCTTGGTGCGCCGGTTGAGGAAGAGCATGGCGCCGGCCGCAAGACCGCCGGAGAGAAAGGCGCCGGCCGAGAAGGGAAGGCCCAGCATATAGGCGCCGGCCACGCCGGGCACGATGGCATGGGAGAGCGCGTCGCCGATCAGTGACCAGCCCTTCAGCATCAGATAGGCCGAGAGGAAGCCGCACACCCCGCCGACGAGGCCGCTGACCCAGATGGCGGTGAACATGTAATCGTATTGGAAGGGTTCCAGAAGGATGCTCATGGGCGGGGCGCATCCAAGATCTGCGCCTCTGCGGCGCGGGCCGGCGCACCCGTTTTGCCGTCGGAATAGGTGACGAAGGGGCGCTCGTCGTCGGAAATGACCGTCAGGCGGCGCGGATCCTCGTCCTCGTGCAGGTCGCTGCCCGACAGCACGAAATGGCGCAGCACGCCGCCGAAGGTCAGCGCCAGGTTTTCATGGGTGAAGGTCTCGGAGGTTGGGCCATGAGCGAGCACGGTGCGGTTGATCAGCACGGTGCGATCGCAGAAATCGGGAATGGAGCCGAGATTGTGGGTGGAGACCAGCATGACGCGGCCTTCGTCGCGCAGCGCCTTGAGAAGCGCGATGATCTGCTCCTCGGTGGTGACGTCGACGCCGGTGAAGGGCTCGTCGAGCAGGATGACCTGACCTTCCTGCGCCAGCGCCCGGGCGAGGAAGACGCGCTTCCTCTGGCCGCCGGAGAGTTCGCCGATCTGGCGTTTGCGATAGTCCAGCATGCCGACGCGGGAAAGCGCGCGTTCAACCATTTCCCTGTCGCGGGCCGAGGCGATGCGCAGCCAGTTCATGTGTCCGTAGCGGCCCATCATCACCACGTCCTCGACCAGAACCGGGAAGTTCCAGTCGACCTCCTCGGCCTGCGGCACATAGGCGACGAGGTTCTTCTTCAGCGCTTCGGCGACGGGCATGCCGAGCACGGTAACGCCGCCGGCTGCGACCGGCACGAAGCCCATGATCGCCTTGAAGAGGGTTGATTTGCCCGAGCCATTGACGCCGACGAGAGCGGTGATCGTGCCGCGCGGAATCTCGAAGCTGGCATTGCGCAGCGCCGTGTGGCCGTTGCGATAGGTGACGGTGACGTTTGATGCGGCAATGCCGCTTCTATCCCGGCCCTTGCCCATCATCATCATTTCGTCAGCCCCTCCACGATCGTGCGCGTCGTCACATCGAGGAGGTCGAGATAGGTCGGCACGGGACCATCCGCCTCGGAGAGGGAATCGACGTAGAGCACGCCGCCATAGGCCGCTCCCGTCTCGGCCGCCACCTGCTCGGCCGGGGCCGGGGAGACGGTGCTTTCGGAAAAGACGACGCCGATGCCGTGTTCGCGCACGGCGTCGATGACGGCCTTGACCTGTTTCGGCGTGCCCTGCTGGTCAGCATTGATCGGCCAGAGGTAAAGCTCCTTGAGGCCGAAATCGCGCGCGAGATAGCTGAACGCGCCCTCGCTCGTCACCAGCCATCGCTTGTCCTGCGGGACGGTCGCCAGCGCAGATTTCACTTTCTCCCGCAGCGCCTTGATGCGTTCGGAATAGGCGGCGGCATTGGCGGCGTAGGTCGCGGCGTTGGCCGGATCGACCTCTGTCAGCGCCTTGCGGATATTCTCGACATAGATCAGCGCGTTGTCGGGGGACATCCAGGCATGCGGGTTCGGCTTGCCTTCATAGGGGCCGGCAGCGATGCCCATCGGCTCGACGCCATCGGTGACGATGACGTTCGGCTTGTCGCCGAGATTGTCGAGGAACTTCTGGAACCAGAGCTCGAGATTGAGGCCGTTCCACAGAACGAGGTCGGCGTCGGCGGCCTTGAAGATGTCCTGCGGGGTCGGCTGGTAATTGTGGATCTCGGCACCGGGCTTGGTGATGGAAACCACCTCGGCGGCGTCGCCGGCGACATTGCGCGCCATGTCCGCAATCACGGTAAAGGTGGTGACGACCTTCGGCTTGGCCAGTGCGGCAGGCGCAAAGGCCAGAAGGGCGAGAAGGCAGACGGTCAGGCGTCGAAGGCCGGTCATCGGGTTTCCATTCGGCGGCCCGGTGCGGCCGCGTTTGCTCGGATTGCGAATGAGTTGCATTCAAAGATAGGAGGAATTTGGCAACTGTCAATGCAATTGCAAATCATTCGCAAGAATGGCGTGCCTGTGGCTCGTCCGCCGGTGCAGCGGCCGGGTGCGCGGTACGGTGATCGCCGGAGCCCTGCGCCGCTTCGGCCCATTATCCTTAAGCATTCGGAAAGGCTGGTCTTCTAGACTGCGGCAACGAGCGTGTGCGTATATGAGTAGGGCAGAGTTTTTCGATGGCCGGCGTGAAGGCGATCCTGGGCAAGTTCAAATTGCGTCGCAAGACGTTGATCTTGCTGTCGGCTGCCCTTCTCCTGTCGGCGACCTCGGGGGCCGCAGCGCTTTATATCAGCACGAAATCGGCCCATGAGGAGGCGGTTCGCAAGGAAACCTCCGGCCTCGAATGCACGGCGCTGCGCACCATCCGGCTCGGCCGCAACGGCCAGCGCTGGATCCGCAAATATGTTCAGGTGACGAAATCGACCGGCGAGGACCGGCTGCGCACGGCGTTGCGCGTTGCCGGACTTCTGTCGAAGGCCGAGAAGGCCGATCTCTATCAGGTGGTGGTGCTCGATGCCAGCGGGCCGACGGAGCGCGCGGCGATCCGCGGCGCGGCCATCGGCGCCGAAGTGCTGTTTGCTCCCGATCCCACCAAGCTGCCGGGCATGGAGCGCCCCTTCGAAGTCGCCTATATCGATGGCGAGGCGAATGCGGCCGGGCTTTACCAGGGCGAGCGCGTCGTCGTTCCCTTCGAGGATATCGGCAAGGTGATGACCGGCATGGTCGATCACACCGACTGTACGGACCCGCCGCCGGATCCGGCCGCCGAAGCTGCGGACGGGCATGGCGAGACCAAGGGCCATGGCGAGAGCAGCGGGCATGGTGAAGCCGCGGCCGACGGGCATGGCGAGGCGAGCGGGCATGGCGAAGCGCCCGCCGAAGGCCATGGTGAGGCGCCGGCCGGAGACCATGGCGCGCCGGCCGACGGCGAGCATGCCGCCGAAGCTGCGCATGGCGAGGGCGACACGAAGGAAAGCGGTGGCCTGTTGGCCTCGTTGACCGGCATGATCTTCGGCAGTTCGGAAGAGGCGACCCCGCATGGTGCGCCGGCCGATGGCCATGGCGACGCGCAGAGCGGTGATGCGCATGGTGCCACGCCGGCCGAGGGCCACGGCACCGATGCCGCCGCGGGGCATGGTGAGGCGCCTGCGGATGCGCATGGTGCGGTGCCGGCCGCATCCGGCCATGACGCGCCGGCTGAGAAGCCTGCCGAAGAAGCGAAAGGCTTCTTCTCACCGGTGACGGATTTCCTGTTTGGCGCCGATGAGGCCAAGCCGGCTGGCGAGACCCACGGTGAGATGCCGGCTGAGGGCCATGCCACCGGCGAAGCGTCAGGCCATGAGACCGCCCCGGAAACGGGTCACGCGGCAGCGCCTGCGTCCGAGGGGCACGGCGCGCATGGGGATGCGCCGGCCGGGACTGCACCGGACGGCCACGCGCCCGACACCCATGCAAGCGAAGGGCATGCCGCCGAAGGCCACATGGCGGGAGCAGCCGACCATGCCGCGGCGCCGGCCGGAACGAAGGATGCGGCGGCGGGCGATCACGCTGCCGCAGCAGAACATAAGGCGCCGCCGGCTGGGGCTCAGGAAGCCGATGCACATGCGGCCCTTGCCGCATCGACCCATGAGACGGCCGCAACAGGTGTCGATGCCGCGGCCCATGGAGCCGAAGGTCACCAGACGACGCCGGCGCCGGCGGCCACGAGCGCCCACGACACGACCGCCGGTGAGGCGTCCCATGGCGGTGCCGCCGCCGATGGCGAAACCGCGCCGGCAGGCTCCCATGAAGCGCCGGCAAAGAAGATCCTGCCGCCGGTCGACGATCACGCAGCTGCCGAGCCGCAGCCGGTGGCGGAGAAGGCGCATGCGCAGCAAGCCGACGCCCACGGGACGACGGCGGCGCACTGAAGCCGTCTGCAATTTTCTAGAAAGTCTTTCAGTCGAGCACTTGGGCTGGCTGATCCCGTATCCCGTGCAAGGTGAGGGAGAAGGGCTGGCTACACCCTGGCCGCCTTTCAACAACCCCTTTGGCGTGCCGTCAGGACAAGTGTCGCGACCTCATGGCGGTCGCGACACCGTTCACAATCCTCAATCCGCCTTGTTGCGGCGGGCCGGGAAGAGGATCACGTCGCGGATCGACGGGGCGTTGGTGAGCAGCATGATCAGGCGATCGACGCCGATGCCGAGGCCGCCGGCGGGCGGCATGCCCTGGTCGATGGCATCGAGGAACTCGTCGTCCAGCTGCTTGTCCTTCTCGCCGCGGGCATGGGCCTGCTCCAGCTGCTCGACCATGCGGGCGCGCTGCTCGACGGGGTCGTTGAGCTCGGAGAAGGCGTTGCCGACTTCCCAGGCGTTGCAATAGGTCTCGAAGCGCTCGACGAGGCGCGGCTCGCCCGGCACTTCCTTGGCGAAGGGCGAGATGTCCTTCGGGAAATGCGTGACGTGGGACGGCTGGATGAGCGTGCCCTCGACCTTTTCCTCGAAGATGAAGGCGAGGCATTCGCCCCAGGTCCAGTCCTTCTCGACCTCAAAGCCGGCGGCCTTTGCAGCGGCGCGGGCTTCCTCGTCGGTCTTGATTGCGAGGAAGTCGATGCCGGTGGCTTCCTTGACGGCATCGGGCATCGGCACGCGGCGGAAGGGGCCGGCAAACGAGATGGTCTTGTCGCCGTAGACGACGTCGGTCGAGCCGTGGATCTTCACCGCGAGATCGGCGAAGAGGCGTTCCACGAGGTCCATGACGTCCTCGTAGTCGGCATAGGCCCAGTAGCACTCCATCATCGTGAATTCCGGATTGTGCCGGGTGGAGACGCCTTCGTTGCGGAAGTTGCGGTTGATCTCGAAGACCTTGTCGGAGAGACCGGAGACCAGCGTGCGCTTCAGGAAGAGTTCCGGCGCGATGCGCAGGTACATGTCCATCTTCAGCGTGTTGTGGAAGGTCTTGAAGGGATCGGCGGTGGCGCCGCCATAGACCGTCTGGAGCATGGGCGTCTCGACCTCCAGGAACCCGTCGGTCTCCATGAAACGGCGCAGCGCGGAGATGATCTTCGAGCGCTGCAGGAAGCGCAGCTTGGATTCCTCGTTGGTCATGATGTCGAGGTGACGCTTGCGGTAGCGGATCTCGACGTCGGAGACGCCATGCCACTTCTCGGGCATCGGCAGCAGCGCCTTGGTGAGCATGGTGATCTCGTGCGCGTTGATCGTCAGCTCGCCGCGCTTGGTGCGGCGCACGGCGCCGGTGACGCCGATGATGTCGCCGAGATCGATCATCGGCAGCAGGGCGCGGGCCGCCTCCGGCGTCGTGTCCTTGTGGGAGAAGATCTGGATCTTTCCGGCGGCGTCATGGATATCCATGAACATGCCGGAATTGCGCGACGAATAGACCCGGCCGGCGACGGTGACGATGTCGCCCGTCTCGGTGTCGGGCTCGAGGCCGGCATATTTCTCGGCCAACTCGCCATTGGTCAGCGTGCGGTGGAAGTGGGCCGGATAGACATCGCCGATCTGCTGGCGCAGCAGGTCGAGCTTCTGGCGGCGGACTTCCGTCACGTCGGAGGAAAGGGCGGTCTCGGTTTTCGTTTCGGTCATGGTGTTCGCCTTTTTGGGCACGTTGTTCTGTTGGCCGGGCGGGAGCCTTTTGAGGCACGCGCACCTTTCCGTCTCCGTCATCCTCGGGCTTGACCCGAGGATCCATTTGTCATGTGCCTGCATGCCCTGTGCGCCCACTGCCTGCGGCATGGATCCTCGGGTCAAGCCCGAGGATGACGGGCGGCGAGAGGCTGCAACAATCGCAGGTCCGTCTTACTTTCCGCTGCCCGCCATGGACGCCACCACCTGACCGGCGACCTTGAGGCGCTGGCGCACGACGGAGCGGCCGAGCACGGCCATGGAGTCGAAGAGCGGCAGCGAGCGCGACGAGCCGGAGACGGCAACGAAAAGCGGCGCGACGACGACCTTCAGCTTCTTGCCGAGGCGGTCGGCGACGGCGCGCAGCTCGGCCTCGATCGAGGCGACGTCCCACTCGACGATCTTTTCGAGGGAGGGCTGCACCTCGTTGAAGATCTCGACCAGTTCTTCCGGCGAGGACTTAACCTTGGCAAAATGGGCGGGTTCCAGGCCGAGGTCGGATTTCAGCAGGAAGCCGGCGAGATCGGGCAGTTCGCCGAGCTTGGAAATGCGCGACTGCGAGAGCTTCAGGCCCTCCGTCAGGCGGCTGTTTTCCATCGCCCACTCGATGACGCGGCGGCGGAAGTCCTCATCCGACAGCTTTTCGCGAATCCAGCGACCGTTCAGCCAGTCGAGCTTCTGGATGTCGAAGATGGCGCCGGCCTTGGAGAGGTTTTCCGGGTCGAACTTGGCGGCCAGCTCGTCCATGGTCAGCAGTTCCTCGCCCTCCGCGATCTGGATGAAGAACAGGCCGAGGAAGTTCATCAGCGCTTCCGGCAGGTAGCCGAGCGCGGAATAGTAGGAGATCGAGGTCGGGTTCTTGCGCTTCGACAGCTTCGACTTGTCGGCATTGCGCATCAGGGAAAGATGCATGAAGACCGGCGGCTCGAGGCCGAGATAGCGATAGATGAGAATGTGCTTCGGCACCGAGGCCAGCCACTCCTCGCCGCGCGCGACGTGGGTGATCTTCATCAGGTGGTCGTCGACCACATTCGCCATGTGGTAGGTCGGCATGCCGTCCGCCTTCAGCAGAACCTGCATGTCCACGGCATCCCACGGGATTTCCACTTCGCCGTAAACGCCGTCCACGAACTTGCAGGCGCCTTCTGTCGGGATCTTCATACGCACGACATGGGGCTCGCCGCTGGCGACGCGGGTGGTGACTTCTTCCGCCGAGAGCGAGAGGCACAGCCCGTCATATTTCGGCGGCTTGCCAGCGGCACGCTGTCCTTCGCGCATCTTTTCGAGGCGCTCGGGCGTGCAGAAGCAGCGGAAGCCGTGGCCGGCCTCAACGATCTTCTCCACATAGGGGCGGTAGATGTCCTTGCGGTCGGACTGGCGGTAGGGGCCGTAGGGGCCGCCGATATCCGGGCCTTCGGACCATTCGAGGCCACACCATTTCAGCGCATCCAGCACCTTGCGCTCGAATTCCGGCGTGGAGCGGGTCGCGTCCGTATCCTCGATGCGCAGGATGAAGGTGCCGTTGTTCTTTTTCGCAAAGAGATAGTTGAAGAGCGCGATATAGGCGGTGCCGACATGGGGTTCGCCGGTCGGCGAAGGGGCGATGCGGACGCGCACGGGGGCGGCGGGGCTGGTCATGGTGTTTTCGGCCTGTTGCGAGGGGAGGGGCGCCCTTCGGAATGACCCGGCGGCTTCCCGCATCCCATGAGTTTGCGGCCGTTTGCGCCTTCAGCGTCCGGCCGTTTCCATGCCGGTGGCAAGACCACATTAGGCCCCTCGCGTCAAGGGAAAGGCCGTGGCGGTCAGCGCTTGCGCCTCACTGTGCCGGCCAGAAGAACAGGATGGTCGGCACGCCGACGAGAATGATGATGGTGGAGAGCGGCAGGCCGAGGCGGGGATAGTCGCTGAAGCGGTAGCCGCCCGGACCCATGACGAGCGTGTTGCACTGGTGGCCGATGGGGGTGAGGAAGTCACAGCCCGCGCCAACCGCAACGGCCATCAGGAAGGGCTCGGGCCGATAGCCAAGGCCGGTGGCGAAACTTGCGGCAATCGGCGCGACGACGAGCACGGTCGCGGCATTGTTGAGGAAGGGGGTGACCGCCATGGCCGTCACGAGAATGAGGGCGACCGCGCCCCAGGCCGGCAGGGCGGAGGCGAAGCTGCCGAGGAAGCCGGCGATGAGGTCGCTGCCGCCGGTGGTGCGCAGCGTGTCGGAGACGGGGATCAGAGCCGCCAGCATGACGAGGATGGGCCCATCCAGCGAGCGGTAGGCGTCATTTGCCGGGATCACCTTGAAGGCGATCATGGCGACGGCAGCGGCAAAGAAGGCGGGGGCGACGGGGGCAAAGCCGGTCGCCGTCGAGCCGATCGCCACGGCGAGAATGAGGAGCGGCACCCAGGCCTTGCGGCGTTCGCCGAGCAGGATGTCGCGCTGGGCGAGCGGCAGACAGCTGACCTCCTGCAGGAACTGCGGAAGGCCCGCGGCATGGCCTTGCAGGACGACGACATCGCCGGCCTGCAGGCGGATGCCGCTCAGCTTTTCCTTCAGCCGTTCGCCGCGCCGCGAGACGGCCAGCAGGTTGACGCCGTGGGTGTGGACCAGCGAGAGGTCCTTGGCCGAGAGACCAACCAGCGGGGAATCGCTGGCGATCACCGCCTCGACGGCCGTCACCTCTCCGGTGTCGCGTGCGCCACGCATCGGTTGGCCTGACAGTTCCAGGTCGCCGGCTTCCACCACCCGGTGCAGGCTTTCGGCCTTGCCCTCGAAAAGAATGACGTCGTTCGCGGCCAGCACCATGTCGGGCAGCGGCGTCATGTGGCGCTCGCCGCGCAGCACGCCGGTGGCGATCACATCGCCCTCGCCGGACTTGAGGAGGTGGGAGAGCGTCTTGCCGATGATGGAAGACCCTTCCGGTACGGTCGCGTCGGAGGAAAAGGCCGAGCCCGCCAAGGCTTCCTCGATGGAGGGCGCCATGTTCTTGCGGTCGGGCACCAGCCAGTAGAACAGGATGAGAAAGCCGATGCCGAGCACCGTCAGCGTCAGGCCGACGGCGGTGAAATCGAACATGGTGAAGCTCTCGCCGCCCATTTCGGCGCGCACGCGCGACACGATGATGTTGGGCGAGGTGCCGATCTGCGTCATCAGCCCGCCAAGCAGCGCGGAAAAAGCCATGGGCATCAGATAGCGCGATGGCGGCACGCCGGCCTTGCGGGCGAACTGGAAGGCGACCGGCATCATGATGGCAAGGGCGCCGATATTCTTGATGAAGGCCGAGAGGAAGGCGACGGTCACGAGCAGCAGCGCCATCTGGGCGCGCATCGCCGTCAGCGTCGGGAAGAAGCGCTGGACCGCCATGTTGACGACGCCCGAGCGGGCAATGCCCGCGCTGACCACGAGGGCGCTGCCGACGATGATGACGATATCGTCTGCAAAGCCCGAAAAGGCCTTTTCCGGCGGCACGATGCCGACCAGCAGCCCAACGATGAGGGCGCCGCAAGCCACGAGATCATACCGGAAGCGGTCGAGAATGAACACCGCCATCATGCCGCCAATGACGCAAAACGAGAGGATCTGATCGGTCGTCATCGAGGGCTCGTTTCGCTTCTTCCGGGTATGGCCGGTTCGCGCGCTGGTCGCGTTCGTTCGGATCGTTTCCGGCAGCGCCGGGCTGCCGGAAACCATGTCTCAAACCCCGTAACGTCAGTGGGGTTTCGTCACCGGCGCCTTTTTCCGTCGGGCATTGCGCGAGAGCATGTTCAAGAGCTCAACGAGGGCGGAGAAGGCCATGGCGGCGTACACATACCCCTTGGGTACATGGAAGCCCATGCCTTCGGCAATCAGCGTGGTGCCGATCATCAGGAGGAAGGCGAGCGCCAGCATGACGATGGTCGGGTTGCGCTCGATGAAATTGGCGAGCGGGGTGGCGGCGACGAGCATGACCGTGACGGCGACGATGACGGCGATCACCATGATCGGCACATGCGGCGTCATGCCGACGGCGGTGATGATGCTGTCAACGGAGAAGACGAGGTCGAGCAGCAGGATCTGGCCGATGGCAGCCGCGAAGCTGGTGGCCACCTTGCCGCCCACGATGTCTTCCTTGTGGTCCTCGGGGTCCACATTGTGGTGGATTTCCTTGGTCGCCTTCCACACGAGGAAGAGGCCGCCCGCAATGAGGATGATGTCTTTCCAGGAGAAGCCATGGCCGAAGGCTTCGAAGAGGGGTGTCGTCAGCTGCACGATCCAGGCGACGGTTCCCAGCAGGGCAAGGCGCATGATGAGCGCAAGGCCGATGCCAATGCGGCGGGCCTTTTCACGCTGGTCCACCGGCAGCTTGTTGGTGAGAATGGAAATGAAGATCAGGTTGTCGATGCCGAGCACCACTTCCATGACGATCAGCGTCACGAGGGCGATCCAGGCTGCCGGGTCCTGAGCAAGCGTCAGTAAGTCCTGCATCGGGGAGGGTCCTTGCCGGTAGGCGTTTGAGAGGAGTCAACGCTCTATCTATATGGACCGTGGCCCTTGGCAAGGCGTCCCTTGATCGATCAGGTCGCCCGAGGGTCGAACACCTATCCCGATTGTGTCTCGACCCTAACCGGATGGATGCACAAAAACGCTGCGACGGCTTTGGTGACGGTGTCGCGGATGACGTCCGGGGTCGGCGGTGTATCCAGCTTGCCGAAGAGGCGCTGCTTGAAAAGGCCGGCGGTGCACAGGGCGAAGAATTCGTGCCCCGCCCACTCCGTGTCGTCGATCTGAAGCCGGCCAGCCTTCACCTGCGCGTCGAGGTAGCTCTGCAGGACCGTCAGCCCATTGTCGGGGGTCGCTTCAAAGAAGGTGCGGGCAAGTTTCGGCATACGGTCAAAGACGCCGATGACGCTGCGCATGGCGCGGATCGTGTATTCCGAGGTAATGCCGGTGACCATGGCGACGCCGTATTCGCACAAGGCCTCATCCAGCGGGCGACATTCTTCGAGCACGCTGCGGCCGAGCTTGAGGATGCGATCGCGCTCCGCGCTGATCAGGGCGGCGAAGAGGTCTTCCTTGTTGGTGAAGTAGACATAAATCGTGCCCTTGGAGACGCCCGCCTCGCGCGTCACCTCGTTCATGCTGGTGGCGTCGAAGCCCTTCTGCATGAAGACGCGCTTGGCGCCCGCCAAGATCTGCTCGCGCTTGGCCGGGTCTTCGCCCGCGGCATGCCGTCCGCCGGAGCCAAGATCCGGCGCTTCCATCGCGCAGGCGCCCATCTTTTCCAGGTCGAGGGTCATTTCAGCTGAAGCCTTCAATTTTTTCTAAGCAATGGAACCGTATGGTTCGATAACACTTGATATGCCTGTTGGACCGCGCTATGTCAAGGCAATCGAACCGTACGGTTCAGTCCGACGCCCCGTTCGCGCCCAGAACGAAATGGAACTTCGACCATGTCTGCATTGCCCCGCACTTCTTCATCCCGTGTTCAAGCGGTACCTGATTCGCGCAATATCCCGGAAGAGGTGGTTGAGCCCGCCGCTCGCGCCGAAGCCCCAGCGGCACCGGCTGCCGTTGCTGCACAGCCCGCAGCCGAGGAGGCGCCTGCCAAGAAAAAGGGTGCCAAGCGCTTCGTGCTCCCCGTGCTGCTGATCGGCCTTCTGGCGGGCGGCGCCTGGTATGGCCACGAGTGGTGGACCAATGGTCGCTTCATGATCTCCACGGACGATGCCTACGTGCAGGGCGAGATCACGGCGATTGCGCCCAAGGTGACCGGTTATGTCTCGCGGGTGATCGTCAAGGCGAACCAGGCGGTCAAGGCGGGCGACCCGCTCGTGCAGCTTGATGATGGCGACTACAGGATTGCGCTCCAGCAGGCGGAAGCGCAGATCGCCACGCAAAACGTTTCCCTGAAGCGCTTCGACGCCCAGATCGATGGTGCAAAGGCGGCGCTCGCCCAGGCGCAGGCGCAGAAGCAGTCGGCTGTCGCTGCCCAGAGCGGCGCCGAGATTGCGGCCTCGCGCGCCGGTGCGCTGGCAGACAAGTCGGTCGGAACGGTCGCTGCACTCGATACGGCCAAGGTCGCGCTCGACCAGGCCAAGGCGGCGGTCGTTGGCGCGGATGCCAACATCGTTGCGGCCGAGGCCAGCATCGCGACGCTTCAGGCGCAGCGCGCGGAAGCGCAGAGCAGCCTGCAGTCGCTCCAACTCGCCCGCGACAAGGCCGTTCGCGACCTCGACTTCACCGTGCTCAAGGCGCCCTATGACGGTGTCGTCGGCAATCTCTCGGTGCAGGAAGGCAATCTCGTCAGTCCCGGCCAGCGGCTTGCCGCGCTGGTGCCGGTGAAGGAGCTGTACGTCGAGGCGAACTTCAAGGAAACCCAGATCGCCGGCCTCGTGCCGGGCGAGAAGGTGAAGGTTCATGTCGACGCCTTCGAGGAAGACGATATCGAAGGCACGGTTGCCTCGATCGCGCCGGCTTCCGGCTCCGTCTTCTCGTTGCTGCCGCCGGAAAATGCGACCGGCAACTTCACCAAGGTCACGCAGCGCATTCCGGTGCGCATCGCGCTGCCAGCCGAAGCGCTTGATAGCGGCAAGCTGCGCGCCGGCCTCAGCGTCGTCGTCGATGTCGATTCCCGCACCGCGCCGAATGCGCAGAGCGCCGCCGCCCAGTAAGGCGCGCAAGCAGGGCCTGCCCGCGGGATCGCGGGCCCGCCTGACCATTGAAAACACCGTTCGAAACGAAACCGGGGAGCATGGCTCCTCGGCGAGATTGGGCCGCCGGCAAGACCGACGGGTATGACCATGGCCGCCTCAGCAACCCTAACATCCCCATCCGCCGCCGCCGCGTCCCCCGCCACAGCCGGGGCCGACGAGAAGATGGATCCGCGCCGCCTCATCGCCTTCTTCGCGATGGTGTTCGGCATGTTCATGTCGATTCTCGACATCCAGATCGTCTCGGCCTCGCTGGCCGAGATCCAGGCCGGCCTCGGCGCCGGCGCGGAAGAGGTCGCCTGGGTGCAGACCTCCTACCTGATCGCCGAGGTCATCATGATCCCGCTGTCGGGTACGCTGGCGCGCATCGTCTCGACCCGCTACCTCTTCGCCTTCTCGGCGGCCGGCTTCACGGCGGCGAGTGCGCTTGCCGCCACGGCCACCAACATCGACCAGATGATCGTCTACCGTGCCATTCAGGGCTTCATCGGCGGTGGCATGATCCCCTCGGTCTTTGCCGCGGCCTTCACCATCTTCCCGCCCTCAAAGCGCGCCATTGTTTCGCCGATCATCGGCCTCGTTGCGACGCTTGCCCCGACCATCGGGCCGACGGTCGGTGGCTATCTCAGCCACGCCTTTTCCTGGCACTGGCTGTTCCTGGTCAACATCATTCCCGGCATCATCGTGACGATCGTCACGTTCAACTTCATCGATTTCGACAAGCCGGAATTCAACCTCATCAAGAAGTTCGACTGGTGGGGGCTGGCCTCCATGGCGCTCTTCCTCGGCTCGCTGGAATATGTGCTGGAGGAGGGCAACAACAAGGACTGGTTCAACGACGAGAAGATCGTCATCGGCACGCTCGCGATCGCCATCGGGGCCTTCGTGTTCTTCTGGCGCGCCTTCAAGGTCGAATTCCCGGTGGTGGATCTGAAAGCCTTCGCGAACCGCAACTTCGCCTTCGGATCGCTCTTCTCCTTCACGATGGGTATCGGGCTTTATGGTCTCACCTATCTTTACCCTCTCTATCTGGCGCGCATTCGCGGTTACGACTCGCTGATGATCGGCGAGACCATGTTCGTGTCGGGCCTTGCCATGTTCCTCACGGCGCCAGTGGCCGGCGCCATGTCGGCGCGCATGGATCCGCGCATCATGATGGCCATGGGCTTCTTCGGTTTCGGTCTCGGCACCTGGCAGATGCACTTCATCACGGCCGACTGGGACTTCTACGAGCTGCTCGTGCCGCAGATCCTGCGCGGCGTGTCGCTGATGATCTGCATGGTGCCGATCAACAATATCGCGCTGGGCACGCTGCCTCCCGCCCGCATCCGCAATGCGTCCGGCCTCTTCAACCTGACGCGAAACCTCGGCGGGGCCGTGGGTCTTGCGATCATCAACACGCTGATCACCCAGCGCACCGACGAGCATTATGCACGGCTGTCCGAACATGTGCAGTGGGGCAATCCGGAAGCGATCTCGCAGATGAACAATATCGCCGCCACCTACAATGCCCACGGCATGGACGGCCAGACGATCGCGATCCAGAAACTGGCTGGCATGGTGCGCCAGCAGGCGTCGGTCATGTCCTTTGCGGATATCTTCCTGCTGCTGACGGGTCTGTTCTTCTCCCTGATCTTCCTGGTCATGCTGATCAAGAAGCCGAGCGCTGTCCCGGCCAGTGCGGGCGGCGGGCACTGACTCCAATGGATTGACGGCGCCGAGACTTTGCCTCAGGGGGCGGGTATGATGCGGGCTCGTATCCGGTTCGCCCCCTGATTCCCATGCGCCGAGGTTTCACGCCCATGCCCGCCCTTCGCCGTCGCCACCTGCTTGCCGGTCTTGCCGCCATGGGCTTCATGCCCGCGGGCCGGCTTCTGGCGGCGGGCAAGCCTGCCGTGGATGCCACTTTCGTTTTCGCCACCGACATGCATGCCTGCCTCATCGATGCCGATCATCTTGGGCCGGACTGCGAGGCCGAGGGAAAGACGGATGCCAATCTGTTGCGTCACGTGCGCGCCCTGAACGGGCTGCACGCCCAGATCTGGCCGGAAACGATCGACGGCAAGCCGAGCGGGCTTTCGAGCGCGGGCCGCAGGATCGGCCATCCGCTCGGCATGGTCTGCGGCGGCGACATGACCGATGATGGCGGCGGGCAGCTGAAGGTGCCGGGGGAGGGCTGGCAGCTGAAGCAGTTCGCCAATCGCTACCAGCAGGGCAGCGGGCCGGATCGCATTCACATGCCGGTCTATGCCGGGCTCGGCAATCACGACCTCGACCAGGACGGCACGCCGCCGCATGTGGACTGGTACCGCCGTGAGCTGCGCGACTATGTCGAGATGAACCACCGTACCGGCGTGTTCTTCAAGCCGCCAGTGCCGGTCGCCAATTACGATGCGCTTTCCGACAGCTATTCCTGGGACTGGGGCGGGCTGCACATGGTGCATCTGCAGCGCTTCGGCGGCGATACGACCAAGGGTGCCGTGAGCGGCCTGCCCTGGCTTGCCGACGACCTGAAGACGGCGGCCAGCGACGGACGTCCGGTGATCGTCATCCAGCATTACGGCTGGGACAAATTCTCCCTGGAGCGCTGGGACCCGAAGGCGGAAACCTTCGACGATCAGGGCTCCGGGCCCGCCCATTGGTGGAGCGATGCCGACCGCGCGGCCCTGCTGGCGGCGCTGAAGGGCTACAATGTGATCGGCCTGTTCCACGGCCACGAGCACGATGCAGCGATGATCTACAACATCGAGGGTCTCGACGTCTTCAAGCCGACGGCCGCGTTCAAGGGCGGCTTTGCGCTGGTGCGGGTGACGGACGGGGCGATGGACGTGGTTCTCGGCAGCGCCGGCGATGCCGAGGATGGCAGCGACGTGACCTTCCTGAAGGGCTTTTCCAAGACGATGTGAGGCGCTTGCGGAAGGTCAGCGGTTACCGCAAACCATCGTTTTCCAATTTTTGATTTACGTACATCAAAAACTGCTCTATGCCTTCCTCCCACAAGGACACTGGCGTCTGGGAGGAGCCGTGCGGCCGACCGTTCACGACATTGCCGAAAGGGCAGGCGTCAGCCTTGCGACCGTTGACCGCGTGTTGAACGGGCGGCCAAACGTGCGGGGCGTGACGCGGGCCCGAGTCGAAGCGGCGATTGCCGATCTCGGCTATGTGCGCGATGTCGCGGCCGCCAATCTCGCCAAGGGGCGGGTCTATTCCTTCGCCTTCATCCTGCCGGCGGGCGACAATCCCTTCATGCGCACGCTCGAAGCGGAGGTGCGCGGCATCGAGCGGCAGGTCTCGGCCGACCGCATCCGGGTCGGAATCAGCGTCGTGCCGCCCTTCGATGCGGGCCGGCTCGCCGATGCCATCGACGCGGCCGTGGCGGCAGGTGTCTCCGGCATCGCTGCCGTCGCGGTCGAGGATGATGCCGTCGTGGCGGCCATCGACCGGGCCAAGGCGGCGGGGATCGCCTTCGTGACGCTCGTTTCCGACATCGCACAATCGGCGCGCGATCATTTCGCCGGGGTGGACAATATGGCGGCGGGGCGCACGGCCGGCAGCCTGATGGCGCGGTTTCTCGGGGACCGTCCCGGTCCCGTCGCGGTGCTGGCGGGCTCCATGCGGCTGCGCGACCACCGGGAACGTCTGGAAGGTTTTGCGGCACGGCTCGGCGCCGGCAGAGTCCTTCTTCCGGTGCTGGAAGGGCAGGACGATCCGGCGCGCGCCCAGGCGCTGGTCGGCGACATCCTCAAGCGGACGCCTGATCTTGCCGGGCTCTACAGCCTTGGCGCCGGCAATGCCGGACTGGTGCGTGCGCTGGCGGAGGCGGGCGGCGAGGCGCTGGTGGTGATCGCGCACGAGCTGACGCCGGAAACGCGGGCGGGACTGTCGTCCGGCCTCATCGCCGCCGTTCTCAATCAGGATGCGGGCCACGAGGTGCGCAGCGCCGTGCGCGTGCTGAAAGCGCGGGCCGACGGCGTGCCGCTGCATGCCGCGCAGGAGCGCATCCGCATCGACATTTTCGTCAACGACAACCTGCCCCCCGAGGCAGGACAGAGCGGTGCGGACGTCTCGTCCGTGCCCGAATAGGGAGAGACCTCATGTATCTCGGCATCGATCTCGGCACATCGAGCGTGAAGGCCATGCTCATCGATGATCGCCAGACCGTCATCGGCTCGGCCTCCAGCAAGGAGGTGGCGACCCATCGCCCACATGCCGGCTGGTCGGAGCAGGACCCGGCCGACTGGATCCGCGCCACGGAAGAGGCGATTGCCGGGCTGAAGGGCGCGCATCCGGAAGCCTTCGCCTCCGTGTCCGGCATCGGCCTTTCGGGCCACATGCACGGCGCGACGCTCATCGATGCCGAGGACAAGGTGCTGAGGCCCTGCATCATGTGGAACGACACGCGCAGCCACCGCGAGGCGGCCGCGCTCGACGCCGATCCGCGCTTCCGGGCGATCACCGGCAATATCGTGTTTCCCGGCTTCACCGCACCGAAGCTTGCCTGGGTCAAGGCGAACGAGCCGGAGATCTTCGGCAGGATTCGCAAGGTGCTGCTGCCGAAAGATTATCTGCGGCTCTGGCTGACGGGCGAGCATTTGTCGGAAATGTCGGATTCGGCCGGCACGTCCTGGCTGGACACGGGCGCGCGCCGCTGGTCGAGCGCGCTTCTTGCGGCGACCGATCTCGATGAGAGCCAGATGCCGGGCCTGGTCGAAGGCACCGCCGAGGCCGGACGCCTGCGCGGCGAGATCGCCGCGCGCTGGGGCCTTCAGGCCGGCATCGTGGTGGCCGGCGGGGCCGGCGACAATGCGGCCTCGGCCTGCGGCATGGGCACTGTGCGGGAAGGGGCGGCCTTCGTCTCGCTCGGCACCTCGGGCGTTCTCTTTGCCGCCAACGGGCGCTACCTGCCCAACCCGGAAAGCGCCGTCCACGCCTTCTGCCACGCGCTGCCGGATACCTGGCACCAGATGGGCGTGATCCTTTCGGCCACCGATGCGCTGAACTGGCATTCGCGTGTGACCGGGGCCAGCGCCGCGAGCCTGACGGGCGAGCTTGGCGATACGCTGAAGGAGCCCTCCGGCGTCACCTTCCTGCCCTACCTCTCCGGTGAGCGCACGCCGCACAATGATGCGGCCATCCGCGGCGTCTTTGCGGGGCTCGCGCATGAGAGCGACCGGGTGGTGCTGACGCAGGCGGTGCTGGAAGGTGTCTCCTTCGCGCTGCGCGACAGTCTGGAGGCGTTGAAGGCGGCGGGCACGGAACTGACCCGCGTGACGGCCATCGGTGGCGGCTCGCGCTCGCGCTACTGGCTGGCCTCGATCGCGACCGCGCTCGACCTTCCCGTGGATCTGCCGGCCGACGGCGACTTCGGCGCGGCCTTTGGTGCGGCGCGGCTGGCGCTGATTGCGGCGACGGGCGCCAACCCCGCCGATGTGCTGACCCCGCCCGCGACGGCAGAGACGATCGAGCCGGTCAAGGCGCACAGCGCGGCTTACGAGGAGGCCTATCAGCGCTACCGGCGGCTTTACCCGGCGGTGAAGGCGGCGATGGGGTGAGGTCGGCGTTGGGGGGCGAGGGGCACCCCCTCTGCCCTGCCGGGCATCTCCCCCACAAGGGGGAGATTGGGTGGGGCGGGCCCAGCACTCCCTCACGTGCGTAGCATCCGCTTTGCCGTCCGTTCTCGCGAAGCTCTCTCCTCCTGACGATCTCCCTCCTTGTGGGGGAGATGGCCGGCAGGCCAGAGGGGGGTGAACCGCAAGCGCCGACAAACAATTTTGCCAAGACAAACGGACACCAACCAAGGAGAACACCCATGTCGACCGGCTTTTTCGGCGATATCCAGAAGATCAAATATGAAGGCCCGGAGAGCAACAATCCGCTCGCCTTCCGCCACTACAACCCCGATGAGATCGTCATGGGCAAGCGGATGGAAGACCATCTGCGCTTTGCGGTCGCCTACTGGCATACGCTGGTCTGGCCGGGCGGCGATCCCTTTGGCGGGCAGACCTTCGAGCGTCCGTGGTTCGAGGACAGCATGAAGGCGGCGAAGCTCAAGGCCGACGTGGCCTTCGAATTCTTCACCCTGCTCGGCGCGCCCTTCTACTGCTTCCACGATGCGGATGTGCGGCCCGAGGGCAAGGATTTCGTCGAGAACACGAAGAACCTCAACGAGATCGTCGACTATTTTGCCGAAAAGCAGGCGGCGACCGGCGTCAAGCTGCTCTGGGGCACGGCAAACCTCTTCTCCAACCGCCGCTACATGGGCGGCGCTGCCACCAATCCGGATCCGGATGTCTTTGCCTTCGCCGCGGCGACCGTGAAGACCTGCATGGATGCGACCCAGCGTCTCGATGGCGCGAACTACGTGCTGTGGGGCGGCCGCGAAGGCTATGAGACGCTGCTCAACACCGACATGAAGCAGGAGCTCGACCAGCTCGGCCGCTTCGTCAACATGGTCGTCGAGTACAAGCACAAGATCGGCTTCAAGGGCACGATCCTGATCGAGCCGAAGCCGCAGGAGCCCACCAAGCACCAGTACGACTATGACGTCGCAACGGTCTACGGCTTCCTGAAGAAATACGGTCTCGAAAACGAGGTGAAGCTCAATATCGAGCAGGGCCACGCGATCCTCGCCGGCCATTCCTTCGAGCATGAGCTGGCGCTGGCGAATGCCCACGGCATTCTCGGCTCCATCGACATGAACCGCAACGATTACCAGTCCGGCTGGGATACCGACCAGTTCCCCAACAACGTGCCGGAAATGGCGCTCGCCTATTATCAGGTGCTGGCCGGCGGCGGTTTCACCACCGGGGGCACCAATTTCGATGCCAAGCTGCGCCGCCAGTCGATCGAGCCGGACGACCTGCTGATCGGCCATATCGGCGGCATGGATTGCTGCGCCCGGGGCCTCAAGGCCGCCGCGAAGATGATTGAGGACAAGGCTCTGTCGCAGCCGCTCGCCGACCGTTACGCCGGCTGGCAGGGTGCCGAAGCGCAGAAGATGCTCTCGGGCGGCATGACGCTCGAAGAGATCGAGCAGCGGGTCCTGGCCGAGGGCATCAATCCGCGTCCGCGCTCGGGCCGGCAGGAGCTTCTCGAAAACATCGTCAACCGTTACGTCTGACAACGACATCCTGCTCCGCCGGCGATCTTACGCATCGCCGGCGGGGTCTAGAAGCCCGGGGAGGGGCTTTGAGAGGCGTTCCGGCGGGTGGGACCGGCGGCAGCGCAGCGCACACACCATACGGAGGAGGAAGACATGAAGACGATCAAGGGGCCGGGCCTGTTCCTGGCGCAGTTTGCCGGCGATGCCGCGCCGTTCAACTCCTGGGATTCGATCACCAAATGGGCCGCCGATTGCGGCTACGCCGGCGTTCAGGTTCCCTCCTGGGACGGACGCCTGTTCGACCTGAAGAAGGCGGCAGAATCCAAGACCTATTGCGACGAATTCGCCGGAAAGGCGCGTGACAACGGCGTGGAGATCACCGAGCTTTCCACCCATCTGCAGGGCCAGCTCGTCGCCGTGCATCCGGCCTATGACGAGGCATTCGACGGCTTTGCGGCGCCGGAAGTGCGGGGCAATCCGAAAGCGCGGCAGCAATGGGCGGTCGAGCAGGTAAAGATGGCGCTGACGGCGTCGCAGCATCTCGGCCTTGATGCCATGGCGTCGTTTTCCGGCGCGCTCGCCTGGCCCTTCGTCTATCCCTGGCCGCAGCGGCCGGCGGGGCTGGTGGAAACGGCCTTCGATGAACTCGCCAGGCGCTGGCGGCCGATCCTCGACCATGCCGAAGATTGCGGCGTCGATATCTGCTACGAGATCCATCCGGGCGAAGACCTGCATGACGGCATCACCTACGAGATGTTCCTGGAGCGCACCGGCAACCATGCCCGCGCCTGCATGCTCTACGATCCCTCGCACTACGTGTTGCAGTGCCTCGACTATCTCGACAATATCGACATCTACAAGGATCGCATCCGCATGTTCCATGTGAAGGATGCGGAGTTCAATTCGACGGGCCGGCAGGGCGTCTATGGCGGCTATCAGGGCTGGGTCAACCGGGCCGGCCGCTTCCGCTCGCTCGGCGACGGGCAGGTGGATTTCGGCGCGGTCTTTTCCAAGATGGCGGCGAACGACTTTGCCGGCTGGGCCGTTGTGGAGTGGGAATGCGCCCTTAAGCACCCCGAGGACGGGGCACGCGAGGGCGCGGAATTCGTCAAGCACCACATCATCCGCGTGACGGAAAAGGCCTTTGACGATTTTGCCGATGGCGGCACGGACGAGGCCGCCAACCGGCGCATGCTGGGGCTTTGAGGGGCATGCGCCCGTCAGCAGGCTTCGAGGGCTGCGAGATCGCCGCCCTCGATGGCCGGCAGGGCCGCCTCGATGCGCTCCAGCGGCCAGTCCCACCAGGCCACCGCCAGAAGCCGCGCGACCATCTCGGGTGCAAAGCGCTGGCGGATCGGCCGGGCGGGATTGCCGCCGACGATCGTGTAGGGCGCGACATCGCGGGTGACCACTGCGCCAGCGGCGACGATGCTGCCTGCCCCGAGCGTGACGCCCGGCATGATCATCGCCCCGGTGCCGATCCAGACATCCGGCCCCACCACCGTGTCCTTCACCGGCAGATCGGCATAGGCATCCATCGTTTCCGGCTTGAAGATGCGAAACGGATAGGTGCTGAGGCCATTCATGGCATGGTTGGCCGAGCTGGTGATGAAACGCACGCCATGGGCGATCTGCACGAAGCGGCCGATGAGAAGCCTTTCGCGGCTGAAGGGATGGAGGTAGGGCGCGATGGTGCCGGCTACATCCGTCAGCGGCGTCACGCTGGAATAGTAGCTGTAATCGCCGCATGTGATGCGTGGATGATCGATGGCGCGGTTGAGATGGACGGTGTTTTCGACAAGCGTGCCGTCGGCAAGGGTAATGGGATGGCGTGCATCCGCAACGAGCAAAGGCATGGGAAATCCTTGATGAAAAGCTGATGTTTGCGAGACGACGCGCGGGCGTCGTTCGATCCTGTGATCGACCTTCGGAAAGGTTCAAACTTAGCTGTTCATTGGCAGGGCCACCTTCTCGTCAAGGATCGCATTTACGCACATGACTATGGAAACAATCAGGCACAGACAGTGAAGGAGGCTGACATGGCCATTGAAGGCAGCAAAAGCGAGACGCGGGACCGGCCGATCCGGCTCGGCATGGTTGGCGGGGGCGTCGGCGCCTTCATTGGCGCGGTGCACCGCATTGCGGCGCGTATCGACGGGGAATTCGAGCTCGTCGCCGGCGCGCTTTCCTCGACGGCGGAAAAGGCGGAGGCCTCCGGCCGGGCGCTGGGTCTCGATCCGTCGCGCGTCTATTCCGACTTTCGCCAGATGGCGATTCGCGAAGCGAGGTTGAAGGACGGCATCGAGGCGGTTGCGATCGTCACGCCCAACCACATGCACTTTGCCCCCGCCAAGGAGTTCCTGACGCGCGGCATCCATGTGATCTGCGACAAGCCGCTGACCGCGACGCTCGCCGACGCGCGCAAGTTGAAGGATATCGCGGAGAAGAGCGATGCGCTCTTCGTGCTCACCCACAACTATACCGGCTATCCCATGGTCCGTCAGGCCCGGGAGATGGTGGCCGAAGGGCTGCTCGGCGATATCCGCCTCGTGCAGATGGAATATCCGCAGGACTGGCTGACGGAAGCGATCGAGCAGGATGGGCAGAAGCAGGCGGCCTGGCGCACGGATCCGACCAAATCCGGCGCCGGCGGCTCCACCGGCGATATCGGCACGCATGCCTACAATCTCGGCGCTTTCGTGTCCGGCCTCGAGCTCGACGAACTTGCCGCCGATCTCGACAGTTTCGTGCCGGGCCGCGCGCTTGACGACAACGCCCATGTGATGATGCGCTTCAAGGAAAAGAACGGCGTGCGGGCCAAGGGCATGCTCTGGTGCAGCCAGGTGGCCCCCGGTCACGAAAACGGCCTGAAGGTCCGCGTCTACGGCACCAGGGGCGGGCTGGAATGGGTGCAGGCCGATCCGAACTACCTCTGGTATACGCCGTTCGGCGAGCCGAAGCGGCTGATCACCCGGGGCGGTGCCGGCAGCGGCGCAGCGGCCGCCCGCGTTACCCGCATTCCCTCCGGCCACCCGGAAGGCTACCTCGAAGGCTTCGCCAATATCTATGCGGAAGCCGCGCGCGCCATCTACGCCAGGCGCAAGGGCGAGACGATCGATGCAGCCGTGACCTATCCGACGCTGGAGGACGGTATCAAGGGCATGCTGTTCGTGGATGCCTGCGTCAAGTCGTCGAAGAAGAACGGGGCCTGGGTGAAGGTCTGAGTCGGCTGCCGCAGATTGACGAGGTAATTGGCGGCGCCGGGGATCGTATCTCCGGCGCCATTTTTTTCGATGTGATCAGCGCTCCATGACAGTCATTGCACGCCCTGTAACGTTACAGTAAGATTTTCCTCTGTGGATTTTGGTCTCGTTTGGGGACCGTCGGATTGGGAGGAAAAGATGGCGATGACGAATACAAGACTGCTCGCGGAGCGCTTCCCCGGCGATTTTCTCTTCGGTGTCGCCACCGCCGCCTTCCAGATCGAAGGGGCGGCGAAGGCGGATGGGCGTAAGCCGTCGATCTGGGACGCGTTTTCGAACATGCCGGGGCGGGTCTTCGAGCGCCATAATGGCGATGTGGCCTGCGATCATTACAATCGACTGGAGCAGGATCTCGATCTCATCGCCTCGCTCGGCGTCGGCGGCTATCGCTTTTCGATCGCGTGGCCGCGAATCGTGCCGGATGGCGTCGGTGCGGTGAACGAGAAGGGGCTGGATTTCTACGAGCGGCTGGTGGACGGCCTCAAGGCCCGCGGTATCAAGGCTTTCGCGACGCTCTATCACTGGGACCTGCCGCTGATGCTGGCCGGCGACGGCGGCTGGACGGCGCGGTCAACCGCGCAGGCCTTTGCCGACTATGCGCGCATTGTCACGGCGCGGCTCGGCGACCGGCTGGATTCGGTAGCGACTTTCAACGAGCCCTGGTGCTCGGTTTGGCTCTCGCATCTCTACGGCATCCATGCACCGGGCGAGCGCAATCTGGATGCGGCGCTGCACGCGCTTCACATCACCAATCTGGCGCACGGTCTGGGCGTACAGGCCGTCAGGGCCGAGCGGGCCGACCTGCCCGTCGGCATCGTGCTCAACGCGTATTCCATCTATCCCGGCAGCGATGCACCGGCGGACAAGGCGGCGGCGGAGCGGGCCAATGCCTTCCATAACGGCGTCTTTTTCAGCCCGATCTTCAAAGGGGCTTATCCGGAGGCCTTCATGGCGGCCCTTGGGCATCGTATGCCTGAGATCGCGGCCGGCGACATGGCAGCGATTTCGCAGCCGCTCGACTGGTGGGGGCTGAACTACTACACGCCGATGCGTGTTGCCGATGATCCGACCCCAGGGGCCGATTTTCCGGCAACGGTCGCGGCTCCGCCCGTCCATCCTGAAAAGACCGACATCGGCTGGGAGATCCATGCGCCCGCCATGGCCGATCTCGTGCGGCGACTGAACAGCGACTATGCGCTGCCGCCCTGCTACATCACCGAGAACGGCGCCTGCTTCAACATGGGCGTTGTGGACGGCGTGGTGGATGACCAGCCGCGGCTCGACTACATCGCCGATCATCTTGCCGTCACGGCCGATCTGATCGGTGAAGGCTATCCCATGCGCGGTTATTTCGCCTGGTCGCTGATGGACAATTTCGAGTGGGCCGAAGGCTACCGCATGCGCTTCGGCATGGTGCATGTGGACTATGAGACGCAGGTCCGCACCATCAAGAAGAGCGGCCATTGGTACCAGTCGCTCTGCGAAGAGTTTCCCAGGGGCAACCATCGCGGCGGCTGACGTCGCCCGTTCTGCCCGGCGCGCTCTCAGTCTTGCTGCGCGTCATAGGCCGCGCGTGCGGCGCGGATGCGGTCATGGTTGCGGAACACCCACCCGCCCATGGCATCGATCGGCTCGAAGAAGGAGAGGCCGAGTTCCGTCAGCGCATATTCCACGCTCGGAGGCACCGTGGGATGCACGGTGCGTTGCACGAGGCCGTCGCGTTCGAGGGCGCGCAGGGTCAGCGTCAACATGCGCTGCGAAATGCCTACCACGGCACGCTTCAACTCGCTGAAGCGAAGTGGGCCGCTGCCGAGCACCATGATGACGAGCACGGTCCATTTGTCGCCAAGGCGCGCCAGCATCTCGCTGACGGTCTGGCATTTCATTGGCTCGAAGCTGTTTGTCCGGCGCTCCAGGCATGGGCTTTTCACGATGGGCTGACGCCCGCCGGCTGTTCCTTCGTCCATGGTTTCCTCCTTTTGACCCGAAAGTGGCGGTATCAAAAATGTGCCTTCTTGCACTCCTGCGCAAGTCACTTATGTAGGCCTGGTTACTTTCAATAACCAGTCGGTCTCGACGCGATGACGGCCTGTCCCGAGGCGAGCGCCAGCCGACACCAGCACAGGAAGACAAGCCGTGATTCTCGAAAAGCTCAACTGGCGTTACGCAACCAAGAAAATGGACCCCACCCGCGCGGTGGACGAAGACAAGGTCGAGCGCATTCTGGAAGCCGCCCGCCTTGCCCCGACCTCCAGCGGCCTGCAGCCCTATGAGATCATCGTGGTGACCAATCCCGAGGTGCGTGCCCGCATTCGGGACGTGGCCTATGGTCAGGCCCAGATCACCGAAGGGTCCCACCTGCTCGTCTTCGCCGCCTGGGACAATTATACGCCCGAGCGCATCAATGCGGCCTTCGATCTCGTCAACGAGGAGCGCGGCTTCGTGAACGAAGGCTGGGAGGCCTATCGCAAGCAGATTCTCGCCATGTACCCGCCGCGAGACGCGCAGGTGAACTTCGAACACGCCGCCCGCCAGGCCTATATCGGCTTCGGCCTTGCCATCACCGCTGCCGCCTTCGAGGGCGTAGACGCGACCCCGATGGAAGGCTTCCAGCCGGAAAAGGTCGACGAGATCCTCGGCCTGAAGGAAAAGGGCCTGAAGTCGGTCACGCTGCTGCCGCTCGGCTACCGCCAGGCCGATGGCGACTGGCTCGCCAACCTCAAGAAGGTCCGCCGCGCCAAGGGCGACTTCATCACTGTAGTGAAGTGAGGCTGTCGGTTTTCGACACTGTCTGCGAAGGGCCGCGCATGGTGTGGCCCTTCTTTCATCCGACCGGCCTTTCAGATCATCCGCTGCAAGGCCAGCCTGATGGCTTCGCGGTCTCGCCTGCTGCCATGGCTGAAAGCGAGTGCATCGATCAACGGCTGGCAGAGCGTGCGAGAAACTCGGCCGATGACCCCACTTTTGCGCAGGGCCTCGCGAACGACATAATCGTCAAGATCGAGGATCGTGCACTCGATGAAACTGTCCCACTTCAAGAACGCATGATGGGGCTCCTTCGCGATCGCGACGCAGGGCTCCCAGTTGTCGTTGGAATTGATGCGGAAGTAAAAGCCGAGAAAGGGTTCGACGCAGACGACCATCTTGGGACCGGGCGGCTTGATCTCCGTATCGGCAATCCAGATGACGTCGAGCGTGTTTGTCAAAGGCGCATGTACCGGCCATTTGCGGAGAGCTGCTCAACGATCCGCATTTTCTGCGGCGTCTCTTCCAGCATGTCCTCGTAGCGCATAAGGCCAAGATTTGCCTTCTGCCAGTCGTCACCGTGGGTTGCTTCCGTACGCTCCGAGAACGTCAGTTGCCTGGAGCGCTCGAACCCGTTCGCCAGATGCTCGATATCGCTCTCCGAGAGGTCGTCGAGATCTGGCTGTGTGTTGCTGGTGCGGCGCAACCGGTAGCCCGTCAGTTCCCATGGGAAACGTTCAAGGCCGAGTTCCGCCTTCCACAACGCTTCACCCTTCATCATCTCGTAGATTTCCACCGGAACAGGCCCAAACTTCATGGCCCTGTAGGTGGCGCCGAAGATCGGTCGCCCGCAGGTGTTCAAATGTGTCCGATCGGCAAAGTAGCAACTCTTCAATGCCGTATGCAGGTCCACATCTTCCCCTTGGCAGACCATCCAATGGATAGCCGCATGGGCTTTCTGCGCAGCAAATTTGAAGCGTATGGTCATGCAGAAAAATATATTCGCTTTCGGTCTAAAGACAACCGGCCCTTCATCCGCCGAGGTGCTCCCGGCCGCGTTTGCGGGCCAGCATGATCTGGTACTGTCGCTGGCGGTAGCGGTCGCGGTCGGCTTCGGTTCTGGTCTCGTAGCAGTTGGAACAGGAGACGCCGTCCTCGTAGTGCGGGGAGGCGAGGTCTTCGGGTGTCAGCGGGTGCCGGCAGGCGTGGCAGAGGCGATGTTCGCCTTCCTTGAGGCCATGGGCAACGGAGACGCGTTCGTCGAAGACGAAGCATTCGCCTTCCCACAGGCTTTCGTCCTCGGGCACCTCTTCCAGATATTTCAGGATGCCGCCCTTGAGGTGGTAGACCTCCTCGAAGCCTTCCTGCTTCATGAATGCGGTCGCTTTTTCGCAGCGGATGCCGCCGGTGCAGTACATGGCGATCTTCGGCTTGTTGTGCAGACCGGCATTCTGGCGCACCCAGTCCGGAAACTCCCGGAAGGTCTTCGTGTTCGGGTCGACTGCGCCCTTGAAGATGCCGATGGCGGTCTCGTAATCGTTGCGAGTGTCGATGACGAGCGTATCGGGGTCGGTGATCAGCGCGTTCCAGTCCTTCGGGTCCACATAGGTGCCGACGATCCTGTTGGGATCGATATCCTCGACGCCCATGGTGACGATCTCCTTTTTCACGCGCACTTTCATGCGCAGGAAGGGCATCTTCGAGGCGCGGCTTTCCTTGTGCTCCAGCTTTTCAAATTCCGGCCGGGAACGCAGGAAGGCAAGGAGCGCGCCGATCGCCGCGTCCGTGCCGGCGACCGTGCCGTTGATGCCCTCGCGTGCGAGCAGAAGCGTGCCGCGAATGCCGTGGGCATCGCAGAGGGCCTGCAGCGGCTCGCGAAAATCCGCGCAGCTTTCAAAAGCGGCAAAATGGTAGAGCGCGGCCACGAGAACGGGGCCGCCGGCGTCGTGGCGGGGGAGGCGGGTGCTGTCGGTCATGTCCTGCCCATACTCCCGCAAGGCCGCCAGCGCAACGGGTTGGCGCTGGCGTGGCGTTTTCTCGCAGGCCGTCTAGCGCAAGGTGATCAGCCGGCGGCGAGGCGCGGGGGCGGCTGGTGGCGGGCGCTGAGGCCATCGGTCGCGAGCGCCTGGTTGGAAAAAGCGCGCAGGCCGGTGACCTCGCGGCCGACCCAGTCCGGCAGCGGCGGATGTTCGCATTCGCTCGAAAGCTCGACCTCCGCGACAACAAGGCCTTGGTGCACGCCGTTGTAGCGATCGACTTCCCAGCGGTATCCTTCGTGTTCAATGACGAAGCGGGTCTTGTCGATGACGACGCCGATGGCGTGGCGGACCATCTCCTCCGCCTCGGCGCAGGAGATGGGAAATTCGAACTCGTCGCGGCACAGAAGCCCGGTGCCGACCTTGATGGTCAGCAACGCGGTCTTGTCATCGCGCAGCCGCACCCGCACGCTTCTGTCATCCATGGATGCTATGTAGGCCTGACGGAAACGGATGCCGGGATGGGAAATCTGGCTTTGCCACGCATCGCTTTCGATCAGAAACTTGCGTTCGATTTCCTTGGCCATGTCGGCTACCTCTGTGGCAAGTGTATCAAAGTTACAGGGGTGACGCGCTAATGTGCAAGCGAAACGATGTTGCAGAGCGAAAGTTCAGGCAGTGCTCGACATTCGCAGCCGCAGGCCCTATTCAAAGACCTGTTTCAATCGATTAGAAGAAGGAACGTCGCCGTGAGCTCCAAGACCGAAGCGCTGTTGTCCATCCTCAAGCTCCAGCCTGTGGTGCCCGTTCTCATCATCGAGGACGCCAAGACGGCCGTTCCGCTGGCGCGTGCGCTCGTCGCGGGCGGGCTGAAGGCGATAGAGATCACGCTGCGCACGCCGGCGGCACTCGAAGCCATCCGCGCCGTGGCTGATGAGGTCGAAGGCGCGGTGGCCGGTGCCGGCACGGTGCTCAACGCCCACCAGTGGGACGAGGCGGTTGCCGCCGGCTCAAAGTTCATCGTCAGCCCCGGCACGACCGAGACGCTCCTCGATGCCGCCGCCGGTTCGCAGGTTCCGCTGCTGCCGGGCGCGGCAACGGCGAGCGAAGTGATGATGCTGCTCGATGCCGGCCAGACGGTCATGAAGTTCTTCCCGGCCGAGCAGGCGGGCGGGGCGGCCTATCTGAAGTCGCTCTCTTCGCCGCTCGCAGGCGCCACCTTCTGCCCCACCGGCGGCATTTCGCTGAAGAATGCCAGGGACTACCTCTCCCTGCCGAACGTGGTGTGCGTCGGCGGTTCCTGGGTTGCGCCGAAGGACCTTGTCGAGGCCGGCGACTGGGCCGGCATCACAAAGCTGGCATCGGAAGCCTTTGCGCTGCGCGGTTGATGACCATTTATCCCGTCAAAAGCCCGCTTCGGCGGGCTTTTTACATTGCGCCCGGAAATGGTGGGCGCGGCGCGAATTTGAATTCATGATCAGGCGTTCCTATTTCCGGAGCACCCATCATTAACGGAGACGACCTGACCATGTTCGACGCAAAGAAGCTCCTTGAGCAGTTCCTCGGTTCGCAAATGCCGATGGGCGGCGGAAGCGTCAAGGATCGGGCAGGACAGGCGGCGCAGCTGGCGCGTGACAATCCCCTCAAGGCGACCGCCCTTGCCGGCCTGCTGCTTGGCACCGGTACGGGCCGCAAGCTTGCCGGCAGCGCGCTGAAGATCGGGGGCCTCGCGGCGATCGCCGGCCTTGGCTATGCGGCCTACCGGAACTACCAGGCCGGCAAGGCCCCGCAGGCGCCGGCCGAGGCTGCGCAGGAGATCCCGAAGCTTCTGCCGCCGCCGTCGGACAGCGGCTTCAGCATCGAGCCGCAGGCCGTGTCGCAGGATTTCGCCCTGATGCTGATCCGCGCCATGATCGCCGCCGCGCGCGCCGACGGCCACATCGATGAAAACGAGCGGGCCCACATCCACGAGCGGCTCGCCTCGTCGGACCTCTCAAGCGACGTGGCGGCCTTCATCGAAAAGGAACTGTCCGATCCGACCGATCTCGACGCCATCATCGGCTCGGCCCGGACGGAGGAGCAGAAAGTGGAGCTTTACACCGCGGTGCGCCTGACGATCGAGCCGGACACCCGCGCCGAACGCGGCTTCCTCGACCTGGTCGCCGGTCGTCTTGGCCTGCCGGATGCGCTTCTCGACCATATCGACTCGACCGTTGCCGGCGCCAAGGTTGCCGTCTAATCCGCTCTGCGGAGACAGATTGTCCCATCACCCGTTTGAATTTGCCTTCCCGTCGATCATGGCCTATCGACGGGAAAACGGGTGAGGGTTGGCGATGCGCGATCTTTCGACATGGACGGGTGCTCCGGCGCCGACGGGCCTCGAGGCCGAAGGCCGCTTCGTATCGCTTGAGATCTACGACCATGACCGGCATCTGGAAGCGCTGTGGACCGCCCTTGGCGGTCCGGCGCTGAACCAGCTGATCCGTTTCTTTCCCGTTTCCGACTTCGAGACCAGCGCCGATTTCGGCCGCTGGCTGGATGGCGCGCAGGGTCCGGGCGGCTACATCACGCAGGTGTTCCGCTCGCGCGAGACCGGAGAGGTCGTGGGCATGGGCAGCTTCATGCGCCCCGACCCGAAGAACGGTGTCATCGAGATCGGCTCCATCGCCCACGGTCCGGCCATGGCGCGTTCGGCCATGGCGACGGAAGCCCATTACCTCCTGGCCCGCCACGTATTCGAGGCGATGGGTTACCGGCGCTACGAGTGGAAGTGCCACAATGACAACGGCCCGAGCAAGGTCGCGGCCGAACGCTACGGTTTCACCTTCGAAGGCGTCTTCCGCCAGCACATGATCTCGCGGGGTGCCAATCGCGATACGGCCTGGTTTTCGATGATCGACAGCGAATGGCCGGCGCTGAAGGCGGCTTTTGAGGCCTGGCTTGATCCTGCCAACTTCGAGGCGGATGGCCGGCAGAGGCGGCGTCTTGAAGAGATCCGGGCGATGGCTGCGTGAAGAACAAGGGTACCGACGACATGACCGAGCCGCAGAAGACCACGTCGCCTGCCATCGCCGCCGCCATCATCCTCCTAGTGTGCGGTGTTGCCTTCTTCTTCCTGCCGAAGCTGATGCTGTGGCTCGGCGCCATCTCGCCCTATCTTGCGGCCGGGGTCGGGGCACTGTTCGTGCTCGCCTTCTTCCTGGTTTTTTGGCTGCGCGCCCGCTATCAGCGCCGGCGGGGGCTCTGAGAGTTCGCGCCTTCAAGCCTGAAGAGCAGCGCCCAGCAGCAGCAATCCCATGATCATCACCAGGGCCGCGCCGGCAATCTCGATGGCCGTGCCAATGCGGCTTGCCGTCGAGGCGGAGGAGGCATAGCGCACGGCAAGGCCCTTGGCCGACACCGCCATGGTAGCGAGCGCCGAGACCGTGATGGCGGTGCCGATGGACATGGCGAGCACCGAGAGAACGCCGCCAAGATAAAGCCCGTTGAGCAGCGCAAAGGACAGGACGATCAGCGCGCCGGAGCAGGGCCGCAGGCCCACGGCAAGAATGGCCGACCAGGCTTCCGACCAGGCGAAACGATCGCCCTTGAGCATGGACGGGTCGGGCGCATGGGCATGGCCGCAGTCGCAGACTTCGCCGGGACCATGGGTATGGTGGACATGGCCGTGATGGTGAAGGCCGCGTGTGCCGTGACCATGTGCATGATCGTTGTTGGACGTGCGGGCATGGCCGCCCATATTGACGGTCATGCCGCCGGCGACGGCCATGGCGGGCACCATCACCGGCGCCCTCGCCGTCCGAAGCTTCATCAGCTTGCGGATCAGCAGCCAGGCGCCGAAGAGGGCGATCAGGGCGAAGCTTGCGATCTCCAGCGCCTGTGTGGCGGCTGTCATGGTGATCGAGGTGCCGCGCAGCAGGAGATAGGTGGCGCCGACCATGAGGACGGCGACAAGGCCCTGCAGCAGCGATGAGAGGAAGGAGAGCAGGACGCCGCGCTTCAATTCCGTCTCGTTGGCGAGCATGTAGGAGGATATGACCGCCTTGCCATGGCCTGGGCCAGCGGCGTGGAACACACCATAGGCGAAGGAGAGCCCGATCAGGGACCAGAGCTGCCAGGGATCGTCGCGCATGGCGCGCAGCGCGCCGGTGAGGGTGCGATAGAAGGCCTGTTGCTCGCCGTTGACCCAGGACAGGAGAGGGCGAAGAGGCCCCGTCGCGGAAAAGCCGGGTTCGGCGGAGCCGATGCCGAGCGGTGATTGGGCATGGGCGGCGCCAAAGGCCGCCAGCGCCGCGACAGAGGCGATGAGGACGAGCTTGGTGTGCCGGGATGCCATCAGCAGGTGACCTCCATGCGTGTCGCGAAGAGCTTGGACATGTCGGTGCCCATGGGATCGTTGAAGAAGGCGTCGGTGAGGGACGCCTTGTTTTCGGCCAGCACCTCGTCCGGGTCGGGACGCACCACCTTGTGCTGACACGCAAGAACCTTGTCGCCGACGAGATGCAGATCCTCGTCGCTCGCAAAATCCATCGCCGTATACATGGTGGGATCGTAGACGCCGAAGGTGAGTCGGCCCTTGAGCGGCATGGGCTCGGACGGCTTGACCACGAAGAACATGAGCAGCTGCCCGTCCTTGTAATCGACGTGAATGATATCCGGCGGGGTCACCTTGATGGTTTTGCCGTTGTCGGTGATCGTCGTGTAGTAGTCGTATTCGCCAAGCGAGTCCTTCACGGTCTTGCCGACTTCGGCCAGTTCGTCCGGGTCGAGCTTGCCGTTGGAATTCTTGTCGAAATCCATGACAACGCTGGCCGAGAACATGTCGTCGAAGCGCCAGACATTGCGCAGTTCCTGGATCTGGTTGCCGACATCGTCCGACACGATCTCAAGGCGCGCCTCTGCAAAGATGTGCGGATGGGCAAGAGCCGTTCCAGTGGCAAAGAGCACCGCGGCGGCGGCGAGCGTGAGGGCCTTCTTCATCGGCACGATCCTGAGTGAGACATGGAGGCGCTGGCTGCGTCGGGTTGGAAATGGCCGCCAAATGGGACGGAATTGGGACTTTTCCTTAGCGGTGGCGGCGGAACCAGGCATGCAGAAAGTCCACGAAGGTGCGTACCTTGGCCGGCAGGTAGCGCCGGTGCGGATAGATGGCATAGATGCCGCGATCCTTCGTCAGGTAGTCGTCAAAGAGGGTGACGAGTTCGCCGCTGGCGATCTTTGAGCGGGCGATGAAATCCGGGCAGATGCTGACGCCAAGCCCCGCCACGGCGGCGCGCAGGCAGGCCAGCGGGCTGTTGACCTCGAGCGGGCCTGATATCGCCACGGAGAAGGTGCTGCCGTCTGTCTCTGCAAAGCGCCAGTTGCCGTGGTTGCGCCCGTTGGTATCGATGATGCAGGGAACGCGCGCCAGCGCCGAGGGATGGTCGAGTGGCCCATGCTTTTCGAGAAAACTCGGGGAAGCGCAGAAGAGAAGCTGGAAATCATCGAGCTTGCGGGCAATCAGCGTCGAATCTTCGAGCTTGGTGATGCGGATCGCGACGTCGAAGCCTTCCTCGACCAGATCCACGAAGCGGTCTTCGGCGACGATGTCGAGCGACAGTTCCGGATGGGCGACGCTGAAGTCCACGAAGGACTGGCCGATCTCGGCATCGATGAAGGTTCGCGGCGCGGTGATGCGCAGGCGCCCGCGCAGGTCCGAATTGTTGGCGCGCACGAGATCGGCGAGGTTGTCGATTTCCTTGAGTATATCGGACGCCGTGCGGTAATAGGTATGCCCGGCTTCCGTCAGGGAAAACTGGCGGGTGGTGCGGTTGAGAAGAAGCGCGCCCAACTCGTCTTCAAGCTCGCGCACATATTTCGACAGCAGCGCCTTGGATCGCCCGACGCGGCGGGCGGCGGCGGAAAAGCCTTCGGCATCGACGACGTCGATAAAGGCGCGAATGCGGGTCAGGGTATCCATGCGGCAGCTTTCGGTTCCGGTCTTGGCGCGGCAGCGAGTGCCTCGTGTCTATCGGCCATGATTTGGATCGCTCTGACAAGGCTGTTTCGCCCCGATGCGGCTCGCAAATACAGGCCGGGAGACCCCGGACAAGCCCTGCCGAAGGGGTCGCAGAAGATGGCCCTAAACTTTTTTGCCCTGACGCAAAAAACCACTTGATTGCGACAGCGAACTTTCTTACCTACGCCCTTGCCCAAAGTCGCACGTGCCTGTGGGTGTCCGCCGTCCCTCGATGTGGTGAGGAAACGGTAAGGTACCTGGAACTAACCGCTCCAGTCGCTATCCCGGCCAACCGGGAAATGCGAGGACACCTTGAAGCAACGACGGTGCGGGCCTTTCTGGTCTCTGCTGGCTTTCCATCAGCCTGCGTTACTGAAGAGGCACACCTTCATTGCCGAAAGTGCGGTCGGGTCACTCCCTCCAATCTAAGGCAGACAAAGCGGAACAGAGCCTAGGCGGGCTTCGTTCCACCGTTCGCGCAGTTGCGCATGTCATGGTTCCGGGGTCTCCACCGGCTGGTACCGTGGCGTCGTCGCATCTGTCCTTTGTCCCTCTGGGTTACTCCCGGAGCAGCTGGATTATGGGGATACCATTATGACGACCGCACGCATCATCGACTTCCTGAACACCCGACGTCCAGAAGGCCCCTGCCTCGTGGTCGACCTCGACGTCGTGCGCGACAATTTCAAGGCTTTCCGCCACGCCCTGCCCGACAGCTCCATCTACTACGCTGTCAAGGCCAACCCGGCTCCGGAAATCCTGCGCCTGCTCGCCGGCATGGGCTCCAACTTCGATTGCGCGTCCGTCGCCGAAATCGAAATGGCGCTGAACGCCGGTGCAACGCCTGCCCGCATTTCCTTCGGCAACACGATCAAGAAGGAGCGCGATGTCGCCCGTGCGCATGCACTCGGCATCAACCTCTTCGCCGTCGACAGCCACGAGGAAGTCGAGAAGATCTCCCGTGCCGCCCCCGGTGCGCGTGTCTTCTGCCGCGTTCTGACCGATGGTGACGGTGCCGAATGGCCGCTGTCGCGCAAGTTCGGCTGCGTTCCGCAGATGGCCGTCGACGTTCTCGTCTACGCTCATCAGCTCGGCCTTGTTTCCTACGGCGTCTCGTTCCATGTCGGTTCGCAGATGACCAAGGTCGATGCCTGGGATGCGGCTCTTGCCGATGCCAAGCGCGTTTTCGTCTCGCTCGCCAAGCAGGGCATCGAGCTGAAGATGGTCAACATGGGCGGCGGCTTCCCGACGAAGTACCTGAAGGACGTGCCGTCGGCGGAAGCCTACGGCAAGGCGATCTTCGGTTCGCTGCGCAAGCACTTCGGCAACAACCTGCCGGAAACGATCATCGAGCCGGGCCGCGGCATGGTGGGCAATGCGGGTGTCATCAAGACGGAAGTCGTGCTGATCTCCAAGAAGTCCGACAATGACGCGCACCGCTGGGTGTTCCTCGACATCGGCAAGTTTGGCGGTCTGGCCGAAACCATGGACGAGGCCATCCGCTACCCGATCCGTACCACGCGCGATCAGGACGCCATGGAGCCGTGCGTGCTCGCCGGTCCGACCTGCGATTCGGCCGACGTGATGTATGAGAAGAACATGTATCCGCTGCCGGTCTCCCTGACCATCGGTGACGAGGTTCTGATCGAAGGCACCGGCGCCTACACGACGACCTATTCGGCCGTCGCCTTCAACGGCTTCGATCCGCTGAAGGCCTACGTCATCTAAGGTCGCATAACGCTCCCGCATGAGGCGGGAGCGCTTTTCACAATCAGTTCTGGATACCGTCTGAAGCGGTTTTGGGTACGGGAGGCCGACGATGGCCACTGTTCTTGACACTGTGCGCGCTTTCTTCGCGCAGAATGCCTATGTGATCGACGCTGAAAATGCCGGGGATGTCGTGGCGCGCGAAACGCTGCTCGACCGCGCCATGGGCCCGGGCCGTACGCGCAAGTCGTCGGAAAAGATCCGCCGCGGCCGCCTGCCGGCCGACGGCCTGGCGCTCGTCGCCCGCGATCCGTCGGGCCATGTGATCGGCACGATCCGCCTGTGGAACATCGAGGCTGGCGTCACCGCCGAAGGCCATGCCGTGTCCGCGCTCCTGCTCGGCCCGCTGGCCGTCGATCCGGACCAGGAAGGCAAGGGCGTGGGCGGCGCGCTGATGCGGGCGGCGATCCAGGAAGCGGCCCGCCGCGAGCATGGCGCGATCCTGCTCGTCGGCGATCCCGAGTACTACGAGCGCTTCGGCTTCTTCGCCGATCGCGTGCAGCATCTCGTCATGCCCGGTCCCTTCGAGCGCCGCCGTTTCCTCGGCCTCGAGCTCAAGGCCGGCTGGCTGGCGGGCGCGGCCGGCATGATCGTGCCGACGGGCCGCAAGCTGTCGTCGCCCTCCTACCTCAAGGCCGCCTGATCGCGTCACCGCGCAGGCGCCGGGCGCCGCTCGCCTTGCCCTGTTCCCGGGCGCGAGCGGCGCCTCGAACTGCCTGCTGCGCCTTCTCCTCTCGTGCGGCACTGTCTCCTTCCATTTTGCTTTTGCTTGCCTGTCACGCCTTTCGCCTGTCAGAATGGCAGATGGTCATCGGACCATCGGGGGAGGGGACGGGTTTGGATGGTTTCACGCCGCTGCCGGCAACGACGCTGCTTTCCTTCCTGGTGGCATCAATAGTGATCGAAATCACGCCGGGGCCGAATATGGCCTATCTCGCCCTCGTGTCGGCCAGCGAAGGGCGGATGAAGGGTTTGGCAACGGTGGCCGGCATTGCGCTCGGCCTCGCGCTCCTCGGCATTGCGAGCGCCTATGGCGTCGCAGAACTCATTCGCGGTTCCGCCTTTCTCTACGAGGTGCTGCGCTGGGGCGGGGCGGCTTTCCTCTTCTACCTCGCCTATGACGGCTGGCGTGACGCAGGCGTGGAGACAGAGCCGACGGGGCGCGGGGCGACGACCTATTTCCTGCGCGGGCTGGCCACCAATCTTCTGAACCCCAAGGCAGCGTTGTTCTTCGTGACCGTCGTGCCCGGCTTCATCGACAGTCAGCTGACGGGCGCGTCTGCCTTCATCCTGCTCGGCGCGGTCTATGTCGGTGTCGCGACCATCATCCATGCTTCGATCGTGGCCCTGGCCGGCGCGCTCCATCCCCTTTTGTCTGACCCCGCCCGCGAACGTCGGTTGCGGAGGATGCTTTCGCTGCTTCTTGCCGGGGTCGCCGTTTGGTTTCTCGCCAGCTCGGCGTCTCGCGTCTGAGATGTGGCTGGTCGTGGTTTCGGCTGGCGGCGCTTTTTCCTTATCAAAAAAGAGCTATGTCGAACGGAACCAAGCGTAGCCTGATGCGTTTCGATCGTGTTTTGTCACATTCCGATTCGCAGGGACGATCGAACGCATGCAGCCTACCAATCGGCGTTTCGATCTTCGCGAGCGCACCCGCAATGCCCATGACACGGTCGATCGCCTCGTCGGGGTGTGGAAGACCCGGGCGGATTACGTGGACTATCTCCGGTCCATCCATCTGTTTCGCAGCCGCTACGAGGCGGCGCTCGATGCGATCGTGCTTCCCGCCTGTTTCAGAGACTGGTCCACGGGCCAGGCTGTACCGGAAGCGACGCGCGATCTCGCCGATCTCGGCGTGCGGCGTCTGCCGCCCGTCGACAAGGCCGTCATCGATACCGATATCTCCAGCCTGCTCGGAACGCTCTATGTGCTCGAGGGGTCCGGGCTTGGTGCGCGCCTGCTGTGTCAGCGCGCTCTGGCTCTCGGCCTGACGGCTGACAGCGGCGCTCGTCATCTTTTCCTTCTCGCTGGCCGGGTGGATGCATGGCGGGCTTTCGGTGCTATCCTCGAGAACGCGCCGATCTATGACGCGGGACGCGCGGTGCGTGCAGCGGAGCGGGCCTTCGGTGATGCCGCTGAGGCCTTTGGCGGGGCGTTTGCAGATGCATGAAACCCGCAGCGTCGATCTCTCCAATTGCGATCGGGAGCCCATCCATATTCCGGGCAGCATCCAGCCGCACGGCTTCCTGCTTGCCTGTGACAACTACGGCCAGACGGTGCTGCGCCATTCGGCCAATGCGCAGGCGATGCTGGGCGTCGGCAGTGCTATCAACGGCCTCGCCTTGCAATCGATCATTGGCGACAGGGCGGCGCATGACGTGCGCAATGCGGTTGCGACCACCCGCAATCCAGAGCGGCCGGCACTGCTCTTCGCGATAGCCGCGGGCGAGGCAGGTCGGCTGTTCGACATCGCCGTACACCGGCACCTCTCCACCGTGATCGTCGAATTCGAGCCGCACGATCCGAAGGTGCGCCAACCGCTCTCGCTTGCGCGCGAGATGATCGGTCGGATCAGCGGCGTCACGGATCTTGCCGTGATGATGCGCGATACGGCGCGGCTCATCCACGGCGCGCTCGGCTATGACCGGGTCATGGTTTACCGGTTCGGCCATGACGGAGCGGGGCAGGTGATCGCCGAGAGCAAACGTTCCGATCTCGAGAGTTTCTACGGCCAGTATTTTCCGGCCACCGACATTCCCGCGCAGGCCCGCGCGCTCTACATGCGAAACACGATCCGGGTGATCTCGGATGCGCATTTCGAGCGTATTGCGATCTGCCCCGTCGTTGATGCCTCCGGTGAGCCGCTGGACCTGTCCTTCTCGCACCTGCGCAGCGTTTCGCCGATCCACTGCGAGTATCTGAAGAACATGGGGGTCTCGGCCTCCATGTCGATCTCGATCATCGTGGACGGGCAACTCTGGGGATTGATCGCCTGTCATCACTATTCGCCGCGCGTACTCTCCATGGCAGAGCGGGTGGCGGCCGAGATGTTCGGCGCCTTCTTCTCGCTGCACCTGCATGCGCTGCAGGAGAAGACGAAGCTGGAGATGGCGAGCCGGGCACGGCGGTCGCTGGATGCTTTCCTTTCGCTCGCCTCGCATCGTGGCGACATCGCGGATCTTCTTGCAGAAAACCTCCCGAAGTTTCGCGAACTGATGCCCTGCGACGGGATCGGCCTGTGGGTGGAGGGGATCTGGACGACATCGGGCAGCGCACCGCCCGCCTCGGCAGTGCCGGCGCTGGCGCGGTTTGCCAGCGGGGTTGCCGACGGCCGGATCTGGGCGACGCATGCGCTCTCCCAGAAGCTCCCCTCGGCGGAGGCCTATTGCCAGGAGGCGGCGGGCGTCCTCATCGTTCCTCTGTCGCAGATCCCGCGGGACTATCTGTTCTTTTTCCGACGCGAGGTGGTGGAGACGCTGGACTGGGCGGGCAACCCCGACAAGGTTTACGAGATCGGACCGCTTGGCGACCGCCTGACACCGCGCAGGAGCTTTGCAATCTGGAAGGAACTGGTGCGCCAGCAGGCCAAGCCCTGGACGGATGCCGACCGCGAGATCGCGGATGCGGTGCGGGCCGCGCTGGTGGAGGTGGTGCTGCGCCACAACGAATTGCTTGCGGAAGAACGCGGCAAGGCGGATGTGCGCCAGCGCATGCTGAACGAGGAACTGAACCATCGCGTCAAGAACATCCTCGCCATCATCAAATCGCTGGTCGCGCATCCCGTGGCCGAGGGGCGTAGCCTCAGGGACTATGTCGGCTCCTTGAAGGGCCGTATCCAGGCGCTCGCCTTTGCCCATGACCAGGTGGTGCGCGGTGATGGCGGCGGCATGCTGGCCGATCTGCTGAATGCGGAGCTAACGCCCTATCGCAGCCAGCAGGCGACGATCTCGCTTTCCGGGCCACAGGTCTGGCTCGATGCACGGGCCTTTTCCGTCATGGCGCTTGTGCTGCACGAGCTTTCCACCAATGCCGCCAAGTACGGTGCGCTTTCGGCCGAAGGCGGTCGCCTGGCCGTGCATTGGGAGGTGACGGAAGGGGAGGACTGCGTGATCGAGTGGCAGGAGCGCGGCGGCCCGGCGCCGGGGCGCATTACCCGGCAGGGCTTCGGCACCGTTCTCATCGATCGCAGCATCCCCTATGATCTCGGCGGACGCAGCGACGTCCGGTTCGCGCCGGAGGGTCTCGTCGCACGCTTCGTGCTGCCGAGCCGCCACGTGTCGCTGGTGGCGGACACGCCGGCTGCCGATCCCGAGGCCGTCGAGGTGCTGGTCGCCACGGACGAGAAATCCCGCCTGAAGGACATTGAGGTTCTGCTTGTCGAGGACCAGATGCTGATCGCACTCGACGTGGAAGCCATGCTTCTGGAATCCGGTATCGGTGACGTCACCACGGCGGCGTCGGCCGCGTCCGCCCTCAGCCGACTCGAACGGATCGCGCCCGACGTTGCGGTGCTCGACGTCAATCTCGGCACCGGGACGTCACTTCCGGTGGCGGAGGAATTGTTCCGCCGCGGCGTGCCATTCGTGTTCGCGACTGGGTACGGCGAGACCGGTATCATTCCACAGGGTTTCGGCCCGGTGCCGATCGTGCGCAAGCCCTATGATCGCGATGCGCTGCTGGCGGCACTGCTACAGGTGATGGCGCCGACCGACGCTGATGCGTGACGCTTTTCTTGGTGAAGGTGGGTGACGGGTGCAGTCAACGCTTTGACCATGGTCGCGCATTGCGCTATAGGGCGAACAACGGGTGAGAGCCCCGGCCGTCCGCAAGCGTGTGCAGCGCTGTGGTGAAGCTCTTCGATATGGTCTCCGGTTTCTCATGTTCAGCATGTCGCCGATGGCAACGCGGACTCCCCTCGCAAAACCGACATGCGATGACAGGAGTACCGATCCGATGTCCGCACCTTTTCGAAAACCGCTTCCATCCCTTGACGGCCTGAAAGATCAGGCCAAACGCCTGCGCGCTGCCATTGGCGCTGAGGGCCAGTCCATCAGCCATTCGCGTGCGCTGGAGCTTGTCGCCGCGCAGCATGGTTACCGTGACTGGAACACCATCCACGCGGCCGCCGGTAACCGGCCGGTCTTCGATCCCATGGTGTTGGGATCGCGGGTGGAGGGCCACTATCTCGGCCAGCCCTTCGTCGCCTCTGTGCTTGGCGTGCAGATGTTGGGCCAAGACCCCGCGCGCTACCGGCTGACCCTGCATTTCGATAGCCCGGTCGATGTCGTAACGTTCGAAAGCTTCTCGGCTTTTCGCCAGCGCGTTCATTGCACGGTGGACGAGACAGGGCGCACATTCGAGAAAACCTCGAACGGCCGGCCGCAGGTGGAACTCAGCTGGTAAAACTGCCGGTCGCCGGGGAGCTCCGCTCTCCGGCCCACTCTCCCTCAGGCGGAGATATCGACCAGGCCGCAATCTCCGGCTTCCGAGCCGAAAACGAGGCGCTTGCCGTCGCGGCTCCAGCTCATGGCAGTGATGGCACCCTTTCCGGGGCGCCTCAGCAGCACTTCCTTGCTGTCGGCCATACGGGCCGCGAGGATCATGCCGTCCTGGTAGCCGATCGCGACGATCTCTTCGGCGGGGTGGCAAGCCACGCAGGTGACCATGATGTTGGCGCGGGTTCCAAGTTCCAGCGGCGCCTTGCCCATCGGTCCGTCCTTGCCCTGGAAGGGCCAGACGATGGCGGCTGGGGCACCTGAAGAGGCCAGCCATTTTCCCTTCACGGACCAGGACAGCGACTTCACCTTGGCCGGGTAGCCGGTCATGCGCATGTGACGGTTATCGCCGCCCGGCTTGCCCTCGAGCTTCCAGCCATGCAGCGCGTTCTCCTGCATGGAGGTGACGACGAAGCGGTTGTCGGGTGAAAAGGTGATGCCGTTATGGGCACCCTTCCATTCGAGATCGACAGGCTGACCGGTGGTCGCGACCCAATGGAGGGACGCGCCATTGTAGCGGGCAAGCCCGATGCGCAGGCCTTTCGGCGCGAAATCGATGCCCTCGATGGTGCGCTCTTCGCTGAACTCCTTCACCGTGCCATCGGCGAGGCGCACATGGGCCGTCTTGCCATAGGCATAGGCGACGGCGCCCTGCGGGCCGGCGGCGACCTTGGCGATCCACTTGCGGGGAACGCAGGCAAGTTCCGTCAGGCTGCCATCGGCGGCCAGGCGCATGACGCGGCCATCCTCGCCGCCCGTCACCAGCGTCTCGCTCGGGATGTCCTTCACCGCCGTCAGCAGGCCGTCATGGGCGGCTTGCGTCTTCTGGCCGTGGTCGAGCCGGTGGATCTCTCCGCTGGCGGAGGCAAAGACGGGTGTCTCTCCCAGAAAGACGGCTGCGACGACATGGCCGTCGAGATCGAGCGGTGCAACGGTGGGCATCAGGCAATTCCGGGATCTGCGGGTCGATCCCCGCGCATGCGGGGGCGGGGCGTTGATGGAGGACGACCGGCGCAGGAGGCCCGCGCCGGCCGTATCGATCGGCGGTCAGTTCGGCTTGACTTCGCAGGCCTTGAAGGTGCGTTCCAGCTTTTCGCGGTCGAGTTCGCGGCCGATGAAGACAAGGCGGCTTTCGCGCTTCTCGCCATCCTTCCACGGGCGCTGGTGATCGCCTTCGATGATCATGTGCACGCCCTGCACGACGTAGCGCTCGGCGTCGCCGGCAAAGGCGATGATGCCCTTGAGGCGCAGGATGTTCGGGCCGTCCGTCTGGGTGATCTTCTGGATCCAGGGGAAGAAGCGGTCCGGGTTCATCTCGCCGCCCCGCAGCGACACCGACTGCACCGTCACGTCATGGATGTCGGAGGGCGCATGGTCATGGTTATGATGGTCGTGATCGTGGCCATGGTGGTGATCATGACCGTGATCGTGATGATGGTGGTCATGGCCGTGGTGGTGATGGTCGTGGTCACAATCCGGGCCGCAAACATGGTCGTGATCGTGGTGATCATGGTCGAGGAAGTGCGGGTCGTTTTCCAGTGCGCGATCGAGGTTGAAGGCGCCCTGGTCGAGAACCTTGGTAAGATCGACGTTGGAGCGCTCGGTGCGGTGGATGCGGGCCGTCGGGTTGATGGCGCGGATGGTCGCTTCGACGCGGGCAAGTTCTTCCGGCGTGACGAGGTCGGTCTTGTTGAGCAGCACGACATCGGCAAAGGCGATCTGGTCTTCGGCCTCGCGGCTGTCCTTCAGGCGCAGCATCAGGTGCTTGGCATCGACGAGGGTGACGACGGCGTCGAGTTCGGTCTTGGCGCGCACGTCGTCGTCCATGAAGAAGGTCTGCGCGACCGGCACGGGGTCGGCAAGGCCGGTGGTTTCGACGATGATGGCATCGAAGCGGCCCGGACGGCGCATCAGGCCTTCCACGACCCGGATCAGGTCGCCGCGCACCGTACAGCAGATGCAGCCATTGTTCATCTCGTAGATTTCTTCATCCGACTCGACGATCAGGTCGTTGTCGATGCCGATCTCGCCAAACTCGTTGACGATGACCGCATATTTGCGGCCATGGTTTTCGGTCAGGATGCGGTTCAGCAGCGTGGTCTTGCCGGCGCCGAGATAGCCGGTGAGAACGGTGACGGGAATGGGCTTTGCAGCCACGGCTTCGGTCATGGGGGAACCTCGCGAAACAGATTGCCGGTCGCGGACGCGCCGACGGCTGCCTCCATATATGCCTTCCGTCCTTGATATCAAAGAGGCTTCGTCAGCGCCTCGACATCGAAAGCATGCACGTCTTCCAGAAGCTCGGTGATGCCCTTCAGCGCGTGGGCGAGGAGGGTTTCGCCGCGTTCGGCGGTGGCGGCGGCGGCATTGCCGGAGGCGCCTTGGGGGTTGAGGTCGCGCATGCGCCAGCCGAAAGCGTGCGGGCCGTAGGCGCGCAGGTGCTTGAATCGGCGAGCAAAGTCAGCCTGGTTCGAGGAGAAAGCCGCCAGCTTTTCGCGATGCACCCTGTCCGGGTGAAGCGCCAGCATGACGGAGGTCTCGATGTCGCCGGCGTGGATATCGATCGCCTTGTCTTCAGGCGCGATCCATCCGTCGGGCTGGCCAAAGCGGGTCCAGCTTGTGGCCACCGCCAGCATGTCGAAGCGGATGCGGGCCTCGGTGGTGACGATGGTCATCAGGGGTGAATTGCCGCCATGGGCATTCAGCATCACGAATTTGCGCACGCCCTGGTCTGCAAGGTCGCCGGCGATGCCGAGCCAGCGGTCGATCGCATCCTGCCAGGTCAGCGTCAGGGTGCCGGCCACGTCCATATGCTCGACGGAGTAGCCGACGGGCTCGACCGGGAGAAAGGTGACGGGCAGATCTGCGGGCAGGGAGGCCGCGAGGCGCGTGACAATGCCCTGTGCGATCAGCGTGTCCGTCTCGAAGGGGAGATGGGGGCCGTGCTGCTCGTGGGCGCCGAGCGGCAGCACGACGATCCAGTCGCGGCGTGCCTCCGGCGGCAGGTCGGCCGCATTGTCATGCCAGAAACGGCGGGGTAGCGGATGTTGGCCGGTCGCTCCGTTCACCCTTCGCCTCGCTCCGTCTTGCGGCTGATAACATAACTGAGTCATATGGGATAAGGCACAGCGGTGCAAATCGTTTGGCGGAGGCAGCATGGGCAAGAAAAACAAGGCCGAGAAGAAGGCCAAGGGCGAGAAGGACAAGAAGCGCAAGCTCGTGGACCTTGACGCCGGCACGCCCGATGTGTGCGCCATGATCGTGCAGGCGGCGCGCTCGATGCGCACCGTCCAGTCGCGCAATCTTCTCGACAGCGGCCTTTATGCCGGGCAGGACGGCGTGATGATGGCGCTGGCGGAGACGGACGGGCTGACGGCCGGCGTGCTGGCCGCAAAGCTGGGCGTCAAGGCGCCGACCATGACGCGCACCATTGGCCGCATGGAAGCGCAAGGCTTTCTCGAACGCCGTGCCGATGAAGAGGATGCGCGCCTGACGAAGGTCTACCTCACGGAAACCGGCCGCGCCCTGTTGCAGCAGATTGCCGACGCCGCCAGCGCCTCGGAAAAGCTTGCCGTGGATGGCCTCAGCGAAAAGCAGGTGAAGACGCTGACCAAGCTTCTGCGCGTCGTCGATCGCAATCTTCAAGGACATGCCGCCGCGGCGGAGTGACCTGGCCACGCTCAACTGCCCCTCAATCCCGTTTTGACCGCAGGCTTCAGTGCGCTTCCCCTGCGGAGGCGCCGAAGCCCTTGACAAAGCGCACATTGCCATTCTTTTTTAAAGTCTTTAAAAGAAATTAAATCAGAAGGCCTGGGGAGGCAGCACTGCATGGCGCAAAAGGTGAAGCTCTCGACGATCGCCGATACGCTCGGCGTGTCGACGGCAACGGTGTCGCTCGCGCTTCGCGACAGTCCGCTGGTGGCGGCGGCGACGCGGGATCGCATCAAGGAGCAGGCCCGAGCCCTCGGCTACATCTACAACCGCCGCGCTGCCAGCCTGCGCACCTCGCGTTCCGGCATCATCGGCGTCGTCGTGCACGACATCATGAATCCCTTTTACGGGGAAATCCTGAAGGCCATCGAGACCGAGCTTGACCGGGATCGGCAGACTTTCATTCTCTCCAACCATTACGACAGCGTCGACAAGCAGCGTGTCTTCATCGAGACACTGCTGCAGCTCGGCGGGGACGGCGTGATCATGTCGCCGGCGATCGGCACGCCGCCAGAGGACATCCAACTGGCCGAGGCCAACGGCATGCCGGCGATTTTGATCGCCCGCTCCATCGACAGCGTGGACGTGCCGATCTTTCGCGGTGATGACTCCTATGGCATTTCGCTCGCCACGAACCATCTGATCGGGCTCGGTCATCGCTGCATCGCCATGGTCGGCGGCACCGACCAGACCTCGACAGGCCGCGACCGCTACCAGGGCTACGTGAACGCGCTTCGCAAGGCCAACATCGAGGTGGACCCGGAACTGCGCATTCCCGGCCCCCGCTCCAAGCAGGGTGGCTTCGAGGCGGCGGTGCATCTGCTGTCGCTGCCACAAAAGCCGACCGCCGTGGTGTGCTGGAACGATCTCGTCGCCATCGGCATGATGAACGGCATCGCGCGCGCCGGGCTGGTGCCGGGTCAGGACGTTTCCGTCACCGGTTACGACGACCTTGAGGAGGCCTCGATCGCAACGCCGGCGCTGACGACCGTGTGGAACGGGCAGGCGGAGGTCGGCCGCAGCGCGGCGCGCGCGCTTCTCGACAAGCTGTCCGGCAGCCACGAGCCGGATGGCATTCATCTCATCAAGCCGGAAATGCGCATCCGCCAGTCCACCGGCCCGCTCCGGCCACGCTGAGCCGCCCATTTTTCGCTTCCCCAAGGTTTCCGTCATGTCTGCATCCACCGATCGTCCCGTCATCGTCGTCCCCGGCAAGATCCATCCGCATGTGATTGCGCGGCTATCGGATCGCTTCGAGGTGGTGACCGGCATTGGCGAGCCGGCCGCGGTAACGGCGGATCTGGCCGAACGCGCCATCGGCATCGCGCTGCAGGGCCGGCTTCAGCCGGAGCTTCTTGGCGCGCTTCCGAAGGTCGAGATCATCGGCAATTTCGGCGTCGGTTATGACGGCGTGGATACGTCGGATGCGGCCGCGCGCGGCGTTGTCGTCACCCACACGCCGGATGTTCTGAACGAGGAAGTGGCCGACACGACGATCGGCCTGCTGCTATCGACGCTGCGGGAATTCTCCTCCGCCGAGCGCTGGCTGCGCGCCGGTCGCTGGGCGGGCGAGGGCGCCTATCCGCTGACACCCCTGACGCTGCGGGGCCGCACAGTCGGTCTCTACGGGATCGGCCGGATCGGCCAGGCCATTGTGCGCCGGCTCGAAGGCTTCGGGGTGAGTATCGCCTATCACAGCCGCTCCGAGCGCAAGGCGCTGCCCTACCGCTGGTATGCGACGCTCCTCGATCTTGCCGCTGCCGTGGACACGCTGGTGGTGATCGTGCCCGGTACGGAGGAGACCCGCCGCACCGTGAATGCCGACGTACTGAGGGCACTCGGCCCGACCGGTGTGCTGATCAATGTCGGACGCGGGACGACCGTTGACGAGCCGGCGCTGATCGAGGCATTGCGGGACAGAACGATCGCTGCGGCGGGCCTTGATGTCTTCGAGGATGAACCGCACGTTCCGCAGGCCCTGATCGACCTGCCGAACGCGGTGCTGCTGCCGCATGTCGGCTCCGCCTCGGTCGCGACGCGCCAGGCCATGGCCGATCTCGTGGCCGACAATATTCTGAGCTGGTTCGACAAGGGCGAGGCCCTGACGCCGGTGCCGGAGACGCCGTTCACGCGAAAGACATAAGGCCGGCGGTTTTCTTCCGGCCTCACAAGTGTGGTTGTTCGTCAGGCCGTGACGCCGGCCTTCAGCCGCTGCTTTTCGGCGGCATAGGCGCGTACCGCCTCACCGAAGGCCTTGAAGAGCGTGTCGGAGGGCGTGTCCGTGCCGACCCAGTATTCCGGATGCCACTGTACGCCGACGGCAAAGGCCTTGGCGCCGATCACGGAGACGGCTTCCACCGTACCGTCGTCGGCAAGCGCTTCGACTGCAAGGCGCGGTGCGATGTCGGAAATCGCCTGGCGGTGCAGGGAGTTCACCTGCACCTCGCCAGCGCCGAGAACGGCGGCGAGGCAACTGCCCTCCTTGATCGAGATCGACTGGCGGATTCCGTAGGCGACGTCCAATTCGGGCACGTCGGGCTTGCGGTGGTCCCACATGCCGGGCTTGTTCTGGATCTCGCTCTCGAGGGTCCCGCCGAGCGCCACGTTCAGTTCCTGAATGCCGCGGCAGATGGCCAGGAGCGGAATGCCGCGTTCCAGCGCACGCCGGATCAGCGACAGGCTGGTCGCGTCGCGGCCGGGATCGAAGGGGCCGTCCTCTTCCCGCGCTTCCCGGCCATAAAGGCTCGGATGCACGTTGCTGCGGGCGCCGCTGACCAGCAGCCCTTCGACCCTGTCGAGAATGCTGTCGGGATCGTTGCCCTGTTCGAGTGCCGGGACGAGCAGTGGCATGACGCCGGCGCCATCAACGGCGGCGCGCACATACTGATGGGCAACGACATGCCAGACATTGCCGTCGAATGCGCGGAAGTCGCAGGGGATGGCAACGGCAGGGGTCATCATAGGAACGGCTCCGAAGGGCTTGCCACGACAGGGCGCGGCCACTGCATGGAAGATGGGATAGGAAGGTCGCGGGCGCAATGTCAACTGGTGTTGATGTCCCCGGCGAATTTAGGCGCCAATTCTCAACCATGAGAGGTTTGATCTTCGCCAATTTCGGAAATGGGGATAAGATGAAATGATCTTTCACCGATCGAATTGCGTTCAATTCAGGGTTTGCAACCATAAATGTAAAGTAGAGGAGCTTTAACTTCGAAACAGCGCATGTTTTCCTGACTGCAGGTTGCACGTGGTCATTTTCCACGTGCGTAATAAGTCTTTCGTTAAATTATGCGCTCCTATGAATGAGCGTCAAATTGCGGTTTTGGAACCCCGAAGAACATGACCGTAATACTCGGTATCCGTTGGCCTCGGCATTTGTGATTCACGAATTGGCGGGAAAGCGCGCGTTCCGTTCCGACAGATCGAGGCTGGAGTTGTAGGACCAATGATTCGTCCACGCCACAAGCCATTGCCGAAAGGCGTCTATCATTCGTTTGTCCGGTCTCTCTACGAGAACAGGGCAACGCTTCTGATCGGCATGATCAGTCATGCGGTGACCTTCCTGCTCGTCTATACCCGGGTCAACGATCCCTTCTTCCTGATTGCCACCTTTGCCGTGATCGCCATCTTCCTGGTGCGCATGGTCGACATGCGCGGCTTCGACCGCATCGACCTCTCCGGCGCCGACGACGTGACCTTGCGGCTGTGGGAGGACCGGTATCTCCTGGGCGGGCTTTGCGTGACGATGACATGCGGGGTGGCCTGCGCCTATGCCGTCGTCGTCACCCACGACGCCTTTGCCGAACTTGCCTGCATTTCGGTGACGGTGGCGTCGATGATCTCGATCGTCGGGCGCAATTACGGCTCGTCTCGGGCCGTCGCGATCCTGACGGCAGGGGCTTGTGGCCCGATCTTCTTCGGTCTGCTCAGCCTCGGTGATTTCTATATGAGCGTGCTCGCCGCTCTGATGATCCCGCTTGTCATCACCACCTGGCAGATGGCGAAAGGCGTTCGCGAATTCCTCTATCGCAACGTCATCGCCGCCACCGAAATCGCCACCATCGCCGACCGTTTCGATACGGCACTGAACAACATGACGCACGGGCTCTTCATGCTCGATGCGCAGGGCCGTGTGCTGGTGGCCAATCGCCGCGCGACGGACCTGCTCAACCTCGACTGGACGGCCGGGCTGAAGGATAGCCATCTGGAGGTCGTTCTCAAATACGGCATGCGTCACAGCTTTCTCGACGGCGACCAGGTCCGCCAGGTGCTTCGACAACTGGCCCCGCTGCTGGAGGGGTTGGAAACGCGAACCCTCGTGCCCTTCCCTGACGATTTCTACCTCGAATTTTCTGCCAGCCGGCGGCCCGATGGCGGTACGGTCCTGATTTTCGAGGATGTGTCCGCGCGTATCCTGGCGGAGCGCAAGATTCTCAACATGGTACGCTATGACGCGCTGACGGGCCTGCCGACCCGAGCCTATTTCAGCGAACTTGTGGAGGCCACGATTGGCCAGGGCGATCCGGACCGTCCCGTCGGCTTCCTCATCATGGACGTCGTCGACTTCAAGCATGTCAACGACATGCGCGGGCACATCGTCGGGGATCAGGTGCTGGTGGTGGTGGCCGAGCGGCTGCGGGCGCTGGCCGGGGAGGGAGCGGCCGTTGGGCGGCTGATGGGCGACGAATTCGTCGTGCTCTTTGCCGACGAGACAGACCGGGCCGCGCTCGACGGCCGCATGCGCAGCCTGCACCAGCAGATGCGCGGAACCTATACGGTCAACGGTTTCACCTTCCTTCTCACCATGAGCGCGGGATCGGTGATGACGGCGGCCGGGACCTTCAGCTTCGAGGATGTGCAGATCAAGGCGGACCTTGCGCTGTTTGAAAGCAAGAACCGCAATCGTGGCGGCTTCACCGCCTTCGAAGAGACGATGGACGAGCAATATGTCGATCGCCAGAAGCTGAAAGCGGATTTCCAGCAGGCGCTGGAGGCGTCAGCGCTCGCGGTTGTCTACCAGCCGATGATGACGCCGGACGGCTTGCGGATCGAGTGCTGCGAGGCGCTGGCACGCTGGACGCATCCCGAGCGCGGGCCCGTTGGCCCCGCCGTTTTTATCCGCGTTGCAGAGGAGATGGGGCTCGTGGGCGACGTGACGGCTTTCGTGCTGCGCCGGGCCTGCACCGACTGCCTGGACTGGCCGGACGAGATGGCTGTGTCTGTCAACCTGTCGGTCGCGGACCTGCGCAATCCCGGCTTTGCCGCGAAGGTGGTGCAGATCCTCGAGGAGACCGGCCTGCCGGCGCGACGCCTTCACCTTGAGGTGACGGAGGGCGGCTTTATCGAGGACCCTGTCAAGGTTGGTACCATGCTGCAGGAACTCAGAGCCCGCGGCGTTTCGATCGCCATCGACGATTTCGGCACCGGCTATTCCAGCCTCAGCTATCTCGACACGCTGCCACTTGACCTCGTCAAGGTTGATCGCTCCTTCGTGCGCAATATCCGCGAGGATGCCCGCCGCTTCAACCTGCTGCGCGGCGTCGTGCAGCTGTCCCGTGAGCTTGGTCTGCGGGTCATTGTCGAGGGTGTCGAGACGGCGGATCAGCTGGATCTTTTGCGTAGCCATCACTGCGCCGATCTCATCCAGGGCTATGTGTTTGCCCGGCCAATGCCTGCCAGCGAAGTCCTCAAGCTCGCTTTTGTGGCGGAGAGCAAGCGCGCGATCGCGGCCCGGAAAAGTGCACCGGCCTGATGGCAGGCTGCGTAAGACGTCACTGACATTTTCTGTGCAAAACGCACTGCGCCGCCAAGGGAAACGATCGTTCCCGTCGCGCACTATCAGATTTAGGCATTGCGGCACCTTAACGCCCCGTTAATGTTAACAAAGGGTTAATATTAACGGGGCTGATGGGGATGGATGCGCTGTCTGGCGTCGCATCGCAGTTTTCGGAAAGATTGCTGACACTGCTCGATCGCGTCGAATATCGACGTGTCGAAACAGGCGAGGACATGGAGGATATCGCGCGGCTGCGCTACAGGGCCTACAAGGCTGTGGATCTCATGCCGCTCACTGGCTCGACACTTATCGATCCACTCGATTTCGACGATCATGCCTTCGTTTTCGGCATATACCTTGACGAGAGGCTGATCAGCACGGTTAGGGTGCATCACGTGACGCCGGAGCACCGGGCAAGCACGGCGGGCGTTATCTTCGGTCAAGAGATCGACAGTCTGCTCGATCGTGGCCTGACGCTGATCGATCCGGGCCGCTTTGCCGCAGATCCCGACATGGATAGCGAGGATATGGTGGCGGTGCCCTATCTGACGCTTCGCGTCGCCTGCATGGCATCGGAATATTTCGACGTCGATGGCTGCCTGACGGCCTGCCGGCCACGTCACGCCGCCTTCTATCGCCGGACCTTCGCTGCAGAGACGCTCGTCGCCTGCCGAAAGAATCTCGGCGTCTACAATGCGGATGGCACGCTGCTGATGGCGCCGGTGCGCGAGATCAGGAGTTGGCTCTACAACCGCTATCCCGTCTTCGATTCGCGGCTCTTCGAACAGCGGCTGATGTTCGAGCCAGACGATCCGGCCACGCCGCGCCCGATCACCATCCGGCCGACGGCGCGACTGGCGCGGGGCCGGCCGACCGGGGTGATCCGGGTGGGACGAACGGGGCAAAGCGCGTTCGGCTAAGGCTGCCCGTTGTCCTCTGCCGCGCCGGATCCGTCGATCCGTTGCGAAGCGGCGCCGCATTGTGTATGGGCAAAGGGGAGGTCTGCTTTTCGCTGGGAGAAGTGGACAATCGTGTTCGGGCCGGGCCAGGCGGGTTTCGGTCCTCTTGCATCTTCGGGAGAGATTGAATGGCGGAACATCATCACGGACCGGCCGAAACGGGCGCGGAAATGGACTATGCCGAGCACGACAAGACCTATGCGCTCTTCGTCAACGGTACCAAGTACGGCACCATTATCTGCGTAGCGCTCATCGTGGCCATGGCTGCCGGCTTCTTCACCAGCGCCGGCTTCTTCTCGGCCCTCGTTCTCTTCATCCTCCTGTCGGTCGGCGGTATCGTCCTGACGCGCTGATCGCTTCGACCACGGCGATTTGCAGCCGGCCGCTCCGCAAGGGGCGGCCGGTTTTGCTTGTGCATCGCTGGAAATGCAAAACGCCGTGGCGAACATATCGTCACGGCGCTTCTGTCGGTGAGGCAACTGGCTTGCTTATCAGGCTGCCGTGCCCTTGACGCGGGCAAGACCCGCACGCGCGGGCTCGTACTTCGCGTCGAGGCGCAGCGCCTGTGAATAGGAGCGCTTGGCCTTTTCGGTTTCGCCGCGACGCTCATAGACGAGCGCCTGGTTTGCCCAGCTTTCGGCCAGCTTGCCATTCAGATTGATGGCGGTGTTGAAGTCGGCGAAAGCGTTGTCGTCGTCGTTCTGTGCGAGGTAGGAGATGCCGCGGCCGTTATAGGGCTCGGGCGAGGAGGGCGAGAGCGAAATCGCCTTCGAGAAATCCTCGATCGCCTGCGCATGCTGGTTGCGGGCCTGATAGATCAGGCCGCGATTGTGATAGGCGCGCGGGTCGGTGGTATCGAGGCTGATCGCCCTGTTGAAATCATTGAAGGCGGCGTCGAGCTGGCCGACCTGGCGGTAGAGGTTGCCGCGGCCGATATAGGCAACGTCATAGTTCGGGTTGATTTGCAGGGCGCTATTGTAGTCGGACAGCGCTTCCTGCTGGTTTCCGAGGTTACGGTTGACCAGCGCACGGTTTGCATAGGCCTGGTAGAAGCGCGGATTGAGCTGGATCGCCTGGTTGAAATCGGCGATGGCGCGGCGGAATTCGCCAGCGCGGCCATAGGCGGAGCCGCGCACGTTATAGCCTTCCGGGTCCTGCGGATTGGCGGCGATCACGCTCGACAGCGAGGCGATATTTTCCTCTGAACCCTGGGCGCGATCCAGCTTGATGACGGCTTCGCTCGTGTCGGCGGTCTGGCAACCGCCAAGCGCCAGCATGGCAACGACGCCAAGGCCGATCGCCCAAGACCGGGTGCGGGTCTTTCCAGCGGCGGGCGTGGCGGCGGCGGACCGGTCCGAAAGAAGTGCGGCAGATGTCAACGTGTTTCCCTCAATGCGACGGTAACCAGAGCCTTGCGGCTGCTTCGGTGCCTTCCGGCAATTTGCCCGCCGGCAGCGGCGGCAGTCGGGCCGGGCCTAACGGGCATCCGGCGTGGCGGAACGCTCCGGCAGACCGGTCGTTCCATGGCGATCGTCGCGGCACACCGAAAAACAGCGGGCCAAAACGGGACGACTCACGAAAAGGGCGGCGGCGAATGACGCCCCCGCCCGGAATTGCATCTGAAAACGTCGAAAAGACGACGGATCAGCGGGTCACGAGACCTTCGCGCTGGGCGCGCTTGCGCGCCAGCTTGCGGACGCGACGAACAGCCTCTGCCTTTTCGCGGGCGCGCTTCTGCGAGGGCTTCTCGTAGTAATCGCGCATCTTCATTTCACGGAAAATGCCTTCGCGCTGCATCTTCTTCTTGAGAGCGCGGAGAGCCTGATCAACGTTATTGTCGCGGACAAGTACCTGCACGTTTAAACCCGTTCCTTCGTTCGTGTTGTCGCCTCAGCCCTATGATCGCGAGGCAATAAAATGGCGATCGCCCAAGCCGACGGCTTTACGATTGGGAGAGCGGATACCAGATCGGTGCGCCAAAGTCCAGCCGCCGCGCGGCGCTCATGACCGTTTTGTTACGCTACGTTCCCATGGACGGCAACGCTTCTCCGTCGCCGGCGGCCTGTTGATGGCGCCGACGAGGCCAATGTCGCATGGCGCACAAGTCGCGTCTATTTGCGTCGCAAAAGAGACGTTGCGTCCGCCCCAGATTTGTCATCTCTAGGCCTCATCGAGACGCTCGACAAAGAGACACCCAAAAACGGGGAGCATGGAAGGCTGATGCGCAAATATTCTGTATTCGCCGTGGCGCGTGAGGCGCTGCGCGGGCACAAGGGCTGGGAGGCCCAGTGGACCTCGCCCGAACCCCGCAAGGAATACGACGTCATCATCGTCGGCGGTGGCGGCCATGGCCTGGGCGCGGCCTATTACCTGGCCAAGGAGCACGGCATCACCAACGTCGCCGTGATCGAAAAGGGCTGGCTCGGCGGCGGCAATACCGGCCGCAACACCACCATCATCCGCTCCAACTATCTCTATGACGAGAGCATGGGGATCTACGAGCACTCCCTGAAGCTGTGGGAAAACCTCAGCCAGGAGCTCAACTACAACGTCATGTATTCGCCGCGCGGCGTGATGATGCTGTCGCACAATGTGCATGACCAGCAGGTGTTCAAGCGCCACATTCATGCCAACCGCCTGCACGGCATCGACAATGAATGGCTGACGCCCGAGCAGGCGAAGGAATTCTGCCCACCGCTCGATATTTCCGCCTCCGCCCGCTATCCGCTGAACGGTGCCGCCCTGCAGCGCCGAGGCGGCACGGCCCGCCACGATGCGGTGGCCTGGGGCTATGCCCGCGCCGCCTCCGACATGGGCGTCCACGTCATCCAGAACTGCGAAGTGACCGGCATCCGCCGTGGTCCCGACGGCCGCGTCATCGGGGTCGAGACCAGCCGCGGCTTCATCGGTGCCCGCAAGGTCGGCGTCTCCGCCTCCGGCCACAACACGCAGATCATGGAAATGGCCGACGTGCGCGTGCCGCTCACCAGCAACCCGCTGCAGGCGCTCGTCTCCGAGCCGATGAAGCCGATCTTCCCCTGCGTGGTCATGTCCAACACGGTGCATGCCTATATCTCGCAGTCGGACAAGGGCGAACTCGTCATCGGTGCCGGCACCGACCAGTTCGTCTCCTATTCCCAGACCGGCGGCCTGCAGATCATCACGCATACGCTGGATGCCATCTGCGAGCTTTTCCCGATCTTCCGGCGCGTGAAGATGATGCGCCAGTGGGGCGGCATCACCGACAACACGCCGGACCGTTCGCCGATCCAGTCCAAGACGCCGGTTCCCGGCCTCTACGTCAATTGCGGCTGGGGCACGGGTGGCTTCAAGGCGACGCCAGGTTCGGCGCATCTCTTCGCGCATCTGATCGCCCGTGACGCACCGCACCAGCATGGTGCCGGCTTCACGCTGGACCGGTTCCGTACCGGCCGCCTGATCGACGAAGCGGCCGCCGCCGCCGTCGCGCACTGATTTTCGGGAGTTCGTTCATGCTTCTCATCCGTTGCCCCTATTGCGAGGAAGATCGTTCCGAGCTCGAATTCCGTTCCGTCGGCGAAGCCCATATCGTCCGGCCTGACAACATTGCCGAGATCTCCGACGAAGCCTTCGCGGAATACTTCTTCCTGCGTGACAATCCCAAGGGCCTGATCTACGAGCGCTGGCGCCATATCCACGGCTGCGGCCGCTTCTTCAATGCGGTGCGCCATACCGTCTCGGACAAGTTCGTGATGACCTACAAGGCCGGTGAGCCCAAACCGGACCTTCCGGCTGCGACCCCCGTCGCGCAGCCTCTTGCCCAGGAAGGAGCGGCGAAATGAGCGGAGCCAATCGCATCCCCGGCGCAGGTCGCCTGACGCCTGCCAAGACCGCCCGTTTCACCTTCGACGGCCGCCCCTATACCGCCCTTGAAGGCGACACGGTCGCCTCGGCGCTGCTCGCCAACGGCGTGCACCTGATGGGCCGCTCGTTCAAGTATCACCGCCCGCGCGGCGTCGTCTCGGCCGGCCCGGAAGAGCCGAATGCGCTGATCGACGTGCAGCGGGACGCCGCCCGCCGGCAGCCGAACGTGCGCGCCACGGTGCAGGAAGTCTTCGACGGCGTGACCATCGCCTCGCAGAACCGCTATCCGTCGCTCTCCTTCGACGTCGGCAGCATCAACAACCTGCTCTCGCCCTTCTTTGCCGCCGGCTTCTACTACAAGACCTTCATGTGGCCGAAGAAGGCCTGGAAGCATCTTTACGAGCCACAGATCCGCGCTGCCGCTGGTCTCGGCGTTTCGCCCGATCAGGCCGACCCCGACCACTATGCCGGCCGATACGCGCATTGCGACGTCCTGGTCGCCGGTGCCGGTGTTGCCGGTCTCTCCGCTGCGCTGGCCGCCGCGAAGACCGGCGCCAGCGTCATCCTGTGCGACGAGCAGCCGGAAGTCGGCGGTGCGCTGCACTTCGACACCAGCGTCATGATCGACGGCAAGCCGGGCTTCGACTGGGCCCAGTCCGTTGCGGCCGAACTCGCCGCCATGGAAAACGTGACCGTGCTGACGCGCACGACCGCGTTCGGCTATTACGAGCACAATTTCGTCGGCCTCGTGGAGCGCGTGACGGATCATCTCGCCAAGCCGGATCGCCGGCTGCCGCGCGAGCGCCTGTGGCAGGTGCGCGCCAAGCAGGTGGTGATCGCCACCGGCGCCATCGAGCGGCACATGGTGTTTTCCAACAACGACCGTCCCGGCATCCTGCTGGCGTCGGCGGCCCGCACCTATCTCAACCATTTCGGTGTCGCGGTCGGCCGCAATGTCGGCGTCTACACCGCAAACGATTCGGCCTATGAAGCCGCCTTCGACCTGAAGCGGGCCGGCGTCTCCATCGCCGCCATCGTCGATTGCCGGCAGCAGCCGGGCGCGGCGGTTCTGGCGGAAGCCAGCCGCCTCGGCATCGAGGTCCTGACGGGCCACTCCGTCATCGACACGGCCGGCAAGCTGCGGGTTTCGTCCATGACGGTCGCCCGCAATGGTGGCGGTTCCTCGCGCACCATGCGCATCGATGCACTCATCACCTCCTCCGGCTGGACGCCGTCGGTGCATCTCTTCTCGCAGTCGCGCGGCAAGGTGGCCTATGATGCGGAAAGCCAGCGCTTCCTGCCGGGCACCTACGTGCAGGAGTGCATTTCCGTCGGGGCCTGCAACGGCACCAACGGCCTGCAGGCGACGATCGACGAGGCCATCGCAGCCGGGCGTGACCGTGCGTTGAAGGGTGGCTTCACCGGCGGCGATACCCCGGCGATCTCCGGCACCAACGCCTTCGAATGGACCGGCGGCATGGCCGGTGCGGCCGAAGGGGCCGGCCCGGACACGACGGTGAAGGCCTTCATCGACTTCCAGAACGATGTCTGCGCTAAGGATATCCGCCTTGCCGTGCGCGAAGGCATGCACTCGATCGAGCACATCAAGCGCTTTACCACCAACGGCATGGCGACCGATCAGGGCAAGCTCTCCAACATTCACGGCCTCGCAATCGCGGCCGAGGCGCTGGGGCGCGAAATCCCGAAGGTCGGTCTCACCACCTTCCGCGCGCCCTATACGCCCGTCACCTTCGGCACGCTGATCAACCATTCGCGCGGCGATCTCTTCGATCCCGCCCGCAAGACCCCGATGCATGCCTTCGAGGAAGCCAAGGGCGCGATCTTCGAGGATGTCGGCAACTGGAAGCGTGCCTGGTACTATCCGCGCGCCGGCGAAGACATGCACAAGGCTGTCGATCGCGAATGCGTGACGGTGCGCCAGTCGGCCGGCATCTTCGATGCTTCCACGCTCGGCAAGATCGAGGTGGTCGGACCCGATGCGGCGAAGTTCCTCAACCTGCTCTACACGAACGGCTGGGACACGCTGAAGCCGGGCCGCTGCCGCTATGGCATCATGCTGCGCGAAGACGGTTTCATCTATGATGACGGCGTGGTCGGCCGCATGGCGGAGGATCGCTTCCACGTGACGACGACGACCGGCGGTGCCGCCCGCGTCATGCACCACATGGAAGACTATCTGCAGACGGAATTCCCGCATCTCGACGTCTGGCTGACCTCTGCCACGGAGCAGTGGGCCGTCATCGCCGTGCAGGGTCCGAAGGCCCGCGAGATTATCGCGCCGCTCGTCGAGGGCATCGACCTCTCCAACGAGGCCTTCCCGCATATGAGCGTGGCCGAGGGCAAGATCTGCGGCGTGCCGACCCGGCTGTTCCGCATGTCCTTCACCGGCGAACTCGGCTTCGAGGTCAACGTGCCCGCCGATTACGGCCAGGCCGTGATGGAAGCGATCTGGGCCCGCGCCGAGCCGATGGGCGCCTGCATGTACGGCACCGAAACCATGCACGTGCTGCGCGCCGAAAAGGGTTACATCATCGTCGGCCAGGATACGGACGGTACGGTGACGCCCGATGATGCCAGCCTCGGCTGGGCGATCGGCAAGAAGAAACCCGACTTCGTCGGCATTCGCGGCCTGAAGCGCTCGGATCTCGTGGCCGAGGGCCGCAAGCAGCTCGTCGGCCTGCTGACCAAGGATCCGAAGGAGGTTCTGGAGGAAGGCGCGCAGATCGTCGCCAATCCGAACGAGCCGGTGCCGATGACCATGCTCGGTCACGTCACCTCGTCCTACTGGTCGGAAAATTGCGGCCGGTCGATCGCCATGGCGCTGGTCGCCGGCGGCAAGGCGCGGCTGGGGCAAACGCTCTACGTGCCGATGGCCGATCGCACGATCGCCGTCGAGGTGAGCGAGATGGTGTTCTTTGACAAGGAAGGAGGCCGCATCCATGGCTGATCCCGTAATCGCCCAGCGTCGTCCGGTTCTCGCCGGCGCCCATCCGAGCCTCTACGGCGGCTCCGCCGTCGCCCATGTCACCCCGGCAAAGGCTGCCACGCGCCTTTCGCTGCGCGCCAAGCCCGATGCCGTGGCGGCCCTTTCCGCCGCGCTCGGTGTCGACCTTCCGACGCGCCCGAAGCGTTCTGCCAGCAGCAAGGGCCGTCACGCCCTCTGGCTCGGTCCGGATGAGTGGCTGGTGATCGACGAGGCGGAAACCGACCTGATGGCCGCCCTTGCCGGCGTCGGCGTGCTGCATTCGGCCACCGACATCTCGCACCGCAACACGGCCGTGCTGGTCTCCGGTCCGGGCGCAGCCGCCGCCATCAACAGCGCCTGCCCGCTCGACCTCACGGACGGCGTTTTCCCGGTCGGCGCGGCGGCCCGCACCGTGCTCGGCAAGATCGAGATGGTGCTCTACCGCACCGCCGCCGAGGACTATCGGGTGGAATGCTGGCGCTCCTTTGCACCATACGCGTTCGGTATTCTGGTGGAAGGGGCGGAAGACGCGGCGCTCTGAGAGGCGCGCTTGCGTGTCGCCAAGGCGTCGCAGCTGCGTCGGCTGCGGCGTGTTGAGCTTCGTGGCTGCCTTGTCCTCGACCGAGCTCCAATCTCCCGTCATTCTCGGGCTTGACCCGAGAATCCACAGGCCGTTGAAAACGCTCGTGAAATGGATCCTCGGGTCAAGCCCGAGGATGACGGAGAGGGGCTGTCGCTCGTTTCACTGCCGTCAGTTGGTGTGCGATTGGAGGCGATGATGGAGGGTGTGGGGCGCATGCTTGGCGCATCCATCGGACTCCTTCACGCCCCCTCCGGCCGATCCTTCGGATCGAACTGCGCAATCGTCGTCCATGTCGCCGTCAGCGCCGGCTTGCGCTCTCCCTCTATCTCGACGCTGACATCATAGGTCAGCATCAGCATGGCCGCGCCGCGGAAGCGGGCCTCGGCGAGCGTGAAATGGCCGCGCACGCGCGCGCCCGACTTCACGGGCGTCACGAACCGCACTTTTTCAAAGCCGTAGTTTATCCCCATGGTCTGCTCGCGAATGCGCGGCACAGCCGAATAGTTCATGGCGGAGAGCAACGAGAGCGACAGGAACCCGTGCGCAATCGTGCCGCCGAACGGCGTTTGCGCCGCCCGCACCGGATCGGTGTGGATGAATTGGTCGTCGAGCGTCGCCGCGGCAAACTGATCGATCATCGCCTGACCGACGGTGATCCAGTCCGAGGTTCCGATCACGGTGCCGGAGAGCGCCTGTATCTCGCGAAGCGATATTTCTTTGTGCATGGTCTGGACCTTGGGTTGTGATCTATCGTTTGCCGGTCGCGGACGCCCGCCTCTCACGCCAGCCGGATTTATTCCCCAACCTCAACGACGAATGCCACCGCCCGTGCCTCCACCAGCCCGCCCGCCGCGCCGTCGCCCAGCAGGTCGGCCCAACGCCGCCCCGGAAGGGGCGAGGGGAGGCGGAACTGGCGGGGGAAGGGGCTGCGGTTGAAAACCACGGCGAGGTGGGTCTTGAGGGTCGTTTGCCGATCGAGCGTGGCGAGTAGCATGGTCAGCGTTTCCGTCTCCGGATTTTCCCAGTCGCTGACGGCCATGGGCCGGGCGTCGAAGGTCAGCCAGGAGACATCGCCGTCGCCGGTGAAGAAGGTGTTTTCCGAAAAGACTGTGAAACGGCTGCGGATGGCGGAGATGGCGGCGGTGTGCGCCAGCAGCTCCGTGTCGAGTGCGCTCCAGTCGAGCCAGGTGATCGCATTGTCCTGGCAATAGGCGTTGTTGTTGCCGCGCTGGCTGCGGCCGGCCTCGTCGCCGGCGGTGAGCATCACCGTGCCGCGCGTTGCCATCAGGGTCGAGATCAGCGCCTTCACATCGCGGCGGCGGGCGGCGAGGATGGCGGGGTCCGTTGTGGCGCCTTCCACCCCGTTGTTCCAGCTGTGGTTCTCGTTGTGCCCGTCTCGATTGTCCTCGCCATTGGCCTCGTTGTGCTTGTGCGCGTGGGAGACGAGATCCATCAGTGTGAAGCCGTCATGGGCGGCGACGAAGTTGACGCTGCGGGTCGCCCCGCCGTTATTGCGCGAGAAGATATCGGAGGAGCCGGAGAGGAGGGTGGCAAGCTGCCCGATCATGCCCCGGTCGCCGCGCCAGAAGCGGCGCAGGTCGTCGCGGGCCCGGTCGTTCCATTCGAGGAAGGGGGCGGGGAAATTGCCGAGCTGGTAGCCGCCGGGCCCGATATCCCAGGGTTCGGCGATCAGGATGCGGTCGGCAAGCAGTGGGTCGGCCGTCATGCGGGCCAGGAGCGGCGCGTTGCGGTCGAAGCCATCCGGGCGGCGGCCGAGAATGGAGGCGAGGTCGAAGCGGAAGCCATCGATGCCGGCCTCGCGGACGAAGTGGCGCAGGCAATCGAGGACGAGATCGGTGACGACAGGCTCGTCGCAGGCAATCGTGTTGCCGCAGCCGGTGTCGTTGACGAGGACGCCGGGATTATCGGGCAGATGACGGTAGTAGGTCCGGTTGTCGAGGCCGCGGAAGGAAAGGGTGGGGCCGTAGCGGTCGCTTTCGCCCGTATGGTTGAAGACAAGATCGAGGATGACGCCGATGCCCTCGACATGCAGCGCGGCGACGGTACGGCGCAGTTCCTCCATGCCGCCGGGCACGAGGCGCGGATCGAGCGCCATCAGCGCGATCGGATTGTAGCCCCAGCCATTGGTGAGACCGAGCGGGGGCAGGTGCCGCTCGTCGATCCAGGCGGTGATCGGCATCAGCTCCACGGCGCCGACGCCGAGCCGCTTCAGGTGGGCAATGACGCTGGGATGGGCGAGCGCTGCGAGCGTGCCGCGCTGCTTTGCCGGAACCTCTTCGTTGAGAATGGTGAAGGGTTTGACGGCGACCTCGTAGATCAGGCCGCCGGGTACCATCAACGGCGGCGCGGGCTTGACGGCGCGGGGCTTGGTGACGACGGCGCGCGGCACGAGATCGGCGGTGTCCTCGCCGAAGGCGGCGAGACGCGCGTCATAGCGGAAGGGCCGATCAAGCTCGACGGCATAGGGATCGACGAGCAGTTTCGCCGGATCGAACCAAAGCCCGGCATCCGGGTCGTAGCGCCCGTGCGCACGGTAGCCGTAGCGGGTGCCGGGGCCGACGCTGCTGACGCTCGCCCGGTGAATGTCGCCGTCGCGCTCCATGGATATCCGCCGCACCTCACGGCCATCGGCGGTATCGAAAAGGCAAAGCTCGATACGCTCAGCGTCACGGGAATGGACGGAAAACAGCGTGCCGCGCGGTGTGGGCTGCGGGCCGAGCGGAGATGCGGTCATGCCGGGGCGGTCCGTTCACGGGTTGATGCGGGTGGGGGAAGAGTAGGCACGGCAGAGGCGGGAGAGCAAGGGGGAGCTGTGCTTGCTCGACAGTGTTCGCTTGGCAGCCCTGCTGATATTTCAACGGCTGGATCCGGCGCCAACGGCGACGATTGCCCTCTCCTCTCCCCTGGGGGAGAAGGTGGCTCGAAGGGTCGGATGAGGGGTCTTCGCAGCCTCTTGCGCGAAATGTGAACCCCTCATCGCCTCACTCCGTTCGGCACTTCTCCCCAAGGGGAGAAGAGCACTCAGAGCCTATCACCCCTCACGTGATGACGGTCGGGGCGTCGCGGCCGGTGCGCTTCTTGATCTCGGCAATCTCGTCGGCGGCGGCGATGAGGTCGGCGAGCGCCTCCTGGGTGTCGATGCCGTGGCGGGCGGGATCGGCTTCGTAGCGCTCCACGTAAAGGCGCAGCGTCGCGCCCGAGGTGCCCGTGCCGGAAAGGCGCAGAACGATCCGCGAGCCGCCGGCAAACAGGATGCGGATGCCTTGCTTGGAGGAGACCGACTGGTCGATCGGGTCGTCGTAGGAGAAGTCGTCGGCCGCTTCCACCGTCAGACCGTTGATGGTCTGGCCGGGCAGGGTGGCGAGCTTGTCGCGCAGCGCCGTGACGAGGCCGTTAGCGGCGTCGCTGTCAACTTCCTCGTAGTCATGGCGCGAATAATAGTTGCGGCCGTAGGTCGCCCAATGGTCGGTGACGATGTCCTTGACGCTTTCCTTGCGCACGGCGCAGATGTTCAGCCAGAAAAGCACGGCCCACAGACCGTCCTTCTCGCGCACGTGGTTCGAGCCCGTGCCAAAGCTCTCCTCGCCGCAGACGGTGGCAAGTCCGGCATCGAGCAGGTTGCCGAAGAACTTCCAGCCGGTCGGCGTTTCGTACATGCCGATGCCGAGCTTTTCGGCCACACGGTCGGCCGCGCCGCTGGTCGGCATGGAGCGGGCGATACCGGCAATGCCGCCCTTGTAGCCGGGGGCGAGCGTGGCGTTGGCGGCGATGATGGCGAGGCTGTCGGAGGGCGTGACGAACATGCCGTGGCCGACGACCATGTTGCGGTCGCCGTCACCGTCCGAGGCCGCGCCGAAATCCGCGCCGCCTTCGCGCATGACTTCTTCGTAAAGATCGGCTGCGTGGACGAGGTTCGGGTCGGGGTGGTGGCCACCGAAATCGGGCAGCGGCATGAAGTTCAGCACCGAGCCCTTGGGAGCGCCGAGGCGATTTTCGATGATTTCCTTGCCATAGGGTCCGGTGACCGCGCTCATGGCGTCGAAGACCACGCGGAAGCCGCCGGCAATGTGGGCGCGGATGGCGTCGAAGTCGAAGAGGCTTTCCATCAGTTCGGCATAGTCGGCGACCGGATCGATCACCTGCACGGTCATGCCCTCGATCGTGTGCTCGCCTTCGAGGTCGAGATTGACGTCGGCTGCGTCGGAGATCCTGTAGGCGTCGATGGTCTTGGTGCGGGCGTAGATCGCGTCCGTCACCTTCTCCGGGGCCGGGCCGCCGTTGGAGACGTTGTACTTGATGCCGAAATCTTCCGTCGGGCCGCCAGGATTGTGGCTGGCGGAGAGCACGATGCCGCCGAAGGCCTGGTATTTGCGGATGATGTTGGAGGCGGCGGGCGTCGACAGAATGCCGCCGCGGCCGACCATCACGCGGCCGAAGCCGTTGGCAGCGGCCATCTTGATGGCGATCTGAATGACCTCGCGGTTGTAATAGCGGCCGTCGCCGCCGATGACGAGCGTCGCGCCTTCATAGCCTTCTAGGCTGTCGAAGATCGCCTGGATGAAATTCTCGGCATAGTTGGCCTGCTGGAAGACAGGCACCTTCTTGCGCAGGCCTGATGTGCCGGGCTTCTGGTCGGTATAGGGCGTGGTGGAAATGGTCTTGATCATGTCAAATGCCTTTTTTGGACAGCAGGCGGGTGTAGAGGGCGGCATAATCGCCGGCGCTCCGGTCCCAGGAAACGTCAGATTTCATGCCCTGCGCCTGGATGCGGCCCCAGATGGCGGGGTCGGCATAGGCGCGCAGCGCCCGGCGCAGCGCCATGCGCAGGCCGTCGGCGGTGATGGGGGCGAACTGGAAGCCGGTGGCGACCTTGGCGAGAAGGGCCGCCTCGTTGGCGTCGATGACCGTGTCGGCAAGACCGCCGGTGCGGCCGACGATCGGCACGCAGCCGTAGCGCAGGCCATAAAGCTGGGTCAGGCCGCAGGGCTCGAAGCGCGAGGGAATGATGATCGCGTCAGCGCCGGCCTGCATGCGGTGAGACAGCGGCTCGTTGTAGCCGGTGGTGATGGCGACGCGGCCCGGATGACGACCGGCGGCGGCAAAGAGCGCGGTTTCGAGGCCCGGATCGCCGGAGCCGAGAATGGCGAGACGTCCGCCGCCTGCAACGATCTCCGGGATGACCTCCACCAGCAGGTCCATGCCCTTCTGCCAGGTCAGGCGGCTGATCACGCAAAAAAGCGGGCCGTCACCTGCCTCCAGGCCGAATTCGGACGCAAGGGCTGTCTTGTTCTCAGCGCGCTTCTTGAGCGTTGCGGCATCGAAGCTGCGGGCAAGGAAACTGTCGGTTGCTGGATTCCAGACATCGGTATCGATGCCATTGACGATACCGACGAGATCGTCGCCGCGCGCCTGCAGCAGGCCTTCCAGCCCCATGCCGAATTCGGGCGTCAGGATTTCCTGCGCGTAGCTCGGGCTGACGGTGGTGATGGCGTGCGCGGTGCGCAGGCCACCCTTCAGGAGGCCGACATCACCGTAATACTCCACGAACTCCATGGAGAAGGCTTCCGGCGGCAGGGCGAGCTCGGCAAAGACATCGGCGCCGAACTGGCCCTGGAAGGCTATGTTGTGCACTGTCATGATCGATGGAACAGAGTGCGCGACCGGGCTGAAGCGCATGTAGACGGGGGTGAGCGCCGCCTGCCAGTCATGGGCGTGAATGATATCCGGGCGCCAGTCCGTCAAGAGGCCATTGGCGATTTGCGAGCCCGCCAGCGACAGGGCCGCGAACCGGCGGAAATTATCGGGGTAGTCCTTGCCGGCGGCGTCCACATAGGGGCCGCCCTGACGGTCGTAAAGCCAGGGCGCGTCGAGCACCAGGAGATCGAGCCCCTCGTGCTCGACGGCCAGAAGGCCGGCGGGATTGCCGAACAGGGTGTCGAAGGTGGCGATCTGGCGCGCCTTGCCGATCTTACGCATCACGGCCGGGTAGCCGGGCAGCAGCGTGCGCATAGCGATGCCGTGGCGTTTCAACGCCAGCGGCAGGGCACCCGCAACATCCGCGAGCCCGCCGGTCTTGACCAGCGGATAGACTTCCGACGCAACAGACAGCACCTTCATCGATCACATACCCAGTTTGTCGATCATCGCCTGGGTGATCAGGCAGATGCCGTTTTCGCTGCGACGGAAGCGCCGTGCATCCTCTTCGGGGTCCTCGCCGACGACGAGGCCTTCGGGGATGACGACGCGGCTGTCGATCACCACGTTGTTCAGCTGCGCATGGCGGCCGATCTTCACACTCGGCAGGATGACGCTGTTTTCGATGCGCGAGAAGGAGTTCACGCGCACACCCGTGAAGAGCAGGCTGCGGTTGAGCGTTGCGCCGGAGATGATGCAGTCGCCGGAGATGAGCGAAGAGGTGGCCGAGCCGCGGCGCGTCTCGTCGTCATGCACGAATTTCGCCGGCGGCTTGATCTCGGCAAAGGTCCAGATCGGCCACGTGCTGTCGTAGATGTCGAGTTCCGGCGTCACATGGGTGAGGTCGATATTGGCCTGCCAGTAGGCATCGATCGTCCCGACGTCGCGCCAATAGGCTTCGCGCTCGAAATTGGAGCGCACGCAGGACGTGGTGAAGCGGTGGGCGACGGCTTTGCCATGCTTGACGATGTAGGGAATGATGTCCTTGCCGAAGTCGCGGCTGGAATTGGGGTCTTCCGCATCGCGTCGCAGCAGCTCCATCAGGAAGCGCGTGTGGAAGACGTAAATGCCCATGGAAGCCAGCGCCATGTCCGGATTGCCGGGAATGCCCGGCGGATCGGCGGGCTTTTCGACGAAATCGATGATCTGGTCCTTGTCGTCGACATGCATCACGCCGAAGCCGGTCGCTTCCATACGCGGCACTTCGAGGCAGCCAATGGTCACCTGCGCACCCGAGTCCACATGCTGCTGGAGCATGAGTTCGTAGTCCATTTTGTAGACATGGTCGCCGGCGAGGATGACCATGTATTCGACGCCGCTGTCTTCGATGATGTCGATGTTCTGGTAGACGGCGTCGGCGGTGCCTTCATACCACTGCGTTTCGGAAACGCGCTGGGAGGCAGGCAGGATGTCGAAGCTCTCGTTGCGCTCGGGGCGGAAGAAGTTCCAGCCGTTCTGCAGGTGGCGGATCAGCGAGTGCGCCTTGTATTGTGTGGCCACGCCGATGCGGCGGATGCCGGAATTCAGCGCGTTCGACAGCGCAAAATCGATAATGCGGGCCTTGCCGCCGAAATAGACCGCGGGCTTGGCCCGGCGGTCGGTCAGTTCTTTCAGGCGGCTTCCCCGGCCACCGGCCAGCACATAGGCCATGGCATCACGGGCAAGAGGCTGAATGCGTTTTTCGACCATGGTAGTCCTCCCATCAGATGTTCTCAGGTTCCACCGGCCCGTTCCCCTTGGGCCAATGGTCCCTTGCGTCTTGGCTCTTCCGACGGTCCGCGCTGAGCACGCGGATGCCGGCCTATTGCTGCTCGAACATCACCGTCGCCAAGGGCGGCAGGGTGATGTCGGCCAGAATGGCACCGGACGGTTGTCGCTCGGCCTGAACGGCACCGCCATTGCCCTTTCCGCTTCCTCCGTAAATCTCCGCGTCGCTGTTGAGAATTTCCTTCCAGCGTCCCTCGGCAGGCAGCGGGATGGTGTAGTTTTCGCGATAGACGGGCGTGAAGTTGGTGACGACTGCAATGGTCTTTTCGCCCGGCGCCTTGCGCAGCCAGGCAAAGACGGAGTTGTCGCTGTCATTGGCGATCAGCCATTCAAAACCGTCGCCTTCGCAGTCCCGCGCATGAAGCGCGGGCTTGGCGCGGTAGGTGCCGTTGAGATCGCGCACGAGACGGCGCATGCCGGTGTGCAGCGGGTATTCGTCGAGGTTCCAGTCGAGCCCGCGTTCCTCCGACCATTCGCGCCACTGGGCGAATTCCTGGCCCATGAACAGGAGCTTCTTGCCGGGATATCCCCACATGAAGCCGTAATAGGCCCGCAGATTGGCGAATTTCTGCCAGTCGTCGCCGGCCATCTTGGCAATCAGCGATCCCTTGCCGTGCACAACCTCGTCATGGGAGAGCGGCAGCACGAAGTTTTCGGTGAAGGCGTAGAGCAGGCCGAAAGTGAGGTCGTTGTGGTGGTGCTTGCGGTGGATGGGCTCGCGGGCGAGGTACTGCAGCGTATCGTGCATGAAGCCCATGTTCCACTTGAAGCCGAAGCCCAGGCCGCCGGCATGGACGGGATGGGAGACCTTGGGCCAGGACGTGGATTCCTCTGCAATCGTCAGGATGCCCGGATGGCTGCCATAGACGGCGGCGTTCATCTGCTGGAGGAAGCGCACCGCCTCCAGGTTTTCGTTCCCGCCATATTCGTTCGGCACCCATTCGCCGTGCTTGCGCGAATAGTCGAGGTAGAGCATCGAGGCCACCGCATCGACACGCAGGCCGTCGAGGTGGAATTTCTCGGCCCAGTAAAGGGCGTTGTTGAGGAGATAGGCGAGCACCTCGGCGCGGCCGAAATTGTAGATCGCCGTGTTCCAGTCCGGGTGGTAGCCCTGGCGCGGATCCTCGTGTTCGTAGAGCGCGGTGCCGTCGAACCAGCGAAGCCCGTGGGCGTCGGTCGGAAAATGCGCCGGAACCCAGTCGAGGATGACGCCGATGCCGACCTTATGGGCGCCGTTGACGAAGCGGGCAAAGCCCTCCGGCTCGCCGAAGCGGGCGGTGGGGGAATAGAGACCCGTCGTCTGGTAGCCCCAGGAGGGGTCGAACGGATATTCGGTGACCGGCAGGAATTCGATGTGGGTGAAGCCCATGTCGACGCAATAAGGGATCAGCCGCTCGGCGAGTTCGTCCCAGGTCAGCATCGAGCCGTCTTCGCGCCGCTGCCAGGAGGCGGCATGCACCTCGTAGATGGAAATCGGCTGACGGCGGGCGTCCGTACTGGCCCAAAACTTTCGGTGCGCCTCGTCTTCCCAGACCTGCGCGATCTCGCCGGTGGTGACGGAGGCGTTCTTCGGGCGCAGTTCGGAGCGGCGGGCGAAAGGGTCGGCCTTCAGCGGCAGAAGTTCGCCGTTCTTGCCGATGATCTCGTATTTGTAGGGAACGCCTTCCGGTACGCCGGGAATAAAGATCTCCCAGATGCCGGTGTCGATCCTGAGTCGCATCTGGTGGCGGCGGCCATCCCAGGCGTTGAAGTCGCCGACGACGGAGACGCGCTGCGCATTCGGGGCCCAGACCGCGAAGTGGAAGCCGTCGGCACCCTCATGGGCGATGCCGTGCGCGCCCATCTTGTCGAATAGGCGAAGGTGCGAGCCTTCCTTGATGTAATAGTCGTCCATCGGCCCGAGCACGGGGCCGAAGCTGTAGGGATCGACGACGGTCCATTCGCCGCCGGCATTCTTCAGCCGGTAGCGGATCGGCTGGCGCTTCTTCAGCGCCACCGGACCATCGAAGAAGCCCGCGTCGTGGCGGCGGGTCAGTGTCCCGAGCGGCTTACCGGCCAGCGTTTCCGCGACCGCCTCCTCGGCGTCCGGTATGAAGCATCGGGCGATAAAACCGCCCTTTGCCTCGTGTACGCCGAGAACAGCAAAGGGGTCGCCGTGCTTGCCGGCGACGATTGCTGCAATTTCCGCCTCCGAAAGAACGCTTCCTCCGTTACCAGTCGTCACGTTGGCGGAATTTTCGGTCATACGACCCTCCAGATTTCCTTTGCGTATTGCCGGATCGTCCGGTCGGAGGAGAACCATCCCATCCGTGAAGTGTTCCGGATGGTCTTCGAATACCAGACATGCGGATCGGTCCAGAGCGTATCGACTTCGCGCTGGGCCTTGGCATAGGCATCGAAGTCGGCAGCGACCATGAACCAGTCGTGATTGTAGAGGCCGTCCACGAGTCCGGCGAAGCGGCCGGTATCGCCCGGCGAGAAGACGCCGGAAGAGATGGCGGAGAGCGCCTGCTGCAGTTCACGGGAGCCTTCGATGATGGCGCGGGGATTGTGGCCGTCGGCACGGGTCTTGGCCACCTCCTCTGCCGTCATGCCGAAGATCTTGATGTTCTCTTCCCCGACATGGTCGCGCATCTCGACATTGGCGCCATCCAGCGTGCCGATGGTCAGCGCGCCATTGAGGCCAAACTTCATGTTGCCGGTGCCGGAGGCTTCCATGCCGGCCGTCGAGATCTGCTCGGAAAGGTCGGCGGCGGGCACGATGACCTCGGCAAGCGAGACGTTGTAGTTGGGGACGAAAACCACCTTCAGCAGGCCGCGCACGGCGGGGTCGTTGTTGATGACCCTTGCGACGTCGTTGGCCAGTTTGATGATCAGCTTCGCATTGTGGTAGCTCGGCGCCGCCTTGCCGGCGAAGAGCTTCACACGCGGCACCCAGTCGAGCTCGGGATGCGAGCGCATCTGGTCATAGAGCGCGATGGCCTCGATGATGTTGAGGAGCTGGCGCTTGTATTCGTGGATGCGCTTGATCTGGATGTCGAACATCGCGGAGGGGTCGAGGCGGATGCCCATGCGGCTCTGCACGAGCTTGGCGAGGCGCACCTTGTTGGCCCGCTTCACGGCCGCGAACTTTTCCTGGAAGTCCTTGTCGTCGGCGAATTTGTCGAGATCGGAGAGCGCCTCCGTCTCGTCCATGAAGCGATCACCGATCGCATCGCGGATGAGGGAGAACAGGCCGGGATTGCACTGCATCAGCCAGCGGCGCGGCGTGATGCCGTTCGTCTTGTTGTTGATGCGGGTGGGGTAGAGCCGGTGCAGGTCGGCGAAGACCGTTTCCTTCATCAGCTCCGTATGCAGGGCGGAGACGCCGTTGATCGAGTGCGAGCCGACAAAGGCGAGATTGCCCATGCGCACACGGCGCTCGCCGCTTTCGTCGATCAGCGAGATCGAGCGGATCTGCTGGTCCGTGTGGGTCTTCTGCCGGCGAGCCTCCATCAGGATCATCGCATTGATGGCGTAGACGATCTGCATGTGGCGCGGTAGCAGGCGCTCGAACAGCGGCACCGGCCAGCTTTCCAGGGCTTCGGGCAGCAGCGTGTGGTTGGTGTAGGAGAAGGTGAGGCGGGCGATGCCCCAGGCCTGCTCGAAATCGAGGCCATGGACATCCGTCAGAAGGCGCACGAGTTCGGCGACCGCGACGGAGGGATGGGTGTCGTTGAGCTGGATCGAGACGGCATCCGGCAGTGAGGTGAAGTCGGGATATTGCTGCAGGTGGCGGCGCAGAATGTCCTGCAGCGAGGCGGAGGAGAAGAAGAACTCCTGGCGCAGGCGCAGTTCCTGACCGGCGGGCGTCGCGTCGGCGGGGTAGAGAACGCGGGCAAGGCTTTCGGCCTTGTTGCTTTCACGCAGCGCGCCGATGTGGTCGCCGGCATTGAAGGCGTCGAGCAGGATCGGATCGATCGGCGTTGCCGTCCACAGGCGCAGCGTGTTGACGCGGTTGGCGCGCCAGCCGACGACGGGCGTGTCATAGGCCGTGGCGATGACGCGCTCGGCCGGCTTCCAGACGTAGCGGGTCACTTCCTCGTCGACATTGACAGTCTCGACGGCGCCACCGAAGCCGATTTCGTAGGAGCTTTCGCGCCGCTCGAATTCCCAGGGGTTGCCGTGGGCAAGCCAGTTTTCGGGCAGCTCCACCTGCCAGCCATCGGCCATCTGCTGGCGGAAAAGGCCGTGCACGTAGCGAATGCCGTAGCCGTAGGCCGGCACGTCCACGGTTGCCATGGATTCCATGAAGCAGGCGGCCAGACGGCCAAGGCCACCGTTGCCGAGGGCCGCGTCCGGCTCAAGCTCGGCGATCACGTCGATGTCGACGCCGAGCGAGGTCAGCGCCAAGCGCATCTCGTCCATAATGCCGATATTGGTCATGGCATCGCGCATCAGGCGGCCGATGAGGAATTCGAGCGAGAGGTAATAGACGCGCTTCGAGCCCTCGGCGTAGGTGCGCTTGGTGGCGTCCATCCAGGTATCGGTGATGCGGTCGCGGGCCACCAGGATGGCGGCGGTCAGCCAGTCATGCGGCTTGGCGACCTTCGGGTCCTTGCCGATGCGATATTTCAGGCGTTCGAGGATTTCCGTGGCGAGCTGCTCGGGGCTCGACGTGCGAAGCGCCGGCGTCGGAAGCTCGCTGGATTTGACCTGGTTCATCATGGAAAAGATTGCCCCTTCTTTCCAGTTTTCAAGACCCGCACCCTCCGGGTTGTATCGATTTATGCATCTATCCGAAGCGCTTGCAATACATCTTGTCAAGAAAGCCGGCACGCGGGCACGGCAGGTCATGTCCCCAACGGCACTTGTGGCAAGTTGTTGAAAAAAATAAAAAAGCCGCCTGCACAGGACAGGCGGCTCCAGCCGAGACTTGGTGGATTACTTGCTGAGGCGGGTTGCGACGGCAGTGGCGCGTTCGCCGATGAACTTGAAAGCCGCCGTCAACTGATCGCCGTCTTCTGCAGGAATGTAATGGGCAGGCGTCGTGGCGCAGTAGCGCAGCAGGTCCTGCCCGGCCTTCGGCGCCATGAATGGTACCGAGAAAACCTCGATCCCCGCCTTGCGTGCCTTGTCGCAGTAGGCCTTGGTTGTCGTATCGGCGCTTAGAATGTTGTTTACGCCATCGGTCAGCAGCACGATGAACTTCGACGGTATCTGGCCGTTCTTGATCTTGTGTGCATTGTTTTCCGACAGCTTCATGAGCGAATCATAGGCTGTAACGAAAGCGGGCGCCGAGTTTGTGAAGCCGCTCGCTTTAAGATTGTTCACGTAGTCCATCGTCCGCTTCGTCCCCCAATCCAGGGGAGTAGGCTGGTCTGCATCGGTGCTGTAGGACGAAGCTCCCGTGCGAACGAGAGACTGCGTCGGATCTGCCTCGTTCAACGTCAGCACGAGTTTTCCGACCGCGTCCTTCAGCACTTCCAGCTTGGTGGCCGTGTCCTCGTAGGACCACGTACAGGTCGTCGGGACCCACTGATTATTGAAGCAGTTATAGGTATACGTTCGGGTGGTTCGCGTGTTGGTCTTTTCGTCCATCGATCCCGACCGGTCAAGGACCAGATACATGGACAAGGCGTTCTTGGACTCCGTACTCGATGTCGCGGTGCCCGTGGAATTGATGACGGTAGAATCGTGGCCGAGCAGCCGCGTCAACGGCGTGAAATGAACCGTCGTGCCGGCGGTGACTTCGACCTTGTATTCCTTGGCATTGCCGAGGGTCGGCTTGACGGAGATCTTGACGACGGCCTGGGAGGCAATCTGCTCCGGCGTGCCGTCATTTTCACCCTCGTCAAGATTGCTTTTGCGCGAAACCTGGCCCTTCAGATATTCGAGCACGATCTTTCTGGCTTCATCTTCGCTGACGCCTTTTCCGGCGAGTGCGGATGCACCCGCCAGGGCTGCCGCATCCACAGCCCCCTGCATTTCCTGTTTCGTCAGGACCATGCTCGCCATGTCCAAGACAATGCCCCCGGCACCGATCAGCACGGGCAGCGCCAACGCGCCCAGCAAACCGAAATTGCCGCTCCTGTTGGACAAAAGACCACGGGGATTGAAATGGCGTCGGCGTGTCATGGGTCTCTCGCAGGAGAACTTGATCGTCGTTACTTTATCCAAGGTCCGTTTCAAGGCCGTTGCTGCTAAATTTAGAATTTTAGCGATCGACGCAAAAACTTGGCGTTTTTTGACAGTGAGACGCCGCTTTGTCCGGCTTTGGGTCAGGCCGGCAGCACCGGCACCACGTCCACGGCCTGTTCCGTCGTCTGGCCGCCATAGCTTTTCAGGATACCGATTACCGGGGCGACGTCGGCATAGTCGCGGCCGTGGCCGACCACGATGTGGTCGGTGCCGGCCGGGATGTCGTTGGTGGGGTCGAGTTCGACCCAGCCGGTGATGGGGCCGGCCCAGTAGCGCACCCAGGCGTGCATCGCGTCCGCCCCTTCCAGCCGTTCCTTGCCCGGCGGGGGAATGGTGCGCAGGAAGCCGCTGACATAGCCCGCGGGAATGCCGAGGCTGCGCAGCGCGACGATCATGACATGGGCGAAATCCTGGCACACGCCGCGCTTCAGCTTGAAGGCGGCTGCCGGTGTCGTATCCACCGTCGTCGCTTTCGGATCGTAGGTGAAGTCCTTGTGGATGCGGGTGCAGAGCGCCCTGGCGATCTCGTTGACCGTCATGCCGTCGCAGACCGCAGTGCGGGCATAGGCGGCAATGGTGGCAACCTCGGGCAGGCGGGGGCTGACGCCCATGAAGTGGTGCGGAGAATCAGGATCGAGCGTCCAGACGGTCGCCAGCGCCGGTGCGAGATCGGCGAGTTTTGGCGAAAAGTCGGCGGTGATTGGCACGGGGTCGACGGTGACGCGGGCCTGCATGCGGATCATCAGCCGGTCATGGGCGGTGCGGAAGACGATGGATGTGGCAGCGTTGCGGAAGAAATCGGTGCTTTCGTGCCGCTCCTGCGGGGTCGGGACACAGCTGACGGAACCGGCGACGAGACGCTGGCGGCCCGGCTGCGAGAGCGGCAGCACGCGCACCATGTGCCGGCCGCCGGAGACGGGGACGTCATAGGCATAGGTGATCTTCAGATTGATGTCGTAGATCACGGGGCTCAGCTCAGATAGGTTTGTGCAAGGACATCGGAGAGGTGCTCCAGATCCTGCTCGAAGCGGCGGTAGACGGCGGGGGTCATGCCGTCCGGCGTCATGACGGCGAGGCCAGCGTGCAGGCGCATCGCTTCGCGGTAGAAGGACGACATCTGCCCATTGGTGAAGGCGTTCGGCAAAAGCTCGACCTCGGTCTTGATCTCGTTCAGCTGGTAGAGGATCGAGCGCGGGTTCAGCGGGTCGAGCGCAAGCAGATCGGTGACCGTCAGCGAGGCGGTGGCGACGTTGTAGCGGCGGCGATGGGTCATGACGCTGTCGCCGATTTCCAGCAGCATGTCGTAGGCGCCGTCCGGCGTGTTCGGCCCGGTCATGTGGCCGAGAAGGCGCGTCATGTGCAGGCCGCGCTCCAGGTAGCGGCCAATCGACAGGAAGCGCCAGCCGGTGAAGCGGTACATGTTTTCATGCACGAGACCGGCAAAGCCCGCAAGCTTGCGCAGGAGAATGGTCATGGCGTGGGTGGCGTCGTCGCCGGCCTGGACGGTGGCGTGGAACTTGCGCGCGGTCTTGGCGAGATCGTTGAGCGCCAGCCAACCATCCGGCGAGAAGCGGTCGCGAATGTTGCTGGCAGAAAAGAGGGCGCTCGAAATATTGGCGAGCAGGCTCGACGGGACCGGCTGCTTGGTATCGATGTCGAGCGCCGCCAGATATTCCGTCACGTCTTTCAGAAGCGGCATGTCGGGATTGGCAGCTTCCGCGTAGCGGCCGTGCCAGGCACGCAGGATGCGCAGCGCCCCTTCGGCCCGCTCGATGTAGCGGCCGAGCCAGAAGAGATTGTCGGCTGCGCGGCTCGGCAGGCTGCCGGGCATGTTGCGGGTGAAGCTTTCCTCCGCCGGCAGCAGCGATGTGCGGGCGACGGGCTTGTCACTGACGATCCACACATCGGCCGCCGAACCGCCGGCCTGCATGGCAATGGCCGCGACATCGTCGCCCGAGCCGATGCGGGCAAAGCCGCCGGGCATGATCTGCCAGCCATCCAGCGTGCGGGCGGCAAAGACGCGCAGCGACATCGGCCGCGGCGTCAGCTTGCCGTTGACGAAGGCGGGCGTGGTGGAGAGCGTCACGGCCTCCTGGCCGACGAGCTTGGCGCCGTCGGTCTTCAGCCATTCGCCGATCGATGTCTTGGCGTTGTCGCGCAGGGTGGAGCCGAGAACGGATTGCTCGTTGTCGTCGAAGAAGGGGCGCACGGAATAGGCCGGGCCGATGACCATCTTCTCGATATTGGCGGCGACATGCGCCTGCTCGGCCGCCTGCCCGCACCACCAGGTGGCGATGCTCGGCAGGCGGAGGTCCTCGCCCGTCAGGTGGCGCGAGATGCGTGGCAGGAAGGCGAGGAAGGCGCGGGTCTGCAAGATGCCGGAGCCGAGCGCGTTGACGATGGAGACGGAGCCGGCCCGCAGCGCCTCCACAAGCCCGGGCGTGCCGATGTGGGAGTTCTGGTTGAGCTCCAGCGGATCGGCAAAGGCGGCATCGAGACGACGCCACAGCACGCCGACGGGCTTCAGGCCAGCGACGGTGCGCACCATGACGCGGTCGCCGACCACCGTCAGGTCTTCGCCTTCCAGCAGCATGAAGCCCAGATAACGGGCGATGTAGGCGTGTTCGAAATAGGTCTCGTTGGCAACGCCGGGCGAGAGGACCGCGATGCGGTCTTCCGGGTGGCGTTTGCCGGCCTGCAGCGTGTCGCGGAAGGCGCCGAAGAAGCTGGCGAGGCGGTGCACATGTGTTTCGGCATAGACATCGGAGAAGGCGCGCGTGGTCGCCACGCGGTTTTCCAGCGCAAAGCCGGCGCCGGAGGGCGCTTCGGTGCGGTCCGACAGCACCCACCAGTTGCCATCCGGGCCGCGGCCGATTTCGAAGGAACAGAATTGCAGAAAATGGCCGTCGGCGGGCTTCACCCCGACCAGCGGGCGCAGGAATTCCGGATTGGAGCCGACCAGGGCCGGCGGCAGGAAGCCTTCCCGCACCAGTCGTCCCTCGCCGTAGATATCGGCGACCACCTTCTCCAGAAGCTCGGCGCGCTGCACAAGGCCTTCGGAGACGACCTGCCATTCCTTTTCGTCGATGAGGACGGGAATGTGGGAGAGCGGCCAGTTGCGTTCGGTGTTTTCCTTGCTGCCATAGGCCCGGTAGAAGACGCCGGCATCGCGAAGATAGCGGTCGGCGCGGGCGAAGCGGTTGACGAGGTCGGTCTCGTCCATGCGGCCGATGGCTGCGAGCAGGTGCTGCCAGACGGGGCGCACTGCGCCCGACTTGTCCAGCATCTCGTCGGCGCTTCCGGGCAAGGCGGCATAGCCCGAGACGAGATCCGTTCGGGCCTTAGCCTTTGCCTGTGCCTGTGCCTTCAACTGCGGTTCGGCCGCCGATTTCACCACGCCTTACACTCCTGCCGGGCGCCTCAGGTCGAGCGTCAGGGGGAATTCGGGCGACGGCGTTTCCGGATAGAAGGTAAAGCCGCCGGCCGTGTGTCCCCAAGGCTCGAAGCGTGCCAGCCGGCGTGCCTCCGCCTCGTTGCCGTTGACGGGGAAGGTCTCGTAATTGCGACCGCCCGGATGGGCAACATGGTAGATGCAGCCGCCGATCGAGCGCCGCGACCAGGTATCGTAGAGGTCAAAGGTTAGCGGCGTGTTCACGGGCAGCACCGGATGCAGGCCGGAGGCCGGCTGCCAGGCCTTGTAGCGCACGCCGGCAACGGCAACGCCGGCTTCACCGGTCGCCGTCAGCGGCACGGGCCGGCCGTTGCAGGTCACGGTGTAGCGACCGGGATTGGCGGTCTGCAGCTTGACCTGCACGCGCTCGACGGAGGAATCGACGTACCGCACCGTGCCGCCGATGGCCCCCTGTTCGCCCATGACGTGCCACGGCTCCAGCGCTTGGCGGATCTCGAGCTTGGAGCCCTCGTATTCCACCTCGCCGCAGAAGGGGAAGCGGAATTCGAGCTGGGCCTCGAACCATTCGGGCCGGAAATCGAAGCCATGGGCGCGAAGGTCGGCAAGGACGTCGAGGAAATCGGCCCAGACGAATTGCGGCAGCATGAAGCGATCATGCAGCGTCGTGCCCCAGCGCACGAACTTGCCGTCGATGGGATAGAGCCAGAAGCGGGCGATGAGGGCGCGCACGAGAAGCTGCTGGGCCAGCGACATGCGCGCATTCGGCGGCATTTCGAAGCCGCGGAACTCGACGAGGCCGAGACGCCCGGTCGGGCCATCCGGGGAGAACAGCTTGTCGATGCAGATTTCCGAGCGGTGCGTGTTGCCGGTGACGTCCACCAGGAGGTTGCGAAACAGGCGATCGACCAGCCAGGGCAGCGGCGGGTGCAGGCCTGAATTGGGCAGCGGCACCTGCGAAAGCGCGATTTCCAGCTCGTAGAGGCTGTCGTGACGCGCCTCGTCGATGCGGGGTGCCTGGCTTGTCGGGCCGATGAAGAGGCCGGAGAAGAGGTAGGAGAGCGAAGGGTGGCGCTGCCAGTGCAGCACCAGGCTCTTGAGAATATCCGGACGGCGCAGGAACGGGCTGTCGAAGGGCGTCGAGCCGCCGACCACCACGTGATTGCCGCCGCCGGTGCCGGTGTGGCGCCCGTCGATCATGAACTTGTCGGCCCCGAGGCGGCACTGGCGCGCTTCCTCGTAGATCGCCGTGGTGATGTCGACACAGTCCTTCCAGCTATAGGCCGGGTGGATATTGACCTCGATGACGCCGGGGTCCGGCGCGACGCGGATGACGTTCAGCCGTTCGTCGTGGGGCGGAGCATAGCCTTCGATGTGAACCGGCAGCTTCAGCGCGGCAGCGGCGCGTTCGGCCGAGGCGACGAGATCGAGATACTCCTCCAGCGCCGCCGTCGGCGGCATGAAGATGCAGAGCCGCCCGTCGCGCACTTCGACGGAAATCGCGGTGCGCACCCGCCCGCCGATCTCCTCGTAGGACTGGCCGAGCGCCTGCTGCTGCGGCGTTTCCGCCTGGAAGGAGTGTTCGGGCATGACCCGGCCCGTTTCCGTCGAGAAATCCGGCAGCGGCGGCTTCTCGATCATCGGATCGGTCGGGTTGATGTAGGGATACCAGGAGGGGGCGATGTAGGGCAGCGAATTCAGCGGCAGGCGGAAGCCGACCGGGGAATCGCCGGGGATGAGATAGATGCGGCCGCGACGGGTGCGCCACTTCTCGCTGACCCAGGTGAGGCCCGAGGCGCGCCCCTGCCACGCCTGCACGGGCAGGACATAGCCGGCCGGCTGGGTGAGCCCGTTGGAAAAGACCTTGGCGATGCGGTTGCGCTCTTCCGGGTCCTTGAGCTTGGAATTGGCGGGATCGACGTTTTCGGGAAGATTGGCTTCCTTGACGATCCATTCGGCCGGATCCTCGTAGGCCGCCGTCACATTCTCAGTGGCAATGTCGAGCTCGACGGCAATGGCCTGAAGGAGACGCGAGGCATCCTCGTGGGTGACACCTGTGTCGCGCGTTTCCACGGCCACGAGGTCCGGATTGTTCCAGATCGGCCGGCCATCGCGGCGCCAGTAGAGCGAAAAGGTCCAGCGCGGCAGGCTCTCGCCCGGATACCACTTGCCCTGGCCGTAATGCAGGAAGCCGCCGGGGGCAAAGCGCTCGCGCAGGCGGCGGATCAGCGTATCGGCAAGGCCGCGCTTGGTGGGGCCGACGGCGGCGGTGTTCCATTCGGCCGACTGGAAATCGTCGATGGAGACGAAGGTCGGCTCGCCGCCCATGGTCAGGCGCACGTCGTTTTGCGTGAGCACGTGGTCCACGTCTTCGCCGAGCGCGTTCAGCGCCTCCCAGCTCTCGTCGGAGAAGGGCTTGGTGATGCGCGGGTGCTCGGCGACGCGCGAGACGCGCATGTCGAAATCGAATTCGGTCTCCGCCTCGCCGAAATAGCCGCCGCTGATCGGCGCGGCATTGCGATAATGGGGCGTGGCGGCCAGCGGAATGTGGCTTTCGCCGGTCAGGAGTCCGGAGGTCGGGTCAAGGCCGATCCAGCCGGCGCCGGGCAGGAAGACCTCGCACCAGGCGTGAAGGTCGGTGAAATCCACTTCCGTGCCGGAGGGGCCGTCGAGCGCCTTGAGGTCCGGAGCAAGCTGGATCAGGTAGCCGGAGACGAAGCGGGCGGCGAGGCCAAGATGGCGCAGCACCTGCACGAGAAGCCAGCTGGAATCGCGACAGGAGCCCTTCAGCGATGTCAGCGTCTCCTCCGGCGTCTGCACGCCCGGCTCCAGGCGGATGACATAGCCGAGTTCCTGCTGAATGCGGGCGTTGAGGCCGACGACCATGTCCACGGTGCGCTGGCGCGAGCGATCGACCGTCGCCATGAAGGCCTTCAGCGCCGGGCCCATCGGTTCGGGCTCGGTGTAGATCGACAGGTCCTTGCGGATGTCTTCGGGATAGTCGAAGGGCCAGTGCTCGGCCAGTTCCTCGACGAAGAAGTCGAAGGGATTGTAGACCGTCATGTCGGCGACGAGATCGACCTCGATCTTCAGTTCCGTGACGGGATCGGGAAAGACGAAGCGGGCCTGATAATTGCCGTAGGGGTCCTGCTGCAGGTTCACGAAATGGTTGGCGGGCGTGACCTTCAGGGAATGGCTGATGACCTTGGTCTTGGAATGCGGCGCCGGTTTCAGCCGGATGATCTGCGGTCCGAGGCGGACGGGTTTGTCGTAGCTGTAGTGGGTCAGATGGTAGATGCTGGCCTTGATCGACATGCTGCCTCGTATTGCCCTCTGGAACGGTCTTTAGCCGTCATTCCCCTGAGTTTGTGCAATGCGAAGAGAGAAAGCAAGCGGCGATCGGGCGGGGTGTGGAAGAAGCCGCCGGCATCGCCGGCGCGCCTCCCACACTTTTGCCGTTCAGCGTGTCATGGAGACCAGCGAGAAGGATGCGCCCTGGGGATCGAGGCAGGGGATGATCCAGGCGCCGCCCGGTACCTCCATCGGCTGGTCGAGCACCTGCCCACCGCCCGCCGTGACCCGTTCGCCGGCCGCATCGAGGCCTTCGACGGTGAAATAATACTGCCAGCGGTGCGGGCCCGGCATTTCCGGCGGCTTGCGCATCATGCCGCCAATGGCGTTTCCGCCGACGGCAAACATCTGGTAGGTGCCGAGCGGGCCCATATCCATCGCCGTATCCTTCTGCCAGTGGAAGAGGCGATGGTAGAAGGCCATGGCTTCTTCCACATCGGCGCACATCAGCTCGTTCCAGCCGACATGGCCGGGCGCCATGAACTTCGCCGCCTCGCCGCCGGGGGTCGCGGAATGGAAGAGGCAGAAGACCGCGCCATGGGGATCGGAGACGACCGCGAAGCGGCCGACGCCGGGAATGTCCTCGGGCGCGCGGTGCAGCGTGCCGCCATGGGCGGACAGGTGCACGGCCGCGATATCGACCTCTTCCACGGCGATGTAGCCGAGCCACGCCGGCGTTGCTCCGCCCTCGGCCGCATGCGGCGGCATGTCCATGATCCCGGCGACCATGTCCTTGCCGGCGCTGGCGATGAGATAGTCGAGGCCGGGCATGCCGCTGTCCTCGATCGTCCAGCCGATGACATCGGAATAGAAGGCCGTTGCGGCGGCCGTATCGGTGGTCATCAGTTCATGCCAGACGAAACGTCCGCGAAAGTCACTCATCCTCAGTCCTCCATTGGTGGCTTCTGCCTCTTGCAGCCCTTTACGTCATGGCGGCGTCAGCGGCTTGACGGTTATGTTGATATCAACATAAATGGAGCATGTCAAAGCCACCGGTGATTCCCTTCCAGACGACGCTTTTCGTGAAGGACATGTGTCTGTGCCTGCATGCGCAGCGGGCGGCGCGAGCGCTGGCGCGCCTCTTCGACGAGGCGCTGAAGCCGCACGGGCTGACGAACGGGCAGTTTTCCCTGATGATGTCGCTGAACCGGCCGGTGCCGGCCGGCATGGCCGACGTCGCGACCCTGCTCGCCATGGACCGCACGACGCTGACCGCGGCGCTGAAACCGCTGGAGCGACGCGGGCTGGTGACGGTGTCGGAGGATGCGAAGGACCGGCGACGGAAGCTGCTGCGGCTGACGGGGGAGGGGGAGAGACTGCTTTCCGCCGCGCTGCCCGTGTGGCGGGAGACGCATGCGATGCTCGATCAGCGCCTGCCGGATATCGAACGGCTGAGGGCGGATTTGCGGGTGGTGTCGTAGAAGCGCTGCAGATTTGGGTTGATTTTTTGGCTTTCTATCCCGAATCCTTTGCCTAATGGGGCTGGAGGAATGTTTCATGCCAAAGCGAAAAAGAAAACGTGGCCCCAGTTCTCTCGCAATTGGCAGGGTTTCGAGATTGCCAATGACGCCTAATCAAGCGCTTGGTATCCGTGTCAAGAGGGCCCTGCGTAAAAGGATTGCTCCTCCTCCGCCAGTTTCGGAGGTTGTTCTTGTTTTTCGCTCTGAAGTTTTTGACAGAGTGATAGAGGCGCCAAAATTCTATAAAATTGGCGAGAGCATGATCGGTGTTTCCAATAAGAAAAACGTTCACCCAGTCTATTTTTCCGGCGAGTATATATTCATAGACTTTGATAAGTACAAGTCAGTTCCTAAAATTGACTGTTCCTTAATGGCGAATGCTCCCAAGAGCGCTGATGAATTTCCAAAGGCAGCCTCATTGCAATTCAAATTTTTGACAGACAAAATACCTTCTCAGTCAAAATCTAATTTCCTGAAGTATTTATTGTTAAAACACTCAAAAGAATCTAATAGCGTATTGAGGGGAAGGGATATCTATCGAAACTGCATAAAAAGATGGATACGGCAGGCGGAATTGTCAGCAAATATGTCTGCCCCGGAATCAGTCAGGCAAAATGCTTTGGCGATGATCGATGTTATTGAAAAGGAGATGAAATCTCTTGAAAATGAATATTTTCACTGGCCTTCCACCTCCGCACCAAAAGCTTCCGGGAGGGGCTTCTCAATTCAGTCGCCAGACGAAGGTATTTTATCGTTTTTTCAGTATCATGTTGGTTTTTCTAGCGAAGTCAGTCAGCATGCGCGACGTGCAATTTTATTGTTAATTTTCAAGTGCGATTTGCCACCTATATTGCCTCCGGAACATATGATGTTGTGGGCTGCGCCGAATACGAGTCGTCGATTATATAAAATTGCTCACACACTTGCATCGTTAACACGTAATGCTAAACGGCAAAAGTACGAAAAGTATCAAGAAGCGATATCGGATTGGGAGTCCGATCTAGGCTTCCTCTACCGAAATCTCTACGTCGGGCACTTCAAATTTGATTGGCCTTCGACATAAATGTGCAGGGAAGAACTAGCCGCTCTCAGTCGAGCGGCCAATGTCAAAAACGTTCTTCTCACTCCTCGCCAGGCAGAATGCGCACCGCGCCCTTGTCGGCGCTGGACGCAAAGGCGGCGTAGGCCTTCAGCGCCGTCGTCACGTTGCGCTTGCGGGGGGCGGCCGGCTTCCAGCCGAGCTTGTCCTGTTCGGCGCGGCGGGCGGCGAGTTCGGCGTCGCTGATGGCGATGTTGATCGTGCGGCTCGGGATGTCGATCTCGATGATGTCGCCCGGCTTGACGAGGCCGATAGCGCCGCCCTGGGCGGCTTCCGGCGAGGCGTGGCCGATCGAAAGACCCGAGGTGCCGCCGGAGAAGCGGCCGTCGGTGATGAGCGCGCAGGCCTTGCCGAGGCCCTTCGACTTCAGGTAGCTCGTGGGATAGAGCATTTCCTGCATGCCCGGGCCGCCCTTCGGGCCTTCGTAGCGGATGACGACGACGTCGCCGGCCTTGACCTCGTTGCCGAGGATGCCCTTCACGGCCGCGTCCTGGCTTTCGTAGACAACGGCCGGGCCGGAGAATTTCAGGATCGACTCGTCCACGCCGGCCGTCTTCACGATGCAGCCATCGAGCGCGATGTTGCCCTTGAGGACGGCAAGGCCACCATCCTTGGAGAAGGGGTGCTCGACGGAGCGGATGACGCCGTTCTCGCCGTCGGTGTCGAGTTCGTCCCAGCGCGCTTCCTGGCTGAAGGCAACTTGCGTCGGGATGCCGCCCGGCGCGGCGCGGAAGAAGGTGCGCACGGTCTCGGAATGGGTGCGGGTGATGTCCCAGCGGTCGATGGCGTCGCCGAGCGTTGCGGCGTGCACGGTCGGGCTGTCGCGGTGGATGAGGTTGCCACGCTCGAGTTCGCCGAGGATGCGCATGATGCCGCCGGCGCGGTGCACGTCTTCCATGTGCACGTCCTGCTTGGCGGGCGCGACCTTGGACAGGCACGGAACCTTGCGCGACAGGCGGTCGATGTCTTCCATCCCGAAGTCGATGCCGCCTTCATAGGCCGCGGCGAGGATGTGCAGGACGGTGTTGGTCGAGCCGCCCATGGCGATGTCGAGCGACATGGCGTTTTCGAAGGCCTGCTTGTTGGCGACGTTGCGCGGCAGGACGCTGGCGTCATCCTGCTCGTACCAGCGCCGCGTGATGTCGACGATCAGGTGGCCGGCTTCGACAAAGAGGCGCCTGCGGTCGGCATGGGTGGCGAGCGTCGAGCCATTGCCGGGCAGCGACAGGCCGAGCGCTTCCGTCAGACAGTTCATGGAATTGGCCGTGAACATGCCCGAGCAGGAGCCGCAGGTGGGGCAGGCAGAGCGCTCGATGACCTTGACGTCCTCGTCGGAGACCTTGTCGTCGGCAGCGGCGACCATGGCATCGACTAGATCGAGTGCGTGCGTCTTGCCATGGAGGACGACCTTGCCGGCCTCCATCGGGCCGCCGGAGACGAAGACCGAGGGGATGTTGAGGCGCATGGCCGCATTCAGCATGCCGGGCGTGATCTTGTCGCAGTTGGAAATGCAGACCATGGCGTCGGCGCAGTGGGCGTTGACCATGTATTCGACGCTGTCGGCGATGATCTCGCGGCTCGGCAACGAATAGAGCATGCCGTCATGGCCCATGGCGATGCCGTCGTCGACGGCGATCGTGTTGAATTCCTTGGCAACGCCGCCGGCCTTCTCGATCTCGCGGGCGACCAGCTGGCCGAGGTCCTTCAGGTGCACGTGGCCGGGCACGAACTGGGTGAAGGAGTTGACGACGGCAATGATCGGCTTGCCGAAATCGCCGTCCTTCATGCCGGTGGCGCGCCACAGGCCGCGGGCGCCGGCCATGTTGCGGCCATGGGTGGTCGTACGCGAGCGATAGGCGGGCATGGTCGTTTCCTCTTGTTCGTCTTTGTCTTGTCATGTGTCGGCGCTCGTCGGCCTTTTTGGGGCGGGCACCGTCTGTGGCGGTCTTTTACGCCAGTTTCCGGCACTTTTCACTATCACATCTGTCAAAAGCGGTACGCCAGCCCAACAATCGGGCGTGATCGCCAGATGCGCCGGCGTGTTTTTTGGCGACCGGATGTAACGCTGCCATGATCGGCTGCGTAGAGTGGGGGACAGGATTTGCGTGGCAGGCAGGTGAAACTCTGTCAGCGGCTTGTCCGTTCTCTATATAGGTTTCCGCTTATTCGTTTTCCGAGAGGTTCTGCCATGGCCGCCTTCCGCGTTCCCCCGATCCCCGGCAGCGAGATCACCCCGAAATCCGTCTATCTACGTCGGCGCGAACTGATGGGGCTGGCGGCTGGCGGGCTGGCGCTGGCGGCGTCCCCGTCCCTTGCCGCGCCGCTGACGTCAAAGCCCTCGGCCTACACGGTGGATGAAAAGCTGACGCCGAAGGATTCGGTGACGAGCTACAACAATTTCTATGAATTCGGCCTCGACAAGGAGTCCCCGAAGGCGCTTTCCGGTGATTTCAAGCCGATGCCCTGGACCATCCAGGTGGACGGGCTCGTTTCCAAGCCGCAGACGCTCGATGTCGAGGCGATGCTGAAGGACTACACGATCGAGGAGCGCGTCTACCGCATGCGCTGCGTGGAAGCCTGGTCCATGGTCATTCCGTGGAACGGCATCCCGCTCGCCGCTGTCATCGACAAGGTCGAGCCACTCGGCAGCGCCAAATATGTGGCCTTCGAAACCGTCGTGCGGCCGGAGGAAATGCCGGGCCAGAAAGGCTATTTCCAGTCCCTGTCCTGGCCCTATGTGGAGGGGCTTCGCATGGATGAGGCCCGTCATCCGTTGACGCTGCTGGCGGTTGGCCTCTATGGCGAGACGCTGCCGAACCAGAACGGCGCGCCAATCCGGCTCGTGGTCCCGTGGAAATACGGCTTCAAGGGCATCAAGTCGATCGTCAGGATCTCTTTTGTCGAGGAGCAGCCGAAGAACACCTGGGCGCTGACGGCGCCGTCCGAATACGGCTTCTATGCCAATGTGAACCCCGAGGTTGATCATCCGCGCTGGAGCCAGGCGAGCGAACGGCGCATCGGCGAAGGCGGCTTCTTCAGCGAGGCACGCAAGCCCACTCTGCCCTTCAACGGCTATGCCGATCAGGTGGCCAGCCTTTATGCCGGCATGGATCTGAAGGTGAACTTCTGATGGCGGCTCCCGCCCAGCGGCGACTGCCGGTCATCTCGGTCTGGTGGATATACGGGATCGGCCTCTTGCCGGCGGCCTGGTTCTTCTACCTCGGCGCCACGGGTGGGCTTGGCGCCGATCCGGTCAAGACATTCGAGCGGCTGCTGGGCACCTGGGCGATCCGCTTTCTGATCCTGACGCTGGCGGTCAGCCCGCTCCGGGAGCTTGTCGGCATCAACCTCATCCGCTACCGGCGCGCGCTCGGTCTCCTCACCTTCTACTACGTGTTGATGCATTTTTCCGTCTACCTGATCCTCGATCAGGCGCTGGTGCTTCAGGCGGTCGTGCAGGATGTCCTCAAACGTCCCTTTATCATGTTCGGCATGGCGGGTCTCGTCTGTCTGATCCCCCTGGCGCTGACCTCCAACATGGCGTCGATCCGCAAGATGGGGCGCAACTGGGGCCGGCTGCATCGGCTGACGTATGTCGTCGCGCTGCTGGGCGCTCTGCACTATTTCATGGCGACGAAAGTGACCGGTGCGGAGCAGGGGCTCTACATAACGCTGCTATTGCTGCTCGTCGCATGGCGCGTGGCAAGGCCTTTCTGGAAGGATCGGCAGCGGACCCGCAATACGGGCGATGCCGGGCAGGCCCGGCGTCCGATCGTTCGGGGCTAGGCGCGCCCCGCACGCTTTCTCAGGCGGACTTGCGCCGGGCGGCGGCCGTACGGGTCGGCTTCGGGGTGGATGGCATGACGGGCGGTTGATTGGCATGACGCAGCGCCCAGACCTGCAGGTCCTCCATCTGCCGCGGTTTGCTGAAGAAATAGCCCTGGAAATAATCGCATCCGGCCGACATGAGCGTTTCCAGCTGCTCGCGCGTTTCCACGCCCTCTGCGACCACCCGCATCTTCTGGGCATGGCACAGTTCGTTCATCGCGCGCAGCGTCGGATGCATGTGGTCGGCCGTCAGCTTGCCCACGAAATCTCGGTCGAGCTTGATGGTGTCGGCCATGTAGTCGATGATCTGCTGCACCGAGGTGTAGCCGGCGCCAAAATCGTCGATGGCGATGCGCAGGCCGCCTTCGCGCAGCCGCTGAATGTTCTGGCGCAACTGATCGCCAAGGCTGACTGCGAAGGTTTCCGTCAGCTCGATCTCCACGGACCGGGCATCGACCTTGTAGTGACGCAGCCGGTCCACAATGTGATCGGTGATGGCGGTGGAGTGCAGTTCGGCCGAGGAGATGTTGATCGCCACCACCGTGTCCGGCCCGAAGATATCCTGCAGGCGGGCACAGTCCGCAATGGCCCTGTCGATCACCCAGAAGTCGATCTTGGCAAACAGGCCGTGGCGCTCCGCGATCGGGACGAACTCGTCCGGACCGACGGGGCCGAGGACAGGCGAGCGCCAGCGCAGCAGGGCCTCGCAGCCGGCCACCTTGCCCTGGCGGTTGATCAGCGGCATGTAGACGAGGTGGAACTGCTCGTCCGGATCGGCAAGGCGCAGTTCGTCCTGGATTTGGCGGATGCGGTGCTGCTTCTCCTCCAACGTCCGGGAGAAGTAGGCAAAGCGGTTCTTGCCCGTACCCTTGGACTGATACATCGCCGCGTCCGCATTGGCGACGAGGCTGGCCAGAGTCGATCCGTCGGTGGGGCAGAAGGCGACGCCGATGCTGGCCGTGACCGGATAACGTTCGCCGTGCACCTCGAAACCGTTGGCAAAAAGATTCAGGATGCGGCCGGCCAGTTCGTCCACCATGTCGGTGTGTGTCTGGGTCGGGATCAGGATCGCGAATTCGTCGCCGGACAGGCGCGCCACGATGGCGTTGGCCACCCAGTATTCCCCGGCGATCGCGTTCACCGTGGCGCTGATGCGTTCGGCAAGATGGCGCAGGAGGTCGTCACCGATCTTGTGGCCGTAACGATCATTGACGAACTTGAAGTTATCAACGTCGATGAAGAACAGGGCGCAGGCCGAGTCCGTCTCGATCATGCTACGGACCAGCGTTTCGCCGATCACGTTGAAATGGGCGCGGTTGGCAAGCCCGGTCAGCGGATCCGTCCACGACGCCTTTTGGACGAGAAGCAGGGTCTGCTGCGATTTTTCGTGCAGTTTCTGTATGTTATCCGTCAGGCGGGCCACTTCCCCGACCGTATTGCTGCTGACGATTTGCGTCGTCGATCCCGTCATCACCTTGGTGACGTTGCGGTCGAGTTCGGTAATGGGCTCGATCACGAAGCGGCGGATCAGCACGGTCAGAAGGCCGAGTGTGACGAGCGCCAGAACGGTCGCGCCGATGCCGAGCAGCATGCGCAGCCGACCAAGCGTCTGGTCGAGGATTCTCGCGTCTGGCACGATGCTGGCAAACATGCCGCCGCCAAGCTGCACGCTGGCTGCGAGATCCGCGGTGTTTGCGGACGGCTTGTCGCGTGACACGATGACCGGCGCACCATATTCGCGCTCCAGCCCGGCGCGCATATCGAGGAAGCGATCCGGCTTGACGGCGCCCTGCAACAGCAGTGCACGGGATTTTTCAGAGGCGATGGGCGGATTGAAGGTGCGCGGATCCACGAACTGTGAATAGACGATCAGCGGGCGTTGGCCATCGCCTTCGAGGAAGCTCCAGGCAACCAGATCCGCGCCGCTCTTCAGCTTCTTCGCGTTCTCGCGCTGCAAGGAACTGAGCGTGGCGAAAGGATCGTCACTGTTTTCGAAGTAATAGCTGAGCGAAAGATCCGGCTTGAGAATGGTGAAGGAGACGAATTTGCGCGGATCGGCCGACAGCGACTTGACCGCCTGCTGCAACCGGACGCCAAGGGCAGCGCTGCGATAGCTCTCGTCCTGCTCCTCGATGAAGAGGCGAAGCGCGCTGCCATCGGCAAGGCCGTAGAGGAAGGTGCGGCTCTGGTTCAGGTCGCTGTCGAAGAGGGCGGCCAGATGGTCAAGCTGCTGGGCGAGCTTGGCTTCCTCCAGTGCGCGCAGGGCACGACTTTCCGCGACGTAGACCAGGATGGCGGCCACGACATAGCCGACAAGCACGACGGGGAAGATCAGGAGGCTGGTGCGCTTGATGAGTGTCACTGGAAATGCACCAGGGAGCTGATGATCCGGCGGCGGATCTGGATGGACTGGGTGCTCAGTTCCTGCTGGATCTGGCTGCGGTCGAGGGCGCTCTGATCGGGGTAGACTTCCGGGTTGCGCCTGACGGCGTCCGGCATCAGGTTGAGCGCGGCATTGCTTGTGGTAGGCATTCTCAGGGTGAGCGCGTTCTGCTTGGCGTTTTCCGGAGAGCCGATGAAATCGACGAGCTTCAGGGCCATCGCCTTCTGTTTGGATGCGGACATGACGGCGAGGCAGTCGAGCCAGAACAGGCCGCCCTCTTTTGGCAGGCTGTAGCGCCACAGGTCAGGCCGGCCGACCTTGTTGTTCAAGGTGTGCTGGTCACCGGAATAACCGACGGCCATGTAGATTTGCGGGCCGATATTGGCGTGCTGGATGGACGTGATGACGTAGTCGTAGGTCAGCACATAGGGCGCCTGCGCCTTGAGGGCTTCGAAAGCCTGCTTCAGGCTGTCCTGGTCGTTGGCATTGATCGACAATCCGAGGAGGGAGAGCGGCGCGACGAAGGCCTCGTTATGGTCGTTGAACATCGCGATGTGCTTGCGCAGCGGCTCGGCCGGCTGCATCAGCGCGCTCCAGGAATTGGGGCGCTCCTGCACCTTGTCCGACCGGTAGAGGATGCCCATCGTGCCCCAGAGATAGGGCATGGCGTAATTGGCACAGCGATTGCGCCAGCGTGTGTCGTAATCCTTGAGAACGGGAACATTCGTGGTGTCGAGCGGCTCAAGAACACCGCGATTACCGAAGAGGTTGGCCGTCGTCTCGCCGACCACGGCCACATCGATGTTGCTGCCGGGATCTGCCAGCACCTCGTCCCGCTTGTCACCGCTGTCATAATAGATCTGGTTGACCGTCACGCCGGTCTCGGCGGTGAAACGCTGCAGGATGTCTTCGTCGATATAGGATTCCCAGATCAGCAGGTTGAGGCTTTCCGCATGGGCGGCACTGTTGACGAAACAGGATAGAAGTGCGGCGCAGAAGAATGAGAGCCGGGTGCCCATGATCTTGCCTCCGATTATCGTAGATACGTTCGTCTGAACGCTGGCATCAAAATGATTTCAAAAGGCTTAGTTCTTTGTGCCAATTCCCCCAGTTCGACCGCATTTCGCGTTGTATTTTCACAGGATTGGCCCTGTTGAAGAGCTATTGCTACCATTGGTGCGTCTGTCGAGTGATAGGTTCGCGTCACCTTCCTGCCTTTGAATGCGGACAGGGCGCGACGAGCCAGTCGTGCGGTGTGTTACAGCCCGGAAACGGGACACATCTTTAGAATTTTAGCAAATCTCGACAGGGTTCGCCGCTCTCCCGGTAACCACGTTCACCGGCCTCGCGTGAATTAAGATGGTGCGCAGGGCCTGCGCCTCGATCCCGCGCTGTTTCGCCGGTCGAAATGTCTCAAGTGACGTAAAATGTTGATTTTAATCACGATTTCGCTTGCCCTTCGCAGCGTTGGAAAGTGAGAGCTGCGGTGCGGCAGGCCCTGATCCGAGATGCGGCAGCCGTGGGCGTGGCAATTCGGTAAAATTGCTCGGATCGACTTAAATGGCGGGAAAACCCTGTTCTGTAGTGTGAGGTCAGTGGGGAACGAGAGCGGGCAAGCTTTCGTCAGCATCACGCGAACCCCGACCGAGATGAACTCGGAGAAGAAGCTCGAAGAAGCTCACGAAGGACAGGGATGATGTTGAAGAAAATTATCGCGACGCTTGCCGTCTTTGCCGCCGTCAGCGGTTTTACCGCACCTTCGGCCAATGCATTCAATGTTGGCAACTTTGGTGGTCGCGTGCTCAGCGAGAGCCGCGCGCCGAAGGGTTATGTCGCCTTTTGCCGCAGCAATCCGTCGGAGTGCAAGGCTGACGGCGTCGGCATGGTCAGCTACAACTCGCATATTCGCTCGCTGATCACGACCGTCAACAACCGCGTCAACCGCAGCATGAGCGCACGCAACGATATGGGTGCCGACGTCTGGACGGTCAACGCCACCTCCGGCGACTGCGAAGACTTTGCGCTGACAAAGCGCAGCCAGCTGATCCGCGCCGGAGTGCCGGCAGGTGCCCTTCGAATGGCCGTGGTCGTTACGCCGCGCGGCATCGGTCATGCCGTTCTGGTGGTCAAGACCAATCGCGGCGAGTTCGTGCTCGACAACCTGCGCAAGTCGATCGTCAAGCGCAACCAGACCGGCTACGCCTTCCTGCGCGTCGCCTCCGCCAATCCGATGCGCTGGTAACAGGGATGCCTGGGGCGGCCGCGCTGCCCCGCTTCTGATCGGATGTTCTCCAGCATGCAGGAATAGAGGCAATCCGGGTGAACCGATGTTCGCCGGGATTGCCTCGTTTTGTTGGGCTTGCTTACGATCGCGGGTGACTCTGCGCCGCGTGACCAAACAGGGGCCGCTTCCGAGACGTGATGCGGCCGACATGGCATGCCGTCATATCGGCTCTCGGCCCCCACAGAACACAAATGGAAAAACCTCAGGCATCATGCAATGCCTGAGGTCAGCCTCCCCTGCGGGAAGGAATTCAACTGAGACCGTGGAGGTCTTACGTGGCGCTCGGCGGGGTGCCGTTGAGCTGCAACGGACGGTCACGATCCGCATTGCCGTCACCCGTCACATCGCCGCCGGCCGTGGGCCCAGTAGCGGTCGGACCGGGCGTAGGACCTACGTCTGCGGTCGACGGCAGCGAGTCTGCGATGCTTGCCATCTGCTCGGTGTTCACGCCGGCCTGCTGAGCGGCAGCGGCGACCACGCCCGAGGCATTTGTGTTCTTATAAGCCTGAGCGGCAACCGCGAGGCGCTGCGCGGCCGGGACCCTAGCGAGCGCCACACGGACTGCCGCAATCTTGGCAGCCTGGGACAGAGCCGGGTTTGCGACGATCGTCTGGATCTGCAACACAACGCCAGCCGCCTGGATCTGTGCCGGCGCAGCCTGCGCATAAGCCTCGCCTACGAGGCCGAGCGTCGAAAATGCCAAAAGTACGGGTACGAGATACCTATTTTTCATTGCAGACCTCCTGCGTGCTTAAATCGAGAGCGTTATTACATTTTTCTTAATGCATGACAATAGGCCTCAGAGAATAGCCGAATGGATCTGATTTGGCCAGAAACAGTTTGTGCCATAATGAAACGGCTCGACTCCGTGGGGCGCAAATAATCTTTACGGGCATCCTGCGCCGGTACATGGCGTTGCAGTCAGAAAAATGCCATTAAATCCATCCAATCCAATGGATTAAAACACATCCAGTAATTCTTGCCAACTGAATTTTTTATCTATTTTTCTTCTTTTGAAACTAAAAGTTGCAGTTCCGTATCGTTCTCCTGCATGCTGTTGCACCCAAAAATGGTTGCGGAATCAATTTCGGCGTCCTGGCTCGGGGCTTTCAGCCTGCCGTTGGTGTGCCTGTTTTCACGGAGAAAGCGGGGTGCGACGGTTCTGAGAAAGTGCGACCTGACTTACAAAGGAGCACTTGCCTCGAATTCAATACGATATATTTGGATGAAATTAAATCGAGCCGTGTAGGAAAGCAGGCAGCGTTCTGGCCAGCAATGACGGCTCGGGCTTTCTGACATATCCGATCTGGTGAGGACCATGGCGCGATCGAGGGAAAATGTCGTTCCCCTATACATTTCTGCGGCGGCCGGACTTGTCCTTTGCTTTGCCAGCGTCGCTCTGTTCTTCAGTGAAACACGCATATTCGCAAGGCCTGATGAAACGGCTCCGGAATTTGCGGACTTTCTGACGAGCGACGCCAATCAGTCTTCCCTGTCATCGTATTCGAAGGTCATCGTTCTTGCCGATTGCTGGTACGGGCTCAATCCCCCGGCAAATGCGCCCAATATCCTGGCCAGGAGGCTCGCCATTGCAAAACGATGTCGGTCGATCGCGGGGGAGATCGCCGAGGCGATGCCCTCCAACGGCCTTGCCTGGGTCGTGCGGGCGCAATCGGCGCTCGTTCGCGGCGATATCGATGGATTTCTCTCCGATTTAAAACTGTCCCAAAGGGTGACTCCGAACGAGGCGGCCAAGGCGCGGCTGCGCGTGATCCTTGCCGAGGCCAATATGGCGCTGCTCGACGAACCGGCGCGTCAGGCTCACATTTCCGATATCAGGATGCTGGCCGGAACCACGGAGGGCATGCGCTGGATCGCTCAGCGGTATCTCGCCAACCCCGAGTACCGTGAAACGATCGTGCAGGTGATCGAAAGTCTACCGGACGAACGCCAGCGGAGATTTCTGGGTGAGCTGAAGAATTCCCCATCGACCTGAGCCTTCCGTGGCGGGTTTTTTCTTTTCAAACAGGTATATGTCCTTGATCGGCGAAACAAACAGCATCCGCTACAAGACCAACGGCTTCCTGATGTGGGCCGTAACGGCCATCGTGCTGGTCATGCCCCTGTTTCTGGGAGCCAACCGGCCCGGCGTGTGGGCGCTGACGGCCGCGCTCCTGTTTGCAACGGCCAGTCTCTATTTCCTGCGGCTTGCACTCGCCGGCGTCACGCCGCGCAAGTCGGTGTCGGCCTTTCCGCTGATCTGGGGCCTGTTCCTGGCGCTGACGGTCTACATCGCCATCCAGTTCCTGCCGGTGGCGCGCCTCCTGCCTGGGGCCTTGCTGTGGTGGCCGGCGGATGTGCCTGCGAGCGCCACCATTTCCGTTTCGCCCGGCGATACGCTCTTTGCGCTGCTGCGGTGGCTCAGCTACGGTCTGCTCTTCTACATGGCGGTACAGATCGCCGCGAACCGGACACGCGCCGCCACCTTCCTATCCGTCATGTATGTCGTCGTCGTCCTACATGCGGCCTACGGCGCGATCATGTTGCTGCAGTTCAACGACACGATCCTCTTCAGCGAGAAGTGGAGCTACGAGGGGTCTGCCACCGGGGCCTTCGTCAATCGCAATTCCTTCGCGACGTTCCTCGCCTTTGGCTGCGTGCTCGGGGTCAGCCTCATTCTGGAAGAGCTGTTCACGCCGATTGAGCGCCGGCCGCAATCGACCGGCTTTCGCTACGGCTCCAATCGCAATCTCATTCTCAACCTCACCGGTCTCGCCATCATCGCATCCGTGCTTGTGATGACCAATTCGCGCATGGGCAATTTCGTCGCGCTGGCCGGCGTGCTGGTCGTCTCGCTGATGGCGATTGCGAAATCGGATACGGTCCGGGGCCGCTATTCCGCGCTGGCTGCGGTGGTCCTGGCGAGCTTCGGCCTGCTCCTTGCCCTCTACGGTGGCGGTCTTCTCGAACGGGTGGGTGCCGTGGGGACGGATGCGGATACGCGCCTTAGCCTCTACAAGCAGGCGATCGAGATGATCGCGGCCCGTCCGCTCACCGGCTTTGGCGGCTCCTCGTTCGAATATGCCTATCCGCTGTTCCACCAATTGCCCGTGAGCACCGACTTCCTCTGGGACAAGGCGCACAACAGCTACCTGACCCTTTGGGTCGAATACGGTCTGTTATTTGGCTCGATCCCGATGCTGATCCTGGCCATCATCGCCTGGCGGCTGGTGCGTGCCTTTGCGGCGGCCCCGTTTGTCGAGGCGCCAATGCTTGCGGGGAGTGGCGTGATCATCGTCGGCGCGCTTCACTCGCTCGTCGATTTCAGCCTGGAGATCCAGGGCGTCACCATGCTCTTCGTGGTGATCGTCGGTGCCGGCTTCGCCTATGCCGTCCAGTCCGAGCGGCGCGCCACCCGCGACTGACCGGCGTGGCGCGCGTGCGGGCGCCGTGGCGCCGTTCGACCTGACGTAGTCGCTGACCGGTCCCCGTTGCGCTGCCGTTGGACCATGCCGAGGGAGGCGGGCCGATGCGCTGCAGACGTCGCCTGCGGGCATGGGTTCCTGCCTCTTCCGACAAAAGACGAGTTGCTTCGAATTTTATCGATCCACTTAAAGCAGGTGCAGGGGGGCTGCGTGTAGAGTTGTCCTATCGGCGGTCCAGAAGGGTCGCACAACAAGAAGCAAACAGGACAGGGACAACTTCGATGCTCAAGACCTCGGCAATCGCCATCCTCGCTGCACTGACTGTCACCATCGGTGCTGCAGGCCCCTCGCATGCTTTCCAGATCGGCAGCTTCGCGCGCCAGCTCGGGACGGCCGTCGCCGCCAGTGGTGCGCCGCTCGCCATGAACCTCGAGCGCTCCAGCTTCAGCGGCGCCTGCGAAACGCTCGCCTATCGCAGCGCCGCCCGCGCGCCGCAGCTCGCCATCCTCATCCCGGCGGCCAAGGCGACCGTGTCTGCGCAGGCTGTTGCCCGCGGTGAGGGCGCCGTCGTCTGGTCCTTTGACGTTGCAGCAGGCCAGCCGTTCGTCGTCGCTTCCGCCGATGACATCGGACTGATCCAGTAAGACGTTCCCGTCTTTCGTAGAGCGAAGCTCTCCGTTCCTGCCAGGCAGTGCGCGTTCTGCTTGGTATCACGCGGACGATCGCTGGCCGCAGTCCATGGCGGCCCGCGCTGGCACGTCTGCCTCCCACCCGTCAGAACGGGTCATGCCGGGGTCCCTTGCGAGGGCAGCCGTCCGGCCGGGATCTCCCGCCGCCGTGATGCGCGCGCGGGGCTTGGGACTATTATATCCCCAAAATCGAGCGTTTCCGGCTGAGGCGGGCCAGGCATGACTGTCCGTTGTCTATTTGCGCCCGCACGCCGTGCAAATGGATGCAAACCTGTGCCCGCGGTGGCACTGCCACGGTGCCTGCCAGCACAGTCAATTTTGCCATTAACTGCGTATGATGAAAGCGTTTGCTGCACTGTGGCGCTGTGGTACACAAAGGGGCAAATGGAAGACCTGACTTTAAATTATTCATTTAGGAAATTCGTTGGATGAGTAACGAAATTGATCTCAAAAGCGTCCTCGGCCTCGTTCGACGCCAGATATGGCTGATCCTCTCCCTGTTTGTCGGCATTACCGTTCTCGGCGTGCTTTTTGCCTATTCGATAAACCCGAAATATGCCGGTACAGCGCTCGTCGTCGTCGATCCAACGCCTTCGAACCTTCTGGATCCGCAGGCCCGTCTGACGGGGGGCATCACGGACAATGCCCGTATCGAGAGCGAGGTGAACATCATCAGCTCCGACGGCGTGCTTCTGGACGTCGTGCGCAGCCAGAACCTGATTTCCGATGACGAGTTCGGCGTCAAGCT
>NZ_FTMB01000006.1 GCF_900155885.1 Rhizobium sp. RU20A
TGACACCGGCCGAGTTCGCTCAGACCATCAACCCGCGACGTGATGCGGGCTCACGCAGCCGGAATGGCTCCGCACCGCAACACGCCGCTACCGCCCCGAATACAACAACCCAAAACCGCCGGAGCGAACTCAAAACTGGATAAAACTTGGGGGCAAGGTCAGTAGGCCAGTGCCGATGATGGGCCTTGATGAAGGTCGCTGAAACTGAGGGACGGGTATTTTTACCCTATTGCCCAACGATGCCATTTTAGGTGTATTCGCCCCAAACGATAATCAGCGACGGTGGGTAGTGGCAAAACAAAAACCCTTCAGCGCGATCACGCGAAAAATGATCGACGCATGGCTCCAGACAGACGCCGGTCAACCTGTCGCTCCACACGTCGTGTACAGTGATATTCTCGACATGCTGTCCATGAAGATGCGCTTGACGGTGTTCACGATCAGCGGCGGCGACCCACTCCAATGGCATATGAAGACGATTAGGCATTCCGGCTTCACCTCGCGTATCCTCAACATCAACGCGATTTTTGCAGATTGCCACATCGGCGAGTTTAAAGACCAGACCTATATGCGCGAGGCGGTCATTCCTCGCCTCAACCAAGTCCTTGAAACGCAACAGCCTTCCATGGAACTGGTCAAGACCAGGCTGTTCGGCGTCAACCTCGGCTACGATCGGATTTTGATTCCGCAACGCAATGCCGAGCGTCCTGAATGGATCATCTCGTCGTCCTATGCCCAGTTCCTCCTCAGCCCGCCCCAGCGTCAGGAGACGCTCGACATTGTCGACGAGACCATCGTTCAGTTGTTAATCGAAGGGGCAACGGCAAAGGAGATCGCGGTCACACTCGACGTCTCACACAGGACGGTTGAGCATCGGCTGGAACGGATGAAGGAACGATACGGTGCTCGAAATACCGTGCATCTGGTGGCGATGCTGATTGCCACGCATATCGATCGGTCGCACGGGGGCGATACCAGATCTTAGAGTATCTGTTCGCTAACTCCAGCGGAATAACTTGGAGTTATCGAACAGATAATCAAAAAAACGCTTGGTCACGTGCCGTAACACCATGATCAGTTGAACAGACTAAGGACGGTGTCGGTGTTCGAATTAGCGATCGACAAAGCTTGAATGGCGAGCTGCTGCTGGGCCTGCAGCGCCTTCTGGCGTGCGGACGCGTCGTTCAAGTCGGCATCGACAAGCTGTCCGACGCCCTTGTCCACAGTATCGATCAGCGTTTTCGTGAAGCCTGACTGCATATCGATACGTGCCTTGAGTGCGCCGAGCATCGCGGCACCGTCGATCGTCTTTTGTGTCATGAGTTCGACATCGATAATATACTTATCCAGACTCCCTGAATTGCTCACGATATCAATGCCGAAAATACCTGTCTGCGGGATAGGCTCGATATTGACGGAAACATTGCTGAAATGAACGCCTGTCCGAAAGCCGTTTAGCCTGTCTACGTTTGGGTCCGTTTTGACATTGACCGTGGTCGCGCTTGTCGCGGCAATGATGGTGTCCGGGCGGGTGATCAGGGTATTGAGAATTTGCGCCCACTGCGACGATGTCTCGATCTTTCCGTTGGTCGTACCCAGCACGGAATTCACAAGAGCACGGTTGATGACATGGGATGTTGGAGATTCGCGATTGAAATGAAAGTCGAAGTTGATGTCAACGGACTGGTAAACTTCGAATGCTTCGAAATCGAGATCAAGTGAATAGCGCTTCCCGTAGTCTAACCCGTTTTGGAGTCCACCGCTCCCCACCGTCGAGCTAAAATTGGAAATCTGGACGGCCGAGCCATTGAGACCGTTCGTTTCTCGCGAATAAATATCAAACTTGAAGTAGTAAGGATCCGACAGGTCTTTATAGTAGTATGTCGAAGCACTTGCGCCGATGCTGTTAAGTTGACTTCGAAGCACTGCGGCCATTTGAGAGGCTGTATCGATCTTTCCTCCATTAAAGGGGAGAACGCTGTCCACGACGCTTCGATTGATCGTCACGGAATAGGAATTGCCAGGAGCGTACGGACCGGGACTCGTGGAAGCCGGGTCTTCGGCGTCAAGTGTAATGTCAAACGTTATCCGATCGCTTGCCGTGGCAAAATCGAGCGGGCCGGCAAAGGTGAATCTTAGATTTCCCTCATAGCCCGACGTGCCCCGGCCGTCGGTGTATCCGGTCGGAGAGTACCAGGGACTCCCTATCGGAGCAGAGGATACTGAACGTATGCCGGCAATCGACTTCGGGCTGCGAGGATCGGCCTCAAGGATTCCGCCGCCCTCCTTGTTGAACAAGGCCGTCTCGAGGTGATCCACCGTCGTCGTGCCAATCCCAATGTTTCCAGAAGCCGACCTGTTGAAGGACGAGACTAGGGTGCTCGAACGCAGAGGCAAGGTCGTATCGATCAATCCCGAGATATCCGTACTCAGCCAGTTCTCCCCTGCGAAACTGGCCGAGTCGGCAATACTGCGTGTCGACTGCGCAAGCTGGTCGATTTCCTTCTGGATTTTCGCTTTATCGACACCCGGTTCCTTGGCCGCGACAAGCTTTGTCTTGATCTCATCCAGAACGTCCTTGACGGCAGACATCGCAGAATACGACACGTCGATCTTGGCTGCGGCAAGACCAAGCGCATCGTGAACGGTGGCAATCGCCTTGTTGTCCGAGCGCATCGTGGTCGCGATCGACCAGTAGGCGGCGTTGTCGGCAGCGCTCTGTATCCTGAGACCGGACGATATCTTTCCCTGCTCGGCACCCAGGCTGGAATTTATGCTTCGTAAAGTGCTGAGCGCAGCCAGCGCCGAAGTATTGGTGAGAATGCTTGTCATATGTCTAAGCCACGGTAAGGTTGCATCAAGGTGGCATCGTCATATGCCTGTTTCGGCAATCGCCGTCTCCGAAATATGGTTCATGATTGTTTAACAAACATGGAAATCGTGAGGGTAGAAATACGGTGCTGTAGCCTATCCTCTTGCTTTGGCTCTCTGTCTTCGGGTCATTCAACCCGCGCGTTGCACAGCTACACCGGCGAAGAAAAGGACGATGTGGATAGGCTAAGGACTATTTGACTGCTCACCTGCATTCTACTTGACGCAACCAAAGGCAGCAGCCGTGCCTCGTTTCGGAAATCATTTCCGCCTACTCGCCGTAAGCCGGGCACTTTGGCTGTCATCAAGACTCCCCACCGCATCACGCCGCTACCGGTCCTAATCCAGCAACCCAAATGAGCCGGACTTTAATCAATTCTGGAGGAAATTCTCAGGGGCAGGTCAGTCCCCATGTCCTCCGACATCACCCCGGATGCGCCGCGTCACTTCCGTTGCGAAGCGATCGCGTCGTCCTCGATGGCACAACACGCACCCATCGGTCCCATGGCACCATCCTCCGTCATCCCGGATCCGGCCGCGCCGATCCGCTTCTCGATGATCCCGCGATCCTGATCGGACTGGCGCTTGCGCATGTCCGGCAGGGGAAGGGGATGACCGGCACGGTTCCGGGCGCCGTCACGTCCCCGCTGCAGGCCCATGCCGATCATGGCAATCCGGCCTGCCGTCTGCTGCTCGACTGGCTTGAGCGTCGCAACAGCGCATCTGTGAGCGCGCCGCGGCAGGTAACCGGCCACGCCGCCCCGTCCGAAAAGCGCACCGCTCTGCCTGTCGCCTGGCAGCTTCGTCCGGCACGCACCGGTGGTTCGAAGCGGCAGAAGGCGACAGCGGTCCGGTCCGCCAATCTCAAAGCGGCAATTATTGCCGCCACTGCGGAGGGCCAGATCGATGAATAAGCTCGCCCGCCTTCTGCTCCGCCGCCTCGATCATGTTGCGCGTCGGCAGGCACAGCGCAATGCGCACGCCAACGGACTGCTGACGATGAAGATCGTCGACGTCGATGGTCATCTCATCCGCCGCTATGCGCCTGCCTTCGATGTCGGCAGGCTGAGTGGCAATCCGGATCGCGACCGCGCATGGATGCGCCGCACCTTCGCAGCCTACCTGTTGCCGACATCCAAGCCGTCGGACTTCGCGGCCGCCGATGAGAAGCCGCTTGCATCATTGCCGCCACCTCGGGATCGGCAACGAACGTCGGCGGACCCTGAAACGTCCGGAGATCGTGCCGCCGGTCATGCCGACCATCATGATTTTCGCGCCTACGCGGTCGGTCTTGTCGGGCGGGCGGGCAGGCTCGCTCTGGTCAGCAACATCGTCGCCGCCCTGGTGCTGGCCCGCGCGATCGAGAACACGGGCGTGCCGTTTGACAGGATCGTCCGGGCGATCGCCATGGCGGCGCCCGTGGTCTCGCTTCATGCACCCGTGTCCGGCTTCGAACGCGCCATGCGGCGGCTGATCGAACTGCCGGGGTTCCTGCCCGGCGCCACCCCGAGCGGCATCGATGGCGACTATGTCTATGACGACGACAGCTTCGTCGCCGCTGAAGGAGCGGGGCGACCGTATATCCAGTTCATCGGCGAGTCCGTCCATCGTCTGACGGGGGCGGCGCTGCAGCGCAGGCTCGTGAATGCCCTGACACGGGATTAGCCGGTCGTCGCGATCTCGGAGACGGCCGAACATATCCCCTCCGAGATCAGCCTTGCCGCTGACGTCGGGATTGTCGGCGGCTGGCTGGACTATGCCTTCATCAGCATGATGCTGGAAGCCGTCCATGGCGACGCCGGCCTTGCGGCACTCACCCGCTGGACCAATGCCTATGACGCGCACTACCTGACGCTCGACGATGTCGTTCTGGCCTTCCGCCCCGGCCGCAGTGCACCTGATGTCATCGACGTCCTGGCCTCGTTGATCGAACGCAACCGCATGGCCGCCCACGATGGTGACGATGGGGACGAAGCGGAGAGCCGGGGGACCGGCAAGCCGGTGAAGCCGAAGCCGGAAGAGGGACGTCCGGGACATCGGCGGCGAAGGACAGCAGTGGCGGGAGGCGTGACAAGCCCTCCGGCGCCGAGGTCATCCAGCCGGAGCGTGCGGGCGACGGCAAATCCAACCGTCCAGCGCTCACGGTCGAGACGCTCTCCGGCTACGGGAAGGCAAAGACCTGGGCGCTCGACCTGAAGGCGGATCTTGCCGACTACCGGGCAGGCACGCTTGCCTGGTCGCAGATGAGCAGCAAGCTCCTGCTTTCCGGCCCGCCGGGGACCGGCAAGACGACCTTTGCCCGGGCTCTGTGCAACAGTCTGCAAGCTCCGCTGGTCGTGACGTCCGTTTCCACCTGGCTGCAGGGTGGGCATCTGAGCGACGTCATCGCCCGGATGGCGCGAACCTTCGCCGAGGCGCTGGCGCTGGCGCCTGCCATCCTGTTCATCGACGAGATCGACGGCATCGGCAAACGACAGCCTGCCGAGCGGGAATATGCCGACTACTGGAACGCCGTCGTCAACAAGGCGCTCGAACTGCTGGATGGTGCCGTAAAGTCGGAAGGCCTCGTCATCGTCGGCGCCAGGCCTGACGATATCGACGAGGCCCTCAAGCGCTCCGGGCGGCTGGAAACGCACATCGAGATCCCGAAGCCGGATGTCGCGGCGCTCTCGGAGATTTTTGCGCATCATCTCGGCGAGGACATTGCCGTGCTCTTGGCGGGTGCGAGTGGGGAAGCTGACACGGCGAATGAGGCGCAGGCCGAGAACCCTGTCATCGCCACACAAGACGACGGCCTGCCGGACGATGCTGACGAGGGAGCGGATGCGCACATGGAACGCGACGACACCCAGAAAGGAGCAAGGACATGACGACATCCATCACCACCACCAGGATCGGGATGCCAGTTCCAGATGCGGCCCACGCGCTTCTGCGGCGTCTGGCAACCCGTGCCATGGGCCTCACCGGAGCGGACGTCGAACGCATCGTTCGTCAGGCACGGCTGAAAGCCCGGCGCGAGAAGCGCTCGATCCGCTTCGACGATCTTGAAGCCGGCATTCGCATGGATCGGCCTATCTTGCCCCATGACCTGCGCTGGCACTTCGCCGTGCACGAGGCTGGACACGCAGTCGTCCACCACGCTCTTCGCCTCGGTCCCATCTATGGTCTCACCATTGATACGCCTGATGGCGGTGGCCACAGCCTGCTTGGCTTCACCGCGTCCGGAAGCGACACGCTCGGCTACCGCGAGGACGTGCTGGCCATGCTGATGGCCGGACGGGCCGCCGAGCAGATCGTCGTCGGCTCCATCTCGGCAGGCTCCGGTGGAACGGATGACAGCGATCTCGCCCGTGCCACCCGTCTGGCGCTCACCATGGAGCGCTGCCTCGGCTTCGGCGCCGTGCATCCGCTGCTCTACCGCGACGACAAGGACCCCGCCGCCGTTCTCGACGCCCATCCCGGATTGGCGGCGCGCGTTCATGGCCTGCTGGAGAAGGCGCAGGCGCGGGCGGTCGGCATTCTCCAGGACCATCGCGGCACCCTCGACAGGCTCACGCAGGCGCTATTCGATGCACAGGCCCTGGACGAAGATGCCGTAAAGCAGCTTCTGAAGCGGCGTGATCTGGCGACAGGAAGCGAGTAGGTTCCTGCGAAAACCGGGAGGAGCCTCACGCATGACCGTCACCATCGTCGCGCATTGCGACTGGAGCATGGATCGCAGGAAGCGCTGGATGACCGTTGCCAGTCGCGACGGCTCCTGCTGGAAGATCGCAGCACCTGAACTGGTGGGCGACACCGCCACGCTGATCGAACGACTGCGGGCAAGGTCCGATGGGGACGGCGCCCTGTTGCTGGGCTTCGACTTCCCGATCGGCCTGCCCGAGGCCTATGCCCGGGCGGCCGGCGTCGGCTCGTTCCGTGAAGCGCTCGCCCTCTTCGGATCGGGCGCCTGGTCGGACTGGTACAGTGTGGCGGATCATAAAAGCCGGATCTCGCTTCATCGCCCCTTCTATCCGGCGCGACCGGGCGGCACACAGCGGGCGCATCTCTTCGAGGCGCTCGATGTCAGTGATCCCCGATCACTGTTGCGACAGTGCGAGCGGGCGACCAGCGATCGGCAGGCGGCCTGCATGCTGTTCTGGACGCTCGGCGGAAACCAGGTCGGCAAGGGCGCCAGCACCGGGTGGCGGGAGATCATCGTGCCGAACATCGACGTCATCGGCCTCTGGCCTTTCGACGGGCGCCTTGCCGATCTCGTCGCGCGAACCCCTTGCGTGATCGCTGAGACCTATCCCGGCGACGTCTATCGCCAGCTCGGCATGCCCAGGGGCGGTTGGAGCAAACGGCGGCAGGCCGATCGCCAGCGCATGGGTCTCGCCATGCGATCCTGGCTTGCCGCCCGCGAGACCATCGATGCCACCCGTCTGCTGCCGATCATCGACGGCGGCTTCGGTGCTGATACGGCAGGCGAGGATCGCTTCGATGCCGCCGTCGGCCTTCTCGGCATGCTCGACGTCGTCGATGGCAGGCGCGATGAGGGTGCGCCTGCCTCCGATGCCGTCCGGCGCTGGGAAGGGTGGATTCTGGGCCATCAGAGGGACAATGCATCCTGATCTGACACACAGTTGGACAGGTTGCCTGCAACGCATCTCACGTCCTGTCGACTTGAGACAGATTGCGCTCATGTGATTCCGACATCGGGATTTTTGATTCAGGACGCGAAGATCTTGATTCAGCAACGGCGTTTGCCTCGGCGCAACGCGTCTCGACGCGAGATGACGTGCCGTAACGCGAAACAAATTGCGCATTCTTGATTCAGACCTGCGGGCGACCGATTCCGAACTCAATAAATCCGATTCCGCCAATCGGCGCTTGCGCCGCTCGCCCGGCGCCTCGACCATGGAAGGGGGCAGACAACAGGAGGCCCCATAACAGGAGGCCGACACGATGAGGCCGACACGGGGAGGGGAGAAATCATGAGTATGAAGGCGGCACGGCAGCGGCAGAAGGCCCTTCGCGATGCCAATCGGAAGGCCCGGCGTCCGGATCGGGACGACGTCGCAAGGGTGGCCTTGTACTGGCTGATCCGCAGGGCCGTCGAGAAGGGTCAGACGGCCGAGCTCGAGAAGTTCCAGGACGTCATCGTCGCCATGCTGGCCGAACAGGGGTTCGACGAAGGCGAGAGTGATGTGGTGTTCGATGACCTCGTCGCGAAGTACAGCTCCGGCGGCCTGCCGTTCCGCAGGAAGACCCATCTGCTCTTTCCGGACGCGGTCGAAGACGGCGCCTGAGCGCAGGTGTCCGTACCCTCAGTGCCGTGGTCTCTGCTGAGTGCCCCGCGTCACGGCGTACGCTGTTCTGATGCGTTCTCCCCCCATTACTTCGTAAAACGCCGTTTGATTCTGAATCGGAATTCCAGAGTGCCACGCGGTTTGGCTAGCTGTTGCGCGACGCCTTCAATGCCGTGAGCCCGGAAATCATTTCCGCCTCGATCCATTCACTTCTTGCCTTCGCGTGCCCATGGCGGTGGTTGCTTGTTTTCGATCCACGGGAGAAGTTGCAAAGGCTTTCGTTCGATGTCCGACGTGATGACAGGATAGTGCTTCAAGGCGTCACGCATCAGCGGCAGGCCGGCCGGGTTGGTGTACCGCGTATTGGTTTCGCTGCCTTCGCTCAGGCGTCCGGAAATGTCGTCAATCACCTCAGTCGAAATACCCGCCTGCTTCAACGTATCGGCCATGCCATGCCGAAGCGCGTGAATGGCGCGCCCCCACATTTTCTCGCCAAGCGCGCCCTGCATGACAGGAACGAAGGTGTCGTAGAACCGATTGCCCGGGTCGTTGTCCGTCTTGTTCGAGAAGAGGTCCGGGAAGAGGGCCTCGTATCCCAATCGCCTGATGGCCTGGACGTAGTCGATGAACCCAAGTCGCACCAGTTCATCCGGCAGAGGCAGCAAGCGTTGCGACTGCGTGGTCTTCAAACGACGGATGCTGTTCGTGCGTAGAAGGATGACATAGCCATCGTCGTCCTTGGCAATATCGTTCACATGAAGCCCGGCGAACTCCCTGCGTCTCGGTCCCAGATAGGTGAAGAGAATGGGCAGAAAGTAGAGCGAATCATGAAAGACATGCTTGCCCGGTTGCCGCCGCTTTCCGCGCAGATGGTCACGCGACCCGCAGTAGACGGGGCTTGAGAAAATCGGAACGATATCCTCCGGCTTCGGCTTGTATTGCTGCTGACGAATATCTCCCGCCTTGGGCTTTCTCGGCCGGATCCCTTCAAAGGTCCAACTCTCAATCTCGAATCCGTGGCCTTTCAGATGTTTGAGGAAATGGCTGAGGTTGCCAAGGTGCTTGCGGATCGTCGCGGCGGCCAGCCCGACCTTTGGCTCGGTGCCGGACGCCTCCGCCGCGCGGCGCATCTCCTGGCCCTTGGCGCGCAGTTCCGGGGCCGACATCACCCGCATCCGGCTGCTGCGGCCCCAGTCGATTGGAATGTCGTTGAAGTGCTGGCGCAACAGGCCGATGTGATATTGCTCGATCTGCCCGGAATGCTCGACGCCATGTTCAGCGAGCACGGACTGGAACATGCGCACAAGAGCCTTGGCATCACGGGCCGTCTCCGCCGTCCACTTCTTGCCCATGTTGGCGATAAGCTTGTCACACTCCTGTTCGAACTCCGAAACGGTGACCACGCGTTGCTCGGAATCCGAAGCGTTTGAGGTCGCCTGTTTGCGCGTGGCTGGGCGTGGGGTCAGGTCGAGATAGGCGGCTTCCGGATCTTTTGGCGCGGCAGTCAGAGCTGATGCAGTTGGTGGTTCAGCCGCCGGAGGCGTCGGCGCAGGATCAGATCCGCGGGGTGGGGTGTCGGCTGCCTTGCCCTCGGGCATTGGTGCCAGGGCTCTTCCGCCGCCCGTAAACTCACTCTGGCCTTTTGTCCACCAGTTCATGACGCTCTGTGATGTCGAGCAGGGCCGCCGCGCGCCCTTCGAAGACCTTCGACATGGCGCGCTGACGATTGGCGACGGTGTCTTCGATCTCAAAATTGTAGATCAGCCGTCGGATGCCGTCTTCGAAGCCGGGGCTGCGGGCGATGGCGAGTTCCGCCCTGTAGTTGGCCCTGATAGCATCGACATGCGTTTGCGGGACGCCGTTGTTCAGCAGATAGGTGAGACCGGCGCAGCCCGTCTCCAGGGTCAACTCCACCCGGCTTCCGAACTTCGCGACGAGCTGGCAGGCCCAGCCAGCCTCGAGATCGAGTTCCATCTCGACGACGTCGCCGCCGCGTCCGTTGCGGCGCGCCATCATGTTGATGTCGTCGAGCCGTTCGAGTTGCTTGTCGCGCTCGTGCTCGAACAGTTTCTGGAGCTGCTGCTTGGACATCGCTTCCTTCGAATGCAGTTTCAGTTCGGCCAGCTTCGTATTGAGCTTCCGGCCAACCATCTGCGCCTTTCTATGATCGGAAACCTGAAGGCTGAGTGAAAGCCGGCTGCCACTCGGACAGGCGGTAAAGTGCGCCGGGATGCGCGGCCGCCAGTAGAAGATGTTTCCGCGGCGGATGAGATTCTCGACCTCGTGGCGAACGGCCATGACGAAATGCCCTGTCGTTCCAGAGCTGGCGCCGTCGCCCGCATTCGGGGCCTGGGCATCACCTCTGGGCATCAGTTCTGGGCATCAGGTCGCCAATGATGCCAAAACGGGATCCGGCGCATCTGGAAAACTGAAGGATAACAGGAATTTGCGAGAATTGGCTGGGGAACCTGGATTCGAACCAAGATTAACGGAGTCAGAGTCCGTCGTTCTACCGTTGAACTATTCCCCAACTGGCGAGCGGTTGTGTCCGCCGCGGTAGTGAGCGGGCTTATAAACAGAAAGCGCGGGGTTTGCAAAGACCCTTTGTGGAAAAAATCGCGCTTGGCTGCGCGGGGCAGGGCCAGGGTGTGGAAAAAAGCGTTTGGCGAAAGAATGCGGCGCTGGTAAAGTTTTCCCAACAACACTCAGGAAAAGCGCTTTGAGCGGGCTTCAAGGGCCAAGCGCGGCGCGATGGACAGTAATGTGATGGACCCCGAACACGGCGACAAGCCGTCCGTTTCCGGGGCGTCGGCAGCAGGCCGTGTCGAGGGACCCTCAGGTTCCACGCCGGTGAAGGGCAAGCGCAGGCGCCGTCGCGCCTCTGCGAAGGCCCAACCGCATGCCAGCCAGGCGGCCGAAGCTGCCCTGGTACGGCGTCCCCAGGACGAGGGACCGGCTGACGGGCCGGCCCGCAAGCGCAAGCGCCGTCGGCGCGGCAAGCCTTCCGGTGCATCCGGCGAAGGCAACCCGTCTGCGCAACACGCCAAGCATGCTCACGGCGAAGCCGTGGCCGCCCGCCGGACGGCGGCGGACATGGCCGCGGGCGCGGATCCGCGCGCCGATCGATCGGCGGCGGGGCGTGGACCTGCCGCGACGAGGGGCGGTGGCGACGGTTTGACGATCGCCGGCGCGGCGGAGGTGCGGGACGGGGCGGCGCGTGATCGCGATGGCGGCGAGCGGCCCGGCCTCTCGGGTCGCGATTCGCGGCCGCATGAGAAATCCGCATATGGGCATCCTTCGGACAAATCGCATCGCGGCGAGCGACACGGCCAGCGTGGCGGCAAGGAGGCGCGCGGGCAGCGTGCCCTGCAGGGCCGGCCGCTGACGAGCGAGCGGCGCCCCGGCGCGAAGCGCGATGCGGGCCGGGCCGGAGAAGCCGTGCCTCAGCCCCGGGCGGGGGAACACCCATCGGATCGGCAAGGCGTATCTGCCGGGCAGGATATGCCGCGGACAGGGCAGGGGCGGGGATACGATACCGCCCACGGGCAGAACCGGGGCGCCGGTCGCCACGGCACCAGCAGCGCGGGCACGTCACGCGGCGAGCGGCGGGAGGGGCGTGGCACGCCCGGTTCCTCCGATCGGCGGACGCAGGACAAACTGGCCTCATCCCACGGCATTCCGGGCCAAGGCCATTCGGGCCCGCGCATGGAGCAGGGCCGCGGCCCGGGCGAAATGGGCGACAGCGTTGATGGCGGCTGGCGGCCCCTGCTGCGCAGCGACGTCACGCGCCGGCCGCAGCCGGGCGGTGGTCACAGGCCGGCAGGGCGCGATGGCCATGGCCGCGGGCAGGACGAGCGCGATGCGGGCGGCCAGCGCCAGCGCGGCGCCGATCCGGGCCAACAGGATGCGCCGCTCTATGCCGCGCTCGACCTCGGCACCAACAATTGCCGTCTGCTGATCGCGCAGCCGACGCGGCCCGGCCAGTTCCGCGTCGTCGATGCTTTCTCGCGCATCGTGCGCCTCGGCGAAGGGCTGGCGGCGACGGGGCGGCTGTCGGACGAGGCGATGGAGCGCTCGGTGGAAGCGCTGCGCATCTGCGCCGGCAAACTGCGCAACCGCCAGATCCGCATGAGCCGGCTGATTGCCACGGAAGCGGCCCGCGCCGCCGAAAATGGCGAGGCCTTTCTCGAGCGCGTCGCCAGCGAGACCGGCCTGACGCTGGAGATCATCAACCGTGAGACTGAAGCGCGCCTTGCGGTCTCCGGCTGCTCCTCGCTGGTCGGGCGCGATACCAAATCCGTCGTGCTCTTCGATATCGGCGGCGGCTCTTCGGAAATCGCGGTGATCCGCATCGGCGACAACCGCTCCAGCCGGCTGGCCAACCACATCACCCACTGGACTTCGCTGCCCGTCGGCGTCGTCACGCTGTCGGAACGCCATGGCGGACGCGATGTGACGCCCGAGCGCTTCGAGGCCATGGTGGTCGAGGTGGCCGGCATGCTCGCCCATTTCGACAGTCCGCCGGTGGAGGCCCTGACCGGCGACGATCCGCAGTCCGGCTTCCACCTCATCGGCACCTCCGGCACGGTAACGACGCTCGCCGGCGTGCATCTCGATCTGCCGCGCTATGACCGGCGCCGGGTGGATGGCGTCTGGCTGACGGATGACGAGGTCTCGGCCATGCAGGCGCGGCTTCTGTCCTGGGATTTCGCCGCCCGCGCCGCCAATCCCTGCATCGGGCCGGATCGCGCCGATCTGGTGCTGGCGGGCTGCGCCATTCTCGAAGCCATTCGCCGCCGCTGGCCATCGACCCGCATGCGGGTGGCCGACAGGGGGCTTCGCGAAGGGCTGCTCACCGATATGATGGCCGATGACGGCGCCTGGCGCCGCAGCCGCCGGCCGTTCCGCAATGGCCGCGACGACGGCACCACCACAGGGGGCGCGAAGCCATGACCAAGCCACCGATCGGCGGCAACCGCACGGGCCGCAAGCTTGGCCAGAAGGTGAAGAAGGGCAAGCTGAAAGCCTCTTCCCGCCGCTGGCTGGAGCGCCACATCAACGATCCCTATGTGCAGCGTGCGCAGCTCGAGGGTTACCGCGCCCGCGCGGCCTTCAAGCTGCTGGAAATCGACGAGAAGCATGCGATCCTGAAAGGCGCGCGCCGCATCATCGATCTCGGAGCGGCGCCGGGCAGCTGGTCGCAGATCGCCGCCAAGGTGACGAGCTCCACGGATGCGGACCCGCGCGTGGCTGCCATCGACTTCCTGGAGATGAATCCGCTGCCGGGCGTCAATATCCTGATGCTCGACTTCCTCGACCCGACGGCGCCGGAGCTCTTGAAGCAGGCGATCGGCGGCGCGCCGGATGTCGTGCTGTCGGATATGGCCGCGCCCACCACCGGCCACCGCCAGACCGATCACCTGCGCACCATGCATCTGTGCGAAGTCGCGGCCTATTTCGCCGTCGATGTGCTGGCGCCGGGCGGGCATTTCCTGGCCAAGACCTTCCAGGGCGGAGCCGAGCGCGAACTGCTGACCATGCTCAAGAAGCATTTCCGCCAGGTCATCCACGTCAAGCCGCCGTCCTCGCGCGCCGAATCGGTCGAGATGTTCCTGCTCGCCAAGGGCTTCAAGGGCCGCCGGCTGACGGCGGCGGGCGAAGAGGATGGGGCGCAGGACGGCCATGTCCACGGTGGCGCGGAAGAGGATATCGATGCCTTCACCGGCCCGGATGCGGATGCATGATGCTGCTCTACACCACCGTCGGCAGCAATGATCTTGCCCGCGCCGGCCGCTTCTACGATCGCGTCCTGGCGACCCTCGGCTTTCACCGGGCGCGGGAGGATGCGAGCGAGATCGGCTATATGGCGGAAGGCGATGTGCGCTGCCGCTTCTGGGTCGTCACGCCCTTCGACGGCAAGCCCGCCCATTTCGGCAACGGCGTTACCATCGCCTTCGAGGCACCAAACCGCGCCGCCGTCGCCGCCTTCCACGCCGCAGCGCTCGCCGAGGGCGGCACGGATGAGGGCCAGCCGGGGCTGCGCCCGTTCCATGCGAATTTCTACGCGGCCTTCGCGCGGGATCACGACGGGAACAAGATTGTCGCCGTGTGCGAGCGGGCGGAGTAGACGGGAGCGCCTCGCGCGAGCCCCTCTCTGTCCTGGCGGACATCTCCCCCACACGGGGGGAGATCCGCTGGGCGCATTGTCATCTTTCACTCTTGAGCGTCTTTAGACCACGTCGCGCTCTGAAGCCCTGAGTAGCGTGTCGCAAATAACGCGTGGAGCCCATCTCCTGCCAATCTCCCCCCTTGCGGGGGAGATGTCCGGCAGGACAGAGGGGGGTGCCCGCACCACGTCCCGCGGCCAGATAATCCCCGCCCTTACTCCGCCGGCTCCTCCACCAGCTTCGCCGTCCGGCTGCGATGGCCCGACACCCGCTGGCCGGCGTCGCGGTTCATCCGCAGGAAAGGGATGACGGCAAGCAGCGTCAGCGCCGCGATGATCATGAAGGCCAGCTGGAAATCGGAAAGCGTCAGCTGCGTGCCCGTGATGACGGTCTCGAGTTCGAGGATCGTGCCGGCCACGGCAACGCCGAGCGCAACGCTCATCTGCTGCAGCACAGCGCTCATGGCGGTTGCCTTGCTGGCATCGGCATCGTCGATATCGGCAAAGGAGAGCGCGTTGACGCTTGTAAAGAAGAAGGAACGGGCAACGCCGGCGACCAGCAGGGTCGCAAACATCACCGCATAGGGGGTCGCCGGTGTGAAGAGCCCGTTGGCGAAGGTCATGGCCGCACCGATCAGCGCGGCGATGATCAGCGTCGTGCGGAACCCGGCGGCGGCCAGCACGCGGCGGGCGAAGAACTTGGTGGTGATGGCGCCGATCGCCCCGACAAAGGTGATCATGCCGGATTGGAAGGCATTCAGCCCGAACCCCACCTGCAACATCAGCGGCAGCAGGAAGGGGACGGCCCCGACAGAAATGCGAAACAGCGTGCCGCCCGTCGCCGCGGCGCGGAAGGCCGGGTCCCTGAAGAGCTTGAGGTCGAGAATGGGCGCAGGATGGCGCCGGGCGTGGCGCACATAGGCGAACCCCGCGACGATGCCGGTGGCGATCGCGGCAGCGCCGACGATCGGCGGCAGGGCGGGCATGCTGACGACGGAGAGCCCGAACATGGTGCCGGCAGCAGCGATGGCGCTGAGAAGAAAGCCCCTGGTGTCGATCGGCGGTGGCGCGGCCGCCTCGATCACTGGAAGATAGATGCCGGAGGCGATGTAGCCGATGAGCCCGACGGGCACGTTGATGAGAAAGATCCAGTGCCAAGAGAAATAAGTGGTGATGAAGCCGCCGAGCGGTGGACCAGCGAGCGGTCCGACCAGAGCGGGAATGGTCAGCAGCGCCATGGCCGAAACGAGCTGGCGCCGGTCGGTGCCGCGCACGAGCACGAGGCGGGCGACCGGTGTCATCATGGCCCCGCCCATGCCCTGGAAGAACCGCGCCAGCACGAAATCGACAAGGCTTGAGGAGAGCGAGCAGAGGATCGAGCCGGCGATGAAGACGAGGATCGCCCAGCGGAACACGCGCTTGGCCCCGAAGCGGTCGGCCATCCAGCCGCTCAAGGGAATGAAGATCGCCAGCGACACCATATAGGCCGTCAGGGCCAGCTTGAGCGTGATCGGCCCGATGCCGAGATCGGCCGCGATGGCCGGCAGCGAGGTGGCAATCACCGTGGAGTCCATCTGCTCCATGAACAGCGCCACGGCGAGGATGATGGGAACGAGCCGGTTCATGGGAGCAGGATCGGCGGCGGCGGGCATAATCTGGGGCGCTTGCATGGGGCACGCTTTTTGGAAAACTGGCGGGGAGATGGAAGGCCTGCAACGGCTCTCCAAGCTGGTCAACATAGCGCAGCTGTGCCGCACGTCCTCTCGCAAACATGAACATTGTGTAAGGGTCCATCACATCGCTGTGAGGTGCGTGGCTTTCTGACCCCGGCCCCTATCTTGCACCGTGGTCCAAGCCGCAGCGCGCTTCGTAAGCGGCATCGAGAATAGACAGGTTTCCCCGTCGGCCTGCACGGCCGCGATCCTTGCGAAGATCAGCAGAGAGGATAACAGCATGTCCAACACGCTTACGCCGCCCGCCGCCTTCACCCTCAATCGTCGCGTCCTGTTCGGACTGACCGCCGGTGCGCTGGCAGCGCCGGCCATCCTGCCGCGCGCGAGCTTCGCGCAGGATGCCGCTGCCCCGGCGGCCGGCGCGATGGCGCCGCGCATTCACACCTTCCCGCTCGGCAGCTTCAAGGTGACCGTGCTGTCGGACGGCAAGCGGGTGTCGGAAAAGCCGCAGGAAACCTTCGGAACCAACCAGACGCCCGAAGCGGTCGGCGAATTGCTGACCGCCAACTTCCTGCCGGCCGACAAGTATGTGAACGGGTTTTCCCCGACGCTTGTCGATACCGGTTCCGAGGTCGTGCTCTTCGACACCGGCATGGGCGAGGGCGGCCGCCAGGCGGGCGCCGGACAACTGATCAACGGGCTCGCCGCTGCCGGCTATACGCCCGACAAGGTGTCCGTCGTCGTCATCACCCACATGCATGGCGATCACATTGGTGGCCTCATGGAAGGCGGCCAGCCGGCATTCCCGAATGCCCGCTACGTGACGGGACAGGGCGAGTTCGATTTCTGGAAGGATACGGCCCGCGTCGGCACGCCGGCGGAAAACGGCCACAAGACGGTGCTCGCCAAGTTCGTACCGCTTGCGGAGAAGGCCACGTTCATCGGCGATGGCGGCGACGTCGTGCCCGGCATCACCGGCATGAAGGCCTTCGGCCATTCGCCGGGCCACATGATCTATCGCATTGAATCCGACGGAAAGGCGCTGATCCTCACCGCCGATACGGCCAACCATTTCGTCCTGTCGCTGCAACGCCCGGATTGGGAAGTGCGCTTCGACATGGACAAGGCCGCGGCTGCCGCCACGCGCAGACAAGTCTTCGACATGATCGCGACCGATCGCCTGCCCTTCGTCGGCTATCACATGCCCTTCCCGGCCGTCGGCTTCGTGGAAAAGCAGGATCAGGGCTATCGCTTCGCGCCGGCCAGCTACCAGTTCGACATCTGACGAACCGGAACCGCCGTTGAGGCGGCTTCACGCGCTGAGTATCGTGCGCGCAAAGCCGCCCACGGCATGGCGTGCGGACCGCCAGCATCGGCCACACGCCAGAACACACCGCCTCCTGAGAGACGGTGGTTTCTCTGTGTTCAGAGATTACTTGTCGTGCATGTCGCGCGCGACGTCGCGCAGCACGGCGGCCATGCGGGTCTGCAGGTCCTCGTCGCTGACCGAGGCGCCGGCGAGGGCGAGGTCGGTGCGCAGCCGCTCATAGGCGGCCGTCGGGCCATCGGCGGAGCAGGCGGCAAGCTCCTGCGCATAGGCATCGGCATCCTGGCGACGCATCGCAGACGCTGCCCAAAGGCCCATCAGCGCATTGCGGCGTGCCTCGGCCTTGAACTGAAATTCCTGCTGATAGGCAAATTCCGTTTCGAGCGCCTGAGCGCGCTTTCTGATGGCCGTCATGGTCGTCCCCGTTTTTTAAGAGTTGCTGTCGGCCCTGTTCCCGGGCCGTAAGAGCAACCTAACCGCGATTTTTTAAGAATCCGCACAGCAGAAACAGCTAATGAAACGTCAATGGCTTTTGCCAGGTCACGGCGCAGGCCAGCACTGCGGTTTTTTCAGTTCCCAACCTGTCAAAGACGTGTTACGTGCCCTCGCCAACTTCCAAGAAACGCTTCCAGCGACCGGGCGACCCGCCGTTCCGGAACCGTTTCGTTTTTTCGTTTGTGAAAAGGATATTGGCATGGCCCGCATCATTGAGACTGCTACCGGGATGGAGGCTCTGACCTTCGACGACGTGCTCCTGCAGCCCGGCCACTCCGAGGTCATGCCCGGCCAGACGAATGTCGCGACCCGCATCGCCCATGATTTCGAATTGAACCTGCCGATCCTTTCCTCCGCCATGGACACCGTGACGGAGGGGCGTCTTGCCATCGCCATGGCCCAGGCCGGCGGTCTCGGCGTCATCCATCGCAACCTGACGCCCGCCGAACAGGCCGAGGAAGTCCGCCAGGTCAAGAAGTTCGAAAGCGGCATGGTGGTCAACCCCGTCACCATCGGACCGGACGCAACGCTCGCCGACGCGCTCTCGCTGATGAAGATCCACGGCATTTCCGGCATTCCGGTCGTCGAAAACGCCTCTGCCGGCAAGGCCGGTCGCCTCGTCGGCATCCTCACCAATCGCGACGTGCGCTTTGCCTCCAACCCCGCCCAGAAGATTTACGAACTCATGACCCGCGAGAACCTCGTGACGGTCAAGGAAAACGTCGATCAGGTCGAGGCCAAGCGCCTCTTGCATTCCCACCGGATCGAAAAGCTGCTGGTGGTGGATGGCGAAGGCCGCTGCGTCGGCCTCATCACCGTCAAGGACATCGAAAAGTCGCAGCTGAACCCGAACGCCTCCAAGGATGCGCAGGGGCGCCTGCGCGCTGCTGCCGCCATCTCCGTGGGTGACGATGGCTTCGAGCGCGCCGAGCGCCTCATCGATGCCGGCGTCGACCTCATCGTCGTCGACACCGCCCACGGCCATTCGCAGCGCGTTCTCGACGCCGTCACCCGCGTCAAGAAGCTGTCGAACTCGGTGCGTATCATGGCCGGCAACGTCGCCACCGCCGATGGCACCAAGGCGCTGATCGATGCCGGTGCCGACGCCGTCAAGGTCGGTATCGGTCCGGGCTCCATCTGCACCACGCGCATCGTCGCCGGCGTCGGCGTGCCGCAGCTTGCCGCCATCATGGCCTCCGTCGAGGCGGCGCAGGCCAACGACATTCCCGTCATTGCCGATGGCGGCATCAAGTTCTCCGGCGACCTCGCCAAGGCGATTGCGGCCGGCGCCTCCGCCGTCATGATCGGCTCGCTGCTCGCCGGCACGGATGAAAGCCCGGGCGAGGTGTTCCTCTACCAGGGCCGCTCCTTCAAGGCCTATCGCGGCATGGGCTCCGTCGGCGCCATGGCGCGCGGCTCGGCCGACCGCTATTTCCAGGCGGAAGTGCGCGACACGCTGAAGCTGGTCCCTGAGGGCATTGAGGGCCAGGTGCCCTACAAGGGCCCGGTCGGCGGCGTGCTGCACCAGCTGGCCGGTGGCCTCAAGGCCTCCATGGGCTATGTCGGCGGCAAGGACATCAAGGACTTCCAGGAAAAGGCCACCTTCGTGCGCATCTCCGGTGCCGGCCTTCGCGAAAGCCACGCCCATGACGTGACGATCACCCGCGAAAGCCCGAACTACCCCGGCGCCGTCTGATCCCACTTCCTCCAAAGCCTTGTAAGGCCGCGTCTTCTTAACCAAGGCGCGGCCTTTCCCATTCCCCCCTTTTTTGGGCGTTGCCAGCAAGTGCTAACATTCGACAAATTGGTGGTATGGCGCTGTTTGGGGGCGCCCTACTGAGGGAAATCGAATGTTCAAGACACTCATCACGGCGGCGGCGCTCAGCCTCGCCGCATCGACGGCCGCTTTTGCCGTGGACGTCACCGCAGGCACCTACGATGTCGAAGGCACCAATCTCGACGGTTCCGCCTATAGCGGCACGGCCACCATTTCGCTGGAAAGCGATACGACCTGCTCGATCACCTGGGAAACCGGCGGTACGACCTCGCACGGCATCTGCATGCTTTACGACGACGCCTTCGCGGCCGGTTACGTCCTGCAGGATGCCGTTGGCCTCGTCGTTTACAAGGTCGAGCCCGGGGGCGTTCTCGAAGGCGGCTGGACGATCACCGGCAAGTCGGGCTCCGGCACCGAAACGCTGACCCTGCGCAAGTAAGCGCAAGGCCCGCACCGCAGTTTACGCCGTGAAGCCGTGCCCGGCCGGGCACGGCTTCGTCGTTTTGCCGGGGCAGGGGCCGCAACAGGCGTTTTTCTTGCCCGCGGGTTGCGCTACATCTCCCGCACCCAAGAAGGAGATGCCCTGTGACTGTTCTTTCCCCCGCCTACCTGTTCTGGCCGATGTTCGCCCATGTGCTGCTGGTGCTCGTGGTCTTCATGCTTCTGTCGAAGCAGCGGGTCGGTGCCGTCCGGGCGGGGCGCGCCAAGGTGTCCCAGTTCAAGGACAACAGGGAGGAGCCGGTCGAAAGCCTTGCCGCGAAGAACAACATCGCCAACCAGTTCGAAGTGCCGGTGCTCTTCCATATCGCCTGCATCCAGTTGCAGCTCTTCGATGCGGTGACACTGCCGGCCGCTGTTCTCGCCTGGCTGTTCGTCATCAGCCGCTATGCCCATGCCGCCATCCACCTGACGTCCAACCGCGTGCTCTTCCGCCGCCGCGCCTTCATCGCCAGCCTTGTCTTCACCGTCGCCCTCTGGCTGCTGCTCGCTGTCCGCCTCGCCATGGGCTGACGAGTGCCATCACAGCCGCGCTGTCGTTGACGCCGATCAATGGCGACGTCCCGTTCCGATGCTACGTCTCGGCCGACAGCAACGGGCAGCAGGGCTGCGAGGAGACGACGATGGCAGGGATGATGAAGGCCGCAGTGGTGCGTGAATTCGGCAAGCCACTGACGATCGAGGAGCGCCCGATCCCCACCCCGGGGCCGGGTCAGATTCTGGTGCGCTACGCCGCCACCGGCGTTTGCCACACCGACCTTCACGCCGCCAATGGCGATTGGCCGGTCAAGCCCAATCCGCCTTTCATTCCCGGCCATGAGGGCGTCGGCCACGTCGCCGCGCTCGGCGCCGGCGTCACCGGTATCAAGGAGGGGGATCGTGTCGGCGTTCCCTGGCTGCACACCGCCTGCGGCTGCTGCTCGCCCTGCCGCACCGGCTGGGAAACGCTCTGCGGCAGCCAGAAGAACACCGGCTATTCGCTTGACGGCACCTTCGCGCAATATGGTCTGGCCGATCCCGCCTTCGTCGGCCGTCTGCCGGATACCCTCGACTTCGGCCCTGCCGCACCGGTCCTGTGTGCAGGTGTCACGGTCTACAAGGGATTGAAGGAAACGGAAGTGCGCCCCGGCGAGTGGGTCGTCATTTCCGGCATTGGCGGCCTCGGCCACCTCGCCGTGCAATATGCCAAGGCGATGGGCATGCATGTGGTCGCCGCCGATATCTTCGATGAAAAGCTGGCGCTCGCGACAAGGCTCGGCGCCGACCTCACCGTCAATGGCCGTGATGCGGATGCCGTCGCCAAGGTGCAGGCCGCGACCGGCGGCGTGCATGGCGCGCTCGTCACCGCCGTTTCACCCAAAGCCATGGAGCAGGCCTTCGGCTTCCTGCGCTCGAAGGGCACGATGGCGCTGGTCGGCCTGCCGCCAGGCTTCCTTGCTCTGCCGGTCTTCGACACCGTGCTGAAGCGCATCACGGTGCGTGGCTCCATCGTCGGCACCCGGCAGGATCTGGAAGAGTCGCTGGCCTTCGCCGGGGAAGGGAAGGTCGCTTCGCACTTCTCGTGGGACAAGCTCGAAAACATCAATGCCATCTTCCACCGCATGGAAGAAGGACAGATCGACGGCCGCATCGTGCTCGATCTGGCAGCCTGACACGCAGGGAAGGCGAGAGGCGACTCGCGTTAAACCTGTGTTGGCAATCCAAGGAATACTGCTGCCAGAAGGAGAGGGGCTGCATCTGCCTCCTTAACCTTAACCGATCAGTCACCATGACAGCACCAAAAATGGCGCGTTTGCCGGCTTTTGGTCTGTCGGAAGCTGGAGTAGGTTCCGGCCGATCGCGTTGGGCGGTATATGCAGTGTTTCCACTACGGGTTTTGTAGGCGTTTTCGAAAGTCCGGTTATTTTAGTAAGGGTCGGCCGCGGTGCATCCCTGGATGCCCGCGGCCTGTTTCATTTTGCAGCAGAGTGTCTCGTTTTGAGGCAAGGACAACCCCCCGGCGGGCCTCACCAGCCGGGCAGCATGTGGCTCTGTCGCAAGCGCGGATAGCGCGGCAGCCCCTTGAGGTCGTTTTCGATCTCTTCGCTCACCGTGTTCGGCGTGATGTTGTCGAGGCAGGCCGTGATGTGGTTGGTGATCGCATTGGATAGCGAGGGCGACAATCCCGGCCGCTTCATGATGCCGATCTGCACCGGCGCCAGCGCAGGAAACCCATCCGCGACCGAGAGCACCTTCATGCCCGGACGCAGCGCCGATTCGGGCATCACCGACACCGCCATGCCGGCCAGAACGGCCGCGGCAACGACGGTGGAGGACCAGCTCGTGAAGAGAACGGTATAGTCTTTCCCGGATGCATCCAGCGCCGAGCAGGCGGCCTGCCGCCATTGGCAATCGCGCCGTCCGACGGCGAGCGGCACCGGCGCGTTTTCCGGTAGCGGATGGTTGACCGAGCTCACCCAGCACAGCGGCTCGGTGCGCACCACGTCCGAGGCGCGCGCTCGCGGATTGTGCGTGACGAGGGCGATGTCGAGGTCGCCGCGCGCCAGCTTTTCGGCGAGATCCACCGAGGGCTCGCAGACGATGAACAGTTCGACATTCGGATGCGTCTTGGCAAAGCGCATGATGATTTCCGGCATGTAGCGATCGGCATAATCATCCGGCGTGCCGATGCGCAACGTGCCCTCGAGACGATTGTCGTCGAAGGAGGCCATGGCCTCGTTGTTGAGGCGGATCATGCGGCGGGCAAAGTTCAAGAGCTTGTCGCCATCCACCGTCAGCCGGTTGCCGCGGCCATCCTTGACGAAGAGGGGTTTGCCGACGCGCTCTTCGAGGCGCCGCATTTGCATGGAAACGGCCGACTGCGTCTTGAACACGCGGTCGGCGGCCTTGGTGAAGCTGCCGGTATCGGCAATGGCGACGAAGGTCTGGAGCTGGTCGATGTCGAGGGGTGCGGACATGGGGAAGTGCCATCAGTTAAACTGATGGATATCATTAGAAACATTCGTTGGACTGATCAATACGGATTTGCGAAACCCGGCAGGCAAATCGCTGGCGGTCACCGGTCCGGGCTGCTGCCGATCTCCGGTCAAGCCCCGCCCATCCGCCCGGGCGGGGCTTTGCCCGACGCCGTTGTTTGAACCAGACCCTTGAAGGAGTTTCGTCATGTCTGCGCCCCGTTCCGCCCTCGATCTCGCTGCGAGCAAGCCTGGTCTTGCGCTTCGCGCCATCGAGTTTGCCGGTGCGGTCACGAACCTTGTGCGCCGACTGCGAAACCGAAATGCGATGCTGGCCCTTGCGGATCTCAGCGAATCCCAGTTGCTTGACATCGGGCTGACGCGGGAGGACGTGCACAGCGCCGTCACCTCGTCCTTCTTTGCCAACACCGGCAGTCATCTGACGCGGGCCGCCCGCCTTCGCGCCAATGCCTACTATCAGGGCCTTCGCCAGCCCTGAGCGAGGCTGACGGCAGAGGCCGTCTGAAAAGAATTTGCCGCGCCGTTATCCGGCGCGGCTCCGATCCCCGCAGGGTTTTGAGCCAACGAACCCTGCCTCTTGCCCGGTGCCCGGTCCCAAGGCCGGCCATCGGGCTTTTTTTATGCGGCGCGCTGGTGCCGGCTCCGCTCCATCTCGGCCGAGGACTGTCCCCGACCGACGCGGAAGCTCGCGATCAGCCGCAGCAGGTCGCCGGTGTCGTTGGCGAGCATTTCGGCCGAAGCCGTCGTCTCCTCCGCCATGGCGGCGTTCTGCTGGGTGGCGACGTCGAGCTGGTTGAGCGCGCTGGCGATGGAGCGCAGCGTCGTATCCTGCTCGGCGGCGCTGTGGGCGATCTTCGAGACAATCTCGTTGGCGCCTGTGATCTGCGTCGAGATCCGCTTCAGCGCCTCGCCGGTCTCGCCGACCAGTTCCACGCCCTGGGCAACCTGCTGGCTGGAGCGCTGGATCTGTTCCTTGATCTCCTTGGCCGCAGCGGCGGAGCGCTGCGCAAGTTCGCGCACTTCCTGGGCAACGACCGCAAAGCCCTTGCCGCTTTCGCCGGCGCGTGCCGCCTCGACGCCGGCATTCAGCGCCAGAAGGTTGGTCTGGAAGGCGATCTCGTCGATGACGCCGATGATCTTGCCGATTTCCTGCGCCGAGCTTTCGATGCCGCTCATCGCCGCAATGGCGCGGTTGACGATTTCGTCGCTCGAGTGCGTTTCCTCGCTGACGGTTGTCACCCGGCGTGCCGCATCGCGCGCGCCGTCCGCCGTCTGGCGCACGGCCACGGCGAGTTCGTCCATGGCGGCCGAGGTTTCCTCAAGGTTGGCGGCCTGGCGCTCCGTGCGCTGGGCGAGCTCGCCGGATGCCTTGCGGATTTCCTCCTTGCTGACACCGATATCCGCACCCTTGACGGACACGCGGCTCATGGCCTCTTCGAGCCGCGTCAGCGCCTCGTTGAAGTTTTCGCGCAGCTGATGGTACTTCGGCCCGAGATCGTCGCACCGCACCGTCAGGTCGCCGGTGGCGAGCGTCGCCAGCGCCGAACCGATCGTGCCGACGGCATGGCTCTGCTGGCGGGCTTCTTCGAGCTGGAAGGCAACGCTTTTTTCGCGCTCGCTGCTGAGTTCCAGTTCCTGCTCGCGCTGGCGGGCGGCCAGCGCATGGCGCTCGCGGATCTTTTCCTGCAATTCGCCTGTGGCGCGCGCCATCATGCCGACCTCGTTGGCAAGATCGCCGTGCGGAATGGCGATCGTGACATTCTCGTCGGCAACGGCGCGCAGCGCCGTGTGAACGGAGCGCAGCGGCAGGGTGATGTTGCGGATGACAAGCGTGGCGGCGATCAGGCCGAGCATGGCAACCACGATGCACAGCGATGCCGCCTTGATGATCTCGCCCTGAACATAGGTGTCCAGATCATCCATGTAGAGCCCGGTGACGACCACGAGGTTCCAGGGTGCGAAGGCCTGCGCATAGGCGGCCTTGCGGAAGTTATCGCCTTCCTGGCCCGGCTTCGGGCCGAAGAAGTCCACGCGCCCGCCCCCGGCAAAGCCGAGCTTCACCAATTCGTCGCGATAGGCAAAGCCGTTGCTGTCCGCCTTGCCCTTGAAGTTCTGCCCCACCCGCTTCGGATCGGGGTGGAAGAGCATGGTGACGTCCTTGTCATAGGCGAAGAAATAGCCATCCGGCGTGAACTTCATCGCCGCGATCGTCGCAAAGGCGTCCGCTCTGGCCTGATCCTGCGTCAGCGCACCCGCCTCGGCCTTCTTGTTGTACATCTCCATGACCGACAGGGCGGTCTCGACCTCGGTGCGCAGCATCTCGTAGCGCTGCTCGTAGATCGTTGCGGAGAAGGATCGGATCTGGAAAACCGACGCGGTCGCAAAGCCGGCCATCAGAAGGCCGACCAGCAGGTAGAGCGCCGAAGCGATTTTGAGATTTTTCATACATGCCCCCACGCATTGAGTGGCATGAATGTAACGGTAAGAGTTAAAATTGTACTTAATCAAATTGGATGCATCGTCGGAGGGCGGTTGTCGAAAGACCTGAAGTCATTTTCCCCGTGGAGGTCTTTTCTGTACCGCGCCCGTCAAGCAATGACAGGCCAGTTTTGTTGTGATTTACTACAAATCACACGGGATGATGGCGCGCCACGTGCCTGGGATACGCTTGCGTCTCAGGCCGTGCCCTCCGGCTTCCCCTTGCCCATATAGGTTTCGAGCAGGCCGTCGAACTGCTTCTGGTATTCCTTCTGGGCAGCAATGCCGCTGTCGAACATGGCGTTGAAGAAGGCGCCCATCTGCTCGCTCGCACTCGCTTCGCCAGAGGCCGCCTGCGGTTTGGCTTCGGGTTTTGCGGTCGGCTGGGCCGTTTCCTGGGGCTCGGCCGCTTTGGCGGCGGTGGCAAGAAAATCCTGATAGGCTTTGACGAAGGGGTTGCCGGCAAAAAGATCGGGCTCGGGTTTCTTCTCCGGTACGGTTCCCATGCCGAAAAAACCCTGCATGGCCTGGGTAAAGGGGTTGTCGAAGGGGTTTGCAGGCGCCGCCGGCTTCTGCTGCAGTCCGGCCGCCTCCATGAAGGGGCGCATCATCGCCGCGTAGGGGTTTTCCGGTGTCGACTGGGCGGCCTGACCACCCATCTGGCCGAACGGCGCCATCATCTGCTTGAAGAAGCCGCCCATCAGGGCGCTCGCGACCACCGGCAGCATCTGCTTGTAGATTTCCTGGCCGATGCCGGTCATCTGCGCGGCCTGCGCGGCAATGGCGCGCGACACGTCCTTCGAGCCGAAGAGGCGGCCGAGCGCCGCGTTGCCGTCATCGATACCCTGCGGGGAGAAGGCGCGGGCGAGATCCTCGAAATAGGGCGCATAATTGCCGCTCGCCATGGCGGCCAGAAGCGGCGTGAAGTCCATCGGGTTGGTCGCCTGCCGCTTCAGTGCGGAGGAAAAGGCCGGCATCAGCGCCTCGGTCGCAAGCCGCGCTTGCTCCTGCGCCAGACCGAACTGGCGGGCCATCATGTCCACGGCCTTGCCGTTCTGCGCCTGCATCATCATGTCGTAGAGTGGCAGCATTCCGATTCCCCTCGCATCGCCCGGTTCACCCGGTTCATTGCGCACTATAGGGCAATTCGGCGGTGGCAAAACCGCTTTTGTCACGGATTGGCGGTCATCCCCGAGGGAATGCGGCTCAGTACTGGAATTCGCTGAAGATCGGCTCCACCGAACCGTTCCAGCGACCCTTGTAAAGGCCGAGCAACTCCTCCGCGAGCGTCATGCGCCGCGCGACCATCTCGTCGAGCGGGGCAAGGAAGATGGTTTCATCCACGCCATCCCCGTTCAGCCGGGCGCGGTTCTTGAGGCCGAGCCGGGAGATGGCGAGGATGTCGCGCGCCACCGACCAGAGATCGCGCCCGCGCACCATGGCGGAAAGCCCCTCGGCCGGCACGGCGTTGCGCAGCGACAGTGCGTCCTCGTAGGACCAGTCCTTTACCGCGTCCTCGGCCGCATCGAGCGCCGCATCGTCGTAGAGAAGGCCGACCCAGAAGGCCGGTAGGGCACAGATGCGCCGCCACGGACCGCCATCGGCGCCACGCATCTCCAGGAAGCGCTTCAGCCGCACGTCCGGAAAGAGCGTGGAAAGGTGGTTGGTCCAGTCGCCCATGGTGGGCTGCCATTCGGCGAGCGTGCCCTTCAGCGCGCCGTCCATGAACTGGCGGAAGGTGATGTGCGTGCAGTCGTGATAGACGCCGTCGCGCACCACGAAATACATGGGCACATCGAGCGCCCAGCGCGCGTAGTCCTCAAAGCCGAAGTTCGGCGCGAAAAACGCCTCCAGCATGCCCGAACGCTGGTTGTCCGTGTCGCGCCAGATGTCGCCGCGCCAGGATTGCAGCCCGTTCGGGCGGCCGTCGGTAAAGGGCGAACTCGCAAACAGCGCGGTCGCCAGCGGTTGCAGCTTCAGCGACACCTGCATCTTCCGGCGCATGTCGGCCTCGGAGGAGAAGTCGAGATTCACCTGGATCGTGCAGGTGCGATACATCATGTCGAGCCCCTGCGAGCCGACCTTCGGCATGTAGCGCGACATGATGCCGTAGCGCGACTTCGGCATGCGCGGCGTTTGCTCAAGCGTCCACTTCGGGCTGCCGCCGATGCCGAGAAAACCGATCCCGAGCGGCTCGGCGATCGCCTTGACGGCCGCGAGGTGCTCGTTGGATTCCTTGCAGGTCTGGTGCAGCGTCTCCAGCGGCGCACCCGAAAGCTCGAACTGGCCGCCTGGCTCCAGCGAGATCGCGCCGCCGCCCGACGTTGCGGCAAGGCCGATGATCCTGCCGGCATCGTCGATCGGCTCCCAGCCGGTTCTTTCCTGAAGCTGGCGCAGGATCGTCTCGATCCCGGCTGCGCCCTCATAGGGCACGGGGGCATTGTCCGCCTTGAAGAAAACGAATTTCTCGTGCTCCGTCCCGATCCGGAAGGCATCCTTCGGCTTGCTGCCTTCGGCCATGTGCGCGGCGAGTTCGCTGAGGGAGGAAACCGGCGTCAGGTCGGTGGTATCTCGGGCCATGGTGGTCTTCTGCTTCTCGGGATCGTCGCCCCGCACGGCGCGGGAATGGTTGCTGCTGCTTGAACCGGATTTTTCAGGCTGGCAAGCAAAATCATTTCATGCCTGTTTCAAAAAACAATGACGCTTTGCGACCTTGAATAGCTCATTTCCAGTCCCCAATGGCGGCCTGCAAAACCGCCATGGCAGCCACCGCCGCCGTGTCCGCCCGCAGGATGCGCGGCCCGAGTGGAATGGCCGTGACAAAGGGCAGGGCGCGCAGCATCCGGCGTTCCTCCTCCGAAAATCCGCCCTCCGGCCCGACCAGCAGCGCAATCTTCCGCTCGGTGATGCGCGACAAGATCGGCAGCGGGTTCTGCCCGGCATCGCCCTCGTCGCAGAAGATCAGCCGCCGGCTGCCATCCCAGTCGGCAAGCACCTCCGCGAGCTTGCGCGGCGCCGCGACCGTCGGGATCGAAAGGATGCCGCATTGTTCGGCCGCCTCGATCACATTGGCCTCGATCTTCTCGACCGATCCGATCCGCCCCTGCACATGCTGGGTCATCACCGGTACCAGCCGTCCCGCGCCCATTTCCACGGCCTTCTGCACGAGATAGTCGAGCCGTCCTACCTTCAGCGGTGCGAAGAGATAGGAAAGGTCGGAGGCCTCCGGCTGCGGCCGCACCTGCTCCACGGCGACGAGCGCGATCTTCTTGCGGGTCGGGTAGGTCACCCGCGCCAGCCATTCGCCGTCGCGCCCGTTGAAGACCAGAAGCTCGGCCTCCGCTTCCAGCCGGAGCACATTGGCGAGATAGTTGAACTGTTCGGCGCTCGCCTCGTGGACAAGGCCTGCTCCGAGCGGGCTGGTGATGTAAAGGCGCTGCATGCGAAAATTGGCGCGCATGGAAGTCTCCGGCAGGGTCAGCGAAAGGCGGCCGCGAGAAGGGCATAGATGCCGGCCGACAGCAAGCCGCTCGCCGGTGTCGTCACCACCCAGGCCGCCAGAATGGTCATCAGGTGCGAGCGCCGCACCAGATAGCGCCGGCTGGTTTCGGACTGGTTGACGCCATCGGGGTTGATGGCGGTCTCGGCGCCGTCGCCCTCGCTCTCCCCGGCATTGCGGGTAACGAAGGCGCGGCGGCGGCTGGAGCGCGCCGTATACCATTCGCGAAACAGCCCGACCCCGAACACCGCACCCACCGCAATGTGGGTGGAACTGACAGGCAGGCCGAAGGCCGCGGCCAGGATGACGGTGATCGCAGTCGACATCACCACGCAATAGGCGCGGATCGGATTGAGCTTGGTGATCTCGCTGCCGACGACCCGGATCAGCTTTGGACCGTAGAGCAGGATCCCGACGGAGAGGCCGAGCGCGCCGATGACCAGCACCCAGAAGGGCGCCGAAAGCGGCTTGGCGAACACTCCACTGCCGAGCGCGTGCATGATGCCGGCCAGCGGTCCGATGGCGTTGGAGACGTCATTGGCCCCATGGGCAAAGGACATCAGCGCGGCCGCGAAGATCAGCGGCAGGCGAAACAGCTTGCGCAGCGATTGATTGCGGTTCTCCAGCCCCTCGGCGGCGCGGGCGATCAGCGGCTTCAGGCCCCCGTAGCTCGCAAGCCCGACCAACCCTCCGAGCACCAGGGCCTGGAAGGCCGTGATGCTCAGCACCTGCCCGGCGCCGACGAGAGTAATATAGGTCGTGAACGACCCGGCCATGATGGCAAGCAGCACGGGCACCCACCGCTTTGCCGCCTCCAGCTTGTCTTCGCGGTAAAGGATGAAGGTCTTCACGAAGGCGAGGAAGCCGATGGCGACCAGCGCGCCGAAGAGCGGCGAGGTGATCCAGCTGACGACGACGGCGCCGATGCTTTTCCAGTGCAGGGCATCGGCGCCGGCCGCAACGATGCCGGCCCCCGCCACCCCGCCGACGATGGCGTGGGTGGTGGAAACGGGCGCGCTGGCAAGGGTTGCGATGTTGACGACGATGGCAGCCGAAAGCAGCGCGGCGATCATCACCTTTGCGTAAGCCATGTCGCTCGGCATGCGATCAGGCGAAACGATGCCGGTGGCGATGGTGTCGATGACGTCGCGCCCGGCGATCAGCGCCCCCGCCGTGTCGAAAACGGCAGCAATGATCAGCGCCGTGCCGAGCGTCATGGCGCGGGCCCCGACGGCGGCGCCGACATTGTTCGTCACGTCGTTGGCGCCGATGTTGATGGCCATGTAGACGGCCAGCGCCGCGCCGGCGATCGCCATCACCGCCCCCGGTCGCTCCAGCATGACGAGGGCGGCAAAACTGGTGGCCAGCACAAGAAAGATCAGCGCGATGCCGGGCGCGACCAGCGAGCGCGACACGCGCACGGAGACCTCCTCCACGCGATGATATTTCTCCAGATCCTTGTCGAGCGTCGGCTTGCCGGCGCCCCGGGCAGTCTTGGCCATGGGTCGTTAAGTCCAGAATGAGGCGGGAAGGTCGGCGGGTGGGGCGATCGGGCTCCTGTGGGTTCCACGCTGGCGGTCGGTAGACCGTCGCAGCTGCGGCGATATCACAGGGCGTTCGGTGTGTCAGGTCGCATGTGGCGCGTCGTTGTCCGCGACGCGGGCCGGGCGCTGCCTAGCCGACCTTGCGCGTTGGCGTATCATGCGAGGGCGTCAGCGGCCCGCCTGCGGCAAAGGACCGGATGAGCGCCTTGAGCTCCGGCTCGTCCACCCGCATGGCGGCCTCCTCGGGCGTCACCCATTCCAGGCGACGCTTGCCCTTCTCCTTGAATTTCGAAACCATGTCCGAGACTTCGAGCGCATGCACGGCGACGATGCACGGCACTTTCACGCCATGCTCCAGACCCTTTTCGTAGACAAAGGTCCCGAGCATCTCTTCCTCAGCCTTTCCCTTGACGCCGGCTTCCTCGAAGGCTTCCTGCTCGGCGACCTGCGAGGCGCTGCGCCCGTCCATCGGCCAGCCCTTGGGGATCACCCAGCGTCCGGTGTCACGGCTGGTGATCAGCAGGATCTCCAGTGCGCCGTCGCCTTTGCGCCTGCGGTGGCACAGGGCAGCATACTGCATCCGCAAGGGTCTGCGGAACATCAACTGCATGTCAGCGACGAGACGGCTCAGGATACTCAATTCAAGATATTCCTTTCGAATGGGCTGGCGGGAAGAAAGCGCAAAGTGAAACGCGATAGAAAGAGGCGTGCCGGACAGTCTAGAAAGCCCTTCTAAAATCGGGTGTAAAGCGCCTGCTGTCCAGACCTGTGAAGCGTCCATGCGCCTAAACGTCCGTCTCAATAGACAAATATTGGTGTAGTCGTCGGTTGTGTCGTTCTTTAGAAGCGTAATTGCGCCATGGTATCGTCGCTTAGCGCCTTATCTACGCTTTTCCGTTCGAATCAGTCGCATCGTCTCCCCGATGAAGGCGCCGCAACTGCGAGACGCGCGCGCGGTCGCCTGCGCGATCGGCGGCGCGCGCTGCCTCGATGATGAAGTCGATATGGGCTTCCGCTGCCTGACGCGCCCGCCCCGGGTCGCCGGCAAGAATGCCATCGAGAATAGCCTCATGTTGCGACAGCAATGCGTCATGCGCGCCGGGCGCTGCGAAGACCATGCGCCGGTTGAGAAGGATCCCTTCCGACAGCAGTCGGTAGCAGGCCCGCATCGTGTGCAGCAGCACCATATTGTGGGCGCTCTCGCCGATGGCGTTGTGGAAGGCGATGTCCGCTTCGAGCTCGCGCTCGTAGTCATCAACGGCATGGGCGGCGCGCATCTGCGCGATGAGGGTGGCAAGATGCGCCCGGTCATCCGCGGTCGCCCGCTCGGCCGCCAGCGCCGCCGTCATGCCCTCCAGCGCACGCCGGTACTCCAGATAGTCCTGCCGGGCTTGCCCGTGGCGCGAGATGAGATCGATCAGCGGCTGCGAAAACACCTGCCCGATGATATCGGCCACGAAGGTGCCGCCACCATGCTGGCTGACGAGCAGGCCGCGCGTCTCCAGCACCTTCAGCGCCTCGCGCAGGATCGGTCGCGACACGTCGAGCCGTCGTGCCAGATCCCGCTCGCCCGGCAGCCGGTCGCCGTCCCGCAGCACGCCGTCGAGGATAAGTCGCTCGATGCGGGCCACCACTTCGTCGGCGGTGCGCGCATGGGGTATGGGTGCATAAAGGTCGGCATTCGTCGTCTCGCTCAAGGCGTCTCCTCCAAAGCGCCGGTGAGGCGAGGGCCGCAGGGCCGCCGAGTGATGGCACAGCCGCCTTGCGTCCCGCAAGCATTGCGCGGCGGGTCAGCGGATCGATGCGGTCCTGATGCGGTGCTTTGTCTTGCTTTCGGTCGAGGGATGCTTTTGCATTTTGCCAAAGGCTTGATAACGATGGGCGGTGGACAGGGGAGACTATCATGGCACGTCGCATGTTCGAATTTCCGCCCGCCACGGCGCGGGCCCAGGCGCTCGGCGAAATCCATTCGCGGCCCTATGTGCTCGTCGGCTCGCCCCGCGTCATCCTGCAGCTCGCCTTCCTGACGGAGGGCGGCTCCTCGGTCGATCAGGCCGTGATGTCGGAACTGTCGCGCTCGCGCGGTGTCTCGCCCCCGGCGCGGGAGGCAAACCACCACGCCATGGCCTGGGGGCCCGGCACGCTGCGCTGGGAACGCCACACGGAATTCTCCACTTATTTCTGGGATGGCCCGGTGCCGGAACGGTTCGGTGCCGAGGTCACCCAGCATCCCTTCGGCGACAGCTTTCCGCCACCGGGAACGCTGATCTCCGCCATCCGCCTCGAAGTGCGCCCGGATACCGAGGAAACCCGCGCGGCCATCGCGGATTTCGACCAGACGAGCCTCTGTTTCAGCGAGGCGAAGAACGGCCAGGCCCTCGTCGTCACCGACTTTCGCCAGAACGGCGACGGCATGACGCAGATCCTCGTCATCGACCGTTCCCTGACGGAAGCCGGGCGCGGTGCGCTGGTCCAGCGGCTCCTCGATATTGAAACCTACCGCACGCTCGCCATGATGGGTCTGCCGCTGGCCCAGTCCCTGTGGCCGGATGTGCGCCGCATCGAAAACGGGCTGACGGCCATCACCCAGCACATGAAGGGCGGCGTGCGCGAGACGGCAGATCGCCAGCTCTCCGAAATCACCCGTCTGGCTGCCGAACTGGAGGCGGGTGCCGCCCTCAGCCTCTACCGCTTCGGCGCCAGCCGCGCCTATTACGGCATCGTGCAGGAGCGCATCCGCGCGCTCGGCGAAACGGGCGTGCCCGGCTACGAGACGCTCGGCACCTTCCTCGAGCGGCGCCTCGCACCCGCCATGCGCACCTGCCAGTCCATCGAGGAGCAGCAGGCCAACCTCTCGCGCAAGCTTGCGCGCGCCACCGCGCTGCTCAGAAGCTGGGTGGATGTGGAACTGGAGCGACAGAATGCGACGCTGCTCTCGTCCATGGATCGCCGCGCCCGGCTGCAACTGCGCCTGCAGCAGACCGTTGAAGGCCTGTCGGTCGCCGCCATCTCCTATTACGTCGTCGGCCTCTTTGGCTATCTCGCCAAGGCGATCGGACACGATCTCGTGCCCGTCGATCCCGGCGTGCTGACCGGGGCTTTCGTGCCGATCGCCGTCATCGGCGTCTGGGTCACCGTCCGCCGCATCCGCAACCGCCATGCCGAGGAAGACAAGGAACATGGCGACGCCTGAGGTGAGGGCAGGCGTTATCCTTCCCAATAGGGCACGGGACCATAGAGCCCGGCGAGATAATCGATGAAGAGCCGCACCTTCACCGGCAGGAACTGCCGGCTCGGATAGACCGCCGACAACGCCAGCGTCTTCGGCCCTTCATAGGCCGGCAGCACCTGCACCAGCCGGCCTTCCTTGAGCTCCCGTCCGATATCCCAGGTGGAGCGCAGCGCGATGCCGAGCCCGGCAATCACCGCCTCGCGGATCACCTCGGAGGAGTTGGTGATCAGCGGCCCCTCAGGCCGGTAGGTGATCGCGCCCTCCGGTCCCTCCAGCTTCCACGCATCGTGGTTGTGGGCCGGCAGCAGGATGTGGCGGGCAAGATCCTCGATCGTTGCCGGCATGCCATGCGTTTCCAAATAGGCCGGTGCCGCGCAGAGCAGGCGCCGCACCGGCGCCAGCCGTCTGGCGACAAGGCTCGAATCGGAGAGATCGCCGATGCGCACGGCCAGATCGAAGCCGCCAGCGACGATGTCGGTGAAATCGTCCGAGAGCATCAGGTTGATCGTCAGCTCCGGATGCGCCTGCATGAAGGGCAAGAGGTGCGGCGCGATGTGCTGGCGGCCGAAGGAGGTCGGCGCCGAGATCTTCAGTGTGCCCTGCGCCTGTCCCGAACGTCCCGAGACGAAGGCCTCCGCCTCCTCGATGGCCCCCAGCACCGAGCGGATGCGCTCGTGAAAACCTTCGCCCGCCTCCGTCAGCGAAATCTGCCGCGTCGTGCGCTGCAACAGTCGTGTCCCCAGCCGATCTTCCAGCCGCTTGATGCGCTTGGAGATGACAGCCGGCGAAAGCCCGAGCGCCCGCCCCGCCGCCGACATGGAGCCGGTGGAAACGACGCGGGCGAAAATGTCGAGGTCTTCGAGATGCGTCATTCCCGCTCCATTTGTTCCATGCCGGCGAAAGTTCTTAGCATTTTTGCCGACTTTCGTGCAGTGGCAAAGGCGCGATCGAACTGGTAAAGAAAAATGACCAGTGACCGCGCCATCCACATCCGCTAGGCTCGGCGTTCACGGTCCGCTGCCGAGGATGGCGGTTTCAGGGAGGACAACCATGCACCAGCCGATCGCCTTTCTCGAACCGCGCCGCACCGTCATGGATCGCCGCGCCGTCATCGTCGCCGATCTCGCCGATCTCCTGCCCAAGGGCTGCCTGATCAGCGACGAGCGCGGCCTCGTGCCCTTCGAAACGGACGCCTTCGTCTCCTACCGCCGCCTGCCGCTCGCCGTCGCCCTGCCGGAGACGACGGCGCAGGTTTCGGCGCTCCTCAAATATTGCAGCCGCTACGGCATTCCCGTCGTGCCACGCGGGGCCGGCACATCGCTCTCCGGCGGCGCCATCCCGCAGGAAGATGCCGTCGTCATCGGCCTTTCCAAGCTCAACCGCATTCTGGAAGTGGACCTGCCGAACCGCACCGCCACCGTGCAGGCCGGCGTCACCAATCTCTCGATTTCCGAGGCCGTCTCGGCCGACGGCTTCTTCTATGCCCCGGACCCCAGCTCGCAGCTCGCCTGCACGATCGGCGGTAATATCGGCATGAACTCCGGCGGCGCCCACTGCCTGAAATACGGCGTCACCACCAACAACCTGCTGGGCGTGAAGATGGTGCTCTTCGACGGCACCGTCATCGAGCTCGGCGGCAAGGCGCTCGATGCGGCGGGCCTCGACATTCTCGGTCTCGTCTGCGGCTCCGAAGGCCAGCTCGGCATTGTGACGGAAGCAACCGTGCGCCTCGTCGCCAAGCCCGAAGGCGCCCGGCCCGTGCTCTTCGGCTTCCCCTCGTCGGTGGAAGCCGGTGCCTGCGTCGCCGAGGTGATCGGCACCGGCATCATCCCCGTCGCCATCGAATTCATGGACAAGCCGGCCATCGAGATCTGCGAGGCCTTCGCGAAGGCCGGCTATCCGCTCGATGTCGAGGCGCTGCTGATCGTCGAGGTTGAGGGCTCCGAGGCCGAGATGGACGCCATGCTCGCCGCCATCATCGAGATCGCCCGCCGCCACGGCGTCTCCACCATCCGCGAATGCCAGTCGGCGACGGAAGCGGCGCTCATCTGGAAGGGCCGCAAATCCGCCTTCGGCGCCACGGGCCGCATCTCCGACTATATCTGCATGGACGGCACCGTGCCGCTCGGCAAGCTGCCCTACGTGCTCGAAAAGACCGCCGAGATCATCGCCGGCTACGGCCTGCGCGTCGCCAACGTCTTCCACGCCGGCGACGGCAACATGCACCCGCTCATCCTCTTCAACGCCAACGATCCCGAGGATGCTGCGAAGGCCGAAGCGGCCGGCAACGATATCCTCAAGCTCTGCGTCGATGCCGGCGGCTGTCTGACCGGCGAGCACGGCGTCGGCATCGAAAAGCGCGACCTGATGCGCCACCAGTTCGCGGAGGTCGATCTCAATCAGCAGATGGCCGTGCGCGCCGCCTTCGACCCGGACTGGATCATGAACCCCTCCAAGGTCTTCCCGCTCGACGGAAGGCCCCCGTCTGCCGCCGCAAGGCCCGCCGATCCGCCCCGTGTCGCGACGGCCTCCTGACGGGCATCTTCGCGACCCCCTTTCCCCTTTGACGCCGCCCGGCTGCGGCCCGAACCCCGGATCTTTCCATGCCCGATATGCTGACTCCCACGAGCGAGGCCGAAGCCGCCGAGATGATCCGCGCCGCGGCCGCCGACAGCCGGCCGCTCGCCATTCGCGGCGGCGGCACCCGCAGCCTGAAGGCACTGGGCGAGGGCGCCACCATCCTGTCAACGTCAGGCCTCACAGGCATCACGGCCTACGAGTCGGCGGAGATGACGATGACCGCGCGCGCCGGCACCCCCTTGGCCGACATCGAGGCGGCTCTTGCCGCGCATCGCCAGATGCTCGCCTTCGAGCCCCATGACCTGCGCCCCGTTCTCGGCGCCACGGGCGAGCCGACCATCGGCGGCGTTTTCGCCACCAATGCCTCCGGTCCGCGCCGCTTCGTGGCGGGCGCGGCGCGTGACAGCCTGCTCGGCGTGCGCTTCGTCAACGGCAGCGGCGAGGCGGTGAAATCCGGCGGGCGCGTCATGAAGAACGTCACCGGCCTCGACCTCGTCAAGCTCATGGCCGGCTCGCGCGGCACGCTGGCGCTGATGAGCGAACTCACCTTCCGCCTGCTGCCCGTGCCGGAAACCGCCGCCACCATCGTGCTGTCAGGCCTCGACGACGAAGCCGCTGCCCGCGCCATGGCGGTCGCCATGAGCCTGCCGGTCGAAGTCTCCGGCGCAGCGCACCTTCCCGAAAGCGTGCGCAGCCGCTTCCTAGGCGGACACCTGCCCGAAGGCGCCGCCACCGTGCTGCGCCTCGAAGGCCTTGCCGCCTCCGTCGTGGTGCGCCTTCAAAAGCTGACCGCCGCCATGGCGCCCTTCGCCCCCGTCACCCGCCTCGACCGCGACGAGACCATCGCGCTCTGGCACGAGATCCGCGACGCCAGACCCTATGCGGACGGCACGACGCGCGCCCTCTGGCGCGTCTCCGCCGCTCCCATGGAAGGCCAGCGCCTCATCGCTGCGCTGCGCCTGCAAGCCGGCATCGACTGCTTCTACGACTGGCAGGGCGGCCTCGTCTGGATGCGGATGGAAGCCGGGCCGGAAGCCGCGCTGGTGCGCGGCTACGCCGAAAAACTCCCCGGCACCGCCCACGCCACGCTTGTCCGCGCCGATGCTGCGTCGCTTGCGGCAACGCCCGCCGAACCTCCCGTCTCCCCCGCCGTCGAAGCCCTGACCGCCCGCATCCGCGCGTCGATCGATCCGGCGGGCATCTTTTCCGGAAAGGCTGCCTGATGCAGACCAATTTTTCCCCCGCGCAGCTCGCTGATCCGCATGTGGCCGAATCCGAAAAGATCCTGCGGCGCTGCGTGCATTGCGGCTTCTGCACGGCCACCTGTCCGACCTATGTGACGCTCGGTGACGAGCTCGACAGTCCGCGCGGGCGCATCTATCTCATCAAGGACATGCTGGAAAACGGCCGGCCCGCCGACAAGGAGACGGTAACGCATATCGACCGGTGCCTCTCTTGCCTCTCCTGCACCACCACCTGTCCCTCCGGCGTCGACTACATGCACCTCGTCGATCACGCTCGCGTCCATATCGAGAAGACCTATACCCGGCCGCTGCCGGATCGCCTGACGCGCGCGCTGCTCGCTTTCGTGCTGCCACATCCGGCCCGCTTCCGGCTGGCGCTCAAGGCAGCCGGGCTTGCGCGCCCCTTCGCCGCTCTCTTCAAGCGTTTTCCCGTCACCCGTCCGCTCGGCAACATGCTGGATCTCGCGCCCGCCAGCGTGCCGGCCCCGTCCGATTCGGCCCGTGCCGGCACGCGCCCGGCCACGGCTGAAAAGCGCGGCCGTGTCGCCATTCTCTCCGGCTGCGCCCAGCCTGTGCTGAAGCCGGAGATCAACGAGGCGACGCTGCGCCTGCTCGCCCGCCTCGGCATCGAGGTCGTCATTCCCGAGGGCGAGGGCTGCTGCGGCTCGCTCGTCCACCACATGGGCCGCGAAGAGGAAGCGCTTGCAAGCGCCCGGCGCAATGTCGACGTCTGGACCCGCGAGATCGAGCGTGGCGGGCTCGACGCCATCCTCATCACCGCGTCGGGCTGCGGCACGACGATCAAGGACTACGGCCACATGCTGCGGCTCGACCCCGCCTATGCGGAAAAAGCCGCCCGCATCTCCGCGCTTGCGAAGGACATCACCGAATATCTCGCGACGCTCGACCTGCCCCGTCAGGAGCCCCGCAAGCTGACGGTGACCTATCATTCCGCCTGCTCCATGCAGCATGGCCAGAAGATCACCATGGCGCCGAAACTGCTGCTGAAGGCGGCGGGCTTCACGGTGCGCGATCCTGCCGAAGGGCACCTGTGCTGCGGCTCGGCCGGCACCTACAACATCCTTCAGTCCGAGATTTCCGACAGGCTGAAGGCCCGCAAGGTGAAAAACCTCGAAGCCACCAAGCCCGACGTCATCGCCACCGGCAACATCGGCTGCATCACCCAGATCGCAACCGGCACGGCGGTGCCGATCCTTCACACGGTGGAACTGCTCGACTGGGCCTATGGCGGCCCGAAGCCGCCTGCGCTGGCGGGGCGAGGGTAGGGGCAGTGGCGTACGTGCGCGCGGCGTGGGGTCGTCGCGTCATCAATGCTGCTGGCAAAAGCAGTCTCGGGCGGGCTTTAACGCTTGTCCGTTGCCCCACCCGCCGTCATCCTCGGGCTTGACCCGAGGATCACCTTTTAAAGCGCTTACGGGCGTGGCTGTTGATCCTCGGCTCAAGGCTGAGGATGACTTCAGAGTGTGAGGCATGAGAGCGGAATGCGGGAACGCGTCATCCGCGAGGATAGCGGTATGAGGGCGCGTCTGGCGTCAAACAAATCTCCCGGCAATACGCGCACGACCACCGAACCTATGCCGGCACTCGCGTCACAAACACGCGCTCGCGCCATCACCCCATCAGAAATGATAGGACACGCCCACATTCACCGCATTGGTCAGAATGTTGGTCTTCAGCTTGGCCCCGCTGTCGATGTCGACATTCACCCAGGAGTAATTGCCCTTGTACTCGGTGAAAACGGACCAGTTGTCGGTGATGGCGTAGGTGACGCCGGCCTGGGCCTGCAGCGTGGCGCCGCCCACCTGGTAACCGAAGGTGCGGCCGGAGGGGCGGGTGACTTCCACATGCGGAATGTTGATGCCGGCGCCGAGGCCGACATAGGGCGTCCAGGCGCGGCCCGGCTCGGTGAAGCGGTAGAGCGCGTTGAGCGTCAGGAGGTTCAGCCCGTCGGTGAATTCGAAATGCGTCCAGCCCGGCGTCTTGGCGAAGGTGTCGCCGCCCGCATAGACCTTGGCATGGGTAAAATCGATCGACAGGCCAACGTCCGGTTCGCCGAAGGAGCCGAGCCACCAGGTGGCGCGCGCGCCATAATAGGGCGGATTGGCGAAGGACTTGCCGTCCCAGCCGGCGGTGAAATGCGTCCCGTCGCTGGTCGTCACCCCGCTATGCGGCGCCGTCTGGTAGCCGCCGTAGACGGAAAGCTGCACATCTTCCGCGTGGGCGGGGGAGACGGTGACCATGCTCGTGGCGAGGAAAGCGGCGGAAAGGGCGATGGCGCGCATGAGATCGATCCGGAACGGGGATGATCACCGATGCGTATCAGTCGCGTGCAATCGATTTGTGACAGGGTGGGCGCCGGCAAACGCCCTACCCGGAGCGGCACCCCACCCGCTGCTTCGCAGCGACCTCCCCCTCAAGGGGAGGTAGGGTCTCGGAGGCCGCGGCATCCTCCCACACGCCCCTTGAGGGGGCGGGTCGGCGCTTGCGCCGGGGTGGGGTGACCTTTGGGCAGGTTATTGATGACGCGCACGACGCAGTGCAAGCCACCAGGCCGCACGTCGAACGCGTCGGCTTCATCCCCCGAACAGCTGCCGGAAGAAATCGACGCCGCGGTCGTCGAAGCTGACCTTGCCCTGGCGGTTGCCAGGACCGACGACGATGACCTTCGAGCCGACGGGCACGCGGGCATAGAGGTCCGTGACATCCTTGTTCATCATGCGGATGCAGCCGGACGACATGTTCTGGCCGATCGACCAGGGCTGGTTGGTGCCGTGGATGCGAAACGCCGTGTCGTGGCCGCGCTTGTTGTGCAGGTAGAGCGCCCGCGCGCCCAGCGGATTGTCTTCGCCGCCGGGCTGGTAGGCGGGCAGGATATGGCCTTTGCGGGCCTCACGGGCGCGCATTTCCGGCGGCGGCGTCCATCCCGGCCATTCGGCCTTGCGCCCCACCGTCACGACGCCGGACCAGCCGAAACCCTCGCGGCCAACGCCGATGCCGTAGCGGGTGGCGCGGTTCGTGCCATCGACCAGATAGAGAAACTTGTTGTTGGTATCGACGATGATGGTGCCCACCGGCTCGTCCGTCGCCAGCCGCACCCGGGTGCGGGCATATTTGCGATCCGGCATCTTCTTGTTGGCGATACGGATCACGTCCCGTTCCGCCGAAACGCCGGCCGGCCGCTCCATCATCGGCTGTGCGGTGGCGCCCGTTGCGCCCGTCACCGCCAGCGCCAGCACAAGGGCGGCTGCCTTGGCCGCCCCCGTCACGCTCGTCTTCGTCATGCGATTGTTCCCTTCTCCCGCATGGATGCCTTTGCCCATGCGCTCCCGTCCTTGTGTTTCCGCTGTCCTCGCCCGGTTTCCGCCGCACACAGGCTACCGCAACGGCTTGCGATGACAAGAGCCGTCCGCCACGGACAAGGCGCATCCTGGCTGCTTGGCCGCCCGCCCGCGGTTCCTGGGGTTATTGCACGATGACGCGGGCGCCGACATTGACGCGCTCGTAGAGGTCGGTCACATCCTCGTTGCGCATGCGGATGCAGCCCGAAGAGACCGCGTAGCCGATCGTCCACGGCGCATTGGTGCCGTGGATGCGGTAGAGGGTTGAGCCGAGATAGAGGGCGCGCGCGCCGAGCGGGTTCTGCGGGCCGCCTTCCATGCGGGCCGGCAGGAAATGGCCCTTGGCGGCCTCGCGCGCGATCATTTCCTGCGGCGGATGCCAGTCCGGCCATTCGGCCTTGCGGGTCACCTTGTGGGCGCCGGCCCATTCGAAACCGGGCTTGCCGACGCCGACGCCATAGCGGCGCGCCTCGCCATTGCCTTCAACAAGGTAGAGGAAGCGGTTGTTGGTGTCGATGACGATCGTGCCGGGCTTTTCGGCCGTTTCATAGGCCACTGTCTGCGGCAGGAATTTCGGGTCCAGGGCGCGGCGTGCCGGATCCTCGGCCCGGGTGATGGCTGCCACCTGCTGCGGATCCATCTGCTGGCCGGCCCGCGGCTGTCCGTAGGAAGGCTGGCGCACCGTCTGGCCGCCCAGCGCGACGCCGGCCCGGTCGATGCGTCGCACGGCAACGCCCGGCAAGGCGTCCATGGGCTGCCCGCGCCGCTGCTGATACTGGCCCTGCCGGTACTGGCCTTGCTGATATTGGCCTTGCTGATATTGCCCCTGCTGGTATTGCCGCGTCTGGTAACGGGTGGCGGCGCGCTGGCGCTCGCGATAGACGGGTCGCACCTGCCCATCCTGCACGCCAAGCTGCAGCAGCCACGGGGCGGCGAGGTCGGGACTGACGATCACCGGCGGCCGGTTGGCATAGCGGTCGTTGGCGCTCGCCACGCCGCCGGACAGCGGGGCAAGCGACAAGGCGAGGGCCAGTCCCGCAAGCGCGGGAAAGCGGCGGGCAAGACGGCTGTGGAGGATGGAGGAGGGCTTGAAGATCGGGCGCACGCTGAAAACCTTTCGCCGAAGGATCTGGCCGGCTGGGCCAAGGAATGGTGCGATCGTGGCAGGCGCGCGCAAGCGAAAGGTAAACGGCCGGCCTCGAAAAACCGAACGACCCGTTAAAGCTTTCGGTAGGGTTATCGCCCGGTATAGGACCATGGTTTCCACAAGGTGAATCGAAAGGACCCATGATGATCGCCGAGGGATTGATGAGGGGAGAGGACGGCGTGGTGACCTGCGCCTGGCACGGCGGGCTTGCCGACTATCGCCGCTACCACGACGCCGAATGGGGCCATCCCGTCACGGACGATACGCGCCTCTTCGAGAAGATCTGCCTGGAAGGGTTCCAGTCCGGTCTCTCCTGGCTGACGATCCTCCGGAAGCGCGAGGCCTTCCGCGCTGGCTTTGCCGGCTTCGACATCCCGGTCGTCGCGGCCTTCGGTGCCGCGGATGTGGAGCGGCTCGTTGCCGATCCCGGCATCGTGCGCCATCGCGGCAAGATCGTCTCCACCATCAACAATGCCCGCCGCGCGCTGGAGATGCAGGCCGAGTTCGGCTCGCTCGCCCGTTACTTCTGGTCCCACGAGCCGCAGCCGCAGGAGCGGCCTGATATCGTCGACCTCGCGCATATCCGGGCCAATCCCACGACGGTCGTCTCGACGAAAATCTCCAAGGACCTCAAGAAGCGCGGCTGGACCTTTGTCGGCCCCACCACTGTCTACGCCTTCATGCAGGCCATGGGCCTCGTCAATGACCACCTCGAAGGCTGTGCCTTGAGGGGCGAAGTCGAGCGCAAGCGCGCGCTTCTGCGCCGTCCGTAAGCGGGGTTTAACGCGAGGCTTGCCTGAAGCTGACCGAAAGTTCGTTTTTTCGCTTTGGCACCCTTGCTCCGGCATTTTAGGGATTTCAAACGCGCGAAAATCAGCTAGCTTCTGACTCAGCGGCAAATCACCATACAGTCTCGCGTTGAACATCCCGTCAGTGCTCGTGTCGGCGGGCGCCGCTATGTGCTGAATGAATCGGCATGATTGGAGAGATGACATGACGTCACAGTTTACGACGGAAGATTGGGCCTGCTTCAAGGCGCGCGAGATTGTCGAGCGCGAGGGCATGACCCTTGTTCGGGCCGCGCGCGGCAGCAGCCGGAACGATTTGCATGAAAGCAGCCTGCGGCTGGCGCGCGCCATCGCCGCGACACTCATCGAGGCTTCGGTGGACAATTCCGCCTATTCCAATCGCGCGCGCTCCTTCTGACGCACATCGCAAGGCCACGGGCTTGGTCGTGGCGGACCCGGGGTTGCCGGTCGAAATCGGCGCCCCGCGCTGAGCTCTGGTCTTTGCGAGATGTCGTCCCGGTCATTCCGGAAGGCTGGCGGCCTTCCGGAATGACCTTTCCTTCCCCGGTGTTTTGGCATTCCGGAAGGCTGACGGCCTTCCGGAATGACCCTTTCTTCATCGGTGTTTTGGCATTCCGGAAGGCTGGCGGCCGTCCGGAACACTGCGTTTGCGAGACACGCCTCACGCGTGCAGCTTTAGCCGCCGTTCTTGGCGAGCCAGTCCCGCATCTGGCGGATCTCCGCCTCCTGCGCCGCGATGATGTCCTCGGCGAGCTTGCGAATGTCCGGGTCGGTACCGTATTCCAGCTCCACCTTGGCCATGTCGATGGCGCCCTGATGGTGGGCGATCATGCCGCGCACGAAATCAACGTCCGCATTGCCGGTAAAGTCGATCGCCATGTCGCGGTGCATCCGCTGATTGCCCTCCTGAAAGGCCTTGCTGGAGGGCGCATCGGCCCCCGGCCCGGTGGCGGCCATATCGTGCTGCATGGCGCCGTGCCCCGCATGGCTGTCTTCGGCAAAGGCGGACATTGGAAGAAGCGTCAGCGATCCGCCGAGAAGGCAGGCGGCAAGAAAGCTGCGGACCGAATGCGTCGAGCGTGTTTGATGGGTCATTGTCCTGTTCCAGTCTGTGGTTCTGTGGCGCACGGCACGTCTCGCGCCCCGTCGATGGGATAGCGCGGTGTTCCGGCCGGCGACCGGATGGTGTGTGGGGAAGTCGATCGGTCGCTCAGGCCCTGCGTCGGGGTGGTTGCAGCGGAACGGCCGGCAACTGGCCGGAAAGCCGCGACACGATGAGGGGCGAAAGGCTTTCGGCATTTTCGGTTGCCTGCCGCAGCACGGTGCTGCGCGCCGCCAGCCCGAGACAGGCGCCGCAGGGAAAAGATGCATCATGCGACGGCCGCTGGGATTGGTCTGCGTCACCGCGGCCCGGTGACCGGATGTCCGTTGCCCTGTCGCCGTGATGCATTGCCCCGGCATGCACGTCCCCGGCATCGGCGCTGTGGTGGCTGGCATGGTTCGGCACGGGCCCGTGGGCACGGGGCGTCGCCATGGCCATGCCGCAGCCGGCAAGCGCCATGGCCCCGGCATGCGCGGGCGTGCCGGCAAGGCCGAGGCTGGAGATCATCATCAGGATGAGGGCGATGACGCGCATGTCACGAACATGGCGTGGGCAGGAAGCGCTGACAAGAGGGAGGGGGAACGAGGTGACGAGGGGCAGGGGGCAGGGGGCAGGGGGCAGGGGGCCAGTGATGAGGGGAATGGTGCGCGCCCGCAAGGCATGGATGTCCGAAAAGCCGGCAAAACCCCGCAGTGACGCCCTTTCAGGCGCGGGGACGATCCGCCTCGCTGCCATCGCCGTCCGGGCCGCGTTCGTCGGGCAGGCTTTCTCCACTCAGGAAGTAGCCGCGCAGCAGGCACATTCGCCCGCCGGCATCGGCAAGGGACCGACCGACGCAGGCAATGGCCGTCGCCGTCTCGCCATCGGCCCGCCGCGCGCGGTAGCCGAACATCATCGGCTTGCCCGTGGCGCGTTCCAGCGTTGCCAGCACGCCGTCGCGCGTGTCGTGCGCATAGGCGTTGACGATGTCCATGATGCCGCGCGTATCGGGTTGCAGCCCGTGCAAGGCCGCAGCCGCATCGGAGAGCGTATAGGCGCCGCTGGTCAGGTCACAGGAAAACGACGCCCGGGTCTGACCGGCGAGCACCGCCAGCCAGTCGAGGTCGACGGCCTGGCCCGCAGCGGCAAGGCCAACCAGCGGTGCATCACTGCCGTTGCGGGCCACGCTGTCTGCATGGCCGTCCCCCTGGCGCCCGCTGGCGAATGGTGCCCCTGACATTCTGCTCACGCGAAAACCCCGAAACGTGGCCGGTAATCCGCTGGGCGCCTTTCGGCAGAACGGTCGGATGCATGGGCCAATGTATATATGCGATTTTAAAGGACTGGAATCGCGATCGAAACCCGGTACATTGATCGTTCAATAAACTCAGGATATGTAATATTCAAGAAAATGCAACCGGAAGAAATCGTCTCCTCCGCAACCTCGCTCTCCTCGGCCGTCACGGATCTCGTCGCGCATCTGAGATCCTACCGGCTGAAAATGGGGCTGTCGCAGTCCGATATCGCCTGGAAGCTCGGCGTTTCCCTGCCAACCATTTCGCGCTGGGAGCGCGGCGTGGCGCGGCCGGATCTGCGTGCCATCGGCGCCATCATCGATTTCATGCGCCGGGCCGACAGCCATGATGCGGCAACCCTGGTGCGCAATGTCGCCCGCTCGCGCGAGAGCCGCAACCTGTGGGAGGGCGAGGACATCCGCTACCTCGTCGGCTCGCGGCGCGAACTGCTGGAAACGCCGCAACTGCGATCCCTCGTCGGCGAGCCCATCCGCCGCTATCTCGCCGGCTCCTATGCCATGATGGTGGAGGACCGGGCGGTGTGGTCCGCGCTGCGCCGCCACGAGATCGCCTCCGCCGAATTCTTCGGTGGCACCGCCATGACCAACACCTTCCTGCCGGCCGGCATGGTGCAGCTGAAGCGCATCACGCTGCATGCCGGCTATATTGGCGAGGTGCGCTGCGAGAGCCATTCGACGCTGATGCCGAAATCGCTCGCCACCAAGCAGGAGGGCGTCGTCCTCTATTCCTGGGACGAACTCGGCCGTCCGGCCTGAGAGGCCCTCTCTTGAAGGCGTAGCCCGAAACGCAAGGGACGCCGGCCCTCCGCCCGCCCATCAGCCTTGTCGCCCGGCGCGCAATCCGCTAGGAAGCCGGCACTTTCCTCCTGATTTTTAAAAGGTTCGGCCGACAATGTCCGACAAGAAGAAGACCCAGAAGCTCAAGGCCCGACTGCCGCGCGGTTTCGTCGATCGCGAGGCGGCCGATATCCGCGCCGTCAACGAGATGACCGCGAAGATCCGGGAGGTTTATGAGCGCTATGGCTTCGATCCCGTCGAAACGCCGCTCTTCGAATATACCGATGCGCTCGGCAAGTTCCTGCCCGACAGCGACCGCCCCAACGAGGGCGTCTTCTCGCTGAAGGACGACGACGAGCAGTGGATGAGCCTGCGCTACGACCTCACAGCGCCGCTCGCCCGCCATGTCGCGGAAAACTTCCAGGAAATCCAGCTTCCCTACCGCACCTACCGCGCCGGCTACGTCTTCCGCAACGAAAAGCCGGGCCCCGGCCGCTTCCGCCAGTTCATGCAGTTCGACGCCGACACGGTCGGCGCAGCCGGCGTGCAGGCCGATGCCGAAATGTGCATGATGATGGCCGACACGATGGAAGCGCTTGGCATCAAGCGCGGGGATTATGTGATCCGGGTGAATAGCCGGAAGGTGCTGGACGGCGTTCTTGAAACTGCCCGTGTCTTTGAAGATGCGCAGAAACTTGCCGTCCTTCGCGCAATGGACAAGTTCGACAAATTCGGTGTTGAAGGCGTCAAGCTTCTACTCGGAGCCGGTCGCAAGGATGAAAGTGGGGATTTTACAAAGGGGGCCGGTCTTGTCGACGATCAGATCGGCATAATCGTCTCGTACCTTGTCGCCCAATCTGGTTCCAGCTTCGCAACGATGAACGACGAAGCTACCCTTGTCGCTGGAGACGAAGAGCAGGCGTCTCATGGCTTTGGTAGTAGCGATACGTTTTACTACTCCAATCTCAGAACAATTCATGCCCTCACGGGCGTCCTTGGTGGTTCATCGTCGCAAGCTATCATTGACGAATTAAATAGCATGTTCAGCATGATTGCCTCAGCAGGTTACGGCTCGAGGCGCATTAAGTTCGACCCCTCCGTCGTCCGCGGCCTCGAATACTACACCGGCCCCGTCTTCGAAGCCGAGCTCACCTTCGCCGTCACCAACGAGAAGGGCGAGAAGGTCGTATTCGGCTCGGTCGGCGGCGGTGGGCGTTATGACGGGCTCGTGTCGCGCTTCATGGGGCAGCCTGTGCCGGCCACCGGCTTCTCCATTGGCGTCTCGCGCCTGATGACCGCGCTGAAGAACCTCGGCAAGCTCGGCGCCGACGAGGTCGTCGCCCCCGTGCTCGTTTGCGTCATGGACCGCAATGTCGAGGCGATGGGCCGTTACCAGCGTTTCACGCAGACCCTCCGCAACGCGGGTATCCGCGCCGAGATGTATCAGGGCAATAAAAAGAATTTTGGGGATCAGCTTAAATACGCGGATCGTCGTGGTTGCCCTATCGCGATCATCCAAGGTGGTGACGAGCGTGAGAGAACGGATGGCGACGGCAATCCGATGCCGGTGGTGCAGATCAAGGACCTCATCGAGGGCAAGCGCCTCTCCGGCGAGATTACCGACAACACCGAATGGCGCGAGGCCCGCGTCGCCCAGATCGTCGTGCCCGAGGACGACCTCGTCGCCAAGGTCGCCGAAATCCTCGCCGCCCAGGCCGAGGATCGCGCCCGGCAGGGGTAAGGATTTCCCGTGCTTTCGATTGTGGCCTGCCTTCCTCTGTCCTGCCGGACATCTCCCCCGCAAGGGGGGAGATCGGCTGGGCGCGGCCGCAGTGGGTCCTCGCCAGCGTTTGCGTGGAGCGTCGAAAATGGGCGGTTTGCTGCCGAGCGTCGCGATCACGCGAAAGCCCCCTCATCCGCCTGCCGGCACCTTCTCCCCGCCGGGGAGAAGGCCGCTGCGGCGCGGTCTGGCACCCCATCTCTTCTCCCCGCCGGGGAGAAGGTGCCCGAAGGGCGGATGAGGGGGCTTGCCCTCCATCATCGCCATCATCTGCCGACTGTCGCCATGCCCCTTCGTTCCGGACCCCGCCCATGCCCCTGATCAACCTGCCTGCCTTCGCCCCCGCGCTCGCCGAAGATCTGGCGGCCCTGAAGGCCGAGCGGGTGGATACGCCCGTGATCCAGCCGGCCGCGCCCTTTCTCGACATGGCGGGCGAGGATCTGCGCCGGCGCATCTTCCTCACGGAAAGCGAGACGGGCGAAAGCCTGTGCCTGCGCCCGGAATTCACCATCCCCGTCTGCATCCGCCACATCGAGACGGCGACGGGCACGCCGAAGCGCTATGCCTATCTCGGCGAGGTCTTCCGCCAGCGCCGCGAAGGTTCGGCCGAGTTCTATCAGGCCGGCATCGAGGATCTGGGTGATCCCGATGTTGCTCGCGCCGACGCGCGTGCCGTGGCCGATGCCGTCAGCGTCCTTGCCCGCCGCCTGCCCGGCCGGCCGCTTGCCGTCACGCTTGGCGATCAGGGCGTGTTCGAGGCCGTGGTGGCGGCCTGCGGCCTGCCGGCCGGCTGGCAGAAGCGGCTGATCCATGCCTTCGGCAACCATGCCCATCTCGCCCGCCTGCTGGAGGCCCTGTCGGACCCGGAAAAGACCGAGGTCTTCAATCCCGAGCTCGAAAAGCTTGCCATCCGTGGCCTGCTGGAGGACGAGGCGAGCCTCGCCGCCCATATCGACGCGACCATGCAGGCGACCGGCTATTCCACCAATGCCAGCCGCAGCCCGGCCGAAATCGCACGGCGCCTCAAGGAAAAGCTGGAGCTGGAAAGCATCCGCTTGGATGCCCGCACCCATGGCCTGCTCACCGAATTCCTCGGCGTCGATGTCCCGCTCGCCGATGCCCCGGCGGCGCTCTTTGCCTTCGCCGAGCGCTCCGGCCTCGACATCGCGCCCGCTTTGTCGCGCTTCGATGCGCGCGTGGCGGCGATCCGCAATGCCGGCGTCGAGCCTGATATCGTCACCTACCGCGCCGCCTTCGGCCGCCCGCTCGATTATTACACCGGCCTTGTCTTCGAGGTGACGGTGAAGGGCGAAACCGCCGTTCTTGCGGGCGGTGGCCGCTTCGATCGGCTGCTGACGCTGCTCGGCGCGGCCGACCGCATTCCGGCCGTCGGCTTCGCGCTCTGGCTGGACCGCATCGAGACCGCCATCAACGAGGGGAGGGCACGCGCATGACCGTCACCATCGGCCTGCCGTCCAAGGGACGCATGAAGGAGGATTGCTCGGCCATCCTTGCCCGCGCCGGCCTGCCGGTCGTTGCCGTCGGCAATGACCGCTCCTATCGCGGCCGCGTCGACGGGCGCGAGGATATCGAGATCGCCTTCCTCTCGGCCTCGGAGATCGCCCGCGAGATTGCTGCCGGTACCGTCGATTTCGGCGTCACCGGCGAGGATCTGGTGCGCGAGGGCCTGGCCGAGGTGGATGCGCGCGTGGAATTTTCCGCCCGCCTCGGCTTCGGCCATGCGGATGTCGTCGTCGCCGTGCCGGAAATCTGGCTGGATGTGGACACGATGGCCGACCTTGCCGATGTCGCCGCCGATTTCCGCGCCCGCCACCAGCGCCGCCTGACGGTCGCCACCAAATACTGGCGGCTGACGCAGCAGTTTTTCTCCCAGCGCCACGGCATCCAGCTCTACCGCATCGTGGAAAGCCTCGGCGCCACGGAAGGCGCGCCGGCTTCCGGCTCGGCCGATATCATCGTCGATATCACCTCGACGGGCTCGACGCTGACGGCGAACCACCTGAAGGTGCTGTCCGACGGCGTCATCCTGCGCTCCGAAGCCTGCCTCGTGCGGGCCCGGCGCAAGGAGCACGACAGCGATCCGGTTGTCGCCGAGATCGTCGAGCGGGTGCGCGCCGTCGTCTGACATCGCCCGGGCGTGCGGCGACGCAAGCCTGGCGCAAGCCGGCGGGCGCACCCTTGCCTTTACACGCGGGGCCATGCCGTTCCGCCATCCGGCTGCCCCTGCGCGGCCCCTCCCGATGGCGCTCCCGGTCCCCATCAATCGATCAAGCCCCGGATGAGCCGCGGACACCGATCCCCCATGCCAAGGATCCGGACCATGGTCAGTGCTCTCGAAACCGTCCGTTTCGCAACATCGCAGGCGCTGCTGAAGGCGCTGCGCGACACCGAGACCGAGGCCGAATCCGCCGGCAGCCTGCCCACTCCCATGGCCGGCATCCTCCGGGAATACGGCATCGACACCGCCGCCACCGGCGGGGCGGCCGGCACCCAGTCGCTCTCCGCGCTCCTGACCGGTCTCAGCCCGCAGAAAGTCTCCGGCACCACGCTCGGCACGGCTGTCGGCAGCGTCACGGCCCCCGTCGCGCCCATTTCCACGGACATCACCACCGCCTCCTTCATGACGGGCCTTGCCGGCCGCATCGTGGCGCTTGCCGATGCGCCGGATACGAAGGCGCAGGGCCAAGCCATGGCCAAGGCGCTGAAGGCGGGAACGCTGACGGTTGCCGATCCCCTGACCGGCCGCGCCGTCGCCGCCTTCTCGCCCGACAAGCAGCAGACCGGCACGGCGAGCGAGATCGGCGCCAGTGGATGGTCCGACTACTTGAAGGATCACCTCAAGCGCGGTGAGGACGGCACGTTCCTGAGGTCACGGGATGGCAGCTACATCGACGCCGCCACCGGCGCCAATGCCTGGTTCGGCACGGTGGGCAGTGGCTATGTCTATCTCACCTGGCCGGCCGCAAGCACGGGCACGGCAGCGGCCGCTTGACGTTACAGGCGATTTTTCGCCGCTCCCCATCTGACAATGGCCTGTCCGCTGGCCTATCTAGGTGAGGCCCGCCGCCGGGCGGCTGTCTCCTGTTGCGCCCGGCTTTCCCCTTGAAGACGCGAGCGGTCCCGCCATCCGGCTGGCCGCAGCGCTGTTCCGGAGCCTGCCATGGCCGACCTCTCTGCCTTTCCCATCACCAGCAAATGGCCCGCCAAAAACCCCGAGATCATCCAGCTCTATTCCCTGCCGACGCCGAACGGCCAGAAAGTGTCGATCGCACTGGAGGAAATGGGCCTCGCCTATGAACCACACCGCATCGACATCAGCACCAATGTGCAGAAGTCACCGGAATTCCTGTCGCTGAACCCCAATGGCCGCATCCCCGCCATCATCGACCCCAATGGTCCGGATGGCCAGCCGATCGGCCTTTTCGAATCCGGTGCCATCCTCGTCTATCTCGCCGAAAAGACCGGCAAGCTGCTGCCGGCCGATGCCAAGGAGCGTTACGAGACGCTCGCCTGGGTCATGTTCCAGATGGGCGGCGTCGGCCCCATGCTCGGTCAGTTCGGCCACTTCTTCAAATATGCCGCCGACAAGGTCGCCAACAATTCCTATCCGATGGAACGCTACCGCGACGAATCCAAGCGCCTGCTCGGCATTCTCGAGGAGCGGCTGAAGGGTCGCGAATGGCTGATGGGCGACGACTACACCATCGCCGACATCGCGACTTTCCCCTGGGTCGAGGGCGCCCGCCGCTTCTATGGGGCCGCCGATGTACTCGGCTACGACAAGCTGCCGCATGTGACCGCCTGGGTCGATCGCGCCCTTGCCCGCCCGGCCACGCAGCGCGGCCTGGAGATCCCGGCCAAGGATTGAGCTGAACCTTGCGCCGGTGACGATCCTGCGGGAGTTTCCTGGGATCAGGAAGGAGCACACCCATGTTCGTCACCGGCCGCTGCCATTGCGAAGCCATCACCTATGAAGCGGAGATCGACCCCGAGGCTGTCGGCATCTGCCATTGCACCGATTGCCAGCGCCTCACCGGCTCGCCCTTTCGCGTCACGGCGATCACCGCCGCCGATGCGATCCGGTTGACGGCAGGCCAGCCGAAGCGCTACCGGAAAGTGGGGGACAACGGGCGGGGTCGCCTGCAGCTTTTCTGCCCGGAGTGTGGCGCACCGCTCTTCACCACGGGGGAGGGGCCGGATGCGGCCACTTGGGGCATTCGCTGGGGTAGCATCGACCAGCGCGCCAGCCTTACCCCGAAGGGCCAGATCTGGTGCCGCTCGGCCGTGGACTGGCTGCCCGCCATCGGCGGCCTGCCGGCCAGCGACGGCGACGCATAACGGATGACGAGACCGGGCCGAGCGCGCCCGCGCATGAGGGGACGGACGAGGGAATGGCTGAGGGCATGACGGGGAACATCGTGATCGTGGGTGGCGGACAGGCCGGTTTTGCGGTCGCCGCAAAGCTCCGGGCCCTCGGGGACGCAAGGCCCGTTACCATCCTCGCCGCCGAGGCGTCGCTGCCCTATCAGCGCCCGCCACTCTCCAAGAAATATCTGCTGCGCGAGATGAGTCTCGACCGGCTCTTCTTCCGCCCGCAGGAATGGTTCGACGACAACGCCGTCGAGGTCCGCCTGTCGACGCGCGCCACAGGCATCGATCGCGAGGCCCGCACCGTGACGCTCTCGACCGGCGAGACGCTTGCCTATGGCACGCTGGTGCTGGCGACCGGCGCCACGCCGCGCCGCCTGCCGGCCGAGGTCGGTGGCGATCTTGCCGGCGTCACCGTCCTGCGCGACTTTGCCGATGCCGATGCGCTGGCCGGCGAGATGCAGCCCGGCCGCCGCGTGCTGATCGTCGGCGGCGGCTATATCGGCCTCGAGGCCGCCGCCGTCGCCCGGTCCCTGGGGCTGGAGGTGACGCTGATCGAGATGGCCGATCGCATCCTCAACCGCGTCGCCTCAGCCGCCACCGCCGATCTGCTGCGCGCCGTCCACCTTTCGCGCGGTGTCGATATCCGCGAAAACACCGGGCTGGTGCGTCTCGAGGGCCGCGACGGCCGCGTGGTTGCCGCGCACCTGACCGATGGCACGCGCCTCGACATCGACCTCGTCATTGCCGGGATCGGCGTTCTCGCCAATGATGCGCTCGCCCGGGAGGCGGGCCTCGAAACGGCCGGCGGCATCGTCGTCGATGCCTTCGGCCGCACCGCCGACCCCGCCATCTTCGCAGCCGGCGACGTTGCCGTCTTCGACTATGACGGCGCGCGCATCCGGCTGGAATCGGTGCAGAACGCCGTCGATCAGGCCGAGGCCGTCGCCGCCGTCATCGCGGGTGGCACGGCGGCCTATCGTCCCCATCCCTGGTTCTGGTCCGACCAGTTCGACATCAAGCTGCAGATCGCCGGCCTCGGCCGCGCCGGCGACGAGACGGTGCTGCGCCCCGGCCAGCGCGAGGGCAGTGTTTCCGTCTGGTATTTCCGCGACGGGCACCTGAAGGCGGTGGATGCGATCAACGATGCAAAAGCCTATGTCACGGCCAAAAAGCTGCTGGAACTCGGCCGCTCGCCAAGCATCGAGACGATCCGTGACACCGGCATCGACCTGAAGACGCTGATCGCCTGATCGCACCTGCACCGGCACTCCGGCGCGGGTCGGCTCGGTCACAGTATCCGCCCCGCATGCAGCGCAAATTTGCGCTTTGTTAAGCACGTTGCGGGACGTGATCCTTCCCTTTTGGATTTATATTCATAGTTTCATACTTGCTTAGAGGGAACCGATGCATTGCGGAGGCTGGGGACCCCTTGGTTCTCGTTGTCTTTGCTATGCGGAAGTCCGGCCATGATCAAAGTCCTGAACTGCCTTGTGGTCGATCACGATCCCAAACTCGTTCTGCTCGCGGCAGCGCTGTGCTTCCTGACGAGCTTCGGCGCGATCGTTCTTCTGCAACGCGCGACGGCTGCCGAGGGCAGGGGGCGTCTCGTCTGGCAGCTGGTGGCGGCCGGGGCAGCCGGCTACGGCATCTGGTCCACGCATTTCGTTGCGATGCTCGCCTATGATACGGGCGTGGTGATGGGCTTCGAGGTGGGCCTCACCCTGCTCTCCCTGCTGATCGCCGTGCTGATGACCTTCGCAGGGCTGGTGCTTGCAAGCGCGCAGGGCGCTGGTAAAGGCTGGACGCTGGCGGGCGCCGCCTGCATCGCCCTCGGCGTGTCGGGCATGCACTTCGTCGGCATGAACGCGCTCCAACTTCCCGGCAGCATCGAGTGGGATCCGCCGCTCGTCGCTGCCTCGCTGGTCTTTGCCCTGTCGTTTTCCGCCGCCGCCCTCTTTGCCACCCGCACCACGCACCGTTCTGCGGTGCGGCGCACCCTTCTGCCGGCGGTGCTGCTGACGCTGGCGATCGTTTCGCTGCATTTCACGGCCATGGGTGCGGTGACCGTCGGCGACGGACCGGTCTCCGAACATCTGACGTCCCTCGTCTCGCCCGGCCTTCTGGCATTGATGATCACCGCCATCGCGGTTTCCATGCTGTGCGCCGGCATCGTCATCGCCGGCTTTGCCAAGCGCACCCAGCGCGATCGTGCCGAAAACGAACGCCAGCTGTCCGTGCTGGTCCGCGGTGTCACCGATTACGCCATCTACATGCTCGATGTCGATGGTCGCGTCACCAGCTGGAATGCGGGTGCCGAGCGTCTCAAGGGTTACTCCGCCGCGGAAATCATCGGTCGGAGTTTCGCGTGCTTCTATTCAACGCAGGAGCAGGCCGATGGTGAGCCTGAGCGCACCCTGGCGGAAGCGCTGAGCAAGGGCGGCTGCGAACGCGAGGGCTACCGCTACCACAAGGATGGCACGACCTTCTGGGCGAACGTGGTCATCGAGCCCATCCACAACGAGGATGGATGCCATATCGGCTTCGCCAAGATCACCCGCGACCAGACGCGCCAGAAAGCCGAGGCCGAAAAGCTTGCGCGGATGACGGCAAATCTGGACAGCGCGGTCGAGAACATCACGCAGGGCATCTGCCTGTTCGATGCCGATGACCGGCTGGTGCTGTGCAACGAGCGCGTTCGCCGCCTCTTCGGCGCGACGCCCGATATGCCGTTGGTCGGCATGGGCTTCCGCGAGCTTCTGTGCGCCATCGGTGCCCAGAGGGGAAGCGATCCGGCACTTATCGCCGCCTTCGCCGAGAAGATCTATCACGAGCATATGGCCCCGCTGAAGGCCACGGGCGCCTCCGATGTGCTGATCAAGCTGCCCTCGGGCCTGTCCGTTTCGGTCAAGTACCGCGCCATTCCCGGCGGCGGCTGGGTCAGCACCTACGAGGATATCACGGAACGTCTTCAGTCGGAGGCGCGCATCGCCTTTCTCGCCCGCCATGATGGCCTGACGGGCCTGCCAAACCGCGAGCAGTTCCGCAACGCCCTGAACGAGGCCATCACTGCGGCCGAGCGCAGCGGTGAGCGCGTGGCCGTCGTCGCCCTTGATGTCGATGGTTTCAAGGAAATGAACGATATCCACGGCGCGGCCGGCGGTGACCTCGTGTTGAAGACTCTGGCCGAACGGCTGGTCGCCCTGCCAGAGGCCGGCCAGAGTGTCGCGCGCCTTGGCGGTGACGAATTTGCCGTCGTGCTGCGCTTTGAAGAGCTGGCCCAGCTGGAAGACCTTCTGGCCGACATCAAGGCGGCGACGACGACGCACCTGATGAGCGGTGAAGACGAGATCAACATCGGCTGCAGCCTCGGCGTCGCCATCTTTCCGCAGGACGCAGCGACAGCCGAAACCCTTGTCAACAATGCCGATCTCGCGCTGCAGCGCGCCAAGGGCGCGCTCACCGACAATGTCTGCTTCTACGAGACGGAGATGGACGAGGCGGCGCGCCTGCGCCGGGTACTCGCCGTCGATCTCTGGCAGGGCGTCGCCCGCCGCCAGTTCGCGCTGCATTATCAGGTGCAGACCTCGGTGGCGACGGGTGAGACGACCGGCTACGAGGTGCTGCTGCGCTGGGCCCATCCCGAGCGCGGCTTCGTTTCGCCGGCAAGCTTCATCCCGATCGCCGAGGAATGCGGCGCCATCCTGCCGATCGGCGAATGGGTGCTGAAGGAAGCCTGCCGCGAGGCCGCCGGCTGGGACAACGGCCTCAAGATCGCCGTCAACCTCTCCCCGGTCCAGCTTGCCCATGCCGATATCGTCGCGCTGGTCAGTGCAACGCTTGCCGAAACCGGCCTCGACCCCCGCCGGCTGGAGCTGGAGATCACCGAAACCACCATTATCGGCGACAAGCAGCGGGCGCTGGAAACGCTGCGGCAGATCAAGGCGCTCGGCGTTACCATCGCGCTTGATGATTTCGGCACCGGCTATTCCTCGCTCGATACGCTGCGCTCCTTCCCCTTCGACAAGATCAAGCTCGATCGCAGCTTCATGAACGCGGTGGAGGACAGCGCCGAAGCCAAGGCGATCCTGCGCGCCATTCTGGCGCTCGGCAGCAGCCTGAGGGTGCCGGTTCTGGCGGAGGGCGTCGAAACCGTCTCACAGCTCGACATCCTGCGCCTGGAAGGCTGCGACGAGGCCCAGGGCTACCTGCTCGGCCGCCCCCAGCCGATCGACCAGATCCACGCCGCCGCTCTCGCCGAGGGTCCCGTCGCGGCGTGAGCGCAGACAGGGCACTGCCCCCTCATCCGATCCTTCGGGGCACCCTCTCCCCGAGGGGAGAAGGGATTGTGGTGCTCTCGTCCGGGTCTCTTCTCCCCGGCGGGGAGAGATGATGCCGGCAGGCAGATGAGGGGGGGCGAAGCCATGCCGCGTCCCGAGGATGCCAGGTTCAAGGGCAGGTCTGCCGCCGGCCAGCGGGCCCGTTGCCGCCTGAGCGTCGGCGTGGCGCGACCGCCCCCTCATCCGACCCTTCGTGCCACCTTCTCCCCGAGGGGAGAAGGGATGGTGGCGCTCTCCGCTGGCTCTCTTCTCCCCGGCGGGGAGAAGATGCCGGCAGGCAGATGAGGGGGGCGAAGCCAAGCGGCGTCCCGACGTTGCACGCCCCAAACGCGGAGCCGCCGCCAACCCCGCCACACCCCGCACCTCCAAACGAAAAAGGGCGACCCGAAGGCCGCCCTTTCCGTATTGCGAGGCGTTGGACTGATTAGAAGTCCATGCCGCCCATGCCGCCGCCCATGCCGCCGGGCATTGCGGGGGCTTCCTTCTTCGGCAGCTCGGCGATCATCGCTTCCGTCGTGATGAGGAGCGAGGCAACCGAAGCGGCGTTCTGGAGGGCGGTGCGCACGACCTTGACCGGGTCGACGATGCCCATGGCGATCATGTCGCCATATTCCGACGTCTGGGCGTTGTAGCCGAAGTTGTCGTCGTTCTTGTCGAGGATCTTGCCGACAACGATGGAGGCTTCGTCGCCTGCGTTTTCAGCGATCTGGCGAACCAGCGACTGCAGGGCGCGGCGAACGATGTTGATGCCGGCTTCCTGGTCGTCGTTGGCGCCCTTGGCGGTGATCTTCGTGGAGGAGCGCAGCAGGGCCGTGCCACCACCGGGAACGATGCCTTCCTGAACGGCGGCGCGCGTTGCGTTCAGCGCGTCGTCGATGCGGTCCTTGCGTTCCTTGACTTCCACTTCCGTTGCACCGCCGACGCGGATGACGGCAACGCCGCCAGCAAGCTTGGCAAGGCGCTCCTGAAGCTTCTCGCGGTCGTAGTCCGAAGAGGTTTCTTCGATCTGCGCCTTGATCTGCGCGACGCGGCCTTCGATGTCGGTCTTCTGGCCGGCACCGTCGACGATCGTCGTGTTTTCCTTGGAGATCGAAACCTTCTTGGCGCGGCCGAGCATGTCGAGGGTGACAGACTCGAGCTTGATGCCGAGGTCTTCGGAGATGACAGTGCCGCCCGTCAGGATGGCGATGTCTTCCAGCATGGCCTTGCGGCGGTCGCCGAAGCCCGGAGCCTTGACGGCAGCGATCTTGAGGCCGCCACGCAGCTTGTTGACGACGAGCGTTGCAAGCGCTTCGCCTTCGACGTCTTCCGCGATGATGAGGAGCGGCTTGCCGGTCTGGACGACGGCTTCGAGAACCGGGAGCATCGCCTGGAGGTTCGAGAGCTTCTTCTCGTGCAGGAGAATGAAAGCGTCTTCGAGGTCGGCGACCATCTTTTCCGGGTTGGTCACGAAGTAGGGCGAGAGATAGCCGCGGTCGAACTGCATGCCTTCGACGACTTCGAGTTCGGTCTCGGCGGTCTTGGCTTCTTCAACCGTGATGACGCCTTCGTTGCCGACGCGCTGCATGGCTTCGGCAATGTCCTTGCCGACCTGCGTGTCGCCGTTGGCCGAGATCGTGCCGACCTGGGCAACTTCTTCCGAGGTGTTGATCTTCTTGGCCTTGGCCTGGAGATCCTTGACGACTTCGGCGACGGCGAGATCGATGCCGCGCTTCAGGTCCATCGGGTTCATGCCGGCGGCAACGGCCTTCTGGCCCTCGCGGACGATCGCCTGGGCGAGAACGGTTGCGGTCGTGGTGCCGTCGCCGGCGATGTCGTTGGTCTTCGAAGCGACTTCGCGGACCATCTGGGCGCCCATGTTCTCGAACTTGTCTTCCAGTTCGATTTCCTTGGCGACGGAAACGCCGTCCTTCGTGATGCGCGGTGCGCCGAAGGACTTGTCGATCACGACGTTGCGGCCCTTCGGACCCAGCGTGACCTTGACGGCATCAGCGAGAATGTCGACGCCGCGCAGCATCTTTTCGCGCGCGGTGCGGCCGAATTTGACTTCTTTGGCTGCCATGGTGAAAACTCCTTTGAAAGGTGTCTGCGATTGTTTCGCGAAACGGATATCGGCTTATCGATCCCCCCGGCCGGCGCTGTCGCCGGTCACCGGAGAGCGGTCGAAAGATCAGCCGATGATGCCCATGATGTCGGCTTCCTTCATGATCAGAAGGTCTTCGCCGTTGAGCTTGACTTCGGTGCCGGACCACTTGCCGAACAGGACGCGATCGCCGACCTTGACGTCGAGCGCAACGACCTTGCCGGTCTCATCACGGGCGCCGGAGCCAACAGCGACGATCTCGCCTTCCTGCGGCTTTTCCTTGGCGGTATCCGGAATGATGATGCCGCCCTTGGTCTTTTCTTCAGACTCGACGCGCTTGACGACGACACGGTCGTGCAGCGGGCGGAAATTGGTGCTTGCCATTGTCTTAATCCCTCGATCAAATGACATGGACGGACCCAAAAAGGCCCCTCGAATGTGTTAGCACTCTCTCTGGAGGAGTGCCAGCGACGTCGATTTAGGGATTGGCGCGGGGGGAGTCAAGGATGGGGTGGGGGAATTTTGCGGTGGCTGGTCATGGTGTGGCTAGATACGTTGGGGTTGTTACTCCGTCAGTGACGCCAACGATGGCATAAGCGCCATCACCGTTGCGCGTCTCGAAACAGACCAACGAATCTAGTTCAGTTCTCTCGTCCTCCCATCCTATCTAGAAGTTGTGCCAAATTACCTCTGACGGTCTTCGTGTACGGATGTTCGGTGCCTAGCGCTTTCTCAAAAAGTTCGAGAGCCTTGCGGTAGAGAATTTCGGCCTCCTCGTAACGCCCTTGGGCATTGAGGTTGTAGGCAACGTTGTTGTAGCTCGTCGCCGTATCGGGATGGGCCTCGCCCAGCGCCGCCCGCCGCAGTTCCAGCGCTTTGCGGTAGAGTGGTTCGGCCTCCTCGTGTCTTTTTTGGTCATCAAGGTTGGAGGCAACGTTGTTGTAGCTCGCCGCCGTATCGGGATGGGCCTCGCCCAGCGCCGCCCGCCGCAGTTCCAGCGCTTTGCGGTAGAGTGGTTCGGCCTCCTCGTGTCTTTTTTGGTCATCAAGGTTGGAGGCAACGTTGTTGTAGCTCGCCGCCGTATCGGGATGAGCCTCGCCGAGTGCCGCCCGCCGCAGTTCCAGTGCCTTGCGGTAGAGTGGTTCGGCCTCCTCGTAACGCCCTTGGGCATTGAGGTTGTAGGCAACGTTGTTGTAGCTCGTCGTCGTATCGGGATGGGCCTCGCCGAGTGCCGCCCGCCGCAGTTCCAGTGCCTTGCGGTAGAGTGGTTCGGCCTCCTCGTGTCTTTTTTGGTCATCAAGGTTGGAGGCAACGTTGTTGTAGCTCGTCGTCGTATCGGGATGGGCCTCGCCGAGTGCCGCCCGCCGCAGTTCCAGTGCCTTGCGGTAGAGTGGTTCGGCCTCCTCGTGTCTTTTTTGGTCATCAAGGTTGGAGGCAACGTTGTTGTAGCTCGCCGCCGTATCGGGATGAGCCTCGCCGAGTGCCGCCCGCCGCAGTTCCAGTGCCTTGCGGTAGAGTGGTTCGGCCTCCTCGTAACGCCCTTGGGCATTGAGGTTGTAGGCAACGTTGTTGTAGCTCGTCGTCGTATCGGGATGGGCCTCGCCGAGTGCCGCCCGCCGCAGTTCCAGTGCCTTGCGGTAGAGTGGTTCGGCCTCCTCGTGTCTTTTTTGGTCATCAAGGTTGGAGGCAACGTTGTTGTAGCTCGCCGCCGTATCGGGATGAGCCTCGCCGAGTGCCGCCCGCCGCAGTTCCAGTGCCTTGCGGTAGAGTGGTTCGGCCTCCTCGTGTCTTTTTTGGTCATCAAGGTTAGAGGCAACGTTGTTGTAGCTCGCCGCTGTATCGGGATGAGCCTCGCCGAGTGCCGCCCGCCGCAGTTCCAGTGCCTTGCGGTAGAGTGGTTCGGCCTCCTCGTAACGCCCTTGGGCATAGAGGTTGTAGGCAACGTTGTTGTAGCTCGTCGCCGTATCGGGATGGGCCTCGCCGAGTGCCGCCCGCCGCAGTTCCAGTGCCTTGCGGTGGAGGGGTTCGGCCTCCTCGTACCGCCCTTGGTCATAAAGGTTGGAGGCAACGTTGTTGTAGCTCGTCGCCGTATCGGGATGGGCCTCGCCGAGTGCCGCCCGCCGCAGTTCCAGTGCCTTGCGGTGGAGGGGTTCGGCCTCCTCGTGTCGCCCTTGCGCACCGAGGTTGGAGGCAACGTTGTCGTAGCTCGTCGCCGTATCGGGATGGGCCTCTCCGAGCGCCGCCCGCCGCAGTTCCAGTGCCTTGCGGTGGAGGGGTTCGGCCTCCTCGTGTCGCCCTTGGTCATAAAGGTTGGAGGCAACGTTGTTGTAGCTCGTCGCCGTATCGGGGTGGGCCTCTCCGAGGGTAGTCCCCTTCAGTTCCAGTGCCTTGCGGTGAAGGGGTTCGGCCTCCTCGTAACGCCCTTGGTCATCGAGGTTGGAGGCAAGGTTGTTGTAGCTCGTCGCCGTATCGGGGTGGGCCTCTCCGAGGGCAGCCTGCTTCAGTTCCAGTGCCGTGCGGTGGAGAGGTTCGGCTTCCTTGTAACGCCCTAGGTTATCAAGGTTGTAGGCAAGGTTGTTGTAGCTGGTCGCCGTATCGGGATGGGCCTCTCCGAGCACTGCCCGTCGCAGTTCCAGTGACTTGCGGTAGAGAGGTTCGGCCTCCTCGTAACGCCCTTGGTCATCAAGGTTGGAGGCAACGTTACTATAGCTTTCCGCCGTGTCTGGATGCTCATCGCCGAGCGCCTCAGCAAGAAGAGCACTCTGGGCGCGATAACACTCGACGGCCTGTGCATAGTTGAATTTCACGGCGGCAAGCTCGGCGCGTTTGCCGAGAATACCTGCCCGGTTTTCCTTGTCGCGTTTCGCCGTCTCTTCACGATCGGCGATTATGTCAATGTAGCGTTTATCGGCTTCAGCAAGTGCCTTTTCCGCCGCATCCAACGAAAAGTGCTCACCGCTTGTCAAAGCGTCATCCGCTTGCTCCAGAAGGGACGCAATCTCTGGGACTTCGTTTGCGAGAGATCGAAAATCTCCTCTGCTGTCGCGCAGTTCTTTCAGTCGTTCGTAAGATTTCTCCAATGCGGCAGCAAGATCTTCTCGTGGAATCCGCTTTTCAAGGATCATCGCTAGAAGGGCGATGAGGTCGCTCTCTGCCACATGCAGTTGTTGCTGCAGGAGTGCGACTTCAGGGTAGCTTGCGCGAATGTCCTCGACGGTTCTTTTGATCTCGACCACATCCTCTCGAACACTCCCGAGAGCATTCGCCATTTCGAACATGAGGCGTGGTTCGAGCTGGCGATAATAATTGTCGTCTTCGACCGCGGCCTCGATACCGGCGCGGACAACGTCTCGCGCAAAGCGGTAGGGCAGTGTTCCGCTGGCAGCAGTACCGAACAGGTCAGGATAGGCTTGTCCCAGCCCCGTCATGATGACCGTGACGGCGCGGTCCGCAAAGCCCTCGCGACTGACTGCGGATGCAGCCAGCGCTTTGTGGTCTATGATGCAACGTTCCAGGCCATCATTAAGGGCCTCATTGGCGGCGACAAGATCAGATCGAATGGCAAAATTGCCATCACCGCCAGAAACCAGATCGCCGTAGCTTTTGAGAACCTCTGCCTGGAGACGCGCGCGGACACGTTTGCATTCCGGCCCGAATTTCTGTCTGCGGCCCAAAACGAACCCGACAAGGGCAGCCGCGCCAACACTTGCCTCAATAGCTCCAGAGGGCACCCTGCCCAAGGCAACGGCGGCGGAGCCGACACAAACCGCTGCGATCTTCTCTAGTCCGGTCTCAAAAAAACGCACGTCGCTTACCCTCATCGGCAACAGACTTACTATTCATGGCCGAAAGTGCAATTCAAGCGATAGATTGGGAGAGACTATCTCGCTTTCGGGAGTAAGGCGTGCTGTGGATCGCAATGCTAAAGAAGCCTGCATGAATGTGGGCGAGGCCGCGTCCCTTCCCGCCATCGCGCGCCGCATGTTACATCCCTGTCACATCCCCGCTCTAACACCCGCCCCATCTGCCGGTGACCGACGAGGCACCGGGGATGCGCGTGGGGAGAGACGGCATGCAGGGAAGAATGGACGGCATCGGGCCGGGCGCGACGGCCGCTGCCGCAGGGGCCACGCCCACGCCCCCCAGCTTCGCCGAGCTCACCCGCGTCTTCGCCCGCATCGGCCTTCTCTCCTTCGGCGGCCCGGCCGGGCAGATCGCCTTGATGCACCGCGAGGTGGTGGAGGAGCGGCGGTGGATGTCGGAGAGCCGGTTTCTGCATGCGCTCAACTATTGCATGCTGCTGCCCGGCCCGGAGGCGCAGCAACTGGCGACCTATATCGGCTGGCTGCTGCACGGCACGCGCGGCGGGGTGGTCGCGGGGCTGCTGTTCATCCTGCCGGGCTTTGCCGTCATTCTGGCGCTCTCGGCGGCTTACGCGCTGTTTCAGGACACCCACTGGCTGGAAACCGTGTTCTACGGCCTGAAGGCCGCCGTGCTCGCCATCGTCATCGATGCGCTGCTGCGCCTTGCGCGCCGCACGCTGAAGACGGCCTTGGCGCGCGCCCTTGCGGCCGGCGCCTTCCTGGCGCTCTTCGTCTTCCAGCTGCCCTTTCCGCTGGTGGTCGCCGCCGCCGGCCTTATCGGCTTCCTCCTCTCGCGCCGCGACGAACGCAAGGGCACGGCCACGCTCGCCCCGCCCGAGCCCGATCCGGTGCCCATCACCTCCGCCCCGCCGACGCTTTCCCATGCTGCCAAAACGCTCGCCGCCTGCGGCCTGCTGTGGCTCGCGCCCTTCGCGCTGATCGCCGCCATGCTGGGGGCGGGGTCGGGCGCCATCTTCACCGCCATCGGCGCCTTCTTCTCCAAAATGGCCGTCGTCACCTTCGGCGGCGCCTATGCCGTACTCTCCTATGTCGCCCAGCAGGCGGTGGAGGTGCATGGCTGGCTGAAGCCCGGCGAGATGCTCGACGGGCTGGCGCTGGCCGAAACGACGCCGGGGCCGCTTGTGCTGGTGCTCGCCTTCGTCGGCTTCATGGGCGCCTTTCGCGGCGCCACGGGGCTTGAGCCGCTGACGGCGGGGCTCTTGGGCGCCACGCTGACCGTCTGGGTCACCTTCGTGCCCTGCTTCCTCTGGATCTTCCTCGGCGCGCCCCATGTCGAAAAACTCCGCCAGAATGTCGCGCTCTCCGGCGCGCTCTCTGCCATCTCGGCCGCGGTGGCCGGCGTCATTCTCAATCTCGCCCTCTGGTTCGCGCTGCACATCCTCTTTGCCCGCGTCACGCGGCTGGAGGCCGGCCCCGTCTCGCTGCCGCTGCCCGAGCTTGCCAGCATCGATCCCGGCGCCGTGGCGCTCACCATCCTCTCGGCGGTGCTGCTGATCGGCCTCAAGCGTGGCGTCGTCACCACGCTCGCCATCTCCGCCGCCGCCGGCATCGCGCTGAAGCTTGGCGGCCTCGCCTGAGGCGGTGTTTGGCCACGCCGGCCATTTTTTACGGCCCGCGGCTTGTAATCTTTCCGCTTCCTTGCAATGTCAGGCGCTTGGAAAGCTTGCCGGAAAGACTGGATGACCCCTCGCATCACTGCCCTCAGCGATCTGTCAAACCGCTACGACGTGGTGCTCTGCGACGTCTGGGGCGTCCTGCACAATGGCGTGGCCGCCTTCGCCGAAGCCTCCGAGGCGCTGATGGCCGCTCGCCGGCGCGGCGTCACCGTCGTGCTGCTCACCAATTCGCCGCGCCCCAATCCCAGCGTCCTGACCCAGCTGCGCGGCCTTGGCGTGCCGGATGAGGCCCATGACCGCATCGTCACCTCGGGCGATGTGACGCGGGCGCTGATCGCCACCGCGCCGCGCCGCATCTTCTTCATCGGCGCCGAACGGGATCTGGCGCTGATCAACGGTCTCGATGTCGAGCTGGTCGGCGCAGACAGCGCCGAGAGCATCGTCTGCTCCGGCTTCTTCGACGACGAGACCGAGACGCCGGCCGATTACCGCGCCACGCTGTCGGGTCTTGCGGCGCGCGGCGTGCCCTTCATCTGCGCCAATCCCGATCTCGTGGTCGAGCGCGGCGATCGCATGATCCCCTGCGCCGGGGCGCTCGCGGCGCTCTACCGCGAGCTTGGCGGCGAAACGGCGATTGCCGGCAAGCCATACCCCGCCATCTACCGCGCCGCCCTTGCCGAAGCCCGGGCGCTGCGCGGGGCGCTCGATCCGCGCCGCGTCATCTGCATCGGCGATGGCATGCCGACCGACGTGAAGGGCGCGCAGGATTTCGGCCTCGATCTTCTCTATATCTCCGGCGGCATCCATGCCGGCGACTACACCGCCGAGGGGCGCATCGACGAGCGCAAGCTGAAGGCCTTCCTCGCCCGCGAAGGTGCAACGCCGACCGCCTGGATGCCGCGTCTCGCATAGGGTTTCCACCATGACCGTCTTCCACCGCAACGAAACCCGCCAGCCCCTGCCGGAACCCCTGAAGGGCGGCGTCATCGCCATCGGCAATTTCGACGGCGTGCATCGCGGCCACCAGGCCGTGCTGGCCCGTGCGCTGGACGAGGCCCGCGCCCGCGGCGTGCCGGCGCTGGTGCTCACCTTCGAGCCGCATCCGCGCTCCGTCTTCCGGCCGGATATGCCGGTCTTCCGCATCACGCCTGCGCCGCTCAAGGCCCGCATCCTCGAATCCATGGGCTTCAGCGCCGTCATCGAATATCCCTTCGACCGCACCTTCTCCGAGATGACGGCACGCGCCTTCATCGAGAGCGTGCTGCTCGACTGGCTGCACGCCTCCCACGTCGTCACCGGCTTCGATTTCCACTTCGGCAAGGGCAGGGAAGGCGGCCCGGCCTTCCTGATGGCCGCCGGCGCCGAGGGTGGTTTCGGCGTCACGCTGGTCGATGCCTTCCGGGATGAAAACGCCGCCGTCATCTCCTCCAGCCACGTGCGCGCCGAACTTGTCGCAGGCGACGTCGTGGCCGCCGCCGGCATGCTTGGCTATCGCTACACGGTGGAATCGGAGGTCATCCACGGCAAGGCGCTCGGCCGCACGCTCGGCTATCCCACCGCCAACATGCGCCTTGCGCCCGAGGTGGCCCTGCGCACCGGCATCTACGCCGTGCGCTTCCGCATGGCCGATGGCACGCTCTACAATGGCGTCGCCAGCTTCGGCCGCCGCCCGACGGTCGACAGCAACGGCGAGGCGCTGCTCGAAACCTTCGTCTTCGATTATTCCGGCGACCTCTACGGCCAGATCTGCGCCGTCTCCTTCTTCGGCCATCTGCGCGACGAAATGAAGTTCGATGGCCTCGATGCGCTGGTTGTGCAGATGAAGCAGGACGACGCCGAAGCCCGCGCCCTGATGGCCGGCGTCCGGCCCCTCAGCGAAATCGACCGGCGGCTGTGCTTCTGATCAGAGGCGGTGGGTGGTTGCCCTTTCTCCTCCGTCATGGTCGGGCTTGACCCGATCATCCATGCGGCAAATGCAGTGGACGAGGCTTGGATCCTCGGGTCAAGCCCGAGGATGACGGCGAGAGGCGGAACCAGCAGCCCATCACCACCCCTTCAGCCTCTTCCCTTCCACCGCGAAAAGCCGTAAAGACCGCGCCATGACGTTTCATCGGCCGATCATCGATCTGCGAATTACCGGCCCGGCCTTCCGCGTTCTCTGAGCGAGGCCGGAGGGTCCGGGTTTTCGGGTGTGCCGAGGCTGCCCGTTTCACGTCTTCATTTTTCTTTGCCATGCCGTGCGCCGATCCTCCGGGCGCCAGAGAGAACCGATAGCAGAGCCATGACCGATAAAACCGCCGATAAAACCGCCGAGACCACCAAAGTCGATTATTCCAAGTCGCTCTACCTCCCCGAAACCGATTTCCCCATGCGCGCCGGCCTGCCGCAGAAGGAGCCGGAGACGGTGAAGCGCTGGCAGGAGATGGGGCTTTACAAGAAGCTGCGCGCCTCGGCCGCCGGCCGGGTGAAATTCACCCTGCATGACGGCCCGCCCTATGCCAACGGCAACATCCATATCGGCCACGCGCTGAACAAGATCCTGAAGGACGTCATCGTTCGCTCCTTCCAGATGCGCGGCCGCGACGCCGCCTACGTGCCCGGCTGGGACTGCCACGGCCTGCCGATCGAGTGGAAGATCGAGGAAAAGTACCGCGAGAAGGGCAAGAACAAGGACGAGGTGGAGATCAACGAATTCCGCCGCGAATGCCGCGAATTTGCCGAAGGCTGGATCGGCGTGCAGGCCGGCGAGTTCAAGCGCCTTGGCATCGAAGGCGATTTCGACAATCCCTACACGACGATGGCCTACCATTCCGAGGCCCGCATCGCCGGCGAACTCTTGAAGATCGCCAAGTCCGGCCAGCTCTATCGCGGCTCCAAGCCGATCATGTGGTCGGTGGTGGAACGCACGGCGCTTGCCGAGGCCGAGGTCGAATACCACGAGGTCGAGAGCGACACGATCTGGGTGAAGTTCCCGGTGATTAATGGTGCAGATCTAAATGTATCGGCAGCTCGCGAGCGTATGCCGAATGGTCAGATCTTTAACGCGTCAATGTTGGGTAATGCATCTGTTGTTATTTGGACTACAACTCCTTGGACTATCCCTGGAAACCGTGCCATTTCCTTCTCATCTCGGTATTCGTACGGACTTTATGAAATCCAAACGGCGGTGAATGATTTCGGCCCTCGCCCTGGCGAGTGGCTTATCTTTGCCGATAGGCTGGCGGAGGAGTGTGCAGCGAAAGCAAAGGTCACTCTCAAACGATTGACATTTGTTGATGCAGACGAATTGAAGCAAATCGTTACAGCCCACCCGCTCGCGCATCTCGGCTACGACTTCGCCGTCCCGCTGCTCGACGGCGACCACGTCACCGACGATGCCGGCACGGGCTTCGTGCACACGGCGCCCGGCCACGGCCGCGAGGACTTTGACGCCTGGATGGCGTCTGCCCGCGCCCTCGAAGCCCGTGGCATCTCCGCGAAGATCCCCTTCACCGTCGACGACGCCGGCTTCTACACTGCCGAAGCGCCCGGCTTCGGTCCGGATGCCGAGGGCGGTGCCGCGCGCGTCATGGACGACAACGGCAAGAAGGGCGATGCCAACAAGCGCGTCATCGAGGCGCTGATCGCGGCCAACAACCTGTTTGCCCGCGGTCGCATCAAGCATGATTACCCGCATTCCTGGCGCTCCAAGAAGCCGGTTATCTTCCGCAACACGCCGCAATGGTTCGTCTACATGGACAAGGATCTCGGCGACGGCTCGACGCTCCGCACCCGCGCGCTCGGCGCCATCGACGACACCCGCTTCGTTCCCGCCATGGGCCAGAACCGCCTGCGCGGCATGATCGAGCAGCGCCCGGACTGGGTTCTCTCGCGTCAAAGGGCGTGGGGCGTTCCGATCTGCGTCTTCGCCAATGAGGCCGGCGATATCCTGCGCGACGACGCGGTCGATGCCCGCATCCTCGAAGCCTTCGAGGCCGAAGGCGCCGACGCCTGGTTCGCGGAAGGCGCGGCCGAGCGTTTCCTCGGCAATGCCTACGATCCCGCCGAGTGGAAGCAGGTCCGCGACATCCTCGACGTCTGGTTTGACAGTGGCTCCACCCACACCTTCACGCTGGAGGATCGCCCGGAACTCAAGTGGCCGGCCGATGTCTATCTGGAAGGCTCCGACCAGCATCGCGGCTGGTTCCATTCCTCGCTGCTCGAAAGCTGCGCCACGCGTGGCCGCGCGCCCTATGATGCCGTCATCACCCACGGCTTCACCATGGCCGAAGACGGCCGCAAGATGTCGAAGTCGCTCGGCAACACCGTGACGCCGCAGGATGTGATGAAGGAATCGGGCGCCGATATCCTGCGCCTCTGGGTCATGAACACCGACTACTGGGAAGACCAGCGCCTCGGCAAGACCATCATCCAGACCAACATCGACGCCTACCGCAAGATCCGCAACACCATCCGTTGGATGCTCGGCACGCTCGCCCATGACACGGGCGAGGAGATCGCCCATGCCGACCTGCCGGCGCTCGAAAAGCTGATGCTGCATCGTCTGGCGGAACTGGATGAGGTCGTGCGCGCCGGCTACGACGCCTTCGACTTCAAGCGTGTCGTGCGCGCGCTCTCCGACTTCGCCAATGTGGAACTGTCGGCCTTCTACTTCGACGTCCGCAAGGATGCGCTCTACTGCGACGCCCCGTCGTCGCTGCGCCGTCGCGCGGCCCTGCATGTGATCCGCAAGCTGTTCGAAAGCCTGGTCGTCTGGTTCGCCCCCATGCTGCCCTTCACCATGGAAGAGGCCTGGCTGTCGAAGAAGCCGGATGCGGTCTCGGTGCACCTCGAGCAGTTCCCTGAGATCCCGGCCGACTGGAAGAACGAGGCGCTCGCCGCCAAGTGGGCAAAGATCCGCACGGTCCGCTCCGTCGTCACCGGTGCGCTGGAAATCGAGCGCCGCGAAAAGCGCATCGGCTCCTCGCTGGAAGCCGCGCCCGTCGTCCACATTGCCGACGCCGAGCTGCTGGCGGCCCTGAAGGGCGAGGATTTCGCGGAAATCTGCATCACCTCGGACGTGACGATCGTCGAGGGTGAAGGCCCGGCGGATGCCTTCCGCCTCGCCGATGTCGCCAAGGTCGTCGTCGTCCCGGCGCGCGCCGAAGGCACCAAATGCGCCCGCTCCTGGCGCATCACCAAGGATGTCGGCTCCGACCCCGCCTACCCGGATGTCTCGGCCCGCGATGCCGCAGCTCTCCGCGAGCTTGGCTTCACGGGGTGATGGGAGAGGGTGCGGCGTTTCCTTTTGAGCGCCGCACCCCCCTCTGTCCTGCCGGACATCTCCCCCACAAGGGGGGAGATCGCCCAGAGGCATGCTCCCCACGATGAATTGAGGCTTCTCGGTCTGCAAAATGCCGCGTGGGCGGGAAGCCCGCGCGCCCATCCAATCTCCCCCCTTGTGGGGGAGATGCCCGGCAGGGCAGAGGGGGGTGTGATGTTCCGCATGGACAGGCCCAAGCCTCCCACTACCCCCGCCAGCCAACCCCGCCCTCGGCCAGCCGCCGCGTTTTCGCCCGCGCCAGCGTTTCGGTGATGATCTTTGCCGGCGCCAGGGGATCGTCGAACCCCATCTCGATCGTGAGCACCAGCGAGCGTGCCGCGAGGTCTGCGGCAAGCGGGTTGGAGCGCTCCAGCCGCACCTCGTCCTTGGCGGTCGTCACCAGCGTCAGCCCGTCGCGCTCGGCACGGGCGAGAAGATCGGCGATCTCGTCGTCTGAGAGCACGTGGTGGTCGGGAAAGCTGACGGTGTCGACGATCTCGGCGCCGACGGCTGCCAGCGAGCGGTGAAACTTGGCGGGATCGGCAATGCCCGCCCAGGCCAGCACCCGCCGGCCAGCCACCTCCGCCCCGTTCAGCACCGAGACGGCGGCACGGAAAACGCCCTTGCCGGCGCGGGCGGCGCGGCGCACCTCGGGGTCCGCCGCCTCGCCGTCGCCCACCTTCAGGAGCGCGCTCGCATGGCGCATCTGCACGGCCAGCGGCGCGCGCACCGGGCCGGCCGGCACGACGAACCGGTTGCCGATGCCGCGCCCGCCATCCACGACGACGAGGGCATAGTCGATGACGAGCCGTGCGCTCTGGAACCCGTCATCCATGATGATGAGATCGGCGCCCGCCTCGATCAGCCGGAGCGCGCCCTGCAGCCGCTTGCGGCAGATGACGGTCAAGGCCTCGCGGGCGAGCAGCAGCGGCTCGTCGCCGACATCGCGGGCGCGATGGTGGGCCGGATCGACCAGCGTCGTCACGTCGAGCGTGCCGCCATAGCCGCGGCTGAGGAAGCCGGGGTTAAGGCCCATGCCCCTGGCGGCACGGGCGATCGCAAGCGCGGTCGGCGTCTTGCCGGCCCCCCCGACGGTAAAATTGCCGATGCACAGCACCGGCGCCGGCACGGAGCGCCGCCGCGCCCGGTTCATGCGCGCGCCCGAGACAGCGCCATAGGCAAGCGCCAGCGGCGCCAGCGCAAATGCCTGCCAGCCGGCCTTCATCCACCAGAAGGGCGGTGCCTCTGATACCATCTCGTCCGATTCCCTCCGCCGCGCACCCCGCCCGGCGCGACACAAAAGGCCAGAACGGCTGCGTTTGCAAGTCGTTCCCGCCCCGCCGCCGCCTCACAGCACCCGGTGAAGCTCGGTGATATCGGCGAGTACGTGGTCGGCGGCGGCGGCAAGGCTTTGGGGGGAACCGGTTCCGGTCAGCACCGCGACGGTGAGGCCGACGCCGGCGGCGCGGCCCATATGGAGATCGTGATTGTTGTCGCCGACGACGGCCACCTGCCGCGGATCAAGGCCGGTCGCGGCGCAGAAGCCGAGCACCATGCCGGGTTCGGGCTTGATGCCGTAGCCGCTGTCGTAGCCCGCGACAAAGTCGAGGCAGTCGGTAAAGCCGAAGCGACGGGCCGTCTCGCGGATCGAGCGCTCATTGTCGCTGGAGGCGACGCCGAGGCGGTAGCCGGCCGCCTTCAGCCCCGCGAAGAAGGCGCCGAGATCGGTGACGGGGGTGGAGTAGTCGGCGGCCATGGCAAAGAGGTTGTCGAACGCGATGGTGAGGTCGGCAAGCGAGAGCGGCGAACCGGCCGCGATCATGCCCTCGGCGATCTCCACCGTATTGCCGGCGGCCAGCAGGCTGTCCGGCGTCACATATCCGGTGTCCGGGTCCATGCCGGTCTCGGCAAGAATGGTGCGGGCGAGCGCCTCGTCGCCCCGCGCGGCGCGCCGGCCGAGCTCGTAATTGATCGGCACCCAGCTCTTCGCATAGTCGAGCAGTGTGCCGTCCTTGTCGAAGAGAATGCCGGCAATGCGCTGCCGGCCGGCCGGGTCCAGGGGCGCGGCTTTGGTATCGGCGCGGTGGGCGTCACTCATCTTGGCTTCCTTCGGGCAGGGACGGTTAGGGACGGAGAATAGCCGGGGAAGGGCGGCGCGCAACTGCCCGGCTGCGCCGTCGCAAGCGGCCGTCGCGTCAGGCGCCGCGGCCGTTCGGCAGTTGCAGCCGGGCCTTCATCGTCAGCGGATTGAGATAGGGCTCCAGCCCGCGCAGGGTTGCCGAGAGCGCGCCGCGCATCTCGTGCACGCTCTGCTGGCCCGCATCGATCATGCCGTGACGCACTGCGTCGTTGGCGAGGAGATAATGCACGCCCTTGGCCAGCATCTCGACGTCACGGATGATCTTGGCGCTGCCGCTGCGCGTCAGGGTCTGATAGGCGTCCCGGAAATTCTGCACATTGGGACCGGAGAGGATGGCGCAGCCGAGCATGGCCGGTTCCAAGGGGTTCTGTCCGCCCTCCGCAAACAGCGAGCGGCCGACGAAGGCGACATCGGTGAGGCGCAGGTAAAGCCCCATTTCGCCGATCGTGTCGCCGAGAAAGACGTCGACATCCGGCGTCAATGCATCGCCACGCGTGCGGCGCGCCACCTTCAGCCCCTGCGCAACGAGGGCGGCTTCCACCGCGTCCGACCGCTCCGGATGGCGCGGCACGATGATCGAGAGCTGGCCGAGCCGCTCCTTCAGGGCCCGGTGCACGGTGCCGGCGGCCGCCTCCTCGCCCTCGAAGGTGGAGATGGCGGCCCAGGTCTTGCGGGCGCCGATCTGCTGGCGATAGGCAGCAAGGGTCGCGGGATCGTGGGGCGGCGCGTCGGTATCGACCTTGAGGTTGCCGGACACCATCACCGGCAGCACGCCAAGCGCCGTAAACCGCTCCGCGTCGATATCGGATTGGGCAATCACCAGCGCCAGATTTTCGAAGATCGCATCGGCAATCGCCGGGCGCCGTTTCCAGCGGTTGAAGGTGCGGTCCGACATGCGGCCGTTGACGAGCACCTGCGGGATATGGCGGGCGCCGAGCTCCATGATGGTCATCGGCCAGATCTCGCTCTCGGCGATGATGGCGAGATCCGGCTGCCAATAGTCCAGAAACCGGCTGACGGCGGGCTTCAGGTCGATCGGCACATATTGGTGGATGACCGTATCGGCCAGGCGCTCGCAGACCACCTTGGCGGAGGTGCGCGTTCCCGTCGTCAGGATCACGGAGATGCCGCGCTTGCGCACCTCGCGGATGAGGGGCACGACGGAAGCCGTCTCGCCGACGCTGGCGGCGTGAAACCACACCAGCGGGCCCTCCGGCCTTGGCTGGCTCGCATGGCCATAACGTTCGCTGCGGCGCTTGGGATCTTCCTTGCCGCGCGCGGTGCGCAGTGCCAGATAGCTCCAGATGACGGGCGCAAGCGCCTGCCCGGCCAGCCGGTAGGTGGAAAGCATCGCGCGCGCATACAACCTGCTCATACCGTCATCATTCCCCTGACGTCGCCGGCATTTCCTTGAGGGGAAGACGGCCGCCCCTTGCAGACTGAGCCCGGAGCAAAGAGGCTCGCACGGGCGCACACGCTGCCCTGCCGCCATTCCCCACAGATACGGCGGATTTCAGGCATGCGCCTGGGAGGCCCGCGGCCGGCGCCGCTTTTACCCTTCGTTTCGACGCTTATTCGCTGCCGGGATCGAGCAGGCGGTGCATGTGAACGATGAAATAGCGCATATGCGCATTGTCGACCGTCAACTGCGCCTTGCTCTTCCACGCGGTCAGTGCCGACGCGTAGTCAGGGTAGATGCCGACAATATCGAGCTTCGACAGGTCACGAAATTCGAGGCCGGTCAGGGTGGTCAGTTCGCCGCCGAAGACGAGGTGCAGCAGTTGCTTCTTTTCAGAGGTGTCGGGCATCGGAAATCCATCGTTCAAACCGCTTTCAGGGCTGGTTTGGGGCATTCCGCCGCAAAGGTCAATGCCCTTCCATGGCCTGTCCGGCGGCGATCAGCCCGGCCAGTCGGTCATTGGCTGCGGCGCACAGGACGGGGTGTTTGACACTCGCCCTGTTGTAGGTCAGCGGGCTGGCATCGAGCATCTGCAGCGTGCCGCCGGCTCTCTCTAAAATCAGATCTGCGGCCGCCAGATCCCAGTCGTGGGAGCCGGTCTTGACGATGGTGGCATCGATCCGCCCGTCCGCGACCATGGCGAGGCGATAGGCGAGCGAAGGAACATGCTGGACGCGGCTGACGCCGGTGCGAAAGCCGGGTTCGAGCCGCGCGATCATGTCCTCGGCGGAGGCGACTTTCAGGGCCGCGTCGCCTTCCCGCGCCACGCCAATGACCGTGCCGTTCTTCAGCGCCGGCCCGTCAAGCGTTGCCTGGAAGATCTCGCCGAGTGCCGGCGCATAGAGTACGCCCGCCACCGGCCGGCCGGCATGCACGACGGCAACCGAAACGCACCACAGATCCTTGCCGGCAATGAAGGCACGGGTGCCGTCGATGGGATCGACCACGAAAAGCGTCTCGCAGGCGAGCCGCGCCGGATCGTCGTCCGTCTCCTCCGACAGCCAGCCGTAATTCGGCCGGGCCGGCAGCAGCATCTCCTTCAGCACGTCGTTTGCCGCAAAATCCGCCGCGCTGACGGGCGAGTGGCCGCCATTCTTCCACGTCACCTCCGGCGCATTGCGGAAATAGCCGAGCGCCGTGCGACCGGCCTCCTGCGCGGCGCGGGTGATGAGATCGAGATCGCCGGCAAAGGGGCCAGGGGCGGATGGCGCGTCACGTGCCGGCAAGGGTCATGCCTTCGATGGCGATGGTCGGGGCGGCCACGCCATATTTGCGGTCGATGTCGTTGGCCGGGGTGATGGCCATGAACATCTCCTTGAGGTTGGAGGCGATCGTCACTTCCGAGACGGCATAGGTCAGTTCGCCATTTTCGATCCAGAAGCCGGAGGCGCCGCGCGAATATTCGCCCGTGATCATGTTGACGCCCTGTCCGATCAGTTCGGTGACGTAAAAGCCGGTGCCGATCTGCCGGATGAGGTCTTCGGGCGCGATGCCGCCCGGTTCAAGCGCGAGGTTGGTGGGCGAGGGCGAGACGCTGTTGCCGCCGCGCACCCCGCGCCCGTTGGTTTCAAGGCCGAGCTCGCGCGCCGTCGAGGTCGAGAGGAACCAGTGGTTCAGCACGCCATCCTCGATCATCACGAGGCGCTCCCCCGTCACGCCCTCGCCGTCGAAGGGCCGCGAAGAGGAGCCGCGCACGACGAGCGGATCATCGGTGATCGAGAGGCCCGATTTCAGCACCTGCTTGCCCATGCGGTCGCGCAGGAAGCTCGTCTTGCGGGCAACGGAGGCGCCGTTGATGGCACCGGCGATGTGGCCGACGAACCCGCGCGCCAGGCGCGGATCGAAAACCACGGTCAGGCCCTTCATGGTCGGCACCTGCCGGGGATTGAGGCGTGCCACGGTGCGCTCGCCCGCCTTGCGGCCGATATCGGCGGCATCGCGCAAGTCGCGGTAGTAGAGGCGGCTGTCGAAATCGTAGTCGCGCTCCATCTTCGTGCCTTCGCCGGCGATAACGCTGACGGAGCGGCCGAAACGGCTGGCGCTGTAGGCGCCGGAAAAGCCGTGCGAGGTGACGAGCACCAGCCCGCCGGAGCCGGCCGAGGCACCGGCGCCACTGGAATTGGTCACGCCCTTGACCGCAAGCGCCGCATCTTCGGCCGCGAGCGCCGCGTCGGTCAGCGCCTCCGTCGAGACCTCGGTCGGATCGAAAAGCTCGAGATCGCGGATGGTTCTGGCAAGGCGCGCTTCCTCGGCAAGGCAGGCATAGGGGTCTTCCGGCGAGGCTTTCGCCATGGCGACGGCGCGTTCGGCGAGCACGCCGAGATCGAAGCCCGGATTGGCCGAAACGCTGGCAACGCGCTTGCCGACGAAGACCCGGAGCGAGAAGTCATCGCTCTCCGACGCCTCGGTGGATTCCACCTTGCCGAGACGCACGGCGACGGAGCGGGAGCGGCCGCGCACCACGACGGCATCGGCCGCATCGGCCCCCGCCTTTCGCGCACGCTGGACAAGGTCTTCAGCGCGGGCAAGCAGCGCGGCGGAATCGATCTCTTCGGTCATGATTTGGCCTTTCATTCCCTTCCCATTTATTGTGCAGTGCCGGGGGCATCAAGGGCTCGCACCTGATTCCCTCTCCCTTTCGAAAAGCGAAGACCTCATTCCATGGCCACGTCCTCCGTAATGTATTCGCAGGCCCTGCTGCTGCTTGGCGGCGCCGTCATCTCCGCGCCGCTGTTCAAGCGGCTCGGTCTCGGCACCGTTCTCGGCTATCTCGCCGCCGGCGTCATCATCGGGCCGATCGCCGCGCAGATCACCGAAGGGGAGCAAATTCTGCACGTCGCCGAACTCGGTGTGGTCTTCCTCCTGTTCATCATCGGGCTGGAACTGAAGCCATCCCGCCTTTGGCAGATGCGGCGCGACATTTTCGGCCTCGGCACCGCGCAGGTGCTGATCACGGGCGCGGCGCTCTCCGCGCTCGGCTTCTATTGCGGCCTGCTCAACTGGGAGGGCGCGATCATCGCGGGCTTCGGCCTTGCGCTGTCCTCCACGGCCTTCGCCATGCAGATCCTCGAGGAGAAGAACGACATCAACACGCGCTACGGCCAGCGCGCCTTTTCCGTCCTGCTGTTGCAGGACATGGCGATCGTGCCGCTCCTGGCGCTGATTCCGCTTCTGGCCAACCAGGCGCCGGAGGCAACGACGACCCCGCTGCAGGATTTTTCCATCGCGCTCATCGCCATCGGCGGCGTCGTGGCGGCCGGGCGGTATGCGCTGAACCCGCTCTTCCAGATCATTGCCCGCACCGGCGCGCGCGAGGCGATGATCGCCGTGGCCCTGCTGGTTGTCATGGGCGCCGCGACGGTCATGCAGGTGGCCGGCCTTTCCATGGCCATGGGCGCCTTCCTTGCCGGCGTCATGCTGGCCGAAAGCAGCTACCGGCATGAGCTCGAGGCCGATATCGAGCCCTTCCGTGGTATCTTGCAGGCGCTGTTCTTCATGGCGGTGGGCCTCTCCCTGCAGCTTGAGGTCATCAAAGAGAACTGGATGTTCATCCTCCTGGCCGTGCCGGTCGTCATCCTCGTCAAGGGCGTCGTCGTCTACGGCCTCTGCCGGGCGACGGGCTCGGGCCACAATGATGCGATCCGCATCGCCGCGCTTTTGCCGCAGGGCGGCGAGTTCGGCTTCGTGCTCTTCACCACGGCGGCAACCGCGGGCATTTTCACCGACGGCACCGCTTCGCTTCTCGTCGTTGTCGTGACCGTTTCCATGGCGCTGACACCAGCCGTCACCGCGCTGGCCGGCCTGACCGTGAAGGACGTCGCCGACCGCGAGGAACTGGAGGAGGATTTCGAGGGCGCCGGCGCCGACGTGCTGATGATCGGCTTTTCGCGCTTCGGCCAGATCGCCTCGCAGATCCTGCTTGCCGGCGGCCGTGACGTGACGATCATCGACCATTCCGCCGCCCGCGTTCGCCAGGCCGCCACCTTCGGATTCCGTATCTATTTCGGCGACGGCGCGCGGCTCGACGTGCTGCGCGCCGCCGGCATCGAAAAGGCCAAGATCGTCGCCGTCTGCACCCAGAAGAAGGAGATCACGGATCGCATCGTGGCCCTGGTGCAGGCGGAATATCCCAATGCCCGCCTCTTCGTGCGCTCCTATGACCGCCTGCACACGCTGGAACTTCGGGCCGCCGGCGTCGACTATGAGCTGCGCGAAACCTTCGAGTCCGGTCTCGTCTTCGGGCGCACCACGCTGGAAGCCCTCGGCATCGGCGACGACGAGGCGCTGGCCATCACCGACGACATCCGCCGCCGCGACGAGGCCCGTCTCGACGCCCAGGCCGTCGAAGGCATCACCGCCGGCCGCCATATGCTGCATTCCAAGCCGGTGCGTCCGGAACCGCTGGTCAAGCCGAAGAAGGACCACGCCCACACAGCCGAGGAAGGCCGCGAACTGCCCGAGGTGGAAGAGGTGCGGTAGGGGCAGGGTAGGGATTGGTGGCTGAGTTGTGCCTTGCTCTGCGCCCCCCGTGTCAGCTCTGGCCTGCCCCTTGATCACCCCACCCCGGCGCAAGCGCCGACCCGGCCCCTCAAGGGGCGGGTGGGAGGATGCCGCCGCCACACACGCCCTACCTCGCCGTGAGGGGAGAAGGCTGCACCCGCACACTCCCTACCTCCCCTTAAGGGGGAGGTCGCCGCAAAGCGGCTGGTGGGGTGATGCGCCGGTGCGGCGCAGCAGACGCATCGGGCCGGGTTAGGCTCTTCTACAGCGCCCGGCAGGGCAGAGAGGGGGTAGACCCCACGTACAGCGGCCCCCTTACAGACCGCCCACGCGCCCCGCCATCACCGCATCCAGCGCCCGCTTCAACTCGTCGCGAATGCCCTGCGTGGCGGCCAGCACCTCGCCCGCGCGCAGGAAGTCCAGCACGCGGAAACGGTTGACGTCCGGGCGCAGCAGGATGTCCGGGGCGCCTGCCTTCAGCTTCATGGAAATGATCGACTGCATCAAAAGCTGCGTGGCGCCGAACAGGCTGTCGATGCGGGTCGGCATCGTCTCGCCGTCGCCATCGGGGCCACCGACCACGTCGACGGCGATGACGATGTCGGCCAGCGCGCGCAGATGGTCGAAGGGGATGGGATTGTAGATGCCGCCATCGATCATCACGCGCCCGTCGATTTTCACGGGCATGAAGACGGCGGGGATGGCGCAGGAGGCGGCGATGGCCGGGAGCACAGGCCCGCGCTCGAAGATCGTCTCGTGCATCCCGTAATAGTCGGTCGCTGTCACCTTCAGCGGAATGGCAAGGCCTGAAAAATCCTCCGGGATAGTCTCCGGCAGAAAGGCTTTGAGGATCCGCTCGATGTTGAACTGGCCGAAGCGGAAGCCATTGGTCATGGCCTGGCTGAGGGTCGTCGGCCTGAGGCTCCAGAGGCGGTTGAAGACCTCGCCGCGCCGCCCGACCGTGGCGAGCGTATAGTCGCGGATGTCACGGCCCGGCATGCCCGCCGCCATGCCGGCCCCCATGATGGCGCCGATCGAGGAGCCGGCAATGGCCACCGGGCGGATGCCCATCTCGTCCAGCACCTCGATGACATGCAGATGCGCCAGCCCGCGCGCCCCGCCACCGCCGAAGGCCACCGCGACGGTCGGCCCGGATGCGCGTGGCGAGAGTGGCATGCCGACGGGAAGGGCGCTGGCCTCAGGGATGTCGCTGGACTGAGGGGTCTGGTCGGCCATGGCGCGCTCTCGCTCCTGTCATGTCGTTCGGGCCCGCCCCGCGTCTGGAAAGCGCAGCGGAACGCGCTGTGCACGAATGTAGCGGCAAGCGATGACGGGCGCATGTGGCCAAAGCGCGGCGGTGAGGTCTACCCTTCGAAGCGGTAGAAATGCATGCGCGTGTCGCCAAATTCCCGCATGTCGAGAAAGGCGCAGCGTTCCGGCAGAACGGACACCACATCCGCGCGCTCTTCCAGGATGATGAGCGCCCCCGGCACCAGCCAGCCGCCGGAAATGGCCGCCGCGATCGCCTTTTCGCCAAGCCCCTGCCCGTAGGGCGGATCGGCAAAAAGCAGATGGAAGGGGTCGAGATTACCGACCTTGCCGAGATCCGTCGCATCCCGGCGCAGGATCCGGGCGCGGCCTTGCAGGCCGAGCGTCTCGATATTGCTCTGGATGATGCCGCGCCCCTCGACGCTCTGCTCGACGAGAATGCCGGAGCGGCAGCCCCGCGACAGGGCCTCGATGCCGACGGCGCCGGTGCCGGCAAAGAGGTCGAGAACGCGCGTACCCTCCAGCACGCCCGCATGGGCATGCTGGAGAATGTTGAAGAGGCTTTCGCGCGTGCGATCCGTGGTCGGGCGGATCGCATCCGACTTCGGTCCCGCCAGCGCGCGACCGCGAAACTCACCGCCGACGACGCGCATCAGGCGCCCCGGCCGCCGCGCGGGCCATTGCCGCCGGGACGACCGCCGGAGCGGTTGCCACCTGGACGACCGCCGGGACCCTTGGCCCCTGGACCTTTGCCACCGAAGCCGCCCTTTCCGCCCGAACGATCACCCGATGGCCGATCACCGGAAGGACGGTCGCCACCGGCGCGCGGACCCTTGCTGAAGCCGGGCTTGCCGAAGGATTTGCCGGACGACGCGCGTCCGCCACCCTCGCCATCGGCGCTGCTTCCGAAGCTGCGGCCCTTGCCGGGTCCCTTGCCGAAGGACGGCTTGCCATCCCGGCCGCCGAAGCCCGGCTTGCTGTCCCGGTCAACGAAGCGCTTGCTGCCCCCGTCTGCGCGGTCGCCGAAGCTGCGCGGGCCCTTGCTGAAGGACCCCCGCTCGCCATCGCCGCGGGCCGGGCGCTCGTCGCGCCCCTCGCTGCGGTGCGGGCCGCGGGCGTCGCGATCGCCGCTGCCGCCGAAATCGCGGCGCGGGCCACGGCCACGCTCACCGCCCCGCTCGCCATCGCGCTCGTCGCGGCGCTGCGGCCGGTCGGCGCTGCGGATCCAGTCGCTGTCGTCCTCGTCGCGGTGAATGACCGGGCGCGCCGCATCGGCGCGCGCCTGACGCTCGGCCTTGCGGTCCGGGTCGAACTTCGCGCCCGTGCGGTTGGTCTTGCCATCGGCCGACTTGCCGTAGCGCTTGCCGCGCGGCCGGTCATCCTCGCGGCGGATGATCGGTTCTTCCGATCCATCCTTCTCGGTCTTTTCGGCGATCGGGCGGGCGCCCGGCGCCATCCAGACATTGGCGGTGCGGGCGCGCTTGGCCGGCACGCGGGCCGGCCGGTCGTCGCGCCGCTCATCGCGTTTGCCGTCCCGCCGGTCATCGCCGCGTGCGCCAAAATCCTTGCCGCCACGGGCCGGCCTGGTGTCGAGGCGGGCGCGGCCCTCCTCGCGGCGCTCGCCCTTGTCCATGCGGCGCTGCGGCCGGTCGGAGAAGGCTTCCTTCTTCCAGTCGTCGCGGCCGGAAGGACGCGTGTCGTCACCCTCGCGGGCCGGACGGCCGTCGAAGCTGTCGGTGCCGTCATTGTAGATCGGCGCATCGAAATTGGCCTTGGCCTCATCGATGAGGCGGGGCCCGAGCTGGTCGCGCAGCATGCGGCCGCGCACTTCCTGCACGCCGCCCTCCGGCAGGTCGCCGAGCTGGAACGGACCGTAGGAGATGCGGATCAGCCGGTTCACGTCGAGGCCAAGCGCGCCGAGCACGTTCTTGATCTCGCGGTTCTTGCCTTCGCGCAGACCCATCGTCAGCCAGACGTTGGAGCCCTGCGTGCGGTCGAGCGTCGCGTCGATGGCGCCGTAGAGCACGCCGTCGACGGCAATGCCCTCCTTCAGCTTGTCGAGCTCGGCCTGGTCGATCTCGCCATGGGCGCGCACGCGGTAGCGGCGCAGCCATCCGGTGGTCGGCAGCTCCAGCACGCGGGCCAGACCGCCGTCATTGGTGAGCAGCAGCAGGCCCTCGGTGTTAATGTCGAGGCGGCCGATGGAGAGCACGCGCGGCAGCTCCTCCGGCAGGTTTTCGAACACGGTCGGGCGACCCTCGGGGTCGGAGTTGGTCGTCACGAGGCCGGCCGGCTTGTGGTAGAGCCACAGGCGCGTGCGCTCGGGGCCGCGCACCGGCTCGCCATCCACCAGCACCTCGTCAGACGGGGTGATGTTGACGACGGGCGTGTCGAGCAGCTTGCCGTTGAGGGTGATGCGGCCTTCGCTGATCATCCGCTCGATGTCGCGGCGCGAAGCGACGCCGGCGCGGGCCAGCACCTTGGAAATGCGCTGCGGCTCGTCATTGACGGCGGAGGCGACGGGCGCATCCGCGGCCTTCGGCCGCGAGGTTTTCGCACGCGGCGCATCGCCGTCCTGCGGGCGGGGTTTGCGCTTCTGCACGTCGCTGCCGCCCTTGGCTGCGTAGGAGCCTTTGCTCCCATCCTTGCCGGCGAACGGCTTGTCGCCACGACGCGGGCCATCGCCGCCGAAGGAGGCGCTGCGGGGTGCGGATTTTCCGCCGGGCTTCGCACCCGGCTTGCGGCCTGTCGCCTTTGCGGCGCCCGGCTTCTTCGGCTTGTCTTTGTCTGTCATTTGTGTTGCCTGCCTTTTGGCGCTCTCCTATCAGGTCGGGGCCTTGCGGTTAAGCGGAAAGTTGCGGGCAAACCGGGCCCGGACGCGGAAGAATCGGATGACGGACGGCGAAAAGACGGTTTTGGAGGCGACGCCCGGCTCGCTCTTCATGCAGCGCGCCTTGCAGGAGGCGCGTGCGGCGGCGCTACGCGGCGAGGTGCCCGTCGGCGCGGTGGTTGTGCTCGATGGCGAGTTCATCGCCGCCGCCGGCAACCGCACGCGCGAGCTCTCCGACGTTTCCGCCCATGCCGAACTGCTGGCGATCCGTCAGGCCGGCGCCCGGCTCGGCAGCGACCGTTTGCCCGGCGCCGACCTCTACGTGACGCTGGAGCCGTGCACCCTCTGCGCCGCAGCCATCTCCTTCGCCCGCATCCGCCGGCTCTATTACGGCGCCGAAGACGAAAAGGGCGGCGCGGTCGACAATGGCGTGCGCTTCTTCTCCGCGCCCACCTGCCACCATGCGCCGGATGTCTATTCCGGCCTTGCGGCGACGGAAGCGAGCGAGATCCTCAAGGCGTTCTTCCGGGAGCGGCGGGAGGGCTCGAGCGAGCCTTGATCGAAAAACCCAACCGGATGGGTTATATGGAATGATAACGGTGTTGAAAGCCGCTGGACTTCGGTTTGTGATCTTCAAGGACGATCATGAGCCGGCCCACGTCCATGTGTTCGGTGATGGCGAGGCGAAGATAAATCTGGTGGGCGCGGCCGACGTCACGCTGGTCTGGGCGCGTGGCATGAGCCGAAGTGACGTTCGCCGGGCGATACAGATCACGCGTGAGCAGCGCGATGTCTTTCGAGCGGTGGAGAGATTTGCATGAATGAGTTGACCGATGCCGAAATCGATGCGGCCTTGGCGCGTGAAGCGGCCGCTGTAACGCCCGCCACCCGAGCGAGCGCGGCGCGCTTTGATACTGCGAGCCGCCGGACCGTGATCGAACTCGCCAACGGTGCGCTCTTCGCCTTTCCGCCGGAGCTTGCGGAGGGGCTGCGCAACGCATCGGACGAGGCGCTGGGCGACATCGAAATTCTCGACGATGGCACCGGTCTGCACTGGGAAAAGCTGGATGTCGATTTCACCGTGGCCGGCCTCGTTTCCGGCATTTTCGGCACGCGACGCTGGATGGCGCAACGCGCCGGGGAAGCAAGGTCGGACGCAAAGGCCCGCGCAGCCCGTCTGAACGGAAGCAAGGGCGGGCGCCCGAAAAAGGTCGCGCATGGTGGCCGCCAGCCGTGACGTGACACCGTCGTCAGGCGAAATCCTGTCCCCACCCAGTGTCAGCGGAAAAGCCGGGTGATAAAGAGGGGGCCAACCCAAGGAGCACCCCCAATGACCCGTACCCTTCTCGTCATCGATGTCCAGAACGACTACTTCCCCGGCGGCCATCTGCCGCTCTGGCAGCCGGAGGAAACCGAGGCGCGGATCGTCGACGCCATCGGCGCTGCGCGGGCGCGCGGCGACAAGGTGGTGCTGGTGCAGCATGTCTCGCCCGAGGCCGAGGGCCTGTTTGCGGCCGGCAGCCAAGGCGGCCAGATCCGCCCGGCCATCCTCGCTGCCGCCGGCGATGCGCCGGTGGTGACGAAAGCCCATGCCGACGCCTTCCAGGAAACCGACCTCAAGACCCATCTCGGCGGAACGAGCGAACTCTTCATTTGCGGGATGATGACGCAGAACTGCGTGATCTTCACGGCGCTGTCGGAGCTCGCGCACGGCTTGACGATCAAGGTGATAGGCGATCTCTGTGCTGCGCCGAGCGAAATCGTTCATCTCATTGCGCTGAATGGCCTGGAATCGAAGGGCTATGTCGTCGGTACGGACGCGCTTGGGCCCGCTCAGGCGTCCTGATCACCCGTTTTCATCGCATCGCCATCGGCAAAGGCGGCGAGATCGTCGCCGGTCAGGCGATAGCGGATCCATTCGCTCTGCGGTTTGGCGCCGATGGCGTCGTAGACACGAATGGCCGGTGCATTCCAGTCGAGCACCGACCATTCGAAGCGCCCGCACCCTTCGGTGAGCGCGATGCGGGCGAGGTGGCGCAGCAGCGCCTTGCCCGCCCCTGTGCCGCGCGCTTCGGGCGCCACATAGAGATCTTCGAGATAAAGACCCTTGCGGGCCTGCCAGGTGGAGTAGCTGTAGAAGAAGATGGCAAAGCCGACAGGCCTTCCGTCTTTCTCGGCGATCACAGCCCGCGCGGCCGGCTTGGGGCCGAACAGCGTGTCCGTCAGGCTGTCCACCGTCGCATCGACCGCGTCGGCAGCCTTCTCGTAGGTCGCGAGATCGATGATGAAACCGAGGATCACAGGCGCATCGGCCCGCACCGCATCGCGGATTGTCAGGGTCATGGGAAAAGCGCCTGATCTTGAAGAGACATCACGGCGACGCACGAAGCGCCGTCACGGGCGTCCGGATCAGAAGGGCCAGTACCACTTGCTGCCGGTGTTCTTCATCTCCGCTTCCTGCTTGCGGCGACGCTCCTTGACCCTTTCCGGTTCGCCGAGATCGGCAACGGCCTGTTCCGGCAGCTTGCGATATTCGAGCGGCGGATCGGAGAGGAATCGGCGTTTGTCGGAATAGGCGCCCATCTGGATCCGGCGGGCCTCGCGATAGGCCTCCTGCTGCTCCTTGGCGCTCAACTGGCGGCCGTTCGCGCTGGCCTTGGCAAGCGGCGAGACGTACGTGGTGCTGCCCTTGTTGGCATCAGCCTCCTCGCGCAGACGCTGGCGCGTCTCCTCGGGCGATTCGACCCAGGCAGGATTGTTCTCGCGGCTGGCGAGCGTCGCCTGTGGCTGCACCAGAGTCGCGGCTTCCTTGCCCGGTGGCAGCACGAGGCCGGCGCGCGGCTGGTATTTGGTGTTGGTCTTGTTGGTGTCGGGCGTGAACGCGAGTGTCGAGCCGAGATCGTCCACCAGATGTTCGGCCGCGGTCTTGTCGGTGCCGTAGGTGGGGCTGCTCATGCAGCCGGAGAGTGCCGCCGTGCCGGCGAGCATCGCCACCAGAGAGCCGTAGACCCGAACCTTCGCCATCATCGCATGAACCCTTCCAGCACTGCCGGTACGCACGCCATCGTCAACGGACGCCCTCATGGCCCCGTGGCGGAGGAATCCGCCAAATTTCAGGCAGCTTTACCGGATGGAAGGGGCAAGCGCAATCGCGCCCGCACGATTGTCGGGGCTCCCGCAGCTTCAGTGACGCTTCGTCTGGCACGCCGTCAAGATCCGGCAAGGCCCTGGTGCGGCCCGGCTCAGGCCTGATCCGGCAGGCCTCCGGCCCGGCGTTCTGCCTCCAGCGAGGCGGCGGCATCGCTGTAGGCTTCCTGGCGGGCGACACTCCAGTAGCGCAACTCGTCGACCGGGATCTGTCGGCCCGTGACGGCGCAGATGACATGCGAGCCGGCCAGCAGAATCTGGTAGTCGCCATCCTGGTAACGGATCTTTGCTTCGCGCATGCCGCCATCGAACCGGTTCATCGTCTGCCTCTCGTCCTTCGTCCACCGGGACAGGAACCCGGCATTGGCGGCCCGGGCCGCCCCTTGCCTCCGGCATAGACCCTCGTATGGCGGCTTGCCAAGCCTTTCCGTCCCTCAACTGCGGCCAAAGAGACGTTCGATATCGGAAAGCTTCAGCTCGATATAGGTGGGGCGGCCGTGATTGCACTGGCCGGAGCCGGGCGTCGCCTCCATCTGCCGCAGCAGCGCATTCATTTCCTCCGCGCGCAGCCGCCGCCCGGAGCGCACCGAGCCGTGGCAGGCCATGGTGGCGGCGAGGTAGTCGAGCCGTGCCGCGAGCCCCCCGGCCGTGTCCCATTCGGCCAGTTCGTCAGCCAGCTGCCGCACCAGCCCCACAGCATCCATCTCGCCCAGCATGGACGGCGTCTCGCGCACGCAGACCGCGCCCGGCCCGAACCGCTCGATCCCGAGCCCGAGGCGCGAAAAGCTCTCGGCATGCGCCATCAGCCGGTCGCAATCTTCCTCCGGCAGGTCGATGATCTCGGGGATCAGCAGCGCCTGGGCGGGAATGGCGCGTTCGGCAAGCCCCTTGCGCATGGCCTCAAACACGAGCCGCTCATGGGCTGCGTGCTGGTCGACGATGACGATGCCGTCGCGGGTCTGGGCGACGATATAGTTCTCGTGAAGCTGCGCCCGCGCCGCGCCAAGCGGAAACTGTTCGGCGCTCACCTCCGGCGCGGATGCCTGGCCTGTCGCCATCTCGACCGCTGGACCGCTGCGCGCCGACGGCGCGGCAAAAGCCGCAAAGCCACCCTGCGCCGCCTCGGCAAATCCCCATCCGGACGGTGCCGCCGCAGCGTCGCCCTGGATGCGCTCGCCACCTCCTGCCGACAGGGGGCGCGAGGGCGACATTGCCGCCGTCCAGGGCGAGGCGGGCCGCGCCGCGCCAAAGCCCGCACCCCCGCCAAAACCCGCACCCCCGCCAAAACGGTGTCCGCCACCGGGCGCGCCGCCCATGCCGTTTTCCGGCCGGAACGCGCGCATCAGGCCGCTCGCGCCGGTCGTTGCGGCCCGGTCGCCTTCCCTGGCCAGGGCCTCGCGGATCGCGCCGACGATCAGCCCGCGCACCAGTGCCGGATCGCGAAACCGCACATCGGCCTTGGCGGGATGCACGTTGACGTCCACCAGCGCCGGATCGATCGCGATCGACAGGACCGCGACCGGATAGCGCCCGTGCGGGATGGTCTCCGCATAGGCACCGCGAATGGCTGAGAGAATCAGCTTGTCCTGGACGGGGCGGCCGTTGACGAAGGCGAACTGATGCAGCGAATTGCCGCGATTGTAGGTGGGCACGCCCGCAAAGCCGGTCAGCCGCACCTCTTCCCGCTCGGCGTCAAGGCCGATCGCATTGTCGCGGAAATCCTTGCCGATCACCTGCGCGATCCGGGCGAGGCGGTCGTCACCGACCCCGGAAAATTCAAGCGTGGTGCGATCCGAGCCCGACAGCACGAAACGGATTGCGGGAAAGGCAAGCGCCATGCGCCGGACGATCTCGGTGATCGCCGCCGCTTCGGCGCGCTCGCTCTTTAGAAATTTCAGCCGGGCTGGCGTGGCGAAGAAGAGGTCGCGCACCTCGACGACGGTGCCGGGATTGGCCGCGGCCGGCCGCACGGGCCTCAGCGCGCCGCCTTCTACGGCAATCTCATGGCCCTCGGCTGTGCCCGGCTGGCGCGTCGTGATCGACAGGCGCGCCACCGAGCCGATCGACGGCAGCGCTTCGCCGCGAAAGCCGAGCGTGCGGATGTCGAAGAGGCTGTGCGAGAGCTTGGAGGTGCAGTGTCGCCGTACCGCCAGCTCCAGATCCTCCGGCGTCATGCCGCTGCCGTTGTCGGTGACGCGCAGCAGCCCCTTGCCGCCGCCGGCCGTGGCGATCTCGATGCGCGTTGCGCCGGCGTCGATGGCGTTTTCGATCAATTCCTTCGCCGCGCTGGCGGGGCGCTCGATGACCTCGCCGGCGGCGATCTGGTTGATCAGGGTTTCGGGAAGCTGCTTGATGATCATGCGCCATTTTCGGGGATTCGCCCACGTAAGGAAAGGCGGTCGCCCGGTTTTTCCCATGGGACGGCGCGGCGCAACGCCCGCTCGTCGGAAGCGACAAGCTCCGGTCAAGCATTGGTCGTCATGATGGCTGAAGACCCTCCGTGTGCAACCAGGCATTTCGCCGACGGCTGTTGCGCCCTGCGGGCGGTTTCGACATGGCGGCCTCCTGGTGGCAGGGAGTCGTGACGGTCGTGGAAATGGAGCATGTGAATGACGGGATCGGCGTCACCTGACGCGAACATCCACCGTTTGGTTCTTGATGTGGCTGCCGAAATGTTCGGGTCGGCCCTGCTTGTCTGCGACAAGTCGGATGCCATCGTCTTTGCCAGCCGCAGCCTTCTCCAGATCTTTCCGATCGGCGGCCAGTTCATCCAGCCGGGCACGCGCCTGCGTGATTTTCTCGGCGCGGTCTATGATTGCGGCGTTCGCCCCGGAACTGTGCCGGAAACCAGCCGCCGCCGGGCCAATCGCGACGAATGGATTTCCCGGCAGATTTCCATCCACTGGCGCGAGCGTCACGAAATGGAAGAGCGAATCGGCCGCCACCGCTGGATCAACATCGTCCTGCGCCGGCTGACGAGCGGCCACGGCGTCTTCGCCTTCATCGACATTTCCGAACAGCGCAACCGCGAGGAAAAGCTGCAGTTCGACCTCGAACGCGTCGAGATGACCGAACGCATCCTCGATGAACTGCCCAATCCGCTCTTCGTCAAGGACCGCAATCTCCACTACGTCGCCGTCAACAAGGCCTTCTGCCAACTGCAGGGCATGTCGGCCGAGCAGATCCTCGGCCGCACGGCCTGGGATCTCCTGGAGCCGGACCTTGCCGAGCGCTACGAGCGCTCCGACCGGCAAGTGCTCGAGACCGGCGAGGCCTTCGCCCTTCCCGAACAGGCCGTGACATCGGACGGTGAGGATCTCTGGGTCATCACCCGCAAGTTCCGCGTTGGCGATCCGGCCCAGCCGATGCTCGTCACCTGCCTGAACGATGTGTCCGAGGTGCTGATGGCGTCCGAATCGCCTTTCCCGGCCGCCGATGGCGCGCCCAAGCCCGACTATGACGCCTTTCTGCCGGGGCAGAACTGCTACGATCCCTTCCGTGCCATTGCCGTTCAGGATCTCGGGGTTGGCACCGGCATGATCGATCCGGCCGGGGTGACGCCCATCAAGACGAGCCCGCCATCGCGCGTCGCCATCGTCACCGCCGAGGATTCCATCGGCGCCGCCCTCGTCGCCCAGCTATCCATCTGGGGTGTCGAGGCCTGCCGCGTCGGCTCGCTCGCCGAACTCGACATGCTGCTCGATCTTGCCGCAGGGGAGGGCATCGCCCTTGATGCCATCCTCGCCGATACCGCGCTCGGTGCGCCGGGTGATCGGCCCATCCCGCTGATCGGCTTCGACGGCCACGCCGATGCCCATGCCCTTCTTGCGGATCTCGAACGGGCGGGCGTCGCCGTCTTCTCCGATCACGTCGCCCTTGACAGCGATGCCGATCTGGAGAGCGGCGACGATGCACGCGAGCCCGTGCGCGAGCCGGGCGTCGATGTGCTCGTCGTTGAGGACAACCAGATCAACCAGTTTGTCTTCACGCAGATCCTCGAAGCACTCGGCCTCAGCCAGCGCATCGTCGCGACGGCGCGCGAGGGAATTGACGCCTGGCTCGAGCTGCGCCCGCGCCTCGTCTTCGTCGACATTTCGCTGCCCGACATGGATCCCTATGACATGGTCGGAAAAATTCGGACGCTGGAAGCGGCGACCGGCAGCCAGACCCCCATCGTCCTTGTCGCCAACGGGATCGAGGCCTTCGATCCGCAGCGGGCTCAACCCCACGGTGTCCACGACCACCTGATGAAGCCTCTCAGCCCGGATGCCGTGGAGATCATGTATCGGCGGCATGTTCCCGTCAAAGTGGGGCGCGAAGGCGCCCAGCCGTGACGGCCTCAACTAACCCCTTGTCAACTCGTCACTTCTGGTGGTGCGGCAAGCCAATTTTTGGGACCCTGCAGCTAGATTATGTTAAGGTTCAGCCCGCATTCTCATTGTCGACAGTGAGGATTATCCGTTCCTACTAACGTTAGGGGGCGCGGATGCGCCGGGCCTCCTGGGGTCGGACTGCGGTCTGCCCGGACGGCGCGGCGGAATGGATAAAGGGTTGGCAACAGCATGGTCGGGGCGACGGGCACACCCCACAAGGCGGACGCATCCGGATTGCCGATCAAGGATCGGCTGACCGGCCTCGGCACACTTGCAAGCCTTCGCGACTCCATCGACAGCATAGCCGCCGAGCGGGCCGCCGATCCCGCGCCCTTCACCATCGGTCTCGTCAATCTCGACGGTTTCAAGCCGATCAACGATCTCTTCGGACCGGAATCGGGCGACGACATTCTCTGCCAGGTGGCCGAGCGTCTGCTGGCCTGTGTGCCCGATGGCGCCTCGGTCATGCGCACCGGCGGCGACGAGTTCGCCATCGTCCTGCCCTTCGTCTTCGAACGCAAGAGCGCCGAGAAGGTGGGCATGATGCTGAAGGAGGTGCTGTCGGCGCCTTTCGACATCGGTGACCGGCATGTGCGCCTGTCGGCCAGCTCGGGCTTTGCGATCTACCCGTTCGCCGGGGCCGAGGCGGGCGAGCTGACGAAGAGCGCAGCGACCGCGCTTTATCGCTCCAAGCGCCGCGGCCGCGCCCAGATCACCGTCTACTCCCACGAAATCGCGCAGGAAATGCGCCGCGCCACGCATATGGAGCAGGCGCTCAGAAACGCGATCATCGCCAACGAGATTGACGTACACTTCCAGCCGATCGTGGAGATCGCGACGGGCGACATCGTCGGCTTCGAGGCGCTCGCCCGCTGGTGCGATGCCGATCTCGGCTATGTCTCTCCGGCCGTCTTCGTGCCGCTGGCCGAGGAGCGCGGCTTCATCGACGCGCTGTCGGAGGCGCTGTTGCGCAAGGCCGCCGAGCAGGCGGTTTCCTGGCCCAGGCACATCTTTCTGTCCTTCAACCTGTCATCGGCGCAACTGGTCGATCCGGCAACGGCCCTCAACGTCCTGTCGATCGTCAATCGCGCCGGCCTTGATCCGCGCCGTCTCGACATCGAAATCACCGAAACCGCCGTCATGGCCGATCCGGACATTGCCGGCCGCGTGCTGACCATGCTGCGCAATGTCGGCTGCCGCATTTCGCTGGATGATTTCGGCACGGGCCAATCCAGCCTCGGTCGTCTGTGCGACTTCACCTTCGACAAGGTCAAGATTGATCGTTCCTTCGTGTCGCGGCTGACGGCCGAGCGCAGCACCGAACACATCGTGCGCGCCATCATCGACATGTGCCACGGCATGAATTTCCAGGTCGTGGCGGAAGGCATCGAGACGGCGGCCGAAGTGGACATGCTGCGGCGCCTCGGCTGCACCATCGGCCAGGGCTGGTATTTCGGCAAGGCCGTCGATGCCGTTACCGCGCGCCGCCTGATCAATGACAGCGCCACGCGCCAACTGGCCGTCGGCTGATCGCCCTGCCTGTTATTGGCCGCGCCTCACTCCCCTGCCGGCTGGGCAGCCCGGCTCCGCTCCCCTTCGGCCAGCAGCCAGTCTCGCACCCGGCTTGCCTGCGCCGACAGCTCCCGTGAGCGCGGCCACACGACGTAGAAGGCCAGCCCCGTTTCCAGAACATGGCCGCCGACCGGCATCAGCGCCCCGGCGCGCACCTGCTGCTCGATCAGATGCTGCCAGCCGAGCGCAATGCCTTCGCCTGCCAGCACCGCCTGGATGACCAGCACATAATCATTGATGGCGAGACGCCGCGGCCGGGCGCGATAGGCGATGCCGGCGCTCTGGAACCATTCGGCCCAGTCGCAGGCCCGGCGCACCGGTTCCTCCAGATGGATGAGGCCATGTTTCAAGAGGTCGCCCGGCGTTTGCGGATGTCCGTGGCGCGCGAGGAAGGCGGGGCTCGCCACCGCGGTGATCACCTCCGGCGCGAGAAGCGCGGTATGGTAGCCCGGCCAGTGGGCGGGGTCGCCGCCGCGAATGCCGAGCGGGATCGGCTCTTCCTCAAGGTCGAGATCGCGCACGCTCGTCTGGATGCGCAGGTCGATCTCCGGCAGGTCTTCCCGCATCTGTGCCAGCCGTGGCAGCATCCACATCGAAGCAAAGGCGGTGGACGCGGCCAGCGTCACATGCGTCTCGCGCCCCTTGGCGCGGATCTGCTCGGCAGAACGCTGGATGCGGGCAAGGCCGAGCGTCACATCCGCATGGAACTTTTCCCCCGCCTCGGTCAGCGTCACGGCCCGATGCAGGCGGTGGAACAGCGGCTGGCCGAGCTGATCCTCCAACGTGCGGATCGCATAGGAGACGGCGGCCTGCGTCATGCCGAGCTCGGCGCCGGCGCGGGTGAAATTCTGGTGCCGCCCGGCCGCCTCGAAGACGATCAGGCTGCCGGCGGAGGGAAGGAGGCGGCGAAGCGTTTGCATAAGGTGAGATTATGACAATGGGAGAATTTTACCAGCGTCACAAGTGCTCTTTGCGGGACTAGCCTGTGTGAAACAAATGGCAGAAGCCGCAACGGGCACCAACGCCGGGGAACGCACATGGACGAGATCACGCCAGTCACCGAAAGCCAGGGCCGACGCACGCGCGGCGCCCGCACCCAGCGCGGCGGCGCGGGCCGCTTGGCCACCGGCGTGCCCTACATCCAGCGCAACATCCCCACCTACGATATCCTCGGCGAGGAGAGCCTCCAGAAAATCGAGAAGACCGCCGAGCGCATCCTTGCCGAGATCGGCATCGATTTTCGCGACGATCCCGCCGCCCTCGACCTCTGGCGACAAGCGGGTGCCCGCATTGACGGCCTGCGCGTACGCTTTGAACCCGGCATGCTCGCCGAAATCTGTTCGACCGCGCCGCAAAGCTTCACCCAGCACGCCCGCAACCCCGCCAACAACATCGAGATCGGCGGGAAGAACGTGGTCTTTTCCCCCGCCTATGGCTCGCCCTTCGTCATGGATCTCGACAAGGGCCGGCGGTATGGCACGCTGGAAGACTTCCAGAACTTCATCAAGCTCGCCCAGTCGAGCCCATGGCTGCACCATTCCGGCGGCACGATCTGCGAGCCCGTCGATGTCGCCGTCAACAAGCGTCATCTCGACATGGTCTTCAGCCATATCAAATATTCCGACCGCGCCTTCATGGGGTCGATAACGGCCGAAGACCGTGCCGAAGATTCGATCGAGTTGGCGCGCCTGCTCTTCGGCGAGGCCTTTGTCGATCAGCACTGCGTCATTCTCGGCAATGTCAACGTCAACTCGCCGCTCGTCTGGGACGGCACGATGACCAAGTCGCTGCGCGCCTATGCCCGCGCCAACCAGGCCGCCGTCATCGTGCCCTTCATTCTCGGCGGCGCCATGGGCCCGGTCACCACGGCCGGCGCCATTGCGCAATCCTTCGCCGAAACGCTGGCCGGCTGCGCGCTGACGCAGCTGGAGCGCAAGGGCGCGCCGGTTATTTTCGGCAACTTCCTCTCCTCCATGTCGCTGCGGTCGGGCTCGCCCACCTTCGGTACGCCGGAACCGGCGATCGGCTCCATGGTGGTCGGCCAGCTCGCCCGGCGCGCCAAGCTGCCGCTGCGCTGCGCCGGCAATTTCTCCAATTCCAAGCTGCCCGACGGGCAGGCCATGGTGGAAGGCACCATGTCCATGCTCTCGGCCGTCCATTGCGGCGCCAACTTCATCCTGCATTCGGCCGGTTTCCTCGACGGCCTGCTCGCCATGTCCTACGAGAAGTTCATGATGGACCTCGACCTGTGCGGCGCGCTGCATTCCTACCTCGCCGGCGTCGTCGTTGACGACAACACGCTGGCCATGGATGCGTTCGAAGAGGTCGGCCCCGGCAGCCACTTCCTCGGCTGCGCCCACACGCTGCGCAACTACCAGACCGCCTTCTGGGATTCGTCCCTCTCCGACAACGAGCCTTTCGAAAAGTGGAGCGAGGAGGGCGGCGCCACCGATTACGCCACCCGCGCCAACCGCGCCTGGAAAAAGGCGCTCTCCGACTACCAAGCCCCGCCGCTCGATATCGCCATCGAGGAGTCTCTGACCGATTACATCGCCCGCAAGAAGGGCGGTGTGGATGACGCCTGGTATTGATGGCGAAACAAAAAAGGCGCCCCCTTGCAGGAGCGCCTTCCTCATCGATCGGGATCGATGCTTACTGGGCCGTCGCCGGTTCCTGGGCCGGGGCGGTGCCCGTGGCCGGAGCCGTCGTCATGCCCGTGCCGGTGGACGAGGTGGTCGAACCGTCAACGGCAGCGCCGTTGTTGCGCTCGGCAAGAACCTGGGCCTTGGTCTTGAATTCCGGAGCAGCCTTCAGGCTGTCAGCCGTTTCCTGCGTCGTCAGCTTGATCGTGCCGTCCTGCGGGTTTTCAGACACCGTCACGGCTTCGAAGGGGACGGCGACGTTCTTTTCGCCGATGCCGAGGAAACCGCCGACGCCGATCACGGCGGCTTCAACAGCGCCGTCCTTTTTGAAGATCAGGTCGTTGATTTCGCCGATGCTTTCGTCAGCCGCGTTGTAGACGGACTGGCCGATATAGGTCGAGGACGCGATCTGATCCATGGACTGCTCGGTCAGGTAACCGGCCGGTGCAGCCGCGGTGGTGCCGGCAGCCGGCATTTCGGTCGACGGGGTCGTCATCGTGCCGCTGGTGCCGTCGGTACCCTGCATCGGCTGGGTTTCCATGGTCGGGGGCGTTGCGGTGTCCTGCGCGAAGGCGAGGGGAGACAGCGTGGTGACGCCTGCAAGCAGGGCGCCGGCCGCGACAGAAGCGATAAACTTGTTGGTCATGGGGTAACCTTCCTTTTCGTTTCGTTGCGATCAAGGCGCGGTCTTCAGTGTCCCGCACCGCTGATGCCGACCTAACGTGCCGATACGAAAAGTGGTTCCGCAGAAAATTTTTCCCCAAAACGGGAACAAAACGCTATTTTAGAGCCCGCTGCTGGCACGGCGGGCTCCTGTTTTTGCGCGTCAGTTGCTCAAAACTCTTCCCGGCTGTCGCCCGACTTCAGCGCCGCATTGCCATGAAAGGCAGGGGCGGCGCGAACCGCGGCCGGCCGGGAGGGCGTCGTCGGGACCTGGGCCGGGGCTGACCGGGCAGGGGTTTCGAAAATGCCGGCCTTCGCGGCACCCCCGAACTTGGACTGGCCGAGGTTCAGGGCCAAAAGGTTGGTCTGGAAGGCGATCTCGTCGACCACGCCGATACTGTTGCCGATTCCGCCGGCCGATTGTTCGATCTTCCCCATGGCATCGACGGCCTCGCCGACCACCTTGCCCGAATGTTCCGCACTCTGCTTGGTGCGCCGCACCATCTGGCCGGCCTCCCGGGCGCGATGGCTGGAATCGACGACCGTGGTGGTGATCTGCTCGAGAGCCGCCGCCGTCTCTTCGACCGAGGCAGCCTGCTGCTCGGTGCGCCGGGCAAGATCGTTGGAGGCAGACTGGATCTGCTGGGAGGAGACGGCAATCGGTGCCGCATTGTGCGAGATCGTCTGCAGCGCCGCGCGCATCTTGGATGAGGTCTCGTTGAAGTCGATGCGCAGCTGGTCCAGCGCTGGCAGGGAAGGCGTCTGGATGGTAGGGGTCAGGTCGCTCCCCGCCATGGCATTCAACGCGCCCCCCCAGGCCTGCCGGCTCTCCTGTCGGTGCAGCGGGTCAGAGCCGGAAGGCTGGTTCGAACTTGCCCTTGAAGGGAACCCCCAGCTCGAACGTGTTGCCAGCCTGCGGGTCCGCGGCTTTTTCCTCCGGGCCGTAATCCTGCCAGGCCGAGGTCACCAGCACCCGGTCGGCATTGTGCCCGATGGCGGCGGGGCAGCTCGACTGCTTGGCCGGCACGCCGTAGCGGGCGATGCGCGTTCCATCGGGACGATAGACATCGACGGCGCCGATCCCCCAGGTGGCGTTCCAGATATTGCCCTCGGCATCCGTGATGGCACCGTCGATCGTGGCGTCGGAGCCATGGGCATCGACCAGCACCGTCGGTGTTCCCGTCGGCAGGCCCGTGGCCGGGTCGAGCGCCACCCGCATCATCTGGTTGGGAATGGAATCGACGAAATAGCCGACCGATCCGTCCGGGGAGAAGCAGATGCCGTTCGGAATGGAAAGGCCGTCGAAGAGTTTCGTGACGGTGGTGCCGGCCACATGGTAGATCGCGCCGGCGCCCTCTTCGGCCTTGCGGCCCATGGTGCTGGCCCACAGCACACCGGAAGGATGCATGCGCCCGTCATTGGCGCGGTTGCCCGGCTTGTCCTCCAGCTTCACGAAGGCCGAGAGGCTGCCATCGCCCGTCCGGCGGATGAAGAGGCCCTCATCGGAGACGATCAGTTGACGGTCCGCATCGATGATCGCCATCACGCTGCCGAGGAAGGGCAGGGGATGCACCGTCTTCACGCCCGCGGAAAGCGCGAGCGCATGCAGTGCCTTGCCCTTGATGTCGAACCAGAAGGCGGTGTCGGTCGCCGGATCGTAGGTCGGCCCTTCGCCCAGTTCGAGATGCGCGCCGCACAGCACGCGGCCCTGAAACGCTGTCCGCTCCATCACGCATTTCCTCCGTAGACCCGGTCATAGGCCTCGATCGTCACCCGGGCGCGCTTTGCCACCTCGGCGGCGTCCATGCCGGCCTTGTAGAGGCTGGAGCCGAGGCCGAAGGCGCGGATGCCGATGCGGGCGTAGTCGGCGAAGTTGGTTTCCGACACGCCGCCGACCGCCGCGATGGTCAACTCCTTCGGCAAGACGGCGCGGATGGCGTTGATGCCCTCCGGGCCGAGCACGCTGGCGGGGAAGAATTTCAGCCCCGTCGCGCCGGCGCGCGCCGCCGCCAGAGCTTCCGTGGGGGTGAAGACGCCCGGCAGCGTGACCATGCCGCGCTCGGCGGCGAGGCGGATCACCGCCGGTTCCACATTGGGGCTGACCATCAGCCGGCCGCCGGCACTGTCCAGCCGCTCCACATCCTCGGTCGTCAGCACGGTGCCGGCGCCGATCAGCACGCCTTCCGGCGCCATCTTCGCGGCGATCTCGATGGAGGTGAAGGGATCGGGCGAGTTCAGCGGGATCTCGATCGCCGTCAGCCCGGCGTCGATCAGCGCGCCGACCACGGCTTCGGTCTCTTCCGGTTTCAGGCCGCGCAGGATGGCAACGAGCGCGCGCTGCATCGGCGGGAAGGGAATGCGTGTCATCAAGTCAGTTCCTTTGTCAGGCCTCTTTCGGCGCCGCAAACGCACGAAGCGCCCCGGCACCATTCAACAGGCGGGCGGCCGTTACAAGGCCCAGATCTGCCGGGCGGCATGGGCGAGGCCTTCGCGCACCGCGACGTCCGCATCCACCGTCTCCGCGGTAATCCCGGCGACGTCGAAGGCGGCGCGGTAAAGATCGGCCAGCGCTCCGGAGCCAACCAGAATGGCATGCTCGACCGTCCCGAAGGACAGCGCTCCGGCGCATTCCAGGCCGATCAGCGCACCGGAAAGCCGAGCCCGCGAGGCCGTCGCGTCCTTGCCCTGCAGCAACTGCCCGGCACGGATCGAAAAGACGATGTTGGTCGCCAGCGCCGGCCGTTCGAGCGCCATGGAGACGGCCGCGCGGAAGTCGGCGTGGTCACCGTCAAAGCGGCCCGCCTCGGCCAGCGTGTGGGACAGAACCGAATGACGCGACAGAACGTCGAAGAGTTCACCCGTCATGAAGGTGGAAAACCCGTCGACGCGCCCGCCCGAAAGCCGGACCCATTTGCTGTGCGTGCCCGGCATGCAGACGAGCCCGCTGGCATCGGGGTCAAGACGCGTGGCCCCGAGAAGCTGCGTTTCCTCGCCGCGCATCACATCCGGATGGGCTGCGTCGCGCTGGGCAAGCCCCGGCAGGATGCGCACGTCACGGGCAATGCCCGGCACGCGCACGGCCTGTCCGGCAATCTCGGCCAGCGCCGCCGGCGTATCGATATAGCCGGCCTCGACCCATCCCTGTCGCGCGCCGACCATGCCGCAGGCGATGACGGGTGTGTTGGCCGCCGCACCGGCCGCTTCCAGATGCCGCTCCAGCGCCGCTTCAAAGCCGCCCGGGGCTGCGGACGTGCTCGTCATGCCGTCGCTGCTGCGGCGCTCGGCGATGACCGTGCCGTCAGGGCCGATCAGCCAGAGCCGAAAGCTGCTCGTGCCCCAATCGACGGCCGCATAGGATGCCGTGGTGGAGGACATGGGGGAAGATTGCGTCATGCTCAGGTTGCGCCTCCGTCGACGATGATGCTTTGCGCCGTCATGCCGCCGGAGGCGGAGGAGGCAAGGAAAAGACAGGGGCCTACGAGATCCTGCGGCGCCAAGGCCCGTTTCAGGCACTGCCGCTCCACCATGCGGGCGATGGATTGCTCCGTCAGCCAGAGCTGTTTTTGCCGCTCGGTCACGATCATGCCGGGCAGGATGCAGTTGACGCGGATGTTCTCCGGGCCGAGCCGTCCGGCCAGGGAGCGGGTGAGCCCGACAATGCCGGCCTTGGCAGTGGCATAGGCGGGGATATCGCCCATGTTGAGGAGATAGGCGATCGAGGAGAAGTTGACGATCGCTCCGCCGCCGGCTGCCCGCATGAACGGCAGGGCGGCCTGTGCGGCGAAGAAGAAATGGCGAAGATTGACCGCCTGGCTCTCGTCCCAGCTTTCCGGCGTGAGCGCATCGATGTCCTGCCGGTCGTCGCGGGCGGCATTGTTGACAAGAATATCGAGCCCGCCGAGCCGTTCGCCCATCGCCGTCACGGCCTCTGTCACAGCCGCCGCGTCCCGAAGGTCGCAGGCGAGAAAGGCGGGGGTGTGCCCGCCCTTCGCCAGCGTCGCGATCAGGGCCTCGGCCGCGGCCGCGTCAATATCCAGAAATCCGACCCGGGCGCCCTGTCCGCAAAAGGCGCCCACCAGGCTAGCGCCGATCCCTGAGGCGCCGCCCGTGACCAGCACCGCCTTGCCGGCAAGATCCCCGTAGAAAGGTGATGACTTCGGCATGATGGTCCCGATCGCGTCCCGACAAACATGTTCCAATAAATGGAATAGTGTTTTACTATGCGGAATATCGCGTGTCAGACTGGCTGCTGTCAAGGCCGGGTTGTGGCACCGACGCCTCTGGCTGGCATGATGGGAAGAGCGGGTCAGATGAGAAGAGCGGATCAGAGTGCATGAGGCAGGCATGGAACCAGTGACGGACGAGACCGCGCAGCCCGCGACCGATACCGGCACCTTCGGCAAGGTGCTCGCCGTTCTCGATCTTGTGCTGTCGGCCGATACACCGCTGCGCTTCAAGGATGTTCTGCAGCTCGCCGGCCAGCCCCGCGGCACCCTGCACCGCCAGTTGACTCATCTTGTCAGTGAGGGGCTGCTGGTGGTCGGTGCCGATGGCAGTTATACGCCGGGGCTTCGGCTGCTGCGGCTCGCCCACCGGTCCTGGTCGCAGAACAGCTTCCGCACCGTCGCGGCGCCGCATCTCCTGCGCCTGCATGCCGCCACCGGCGAGACGGTGCATCTCGGCGTGCTCAGCGGCAGCGACATCGTCTATGTGGACAAGGTGGAGGGGCAGCAGACCGTGCGCATGGGCTCGCAGGTCGGCAAGACCTCGCCGGTCTACTGTACCGGTATCGGCAAGGCGGCGATCGCCCTTCTGCCCGAGGCCGAACTGGAGCGACTGCTATCCACGATCCGCTTCGTCCGCCACACGCCGGCGACCCTCGCCGATGCCGCAGCGCTGCGGGCCGAGATCGCCACCGTCCGGCAGTCCGGCATTGCCTTCGACCGGGAGGAGCACGAAGAAGGCATCCGCTGCGTGGCGGCGCCGATTCGCGCCGGTGGCAAGGAACCCGTCGCGGCCATCTCGGTCACCGGTCCGGCCTATCGAATCTCGGTCGATCAGCTCGATCGCTGGAGCGAGGTGGTCAGCGGTTGCGCGGCCGATATTGCGCGCGACTGGCGGCTTTGCCTCGGTCCAGGCCGCTGAAACGGGGATGCTTTACCGTAAACTCCACACCGGCGCTGGACGTTGCGCGGGCGCAAATGTAGTTTACGAAAACGTTGCAGGTCTTGTATTTTGCCCCTTTTCTCGTTGTTTGGGCAGGCTTACGACAAATGGTGATGATTTCGGCAAAGCTTGAAGCCGCGACGAAAGAATGAGTAGAAAAGTTTGGCATGATGGACATTGCGGTCAACGACAGGCTCGAGCCCTCTTTGAAGTCGCTGGAGACGCTCTCCAGTGCGGAGGATATCTCGATTGAGCTCGAAAAGCTCTGCGAGACCTTCCGCTTCAGGAGCTACATCGTCCTGGTTCTGAGGGACCGGGCCTGCGAACTTCTGAGCGACCATGTCGTTCTGTCGAACTGGCCGGCAAAGCTGCTTGCCCAGTACGATCAGGAGCGCTGGTCGCGCAACAGTCCTGTCTTTGAGCGTCTGCGCAGGAGCACCATTCCCTTTACCTTCGACATCGAGGCGACTCCGCGGGCGACGCGCGTCTTTGATGCGTTTACCGATGCAGGCATGAGTCGCGGCGTTTACATTCCCGTCCATGACCGGCGCGGCGTTCGCGGCGCGATCGGCCTTGGCGGTACCCGCGAACCGGTGGGCGTCGAGGATATCCTGCCCATCAACATGGCCTGCAGCGCGATTTTCCAGGCTGTCTGCAATCTCAATCTGGACCGCGCTCCGACGGGTGCTCGCCTGTCGGATCGTGAACTGGAATGCCTGCGCTGGGCTGCGGAAGGCAAGACGGCCGCCGAGGTCGCGGCCATCCTTGGCCTGTCCGAATACACGGTCACCCATTATCTCAACCGTGCGGCGCAGAAACTCGATTCCGTCAATCGCGTGCAGGCGGTCGTCAAGGCGCTTCGCGCCAAGCTGATCGGCTGACGCAGGCCGTGACTGATGTGAGTGGTATCGCCATGGGTTCGCGGCATGTGTACAATGGGAGCCCGGCCGTTGTGTGGGGCTTTGTGGCCGATGGAGCCGAAGGAGAGACGTGGATGAAAGTGGCCGGAATCTCGGCGTGCGCTCTGCGATGACCCGCGACAGCAACGGATCATCCGCGTTCCGGACAGGTGATTTTGCAGCGGAGATCGCGTCGCTGCAGACGCAGTTTGATGTGATCCGCTACCTGCGCCGGGTCGCGCAGCTCTTTGGCTTCTCCCACTTCATCATTGCAACCGTTCCCGGCGCCGATTCCGACGGGCTCGGGGCCCATTCGCTGGTCAGCAATCTGCCCTCCGAACTGATCGCGAGGATCGATGCGCTCGATCTCGTCCGGTCCGGCGAAGGCTTCCGTCGCCTGCGCGGAACAACCGCACCGTTCGAACTGTCGCTGAAGACCCACTGCCCGGATGCGGAACGGCAGGACGAAGCGGACGTCAAGACGTTGGATGTCGTCCTCAACGAGGCCAATCTGCGGCAGGTCAATATTTTCCCCGTCCACGACGTGGCGGGAACACGCGCCTTTTTGGCCTTCGTCGGCCCTGAAGTGGAAGTGCCGACCGCTGCGGTGATGGAACTGCAGATGGTCGCCATTCACCTCTTCAACCGTCTCGTGGATATCAGTGCGCTTTTGAAGGCGCCGACGAACCGGCTGTCGGACCGCGAAATTCAGTGCCTCACCTGGACCGCGGCCGGCAAGACCAGTTCCGAGATCGCCGGCATTCTCGGTCTCTCCGAGCATACGGTGAACCACTACCTGAACCACGTCACCAAGAAGCTCGATGCGGTCAACCGCACCCAGGCCGTGGTCAAGGCCCTGAAACTGGGTCTGATCAGCTAAGAGGTGGGGGACGTCGCCCTGCCGCTTTTGAAGGCGTTTTCCAACCTCTGCGTATGATTTGTGCAGCGTGACGGAGTCCCGCAGCGGCAGCGGCGATGCAGGTGGATCTGCGGAAGGCCGTTGACCGGGTGCCATTATAAAAAAGACGAATAAAGACAGTCTGTTGCCAGAAATCTTCGTTTCCTGGAGAAATCGGAAGTCCAACTGGCACACCTCCTGCATCTTGATGGACAGGTCCAGAGGGGACTGACAAAAAGAGACGCGCCCACGAAGGCTGCGATCATCAAGGCTGTCGCCTCTGCCGTGATCCCGGATGTACGGACACGGCAGAGGTGGCAGCTTTTTGCATTTCCGGGCGATGGCAACGCGCGGCCACCTTGCAAAATGCGCAAGACGGATTGGCGAGAGGACGTCGCTCGACTATCTCTGCGCGATGAAGCGCGCGCGGGCGCCGGATTTCGCAGGGAATGGATCACGACATGGCAGATGTGACGAAAGAGATGGTGCTGGAAAAGCTCGCTGCGGTGCGCGGGCCCGGGCTTGAAGGCAACATCGTCGAGCGCGGCCTCGTCTCGGAAGTCTTCATTGCCGAAGGCAAGGTCTATTTCTCGCTGACCGTACCGGCCGAAAAGGCACGTGAACTCGAGCCGATGCGCGCGGCGGCCGAGCGTGTCGTGAAGGATATTCCGGGTGTCAAGGCGGTCATGGTCGCGCTGACCGCCGATCGCAAGGCCGGGCAGGGGAGCGCGCCCGCCCGCCGTCCGCCGCCGCCTTCGGCCGGCCATGCGCATGATCACGGCCACGCACACGGGCACAGCCACGCCCCCGCCCAGCCACGCCAGCAGGCCACCCGCGCCGGTATCCCCGGCGTCGGCGCCATCATTGCGGTCGCCTCCGGCAAGGGCGGTGTCGGCAAGTCCACGACCTCCGTCAATCTCGCCCTCGGCCTGAAGGCCAATGGTCTGAAGGTTGGCATCCTCGACGCCGATATTTACGGTCCCTCCATGCCGCGCCTGCTCGGCCTTTCCGGCCGTCCGCAGCAGATCGAGGGTCGCCTGATCCGCCCCATGGAGAATTACGGCCTCAAGGTCATGTCGATGGGCTTCCTCGTCGATGAGGAGGTCGCGATGATCTGGCGCGGCCCGATGATCCAGTCGGCGCTGCTGCAGATGCTGCGCGAGGTCGCCTGGGGCGATCTCGACGTGCTCGTGGTCGATATGCCGCCCGGCACCGGTGACGCGCAGTTGACCATGGCGCAGCAGGTGCCGCTCGCCGGCGCCGTCATCGTCTCCACGCCGCAGGATCTCGCGCTCATCGATGCCCGCAAGGGCCTTGCCATGTTCCGCAAGGTCGAGGTGCCCGTGCTCGGCATCGTCGAGAACATGAGCTACTTCATCGCTCCCGACACCGGAAAACGCTACGACATCTTCGGCCATGGCGGCGCGCGGGCGGAAGCGGAGCGTATCGGCGTGCCCTTCCTTGGCGAGGTGCCGCTGACCATGACGATCCGCGAGACCTCCGATGCCGGCACGCCCATCGTCGTCGCCGAGCCGGATGGCCCCTCGGCCGCCGTCTATCGCGAGATCGCGGCCCGGGTCTGGGCGGGGGTCGAGGCGGGCGGCGCGGCGCAAGCGCCGGACATCGTGTTTGATTGACGCGCCTCACGCGATCTCATTAGGATATGCGTCGATGCGAAGGCGGGACTGCGGCGCGCCGATGGCAGGGTGATTGATTTTTCCCCCGGACTGCGCCATATGCCGCGCCGCACACGTTTCTGTGTCCAACTCCATGCCCTCTCGCGGTGGACCTCGGCTCCCCCGTGACGACCGAGTTGCGGAAGCAGTCCTCGCCGAAGGGTAGCGCAACGCATGACACGTTCCGGACGGGCAAAGGGCAGGGCGGGCTTCCCCCTGGCGGCGAGCCGATGATCACCCTCCACACATCGACGGGCGAGGCGCGTGAACTGCACGCCGCCGGTTTCGAACCGCGTCCGCAGACACTCGATCCCGCCATCGTCTGGATCGACATGCTGCAACCCAACAAGGCCGAAGATGCGCTGGTGGAAGGCCTGCTCGGCATTTCCGTGCCGACCCGGGAAGACCTGAAGGACATCGAGCCGTCGAGCCGCCTCTACACGGAAAACGGCGCCGTCTTCATGACGGCCTCGCTTCTGTGCGGCGTCGACCGGGAGCGCCCGGCGCTGACGGATGTCGCCTTCGTGCTCGCGCAAAACCGGGTCGTCACCGTGCGCTATGATGATCCGCGCGCCTTCACCCTCTTCAAGGCGGCGCTGAAGCGCAGCCCGGACGGCTGCGGCACGGGTATCGGTCTCCTGCTGCGCCTGCTCGAGACCATCACTGATCGCACCGCTGAAATCCTCGAACATGCCGCGCTGAAGCTCGACGATCTCTCGCACAGGGTCTTCGAAACCCCGGCCGGCAGCCGTCGGCGCGATCCGCACTATCTCGAAGAGCGCCTGCGCGAGGTTGCCGCCCAGCACCGTCTTGTGGCGCTTGCCCGCGACAGCCTCAGTTCCCTCGATCGCCTGCTGACCTTCCTCTACACCGTTCCGGACACCCAGGCCGAGACGGAGATGAAGGAACTGTCCCGCACCCTGTCGCGCGACGTGCAGACCCTCTCGGAACATGCGACCTTCATTTCCGGCAATATCGCCTTCCTGCTGGATGCCTCGCTCGGCCTCATCAATGTCGAGCAGAACGCCATCATCAAGATCTTCTCGATCGCCTCGGTGGTCTTCCTGCCGCCGACCCTCGTCGCTTCGCTTTACGGCATGAATTTCCGCTTCATGCCGGAACTGGACTGGACCTTCGGATATCCCTTCGCGATCCTTCTCATGATCGTCTCGGCCATCATTCCCTATCTCTTCTTCCGCTGGAAAGGCTGGCTGTAAGGGCTCGGTGATCGAGCATCCTTGACGCCGCTAGGAGCACCCATGGGTCACGCAGCAGACCACTCCCACGTCAGCAGCCACAACAGGCTGAAACGGTTCCTCATCCTGGCGCTCGGCTCGGTCGGCGTCGTCTATGGTGATATCGGCACCAGCCCGCTTTACGCCTTCCGCGAGGCCATGCGCCCCATCGCGGCCGATGGCGTGGCGCGCGAAGAGGTTGTCGGCCTCATCTCGCTGATGATCTGGACGCTGACGATCATCGTCACCTTCAAATACGTGCTCTTCCTGCTGCGCGCCGACAACCACGGTGAAGGCGGCACGCTGTCGCTGCTGGCCCTGCTCATGAAAAAGACCGGGGCCCATGCGCCGCTCTTGTTCCTGATGGGCATTGCCGGCGCTGCGCTCTTCATCGGCGATGCCATGATCACGCCGGCGCTCTCGGTTCTCTCGGCCGTGGAGGGCCTGAAACTCGTCACGCCCCATTTCGATGACTATGTCGTGCCGATCGCCGTCATTATCCTTGTCGCGCTCTTTGCCGTGCAGTCGCGCGGCACCGCGGCGGTCTCCAATTTCTTCGGACCCATCACCGTCATCTGGTTCCTGGTGCTGGCCGCCGGCGGCATCAGCCATATCGGCGATGACCTTGCCATCCTCTCGGCCTTCAACCCCTTCCACGCCGTGCATTTCATGATCACCGAGGGCTATCTCGGCATCATCGTGCTCGGCGCCGTCTTCCTGACGGTCACCGGGGCGGAAGCGCTCTACGCGGACCTTGGCCATTTCGGCCGCCGGCCCATCCAGTGGGCCTGGATCTGCCTCGTCTTCCCGTCGCTCACGCTGAACTATCTCGGCCAGGGCGCGCTGGTGCTGAAGCATCCCGAAACGCTGTCCAACCCTTTCTACCTGATGTTCCCGGAATGGGCGCTGCTGCCCGTCGTGCTGCTCGCCACTGCCGCCACCATCATCGCCAGCCAGGCCGTCATCACCGGCGCCTTCTCGCTGACGCGCCAGGCAATCCATCTCGGTTTCCTGCCGCGCATGGCCATCGTGCACACCTCCGAAACCAACACGGGGCAGATCTACCTGCCGAGCGTCAACACGCTGCTGCTCTTCGGCGTCATGCTGCTCGTCTTCGTTTTCGGCTCGTCCGAATCGCTGGCGACCGCCTATGGCATCTCCGTCACCGGCGCCATGGTCGTCACCACCGTGCTCGCCTTCGCCTTCGTGCGCATCCGCTGGCACTGGCCGCTGTGGCTGGCCATCGTCGTTCTCATGCCGCTGCTGGCGCTGGAACTCGTCTTCCTCGGCGCCAACCTGCTGAAGATCCATGACGGTGGCTATGTACCGGTGATGATCGCGCTCGCCTGCGTCGTCATCATGTGGACCTGGCGCCGGGGCACGGCCATCCTGCATGAAAAGACCCGCCGGACGGATGTTCCGCTCGCAACCTTCGTCAAATCCATCGAGAAGAAGAGCGAGCACGCCCCCGTCGTTGTGCCTGGCACCGCGATCTTCCTGACCAGCGACCCGGACTCGACGCCCGCCGCGCTGATGCACAACATCAAGCACAATCACGTCCTGCACCAGCAGAACTTCATCCTGACCATCCGCACGGCCAACACGCCGCGGGTGCGCAAGGAAGACCGCGTCTCCGTGCGCCCGCTGTCGGAGCGCTTCCAGATCCTGGAAATGACCTTCGGTTTCATGGAGACCCAGAACGTGTCGCAGACACTCGGCCTTTTCAAGAAATCCGGCCTGAAGTTCGACATCATGTCGACCTCCTTCTATCTCGGCCGGCGCAAGCTCGTTCCCGATGCGCAGTCCGGCATGCCCCACTGGCAGGACCGGCTCTTCATCGGCCTCGCCAACGCCGCCATCGACCCCTCCGACTATTTCCGCCTGCCCACCAACCGCGTGGTCGAACTCGGCTCCCACGTCATCATCTGACGGGGTCCTCACGGGGAATTGAGAGGGGAGGGGCAGGCCGCCTTCCAGCGGTGAAGCGGCATTCCCTCCCTCCGCCATCATCGGGCTTGACCCGAGGATCCATTTCACGAACCACGACAATGGCTTGTGGATGCTCGGGTCACGCCCGAGCATGACGGCGATAGGGCGCAAGGACGCCCCCCTTACTTCCAACCCTCGCCACCACCCCACCATCTCCGCAAGCCGCGATTAACCAAACATCAAGGTTAATGCTTCACTTTTCCGACCATGGCGAAGGGGCCGAAAGCCCCGGTTGGCAGGGCGTTGAGCCTGCCTGCCGTCGCCGGTGCCGCTTGAGGCGCCTGTCGTTCCAGTGCAGTTCGCGTTTCCTCGGAGTTGGTCGTTTGCGTCAGCGTCATGCTTCTCGCCGCAAGGCAGGTCATCGGGCCCTCGGCCTCCTCAGCCCCATCCTCCTCGGCATTCTCACCTTTGTCGGCACGCCCTCCGATGCCGCCCATGCGGACCTTGCCACCTATCTGTCCGGCATCAACCGGGGCGGCGAGCGCTGGCGCATGTATATGACCACCTCGCCGGCCGGCTCCGTGCACGAGGTAGAAATGGTCTTCAACGACCCCATCACAACCGGCGCGCTCGCCGATGGCGCCGGCATCCGGCTTCCCGACGGACGCATGGCGGCGCTCTCTGGCGAGACCCGCAAGGGCGAGGGCGTTCCGGACGAGGATCGCGTCAACCGCCGCGAAAAGAAGGGCCGAATCGTTGCCGTCGTGCCCGTCACGCCGCCGAAGGATTTCACGGCCGGCTCCATCCTCGAGCGTCACTCCATGCTGATCGAGCCCGAGTTCGACAGCAAGGAGCACATGCGTTTCGCCCGCCCGAAGATCAAGGGCCGAGAAATCGAGATCGCCACGGCCTTCTATCGCAAGAAGGCGGAGCCCCGCGATCCGCAGGTTTCGCCGATGTTGGCGAGCCTCGTCACCAACACCCGGCCCGATATTCTCGCCACCGCCTATGCGGAGCCGGCCCCGGACTATGCCCGGCAGTCGCCGTTCGATTCGATCCTGACCGACAAGGATGCGCGCGGCCGTTTCATCCCGCAGATCTCGCCCGAGGATCACGCCTGGGCCGCCACGCCCCTGCCGCCGGACGTCTTCTCCGCCGCCGAGCAGGAGTGCCTCGCCAACGGCATCTATTTCGAGGCACGCGGCGAATCCCTGAAGGGCCAGGCCGCGGTCGCGCAGGTCATCCTCAACCGGGTGCGCAATCCCGCCTATCCCAAGACCGTCTGCGGCGTCGTCTACCAGAACGAACAGTGGCGCAACCGCTGCCAGTTCTCCTTCGCCTGCGATTTCATCAAGGATGTCGTGCACTCCCGCACCCATTGGAAAATGGCGCAGGAAGTGGCCATGGCGGTGACGGCCGGCAAGATCTGGCTGCCGGAAGTCGGCTCTTCCACGCACTATCACGCCACCTATGTGCGCCCCAACTGGGCCGGCACGATGAAACGGGTGGGGCAGATCGGCAAGCACATCTTCTACCGCACCTATGGCGGCGGCTGGTCCTGACCACGCTGACGTTCCAAAGGCTTTCGTCGGGCGCCGCAATCCGTTGCGGTGCACAAGCGATTCCCGCCCGATTCCCTGCGGCGAATCCGACCTTTGTATTATCCCATTGATTTCATGATGATTTATTGCGCTGGAATGCGTTAACCCCTGCCTTGACTAGAAGGAGGGCTAAAACTATGGTGCGGCCGACTTGAAAACGGGCCGCCAACGCGCAGTTCAGCCCTTGTCATCCTGCCGCTCTTTCAAGGCGCGGCAAGACCAAACGGGAGGAAATGCCATGGTGGGAAAACCCGAAGACAGTCCGGAGGCGCGCCTGAAGGAGCTGGGCAACAGCCTCAAGGGTCGCCGGCGCAGCGATGAGGACATCAAGGCTGCTGACGAGCGCGCAAGCGAAACCCGCAAGGGCTACGCCATGGCCGTCAAGCTTTCGAGTGAATTCATTGCAGCCGTCATCGTGGGTGCGATTCTGGGCTGGCTTTTGGACAATTTTGCGGCTACAGGGCCGTGGGGAATGATCGTGTTCCTCCTCCTCGGCTTCTGTGCCGGCGTGCTGAACGTGATGCGCGCGGCGGGATTGGTGGCATCGCCCCATCCGGTCGATCGCCTCGGCGGCAGGGACAAGAACGGCAGGCTCTGAGGGCCGGTCGGATCACGAAAAGGCCGGCCGCAAGGCGGGCGACAAGACAGAGAGAGCGGCTGTGGCAGGCGACAAGGTAGATCCGGTACACCAGTTTGTGGTCAACAAGATCGTTCCGATCGAAATTGGCGGCATCGACTTCTCCTTCACCAATTCGTCGCTGTTCATGGTCGTCGCCGTGGTTCTCGCCAGCGGCTTCCTGTACCTGACGACCTCGCAGCGCGGCCTCATTCCGGGCCGACTCCAGTCGGTCTCGGAACTCTCCTACGAATTCATCGCCTCCATGCTGCGCGAAGGCGCCGGCAGCCACGGCATGAAGTTCTTCCCGATGGTCTTCTCGCTGTTCATGTTCGTGCTGACCGCGAACCTGCTCGGGATGGTGCCCTACTTCTTCACCGTCACCTCGCAGATCATCGTCACCTTCGCGCTGGCGCTGTTCGTCATCCTGACGGTCATCGTCTACGGTTTCTACAAGCACGGTTTCGGCTTCCTCGGCCTCTTCGTGCCCCAGGGCGTTCCGGGCGCGCTTCTGCCGCTCGTCGTCGCGATCGAGGTCATCTCGTTCCTCTCGCGTCCGATCAGCCTTTCGGTTCGTCTCTTCGCCAACATGCTGGCCGGTCACATCACGCTCAAGGTCTTTGCGGGCTTCGTCGCCACGCTGAGCACCATGGGTGCCATCGGCATCGGCGGTGCGGTCCTGCCGCTCGCCATGACCGTTGCCCTGACCGGTCTCGAATTCCTCGTAGCCTTCCTGCAGGCCTACGTCTTTGCGGTACTGACGTGCATGTACCTCAACGACGCGGTGCATCCGGGTGGTCACTGAGGATTGAACGTCGTCGGTGCCCGTTCTTCCGGGCGCCACAAGAATAGCCGCAACAACCATTTCGAAGGAGTTTCACATGGAAGCGGAAGCAGCAAAGTACCTCGGCGCAGGCATCGCGACCCTCGGCATGGCCGGCACGGCTCTCGGCCTTGGCAACATCTTCGGCAACTACCTTGCCGGCGCCCTGCGCAACCCGTCGGCTGCTGACGGCCAGTTCGGCCGCCTGGTATTCGGCTTCGCCGTTACGGAAGCTCTGGGCATCTTCTCGCTGCTCATCGCTCTCCTCCTGCTCTTCGCCGTCTGATATCGGCAAGGCACGATCGCGGCGCTGAAGGCGGCGCCGCGATCGCTCGATTTGAGTGCACCTGGAGGTGAGCATGTTTGTGACCGCGGCCTATGCCCAGTCAACCACGACAGAGCCGACCGCGACGGAAGGCGCAGCAGCAGGACACGACGCCGCTGCTCCGGCTGGTGAGCTTCACACCGAAACCGGTGTGGCCCACGAAGGCGGTCACGGAGGCGTTTTCCCGCCTTTCGACTCAACCCATTTCGCATCGCAGCTGCTCTGGCTCGCGATCTCTTTCGGCCTGTTCTACCTCCTGATGAGCAAGGTCATCATTCCGCGCATTGGCGGAATTCTCGAGACACGCCACGACCGGATCGCGCAGGACCTCGATGAGGCCGCCCGCCTGAAGGCCGAGGCCGATGCGGCCATCGCATCCTACGAACAGGAACTGGCAGCCGCCAAGGCCAAGGGCAACGCGATCGCTTCCGAAGCGCGCGACGCCGCCAAGGTCAAGGCCGACGCCGAGCGTGCATCGCTCGAAGCCGACCTGTCCCAGAAGATCTCCGCCGCCGAGGCGCGCATTGCCGACATCAAGGCTGCTGCGCTGGCCGAAGTGGGCACGATCGCCACCGACACCGCCGCCGCCGTCGTCGAACGCCTCATTGGCCCCAAGGCCAGCGAAGCGGACGTCGCCGCCGCTGTCCAGTCCGTGAAGTAAGGGAGACGTTCCATGGATTTGACCTCTCTGGCTTCCGTCTGGGCCTTCGTAGGCCTTCTCATCTTCCTCGGCCTGATGGTGTACCTGAAGGTTCCGGGCATGCTGGCCAAGTCGCTCGACGAACGCGCCGGCAAGATCAGCAGCGAACTGGCCGAAGCCAAGCGTCTGCGTGAGGAAGCCCAGGCGCTCGTCGCCGAATTCCAGCGCAAGCGCAAGGACGCCGAACAGGAAGCGGCCTCGATCGTCGCCGCCGCCAAGCGCGAAGCCGATGCCCTGACCGCCGAAGCCAAGGCCAAGACGGAAGAATACGTGGCCCGCCGCACCGCCCTGTCGGAACAGAAGATCCGCCAGGCCGAGACCGACGCCATCAACGCCGTCCGCTCCGCCGCCGTCGACCTCGCCATCGCAGCCGCCGAAAAGGTGATTGCCGCCAAGTCCGACGCCGGCACCCAGAACGAGCTCTTCACCAACGCCCTCGGCGAAGTGCGCACCCGCCTCAACTAAGGCGTTGCCGTTGCGCCGGTGACAGATCGATACCGAAACGCCGGAGTGCTGATGCGCTCCGGCGTTTTGCTGTGTGGAGTTCGGTCCGTAGAGGTGTCGCTGCGCCTTGAATCGGCTATGGGGACGCGGTGAAACCAACACGTCGTCCTCTGCCGATTAGGGTTGAGGAAGCCGCCGCGCCCATCCCATCTCCCGCCTCGTGGGGGAGATGCCCGGCAGGGCAGAGGGGGTAGGGCGCATATGCAAGCTCTTCCTCGAGAACCGGCAGGCACATTCCCGCTCACTCCCCCTTCAGCGGCCTGAACGTCATCCGGTGCAGCGCGCAGGGCCCAAGGGCCTTGATGGCGGCGAGATGCGCCGCCGTGCCGTAGCCGGCATGGGCCGCAAAACCATAGCCGATGAAGGCCGCTTCCGCCGTTGCCATCATCCGGTCGCGCGTGACCTTGGCGACGATGGAGGCCGCCGCGATCGAGACCGAGCGGGCATCGCCCTTGACCACGGCACGGCCGGGGCAGGGAAGGCCGGGCGGCACATCCCGGCCATCGATGATGGCGCTGGCCGCCGGCACGGCAAGACCGCGCACCGCCCGCGCCATGGCCGCCAGATTGGCCTTCAGCACATCGGTGCGGTCGATTTCGGCGGGCGAGGCGGTGGCGATGGAGACGGCGAGCGCCTGGTCGAGAATGAGCGAAAACAGCGCCTCGCGCTTCACGGCGGTGAGCCTCTTGCTGTCGTTCAGCCCCGGCGGAATGCGAGCGGGATCAAGGATCACCGCCGCCGTCACCACCGGCCCCGCCAGCGGCCCGCGCCCCGCCTCGTCCACCCCCGCCACCGGCCAAAGGCCTTCGCGCCGCAACCCGTCCTCGATCGAAAAATCGGGGGTCAGAACGACGGGAAAAAGATCGGCGAGAGCGGGTTCGGTTTTCGGACGTGCCATGCCTGCCGGATTGCCACGACGAGGGCGGGTAGGCAAGGGGGGGCATGGTGCGGGGATCGCGCGTGCGTGGGGCACTCCCTCTGCCCAGCCGATCTCCCCCACGGGTGGGGAGATCGGCTGGGCACGGCGGCTTCCTGCAGATCATCGCTATAGGAAGCCGAGAGGGTGATGAAGTCCGGTGCGCGCGCTACCAGCCAATCTCCCCACCCGTGGGGGATGCCTGGCAGGGCAGAGGGGGGGCGGCTCGCCGCTCGCGCCGCCGCTCTACACCGCCAGCCGCGCCGCCAGGGCTTCGATATCCCGCGGCGCAAACACCGCAATCCCGGCCTGCGAGAGCCGCGCGGCGACGACGCCCTGGCCGGCGATCCTGGTGCCGGCAAAGTGCCCGTCATAGATGGCAAGCGAACCGCAGGAGGGGCTGCCGTCAATCAAGAGCGCAAAGCGACAGCCCGCATCACGGGCGACCGTCAGTGCATGGTCGGCAGCGCGCTGAAACACGGCGGTCACGTCCCGCCCTGTCGCCTCCATCACCCGCGCCGTGCCGCCCAGCACTGCTGTCCCGCCGCCTGCACCCACGATCTCGGCCGGCGGACGCGGCACCGGCAGGCCGGCGGCCATTTCCGGACAGAGTGCCACGAGGCGCCCTTCGGCAGACCATCGTTCAAGAACGGGATGAAGAAATGGCTTGGCCTTGCCGTCGTAGCGGACCGCATGGCCCATGAGGCAGGCACTGACGAGAATCTTCTCCATGCGCATGCCCTCCCGTCGGACAGGGGAATGCCGCCTGCCGTCGTCATGTCAGCGAAAGACCGGGGCGCGTAGCCCCGGCCGCCCCCGTCCTCAGCCGGCGATCTTCGAAAAATCCGCCACCGTGCCCGTTGCTTCGCGGATGCGGGCAAGCAGCGCAAGGCGGTTGGAGCGGATCGCCGGATTTTCGTCATTGACGAGCACGTCGGCAAAGAAGGCGTCGATCGGGACGCGAAGGGCTGCGAGCGCCTCCATGGCGGAGCGGAAGTCCTCGCGCGACACGGCGTCCGCGGCCGAAGCCGCCGCCTGCGTGGTCGCGACGTAAAGTTCCTGCTCGGGCGCCAGCGCCAGAAGGCTCGGGTCGACCGTGGTGCCAACCGCCGTTCCCTTCTTCTCCTCGGCCGCCAGAAGCTGCGTGGCGCGCTTGGTGCCGGCCAGCAGGTTCAGCCCCTCTTCGGAGGTGATGAAAGCCGTCAGCGCCTCGACACGCCGCGCCACCATCAGGAGGTCGTCATTGCCACTGCCGACCGCGAGCACGGCGTCGATAAGGTCATGCCGCGCCCCGAGATCACGCAGATAGACCTTCAGACGGTCGTGGAAGAAGGAGAGGAGGTCGGCCACGACGGGCGCCGCGTCCGGACGGTTGGCATAAGTCCGCTCGATGGCGCGATCCAGCGCCTCCGTGTCACCGGCCTGATCAAGATGCAGCGCGGCCTTGAATTCTTCATCGGACTGCGGGTCGTGAAGATGGTCGAAGACCTCTTCCGCGGCGGCTGTCGCGATGGCGGTGAGAGGAAGATTGATCTTCCGCTCCAGCATCATCCGCACCACACCCAGCGCCGCCCGCCGCAGCGCATATGGATCTTTCGAACCGGTCGGCTTTTCGTCGATCGCCCAGAATCCCGTCAGCGTATCCAGCTTGTCGGCGAGCGCTACCGTCAGGCCGACGGCGTTTTCCGGCAGGCGGTCGGAGGGGCCCTGCGGCTTCCAGTGATCCTCGATGGCGGCGGCAACTGCCGGGTCTTCGCCCTGCAACACCGCATATTTGCGGCCCATGATGCCCTGAAGCTCGGGGAATTCGCCGACGGCTTCGGTGCGCAGGTCAGCCTTCGCCAGAACCACGGCGCGGTCGACCAGCGCCTTGTCGGCTCCGGTGAAGTCCGCAAGCTGCGCAGCCAGCGCGCGGATACGGCTGACGCGTTCGCCCTGCGTGCCGAGCTTGGCGTGGAAAGTTACCTTCAGCGCATCGAGCTTGGCCATGCGCTGGTCGAGCGGCTTGGCAAGGTCGAGGTTGAACGTGCCGGCCGAGGCCTTCAGCGTCTCGAGGTCCGGCAGGTCGTTCTGGTCGCGGGTCCAGAAGTGGCGGGCGTCGGAAAGGCGGGCTCGCACGACCTTGCCATTGCCATGCACGATCTCCTTGCCGCCATCCGTCGCCGCGATATTGGCGACGAGGATGAAGCGGTTGGACAGCACGCTCTCATCGGCCCCCTGCGGGCGCGTCACGAAGCATTTCTGGTTGGTCTTGATGGTGAGGCGGATGATCTCGGCGGGGATTTCGAGGTATTCCTCCTCGAATTCGCCCATCAGCACCTGCGGCCATTCCACGAGGCCGGAAACTTCCTCCAGCAGGCCGTCGTCCTCCACGAGGTCGAGCCCGCTGGCGAAGGCGAGGTTGCGGGCATCCGCGCCGATGATCTCCTTGCGGCGCTCGGCGTCGAGCACCACGAAGGCCTTTTCCAGCTTCTCGACATAGTCGGCAAAGCGGCGAACGGTGATCGCCGCCGGCGCATGGAAGCGGTGGCCATAGGTGACATTGCCGGCCACGATGCCGTCCACCTCGAAGGGGATCACCTGCGTCTCGTCATGCTCCGGCCCGAAGGTGCAGACGATGGATTGCAGCGGCCGCACCCAGCGCAGCGCGCCGGGCTTCGCCGAGGCGGCGCCGGAGCGCATCGGCTTCGGCCAGGGAAAATCGCGGATGATCTTCGGCATGATCTCGGCGACGATCTCTTCCGTCGGCCGGCCGGGCTTGACGATATGGGCGACGTAGAAATCGCCCTTCTTCGGATCGCTGTGCACATGCGCTTCGGAAATCGAGGCCAGCCCCGCGCCGCGCAGAAAGCCCTCGATCGCCTTCTCATTGGCGTCGGTGCGCGGGCCCTTGCGCTCCTCGCGCTGGTCGGCGGACCGCGCTGTCAGCCCGCGAATGTCGAGCGTCAGGCGCCGCGGCGTCCAGTATTCCCGCGCCCCCTCATAGGTCAGCCCCGCCTCGACGAGTTGGTTCGTCACCAGCGTCTTCAGATCGCCCGCCGCCTTGCGCTGCAAACGGGCAGGAATTTCCTCGGAGCGGAGTTCAAGCAGGAGATCGGGCATCAGAGCTTACTTTTGACAGGGTGAACGGACTGGCGCGGACTTAGCAAGCCGCGCAGCAAAAGTCATCCCGATGCGATGCAAAAGCACGTTGCTCCCGCGTTTCATGCAGCCGACAAAGTGGGGAGCGCCGCAAGCTCGTCCGCTTTGGCGCGCGCATGCATCTTCAGGTCATAGCTGGTCTGCAGGTTCATCCAGAATTCCGGCGAGGTGTCGAAGAACCGCGCGAGGCGCAAGGCCGTGTCCGGCGTCATTGCGGTCTGTTCGCTGGCCAGCCTTTCGATGCGCGTGCGCGGGACATTCAGCTTGCGCGCCAGCATACCGGCGCTCAGTCCGAGCGGCGACAAGAATTCGTCTCTGAGAATTTCACCCGGATGAACCGGCGGCAGAACAACAGTCATCGATGCGCTCCTTCTTTAATGATAGTCGACAATCTCGACATTCTCGGCTCCGCCATCCGACCATGTGAAGCAGATCCGCCACTGATCATTGATGCGGATCGAATGCTGGCCGCTCCGGTTGCCCCTCAAGGCTTCCAACCGGTTGCCAGGTGGCGCCAACAGATCACGAAGCTCGCGTGCGTTGTCGAGCAGCGTCAGCTTGACGACGGCGCGTCGGGCGAGATCGGCAGGAAATCCCTTCGGTACACTTCCGCCGGCAACCGCCCGTGTCCGTGCATCTGCATAGGATCGAATTGCCATGTCTCACTCCGGGAATGTATCACTGTACGATACATTTTCAAGTCAGCTCGTTACGCGCCTCACCACCCCCCGCCACCGCCGCCACCGCCGCCACCGCCCGAGGAGCCGCCGGAAAAGCCCGAGGAGGACGAAGACTGCGGTTGCGGCAGCGTCGAGGCGATGGTTGTCGCCATGGAGGAGGAGAAGGAGCCGATGCGGCCGAAGCCGCGGGAGAGGTCGCCGATGTACCAGCCGGGCTGGTGGGCGGCGGCGGCCGCGCCGGCGGCAGTGGCGAGCCAGGCTTCGAAGGTGCGGCTCCACGGCTTTTCGACCCCGAGCGCGACGGCGTAGGGCAGCAGCGTTTCGAAATGCTGCGGCGACATGGCCGGTGCGCCCTGCATGTTCATCCGGTCGCGCTCGGCGACGGTCAGATAGAGGCGCAAGCCCTCGACGCCATTCATCAGGCGCCGGCCGAGCGGCGTCGGCGCACCCATCAGGAAGAAGAACAGCACATTGACCAGCACGATGCCGCCGATGCCGATGAGAAGCGGCAGGTCGCTGATATCACTGAAGAGGGCGATCTGGCTTGCGATGACGGAGCCGCCGATGCTCACGGCGACGAAGCCGATGAAGCCGAGCGCGACGATGGAGCCGATGCGGGAGGCGAGCGGAGCATGGCGGCGCAGGCCCTTGCCGAACTGCACGGCAAATGTGCCGAGGAAGAGCGCCGAGAAGCAGACGGCAAAGAGCATGCCGACAATATCCTCGCCAGGATTGCCGAAGAGGAAGATGGCGCCGATGAAGAGGGCGCTGAGCGCCGCCCCGCCGATCACGTAACCGGTATTGTGCCGGTAGTAGCGACCACGATGTTCCTTTTCGATGGCAGCGCGGAAATCCTCGCCGACGCCCTTGACCGCGGTGCCATTGGCACTGTCGATCACAAGCGTCCCGCCCGCCTGGTCGACGGCCTTCAGCAGCGCCGCTTCACCCGGCGGCAGCGCCGCAGTCACAGGCTTTGGCGTGCGCTTCAGGGTGATCGAGCGTTTCAGATCCTCGATCGTCAGATAGCCTGATACGGCAAGGCTGATCGCGGCCGCCGACAGCGCCGTCCAGCCGCCACTGGAAAAGCCGGTATTGTCGACATAGTTGACGAGGGCCGGCGACAGGCCCTCCGGCGCATCCCAGCGCGGCACCACCGTGCCGGCCGGCGGATCGCGCCCCACCAGCCACCAGAAGCGGGTGTAATAGGCGAGCACGGCGGCGAGGCCGACATAGGCGATGATGTCGCCAAGGAAATCGCGCAGCAGCCATAGCGTCTGCTGCGTGTCGCTCGGCGGCGCGAAGACGCCCTTTTCGACCTTCACCGCGATGGTCAGCCCCTCCCGTGCACCGAGCGCCCGCGTGGTGGCAAAGGTCAGCCTGTCGCCGTCGATGCGAACCCGTGCATCCTTGCCCGTCGCCCCCTGCGGCCCGGTGAAGAACACGGTGTCGACCGGCCGCGCACCGTCCGGCAGCGTCACGGTGGCGGTGGCGGAGAGGATGGGAAAGGCCCAGCCATTGCCGGTCACGTTCCAGTAGAATTCGTCGTGATCGGTAAAGAAGCGGATCTGCCGGTCGGTGCGGTAGGTGATGACATAGGTATGCCGGCCGGGATCGAGGAGTGTGTCGGCACTGCCGATGCGCAGGCGCTGCCCGCCGGAGATGGTCTCGAGCGCAAAGGGCTCGGGCGATCCGTCGCGCTCCACCGACTGGACGTCGAAGGCGACGCTCTGGCGGCGGCCGGCCGCATCCACCATGGTCGTCGGAAAATCGCGGAAGATGCCGCGGCGGATGTTGTTGCCCTCGGCGGTGACGGTGATGGTCTCGCTGACGCGGACATCGCCATCGCGGGAAAGGTCGATCACCGCATCGAAGCCATTGATGACCTCCGCGGCGGCGGCCGGCTGGCCGGCCAGAAGCGCCAGCAGCAGAAGAAGACGTCCGAACCACCGTGCCATTGCCGTTCCTCCGTCTTCTGGTGCCGTTGGCGGCGTCTTCAACCCTTGGGAATGTCCCCGGTCAGTTCGACGCCGAGCGAGGAGAGCGCCCGCCAGTAGCCGGGATAGGTCTTGCCGACGCAAGCGGGGTCGAGAATGGTGATGCCGCCGATCTTGAGGCCCGCAAGCGCAAAGCTCATGGCGATGCGGTGATCGGCGAAGGTGTCGATCTCGGCCGGAAGGTGCTGGCCGGCAAGCGCCGGATCGGCGTTGACGATGAGGTCGTCGCCCTCTTCCACGGCGAGGCCCGGCCGGATGGCATTGAGGCCGGTCGAAACGGCGCGGATGCGGTCGCATTCCTTGACGCGCAGATTGGCGATGCCGACGAAGCGCACCGGCGCCGCGTTGAAGGCGGCAAGCACGGCAATCGTCGGGATCGCATCCTGCATCTGCGAGCCGTCGATCACGGCGGGCAGGTGCGGCAGCTTCGAAATGAAATCATAGGCGCGCGCATCGGGCTGCGAAAATACGGCCGCCGGCGTGCCGATGTCGATGGCCCCGCCCGTCAGGACTTCCGCACCCCAGAGATAGGTGGCGGCCGAGGCGTCGGGTTCGATGTGATAGTCGGCGGCGCGGTAGCCGGTCGGTGCCACGCGCCAACTGGTCGGGCTCGCCTGCTCCACCTTGGCGCCGAACGCTGCCATGGCCGCCGTCGTGAGGTCGATATAGCCGCGCGCCCCGATATCGGCGCCGGTGAGCGCGATTTCGACAGCCCGGTCATTGCCGGCCGCCGCCATCAGCAGCGCGGAGACATACTGGCTGGAAAGCCCGCCATCGATCTCCACGCGGCTCTCGCCGAAGCGCCCCGTGCCGGTCACCGTCACCGGCGGGCAGCCTGTCGGCGCGTCAGCCGCAACGCCCATGCGCACCAGCGCCTCCACCAGCGGGCGGATCGGCCGCTTGCGCATGTGTTCGTCGCCATCGACCACGACCGTGCCATCGACGAGCGCGGCAGCGGCCGTGAGGAAGCGCGTCGCCGTGCCGGCATTGCCGAGGAAGAGGGGGGCGGCCGGCGGGGTGAGGCGACCGGAGCCTGAAACGACGAAGGTCGTGTCGTCGGGCTCCTCGATCGTCACGCCCATGGCCCGCAGCGCCTCGGCCATGTAGCGCGTGTCGTCGCTCTTCAGCGCGCCCGTCAGGCGGCTGGTACCGGCTGAGAGACCGGCGAGCAGCAGCGCGCGGTTGGTGATCGACTTCGAGCCGGGCGGCGCGACATGGCCTTTCAGCGGGCCGCTGGCGGGGGTGATGGTGAGCTTGCCGGAAGAGGGGGTCATGGCACCTGTCTCGATATCGGTCGTCTGCTGGTCAGAAAGGCCCCGGTCAGACCGGAACCCCTTGCGTGTCGCCGTCCTCTACGACGGATCGGCGGCTTCCGGAAGATCAGAACTTCACGGCCGGCACGGCCCGGTCGGCCGCATCGGTGATCTCGAAATAGGGCGCCTTGGTAAAGCCGAAGGGGCCGGCAACGAGATTGGAGGGGAAGCTCTCGACCTTGACGTTGAGGTCGCGGGCCGCGCCATTGTAGTAGCGGCGCGACATCTGGATTTCGCCCTCGATGCTTTCGAGGCTCCGCTGCAGCTCGGCGAAATTCTGGTTGGCCTTGAGGTCCGGATAGGCCTCGGCCAGCGCCACGATGCGCCCCAGCGCCTGCGAGAGCGCGCCTTCGATGGCGGCGCGGCCGGCCACGTCGCCAGAGGGTGCCGCCTGGGCGCGGTTGCGCAGCGAGACCACCTCTTCGAGCACCGTCTTTTCGTGGGCCGCATAGCCCTTCACGGTCTCGATGAGGTTGGGGATGAGGTCGGCGCGCCGTTTCAGCTGCACGTCGATGCCCGACCAGGCCTCCTCCTTCATCTGCCGGGCCTTCACCAGACCGTTATAGACGATGACGAGGTAGAGCGCGGCAGCGGCGAGGATCGCAAGACCGATCAGCATGGTGAGTTCCTCCTGACAGTGGCGGGAGGATTAGCGCACTTCGCCGCAGCCGCAAAGCCGCAATGAAGGGCCTGTTCCCGGCGGAACGGCGGCAAAGGCGAGATCGGGCGAAAGTCACGGCATCGGATCAACCCCAAGCCGGCAGCGCCCATCATGTCCACTCTCGCCAAGCTCCTCAACGTCGTCGCCTTCACCGCGCTCTTCCTGGTGCAGGCCTCGGTCATGCCGGTCGAAAAGCCGAGCGGCATCCGCCGCGCCCTCCAGACCTATGCCGGCCAGCTGCCGACCGGCGCCTATCCGACGCTGAAGCCCGTCTGGACGCTCGGCGTCGCCCAGGTCGAAACGCTCTGAAAAACCGGAATGCCAGGAAGTATAAGTCGCCCACAATCCCATCAAATTTGAATAAAAGCCGACTGCCGGCCTGCACGTGATCTGAAGACCTGTCCTGTATCAGAAAGGAACAAGAAGAACACGACAGGGACATCATGACCGCGATTGCTTTGACCGGCGCCAGCGCGCCCTTACCCATGTCCGCTTTCCGGCCACAGCCGGCGCCGGCCGCGCCTGTCTACGTGGACGAGCCGCTTGCCGATGACAGCTCTTGGCCATCGGTCTCGAACATTGCCGAGCCCACAGACTGGCAGTCCTACACGCCGGCAGAGGTGCTCCCGGATCCGCAGCCGGCGCCCGTTTATGTCGATGCCCCGCTTTTCGACCCCAACGCCCCGGACGAGGCCGTGATCGCCGCCGGCCGCGCCCTGCGTGCCCCGCCGCCGGCCGCAGCAACCGATGAAATGCCGATCGCGCCGGAGGCCCCCGTGGTCTATCGCGACGAGCCGCTTTATGACCCCAACGCGCCGGACGAAGCCATCCTCGCCGCAGGCCGGGCCCTGCGCATAACGGCCGAGGCCTTCGCTGCCACTTTCCCGTCCGCCACCGCCGCGCGCCCGGTCAACACCGACGGCCTCGCCGCGGCGGAAGCCCGCAGCCGCGAAAATGCCGTCAACGCACTCGCCGCCCGCACCCCAACCACCCTGCTCGCCCTCAGCAGCCTTTCCGGCGGCGCTCTGCTCTTCAATGCCGACAACGCGGCCAGCGAGACCCCCGCGACAACCACCCTCGGCCTCTTCACCGCCGGCTACCGCGAGCATTGAGGCAAACGGCAAAGGCCGGACGCGATGGGCATCCGGCCTTCTTGTTTTGCACTGAAAACGATGTGTCGAAGCCTAAGCCGCAATTCCGCCCGGCACGGCGCCGCCGGCATCCGTCAGGAGGAAGGCTTCGCCGCAAGCCTTCGCGAGGGTGCGCACGCGCAAAATGTAGCTCTGGCGCTCGGTGACGGAAATCACGCCGCGGGCGTCGAGCAGGTTGAAGACGTGCGAGGCCTTGATGCACTGGTCGTAGGCCGGCAGCACGCATGTGTGCAGCACGCCCGGCTCGGCGGGATGGCCGGCCGCAAGCAGGGCTTGGCATTCCTTTTCCGCATCGATGAAGTGCTGGTGCAGCATCGCCGTGTTGGCATATTCGAAATTGTGGCGCGAATATTCCTGCTCGGCCTGCAGGAAGACCTGCCCGTAGGTGATCTTCTCGTCGCCCTCGCGGCCGTTGAAGTTGAGGTCGTAGACATTGTCGACGCCCTGCACATACATCGCGAGGCGCTCGAGGCCGTAGGTCAGTTCGCCCGAGACGGGGGCGCATTCGATGCCGCAGACCTGCTGGAAATAGGTGAACTGCGAGACTTCCATGCCGTCGCACCAGCATTCCCAGCCAAGACCCCAGGCCCCCAGCGTCGGGCTTTCCCAGTCGTCTTCCACGAAGCGGATGTCGTGCAGCAGGGGATCGAGGCCGATCGCCTCCAGCGAGCCGAGATAGAGCTCCTGCAGGTTCGACGGGTTCGGCTTCAGGATGACCTGATACTGGTAGTAGTGCTGGAGACGGTTCGGGTTCTCGCCATAGCGCCCGTCCGTCGGCCGGCGCGAGGGCTGCACATAGGCGGCGCGCCAAGGCTTGGGGCCGAGTGCACGCAGGGTCGTTGCGGGATGGAACGTGCCGGCGCCGACTTCCATGTCGTAGGGTTGCAGCACCGCGCAGCCCTTGTCTGCCCAGTAGGCGTGCAGCGTCAGGATCAGCGCCTGGAACGAACGCTTCGGATTCATGTGGTCGGGAACGGTGGTCATGGTGAAATAGCCCGAATGCCGTGGAGATGGCCGGACGAGTGCCACGAGAGGGGGAGGGAGGTCAACAGTGAAGGGCGGCAGCGAGTATATCCGCTCTTCCAGGGCAACATCCTCAGTCCTTCTTCACCCGGTATTCCCCCGTCACCGGATCCTTGATCAGCGTCCCTTGCGTGCCGGTCTGCTGTTCGCGGCGCACGCGTTCGCGCTGGCGGGCGAGGCGTTCGGCGTCGGCGACGAATTTGCGGTAGCCGAGCCATGCGACGCCCGCGATGAGGAGAATGAGGATCAGTTGCGGCATCGGCCCCTCCGGTGCTCGGGTCGGCGGCGCCTTTTTGCGACGCGGCCGGCCGGCGGGGTCTTGTCCGCCGGTCCCGTCTTTGTTCTTTCGGCCTTAAAGACCGTATCGGCTCCACAATGCCCTTTCCTCGGCTGCTTCGGCAAGTCCCGAAGCCAGCGAGGCGGCAAGCGGCTGGGCTGCGTCGCCGAGGCTGGAGGAGACGCCCGGCATGCGCCGGCCGAAGAGGCCGCGGGCCGGCTGGATGAGGCGCAGTTCAGCTTTCGCCCCGAACCGGCGCTTCAGCGTGCCCCGGAGGTCGCCGATCCCGTCCACGAGGCCGAGTTCGCGGCCCTTGGTGCCGGTCCAGAAAAGCCCGGAGAAGAGCGTCGGATCATCGGCAAGCTTGGCGCCGCGACGTTCTTTGACCATGTCTATGAAGGTCTGGTGGATCTCGAGCTGCAGGCTCTTCAGATAGTCGATGTCGCTGTCGCGCTCCGGCTGGAAGGGATCGAGGATCGCCTTGTTCTCCCCGGCCGTATAGACGCGCCGCTCGACGCCGATCTTCTTCAGGAGTTCTGGAAAGCCGAAGCCGCCGGAGACGACGCCGATCGAGCCGACGATGGAGGAGGGGTCGGCGAAGATCTCGTCACCGGCCACCGCGATCATGTAGCCGCCTGAAGCGGCTGCGTCCTCGACGAAGACGATGACGCGCTTGTTCTTCTCTTCCGCCAGATCGCGGATGCGCTGGTAGATGAGCCGCGCCTGCACCGGTGAGCCGCCGGGCGAATTGATCGACAGCGCCACGGCCGGCGCTTCCTTCACCGCAAAGGCGCGCTCCAGCAGCGGGGCGACCGAGGCAAGGTTGAGGGCGGGGCGGAACTGGCTGCCGCCCGCAAAGATCGCGCCATTCAGGCGCACCACGGGAATGACGGTGGTTTCGCCGCGAAACTTGCGCGGAAGCAGCTTTTTGATGAACGCTTTCATGTCGGGCCTTGCTGAAACAGTCGCTATGGATGGACCCGATGTAGGGATTGGCGGGCGCCGCGCAATGGAGGGGTCGGGAAAACCCGCGTGATCGGGAAAGGTCGCCGACACGCAGACGGCGTTTGTCGGCGCTTACCGACCCCGCCGGGCATAGGCGGCGCGGCCATTGTTGAGGTCGTCGACATCGTCCGCAAAGCGATGCCCGTCCTCGACATGCATGATGAGCGGCGCGCGCAGCGTCAGCCGCGCCCGGCTCTGCTTGATGGCGGTGACGAGGATGCGCACGGCGTTTTCGCCGGCGCGCGGATGCAGCGGGGTGATCTCGATGCCGCCGAGCCGGCGTCCGCATGCATCGATGATCCCGGCGATCGATTCCGGGCGGGCGATGAGCGAAAGTTGCCCGCCGGGTTTCAGCATGGCGGCGCCGGTGCGAATCCAGCCGGCCAACAGCCCGTCGGTCATCGCATGGGCCTCGGCCTTCAGCGCGTCGGGCGTGCGGCGGTCCGCGCCGTCGTTGAAGGGCGGGTTCATGATCACGTGGTCAAAGGCATCGTCGGCAAGGCCCGCCGCCACGCGGGCGCGTCCGGTCAGCATCACATCCGCCTCGATCAGCGACAGGCGCGGCGTCAAAGCGGCGTTTTCGGGGTGGGCGAGGGTGTCGCGCGCATAGGCGGCCATGACGGGCGAGCGCTCGACCAGGAGCACCTTAGCCTCCGGCAGGCGGGCGGCGACGGCAAGGCCGGCCGCCCCGGCCCCCGCGCCGAGATCGGCCACCCGCATCGGCCCGCTTCCGGCGACGAGGGCGGCGAGCAGCATCGCATCCATGCCCGAGCGATGGCCGCGCCGTTCGGGCTGCACCACATGGAAGCGGCCGCGGTGAAAGGCATCGACGGTGCGGCCGAGATCGGCGGCGGTCAAGTCGTGATGGTCCGGCGTCCCATCAGGCTCTGGCGCTGTCACCATCCGCCTTCCTCCTCCGGCGGGCGCAACTCATGGGCAAGGCCGGCGTCGCAAAGGATGGTCCGCGCCTCTGCAGCGTCCTCGCTCGGCACCAGTAGCCGACGCGGCAGAAGGCCGAGCGAGCCTTCCAGCACGCTCATGCCCTGGTCTGCGATGAGGCAGGCGATCTCGGCCTCCTTCAGAAGGCTTTCGGCGAAGGACAGAAGGACAGGGTCGTTGGTGCGGATCAATTCTCTCATCGCCCTGCCGTCGTCTCCATGCCCGCGGTGCCTGCCGCAATCGCCTTGCAGTTCGGGCCGCGGCGTCCGTTTCCCGCGTCCCGGTGTCGCCGGGGGCTCTGTGTCTTTCGGCGCACGAGACAATTCGCCTCTTGCCGCCCGGTGCCACGGTTTCTATTGTTCTTTTCAGAAATGCAACAGGAGTCCGGGTTTTGGGCGTCGTGGTATCGCTGGAAGACAGCAAGAACAGGCAGGCATCGGTCAAGCCGCTGGTGGATCTCACCCGGGCTGACATGGAGCGGGTAAACCAGCTGATCCTCTCCAAGGCCGGCTCCGACGTGCAGATGATTCCGGAAGTCGCCAACCACCTGATTTCCTCCGGCGGCAAGCGCCTGCGCCCGATGCTGACGCTCGCCTCGGCTGCCATGTTCGGCTATAGCGGCGACAGCCACATCAAGCTCGCCACCAGCGTCGAGTTCATGCACACGGCAACGCTGCTGCATGACGATGTGGTGGACGAAAGCGACCTGCGCCGCGGCAAGTCCACGGCCCGCACCATCTGGGGCAACCAGGCGAGCGTGCTGGTCGGCGACTTCCTGCTCGGCCAGGCCTTCCGCATGATGGTCGATGTCGGCTCTCTCGATGCGCTCGACGTTCTCTCCACCGCCGCCTCCGTCATTGCCGAAGGCGAAGTGCTGCAGCTCTCCGTCGCCAAGAACATGGAAACCACGGAGGACGACTATCTCGCCGTCATCCGCGCCAAGACGGCCGCGCTCTTTGCCGCTGCCGCCGAAGTCGGCCCCATCATTGCCGGCGCGCCGCGCGCCGATCGCAATGCGTTGAAATCCTACGGCATGAATCTCGGCCTTGCCTTCCAGCTCGTCGATGACGTGCTCGATTACGGTGGCTCGGCCGCCGATCTCGGCAAGAATGTCGGCGACGACTTCCGCGAGGGCAAGATCACCCTGCCGGTCATCCTGTCCTATCGTCGCGGCACGCCGGACGAACGCGCCTTCTGGCGCGCGGCGATCGAGGGTGGCGAAAGCGGCGACGAGAATCTGGAAAAGGCGCTCGGTCTGATCACCCGCTACAACGGCCTTGGCGACACCATCGCCCGCGCGCAGCATTACGGCACGATCGCCCGCGATGCCCTGGCGCCGCTGCCGGCTTCCCCGCTGAAGTCCGCCCTTCTCGAAGTCATCGATTTCTGCATCGAACGCCTGAACTGACGATGTCCTGAGGGGCGGCTGTGGCCGCTCCTCCGTCCCGGTGACGCCCTTGCAGCACGGCATCAAAAAAGTCATGCTTCACCACGATACCGACGCATTGCTCTGGAATGAGTCGCGTCGCGGACGCCGCGCGGGTTGCGGCCAGAAAGGCTTCTTATGCGGAAAGATCGTTTTCTACGTCTCCTGAACGGCGCTGCCATCGTGGCCATCATGGGTCTTGGCGCGGCCGTCGTCTCGGCCGAGGACAAGCCCGCCGAGCCGAAGGCCGAAGTCACCTTCGAGACGCGCGACGTCAACACGTTTTCGGGCGCCTATCTCGCCGCCCGCACGGCCGATATCGACCGCGATTTCGTCACTGCCACCGAGCTTTACCGCAAGGCTCTCGCCCTTCAGCCCGACAATGTGGACATCGCCCAGCGGCTGATGATCACCTATCTCATGAATGGCGACTTCAAGAAGGCGGTCGATGCCGCCGACAAGCTAAAGACCGACGCGTCCGTCGAGCGCATCACCTCCATGGTGCGCGGCGTCGATGCCATCGCCACCAAGCATTACCGCAAGGCGACCGAGATCCTGACATATGAGGGGCCGAACGATCTCGATCGCCTCATGACGGGCCTTCTGCAGGCCTGGGCGATTGCCGGCGAGGGCAAGACCAGACAGGCGATTGCCGCCGTCGACAAGCTCGAAGGGCCGGAATGGTTCGGCATCTTCAAGAGCTACGTCTCCGGCACGATCGCCTTGCAGGCCGGTGACATCGATACGGCCCGCAGCCGCCTCAACACCGCCGTGCTGGATCGCGATGGCGCCAGCGGCGCGCCGGATACCTTCATGCGCGCCATCTTCGCGCTGGCGCGCCTCGAAGCCGATGCCGGCAACAAGCAGAAGGCGCTCGACACGGTCGCCGTGGGCGAAGGCGTGGTCAACAATTACACGCCGCTCGACGCCCTGCGCGCTAGCATCGAAAAGGGCGAGAAGCAGCCGCAGCAGGTGGAAACGCCGGCCGAAGGCGCAGCCTCCGTTCTCTTTGCCATCGCCGCTGCGCTCAATCGCGGCGGCGCCGAGGATATTGTCACGCTCTATCTGCAGACGGCCCGCGCGCTCGATCGTGACAGCGCCGACATCCTTATCATGCTCGGCGGCATTTCCGAAACGCTGAAGAAGCCTGAGCAGGCCATCGCGCTCTACCGCGAAGTGCCGGCCGATTCGCCCATGCGCCGCCTGTCGGAACTGCAACTGGGGCTCAGCCTCGCCGCGGTCGACAAGGTGGAGGAGGCCAAGACTCACCTGCAGGCGCTGATCGACCAGGATCCCAAGAACATGCGCAGCTATCTGGCGCTCGGCAGCGTGCTGTCCGATGCCAAGGATTACCGCGCCATGGGTGCCCTCTACGATCGCGCCGTGGAGGCCATGGGGCCGGTGCCGCAGCGGAGCGACTGGACGATCTTCTTCCAGCGCGGCATCGCCTATGAGCGCCTGAAGGAATGGCCGAAGGCCGAGCCGAACTTCAAGAAGGCCCTGGAACTCAACCCCGATCAGGCGCAGGTGCTGAACTATCTCGGCTACTCCTGGGTGGACATGAACATGAACCTCGAAGAGGCCATGAACATGATTCGCAAGGCCGTCGAACTGAAGCCGGATGACGGCTACATCGTCGATTCGCTCGGCTGGGCCTATTACCGCCTCGGCAAGTTCGACGAGGCCGTGACGGAACTGGAGCGCGCCGCCGAACTGATGGCGGGCGATCCGACCATCAACGACCACCTCGGCGATGCCTATTGGCGCGTCGGCCGCAAGCTGGAAGCCACCTTCCAGTGGCGCCAGGCGCTGGAACTGAAGCCGGAGCCGGCCGAGATCCCGAAGATCCAGGCCAAGCTCGACAACGGCCTGCCGCCGCTGGACAATACCGTGCCGGCCGCCGACGCCGGAGGCATCAACCAGCCGAAGAAGGAGCCGGAGGCAGACGTCGCCGCCGGCAAGAAGTCCTGAGCACAGCAGGAGCGCCGCGGTGAGCCGTTCGGCGATCCCTGACCGGCAGGCGCCCACGGCCTTTCAGGCCGGCAAGGCGCATGGTTCTGCCGGTGCCGCGCTGCCCGGCATGGCGCTGACCCGTCTGGCACCGGCCAAGCTCAATCTTGCGCTGCATGTCGTCGGCCAGCGTGCCGACGGCTACCATCTGCTCGAAAGCATCGTCACCTTTGCCGATGCCGGCGACCGCGTCGGCGTCAGTGAAGCTGCGGCGGATCGTTTCACGGTCAGCGGCCCCTTCGCCTCCCACGTGCCGCTCGATGCCGAGGGTGCCACGGGCAACCTCGTTCTGAAGGCACGCGATGGCCTGCGGGCGCTTGCTGCCGCGCGCGGCCTTGCCGCCGGGCCGGTGCATCTCCATCTCGAAAAGAACCTGCCGGTGCAGTCGGGCATCGGCGGCGGCTCCGCCGATGCCGCGGCCGCGCTGTCCCTCCTGTGTGATCTCTGGAACCTCGACGGGATCTTCGCGCCGCCGTCGCCATCCGGCGCGCTGCCGCTCGACCTCGCCGCCCTGGCGCTGACCCTCGGCGCCGACGTGCCCATGTGCCTTGCCGGCGTGCCGGCCCTCATCACCGGCATCGGCGAGGGCATCACGCCGCTGCCGACACTGCCCGCCCTGCCGGCGATCCTCGTCAATCCTCGGGTCGGCGTCTCCACCCCCGCCATCTTCCGGCTCCTGACGCAGAAGACCAATCCGCCGCTGACGCTTCCCGCTCCGGCGGCAACGCCGGCTGAATGGCTTTCGGCCCTCGCGGCCATGCGCAACGATCTCGCGCCACCGGCCCGCACGCTCGAACCCGCGATCGGCGCGGTCGAGGACGCGCTCACCGATGCCGGCGCGGTGCTGGTGCGCATGTCCGGTTCCGGCGCAACCTGCTTCGGCCTTTTCGCAGACCGGAATGCGCGCGACCGCGCGGCAACGCAGCTTGGAGCCGAACGGCCCGGCTGGTATGTTCAGCCCTGCCACACCAGAGGAGCCGGCGATGACAAAACGTGATCCGCACCGCCCCTTCATCTCCGTCCGATTCGCGGTCCTCACCGTCTCCGATACGCGCACGGTCGCCGACGACCGGTCCGGCGATACGCTGGCCTCGCTGATCGAGGGCGAGGGCCATAGCCTCGCCGTACGCGCCATCGTGCCGGACGACCGGGCGAAGATCGCCGACACCGTGATGGACTGGGTGAAGTCCGGCATTGCCGACGTCGTGCTGACGACGGGCGGCACCGGCTTTACCGGCCGCGACGTGACGCCGGATGCGCTGGAGCCGCTGTTCGACAAGCGCATGGACGGCTTTTCCGTCGTCTTCCACCGCCTCTCCTACGAGAAGATCGGCACCTCGACGATCCAGTCCCGCGCCACCGCCGGCCTGATTGGCTCGACCTTCGTCTTCGTGCTGCCGGGCTCGCCCGGCGCTTGCCGCGACGCCTGGGAGGGCGTCCTCAAGCCGCAATTCGACTACGGCCACCGTCCCTGCAATTTCGTGGAAATCATGCCGCGCCTTGATGAGCACCTGAAGCGCGGCAAGTGAGGCGGAGGCGGGCGCGGTTCACCCGCCCCGCTGGCGCCGCGCCACCCAGGCGGGGGCGATCTCGCTCGCCATGCGCTTCGGCCTGATAGCAACGGCCAGGGCGGCAAGGGTCGTGGCGCCCCCGGCAAGGCGCAGGGCATCTGCCTTGCGCACGAGGCAGCCGTTTTCCAGCGGGCCCTGACGGCGCGTCAGCCGTGTCAGGAAGGAGCGGCGAAACTGTCGGGCAGGGGTCAGCCGCGCGGGGCCGCCGCCGATCGCCAGATGTTCGCCGATCTCCTCGACCCAGCGGCCCATCGGCCGTGCGCCGGGCTCCAGCAGCAGCAGCCAGTCGCCGCGCGTGCGTGTCACCGCATCCGTCAGCGTCACGCCGGACAGAAAAAGGCATCCCGCCGCATCGGCGACCGCTGAACTTCCATCGCGCGACCCGCGATCAAGGATGACGACATCGCTGACGAGGCCTTCGACAGCACCCGCGACAAGCACCGTCAGCGTCGCCGCCAGCTCCGCCTCGTCATCCAAAACCTCGATCAGCACACTCAGCATAATCCTCCCTATCGCATCGCCCCGCGAAACGCCACACCTGCAAGGCCGGTGCGCCGCAAGCGCTTTGAACGACGTTAACATCGGTGACATGAAAGCCGTCATGGCGCCGGGTGTGGCGCGCGCCGCATCCTGTTTGTTCTTGCAATGTTCTTTTTTTCGCGCTAGGACAGGGATCACCGGAAGCCGGCCATGGGGCCGGCGGGTCGGAGAGGATCCATGGCAGAGCTGAGAGAACTCAGGCAGGGTGCGCTTGCGCCCGGTCACCGGGCAGATGTGGCCGATGCGCTGGTGGAGCGCTCGGGCGCACGCATCGAGGTCGACCGCCGCCGCGGGCGCGGTGCGGGCCTCAATCCAAGCGGTCGCTTCGAGCCCGTCTCGCGCGAGGTCTTCGACGACGGCTGGCAGACGCTGGAGGAATTGCCGCCGTTTCGCACCGAAGTGCAGGTAGAAAAGCCGCGCAGCATCATCGCCCGCAACGAAAGCCCGGACATTCCCTTCGATCGGTCCGTGAACCCCTATCGTGGCTGCGAGCATGGCTGCATCTACTGCTTCGCCCGGCCCACCCATGCCTATATGGGCCTGTCGCCGGGGCTGGATTTCGAGGCGAAGCTGTTTGCCAAGCCCGATGCGGCAAAGCTTCTGGAGCGCGAACTTGCCAAACCCGGCTACAAGCCGCGCCCGATCGCCATCGGCACCAACACCGACCCCTACCAGCCCGTCGAGCGCGAATGGCGCATCATGCGGCAGGTGCTGGAAGTGTTGCGCGACGCCAACCACCCGGTGATGATCGTCACCAAATCGGCGCTGGTGACGCGCGACATCGACATTCTCGCGCCGATGGCCGAGAAGGGTCTGGCGCGCGTCGGTCTTTCCGTCACCACGCTCGACCGCAAACTGGCCCGCAGCATGGAGCCGCGCGCTTCGACGCCCGCCAAACGGCTTGAGGCGATCCGTCAGGTGACCGATGCCGGCATTCCTGCGGGGGTGCTCGTCTCGCCGATCATCCCCGCCCTCAACGACCACGAGATCGAGCGCGTGCTGGAGGCGGCGAAGACAGCCGGGGCAACGGAGGCGAGCTATGTGCTGCTGCGCCTGCCGCTGGAGGTCGCGCCGCTCTTTCGCGACTGGCTGCTGCGCGAATATCCCGATCGCTACCGCCACGTCATGTCGCTGGTCCGCTCCATGCGCGGCGGCAAGGACTACGATGCCGAATTCGGCAAGCGGATGAAGGGCGCCGGCCCCTATGCCTGGCAGATCGGCCGCCGCTTCGAGCTGGCGGCCAAGCGCCTGGAGCTCAACCTGACGAAGCGTCAGCTCAATGCCGACCTCTTCGTTCCGCCGCTCGGCCATGGCGTGCAACTGTCCTTGCTGTAGGAACGCACGGGTCGAGCGCGAAAGGATGTGGGTGCCCCCGAATGCACGAAGGCGCCTCCGCTTCTCTCGGAGACGCCTTCGTTCGCTCCCGGCGAATGCCCCGCCCGGCAACCGCAGGGTAGCCGACGGGCGGGGGAATGACGGGGTTACTGTACCCTGAGTTGGAGCGTGTCCGGATCAAAAACCTGTGATCGGACGTCGGCCGCCGTTTGCGTTGCGTCTGGCGTGCCGGTTGCAGAGGCGACCGATGCGGTCTGCGCCGCGGTATCGATCCCGCCGGCGGCAATGAGGGTGCCGACCGATGTCGTGGCAGCGGCGGCAAGCGAGCCGCCCGTTGCCGTGTCCATGCCCCGGAAAAGATCCGGCGGCAGGCTGCTGACGAAGGTCACCGGCGATCCGCCGAGCCAGGCTTCGGTGCGCACCAGCTTCATCTCACCGTTCACCGTGCGGATCTCGCGTCGTTCGGTCCCGGGCGTGATGGCCGGCACGCGGTAGCCGCCATCGGCAACTTTCTTTGGCACATCGACACAGGTCTGGCAGGTGATTGTCTCGATGCTGCTCGCGGTCGTCGACGCGGTGCCGGTCACGATCGTTTCAATCGATCCCGCCGCGGCCGGGCCGGCGACGAGCGTGATGAGGGCAGGAAGCAGGACAGGACGCATGATACAACTCTCCATATTGCTGGAGAGCCTACCCGCAAAATCTTACGGTCCGGTCAGGAGAAATGGTAAACATCTTCTGGTTTTTGCGGAAAATCCGGTTACCAGCGCTGCTCTGGCGGCCGACGCGGAGGGGTCGACCGGCCTGATTTTGGCGACGCCCCGGAATTACGTGCGGTTGAGCGCCCGCCAGCCAATATCGGAGCGCGTAAAGCCATTGTCGAAGCGGACCGCAGCGACGGCGTCATAGGCGGCATTGCGTGCCGACGCGACATCCGCGCCCATCGCCGTCACGTTGAGGACGCGCCCGCCCGTCGCCACCAACTGCCCGTCCTTGAGGGCCGTGCCGGCATGGAAGACCTTGGAACTGTCGGTGTCGGCGGGCAGCGCCGCGATCGGCAGACCCTTGTCGTAGGAGCCGGGATAGCCCTTCGAGGCGACCACCACCGTCAGCGCCGCCTCCTCGCGCCACTCGGCGGAAACCTCCGAGAGTCGGCCGGTTGCCGCCGCGTGGAGGATCGGCAGAAGGTCGCTCTTCAGCCGCATCATCAGCACCTGGCACTCGGGATCGCCGAAGCGCACATTGTATTCGATGAGTTCCGGTCCCTTGGCCGTGATCATCAGGCCGGCAAACAGCACGCCGCTGAACGGGTGCCCGCTTTCGGCCATGCCGCGGATCGTCGGCTCGATGATCTCGGCCATGGTGCGGGCGACCATCGCCTCACTCATCACGGGGGCAGGGGAGTAGGCGCCCATGCCGCCGGTGTTCGGGCCGGTATCGCCGTCGCCGACGCGCTTGTGGTCCTGGGCGGAGGCGAGCGGCAGCGCCGTCTTGCCATCCGTCAGGCAGAAGAAGCTCGCCTCTTCGCCGTCGAGGAAGGCTTCCACGACCACTTCCGCCCCGGCCGCGCCGAAGGCGCCGGCAAAGCAGTCGTCGATGGCGGCAAGCGCTTCGGCCACGGTCATTGCCACCGTCACGCCTTTGCCGGCTGCCAGCCCGTCGGCCTTGATGACGATCGGCGCACCCTGCTGCTCGACATAGGCGCGGGCCGCGCCCGCCTCGGAAAAGCGGCGATAGGCGCCGGTCGGAATATTGTAACGCGCGCAGATATCCTTGGTGAAACCCTTGGAGCCCTCAAGCTGCGCTGCCGCCTTCGACGGGCCGAACACGGCAATTCCCTCGGCGCGCAGGCGGTCTGCAAGGCCGGCGACCAGCGGCGCCTCCGGCCCGACCACGACGAAATCGATGCCGGTGTCCTGGCAGAAGGCGATGACGGCATCATGATTGTCGGTGTCGAGGGCGACGAGCGTCGCTTCCTCGGCGATGCCGGGATTGCCGGGCGCGGCGTAGAGCGCCGTCAGACGCGCAGACTGCCGGAGTTTCCAGGCCAAAGCATGTTCGCGCCCGCCCGAACCGATCAAGAGAACCTTCATCTGAGCACCTCCGTTGTCTCGCCGAAACGCCGCCGCTGCGCCCGTCTGGCCCATGGCCTGCGGTTAAGGGGCGGGGCAGGAGAGGTCAAGGGAAAACCGATCGTATGCGGCCACGCCGCTGGAGAGGTGCCGATCCGGCCCTCGCGGCATGGGCCTGCGCCCTTTCGCCCGGCTTGACCGGACCGCTGCCGCACGGCAATCAGGAGGCATGATGACACCCGCTCCCGACACGACTCCCGTCACACCTGCGGCCCCCGAAACCGGCCGCGTCGCCGATGCGCCCTCGCGCAACTGGGTCTACCGCGTGCTGCCGCCGGGTCTTTGGCCCTATGCGCAGCTCGCCCGCTGGGATCGGCCGATCGGCTGGCAGTTGCTGCTCTGGCCGTGCCTGTGGTCCGCCACGCTCGCCGCCGGCGCGGCCGCTGAGACGACGCCGATACCCTTCGGCACCTATCTCTTCCATCTCGTGTTGTTCTTCATCGGCGCCGTCGCCATGCGCGGGGCGGGCTGCACCTATAATGATCTCGTCGACTACCGGATCGACATGGCGGTTGCCCGCACGCGCTCGCGCCCGTTGCCCTCCGGCCGGGTCAGCCGCAAGGCCGCAACCCTCTTTATGGTGTTGCAGGCGCTGGTCGGGCTTGTCGTTCTCCTGCAGTTCAACGGTTTTTCGATCGGCCTCGGCATCGCCTCGCTCGTCATCGTCGCCGCCTATCCCTTTGCCAAGCGGGTGACGGACTGGCCGCAACTCGTGCTCGGCCTTGCCTTTTCCTGGGGGGCGCTGATGGGCTGGGCGGCCGCTTTCGGCGACCTCGGCGCGGCGCCCGTCTTTCTCTATCTTGCCTCCATCCTGTGGACGATCGGCTACGATACGATCTACGCCTATCAGGACCGGGAAGATGACGCGCTGATCGGGGTGCGCTCCACGGCGCGCCGTTTCGGCGATCGCCCGCGCCCGTGGCTCGCCGCGCTCTACGGCGCCGCCGTGCTGTTCCTGGCGCTTGCCTTCATCGCGGCCGGTGCGGGCTTCTTCGCCTGGCTCGCGCTTCTTGTCGCGGCGGTCATGCTCGCCTGGCAGATCCTGGTGCTGGATATCCGCGATCCCGCCGATTGCCTGGCGCTCTTCCGCCTGAATGGCACGGTGGGCCTCATCCTGTTTGCGGGCCTTTTCGCCGCCCTCGTCTGGCGGCTTCTGGTCTGATCAGGCCCAGCTCGGCCCGGTGCTCTTCGAGCGGCGGTCGCGGCGCAGATAGGCGGCGGCGAGAATGCGGGCCAGGCTGGCAATTCGGGTGATCATCTGGCGCATCGGGGACCTCCTTGTCTGTGGTGGCAAAGCCTGTCGTGGCAAACGCTATGGATGGGCTATGGCACGAACGTGGCGGGGGTCCTGTCACCAGGGTAACAAACTGTATTTTCAAAACAAAAAACCGACCGCAGGGGGTCGGTCGGTCTTTTGCACCGGAGGAAATGTGGCTGAAATCAGGACCGGGCGATGATCTCGCGCCCGTCGATCCTGAGGGCAACGCCGAGCTTGCCGGTGGAGCGGCGCACCAGGAAGCGCGGCCGGCGATCGGCGAAGTAGGCATAGCGGCGGCGGGGCCGGGGACGGCTGGTGCGAACCTCGCCCAGATGCTCCTCGAGCGGACGGGCAACGCCGTCGGCCTCCACCATCAGCATCGGAATGTGATAGGCCTGCGACCAGGCACGCCAGTCCGCGGCGATGTCGGACAGGTCATGGGCCACCAGAAGCGGGATGCACAGGTCCGGATCGTCGTGGTGCAGTTCCAGCGTGACGGTCACCAGGCCGTTGCCATGGTCGATGGCACGGGCCGCAACGCCCTTGAAGGCACGGGCCGGCAGCGCGATCGACAGCGGCAGGCCGCTTGTGGGAAGGATCTTGCGCAGCACGGCACCGCGTTCGTCGAGCTGGATCGAGACGGTGCCCGGATGCCCGGGAAGAGCGTAATTGGCCTGTTGCGGAAAACGCATCGGATCGAGCCGCAGTGTGTTTCCGAGCCATGCCGGCTGGGTCAGTGTATTGCGCATTGTGTATTCGCCCTTGTTTTACCGTGAGAGCCGCTTTCCGCAGTCTTCTCGTCGGGACGTTTTCCGTCCTCTGTGACTGCAATCTACGGACCGCCACTTTGAGGGCGCTTAATTTTTGCGGTTAAGAAAACTTTGCGGTTTCCGATGGTTAGCGAAAGCCAACCCGTCACGGTTGCCAGTTCGTGAAGCTTTTGCCGGTCATTTTCGCAAACCGGCCTGAACAGCCTCGCACAAGGCTGCGGGCCCACCGTCCCGAGACAGGGCGGGGTGCGTGCGCATGCGCCGGATCTGTACCGGTTAACGCGATGGCAAGGACTGATAGGGCATGGTCGCCTGTGGAGCCGGCGCGGCACGATACCGCCTTGTCGATGAGCGCCCGGCCCGCATGAGGCGATACGCGGCGAAATGAGACAGGATCGCTTCAGGCGCACGGGCGCCGGCGGTGGTTCGAAAGGCCCGGAGAACCCCTTTGGCAACGACGTTTCTCGATTACAATCTCATCGCGCGCGACATGAACGCGAGCCTCAATCGCGTTGCCAAGCAGACGCTGGTGGCGCGCGACGCCGAATATTACAAGGCCAATATCGGCAAGGTTTCGACGGTCGATGAGTTTCTGGACGATTACCGGCTCTACTCCTATGCCATGAAGGCGCATGGTCTCGAAGACATGACCTATGCGAAAGCCTTCATGAAGAAGGTGCTGGAAAGCGATCTGACGGACGATGCGAGTTTTGCCAACAAGCTGTCCGACGACCGCTACCGCAAGTTCGCCGCCGCTTTCGACTTCTCCAAGGCGACCGCCGTCGCCCAGACGGACGCGCAGACCGACAGCATCATCGGGCTTTACACCAATAAGATCGCGACCCTTTCCGAGACGCTGACGGACGATACCCGTTACTACGGCGCCGTCATCGACAGCGTCACCACGGTCGACGAGCTCCTGACCAATTCGCGTCTGAAGGATATCGCGCTGAAAGCGCTGCAGATCGACCCGACCTACGTGTCCTTCGACCACCTGAAGAAGGTGCTGACAAGTGACGCCAACGACCCCGGCAGCTACCTGAACACGCTGGACTATGGCGACGATACCCAGACGCTCGACAAGTTCAGGGCGCTGAATGCCGCCTTCAATTTCCAGACGGATGGCACGCTGGCGTCCGGCACCCTGCCGCAGAACGACACGCAGAAGAAGGTGATCGAGGAAGGCTATATTCTCAACGGCAGCACGCGCGCCACCCGCGCCGCGGCGCTGCTCAACGACGAGTATTACCGCAACACGATCGGCTCGGTGACCACTGTCGATGACATCAAGTCGAACCCGCGCCTGCTCTCCATCATCCTCACCGGGTTCGGCCTGCCGACGAGCACGCTGACCTCGACCTTCGAAAACATCGTCACCAGCGATCCGAACGACCCCGCAAGCTACGTCAATACCCAGGGCGGCGAGCTCAACCAGGCCTACAAGGCGCTCCGCGCCGCCTTCAACTTCGAAGCGGACGGCACGATTGCTGCCGGCAACGTGGCGCAGACCGCCCAGCAGATCGAAACGACGTCCGGCGGCTACTTCTCCTTCTATGACGACAAGGACGATGCCGCCGACGAGGATCTGATCAGCCGCTTCAAGCTGGAAGTCGGCACCATCAAGACGGTGGACGACCTCCTCGCCAGCCAGCGCATGATGAGCCTTGCGTTCACGGCCTTCGACATCAAGCCGGAGGAATATACCGCCCGCACCCTGAAGAAGGTTCTGACGAGCGATCTCAATGATCCCGCCAGCTATGTGAACAAACTCGGGGACGAGCGGCTGCTCGCCTTCGCCAAGGCGTTCAATTTCAAGGCGGACGGCGAGACGACAGCGCCACGGCTGGCGCAGGATCAGTCCGAAATTCTCAATGTCTCGAAGAAATACGTCCTGGAAAAGAGCCGTTTCGGGACGGACGCCGAGAAGAAGAAGGCGGAAGACGAGGCGGCCTATTACAGCTCCAAGATCTCCGGCGTCGAAAAGCTCGATGATTTCCTCAAGGATCGTCGCCTGGTCGACTTCGTCCTGACGGCCTATGACATCGATCCGAAAACGGTGACGACCGCAGATCTCAAGAAGATGTTCCTTTCCGATCCCAACGATCCGAGGAGCGCCATCAACACCACGACCAACCGCGATTACCGCGTGATCGTCGCCTCCTTCAATTTCGATGGCGACGGCAAGATCACCCGTCGTCCGGAAGGCCAGATCCAGACCCAGCGCGGCGTGGCGGAAACGCAGCAGTTCTACCTCAACCAGACGCTCGAGCAGGACGCCGGCGCGGAGAACGAAGGCGTGCGCCTCGCGCTCTACTTCCAGCGCAAGGCCGATTCGCTCTCATCGGCCTACGATATCCTCGCGGATCCCGCGCTGCTGTCCTTCGTGCAGACGACCTTCAGCATCCCGAAGGAAATGTCGAGCGCGGATGTGGAGATCCAGAAGACCCAGATCGACAAGGTCCTGAACATCAAGGATCTGCAGGACCCGGAAGAGGTCAGCAAGATCGTCAAGCGCTTCACCGCCCTTTACGATCTGGCCAACGATACCGGCTCGCCGGCACTCGCCATCTTCGGCGGCAGCGGCGGCATCAGCGCCGATACGCTCTTCACCCTCTCGCAGTTGCGCCAGGGCGGCCTTTAACGCCGGGTGATGCGTGGCGCCACTCAGAGGCGCTGCTGCAGGACCTTGTCCGGGTTCATGATGCCGGCCGGATCGAAGGCGGCCTTGATGCGCTGCATCAGGTCGATCTCGATCGGCTCGCGGATCGCCGCCAGTTCGTCGCGTTTGAGCTGACCGATGCCGTGCTCGGCGGAAATCGAGCCGGCATGGGCCCTGACGATGGCGTGGACCCGGTCGCTGACCTCGTGCCAGCGGTCGAGGAAGGCGCGGCTGTCGGCGCCGACGGGCTGGGAGATGTTGTAGTGGATATTGCCGTCGCCCATGTGCCCGAAGGCGCAGATCCGCGCCCCCGGCACCATCGCCATCACCGCCTGATCCGCCTCGGCCAGAAAGGCCGGAATGGACGCGACCGGCACGGACACATCATGCTTGATTGATCCGCCCTCCGGCTTCTGGGCCGGCGACATGCTCTCGCGCATGTGCCAGAAGGCGCGCCGCTGCGTCTCGTTCTGGGCGATCACCGCGTCCGCAACGAGGTCTGCGGCGTAGGCTTCTTCCAGGATCGCCGTCACGATCGCATCGGCGCTGTCCTGCGCGTCCGACGTCGAGACATCGATCAGCACGTACCAGGGCTGCGGCGTCGCAAGGGGAGGGCGCACGCCCGGAATGTGCTTCACGGTGAAATCCACACCGATCTCAGCCATCAGTTCGAAGCCTGTCAGGGCCGGGCCGGCACGGCGCGTCGCGATGCCGAAAAGGGTCAGTGCGGCCTTGGGGTCTGACAGTCCGGCAATCGCCACCTGATGGCCGGCCGGGCGGGGGAAGAGCTTCAGCACCGCCGCCGTGATGACGCCGAGCGTGCCTTCCGCGCCGATGAAGAGGTCGCGCAGATCATAGCCCGTATTGTCCTTCTTGAGCCGTCTGAGCCCGTTCCAGATCTCGCCGGTCGGCAGCACCACCTCCAGCCCGAGGCACAGATGCCGCATGTTGCCATAGGCGAGCACCGCCGTTCCCCCGGCATTGGTGGAAAGGTTGCCGCCGATCTGGGCGCTGCCCTGCGATCCCAGCGACAGCGGAAAGATCCGCTCGACCGTCTCCGCCGCCGCATGGATGTCGGCAAGCACCGCGCCCGCTTCCGCCACCAGCACGTTGCCGACGGGGTCCACGTCGCGGATGCGGTTCATGCGCTCCAGCGACAGAACGACGTCATCAAGACCCGTGCGCGGCACCTGCCCGGCCACATGGCCCGTATTGCCGCCCTGCGGCACGATCGGCGTGCCAGTCTCGCTCGCGAGCTTCAGGATCGCCGCGACCTCTGCCGTCGAGCCTGGCTTCAGCACCGCGGGCGTCTGGCCGGTGTAGAGGCCGCGCGTGTCGTGGATATAGCGCTCCTGATCGGCTTTCGCGGTCACCATGTTTTGCGCGCCGACGATGGCGCGGAAGCGGTCGATCAGGGCATCGTCGATCATGGGCAGGTCCTCGTTGTCGCGGTCAGGCGCGGGGCGCGGCGGCGCGCTCGATCCGGTCGTGAATGGCTTCGCCCAGTCCCTGTCGCGGGATCGGTCCGAAAACGATGCGCCGCGCGCCGCTGGCATCGGCCCGCTTCATCATGTCGAACAAAGCCGCAGCCGCCTCGCGAAGGTCGCCGCCGGGGCTGAGATTGAAGACGGCATGGGCCATCTCCTCTCCGGCGACCGGCTCCGGCCCGAAACGGATCAGCGCCTCGCCGGGCTCCACATGGGTGGCTTCGAGCCTCACCGGCGCGTCGGGCGCATAGTGGGAGGCGAGCATGCCGGGCGCGACGATGGCTGCACCGGAGGTCTCAGGCCGCTCCACGGCGATCCCCGTCGCCGCCTCGATCTCTGCGGCATCGAGCCCGCCGGGCCGCAGCAGGCGGATGCGGCCGTCCTCGACCTTCACGATGGTCGATTCCAGCCCGACCACGCAGGCACCAGCGTCGAGAATGAGTTCGATCCGCGCACCGAGATCGGCTTCCACATGCTGCGCGCTCGTCGGGCTGATCCGCCCCGAGGTGTTGGCGCTTGGCGCCGAGAGCGGGCGTCCGAGAGCGGCGATGACGCGCCGGGAAAAGCCGTCCGGCATCCGCATGGCGACCGTGTCGAGCCCGGCCGTCGCCAGCGGATGGATGGTGCTGTCGGCCTTGAGGGGCAGAACGAGCGTCAGCGGCCCGGGCCAGAAGCGATCGGCAAGCTGACGGGAGACGGGATCGAAAACGGCATGCTGCTCCGCCATGGCGAGATCGGCGACATGGGCAATCAGCGGGTTGAAGCGCGGCCGGCCCTTCACCTCGTAAATCCGGGTGACGGCTTCCGCCTCGGTCGCGTCCGCCGCCAGCCCGTAGACGGTCTCGGTCGGTATGGCGACCGGAAGCCGACGCGACAGAACGTCGAGCGCCGCCGCAATCGCCCCGTCCGGGTCGCGTCTTACATCGATGATCCGTGCCATGCGTTGCACCTTGTCCTGTGTCGAAGAAGCACCGCCGGAAGGCGCGTCCCCGGTGGCATCAAGCGTCCGCAACGCGCGCTCCGCAGCGCGAACCCTCTGCTGTCAGCGGCGCCAATCTCCACCGCCGTCATCCTCGGGCTTGACCGAGGATCCACAGCCACGCAGGCGAACGGCGCATGGATCCTCGGTCAAGCCCGAGGATGACGCAGGGAGCGCAAGCAAAGCGCCGACTGGGGAGCACCGCACGGCGCCCTTTGCACCATCCCCTAGCGCATTCGTCGGTGAAGAGAAATGCCAAAGCGGCAAAAGCAGGCGCGCTACAGCGCCTTGACGATCTTGCGCAGGTCCTCGTTGCGTGCGCCGAGCAGCAGCACGTTCTTCAGCGCATCCTTGGGATCATGCGTTTGAAAGAGGACGCCGTTCGGGCGGATGGTGCGGTTGATCGTCAGGTCGCCGCCTGCCTGGCCGGGCTCGGTGGCGACTGCAAAATACATGCGCGAATAGGAAAGGCTGACCCGGCGGAAGAACTGTTCGTCATCCGCGCCGATCTCGGCGAAGAAATTGGCGAGATAGAAGGACCAGGTAATGTCGCTCTTGGCACCGGGAAAGCGCGTGCGTGCCGCCGTCACGTGACAGTAGCCGAGGTGCGGACTGTCGGACAGCGTGCGGTGAAAGATGAGCTTCGGAAAGCGGATCGCCTTGTGAAAGCCGTTGATCCGCGCGCAGGTCGTCTCGCCGGCCGCTTCGAGCCGCTTGCCGGTGCGGGCCGCCACCTCCGCATGGGTCAGGTAGCGGCGCTCCTGCTGGTTCCAGTCCTCCGGCTTGCGGTCGATGCGGCCGGTGCGCAGGAATTCGGTGTAGATGGCGCGGCCGATCTTGCCGGCCGGCGATTTGGAGGCGTTGTCGTAATATCTGAGCTTGCTCATGCTCGTCGTCATCCGCAGCCACCGGCCGCGTCCCATCGGCCATGATGCTCCATATTAGAAGGCTCCGTTTAACGAGACCTTGATGTGAAACTGTCCCCAATCGGGAGGGGTGGTCATTTTGAAACACCCAAACATGCGGGCATGGTCCGAGGCTTGCGTGGCCGGTGCTACCGCGAAGCGGCGCGCGTGTCGCGTTTTGCAGGCGACTGTTTCTGAGGCATCTGCCCAAGGCTTGGGCGGGTGTCTGCGCGATTGATGCGCATCCGGAAAAGTTACGTGTTTCTAATCGGTTAGAGGGCGGAAGCGAACATCTTTCGGCCTGTCGTCAAAAGCGTGCGGCTTGGCGCATTCAGGATATTGCGACGCGCGGCTCTCGGATTAGATGAAGCCATTCGAGGTGCCGCCCTTAGGGAGGGCGGAGAATTGGGAAGCCGGTCAAAAATCCGGCGCTGCCCCCGCAACGGTAGCAGAGCACGACGAACGGCAGGAGGCCACTGGGAAATCCCTTCGGCGAGGGGAACCTGGGAAGGCGCCGTCCGGGTCCCGGTAAAGGGGCGGCTCTGGAGCCCGGAAACCAGCCTTGAAGCGAAACGACCGGCTGCGGTGGGCGGCTGGAGCGGTGGATGCTCCATGCCCGGAGCCGTCCCTTGCTCCGCCCTTGCCCTGGCCATCACTACAAATCACGCCCGGAGCGGCTGTCCCGCTTCCGATGGCCAGCAGGGAACGACGACATCATGACGATCCGCGGCGACATGCTCCAGCGCCTCAAGGGCCGTAAGCCCGGTTACAGCCTCGAACAGGCCTTCTACACCGATCCTGAATTCTTCAAGATCGACCTGGAGGAGGTCTGGTACAAGGACTGGCTGTTTGTCGGCCATGAATGCGAAGTGGCCAAGCCCGGCGCCTACTTCACCCTGCAGGTCGGCGCCTATCCCGTCGTCATCGTCCGCGACCGCCAGGGCGTTGTGCGCGCGCTGAACAATTCCTGCCGCCATCGCGGCTCGCGCGTGTGCAACCACAAGAAGGGAACCTCCGCCAAGCTCGTCTGTCCCTATCACCAGTGGACCTACGAACTGGACGGCAAGCTGCTCTTCGCCCGCCAGATGGGCGAGGATTTCGACAAGACGACCCATGGCATGAAGCCGATCGCCTGCGAAACCGCGGGCGGCTACATCTTCATCAACCTGTCCGAACGTCCGATGGACTTTGCGCCACTGCGCGAGATGATGGAGCCCTATTTCGCGCCCCATAACCTCAAGGACACCAAGGTCGCCTTCGAGAGCACCATCATCGAGAAGGGCAACTGGAAGCTCGTCTGGGAAAACAACCGCGAGTGCTACCACTGCGCCGCCAACCATCCGGAACTGTGCCGCACCTACCCGGAAGCCCCGACGGCCACCGGCGTGCAGGGCGCCAAGGACGATCCGGTCATCGCCGAACACTGGGCGAAATGCGAAGCCGCCGGTCTGCCGAGCGAATTCCGCATGCACCCGACCGGCCAGATGCGCGTTGCCCGCATGCCGCTCATCAACGATGCGGAAAGCTACACCATGTCCGGTCGCCCGGCCGTCCGGCGGCTGATGTCGGATCAGGTCACGCAGAGCCACATCGGCACGCTGCTGCTCTTCCATTACCCGACCACCTGGAACCACGTTTTGAAGGACCACGCCATTACCTTCCGCGTGCTGCCGCTCGGTCCTGAACTGACGGAAGTCACCACCAAGTGGCTGGTCCACAAGGATGCCGTCGAGGGCGTCGATTACAATCTCGAGGAACTGACCCACGTCTGGACCGAAACCAACGACCAGGATCGCCAGATCGTGGAAGAAAACGCCTTCGGCATCCGCTCGCCCGCCTACGAGCCCGGCCCCTATTCGCCGGAACACGAAGGCGGCGTCATGCAGTTCGTCGAGTGGTACACGACTTTCATGACCCACCGCCTGCAGGGCGAGACCACCTCCATCGCACGGGTTGCCTGACCATGACCATCGCGTCGACCTTCCACCATTTCGACGAACTCCAGCCGTTCAACGATCGCCAGCACCGGCTGGAATGCATCGCCGTGACGGCGGAAACGGCCGACGTGATGACCTTCGTGTTCAAATCCGAAACGCCGGGCTGGTTTCGCTACCTGCCCGGCCAGTTCGTGACACTGGAGCTGCCTGTCGGCCCCGAGCCGGTCATGCGCACCTATACGCTCTCCTCCACGCCGTCGCGGCCCTTCTCGGTCGCCGTGACGGTGAAGGCTCAAGGTGGCAGCATCGGCACGCGCTGGATGTTCGAGAACCTCAAGCCCGGCATGTCGCTGAAAGCCTTTGGCCCGCTCGGCGACTTCACCTTCGCCCGCCATCCGGGCGAGAAGTATCTGTTCGTCTCGGCCGGCTCCGGCATCACGCCGATGATGTCGATGACCCGCTGGATGGCCGATTGCGCGCCGATGAGCGATGTCGCCTTCCTCACCTGCGCCCGCACCCCCGGCGACATCCTGTTCCGCTCCGAGCTCGAAAGCCTTTCGGCTGGCATGCCGAACCTCTCGCTCGGCTTCGTCGTCGAGGGCCACCAGCCGCGCGACGGCTGGCACGGCCTGCGCGGCCGTATCGATATCGACAAGCTGAAGCTGCTCTGCCCGGATTTCCGCGACCGCACCGTCTTCTGTTGCGGCCCGGAGCCCTTCATGCGTGGCGTCAAGGGCGCGCTGGAAGCGAACGGCTTCGACATGGGCCGCTACCATGAGGAAAGCTTCCAGCCCGCCGTCCCGGAACCCGTCGTGCTGCCGCAGGGCGAGCCGGGCGCACCCGCCGCCATCGTCAGCTTCTCGCTGGCCGGCAAGGAGGTCGCCTGCGCGCCGGGCCAGACCATCCTCCAGGTCGCCCGCGCCCATGGCGTGCGTATCGGCGCCGCCTGCGAGGGCGGCATCTGCGGCACGTGCCGCGTCATGAAGCTCTCCGGCGACGTCGAGATGAGCCACAATGGCGGCATCCTCGATGACGAGATCGACGAAGGCTACATCCTCGCCTGCTGCTCGCGCCCGCTGGGACCGGTGACGGTCGAGGTCTGATCGCGCAACACCGGCCACGCCCGATGCATGGCCGGCCTTCTTCCGAGCCTTGGCGTCGGCCAAGAGTCGGCCGCCGTCAGAGCGGGCGGCAATCGAGGTGCAGTTCCGCCTCGCGCACCGACTGGCAGCGGCGCTGCACCTTGACCGGCTTTTCCTCCGCTGCCTGCTGCCGCACGGGCTGCACCTTCTGCTGCGCGACCGTCGGCTGCCGCTCGATTGTGCGGCGCTGCGGTGTCGTGCTGCGTTCGCGCGTTACGGTCTTGGTGCGCTCGCGAATGCAGGCGCCGGACGCCGAAAGCACGCGGCCCGCGGGGCAGGTCTTGGCAACGCACTGCCCGTTCCGCTCCACTTGCCTGTTACCGCAGACGAGCGGGCAGACGCGTCCCGGCACGCCGGAGAGGGCTGCAAGAAGCGCCTGCGATGGCGTATCGGCGCCGTCCGGCAGGGCACGTTGGCGGCGGTAGGCGGACAGGGCCGCCTGTGATTGCGGCCCCCAATGACCATCAGCCTTCGATAAGAGGCACCCGGCGCCCGAAAGGCGTGTCTGGATGGCGCGGACCAGCGTGCTGTCCACCGCGCCATCGGCAGGCTCGGTCACGGCCAGGGCGGGTGCCGGGGCAAGGGCAGCCACCTCGAGAGCCGGATCGGCGGCATTCGTCCCGGGCGCTCCGGCTGCCTCCTGCGCGTTCGCGGTCGCGGTCGCCGACGGGCCGTCAGCCTGAGGGGCGGTCTCCAGCGCGGCGAGACGCCGTTTGGCGATGCCGGCAAAGGCGCAGTTCGGGAACCGGTCGATGTGCTCGCGCAGCAGCGTCGCATCATTCTCCCCGGCAATTGCCTGCCAGTGCAGCGCCGCCTCTGCGCAGGGATCGGCCGCTGCAGCCGGAAGGGCCGCCTCGACCAGCGGCGGCTTGAGGTAGATGCTGATGCCGGGCAGGCGACCGTATTCGAAGGGCGTTTGCCGGCCCTTGGTGCGCTCCTGCACCCGGTCGGCGATCTGCCGGAACATGAGGTTCAGTTCGAGGCCGGGCTGTTCCACATAATGCAGCAGCGCCTCCGTGTAGGGACTGTGCCCGACCGCCGCATCCCCATCATCGGCGGTGGTGCCGGCCGCGGCCGCGTAACTGACCAGCATGCCGGGCTTCGGTTCGACGCGGGCAAGGCCGCGTCCGACGGAACGGTTGCCACGACTGGGTTTCATCGTCGCGGTGAAGGGATTGTTCCGGCAGGCGTCGAGGAGAACGAGGCGCAGGCCTTTGACATCCTCGATGGAGGCGAGAATGTCGCTGAGGCCAACCGTCTCGAAGCCGATCCGGCGGTCGGTGGTCAGCCGCGCATCGGTCGGGATGAGGTAGTTCTCGCCGTCGAGCTCCATCCCGTGGCCGGCATAGTAGAACACGGCCTGTTCGGCCCCCGTCGCCTTGTCCGCGAAGTCGGCCAGCACGGCTTCAAGGGCGCCCTTTCCGAGATCGGTGCGGTGTGTGACGGAAAATCCGAGCCGGCCGAGGGCCGCCGCAACCGCCTCACTGTCGGCGATCGTGTTTTGCAGCGGACTGGCATTGCGGTAGGCGGCATTGCCGATGACCAGGGCCACGCGCGGTTCCGCCTTCGCCGCTACCGCCGCAATACCGGCAAACACCGGGAGCAGACACAGCACGACAAAAAAACCCAGCAGACGGTCCCTTGCCCACTGGCTCGCTCGGCGCCGACCCCTTGTGAACCCGCGTCCCATCTCGCCCCCCTTCGATCTCGCGGCACGTGTCGTGACGTGCCTGTGCCCCCGCATCAAGATTTGCCGACTTCCCTGACGATGGCAAGCGCGGCGTTTCCGGCTTGCCGCAGCATTCCCGGCTGTCCGCATGACGCATGGTGGACCGAAAAAATTCATGCTGCTCTCGTTTCTGTGAACCGGCCTTCGCGGAACAATGCGTCGAACCGCACGTTTCAGCGACATCAGAAGACCATCCGCAGGGAGAAACATCATGTTCGCAGCAACCAGAAAATGGGTCGCGACCGCCTTGTCCGTCGTTCTCGTCGCCTCTGTCGCGGTCCCGGCGCAGGCGATGAACCTCGCCGTGCCGGCACCGGTCAAGATTGAACGCAACAATGCCGACAATCTGGTGCAGCAGGTTCAGTATGGCCGCGGCTATTACATGCGCGGTGGGCGCCACTATTACAACGGCCATCGCGGTTACCGTGAATATCGCCGTGGCTATCGCCAGCATAACGGCCTGTGGTTCCCGCTCGGCGCCTTCGCGGCCGGCGCCATCATCGGCGGCGCTCTCAATGACGGCCGCCCTGTCTACCGCAGCAACCGTGCGGTTCGCGTCAGCGCCCGTCACGTCGCCTGGTGCGAGAACCGTTACCGGTCCTACCGCGCCTACGACAACTCATACCAGCCCTATAACGGCCCGCGCCAGCAGTGCTACTCGCCGTATAGCCGCTAACAGCGCAGCATATCGGCGTCTGTGGCTGATGCAGATGCCAGGAAACACGCGTTTGAACGGGCCGGGAGCCATCTCCCGGCCCGTTCTGCGTGTTTTCTGTCATCGCCGCATCGGAAGCTTGCATGGCCGTATGTGACCCTTCTTTTTTAAGATATCTGTAATATCTAATTTGTAACGATTGGCCGTACAGAGCCGGGTCGTTCCGGTTGCGACCTTCCCGGTGGCGCCACCGGCAGTGCCCATTGCCGAACCCGCCGTCTTCTCCCCCCCGGCAGGTTCGGGCTTGAGACTTTGGAGTGAATCATGACGGGTCAAATCCCCAGAAGCACGCCCCGGCAGCGCATGCTCAAGGGCGTCAAGCTCGTGATCGGCGGGCGTTCGACGATTGACGCCATCCTGCGCGACCTCTCGGATACCGGCGCGCGCATCCGCGTCGAAAACACCGTCTCCCTTCCGGAAACGTTCGAACTTCTGCACGAGGACGGTCGCCGCCCGTGCCGCGTCGTGCGTCGGACGATCAACGAAATAGGGGTCGTCTTCACCGACCTTTGAAGCCTGAGCACTTGGCATTTCACCGGGCGTGAGACCGTTTCCGGTCGCGGTGAAATGCGCCTCTGGCGCGGTGGGTCAGAGAATGCCAATCCGCCTGAGGATCAGCCAGGCCACGCCCATCGACCCTAAAATGATACTGAAGGCCACCAGGGTGCCATGGATCGCTCCGTCGCCCGAAAAGGGCATGCCACCCGTGTTCATCCCGAAGAAGCCGGTCACGAGCGTCGGTGGCAGCAGGAAGGCGGTCATCAGCGAGAGGATATAGAGATGGCGGTTGGTCTCCGCCGAGACCTGGCTGTCGATTTCCTCGTGCAGCAGGCGCGCCCGCTCCTGCAAGGCGAAAACGTCCCGGTCCACGGCCTCCAGCCGGTCGGCAAGGCGCTCGGCAAGATCGAGGAACCCGTCCGGCACCTCGTCCTCTTCGGCGGACGAGGCGCGCCTGAGCAGCGCCAGCACCGTGCGCAGGTGCCGATGCAGGCGAACGGCCGTGCGGCGCAGCGGCGCAAGGCCCGGCTCGTGCATGCCGCCCGTCTCGCCGTAGACATGGTCCTCGATGGCGTTGAGCTCGTGGGTCAGTTCCAGCACGAGCGCGATCAGCGTGCGCTGGAACTCGCCGACGATCATGCCGAAAAGATCGATCGGCCGTCGGCAACGGGCATTGCGCTCGACCACGGCCTTGACCCGGTCGATGCTGCGCAGCGGGTGCAGCCGAGTCGTGACGATGATGCCGTCGGCGACGGCAAAGTGCAGCCAGCCGATCGTCTGCGTCTCCGCATCGAAGGTGCGCTCGAAATCCACCAGCGTGCCGTGCACCACGTCATTGTCATGGGCGATGGAGGCCTGGGTGTCGTTGCTGGTGAGCGTCGCGCGCGCATCGGCGGTCAGGCCCGGAATGCGCTCGATCAGCGCCGGCGTGCGGGCGTCGCTCAGCGCCATGTGCAGCCATACCCAGCCTTCGCCGGGCAGCACCGCTTCCACGGGCGCATTCAGCGCAATGCGCTCGCAACGGTTCTCGCCGGGATAGAAGCGGAAGCCCCAGACGAGGCCGGGAATTTCCTGGGAGATGAGGCTCATCACGCCCTCCGGACGGCATCTGTCTGCGCCCGGGCGGGCGTGTCCGCCTGTCGCTCTACAGCCTTGCACGTCCCTTGAAAAGGGCAAAGCAGGCCCTGTGCGGCCCGCCGGTGCCGTTCCCGTCGCAGCGTTGCGCGCCCGGCATCCGGCCAAGGCTTTTCGGGCCGCGCGGGCCGGGTGGGGGCCGCATCGCCACGGTTCCTTTCCGCCCGCCACACCATCGCTTGCAGGCGAATTGCCGCGTTGACGTTTACGTAAAAATCAATATTCTCTCGTCTCGAAGGCGGCGTCGGGAGGCGCCGCGACGTTTGGCTTGCGGCGCGCGCTGCCGGCCCGATGACCATGACCCTGTCTGTCGTGGACCGGTAAGGGCATCCGGCCAAGGGCCGCACGATGCCGCAATCCGCCGGACACGGACGTGCTATGACGCCGGACCGCCTGCGCCGCCGCGCCGCAGGCCGCTTGAGGAGGATGATGATGTACAAGGCCCCCGTTTCCGAGATTGCCTTCGCGCTGAAGCATGTGGCAGGCCTGAAAGCCGCGCTCGATGCCGGTCGCCTCGGCGATCTCAGCGAGGATCTGGTCGATGCCATCCTGGAGGAGGCCGGCCGCTACGCCACCGATGTCGTCGCCCCCCTCGGGCCGGTCGGCGACAAGCAGGGTTCGCGCCTCGTCGATGGCGAAGTCGTGACGCCGGACGGCTGGCGCGACATGTATCGCGACTGGGTCGCCGGCGGCTGGAACGGTCTGACGGCGCCGGAGGAATTCGGCGGGCAGGCCCTGCCGCACATGCTGCATGTCGCCGCGCTCGAAATGTGGAATTCCGGCTCCATGGCCTTCGCGCTCGGCCCGACGCTCACGATGGGCGCGGTGGAGGCCCTGGAAAAGCACGGCTCGGACGCGCTGAAGGCGACCTATCTGCCGAAGATGGTCTCCGGCGAGTGGACCGGCACCATGAACCTCACCGAGCCCCATGCCGGCTCCGACCTCGGTGTCCTCAAAGCCCGCGCCGAGCGCGCCGGCGACGGCACCTACCGCATCTTCGGCCAGAAGATCTACATCACCTGGGGCGAACACGATTTCACCGACAATATTGTCCACCTCGTCCTCGCCCGCCTGCCGGATGCGCCGGCCGGCACGCGCGGCATCTCGCTCTTCCTGGTGCCGAAGTTCCTCGTCAATGAGGACGGCTCGCTCGGCGCCCGCAACGACCTTTTCTGCCACTCGGTCGAGCACAAGCTCGGTATCCATGCCTCGCCCACCTGCACGATGATCTATGGCGACGGGCGTTTCGGCGACGAAAAGGGCGCCATCGGCTACCTCATCGGCGAGGAGAACCGCGGTCTCAACTGCATGTTCACGATGATGAACAATGCCCGTCTCGCCGTCGCCATGCAGGGTGTCGCCATTGCCGAGGCCGCCACGCAGAAGGCCATCGCCTATGCCCGCGAGCGCACGCAGGGCAAGGCGCCCGGCTGGACTGGCAGCGGCATGAGCCCGATCATCGAACATCCCGATATCGCCCGCACGCTGCTGACCATGAAGGCTCTGACGCAGGGCTCCCGCGCCATCGCCTATGCCTGCGCCCACGCCGTGGACATGGCGCACGCGACGGAGGGCGATGACAGCCGCCACTGGCAGGAGCGTTCCAGCCTGCTCACCCCGATCGCCAAGTCCTTCGGCACCGATGCCGGCGTCGATGTCGCCTCCCTCGGCGTGCAGGTGCATGGCGGCATGGGCTTCATTGAGGAGACGGGCGCGGCCCGCCTGCTGCGCGATGCCCGCATCGCCCCGATCTACGAAGGCACCAACGGCATCCAGGCCATCGACCTCGTCACCCGCAAGCTGCCTCTGTCGGAAGGCAATCACGTGAAGGGCTATATCGGCGAACTCGGCGAGATCGCCGATGCCGTCGCCGCCTCCAACCGTCCGGCCTTTGGAGAGAGCGCCGCCCGTCTGAAAGCCGCGATCGCCGATCTTTCCGAAACGACCGACTGGCTGCTGGCGCAGCTTGCAGCCGGCCAGACGGCAACGGCGCTCGCCGGCGCCACGCCCTACCAGCGTCTTTTCGGCCTTGTTCTGACCGGCGCCTATCTCGCCAGCGCGGGCCTTGCCGATGCCGGTGATGCCGCAGGCGATGCGCGTGTAGCGCTCGCCCGCTTCACGGCGGAAAACCTTCTGGCGGAGACGGCGGCGCTGAAGGACCGCGTCATCGCCGGCGCCGAAAGCCTCGAAGCCGCCCGTGTGGCGCTCGCCTGACCCCGAACCGAAAGAGCCGATCACGACCATGACCGATCACGTCATCATTGAGCGTCCCGAGGCCCATCCGGGCGTTGAGGTCATCCGCCTCAACCGTCCGGAAAAGAAGAACGCCATCACCCGCGCCATGTATGCGGCCATGACGGCAGCGCTGACGGCCAGCAATACGGATCCTGCCGTGCGTGTCACGGTCTTCCTCGGCTCCGAGGGCTGCTTTTCGGCCGGCAACGACATGTCCGATTTCCTCGCCTTTGCCATGGGCGGCAGCATGGGCAGCGAGGTGATCGACTTCCTGAAGGCGCTGGCGACCTACGCAAAGCCGCTGGTCTCCGGCGTCGATGGCCTTGCCATTGGCATCGGCACCACCATTCATCTGCACTGCGATGAGACCATCGCCTCCGACCGCAGCCAGTTCCGCACCCCCTTCGTGGATCTGGCGCTGGTGCCGGAAGCGGCCTCCAGCCTGCTGGTGCCGCGCATCATGGGCCATCAGCGCGCCTTCGCGCTTTTGGCGGCGGGCGACGTCTTCCTCGCGCCGGAAGCCCGCGAGGCGGGACTGGTGCGCGCCGTCGTCGCCCCGCCGGCCGTCGAGGCGGAGACCCTTGCGGCAGCCGACCGCCTGGCGAAGAAGCCGCCAGAAGCGCTGGCGATTGCCCGCAAACTGCTGCGTGGTGATACGTCCGAGGTCCTCGCCCGCATCGACGAGGAGGCGGCCTTCTTCGCGGAACGGCTGAAGAGCGCCGAGGCCCGCGCCGCCTTCGAGGCCTTCATGCGCCGCGGCTGAGGCCATGCGCGGGCGGCCCTGCAGACGGCGCATGGCAGGTGCCAATCCGGCGTGATTGCCTTGTCCCTGCCATCTGGCAGGCCATATACTGCAGGCGCGCGGAGATCGGCAGGGAGAGCCGAGGGGAGGGGCGCCTCACGTCTGACGAAAGGGCCCGCCGCATCATGCCGTCCAGCTTCCGCAAATCCTTGTCCCGCCTGCTCACGCAGCAGAAGCGATGGGAAAAGCGCATGTCGCGCGTGGCGACCGCCTCGCGTGCCGTGCTCGCCTTCCAGGCCGATACGCTGTCCGCCTTCGCACGCCCCGTCGCCCCGCCAAGGCTGACGGAAATCACTGGTTTTGGCACCAATCCGGGCCGGCTGAAGATGTTTGCCTATGTGCCGCAGAATCTGCCGCGCCACGCGCCGCTCGTCGTCGTGCTGCATGGCTGCCGGCAAAATGCGGAGGACTACGAGCGCGGTGCCGGCTGGACGCATATGGCCCGCGAGCGCGGCTTTGCGCTCCTTTTTGCCGAGCAGCGCCGTGCCAACAATCCCAATGTCTGCTTCAACTGGTTTCGTCCGTCCAATGTTACGCGCGATCGCGGTGAGGTCGGATCGATCCGGCAGATGATCACCCGCATGGTGGCGCTCTACAAGCTCGACCGCCGCCGCATCTTCATCACCGGCCTCTCGGCCGGCGGCGCCATGACCGCGGCGATGATCTCCGCCTATCCGGAACTCTTTGCCGGCGCCGGCATCATCGCCGGCCTGCCCTTCGGCGCGGCCCGCGACGTCTCCCGCGCCATCGATGCCATGCGCGCGCCGCCGCAGCGCACGGCCGAGGAGTGGGGTGACCTCGTGCGCAAGGCGACCGGCAAGCCGTTGCCCAAACGCCTGCCCACGGTCTCCATCTGGCACGGGACGGACGATCGCACGGTCACCTTCGCCAATGCCGAGGCGCTGCTCGCCCAGTGGCGCGACGTCCACGGTCTGTCTGCGGAAGCGGGCCGGACGGAAAAGGTGGACGGCCACCAGCGCACCGTCTGGGCCGATGCCAAGGGCCAGCCCCGGGTCACCCTCTACCGCATCGAGGGCATGGACCACGGCACGCCGCTCAAGGCCGGCACCGGCCCCCGCGCCCGCGAAATCGCCGGTGACTACATGCTCGACGCCGGCATTTCCTCGACACGGCATCTGGCCGACGCGTGGGGATTGAAGAAGCCGACGCTCGCCGCGGTGCTGTCACCGGGGCGGTGAGGGGCCGCCTTGATTTCCGTCACAAATTCCATTGTGAAGACGCAGGCGGCCAACGTCCGCAACGGTGATCCCACCACCAACCATCATCCTCGGGCTTGACCCGAGGATCCACGCCGCGAGCGCTCAGGTTGCCGTATGGATGCTCGGGTCAAGCCCGAGCATGACGGAGGTTGTGGGATGCGCCGCAGCAAGGCACCGCCATCACCCCCTCACGATCCCGCCCGCAACTCCGGCACATCCCCCAACCCCGTCACCCCTTCGTCAGCGTCGCCACCGCTTCCACATGGGTGCTCCACAGAAACTGGTCGATCGGCGTCACCGTGTCGATGCGGTAGCCGCCGGCCGTGAGGATGGCGAGGTCGCGGGCGAGGGTCGCCGGGTTGCAGGAAACGGCGACGATGGTTTTCACCGCGCTGCGCGCCATTTCCCGGCACTGGGCTTCGGCGCCGGCGCGTGGCGGGTCGAAGACGACGGCGTCATAGGCTTTCAGTTCTGCGGTCATCAGCGGCCGGCGGAAAAGGTCGCGGCGCTCGACGGTCACCGGCTTCAGCCCCTGCGTGCCGCGGGCGGCGGTATCGAGCGCCTTGATGGCCTTCTCGTCGCCTTCCACCGCATGCACGCGGGCCTGCCGCGCGATCCGCAGCGCAAAGGTACCCATGCCGGCAAAGAGGTCCGCCACGCGCTTGGCCTTGCCGAGATGGGCGAGCACCAGCCGCGCCATCTCCTCTTCCGCACGCGCGCTCGCCTGTGCGAAGGGGGCGGGCGGCGGCACGACGGACACGCCGCCGAAATCCACCATCGGCTTGCGCGGCTCGACCAGAATCTCGCCATCGACGACGACGCGCGCCACGTCCTTTGCCTTCAGGACGGCATCCACCGCCTGGCGGCGCTGCGCCTCCGACATCTTGCGCTGCCCCTCGAAGGAAAGGTCCAGCCCCGTCAGCGTGTCGAGCACGGTCACCTTGAAGGTCTCGCTCCCCGTCGCCACGGCGGCGGCGATGCGGCGGATGACGGGAAGGCGCGCCACGAGAACCGGCAGCGCCACGGGACATTCGTCGATATCGACGAGCGTATGGCTGCCCATGCTGTTGAAGCCGAGCACGAGGCCCTTTTCCGTCCGCCGACAGCTCAGCACAAGCCGTCGCCGTTCGCCGGGCGCAGCGGGAACCAGCGGCGCAACGGCGACAGCCGGGCTGAGGCCCGAAAGCGCATCGCTGACCAGCGCGTGCTTGAATGCCTCATAGACGGGGGGCGCCACATGCTGCAGCGTGCAGCCGCCACAAGCCCCGCCCGGCGCATCCGGCCCGAAATGCCGGCAGGCAGGCGCGATACGGTTCGCCGACGCTTCCTTCAGCGCCATCAGCGTGCCGTCCGTGCCATTGATGGCGGCGGTGATCACGTCGCCGGGCACGGTAAAGGGCACGTAGACCGGCCCCTTCGGTCCGGCGGCCAGCCCGTCGCCCTTGGGGGCAAGGGCGGTGATCGCAAGCGTTTCCGCGCTCATGGCTTTCGTCCTGCCAGAAGAAATTCGACATTGCCGTCGCCGCCGGCGATCGGGGAGGGGATGAGGCCGAGGCTTTCCCATCCCATCTCGTCAACCAGCCAGCGCTCCAGCCCGGCCGCGACATCCGGCGCCGAGGCCGGATCCTTGAGCAGGCCGCCCTTGCCGATCGCCTCGCGGCCCGCCTCGAACTGCGGCTTGACCAGCAGCGCGCAATGGGCGCCACGCTCGGCCATCTCCAGCGCCGGGGGCAGGGCGAGCCGGATCGAGATGAAGGAGACATCCGAGACGACGAAGGTGATGGTGCGATCACCGATATCCTCGCGTTCCATGCCGCGCGCATTCAGCCCTTCCAGCGAGGTGACGCGTTCGTCCTCGGCGATGGAAGGATGCATCTGCCCGTGGCCGACATCGACCGCCGTCACATGCGCGGCGCCGCGCGCCAGAAGCACCTGCGTGAAGCCGCCGGTGGAGGCGCCGATATCGAGGCATTCGCAGCCCGCCGGGTCCAGGTTGAAGCTGTCAAGCGCGGCGATCAGCTTCAGCGCCGCCCGGGACACGTAATCCCGCGCCGGATCGACGGTCGAAAGCTCGGCATCGGGTGCAACGGTCGTGCCGGGCTTCGAAACGATGGCGCCATCGACGCTCACGGTGCCGCGCATGATCGCGTCGCGGGCGCGCGAGCGGCTGGCAGCAAGGCCACGATCGACCAGAAGCTGGTCGAGGCGGATAAAAGAATTTTTTGCAGAGGTCATGGCTTGTCATGACCAATCCCGGCCCGCTGTGCAAGCCGCTTCTCTCCAAAGGATCTGCATTGTTGCACCGCAAAAAGCCGCTCGGCAGTCTATAGTTGAGTATGATGTAATTCTTGTATGGCGGCGACAACCTCAGGGTATCGGTTCCTGCCCTATTTCAGTAGATATTCGAATTGACGAATGTCAGTATTCAGCATCGCGAGATGTAGTGAAGCAATTTTCCTGCAATGAAGCGTCAGGTTTGGCTTTTATATTGCTTTAACGAAGTCGAGCTAACGATTGCTTTTGAAAAGCAGGCGCTTGCCAGTGTTGGCGCGCGCTTCACCCGATCATGACGATCGTTTCCCCATTCAACAGCACGACGCGCAACCGCCCGCCCGGAGGAGCCAATGTCACGTCCGTCGATCAAAACTTCCCTGATCATCGTTTTCGCCGTGATCGGTCTCACCGTTGCCGCCTTTGCAGCCATTTCGTTGAAGGCGACGGCCACCATCCAGTCGACGGCCGAGGAAATCGGCAGCAACTGGCTACCGAGCGTCATTGCCAGCCAGGACTTCGAGCGTAGCCTGCTCAGCATGCGCGTCTCCTATCTCAGCCACATCGCCGCCAGCCAGACGGCCGACATTGCCGCGGCCGACAAGGTCGTGGACGCTGCCAAGCAGGATCTGGCTGACAAGATTGCCGCCTACGAGCCCCTCGCCAAAACGCAGAAAGAGGTTGAACTGCTGGACAGCATCAAGGCCGGCGTTAAGACCTATCTGGAGATGGGCGACGTCATGCTCGACCTGTCGCGTGACAATTTCGACCTGAAGGCCGGGGAGAAGGCCGCCGACATGCGCGTGGTTGCTGACAAAATTCTCACGGCCTCCCACGAACTCATCAGATTCAACGCCGATGGTGCCAAGACGGCGGTCGAAACGGGCGCTGCCGCCGAACATGCCGCGACGTTGCAGATCATGGCGGTCGTCGCCTTCGTCGCGATCGTGATCATCGGTGGCACGGTCTACGGCTTCTTTGGCATTGCCCGTCCGGTCGGCAACATCACGCTGGCCATGCGCCGCCTTGCCGATGGCGACACCGACAGTGCGGTTCCCTATTCCGGTCGTGCCGATGAAGTGGGCGCGATGGCCGGGGCCGTCGAAGTCTTCCGCCAGGCCGCTATTGCCAATCGCAAGCTGGAGCGCGACGCCGAAGCCGCCCGCCACGCCGCCGAGGCCGACCGCGTGCGCCTGCAGCAGGAGGCCGAAGCCGCAGCCCAGCAGCGCCTGCAACAGGCCACCGCCGGCCTTGCCGTCGGTCTGCGCCGTCTTGCCGCCGGGGATCTCTCCTTCCAGCTCGACGAGCCCTTCGCGCCCGACTTCGAGCAACTGCGCCAGGACCTCAACGCCGCCGTCAGCCAGCTCGGCCAGACCCTGCGCGCCGTCGCCCATGCCACCGGCTCCATCGATGGCGGCGCCCGCGAAATCAGCCAGGGCGCGGAAGACCTGTCGAAGCGCACCGAACAGCAGGCCGCCTCGCTCGAGGAAACCGCGGCTGCGCTCGATGAGATCACGGCCAACGTCACCAACTCCTCCAAGCGTTCGGAAGAGGCCCGTGCCGTCGCCACCCGCGCCAATGAGAGCGCGGCCCAGTCCGGCAAGGTCGTGGCGAGTGCCGTCGATGCCATGCAGCGCATCGAACATTCCTCAAGCCAGATTTCCAACATCATCGGCGTGATCGACGAGATCGCCTTCCAGACCAACCTTCTTGCCCTCAATGCCGGTGTGGAAGCCGCCCGCGCGGGTGAGGCCGGCAAGGGCTTCGCCGTCGTGGCCCAGGAAGTGCGCGAACTCGCCCAGCGTTCGGCCCAGGCCGCCAAGGAAATCAAGGAACTCATCCGCAACTCCGCCGTCGAGGTGGAAAGCGGCGTGAAGCTGGTGCGCGATACCGGTTCCGTGCTGAAGACGATCGAAGAGTATGTCGTCACCATCAACCAGCACATGGAAGCCATCGCCACCTCGGCCCGCGAACAGTCCACCGGACTTGCCGAGGTCAACACTGCCGTCAACCAGATGGATCAGGTCACCCAGCAGAACGCCGCGATGGTGGAAGAGACCAACGCCGCCTCCGCCACCCTTGCAAACGAGGCCAACCGTCTGCAGCAGTTGATCGGCCAGTTCACGCTGGGCGCCGGCAGCGGCGCTGGCGAGGGCACGGCGGGCCTGCGCCGCATGGCCGCCGCCATGGCGGAACCGGCCGCTGTCCGTGCCCCGGCACGTGCGCCGGCCCGCGCGCCCGTCGCCCGGTCCTCGGCCGCCGTCGCCACCAAGGCCGACGACTGGCAGGAGTTCTGATCCTTCAGCAGAAAGCCATCCCGCACACCCCACATTCGGGACTTCGCGAACCCGGCGCCGCAAGGCGTCGGGTTTGTCACATCTATGCCCAGCGAAGGCGCTTGGCTGCCGTCCCGGCATCTGGCACAAGGGCGGATATCAGGACAAAAGCGGGGGGCTGCACGATGACACTCACGATGAAGCGGACCGCCATTGCGGCGGCCCTGGGCCTGCTCCTGGCGAGCACAAGCGCCCGCGCCAACGACACGCTGGCGGAACTTCACACCGGCGGCCTCGTCTTCATGCGCTCCGACGCCGTCGAGATGGCGAAGGAGGACCTCTTCATCTCGCCGACCGAAATCCGCGTCGAATACGTCTTCCGCAACGCCACCGACGCGGATGTCGACAGCATCGTTGCCTTCCCCATGCCCGACATTCAGGGCTCGATGGAGGGCGATTTCAACGTCGATACGCTCCATGCCGACAATTTCCTCGGCTTTTCCACCACGCAGGACGGCGCGCCGATCAAGCCGGAGCTGCAGCAGCGCGCCACGGTTTTCGGCATCGATGTGACGGCCGACCTCAAGGCCGAGGGCATTCCGCTGATGCCCTACGGCGAGGCGACCGCCGGAGCCCTGACGAAACTCTCGCCCGAAAAGACCGCCGACTGGGTGTCGCGCGGCATCGTGATGAAAAACGAGTGGGACGACGGCAGCGGTGTCCTCAAAAGCGAGCTGGTACCCATCTGGAAACTCTCCTCCGTCTATTACTGGCGCACCCGCTTCCCGGCCGGCAAGACGGTGAGCGTCAAGCACACCTATACGCCGAGCGTCGGCGGTACCGCCGGCATCAGCTTCCTCGACGAGGGCAAGCCGACCCCAGACGCGACGGCCGAGTACCGGCGCAAATACTGCATGGACGAGGCCTTCATCAAACGCGGCGCCGACCTCTTCGCCAATGCCGGCAAGGACAACCAGCCCTACTATACCGAGGCCTGGATCTCCTACATCCTGACCACCGGCTCCAACTGGTACGGACCCATCAAGGACTTCACCCTGACGGTCGACAAGGGCGATCCGAAGAACTTCGTCAGCTTCTGCGGCGAAAATGTCAGGAAGATCGGCGAGACCACCTTCCAGATAAAGGCCACCGACTTCTACCCGCAGGAAGAACTGAGCGTGCTGATCCTGCAGTATAATGATCCGATAGAGTGAGGGTGGGCTGAACGCGCTCGGTCGGTGCTGACCGAGGTCTGCCGGCCGTGCCGCGGGTCACCCCACCCGCCGCTTTGCGGCGACCTCCCCCTCAAGGGGAGGTAGGGCCCCGGCGGCCGCGGCATCCTCCCACCCGCCCCTTGAGGGGGCGGGTCGGCGCTTGCGCCGGGTGGGGTGATCGTTGGGCAGAACGCACGATGCAACCGAACCTGGGCGCATGGCAGGTGGGCAGTTCGAAAAAAGACAAACGCGATAAGAGCGCAGGGCGCAAAGCGCCGCCTCTTAAGCCGAAGCCCCGATCGTCAGCGCCTTCTGTCCGAGCGCCTTGAACACCGTGGAGACGATGCCGGCGCGGTCGAGGCCGGCGCGGGCATACATGGCGGAGGGGCTGGCCTGGTCGGTCCACTCGTCGGGCAGCGTCAGCGGGCGCACCTTCAGGCCGTTGTCGATCAGCCCTTCCGTGGCGAGGAAGGTCAGCACATGGCTGCCGAAACCGCCGACCGAACCTTCCTCGATGGTGACGAGTACCTCGTGGTGGCGGGCGAGCTGGCGGATGAGGTCGTGGTCGAGCGGCTTGGCAAAGCGCGCATCGGCGACCGTGGTGGAGAGGCCGGCCGCATCGAGGTCTTCCGCTGCCGCCAGGCAATCGGCCAGCCGCGTGCCGAAGGACAGCAGCGCCACCTTCGAGCCCTGCTTGACGACGCGGCCCTTGCCGATCTGGAGGATCTCGCCGCGCTCGGGCAATTCGACGCCCACGCCTTCGCCGCGCGGATAACGGAAGGAAATCGGACCCTCGTCATAGGCGGCGGCCGTGCGCACCATGTGCTTCAGCTCCGCCTCGTCGGCGGCGGCCATCACCACGAAGCCGGGCAGGCAGGCGAGGAAGGCGGTGTCGAAGGAGCCGGCATGGGTCGGGCCGTCGGCGCCGACGAAGCCGGCGCGGTCGATGGGAAAGCGGACCGGCAGGCCCTGCAAAGCCACATCATGCACCACCTGATCGTAGCCGCGCTGCAGGAAGGTCGAGTAGATCGCGCAGAACGGCTTGTAGCCCTCGGTCGCAAGCCCGGCTGCAAAGGTCACCGCATGCTGCTCGGCAATGCCGACATCGAAGGTGCGCGACGGATAAAGGTCTGCCAGCTTGTCGAGGCCGGTGCCGGACGGCATGGCGGCGGTCACGCCGACGATCTTCTCGTCGAACCCGGCTTCCTGCGCCAGCGCATCGGCAAAGACGGCGGTGTAGGCCGGCGCATTCGGCTTGGCCTTCGCCTGCGCGCCCGTGATGACGTCGAACTTGTTGACGCCGTGATACTTGTCGGCGGCGGCTTCCGCCGGCGCATAGCCCTTGCCCTTCTGCGTCACGACATGGATCAGCACCGGCCCCTTGGCATTGTCGCGCACATTGCGCAGCACGGGCAGCAGGTGCTCGAAAGAGTGACCGTCGATCGGGCCGATGTGGTAAAAGCCGAGCTCCTCGAACATGGTGCCGCCGGTCACATAGCCGCGCGCATGTTCGACGGCGCGGGTGATGGCCCGGTCCACCGTCTTGCCGAGATAGGCCGTCAGCTTCTTGCCGAACTCCCGGAAGCCCATATAGGTGCGGCCGGAGGCAAGGCGCGCGAGGTACGCGCTCATGGCCCCCGTCGGCGGGGCAATCGACATGTCGTTGTCGTTGAGGATGACGATGAGCCGCGCATCGAGCGCGCCCGCATTGTTCAGCGCCTCATAGGCCATGCCGGCCGACATGGCGCCGTCGCCGATGACCGCGATGACGTTCTTCGGCTCGCCCGACAACTCGCCCGCCACCGCCATGCCGAGGCCTGCCGAGATGGAGGTCGAGGAATGGGCCGCGCCGAAGGGGTCGTATTCGCTCTCCGCCCGGCGGGTGAAGCCCGAAAGGCCGCCTTCCTGGCGCAGCGTGCGGATCCGGTCGCGCCGGCCCGTCAGGATCTTGTGCGGATAACACTGGTGGCCGACGTCGAAGATCAGCTTGTCCTTCGGCGTGTCGAACACCTTGTGGATCGCGATCGTCAGTTCCACCACGCCGAGGCCTGCGCCCAGATGCCCGCCGGTGCGCGAGACGGCGTCGATCATTTCAGCCCGCACCTCTTCTGCCAGCTGCGGCAGGTCCTTGTCCTCGACCCTCTTCAGGTCTTGGGGCAGATGCACCCGGTCGAGCAGGGGCGTGGAAGGGGCCTGGAGGGCGCGCTGATCCGTCACGTCGAAACCTTTGTCGTTCATGGCGCGATTGTGGAGGCGCGCCGGAAAAGGGGACCATCCTCACATCGGAGCAGGCCGCCTTTTGCCATCATGAACAGGAATTTAGTTGCTCCGATGGCGAATGGAAACGCCTGGGAGGCAATCTTCTTGGCCGACCGACAAGAATTCCGGTCTTTTCTGGGGTTTAACCGGCTGGCAGCGGCACGAATTCTTCCTCGTCGCCGGGAACGATGTCGAATCGGCCCGTGCGCCACTCGTTTTTCGCCTGTTCTATGCGTTCCTTCGAAGAAGAGACGAAGTTCCACCAGATGAAGCGCTGCGAACGCATCGCAGCACCACCGAACAGCATGACATGACAGCCGTCCGGCCCCGCCTTCAGCGTAATGGCATCGCCCGGTCGGAAGACCAGGAGCTGGTTCTGCTGGAAGAGATCGCCGGCGACATCAAGTGTGCCCGCCAGAACATAGAGCGCGCGCTCCTCCCAGTCCGCAGCAAGCGGCGCGCTCGCACCGGGCCCGAGCTTCAGATCGGCATAGAGCGTATCGGAAAACACCTTCACCGGTGCCGTCGCGCCCTCGTAGGTGCCGAGCACCACGCGCGCCTCCACGCCCTTGTCGGAAAGAAAGGGAAGGGCCGCGCATTCCGTATGCGAGAAGACCGGCTCGATCTCCTCCATCGCGTCCGGCAGCGCCAGCCAGGTCTGGAGGCCCGAAAGCGAATGCGGTAGGCCGCGCAGGTTTTCCGGCGAGCGTTCCGAATGCACGATGCCGCGCCCCGCCGTCATCAGGTTCACGTCGCCGGGGCGGATCACCATCTCTGTGCCGAGGCTGTCGCGATGCTTGATCTCCCCGTCGAAGAGATAGGTGACGGTCGAAAGCCCGATATGCGGATGCGGCTTCACATCCAGCGCCTCGCCCGCCCGGATCAGCGCCGGCCCCATCCGGTCGAAGAAGATGAACGGCCCCACCAGCCGCCGCTTCGCCGTCGGCAGCGCCCGCCTCACCTCGAACCCGCCGATATCGCTGGTGCGCGGAATGATGAGCTGCGAAAGCGCATCGCAGGAAAAGCGGTCGCCGACTTCTGGGTCTGGGCCGGGGAAGAAGGACATGGGTGGCTCCTGTTCGGGGGGCGGTGTGCTTCTAGCGAAGCCGAGCTGGGATGGCAGACGACATCCGTCTACACGACCGAGATCCGCTCCTGCTCCTCGGGGAACCGGCTCAAGAATGCAACGATATCCCGCTTGAGACTGGGGAGGCGCTGTGTCGCGATCAACCAGTTCATGCTCTCTGTTATCGTATCGTAGTCATGGCGCAGCCGGTTGCCGATGGCACGGATGGCGATCCAGTCGTGATCGGGAAAATACGTTGCTGCTTCTGGCCCGATCTTCACGGCCGCTTCCGAAATGCGGCTCAGGCACCGTTCGACAGCGTCGATTACCATCTGCGAGCGCAGGAAAGCTGTTTCATCCAAACCTTCGATATGACTTTCGATGCGTCCGATGTTCTCAACGATATCGCGCATGCGGACAAGCGGACGATCAGAAGGCAACGATACGGTCCTTCTCGATGTTGGCCCGTACGTGCGCCTTGCGTAAGGGCTCCGCCACCACATCCACCTTCTTGGCGCCGGTGATGTGCGCAATCTTCTCCGTGAGAATTTCGAGAGCGCTGTAATATCCGAAGCCGGATGCCAAAACCGGTGGCGCCAGCGTCACGAGAATGTCCAGGTCGGAGTCGGGGCCGTTTTCGCGTCTCGCGACAGACCCGAAAACAGAAAGATGCTGCGCACCCGCAGCTTCAAGCTCGCTGCGATGCTCTTTAAGCTCTGCAATGATGCGCTCTCTGTTCATGGCAAGATTTTACCACGGTAGGTGTGCCCCGTCACGCCCCGTCGAGCGGCTCCGTACCCGTGGCCTTGCCGGCGCGGTCGAGACGGATCTTCTCGATCCGGTCTTCGGCGGCCTTCAGGAGCGTCTCGCAATGCTTTTTCAGCGCTTCGCCGCGCTCGTAGATCTCGATGGAGCGGTCGAGCGCCACGTCGCCGCGCTCCAGCGCCGAGACGATCTGTTCCAGTTCCTCGACGGCCTGTTCGAAGCTCAGTGTCTTGACGTCGGCGGCCATGCTTATCCCCTCATCAGGCGTTCGATATGGAGCCCGGCGGATTCGGCGAGCCCTTCGAGGTCGTAGCCGCCTTCCAGCAGGCTGACCAGTCGGTTGTTGGCGCTGCGGCCCGCCACGTCGAGCAGCTTGCCGGTCGCCCAGTCGAAATCCTCGCCCGTCAGGTTGATCTGGGCCAGCGGATCGCGGTGGTGGGCGTCAAAGCCCGCCGAGATCAACACGAGGTCGGGGCGGAAATTGTCGAGCGCCGTCAGAACGCGCTCGCGGAAGGCCTCGCGAAAATGGTCGCTGCCATCGTTCGGCGCAAGCGGCGCATTGACGATGGTGCCATGCGTGCCGCGCTCGTCCTTGGCGCCCGTGCCGGGGTAGAGCGGCATCTGGTGCGTGGAACAGAAGAGTACGGAGGGATCGTCGTAGAAGATGTCTTGCGTGCCATTGCCGTGGTGCACGTCCCAATCGACGATCGCGACTCGTTCGACCCCGTGGGCCTGCTGGGCGTGGCGGGCGGCAATGGCCACGTTGTTGAAGAAACAGAAGCCCATGGCCTTGGTCTTCTCGGCATGGTGGCCGGGCGGCCGCGAGGCGACGAACACATTGTCGGCCTTGCCGGAAAACACGTCGTCGACGGCTGCGATCGCCCCGCCGATGCCGGTCAGCGCGGCTTGCAGGCTCGCCGGGCTTGCATGCGTGTCGGCCTCGAAATGGTTGATGCCCTCTTCGGGAATGACCCGCATCACGGCGCGCAGGTGCTCTTCCGGATGGGCGAGCAGAACGTAATCCTCGTTGGCCTGCGGCGCCTGCTTGCGGGTGAGGCGGGCAAAGCGCTGGTGCTCCAGCGCAAGGTTCAGTGCCTTCAGGCGGTCGGGACGTTCGGGATGCCCCTCGGGCACCTTGTGCTCGAGAAAAACGGGATGTTCGTACAGAACCGTCGTCATGGACCGAGGTCTCCTGAAACCGCTGGCAACGCCAAAGAGGCCGCCGTGCCGCAAGGTTTTAGGGCGCGGATGGTCGCACGTCCATGAAGGGCGGCAAAAGAGCCACGCTTTTCAACAGCCGCGGCGGGTGCGCGCCGCGGCTGGAAGGGCAGGGATCAGGCGCTGCGCGGTAGCAGCGGATAGCCGGCAAGAACCGCGCGGGCGGCAAGCGTGGCGATCGCCGCCTTGACGAGATCGCCCGGAATGAAGGCGAGGTTGCCGGCAAGGGCGGCGCCGAAGGGCGTGCCCGTGACGTAGGAGAGCCACGGAATGCCGAAGCCGTAGACGACGCCGATGCCGCCGACGACGGAGGCGATGAAGAAGCCGGCAAACTGCTTTGCCTCACCCGTGGCAGGGCCGACGATGCGCTCGGCGATGAGGCCGGTCACGAAGGCGCCGACGATCCAGCCGAAAATGTAGCCCGCCGTGGGACCGGCGAGGATCGCAAGGCCGCCCTTGCCGCCGGCCAGAACCGGAAGGCCGATCGCCACCATGAGAACCAGCAGCGCATAGGACGCCGCGCCGCGCTTGGCGCCGATGATGCAGCCGGCCAGCATGACGCCCATCGACTGCGCCGTGATCGGCACCGGAATGAAGCCGAGGGTGATCGGCGGGATGAGGCCGAGCACGATGATGATGGCGGTGAAAAGCGCCACGAGAACGATGTCCCTGGTCGTCATGGGGGTCTCCTTGGGGCGCGGGCCGCTTTGCGACGCGCATTGGGTTCCAGCATGCTACAAAATCACGCTGGCGTGATTAGCGCAAATTTGCGGCTGCTCAAAAGGAAATATGAGAGAAGCGGTAGATAGCCTCAGCCGCGTTTGCCGCGCCTCAGGCCCCGCGCATCAATGGCGGTGGCGATCGCGTCGGCGTCCTTCAGCGTCAGGATGATCAGCGGCCCCACAAGCGTCTTCCACTTCGGCTTCAGCCCACGGGCCAGATGCGCCTCGCGGATCTCGCTGTAACGGTTGAAGATATCGGGCACGAAGCGCAGCACGAGGCCGAGGGCCAGCGCCACATCCGCGGCGCGCACCAGCCCCAGCCTTTCGACGGGCAGCAGCAGTCGTGTGATCTCTTCCATGAAAGCGGAGATCGTCGTCGTCGCCGTCACCGTGGCGGCCAGAAGCACCAGCGCGAGGATGCGGAGGACGGCGACGAGCACGTCGAGCGGTGGCTGGACGATGAGATTGACGGCCGCCAGGAGTGCGATGGTCACGAGAACCGGCCGCAGCCGCCGCAGCCCTTCGCGCACCGTCAGTCCCAGAGTGAAATAGAACGCGCCCGCGACCAGAAGGCCGAGTCCGAGAAGCACGGGGGACTGGGTCAGGAAGGCGAGAATGCTGGCGATCAAAAGGATCGCCAGCTTCACCCGTGTTGTCAGCCGGTGAAAAAGGCTGTCTCCCTCCACATGCAGGCTGGTCAGCATGCGGCGATCTCGCGGTAGCGGGCAATGCTGTCGGCCGGCGCGCCATCCTGAACGAGATGTCCGCCGTCAAAGACCAGCACGCGATCGTAGTCGGCAAGGAGGTCGAGATCATGCGCGACCGTGATCACGCATTGCGGCAGCTGCGCCACCGCGTCCACCACCTGCCGGCGGTTCTTCAGATCGAGTTGGTTGGTCGGCTCGTCGAGGATCAGGATTTCGGCTCCCGTCACCAGCACGCTCGCCATCGCCACCAGTTGCGTCTCGCCGCCGGAAAGTTCATGCACGCGCCGCGCCGCAAGATCCGCAATGCCGAGGCTGGCCAGCATCGCCTCCACGCGCGCCGCAATCTCCGCCTTGGAAAGGCCGCGTCCGGACAGGCCAAAGGCGAGGTCTTCGGCAACGCCGGGCATGATGAGCTGGTTCTGCGGGTTCTGGAACACGAAGCCGACCTTGCCGAGCACCGCATCGGCGTCGCTCACCGTGTCGAGGCCGTCAACCGTCACGTGGCCGCTTGTCGGCTTCACCAGCCCGTTGATCAGCTTGGCGAAGGTGGTCTTGCCGGACCCGTTGAGCCCGATCACGCCGATGCGCCGCTCGCAAAGCGTGAGGCGCAGCGGCGAAAGCGCCACGCGCCCCGCAAAGCTGACCCCTGCCGCATCGAACCGGATTTCCACCTACCATGCCTCCACGCGCCGTTGACGGTGCGTCCCTATAGTCAGGAATCGGCAGCTTGCGAAGGGGCCGGGCCGCAGACCTCTTGAACAAAAGAGGAACGTGACTAAGCTCTCCGCATGTCGACTCGTCTTTCCCTGCCTGAGGCCCGTCTCGTTTTTCTGAACCGCCAGGGCCTTGCCGCCCCGCCGGGGCGCGCGCTCGGCAAGGCCGGCCTGCTTCAACTCATCGACGATCTCGGTTTCGTGCAGGTCGATAGCATCCAGTGGGTGGAGCGGGCCCACCACCAGATTCTCTTTGCCCGCAACCAGACCTACCGCCCCGAGCACCTGAAGTCCCTGTTGGAAGAGGACGGTGAACTCTTCGAGCACTGGACCCACGACGCCTCGATCATTCCGAGCCGCTTCTTCAAATACTGGAAGCACCGCTTTCGCTGGGAGGAGGAGACGATCATTGCGCGCTGGCAGCGCTGGCGTGGCGAGAATTTCCACGAGAGCTTTGATGAAACCTATGCCCGCATCCGCGATGGCGGGCGGGTTCTCTCGCGCGATCTGAAAGCCGATGGTCATACGTCCGGCGGCTGGTGGAACTGGCACCCGTCCAAGACGGCGCTGGAAAGCCTCTGGCGCATGGGAAAGCTCGCCATCGCCGGCCGAGAGAATTTCCAGAAGATCTACGACCTCACCGAACGCGTCATCCCCGCCCACCATCACCAGGAAGAGGTGAGCCGGGCGGACTTCATCGACTGGTGCTGTCGCGCCGCGCTTCAGCGGCTGGGTTTCGCCACCTCCGGTGAGATCGCGGCCTTCCTTGATCTTGTTTCGCCGGACGAGGCCAAGGCGTGGGTGACTGAGAACAGGGAAGAGCTTGAAGAGGTGCTGATCGAGCTTGATGGCGGCGCCCGCCCGCGCGCCGCCTTCGCGCTCGCCGGTTTCGGGCAGACGCTCGGCGGTCTGCAAACGCCAGCGTCACGGGTGCGTGTGCTCAGCCCCTTCGATCCGCTCATCCGGGATCGAAACCGCACGCACCGTCTCTTCGGTTTCCACTATCGCATCGAGGTTTTCGTGCCGGAGCCGCAGCGCCTGTACGGCTACTATGTGTTCCCGCTGCTGGAAGGTGATCGCCTGATCGGCCGCATCGACATGAAAGCCAATCGGCGCGAGGGAAGCCTCGACGTGCGTCGCTTCTGGCTGGAGCCCGGCATCCGCACCTCCGCCGGCCGCATGGAGCGGCTCGACGCCGAACTGGCGCGTCTCGCGCGCTTCGTCGGACTTCAGACCGTGCGTTTCCCGCACGAAGCCCGGCTGCCCGCCGAACGCCCGCTGCCGGTGACATAGCGGCGCATAACCCGCACGGCCGGCGGCGACCGGCTCCGGTCGTCCGCAAGAATCTGTCCGGGCATGATCGGTAAACCCTTTGTTGACTATAAGGAAACGCTGTTTCGAAAAAGTGCAACTTCGTACTTTTCTGTGCCGAAACGCGCCTAGTTACCCCACAATCGGGCAGCCAAACACGCAATGGGGCGAAACGAGGGCGGGGATTTATGAAAACCTTAAGCTTCTGTTCCTATGTAATTTCATACTTTCATTGCTTCAAAAGTGTGATTGTTCGCGACCCGCTACCTCATTGACTGTTCAGACGCTGAAAGCAGGAAACAGATGCGCAATATCTCCATCAATGCCAAAATGCTGGTCATTCTGGGCGGCTTTGCAACCTTTGCCCTGGGTACGGCCATCTACAGCAACACGAATATGCGTTCGATTGATGCCCGCTACACCGAGCTTCTCAGCCATGAAACGGCTGCCAACGTCGCTCTCGCCAAAGCCAACCGCGCCCTCCAACTCGGCCGGGCGTCGATCGCCGATATCATCATGCTGAGCGATCCCGCTGCCGTCGAGCGCGCGGAAAATGAACTCAAACGTTCGACCGGCGATTTCGATCGTCTGATGGGCGATGCAAAGGCCGCTCTGCCCGACGTGGTGCAACTTCAGGAGTTTGCCACGCAAGGGGCTGCCCTGCTGAAATCCACGTGTGCCAGGGCAGTGGACATGGGCCGCGCCACAAAATCCGCCGCTGACGTCGTGGCCGCCACAAATGTGTTCGCCGCCGAGTGCCAGCCGGGCTTTCCGGTGCTCAGCGACAGAATCCGTGTCTACGCCAACGAACTGCTTGCGCTTTCGAATTCAAAGAGTGACGGTTTGACGAGCGATGTTCACTTCATCACGGCATCCACGCTGTTCGGCATGATCGGTGCGACGCTGCTCGTCCTGATCGGTGCCTATTTCGCCGTCCGTACCTGGCTCGTGCGCCCCATCAACGCCCTGCGCGACACCATGGCGGCGCTGGCCACCGGCGACTACAGCGTCGACGTGCGTGAAACCGACCGCCGTGATGAAATCGGCAAGATGGCGGCCACCGTCGAGGTCTTCAAGCGCAACGGCCTGGAAGGGATCGCCTTGCAGAAGCAGGCCGAGGACATGCGAGGCGAGGCCGAGCGCAAGCGGATCGCCGATCAGGAGCGTACCGACCGGGAGGCCCAGGACCTGCGGGTCGCTGCCGAGGCGCTTGCGCGCAGCCTGCAGCGTCTGGCGGCCGGCGATCTCACCTGCCGCATCGAGACCCGCTTTGCCGAGGTTTACGAAGGGCTGCGCACCAACTTCAACGCAACGGTCGAGCAACTGTCCCGCACGGTTGGCGCGGTGAACGCCGCCGTCCTCAGCATGGAAGGCGGAACGCGGGAGATCGCCGCCGGCGCCGATGACCTGTCGAAGCGCACCGAGCAGCAGGCCGCCTCGCTGGAGGAAACCGCCGCCGCCATGGAGCAGATCACCTCCAACGTCACCCATTCCAGCAAGCTGACCGGCGAGGCCCGGACCGTTGCCGAACAGGCCAGCGGCAGCGCCACGAATTCCGTGCGGGTTGTCGCCGAAGCCGAGAGCGCCATGCAGCGCATCGAGGAGAGCTCGCAGCAGATCGCAAACATCATCGGCGTTATCGACGAGATCGCCTTCCAGACCAACCTTCTGGCGCTCAATGCCGGTGTGGAAGCGGCGCGGGCCGGGGATGCCGGCAAGGGCTTTGCCGTCGTCGCCCAGGAAGTGCGTGAACTTGCGCAGCGCTCCGCTTCGGCAGCCAAGGAAATCCGCGGCCTGATCCAGACATCGACGGGCGAGGTGGATAACGGCGTCAAGCTGGTGCGCGATACCGGCGTGGCACTGAAGCACATCGTCGAGCACATCGCTCACATCAACAAGCACATGCAGACCATTGCCACCTCCGCGCAGGAGCAGGCAACGGGCCTTTCGCAGGTCAATGTCGCCGTCAACCAGATGGACCAGGCGACCCAGCAGAACGCCGCAATGGTGGAGGAAACCACCGCTGCCGCCGCCAGCCTCGCCTCCGAAGCCGCGCGCCTGAAGGAACTCGTCAGCCAGTTCGTCCTCGACGGCGCAGCCAATGGCTCCGTCTCGGCCCTGCGCCAGGTTGCCGACGCCATGGCCGCCCCCGCAGCCATCCGGCGCCCGGCGCCGCTCACCCAGCCATCCCGCCCGAGCCGCGCCCCCGCACGCGCCTCTGTCGCAACAGCGACAGCCGCCGATAACGACTGGCAGGAGTTCTGAGGCGATTGACCTCAGAGGATCGATCGGGCTGACATGAAAAACGCCGATCCGGGATACCGGGTCGGCGTTCGTCGCTTTGTCTTTCACAGCCGGTGCAGGCAGCTTGATCTCGCTTGGTATCGTGATATGATACCAAGACTTGGAGGGCGCTGATGATCGTTTCGCATAAGGCGGGCTTGACGGAAAAAGTCGCTGCCGGCCTCGCCCCGAAAGGGTTTCCCGCTGACCTCGTGCGGGCCGCGCAACGCAAGCTCTTCCTGTTGAACGAAGCGACGCGCCTCGACGATTTGCGCTCGCCACCGGGAAACCGGCTTGAGGCACTGAAGGGTGACCGACAGGGGCAGCACTCGATCCGGATCAACAGGCAATGGCGGATCTGCTTTGTCTGGACGGCAGCCGGGCCCGAAAATGTGGAGATCATCGACTATCATGACTGAAGCAACTGCCCAGCTGAAAGGCGATGCGCCCAAGGCGCTTTCGGATATCCTTCCCCCCATTCATCCGGGTGAAATTCTGCGCGAGGAGTATCTGGCGCCGCTTGACCTGACACCTTACGCGCTCGCCAAGCGGCTGGGTGTACCCCGCACGCGCATCGAACGTCTCGTTGCCGAGAGGGTGGGTGTTTCCCCCGACACGGCTCTGCGCCTTGCGAAATTCTTCAAGACAGCGCCGGAATTCTGGCTGAACATGCAGGCCAGTTACGACCTGAAAGTGCAGGCACCGGCCATTGCCGCCGAACTCGCCAACATCACCGAACTGGAAGCCGCCGAGTAAACGGTGTTCTTTGTCTACCGCTGCTCCCCCGTCTGCCCGCGGTCGCGCAGGTAGTGATCCGCCAGCGTGCAGGCGACCATCGCCTCGCCGATCGGAACGGCGCGGATGCCGACGCAGGGGTCGTGGCGGCCCTTGGTGCGCACATCCACCTCGTTGCCGTCGGCGTCGATCGAACGGCGTTCGGTCAGGATCGACGAGGTCGGCTTGATGGCGAAGCGCGCCACGATCGGCTCGCCCGTCGAAATGCCGCCAAGGATGCCGCCGGCATGGTTCGACAGGAAGATCGGCTGGCCGTTCGGGCCGATGCGCATCTCGTCGGCATTTTCCTCGCCGGTGATTTCGGCCGCCGCAAAGCCATTGCCGATCTCCACGCCCTTGACGGCATTGATCGACATGAGGTTCGCGGTGATGTCCTGGTCGAGCTTGGCATAGATCGGCGCGCCAAGCCCCGCCGGCACGCCCTCGGCGATCACCTCGATGACGGCGCCGACCGAGGAGCCGGCCTTGCGGATGCCGTCGAGATACGCCTCCCAGACCGGCACGATGGCCGGGTCAGGTGCGAAGAACGGATTGTTGTCGACTTCTGCCCAGTCCCAGTTGTCGCGGTTGATGCGGTGCTTGCCGATCTGCACCAGTGCCGCGCGCACCACGACGCCTGGCACAACCTTGCGCGCAAGGCCGCCGGCCGCCACGCGCGCCGCCGTTTCGCGGGCGGAAGAGCGCCCGCCGCCGCGATAGTCGCGAATGCCGTATTTCACGTCATAGGTATAGTCGGCATGGCCGGGGCGATAGCGCCGGGCGATCTCGCCGTAATCCTTCGAGCGCTGGTCGGTGTTCTCGATCATCATCGAGATCGGCGTGCCCGTCGAGATCATCGTCTCGCCGTCCTCGTCGATCATCACGCCCGAGAGCACCCGCACCAGATCATCCTCGCGCCGCTGCGTCACGAACCGCGACTGGCCGGGTTTGCGCTTGTCGAGCCAGACCTGCAGCTCGGCAAGGGTGAAGCGGATGCCGGGCGGGCAGCCATCGACGACGCAGCCGAGCGCCGGCCCATGGCTCTCGCCCCAGGTCGTGACGCGGAAGAGGTGACCGAACGTATTGTGTGACATCAGCAAAACCGTGGGGCCAGGGGCCTGCTAGGGGTGGCCGGGTAAGGGTGGCAGGGGAGGGGACGCACCGGCCCCCCGCGTTCGGCCGCACTCTTACTGCATAAAGGGGCGCGACGGAAAGGCCTTTGCCGGCCGATCACGCCCATGACGTCCTTGGTCTGTGCCGGGTGTCTCAGGCAACCTTGCGCTGATGGCCGAGGGCGAAATCGAGGAGGGCATCGGGCGAGAGCGGACGCGAGAAGGCATAGCCTTGCAGGAGGTCGCAGCCAAGCGTGCTCAGCATCTCCGCATGCACCAGCGTCTCCACGCCCTCGGCCACCGTCTCGATGCCCAGCGAGCGACCGATATCGAGGATGGAGCGCAGCAGCGCCTGTTCGTTATGGGCGCCGAGCACCGGCGTCACCAGCTGCCGGTCGATCTTCAGCCGCTTCGGCTTCAGCTTCAGCAGGCTGACGATGGAGGTATGGCCGGTGCCGAAATCGTCGAGTTCGATGTCGATGCCAAGGCTCTTGACGCCCTCGATATTGGCGATCACGGCATCGTCGCTCTCGTCGAGGAAGATCGATTCGACCAGTTCGAAGGCGATCCGGCCGGGGGCGATGTTCATCTCGCGCAGCGTCTCGAGCAGGGCGCTGTCGCGCAGGCGCCGGGCCGACACGTTGACCGAGATCTTCGGCATGTAGAGGCCGCGCGATGCCCACAGGGCGCTGTCGAGCACGGCACGCTCCAGAACGATCCGGTCGAGCTTGGCCATGGCGTCGATTTCCTCCGCCACCTTGAGGAAGCGGTCCGGCGTCAGGAGACCCTCGCGCGGATGCTGCCAGCGGATCAGCGCTTCGACGCCGGCCAGCCTGTGCGTGGATGCCTCGAACTGCGGCTGATACCAGGCCACGAACTCGCCGCGCTCGATGCCGTCGAGAATCTCGTCCGCCACGCGCTTGCTGGTGATGATCGCCGATTGCAGGCTCTCGCTGAAAAATTCCAGCCGGTTTCGACCGCTTTCCTTCGCCCGGTAGAGGGCGATGTCGGCATTGACCAGCAGTTGCTGGCTGTCTGTGCTGGGGCTGCGGGCCCGGGCAATGCCGATCGAAACACCGAAGCGGCAGGGAAAGCCGTTGTAATCCACCGGCTGGCGCATCTGCTCGATGATGCGCTCCGACATGGCGGTCAGATAACCGTCGGCCGGTACGTCGGCCACGACAATGACGAATTCGTCGCCGCCGATGCGACAGACGATGTCGCCTGCGCGCGTATTGAGGCGGATGACCGAGGCGGCATGCACCAGCATGGCGTCGCCGGCGGCATGGCCGAGCGTGTCGTTGATCTGCTTGAAGCGGTCGAGGTCGATATGCAGCACCGCAACGCCTTCCAGCGTGCCGCCGCGTTCGGCCACCCAGCGGTTCAACTCCCGGTCCAGCATACGCCGGTTGCCGAGCCCGGTCAGCGGATCGTGCAGCGCATTGTGCTCGATGCGATCCTTCGCCTTCGCAAGCTCGATGTTGCGGGCGTCGGCGATCTGCTTGGCGGCCTTCAGGCTTTCGGTCAGCTCGACGTCACTCGTCACATCGAAGGAAAGGCCGATGAGGCGGCGACGGCCGTCAAGGCCGACATGCGCCTTCCCGACCGAGCGCACATGCCGCACCGTGCCGTCCGGGAGCACGACGCGCGACTGGCAACTATAGGGCAGGTCGTTCGCGATGCAGTGCGTGACGTTCTCCAGGGCGGCAGCGCGGTCGTCCGGATGCAGCGAGGAGAGCCACATCTCCTCCGTGGTCAGCCCGTCCACATAGTCCTTGCCGTGCAACTGGTGCATGCGCTGGTCCCAGAATGTCCGGTCATTGTCGAGTTCGGCTTCCCACAGCCCGCATTCGTAGGATTCGAGCGCCAGTTCCAGCCGTCGGGTCGTCCGCTCCAGCATCGCCGCCTGCTCGTCCGAGCGCTGCTTGGCCTCCAAAAGGCGGGCATTCAATTCGACGTCGTCGGTCACGTCCCAGCAGATGCCGCTCAGGATCAGCCGGTCGCCGTCCGTCTCACCGATCGAGCCGACGCCGCGAATGGTGCGAACAGCCCCCGAGGGCAGCACCACGCGGTACTGGGCGCGATAGGCCAGTCCCTCGTTGAGGGATCTCAGCATTGCCTTGTGGCCATCGAGCCGGTCATCGGGATGTAGCGATGTCAGCCAGGTCTCGACCGTCAGCGGCTGGTTGCTGAAGTGGTCGCCATGAAGGGCATTCATGCGATCATCGACAATCCCGAGGCCCGTCCTGACGTCGATTTCCCAGATGCCGATGCGCGAGGCGTCGAGTGCCAGGTCCAGACGGCGCGACAGCGTCAGCAGCTGGTCGTTGCGTTTGCGCAGGGTTGCGCGACTGCGCTGCCGGTCGCCCAGGACGGCGCCGAACAGCATGATGATGGCGATGACGAAGATCAACGCCGAGATCGTGACCATGCGAATGCGTGCGGCATCCGCAGAGGGCTGGTCCCAGCCCTGCAACGGGCGGGCCGCCAGTTCCCACCGCCCGCCGGGCAGAACGAGCCGTGAGGTGGTCGGCGCGTCATCAAAAATGGCGGCTTCCCCAAAGAAGGGGTCCACGGACGTGCCATGACTGGAACGATCGCGGATTGCAATGGCCAACCGATTGCTGTCGGCTGTCAGGCCTGCGCGGGCGTAGAGCTCAGCCTCGTCGATCGAAGCCCGCATGAAGCCCCAGAAGGTCGATTTTCCCTCGATCTCCGTGAAGATCGGCACGAGGATGTTGAAGGCACTTTCGCCGGAAGGGAGCCGGATCGGACCGTCGAACAGGGCGCTTGCGTTGTTCTGCGCCCGCTCCATGCTCTGACGCTGCGTGGCGAAACGATCGAGCCGCTTGCCATTGGCACCGATGACCTGATTGCGGGGAAAGGTCATCGACACGATGCCGGCCGGCGCTACGCTGATGCGGACGAATTGCGGGTTCTGCAAGAGCACCTTGCGGGCATAGCTTTCGAAAAGGGCTTCGGCCACGCGCGGATTGACCGAAAACACGTTGCCGACACCCTTGATGGCGACGATGCTCCGGTTGATTTCACTCTTGAGGGAAAGCGCGAGCTGATCCAGCTCGGATTTGACGCTGAGGCGCAGTTCGTTCTGATGCACCGCAGCATTCTGGCGGTCGATGACATAGCCTGTGAACAGCACAATGCAGGATGCAACAAGCGCCACCAGTATGGTCGGCCGCGATGTTGTGACGCTGTGCCGGAAACGGCCCGTCTTGTCCCCGATGTCCACTGAGCGTCGTCCCCCTGCTCTTGAGCGGTCGAGTATGCTCGATTGTATATTAACAGGGACTTATTACCCGAGGGCGAAGATCGGTCAGGAGAAGAGGGGCCCCATCTTGCCAAAGCGGGCGCGGGGGGGGGGCGAGCCTCCCCTCGGCCGCACAGGTGGCGCTGTGCTCGTCCTGTTGCAATGCAGCGGTAAATTTTGCCACAATCGGAGAGCAAGGCTCGTCGCTCGGGCCCATGCAACGGCAGCAAGCAGGACAGCAGGAATGCGTTTCATCATAGCGACACTTCTCGCCACCGCGGGTCTTCTCTCCCCCCTGTCCGGCATGGCGGCCGAGAGCGGCGACGTGGAGGCGGTGATCACCGGCGTCGATACGGAGAAGCTCAGCCTCTCCCTCGATGACGGCCAGAAGTATCAGGCGCCTGAGGAATTCAACTTCGAAGGCCTGAAGGCCGGTGTGAAGGTGATTGTTTTCTATACGGAAGTTGACGGCAAGCGTGTCATCAACGACCTGCAGATCGCGCAGTAACGCCATCCGGTCCGGCAAAGGTCGCTGGCGACATCCGGAGGGCGACGACCGTGTCTCTTGCCCTCAGACCCAGTCCGCGCTGCTCTCTCCAATGCGCAGGATACGGTCCTGAGGGATGGGCGCAACGGCCGCATCGGCGCCGCTCATCAGGGACTTGATTCGGAAAACCGAGCGGATGACGCCGCCATGGGCGATGCACACGGTCGGCCGGTCCACGGTCGAGAGCCATGCGGCAACCCGCCAGGACAGGATTTCGTAGCTTTCGGCCGCGTCGCCCGGCGGGATGAAGTCCCATTTGGAGGCTTCGCGGGCTGCAATGGCGTCGGGATGCCGCTCCTCGATCTCCGTCAGCGTGTGGCCCTCCCAGTCGCCGAAGGACACCTCGCGCAACCGCTCGTCGAGCCTGTACCCGTCACGGGCAAGGCCGAGCTCCCCGCGAATCGCTTCCATCGTCTGGCGGCAACGGGTCAGCGGGCTGGAGACGAAATCATAATCTTCGATCGTGGCGCCGATCAGGGCCTTGAGCGCCCTGCCATTGGCCGCCGCCTGCCGTTCACCCACGCTGTTCAGCGCAATGTCCTTCTGGCCCTGAAGACGCCCTTCGGCGTTCCAGTCGGTTTGCCCATGACGCACCATGTAGACGAGCACGATAGACTCCGGATTTTCGGCGGGAGAGGGGGCAACAAGGTCTGCCCGTGACGAGATGGCGTTTCTTTTCGCGCAGTCGGCGCCAAAAGAAAAGGGCCAAAACAAAAGGGCGCCGGCCGGACAATCCGGGCAGCGCCCTCACGTTCATTCCTTGACGACGGAGATGTCGGGCGCGTCCACCGCTTTCATGCCGATCGTGTGATAGCCCGAATCGACATGGTGGATCTCGCCGGTAACCCCTGTCGACAGGTCGGACAGGAGGTAGAGCGCGGAATTGCCGACCTCCTCGATGGAAACCGTCCGCTTCAACGGCGCATTATATTCGCTCCACTTGAGGATATAGCGGAAGTCGCCGATGCCGGAGGCCGCCAGGGTCTTGATCGGGCCGGCCGAAATGGCGTTGACGCGGATGCCGCGGCTGCCGAGATCGACGGCAAGGTAGCGCACGCTCGCCTCCAGCGCTGCCTTCGCGACGCCCATGACGTTGTAGTGCGGCATGACCTTTTCCGCGCCGTAATAGGTCAGCGTGATCATCGAACCGCCGTCCTTCATGATCCGCTCGGCGCGCTGCGCCACAGCCGTGAAGGAGTAGACGGAGATGTCCATCGTCCGGGTGAAGTTTTCCCGGCTGGTGTTGAGGTAGCGGCCGGTTAGCTCGTCCTTGTCGGAAAAGGCGATGGCATGGACCACGAAGTCGATCTTGCCCCAGGCCTTTTCGAGCGTTTCGAACACCGTATCGACGCTTGCCAGATCGGTGACGTCGCAGTGGCCGGCCAGCATCGCGCCGAGTTCGTTCGCGAGCGGCTCGACGCGCTTCTTCAGCGCATCGCCCTGATAGGTGAGCGCCAGTTCCGCGCCGGCATCGGCCAGCGCCTTTGCAATGCCCCAGGCGATCGACCGATTGTTTGCGACGCCCATGATGACGCCGCGCTTGCCCGTCATCAGTCCCGATGCATGTACCATTCCAGTCCCCATTCTGGGCGCTGCCACCCAGGCGAGGGAGCGGTCCCGCAAGAAGACGCGTCAATGCGGCGCCTTTGGCGCGCCGCTGCGTCACTTTGTCAAGGCTGCCCTATGACATAGGGCGATGGGGCGTTCAAGCGCACAACAAATCAGGAACTGTTAGTCCCCGTAATATTGGGTTAATGTCATTGATCTGTCATGGAATATCGGTGATTTCTAGAGATAGAGACCGTGCTTCATCGAGCGCATGAGGTCGGTGATCTTCTCGTCCGGCTTCTCGAACAGAACAATGCGCAGTTCGACCACGAGGTCGCCGCGCTGACCATCGCTGCCCATCAGGCCGCGGCCGGCGATGCGCACGGCCTTGTCGGAGCCGGACCAGGCGGGCACCTCGATGCTGGCGGCGCCGTCGAGGCTCTCCACCTGCCGTTCGCAACCGAGCACGGCATCCTGGATGTCGATGGAGATCGTCGTGACGAGGTCGAGCCCCTCGATCCGGAAGCGCTCGTCGCGCTGGAAGCGCAGGATGGCGACGGCATCGCCGCGCCGGGCGCCCGCGACCCGGTAGCCCTGCTCGCGTAGCCGGATGGGCTGGCCGTCCACGGCGCCGGCCGGCACGGCGATCTTCACCGTTTCGCCTTCCGGCAGCGACACGCTCACGCGCTCGCGGCGAAACAGCTGCGTGACGGTGACGGGAACGTCCACGACGAGATCGGGCGTCTTTTCCACGATGCGGCCGCGCAGCCGCTTGACGAGGGCATTGACCAGTTCGGCCGCCGGAGCTGCGGCCCGGCGCAGCATGAAGCCGCCCTTCTGTGCGGCCGGCCGTTCGCCGTCGTCCCCTTCGGCCCAGTCCTCGCGCTCGCTGTCGCCCGTCCGGGCGTCCGTGCGCGCGTCGAAGCCACGCTCGTCGGTGCCGGAGCGCGGGCGGGCCTGCGACTGCTGCTGATACTGGGGTTGCGCCTGGGCCTGCGACTGGGCCTGGGCCTGAGACTGGGCGGAAAAGGGGGAGGGGCCGCCTGTCCGGCCCTTGCCCTCGCCGAAGAGGCGGTCGACCATCTCCTCGGCCGTCTCAGGGCCGATCGGCTTTTCCGCTTCGGCCTGCGCGGCGGCATTGGCGGCCTGCATGCGGGCTTTCAACTCCTCCATGCGGCGCAGATCCGCCTCGCGGCGTGCCTGGTCGTAGCGGTTGCGCAGCTTCGGGTCCTTCAGCACCTCGTAGGCGCGGCCGATTTCGGCAAAGCGCTGGGCCGCATCCGGGTCGTCCTGATTGTGGTCCGGATGGGCGGACTTGGCCGCATTGCGCCATGCCGCCTTGATCTCGTCCAGGCCGGCGTTGCGCCGGACACCGAGGGTCGCATAGGGATCACGCATCTCAATCTCGCCCCATGGGGTTCGTCTCCTCGACAAACGTCGAGGCACGCACTCCGTTCCCGGCCGCACCCATTTGTGTGGCCTCGTCGGGGAAATGCTCGTGCAAACTTGCTAATCTGAAGTTAGAAATGCGGGCGCCGGCATCGATCAGACCGGCAAATGCGCCACAAAGACCCGACTTTGACGAAGGATGGTTAACACTGTCTTGCGCCGGAGATGTCGCCAGGGGCAGAGCCGCTGGCGATGCGTCGGCCTGTGTCAATTCTGCGGCGCGAACTTGACGAGGTTCCAGCGGTCGCCGGCCACCTTGCAGGCGCTGCCCTCGAAGCGGGCAATGCCCTCATAGGAATGGCGCGTCGTGACGAAATCGCGGCAGGTCAGCCCGGTATCGGCGCTTTCACGCACCACGCTGATGACGCCGGCGCTGCCCGACCGTGTGTTGGCCCACGGAATGGCCGCCTGACCGAGGCTTTTGAGATCGGCGGCTGACACCGCGTTGCGCACCGCCGCCTCGTCAGTCGTCTCGTCGAGCGCCGCAGGCACGGAGGATGTCATGATGTTGCGGTCCACCGAGTCCATCTTCAGGACGTCGCCCGCCGTGCCCATGCAGCCGGTGAGGCAAAGCAGGGCGAATGCGACCGCCGCAAGGCGCGACGCTGCGCCGCGTGTCGCGGGGCGATCCCTCATTGTGTCTTCGAGCGACTTTGCTATGTCTACCACGGCAATCCCGTCCGGTTCGAAGGCGGCTTCGATACGCGCATCATTGGCGTCTACCGTCGCTGGCTGTCCTGAAACGTGACACCGGTTGGTCACCGCCAAAGGCGCAGAAATCAGCATCGGAAGACGATCATGGATGAAAAAGGGTTAACATCAGGTGACTTCACGGAAGCGGCAGAGCCCTTCACGTTGTTCGGCACCTGGCTGGAGGAAGCCGGTGCCAGCGAGCCAAACGATCCCAATGCGCTTTCGCTCGCCACCGTCGATGAAAACGGTCTGCCCAATGTGCGCATGGTGCTTCTGAAGGATTTCGACACGAACGGCTTTGTCTTCTACACAAACTACGAAAGCCAGAAGGGACGCGAAATTCTGGGCAGCGGTAAGGCCGCCATGTGTTTTCACTGGAAAACGCTGCGCCGCCAGGTGCGCCTGCGCGGTCCGATCTCGCCCGTCAGCGATGCCGAGGCGGATGAATATTACCGCACCCGTCCGCGCGGCAGCCGCATCGGCGCCTGGGCCTCCAAGCAGTCGCGCCCGCTCGAAAGCCGCTTTGCGCTCGAAAAGGCCGTTGCCGAATACACGGCACGCTACCCGATCGGCGACATCCCGCGTCCGCCGCACTGGTCCGGTTTCCGGCTCGCGCCGACCTCCATCGAGTTCTGGCACGACCGTCCCTTCCGCCTGCACGACCGCGTCGAGTTCCGTCGCGCAAGCCCGGAAGGCGGCTGGGAGAAGGTGCGGATGTATCCGTAAGACGGGCTGCGTCAGGCGGGCAAGGGATCATGCCTTGCCCGCAAGGCCATCCCTACCCGGCCATCAGGCGGAAGGGGATGCCCGACGCCAGCGCCCGCACATAAAGCGCGCGCTGATAGTAGCCGTTCAGCGAAATGCGTCGCAGCATGGCAAAGGCTGGCGAGGGACCGATAACGCCGGGTCGGGTGGTGACGGCCGTCGTGAAGCCGGCCTCGCGTGCGAGGCGTTCCTCGCGCGCCGTCGCGGCCTGTGCATCGCCATAGGGATAGGCAAGGGAGCTGGGACGCCGGCCGATAATATCTGCAACCACATCCGCCGACGCCGTCATTTCGCGCAGCGCTTCGGCATCGGGGAGCCGCGACAGCGCTGCATGCGTGACGGTGTGGGCGCCGATCGTGGCGCCGGGCACCTTGGCGAGGGCGGCAATGCCGGCCCGGTCGAGCGTCAGCCGCTCGGTGATCCCCAGGGGATCGATGCCATGGGCCCGCGCCGCGCCATCGAGTTTCGCCACCGCATCCGCTTCCCGGAGTGTGCCCCGCGTGCCGCGAATGAAGCTCGCAATGTAATCGAATGCGCTGTCGCGGCTCGCATAGTCCGTCAGCGTGAAGGTCCGCAGACCCTCGCCGAAATCCACGCTCACCCGGTCGTTGCGGGTCAAAAGCTCCGTCGCCGTTTCCCACCACAGCGTGTGGCTGCGCTGGATGAAGCCGGCCGTGGCATAGACGGTGAAGGGCACGCCATGGCGCTCAAAGACCGGCGCGGCATGCTCCAGATTGTCGCGGTAGCCGTCATCCAGCGTGAAGCAGGCAAAGGGGCGAAGGTCCGGATCGTCGCCGGTACCGGCCAGGTCATCCGTCGAGACGAAGCGATAGCCTTCGGCCTTGAGCGTGAGGATCGCCGTTTCCAGAAAGCCGGGCGTGACTTCCAGATGCCCGTTCGGCGCGAAGGGCCGCGCCGCCTCGGGACGAACATGGTGCAGCGTGAAGATCGCGCCGCGCCCGCGCGCCTGACGCAAAAGCCCGCCGCGGGACAGGGCAAAGGACGCGATCAGCCCGCCGCGGATCGCGGTATGGCGCGCCGCCATCCTGGCTCTCGTCGCAATCGACATGGCTGGTCCCTTGCTGTCTCGCGGTCGCCGCTGCCGCCGCGCATCAACCCTGACTAGCAGCGATCCGTTAAGCCTTGTTAAACTTTAGCACCGGTGTAGCAAAACCGGATCGTGACAATCCCGCAGCACGGCGGCAGAACGAGGGGCCGGCGCCAGTGCCGGTCAATATGTCGCACAGACCGGCGACCGAAGCCCGCGGCTGCCTGAAGCCTTACGTCCTGCCCTCAGGCCTGCGTACCGCCGACCGTGATCGCGTCCATGCGCAGATGCGGCTGGCCGACGCCGACCGGCACCCACTGGCCCGCCTTGCCGCAATTGCCTATGCCGGTGTCGAGCTTGGTGTCGTTGCCGATCATCGTCACGCGGCGCATGGCGTCCGGCCCGTTGCCGATCAGCATGGCGCCCTTCACCGGCGCGCCGATCCTGCCGTTTTCGATGAGGTAGGCCTCGGTGCAGCCGAAGACGAACTTGCCCGAGGTGATGTCCACCTGCCCGCCGCCGAAGGAAACGGCATAGATGCCCTTCTTGACGGAGGCGATGATCTCCTCCGGCGTATGGCCACCGGACAGCATGTAGGTGTTGGTCATGCGCGGCATCGGCACATGCGCATAGCCCTGGCGGCGACCATTGCCGGTCGGCTTCATGCCCATGAGGCGAGCATTCTGCCGGTCCTGCATATAGCCGACCAGTTTGCCGTCCTCGATCAGCACATTATAGGCGGAGGGCGTTCCCTCGTCGTCGATGGTGATGGAGCCGCGCCGCTCGCCGATCGTCCCGTCATCCACCACCGTGACGCCCTTGGCCGCGACCTGCTCGCCGAGCAGGCCGGCAAAGGCAGAGGTCTTCTTGCGGTTGAAGTCGCCCTCGAGGCCATGGCCGACCGCCTCGTGCAGCATCACGCCCGGCCAGCCATTGCCCAGCACCACGTCCATGGTGCCGGCCGGCGCATCGATCGCCTCGAGATTGACGAGCGCCTGGCGCAGCGCCTCCTCCGCGCCGGCCTGCCAGTTTTCCGTGGCGATGAACTCCTCGAACCCACGCCGGCCGCCGATGCCGAAGGAGCCGGATTCCTGTCGGTCGCCCTCGCCGGTGACGACGGAGATGTTGAGCCGCGTCATCGGCCTGACATCGCGCATGCGGTGACCATCGGCACGGATGATCTCCACCACCTGCCAGCTCGCGCCGATCGTCGCCGTCACCTGCCGCACCTTCGGGTCCTTGGAACGCAGATAGGCGTCGATCTCGGTCAAGAGCGCCACCTTCGCCTCGAAGGACGGTTCGCCGATCGGATTGCCGTCGCCGTAAAGCCGGGCATTGGTGCCCTGTGGCGCGGCGGCATAGGAGCCGGAATGGCCGCGCGTGACCTGCGCCACCGCATCGGACGCCCGCTTCAGCGCCGCAAGCGAAAGGTCGCCCGAATGCGCGTAGCCAACGGCTTCGCCGGCCACGGCCCGCAGGCCAAACCCCTGATCGGTGTTGAAGCTGCCGCCTTTCAGGCGCCCATTGTCGAAGGAGAGCGATTCCGCCTGCGCGTGCTCGAGGTAGAGTTCGCCGTCATCGGCCCGCGCCAGCGTTTCCTTCAACACCGCCTGCACGGCCGCCTCGTCCGCATCGAAAAGGGAAAGAAGATCGGTGTTCATCGGCACGCTCCTGAAGATCTCGTTCCGTCCCATGTAGAGATGCCGAGGGGGGAGGGCAAGTTACGGAAAGGAGAGGTGGCGCAGGGAGAGGGCGGTTGCAGGAAGGGTGCACCAGCGCGATACTGCGACAATGATCGGAGGTGGCGATGACCGAGGAAAGTCAGCCTGTGCAACAATCGGGGTCTGCAGATCGCATACAGGCGGGCTTTCATGGGATATTATCCCCTGAGCTCGTGGAGGAATGCCGGCGGCAATCTCTGCTCGTTGCCCAAAGCGATGCAGCGAATGCCGATCTCGCCCGCTTCATGGATGCGGCATGGGTAGACCTTATCAGCGACCTCGCGCCAGAGTAGAGAAGGCAGTCACAGCAGAGCGTAACAGTGCTTTGCCGTCCACAGTGCTTCTGCAGAACGCAGGCATGGTTCATGCGATACCGTCCCACACTCGTCATCCCGGCCCCCGAGCCGGGATCCAGCGGTCACGCGTCCGCGTGGCTTAAAGAGTCGTTCCAGATCACGGACTTGATCTGGCTAGATCCCGGCTCTGGGGCCGGGATGACGGCGGTGGATGTGGCGTCGGGGCGATCCATTCCAGACGTTGCGACAGCAGGCAACCCACGACGCGATCACGGCAGCGCGTCATACCCTTCGCCGAACCCCTTCAGGTCCACGGGAATGCCGATGCCCTCTTCTGGCGACTGGAAGACGATGAAGGTCGCGGTGGCGCCGGCGCGGAAGGTCTTCAGAAGCTCGTCTTCCAGCACCACTTCGGCATAACAGCCATCGGAAAAGCAGCGCACGAAATAGGCGCGGCCGATATCCTTGCCGTCGACATTGAGGCCAAGGCCATTGGGCAGGAGAACGCCGAGCGGGGCCAGCACGCGCAGGATCTTCGCCTTGCGGTCGGCCGTCTTCAGGACGACAACGGAAAGCCCGACCTCCGGCCGGTCCTCGGCGATGACATTCTGCATCAGCGCGCATTGTTCGCCGGTGGCGCCGGCCGGCTGGTCGCACACGATCGACCAGGCGCCATGATTGGACTTCACCGTGCCCGGTTGCTGGGCCCCGGCACCGACGGCCGTGGACAGGAGAAGCGCCGCCGCGGCAAAGGCCGTCTTGACGGGCAGAGAGAATGAGCGACGGCCCATGCGCACCTCGAAACTACGAATCATCGGGATATTCTTTAAGGCCGCGGTTGCGGATGAAAAGCCCCGAGGCGCACATTAGGGGTAGGTATGGCTGAATTTGGACGGAGTTTCCTCACTTCCTCCCGCTTGAGGCGTCCGACCTTCCGGCTGTCGGCTCCGCCCCGTCAGACGGATTCGAACATGAGCGAGCGGTGAAGGGCCGCGCCGGCCATGTTGCCGTCTCCAACGGCCAGGGCCACGGATCCGGAAATGCGGGCGGCATCGCCGCAGGCGAAGACACCGGGAATGCTGGTCTCCTTTGTCGCGCTGGTCCGGATCATCGCGCCGATCGGGCTGTCGTCCATGGCAAGGCCCAACTGATCGGCAAAGGGACTGGCCTGGGTGACCTCAGCCAGCGCGAAGATCCCGGCGAAGGGCAGCGTGCGCCCATCCGCAAGCGTGATATCGGCATGCCCGGTGATGCCGACGACCGGGCTGCGCTCGACGTTCGTGCCGCGCGCCGAAAGCGCCGAAAGCTGGTCGGCATCCGGCTCGAAGGCAGTGTTGAGAAGAAGTGTCGTCGGCCCCCAGTCCGGCAGCATCAGCGCGTGATGCATGGAAAGCGCCGATCCCGCGATCACCGCGATCGGGCCGCGGTCCAGCTCGTATCCATGGCAATAGGGGCAATGAAACACGCTTCTGCCCCAGCGCTCCGCAAGCCCCGGTATGGCCGGCAGAGTGTCCGTGACGCCGGTGGCGAGCAAAAGCCGCCGTGCGGCAAAGCGCGCGCCATCGGCAATGACGTCGAATGCGGCGCCGTCCTCATCCCGCACCTTGAGCCGCTGCACGCGCTCTGCCCGGGCGGAGAGAAGGCGGACCGTCGGATAGGCCAGAACCTGGTCTCGGGCCCGTTGCGCAATCACAGCCGGATCAACCCCGTCCTGCGTCAGAAAACCATGCGAATGGGCGGCAAACCGATTTCGTCGCACGCCCTCGTCGATGATCAGCACCCTGCGACGGGCGCGGCCCAGCTGCAGCGCTGCGGACAGGCCGGCATAGCTGCCGCCGATGATGATTGCGTCGTTGACACTCTGGCTCATGAAGGAGGCTCCTGTTCACGCAACAACATAAGTAGCGAGAAAACACGCGTCAACGGTCATGATACTTTTCTTGTTGCATGAGGTGCTGACATGGTATGGGCCGGCTTGGAAACAATTCGGCGCGGGGTATCGCACATGCGGCAGGACAGCCGGCTATCGCGGATGTTGCACGTCCTCATCCATCTCGGCCGCCACGACGGCCCCATGACCTCGGAGAAAATTGCTGCGATGCTGGATGCCAATCCGGTCGTCATCCGCAGAACGATGGCGGGGCTTCGCGACGAAGGTTATGTGCATTCGGTCAAGGGACATGGCGGCGGCTGGACGCTCGCGCGCCCCTTGAACGAACTGACGCTTCTCGACATTCATCGCGCGGTGGGCGAGCCGTCGATCTTTGCGCTCGGCCCAGCCGATGACATGCCGGGATGCCCGATCGAAAAGGCCGTCAATGCGACGCTCGCCGACGTCTTTGCTGAAGCCGAGGGCCTGATGATGCAACGGTTCGCGGCCCTCACCCTGGCCGATATAGCCGACACCTTTCCGGCGCAGGTGCCCTCCCGATAGGACGGGGAGGGACCCATCGCGGACGCTGGACCCGATGTGAGGGGGCGGCGTCGGCCCTCAGCCTTGTGGACAACCGCGCAAACTTTGCCGCACGAACCGCCACGCTGGTCCGTGCCTTGCGTTTCGGCAAAAATGCCGCATCGGCCGTCGTGGACAGATGTTGCGGCATGGATCAAACTGTGGTTTGAAGCGGTTCAGTATCGCAGGGATTCTGCGCAACGCTTTGATCCTGATCAAGCGCGCATTTGGGAGAGACGATCGTGATGAAAAGGGCTTATGCAGTTCTGGCAGCCATTGCCTGTCTGCTCTTTGCTCCGGCAGCCTTCGCAGACAAGCCGGAGCCGTGGCAGATGACGCTTCAGCCGGCGGCGACGGGAATCATGGAGGAAGTGACCTGGTTCGAGCAGTACACTTTGTGGTTCATCGTACCGATCACGCTCTTCGTTCTGCTGCTGCTCATCGTCGTGGTCGTCAAGTTCCGCGAAGGGGCAAACCCGGTTCCGTCGAAGACCAGCCACAACACGGCGATCGAGGTCGTCTGGACGCTCGGTCCGGTCATCATCCTTCTGTTCCTCGCCATTCCCTCGTTCCAGCTGCTGAATGCCCAGTTGACGCTGCCGGAAAAGGCCGACGTCACCGTCAAGGCGACCGGCAACCAGTGGTACTGGAGCTATGAATATGAAGGCGGCGAGACGCCCGTTTCCTTCGACAGCCTGATGCTGAAGGAAACCGACCGTGACGCCGCCGGCAAGCAGGATGTCGCCGCCTATCCGCGTCTCCTTGCCGTGGACAACGAAGTCGTCGTTCCCGTCGGTGCCAATGTGCGCCTGCTCGTCACCGCCGGCGACGTCATCCATGCCTTTGCGATGCCCGCCTTCGGCGTGAAGATCGATGCCATCCCGGGCCGCCTCAACGAAACCTGGTTCCGCGCCGAGAAGGAAGGCCTCTACTACGGCCAGTGTTCCGAGCTGTGCGGCAAGGACCATGCCTATATGCCGATCGCCGTGCGTGTCGTCGCCAAGGACAAGTACGACGCCTGGATCGCCGCCGCCGCCACCAATCTGGGCGAGGCCAACAAGGCTCTGATGGCCGCCGTCGACGGGGCGAAGTCGCTCACCGTCGCCGACAACGCCAAGTAATCTGGAGGGGACAACCATGGCCGGATCTTCCGCCCACCACAATCACGATCACGCCGGGCACGATCATGCCGCGCATGGTCACGATCATGACCACGCCCATCAGCCGCTTTCCTTCTTCTCGCGTTGGTTCCTGTCGACCAACCACAAGGACATCGGCACGCTCTACCTGATCTTCGCGATCATCGCAGGCATCATCGGCGGCACGCTGTCGATCATCATGCGCATGGAGCTCGCAGAGCCGGGCATCCAGATCTTCCACGGCCTTGCCTCCATGGTCTACGGCTTCGAGGGTGACGCTGCCATCGACGGCGGCAAGCACATGTACAACGTCTTCACGACGGCCCACGCCCTCATCATGATCTTCTTCATGGTGATGCCGGCCCTCATCGGCGGTTTCGCCAACTGGATGGTGCCGATCATGATCGGTGCGCCGGATATGGCCTTCCCGCGCATGAACAACATCTCCTTCTGGCTGATCGTGCCGGCCTTCCTGCTGGTGCTTCTGTCCATGTTCGTCGAAGGTCCGGCCGGTGCCTATGGCTCGGGCGGTGGCTGGACGATCTATCCGCCGCTGTCGACCTCCGGCCAGCCGGGCCCCTCGATGGATCTCGTGATCCTCGGCCTGCACATTGCCGGTGCTTCCTCGATCCTCGGTGCGATCAACTTCATCACCACCATCCTCAACATGCGGGCCCCGGGCATGACGCTGCACAAGATGCCGCTGTTTGCCTGGTCGGTGCTCGTGACCGCCTTCCTGCTGCTGCTCTCGCTCCCGGTCCTGGCCGGCGCGCTGACCATGCTGCTGACCGACCGCAACTTCGGCACCACCTTCTTCACGCCCGAAGGCGGCGGTGATCCGATCCTCTTCCAGCACCTGTTCTGGTTCTTCGGTCACCCGGAAGTGTACATTCTGATCCTGCCCGGCTTCGGCATCATCAGCCACATCATCTCCACCTTCTCGAAGAAGCCGGTCTTCGGCTACCTCGGCATGGCCTATGCCATGGTCGCCATCGGCGCCGTCGGCTTCGTCGTGTGGGCGCACCACATGTACACGGTCGGCCTCTCGCTCGACACGCAGCGCTACTTCGTCTTCGCCACCATGGTCATCGCGGTGCCCACGGGCATCAAGATCTTCTCGTGGATCGCGACGATGTGGGGCGGTTCGATCCGCTTCGCGACCCCGATGGTCTGGGCCATCGGCTTCGTCTTCCTCTTCACCGTCGGCGGCGTCACGGGCGTCCAGCTCGCCAATGCCGGCCTCGACCGCGCCCTGCATGACACCTATTACGTCGTGGCCCACTTCCACTACGTTCTCTCGCTCGGCGCCGTCTTCGCCATCTTCGCGGCCTGGTACTACTGGTTCCCGAAGATGACCGGCTACATGTATTCCGAGTTCATCGGCAAGCTGCACTTCTGGGTCATGTTCATCGGCGTGAACCTGGTGTTCTTCCCGCAGCACTTCCTGGGTCTGGCCGGCATGCCGCGCCGCTACATCGACTATCCGGATGCCTTTGCCGGCTGGAACCATGTGTCGTCCTACGGCTCCTACATCGCCGGCGTCGGCGTGCTGATCTTCCTCTACGGCGTCTTCGAAGCCTTCGCCAAGAAGCGCGTCGCGGGCGACAATCCCTGGGGTGTCGGCGCCAACACGCTGGAATGGCAGCTCACCTCGCCGCCGCCGTTCCACCAGTGGGAACAGCTGCCGCGCATCAAGTAAGCGCTTGAAGGCGGAAGGCCGTCCCCGTGGCGGCCTTCTTCCAGACATGAAGACGGTGTTCGGGATGCTGGGGAGATCCACGAACGCCGCAGTAGCAGGGTAGGACCATGACAGTCATCGACGGAACCAACGGCACCACGGGCGCGATCGCGCTGTCGGAGGCGAGCCCCCGCGACTTCTTCGCGCTCCTGAAGCCGCGCGTCATGTCGCTGGTCGTGTTCACGGCGCTGGCCGGCCTCGTCCTGGCACCGGGCCACATCAATCCCTTCATGGGCTTCATTGCCATTCTCTGCATTGCGGTCGGCGCCGGCGCGTCCGGTGCGCTGAACATGTGGTACGATGCCGATATCGACGCCGTTATGACCCGCACCGCCACGCGCCCCATTCCGGCTGGCCGGGTGAGCGGCGAAGAGGCCCTGGCCTTCGGCCTGATCCTCTCCTTCTTTTCCGTCGGCATTCTCGGCCTCGCGATCAACTGGGTCGCGGCCGGTATTCTCGCCTTCACCATCTTCTTCTACGCCGTCATCTACACCATGTGGCTGAAGCGCTGGACCTCGCAGAACATCGTCATCGGCGGTGCGGCGGGCGCATTCCCGCCCATGATCGGCTGGGCCTGCGTCACCGGCGGCGTGTCGATCGAGAGCATCGTGCTCTTCCTCATCATCTTCCTGTGGACGCCGGCGCATTTCTGGGCGCTCGCCCTTTTCAAGATGCGCGAATACGGAGCCGTCGGCGTGCCCATGCTGCCGAATGTGGCGGGCGAGCCGGCCACCAAGCGCCAGATCCTGGCCTATGCCGTGCTGACGGCGCTGATCGGCATTGCCCCGACCATGCTCGGCTTTGCGAGCCTCGGTTACGGCGCGGTCGCCGGCATGCTCGGCCTCTGTCTCGTCTGGTCGTCGGTCGGCGTGCTGCGCATGCCCGATGGCGATGAGCGCATGGTGCCGGCAAAGAAGCTTTTCGGCTATTCCATCCTCTACCTCTTCGCGATCTTTACCGCGCTGATGGTCGATCATCTCGTGGCGCCGTTGCTGGCCGGCCTTTCCGGAGGCCTGTGATGGAAACGGTCACGCTCACCGAAAAACAGAAGAAGTCGCGCCGCGGCCGCAACATTGCGCTCGGCGTCGTCCTCGCCGGCCTCGTTGTCATCTTCTACGTCATCACCGTCGTCAAATTCACCACGGGGACGATGCCGCTATGACCGGGGCTGCGCAACAACCACAGGCGGCGCCGGCCGCCGAAGCCCGCCGCGAGCGCAACAACGGCGTGATCGTGGCAAGCTGCGTCACCTTCGTCGTCGCCATGCTCGGCGCCGCCTATGCCGCCGTGCCGCTCTACGATCTCTTCTGCCGCGTCACCGGCTATAACGGCACCACACAGCGCGTCGAGCAGGTCTCCGAGACCATCCTCGACCGCACCATGCGCGTGACCTTCGATGCCAATACGGGTGGCGGCCTGCCCTGGTCGTTCACGCCCGTCGATCGCGATGTGGAAATGCGCATCGGCGAGACCGTGCAGATCAACTATCGCGTCAAGAACCTTGCGGAACGGCCGACCACCGGCCAGGCGACGTTCAACGTCACGCCCATGCAGGGCGGCGCCTATTTCAACAAGGTCGCCTGCTTCTGCTTTACCGAGACGACGTTGCAGCCGGGCGAGGAGCGCGACATGCCGGTCGTCTTCTTCATCGATCCGGCGATCGTCGACCAGCCGGAAACGCGTGACATCAAGCTCATGACCCTGTCCTACACCTTCTACCCGCGCGAGCCGTCAAAGCCCGTCGCCGCGGTGAACAAGGCGGCAGAGGTCGAGACCAAACTTTGAGGATGGTCGCTTCCGGTTCGCCGGGGCGATTTGAGAGAGGACTATCGGGGATCACTGACATGGCCGATGCACATCAGAAAAACCACGACTACCATATCATCGATCCGAGCCCGTGGCCGTTGCTCGCCTCCATCGGCGCCTTCATCATGGCGTTCGGCGGCGTAGGCTACATGCGCTATCTCTCGGGCGGCTCGTTCAAGATGTTCGGCCTGGAAATGGCGAACCCCTGGGTCTTCTTCATCGGCCTGGCGCTGATCATCTACACGATGTTCGGATGGTGGGGCGATACCATCAAGGAAGCCCACGAGGGTCACCACACGCGCGTCGTCTCGCTGCACCTGCGCTACGGCATGATCATGTTCATCGCGTCTGAAGTGATGTTCTTCGTGGCCTGGTTCTGGGCCTATTTCGACGCCAGCCTCTTCCCGGGCGAAGCCATCCAGGCCACCCGCGCCACCTTCACGGGCGGCGAATGGCCGCCGAAGGGCATCGAGGTCATCGACCCCTGGCACCTGCCGCTCTACAACACCGTGATCCTGCTTCTGTCCGGCACCACCGTGACCTGGGCGCACCACGCCCTGCTGCACGGCGACCGCAAGGGCCTCGTCAACGGCCTCGCGCTGACCGTCGTGCTCGGTGTGCTTTTCTCGTTCGTGCAGGCCTATGAGTATGTGCACGCACCCTTTGCCTTCAAGGACAGCATCTACGGCGCCACCTTCTTCATGGCGACCGGCTTCCACGGCTTCCACGTTCTGGTCGGCACGATCTTCCTGATCGTCTGCCTCATCCGCGCCATCCGCGGCGACTTCACGTCGAAGCAGCATTTCGGCTTCGAAGCGGCCGCCTGGTATTGGCACTTTGTGGACGTGGTCTGGCTGTTCCTGTTCTTCTCCATCTACATCTGGGGTGGTTGGGGCGCACCGCTTCACCACGGCTGATCGGACGGGGAACGTTCAGACGACTTGCGATCTTTGAGGGGGCGGCTTTCGGTTTGCGAGGCCGCCCCTTCGCATTCCATGCGGGCATGCCCGTATTTTCGGGGAGACACACCTGCGTCACATGCACGCGGTGTATCCGGCGGCGGTTCCGGCTAAGGTCGGAGGGGGGACGCTGCCGACAGTGAGGAGAATGACATGCCTGATGACCACGCCCATTTCGCGCCGGTCGATCCTGTGTCCACGGGGCTGCGGGGCCTCTGCCCGCGCTGCGGCCAGGGCAAGCTGTTCGATGGGCTCGTCAAGCCGCGGGCCCGCTGCACGGCCTGCGACCTCGATTACGGCTTTGCCGATGCGGGTGACGGCCCGGTCGTCTTCGTCATCCTGATCGTCGGCTTCATCGTCGTCGGCGCGGCGCTCTGGGCCGAAGTGAATTTCCAGCCGCCGCTCTGGCTGCATTTCATCGTCTGGATCCCGCTCGCCACCATCCTCAGCCTGGCCCTGATGCGCATGCTGAAGGGGGTTCTGATCAACCTGCAATACCGCAACAAGGCCGGGCAGGGGCAGATCGACCGTGGCTGAGACCGGGCAGGCGTCAGCAGACGGCGCCGCGACGGGTCACGCAGCGCCCGGCCGCCGCCGGCGGTTGCCGCTTGTCGTCACCATGGGCCTGCTGCTCGCGGCCTTCGCCATTCTCCTTTCGCTCGGCACCTGGCAGGTCGAGCGCCTCGTCTGGAAAGAGGCGCTCCTCGCCACCATCGCCGAACGCCGCGCCGCGCCGCCCGCGCCGCTCGCCGACATCGAAGCGGCGGCAGCCGCCGGTCAGGACATCGACTACCGCACCGTCACCGCCACCGGCACTTTCGAGCATGGCCGCGAGCGGCATTTCCTCGCGACGTGGAATGGCGAGAGCGGCTTTTACGTCTTCACGCCGCTGACGCTTGCCGATGGCCGCAGCCTCTTCATCAATCGCGGCTTCGTGCCCTATGACCGAAAGGATCCGGCCAAGCGGTCCGAGGGGCAGGTGGCCGGCCCCGTGACCGTCACCGGCCTTGCCCGCCCGCCGCTCGCCGCCAAGCCCTCCCTGCTGGTGCCGGACAATGACGCGGCAAAGAATGTCTTCTACTGGAAGGATCTCGCCGCCATGACCACCTCGGCCGGCCTCGATCCGGCCCGCACGCTGCCGCTCTTCGTCGATGCCGATGCCACACCCAACCCCGGCGGCCTTCCCATCGGCGGCGTCACGCAGGTCGACCTGCCCAACAACCACCTGCAATACGCCGTCACCTGGTATGGCCTGGCGCTCGCGCTGGCCGGCGTTGTTCTGGTGGCATGGGTGCGGCGGCGGTCCGCGCCGGCGGCGTGAGGGGCGGCGGAGGGAAAGCAGGAATGGTTGGGCGCCAGACCCCCCTCTGTCCTGCCGGACATCTCCCCCACAAGGGGGGAGATCCGCAAAAGGCGCGCTTGCAGGGCACCTTGACGTCTCGGTTGAGGAAACATGTCTCTAAGCGGACGCCGGCCCGCCCAGCCGATCTCCCCCCTTGTGGGGGAGATGCCCGGCAGGGCAGAGGGGGGTAATACCCCCCAACAACCTCGCCCCCATCCCGCCATGGCGCCCGCCGCCAAAACATGCCAAGCATGCGGGCAGAACCGCAGCAGGAGAAACCCGCATGCAGACAGCCGCCAACCTTTTCGTTGCCCTGACGGCGCTCCTGCATATCGGGTTCCTCATCCTTGAAATGCTGCTCTGGACGAAGCCCTTCGGACGCAAGGTCTTCCGCAACACGCCGGAAAAGGCCGAGATCACCCGGGTCCTCGCCGCCAATCAGGGACTCTACAACGGCTTCCTCGCCGCTGGCCTTTTCTGGTCGCTCCTCCACCCCGATCCCGTCTTTGCGGTCCAGTTGAAGCTGTTCTTCCTTGTGTGCGTGGGCGTGGCGGCTATATATGGCGCATGGACGGTCAGCCCGCGCATCCTTCTCGTGCAGGGTGGCCCGGCGTTTCTGGCGCTGCTTTTCGTCTTCCTCGGCATGTGAGACCGGCACCCTTGCTCGATATGGCTTCTTCCGCTTCCACCACCGCGCGCTCCGCCCTCACCATCCGCCTGTGCGGCCCGCGCGGCTTTTGCGCCGGGGTGGACCGCGCCATCCAGATCGTCGTTCTCGCGCTGAAGAAATACGGTGCCCCCGTCTATGTCCGCCACGAGATCGTGCACAATCGCTACGTGGTGGAGGGGCTCGAGGCCAAGGGCGCCATCTTCGTCGAGGAACTCGACGAAATCCCGGCCGAGCACCGCGACCAGCCGGTGGTCTTCTCCGCCCACGGCGTGCCGAAATCGGTCCCGGCCGATGCCGAGGCCCGCAACCTCTTTTATCTCGACGCCACCTGTCCGCTGGTCTCCAAGGTGCACAAGCAGGCCATGCGCCATCAGCGCCTCGGCCGCCATGTCGTTCTCATCGGCCATGCCGGCCACCCGGAAGTCATCGGCACCATGGGCCAGCTGCCGGAAGGCTCCGTTTCGCTGGTGGAGACCATCGAGGATGCCGAGCGCTACCAGCCCGCCGATCCCGACAATCTCGGCTATGTCACGCAGACGACGCTGTCGGTCGATGACACCGCCGGCGTCATTCGCAAGCTGCACGAGCGCTTCCCGAACCTCACCGCCCCCGCTGCCGACAGCATCTGCTATGCCACCACCAACCGGCAGGAAGCCGTCAAGCAGGCCGCGCCCGGCTGCGACCTCTTCCTCATCGTCGGTGCGCCGAATTCCTCAAATTCCAAGCGTCTGGTGGAAGTCGCCCTCAGGGCCGGCGCCCGCCAGTCGCTGCTCGTCCAGCGCGCCAGCGAAATCGACTGGGGCAGCGTCGGCGCGCTGAAGACCGTCGGCCTCTCCGCCGGCGCCTCGGCCCCGGAAGTCATCGTCAACGAGATCATCGAGGCCTTCAAGGCGCGCTACGACACCACCGTCGAACTTGCCGATACCGTGGAAGAAAACGAGCACTTCCTCGTCAACCGCGAACTGCGCGAAGTCGAACTCACCCACACCGACATGGCCTGGGTGAACGGCTGAGGCTGCCGCCTTGAACAGCTACACATTCGTGTGTATGCTTCCGGCATGCGAAGCGATGCCATTCTGAGCGCATTGAAGGCAGACGGCTGGGTCGAGGTGGCCAGGCGCGGCAGCCATGTTCAGTTAAAGCATCCCGAAAAGCCCGGCCGCGTAACGGTGCCACACCCCAAGCGGGATATCCCGTTGGGAACGCTGAAAAGCATCGAGGGCCAGGCCGGTCTGAAGCTGAGGTGAGCCATGAGCCAGAACTATATCGGCCTGATTCGCAAAGAGCCTGACAGCGATTATGGCGTTTCCTTCCCCGATTTCCCCGGCGTCGTCACCGCAGGCACCGACCTCGACGACGCGCGCCGCATGGCGGAAGAGGCGCTGGCGCTGCATGTCGAAGGCATGATCGAAGACGGCGACCCGCTTCCATCGCCCTTGACGCTCGAGGCGGTCATGGCCGATGGCGACAATTCCGATGCCGTCGCCTTCCTCGTGCCCGTTGCGGTGCCCTCCCGTCGCGCCGTCCGCCTCAACATCACCCTGCCGGAAAATGTGGTGAAGGACATCGACCGCTACGCCGGCAGCCGCGGCATGACCCGCTCGGCCTTTCTGCTGAAGGCGTCGGTGCGCGCTATGGCCGAGGATACGGAACGCGCCTGACACGCCGTTCCCTCATCCATTTCCTGTGCCCATGCCGCAAACGGGCTGGCACGGCGCGGCCGGCCACGCTATGGCTCATGCGATACTCCCGAGAGCATGGATCCGACGCCGTGGCCGTCTATACCGATATTACCGAGGACGAGTTGTCCGCCTTTCTTGCCGATTACGATGTCGGCACGCTGACGGCCTACAAGGGCATTGCGGAGGGCGTGGAGAACTCCAACTTCCTGCTGCACACCACGGTGGCCCGCTATATCCTGACACTCTACGAAAAGCGGGTCGATCCTGCCGATCTGCCCTTCTTTCTCGGGCTGATGCAGCATCTGGCGGACCGGGGCCTGTCCTGCCCGCTGCCGATCGCGCGGCGCGATGGCGGGCATCTCGGCGAACTCTCGGGGCGGCCGGCAGCGTTGATCTCCTTCCTCGAAGGCGTCTGGCTGCGCAAGCCCGAGGCCGGCCATTGCCGGCAGGTGGGCGCCGCGCTGGCGGCCATGCATCTGGCCGGCGAGGGCTTTGCCCTGAAGCGGGCGAATGCGCTCTCCGTCGAGGGCTGGCGGCCGCTCTGGAACAACTCCGCCGCCCGCGCCGACGAGGTGCAGGCGGGGCTGGCGGACGAGATCGCGGCCGAGCTCGATGCGCTGGAAGCGGCCTGGCCGAAAACGCTTCCCGAGGGCGTCTGCCATGCCGATCTCTTCCCGGACAACGTCTTCTTCCTCGACGACACGCTCTCCGGCCTCATCGATTTCTATTTCGCCTGCAACGACATTCTCGCCTACGACGTCTCCGTCTGCCTCAACGCCTGGTGCTTCGAAAAGGACGGATCGTTCAACCTGACCAAGGGCAGGGCGCTGCTGTCCGGCTATACGGAGGTGCGCCCACTCTCGGAGGAGGAGGCGGCGGCGCTGCCGCTTCTCGCCCGTGGCTCGGCGCTGCGCTTCTTCCTGACGCGGCTCTACGACTGGCTGATGACGCCGGCCGGCGCTCTGGTGGTCAAGAAGGATCCGCTTGAATATCTGCGCAAGCTGCGCTTCCACCGCGCCGTCGCCGATGCCGCCGACTACGGCCTTGAGCGCCCCTGAGCGCCCCTGAGCACCCTTGCGCGCCCCTGAGCACCCTTGCGCGTGCTCCCCTTGAAAGAGATGCCCAGCATGAAACATGTCGATATCTACACGGATGGCGCCTGCTCCGGAAATCCCGGTCCCGGCGGCTGGGGTGCGGTGCTGCGCTATGGCGAGACCGAGAAGGAACTCTTCGGCGGCGAAGCCGCCACCACCAACAACCGCATGGAACTGACCGCCGCGGTGACGGCGCTGACGGCCCTGAAGACGGCTTGCGACGTCGATCTCTACACCGACTCGAAATACGTCATGGACGGCATCGAGAAGTGGATCCACGGCTGGAAGAAGAATGGCTGGAAGACCGCCGACAAGAAGCCCGTCAAGAACGGCGAACTCTGGCAGGCGCTCGATGCCGCCCGCGGTCAGCACACGGTGCGCTGGCACTGGGTGAAGGGCCATGCCGGCCATCCCGAAAACGAGCGCGCCGACGAACTCGCCCGCCGCGGCATGGAGCCCTTCAAACGCCGCTGAAGGCGGGGAGGGACAGAACGGTCCTTATTCTTCTCCGTCATTCCGGTTCGAGGCCGGAACGACGGAAAGGTTGGTTGGCATTGCCCACTGGCGCTTGAATCAATCTCTCAAGAGCTTTGCGCGCCGGATTCACACGTCCCCGCAAGAGCGTGAAAGGACTCATCCTTCCGCGAGTGAGCCGTCAGGCCGCGGCGCGCTCCGTTGTAACAGTGCGCACCAGAAGCGCCGTTTCCCCCTCGATCGTCAGGGCAAAGGCGCCGTCCGGCGAGATGATCGCCATGCGGGCCCAGGCGAGCGGCGGGCCGCCGGCCTTGAGGGCCGCGACGGCGTGGGCAAGGCTGGTGCCCGAGGCCGTGACGACGCCGTAGTGGCAGTCGGCTTCCGAGACGAGATGGCAGGGGCGGGCCACCAGTGCATCGAGCCACAGATGGGCGGGCGTCTCGCTGAGCAAGGGGCCGGCCAGCGCCAGCAGCGCTTCGCCCACCGCATGCGGTCCTTCGGCAAGCGGCAGGCGGATGCTGTCGCGCTCCGTGTCGCGGTTCGCCGCAAGGGCGGCAAGATGCGCGGAGGGCAGGGTCGCCGCACCCCCGACTTCGCTGAGGCGCCAGTCGGAGCCGCTGGCTTCGATCGCGGCAAAGGCCGGAGCAAGATCGCAGGCACGACGTTCGGCAATCAGCGTCAGCGCTGTATCCCGAAGCCTCAGCTGAAGCGGTGTCAAGGCTGCCGCTCCATCCGTCATTCGCCCGATCATGTCCGTGGTCTCCTCTGTCGTTTCGTCGTTGACAGGGATCAGATACTCTCACGGCGGAAGTGTGGCTGTCACCGCGGGAACCGATCACGGCCGGTCACGAAAATGAAGGCCTGCGCGGGCGTTACCCCACGCAGGCCATAAACCGGTTGAACGGCTCAGCGCCGGATCAGAGTGCTTCGAGGATGGCGGCGGCGGCAGAAACCGTGGCCTGGCCGGGGTTTTCCTCAAGGCCGAGATGCTTGACGACGCCATTGTCGGCGATCAGGGCGTAACGCTTGGAGCGAACGCCGAGCCCGCCGGCCGACAGGTCGATGTCGAGACCGAGCGCCTTGGTGAAGGCGGCGTTCCAGTCGGCGATGAAGCGCAGCTTGCCTTCGCCGCCGGTGGACTTGGCCCAGGCGCCCATCACGTGATGGTCGTTGACGGAAACGACGAAGATGTCGTCGATCCCCTTGGCGAGAATGGCTTCACGGTTTTCGATGAAGCCCGGCACATGGTTGATCGAGCAGGTGGGGGTAAAGGCACCCGGCACGGCAAAGAGAACGACGCGGCGGCCGAGGAACATGGCATCGGTATCGATGTCGGCCGGACCGTCCGGCGTGCGTTCCTTGAGGGTGAGGCTCGGCAGCTTGTCTCCTACGGCAATGGTCATGGGTCACGGTCCTTTGGAAGCGGAAAGACGAAAGGGGCGGTGCGTGCCGGCCAAACCCGCACCGGCGCCCCCGCAAGGGCTGCCGTGCGGAAACGGCGGCAGCCATCCTTATCGCGCCGCCGGGTCAAGGTCGAGGATATCAAGCGATGTTTCCCGTCTTTCGAGAACGATGCCGGTCGTTGGTCATTGCAGGGAAAGGCGCGTCTCCAGTTCCGCCTTGCCCAGCCGCACGGCAAGGAGGGCGCCCTCCGCAAGCCGCGCCTGCGCGCCCTTTCCAAGTCGCACGGGCACATCCACCGCAAAGCGCCCGGCGCCCTCGGCGCGCACCTGCGGTGAGCCGAAGCCGACGCCGGCGGGCCCCGCGAGGAAGATGTCGGGCAGGGCTGTCCCGTCCCCTCTGCCCGTCACGGTAAAGCTCAGCCTGTCCTTGTCGGCTGACAGCCTGGCCCCGCTCACCGACAGGCCCGGCGAGCGCTCCGGCGGCAGGCTGGCACGCGCCGCCTCGATCAGCGCTGCATCGAGCGGCTCGAAGGCGCCCGCCCGCGGCAGTGTCACGGACAAGGTGCCGGATACGGGAATGCAGATCTCCTTGCAGATGCCAAGGAAGAGGTCGGCATCCAGACTTTCGGGCATCTTCCCTGATGGCACCGACAGGGTGAGCGGAAACTGCGCCTTCCCGGCATAGCCGGCCATCTGCAGATCGCCCTCCTGAAAATGCTCCGGCACGGGAAAGCCCATGCTCTCCAGCGTCACGGCGGGATCGGCAAAGCTGAGGGTCGGCGGAATGCCGCCGGCGCCGGGTTCGCGCCAGTAGGTGTGCCAGCCAGGCTCAAGGCGGATATCGACGAGCGCCTCGACCTGCCCCCCGGCGTCCGGCGCGAGCGCCACCAGCCGCACGCGACCACCCTTGACCTCCAGCCACGGGCTCGACGCTGCAAGGGCCATGGACGGTGCGGAAATGGCAACGAGCGTGAGCGAGACCAGGAACAATCGTGCCCCCGCCCTTGCCCTGAAGGCCTGCCGTTCCAGATAACGATGAAGTGATGCGGTGCTGGCCATGCCTGCCCTGTCCGGAAATGTGGGGGTCTTTGCCCGAAACTTTGCGCTGAAACCGTCGTTGAACCTATCGCTTTCGATAGCGCTTCACCAGATCGGGCTTTCGCGGCATCATCCTTGATGAACACGCCCATTGCGGCAAAATCACCGGCGGCCAATGGAAGGACTTTTCATTTGGCTGCGAATTGATAGGCTGACCCCATGGCAATCACGATGACGCAAGGCAAGCGGGAACGGGGTGTGCTGGACGGTCAGTTCCTGATCGCCATGCCGCAGCTTGCCGACACGAATTTCGCCCGTACCGTCGTCTATATCTGCGCCCATTCCGGTGATGGCGCGATGGGTTTCGTGCTCAACAGGCCGCAGACGCTGACCTTCCCGGACGTGTTGCTGCATCTGGATATCATCCAGCCCGATCAGGCGATCAAGCTGCCGGATTCGGCCCGCAATTTCCGTGTGCAGACTGGCGGCCCGGTGGAAACCGGCCGCGGCTTCGTGCTGCATTCGGATGATTACATGAGCGATTCCAGCATTCCCGTCAGCGATGAGATCTGCCTGACGGCAACGCTCGATATCGTCAGGGCCATTTCCCGTGGGCACGGTCCCTCCCGCGCCATGCTGATGCTGGGCTATGCCAGCTGGGCGCCCGGCCAACTGGAGGGAGAGATCGCCCAAAACAGCTGGCTGAATTGCCCGGCGCGGGACGACCTCATCTTCGACAGCGGCCTCGGCGACAAGTACGACCGCGTGCTGCACCATATGGGCGTCACCCCCGCCATGCTCTCCATGGATACCGGCCACGCCTGACCGGCGTGCGAGGGTCTTCGACGCCCGCGCGCTGCGGGCGGGGCCGTCACGTTCGGACCGTTGTAAAACCTTTCCTGAAATTCACGTTTGATACCGGAACCAAAGCCTGTTTGGCCCGTTTTCTGGTCGCAAGGCGCAACGAAACGTCAAGCGCCGTAACGAACAGAGGAGCCATCCAATGGGTAGTCTTTCCGACAAGGTTTCCGGCACCGCCAACGAAGTCGCCGGCAAGGTCAAGCAGGCAGCCGGCAAGGCCACTGGCAACCGTCAGATGGAAGCTGAAGGCAAGGGCCAGGAAGTCAAGGGCAAGGCCCAGAAGGCGACCGGTGAGGCCAAGGATGCAGTCAAGGGCGTCGTCGATCGCATGTGATCGGTGATGCCCGTGTCACGCGGCTCAAGGCCGGCGTGACGGGGCAGGGCCCTTTGCTTTCCCTCGGCAAGGGCCCGACCATTCCCGCCCGACCGCTTGCGGAAGGGCTGGGAGGAGCGCTGAGCGCGTTCGGACGGGTTCACCGGACAGCGCTCGCGCCAGGCCCGCCGCGCGCGAAAGCGCCGGCGGGCTTTCCGTCGACAGCCGGAGGGGAAGCGGCACACGACGATGACGCCACGGCCTTGCGGCCTGCTGGCCATGTAGACCTAAATTCATTTCTTTTCGTGACCCCGCCGCAACAAGCGGCCGCGCCGGTCACACCTTCAGGGGGCCATGATGCGCATTTTCAACTGTGATACCTGCGGAAATCCCGTCTATTTCGATAGCACCCAGTGCGTGTCCTGCGGCTCGCGCCTCGGTTTCGTGCCGAAGGACATGAAGGTTCACGCCGTGACCGAAGGTGAGAACGGGTTGTGGACCTCGCCCGGTCTTGAGGGTACGGGCCTGCGCTTTTGCGCCAATGCCGTCGACGATGTCTGCAACTGGATGATCGATGCCGGCGAAACGGACGAGACCTTCTGCATCGCTTGCCGCCACAACCGTATCGTGCCGGTGACGGACAATCCCGTCGGCCTCGAGCGCTTCCGCAAGATAAGCCAGGCCCAGCGCCACCTCTTCTATTCCATCCTGCGCTGGAACCTGCCGCGCCAGACCCGCGAGGAACTGCCCGAAGGCGGTCTGGTTTTCGATTTCCTCGCTGACGAGGTGGATGAAAACGGCAAGATCACCCCGGCCATGACCGGCCACGAAGATGGCCTGATCAGCCTGCGCGCCGCCGAGGCCGAAGATGCGACGCGCGAGAGCATCCGCGTTGCCATGAACGAGCCGTATCGTACGCTGCTCGGCCACTTCCGTCACGAGATCGGCCATTATTACTGGTCGCGTCTCGTCACCGATCCCGCGACGCTGGACCGGGCCCGCGCCCTCTTCGGCGACGAGCGCGAGGATTATGCGGCCGCTCTCAAGAAGAATTACGAGGAAGGCCCGCCGGCCGACTGGCAGAACAACTTCATCTCCACCTATGCCAGCTGCCACCCGGCGGAAGACTTCGCCGAATGCTGGGCGCACTATTTCCACATCGTCGATACGCTGGAAACGGCCCGCGCCTTCGGCCTCTCCACCGCCCCGCAGCGCCACGCCGACATGGCGGCGGAAGTGGACTTCAACCCCTACCAGTCGCCGGATGCCAAGACGCTCATCGAAGCCTGGGTGCCGATCTCTGTGGCACTCAACGCCATGCAGCGCTCCATGGGCCAGCCCGATGCCTACCCCTTCGTGCTGAACGTGCCGGTCATGGAAAAGCTCGAGTTCATCAACGACCTCGTGCAGGGCAAGCCGATCGCCATGGAAAGCGCCGTCGCGGCGTGAGGCCTAGACATCGCCGCGCAAAGCCCCCTCATCCGCCTGCCGGCACCTTCTCCCCCGAGGGGAGAAGGCAGAAAGCGGTGACGTCTGGCTCCATCTCCCTTCTCCCCGCCGGGGAGAAGGTGCCCGAAGGGCGGATGAGGGGGCCCGCTGACCACCTCATGTGCCGCAGCCTAGTTCAGCTCCCCCGCTGACCCGACCAGGCATGCCATTCGGCTTCCGACCCGTGCCATACATTGAGGTCGATCTTGCCGGACACGCCGTGCGAAAGGCCGGAGCCGGAATACTGCCAGAAGTGCCACTTGCGGCCCGGATAGACCTTGGAGGGGTGCTGGGCGACGGCGCGCAGCCAGAACTTCTCGTTCTTCAACTCACCCGACAGATTGTCCTCGTAGAAATCGGGCGCGGTGTAGATGATCGGGCGCTGGCCGTAATGGGCTTCCACCATGTCCATGAACACCCGCATCTTTTCCAGCACCTGCGCGCGGCTCGGCTGGCGGCGGCACTTGGATTCGCCGTTCCATTCCACGTCGATGACAGGCGGCAGCGCCTCGGGGTCGCGCGGCACGTTGCGGATGAACCAGGCGGCCTGCTCGCTTGCCGTGCGGCACCAGTAGAAGAAGTGGTAGGCGCCGCGCTTCAGGCCCGCCGCATGCGCCTTGCGCCAGTTGGTCTTGAACATCGGGTCGAGATGGTCGCCGCCGTCGGTCGCCTTGATATAGGCGAAGTTGGCGCCCTGCGTGCGCAGCTTTGGCCAGTCGATGTCGCCCTGCCAGCGCGACACATCAACGCCGTGAACGGCATAGTGGCGCGGCTGGCGCTTGCCGAAATTGATGGGCTTGGCATCGCGGAACCGCTGGGAATAGACGCGGGAGCGCTTGCCGGGCCGTGCTTCGCTCTCGTCGGACAGCGTCGGCCGTAGTGCCTCGCCCGGCCGGTTCAGGGGGATCGCCATCGCCATTTCGGTATTGGCAGCCTGAAGCGCCGCGCTGGGTGCAGGGCGGTTGGCAAAGGCAAGCGCATCCGGATCGTGCGCGACGGCCTGCGAGGGCATCTGCTGCATGCCGGCCATGCTGGTCTCGACGCTGCTGACGGCAGAGGGCGGGGTGGCGGCGGGCACGACCGAGCTCGTCACCTCGTTGGACGGGATCGGTGCCAGCGCCACCTCCGGCGAGGAGCTGGAGGTACAGCCCGCCAGCAGGAAGCAGGCGAGCGACATGGCTGGCACGATGGCTGGCATCACCGGAAAACGCATGAAAACCCCTACGCAGTACAGGAACAGGCGGCGCAAACGCGCCACCGGGTTTCACCCCATTGCAATTTGCTAACGGAAGATTACCGGGAAAGGATGAATGCGAAGTTTACGGGGCGCCTGTGACATCGGCGCATCGCATCACGCTTTCGTCAGGGGCAGGGGAGCCCTATTCCATGGAAAGGATCAGGTTGCGCACCACGGGATAGATCTCGTTTTCCCAGCGCCGCCCGTTGAAGACGCCGTAATGGCCGACATTGGCCTGCAGATGGTGACGTCTCAGATGCGGGCGCAGCGTGTGACAGAGGTCGTGCGCAGCCGACGTCTGGCCGAGCCCGCAAATGTCGTCGCGCCCGCCTTCCACCGTCAGGAGCGCCGTGTTGCGGATCGCGCTGCAATCCACCTTGCGGCCGTGATGGGTAAAATCGCCCGTGGCCAGTTCCGCCTTCTGGAACACCCGGTCGATGGTCTCGATGTAGAATTCGCGCGTCAGGTCCAGCACGGCGAAATACTCGTCGTAGAAGGTCTTGATCTTCTCCGCCTCGGCCGTCTCGCCATTGGCGAGGTGCCGGTAAAGCTTGCGGTGCTGCTCCACATGCCGCTCCATGTTCATGGCCATGAAGGCCGTGAGCTGGAGAAAGCCCGGATAGACCCGCCGCCCGCCGCCGCGATAGCGGAAGGGCACGGTGCCGATCAGCTGCGTCTCGAACCAGGAGAGCGGCTTGGAGAGCGCCAGTTCGTTGACGGCGGTCGGGCTCTCGCGCGGATCGACGGGGCCGGCCATCAGGGTAAGGGTTCGCGGCGTTGCCGGATGGTGGTCCTCCGACATCAGCGCCACCGCCGCCAGCGCCTGCACGCAGGGCTGGCAGACTGCCAGCATGTGCCCGCCCGGCCCGATCTCCTCCTGGAAGCGGATGACGTAATCCACATATTCGTCCACGCCGAACCGTCCGGCCGTGACAGAGACATCGCGCGCATTCACCCAGTCTGTGATGTAGACGTCGTGGTCGCGCAGGAGGGTGCGCACCGTGCCGGCCAGAAGCGTCGCGAAATGCCCGGAGAGCGGGGCCACCACGAGCACGCGCGGGCGCGGCGTATCGATGTCGGCAACGAAGTGCAGCAACTGGCCAAAGGGCAGGTCGAGCACGACCTCGGTACTGATCGGCACGTCGCGATTGCCGATCAGCACGCTGGTGATGTGAAAGTCCGGCCGCACATGTGTGAATTCGAAGCGGGAGAGCATCTCCAGCGACGCCTCGCTTTGGCGCGCCACAGCCGGACTGAACCCGTCAAGGAGAACGCTCGGCCAGCCCTTCATCCACCGCGCCCAGTCGCGCCAGGGCGCCACGAGATCATCCTCGAACTGGTAGAGCTGATAGAGCATTGCCGTCGCCTCGTGTCGATGAGTGGAATGATCTTTGCCGCGGTGCAAAAATGCTAGTGCAAAATCTTTCGCGATGCGAGAAGATTGTTTGCCGGACGCTTGGCGGCCTGCACGGCGGTGATCCGACCAGATGGCGTCGACGCTGGCAAGACGGAAGACGAGGGTGCATCATCGCATCCGGCACAGGGCGATGCGCTGCGGGCAGGAGAGGGCAGGCGAGATGGCAGACGGCAAGACGACGAAATCCGACACAGGCACCGCCCGGATCGCGGCACCGGCACCGGCACCGGCACTGGTCAAATCCCCCGCCAAGTCACGACCACCGGCGAAGACGCCCTCTGCCCGCAGGGCGGCGCCGGCGGATATCGCCACCGAAAAGTCGGACAAGGCCTTGGAAGGCTCGCAAAAGAGCGCCGCGCTGACGCTGTCATCGAAGAACTATTCTTCCTGGTCGCTGCGCGGCTGGCTGCTCTGCCGCATGGCCGGGCTCGATTTTACCGAGGTGATGATCGAGATCGACGATGATGCCCGCCAGGAACTCCTGCTGCTCTCGCCCTCCGTGCTCGTGCCGCGCCTCACCCACGGCGATGTCGTGGTCTGGGATACGCTGGCGATCGCCGAGTACCTCAACGAGACCTTCCCCGATGCCGGCCTCTGGCCGGAAGATCCGGCAGCCCGCGCGCTCTGCCGCGCCGTTGCCGGCGAAATGCATTCCGGCTTCCACAATCTGCGCTCGGCCCTGCCGATGAACCTCAAGGCCCGCCACGAGCGCTTCAAGATCTTTTCCGGCGCAAGGCCCGACGTCGAGCGCGTCAAGACCATCTGGACCGAGTGCCTGGACAGAAGCGGCGGCCCCTGGCTCTTCGGCGATCGCCCCACCGTCGCCGACGCCATGTATGCCCCGGTCTGCTCCCGCTTCCACACCTATGCCGTGGACCTGCCCGAAGCCCTCGAACGCTACGCCGCCCACATCCTCTCCTGGCCCCTCATGGCCGACTGGATCGCCGGGGCGCTTGCCGAGCCCGACGAGATCGTCGAGCTGGAGGTGGAGTTTTGACGGACGCGCGGAACACCACAGCCTCGCAATTATCATCTCCTTGCAAGACCCAGAGATAACGCCCCAGCGCTGCGGCAAGTACCCACCCGCCCCTTGAGGGGGCGGGTCGGCGCGTGCGCCGGGGTGGGGTGACATCTGGGCAGGAGCCGAGCCACAGCTCAGCCATCTGGCAAGGCAGGGATCAAAGGTGGCGGTATGGCGCGAACGTTTCCTTGATCGTCATGGCCGAGAGCACAATGCGACCGGGGTGAAATGAGGATTTCAGTCTGTCCGGTCGAACGGCGGCCAAAGTGAGCGTCGCAAGTCACCCCACCCGCCGCTTTGCGGCGACCTCCCCCTCAAGGGGAGGTAGGATTGCCGGGATGCCACCTCCCCCAAAACCCTCTGGCCTTTCCCCCTCTGTCACGGCAGGATGCATCATCCCGCAGCACCGGACAGCGAAACGCCATGTTTCTCAACACCGACAACCACAAGCCCCACTATTGGGGTGAAGAGCCGCCGAAAAAGCCGAAATATCCGGAGCTGACGCGCGGTCAGCAGAAAGTGCTGTTCGCCCTGATCGGCTTCAATCTGCTGCTCTTGCTGCTCGCCCCCATCGGCGGCGCGACGATCATTTCCGCGCTGGTGCATATGGCGGAGTAGGGGCAGTCGGCGGAGTTTGGGCAGAGGGGGGGGTAAACCCACACACACCGCCGCCGGCCCCTTCAGCCCCTCACGCCCGCCTCATCAGCGGAAACCGCTCCTTGAGCAGCCGCCCGATGGATTCGGCGCCAATCGGCGGGCCGAAAAGGAAGCTCTGGCCGTAGTCGCAGCCCATCTGGGCCAACTGCTGGGCGTCCTCTTCCGTCTCGATGCCCTCGGCCACCACCTGCATGTCGAGTTCGCGGGCCATGCTGACGACGTTGCGCAGCAGCACGGCGCGCTTGTCGGAGGGGTCCTTCACCAGCGCCTTGTCGATCTTGATCGTGTCGAAGGGGAAGCGGGTGAGGTAGGAGAGCGAGGAATAGCCGGTGCCGAAGTCGTCGAGCGCCAGCGTCAGGCCGGCATCCTTCAGCTTGGTGAGCACGAGGCGCGCCTGTTCCGGGTTCTCCATCACCACCGATTCCGTCAGCTCCATCTTGATCCGGGCCGGGTCGCAGCGGTTCTTGGCAATGATGGCGCGCAGGTCCTCGCACAATTCGTTGGAGAGAAGCTGCGCGGAGGAGAGGTTGACGGACACGAAGATCGGCAGGGCCCCGGTCGCCAGTTGCCATTCGGCAAGATCGGAGGTCGCCTGTTCCAGCGCGAAGAGACCGAGCTGGTTGATGAGTTCGGAATTCTCCGCAATCGGAATGAACTCGCTCGGGGAAATATTGCCGCGCTTGGGGTGATCCCAGCGCATCAGCGCCTCGAAACCGGCAATTTCCGCATCAGCAAGGCGCACGATTGGCTGGTAGGCCATCGACAGTTCCTTGCGCTCGATGGCGCGGCGCAGCTCCGCTTCGAGCTGCAGCCGGTCGGTGCCGGAGGTCCGGAAGGCGGGCCGGAAGGGCTCGACGCGATTGCCGCCCTGCTTCTTGGCGCGGAACATGGCAAGTTCCGCATCGTTGAGGAGCCCGGCCGCATTTTCCTGCTGGTCCACCCAGGAGACAAGGCCGATGGAGGCCGTCAGGTTGATTTCCTTGGCTCCGAAGGAAAGCGGCACCATGATCGCCTTGGAAACGGCATCGGCAAAATCCGCCACTTTGCCCGGCTCGCGCTCGGACATGAGGATCAGGCCGAACTGGTCGCCGCCAAGCCGCGCCAGCGTGTCCTGCGGGCGCAGCAGGCGGCGAAGACGGCGTGTCAGCGCGATCAGGATATTGTCGCCGGCGGCGATGCCGAGCTGGTCGTTCACCGCCTTGTAGCGATCGATGTCGATGACGAGCACCGTCGGGCGGATCATGTTTGAGGTCGGGGCCAGCGACAGGATCGCCTGCAGACGATCAAGGAACACCTGCCGGTTCGGCAGGCCCGTCAGATTGTCGACCACCGCATTGTTGAGCAGTCGCTCCACCGAATTGCGCTGTTCGGTGATGTCGCCGATCGTGCCGACGCAGCGGATGATCTCGCCCGTTGCGGCCAGCACCGGCCGGGCGCGGATCGCCAGCCAGTGATAATGGCCGTCTTCGGCGCGGATGCGGAACTCGTGGTTCAGCCGTCCCCGGCGATGCTCCAGCAGCACGTCGAGCGTGGCGCGGAAGCGGTCGCGGTCGTCGGGGTGAAGGCGCGGCAGCCAGTTGCGGGCCGGCCCGTGCATGGTGCCGGGCGCAAGGCCGAGCTGCGCCGAAACATCCGGCATGGTGACGATGCGGTCGCGCGCCACGTCCCAGTCCCAGACCGTGTCGCCCGAGCCCGTCAGCGCCAGCGATTGCCGCTCCATGTCGGAGAACAGGCCCAGCTGGTAGGCGCCGCCGGCAAAGGCGTGTTGCATCACCGTAAAGCCGATGAGAAGCACGATCAGCACCAGCCCGCCGCCGAGCGCCGGCTGCACGATGTCGTTGGCGAGCTGCCCGGTGACCGTCATCCAGGCCCCGAACAGCCAGACGAGGATCAGCGCCCAGGCCGGCACCAGCAGGATGGCGCGGTCATAGCGCGAAAAGCCGAGATAGATGATGAGAATGAGGCCGACCGTGCCCGTCAGCGCGAAGGAAAGCCGCGCGATCCCGGCCGCGATGGCGGGGTCGTAGACCGCCACGCCGAAAAGCAGGCCGAGGCCAAGAACCCAGGCGAGGGTGGCGTAGGACAGGTGCTGGTGCCAGCGGTTGAGGTTGAGATAGGTGAAGAGGAAGACCACGAGGCCGGCGGCAAGGAACACCTCCGTGCCCGCCCGCCAGATCCGCTCGTCATCCGCCGTGACATGGATCAGCTTGGAAATGAAGCCGAAATCGACGCAGATATAGGCGAGCACCGCCCAGGCGAGCGCCGCCGTCGCCGGCAACATCGACGTGCCCTTGACGACGAAGAGAATGGTGAGGAACACCGCCAGCAGGCCGGCAATGCCGAGCACGATGCCGCGATAGAGCGTGAAGGCGTTGACCGTATCCTTGTAGGCGTCCGGCTCCCACAGATAGATCTGCGGCAGCTCCGGCGACGCGAGTTCCGCCACGAAGGTAATGACGGAGCCGGGGTTGAGCGTGATGCGGAAGACATCCGCCTCCTCGCTCGGCTGCCGGTCCAGCGCAAAGCCCTCCGACGGGGTGATGGCGAGAATGCGCTGCGAGCCGAGATCGGGCCAGAAGAGCTTGGAATTGACGAGGCGGAAGTGGGGGGCGACGATGACGCGCTCCAGCTGCTCTTCCGAGACGTTGGCGAGCGCGAAGACGGCCCAGTCGCCGCGATGCTGGTCCGAGGAGGCGCGCACCTCGATGCGCCGCACGATGCCGTCCGTGCCGGGCGCGGTGGAGACCTGGAAGGCATCGCCGCGACCCGTATAGATTTCCGTCGTTGCCGTCAGGTCGAGCGCAGTGTCCTCGCGCGAAATCTTCACCGGCTCCAGCGCGAGCGCCGGCCCTGCGCCGAACAGCGCGAGCACGAAAAGAGCGGCGAGGATGCGGCCGAGCTGAGCCATCGGGCACGCGGCGGCTCGGCGTTTCAAAGCGTTCAACACGATTACACTTCCGTTGGACCATCGGGAGGCGCGAGCCGCGAAAACAGCAGGTGATCGCGCCATTGGCCGTTGATTTTCAGGTATTTCCGAAGGTAGCCTTCCTGCTCAAAACCGGCCTTTTCAAGGAGCCTCACGCTTCTGTCATTGTCCGGAATACAGGCCGCTTCGATCCGGTGCAACTGAAGGACCGAAAAGATGTAGGGGATGACAAGGCCAACGGCGGCGCTCATATGCCCGTGGCCGGCATGGCGCTCGCCCATCCAGTAGCCGATCATACAGGATTGCGCCGCCCCGCGCCGGATGTGGCCGATGGTGATGCCGCCCAGCAGCGCATCGCTCCGACGTGAAAACAACAGCAGCGCCACCGCCTGTCCGGCGGAAAACTCCTGTTCGCTGCGTGCCACCCGATCGCGGAAGGCGCCCTCCGTCAGATCCTCGGCGCGCCAGGCCGGCTCCCAGGGTTCGAGAAAGGCCCGGCTTTCGGAGCGTAAGCCCGTCCAGGCGCGGTAGTCGCCCACCACCGGCAGGCGCAGCAGATAGTCAGCATCGGCAATCGTCACGGTCTCCGGGGGCCGGGAGAGAAACCGGAACATCGATCTCGCCATGCGTTTCATTGCTCCCCTGCGACCCGAAAGACCGCTCCATGCCATCGCCCACGCGGGCGACCCGGCCATCAAATCAGACGCCAAACGCCGCATCAAGCGGCGAGGGACAGGCGGGCGCGAGACGATCGCCTGCGCCGCGACGGCGCCGGGAGGAGGCACCGTCCTTCATGGTGGACAAGGCGAGGACTCAGCTTGCCGCGCGCACCGGCGCGGGCTTCAGCGAAAGGCTCTCGGCCATCTGTGCGGTCGGCGCCAGAAGCTCCAGCGGGCCGATGGCCGAGAGCGTCGGGACCGTGTCGAAGAACAGCCGCCCGGCAAGATCGGTCAGCCGTTCTACGGTGATGCCGGACAGGCGCTCCATCAGTTCCTGGTTGGGAATGGTGCGGCCATAGAGCATCATCTGCCGGGCGATCTGGCCGGCGCGCGCCGCCGGGCTTTCCTGCCCCATCAGAAGCTGGGCGCGGATCTGGGCGCGGGCGCGCTCGATTTCCTGCTGCTCGATCCGGTCGGACGACTTTCGCAGCTCCTCGATGATGACGGGCATCAGTTCCGGCAGGTTTTCCCCACCGGTTGCGGCGTGGACGCCGAAGATGCCGGTGTCGGAAAAGCCCCAGTGGAAGGCATAGACGGAATAGCAAAGGCCGCGATGCTCGCGCACTTCCTGAAACAGGCGGGACGACATGCCGCCGCCGAGGATATTGGCAAGGATCTGCGAACAGTAGAAGTCCCGCGCGTGATAGGCCTTGCCCTCGAAGCCGAGCAGCACCTGCGCATCCATCAGGTCGCGCTCCTCGCGCGTCTCGCCGCCCGTGTAGAGGGCGGTCTCCAGGATCGGCGTCGCGCTCGGCTTGGTCGGGATGGAGGCGAACCGCTCTTCCACCTGCTTGACGAAGCTGTCGTGATCCACCGCGCCGGCCGCCACCACGAAGAGCCGGTCGGTCGTGTAGTTGCGGCCGAGATAGGCGCGAATCTGGTCGGGCGTGAAGGAATTGACCGTATCCGGCGTGCCGAGGATCGGCCGGCCGATCGTCTGGCCGCGGAAGGCGGTCTCGGCGAAGCGGTCGAAGACGACATCGTCGGGCACATCGTTGGCCGCGCCGATTTCCTGCAGGATGACGTGCTTTTCGCGCCGCAACTCTTCCTCGTCGAAGCTCGATTCGGTGAGGATGTCGGCGAGGATATCGACCGCGAGCGGGACATGATCCTTCAGCACGCGGGCGTAATAGGAGGTGGTCTCGGTGGAGGTGGCGGCGTTGACCTCGCCGCCGACATTCTCGATTTCCTCGGCAATCTGCCGCGCCGTGCGCCGGGCCGTGCCCTTGAAGGCCATGTGCTCGAGGAGATGGGCGATGCCGTGTTCTTCGACCGTTTCGTTGCGCGATCCGGATTTGATCCACACGCCGAGTGCGACACTCTCCAGATGCGGCATGGTTTCCGTGACGACCGTCAGGCCGGACGTCAGCCGCGTGCACTCAACTTTCATCATCCGTCTTTCTGCGCTCTACTTCCGGCAACGCTCTACTTCCGGATGCGGGCGTGGTCGCCGACGTAAGCCTCGACGGTCTTCAGCTCGGGATCCAGGATATCGAAACGCTCCTCCCTGTCCATCAAGTCAGCAAGCCACGTCGGAAGCGCCGGGTCAATACCGGATGCGGATTTTACAGCCGCCGGGAACTTGGCCGGATGCGCGGTTGCAAGCGTCACCATGGGCGAGCCCGCCTTCTCGTGCTTGGCAGCGACATGCACGCCGATGGCGGTGTGCGGGTCGAGCAGATAGCCGGTCTCGGCAAGCGTCGCGGCAATCGTCTTGGCCACGTCCTTCTCGCTGGCGCGGCCGGCACGGAACTCGCGGCGGATCGCCTTCAGCGCCTTTTCCTCGATCTCGAAGGCGCCGGACTGCTTCAGCCCGTCCATCGCGCGGCGCACCTTGGCGGGGTCGCGGTCATAGGCCTCGAACAGCAGCCGCTCGAAGTTGGAGGAGACGCCGATGTCCATGGAGGGGGACGTCGTCGCCTTCACGGCGCGCATCTCGTAGCGGCCGGTCTTCAGGGTGCGGGCGAGAATGTCGTTCTCGTTGGTCGCAACCACCAGCTTGTCGATGGGCAGCCCCATCTTCTTGGCGACGTAACCGGCGAAAATGTCGCCAAAATTGCCCGTCGGAACCGTGAAGGAGATCTTCCGGTCCGGACCGCCGAGCGAAACGGCGGTGGTGAAGTAATAGACCACCTGCGCCATGATGCGCGCCCAGTTGATCGAGTTGACGCCCGACAGCGCCACCTGTTCGCGGAAGGGCGCATCGTTGAACATGGCTTTGACGAGGTTCTGGCAGTCGTCGAAATTGCCGTTGATGGCCACCGCATGCACGTTCGAGGCCGTCGAGGTCGTCATTTGCCGCTGCTGCACCGGCGAGACCTTGCCATGCGGGAAGAGGATGAAGATGTCGGTGCGCTCGCGCCCCGCAAAGGCGTCGATCGCCGCCCCGCCCGTATCGCCGGACGTGGCGCCGACGATGGTGGCGCGCTCGCCGCGCTCCGTCAGCACATGGTCCATGAGGCGGCCGAGCATCTGCATCGCCACGTCCTTGAAGGCGAGCGTCGTGCCGTGGAAGAGCTCCATGATGAAGCTGTTCGGCCCGGTCTGGACGAGCGGCACGACGGCCGGATGGCGGAAGGTCGCATAGGCCTCGTCGATCATGGCGCGCAGCGTCTCGCCCTTGATCTCGTCGCCGGTGAAGCGCGACATCACCGCAAAGGCGATCTCCTGATAGGACTGGCCGCGCATCGACCGGATGTCCTTCTTCTTGAAGGTCGGCCATTCCTTGGGCACGTAAAGCCCGCCATCGCTGGCAAGCCCGGCCAGCAGCGCATCGGAAAAGCCGAGCGAGGGGGCCTCGCCCCGGGTGGAAACATAGGTCACCATCGTCCTGTCCTTCATCCTGCGGGCCTCGCGCCCCGGGCGCCGCCGTCATCCTTGCGCGCCGCCGCCTTTCCTATCCCGCTCCGCAGCGAAAGGGCCGTCTCTTTGCGTCAGGCACTGGCAAAGCCGGGCAGGGGGCAGGAAAACTTCGCGGCACGCCAACCGTATGGCTGGGTACGGCCAATCACCAAAACCGTGTCGTGCCTAACGCAACCGTCGGGAAAAGAAAACAGCTTTCACGGCACGCAGGCCCTGCCGCCAAAGACTGGCCGGCGCCGCGGCGGGGAGCGAAAGGCATCGGACGATGTCGATGCAATTGTTGCAGGAAGCCCCGTTCCGGTTTTCAAATTTATGCAGTAGGGTGCCGCCCGAAAGTGCCGACCGCAGGCGGGATCACCGCTCCGCGCTGCCGGCAGGCACAGGATTTGAACGACGGATGGCCTGCCGGGGATGCCCGCAAGCTGCCCGGCGCTATCGGCCATGAGGGCCGGAGAAAAACGGTTCCCGGTAAGACCGGGCGAGTGGGGAGTGTCAGTCGCGTGTCTTCAAAGCTTTTCGGTTCTCTCATTGCCGCCTCCCTCGTGATGGCGCTTGCCGGCTGCAGCAAGACGGATACGGCGGACATGGTGGCCGTGGATGCCGGGACCGGTGCCCAGATGGCGCCGGCCGCAAACCCCGCCGGAACGACGCTCGCCACCGGCGTTGGCGGCCAGCCCGTGGCCGTCATCCAGGGTGCTTGCCCGCAGGTCTTCATCTCCGATGATGCGGCCGTGCACCGCGTCTACGCCAGGGGCGCGACGGACGATCCGATGCAGATCCAGTATCAGGCCTCCTTCGGCGACCAGACCCGCCAGTGCGTCCAGAGCACGGCAAACCTCACCGTCAACATCGTCGCGCAGGGCCGCGTCGTCCTCGGCCCCGTCGGCACGCCCGGCTCCGTCAACCTGCCGATCCGCGTGACCGCCCGCGACGGCGACCAGGTTCTCTACGACCAGGTCCGCCCCTTTGCCGTCGATATCCCGGCTGAAGGCACCACCCAGTTCGTCTTCACCGACAGCAACGTCTCCATCCCCGCCGGCGCCGGCGCCGACACCAAGATCTACATCGGCTTCGACAAGGGCGCAAAAGCGGGCAAGACGAAGCGGAAGTGAGAGGGAGAAGGCCGTCAGGCTTTCGCCTTCTTGCCGGGTTTTGAAGGCACCCATATCCTGATAACGGGATGGGAACGTCACCTGTCAAACCCACCGTCGTCATCCTCGGGCCTGACCCGAGGATCTATTTTCAAACACTTAGGCGTATGGCTGTGGATGCTCGGGTCAAGCCCGAGCATGACGTCCTCTCTTGAGCCGCAGCCATAATTCACCTGCATTCCCGGCGTCAGGCGGTCGTGTCGCCCCTCACGCCACCACATCCTCCGACCACTCCGCCAGCGCCGCGATTACGCCTGGCAGCATCGCCATGCGCGAGATCACCGTCTCGGCGCCGGCATCCGTCAGCTTGTCGGCATGCGAGGGATAGGTGTGGGAGCCGCCGGTGAAGCCGACGACGCGCATGCCGGCGGCGCGGGCCGCTTCCACGCCGTGCACGCTGTCTTCCACCACCAGCGTGCGGGCGGGCTTTGCGCCCATCTGCTTGGCGCCGTGCAGGAAAATGTCCGGCTTCGGCTTCACCCGGTCTTCGCCGAGGTCGCGCGCCGAATAGACATGGCCCTTGAAGAGCGGCTTCAGCTTGACGGCCGAGAGCATCAGGTCGAGTCGCTTCGACGTGGAGTTGGAGCACACGCAGAAGGGGAGTTCCAGCTTTTCCAGCATGGCCTTGACGCCCTCGATCGCTTCCACTTCCTTCGGCAGGCGCTGGTCGAGGAGCTTTTCCACCTTGTCGATCAGCGAGGCGGAAAAGGGGATGTCGGCCTCGCGCTCGACGGTCAGCAGCGTGTTGCGCCAGGTCATGCCGGCAAAGCGCTCGGAATGCTCTTCCGCGCTGATCGGATAGCCGGCCTCCGTCAGGAGCTCGGATTCGACGCGCGAGCAGATGATTTCGGAATCGACGAGCACCCCGTCGCAATCGAAGATGATGAGGTCGAAACCGGCCATGAAAGAGTCCTTGCGTCCTTTGGAAATATCCGCGCCCCTCTATACGAAGCGGGCGCGGCAAACAAGCAAATGGCCTGCCGAAGCGGGTGAGGGCGTGACCATCGGCCGGCTTTCTGTCAGGATGACGGCGAAAGGACCGCCATGCTGACGCTTGATGACCTGCGCGCCATGATCCTCGTTCTGCCCGATACGGTGGAGACGTCCGTCTTCGGCAATCCGTGTTTCAAGGTGGGCGACAAGGCCATCTGCTTCTGGAATGTCGGTCACGACAGCCCGGTCTTCAAGGTCTCCTTCGACGAACGCGACATGCTGATCGAAGCCGAGCCCGAAACCTTCTTCACCACGCCGCATCATCGCCCGTCGCCGCTGGTGCTCGCCCGCCCTCAAACCGTCGATCCCGAATGGGCGCGGGCGACGCTCGAGCGCACCTGGCGCCGTCTGGCCCGCCGCGCCACGGTGACGCGCTATGACGAGGCGCAGGCGGACACGGCCGGTCGGGCCTGAGCCGTCCGCGATCCGCCTCCTGTTTGCCGCCGCGCCGGCCTCGGCTATGACGTCACCATGAACGCTGCATCCTCTTCCCCCGCCGAACAGCCCGTGCGGCTGCGTGCGCATCACCTGCTCTGCATGCTGACCTTTATCGGCGAGGGCTACAGCCCCACCTTCGTCGCCGAATATCGCCGCATCGTCGCGCGTCTGGGGGCCGGCGCCGAGATCGAGATCGTCGCCGGACCCGACGACATCTGCGCGCCGATCTGCCATGCCGCCGGGGAGCACTGTCACAACGAAAGCGTGCAGGACCGCGATCGGCGGGCGGCGGCGAGCGTCACGGCACTTCTTGGCATAGAGATCGCCCCCGGTGCCCGCTTCCGGCTCGACGCCGCGCGCCTGTCACGCCTCAGGCACGCCTTTGCCACCGGCACGATCCGCGCCGCCTGCGCCGATTGCGAATGGGCACCGCTCTGCGACGGCATTGCCGCGTCCGGCTTCGAAGGCGTGCTGCTCGCCTGCCGCGCCTGACGGGCGGCAGCGCCCCGATCTTTGGTATTAACCATGCCGCCCCTTCCAAATTGCGCCCTGATCAAAAAAAGCGTGCCGCCTTCAGCCTTTGGTAACCATCCTCGGTAACCATAAGGCATCAAAGAAGTTCTGCGTATCCGTTTCCTGAGTTCAGTGTAAAAGCGAGTTTGTGATGGCACCTGTGGTTTCGCTTGCCGACGTCTCCCGCGCTCCGAGCCGTGTTGGCTGGATCGACACGATCATCAAGGGTGACTGCGTCGCAGCGCTCGAAGCACTCCCCGACAAATCCGTGGACGTCGTCTTTGCCGATCCGCCGTACAACCTCCAGCTCGGCGGCACGCTGCATCGTCCGGATCAGTCGCTGGTCGATGCCGTCGATGACGAGTGGGACCAGTTCTCCTCCTTCGAGGCCTACGATGCCTTCACCCGCGCCTGGCTGCTGGCCGTGCGCCGCGTGCTGAAGCCCACCGGCACCCTCTGGGTCATCGGCTCCTACCACAACATCTTCCGCGTCGGCGCCACGCTCCAGGACCTCAATTTCTGGATCCTCAACGATATCATCTGGCGCAAGACCAACCCCATGCCGAACTTCAAGGGCCGCCGGTTCCAGAACGCCCATGAAACGCTGATCTGGGCGAGCCCCAGCGCCAAGGGCAAGGGCTACACCTTCAACTACGATGCCATGAAGGCGGCGAACGACGACGTGCAGATGCGCTCGGACTGGCTCTTCCCGATCTGCTCGGGCGGCGAGCGCCTGAAGGACGACAATGGCGACAAGGTGCATCCGACCCAGAAGCCGGAAGCGCTGCTCGCCCGCATCCTGATGGCCTCCACCAAGCCTGGCGACATCGTGCTCGACCCCTTCTTCGGCTCCGGCACCACGGGCGCCGTTGCCAAGCGCCTCGGCCGCCACTTCGTCGGCATCGAGCGCGAGCAGAGCTATATCGATGCGGCCTCTGCCCGCATCGCCGCCGTCGAGCCGCTCGGCAAGGCGACACTCTCCGTGATGACCGGCAAGAAGGCCGAACCCCGCGTCGCCTTCAACACCCTGGTCGAAAGCGGCCTCATCCGCCCCGGCACCGTGCTGACGGATGCGCGGCGCCGCTACAGCGCGATCGTTCGCGCCGACGGTACGCTGGCCTCGGGCGGCGAGGCCGGATCGATTCATCGCCTTGGCGCGCGCGTCCAAGGCCTTGATGCCTGCAATGGATGGACTTTCTGGCACTACGACGACGGCCAATCCCTGCGGCCGATCGACGATCTGCGGACAGTCATTCGAAACGGCCTGGCGAAACTGAACTGATCAACCAGTTCCCCGCCAGACCCGACGGCCGGGCCGGTCCCTTGTACCTTCAGTCCCGGAACGGCCGAAAGCGCTCGGAGGCAACTCCGGGCGCTTTTTCTGTTTTTCTGAAAGACACGTCATACGTGGTTCGTTGGGGGGCGGGTCTTCCCGCGCACTGGGCCCCCGATCATGCCCGTAGCCATGGATCCTCGGCTCGGGGCCGAGAATGACGGAGATCGCGGGCCCGTCGCCACTCGCATTGCGACTGTCGGCGCTGGTCGGAGGTCGCCGATAGGCGAGAGGTCTCCCCACCCACCGTCATCCTCGGGCTTGACCCGAGGATCCATTCCGAACGTGAAAACAGAGGCTTGAGGAACTCGAACCGAAGCCCTGAAAGCGTCAACGTGTCCCTACCGATCCGCGACGATCACCCGCACGATCAACCCGTCCTCGTCAAAAAACACCGCTTCCTCGCCCGCCCGCGCGATGCGTTCCCCCGTCGAGCGCTTCGTGGCCGTCAGCCGCCAGTCGGCGTGGGCGGCGAGCGGTGCGACGCGCTCCACCTTGTCATCAACGGCCTGCTGGTCGGGATACTCCGTGAAATAGGCGCGAAAACTGTCGATGACCGCGTCTCGTCCCGTTACCGTTCCCACACCCGGCGATTCATAGGCGATATCGGCATGGAACATCGCCGCAATCGCCGCAAAATCCTGGGCCTGGATAGCGGCGTGATAGGCGATCAGCGCCGCCTTGGGATCGAAGGAAAAGACGCGGGTGTCGCTCATGCCTGGGGCATCTCCTCGGTTTTCAGAAGGCCGTAGGTGGCGAGATCGACGCGCAGCGCGGCGGGGTCGGTGAAGAGCACGGCATGCCAGCCGGCGGCTTTCGCGCCTTCGACATTGGCGGGGGCGTCGTCGATGAAGAGCGTGTGGGCCGGGTCGAGGCCAAAACTCTTCACATGCGTCTCGTAGATCTCGCGCTGCGGCTTGATGAGGCCGATGTCGCCCGACACGGTCACGCCGCGCGGGACTTTAAGGAAGGGGAAGATCTCCTGCGCCTGCCGGAAGGTGTCGGAGGCGAAGTTGGTCAGCATCGTCACGTCGCGGCCTTCCTCGATGAAGCCGAGCATCAGCGCAACGCTCTCCTCATAGGCATGCGGCACCATCTCGTGCCAGTGACGGCGGAAGGCGCGGATCTGCTCCTCGCGCTCCGGGTGGTCGGCAAGCAGCAGCGCCTCGGCCTCGTCCCAGGTGCGGCCGCGGTCCTGTTCGAGGTTCCAGTCATGGGTGCAGACATTGGCGAAGAACCAGGCACGCTCTTCCGCATCGGGGATGATGCGCGAGAAGGGCAGGTTGGGATCGTAATGGATCAGCACCTTGCCGATGTCGAAAACGATGTGGCGGATCTCGGCCTCAGCCATGGGCAGTCCTTTCATCAGGAGACGCGCCGGGGACGGTGCGTCGGGAACGGTGTGACGTGGCCGGTACCGGCAGGCGTAGCGAATCGCGTCCGCCGCCTTGCCTTCGATATCACCGGCCCCGCCGGGGCGGAAAGGCGGTCGGTATAGCCGCGGCAATTGCCTTCTTCATGACAGTCGGCAGCGCCTCGCCGGAAAGGTTTTCCACCGGCTCCCACCAGCCGTCTACCCCTGTGGGATGCGCATCGATCCGCACCCGGTAGACGGAGAGCCGCAGCTCGAAATGGGTGAAGACATGCACGATGCCGCCGGCCGGCTCCCAATCGGCAGGGAAGGGGGCGGCGTGCAGGGCGGCGTCGGCGAGAAATCCGTCCCGCGCGCCGTCGTCCGGCGCCTCCGCCACGCGCCAGTCCGTGCCCGGCACCTCCGTCATGCCGCCGAGCAGGCCGCGCTCCGGCCGCTTGCGCAGGAGCACCGCGCCGTCCTGATCCACCGCCACAAAAGCGGCCCCGATGCGCACCGGCTTCACACCCTTGCGCGCCTTGACCGGAAAACGCTCCGGATCGTCGTTTGCGAGCGCCAGGCAGGCGCTGTTCAGCGGACAGAGCGCGCAGGCCGGCCGCTTCGGCGTGCAGATCGTGGCACCCAAGTCCATCATGGCCTGCGCAAAATCGCCGGGCCGCTCGGCCGGCGTGATCTCCGCCACTGCCGCCCGCATCACGGTCTTGGCGCCCGGTAGCGGCTGATCGATGAGGCGAAGGCGCGAGATGACACGCTCCACATTGCCGTCCAGCACCGCGGCCTGCCGGTTGAAGGCAATGGCGGCGATGGCGGCGGCCGTGTAGTCCCCGATGCCCGGCAGCGTCTTCAGCCCCTCCACCGTATCGGGAAACCGCCCGCCATGGTCGGCGGCCACCACCTCTGCACATTTCTTGAGGTTGCGGGCCCGCGCGTAATAGCCAAGGCCCGCCCAGGCCTTCATCACGCTCTCCGTCTCCGCCGCCGCCAGATCTTCCACCCGCGGCCAGCGGGCGAGAAAGGCGTCGAAATAGGGCTTCACCGCCTGCACCGTTGTCTGCTGCAGCATCACCTCCGACAGCCAGACGCGGTAGGGATCGGCCCTGATACCCGCCGCCTGCTCCGGCGGCGTGACGCGCCAGGGCAGGCTGCGATGATGCCGGTCGTACCAGGAAAGAAGGGCGGACGCGATGGTGGGGGATGCGGGCATTGAGGTCCTGTGATGCTGACGTCGGCAGGTGGCGTACGGCACCCCCCTGTGCCCTGCCGGGCATCTCCTCCGCAAGGGGGAGATCGGATGTGGCACTGTCTCATCCCTTACGCGTGCGCAAGGCAAGCGGTTTTCTCCGCCTTCCGAGTTCCGTCAAGCCCCGCCCCCAGCCAATCTCCCCACATGTGGGGGAGATGCCCGGCAGGGCAGAGGGGGTTAAGCCGCGGTCTGCGAAACAACCGACGACACCCCGCCCCAAACTGCGCTATATAACCTGTCAGTCACCCGAAACACGGAAACGACCCACGTGAATGAAACGAGGAAACCGGGACGAAGGCCCCGCGGCGCAGCGCAGATCGGCGAGATCGCCAATCGTCTCGTCGATCCCGTGCTCGCCCGCCGCGCCGGCATTTCCACCGAGCTCATCGGCGTCTGGGACGAGATCGCCGGCGAAAGCTTTGCCGATTGCACGCGGCCCGAAAAGATCGCGTGGCCGCGCCGCATCTCCGAGGGCGAGCCGGATGGCGGCTACGAGCCGGGTGTGCTGACGGTCGCCTGCGAAGGCGCGCGCGCGCTTTTCCTCACTCACCGGCAGGGCGAACTCATTCAGCGCATCAACGGCTTCTTCGGCTTCCCCGCCATCTCCCGCCTGCGCATCGTGCAAAAACCCGTTTCCACCGCCGCCCGCCGCCCGCGCATGCGCCCGCTGACCGGCGAGAAGGCGGCACGCCTGAAGGACATGACCGACGGTATCGAAAACGAGGCCCTGAAGGCGGCGCTGACACGGCTCGGCACGGGCGTGATGCAGAAGCGGGGGCGGTGAGGGGGGCGACCGTGCTTGCCAAATGTGCCGCGGCGTCCGATATTTCGAAAAGACAGTCAGCGAGGTTCCGGCGATGGCAAATGTCAGCTTGAAAGCGGCCAAGGCGAGCTTCTCCGAATTGATCGAAGAGGCTGCGGCGGGCGAGTTTGTGACGATCACCCGTGATGGAATGCCGGCCGCCGTTCTCGTGAGCGTTGAGGCCGCCGAAGAGGCAAGGCGTGCCATGGCAAAGCCGAAGAAAAGCTTTGCCGATTTGCTGCTCGCCTTCCCTGGCGGTATCGAGTTCGAGCGCGACCAGACCCCCGTTCGGGATATCGATGTTTGAGCGGCTTTCTGCTGGATACCAACGTCCTGTCGTGCCTGGCGCCGGATAAGCCACCCATTTCCGCTCCAGCCCGGGACTGGTTCAGAGTGGAGGCCAATGCCGGGCGTCTCTTTCTCTCTGCCATGACCTTTCTTGAAATCGAACAGGGACTGCGGTCCTTGGCCCGTCGCGGCGCAGTCGGTCGGTATCAGGCATTGCTGGACTGGTTGGAGGCCGTCGACGACGGGTACCGCGAACGTGTTCTGCCTTTGAATGCGACAGTCGCCCGGCTTGCGGGGGTGATGAGCGAAGCCGCAAAAGCCAAGGGCGTCCATCCCGGACTACCCGACATCATCATTGCGGCGACCGCCCGCGCCCACGACCTGACGCTGGTGACACTCAACCGAAAGCACTTTCACCCGCTCGGTTTTATCGAAGATCTACCACCGGCCCTGCAATCCCTGCGCAGCCGGAAACGACAGTCTTGCCGCTTCGCCCTCACAAGGTCACATTTGTTTGAACTTTTTCCCCGGTGGGTGCCTTGTTGGCGAAACAAAGCCGTATTATCGCAGGGAACCTCGGAACTTACCTTTGCAGGAACCCTCGATCATGTCCGACCTCATCCTGACCAAGCGCCGTCTTCTCGGTGGTATTGCCCTTGTCGCTGCCGGCGGCGTGCTGGCGGCCTGCAATGACAAGGAGGCTGCCGATGCCTCCGGCGGCAAGACCGGCATTGACGGCGCCGACATCGATCCGGTCCAGACCTCCGCGACAGCGCAGGAGCTGCCGCAGCCGGAAGGCGATGTGGACATGACGAAGCTGCTGGAGCCCGGCCCGCTGCCGGAAGAAGCCCTCGGGAAGGCCGACGCCCCGATCACCGTCGTCGAATACATGTCGATGACCTGCCCGCACTGCGCGCATTTCCACAACACCACCTTCGAGCCGATCAAGGAAAAGTACATCGACACGGGCAAGGTGCGGTTCATCATCCGCGAATTCCCCTTCGATCCGCGCGCGGCGGCCGCCTTCATGCTGGCGCGCTGCGCGCCCGAGGGCCAGTATTTCCCGATGGTCTCCATGCTCTTCAAGCAGCAGCAGCAATGGGCGACGGCGGAAAACGGCCGCGATGCGCTGCTGCAGATGTCGAAGCTCGCCGGCTTCAGCCAGCAGACCTTCGAGGAATGCCTGACGAACCAGAAGCTGCTCGACGACGTCAACGCCGTCATGCAGCGCGGCAACAAGGATTTTGGCGTCAATTCCACGCCGACCTTCTTCATCAACGGCAAGAAATACTCGGGCGACATGTCCGTCGAGGCCATGTCCGGCATCTTCGACGCGCTGCTGTAAGAAGGCAGACGGTTTTCCCTTGTCCCGCTCGCTGACGGGAAGAGGGTGTGACGCGGATTGCCCGAAGCGCCGTCATCCTCGGGCTTGACCCGAGGATGTACGCCTCACTCTCAGCGGTCGCCGCATGGATGCTCGGGGCAAGCCCGAGCATGACGGCGGAGGAGGATGGCGCGTCGCAATGCGCTGGCGCGCCACCGCCACCGCCGCGCGCCCCTTTTGCCTTCCACCGCAAGGCTTGCTAGGTGTTGCCCATGAAGTTCACCAAGCTACGCCTCCTCGGCTTCAAATCCTTCGTCGAGCCCGCCGAATTCGTCATCGAGCGGGGCCTGACGGGCGTGGTCGGGCCGAATGGCTGCGGCAAGTCGAACCTCGTCGAGGCGCTGCGCTGGGTGATGGGGGAAAACTCCTACAAGAACATGCGCGCCTCGGGCATGGACGACGTGATCTTCTCCGGCTCCGGCAATCGCCCGGCCCGCAACACGGCCGAAGTCGGCCTCTTCCTCGACAATGCCGACCGCACCGCGCCTGCCGCCTTCAACGATGCCGACGAGATCCAGGTAACGCGCCGCATCGAGCGCGAGCAGGGCTCGGTCTACCGCATCAACGGCAAGGAAGCCCGCGCCAAAGATGTGCAACTGCTCTTTGCCGATGCCTCCACCGGCGCCCGCTCGCCCTCCATGGTGGGGCAGGGGCGCATCGGCGAGCTGATCGCCGCAAAGCCCCAGGCGCGCCGGCAACTGCTGGAAGAAGCCGCCGGCATTTCCGGCCTGCATTCGCGCCGCCACGAGGCGGAGCTGCGCCTGCGCGGTGCCGAGACCAACCTTGAGCGTCTCGAGGACGTCACGAGCCAGCTCGAAAGCCAGATCGAGAGCCTGAAGCGCCAGTCGCGGCAGGCCAATCGCTTCAAGGCGCTCTCGGCCGATATCCGCCGCAACGAGGCGATCCTGCTGCACATTCGCTGGATGCAGGCCAAGGAGGCCGAAGCCGAGGCCGACAGCCAGCTGAACCAGATCACGTCGCTGACCGCCGAGAAGGCGCAGGCCCAGATGAATGCGGCCAAGCACCAGGCGGTCGTGGCGCTGCGCCTGCCGGAGCTGCGCGAGGAAGAGGCGAAAGCCGCCGCCGCCCTGCAACGTCTGCAGATCGCCGGGCGGCAGCTGGAGGAGGATGCCGGCCGCATCCTCAAGCGCCGCGACGAGTTGCAGCGCCGGCTGGCCCAGCTTGCCGAAGACATCCGCCGCGAAGAGCGTCTGGCCGCCGACAATGCCGGCAGCCTGGAGCGTCTCGACCGGGAGGAGGCCGAACTGGCCGATTTCCTCGCCGATGCCGGGGATGCGGCCATCGAGGCGCAGGAGCGGCTGGGCGAAGCCAGCGAGAAGCTCGCCGAAAGCGAACGGCGCCTGGCGCTTGCCACCGCCGAGCGCGCCGAGGCGCAGGCGCTGCGCAATCAGGTGGAACGGCGCATGCGCGACCTTTCCGATCGCCGCGCCCGGCTCGATCGCCAGCTTTCCACCGAGCGCTCGGATCTCGAGGCCCTCGACGAAAAGCTCGCCGTCATGCCCGATCCCGAGGAGCGCCGCGAGGCGGTGGAGGCGGCTGAAGGCGCCATCGAGACCGCCGAGGAAACGCTTGGTGCCATCGAGGATGCGCTGTCCGCTGCCCGTGCCGATGAAGCGGCCGCCCGTCCGCCGGTGGACCGGGCCCGCGCCGAGGCCAATGCGCTGGAGACCGAAGCCCGCACCATCCGCCGCATGCTGGAGGCCGTCGCCGGTGCGGGGGCTGCAACGCCCGTCGTCGACGCGATCGTTGTTGACCGCGGCTTCGAAACCGCACTCGGCGCTGCCCTGGGAGATGGCCTCGAAGCGCCGCTAGATGAGGCCGCCCCCGCCCACTGGCGCATGCCGGGCGATGGCGCGGACGATCCGGCCCTGCCGGAGGGTGTCACCCCGCTCGCCACCCATGTGCGCGGCCCGGCCGAGCTTTCCCGGGTGCTGGCCCAGATCGGCCTTGTCGCCGACGAAGCGGAAGCCGCGCGGCTGCAGCGCTCCCTGTCTGCCGGTCAGGTGCTCGTCACCCGCGACGGCGCCGTCTTCCGCTGGGATGGACACGTGGCCGGCGCCGACGCGCCGAGTGCGGCCGCCCTCCGGCTCGGCCAGAAGAACCGGCTGAAGGAGCTGGAAGCCGAAATCGAAGAGGCGGGCGCCCGCGTCGAGACGGCGGAGGAGGCACTGGCCGCCGCCGGCGAACGTGTGCGCCGCGAGGACGAGCGCCTGCGCCTTGCCCGCGACGAGATGCGCCTTCTGCAACGCCGCGTCACGGAAGCCCGCGAGGCGCTCGCCGCCGCCGAGCGTGCCGCCGGTGACCTGATGCGCCGCCGCGCCGTCGCTGCCGAAGCCCTCTCGCGCACGCAGGCGCAGGCCGAGGAACTGGCGGAGGAGACCGAGGAGGCCGCCGCCGCGCTTGCCGATGCGCCTGATCTCACCGACCTCGACCTGCAACTGCGCGTGTTGACCGCCGAAGTTGCGACCGACCGCGCGGCGGTCGCAGAGGCGCGCGCCGCCTATGACGGTCTTGCCCGCGAAAACGAGGCGCGCCGCCGCCGCATCGCCGCCATCACCCTTGAGCGCGAGACCTGGAAAGTGCGCGCGGCGAGCGCCGCCGAGCAGGTGGAGACGCTGCGCGAGCGCGAGGCCGAGGCGCGCGAGGAGCTGGAAGAGTTGCTCGACGCCCCCGACGCCTTCGAGGACCAGCGCCGTGCCTTGATGGCGGAACTGTCGAAAGCCGAGGCCGTGCGTCGCGAGGCCGGCGACCGGCTGGCCGAGGCCGACACGCGGGTGCGCGAGGCCGACCGCCTTGCGACGCTTGCCCTTTCCGAACTTGCAGAGGTGCGCGAGCGGCGCGGCCGCGCCGAAGAGCGCCTGCTGTCCAGCCGCGAAAAGCGCATCGAGGCCGAGGCCCGCATTCGCGACACCGTGCAATGCGCCCCGCAGGAGATCATCCGCCTGACGGGGCTGACGCCCGAAGCGCCGCTGCCCGACCTCAGGAACATCGAGCGCGAGGTGGACCGTCTCAAGATGGAGCGCGAGCGCCTCGGCCCCGTCAACCTGCGTGCCGAGGAAGAACAGAAAGAGCTCTCGGACCGTCTGAGCGCGCTCAACACCGAGCGGGAAGACATTATCGAGGCGATCCGCAAGCTGCGCGCCGCCATCCAGAACCTCAACCGCGAGGGAAGGGAGCGGCTGCTGGCGGCCTTCGATGTCGTCAACGTGCAGTTCCAGCGCCTCTTCACCCACCTCTTCAATGGCGGCACGGCCGAGCTTCAGCTGATCGAGAGCGAGGATCCGCTCGAAGCCGGTCTCGAAATCCTGGCGCGCCCGCCGGGCAAGAAGCCGCAGACCATGACGCTGCTCTCCGGCGGCGAGCAGGCGCTGACCGCCATGGCGCTGATCTTCGCCGTCTTCCTCACCAATCCCGCGCCGATCTGCGTGCTGGACGAGGTGGATGCGCCGCTCGACGACCACAATGTGGAGCGCTATTGCAACCTGATGGACGAAATGGCGGCCTCCACCGAAACCCGCTTCGTCATCATCACCCACAACCCCATCACCATGGCCCGCATGAACCGCCTCTACGGCGTCACCATGGCCGAACAGGGCGTCAGCCAACTCGTCAGCGTCGACCTCCAGACGGCGGAGCGGCTGCGCGAGGCGGTGTGAGGGGTACAAGGCGGGTGCCCACGCGCAAAGCGCAGATGCTGCGCTTCAATCCTTGAGGTCGCCGATGCGTGTAGGATGTCACGGGCCAAGCCCGAGGACGACGTGGCGCGTGCGTTGGGTCCCGCCTTCTCCGTCGCGCTTCGGGCACACACCCAACCCGCCGTCATCCTCGGGCTTGACCCGAGGATCCATTCACAAGTGATATCAGTGCCTTATGGATGGTCGGGTCAAGCCCGACCATGACGGGGAGTGTGGCGCACTCACCTCGCCGCGTTGATCTGCTTTGCCACCACATCGTGGTTGAGCCAGAGAACGGGGCCGGAGGGGTTGGCGACTTCGCCGAAGATCAGGGCACCGGTGGCCTCGACCACGAGCGCGCTCAGGCGGTCGGAAATCAGCGCCTTGCCGTCCTTGTGCATCTGCGCGATGGCGTTGGAGGTCTCGATGGTGATGTCCGACTGGCCCTGGCTGTTCGGCATCGGCCAGTTGTTGAAGTCGTAGAAGGGCTTCATGACGTCGCTGACCTGGAAATCGGCGATCGCCTTCAAAACGTCGTCGATGCTGTGGCCCTCCGACAGAAGGCTCTCGCACTCCTGCCAGATCCGCTCGGCGCGCGCGCCGCCATTTTCCTTCTTCAGCGCCTTGAGAAGCGGCAGCAGGGGCAGCTCGATACCGGCAAAGACATCGGAGGAATTGGTGCGGATTTCCGGGCAGTTGAAGACGGTCGCCTTGATGCCGGCGGCAAAAGCCTCCTCGGCGATCGCCTCGAGCTTCATCTTCGCATAGCCCTGCGTATAGTTCGTATAGGTCTGCCAGCGATAGTCGTCGCCGATCAGGATGCCGGTGCCGTGATAGCCGTAGGCCGAATAGCGCACCTGTCCGCCGCTCTTTTCGATGCGCGCGCGAATGGCGGCGCTGCCCTCGATCAGGTGGCGGAAGCTGTTGGCCGAGACCTCGTCGAAATTCTGCAGGATCAGCTTGCCCATGTCGCTGTCGAGCAGCACCTGCGAGGACATGTGGCGGGCGCCGCGCCCCTTGTAGATTCGGTTGGCGATGACGAGGAAGACCTTGGCCTTCGGGATGCCGCCGGCCATCGTGTGGGCAAAATGCACGTTCTTGCCATCGGCGATCATGCCGTCGAGTTCGCGCATGATCTCGGCAACCGCGCCCTTGAAGCGCTCCACACCCACCGCGCGGCAGCGTTCGATCTGCGCCCAGTCGAGCTTGGCCGTCTCCCAGGTCTCCAGCGTCAGCGGCGCGAGCAGGTCGGTCGGCGTCGGCTCGCCGGCAGGTGCATCAAGGTCGAAACCGGCCATGGCCGGCACGTTGATGATCCGCCCGCCGAGATTGGCTTCGGCCTCGGCCAGCTCCTCGGGCGTCAGCGCGCGCAAGCGGTTGGCCTCGTCGCGCCGACCGACGGTGATGCCGATGATCTCCATGCCGGCCTTTTTCGCCTGGTCGAGGAGGCCCGTGACATAGCCACGCCCGAACAGTTCTCCGAAAAGCACAAACACGTCGCCCTTCCGGTAAAGGTTGTTGTGCGGGATCTCGGTCAGGGAAACAGGGCTGTTCACGGTCATGTTCGAATCCAGAATACGAGTGTCAGGCAAAGCCAGTACCGAAGAGTGGGCCGCAGCGCACCCTCTGCAATCACTTTCCAAGGTCATTTTGAGTGACGGTTCATCGCAATCCGTGATGGGAGCGGCTCCGACATCGGTGCAAACGCGCGGCTGCAAGAGGTGCGGCCGGATGGAACTTTTGCTGCGGTGCCGCATTCTAGAGCGCGCAATCCATCGCCTAAAGGCCTGGGTTTGCGTGAACAGAACCCGAAGGACCCATTTCATGAACAAGAATGCCCTCTACCTCATCATCGGCGCCCTCATCGTCGTCGTCGCCGGCTTCTCCTACTACGCCTACGAGCAGGAAAAGCAGCCGGACGGCGTCGAGATCAAGATCGGCGAAGGCGGCGTATCGGTTCAGGAGAACTGAGGGCGAGGGGCGCGCGGCAGCCTTCGACACCGCGACGTCCTTGTTTTTGCCATGTCAACGCCGCCGCGCCCGTGAAAAAGGCGCGGCGGTTTGCGTTTCTCCATTCACCCCACATTCATGCCGTCTCGCCTATGTCTGGTGCGGTCCGTGCTGCGCTGCAACGAAAACGTCAGGGAAATGACGCAATGCAGCAAGAAAGTGGCGAGCAAGGATTTTCTTCCGCGGGGGGATGCTGTAATTCTCGCCCCCGGGAGAAGTGCTTCCGGGTGGAGAGTGAAGCAATGGACAAGTGGGTTTACACCTTTGGCGCGGGAAAGGCCGAGGGAAACCAGCATGATGTGGCGCGGCTGGGAGGCAAGGGCGCCAATCTCGCGGAAATGTCGACGCTCGGCCTGCCGGTGCCGCCGGGGCTGACCATCATCACGGATGCCTGCGCCGCCTATTTCGCCGGCGGCCGAACCCTGTCGGACACCCTGAAAAGCCAGGTGCGCGACGGCTTGCGCGCCATGGAGGAGATCACCGGACGCCGGTTCGGCGATGAGCGCCGTCCGCTGCTTCTGTCGGTGCGCTCCGGCGCGCGCGCCTCCATGCCGGGCATGATGGACACGGTCCTCAATCTCGGCCTCAACGACCTCTCGGTGCAGGGCCTTGGCCATGATGCCGGCGACGACCGCTTTGCCTGGGACAGCTATCGCCGATTCATCCAGATGTATGCCGATGTCGTCATGGGCCTTGATCACGAGGTCTTCGAAGAACTGCTGGAAGACGAGAAGGGCCGCCTCGGTCTCGAACACGACACGGAGCTTTCGGCCGGCGAGTGGCAGAACCTCGTGGAGCGCTACAAGACGACCATCGAGGAGGAACTCGGCGTTCCCTTCCCGCAGGACCCCGAAACGCAGCTGTGGGGCGCCATCGGCGCCGTCTTTGCCAGCTGGACCAATGCCCGCGCCGTCACCTATCGCCAGTTGCACGGCATTCCCGCCGACTGGGGCACGGCGGTCAACGTGCAGGCCATGGTCTTCGGCAATCTCGGCAATTCCTCGGCCACCGGCGTTGCCTTCACCCGAAATCCCTCGACCGGCGCCCATGAGCTTTACGGCGAGTTCCTCGTCAACGCGCAGGGCGAGGATGTCGTGGCCGGTATCCGCACCCCGCAGGACATCACCGAAGCCGCGCGCATCGCGTCGGGTTCCGACCGCCCCTCGCTCGAAAAGCTGATGCCGGAGGCCTTTGCCGAATTCCGCGACATTTGCGATCGGCTGGAGCGGCACTACCGCGACATGCAGGACATGGAATTCACCATCGAGCGCGGCAAGCTGTGGATGCTGCAGACGAGGTCCGGCAAGCGCACCGCCCGCGCCGCCCTGCGCATCGCCGTCGACATGGCCGAAAGCGGCCTGATCAGCTGCGAGGAAGCGGTCACCCGCATCGATCCCGCTTCGCTCGACCAACTGCTGCACCCGACCATCGATCCGCGCGCGCGGCGCGACATCATCGGCTCCGGCCTGCCGGCCTCGCCCGGCGCCGCCACCGGCGAGATCGTCTTCACCTCGGACGAGGCCGTGGCCGCCGAGAAGGAAGGGCGCAAGATCATTCTCGTGCGCGTCGAAACGAGCCCGGAAGATATTCACGGCATGCATGCCGCCGAAGGAATCCTCACCTCGCGCGGCGGCATGACGAGCCACGCCGCCGTCGTGGCGCGCGGCATGGGCATCCCCTGCGTGTCCGGCGCCGGCAATCTGCGTGTCGACCTGCGCAATGAAAAGCTGATCGGCGCCGGCGTCGTCCTGTCGAAGGGCGACGTCATCACCATCGACGGCTCATCCGGCCAGGTGCTGAAGGGCGAAATCCCCATGCTGCAGCCGGAGCTTTCGGGCGATTTCGGCAAGATCATGGAATGGGCCGATGCCAACCGCCGCATGACGGTGCGCACCAATTGCGAGACGCCGAACGATGCGCGCGCCGCCCGCTCCTTCGGCGCCGAGGGCATTGGCCTGTGCCGCACCGAACACATGTTCTTCGAGGGCGACCGCATCAACGTCATGCGCGAGATGATCCTCGCCGCCGACGAAACGGGCCGCCGCGCCGCGCTCGACAAGCTCCTGCCCATGCAGCGTTCGGATTTCCTCGAACTCTTCACCATCATGCACGGCCTGCCGGTGACGATCCGCCTGCTCGACCCGCCGCTGCACGAATTCCTGCCGAAGACGGATGCTGAAATCGAGGATGTCTCGGCCCGGCTCGGCCTGTCGGCCGGCGACCTGCGCCAGCGGGTCGATGCGCTGCACGAGTTCAACCCCATGCTCGGCCATCGCGGCTGCCGCCTCGCCATCTCCCATCCGGAGATCGTGGAGATGCAGGCCCGTGCCATCTTCGAGGCCGCCGTGGAGGCCGCCCGCGAGACGGGCGCGGCCGTGGTGCCGGAGATCATGGTGCCGCTCGTCGGCCTGCGCGCCGAGCTGGACTACGTCAAGTCGCGCATCGCCGACGTGGCCGAAAAGGTCATCGGCGAAAGCGGCATCGCCATCGACTACCTCGTGGGAACGATGATCGAGCTGCCGCGTGCGGCGCTTCGTGCCCATTCCATCGCCGAAGTCGCCGATTTCTTCTCCTTCGGCACCAACGATCTGACGCAGACCGTCTTCGGCATCTCGCGCGATGATGCGCCGCAATTCCTCGCGACCTACATCGCCAAGGGCATCATCAAGAATGATCCCTTCGTCTCTATCGATTTCGATGGCGTCGGCGAAATGATCCGCATCGCCGCCGAGCGCGGCCGGCGCACCAAGTCCGGCCTCAAGCTCGGCATCTGCGGCGAACATGGCGGTGATCCGACCTCCATCCGCTTCTGCGAGGAGACGGGTCTCGATTACGTCTCCTGCTCCCCCTTCCGCGTCCCGATCGCCCGCCTCGCCGCCGCACAGGCCGCCATCAACGGCCGACCGAAGGGGTAGGGGGAGGCCACGGAGGCACTCGCGCGCGTTGGTGGGTTTCAGGCGCCTCAGCGCCCGTCATGGCGCACTCGATCCGGCATCCAGGCAGCCCAAGTCGTTGGGTTGAGAGATTTTTTCGACACGCAGACGCGCGCAGGCTGGATCCCGGATCGAGGCCGGTATGACGGCAAGAATCAGCAAGGTCACGATCGATGCGCCGCCCGCCCCCGGAGAGCCGTCGCGGCGCCCGGCCTCAGATTTGTCCGATCACATCCAGAAACGCATCCGCGAACCGGGCGAGCCCCGCCGTCTCGGGGCCGGGCGAGAGGGTGCGGATGGTGAGACCGTCCTCTTCGAGGCAGACGAACAATGTTTCCGCCTCGCCGCCGACCCTGACCACCGCGATGCGCATGCAGCCGGCAATGAGGCCGGAGGCGGGCAGGTCGAACAGGAACGCACCGCCGATCGGCAGCGCCCGGCGCACATGTGCGACAAAGGCCTCTGCCCCGCCACCGCTGAACCCGTCCAGCGCCAGTTCGAAGGCGATCAGATCCATCTTCAGCTGCGGCTCGGCTGCAACCGGCATGCGCACGGCCGCCTGCGGGGAGGGGCTTTTCGCAACGGCGCCGGAGGCGGCTGGGTTGGCGGCGGTATTGGCGGGGGATGCCTGAGGGGTAGCCAGCATGTCTTGCTCCATGTTGACGGCCAAACGCTGCGACCGCCCCAGCGGTTCCGCCCGTTCGGCTTGATTGTTCCCCCGATGGAGCAAAGCTCGTTAACGAGCATGGCGTTTTTACGGCGGAGGCTATGTCCGCAAGGGGAGGGCTGTGTGGCAAGGCGCGCTGCCCCCTCATCCGCCCTTTCGGGCACCTTGTCCCCGAGGGGAGAAGGGTTTCTGGCGATGCGCCCGCCAGACCCGCTCTTCTCCCCTCGGGGAGAAGATGCCGGCAGGCAGATGAGGGGGCGGGTGTCTGGTTCGGCGCGATGATCTCGCCTACAATTCCCCTCTCGCCGCCTCGATCGCGCTGCCCCCTCATCCGCCCTTTCGGGCACCTTCTCCCCAAGGGGAGAAGGGTTTCTGGCGATGCGCCCGCCAGACCCGCTCTTCTCCCCTCGGGGAGAAGATGCCGGCAGGCAGATGAGGGGGCGGGTGTCTGGTTCGGCGCGATGATCTCGCCTACAATTCCCCTCTCGCCGCCTCGATCGCGCTGCCCCCTCATCCGCCCTTTCGGGCACCTTCTCCCCGAGGGGAGAAGGGTTTCTGGCGATGCGCCCGCCAGACCCGCTCTTCTCCCCGCGGGGAGAAGATGCCGGCAGGCAGATGAGGGGGCTTGCTTGCCGCTGCCGTCACCATTCCCCGCCAACTTCCACGCGGCCGAGCCCCACGCCCCCACAAACCGCGAAGCCTAACCCCTTGAATTTCCCCGTTGCCCTCCGGCCGAAACCCGTTTCCGTTTCCGGCTCGATAGGCTAGGCTGGCCAAAACGGCAGGCAGGGAGTGAACCGGACCCGCGATGATGATCCGCTACGAGCGCCCCGTCTCGCGCGCCGCCGCGCTCGCCTTGCGTCTTGCGCAACTGGCCGCGGTGCTGTTCCTCATGTCCCTGGCCGCCCACCGCTTCGGGCCGCTGGCCACGCCGCAATTCGTAGCGCTGGCGCTTCTGTCCGGCCTGTTTGCGCTGGTCGCCGTCGCGCTTGCCCTTGCCGGCCTCGTCAATCTCTGGCGCATAGCGGCGGTCGGGGGGCTCGCGGCCATGGGGGCGCTGGTCTTTGCTGCCCTGCCGCTCGGCGCGCTCGGCTATGGGCTCTCGCTCTATTTCACCCGCCCGGCGCTCCACGATGTCACCAGCGACACGCTGGATCCGCCCCTCTTCATCTCGGCGCCCGTCGCCGACCAGCTGTGGCTGAACCGCCCAGCCACCGTGAGCGCGCTCGACCGCGAGGCGCAGATCGTCGCCTATCCGGCCCTCACCGGACGACGCTATGACGGCGCGCTCGACCGGGTTCTGGAGGGCGTGAAGACCGTGGCGGCGGCCGAAAACCTGACGATCACTGCCGATCGCGGCCTGGAGGCGCTGGAGCCGGACACCCCGCCGGTCGAAGAGCGCCGTGATGCGCCAGCCAATGCCGAAGCGGGTGACGCTGTCCCGGATGATGTGCCGGTGCCGCTGGCCCGCCCCGAGCCGGCCGCGCCGGTCGATCTCGCCGCCGTGGCGCTGGCCGGACGGCCGGGCGATATCCTCTTGCAGGGGACCTGGAAGACGCCGATCGCCGGTTTTGGCTTCGATGTTGCCATCCGCCTGCGCGAGGAGGCGGAGACGACCTCCGTCGATATCCGCGTCGTCTCGCGCTATGGCAGCCACGATCTTGGCCTGGGTGCCGCCTATGCCGAGCACTTTCTGCGCGCGCTGGATGCGGAACTGCTGGGCATTGCCGGCAGTTGACACGGCCAGTTCACGTGACGGGTGAAAACCGCTGCATGATCCACGCCGCAAACGCCTCGGCCGCCGGCGAAAGCTGCGCAAAACGGCGCGCCATCAGAAAATAGCGCCCGCCCGGCACGCTCGTTGCAAAGGGGCTGGCAACCTTGCCCTGCGCAATCGCATCGGCGGCCAGCAGCCGGTCGGCCAGCGCCACGCCCTGTCCGAGCCCGGCCGCCTGCAGCGCCAGCGACGTATCGGCATAGACCGTGCCGCGATCCAGCGGGGTGGAGAATGCCTCGCCCGCGCCGCCATCCCCGGCCGCTGCAAACCAGCGCGCCCAGTCGGTGCGGTTGTCGGCATGCAGCAGCGTCTGGCGGGCAAGATGGGCGGGCGTCAGGCCGTCCGTGGCAAGGCCGACGGGCACCAGCGGCGTCAGTGCCTCGCCGTGCAGCAGCCGTGCCTCGGCGCCCGGCCACGCATCGCGGCTTTCGCTGAAGCGCACCGCAAGCTCCGGCTCGCCGCGCCGGAAGGTCACCAGCCGCGGATCGGCATCGATGGTCACCTCGATGATGGGATGGCGTGCGCAGAAATCGGCAAGCTGCGGCACCAGCCAGCAGGCCGCAAAGGTGGGGTCGCTGCTGACCGAGAGCGCCACCGGCCCCTGTGCTGCCGCCAGCGCCTCCAGCGCCGCATCCATCGCGTCGAAGGAGGGGCCGACCACCGCCATCAGCCGCTCGCCGGCCTCGGTCAGCGCAATCGAGCGGTGCCCGCGGGAAAACAGCGGCTGGCCCACCAGCATCTCCAGCTCGCGCACCTGCCGGCTGATCGCCGCCTGCGAAACGAAAAGATCCTGCGCCGCCAGCGTGAAGGACAGCCGCCGCGCCGCCGCCTCGAAACTTCTGAGTGCCGTCAGCGGCAGCCGTCCGCGCTTCATGGATCGCATAACCTCATGTCATGGGAGGCCGACGATAAGCTCGTTTGTGGGCAGAGCGCAAGCCGTGTCAGATGCAGCCATCAAGACGCTGCCGAAACCGAAAAGCACATCGGACATCCGGCGCCCGAGCCCCACGGAGAGACCCATGTTCCCCTTCGCGAACGTCCTCATGGACGTCGTTCGCCTGCTGACCTTTGCGCCGCGCCCGCCGGCGCGTGTTCCAGACCCCCTCCGCAAAATCCCTGGGGACTGCCGGTGCGCCGGAGAGCGGCGGGCCGATCAGGAGATGGCATACCGGCCGGAGAGCGCCGGCGGCCCGTCGCTCACCACAGCGCCGCGCGCCACGAGGTCTTCGAGATGCGCCAGCACCGAGAGCGCCGCCGCCCCGTGCAATCGTGGATCGGTGGAGGCATAGATGACCTTGACCATGGCAGGGATGGTCTCGTCGCCCGCCTTCACGCGCTCCAGCACGGCCCGTTCGCGCATGCGCCGATGCGCTTTCAGCCCGCGCAGGAAGGGGGCGGGGTTCGTCACCGGTCCGCCATGGCCGGGCAAAAACAGCCGGTCGTCCCGCGCCAGCATGACATCGAGCGAAGCCATGTAGTCGGCCATGGCGCCATCCGGCGGCGCGACGATCGTCGTTGCCCATGCCATGACGTGATCGGCGGAGAAGACGATGCCGGTCTCGTCCCCCGCCGCCGTCTGAAGCGCGAAGGAGAGGTGGTTCGCCGTATGGCCGGGCGTCGCAATGGCCGAAAGCGCCCAGCCGTCACCCTCGATCCGTTCCCCGTCGGCGAGCGCCAGATCGGGTACGAAATCCATGTCCGAGCTTTCGGCAAAGGGGTTGATCTCGCCCGCAAACAGCGGCCGCGCCGGCCGGTGCGGCCCCTCTGCCACGATCAGACCGCCCTTTGCCGCCTGCAGCCGGCGCGCCAGCGGCGCATGGTCGCGATGCGTGTGGGAAACGGCGATATGCGTGACCGTGCGCCCGGCAAGCGCCGCGAGCAGCGCCTGAAAATGCGCCTCGTCCTCCGGGCCGGGATCGATCACCGCGACGGAGCGGTCGCCGACGATGTAGCTGTTGGTGCCATGAAAGGTGAAGGGGCTGGCATTGCCCGCCGTCAACCGCTGCACGCCGGGCGCGACGGAAATCGCCGTGCCATGGCGCGGCTCGAAGGCAAGGTCGAAATCCGGGCTTTCGCTGCTCACTTGTACTCGATCTCGATGAAGCTCATCGGCGTATCGCCGCGATTGACCACATTGTGCGCCACGCCCGCCTCGCGCCGGTAGACAGCGCCGGCCTTCACGTCGACCGTGCGCGCCCCGTCCTCTTCCTCGATCAGGAACTGACAATCGGTCATCGGCACCACCACATAGCCCATGCCATGCACGTGATGGCCCGTATCGGCGCCGGGCACAAAATCCCAGCGGGTAACGCGCACCACGGCATCATCGATAAGCACGGTCGGCTCGGCCGGCGGGCGGGCCTTAAAACGGGACATGCGGGACCTCCTGTCATATCACTTTCCGACATATCCCGCGCGGGGACCGGGTCGTAAAGCGAAATCATCGGAACATCGGCCCGGATGGCAACACCCCGGCCCCCACCCCCCTTGTGCGGCCTGCCGTTCAAGGTCGCGCCCGCAACGCAGGAAAGCCGCCCCCTGCAAAGACGGGGCGGCTTTCTTTAAAGGGATCGCAAAGGCTTAAAAGGGATCGCGAAGGCTTACGCGGCCTTGCGATCGTGGCGGCCTTCCTCGACCTCTTCGACGATCTTCGCCACGAAGGCATCGAGATCCTCCGGCGAACGCGAGGTGATGATGCCCTTGTCGGTCACGACTTCCTTGTCGTGCCATTCGGCGCCGGCATTTTTGAGGTCGGTCTTGATCGAGGCGAAGGACGTGGCCTTGCGCCCCTTCAGGGCATCGGCCTCCACCAGCAGCCAGGGGCCGTGGCAGATCGCGGCAACGACCTTGCCGGCCGAAAGGAAGTTGCGCACAACGGCGACGGCGGCCTCTTCCTTGCGCAGGATATCGGGATTGATCTGGCCGCCCGGGATGACCAGCGCGTCATAGTCGGCCACGTTCACCTCGCCGACGGTGAGGTCCACATCGACCGTGTCGCCCCAGTTCTTGTCGTCCCAGCTCTTGATCGGCTCCATCTTCAGCGAAGCGATCGACACCTTGGCGCCCTTGCCCTTCAGCTGGTCGAGCGGCACGCGCAGCTCGGAGCGCTCATAGCCATCCGTGGCGAGAATGAGAATGCGTGCGGAAGAAATCGAGGTCATCGGTCAGTCCTTTTGAGTGGAGGGGGAAAGCAAATGTGCGTCAGGGTTCGCGGAAAGAACCCCCGACCGCCCCCGATTGTTCCACCCCATCTGACCCGCCCCCGCCACGCCGTCGCGCTTGCCACCGGCCTGCCGCACCCCCCGCCGCAGCCCGAGCGCATTCCCACCGCATCCCCACCGCACCCTTGCCACCGCCGCACCGCATCTTGGCCGCCGCTCACCCGACATCGATTTTTCCCGAGATTCCCCACGAAAACCGATTGCCGCCCCCCGCCACCTTTGCTAATCACCACCCCGCCGGTCCCACCGGCCCTTTGGGGCGTCGCCAAGCGGTAAGGCAGCGGTTTTTGGTACCGCCATTCCCAGGTTCGAATCCTGGCGCCCCAGCCATTTCCTATAAATCGTTGTATTTCAATGGCTTGCGATGGATGCGGTCAGCGCTGCCGGAACAGTTTTTCGGTGCAGCTTTCCGGGTCTTTTGGGTTTGTCGCATCCTTCATCTCCTGTCAGATGTTTAGCGCGGCCATCTGGTCCCAGGCGCTAAAAGGCTTCGCTTCGCGCTGGAGCGCGCTGAACGCGTCCAAACTCGTAAGCATCCGGCGTGGACCGCGGATGGGCTGGTTTTCCGTCAGTGGCGGCTGTTCCGGCTCTTTGCGAAGCCAGCTTTTCCAAGGGTTCGACGTCGCGCAAGTTTGGCGATCCGATCATTGATCGTGTCGACGCCAATATCGTCCGGCTCGAAGCGACCGCCATACCATTCCACGACTTCGCGGTGTTGCGCATGTCGAGGCTTTGTCATGACGTTGAGGAAGTCCTCGAAGCCGGGCAAGCCGCCAACATCTTCCGGCGGCGCGCGCCGGTCGCCGTCGACGAAGTGCAGATATTCGATTGCTGGGTCGGCGTCCATGACGGCCTCGACAGTGATCGAATGCCGCCAGTCGTCGCCGAAGTCATAGGTATAGTTGAAGGTGGTTATGCCGGGATCCACCAGAGCGCCGATCCTGACGTTGCGAGCGGCATAGGTCTCGCGACCCATGTCCCATTCGGGATCAGGAACGGCATAACGTTTGCCGCCGGCATCGAACTCGAAGAGGTGATAATCCTCAAACAGCATGACGGCCTGGATGACGTCGTGCAGCCCCTTCAGGCTGGTAGTGATCGGGACCTCGACCCTGCGCCATATGGCTGGCTCGATATGATCGAGTTTGATGTGCAGCCGGGCGATGCGTTCGCTGGAGGTCATGATGCCAATGCCATGGGTGCCTGTGCCGGCGTCCAGTTCCACGGCAGCAATTGCTCCAGCCTGCTGATCGGCGTGTCGGCAATGTTGGCGAGAACGTCGGCAAGCCAGGCCTGTGGATCGATGTCATTGAGCTTGGCGCTCATAATCAGCGTAGCCATGAAGGCGGCACGCTCAGCGCCACGATACGAACTGGCAAACAGCCATGACTTCCTGCCGAGCGCAAACCCTCTGAGCGCGCGTTCGGCGGCGTTGTTCGTCAGGCAAATCCGGCCATCGTCGAGAAAGGATGTGAAGCCATCCCAGCGCTTGAGCATGTAGTCGATTGCCTTGGCGACGGGAGAACTGCGCGATAGCTTTGCCCGCTCGGTTTTGAGCCAATCATGCAGCTCTTCGGCGAGTGGTTGACTATCTTTGCGGCGGTGGGCCAGGCGCTGCTCGGCGGCAAGACCGTTGATCTCCCGTTCGATGTCGAACAGGGTGTCGATCCGTTGGACGGCCTCCAGCGCCATCGGCGAGATCGGCGCAGCCTTGCTGCCACGTTTGGCGTTCGTGGCAATATCAGCCAGCACGAAGAACTTGCGGCGTGCATGTGCCCAGCACAGCGCCTGCGTCAGAGGCGCGGGATCGCGGTCTATCTTGAACAGCGGGTTATAGCCGCCATAGGCATCCGCCCGCAAAATGCCGGTGAAGGTCTTCAGGTGGCGCTCGGGATGCTCCTGCCGCCGGTCCCGCGAGGCATAGTAGAGGGCGGCGGGCGGTGCCAATTTTTGCTTATCCAGTCCGCCGAACGGCCGATCGTCCCGAACGTAAGTCCAGATGCGACCGGTATCGGTCTTTCCCTTTGCCAGGATCGGCACGGTCGTGTCGTCGCCATGCAGCCGCTCGGCCGCCAGGACATGGGCCTCGATCAACGAATGGATTGGCTTGAGGGCCGCGGCACACGCGCCGACCTGATCGGCAAGCGTCGACAGGCTGAGGTCGATCCCCTCTCGGGCATAGCGCTCGCTCTGACGATTGAGCGGCTGATGCTGGGCGAACTTCTCGAACAGGATCATCGCCAGAAGGTTCGGGCCGGCAAAGCCGCGGGGTGTCACATGGAAGGGTGCTGGCGGCTAGGTGATCTTCTCGCATTCGCGGCAGGAGAACTTCTCCCGCACGGTCTGAATGACCTTCCACTGACGCGGGATGACCTCCAGGGTCTCGGTGACATCTTCGCCGAGCTTCGACAGCTTTGCCGAGCCGCAGCAGGGGCAACTGGCTGGGGCGGCGATAACAACACGTTCGCGCGGCAGATGTTCAGGAAAGGGCTTGCGTGACGGACGCCTGCGCTCGAAGGCCCTGACTGTCGAGGCACTGGCTGCGATCTCTGCGGCCAGTTCATCTTCGCCGGCATCAGCCTCCAGCTCCTCAAGCTGCAGTTCCATCTGCGCGAGAAGCCGCGCCTTGCGCTCCGAGCGACTGCCGTAAAGCTCGCGGCGAACCTTCTCGATCTCCAACTTCAACCGCGCGATCAGCGCCTCGGAATGCGACACGAGCGCCTTCGCGCTGGCAGCTTCTGCTTCGGCAGCAACACGCCGCGCGCGCTCTTGGGCAAGCAGTGCGAGTGCACTAGCAAGGTCGTCGGGATGCTGCTCGGCGTTGGTGTTCACGGCGAGATGGAATCATATTCGACCCCGCCAATCCAGTGCTTTCGCTCACCCTGCCGCCGTCGGCCGCCAGGTCTTTTGCGGCATCCGCCAGTCGATGCCTTCCAACAGATATCCGAGTTGTGCCGGTGTGATCACCACCGTTCCATCGGCCGCTGATGGCCAGATGAAACGACCGCGCTCCAGCTTCTTCGTAAACAGACAGGCTCCCTGGCCATCATGCCAAATCACCTTGATCAGGCCGCCGCCGCGGCCGCGGAACACAAACAGATGACCGCACATCGGATCGCGCTTCAGCGTCTCCTGCACCATCAACGATAGACCGGGGAAGCCCTTTCGCATGTCGGTATGGCCTGTCGCCAACCAGACCTTCACGCCAACAGGAACCGGTATCATCGCCGTCCCAGCACACAATCGAGAATGCGACCGAGCGCCTCCGTATCGATGTCGCTGTCCACCCGAACACGCCGACCGCGGCCCAGATCAATCGTCACATCGCTGCGCTTCCGGCGCGGTTGCGATGGGGCCGGCAACTCTGAGGCAGCGGATTGAGCTGCTGACGACGCGTCTTCCGAAACGATCACGGGCACCAAGGTGCTCGATACCTGCGTAGGGGGCTGCTCGATCCGGCAGAGTTCCTTGCGCCACCGAAATAGCTGGCTCACATGGATGCCGGCCGATCGCGCAATCTCGGAAAGAACCGCGCCAGGCTCAAGGCAGGCTGCAACAAGCCGCTCTTTGTCCTCGCGAGACCATCGCCGGCGGCGCTCGACAGACGTGATCACTTCAATCGGATGCTTGGTCATAGGACTACTCCTAGCGTTTGCACTAGGACTTCCAATGTTCGCCATCACCGAACAAGGCGGCACTCACCGTGGGCTTACGCTCCGACAGGCCCATGACGGCCTTCAGATGCGCGACGGCGTCACGCTTGGCGGCAGGCCCTACCATTTTTTTGCGAGAAGCTCGCGGAGCGCGGCTACATCCAGCATCTGCTCGGCCAGCAGTTTCTTCAGCTTGGCGTTCTCCTCCTCAAGCGCCTTCAGCCGCTTCGCTTCGGAGACCTCCATGCCGCCATATTTGGCCTTCCAGTTATAAATTGTCGCCTCGGAAATCCCGTGATTACGGCAGAGATCAGCCGCTTTCGCGCCAGCCTCCTGCTCCTCCAGCACAGCGATGATCTGTTCTTCCGTAAATCTCTGCTTCTTCATTCATCCGTCCTCAATGGACCGGACTCTAATCAACTCCGGAGGAAATTCTCAGGGGCAGGTCAATCGCCTTCAAGCCCGGATGCACTCTAATTTTCAAAACTCCGTCATGGCCACAGCATCCAACTGCCCCTATAAATGCCGCGGTAACGAAAGGAGATACCATGAAAAAGCTATCATCATGCGTTCTCGGCGCGATTCTTGCGACGGTCGTCGGCACAAGCGCATTGGCGAATGAGAAATGTTTCGATTTTGCTGTTGAGCAGGCGACAACCCCAGTGCCACCCTATGTGATCAGCGGAATGAAGATCACAAAGACCCTGATCGAAAAAATGCCGAGTAATCCAGATTTGGTTTTTATCGGGGACTCCCTCCTGATGCTGCTAGATAAAGAACTGAAGGCTGGCTTGCCGAACAAAGAAGTCTTCAATTTTTCCGTCGGGAGTGATCGCACCCAACACGCACTGTGGCGCCTTGAGCAAATCCCGACGCAGTTGAGCCATTCGCCGAAAGGCATTGTAATCCTTCTGGGCACAAACAATCTTTCGGACGGAGGTATGGACGCCTGCGGAACATTTGCTGGGCTTGAGGCAGTTATCAAAAAGACGAGAGAAATTTGGGCGAAGGCCCCGATCTTTCTGGTGACGGTTCCGCCGCGCGGTGCGGATTTCCTTCAGTTCGACAAAGAGCGTCTGCTCCTCAATGAGAGGATCTCCAAGGTCGCCGGCAACAATGTGTTTCCGGTCTTGCTCAGCGACCGTGAGATGACCTGCAACCAGTACGGCCGGGCACCGCTTCCCTCGAATACACTCGCTTGCTTCAAGGAGAATGCTTATACTTGCGGCAACTACAAGGACGACAACCTGCATCTGTTGCCACCGGCGTTGAAGGTCATCAACGCGAAGATCTCTGCGGCCAGCCTGGCGTCGATAGGTACTGACATCCTCAAGTGAGGCCTAACCAATGCTCGGAATAGCAGGCCGATCTACAAGGCCTGCCATTTCTCTTTCTGGCTGCCTCCAACACCGATCAACCACAGTCAAATCGCATCCTGCGCCGCTGATTGACCTTTAATCAGCATCGTGCTCATTCGCATTGCAGCAAAGAGACAGTCAGCGGAGAGCGGCATGCGGCATGCAGGAATTGAATTCGGCCGGGTCGTTGCTTTTATCTTCGTGGTTGTGATCCATGTAAATGCCCTGGGATTCTGGGGCAATGCAGAAATGGCTGGCTTTCTCACGGACGAGGCGTCCAGATTCGCGGTGCCTCTATTCTTCATGATTTCTGGCTACTTCTGGAAAGATAAATCCTTCGAATCGCCAGCGCTGCAACTCATTAATCTGGCGTGGCGCCTCGGAATACCCATGATCTTCTGGGTAGCGTTGTACCTGGTTCTCGAGTACAGCGAACTCCTCTATCCGCGAAGCTATTACCGCAGTGCGCTCGGCAATCTGCTCATCCCATTGAGCGGCGGACCCGGCATGCACCTCTGGTTTCTGCCCGCGCTCTTCATCGGGACAGCGCTAAGTCTGTTTGGAATTCGGCTGCTCGGATATTTCAGGTTTTTGTGGATTAGCGTCGGCCTTCTGGTATGCGGCATCATGCTGGGCACATATGCACATCTGTTCCATCTGTCCCTTCAGAATGTTTTCTATCGGAACGGGCTTTTCTTTGCGCCCTTCTTTCTTGCTGCGGGCTACACACTTGCAAAGCGTGGGTGGACATTCGGCGCAGCCTCCACCCTTGCGCTGGTCTGCCTGGGTTATGCGCTTCATGTGTTCGAGGGCTACTTTGTGAATGACCGCTTTCCCATGGGGCACGATTTCTCGTTCGGAACAGTGCCCTTTGCCATTGGTGTATTTGCCTTTTTTGCTCAGCTTAACATACGGCCTGGTCATCTCGCGAATTTGGGATCGCTCACATTAGGTGCGTACCTCGTGCACCTTCTCGTCCTCAAGTTTGCAGCTCACGTCATCGTTGATCGTGGGCCCGTCGTTGCTCTCTTCGTGGCGATCGCGACGGTTGCGATCAGCCTTACAATCGCCGGCATTATGAAGCGGCTGCCATTCGTCCGTCATCTGGTCTGACCAGCACCCTTCGTAACCAAAAACACATTTCTGGTTTGATGTTGCACCAGCGAACAGTTATCGCCTTAATCATACAGGGTCTATCGCCGTCGGAGCTTGGATAAGGAATGAACTTGCGAGTGGAAGCAGCCCAGCACTCATCTGGCGCCGCGGGACGGTTTAGGGCAGACATCAACGCCCTGCGGGCAATTGCGGTGATCTCTGTCGTCGCCTACCACTTTGGTTTGCCCCTTTACGGCGGATATGTCGGTGTCGACATATTCTTCGTTATCTCGGGTTTTCTGATGACGGGTATCGTTGACAGGGGCCTGACTACCGGCAACTTCAGCATATTGCAGTTCCTGCGAGCGCGGTATTTTCGAATCGTCCCCGCCTTGCTTGCAATGCTACTGGCGGTTGTCGCTGTCGGTCTGCTCATTGTCGATCCACTGACTGCCGAACAGATGTTCATGAACTCGCTCTATTCGCTGCTATTCGTGTCGAATATGGCGTACGGGTTCCAGAACAGCTATTTTGCGGGCGCCTCTGACAGCAACTGGCTGCTCCACACCTGGTCGCTTTCGGTGGAGTGGCAGTTCTATCTGCTCTTCCCCTTCGTCATGATCGCGATGAAGCGTATGCCGGTTCTATGGAAACGTCGGTTTTCGGTATTCCTCATATCAACCGTCTTGTTGTTCGCCTTTTGCGTGGTGTTTTGCATGCAATCGCGGCAATTTCTCCAGGTCGGCTTCTTCTTCCTGCCAACGCGGGCGTGGGAACTCACCGCAGGTGGATGCATAGCATTGCTGCCAAGGGACATCGGCAGTAACACGATCCGTAATCTGCTCACCGGCATCGGCCTGTGCTTGCTTGCCGTTAGTGTTTTTGCCTTCGACACCCAGATGGCATGGCCTTCTGCGCTCACGCTTTTGCCGGTGATGGGCACGGCTTTAATCATAGCCGCCGCATCCAATCACCTGAACTTCTGGAATTTCAAACCTGCTCAGACACTCGGCCTGTGGTCTTACAGCATATATCTTTGGCATTGGCCGATCATCGTGTTTCTAAAGTACTTCGATCTGGCAAATTCCTACGCCATGCTTGCCGGAGGATTTTCGCTGTCCATCGCAGCAGGAGCAGCGTCTTATGGTCTGGTCGAACAGCGGATGCGCCAGTTGATCGAGAAACGGCGGCTGACCCTTGCGTCTTTGGGCTTGGCATTGGCCTGCTGTGCGGCGTTCGCGATCGCAGGCGCCAGTACGTCGCAGCTTGAAAAGGTGCGCACGGCCGGCGCATCACCCGCCAAGTACCAAGAACTGGTTGCGCTCAGAGAGGTGTCGAGCGACTGGAAAGGCGGGGCTGCCTGCCCCACGCCTTTGACAGCCTTCGACGCTGGCAAGCGCTGCACGATAGGACAAGGCGAGCGTAAAATCCTCGTAATCGGCGATTCTCACGCCGAACAATACATTGCTCGATATGCAAACCAAACACCGCCAGAAACGCAGTTGACCTTCCTGTACAATGTGGGTTGCCCTCCTCTGCCTGGAATGGGCAGGAACCAGCCGGGGATGCACTGTGCATCTTTCACAAAGGCCGCGCTGGAAGAGGCAGCAACGGGCGCGTACAACCACATTGTGCTCATCGCCGCTTGGAGAATTTATCTGGATGGGTCTTTGGATTCGCCGGTGCCCAAAGAGGTCTGTGTTCAGTCCGGAACCGGCTGCAGCCCCGTCAAGGATAAAGCTGAATTCGAGAGCGCCGTGTCGAAAAGTTTGACGGATCTGGGCATGGCACTGCGTTCGCTGACGGCTAAGGACATTACTGTTTCAGTCGTTTTGCCATACCCCGAAATGCGCGATGTGACTGCCGCGGATCTCTACAAGCAAGCCTTTCTCTCTAGAGAACCTGTAGGATTGCCAATCTTGGACTTGGCAGACTACGATGCCAGTGTTGGATTCAGCAGGGACGCACTGACGCAGATGGCGACATCGGCAAATGCGAACCTGTTTGATCCCGGGCCGGCGCTGTGTTCCAGTAAGTGCACGTTTGTCTGGAAGAATCGGCCCATGTTCAAGGACGGGCACCATTTCGCCAACAGCGTTGTAACCGATCCTTCATTCACCTTGGTGGATCCTGCGATATTGCAAACAGAGAGAGAATAACATTTGCTGTATCTGTTATTCAGGCTTTCGATCGCCGCTATCTTCCTGCTGTCCGGTTCCTTGCTCTACAAGGTTGGCATAAATTACGTCGGGTCTGCCGGAAGCGTAATCGTAAAGCTTCACCCCTCCTTTTACATGTTGCTCATGTGTTTTGGCCTGGCGTTCCTGCCCATGCGCATCGGCACGGCGGGCGGATCGCACGGCTCTGGACTAGCAGCAACGTATACACTGCCATTTGCTGCCGGCATGATCGCGACGGCTGTGACCGCAGTGTTGGCGCGCTCCGGTACGGGCGATCTCTCTGCTGGTCAGCTCTCAGTGGAAATCAACATTCGTAATTTTGATCGGGCTGAAATGGCTTCATTTAGCAGATTCGATACTAATGAAATCAAAGGTTGAGAACAATGCACCTACTCCGGAGATCCCTTATCAAGGGGGCATTGGCGTTACCGTTCGCGCCGCCAATTAGCAATCAGATTTCCGCTGCAGAACGGACGGGACGCTATGGCGACAATTTCATGTGTTGTGCGACCCGCGGCAGGGTTCCATATATTGTCAGCGCTCCAACGGAAGCAGCAAACAGCCAAGCTGACACACGCAAGCGGTTCAGGATAGGCGGCTCCGCACAGGCGGCTATTAAGCTCGGATATTCTGGCTTTGCTGTTGTGTCCGATGGACCGATGAGAGGCAGGGAATCCCTGCCCGGCAACCATCAGCATCTTCTTGTTTCTGTTGAAATACCAACGGCCCCTACGCCTGTGGTTGTCTGCACATTTCGAGGCGACCTTGAGGGCGTCTTGAAGGATGGAGATGCAATTTACTTTACGGACCAACTCCTTCCACAGCAGTTCGGCCTGAAAGAGTTTGCCGCGAACTTGGATTTCATGGTGCGGGAAACTCGTCGGATCGAAATCGGTGATCGCTTCACGCGCTACGGGCAGTTATTCTCCCACAAAGGCGAAGGGACGGTATTCGGCAGCAGCGATTTCGAGCCCCAGTATAACGGCAGTGGTCCGTTGAGTGTCGGCTGGGGGCAGTCAATGCGATTTTGCTGCTTCGGCCCATCCTTAATCGTTGGACGCGCCGCGGGCGCAACTGGCATGTCAATTCTTGCCATCGGCGACAGCATCCTTAACGGGTCTAATGACGCGGCTTTTGGCGGCAGCAGTGATGGCTCTGACGAACAAGGCGGATGGTTCACAAGAGGTAGTTTCAACGTCAACGGCAGCGCAGTGCCGCACACCTTAATGGCGTTCAACGCGACGACAATTTCGCAAATGCTTCACGGCGGGAACGGTAGTGATCCGATGATGCGTCGTCGAGAGTTCTTCCGGTACTTCACACACTTTGTCGAGAACTTCGGGACCAACGATTTTGGCGACCAGGGCAGGTCGTCTCAAGAAGTCCTAAATGACAAGAAGGCCTTGTGGAAGGCAATTCGTGAGACGGATACGCGCGACCGTCACATAACCTCGGTGACGATTATCCCGCGCGTTTCTTCAAGCGATGAGTTCAAAACTGTTAAAGGACAGCAGCCAAACCCAGGATATGAGGACCGAGGCCAATCGAGATGGAAGCTGAACCTCGCAGTCCTCGAACTGCAAAAATCAGGAATTGGACCAGACTCAGTTTTTGACCTCGACGCAGTATTGAGGGATGAGACTCATCCTGATCGTTTCGCGGTCTCCGATGGAGCAGCATTGTCGAACGATGGTACCCATCCGTCGGTTAGCGGCTCCAAGGTTGCCGCCGAAGCGTTCAACAAGTACCTTTCACAGCTACGCTAAGGCACTTCAGCCCGGGAAAATTTCTCGAGGACGGGATTCATGACATTCAAACGAATAATTTCGATCATCGCACTTGTTTTGGGGCCTGGTGGTCGTGGTGCCTTCTGGCTATGCATTGGGATACATTGTGATGAACGGTGGACCGGATACTGAAAAAGGGATGCGATGGGACACGGGCAAGGGCCTGTCCGCCCTGAGGGAACGCGTCATGCGGCCTGATCTCTGCCTATTGTTCGGCACCCCATGCCTTATCGGGCTCTCAATAGCCGCAATTGGGGGAATTGGGCTACACTCTGCGCGTAGTCCCAAACGATGATTTCTGAATGGACGCCAAGTCACCTCGTCCACATTGTGGAAGGGTTGCAGATGGACGCTTTGGCTGATGCCCTCCAATAGCGCTTGCGCTGTTTTCCTCATTCAGAGTAACTGCAATAAGTTGGATATGACAAGCAGGGGCTAAACGTGGCTGAAGAGCGAAACCGACTGTTCTCTGTGCAGTACATGAGAGGCTGGGCCGCAACATTAGTTGTGTTTGCTCATACCTTCGAGCATCCGCTGAGCGAACCCAATCATGCGTTCCTGGTGTCTGGCCGATATGGCGTTGAGGTGTTCTTTGTCATCAGCGGTTTCATAATCACCTGCTCAGTCAAGGGCCGCCAATTCAGTCCTGTGGAGTTCATGCTGCGGCGAATTGCGCGCGTCGTGCCGTTGTACTGGCTAGTCACGCTTCTCGTTGCCCTGCTTTGTGTGGTGTTACCAACGTTATTCAAAACGACATCCGTTACCACGTCCCATCTCTTACAGTCGCTCTTTTTCATCCCGCATGCCGATCCGCGGGACATAACTGAGTGGAGCCCGCTTCATAAACCGGGCTGGACTCTGATATATGAAATGTTCTTTTATTCGTTGATGGCAGTCCTGTTTTGGTGCTCCAGCTTGAAGTCGCGTGTGGTCACTCTCACAGCGATCATCGGCGGCCTGACCGCATACGGGCTAACGCTTCCCGACCGTCTCTCGCCGTTAGGCTACCTGACGGACCTGCAACTACTGCCATTTCTGTTCGGCGTGTGGATCGGCGGTCTGTTTCTCTCTCGTCGCCATTGGTTTGCGCAGCCCGCTGTCCCCGTTGGGGCCGGCCTGGCATTCCTTGCATTCACAGCAATTGTCTACGTACCGTCCCTTAACCCGCTCGGCGATTTTGCCATGACCATAGCCTCGTTGTCTCTCCTTGCGCTTGCTATAAGCATGGAAGAACGCAGGACATTCCCGCGGATACCACTCTTCAAAGAGATCGGGGACTCCTCGTATTCTCTATATCTTTGGCACATGTTTGTGGTCGGACTTGGGTGGACCGTTCTAGGAAAGTTGTTCGGAACGACCGGCGTCGCCTATGCCCTGATCGGCTGTTTGATCGTGATGCTTAGTATTATTGGAAGCCACGTGGCTTTCCTTATCGTTGAGAAGCCTATGACAGCTTGGCTGCAAGACGCGATACGGCCGAGGTCCAAGCCCGCTATTGTGGCCTGATGCCTCCAGTCTCCGCTCCGATCGGAACTCTGTCAACGGCGGAGTAAAAACCGGCCATGCGGCGGCGCAAAAGTCGGCCACTGTGGCGCACGCATGAGACCGCCGGGAGGGCGTAGCCCGAGCGGTGGTCTCATGCATGCGTTGCGATTTTTTTGAGGGGTTTCAGCCGGCCTTTCGGGCGCGGCTTTGGGCGAGGCGATAGCTGTCGCCGTTCATCTCAAGGATGTTGACGTGGTGGGTGATGCGATCCAGCGTAAGCGGCAAGGAGACCCCATCTGGCGCGGTTGATTCTGAGAAGGGTATTTCGGACATACGAGTTCTCTGAATGTGAGGATCTATGTCTAGGCCTGTGATTAGGCATGGAATAAGGGCTCTGACGCAGTTTTGGTGGTCAGAGGTCTATCCAGCGCCAATGACACGGGCCTGAAGGAGGTCGATTTTCCCTCGGCCGTACATCTGGCGTTTTACAAGCTTGAGCTTGGTAATCTGCCCCTCTGTCTGTCCATTCGACCAAGGCAAACTGATCGCGGCACTCACGGCTGCCCGGTCTTTGGCGACACCATTGGCGAAGGCCGCGACCAGGCTTGATCGGGCGCGTTCCAGCCATGGTTCGAGATCGGCGAGAGATTTCTTGCGGATCATGGCTTGGAAAGCGGCGACGACTTCCCGCGCTTCGACGAGTTGCGGCACGCCGCCTTCAATCGCGGCAACCGTTACGGTCTGAGACTTGGAGAGATCGTCGCGACCGATGGTCATGAGGCGTGCGACAGTTCGTGCCGATGGCGTACGGCTCAACGCATCGCAATCCATCTTTTCAGCCTTTCGTCGACGGGTCGCCCATTCGGTTACGACGCGAAGGCAGCCATGGAATCCCTGGCGAGTCAGCTCTCGCCACAACTGTGTGCCATTGCGGTGACCGGCACTCCATTGAGCATCGAGCCATGGGAGATAAACTTCAAGCGAGTTCTCTCGCACGCGGAACACGTCGGAGCGCTGACCGCGTAGCACCCGCCTGACGAGGCCACGACTGTGCCCGGTGCGACGAACGATTTCTTTGATTGCAACACCGGACTTGGCCAAGTCCAAAATGACGGCGTTCGTGTCTTCTCGATGAAGATATCCCTGATATTGGATCCGCTCGGCGGCCGTCAGCAGGTCCGGGTTGATCGTTGCGGACCCGATCGCTGTTCTGATCTGCCGCATGGATTTGCGGACAGCATCGAGGAATGCCCGACTGGCATTCTCCATCAAATGCCATCGATCGGTCACTTGGGTTGCCTCAGGCAGTGCCTTGGCTGCAGCAAGGGCGTAGGCGCCACCACGGTCGCGGGCGACAACACTGATCTGTTGCTGATCCGAAAGCCAGGCCTGAGCGGTTGCCGGCTCTCGGTCCGGCAGAAGTGCAATGGTTTTGCGCCGTTCGAGATCGCAGATGATCGTCCCATAGCGCTGGTTGCGCCGCCACGCCCAGTCGTCGATGCCGATCACCGTCGGCGGAACGAAACGTGGGGTTCCGCGCCGTCGGACGACACGCAGCAAGGTGTCGTTGCTGACCGGCATCATCAGTCTGCGGGCGATAATCGCCGCCGGCCGCCCACCCAACGCAAGTCCGAGATGATGGACGATATGATCAAGTCGCGCAGTACGCCGCGCCCACGGCGCCAGGACATCTGTCTCGAAGCGCTCGGTAAAAATCCTTCGACCACACAGCACAGCATGGCAATAGAAACGGCGGGCAGTAATAACCAATCGCACGGACTTCCCCGCGATGGGCAGATCCGTCAGGCGTCGATGATAACGACTGTGTATCCGCTCCGATCTTGTTCCGCAGCCTGGACAACGGCTGGATATGTCAGTCGATCGGACAGTGAGTATGATCGCATCGCCAGCAGAAGCTGTCTCATCGATGACAAAGCCTCGAGGCACGAGCGCGGAGGGGCGAAGCGAATGAACCATGGCGCTGATTCCTATGCATAACCAACGCCAGCCGACGCCAAGAATTCATCAAAAGTGAGTCAGAGCCCCTTTTGGGAGCCGATAAGGGGTCCCGTTACGACGCCGATTGACACCTTCAGACGGCGAAGATGAACAACGTCGATCCACAGGCCTGGCTTACCCAGACACTCGAGCGCATAGCCAACGGGTGGCCCAGCAGCGAAATCGATACACTTATGCCGTGGAACTACACGGCCTGAACGGCCTCGCCTTGCCGCTTACTTGACAGCGGCACAAAGCCCAGTTCATCGATGATCAGCAGCTTGTAGGCGGCCATCTGTTTCTGGAAGCGGATGAGACGGCGTTCGTCACGCGCCTCCATCATCTCGCTGACCAGCGCTGCGGCCGTCGTGAAGCCGACGGACAGGCCCTTTTGGCATGCCGCCAAGCCGAGGCCTAGAGCCACATGTGTTTTGCCTGTGCCGCTGGGCCCAAGCGCGATGACGTTCTCGCGACGCTCAATCCATTCACAGCGCGCCAGGTCCAACACCTGCATCTTGTTGAGCTTGGGGATGGCGGCGAAGTCGAAACTGTCGAGGCTTTTGACGACGGGGAATTTGGCCGCCTTGATGCGACGCTCGACCTTGCGGCGATCCCGTTCGATCATCTCCCGCTCGGCAAGCCGGGTGAGGTATCCGACATGATCGACGCCTTCGGTGGCGCACAGCCGGGCCAGCTTCTGATACTCGCGCTGGAAGGTCGGAAGCTTCAAGGTCTTGAGATAGTGGGAAAGCAGGATCTCGGGCGCTTCGGTGCTCATGCCGCTTCTCCAGCATCCGATGACAGAAGACGCATATAGGCCTTCGCCGAGGTCGTCTCGACCGTCGCCCGCGGCAGGTAGGGATAGATCGCCAGGTCCAGCCGCGGCGGCCGGCGTTCTACGCGGCACAGGATCAGATGCTTGATCGCGTCGAAGCCGATCGCGCCGAGCTGGATGGCCTGCTTCACCGCCGCATGCAGGTCGGCGAGCTCGAAGCTTTCCAGCAGGCGAAGAACCTGCACATATTCCCGCCGGCCATGCTTTGCCATGCGATCTTCCATCAGCCGGCGCAGCGTGGCGAACTCTTGCGGCAAGTCCCATCCTTGCAGAGGTGCGGCCTGATCCAGCGCATTGATCTTATGCTCGATCAGCGGCAGATAATGAACAGGGTCGAAGATGACGTCTTCGCGTTCCCAGCTCCGGGGATGGCGAGCAATAACCCCGCCGCGGCAGCCGATCACCACAGCATCGACATAGCCCCGGACCCAAACATCCTGATGGCCGTAGGCGACCGGCACGGAATAGTCGTTGGTCTTGTAGCGCACCAGCGACTGGGCCGTCACAATGGCGCTGACCTGGTCGCAGGCATCGAAGGGAGATGCCGGCGAGGGGCGCATGGCGGCCAGATCGCGCTGTAGCCGTTCTCCGATCGTCTCGCTCTCGCCGCGCAGCTTGTCGCGCTGGCGTTTGCGGCACTGCTCTTCCAGAAAGGTATTGAACGCATCCCATGTCGGAAACTGCGGGATCGGAACCATGAAGTTACGCCTGCTATAACCGACGAGACCTTCGACATTCCCTTTATCGTTACCCTTCCCCGGCCGGCCATAGCGGTCGCGGATCAGGTAATTAGACAGAAATCCGCTGAACAACGTCGCCCGCTTGCGTGTGCCGTCGGGCAAGATCTTGGCGACGAGGCAGCGATCATTGTCGTAGACGATCGATTGCGGCACAGCCCCGAAGAAGGAAAACGCATGGACATGGCCATCGACCCAGGCCTCGGCCACCGCCGCCGGATAAGCCCGCACGTAGCAGCCGTCGCTCTGCGGCAGATCGAGCACGAAGAAATGCGCCTTTTGCTCCACGCCGCCAATCACCACCATCGCTTCGCCGAAATCGGCCTGCGCGTGGCCAGGCGGATGCGACAGCGGCACGAACACTTCCCTGCGACGCTGCTCCCGTTCGCGAATATAGTCCTTGATGATCGTGTAACCGCCCGTGAAACCGCACTCGTCACGCAGCCGGTCAAACACTCGCTTGGCCGTATGGCGCTGCTTGCGCGGCAGCTTCACGTCCTCATCAAGCCAGTGATCGATCGTCGAGATAAACGCATCAAGCTTGGGCCGCCGGATCGGTGATTGCCGCTGATAGCCGGGGGGCGTCGAATAGGACAGCATCTTGGACACGCTGTCGCGCGAAATGTTGAAATGCTTTGCGGCCTGACGCCGGCTCATTCCTTCAGAGCAGGCCAGACGAACCTTCAGATATAATTCCACGGTATAGATCCCCAGGCCCTCCTGCATGCGTCGCAGAAGGAAAATAGGTGGCCGACTTTTACGCCGCCCGAAGCGGGACTATCCCGCCGCTACCGTGGTCTAATTTTGCACCGCCGCTCTCAATCGTGCCGGCGCTCAAATACTTCGCAATCGTGTTCCGCGACAGGCCGGTGCGCCGACTGATCTCGCGTATCGATAGCTTCTCGCGCAGCGCCATCCGGCGGATGATGTTTAAGAGTCCCATGTGGATCACTCCGTTGCCCCCGTCGCTCTCCGCGTTGGGGGAATGTTCACATGGCTCAATTCTCAATGGAAATTATGCGCCTAACCGGCTCAGTTCTGCGCGGAAACCAACACTTGAGGGTCAGGCCCAGGTCGGTGTTCCACCACCGGCTTGGGCCGCTTGTTCCGGACCATCCCGGAACTGTTCTAACCTGGCAGGACCCGCCGCCGGGCTCAAGGACCTTCTCTGCAAGAAGGAGAACGAAACGGGGCCATGGTTAAGATTGGGCTCAGAGTCGCAAGTCCTCTACAGGTCGCCCCGAGAATGAGCTGCTGTCCGACATCAGCGCCCATGAGACAGACCTGGCTTAATTGAGAAGAGAGGATTTTCGGCTCATCGTAGCTCGATCAAAGGAAGCGAAGATGAAACAAAATTCCGGGCCGCAGACTTCGGCGACCGAGAAGACGATCAAGAGCATCCGCCGCGCCACGCGCAAGCACCATTCAGCCGAGGACAAAATCCGGGTCGTCCTGGAAGGTCTGCGTGGCGAAGACAGCATCGCCGCGATCTGCCGCCGTGAGGGGATCGCGGAGAGCCTGTATTATAGCTGGTCGAAGGAATTCCTCGAAGCGGGCAAGAAGCGGCTTGCAGGCGACACGGCCCGTTCGGCAACGAGTGACGAGGTCAAGGCCCTGTGCAAGGAGAGCCGCGACCTGAAGGAGGCGCTGGCCGATCTCACCCTGGAGAACCGTCTGCTCAAAAAATGTGTTTTGGCGTGGAAAGTTTGGACGCCGAAATACATCCGGGTAAAGGCTCTGGTCGATCGATAGGCTAACTTCTTCCGGGTCCGGCGTGCTGGCGATCATCCCATTGCCGGAGAGGACACTGTTGAGGATCGCGGCTAGCTGGGAGGGCTGATCAATGTGGCCATCATTGGTACCGCGCACCGTATCCACCATGGCGCGGGTGATCGTAAAACACTGCTTCGGCGTGCCGGGCAGGGTGAGGTCGAAGGAGAACGATACGTCCCGGTGCATGCGAAACGGCGTAAAGGAGATCGGGAAGTAGGCGTAGGGGTTATCGAAGTTCGAAACCGCGCCGTTCTGCCCTCTTGGCTTCGTCCTGACGTGCGGAGAGGCTTCGGATTACAACGCCGTTCCGGGCCTTCTGGCGATACCGGTTTACAAACCGAGGCTTTTCATCGCCGACAAAGGCTATGATGGCGACTTCCTGCGTGAAGAACTCCTGATCCACGGGATCAGACCAGTCATTCCGCGCAAATGAAACCGCCGGCCTGCGATTTTCGGGCATACAAGGACAGGAACCGCATCGAGCGGATGTTCAACCGTCTCAGGCAGTTCCGGCGCGTCGCGACCCGATACGACAAGACACGAAAATCCTTCTCGGCATTCCTCGCCTTGGCAGCCCCGATATCGCTGCCATACTTTGTCAACAGGGCCTAGATCTTGGAGAAGCCGGTAATGCCCAGCGCTTTGCCGAGGTCATCGACGGATCGGGTCGAAACGCGCTTGATTGTTGATTTCTACAGAGAGCTGACCCGGCGCAGCCTGATATCTCAATTTAGAACTCACTTCTCCGTAGAAATCAACAATCTCTACAAATCGATTGGACATTCAATTGTAAATGTTTCTGAACCCAAAATGCTGAGGGTATTACTATACGCAATTCGGGCTAATTTGCCTTCTGTTCGGATTGATCGCCAAGAGCAGCGAGCATTGCCGCGTACATCAGTTTGGGTCTGAACTTGGCGTCAAACGGCAGAGGCCGCTCGTTCTGCGGAATGTTCTGCGCCGTACCGGGTCCCCAGCTGCTGTCGATATCCGCGATGCCCCATGTGATCAACTGCCTGCCAGTATCTCGAACAAATGGCAGTGATACGCCAAGAAAACGCTTCACCAAATCTGCAGCCTTCTGATCATATTCGCTCGGTGAATATTGATCCGGCAGACGCGTATCGGTCTGGCGACCAATAACATAGCCTGTTCGACAGTCCAGTTCGCCAATGATAATTTTGAGTCCTAAATTTCTCGTGAGGTCACTTAGAAAATTATTCAACTGTCTCTCGTCAAAACCAAGACGGAACTGCAGGTGGCCCTGCATATTGTAGCCGTCTATTGGTGCGCCCGCCTTCAGTGCCCGTTCTAGTGCATTCAGCATAAAGCGAACTTGCAGGATGTGGTAACCATCTGTAATCTGTTCGGTATGATCGTGACACCAATAGAGCGGCGTGTCTTTGAAGAGACTCCGCGCTTTCTTGAAAGCATAAGTAATGTATTCAGGGCCGCCAGCTGCCTTGTACCACGAATTGGGCCTGTAGCCGTTGGTATAAACCTCATTTGCATCCATCAATTCGTTCACAACATCAATGTTCACTGCTTGTTGGACGCCTGGCACCGCCGCTATTCCGTCGAAATGAAGATCGAGTATTTCCCGCCAATTGTCTTTGTTGAGTTGACTGTGGACCCAAGACGGATCATGACCGGGATAAAGCATGCAATGAACGCGGAACTGCTTGTTGTCAGCTTCGGCGCGCTTGATGAAGGCGCTTGCCATTGCGGTACTGAAATAGCCCTCTTTGGGCTGGAAGTGTTCCGGTAGGAAGGCGATGCCCGGCACGTACAGTTCACTGTGAGCGCGGATAAAGTCGGCAAGGGTTTCCTCGCCGCTCGGTGGAATTTTGCCAAGTCGCCTGTCCGATTGAATGGCGACGCCGTAGGTGATACCCGCAGCCTTCGCGACCGAAGCAATCATTTTCGGTCCATCTGGCGCGCAGTTGTTTTCCCTAAGTTTTGTATTGCTGAATGCGACTATGGGCTGCGCCTCCATCATAAGTCCGGCCGATGTAAGTGCGGCAGTTTTCAACCACTCCCGACGGCTCAAATTGTTGATCATCTGCATCATTCCTAGCATGGTGTGAAACCTGCAGCGCAGTGCAGGAAGTACAGCTTGGGGGCATCAGCTTGGTCCATACCCGGCTCGCATTTTTTAAATCTACATGAATTTTTTATTTTCGCGCTGCGATGCGACAACAAAGTTGTTCAAGTGCGTTTTGTGCCTTCGTCAGGGTAGTTTTAGCACGCACGCAAATACGCTGCCGAATGACACATATTTCAATTGGCTATGAAGAAAACATGTCAAAAATTCGAGTGTGAGATGGGATCGCTGACCCGCCAAAATAGATACTGCGTGGCGATGAAAATTGCGTCGCGTTGCAAAAAGGTGGACACAATAAGCAGACCAATGTTTTATCAGTTATCAACAATTCGGCGCAAGAGGTATGCTGTGAAGGGTTTTAAGAACGTGTTGTTCGCCGGTTTTGTCGCAACTTCAACCTTGGCCAGTCCGATACTCGCATCCGCCCAAAATACGGGCGCTGGAGATCTATCCAAAGAGGATACGGGTGAATTGGGCGAATTCCTTAAGGGAACCCATCCCATCCCACCGGTCGATAATGTAGTCGGCGAATTGGACGCGCGAGCTAAGGGTGGTGATGCGAAAGCTATGCGTATCCTTGGTGATTTTTATCGCGATGGGAAGGCGACGCAAAAGGACTTAAAGAAGGCAATTTCCTATTACGAGCAGGCTCTCGCTCATGGCGACAAAGGCGTATTAAATAACCTCGGTGAAATTTATTACCGAAGCGGCGACGAGCTCGGCTTTGATGCCAAAAACGCGCTGGGATATTATCAACGCGGTGTCGACAATGGCGACCGCTGGGCTATGGCTGGTCTCGGCGATGTGTATCGGGAAGGCAAGTTGATCAAGCATGATATATCCAAGGCGCTTTCGCTCTACCAAAAAGCTGCAGATCTCGGAAATAATTCCGTTTTGGCTCGCATTGGGGATATTTATCACCGCAACGGGGATGAACTTGGTCTGGACGCGCAGAAGGCAATTGGCTTTTACCAGAAGGGTGTCGACAATGGCGATCGCTGGGCTATGGCTGGTCTCGGCGATGTGTACCGGGAAGGCAAGCTGATCAAGCAGGATGTGCCGAAAGCCATTGAACTTTATCAAAGGGCAGCCGAGTTGGGCAATTCTGCCGCGTATGTCCGGCTTGGTGACCTCCACCGCAGCGGCGCCACTTTTGGACTTGATCCTGCAAAGGCGGTCGCTTTTTATCAAAAGGGTATTGATAGCAGAGAATCCTGGGCTATGATCGGGCTTGGCGATATGTATCGCGAAGGCAATGCGGTGCCTCAGGACCTCAGAAAAGCTCTTGAGCTTTATCAAGCAGCGCTTGGACTAAAGAATACGGCGGTGCTGACGAAGCTCGGTGAGCTCTACTATCGCAACGGGTCGCAAATCAATCTAGACCAATCGCTGGCGTTGGACTTTTACCGTAGGGGTGCGGATCGGGGCGACACATGGTCCATGATGGGTCTCGGTGACGTCTACCGGGAGGGCCGTATTGTAACCAAGAATGAAAAGCAAGCGCTGTCCTACTACCGGACAGCGTTAAAGGCAGGAAATCAGCGAGCGTACGCGGCTGTCGCAGGTCTCCTGTTGAATGGCTCGCGGGTCGAGCAGGCGGAAGGCCTGTCGATGGTAAAGGAAGGGATCGCCAAGGGCCTTCGCGGATTGACGCCTCTCATAGCTGACGCCTATCTCCATGGCAAAGGTGTAAAAGCAGATCCGAAAAAAGCGATAACCATCCTGAAAAAAGCTTCTGAAGGGGGGGATTCCTTTGCAACGCTCAGGTTGCTTCAAATTTACACTGATGGTTATAATGGCGGCTCGAGGGCTTTGAAAAGTGCGAGGGCTCTTTTGATCCAAACCGCTGATCAATTCACGCCCGATCGGCTTGCAATTGAGCGGCTCTCCATTGAGGGCACCGCAGCCAAATCGAAAAGCCAGATGATGGCGTTCGCAACAGAACTTAAGGCATTGCCGCCATCCAGCCAGGCAGCTATCGTAAGCCGGGTTGCGTGGCGTAATGAAAACGCTTTCGTCTACGCGCTTCAGGCACTGATGAAGGATCAAGGGGTGTACAATGGACAACTGGACGGTATGCTCACCTCCTCCACGATTTCTAGCCTTTATGGTGAGTGCATTAAGGTGGCATCTCAGCGTGTTTGCCAAGCCGGACCTTTAAGCCGAGAAGGGCGTATTACGCTGAACGAGTTGTTTCGCGCACGCGGCGCAAACTGAGTATATCGGTTCACATTTGCGTTCTTTGATGTTCCTACCTACGACCTTCGCTTTAAAGCGAAGGTCGTAAATTTTGCTAGTTGTGAGGTGAGTATATTTGGATGCCCGCATTTTCTAGAGCACGATGGTTAAGAGATTAGATGTATCAATTTATAATTAAAATTACAGTTTTATCCATGTTCCTGCTCCTTGATGGAGCGCTAGGAGTGATTGGTTACAACTACACGGGAACCGAGGGAACGAATCTAGAAAAAATTCATCCCGCATTGTTCCTGCTTATATTATTAGCAGGTCTGACTTTTATTTTGCCGAAGACGCGCAACCCCATTCCCGCATGGTTAAAGGGCGCCTATTTCGGCCCGCTGATTGCTGCGGTTATCGCGACAGTTGTGGCGGTCGGCTATTCGCGCCCTGCGACTGGAGACATCGCAGCCGTCATTGTGACGTTTCTAGCCCCTCCGTTGCTTGCTTATATTCTTCAATATTCTTCCGAAAGGACACTACACTTTATCGCCGTTTTCGTGCCGCTGTTTTTTGTGGTCAACTCGGTTATCGGTATTATCGAGAATCTGACCGGCTGGCGGCTGTTTCCGTATTTTGTTGGCGGTATCGATATCACTTTTGACAACAGGCCGACTGCAATGCTTGGGCATCCTTTGCCTAATGCGCTTCTCACGGGTGTTGCTCTGATCATGCAAGTCGCCCAAATGGTAAGTCAACGGATCAAATTGCGCAGCGTGCTCATCGCCATTCTATACTTTGCGGCCATGTTGTCGTTCGGTGGGCGTGCGTCGGCAGCCGCGACTATGTTGCTATTGGGTTTGTTTCTTCTCTCTAGGACAGGCGTTGTGGGGAGGGTCAGACAGGTCTATTCTAGACGAGCTGCAAGCATTCTGATTATTGGGATTTTCGGTGGTCCGTTACTTCTCGCCACCGGGGTATCTGATCGCCTTGTAGAGCGCTTTCAAGGCGCCAACCAGAGTTCCGAGACACGTTATGTCGCATTTATGGTGCCGGAGTATATGACTGTACAGGAGTTGTGGGTGGGAGCAGACGCGCCCAAAAGAACGTTAATCCGAGAGATCCTGAATACGCCTTGGGGAATAGAGGTGTCGCCAGTCGCTATGACCCTAGCCTACGGACTTCCCATAGCTATCATGCTAATTATATCGACATATTATCTACTGTATCGGTTTGCATCGGGTGGAGTACCAGGCGCGTCGTTCATGGTGCTGCTGGTGATCGGCGTGTCATGGACATCGCTCTCCATTGGAGGCAAGACGCTACTCATCAGCCAGGTAATGATCATATTGCTGGCCACAAGGCAGCAATACGAGGCCTATATCAATCAGCGAAGCCATGGGGAGTAGAATTGTTAGTTTTTTCCTTGACAAATCGCCGGGGCTTTAAGGCCGTCATCAGACAGAGAACGCAAGAATATTGCGGCCCACACGCTCTTTGAGATATGAGTGATAGTCGCGATTTCATAGCAGTCAATATGCTGACATTTATTTGGTCTATATTTTCGATGTCGAAACAGGTTCGTTTTAGCCATATTGCGTTGTGAACGAGCAGATGAGATCAAATTTCTTCTTGTGGGAAAGCTTTTGTTCAGAAAATATGTTATATTTTATTTTTCAGCGTTTCATATTATAATTACAGTACTATGTACTGGTCGTCGTTTTAATTTCAAGAACATTTACCGGCGGGTATTATGGCTATAGACGTTCTAATGATTGGTTTGCGTAGTGTCGTGGGCGCGCAGGGCGGGGTTGAATCTCACGTTCGTCACCTTGCTGGAGAGCTCGACAAACTTGGATTGAGGGTTTCGGTTGTGGTTCGCACGCCGTATGCTGCGGCGGGGCAGACTCTTGCTGGGACGCGGGTAAAGATTTTCCGCCTTTGGGCTCCGCGATCCTCATCAGCGGAAGCTTTCGTGCACAGTTTTCTAAGTGTTCTGTATGCAGGAGTGACTCGGCCGCACGTAGTACATATCCACGCAATCGGCCCCAGTATTGTGGCGCCGATTGCGCGTCTTCTTGGCCTCAAGGTCATAACGACTCATCATGGCGAGGATTATCGCCGCGAAAAGTGGGGGGCTTTCGCAAGGCTGATCTTGCGATGCGGCGAAATTTGCCAAGCACGATTTTCCCATGGCTTGATTTGTGTCTCCAAGACGCTAGCGGCAAGATTGAGTGAAAAATATGGCCGAACGTTCTCTTATATTCCGAACGGTGTCGTAGAGCCGGAAAAATTGCCGTTTTCCGCCGTACTTGAAGAATTGGGGTTGAAAGCCGGAAAATACTTAGTGACTGTAAGCCGACTGGTGCCAGAAAAGCGACATCTCGACTTGATCGAAGCCTTCTCTAAGGTCAATATTCAAGGCCTCAAGCTGGTGATAGTCGGAACAGCGGACCATAAGTCAGAGTATGCACGGCAAGTCATTAGGGCGGCGGAACAAACGGAAGGCGTCGTTCTTGCCGGTTTCCGCAAGGGCGCCGAATTACAAGATCTATTTGAACACTCCGCCGTTTTCGCACTGCCTTCTTCGCACGAGGGTTTGCCAATAGCATTGCTGGAAGCAATGTCATACGGTTGCAAGGTCGTTGTCAGTGATATTCCACCTCATCTAGACTTGGAGCTGAGTGAAGATAACTATCATAAAATGGCCAATCCGTCGGATTTGGCCGCAAAGCTCGTGAAGCAAATTGCAGGCGATGACAACGTTAAACAAGACTGGAGCAGCAAACTTCAACAATTCCGATGGGACATAATTGCATTAAAGTGCTTGGAAAAATATGGGGAGGCTAGTCCAAGAATAAAAATGCACCGATATTCATCTCGATCCTCGGCGGATAATGTAAAAAATGAATTATAAACAGTAATTTTGTGCATTCCATCGGCAGATTTTTCATATTAGATGAATTTTTTTGGTTCCATTTTTATTACCGGCTCGCGCACAGGACGTTCGTTGGTATAGCTCGATAGCTGCAGCGTCGCGAACTGATGCGCCGCCTCGATGCTTTCGATGATGTATTCATCGAGACATTCGGATTGGACAGTGCATTATTGAGGGATGGCGGCCGACAACTTGGGCGAACTGGGCTGCTGATTTTTACTAACGTTTGTATGACTTGAGATCGCGGGATAGTCTAAGTGAGAATTGATGTTTGTTTAAGCCGGTTCTTGCGCCATGGAGGCGAGAGCTCTGGAGTGATCGACATGAAAACCAGCTTTGACAATTCCATCAGTCGTCCGTTTCAGGCATTACGAAAGGCACCGAGGCAAAAGATAATAAAGTCATTGTCTACGAACCTGTGCTAACAGAGGCCAATTTCTCTCTCCTGTTTTGGATGACCTTGAGGCTTTGAATTTGCAGGCACATCTGATCGTCGCCAGCCGCCTTTGCGAAGAATTCCGCGATGGTGGGGCATAAAGTATTTAACCGTGAACTGTTTGGATAGAAATAAGAAATGATATCAGAAAACCGAACCGCCTTGGTAACTGGCTCTGCTGGCTTCATCGGATATTTCCTGTGCAAGAGGCTGCTTGCGGACGGGTTCCGCGTGATTGGTGTCGATGCAATGACTGACTATTACGACGTGGCGCTGAAGCAGCGTCGGCAGTCCATGATTATGCAATCGCAAAATTTCCGTGCGGTCAACGACAGGATAGAAACGCCTGGCCTGTTGATGGACTTATTTGCCAAGGAAAAGCCGGATGTCGTCGTCCATTTGGCCGCTCAAGCGGGAGTACGCCATTCGATCGATTTCCCGCGATCCTATTTGGAATCCAATCTCGTCGGCACGTTCGAGTTGTTGGAAGCCATGCGCGCCTTTCCGCCGGCTCACTCGCTTCTCGCTTCGACCTCATCCGCTTACGGTGCCAACACCGAAATGCCGTATATTGAAAACGTGCGCGCCGACCATCAGATGTCCTTCTATGCTGCGACGAAAAAAGCGACCGAGAGCATGACGCATTCCTATGCACATCTGTTTGACCTGCCGTCGACGATGTTCCGCTTCTTTACCGTCTATGGCCCATGGGGACGTCCAGATATGGCGCTTTTCAAATTCACCAGGGCGATCTTGGCAGGCCAGCCCATTGATGTTTACAATTACGGCGATATGAGCCGGGACTTCACCTATGTCGGGGATTTGGTCAATGCCGTCCGCCTCCTTATCGATACGCCGCCGGTGCGTCCAAAAGACGGGGTTGTGCTCGCAGGCGACAGCTTATCGCCGGTGGCTCCATTCCGCGTCGTCAATATCGGCAATTCCGAACCTGTGCAGCTGACTGCCTTCATTGAAGCCATTGAGGAGGCGACCGGAATGAAAGCGGAGCAGAAGCGGATGCCGATGCAGGCAGGAGACGTACCCGCGACTTGGGCCGACACATCACTTCTAACATCACTTACGGGGTACGCACCTCGTACCTCGGTCACCGAGGGCGTTAAGCACTTCGTCAATTGGTATCGTGACTATTTTAATGTCTAGGATTTCGCTCACCTAATTAACTCCAAGGCATCGTAAGCCTAACGGAAACGAGGGTGGATCCGGGCACCGGCGCTGGGCTTGCTTGTTGTTGAAGGTCTCGCCGAATCTGTTGTCAGGCCGTATTGGGTCAGATTGAAGTGATCTAATCGCCGTTGGATGAAATTTCAGTGGCCAGGTGAATATCTAAACGAGGTCGGTAAAGCCGGTCGCGCCAAACTGAGACAGCTAGTCAAGCCGGTGAAAGGTAAAAAATTGAGAAGGGCGTACGCGACAATCCAAGGTTTTTAGGTCATGCGCTTTTTACGCGAGTTCCAGAGCTATGATCTTCAGCCTGACAAAAGACATCCAGGGAGAAGCTCGTATCTTTGAACTGACTTTCGGCATCGGGGCACCACGCCATCCGAAGTAATGACGTTATTCGTCCAAAATCTCGAAAATAAAGGCGACAGATCAACGTAATTTGCAAAGACATTGGTTTCTATATTTGGCAGTAGAATTTTAGAAATATTAAACATAATTAAATTATTAAATAATTGTTATATGAGGCTAAATTCCAATATGCTACGAAATCATTCCGCTTATATTCTTTCAACTGGTTCAGCCTGCGCATGCTGTTGAAACAGACATGGCAATATCTGCCCGCTCAGATCATCGCACCGGCGGTCCAGATCATCTCTGTTCTGGTGTGGGCGCATCTGCTTCCATTGGAGGAAGTCGGCAAGGTGACGCTGGTCGTTGCTATGCAAGATGTGCTATTCGCCGGCCTTTTTATGTGGTGGTCGCACTTTGCACTTCGCTTCTTGCCGCGCTTTGCTACACAGGAGCAGCGGCGGGGCTTTCTTGATACGGAACTGACGGCTCTCGCGGGGTCGTCCGTTCTGCAGCTTTTGATCATGCTGATCGTAAGCCACTTCTATTTCCACGAGCCGCCCACCCCTCTCTTTTACGTCTCGGTGACGGCCTTTGTTCTGGTGCGGTCGCTCTCGACCTATCTGGCAGAGCGGGCGCGTGCGGATGTTCGCATTCTGCTTTACACGACATTGCAGGCGGCTTTCCCCGCTTTGGGACTGCTTCTGTCGATCATTGTCTGTTTCTATGTCTCGGCATCCGCAGAATATGTGCTGCTGGCAACTATGCTGCCGCAACTTGCTGGCGTTGTCATGGTCGTTCTGGTGACGGATATTGGCCGTGGCGGCGCGCGTCCAGACAAGGCAATGCTGAAGAGCGCATTCGCCTTCGGTTTACCACTGACGGTCGGCTCGATGCTCGCCGTCGTTGCCCTCAACGCGCCGCGCTTCATCGTCGATCGCATGCTGGGCATTGCCGCGACTGGTATTTTTGCGGTCAGCTACGGTCTCGGCATCCGCGCCTCAAGCTTCGCCGTGATGCTGGTGACGGCCGGTGCCTATCCGCTGGCTGTGCGCAAGATGGAAGAAGAGGGCCTTGAGGCCGCATACAGGCAACTTTCCGCCAACATGATTCTCGTGGCGCTTACCGTGGCGCCCGTCGCCTGCGGTCTGATCGGCATCAACACTTCCGTTATCCGGATATTCCTGCCGGAAACCATGTGGGAGACGGCCTATGTTCTGCTGCCGTTGTCGACGCTCTGCGGTCTTTTTCGCTATTTGCGGTCGCATACCACGGATCAGGTTTTTCTGATTCGCTCCAAGCCGCGTTATGTGACGATGATCGCCACCATCGACCTGGTTCTGGCGGTCAGTCTCACTTTTGTCGGCCTGTCGCTGTTCGGGTTGTGGGGGGCTGTGCTCGGCCCTCTCGTCACGGCGGCACTCACCTGGGCGACCAGCCTTCTGATCACGCAAATCAGGTTCGGCTTTCCCTTTCCGGGATCAGTTGTTCTGCGCATTATTGCTGCTGCAGTCATTATGATGCTGGTTGTTCTCGAACTGCCAACAACGGAATCCCCTCTGGTTCTGGCGGGGCAGGTCGGACTCGGTTGCGTCATTTACATCGCGGTACTTGCATTGTTCTTCCCGACCTATTGCGCGGTAGTCCTTCGCAGACTCAGGGCCAAGCTCCTGACACCCAAAGAGGTTCAAAAGTGAAGCTTCTCCTCCTTTCAAGCGAATTCCCGCCGCGTCTCGGTGGCATTGGAACTTACTCGCTGGAAATGGCCATGGCCGCCTGTGAGCTGGGGCTTGACGTCACGGTCGTTGCCGCCGATTACGGCGAAGACCAAACGGAAAAAGACAGAAACTTTCCTTTCAACGTCATCCGCTATCCCGGCGGCGAGCACCAAATGGGCGACATTCCGGCCAAAATTGCCCTTGTAAGGAAGATTGCCCGCGAAGCTGGTCACTTTGATTTCGTCCATGCGGCAGACTGGCCGTTTTACATGCCATTGGCCCTTTCGCGCTATCGTCGCAGCGCCAAATGCGTGCTGACGTTTCATGGTACGGAAGTGACTTTCATGCAAAACCCCAAGCGTGCCATTCTTCTGCGTTTGATGCGCTTCTGGAGCGGTTGGGCGGATTATATCGCCAACAGCCGCTATACCGGCAATCTGCTGCGTGCCGGTTTCAACCTCCCCGATAAGCGCGTGCGCTCCATTGGTCTCGGTGTTGCGGAAAGTTGGCTGGAGGCACGTGTCGACAAGCAGATCGCCCGCCAGGAGCGCGGCATTCCTGCGGAAAAATTCTTGATTGTCTCGCTTGGGCGCGTCGTTCCGCGAAAGGGGCATCTTGTTCTCGCCAGGGCGCTTGCGCTGCTGCCTGTCGATGTGCTTGCAAACATGCAATGGCAGATCGCCGGGCCGTTGCTGGACCCGCAATACGAAGCCGAGGTCCGGGCCGCAGCCAACGATCTGGCTTGTGAGACCGTGATCACCGGAAAGCTAGCCGATCAAGAGGTCAAGCTGACCTTATCATCTGCTGACCTATTCTGCCTTCCCGGCTATTTCACTGCCGATGGCGCGGTCGAAGGCTTCGGCCTGGTCTATCTAGAAGCGGGTGCTCTCGGTGTGCCGTCCGTTGCAACGAATGTCGGCGGTGTTCCGGATGCGATCGATGATGGCGAAACTGGTATTCTGGTGCCGCAGAACGACAGTGCCGCGATCGCCGCGGCCATCCTGAAACTTTACAGGGAGCCGGATGAATTGAACCGTCTTGCGAATGGCGCGCTTCTGCGTGCGCAACGGTCCGGCTGGAGGAATGTCGTGCGCCAGACCTACCAGCTTCAGTCTGTTTGATGCTCAAAGCTGTTTGCCCGCGTCCTTCCACTGCCAGAGGTGTCTAATGCCGACCATAGTCGTCTTCATGATCAATTCGCTCGCCGGCGGCGGCGCTGAACGGATCATGGCCCGCCTTGTCGCCAACTCGACAGAGTGGGCCGGCCGCTATGAAATACATCTTGTGCTTCTGGATGAGGAGAAGGCGGCATATGATCTGCCGGAATGGGTCACAGTCCACCGGCTGGACACCGGGTTTTCGCTGACAAGAGGTGTCTGGCGTGCCGTAGCGCTTATGTGGCGCCTGAGACCGGCGGTGTGTCTCAGTTTTCTATCACGGTCCAATTTCATCAATGTCATTGCTGCAAGACTTCTGGGCTACAAGGCGGTTATCAGTGAGCGGGTCAACGCATCAAGCCACCATTCGAAGACCCTTTCGGGGAAATTGGCCCGGTTTCTGACACGCTTTCTTTATCCGCATGCGGATCGGATTGTCTGCCCGTCTGCCGGCATAGCGGTTGATCTGGTGGAGAATTTCGCCGTTGCCGATGGAAAGAACGTCGTCATTCCCAATCCCATCGACACGGACAGGATCTGGCAACTGAGTAAAGAAGCGGTCACCGCACCGACGGAACGCCCTTATATTGTTGCTGTGGGACGCCTCGTCGAAAACAAGAATTTCGGCATGCTGCTAAATGCCTTTGCAATGGCTGACACGTATCTCGACCTTGTTATTCTGGGAGAAGGCCCGTTGCGCCAGGAGCTGCAAACGCAGGTCGGCGAACTTGGCTTGCAAGGGCGGGTCCACTTTCCCGGCTTTGCGAGTAATCCTTTTCCCATTATCAGCAACGCTTTTGCCTATGCCTTGCCATCGAATGCAGAAGGATTTCCCAACGGGTTGGCGGAGGCCATCAATCTGGGGGTGCCGGCAATTTCGACCAACTGCCTTTCCGGCCCCTCCGAGATTCTAGACGACAAGGGCAGCATAGCGGTTAGCTCGGTCTATAAAGCGCTTTACGGCGTTCTGGTTCCGGTTGATGACGCGTTCGCCATGGCAGAGGGCATAAAGTTGATGACGGACGAGACCATACGCCGGCACTATGCCGCGCAGGCGCTGCAAGGCGCGACCCGCTATCGCCTCACGCCTGCGATCAACGCCTATTGGCAGGTTATTGAGAATGAACTAGTGATTTGAAACTTGTGATGTGGTATTCGAGCGCATCGCGCTGATTTTTGCTAATAAACGCTGATTGTGAACAAAAAATCTAACTCTCATGCTTGGTCATCTGATGGCGGTGTTGTTGCATAGACTGTTTATTTCCACTGAGAGCTGACGCGGTAGAGTTTGATGAAGCAGGAGCAGCTGGTCGTCGCCGGGCCGCATCGACGGCGTTTTCGATCATATCTAGTAGAAATCGGTCCGGCGCCCGAGAACATAATCAATCGCGACTTCTATGCAGAAGCGCCAAACGTAAAATGTCTGACAGATAGCACCGAGTTACAGATTCCAGCCAGGAAGGTCTACCTCGCACTTATCATCGACTCCTTTGACGGTATGGTCATCACTTGGTCGATTGGAACGCAACCAGATGCGGGTCTGGTCAATACCATGCTGGACGCCGCCAGCGAGACCGTGACCGAAGTGGACGAACGGCCAATCGTCCATTCTGATCGGGGAGTTCATTATCGATGGCCAGGCTGGCTAACCCGGATCAGCGAAGCGAAGCTGGCTCGCGTGATATCCCGAAGGGTCTGGTCACAAGACAACGCCGCGTGCGAAGGCTTCTTCGGCCGGTTGAAAACGGAACTCTTCTGTCCTTGGGACTGGAAGGCCATGACAATCAAGCAGTTCGTCGCCGAGGTAGATGCATAGGTTCGCCAGTACAACGAAAAGCGCGTCAAGATATCGTTGGGGTCGCTCATCCCGGTCGAATATCATAAGAGCCTCGGCCTGATCATATAAAGCAGTCCAAGTTTTCGTCTGCCCCCGCGGGGGGGGGGGCAGTTCTCAGCGCAAATCAATCGACCGCCGTCAGATTTTTCGAATCATCTAGTTTTCTGTCCACAAGCAAGGATATTGGGTTATGAGTAGCGAAATCGATCTTAAAAGCGTGCTGGGCATGGTTCAACGCCAGGCGTTCTCAATATTTTCACTGTTCGTCTTTATCACCGTCCTCGGTGTGCTGTTTGCCTATTCTTTCACGCCAAAATATGCGGGGACGGCGCTCGTTGTGGTAGAGTCAAAGCCGTCGAACCTGCTAGATCCGCAGGCTCTCTTGAACGGAGGCATCACGGACAATGCCCGTATTGAGAGCGAGGTGAACATCATCAGCTCCGACGGCGTGCTTCTGGACGTCGTGCGCAGCCAGAACCTGATTTCCGATGACGAGTTCGGCGTCAAGCT
>NZ_FTMB01000007.1 GCF_900155885.1 Rhizobium sp. RU20A
ATGTTGATCAGTGGCGCGCTGGCGTGACCGTTGGTTACCAGATCACGGAAGGCCTGAAGACCCTCGCAACCGTCAACTACACGGACAACGACCGTGCGGCCGGTGTTACTGCAGGCTTCATCCGCCTGCAGCGCGACTTCTAACAAACTCGCCTGAAAGGGCGAGTCTGCCGCTTTCCATTACCCGCGCAGCCGACAGGTTGCGCGGGCGATGCGCGTTTGCAACACAAATGCAATTTTACCACGAGAATTGTGTTCGAATGGTTGAGTATCACTCACCTTATCAATTAACCTCTTAAAAAAGAACATCGACGGCTGTGATCAACAGGCGGCGGGACGCGGTGAAGCGCGTTTGCCGTAATGACCTTGCTCGTTCTGAAAATTTCGGACGCGAGGCGGGCAAAGGTGAGGAATGTGAGGTTAAGTAATGCGATCCGCGATCTGTTCTGGCTCCCTTGGGAAAGCAAAGCCGCCGTCCGATGAGGGCGAATGCAGCGCGACCTTCGGTGGTCAGGACGCGATGGTGTCAACAGATCTTCTGGAACTTCTGGATCGCTACGGTGCGGTTCTGTGGGAAGACGGGCGTCACCAGTCCAATGTGAACGCTTTCATCACCGATATTCACGTGAAGCTGAAAGCGCCGCGCTTTTTGCAGTTCTCGCAGCGCATGCTGGACGAGGCCGTGGCGCGGCTGAAGGAGGCGGGCAACAGCAATGCGACGGTCAATCGCAAGCTGAGTGCGCTCAGCAAGCTGCTGCGCAAGGCCTACCGGATGGGCGATATCGGGCCGCTCCCCGAGTTTACGCGCCAGAAGGAGCGGCAGGGTCGTATCCGCTTCCTGGAGCAGGAGGAGGAGGAACGCCTGTTCTCCGCCATCGGCGCCATGTCCGATATCTTCCGGCGGCTCTGCATTTTCCTCGTCGATACGGGCGCGCGCTTTGGCGAGGCGCTTGGCCTGCGCTGGAACGATATTCACGGCCGCATGGCGACATTCTGGATCACCAAATCCGGCCGCAGCCGCTCCGTGCCGCTGACGGCGCGGGCGCAAAAGGCGATTGCCGCTTCGGGCGGGCGCTCGCTCGGCCCCTTTTACGGCATCGATCGCCAGCAGTTCCGGAAAGCCTGGCTGAAGGCACGCCAGCAGATCGGCCTGTCGCACGACACGGACCTCGTGCCGCACGTTCTGCGCCACACCTGCGCGTCCCGTCTGGTGCGCGGCGGCATCGACATTCGCCGCGTGCAGATGTGGCTCGGCCACCAGACGCTGACCATGACGATGCGCTATGCGCACCTTGCCTCCGGCGATCTGGCAATCTGCATTCCCGTGCTGGAAAGGGCCAGCGAGCCGGAGGTCCGGCCGTCCTGATCGGCGGGCGGCCTGTCTGTTGCCATACCTCCAGGGCAGGCGTCGCCGGATGGGCGGCCGGCTCAGGGCGCCCGCCCTCCCCGCGGGCGCCCCGAAGCGTCCGCAGTCGCAGGGGGCGTGTCAGAAAGGCTTGCCTTCGATGCGGGCCAGCACGCGCTCGAGGGCAGAGGTGATGGCGCTTGCGCCGCCATGGCGGCGAAAATCGTCGTGCACCTGTTCGTTGAGGCCGCCTTTCGTCGCGTATTCGTGGCTGAGTTCGGCAAAGGACGGAAGATCGGTGTCGCGCGCGGATACGGAAAGATCGGCAAAGAGCGCCGTGACATAGGTCCGCGCCGCTTCATCCGGCATGCCCTTTGCACCCAGCCAGCGCACCGTCTCGTCCATGATGCCGAAATAGGTGGCCATCATGGCACTGGCCGCGGCCAGCAATTGATACTCCTCCCGGCTTGCGCAGGGCACGGGCGTGCCGAGGATGCCAAACAGGCGTTCCGCGAGAGGATCGGGCGGGAAGATCGCCGTTACGCCGATGCGGCGGGCAACGAAGGGCAAGGGAATCGCCTGCGTCAAGTTGACGGGCGCGCCGATCCAGTCCGCCACCCTCTCCCGGTCCACGGCCGCCACGAGGCTGATCACCGCCTGTCCCGCGCGAAAGACCAGCGGGCGCACGACCTCTTCGGCAATCTGCGGGCGGATGGCGAGGATGACCAGATCGGCCGCATCGACGATCGCCTGGTTGTCGGCGGCGATCTCGACGGCTGGAAAGTCGGCGGCAAGGCGCGCCGCCGTCTGCGCATTGCGCGCCGACACGACAATGCGCGCCGTCGCCGCCGGTTCAGCCAGAAGACCACGCACCATGGCCTCGGTGATGGCCCCCGTGCCGATAAAGCCGATGGTGGAAAAGGGACTGGACATCAGGGGCCTCCGGAAGCAATCGGAACCTTTGGGATGAGGCGCGTGCAATCAGGCCGCCATGATCCGCGCTTGAGCGGCGGAGGAACACGCCTTTTCAGCCGTTCGGATATCACTGGAAGGATCATGACGAACAGCCAGAATGGCGGAGAAGAAGGGATTCGAACCCTCGATACCGTTTCCGGTATACTCCCTTAGCAGGGGAGCGCCTTCGACCACTCGGCCACCTCTCCGTCCGGGTCTGAACTAGTTGCGTCGCGGCGGCATTGCAAGGAAATTCTGATGGGTTTCCCCGAAAAGGTGGCGCGGCTTGCCGCGTGCCGGGACGCTTGGCGCCCGGCCGGGCGATGGGGTCGCGCCGGCCGGCCGGTCTTTTTCTCAGCCCTTGTTCTTCAGACGGTCGATGGCGTTGAGGGTGGAAGCGCCGAAATCGCCGTCGATGGGGCCGGTATAGTAGCCGCGTTCCTTGAGCAGCGCCTGCATTTCGCGGCGGAAATTGGCGGTGAAGTTGTTCGGTTGCCCGCGCAGCTCGTCATATTTGCCCTGGTCGCCACCCTCGACGGAGGCGGCGGCCCAGCGGGCTGCCTCCTTGGGATCGGACTGGGTGCCGAGGCCGAAATCGTAGAGGCGGCTGAGATTGCCCATGGCATAGGCGCTGCCGGCGTTGGATGCGGCCTCGTACCAGCGGCGTGCTTCGGCATAATCCTGCTCGACGCCGTTACCGACATCATAGAACCAGCCAAGAAGCGCCATGGAATAGGCATCGCCCACATTGGCGGCACGTTCGTACCAGACCTTTGCCTGCTTGTAGTCCTGGGTAATCCCGAGGCCGTTCTGGTAGGCCCAGCCGAGAGACGACATGGCGCTGACGTCACCGGCTTCGGCCGCCTTCGTGTACCAGGCGAGCGACTGCGCGTAATCCTGCGGCAGGCCGAGGCCTTCGCGGTAGAACCAGCCGATGGTCGCCATGGCATTGGCATAGCCCTGATCGGCGGAGCGCTGGTACCACTTGACGGATTCGGCGTAGTCCTGCGCGATGCCGCCATAGCCTTCGCGATAGAGAAAGCCGAGCGAGGCCTGGCCGTAGGCGTTGCCGGCGCCGGCGGCGCGCTCGAACATGGAACGGCCCTTCTCGACATCGACGGCGCCATCCGTGCCGTAGATGGAGAACCAGGCGAGGTTGGTCAGCGCATACATGTTTCCACCGTCGGCCGCCTTCTGGTAGTTCTGGCGGGCGTCGGCATACATGCGACCGGCATCCTGGGCGCGGCCGAGCAGGTTGACGAGCATCATGTCGTCAGGATTTTCATTGACGGCCTGGGCGCAGGCCACCATGGCGCGCTCAGCGTCGATCTTCAGGAAATTCACGCCCTGGAAGCCCGGCATGGACTGCGGCTCGCCCGCCAGCAGATAGCAGTCGCGCGAGGCCTGCGTGTCCTTGCCGGTCGGGGAGATGTTGATGCCCTTGCGCGGCTCGAGCGCGGCGATCTGCTGCTCGGCCTCGGCGCGGTGCTTGCTATCGGGATAGCGCTCGACAAAACGCGTGAGCGCGGCGCCGTCCGTCGATTGCTTGAGGGCTTCCCAGGCAATTTCGTCGGGGCTCGCCGTGGCGCCGGCGGTCGCCTCGTTCAGAAGCTTCAGCTTCTTCTCGGCCAGCATGCGGTAGACCGGATCGCTGCCGTGTTTCTCGATGAAGAGGTTCAAGAGGTCGGCATCGGCGAGGTCGCGGATGTTCTGCCAGTCGGCGGCCGCTTCCGACTGGCCGTTCGGCGCAACCTGCTGATCCTCGTTGATGGTGATGTTGACTTCCTTGATGTTGAGGAAGATCTGCGCGCCGCCGAGCGAGCCGTAGACGAAGGGCTCCTGACCGCGATTGGTCTCGGCCACCACCTGGTCGCGCACCTTTCCGAGCGCGATGCGCACGTCGACGCCGGGCTCGGTCAGGTATCTGGACAGGGCCGTGGCAAAGGGGCTGTTCCTGCCCTCCCCGTCCAGCGCCACCGTGCCCGCCTTGGAGGCAAAGGCGATCAGCAGATCGGCGCCCTCCGGCTCGACCCTTGCAAGACCGCGGCTGACGGCGCGGGTGGAGATGGAGCGGGTCATCGACTGTTCGAACGGATTGTTGCGGCAGGCATCGAGAATGATGAGCTTGAGCTTGCTTGCCCCTTCCAGCGACCGCTGCACGCGGTCGAGCGGGATCGCCTCGTCTTCCACGTCCTTGTCGGTCTTCAGGCGCACATCGACCGGCAGCAGGTAGTTGGTGCCGTTCATTTCCATGCCATGCCCGGAATAATAGACGATCGCAACCTCCGCGCCGGTGGCCGCATCTTCGAAATCGCGCAGGGCCTTGACCATGTCCTGGCGGGAAACATCGAAGATCGTCGTCACGCTGTCAAAACCGGCCTCCTCGAAGGAGGTCTTCATCAGACTCACATCGTTGGAGGGATTGTTGAGCTGCGAGGTCGCCTGATATTTTTCATTGCCGATTAGCAGCGCGACGCGCTTGGCCGCAAAGGCATCCGTGCCCATGACGACCACGACAGAGACGGACAGAACGGCAAAGGACGCCGCACGCCTGATGAAACCCCGGATCATCTTGTCCTCCATGGCAGACGGCGGGGCCCTTTCGAGGCATCCCGCATCGTCATTTTTTCGAGCCCTCCGGCACACGCATCGAAACGCCGCCCGCACCGCCCGTTTTCCCAACTATTACGTATGGCGCGGGCAGTTTCAATGCGGTGTGAAGCAACGAAATCGGGTCAGACCGAAAATGGAGCAGATGCGTAAAATGCGACCGAATGGATTTGGCAAGCATCAAGTGGCGATGTGCAAAGTGTCACGAGGAGAAAGGCCCGCGACAGACAGGAGCTGAGACGATGCTGATGCATGTGGCCCAAGGCAGACCCGGCGAGACATCGACCCGCTACAAGCATTTCCCGATCGAACGTCCGTGCCGCATTCTGATCATCGGCCAGCATTTGAAGCCGAAGCAGAAATACCAGGCGCTGCTGCGCGAAATTTCCATCGGCGGCGCACTTCTCGACTGCAATCCGGGCCTGCAACTGCCCAAGCAGTTCTTTCTGCAGGTGGACGGCTTCAATGACGAGATGGGCTGCTCGCAGGTCTACCGGAAGGGCGCAGCGCTCGGTATCCGCTTCAACATGCTGATCTCACAGGAATTCATCAGCCGGCTCATCCGCCTGCAATTTGCCAGCGGCTGCCTTTGAACCGAAAGACATCTCGCACGTTTGCGCTTTTTGAAGGCGTGCCGCAATCCGTTGCATCACCGCCCGCGTAACGAGCACAAACGAGGGATGCACCGATGAAGACCGCACTGATCGCCTATGCCGGCACATTTTCCACTTTGCTCGTTGCCGATGCCATCTGGCTCGGCGTCGTGGCCCGCACCTTCTACCGCGACCAGCTTGGCTCGATGATGCTGCCCTCGCCGAACTTCACCATCGCGGCGCTGTTCTATCTCTTTTATGCCGTTGCCATCGTCATCCTCGCAGTGTTGCCGGGCGTAAAGGCGGGATCGATTTGGATGGCGATCGGTTACGGTGCCGTGCTTGGTCTGGCCGCCTACGGCACCTATGACATCACCAACCTTGCGGTTTTGAAGGGCTGGCCGGTCATCGTCACCGTCGTCGACATGATCTGGGGCACCTTCATCACGGCAACCTGTGCCGCCGCCGGTTATCTGGCGGTTCGCCAGTTCGCCTGAGACGGCTATCTACACCATTCCTTGATCGAAAAACGCCGGCGCACCACCGTTCTCCGGGGTTTTGTCATGCGCTGTTTTCCGCCGTCGCCGGGTGCCTGCGTCCTGCTGCAGACCCGAAATGTAAGTCGCGGCTGGCATTTTGTGACGGATGGCTAGAATCTTAACCATTCCCTTCACCCGACCGAAAGACGGGCCTCGCAAAATGGCCTTGAGGTTGCCCGGAGCGCCTCGAAAACAGGATGCCAGCCCTTGTGCATGATGCGCCGGGGCTGGCTCGAGGACCGAAGGCCTTGCGTTTGCGGGCCAAGGCCTTGCACGCGAGTTTGCTCGAAAAGAAAAAGTTGGAGCAGCAAGGACGGCTTCCCAAGGCCGCCTGACCATGCTCCCGGTCGATATGGGAGAATGCCGTGAAGGATGCGAATGTCTATGCACGGGTGCGATCTGAGTTTTATGAACGCAAATTCGAGCGTTACGCTCTCAATCGCGCAGGGTCGATCATGTCTGTCCGCCCCGGCCTGTCACAGGTCAGCGTGCGGTCCTGCCAGCTGATCGACATTTCCCGCGGCGGTGCCTCGTTCACCGTGCACAGCACGACAGGTCTTCCAACCCATTACTATCTGACGATCCTCGGCTTTTCCCGAAAGATCGGCTGCGCGGAGATTTACCGGCGGGACGAGCGGATTTCCGTGGCCTTCATCAAGCCGATCGATGAGGCGCTGCTGCGCAAGATCGTGCGCGCCGACTTCTTTACCGGCGGAAGCACGACGACGGGCGGGCGCGCCAATACCAAACCGGGCCTCGGCGTGCGTCCTTCCCCGGATTTCGTCTGAGCTCGCTCCGTTCCCCCTTGAAGAAGGCTTGCCTGCCACAAGAAGCGTATTAGGGTCGCAACTGATCAGGATCGTTGTTCCGGTCGGTCGTGTCCCGTCATCGGCCGCGGTCGATCACCCCATTCAAGGTGCGCTTTTGCATGTCCGTCTTTCCCTTTCTCACCCCGCTCGCCGAAAGCCTTGCCTCCACCGTGCCTTTCGTCGGGCCGGAGGCGATCGAACGGATGCGCGGCCGGCCGGTCCTGGCACGCATCGGCGCCAATGAAAGCGGCTTTGGCCCTTCGCCGCGCGTCATCGAGACGATTGCAGCGGCGGCGATGGAGACATGGAAATATGCCGATCCGGAGAATTTTCGGCTGAAGGCCGCGCTTGGCCGGCATCTTGGTGTGGCGCCCGCGACCATCGCCGTCGGCGAAGGCATTGACGGGCTGCTTGGCCAGATCGTGCGGCTGGTGATTGAGCCCGGCCGGACGGTGGTGACCTCGCAGGGTGGCTACCCCACCTTCAACTATCATGTGACCGGGCATGGCGGACGGTTGGTGACGGTTCCCTACACGTGCGACGACCGCGAGGATCTTGATGGCTTGCTCGGCGCTATCGGCCGTGAAAAGGCGACGCTCGCCTATCTCGCCAACCCGGACAATCCGATGGGAAGCTGGTGGAACGCGGACCGCATCATCGCCTTCGCCCGGGCCGTGCCGGAGACCTGCCTGCTCATTCTCGACGAGGCCTATAGCGAGACCGCGCCGGCGGACACGCTGCCGGACATCGCAAGCCTGATCGACCAGCCGAACGTGATCCGCACCCGCACCTTCTCAAAGGCTTACGGCCTTGCCGGCGCGCGCGTCGGCTACACGATCTCCACGCCCGAAAATGCCGTGCTGTTCGACAAGATCCGCAATCATTTCGGCATGAACCGCATTGCCGTCGAGGCGGCGATCACGGCCCTTGGCGATCAGACTTACCTGGCCGAGGCCCTGTCGAAGATCGCAGCATCGCGCACCGAGATCGCGCGGATCGCCCAGGAGGCGGGCCTCAAGCCCCTGCCCTCGGCGACCAATTTCGTGGCGGTGGATTGCGGCCGCGACGGCGCATTCGCCCGCGCCATCGTTGACCGCCTCATGGCCGAGCACGGCATCTTCATCCGCATGCCCGGCGTTGCCCCTCTTAACCGCTGCATCCGCATCAGCACGGGGCCGGAGGCGGAGATGGGGCTCCTGGCGGGGGCTTTGGGGGATGTGGTGGAGGCAGTCGGTAGGCAGTAGGCAGTAGGCAGTAGGCAGTAGGCAGTAGGCAGTAGAATGCTGACTGCGATGCGAGTGCCCGTCAACTGCGCTTGCCTTATACGCTATTGGCTACTGCCTATTGCCTAGCCCCTCGCTCTTCAATGCATCGTCATCCATTCGCGGGCGGCGCGCAGGGCCTTGGCGAGGTCGGACTTCGACATGGTCTGGGCAAGGTCGGCGCGAAGCGCAGCGGCGCGGTCGGAGCCCTTGATCGCGGCGATGTTGAGCCACTTGTGGGCCGAAACGAGATCGATCTCGCAGCCGCGGCCGGTCGCATACATCAGGCCCATCTCGCAGAGGAGTTCAGCCTGGTTTTCGCCACCCATCGTGGCATTCGAAGCATTCTGAATGTCAAAGCGTGCCATGATTTCTGTCCCTGTCGTTGTCTGTCGTTGTGCGTCGTTCTGACGATCTGGTCCCTGTTTGAAGGTCCCGGGGGGCTGCCGTCTTCTGCGGCTCGCTCCCCCCGGACCGTGGCGGTTTTTTCCGCTCCTCTTATGGGTTTCACTATCGCAGACGGCTTTCAACGGGCGCTTAAAATGCGTGATTAATTTGCTGAAAACAAAGTACAAACAACGCGTAAACGCAGCTTTTCGTTAAACATCGCAATCCCGTCATTACAGGCATTTCGGCTCAAACTTTACGTTTCTTTCACGCGCCGTTTTCAACGCATTTCTAACCATGCCGGCGAGAGGCTCGCTGACGCACGGCAAAACAAGAGGTGGCGGGACCCACGGAAATCGCCAAATGACATCGACATCGACGGACCCACCCCGTTTACCTTTACGTTTGCGTAAGATAATGTGAGGGTAAGGACAGGGAGGAGCCTGCCCTGCCGCCGACGCACCGACAAGGACCGGAGCCGGCGTGCGCCATGGACCAGGAGGAAACGTCTTGATGATCGCAAAACTTATGACTGCCGTTGCCATTTCCGTGCTCATGGGAACGAGCGCCATGGCAGCGGAGCCCATCGTGGGCAACTGGAAGACCCAGAGCGGTGCGACGGCGGCCATCGCCAACTGCGGCGGCGCCTACTGCATCACGCTGAAGACCGGCAAGCACGCCGGCAAGCAGATCGGCAAGGTTTCCGGCGCAGGCGCCAGCTACAGCGGCGAAGTCACCGACCCCGACAGCGACAAGACCTACAGCGGCTCGGCAAACGTCACGGGCAATTCGCTGAAGCTGAAGGGCTGCGTTCTTGCCGTCCTCTGCAAGTCGCAGACCTGGTCGCGTCTGTAACGGCTGAACGCCGTCCACAGGGGTGAAGACAGACGGCGGGTGTCGAAAGGCATCCGCCTTTTTCGTGTCCGATCTGGGGCGGAACGAAGATGAATGGGAGATGAACCGCACTCTCAGGACGCGTTCAGTTAGCCTCCTTTAAAACGGCACCATCATCGAACCCCACCGGAATGGACTGGACCACATGGATACGCTCGCTCGCCGCCTTACCATCATCAGCCTGATGATGGTCGTCTTCGCCATGATGCTTGGCGCTGCCGTCAGCGCCGACACCGAACGCCGGGCCAAGACCTATGTCGGCTCGCTGTCCGACTGCACGGCCCATACGTCGCAATTCTGCCAGGCACGGCTTTAAGCCGCGGCACAAGGAGGAAGGAAACCCAGAAGATGCTGACCCGGATCGTCGTTCTCGCCAGCCTGCTCGCCGCACCCGTTCTGGGTCTTGCGGCGCAGGGCGCGAATGAAGTCGGGATGGCATCGCGCGGTCCCGGCCTCCTGCTTTTCGTGACGCTGCAGCGCAACGCCATGACGTGAGGGCAAAGGCCCTCGCCCATCACGAGCATTCCAGCGGACGTGATCGACAGGTTGCGTTGCGGTCTGGAATCCGATCTCCTGACCCGAACGGAGATCGACGCGATGCCACCCCTTCTGATCTACGCCCTTGCCGCACTCGCCGAAATCGGCGGGTGTTTTGCTGTCTGGGCGGTGTTCCGGCTGCAGCATTCGCCGCTTTGGCTTGTCCCCGGCCTTGCGGCGCTTGCCGTTTTCGCCTGGCTCCTCACCCTCGTTGACACCGCCGCCGCAGGGCGCGCCTATGCGGCCTATGGCGGCATCTACATTATCGCGTCGCTGCTGTGGCTCTGGCTGGTCGAGGCTGTCAGGCCCGATCGCTTCGACCTGATCGGCGCGGGGCTCGCCCTTGGCGGCGCCATCGTCATCCTCGCGGCGCCGCGCTGACCTCTTCCTCTTGTGCAGCGCGTTCATCTTGTCGTTTGCGTGCCATGAAGGCGCTTCTATAATGCGCTATGACCCAGCGAATCTATCCCTTCTCGATCCTCTCCATCGCCACCCCCGAGCCCTTCGAGCCGCAGGTCTTTGATGACCCGGTTCTGGCGGTCGATTGCCTCGAAGCGCTCTATGAGCGCAACACGCGTTTCCTCTGCGATGCCTTCGGCAATCTCGGCCGTGACGGGCCGGCGACCGCGCGCTTCCGGGCCTGCTATCCGCAGGTGAGCATCGAGACGAGCAGTTTCGGCCACGTCGATTCGCGCCTCTCCTACGGCTATGTGAGCTCGCCGGGCGTCTATACGACGACCATCACGCGGCCGAAGCTCTTCCGGCACTATCTCAAGGAACAACTCGGCCTTCTGATGCGCAATCACGGTGTTTCGGTCACGGTGTCCGAATCGGCGACGCCGATCCCGCTGCACTTTGCCTTTGACGAGGGGGCGCATGTGGAGGCGGGCGCGGCGGAGGCGAGCGACTTGCCGCTGCGCGACCTCTTCGATGCCCCGGACCTGACGACCACGGACGACGAGATCGCCAATGGGAGCTACGAGCCCGGCCCCGGCGAGCCGTCGCCGCTCGCGCCCTTCACGGCGCAGCGCATCGACTATTCGCTGGCACGGCTCAGCCACTACACGGCAACGAGCGCGACGCATTTCCAGAACTTCGTGCTCTTCACCAACTACCAGTTCTACATCGACGAATTCTGCGCCTGGGCCCGCCAGCAGATGGCGGAGGGGGGCAATGGCTACACGCACTTCGTCGAGCCCGGCAACGTCATCACCCCGGCCGGCGCCACCAAGCCCGAAACCGACAGCGTGCTTGGCCGGCTGCCGCAGATGCCGGCCTATCACATCAAGAAGAAGGGCCATGGCGGCATCACCATGGTCAATATCGGCGTCGGCCCCTCCAACGCCAAGACGATCACCGACCATATTGCAGTGCTGCGCCCGCATGCCTGGCTGATGCTCGGCCACTGCGCCGGCCTGCGCAACAGCCAGCGGCTCGGCGACTATGTGCTGGCGCATGCCTATGTGCGCGAGGACCATGTGCTCGACGACGACCTGCCGGTGTGGGTGCCGATCCCGGCGCTTGCCGAAATCCAGGTGGCTCTGGAAGAGGCCGTCGAGGAAGTGACGGGCTACGAGGGCTACGACCTGAAGCGCATCATGCGCACCGGCACCGTCGCGACCATCGACAACCGCAACTGGGAACTGCGCGACCAGCGCGGGCCCGTCAAGCGCCTCTCCCAGTCCCGCGCCATTGCGCTCGACATGGAATCGGCCACCATCGCCGCCAACGGCTTCCGCTTCCGCGTGCCCTATGGCACGCTGCTCTGCGTCTCGGACAAGCCGCTGCATGGCGAACTGAAGCTGCCCGGCATGGCGACGGCCTTCTATCGCACCCAGGTGAACCAGCACCTCAGGATCGGCATCCGCACCATGGAAATCCTCGCCGGCATGCCCTCGGCAGAGCTGCATTCGCGCAAGCTCAGGAGCTTCTTCGAGACGGCGTTCCAGTGACGTTGTGAGGCGTGCGGTGTCACTGAGTGGCGCCGCATCGCCAGACAAGGCGCACATGTTCAAACCCGTACCGCTTTGCGCTATACTTTCCTTGAAGCGACTATACGGCCAGAGGTTTTGTCGATGAATACGATTGAGCTTCATCTTTCGGAAAAGGCCGCTGCGACGCTTGAGGATCTTGCGAAGGCGCGGCAGCGGAGGCCCGAAGATGTGGCAAGCGAAGTTCTGTCGCACCAGTTGGAGAAGATGTCCGCCAAGAAAGAAGCCGTGCCGACAGACGACTATGCGGCTCTGAGACGCAGAGGGCTTGCAGCGAGCGGCGGACGGACGCGAGAGGAAATCGACCAGGATTTACAGACCCTGCGAGATGACCGTTGAGTTCCAGTATTATCCCAAAGCGCGTTTACATTGATACGAACGTCTTCATCTACCTTCTGGAAGACACCGGCGATTTCGGTCGCGTGGCTGAGGCGCTTTTCTCGCACCTGCGGGCCCGCGCCGTGCCGATCGTCTGCAGCAGCCTGGTCTATGCGGAGTGCCTGACCGGCGCGCGCAAACGCAAGAACGAAGCTCTCGCCGACATTTACAAAACGATCTTCCTCGGTGAAACCGCGCCGGACATCGTCACGCCTACCGTCCCCATCCTGGAACGTGCTGCCATCATATCGGCGGACTATGGCCTGAAGCTCATCGACGCCATCCATGTCGCAACAGCGGTAGAGACAGCCTGTACGCTCCTTATCAGCAATGACGGCGGCATACGGGTGCCTCCGCCTTTATCCTTGTGCGCGATTTCGACGCTGCGCGACCAGCCCATGACGGACTGGCCGATCGGTTAAGTCCTCACCGCTCCAACACGCCCCACGCATGATCGAGCCCGGCGCGCAGTTTCGTCACCATCTCGTCCACCTCCGCTTCGGAGATGACGAGCGGCGGTGAGGCAAGCATGCGGTCGCCGGTGGCGCGCAGGATGAGGCCGTTTTCGAGGCAGTGGTTGCGCACCGCAACGCCGGCAGCCTCCTTGTCGGCGAAGCGTCTGCGGGTCGCCTTGTCGGCGGAAAGCTGGACGGCGCCCATGAGGCCGACCGAGACCGCCTCGCCAACGATCGGGTGATCTTCCAGCGACCTCCAGGCCCTGGCGAAATAGGGGCCGATCCGGTCGCGGACGCTGTCGACGATGCCTTCTTCTTCCAGGATGCGGATGTTTTCGAGCGCGGCGGCGGCGCAGACCGGATGGCCGGAATAGGTGAAGCCATGGTTGAAGTCGCCGACCTCGTTGACGAGGACATCGCCGACGCGGTCTGACACGAGCACGCCGCCGATCGGCAGGTAGCCGGAGGAGAGCCCCTTGGCGATCGGGGCGAGATCCGGCGTCACGCCGTAATGCTGGTGGCCGAACCAGTGACCAGTGCGGCCGAAGCCGCAGATGACCTCGTCGCAGACGAGCAGAATGTTGCGCTCCCGGCAGATGCGCGCGATCTCCGGCCAGTAGCTGTCCGGCGGGATGATGACGCCGCCAGCGCCCTGGATGGGCTCCGCCACGAAGGCGGCGACGTTATCCTCTCCAAGTTCGTCGATCTTGGCTTCCAGTTCGCGCGCGGCCTTCAGGCCGAAGTCCTCCGGCGAAAGGTCGCCGCCCTCTGCATACCAGTAGGGCTGGCCGATATGGACGATGCCGGGAATGGGAAGGTCGCCCTGCTCGTGCATCCACTTCATGCCGCCGAGCGAGGCGCCGGCGACGGTGGAGCCGTGATAGCCGTTGACGCGGGAAATGACGGTCTTCTTGGTTGGCTTGCCCATGGCGCCCCAGTAGACGCGGGCCATGCGGAACCAGGTGTCGTTGGCCTCGGAGCCGGAGCCGGTGAAGAAGACGCGGTTGATGTTCGGGCCGGCATGGCTGGTGATCTTCTCGGCGAGCAGGGCGGCGGGCGTCGTCGTGGTGCCGAAGAAGGTGTTGTAATAGGGCAGCTCGTTCATCTGCCGCGTCACCGCATCGGTGATCTCGCGGCGGCCATAGCCGATGTTGACGCACCAGAGCCCGGCAAAACCATCCAGGTAGCGCTTGCCGTGATTGTCAAAGATCAGGCATCCCTCGCCGCGGGCAATGATGCGGGCACCGGCTGCATTCAGCTTCCTCGTGTCGGCGAAGGGATGCAGGTGGTGGGCCGCGTCGAGCGCCCCGATGTTGGAGGGAGAAGCGGCGGGAAAGCTGGACATGGTTGGCACCTTTGGCAATGATCAGCGCCGTGGCCGGACATCGCGTCCGGGTCACGGATGCGGCCGAGGTTGCCGAGGCGGCCGGCTTTTGGCAAGGTGGCGCGACCATTTGGTCAAATCTTTCTTCGCATCCCTCCAGAACCCCAGAGTGCTCCATGACAGCTTCCTCCCCCGCAGACGATGCCGGCCTTCCGCCGCGCATCGAGATCATTCTCGTCGGCATGAACGGCGATCTCAGGGGAAAGCAGATCCCGCTCGAGGCGGAAAAGAAGGTCTGGGACGGCACGGTGCGCCTGCCCGCCTCCACCCAGTCACTCGACATCTGGGGGGACGACAATGACGATATCACCGGGCTCTCGCTCTCGGTCGGCGATCCCGACGGGTTGTGCATTCCCGACAGGCGGTCGCTCGCCGCAATGCCCTGGGCGCCGGCGGGATCAAAGCAGGTGCTGGCCACCATGCACGAACTCGATGGCACGCCCTCCTTCATGGATCCGCGCGCCATCCTGAAGAGCCTGCTCGACCGCTTCGCGGAGCGCGGCCTGACGCCTGTCGTGGCGACGGAGCTCGAATTTTACGTGGTGGAAGGCGACTGGCTGGAAACCGGCGTGCCGCGCCCGCCCAAGGCGCTGACGTGGCGCGGCGAGCCGAATGGCTTCCAGCTCTACGACATGGGAGCGGTGGATGCGCTCGATGGCTACCTCCAGACCGTGCGCGCCTGGGCTCGGGCGCAGGATCTGCCCGCGGATGCAACGACGGCCGAATTTGGCCACGGCCAGTTCGAGATCAACCTTCTGCACCGGCCGGATGCGCTGGCGGCGGCGGATGACTGCATCTACCTGAAGCGCATCGCCGAACAGGCGGCGCGACGCTTTGGGCTCAAATCCACCTGCATGGCCAAGCCCTATGCAGACCAGGCGGGCTCGGGCCTCCACGTCCATGCCAGCATCATCGACCGCGACGGCAACAATATCCTCGACGCCAAGGGCGGCGATCCGAAGCGACTGAAATCGGTCGTCGCCGGCATGCTGCAGACGATGCGCGATGCGCAGTTGATCTTCGCGCCCTTTGCCAATTCCTATCGCCGCTTCCAGCCGGGCTCGTTCGCGCCGGTCGATCTCACCTGGGGCTTCGGCCATCGCGGCACCGCCATCCGCATTCCCGATGCCAACGGTCCGGCAGCCCGAGTGGAACACCGCGTCGCGGGTGCCGACGCGCATCCGCACCTCCTGCTGACCGCCATCCTCGGCGGCATGCTGCTAGGGCTGGACAACGATCTCGATCCCGGTCCGGCGACGGAGCCCGGACAGGACGCGCCGGACGCCAAACGCCTGACGCATGACTTCCTCACGGCGGTGGAGGAATTCTCCGCATCGCCCTTCATCGCCGATGTTTTCGGCCAGCGCTACCGCAAGCTTTACGGCGACACGAAGCGCAAGGAGGCGATCACCTACCTGCGTACCGTCTCGGATTTCGATTACCGGACGTATTTGCCGCGGATCTGACGGGGGTCATGTGACCTCAGCCGCCTCCCCTCAAGCCGCGGCAACCGCCGCGGCTTGTCCTTCCGGCTTCGGCACAATCACCTTCAATTCGCCGGGATGCAGCCGCAGGGAAACATCTCTGCCCATCGGCAGAAGTTCGCCATCGATCACGCAGTTGATCTTGCGGTCGACGCGCGGAAAATGCAGGTCGATGGCGGTACCCTTCATCTCCGTCACGTCCTCATTGTCCTTGAGGCGGCCACGCAGGATGTCGAAGGTGAGCTTGGCAACGCCCGCCGGGCCCAGCGGCTTGGAGGTGTAAAAGCCGAGATGACCGCCCGTGACGTCATCGGCATAGAGCAGGCCGTTTTCGCCGAAAGCGTTGTTGGAGACGTTGATAGTGGAGACCTTGCGGCGCTCGTGACGGCCGTCAATGTGATACTCGACATCGAAGACCGGCGGATCGAGCATCACGCCGAAGGCGGCGCGCACATTGGCGGCGATCTTTCCCGAGCGGGACTTGAAACTCATAGTGTTGCGCATGCGGACCATGCGCGCGTGCAGCCCGGCGGAGAACTGGTGCACGAAGGCGCGGCCATCGACGCTGCCGATATCGGCCTCCTGGACATGCCCGTCCGCAAGCGCATCCAGCGCCTGCCAGATGTCGAGCGGCACTTTCAGCGAGCGGGCAAAGAGGTTCATCGTGCCGGCCGGAATGATGCCGAGCGGCATGCCGGCCCGCCACGCGACACCTGCCGCAGAGGAGATCGTGCCATCCCCACCGCCGGCGATCATGCCGTCGAGATCGTCGCGCCCGGCGGTCTTTTCCAGTGTCGCCTGCATCTCGTCGCCGGCAACGACCGTGCAGTCCAGATCATGGCCGGCCGCGCCGAAGACCGTCTCGGCCTTTTTCACGTAAGCGTCCATGTCGGTGGTGCGAAAGGTGCCGCCATCGCGGTTCAAGATCGCCTGAAGTCGCATCATATCCGTTCCAAAGCCGGCGGAGCGCCGGCAAGGGTTAGATAGTTAAGCGGATCGGGAAAAACAGAGGGGCGGCCGACGCTCGTGGAGCGCTTCTCCTTACGCCGACAGCGGAACGTTGCGCAGACGCCCGACATTCCTGCCGTTGCCAGGCGCTTCTGCGCGTTGTTTCGGTTATGGGAAGGGATGAGCAGACAAGGGAGCGGGCCGGAATGACCATGCGGCGCGGACACTGGCGGAACGGGCTGGCGATTTTCTATGCGCTGGCCGGTCTCCTGCATCTTGCGATACCGGGGCCCTTTCTCGGCATAACACCCGCCTGGGTGCCCTATCCCGAGACGGTGATCCTTATCACCGGTGTCTGCGAGCTTGCCGGTGCGGCGGGGCTCTTGGTGCCGGCGCTGCGCGCCCCGGCCGGCATCGGGCTCGCGCTCTACGCGGTCTGCGTCTACCCCGCCAACATCAAGCACGCGATCGACGGTCTTTCGGCTGGTGATGCCTCGCTGTGGCTTTGGCTCTACCATGTCATCCGTCTGCCGCTGCAGCCCGTGCTGGTCTGGCTGGCGCTCTATGCAGGCCGGGTGATTTCCTGGCCTTTTTCCGCAGGGTCGCAAGAGTGATGAGGACGGGGGATCGGGCCGGAACCCGATCCCCCGTTTCGGTCTTACATGGCCGGGAGGACGGCGATGTCACGCACGTCTGCGTCGAGACCCGTCACCGGGGCAACCTCGGTGGCAGCGCCGGTCTCCAGATTGACGGTGTAGAGCGTCTTGTTGGCAACGAGATAGGCGGCGTTCTGTCCGCCCTCCATGCCCTGGATATCGAAGGCATAGGTGGCGGGCGTTGCCGTCAGGCCAAGCTTGCCGATGGCCTTCAGCGTGCCGTCATTGGGCTTGGTCTGCTGGATGAGCGCGCCGATCGTTGCGTCGATGTTGTACATCGCGGTCTTTTCCGGCTTGCCAATGGAATTGGTGTAGGCTGCGGCGACGATGTTCGGCGTCTCGCCCTTGTGCATGTCGCCATCCTCGAAGGCGAGCGTGCCATCGACCGTTACGGCACCCGTATCGGGGTGAACGCGGTGGTTCGTGGTGCCCGACATGAAGCGCAGACGGTCTGCCGCCGGATTGAAATCCACGACGACGGGCGCTTCCGTCATGGTCAGCATCGTGTCCATCTTGGCGACATCGGTGGCGGCGCCGGTTTCCAGATCGATGGAAACGATGCGGTGATCCGGCGTCACGCCGAAGACGGCCTTGGTGCCCGGGCGAAAATCGATGCCGACCAGCTTGTCGACGCCGGTGACCTCCATGGTCTTCGTCACGGCGGGCTTTTCCGTATCGAACATGACGAGCGTCTTGTCGCCCGTCAGGCCGAGAACCGGGGCCGCGAAGGCCGTTGCGCCAGAGGCGGCAAAGACGGCGCTGGCAAGAAGGGTCAGGCGGATGGTGTTGGACATGTCTCAGTCTCCCTTAAAAATCCAAGGATCCGGAGCCGTCGGGCCTCATGCCGTCGAGGGCTCACAGAAGGAAGACACGCGGGCCACCCCGTTTGGATGCAGCGCCGGGAAAAAAACTTTGTGTGCATCCAAGAGCGCATTCTGCGGGTATAGAGCATACGGACCGTGGGCGCAGTCAGCGCGGCGGCAGACGGGACTTCATGCGCATGGACGGACGGGCAGACACATTCGAGACTTTGCTTGCGGCCTGCGCCGGTGGCGACCGCATGGCGCTGCGTCGCATCTTCGATGCCGAGGCCGGTCGTCTGATTGCCGTGGCGCAGCGGATTGTCCGGCGCCGAGAGCTGGCCGAGGAGGTCGTGCAGGAGGCCTTCATCCGTATCTGGACCCATGCACACCAGTATGATTCCTCTCAAGGCTCGGCGCGCGGCTGGATCTACGCGATCGTGCGCAACCGGGCACTCAACCTCGTGCGGGACGGCCGGCGGGAAACGGTGATCGAGGACGTGGAGGCGGTGCAGGAGCAGGAAAGCTCCGATGCCATCATGGCAGCCTGGCACCGGCTGGACCGCAATTCGCGTCTTTATGGCTGCCTGGAGGCGCTGGACGAGAAGAAGAAGCGCGGCATTCTGATGGCCTATGTCGGGGGCTACTCCCATGGCGAGATCGCCGGACGCCTCAGCCTGCCGCTCGGGACGACGAAATCCTGGATCCGCCGCGGCCTGACCGCGCTTCGGGAGTGCATGGCATGAGGTTTGCGCGCAACGACATTCCTGACATCGCCGACGACTATGTGCTGGGCCTTCTCGAAACGGCGCAAGCGGAAGAGGTAGAGGCTGCCCTTCCCCACGACGCCCAACTGAAGGCCGCCGTGGCAGCGAGCCGCGAGCGCTTCCTGCCGCTCGATACGGCCGCCGAGCCCGTCGCAACCGACACGCTCCTCTGGCAGCGAATCGAAACAGCCTTGCCCGCGCAGCCCGGTCCCGGTGCCCGGCCAAAACCGGCCCCCGCCAACGACAATCCTGGCGCAAAAGCCGGACATGGCTGGCGAACCACCGCCATCGCCGCGATGGCCGCGAGCGTGCTGCTGGTCGCAGGCCTTGCCGCTTCCCTCATGCGGACCGTCGATCCTGTCGTGGTCGCCGTTCTCCTCAACGAGGCGGGCGAGGTTCAGGCCGTTGTGGAAGATTTCGGCAATGAGAATGCCACCGTGCGGTTGCTTGCCGATTTCGAGGTGCCCTCGGACAAGACGATCGAGGTCTGGACCCTGCCCTCCAAGGATACCGGCCCCGTCTCTCTCGGCCTGCTCGACGGCATCCGCTCGGCACGCCTCGCGGGACCGGCACTGCCCCGCCCGAAGGACAACCAGCTCTACGAAATCACCCTCGAGCAGGCCGGCGGCTCGCCGACGGGACGCCCGACCGGGCCGATTCTCGCCAAGGGATATGCGCAGTTGCCGCGGTAGGCGGGCGGTGCTGAGGGAGGCCAACCCTGTCTCCGGCGGCAGGCGTTGTTGCCCTCCGCCGGTCACGCGACTTTTCATGATCTTCCATCGTCACCAACGAGACGCTCCTGGCATCAGAAATGGCGTTGCATCTGGGCAGGACCGGATGAAACTTCTTGGTGTGATCCCCTCTGCGGCTAGCAAACCTGTTTTGAAACACCGAAACTGAAGATGAATTACAGGGCCAAAAAGATCCGTCTTTTGTGCACGATCGAGATTGTAGAGCAATGGGCCGCCTTTATGCGGGCACACCTTCCCGAGGTCGAAGCCGCGCTTCGGCAGGAGGGGGTGCACCATGAAATGTGGTTTTCCGGGACAGACGATCGGGGCCTTTTCGTGATTGGCGTGATGGATGTCGATGACCAGCCGGCGTCCGCTGCGGTCTCGGCCCAGTCGCAGCTTTCGGTTGACGCCGTCCATCGCCAGTTCAAGAGCCACTGGGATCGGTCCAGCATTCAGGACATCGCCATGTCGCCGCAGGAAACGCCGCATTTCGAGGGGTGCGTTTTGCTCTTCGAGGCGCGCGGGCAGTAGGCGCGGCGCATTCTGGTCCTCACAACCGTCAACTTTCGATTGGCTCTCGCCGCAAATCTGGTAATGTTGCGCTTGCGAAGCATCGCTGCTTCGATGATCTCACAGCACGATCAGCCAGAAAACGATTTCGGGACGGTGACCGGCAGGAGGAGGCCGGGTGGCGGCCATGGGTCGCTTCGGCTGCGCACAGGAACAGAGCCTTGTCCCATTCTCCTCTCATCGAGGACGGCGCCTCCTCCGGCCGGCCTTTTCCCGCTTCTCCCGTTTGCCTGTCTCCGGCGCGTGTTGCGCTGATCATCTTCGCGCTCGCCGTCGGCAGTTTCGGGATCGGCACCGGAGAATTCGCCATCATGGGGCTGATCCCCGACGTGGCGAAGAGTTTCGGCGTTTCCAATGCGGATGCTGGCCATGTGATCAGTGCCTATGCGCTGGGCGTCGTCGTCGGCGCGCCGCTGATCGCCATGTTCGGGGCGCGGTTCCGGCGCCGCGATCTGCTGATCGGGCTGATGGGCCTGTTTGCGGCCGGCAATCTCGCCAGCGCGTTTGCGCCGGATTTCTGGAGCTTCACCCTGCTGCGCTTCATTACCGGCCTGCCGCATGGCGCCTATTTCGGCGTTGCGGCGCTGGTGGCGGCCTCCATGGTGCCGATCAACAGGCGCACGCAGGCGGTGGGACGCGTCATGCTCGGCCTGACGGTGGCAACGCTGATCGGCACGCCGCTCGCCGCATGGCTGGGTCAGGTGCTGGACTGGCAGTATCTCTTTGCGGCCGTCGGCGTCACCGGCCTTGTCTGCATGGTGCTGATCGCGCTCCTGCAGCCGCGGGATGCGCGCCAAGAGCGGCGCGGCATCTGGTCTGAGCTCTCCGCCCTGAAGCGCAAGCAGGTGTGGCTGACGCTCGGCATCGCTGCGACCGGCTTTTGCGGCATGTTTGCCGTCTTCACCTACATCTCGCCGATCGTCACCGATGTGGCGGGCATGGGCGTCGGCATGGTTCCCGTGGTCATGGCGCTTTTCGGCGCGGGCATGATCGTCGGCAACATTTTCGGTGCGAAGCTCGCGGACATCTCGCTGATGCGCACGATCGGCTGGGTGACGCTCGCCTATACCGGGGTGCTCGTCGGCTTTTCGCTGACGGCCCATCAGCCGGTGATGCTGCTTGTCTTCTGCTTCCTGCTAGGCTGCAGCTTCGTGATCGGACCCGCCCTGCAGACACGGCTCATGGACGTGTCCGGCGATGCGCAGACGCTGTCGGCAGCTCTCATGCACTCCGCCTTCAACATTGCCAATGCGCTCGGCGCCTTTCTCGGCGGCCTCGCCATCAAGGGCGGCTATGGCTACGGCTCGATGGGCTATGTCGGGGCGTTCATGGCGGTGATCGGTCTCGGTGTCTTCGCGCTCTCGCTGATGCTGGAGCGGATGGACCGGCAAGCGGCGCTCATCTGCCCGGCGGAGTGATCGGGCGCGCCGGTCAGGCGGCCTTGACCGCCTGCGCCTTGCCGGCCAACCCGTCCAGCCCCGCCGTTTCGGGGCTGGCGCTCACGCCCGGTGGCAGATGCCGGTCGCCCCATTCCTTCATGGCGACAAGCACCGGCCGAAGACTTTCGCCCCTCCCGGAGAGAGCATAATCGACACGCGGCGGCACGACGGCGAAGACCGTCCGCGTGATCAGCCCATCCTCTTCCAATTCCCGCAACTGCTTGGTCAGCATGCGCTGGGTGATGCCCTTCAGCTTGCGGCGCAATTCGCTGAAACGCAGCGTGCCGCTGAGGAGGTGATAGAGGATCACGCCCTTCCACTTGCCATCGAGAAGATCGAGCACGCCTTCCACCGGGCAATTGGGCGACCGTTCAAGAAGGGTCCGGCGGACACGGGCCATCATGGTATCCTTTAGGGTACTATATACAGGAAATGTGCATTCTTGCGCATTTCGAGAATAGTGCGCATCTAGCGGGCAGACAAGTTTCCAACGTTTAAGGAGAACTGCCATGCGTGCCGTCGCCTATCAGACACCCCAGCCCATCACCGCCGAAACAGCCCTCGTGGACGTGACGCTGCCGGACCCGGTCGCAACGGGCCGCGATCTCCTCGTCTCGGTGAAGGCGATCTCGGTCAATCCCGTCGATACCAAGGTGCGCATGCGCGGCGCGGCGGAAGACGGCGGCTGGAAGGTTTTGGGCTATGATGCTGCTGGCATCGTGACGGCCGTCGGACCGGACGTGACGCTGTTCAAGCCGGGCGATGCCGTGTTCTATGCCGGCGCGCTGAACCGGCAGGGCACCAACAGCGAGCTGCATCTGGTGGACGAACGGATCGTCGGCCCGAAGCCTGCCTCACTCGATTTCGCGGCCGCCGCCGCCCTGCCGCTGACGGCGATCACGGCCTGGGAAATGCTGTTCGACCGTTTGAAGGTGCAGGATGCGATTCCGGGCGCAGCACCGGCCGCGCTGATCATCGGCGGTGCGGGCGGGGTCGGCTCCATCGCCATCCAGCTCTTGAGGGCGTTGACCGATCTCACCGTCATCGCCACCGCCTCGCGGCCGGAGACGGCGGAATGGGTCCGCTCGCTCGGCGCCCATCACGTCATCGATCATGGCAAGCCGCTGGCGGCAGAGGTGGCGGCCCTCGGTCTCGGCGCGCCGGGTCTCGTCTTCTCGACCACCCAGACGGACAAGCATCTCAAGGAGATCGTCGACCTCCTCGCGCCGCAGGGCCGTTTCGGCCTGATCGACGATCCCGGCACGCTCGACATCATGCCCTTCAAGCGCAAGTCGGCCTCGGTGCACTGGGAGTTCATGTTCACGCGGCCGGTGTTCGGCACCGCCGACATGGCCGAGCAGCACCGGCTGCTCACCGAAGTCTCGCGCCTCGTGGACAGCGGCCGCATCCGCACCACGCTCGGCGAGAATTTCGGGACGATCAACGCGGCCAACCTGAAGCGCGCGCATCAGCAGATCGAGAGCGGGACCACGAAGGGCAAGATCGTGCTCGAAGGGTTCTGAAGTGGAAGGTCGCCCTCCGGCCCTTCGCGCTGGCGGCGCCCTCTCCGCCCCCGCTCCGCCGTCGTCCTCGGGCTTGACCCGAGGACCCATGCGGCCCTGCCGCGCCCAGGCGTGGATCCTCGGCTCGCAGGCCGAGGATGACAGAGTGTGTCGAGCCGCCCAGTCTCAAACGGGCAAAGCGCCGATACAGCTCTTAAGCCTGCATGACCACCACGCGGGCGCCCACAGTCACACGCTCATAGAGGTCGATGACATCGTGGTTCATCATGCGGATGCAGCCGGAGGACATGGCAAGGCCGATCGACTGCGGCTGGTTGGTGCCGTGGATGCGGAAGTGGGTGTCGTTGCCGCCGCGGTAAAGATACATGGCGCGGGCACCAAGCGGATTGTTCGGGCCGCCCGGCATGCCGCCGGCATATTTGCGATTGCGCGGGTCGCGGCGCATCATGTTGGCAGTCGGGGTCCAGCTCGGCCATTCCGCCTTGCGGCCCACCATCGCAGTCCCGGCGAGGGCCAGCCCGTCGCGCCCGACGCCGACGCCGTAGCGCATGGCACGGCCATCGCCGAGCACATAGTAGAGCCGGCGGGCCGGCGTATCGACGATGACGGTGCCCGGCTTCTCGTTCGTCTCATAGGCGACTTCGGTGCGGCGCAGTTCCGGCTTGATCTTGTGGATCGGCACTTGCTTCAGCGGAAAGGGTTCGTCCGGGCGCGCGGCGTAATTTGCCTGGTGGTTGACGGCAGTGGTGGAGCAACCGGCGAGGAGTGCGGAAACCCCGATCAGAAAGCCGCGGCGCGAAATCGACATGGAGCAGTCCCTAACGTTTCATGGATGCCGACAAGTGTTAGGAAAACATGGTTAACGCCCGGTAAAAGAGCGTCGCGAGCATCAATGGGTGTGGCAAAATCTGGGCGCCACCCACCGCTGCCATACGGCTGCGACAGGGTGCGACACCGTCCGTCTTGACAAGCATCAAAAGCAGGCGCACCCCTGTCCTCACGCACGAGTTTCCTCCCGGTGCGGATATCAACGGAGCCATCTTCCAGATGCCAAGCGACAGTGACAGTCGATTGAGAATGCCTCGCGTGGCCTCCGTGCACTGACCTTTGCCGTCAGCTCGCCCGGTCGATCCCCGCGAGGTTTCGATCGACGGAAAGGCGAGACATGAACATCCAGGACTTTCCCGTTCGGGCAGGCCGCGCTGCCCGCTATCTTCTCAACACCCGCAGCGACACCCCCAGCATCTCCGAACGGATCGAGCAGATGAATGCGCTCGATACGACGGAAGGCGCACAGCTTCTCGCTTCCCTTCCCGAGGGCAAGGCGCTCGCCGTGATCGCGCGGCCCGAGCTGCATGAGGCCGCCGACATCGTCGCCGCCCTGCCAACGGCCCAGGCGGCGACGCTGCTCAAGCAAACCGCGCATGACCGCGTCACCGACCTCTTCCAGGCGATGAGCGATGCCGGCCGGCGCAACCAGATCTTCGCACGGCTGGACCCGGCCACCGCCCGCGCTGTCGAGCACCTGATGGGCTATCCGCGCCGCACGGCCGGCGCCATGATGACGACGGAGTTCGTCAGCGTTCCCGCTGGCGCCACGGTCGGCGAGGCGCTCGCCCATGTGCGCCGTGTGGAACGCGCGAGCGAAACGGTCTACGCCATCTACGTGCTGGACGAGCGCCACGGCAATCTCGTCGGCGTGGTGACGCTGCGCCGTCTCATCACCGGCGATCCGGAAACGGAGATCCTCGACCTTGCCCGGAAGGATGGCGTCGTCAGCGCCACGCCGCTGATGGGACAGGATGAAGTCGCCCGGCTGATCCGCGCCAACAACCTTCTCGCCCTGCCGGTGCTGGACGATGACGGCCGCGTGCTCGGCATCGTCACCGTGGACGACGTGATCGACACGATGATCGCCGACACGACGGAAGACGCCCAGAAGTATGGCGGTATGGAAGCGCTTGGAAAGCCCTACATGCAGATCGGCATCGGCGGCATGATCGGCAAGCGCGCCGGATGGCTCGCCGCCCTCTTCCTCGGCGAAATGCTGACGGCAACCGCCATGCAGCATTTCGAAGCCGAACTGGAAAAGGCGATCGTGCTGACGCTCTTCGTGCCGCTGATCATGAGCTCCGGTGGCAATTCAGGCTCGCAGGCCACGTCGCTCATCATCCGGGCGCTGGCCGTCGGCGAATTGCAGCTCAAGGACTGGTGGAAGGTGGCGCTGCGCGAACTGCCAACCGGGATCGCGCTCGGCTCCATCCTCGGCGCCGTCGGCTTCGTGCGCATCGCGGTCTGGCAGCTTGCCGGCTTCTACGACTACGGTGGCCACTGGATGCTGGTGGGTGCGACCGTCTTCGCGGCGCTGATCGGCATCGTCACCTTCGGCTCCATGGCCGGCTCGATGCTGCCCTTCCTGCTGCAGAAGATGAAGTTCGACCCTGCCAGCGCGTCTGCCCCCTTCGTCGCCACGCTGGTGGATGTCAGCGGTCTCGTGATCTACTTCACGGTGGCCCTGGCGATCTTGAGCGGGACGCTGCTGTAGGTCATACCCCCGTCATGCTCGGGCTTGACCCGAGCATGACGCGGAGGTGGTTTGGCGTGTGCGCCTTCGAACGGGGCCCAGGCGGGGCGGAGTTCGTCCGCCCCTTCCCCGTCACATATTCGGATAGACCGGACCCTCGCCGCCCTGCGGGGGCACCCAGTTGATGTTCTGGTTGGGGTCCTTGATGTCGCAGGTCTTGCAGTGGACGCAGTTCTGGGCGTTGATGACGAAGACGTCCTTGCCGTCCTTTTCCACCCATTCGTAGACGCCGGCCGGACAGTAGCGCGTGGACGGGCCGGCATAGACGTCGAGTTCGGAGGTCTTCTGCAGTTCCGGGTTCTTGAGCTGCAGGTGGATCGGCTGGTCTTCCTCGTGGTTGGTGTTCGACAGGAACACAGAAGAGAGACGGTCGAAGGTCAAGACGCCGTCCGGCTTCGGATAGTCGATCTTGGTGTGCTTGGCAGCCGGCTCCAGCGAGGCGGCGTCGGTCTTGCCGTGCTTCAAGGTGAAGGGCGAGGAGCCGAAGATCTGGTTGATCCACATGTCGAGACCGCCGAGCGCCACGCCGATCGCCGTGCCGAACTTCGACCAGAGCGGCTTGACGTTGCGCACCCGCTTCAGATCCTTGCCGATGAGGCTGCCGCGCCAGTCGTTTTCGATCTCCACCGGCTCGTCATTGGCGCGGCCCGCTGCGATTGCAGCCGCCAGGCGGTCGGCGGCGAGCATGCCCGAGAGCACGGCATTGTGGCTGCCCTTGATGCGCGGCACGTTGACGAAACCGGCCGAGCAGCCGATCAGCGCGCCGCCGGGGAAGGAGAGCTTCGGCACCGACTGGTAGCCGCCCTCGGTGATGGCGCGCGCGCCATAGGAAAGCCGCTTGCCGCCCTCGAAGGTGCCGCGGATCGCCGGGTGCGTCTTGAAGCGCTGGAACTCCTCGAAGGGGTAGAGGTAGGGGTTCTTGTAGTTGAGGTGCACGACGAAACCGACGGCGACCATGTTGTCTTCGAGGTGATAGAGGAAGGAGCCACCGCCGGTCTTCATGCCGAGCGGCCAGCCGAAGGAATGCTGCACGAGGCCTTGTTTGTGGTTCTCGGGCTTGACCTGCCAGAGTTCCTTGAGGCCGATGCCGAATTTCTGCGGCTCGCGGTCCTTCTGGAGATCGAACCTGGCGATCAGCTGCTTGGCGAGCGAACCGCGCACGCCCTCGCCGATCAGCACATATTTGCCCATCAGCGCCATGCCGCGCGTGTAGGCAGGGCCGGGCTCGCCGTTGCGCTCGATGCCCATGTCGCCGGTGGCGACACCGATGACGGCGCCGGCCTCGTTATACAGCAGCTCGGTGGCGGCAAAGCCCGGATAGATCTCGACGCCCAGCGCCTCGGCGTGGCCGGCGAGCCAGCGACAGACATTGCCGAGCGAGACGATGTAGTTGCCGTGATTGTTCATCAGGGGCGGCATGAAGGCGTTCGGCAGGCGCACCGAGCCGGCGGGCCCAAGGAAGAGGAACTGGTCGTCCGTCACTTCGGTCTTGAAAGGATGATCGCTTTCCTCGCGCCAGCCGGGCAGCAGCGCATCGATGCCCACGGGATCGACGACGGCACCGGAGAGAATATGCGCGCCGACTTCCGCGCCCTTTTCGAGCACGACGACCGACAGGTCCGGATTGACCTGCTTCAAGCGGATCGCGGCCGAAAGGCCGGCCGGGCCGGCGCCCACGATCACAACGTCGAATTCCATGCTCTCGCGTTCGGGAAGGTCGGTGGCGTCGCTCATCGTCTCGTCTCCCGCCGCCTGGCGCGGCTCTTGTCTGTTTCGGGCCGGATCCTGCCGGTCTTGCCCCATGTTCCTGTCAAATCCGTCATCGCAAATGCAAAACGCCTTGTCGAGCCGGGATGCGACAGCGACGCTTCGCAATGCGCATGGGGTCATGACCGGGCATAATATTGACATTGACGTAAACGTCAATATTCGGCGACCAGCAAGATGGCGTCACGTCAGTGGAACGGGCAGCGGAAAACGAGCGATGCCGACACGACGGTCGTGCCGGCATGCAAGGGAGGACGAAACCGGATGGCGGGCTGCCAAAGATCGCCCCTGCCCTTCGGCAGGTTCTTATCCGTCGATGCGCTTCAGGCGGTCCATGTCCTCATCGACCTGCGCCATCATGTTGCGCTGCTGGCGCGACATCTGCTCCACCTGCCGCATCACCTCGGAGATGCGCTCGAAACCGCCGAAGAGGTCGCCAAGCCGCGTGAAGATGTCGGAATAGCCCTGCTGGGCGCTGTCGATCTTCTCTTCGGAGACCTGGATATGCTGGCCGAGCACATTGAGGCTGCCCTCGACCTGCGAGAGCGATTCGCGGCTGCGGTCGAGCGTCGACTTGGTGTCGGTGGCAAGGCCCCGTACCTCGTTGGCGACGATGGCGAAGGCGCGGCCGGCCTCTCCGGCGCGCGCGGCCTCGATGGTGGCATTGAGGGACAGCAGGTTCGTCTGCATGGTGATCTTGTCGATGATGCCGACGATATCGTTCAGGCGCTGCATCATGGTCGCGACCTTGAGGAACTCCTCGCGCAGCACGCCGCGGCTTTCCCCCGCCGAAACGCCGGCAATGCGCGTTTCCAGCTCGCCGCGCATGCCTTCGACGCGCTGGCGCACGCCTTCGGTCTGGCTGACGACCTGATCGAGCTCGCTGGACAGGCCGCTCGACTGATCGACGAACGCCTTCAGCCGGCCGATGACCTTCTTGCGCAGGCCGTTGATGAGCTGCTGCTGGCTGAGACGGCATTCGGTGAAATAGCGGGCGAAGCGGGCATAATGGGCGGTGAAGCCATCGACATAGGCATCGGTAAAGGGCGTGCCCTCCGGCACCTCGAAGAAGACGACGGCGGTCAGCGTCTGGTTGACATTGATGCCGAGCAATTCGCCGAACGTGGAGAAGCCGGCAGCAGGAATGTCCCAGGCCCGATCGAGGCTGGCCAGCGCCTTCTGATTGTTGAGGCGGCGCAGGATGCAGTCGTTGAGGACGGCCGCGAGCGGCTTCGGCTTGTTCTGGAAGAAGGCACGCATGTCGGCCGTCGTCTGGCCGGCAAAGTCGGTGGCGCGGACAAGATGCAGTTCGTCGCCGGGATTGACGTCGCAGTAGAAGTTGACGGTGCCGCGGTCGATGTCGATCCCGGCGACAGAGCGGATGAAGTAATCGCCGCCGACCTTCAGGGCGAAGGTGTAGCCGTTCAATCGGTCGTTCAACTCCTGCGGCCGGCAGTTCATCATGCGGGCCATCGCCTCAACGACCGGCACGACTTCGACCGTATCGGGATCGACGGCGGCGCGGACCTGCCGCGTTTCGGCCGAAGCCTCGAGCACCAGCAGCGACTTGCCCGTGGGGGCAAAGTTCTGGCTCTTCAAAACACCGTAGCGGATGCCAGGCGCCACCTTGGCGAAGACGATGACGGCGTGATTTTGCAGCATACGGCCATCGGCGGCGAGCAGGGTCTGGCGAAAATCCAGCTTGCCACCGGCCGAACCGCCGACGAAGAGACAGGGGAAGCGGCCGGATTCGTAGATCGCTTCCATGAAATAGTTTTCACTCGCCGACAGGCCGTCAATGAGGGTGAAGGCGACGGTGTCGCGCGCATCGACATCGAAAGGCAAACGGATGCGGGAGAGCGCTCCCGCCATTTCCGCGACGCGCTGATCCTGCGTGAGGCGGATCTGACCGGCGCGAATATCGGCATTGGCGAGCGGCACGGTCTGCACGGAAATGGCGCCGAGAAGATCGGGGCTGAAGATCTGAACGATGACGTTGTCCCAGCTGTCCCCGCCCCGGCAATAGAGCGGCCCCGGCGCCTGCGGCCCGCCGCACAGTTCGCCGGCCGTCGTCGTGGCAACGAAGGGAACCGTGCCCGCCCGCTCCCGCACCAGCTTGCAGACCGCTGCGAAATCGACATGCGGCGAGACATAGATGAAGGCGAAGCGCGCCGGGCGTCCGGCAAAGACGAAAGCATCCGGCGAGACGCCGGTCAGGCGCATGTCGGTGCGCATGACACGCATCGGGTCGGCTTTGGCGCGCGCGGCATTTTCGGCCTCGCCGTCGGCGGGTGAGTGGGGAGGCTGCGCGCCACCGGACGGCTGCGCCGCCCTGTCCGCTTCGAGATACGCGGGCAAGGGGGACGCCGGGACCATCTGGTGGGCCACGGCGGACCGTCGTGTCATCAAACGCGCAAACATTAAAAAATCACCTCCTGCTTATTTAAGCGAAAGTCGACGCTACGGAGGCGCTTTTAACAAGGACTTAAGGATACCGACCAAAAGACATGTGCTGCCCCGCCAGCCTTGACCCCCGTCAATTCCAGGCGTGAAAAATATTTCTGCCCTGTTCTTCCCACCTCTCGATCCGCTAAGATGGGCCGATGACCCCAGACACGCTCGATCAGTTTTCCGCCGCGGAACTCGCCGCCCTGCTGGCATTCCATGCCGATGCGGGCGTGGACTGGCTGCTGGAGGAAAGCCCCGTCGATCGCTTCGTCGCACCGCGCGCAGCGACGGGCGAGGCGCGGGGCCAGGCGGCGAGCGCTGAGCGGGCGCGCGCTGAGACGGGCGGCGCGACACGGACGGCGCCACAGCGCGGTCAGCGGGCGACGCCCCCTTCCCCGACCCCGGCGGCAGGACCGGTCGCGATCCCCGACGAGCAGGCCGTCGCGGAAGCCCGGCGACTGGCCGCAGCCGCGACATCCGTGGAGGCGCTGAGCGAGGCAATGCGCGGCTTTACCGGCTGCAACCTCAAGAACTCGGCGCGATCGACCCTGTTTGCCGAGGGTGAGCCGGGCCGTGCCTTGATGATCGTCGGGCCTGTTCCCCTTGCCGACGACGACCGGGACGGCAGGCCGTTCTCCGGGCGCAGCGGCACCATGCTCGACCGCATGCTGGCCGGCATCGGCCTTTCTCGTGATCAGGTGACGCTGACCACGGCCATTGCCTGGCGGCCGCCGGGCAACCGGATGCCGACACCGCGCGAGGCAGAGATCTGCCGTCCCTTCATCGACCGGCAGATTGCGCTCTTCCGGCCGCAAAAACTGCTGCTGCTCGGAAACTTCACCGCGCGCCTGCTTCTTGGCAGCAACGAGACGATCCACGACCTCAGGGGACGCTGGCATCGGCTGACCTTTGACGGCCATGAGGTCGATGTCATGGCGACGCATCACCCGCAGGACATGGCCGCCACGCCGGAGAAAAAGAAGCAGGTCTGGGCCGATCTTCTGGCCCTGAAGGCCGGTCCTCGCTGAACGATCGGGCGCATCTCAATTCTAAACAACTGATGAAAAAAGCCATGCAAATTGCGCATGGCAGCGCCGCTCCCTGCTGCCTTGCAAAAACCATGCTGCGGCGCAATATGACAGTGCGGGAGGACTGGATAAGGATCAGACCATGACTGCCCGCTTTCGCCCCGTTCACAGCAGCTTCGAGACGCTTCGCCAAGCCGGCAATGCGCGTCGCGCGTCTGTTTTCGCCTTCGGCAGCGCAGCCAACGAACAACTGACCGCAGCAAGCTATGCCCGCGTCGTGCGTCCCTGCCCCTTGCATGCCGAAGCGCTGGTACGCTGACGGCGGATAACGCGCTTTCAGGCTTTGCGCCGGAGACCGGCGAAGGGCTCACATCTTCAAGAATGAGGCCATGACATGACGACCGTTCTTTCCCCGATCCGCACGCTGCTGTCCGGCGTTGACGATATCCGCACCGCCGTCAGCGCGTCGCGCGAATATCGCCGCTTGGCCGGTCAGCCGCAGGCACGCATGCCTGTGATCAGCAACCTGCTGCCGCAGGGCTGACGGCACGGGTCACTGCGAGCCTGACGTACCCTGCGCCATATGCGCCTCAGACATCATTTCTTCCGCGCTCTCGCGAGCCTGTGTTCCACGATGATCATGGCACGGGTGCAACGATCCAGCGTCCGCTCGTCGCTTCTGCTCTCCGCGTCGATCCCCTGACACTTGCGTCATCGCCTGTCGCATTTCACGGGACAGTTCGCTCCCGGATACCGCAAAGTGGTGTACTGCACAGGTACGTCCCGAAAGTGGGCGACCTTTGCGAACCGGGCGGTTGAGGGGTCGATATGTTTGCGAGTCTGGCGTCTGTCCTCAGCCTGATGCTCTCCACCCTGCTGATGATGGTCGGCTTCGGGCTGCAGAGTTATGTGATCCCGGTTCGGTCCGTCGCCGAGCACTGGTCGACGCTGACGATTTCCTGGTTCGCCACGGGCTATACGATCGGTTTCACGCTTTCCTGTTTCGTCACGCCGCGCTTCATCTCCCGGGTCGGGCATGTGCGCGTCTTCACGGCGCTGGTCACGCTGCTCTCGGTTGCCGTGCTGCTGTGCGGGCTTTTCGTCGACTGGCGGGCCTGGATCGTCTTCCGCTTCATCTCCGGCCTTGCCATTTCCGGCAGCTATCTCGTCATCGAGAGCTGGCTGAACGAGCGGGTGACGAATGAAAACCGCGGCATGCTGTTTTCGCTTTACCTCATCACCACCATGGTCGGGACCATTGGTGGGCAATATCTCGTGCCGCTTGGCGATCCCACCAACACGACGCTGTTCATGCTGTGCGGCATCATCTTCTCGCTGGCGCTGCTGCCGACGGCGCTGAGTGCCTCGGCGCTACCGGCTGCACCCGCCAGCGTGCGCTTCAATCTCGCCGGCCTCTTCCGGCGCTCGCCGGTGGCGGTCGTCGGCGCCTTTGTCGCCGGCGCGATCTCCGGCGCATGGCTGAATCTCGGCGGCGTCTTTACCCAGAAGACGGGACTTTCGACGGCGGAAGGAGCAACCCTGCTCGCCGCCGTGCTGGCGGGCAGCTCGATCGCGCAAATTCCGATCGGACGCCTCTCCGACCGGATCGACCGGCGCCTCGTGATGGTCGGATGCGGCATCTTCGGCGTGTTTTCCTCGATTGCCATGATGCTGGTGACCGGCAGTGATCCGACCATCCGCTATGTCGTGGCGGCCTTCGTCGGCGCCGTCATCTTCCCGATCTACGGGCTCAACGTCGCCCATGCCAACGACCTCGCCGCGCCGACCGATTATGTCGAGGTCTCCTCGGGCATGATGATCGTCTATGGCATCGGAACGATTTCCGGCCCCCTGATGGTCGCCCCGGTGATGGATACATTCGGGCCGGCCGCGCTGTTTGCGGTCATGACGGCCTATTTCGCGCTCTACGGCGGCTATGCGGCGTGGCGCATCACGATGCGCCGGGAAACGGACGGCATGGTGGGGAAAACGGACTTCCAGCCCAGTCCCGTCCCGCAGCCCGGTCTCGACCCGGCCGGCACCTTGCAGCAGGCGGCCAGTGAAGCCGAGACGTCCGCCGAGGACGAAACGCGGCCACTACCCGGTTGAGCGTCACCCCTGCGGCGTCATCGCCTTGCGGGCGGCGCGGCGTTCGAGGCCGAGGCGGTGTTCCCGGAAGATGATGAAGATGCCGGCGGCGATGACGATCAGGGTTCCGACGAGCATGTGCAGGGTCGGCACGTCGTCAAACAAGAGATAGCCGATCACGGTTCCGAGCAGGATCGAGGTGTACTCAAACGGCGCGATCGTCGACATGTCGGCATGGCGGTAGCTTTCCGTCAGCAGGATCTGCGCAATGCCGCCGCAGATGCCCGCCACGGCGAGGAGCAGGAAGGCATTCAGCGACAGCGCCGTCCAGCCAAACGGCAGCGACAAAAGCGAAAAGAGCGAAGCGCTCAAGGAGAAATAGAGCACGATGGTCTCGGTACGCTCGGAGCGCACCAGCTTGCGCACCAGCACCATGGCCGTGGCGCCAAGCGTCGCGGACAGGAGAACGGCGAGCGCCCCAAGGGCCTCGCTCGCCCCGACGCTGCCTTCAGAAAAGAGGGTGAGGCGCGGCCAGACGATGATGATCACCCCGACGAGGCCGACCGCGACCGCCGACCAGCGATAGAGCCGCACCGTCTCCTTCAGAAAGAGCGCTGCGAAAACAACGGTGAGCAGCGGCATCGCATAGCCAATGGCGATCGCCTCCGGCAATGGCAGATGGATGAGGCCGTAAAAGCCGCAGCTCATGGCGAGAATGCCGACGAAGCCGCGCATGATGTGACCGCCAAAATCACGCGTGTGGAAAGCGGCGAAGAGCCGCCCCGTGGCGGACAGATAGGCGATGATCGGCAACAGAGCGAAAGCGGAGCGATAGAAGGTGATCTGGCCGGTCGCGATGTCACTGCCGGCAGCCTTGATGCAGGTGGACATCACAAGGAAGACGATGACGGAGGCGATCTTCAGCGCAATGCCGCGCAAGGGGTTCGGATGGGCATCATGCATCGTGTCGGGAATTCCTGCCTGGGGCGCGCCTCTCGCCCTGCCGCCTCTCGCACACCGCTCTTACGGCAATTCGTCGGCAGACGGGATCAATTCTCGTGATACATGCCATGATTTTGGAGATGTGAAGGGCTTTTCTTGTCTATCCTGATATCGTCAGTATTGGGCAGTGATGATGTGTCGAAAGATGGCACAGTCTTTAGCGATTGTTAGTGGGATCACCGTAAAGATCGGCAGCCTCGCCTTACGCGCTGCCATTCGGCGGTCCTTCGGCGGAGCCCCGATGACCGGCGCGGACAGAAAGCGGTGGTGCGGGCAGCAGTTCAGGACCGGCAGGAGCCTCTGGGGGGTGCCGGCCGCAAGCGGGAAGCACTATGCGCACACAGACGGGCCAGATCGTTCACCTTGCCGACTACAAGCCGTTCGACTTCATTCTTGAACGGGTGGATCTGACCTTCGAACTGGACCCGCGTGAAACCAAGGTCGAGGCACGCCTGATCTTCCATCGGCGCGAAGGCGCAGACCCCGCCGCGCCGCTCGTGCTGGATGGCGATGACCTCGTCTTGAAGGATCTCCTCTTCGATCAGGAGCCGATCGAGCCCGGTCGTTTTACCGCGACGGATACGAGCCTTGTGATCCGCGACCTGCCGGCCGAGGCGCCTTTCGAGATCACCATCGTCACCGAGCTTTCGCCCGAAACCAACACGCAGCTGATGGGGCTTTACCGCACCAGCAACGTCTATTGCACCCAGTGCGAGGCGGAAGGCTTCCGCCGCATCACCTATTTCCCGGATCGTCCCGATGTCCTGTCGGTCTATACGGTCAACATTATCGCCGACAAGGCATCCTCCCCCCTGCTGCTGTCCAACGGCAATTATCTCGGCGGCGCCGACATGGGCGATGGCCGCCACTTCGCCGCCTGGTTCGATCCGCATCCCAAACCGAGCTATCTCTTCGCGCTGGTCGCCGGTGACCTCGGCACGGTGGAAGATCGTTTCGTGACGATGTCGGGCCGCGAGGTGACGCTGCGCATCCATGTCGAGCACGGCAACGAGCCGAAGGCGGCCTATGCCATGGATGCGCTGAAACGCTCGATGACATGGGACGAGCAGGCCTTCGGGCGCGAATACGATCTCGACATCTTCATGATCGTCGCCGTTTCCGACTTCAACATGGGGGCGATGGAGAACAAGGGTCTCAACGTCTTCAACGACAAATACGTGCTCGCCGACCCCGAAACGGCGACGGATGCCGACTACGCCAATATCGAGGCGATCATCGCGCATGAATATTTCCACAACTGGACCGGCAACCGCATCACTTGCCGCGACTGGTTTCAGCTGTGCCTGAAGGAAGGCCTGACGGTCTATCGGGACCATGAGTTTTCCGCCGACCAGCGCTCGCGCGCCGTCAAGCGCATCGCCGAGGTACGCCACCTGAAGGCCGAACAGTTCGCCGAGGACGGCGGGCCGCTGGCCCACCCGGTGCGCCCAAATACTTACAAGGAAATCAACAACTTCTACACGACGACGGTCTACCAGAAGGGCAGCGAAGTGACGCGCATGATCGCGACGCTGCTCGGCCGCGACGGTTTTCGCAAGGGCATGGACCTCTATTTCGACCGGCATGACGGCGAGGCCGTGACGATCGAGGATTTCGTGCGCTGTTTCGAGGACAGCAGCGGACAGGACCTTGCGCAGTTTTCGCTGTGGTATCGTCAGTCCGGCACGCCCTTGGTGACGCTTTCGGGCGCCTATGATGCCGGTCGCCAGACCTTCACGCTCGATCTCGAGCAGATGGTGCCGCCGACGCCGGGCCAGAGCGCCAAGGAGCCGATGCACATCCCGCTGACCTTCGCCCTGATCCTGGAAGATGGCAGCCAGGCGCAGCCGTCGCGGGTCGAGGGCGCGCGGGTCACCGCAGACGTGCTGCATCTGACCGAACGGCGGGAGAGCGCCGTGTTCCACGGCATCGCCTCGCGGCCGGTCCTGTCGATCAATCGCGGCTTTTCCGCGCCGATCAATCTGCAGTTTTCGCAAAGCGCGGCCGACCTTGCGCATATTGCGCGCCATGAAAGCGACCTCTTCGCCCGCTGGCAGGCCATCAGCGATCTGGCGCTTCCCGATCTCGTCAACGCGGCACACGCCATCGTGGCCGGCAAGGCACCTGAATGGAACCCTGTCCTGATCGCCGCGCTGCTCGACATCGCCGCCGATCTGAAGCTTGAGCCGGCTTTCCGCGCCATGGCGCTGACGCTGCCGGCCGAGGCCGATATTGCACGTGCCATCGGCGCCAATACCGATCCCGATGCGATCCATGCCGCGCGCGAAAATCTCTTCACCAGGGTTGCTGAGAGCGGTGCGCCGCTTTTTGCGAGGCTCGTCGACACGCTGGCCGCGACCGGCGCCTTTTCGCCGGACGCCGACAGCGCAGGCCGCCGGGCGCTGCGGGGCGTGGCGCTCGCCTTCCTGGCCGCCGCCGAACGCGCACCGGGATCGATCAAGGCCGCCTTTGACGCCGCCGACAACATGACGGATCTGTCGCAGGCGCTGTGCATTCTCGCCCACCGGTTCCCCGATCACGCCGAAACGGCGAATGCGCTGGCGGCCTTCCGTGACCGGTTCGGCACCAATCCGCTCGTCATGGACAAATGGTTCTCGATCCAGGCGACCATTCCCGGCGAGGGAGCCATGCCGCGCATCGAGGCGCTGGTGGCCGACCCGATCTACAATGCGCAGAACCCGAACCGCGTCAGGGCGCTGATCGGCAGCTTCGCTTTCCAGAACGGCACCGGCTTCAACCGCAAGGACGGTGCCGGATACCGGCTGCTGGCCGCGCAGGTGCTGGATATCGATCCGCGTAACCCGCAGCTCGCCGCGCGTCTGCTGACGGCCATGCGCTCCTGGCGCTCGCTGGAGCCAGCCCGCGCCGCTGCGGCCCGCGCAGCCCTCGAAGACATCGCCGCGGCAAGCCCGCTGTCGGCCGATGTCGGCGATATCGTCGAGCGCATGCTGAAAGGCTGATGGCACGACCGTGCCGCCTTGTCTTTCCGCTGCCGCTTTCCCTGGCGGCAGACGCCCGCCGGTCCGGTGAGACGGTCATCCTTGCTGGCAAAGTGTTGCAGGCCAGTCGCGCTTTTCCTCGCGCGGAATCAGAACCTTAACGGATCGTTACTTTTCCGCTGGACAAGGCGAATCACCTTTGATTCATTGACGATAGATTCGGGCGAGCGGCGCGGCGAATCATCAAAGGGTGACAACATTGGCAAAGTTGGCGGATGCGCAGCGAGGGCGCGCAGCCGGTGAGACATGGCGTGTCCGGATTCCCAATATCTGGTCCGGTCCGTCAAGTTTCGTCGATCAGATGCGGGTGTTTGCCGGACCGGCCGGTGCGCGGTTCTCTCGGGCCGAGCCCATCCTCAAGCGGTCCATCCCGATCCTCATCATCGCTTTCCTGATCGTTGTGGCGCTGGCGCGCGCCAGCAGCATCATGCTCGAGCATGAGCGCATGGATGCGCAGATGCGCCAGCAGGGCATGCTGGCGGCGACGCTGGTCAGTACCAGTTTTGCCAATGATGGCGCCGCACTCTTTGTCGAGGCGGCCCGCCCCGCCGCGGAAGCCCGTCTTGCCCAGGTGCTGCAACCGGGCATGCTGCCGGCCGGCAGCTTCATTCTGGCCGTGCGGGCCGATGGCCGCGTTTTCGCCAGTTCGCCGGAGGGTGCGCTCTATGTGGGCCGAAACCTGTCGCAACTCGCGCCCGAGGTCGCTGTCTCACATTTCTTCGGCGACAAGGCCGCTTCCGTTCTCACCGCAGCGCTCGACGGCGAAAGCCACATCGTGGCGCGCTCGGAGATTTCGGGTGGCGCCGGCTTCGTGCTATCGGCCACGCCGCTGGCCGTGGTCGACAAATACTGGCGCGATGAAATCTCCCTGAATGTCACGCTGTTTGCCGGCATTTCCTCGATCCTGCTGGTCATTCTCTACGCCTATTACATCCAGGCGAAGCGCGCCCGCGATGCGGATGCGATCTTTGCCGAATCCAACCTTCGGGTGGAGACGGCGCTGTCGCGCGGCCGCTGCGGGCTGTGGGATTTCGATCTTGCCAACCGGCGGCTGTTCTGGTCGCGCTCCATGTATGAAATGCTCGGCATGGCGGCGCAGAACAGCGTGCTCTCCTTTGCCGATGCCGCACGCCTGATGCACCCGGAAGACAATGCGATCTACCGTGTTGCCCGCGCGATTGCCCGCGGCGATGTCCGCCACATCGACCACGTCTTCCGCATGCGCCATGCCGAGGGTCATTTCGTCTGGCTCAGGGCCCGTGCCCAGCTGATCCGCACGGCCTCCGGCCGCCTGCATCTCATCGGCATCGCCATGGATGTCACCGAGCAGCATCGCCTCGCCCAGCGTTATGCAGAGGCCGACCAGCGGCTTGCCGACGCCATCGAATGCACCTCGGAAGCCTTCGTGCTCTGGGACAAGGCCGACCGCCTCGTCATGTGCAACACGCATTTCCAGGAGGCTTACAAGCTGCCGGACGACGTGCTGGTGCCCGGCGTCGAGCGCGGAACCGTGCAGGCCGCCGCTGCCCGCCCGATCATCGAGAGGCGTATCGCGGATGCGCAGTCGTCCAACCATTCCAAGACCACCGAAGTGCAACTGGCCGACGGGCGCTGGCTGCAGATCAACGAGCGGCGTACCCGCGACGGCGGCCTCGTCTCCGTCGGCACGGATATCACCGCGCTGAAACGTCACCAGGTCCGCCTGCGCGAAAGCGAACGGCGCCTGATGGCAACGATCGGTGACCTCTCCGCCTCGCGCCAGACGCTGGAGCGCCAGAAGGCCGAGCTGTCGATCGCCAATGCCAATTACCAGGCGGAGAAGGAACGCGCCGAGGCCGCCAACAAGGCCAAGTCGGAATTCCTCGCCAATATGTCGCATGAGTTGCGCACGCCGCTGAACGCCATTCTCGGCTTTTCGGAAATCCTGCAGAACCAGATGTTCGGCCCGCTGGGCTCGGAGAAGTACCACGAGTATTCCCGCGACATCCACGATAGCGGCCAGCATCTGCTGCACGTTATCAGCGACATTCTCGACATGTCGAAGATCGAAGCGGGGCATATGCGCATCACGACGGAGGTCATCGACCTTGCGCCGCTCATCGACGAAACGCTGCGCCTGACCTCCATCCCGGCCGAGCAGAAGAACATCCGCGTCGAACATGCTGTCGATAGCGGCCTGACGCTGGTAGCCGACAGACGCGCCATGAAGCAGGTCCTGCTCAACCTCATGTCGAATGCGGTGAAGTTCACCAATGACGGTGGCAGCATCATGCTGCGCGCCCGCAAGGTCGCCGGCGCCGTCACGCTAACCATTGCCGACACCGGCATCGGCATCCCGCGCGCGGCGCTGCGCAAGATCGGCCAGCCCTTCGAACAGGTGCAGAGCCAGTATGCCAAGAGCAAGGGCGGTTCCGGCCTTGGCCTCGCCATCTCCCGCTCGCTGACCCATCTGCATGGCGGACGCATGAAGATCGTTTCGACCGAAAATGTCGGCACGATCATCACCGTGCGCATTCCCGACCACGTGGCCGATCAAGGGTTCGAGCAGGCGGTGGCCTGAGGGAGATTCAGCCCCCCGTCCCCCGCCCTGCCTTCTTCTCCCCGACCAGCCGCCGGAAGATGCCGCGCACGGTGGTGGAGAGGCGGCGGATATCGGCTTCGGCGGCGCGCAGGTCCGGAGCGTCAGCGGCGCGGCACACGAGATCGATGAGGCCGGCGGGCGTTTCCTTCGGGTCGAAGTGACCGTCGATGCACAGCCGGATGATCTGCGCGATCTCGGTAAAGAGCGCCAGCGCCTCCTGCACGCGGTCCGTCTCCTCACTCGTCATGTGCGCCGCGCCGAGCTTTGCGATCAACTCGCCGGTCGATGGCGTTCCCGCCACCGGGGGCGCTGCGGCCGAAGCCGAAAGCGCAAGGAACTGGGCGATGAACTCGATATCGACGAGACCGCCGGCAATCAGCTTCAGGTCCCAGAGGTCGCGCGGCGGCTTTTCCGTTTCGATCAGCGCCCGCATCTCCGAGACATCGCCAGCCAGTTGTGCCGGGTCGCGCCCGGCCGCAAGGACGGTGGCGATGGTGGCGCGGGTCGCCTCGGCAAGCGCCGCGTCGCCGGCAATCACCCTTGCCCGCGTCAGCGCCATGTGTTCCCACGTCCAGGCCTCCTCCCGCTGATATTTGGCGAAGGCACCGAGGCGCGTCGCGACCGGGCCCTTGTTGCCGGAGGGACGAAGGCGCATGTCGACGGCATAGAGCACGCCTTCGGCCGTCGGCGCCGACAGGGCGGCGATGAGGCGCTGGGTGACGCGGGTGAAGTAGCGCAGGGCATCGATCGGCTTGGCCCCATCGGAATCGCCCGCATCGTCGGCGTGATCATAGAGCAGGATGAGATCGACGTCGGATCCATCCGTCAGTTCGTGGCTGCCGAGCTTGCCCATGCCGAGCACCGCAACGCGCCCGCCCTCGATGCGGCCATGCGCCGCCTCGATTTCCTGGAGCACGGCGGCAAGTGCCGCTTCGATGACGAGATCGGCAACGGCGGTAAAGGCGCGGCCGGCGCGCTCGCCTGTGATGGCGCCGGTCAGCAGACGGATGCCGATCAGGAAACGCTGCTCGGCCGCGAAGATGCGCAGCCGGTCCAGCTTCTCCTCGTAGTGGCGCGCACCGCCGACGAAGCTGGCAAGCCGCTTTCGCGTTTCCTCCCGCGTCGGCAGTTCCGCCAGAAGGCGCGGATCGAGCATGCCGTCGAAGACATGCGGACGAGCCGCGATGATATCGGCAAGGCGCGGCGCGGCGGACATGATGTTGACGATGAGCTTCAGCAGCGGCGGATTGCTGGCGATCAGCGAGAAGAGCTGGATGCCGGCGGGAAGGCCGGACAGGAAGCTGTCGAAGCGCGCCAGCGCTTCGTCGGCCCGCTTGCTCTGCCCGAAGACGCGCAGCAGTTCCGGCGTCAGTTCCGTCAGCCGCTCGCGCGCCTCCACCGATTGGGTGGCGCGGTAGCGGCCGTAGTGCCAGGTGCGGATGATTCGGGAGATGTCGGCTGGGCGCTCGAAACCGAGGCTTTCCAAGGTCTTCAACGTATCCGGGTCATCCCCCTGCCCGGTGAAGACAAGGTTGCCGCCCTCGCCCGACAGCTTGCGCTCCTGCTCGAAGAGCTGGGCATAGCGCCGTTCCACGGTCTTCAGGATACGCGACAGCACCGTCGAAAATGTTCCGGTATCGGCAAAGCCGGCCATGTAGGCGATGCGCTTCAGCTCCGCCTCGCTCTCCGGCAGCGTATGGCTCTGCTCGTCGGCGACCATCTGGATGCGGTGCTCGACATCGCGCAGGAACCAGTAGGACTCGGTCAGTTCGCGGGCCGTCTCCGCGTCGATCCAGCCCGCCTTCGCCAGCGCCGCCAGCATCGCCTCCGTGCCGCGCAGCCTCAATTCCGGCATGCGTCCGCCAGCGATCAGTTGCTGGGTCTGCACGAAAAACTCGATTTCGCGAATGCCGCCGCGACCGAGCTTGATGTTGTGCCCTTTGACGGCGATCTCGCCATGGCCCTTGTGGGCGTGGATCTGCCGCTTGATGGAGTGGATGTCGGCGATCGCGGCATAGTCGAGATATTTGCGGAAGACGAAGGGCACGAGTTCCCGCAGGAACGCTTCGCCGGCCCGGATGTCGCCGGCCACCGGCCGCGCCTTGATGTAGGCGGCCCGCTCCCAGTTCTGGCCACGCCCCTCGTAATAGATCAGCGCGGCCTCCACGGGGATGGCGAGCGGGGTGGAGCCGGGGTCGGGCCGCAGGCGAAGGTCGGTCCGGAAGCAGTATCCGTCGCCCGATCGTTCCTGCAGGATGCGCACCAGTCGCCGCATCAGCCGCGCGAACATCTCCGGCGCCTTCTCCTCATCAAGAATGATCGCCGCATCCGGATCGTAGAAGACGACGATATCGATGTCGGAGGAGTAATTCAGCTCCCGCGCGCCATGCTTGCCCATGCCGAGCACCACGAGGCCCGAGCCCTCGGACGGCGCGCCGGGATCAGACAGTCTGAGGTGCCCCGCCTCATGGGCCGAGAGCAGAAGATGGTCGATCGTGGCGGCCACCGCCGTATCGGCGAGATCGGACAGCGCCGCCGTCGCCTGCCGGCCATCGATGAGCCCGCCGAGATCCGCCAGACCGACGGCAAAGGCCACCTGCCGCTTGGCGCGCCGCAGACGGGCCATGACCTCGCCATCCGAGGCAGCCTTTCCCTCCGCTGTCTTCCAGGCATCACGGGCGGCGGTCAGCGCTTCGGCGAGAATGGCATCCAGCGGCCGTATCATCAGCGCATCCAGCGTCTCGATGCAGGGCAGCGCCATGTCGCGCAGATAGGTGGAAAGCGAGAAGGCCGCCACCAGCAGGTCGCGCACCGGCGCTTCGGCCTCCAGCGCTGCCTTCAAGGACGGCGCCGATTTGGCCATGTCCCTGAGATCGGCAAGAATGGCGCGCACGTCAGCCTGCTTGAAAGGGCGAATAGGGCACGTCTTGAGCGCCCCGAGCACGGCCGCGCCTTCCTCATCCTGCATGTCGTCTCCCATCGCGGCGGCAATGCTGCCGCTCTTGTCTTGTCGCGGATGCCGTCTTCCATGCGACGACGGCATGGGAAAAGGCTAACGCATCGGGCAAGAAAGCGGAATCGCTTTCTGAGGGGCGGGCCGCGACCGGATCAGACAGAGGCCGGGAAGATCAGGCAGGCCGTCAGGCCGCGCGCGGCCGCATGTGGCTCGGTGTCGGACAGTTCCAACTGGCCGTGGTGCAGTTCCATCACCGCCTCCACCAGAGAAAGGCCGAGGCCGGTGCCCGGCTTGCTGCGGCTTTCATCGAGGCGCACGAAGCGTTTGATGACGTCCATGCGGCGCTCGGCCGGCACGCCGGGCCCGTAATCGGCCACGGAAAGCCGCGCGAACCCGCTTTCCGATTTCAGCGTGACACGAATGATCGGATCGAGCGCGCCTTCGGAATATTTGATGGCATTGTCGAGCAGATTGCCGATCGCCTGCCCCACCAGTTCGCGATTGCCGGTAATGGTGATGCCGGGCGCGATATCCGCGACGAGCCGCAGGCCCCGATCCTCCGCCAGGGCCTCGTAAAGCTCGGCGCTGTCGGCGACGATGCCGCTGAGGCCGATCGTGCTCATTTCGGCGACGGCCGACCCCGCCTCGACGCGGGAGATCATCAAAAGCGCATTGAAGGTGCGGATCAACTGATCGGACTCGCCGATGATCTGCTCCAGCGTCACCTGATGGTCGACCTCATGGCCGGCAAGCGCGGCCTCGGCGCGATTGCGCAGCCGCGTCAGCGGAGTCTTCAGGTCATGGGCGATGTTGTCGGAGACTTGCCTCAGGCCCTCGTTGAGCTTCTCGATCCGCTCCAGCATCGCGTTCAGCGATTCCGACAGGCGGTCGAATTCGTCGCCCGTGCCGCTGGTCGGCAGGCGCTGGGACAGGTCACCCTCCATGATGCGGGTGCTCGCCTCCGACATGCGCTCGATGCGTTTCAGTGCATTGCGGCCGATGCCGAACCAGATCAGCAGCGCGCCGACGCCCATCGTTCCGAGCGCGACCATCAGGGCGCGGCGGATCAGCACGCGAAAATTCTCCGGCTCCTGCAGGTCCCGGCCCACCAGAACGCGCAGACCGTTCGGCATGAAGAAGACCTGCGCGATCGCCACGTGACGGGTCTTTCCCTCGTCGGTGAAGCGCGTGTAGGTGAAAGGATCGTCCGTCCAGCCTTCCGCCTCCAGAAGGCCGGGGGCAAGCGAGGCGACGTTGCCGGCGAGGATTTCGCCGGTCGGCCCGGCAATGACGTAAAGGTTTGCGCCCGGCTGGCGGGCGCGGCGCTCCAGGGTCCGCAGCAGGCCGTTGACGCCGGACCGGTCGTAGATGGCCTCGATCTGCGCCACTTCGGCCGCGACCGCCTCGCGGGTCTGCTGTTGCAGCAGCCGCTCCGACATCGCCGTGACATAAACGACCAGGATGCCGGCGCAGATCGCAAAGAGCAGCAGGAACAGCGCCGACAGGCGGACGGCCGTGGAGCGCAGCAGAACCCTGATACGCTTCATGCTCTCGCCGCCAGTGCGCGGGGACCTGCCATCATTCGGAGCGCTCGTCCTTCATCATGTATCCGGCGCCGCGCACGGTCCGCAGCAGCGGCTGGTCGAAGTCCTTCTCGATCTTCGAGCGTAGCCGCGACACATGCACGTCAATGACGTTGGTCTGCGGGTCGAAATGATAGTCCCAGACGTTTTCGAGCAGCATGGTGCGGGTCACCACCTGCCCGGCATTCTTCATGAGATATTCCAGCAGGCGGAACTCGCGCGGCTGCAACGGTATTTCCCGGCCCTGCCGGCGCACCGTATGCGAGAGACGATCGAGTTCGAGGTCGCCGACACGGTAGACGGTATCCTGTTCCGGTGCACCCTTGCGGCGGCCGAGAACCTCGATGCGGGCGAGAAGCTCGTTGAAGGCATAGGGCTTGGGCAGGTAATCGTCGCCGCCGGCGCGAAGGCCCGTGACGCGGTCGTCCACCTGCCCGAGCGCGGAGAGGATGAGGGCCGGCGTGTGGATGTTCTTGCGGCGCAGTTCGGAAATCACCGCCAGACCGTCACGCCGCGGCAGCATGCGATCCACGACCAGCGCGTCATAGCTGTTTTCGCTCGCCATGAAGAGGCCGCTGTCACCATCGCTGGCGTGGTCGCTGACAATGCCGGCCTCGCGAAAAGCCTTCACCAGATAGGCGGCGGCCTCGATATCGTCTTCGATGATGAGAATCTTCATGTGCGCGACCATAATCCGACTTCCCTTGCCGTCACAACTGCTTGATTGCGCTTTCAATTGGCGGAGAGATGGCAGGATTGGCGCCGATCGGGCCCTGCCGAAAGATAGCGGGGCGCCGCGAAGAAGTGTCTCGCGGCGCCCCGGACCGTCCGCCGGGCGGATCATCCACCCGGCGTCTGGCTGATCAACCCTGGTTGATCGGCAGTGCCACGAAGCGGCTGCCGCTTTCGGACTGGATCTGGAACAGGGCCTTGGTACGGCCGTCCTTGCGGGCGGCGTCGAGCACCTTGGCAACGTCATCGGCGGACTTCACCGTCTGATTGTTGACGGTGACGATGGTCTCACCCTGCTTCAAGCCCTTGTCGCTGGCGTCGGAGTCCGGATCGACCGAGGCGATCTTCAGGCCCGTTCCATCGTCGGAGGGCGTCACCGTCACGCCGAGATCGGCAAGGGCCTTCTCGCTGGCCGGCTGCTGGGTCTCGGTCTCGGCGCCGTCATTGTCGTTTGCCGAAGCCTGCTTTTCGTCAGCCGGCAGGGCGCCGATCGTGACCTTCTTCGTCTCGGACTTGCCGTTGCGCCAGATCGTGACATCCGCCTCGGAGCCGGCACGCAGCAGCGCCACCTTGCGGGCCAGTTCGCGGGGGCTGGCGATTTCCTCGCCGTTCAGCGCCGTCACCACGTCGCCCTTCTCGATGCCGGCCTTTTCGCCCGGCGAACCGGCCTGCGGCTCGACCACGAGGGCGCCCTTGGCTTCCGACAGGCCCAGCGATTCGGCGATATCCTGCGTCACCGGCTGGATCTGCACACCAAGCCAGCCGCGCGATACGCTGCCGTCCTTGATCAGGTCTTCCACGACCGACTTGGCGACGGAAGCGGGGATGGCAAAAGCGATACCGACGCTGCCGCCCGACGGCGAGAAGATCGCGGTGTTGATGCCGACGACCTGCCCTTCCAGATCAAAGGTCGGGCCACCGGAATTGCCGCGGTTCACGGCCGCATCGACCTGGATATAGTCGTCATAGGGGCCGGAGCCGATGTCTCGCCCGAAGGCGGAGATGATGCCGGCCGTGACGGTGCCACCGAGACCGAAGGGGTTGCCAACGGCAACGACCCAGTCACCGACACGCACCTTGCTGTCATCGGCAAAGCTGACATAGGTGAACTTGCGCTTGGCATCGACCTTGAGAACGGCAAGGTCTGTACGGCTGTCCCTGCCGACCAGCTTGGCATCGTATTCGGTGCCGTCGTTCATCACCACCTTGAAGGCGGAGCCGTCCGAGACAACGTGGTTGTTGGTGACGATGTAGCCGTCTTCAGAGATGAAGAAGCCGGAGCCCTGGGCCGTCGGGCGCAGGCGGCCTTCACGCGGACCGGCCTTCGGGCCGCGCTCGGCGTGGCGCTCGCCGCCACCATCGCCGCGCATCTCCGGGCCACCGAATTCGCGGAAGAAGCGCTTCAGCGGATGATCGTCCGGCAACTGGTCGAAACCACGTCCGCCGAAGTCGAAGCCGTAGGAGCCGTCATCGGAGACGGGCTTGACGCGGCTTTCGACGCGGACCGACACGACCGCCGGGGAGACCGCGCTGACGACGTCGGCGAAGCTCGGAACCTGCTGCGGCGTCGCCACCTTGACGGGCTCGGCGAAGGAAGAGGTCACGGCCGCCGGAATGCCGGTGGCGAGCATGACGGCGGCGATACCGGCGACCGCCGAGGTCTGCAGAACCATCTTGAAGGGGGAGCGCTTGGAAGCGTTTGTCGTCATGGTCGAGTAGCCTTCTCTCGTCGTTGAATGTCGAAGCTGCATGTTGCAGCCTGTGACATGAGAGATAGTTCGTCCGACCTTAACTGCATCTGTCCGGAAGATGAAATCTTGGTAATCTTCGGCGTCGTGATCAGCCGCGGTCGCGATCTGCAAGCAGCGACGCCAGCCGTTTCGTTTCGGCATCGGAAAGCGCAACGCCCGTCACCCGGCCTGCCCTGCGGCGCGCGGCAACGATCATGGCCGCGCCGCCGATCAGCAGCAGGGCAGCCGGCGCGCCCCACAAGATCAGTGTCTTGGCCTCGAATCGCGGCTTGAGCAGAACGAATTCCCCGTAGCGCGAGACGACATAGTCGATCACCGCCTGGTCGCTGTCGCCATTGGTGATGCGCTCGCGCACCAGCACGCGCAGGTCCTTGGCAAGCTCGGCATTGGAATCGTCGATCGACTGGTTCTGGCACACCATGCAGCGCAACTGCGCCGAGAGCGCCCGGGCGCGCGCTTCAAGCGCCGGGTCGGAGAGCACTTCGTCCGGGTTGACGGCAAGCGTCGGCAGGGCCGAGGCGGCCAGAAGAGCCAGCGCAATGAGGGTCCGGCGGATCATTCGGCCGGCTCCGGGGTTGCTGCTTTTGCATGACGCCGGGCCTTGGCGGGCGCCCCCACGCGCAGGCGCCGGTCGGTCAGCGAGACGGCGCCGCCCGCCATCATCAGCAGAGTCCCGCCCCAGATGCACAGCACGAAAGGCTTCCACCAGATGCGCACCACGATGCCGCCGTCCGCCATGGGATCGCCCAGCGAAACGTAGAGCTGGCTGAGCCCGAAGGTGCGAATGCCGGCTTCCGTCGTCGGCATGCGCCGGGCCGTGAACAGGCGCTTCGACGACCAGATGTCGGTCACTTGTACCCCACCCTTGGATACGGTGAAATGGGCGGATTGCTCGGTGTAGTTCGGCCCCTGCCCGTCACGCATGCCGTCGAAGGTCAGCGTATAGCCGCCGGCTTGCGCCGTCACGCCGGGCTTCATCTCCACCACCACCTCCTCCTCGAAGGCCGTCACCGCGACAATCCCGATCAGCGTCACGCCGAGGCCGGCATGGGCGAGTGCCGTCCCGAAGGCCGAGCGCGGCAGGCCCGAGAAGCGCCGCCAGGCGACGGCCGGTGCCACCTTGCCGATGCCGGAGCGCAGCCAGAGGTCGGCAAAGGAGCCGATGAAGAGGTAAAAGCCCAGCGCAAGGCCCGCATAGGCCAGCACCGGCGCCCCGGTTTCGACATAGGCCCAGACAAGGGCCGCGACGATACCGATGCCGGCGGCGGCGAAGAGGCGCTGCCCGGCCGCCAGGAGGTCGCCGCGCTTCCACGCGAGCAGCGGACCGAAGGGCACGGCAAACAGCAGGGGCAGCATCAGGAGCCCGAAGGTGATGTTGAAGAAGGGCGCGCCGACCGAGATCTTCTCGCCCGTCAGCCCTTCCAGCACCAGCGGATAGAGCGTGCCCGTCAGCACCGTCGCCGTCGCCGTCGTGAGGATCAGGTTGTTGAAGACCAACGCGCCCTCGCGCGAGATCGGCGCGAAAAGGCCACCCGCCTTCAGCCGCGTGGCACGCAAGGCGAAAAGCGCAAAGGCGCCGCCGATGAAGATGCAGAGAATGACGAGGATGAAGACCCCGCGCGCCGGGTCGGTCGCAAAAGCATGCACCGATGTCAGCACGCCCGAGCGCACGAGGAAGGTGCCAAGCAGGGACAGCGAGAAGGTGATGATGGCGAGCAGCACCGTCCAGATCTTCAGCGCCTCGCGCTTTTCCATGACGAGCGCGGAGTGGAGCAGCGCGGTGCCGGCGAGCCAGGGCATGAAGGAGGCGTTTTCGACCGGATCCCAGAACCACCAGCCGCCCCAGCCAAGTTCGTAATAGGCCCAGTAGGAACCCATCGAGATGCCGGCCGTCAGGAAGGCCCAGGCGGCCAGCGTCCAGGGGCGCACCCAGCGCGCCCAGGCGGCGTCGAGCCGGCCCTCGATGAGGGCGGCCACGGCAAAGGAGAAGCAGACGGAAAAGCCGACATAGCCGAGATAGAGCAGCGGCGGGTGGATGGCGAGGCCGATATCCTGCAGCACCGGATTGAGGTCGCGGCCCTCGCCCGGGGCCGGCGCGAGGCGGATGAAGGGGTTGGAGGTCAGCAGGATGAAGAGGCCGAAGGCTGTGGCGATCCAGGCCTGCACGGCCAGCACCAGGGCCTTCAACTGTTCCGGCAGGTTGCGGCCGAAGACAACGACGAGCGCCGAGAAAAAAGTGAGGATGAGGAGCCAGAGCAGCATCGAGCCCTCATGGTTCCCCCAAACGCCCGAGACCTTGTAGATCATCGGCTTCATCGAATGGGAGTTTTCCCACACGTTGCTGACCGAAAAATCCGAAACGACGTAGCCATAGGTCAGCGCGCCGAACGAGACAGCGACGAGCAGGAAGGTGGCCAGCGCCGCCGTCGATCCCACCGACATGGTGGCGCCATCCTGCCGGAGGGCTCCGATCACGGGCAGGATGGACTGGATGATTGCCGTCGCCAGTGCCAGAACCAGCGCATAATGCCCGATCTCGATGATCATTGCGTCGCCCCGCTGCCGGTATCGGCGTTTGCGCCCTGCCCGTCTCCACCCTGCCAGACGCCTTGTTTCTTCAGGCGATCGGCGACCTCCTTGGGCATGTAGGTCTCGTCATGCTTGGCAAGGACCGTATCCGCGACGAAAACCGGATTTCCCGGTTCGAACCTGCCTTCGGTGACCACGCCCTGCCCCTCGCGGAAGAGGTCGGGCAGGATACCGGTATAGGTGACCGGAATGGTGTTGAGGCTGTCGGTCACCGAGAAGCTGACGGTCGATCCCTCGCCGCGCTTGACCGAGCCCTCCGCCACCAATCCGCCGAGGCGGATGCGGGTGTCCGGCGGCACCGGCGTCTTGGCAAGGTCTTCCGGCATGTAGAAATAGGCGACAGCCTGGCTGAAGGCGAACATCACCAGCAGCACGGCGGCCAGAAGAAAACTCACCCCACCACCGATAATGGCCAGCCGTTTCTGCTTGCGGGTCATTTGCCCTCTCCCTCAGCGGGTGCTGCTTGCGGTGCGGACAGGCCGAGTTCCTGTGCCAGCGCCAGCAATTGCTGCCCCTCCGCGCCATCGGCGGGGAAGGTTTTCAGGCCCGTCCCTAGCGCCTCTGCCGCCTTGTCCCTTTGATCCAGCACAACATAGGACCGAATAAGGCGGGCCCAGCCTTCGAAATTCTTCGGGTCGTCCTTCAGCCGGGCGGCGAGACTGTCCACCATGCCGCGAATCATCTGCTGGCGGTCGCCCGCTTCCATGCCGGAGGCGGCAGCCACATCGTCGGCCGTCGGGTTGCCCGGCGCCTTGGCGGTCTCTTCCGGCGCGGCCGCCTGCGCGGTTCCGCTGCGCAGGGAGGTCACATGGTCATTGACGGCGCCGAGCCAGGGCGCATCCTTCGGCGCCTCGGCCGCCAGCTGTTCGAAGGCCGTCAGCGCCGCCTCGCGCTTGCCCTCCTGCTCAAGGCCGAGAGCGAGATAAAATTGCGCCCGGGCGTCCTTCGGGTCAAGCACCAGGGCCTTTTGCAGCGCCTCCTGCGCCTCGGTCGTCACCAGCCCGCCGGAGAGTGCGACCTGTGCCTCGGCATAGCCCCCGAGCCGGTCGGGCGTCGCGCCGAGAATGTCGAGCGCCCGCGCATAGGCGTTCGCCGCATCGTCGAACCTGCCGGCCCGCATGTAGATCGGCGCCAGCAGGTCCCAGCCCGCGCCGTCGCCCGGGTTGGTCGCCAGATGGTTTTCGGCGCGCGCCAGGAGAACATTCATGTCGTCGCCGGGATTGGCGAGACGGGCCGCCAGCGGCTGGTCCGGCATTTCCGGGCTGCCGGTCCGCAGGTAGAAGCCAAGCCCCACGGCGGGAAGACAGAGAAAGATCAGCGCAAACCCAAGCCGCCGCAGCAGCGGTGACCCGGCCGAGGCGCTGGCCTTATTGGCGGCATCGGTGGCGGCGAAGAGGCGCCGGGCAATTTCGGCCCGCGCCAGTTCCGCCTCGCCGCTCGTGATCAGCCCCGATGCGCGGTCGCGCTCCAGCTCGTCCAGTTGGTCGCGATAAACGGAAACGTCGTGTCCGGCGGCCGGGCTGGCCGATAGCTTGCCGGCCCGCAAAAGCGGCAACATGACGAGGGCGGCGGCTGCGGCCGTCAAGGCCGACACGATGATCCAGAAAAGCATACCGCTCAATTACTATGCGGCCCTGCCCATTCCAACATCAAAGACTGGCCACACCGAAATTTGAGGCGTTTCGCCGCAAGAGCGAGAGCTGGCGATCAGCCGAGCGGCGTCCAGCTGCCGTTCGGGTTGCGGCAGGCCACGCCCCGTGCGGTCTGCGTCTGGCTGCCGGCAACGATGGTGTGGCTGTATTGGCGGCAGTTCTGCGAACCCACCTGATAGGGCGCCGCGGCGACCACTTCGCCGGATATGGCGCTTCCCTTCCAGGCGACGGGCTGGCCGCCCGGCGCTGCTTCCAGCGCGCGATATTCGGCCTCGAGCGCCCGCTGGCGATCGGCCCTGCCGAGGTCGGCCGAAGGAAGACGTCCGATAATTCCGCCCTGCAGCGCAGCAAGATAGGTCTGCGAGCCCGTCGTCGCCGCTGCCGAGCTTCCGCCCAGCGCCGCGGTCAACGGCGCCCGTGCCGTCGTCGTGCAGGCCGCCAGGGCCATGCATGCAAAGGCTACGCAGACCGACTTCACGCCCGCATCAAACTGCTTCAACGCCCTACCCATCATGCCCGTTTCCCGCTGTCCTGCCGCGCCGTCCCCTGTAAAGGAGGATAACGCCCGATCCGCCTGTCTTTTGACATTCGCCGCCCGTGGACGCAATCGCAGCAAACGGCATTCATCACATTTGTCCAACCTCATGGCCGCACGCTTGAAGCGCCAGACAAAGTTGGCGCGGGGCTGCGATGCGTCAAGTCGCCACCGGCAGCACCAGGTCGGCCTTCAGGCCGCCGAGCGACCCGCGCGAAAGGCTGAGCGTGCCCTGATATTCCGAGACGATTTCCGAGACGATGGACAGGCCGAGTCCCGTGCCCGGCTTGCTTTCGTCCAGCCGCCGGCCGCGTTTCAGGGCATAGGCGATCTCGTCCGGCTCCAGCCCCGGCCCGTCATCCTCGACGGCGATCGTCGCCCAGTGCTTGCGCGCTGCATCCGGCCCGCTGACCCCGTCCGGCGCTGCCCGGACGACGATCCTGACCTCGCTCACGGCAAAGCGCGCGGCGTTCTCCAGGAGGTTGCCGACCGTCTCTTCCACATCCTGCTGTTCCATGGCGAGAATCAGCACGGGCGGATCGACATCCAGGGTGAAGACGCGCTCGGCATGCAGGCGCCGCATCACACGGATCAGGCGCTCCAGCGTCGGCTCCACATCGGTGCGCGCCAGCACCGTCTCGCGCTGGGCGGCGATGCGGGCACGGTTGAGGTAGGACTGCACCTGCGACTGCATGGCCTCGGCCTGCATGCGGATCACCTCCGAATGCGGCGTCTCCAGCACCCGCGCCTCGTTGAGCAGCACCGCGATCGGCGTCTTCAGCGAGTGGGCGAGATTGCCGACCTGCATGCGGGCGCGCTCAACGATGCGCCGGTTGCTCTCGATCAGCGCGTTCATCTCGGTGGTGAGCGGCATGATTTCGCGCGGGAATTCGCCGTCCAGACGCTCGCTCTCCCCGGCCCGGATCTTCTCCAGCGAGCGCCGCGCGCCATCGAGCGGTCTCAACCCGAAGAGAATGGCGAGTGCGTTCATGCCGAGGCCGCCGAGACCGAAGATGGAGAGCGCGATGGCGAGGTTGCGGTCGAAGGCGTTGACGTCGGCCTCAAGGACCGCGCGGTTGCCGGCCACGCGAAAGCGCGCCGTGCGCCCGTCAATATCGAGCACCACCTCGGTTTCGGCCACTTCCACCGAATTTCCGAAGCTGTCCTTCGTCGTGTAGAAGCGCTCGTAGCGGAAGTCGAAGGGCACCTCGTCGACGCTGACGATTGGCAGCGTCCCGGAGCCGAGCGAGGTGGAGACCAGCGGCGCCGTCTTGAACTCGCCGATCGGCTCGACGATCCAGTACCAGCCGGTCTGCGGCTGGGAAAAGCGCAGGTCTCCCAGTTGCGGACTGCCGGACAGCGCCGCCTTGTCGTTGACGGTCACCGAGTTGATGACGTTGTAGAGCTGGGCGCGCAAGAGGTCCTGGAAGCCGCGCTCGGAGCCGCGCCGGTAGAGGGTGGAGATGGTCACGCCCGTCACCACGAGCGCCAGCGCCGCCCAGATGGTCGAGACCAGCAGAACGCGGATCGTGAGGGATCTAATGGCCATTGCCGGGCGCTTGCATCCGGTAGCCGAGGCCACGCACCGTCTCGATCAGGTCATTGCCGATCTTCTTGCGCAGGCGGCCGACAAAGACCTCGATCGTGTTGGAATCGCGGTCGAAATCCTGGTCGTACATGTGCTCGACCAGCTCGGTGCGGGACACGACCTGCCCCATATGGTGCATGAGGTAGGACAGCAGCCGGAATTCGTGCGAGGTCAGCTTCAACTGCACCCCGTCCACCGTCGCCTTGGAGCCCTTGGTGTCGAGGCGCACGGGGCCGCAGACGATCTCGGAGCTCGCATGGCCGGCGGCGCGGCGGATCAGCGCGCGAATGCGGGCCAGCACCTCCTCCACATGGAAGGGCTTGGTGACGTAATCGTCGGCACCGGCGTCGATGCCGCTCACCTTGTCGCTCCAGCGGTCGCGGGCGGTCAGGATCAGCACCGGCATGCGCTTGGCCGCAGCGCGCCACTTCTCCAGCACGGTGATGCCGTCCATCTCCGGCAGGCCGATGTCGAGGATGACGGCGTCATAGGGCTCGGTGTCGCCGAGAAAATGGCCTTCCTCGCCGTCATGGGCCTGATCGACGACGTATCCCGCTTCCTTCAGCGCCTCGGTCAGCTGCCGGTTCAGGTTCTCATCGTCCTCGACCACGAGTATGCGCATCTATGCCTTGCTCCGTTCCACCTGGCTCCGGCACCGCCCCGTCGGGTCGCGCCGGCCCTGTTCTTGCCGCCTCTCATGGCAGCGTATCATGATGGAATTGCGGGCACGCCGCGTTTTCCCCCATGCCGCCCCCGTCCGGCCCCAATTATGACGCCCCGTTGCCGAGGCCGGTCCTGCCAGCGCCTCAGGGCTGCTCGCGGCGGATGATCTTCTCGCGCCGCTCGCCGTCCTTGTTCTTGAGAACGATGACCTCGCAGGTCCCGTCGCTCTTGGGAATGGCCGACAGCAGAATGCCACCGGTCTCGGCAACGACCCGGGCGGCAGCAGCGGCGCAGTCTTCGGCAGCCAGAATCACGCCCCCGCCATCCGCGCGCGGCGGAACGCTCGGGCCGGACAGTCCGACAGCAAGCACGGCAATGATGATCGGTGACGACATGGTTGCACTTTCGACAGGGAAGTGATCGTGGTCAAGGGTTTATCCGAATGCGGCTGAATGCGGAATGAATGTCGGCCGTCGTTTTTGCACCGCACACTCTCACCCCGACCACCGCTGCCGAGGCGGCAGTTCCCGCCCCGGTCATAGCCTACGCATCTGCCCTTGCAGCCGTTCAAATGGTCGTTACCGCAGCCGCTTGTCGGCGGAAAGGCGCCCATAAACGGCGATCAGGCCACCGACGGCGCCGGCAATGGCGGTGAGGGCTTCGGTCACGTCATGGGCCGTCCCTTCCGGGAGGTTGACGCCGAATAGGCCGGCCAGCGATGCGCCGACAGCGACGATACCGCCCCAGACGGCCTTCGATTCGTACCAGTTCTTCATGTCGATCATGTGCCTCTCCTTTGCTGTTGAAGGATGTGTGCCGCCATCAGGGCGCAAGCCGCGCCGTCGCCGGCAGGCCATTGGCCATGCGCGCGCCGATCTGGCGCACACGGATGGCGATGGTCTCCTGCGGCGCGCCGAAATCCGCGATCTCCTCGCTCGCCGCATAGGTCCATCGATCGGTCGTCGTCTCCGCGCGGCGCAGCACATCCGCGCCCGCGAGCACCTCGATGCGGTAGCGCTCCTCCGGCTCGTCCAGCGGCACGTCGCCGTCGAACCATGTGTCGGCCTCGATCCGTCCGCGCCGCAGCCAGCCGAAGACCACGCTGCCATCGTCCTGCCGGCGGGCGCGAAGGTGCACGGGCGCCAGCGGCGTCACGGCGCGCAGGCCGCCCGCAAAGACCTGCGGCCCCACCGGCGGCAAAGCGCGGCCCGCCGCTTCGGCGATCCAGTTGAGGCTCCGGCCCGCCTCGTCGGCGGCCAGCGCCAGCGAGGTCACCGCCTCGTCCAGCATCAGGAAGCGGTCCCCGGCGGCAAAGCCCGCCGACATGGCGTCGTCGGTGCCGAAGAGGCCGCGCAGCAGGCCCGTCAGCCGGAAACGGCCCGCCGCGATTTCTTCGGCGGCGGTGAAGGCGATGACTTCCAGACGCCCATCGCCGGCCACAAGCACGGCGCGGTTGGCACCGTTCAGCACATCGCCGGGAGACACCGAAGAGAGGCCACCGAAGGAGAGATCGACCACCAGCGCCTGCCGGCGGTCAAAACGCCCGCAAACGCCCGCCCCCAGCGCCTCGACCAGCCGGCCAAGCCGCGCCGGCCGGTCGATCCGGCAGCGCAGGCGATAGCCTTCGCCGGTTGCGGAGGACGACAGCACCGTGCTGCGCCAGGGCCGCGCCAGCACCGCCGCGCTGGCAAAGCTTTCCGGCGCGGCATTGCCCATCATCGGCAGGTCCATCAGCACCACGACCGGCTGGTAGCCATCGGAGGCCTCGCGCCGCGGCGTGGCGGCAGCGGTTTCCCCCGAGGATGCCGAGAGCGCCGGGCCGGCCGCGAAAGCGCGGGCCTCGATCCGCCGCATCGCCCCGTCCTCGATCCGCTCCACCAGCCAGAGGCCCGCCGGCCCGTCGGCAAGGCGCAGCCGGTCGCCCGGCTCGACCGCGATCTCGCTCGGCGAGAGGTGAAAGGTCAGACGCCGGCGGGCGAGCTGTTGGTCGGCGAGCGCCGTCTCCATCGCCGCTTCGGCCGCTGTCTCGTGCAGCGTTCCCGGCAGGGACAGGCTCAGCGTGCGCTCGCCGGCCGGGCCGAGGCGGCGCGAGCGCAGCGTGCGCCGCTCATAGTCGCGGCTGGCATCGTAAAGGTCCAGCACCGCGCCGGTTGCAAAGTCGCTCGCATGGCCGATCGTCTCCTCGATCCGCCCGCCCTCCTCCGGCTCCGCCAGCACATCGATACGGCGCGCGGGCGCCGCAAGGCGCGCCGGCACGCAGAGCGTCAGCCGCCCGCCATGGTCGCCCGCCGCAATGCCGTAAAGCGCCATCAGCGGCTCGATCAGGCTGCGGGCCGAGGCCGGCCCGTCCTGCACGATGCCGTCGAGATCGCCGCAAAGACCCGTGATATCCGCATCCGTCACGCCGTGGTCGGCGAGCACGGCCGAGACGACATCCCGGAGCGTCCCGGCGCCCAGCCGCCCGTTCAGCCAGTGGCCCGTCGCCCAGTTGGTCCCGTCTGCGAAAAGCGCCCGGTTCAGCGGAAAGGCCGGAACGGGCCGCGCATCCCAGGTCCAGACGAACATGTGGTCGGGATCGACCGGCCCGCCGGCATCGGCCCAAGAAGAGAGCATCGCCTCCAGATAGCGCCGCTGCATCGCATCACTGCGCCGCCCGCGTGAGAAATAGGGCAGCGCCGATTCGGCCGATTTTGGATCGACGAAGACATTCGGCTGATTGGCGCCGTGGTCGATGGCGGGGCAGCCGAGTTCGGTGAACCAGACCGGCTTCATGCCCGGCAGCCAGGCGGTCGGCACCGCGCTTTCGCCGGTGGATGTGCGGTCATAATGCCGGTTGCCCCACCAGCTCGCGATATCCTTCACGCGGTAGACCCAGGGTTTGCCGGCCATGCCGTCGGTGATCGGCGTGCGCTGGCGCGCGGCACGATCTTGCGGGCTTGCATAGAACCAGTCATAGCCCTCGCCGCCGCGCGCCATGGCCCGCATGGCGTCCTCATCCTCGGCATGGGCAAAACCATCCGGATTGCCGCTGCCGATATCGCCGTCCCGCCAGTCGGCGAGAGGCAGATAGGCATCGATCCCGACCGCATCGATCTCTGGCGCCGCCCACAGCGCGTCGAGATGGTAGCGGAACGCCCCGCCCCCGAGATCGAGCCCGGCATATTCGCTCCAGTCGGCCGCATAGGTCAGCTTCGTCGCCGGCCCCAGCGCGGCGCGCACATCGCTCGCCAGCGCCACCAGCCCCTCGACGAAGGGAAAGGCGCCGGCCTCGTCCCGCACGCGCGTCAGCCCGCGCATTTCCGAGCCGATGATGAAGCCGTCGACCCCGCCCGCAAGCGCGGCGAGCTTCGCATGATGCAGCACGAAGCGGCGATAGCCCTCGTCGCTCGCAGGCGCCACCGGCAGCCCGCCGGAAACGTCGAAATCATCATAGGCGATGGTCCCCAGAAAGGCCTCGACCGTGCTGCGCCCCGCCGCCGTGCCATCCGCCGTTCCCGGCCGTCCGGGGGCCGGATGGCACGTCAGCCGTCCGCGCCAGGGATAGGCCGCCTGCTCGGCCCCGCCATAGGGGTCCGGCAGCCCGTTGCCCGGCGGCACGTCCATCATCAGGAAGGGGTAGAGATAGACCTTGAGCCCCCGCGCCGTGAGGTCAGCGATCGCCGCCAGCACGCTGGCATCCGAGGGTGTCCCGCCATAGGCAGGACCATCGGCGCCCCCGCTGACGAGATGCGCCGCCGTCCGGTCGAGCCCCGCGACCCGCCACTCCCGGCTCTCGTCGCGGCGCGCCCGCACCTCCACGCCCGGCCGGATCCGGCAGGTGCCGGCGCGCAGGTCCGTCCCGAACCACGCCACCACCAGCGCCACCCGCTCCAGATTCGGGCAGAGCGCCTGCAATTCGTCGATGGAGGCCTCCCAGTCGCTGCCGGCATGGAAGATGTTGCGGTTGATCAGCCGGCTCGCCCCGTCCCCTGTCGTTTCGCTGACGACCGCCGGGTCATAGCCGTGCTCGGTCGCGCCCGGAATGATCGTCACGGCGCGGATATCCCGCTCCAGCCGCCCCACCGGCCGCAGCACTTCGGCATGGATCACGGGAATGCGGTTGCCGAACCGGTCGAGCGGAAAACGCTCGAAGACGAGAGTGGCGAGCCCCCGATAGGCCGGCAGCGCCTCCGTCCCCTGCTTGGCCGCCAACAGCGGATCGACCGGCTGGTCCTCCGTGCCGCGGTGCAGCCGCATCTCGATTTCCGTCAGGTCCAGCTCCCGCCCGTCGGCCCAGACACGGCGGATGCCGGCAATCGGCCCCTCGCAGAGGCCCAGCGCGAAGTTCGCATAGTAGGTGAAAGTCTCGACGCGCGTGCCGCCGCCGCCCTTGCCGCCGGCCCGCTCCACCGTCACCTGTTCTTCGAAGCGTGTTGCCCAGATCAGCGTGCCCGCCACCCGCGCCGTGCCGTAGACCCGCGCCAGCGGACTGCCCTCGTCGGCACCGGGAATGCGCGCTGCCGACAGCCGCCCGCGCTCCACCGTGCCGCCACCCTGGCCAAACAGGCTGCGGTCGATGGCGCTGCCCGCCAGCGCACCCGCGGCCCGCCCGACAATCGCGCCCACCGGCCCGAACACCGATCCGAGCGCAGCGCCCGCCGCCTGCAGGATGATCGTCGCCATACTGCCGTCCTTCCGTCACTGTCTCGAATATGCCCTGCGCGCTCAGGCCGGCGGAAACCGGAAAACCCCGGCGATCCGCCGCCGCCAGGCCGAGACGAGTGGCGATTCCACCACTGCCGCCTGCTCATAGGCATGGATGAACATATCCGGCCCGGAGAGGATGCCGGCATGCTTGGCGATGGCGCCCGTCTTCCAGCGCAGCACGATCACGTCGCCGGCCCGCGCGTCGCCCAGCGGCAGCGCCGGCCCGAAATGCCGCATCGCCGCCTCAAGCAGCCGCTCCGCGCCGCCGCGCTCGGCCCAGTCGGCACTGTAGGGCACTGGGTCCTCCGGCTCTTTTCCGTAGAGGTCCCGCCAGATGCCGCGCACCAGGCCCAGGCAATCGCAGCCCACGCCCTTGCGGCTCGCCTGATGGCGGTAAGGCGTGCCGATCCAGCCGCGCGCGATCGTCACGATCCGCTGCCCCTGAGCCTCAATCGTCATAGAGCGGGCTCCCGTCATGCACGCTGTCCCGGTCCGCATAGCCAAAGGCGAAGTCGCCGCCCGGCATGTGCGGAAAACCACGGAAATTCAGCGCATTGGCAAATCTCTCGCGGCAGGTCTGAAACCGCTTGTCGCAGCCGACCGTTGCCGCAAACGCCGTCCCCGCCACAAGCGGCACCGGCGGCGGCAGCCACAGTGTCAGCACATCCGTGCCGCCGTCGCGGGCGTGATCGGCAATGTCGAGCGCAACGCCGGACAGCGCGCCACCGGCCGGCGTCAGCACGCCGAGCGAAAAGGCCCCCGCCGCCGCGCCCGAAAGCCCCGACACATTCAACCGCCGCCCGTCCGCGACCGCAAGAATGGTGCCCGTCACCCGTCGCCCCATCGCATTGAGATCGACACGGCAGCGCCCGTCCCCCAGCACGGCATCGCAGCGCCGCCCGTAGATCCGCCCCTTCACCGCATCCAGCCGGTGCGTGAGACGCCTGAGCTCCGCGCGATACGCCCCGCCGGAGAGCGTGACCTCGCCGATCTCCTCGCGCCTCAACAGAAGGTGATGCTCCGGCGCTGCCCAATCCACCAGAAAGGTCTCGACCCCCGCCCCGTCATAGCGCCCCGCGGTCACATCCGCCTCGGAGATGGCAAGGCTTGAAAAGCCGCCCGCCACTGCATTGGCATCGACCGAGAGCCCCGCCGCCGCCTCGCTCTCGCTGGCCCTGAAGCCGCTCGCCGCCAGAAAGGTCGTGCCGTCAAAGACGAGATCGCGGTCATGCTCGGTAAAGCCAAGCACGGTCCCGTCCCGCCGCGTCACCCGCCAGGCCAGCGCCAGCGTCGTCGCATCGCTCGCAAGGCGCGCCGCCAAACCCGCCGGAAGCACCCTCATGGCCGGATCTCCACCAGCGGCACGCTCGGAATGGAGCCCGCCTTGAAGCGCGACAGGTCCACCTCGATCCGGTCGGTGTCGAAGCGCACCGGCACGTCGAACACGAAGCCCGCCGTCACCACCGCGCCTGCCGCCGGCACATGGCCGGGCAGAAAGGTCACGACGCCCGTCGCCGCATTCACCGTAAAGCTCGACGCCACCTTCACCGCCCCGTTCACCGCCACCATCACGCTGTCCGCCACCGGCTTCACGATCTCCCGGCGCGTGCTGCCGCCCGCATCTCCATAGGTCTTGGCGAGTTGAAAGGCGGTGCGGACCCCGTCCCCCGTTCCAATCACCTGATCGCCCGCCGCCGGCACCGCGCCTGGCGCACAGGACTGGTAGTCGACGGGATCGCGAAACCGGAAGCCGTAGAGCTGGCCGGCCCGCGCCTCGAAGAAGGCAACGACGGCATAGAGATCGTCGATGCTCCGCAGGCCCGAGCCGGCATCATAACGCCGCCGCGCATCCTGCCAGCGCCGGTTGCGCGTTTCCCGTCCGTTGGAGAGATCGACGATATCGGTGCGCCGTACCGGCCCGCCGCTCGCCCCCAGCGCCAGCCGCAACGGAAAGCGCACCTCATGAAACCCGTCCGCCATGCCCGATCATCCTTTTCGCCCACACGCCATCCATCGGCTGAAAGCCGTCCGGTGCGCGTTTCTTGTCTCTGCAATTTGCTGCTCACCGGCTGTGATGGCCCGGCGTCACCCAAAATCCGCATGACTGCGACGTCGCAGTCCTGCGCGCCATGCACGGTGTCCGCTCTTCGCTCGTCGGGCGCCGCGCAATTTGCGGAAGCGCAAAGCCCCCTCATCCGACCCTTCGGGCCACCTTCTCCCCGAGGGGAGAAGGGAGGGAGGCAACTTCCCGTCCGGGTCTCTTCTCCCCAGCGGGGAGAAGATGCCGGCAGGCAGATGAGGGGGTGCGAAGCCCATCGACGCGCCACAATGGGGCCTGCGCGAACGACCTGTCCCGCCTCACAGCCCCCGCCGCCCCCGCGCCACGGTGCGCGCCAGCATGGCGGCGATCTGACCTTCGGACTTGCGAAAGCTCGCCGCATCCTGCGCCGTCACGTTGAACACCACCTGCACCGGCTGCCCGCCGCCATCGCTCGCAACACCCAGCGCCCCGTCGCTGCCGCGCCTCAGCGGCAGGATCGCCTCGGCGCCCGCCTCGCCCATCAGACCGAGACCGCCACTGGTTGGAAAATAGGTCGGCGTCGCCACCACCCCGCCCTCGGCAAAGGGCGTCACAGTCCCCGTGACGCCGGTGGAAAGCCCGTCTGGCAATCCTCCCGCAAGCCCGGCAGACAGCCCGCTCGCCAATCCCCCGGCAATCCCGGAGATCGCATTGCCGAGCGCCGTTTCCAGCGGCTTCAGGCCGGCCGACAGCGCCACATACGACATGCGCAAGGCGATGTTTTTCAGCACCGTCTCCAGCCCCTCGCCGCCGCGCGCGGCCGAAGCCAGCGCCCCGGTGATCGCCGCCCCGAAGGACCGCGAGCGATCCTCCAGATCCGCCAGCACCCGCTCCAGCGCCTCGGCCTCCTCGCGGCGCGCCGCAAAATCCGTTACGTCCCCCGCCATCGCCTCATCCTTCCATCATCCGTTCCGACGGGCCACGCGGCAGCTCACACCGCCTCGTCAGGAAACGCCGCCATCATCGCCGTGAGTGCGCCGCGCGACAGGCACGCATTGCGGGGCGCCAACGCCCCCATCGACGCCGCCAGTTCGCGCGGCGTCATCGCCCAGAAATCCCGCGCCGAAAGCCGCAACAGACAGAAGCCGTGATGCAGCGCCGCGTCCCAGGGAAAGGCCCGCCGCGCACCACCGCTGTCGCCTGCCGCGGCCCTCAAGGGTCCGGCGTTTCGCCCTCTCTCGCGAGATCGCCACCGTCAGCACCGGGGACGCCAAAGGTCGCCGCCAGAAGCTCGGCCACAAGCCGGGCCGCGCCGGCAAGCCCGCCATTGACGGTCATGGCCGCCACCTCGTCCTCGCCCATCAGATTGCCGCCGCCCCGCAAGCCCGCCGCGAGAATGCGGATGATGTCGCCTGCCGAGAGCCGACCGCCGGCAAAGCGTGCGGCAAGCGCCGCCAGGTTCTCCGCCCCGAAGGCCGTTTCCAGCTCCGCAAGGCTGCCCAGCGTCAGGCACAGAATGCGCCGCTCCCCGTCGATGATCGCCTCCACTTCGCCTCGGTGGCGATTGGCCCGCGCGCCCGCGTAACCGCCGCCCATCTGCAAACGCGCGCCCGGCATCACAGCACCGTAAAGGTCAGGGCACCAGCCGATTCCAGCGCCATCTCGAACTGCACCTCGCCGTCATGCCGGCCGGAATAGTCGAGCGCCGTCACCTGGAAGGGCCCTTCCAGCGTCCCGAAGGCGGGAATGACGAGTTGCAGCGTGAGGATCGTCCCGGCAAAAAACGCGGTGCGCAGCGTGGCATCCGAGGACTGGTCCTTGAAAATGCCGCCGCCCGAGATCGAGGCGCGCTGCACGCCCGCCCCGCCCAGCAGCTCCCGCCACCGCCCGCTCGATTCCGCGTCGGTCACATCCACGGCCTGCGCATTGAACGACACCTTGCGCGCCCGCAAGCCCGCCACGGTCACATAACCACTGCCGCCATTGACCTTGACGAGCATGTCCCTGCCCTTCTGCGCCACCATCACCCGCTCCTTCGCCAAACAAAAAAGGCGCCCCGCATGGGACGCCTCGGTGAGATTTTAGTTGTGTTCGGATCAGATCGCCGCTTCGAGCGAGGCAATCAGCTCGACCGCGCAAACGCATCCGCCTGGTTTTCAGCCGGCTTTCTTCTGCGCTTCCATGTACCGACGCAGGACCATGTTGATGCGGGTCTGGTACCCCTTGCCGTTCTGCCGGAACCAGTCGAGCACGTCAGCGTCGAGCTTCAGGGTCATCGGCACCTTCGCCGGCTTGACCGCCACTGCCGTCGCCCATTCGTCATCACTCATCGCCAGGGCGTCCGGGTCGGAGATCGCTCCGTCCTCAACCGCCTGCTCGCTCATGGCATCGAGCTGTCTGAAGTCGGTCCTGCCCGCCGTGGGCACCAGTCGCCCGTCCGCCTCACGACGGTGCGGCTTGCCGTCCACGAGAACAAAACGGCCTGTGTCAGGTGCGCTGCTCATAGCGTTTCTGCTCCCTGTCATTTGCCTTGCGCGCGGAGATCAGCCAGGTCACTGGCCCGCGCGGTGTAAAGGTGATGTGAAAGACCCGACCTTCCAGCATCGCCAACATATTGTAGCGCCGCTCGCCGTAATCCTTTCGGTCATCACGCGCGATCATCTTGCCGACATCTGCAAAAGCAGGAATGACATCGATGAAATCGACCCGGTGCTTTTCGAGATTGCTCGCGTGCTTGCCATCATCCCAGTCGAACTCCACGAACGAATGATGGGTCAGATCGCCGCGATCGTCAATATTTTCGTCAATACTTTTTCCCATGTGACATCCGCTGGCGACGATTGACCATCTGCTTCGTTCCGCGCGCAAGGGTGACACATCGCGCGGGGGCAGCGACCAGGACAGCCAAGATTGCTATCATGAGATGCAGAATGCAACCGGAAAACCATGCCAGCTTGACCTCACTCCGTCACCGCCCGAAACACTATCTCCGCCACATGCCCCCTCAACGCCGCATCCCGTCGGCAAACCGTCCGGCGGTGGAGGATCGACACCAGCGCCGCTCCCGCCAGCACCAGTTCCGCATCGTCGAGCAGGCGGCGTACGTCGCCGGCAATCGCCTGTACCGTCTTCATGCCGCCCTCGCCGCTCAGCGCCTGCAGCGTCACCAGGTGCTCCTCGCCGGTCTCCGTCCCGGTCGAAAGATCGCGGCTATCGATCTCGACGATGACGACGGCCGGTCCGTCACGCCGGTCAATGCGCCGGTCGCGGATCCCGCCTGGGCCGATCTTCGCCGAAAGCGCGGCATCACCGCCAAGCCGCGCCACGATCGCCGTCTGAAGGGCGGATGCCGCGCTCATAAGCCTTCCTCCGTGCAGCGGCAGACGAGGTAGCGCCGCGTCTCGTCGGGATCGCGAAGCGAGCGGATCACCAGCACCCGCCCGCCCATCCTGAAGCGCATGCCGGCCGTCACATCGGCGCGATGGCGCAGCCACACCGCATGGCGCACCTCGAAGCGCGCCTCGCCCGCTGCCTCGCGTTCCGGCATGGCCAGCGGCTCGATCAGCGCCCAGAGGTCGGCAACGGCCACATACGCCAGCGTCGCGCCGCCCTGCCCGTCCGGCATCTCCACCGGCCGCTCCAGCGTCATGCGGCGCGACAGCCGCCCGGGATCGAAGGGAAGCCGCATGGGTCAGAGCCTCCGGATGCGATAGGGTGCCACAAGCCGGTCGTAGCCCGCCGGCACCACGGCCGGCTGGTCGCCGGCATCGATCCCGCCGCGCAGCTCGTACATGGCGGCGACATGGGTCAGCATGGCGCGTTTCAGGCCATCGGGCACGTCCGCGCCCGTCTCGCCGAAGCCGGCGGTGAAATCGATCTCGATGCCGTTCATCGCGCGCAGCGTCACCGGCCGCGCGGGCAGGAACAGCCGCGGCGGCAGCGCCCGCCCCGCCAGCACGAAGCCGGAAAGATCGACCGCCACCGGCAAGCCGGCCGCATCATAGACCGTCACCGCCTCGATGCTCGTCACGGGAAAGCGCCCGATCTCCAGCGTCTTCCTCGCCGGCCAGTCGTCGAGATAGAGCCGGAACGGCCGCGTGAGCGTCACGACGCCCGTCTCCCGCTCCAGATGATCGCGCGCGGTGCGGATCAGCGAGAGGATCAGGGCATCCTCCGCGCCGTCGTCCACCCGCAGGAAGGCCTTCGCCTCGGCAAGCGAAATCGCCTCGCCGCCGGCAGGCGCAAGTTCGGTCATGGTCATGATGGTCTCCGGTGTTTAAATCAGGAAAGCTGGATACCGGCCTCGGCCTTTCGGCACGGGGCCCATTGCGCTAAGCTTGCGGTCAGACAATGAGGTGCCGCATGAACAGGATGGACGCGTTGATCGCGCAACGCCGCGTGAGCAGACAGGCCGCAGCCTTGGCCGCGGCGCATGCCGTCATCCGCGCGGCTGAAGAGGCCGACATCGCAGTTGCGCTCGTCGGCTCGCTCGCGCGCGGCGATTTTGCCCCCCATTCCGATGTCGATCTTCTGGTGCGAGGCCCGCTCGATTCCGGCCGGCGCCGTGTCGTGGAACGTCTTGCGGCCGAGGCGATGCGCGCCCCGGGGCTCGATTACGACCTGATCTTCGAGGACGACCTCTCGCCGGAGCGGGTCCGGGAGTTCCTGCATGACGCCCTTTAGACTGGCTGCCTTTGCACGGCTTGCTGCGAGGCTTGCCCGCACGGAGCGCGAGCTGCAGCAGATGGAGGCCTATTACGCCGACCATGCCGATGAGGTCCGCGCCGGCGACTGGGGCGCGGTTTCCGCCATGTCTTCCGGCATCCACAATGTCTACAACGGCATCGAGGACGCACTGCTCAGCATTGCCAAGGATGTGGATGCCTATGTGCCGACGGGCGGCTCGGCTCACCAGGACATTCTAGACCAGATGGCGGCTGACATTGCCGGCATCCGCCCGGCCCTGCTTGATGCCGAACTCTATGACGCCCTTTTCGATCTCAAGGGATTTCGCCATCTCGTCCGTCACAAATACGGCATCGATCTCAAGCCGGAGAAGGTCATCGAAAACCTCCTCCGGCTGCGGACCGTCTTTCCCGCCTTCATGAGCGCTGTCGCGCAACTGGAAGCGACACTGAGCGCCGACGGCGACTAGCCGCCTCAGGATCAGTTGCCGAACTTCACCAGCTTGATCGCCTCGAAGTTCTGGATGCCGCCGCCGACGCGTTTGGTGGTGTAGAAGAGCACGTAGGGCTTGGCGGAATAGGGATCGCGCAGCACGCGCACCCCCGTGCGGTCCACCACAAGGTAGCCGGTGCGGAAGTCGCCGATGGCGATCGACAGGCTGCCGGCGGCAATGTCCGGCATGTCCTCGGCTTCGGTCAGCGGATAGCCCATCAGCGAGGCGGGCTGGCCGGGGCCGGCGGGGGCGCGCCAGAGATAGTTGCCGTCCGCATCCTTGAACTTGCGGATCTCGCCTTGCGTCTTGCGGTTCATCACGAAGGTGGCGTTCTGGCGATAGCCGGCCTTCAGGGCATAGATCGCATCCATCAGCGTGTCGGAGGGGTTGGCGGCCTTGAAGCCGCCCGAGACGCCCGTCGCGATGGCACCGACATTGCCCCAGCTCCAGCTGGCATCGGCAATGACGGGATAGGACAGAAATCCTTTCGGCTTGTTCGTCCCGTCGCCGGTCACGAAGGCCGCGCCCTCCTGCTCGCCGAAGACGATATCGACTTCGGAGGCAATCCACGCCTCGACATCCACCGCCGCATCATCCAGCAGCGCGGCGGTCGCGGCCGGCATGGCGTAGAGTTCCATGGTCGGGAAGGAGAGTTCGGCGAGCGTGGCGGAGGCCGTCTGCGGCCGCGCCGCCGTTTCCGCCACCCAGCCGGCCGCCATGCCCGAGAGCGCGAAGGGCTTTTTCAGCACCGCGCCGGAAACCTGGCGCACGGTCGCAAGCGCCCGGATCGGCGAGACGGTGGAGAGCCTTCGGCCGATCTCGCGGTCGGTTTCGGCCGGCACGAGATAGCCGCCGTCCGCTGCCGAACCAATGGAAAGGGCTTTCGCCTCCATGGCGCGCATGCCCTGCTCGTCGCCGCGGCGGATATAGTTTTCGAAGGCCGCCTTGTGCTCGGCCGCTTCCGCGCTGTCCGTACCGCCCGCGCCGCCGATGGCGGGCCGCGCCGCCTTCAGCACATGGCGGTCCAGCACGGCCTTCTGCTCGTCCATGGCCTTGTTGATGCGCTCCAGCTTGTCGCGCGTCACGACGTCCGCCGTCAGCTTCTTCTCCAACTCGTCGAGCCGCCGGTCGTTCGTCTCGCGGAAGACCTCGAAGGCATTCATGAAGTCGTCGAAGGCCGCGCCCATCGTGTCGGGCGTGGATTTCACCTCCGGCGCGCGGGTGCCGGTCTCAGCCTGAAGATCCGTCATCATCTGTCCTTTCGGGAGTTGCAGCGCCCCATCGGCGCCGGTTCGTCAAAGCGTGGAAAGAAGAGTGCGCGCGGCCCGGCGCATCCGGCGCGCCAGTTCCGTTTCGCCGTCGCGAAAAAAGCGGGCGTTCTTGACGTTGGAGACCCGCGCCGACGGCAGCATGGGAAAGGTCACGATGGAGATTTCCCACAGATCCGCTTCGAGGATGCGTCGCACCCCGCCGGCGCGGTCCGCCCTGCTCTTCACGGCCTGGAAGCCGATCGAGAGGCCGTCGAGTGCGCCGAGCTTCATCAGCTGATGCACCTCGCGCGCCTTCTCCACCCCCGGCGCCAGCACGCCCTCGACATAAAGGCCGCGGGCATCCTCACGGATCGTCTGCCAGCGCCCGAGCGGGGCGGAGGGGTCGTGCTGGAACAGCATCCTGACGCCCGCCGCACCGCGCCGCTCCAGCGAGCGCCGGAAAGCGCCGGGCTCAATCACGTCCTTGCCGAGATCGACCTCGCCAAACAGGCTCGCATAGCCGGAAAACCGGCCCTCGCCGCTGACGCTCTTCAGCTTCAGATCGGCATATCTCTTCGTCCGCCAGACCGGCAGGTCGGTGGTTGGCATGGGGTGCTCCGTGGGATTGGGAAGGGGGTAGGCAGGAGGCAGTAGAAAAGATCGTCATTCCCGCGGACCTGGCCGCAAGCACTTTCCCCTACTGCCTACTGCCTATTGGCTACTGCCTGCGCGAGCCGCGTTCCGCCGCCCGCATCAGCACCCCCAGCCCCCACCAGGCGGTGAGGCTGGCGGCGGCCGAGCCGGTGAGGATGGTTTCATGGCCGGAGAGGATGTCGCGAATGCCGAGCTGCGCCTCGATCCACAGCCCCACCGGCGCGCCGAACAAAAGCCCGCAGGTAAAGCCCGTCACCAGTCGCGACGCCGCCTCGCGCCGGCTCTTCGGCAGCAGATAGACCAGCGACACCGCCGACCCCGCAAAGGCCCCGAAGGCCCGCGTCATCCACAGCCCGCTATCCTGTCCGAGGTCCGACATGGTCGTTCTCCTTGTTGTGCGTCTGGGCCATGCGTGACCGCACCCCACCGTCCCCCGCGCCTGGTTTCGCGGTGCAGGGTGTGGCCGGGCGCATCAGCCCAGGTGTTCCGTCATTCCGGCCTCGAGCCGGAATCCAGTGACGACGCGTCTGCGCCGTGAAAGACCCTGCCGCGGTCACAGACGAGATCGCGCTGGCTCCCGCATCAAGGGCGGGATGACGGTGTCGGATCTGGCACCGTCGCGACGCGAGCCGCATGGGTCCCCGGGTCAAGCCCGAGGACGACGGCCAGGGTGGGGCACTGCTGAAGACCCCGCCAGCCCAAGGTCGTTCCCCAAGGCACCGTCAGCCCATCACCACCGTCGTCTGCTCTGTTACGAAGGAAGCCTCGTTGTCCGCTGCAAGGCACGTCCGCCACGCGACCCACGTCATCCTCGGCCCCCGAGCCGAGGATCCACGACCAAGACCGCCGATGTCCGCATAGGTCCTCGCGCTAGGCCCGTGGGTCCGCAGCCGCCGCGCCCGTGCCGCTCCGCGCATCACGACACAGCGCCCGCCATCCCCACCAGATTTCGTGTGCCACCCCACACGCCGCCTTAACCGTCGAAGCCCACACTCCTCCGCATCGGCCCGGAGGCATCCAGGGCGGCAGACATCCCCTGCGCGTGCCGATTATCGAATCCGCAGAATCCCTTGCGGCAAGCGCCTCACAAACCGAATCCGGTCCTTCACAGGCAGAATCACATCCCGGCCACGCTGATTCCGCCAACGCTTCCAACCCGCTGAACCTATTCGCTTTCCGCGACCGCGTACCCCACCGCCGCGCGCTTTTCGGCCTCGGTGAGAAAGCTCGCCGCCTCCACCCGCGACCACAATTCGCCGCGCTCGGCGGAAAGGCCGGTCACCTGGTCGAGGTCCGGCACCAGCCTCAGTCTGCCCTCCCCGGTCCCTGCGGAGAAGAAGGCGGCAAAGGCGCTGGCCGTGCGGGTCACGAGCGGCACGACGGTCAGGCGCCAGAAGGCGCGGTTGGCTTCCTGGTAGTTGGCGTAGGTCGCATCGCCGGGAATGCCGATCAGCATGGGCGGCACGCCGAAGGCGAGCGCGATGTCGCGGGCCGCGCCGTTCCTGGCTTCCACGAAATCCATCTCGCGCGGCGAAAGCCCCATCGCCTTCCAGTCAAGGCCGCCTTCCAGCAGCATCGGGCGTCCCGCCCGTGCGGGGCCGGAATAGCCGTCCTCCAGTTCCGCCTTCAGCCGCTCGAATTGCTGCGGCGAGAGATTGCCGCCGTCTTTCGGCTGGTAGACCAGCGCGCCGGAGGGCCGGGCAGAATTGTCGATCAGCGCCTTGTTCCAGCCAGCCGCCGCATTGGAGAGGTCAAGCGCCATGGACGCCGCCTCCAGCGGGGCAAACCCCATGTGGTCGTCGAGCGGGTGGAAGAGCCGCAAATGCAACAGGCCGCCATCGCCGGCGCCGTAGCGCCGCGCGGCGTTTCCGACCCGGTACTCGTAGGCCTCCGGCCAGCCGTCGCGTCCCTCCACGACCCTGATACGGTCCGGGCGCAGCAGATGCAGCGCGCGCGGCGCATCGGCAAGCCGCGCCACATCCACATAGGCATTGCCGGACAGCATCAGATGCCCGTAAAGCGCCTCCAGGAATTCCGTCCCCGGCTGGCCGCCATTCGGCCGCGCCAGCACGGCCAGCACCGGCTCGTCCGGAACTTCCCTCTCTCCGCGATAGGCCAGCCACGGCACGGAAGCGGCCGCCTCCGCGATCATCCGCACCGCCCGATGCGCAACGGGGTTGCGCATATAGCCCTCGCGCGACAGCGCCGCATAGCTTCGCGCCGACCACCGGGCCTCCGCCTCCAGCTGCAGCGTCACGAACCCCGCCGCCGCCTTCCGCTCCGCCGGCCCGGCACCCTTGCCCTCAACGCCCTTCGCCCCGGCGCGCCGCCAGGGCATCCAACCCGAAATCCGCATGATGATGTCCTTGTTTTGAACCGCGTGAGGAACGCGCGGGCGCAGGCGGTCGCCTCACCCCCCTCTGCCCTGCCGGGCATCTCCCCCACGAGGAGGGAGATCCGCAGGTTACACGCCCAATACCCTCGTCAATCGTCGCGCTCTCAGAGTAGATGAGAGGGAGGAAACTGCTCCTCCACCCCTGCCGGACCACTTATGACTGTCGCAAAGGTCGCGCCCCAGCCGATCTCCCCCCTTGTGGGGGAGATGTCCGGCAGGACAGGGGGGGGTGCGCCATGCCACGCAAAGCCTCGCGATCGCGTCCGCGCACCCCGCGCCCGTCACACCGTGTAGCTCAGTGCCGCATAATAGGCCTTGGCATGGTTGGCCACGATGTCCGGCTTGTCCGTCGGGTTGATGATGGCACGGGCACCGGACCAGGCTTCGGTCTTGGCGTTGAAGTACCGGTCCAGCTTCTTCCCCGTGAACAGGCCCTCTGTCATGCCCTTGAAGAGCATGGTCATTGCCATTTTCAGGTCCAGCGCCACGTCCGGCGTGTCCTCGATCCCGAATGTGCGGTAGTTCGCGCGGCCGGTGATCTGCAGGAGGCCGCGACCGCGGAAGCGCCAGCCATCGCCGCTGGCGGCATTGCCATTGCCGATCATATTGGCATAGGCGTGGTTGGCGATTTGCTGGGGATGGCCAACGATCTGCTTGGCCAGTTCGGGCGAAATCCGCCCCTTGAAGGTCTTCAGCATGCCCTGGACCGAGTAGTTCAGGTTCTCCTCGACGGGAGCCAGCTTTCCGCCTGTTTCGAAATAGGCGGTCGCCAGCATATAGGCCAACCACCGGTCGTCCTTCCCGGTCATGTCTTCTTCCCAGACGTCGAGGATGGCCTCATGACCGGCCACGACAGACTGCTTCATCCCGCCCGGATAGAGCGCCTGCCTGACATGATCGAAGAAGAACTTGCGATTGATCGACATTCCCATCCCTCCGGTGCCCCGGCTGCCATCCTCATGATGCAGCGCTCATTGGTTGCGCCACCAATCAATCACAACCAAATACAAGGCGCACCTGATTTCTTGTAAAACGTGCATTTTTTACCGTCACAACCCAGACACTCGCGGCACGCCGCCGGTTTCCAGCAGCAGCGCCGTCACGGCCCAGACCAGAGCGTCCAGCCGGTCGGGCGAGCGGCCGGAGGAAAGGCCGTCGGCGCCGAAATCGGCCATCTGGTCTTCCAGCAGCGAGAACGTGCCGGCATGCACCACCCGGCCCTGTTCGTAGAGGGCCGCCACCGGCTCGGCGCGCAGCCATTTGCCGCGCGTCGCCCGCACCGTGGCGACGGGCAGCGTCGGGGCAACGCCCCGCAGCACCGCGCTCACCATGTCCCCGCCCTGGTTCACCTCGGCGATCACCCGGTCGGCATCGTATCGCCTGTAGGCCCTGACCACGGCATTGGCCCAGCCCGCCGGGCTTTCGCCGGAAACGGAGGCATCCGCCAGCACCACCGCCCGGCCGCGCCCGTCAAGGCCCGCCACCACGATGCCGCAGCAGGAGGCCGCGCCCGCCGCCGCCGGCGGGTCCACCGCCACGACGATCCGGGAGAGCGGCCCGGCCTCGGCCAGGCGAAGGCGCGGTATCGCCTCGCGCCGCCACAGCGCATCCTCGCGATCCTCGATCAGTTCGCCATCCAGTTCCTGCCGTCCCAGCCGCGTGCCGCCATAGCGCGCCGCCATGGCCTTGAGGAAGGCGGGCGACAGGTTCGCCTCGTTCTCCGCCGTCCGGCAATGGGTCTTCACCGTCTCCGTGTCGGCCGCCAGCGCCTTCAGAAGCGGCACCGCGCGCGGCGTCGTCGTCACCAGCACGCGCGGTGCGGCGCCGAGGCGCAGGCCAAATTGCAGCATGTCCCAGGTTTCCTGCGCATGTTTCCACTTGCCAAGTTCATCGCACCAGGCATGGTCGAATTGCGGGCCGCGCAGGCTCTCCGGATCCTCGGAGGAAAAGATCTGCGCCACCGTGCCGTTCGGCCAGACGATCCGCCGCCGGCTCGCCTCGAAGACGGGGCGCGGACGGCGCGCCACCGACAGGATCCCGGAAACGCCATCCACCATCACCTCGCGCGCATCGCCGAGCGTTTCGGCCACCAGCGCGATCCGGATGCCCGGCGTCTGCGCCAGGTCCAGCACCCATTGCGCCCCGGCCCGGGTCTTGCCCGAGCCGCGCCCGCCCATCATCAGCCAGCACCGCCAGTCGCCCTCCGGCGGCACCTGCGCCGCCCGCCGCGTCAGCTCCCACGCCGTCGCCAGCCGCATCGCCACCCGCGCCGGCAGGGCGTTGAGCAGATCCTCCAGCGTGTCGGCGGCCTCAATGGCGGCGAGCAGCCTATCAGCGGCGTCAGACGACGAGCCCTTACCCCGCCCGCCATCCTCCGCACCGGAGCCGCCATCCCCCTCATCCGACCCGATCGGGCCACCTTCTCCCCGAGGAGAGAAGGGACGATCAGCACCCGCCACGCCCCCAGCGCTCTTCTCCCCGCCGGGCAGAAGATGCCGGCAGGCAGATGAGGGGGCCGCGTCCGCCGGCCCCTCAGGCATCAATCCTTCACATCGCTTGTCATTCCCCTCATCCGGCCCTTGCGGGCCACCTTCTCCCCCAGGGGAGAAGAGAGAAGAAGCACCGCCTTCGCCCCCAGCGCTCTTCTCCCCGCCGGGGAGACGATGCCGGCAGGCAGATGAGGGGGCCGCGTCCGCCGGCCCCTCAGGTGTCAATCCTTCACATCGCTTGTCATTCCCCTCATCCGGCCCTTGCGGGCCACCTTCTCCCCCAGGGGAGAAGAGAGAAGAAGCACCGCCTTCGTCCCCATCGCTCTTCTCCCCGCCGGGGAGAAGATGCCGGCAGGCAGATGAGGGGGCCGCGCTCCCGATCGTCTGCCCCACATCAACAGGGGCATGCGCCCTGTCCGCACCATCAGCCTCCGGCAGCGCCCCGGTCCGGCTAGCCCCGATCCGCCGGGCCATCACCTCGAGCACCGCCAGCCGCCGGTCGAGCCTGTCGTTGATCGAAGCCACGCCGTCCTCGAAACCATCCATCACCCTGTCGAAGCGCGCGAGACGGGCTGCGACCTCATCCGCCGCCGTCATCAGGGGCAGGCACCAGCCACGCGTCACCCGCGCCGGCATCGCTCGCTTTCGCGAGCCCGCCTCCAGCGCCGTCGGCGATCCGCCGCTCCACAAGGGTGCGGATCTTTTCGAGCGCCGCCGCCTCGGCCGCCGCGTCGATGTCCTCTTCCGCAACGCGCCCATCGGCCATCGTCCTTTGCAGCGCGTCGATCTTTTCCAGCGTGCGCACGATCAGCGAGATCGCCTCGATCGCCGCCTTGGCGTCGGCCTGGGCCTTGCCGCCAGCCAGCCCCTCGCCCCCGTCCCGCGCCTCGGCCTCCGCCGCCCGGCGCCGCGCGCGAAAACTCTGCAGATGCGCCTGCAATTCCTCGACGGTGGCCGCCAGCATTTCATTCAGCCCGCCGGCCGCCATCAGCGCCGACTTGCGCTCGAGAGCGACAATCTCGTCGACCAGCGGCTCCAGCGCCGCCCGCTCGCCAGCAGAAAGGCCGTCATAAACACCGCCCTCGAAACGCAAAAAGGGCCGGCCGTCCGAAGACGCCAGCCCAAAACCCAAGCCGCCGCCCATCGCCGCGCCCCCGCTTCACATCCACCCCTGTCCGAAACTCAGATCGTCCCCGCAAGCGGCACCACCAAGCAGCGCCAAGGCTCACCCGCACCGGAGGCACCCGCCTCACCCACTTCTGCGACGATGACAGAACCCTACCAGACGACCGTCACGCCGTCAAGGATAAAATTCCTATATCGGAAATTTTTCTTAACTCCCCTCCCCCACCTCCAGCGGCCAGGTCACCACGTAATCCTCGAAGTCATCCACATCCACCTCATCCTCGGAGGTCGTGCGCCCCCGGATGGAGATGCCGGCGGCATGCACCGTTTCGCGGTCGCCGGAGACGAGGTGGTGCCACCAGTAGAGGTCCTCGCCGTCGCGCACGAGGCGGTAGGCGCAGGTCGGCGGCAGCCAGGTCAGGCTCTGCACCATGTCGGGCGTCAGGCGGATGCAGTCGGGCACCGTCGCCTGCCGGTTCTCGTAGTCCTTGCACCGACAGCTTTCCCCGTCCAGCAGCGTGCAGCCGATGGAGGTCCAGGCGATCTCGCCGGTGTCCCAGTCCTCCAGCTTGTTAAGGCAACACAGGCCGCAGCCGTCGCACAGGCTTTCCCATTCGCCGTCGCTCATCTCGGCGAGGCTCTTTGCCTTCCAGAAGGGTTCGGCGCTCATCGGCATACTCCTGACAAGTTCATGGGTTGTGCAGTAGATTGGAAAGGCTTGGCATGCAATGATCCGCGCGCCCGGTATGATGCCGGGGCAGATTGGGACAATCGTTTTGAGTAAGACCCCTGAGGACGATAACCGGCCGCGCCTGAGGCATTCCCTGCTGCGTCTCGATTCCTGGATCGATTCGACAGTCTGGAACCTCGGTTTTCGGGCCGCAGAGACGTGGGAAGAGATCACCATCTTCTTCCGTCGCTTTCGCGTGCGCGGTTTCAAGCGGGCGCTGGTCGAGCTGACCTGCGAGGGCCTGACGCTCGGGGCCGCCGGTTCGGTGCTGATGCTGGCGCTGGCGCTGCCGGCCTTCGAGGAGACCAAGGGCGACTGGCGCGCGCAGAGCGATTTCGCCGTCACCTTCCTTGACCGCTACGGCAACGAGATCGGCCATCGCGGCATCATTCACGAGGATTCCGTGCCCGTGGACGAGTTGCCGGATCATCTGGTCAAGGCGGTGCTCGCCACCGAGGACCGCCGCTTCTTCGATCATTACGGCATCGATTTCCTCGGCCTTGCCCGCGCCATGAGCGCCAATGCCCAGGCCGGCGGCGTCGTGCAGGGCGGCTCGACGCTCACCCAGCAGCTGGCCAAGAACCTTTTCCTCTCCAACGAGCGCACCATCGAGCGCAAGATCAAGGAGGCCTTCCTCGCCGTCTGGCTGGAATCCAACCTGACGAAGAAGGAAATCCTGCGGCTTTATCTCGACCGCGCCTATATGGGCGGCGGCACGTTTGGCGCGGCGGCGGCGGCGCAGTTCTATTTCGGCAAGGATATCAAGGATATCTCGCTGGCGGAGAGTGCCATGCTCGCCGGCCTCTTCAAGGCGCCGGCCCGTTACGCCCCGCATGTGAACCTGCCGGCGGCGCGCGAGCGGGCCAATGTCGTGCTGACCAATCTCGTGCAGGGCGGGCTGATGACGGAAGGCCAGGTGATGGCCGCCCGGCTTGCCCCCGCCACGGTCATTGATCGTGCCGTCACGGGCGCCAAGGCGCCGGACTTCTTCCTCGACTGGGCCTTCGACGAGGTCAGGCGCATCGCCAAGCCCTTTGCCCAGCATTCCCTCATCGTTCGCACCACCATCGATCTGAGCCTGCAGCAGGCGGCGGAAGAGGCGGTGGAGACCGGGCTTCGCGAATATGGCGAGAGCTACCGCGTCAAGCAGGGCGCGCTGGTCATGGTGGAAAATGGCGGGGCGGTGCGGGCCATGGTCGGCGGGCGCGACTATGGCGAAAGCCAGTTCAACCGCGCCACCAAGGCGCTGCGCCAGCCGGGCTCCTCCTTCAAGGTCTATACCTATGCTGCGGCCATGGAAAAGGGCTTTACCCCCGAATCCGTCGTCACGGATGCGCCGATCACCTGGCGCGGCTGGTCGCCGCAAAATTACGGCCGCTCCTATTCCGGCCGTGTCACGCTGCTGACGGCGCTCGCCAAATCCATCAATACGATCCCGGTGCGCCTCGCCAAGGATGAGCTCGGCACCGAGATCATTGCAGAAACGGCAAAGAGGATGGGGGTGGAAACGCCGATCCGCACCGACAAGACCATGCCGCTCGGCACCTCGGAGGTCACGGTTCTCGATCAGGCCACGGCTTACGCCGTCTTCCCGGCCGGCGGGATGGAATCGCGTCGCCACGGCATCAGCCAGATCATGAATTACGACGGCGACATCCTCTATGATTTCTCGCGCGACACGCCGCCGCCACAGCGCATTTTGAGCGAGCAGGCGGTCTCCTCCATGAACCGCATCCTCACCCAGATCCCCGTCATCGGCACGGCGCGCAAGGCCGCGCTCGCCAACGGCATCACCACGGCGGGCAAGACCGGCACCACGCAGGCCTATCGCGATGCCTGGTTCGTCGGCTATTCCGGCGACTACACGACCGCCGTCTGGTTCGGCAATGACGACTATACCTCGACCAACAACATGACCGGCGGCTCCCTGCCGGCCATGACGTTCAAGCGCCTGATGGATTATGCCGAACAGGGCATCGAGCATCGCGCCATTCCCGGCATCGACGCCGCCGTCCCGGTTGCCAGCGCCAAAGCCAAGCCAGCCGAGAACGAGAGCGCCGATGCGCTGCCGGCGCTGGTGCGCCCGCGCATGCTCAGCAGCGCGGTCTCCCGCATCATCCGCGATCTCGGCGCACGCATGGAAAAGGCCCCCGCCGTCGTCATTCCCGCCACCACCCTGCCCGGCCGCGTCGCCGGCCTTGAGGATACGCCGCTGATCGGAACGCAGCCATGAGCGTGGCGGGAGGACATCGGCGGTGCAGCCTAGGCCATGCCGCCGCGCAATCTCGCCCTTGGACGGCATGCGTCCGCCCCACGCGCTCTTCTCCCCGCCGGGGTGAAGATGCCGGCAGGCAGATGAGGGGGCTCGCGCGCCACCTGGCGCCGGCGTTCGCCACAGCCGCATCCGTCGTTCCCTCTCCCGCATCCCGATTGAGCCCGTAATCCCCGTGTTCCGCATTCCCCTCCTCGTCGCGCTCGCGCTCACCGTCGCCTTCGGGCTCGGCACCTTCTCGGCCATCGAGGCGCTGAAGGTGACACTCGGTTTCGGCGGCATCACGCTCGGGCCCTGGACCGCGTTTCCACAGGCCCAGACCGCGGACGCCGACCCTTACGCCAAAGCGCATCGGGCAAGGGCGGGCGCGCTGCTGCTCGGCGGGGCGGAAGGGCTTGTCTTCTATGCCCGCACGGACAGCAAGGGCATGCCGCTCGATGCCGGCTGTACCTACGAGATCAGCGGCCAGACGCCGGCCGCGCGCTTCTGGACGCTGCATGTCACCGGCCCGGACGACAGGCCTTTCAGCCTCGATGCGGGCCTGCCGACGGCCATCAATTCCTGGACGGTCCTCAGGCGCGCCGACACCGCCTTCACCGTCGCCCTGTCTCGAAAGGCCCAGCCCGACAATTGGGTGGCCCTGCCGGAACAAGGCCGGTTCGCGCTGGTGCTGACACTGCTCGATACGCCGACAGCCGGCTCCTCCGGGGTGATGGAGCTGGAAATGCCCGCCATCGTCACGACGGGGTGCGGCGATGCGTAGTTTTGTCTATGCGCTTGCGGTCGGCCTGCTCGGCGCGGCCATCCTGCACATCGTCATCATCCTGATGCTGCCGCGATTCAGCGAGCGCGATGCCTTCAGCCGCGTCTCGGCGCTGGATGACGTCCACAGCTTCGTCGCCCTGCCGGGGACGCCAGGCGGGCCGAACGGCCTTGCCAATGACAACCCCTATCTCAGGACCGCCGTCTGCACCTTTTCGATCGGGGCGCAGCCGGCCCTTTTCCAGGCGGTCGGCGCGGTGCCCTTCTGGTCGATCGTCCTCTATGACGAAGCCTCGAACGAGATCTTCAGCATGAACGACAAGACCTCGGTCGCCGGCAATCTCGATCTCGTCGTGGCGACGCCTGCGCAGATGCTGGCGCTGCGCCGCACCACCCGGCCGGAACTTGAAAAGTCGATCCTCGTGGAAATGTCCGGCAACGTCGGCTATGCCGTGCTGCGCACGCTGGCGCCCATGCCGAGCCTTGAGGATGCAGCCCGCAACTTCCTTGCCGAAGCCACCTGCGACGGCCTGCGCCCCGGCTCGTAATACCAAAGATCATTTGGCTTCCCTCTTCTCCGGCGACGCCGCCAGCCGGCGCCGGACAAGAACCGTGACGCCTGCGCCAAGCAGGATGGCGATGCCGATCGCAAGCAGCAGATGCGCGTGAAGGTGCAGGCGGCCGAGCATCTCTTCGATCAGTCCGCTGAAAAAGAAGCCGACCGCCGGAATTACAATCCCCCAAACGGAGGCAGCAAGGGCATTGAGGAGAAGAAAGGTGCGCGCCGGCACGCCCGACAGGCCAATGACGATGGGGCTGATGGTGCGCAGGCCGTAGAGAAACCGGAAGGAAAGGATGAAGGCGGTCGGATGCCGCTCCAGAAGATCCTTGACGCTCGCTGCCCGCTGGCCGGAAAGCCGTTTGCGGATACGGGGCCAGCGGCTCGTCCGGCGGCCAAGAAAAAAGAAGATCTGGTCCGCGCAAAAAGAGCCCGTCGCAGCGGCCGCGGCAACGCTCCAGAACGGCATCAGCTGCCGATGGGCGAAAACCCCGCCGAGAAACGCCACCGTTTCCCCTTCGATCGCGCTGCCTACGAAGACCGCGAGAAGACCGTAGTGGGCAATCAGACTTTCCAGCATGTCACGACCCTTTTCTGCGTCATCGAAAAGCGCGCCGCACGGTCGCGTCCTGATCTCTTCTGCCGCACACCGGATTGCCCTGAACCCGCAGAAGAGCCCGTAACCGTTTCAATTGTCGTGGATATTGTCAAAGCGCAGCGCGTCGCTGCCTGGCCTTCGCCCGTCGGGCTCGGGGCGATCGGCGCGCGAAACGTATCGCGGCCATCCGCACGCCTGCCTGCGCGGCGCAATCGTGCCGTCCTGGCGCAAGGCCAGTTGCGGCGCCAGTTGCGGCGTACCGCCCTATGTCACTTTGCCGCCCGCTTGCCGCCGCTTGGACGGTTTTTCGCCGGCCCGCCGTCCGCGCGCCCGTCGAGGCGCTCGTAGCGGACACCGGTGAAGAGCAGGATCTGCGCGCCTGCGCCGATGGCCTGTTCGACCCGTGCGACCTTTCGCGGTCGCTGCGTTAACCTGATCACGTCTGCCATGCTCGTCTCCACAAGTTTTACGTGAGACGGATGATCCACCGTAACGATCTCACCCTGCCCTCCCCGGGCTGGCGCAGCCTGCCGTGGCAGTCATTTGCGCCGCTCTCAACTTACTCCTTCCACACGTCTACAGTGCCGATTTCAGCCATAGGCCGGTTAATGAAACCTTAACGACGCACCGCGATCAACAGTCAATCCATGAGGATAGTGAAACTGCAACACCGCGGGCTCTTCCTGCACTGTCAGACACGACAATGCGCCGGGAAGCCTTCCCGGCGCTGTCTCCTTGGGAACGCGCGAAAGCCCGCTCCCGCCCTCGGGCCTATGCCCGCGTGATCAGCGACGCGCCATCAGTCCGAGCACGAAGGAAATGCCCGCGACGGCGGCAAGGGCGCCCAGAGGCTCTGAGCGCACCCGCTCGCGCAGGTCGTCCGTGACGCGCTCGGCCTCGCCCTTGACCACGGCACCGGTGGCCTGGCCGATATTGCCGACCGTCGAGGCGAGGTTGGAAAGCTCTGCCTTCAACTCCGCGATCTGCGCTTCGAGGTCGGCGGTGCGCCGATCCATGTTCTTGTCGTCCATTGCTGCGGCCACGTCGTTGGCGACAGCGGAAATCTTGGCTTCGGCCATGGGAATAACTCCTCGTCTTTGCCGGCTGTAAAACACACAATCGACGAACGCCCGGGGCAGCGGAAAGTTCCGGCTCATCCTTGAAGGAAAAATGCGCGCGCACCTTGATAAATGCACGGGTGACGCCACCTCAAAAAAGTAAAAATTTGCGTGTGCTTTAAAAAACGGGCGAATAGGTGCAGGCACGCGCGCGTCTTCAAAAGGTGCCGCATTCGTTTGCCCGGCCTGTCGTGTCGGCAGGTTCATCGCCAAGGGAGAGATCATCCATGCAGAGTTTTCTTCGCGGGGCAGCGCTTGCTGTCTCCTTCCTTCTACCGGCCGTCGCGCAGGCCGCCGAGGGCTTTGCCACGGCCAACGTCAATCTGCGCTCCGGCCCGAGCACCAGCTACCCGGCCGTTGCGGTCATTCCGGCCGGCCAGACCATCGAGATCTATGGCTGCCTGAACTCGACAGCCTGGTGCGACGTTGAGGTCGGCCGCTGGCGCGGCTGGGTCGCGGCCCGCTACATTCGCACCACCTACCGCAACAACCGCGTGATCCTCGAGCCGCGCTACTATCGCCCGCTCGGCATTCCCACCGTCACGTTCGAAATCGGCACCTATTGGGACCGATACTACCGCAACCGCGACTTCTACCGTCAGCGTGACCGCTTTGACGATGGCTACCGTCCGCCACGCCGGGACTGGGAGCGGCCCCGCCGTGACTGGAACCAGGATGACCAGAGCTGGGACCGCCGCCGGGACTGGAACGACAACGACCAGAACTGGGATCGTCGTCGCCGCGACTGGAACGATAATGACCAGAACTGGGACCGCAACCGTCCGCCGCGTCGGGAAACCAACGACCTCGACAATCGCCGCCCCGAGGAACGGCCGCGCCCGCGTCCTGACAATCAGGACTATGGCAACGCACCCGATGTCGATCAGGACCGGCAGCGCGCCGAGGAGCTGGAACGCATTCGCCGCGTCCAGCAGAGGCAGCAGGACCGCATGCTGGACACGCCCGGTGCGGGGCTGGACTGCCCTCCGGACGACCCGGGCTGCCAGGGTCGATAATCGCCTTCGGCCGCCCGGCCGAAGCGGCCGAAACGACATCCGTGCCGCAGTCCCGAGAAGGGGCTGCGGCCTTTCTTTTGCGTTTCGGCCGCCCTTCTCGTCGTCAGGTCCGCATTTTGCCGCAGTCCTTTCGCAAACCACAAGCTCCATAGTTAACAGTGCGCTAACGGTTTTGCGCTAGTTTCACGACTGTATCGGGACAGGACAGGGTCCCGGGCTCCCGAACTGCCTGTATCTGTATCGAGTAGGTGTGTCTGTGTCGGATCGCTTTCGTGCGTTGGAAAGTCCCCGGTCGGGGAGAACGAAGGATGTCGTTCTCCTGGCGACGGTTACCAGTTTCGAGGCGCTTCGCCATCCGCGCCGGTCCGATCTGCACCAGTTCGCCGAACTCTTCGAACCGCTCTTCCTTGCCTCCAGCGACGAGGCCCGCCGGCAGGCGGCTGCAGCCCTGTCGCAGGCGCAGAACCTTCCCGAATCGGTTGCCCTTCTCATCGGCAGCATGCCGATCGCCATCGCTGCCGCCTTCCTGACCCGCTCGCCGGCCATTTCCGACGCCGTGCTGGTGGAGATCGTCAACCGCCAGGGCTCGCAGCATGCGGCGGCCATTGCGCGGCGCGACAATCTCTCGCCGCTGGTCGTCGATGCGCTCGTCGATCGCCACCAGTCGGCCGGCGGCCAGCGCTGGGAGGCCGAGCTTTTCACGGGCGAGACGTCCGGTCTTGCCGACGCGCCCGACGCGCTGACGGAGGACGCGCGCCTTCCCCGTTTCACGCCTAGCGGACCCGATACTGTCGACAGCATCTCGCCGCTCGTCTTTGCCGAATCCCTCGGACCGGATCTGCAGGGGGCAGCACCGGAGGAGGGTCCGGCTGAATTTGAAGCAGATGGCAGCGCAGACGACATGGTCCGAGATATCGCCGACGATCTCGTGGATATCCGCGCCGCCGCTCCCATGACCGAGCATGCGGAGGACATCGAAAACGAGCGTGCCCGCGTTCAGCGCGAGGAAGCGTTGCGGCAGGAAATCAAGGCGCTGGCCCGCGTTGCCCGCAAGGCCAGGCGGCGTGACGCGCCACTCGCGCCGGCCTCGCCGACCCATGCCGCCCTCCTCGTTCGCTTTTCCCGAACCGGCGAAATCTTCCTGTTCCGCCGCACGCTGGCTGCAAGCCTCGGCGCCAGCGAGGCGCTGGCCGAGCGCATCCTGCTCGATGTGTCCGGCCGCCAGCTGGCGCTTTCGCTCTGCGCCCTCGGCGTTGCGCCACACGATGCAAGGCTCGTGCTGTGGGCCACATATCCGCACCTGTCCCAGCGTGTGGGCATCACCAGCAAGGCCGACCACCTCATCGCAGCCGCCGACAATGCGGACAACCGCGAACGGGTCGCGGCCTGGGTGCGCGCCGACACCAATCTCGACGATGATGTGGAGCCGCCGCGGCACGAGCCGGTGCAGGCCTCCGAACGTCCCGCCGATCCGCGCCGCCAGCCGGCCGCTGCACGCGCGACGAGACCGGACGCGGCCCACACCTTCGGCAAGCGCAGTGGCGGCGCGCAACGCGGCTGAGCCGAGCGCCGCCCCCTATCGGCGGAAGAGACTGTCGGCAGGGTTCTCCGGCGGCGTGACACCGATGATCGAAAAGAGGCCGGCCACGTCGTCGCATTCCAGTTCCACCACCCAGGCATCGGGGTCGAACCGCAATTCGCGGGTGAGCGCGGCGTCGACGGCTTCCGGCGCCACCGCGCTCAATCGTTCCTCGAAGGAGCGTCCAGCCCCCTCCCCATCCTCCTCGACCAGACTTTGCGGAGCCGGGCCGTAGAGCGTCTCCGTCCCCTGCCGGTGGCGGCAGCGGATATGAATCGCCCCGGCCGCATCCATCCCCTTGTGCAGCACGGCGGCATAGTCGCCCCGTTGGAAGACACGGCGAAGCAGGGCTGAGACGAAAAATTCGGATGTGACGCGCATGGCGCCGTTCTAGTGGGAAATGCGCGAGGCGGCAAACGCATCCTTGTCACGGCCGGTCAGAGGGCGCCGATGGCCTTCAGCTTCTTGAGGACCGCCTCGTTCGGACGGCCGGTCTCCGGCAGACTGTAATGTTTCTCGAAATGGCGGATTGCGGCACTGGTCGTGGCGCCGGCAATGCCGTCGACCTTGACGTCGGCATAGGCGAGATTGTTGAGACCCTGCTGGATACGGCGCACGGTCTCGCTGGCCACAAGCGGGATCTCGGCGGGGGGAATAAGGTTCGGATCGGTCTCTGCCGAGCGGATCGCGGCGGCGATCGGATCCTCCGCCCCCGTGCGGCGCGCCGGCTTGTCGAGGTTTGCGGTTTCCAGCGGGCGCTCCGCCGGGCGGGCGAGCGGTGCCGTCATGCCGCGCAGCGCGGCCAGCAGCGCCGGCGTCGGTGCGCCGGTCTCGGCAAGGCCTGCCTTCTTCTGGAAGCTGCGGATCGCCTCGCTGGTCATCGGTCCCGGCCGACCATCCACGGTGCCACGGTAAAAGCCCAGCGCGGCGAGCGAACGCTGGATATCGGCCATCAGCGTCGCATCCGCCGCCGCTGTCCCCTGCTGGGTCGCCGGGGCGGTCGTGCTCCGGCTTGCCTCGGCCGGCACACTGCCGGTCGGCCGGGCCTCGGTATCGGTTGTCGCAGGGGCGGCTTCGTCCGTTTCCCGCTCGATCACGAAGGTCGTCACGCGGCGCGGTTCCACATCGGCCGTCTCGACCTCCTGCGGGCCGCGGGTGGTAAAGAAGGGCGCGGGATGGGCGTGGGGCTGATACCAGACCGCATTGGCGGCCACGAAGGAAAAGGCGACGAGGAAGCTTGCGGTGCCGGCGACGGGCAGCGGATGATCGAACACGGCACGACCCACCCGCCGCGCCGCGCCATAGGCCGGTGCGGCGACGGATGCCCGCTTGACGGGAGCCTTGCGGCGCTCAGGCTGTTTTGGCTTGCGCGGCGCCATGGCCCCTTTCCCTTGCATGTGTTTCGTCAGCGCTCGCGGGCTCAGTGCGGCCGGCGGGCATTGTTTCGCTGACGAGCTTTTCGCTCAGGCGTGGCGGAAATTCGACCGTCGTGCGCACGTTCCCGCCATTGTCCACAGACTTCCCGGCGGCCACCTCCGCAATGCCTTGCCCGTCGAGCGGCAGGAGAATGGTGATGACCGTTCCCTGTCCCAGCTCGCTTTCGACAAGGAAACGACCGCCATGCAGGGCGACGAAGCCCTTGACGAGCGCGAGGCCGAGACCTGTCCCCTCGAAGTTGCGCGACAGGCCGTCATGGGCCTGCAGGAAGGGCTGGCCGAGCCGCTCCAGCATGTCCTTACGGATGCCGATGCCGGTATCGCTGACGGCAAGGCGCAGGTTGTCGCCGTCGATGTCGGCGTCGACCGTCACAACCCCGCCCGCCTCGGTGAACTTGATGGCGTTGCCGACCAGATTGATGAGGATCTGCTTGAAGGCGCGGCGGTCGGCGCAGATTTCGTTGACATGGCGCGTCACCCGGCTGGTGAGGGTCAAGCCGCGCTCGCGGGCCGAAAGCTGCAGCATTGCCTCGCAGGCCGCGATTTCCTCGGCCACGACGAAGGGTTCCGGCACGAGCTCGTAGCGGCCGGCCTCGATCTTGCTCATGTCGAGCATGGAATTGACCAGCGAGAGAAGATGCGCGCCGGAGCGGTGGATCAGGTCGACATATTCGCGCTGGCGATCGTTCTGCAGCTTGCCGAAATATTCGCCTGAAAGAATCTCGGAAAAGCCGAGGATCGCATTCAGCGGTGTGCGCAGCTCGTGGCTGACGGCGGTCAGGAAGCGCGATTTTGCCTCGTTGCAGCTTTCGACATGCTCAACGTGCCGTTCCACATCCTGGCGCAGCCGGACGGCATCGGAAATGTCGGTGGACTGGACGAGGATGGCATCGAGCGCACCGTCGGCCGTGCTGATGGCGCTCATGTCGATGCGCAGGTGGACGAACTGGGCGCCGTCATTGTCGAGACCGGCGCGCTCCATGCGCAGTTCGAGGCCCCGGTGCGGCTCGCCCGTGCGCAGCGCGTCGATCGCCTGCAGGAAGCCGATGCGGTCGGAAATGTGGATCTGGTCGACGAAGCCGCGGCCGAGCGGGTCGCGCATCCAGCCAAAGGTGGTGGCACGGTCGCGGCCATGCACGGCGCGCACGTTGCCCTGGCTGTCATGCAGCGTCACAAGGCCGGGAAAGGCATTGAAGAGGCTCGGAAAGGGTGGCGCAGCCTCGGTCAGCGTCGCGTCCCGATCGCCGGCAATCGCGCGCGCCGCGTCGCAGCGGCGCGAATAGGAAATGCCGGCGACGGCGGCCACGAGCCCGCCGGCGAACGCAAGACCAGCCCCGGCCGGAAGCGCCACGGAAAAGGGAAGAGCGATGCTCAGCAGCGCGGGCATCACCGGCAGCGCAACCAGCGTCAGGGCGGCAACGGAGCGGATCACGCCAAGCTCGTGACGGCGCTGCTCGTCGCGGGCGGCGCGGTCCAGCCAGGGTCCGGCGATCTCATCCACACGGGATGCCCACCTTTCCGTCATGTTACGCAATACACCCACGTCGAACCCTGTAGAGCTGGCATGCAGGTCGTTGCATGCATGCCTTGTCGTTGCCATCCGGGTCTGTCCCGGCCCCGTCAAAGGCCGTTGTCCGGATGCTCAGACTGTCGCATCGGCGGCTTAATGAAAGAATAAGTGAAGCCCGCCGCGGGGGCCTGCAGGGGCCGAAAGTGCCGCTTTTGTTCCAATTCGCGACGCCAATGATTTTCATGGTTAATGTGCCGTAAGCAACGGATTTCCGGTGGTTTTTGCCGATGCGTTAAGATCTGCGGCAAAGCGGCATTCGTGCCTTTCCTGCATTCTCAGGGACTCCGGCGCCGGCGCCCGCCTTGTTGCTTAACGCCATCCCGACAAATGCGCATCGAATGCCCTTCAAATGCCGCAAGTTCGCATTTGAACCAAGTTTGAGACAAAGGCCGCGATCTTGTGCAAGGCGTTCTTCGCAGGCCCCGGCTAGTCTTGCCACTGTCGGAAAAAGGCGTTTGACCTTTGCCGATCCGATGAAGACGGGCCGCCCGCCAAAGCGGGGCAACGAGACCTGTCACATCGTAAAGACTGATCCGGTCGGCTCGCAGAAACAGGGGCGCGCCGATCCCGACGAACACGGATGCGCCACGCGGTGCCGCCACGACCATCGAGGTTTGGCAGCGTCATGGAGGCGTGCGAACACAGGATGGGCAAATCATGTGGTTCCTGGTCAAGGCGGGATTCTGGTTCTCGCTGGTTCTGGTGCTTCTGCCGTTCCTCGATCCGTCTCCGGAACAGTCCGGGAGCGGGCCGAAGGTGGAAATCGGCGAGACCTTCAAGATCGCCGGAGAAGCGATCGCCTATATGCGCAACATCTGCGTGGAAAAGCCTGATGTGTGCGAACAGGGCGCGGAAACCTTTTCGGCGCTCGGCCACCGCGCCAGCGAAGGCGCCCGCATTGCTTATGAATTTCTCGATGCCCGCTTCGGCGCAGCCCCGGACAATGGCGTGATGACGGGCACCGTCAATCCCGGCAGCGACAAGGCCCGACAGGCCCTGCCCGCCGATGCCAAGGCACGCCTTGAAGGCCATCTGCCGAAAGACACGCGGCCGACGACGATGGCCGAAAGCGAGCGCCTGCCCCGGCGGCCTGTGCCGGACGACAATCACACGCCCGTCCCGCAATGGCGCGTCAAGCCCGCGCCCTGACGGCACCGCAGTTCAAAAGATTACCGGTTTCCTGACTGTCCCTGTTGTCAGGCCGCTCGGCCGCGAAGCCTGCCCATCGGCTTCGCGGCCTTTTTTCTTTGCGGCGCTCCCGTCGCTCCTATATGAGGCGCAGGACAGAAGACGGGACTTTCGAACGCCATGGCCGATCTCCAGAGCATCATTGACGATTTCGCTTTCCTGGACGACTGGGAAGACCGCTACCGCTACGTCATCGAACTCGGTCGCAGCCTTCCGGACCTTCCCGAGGACAAGCGCACCGCCGAAAACAAGGTGCAGGGTTGCGCCAGCCAGGTCTGGCTCGTCAGCCATGTCGACACGCCCGGGGCCGATCCGGTGCTCGTCTTCGAGGGCGAATCCGACGCCCATATCGTGCGGGGCCTCGTTGCCATCGTGCTCGCCGTCTATTCCGGCCGCCCAGCCTCCGAGATCGCCAAGACCGATGCCATCGAGGTCTTTTCGAAGATCGGGCTCGTCGAGCATCTGTCCACCCAGCGGGCCAATGGCCTGCGCTCCATGGTCAAGCGTATCCGCGAAGAGGCCGCCGCCCATCTGGCAGCGGCCTGATCACGACGGACGGATCTTTCTCCGTGTCAGAGGGTCGGACGGAAATCGTCCGTGCCCCAGCTGTGCTGGCGCTGACCGGAAGAGCGCGGCGGGGCATAGTGGCGCGCAAGCGCCATCAGCGCGGCCCGCAGCATGACCTTGGCGGAGCGCACCGGCCAGAGCCGCTCCCGCTCCACCGTCTCCAGCCCCTTTTCGAAGCAGCAGATGTCGAGGGCGACGCCGGAGAGCTCCGGCCCCATCGCCTCGACGGCCCGCCGCACCCGCAGGCGCGCCGACAGCGCACTGTCGGAGAGATCCTCCTTGCCGACCCCCTGGCCACTGCCGCCCGGCAGGGGCGGCGCGTAGATCATCGTCAGGCGCGGCTGCAACTGCGCCCGGGTGAAGTCGGCATGCAGCCTTTCGCCGGCGGCGATCGCCTCCGCGGCGAAAAACGGGGCGCCGTCACGTTCCTTCAGCCGCGCCAGCATGGCGAGCGGCGATTCCGTCCGGTTGACGGCAAGGCGCGCCGGTCCCTCCGGTCCCTCCCGCACCGCTTCCTCCACGCAGCGGTGCTGGTCGAGAAAGGCCTCGTCCGGGGCCGCCAGCGCCCGGCGCAGCGCCGTCTCGGTTTCGCGCGTTGCCAAAAGGCGCACACCGTCCCGGCGAAGCAGCCCTGCCCGCGCGGCGGCCGTCAGCACGTCCTCGCCGACCGGCAGCCGGCGGCCGTCCGCCGTCTCGATCGCCATCTGCCGATCAACGGTCGCCCCGGCACCGCCATCGAGGCCGCCATCGGGGGAACCCGCCTCCACGAGCCGGGCACCCGACAGAACCGCCTTCAACAGCCGTGTCAGCGCCCTTGTTTTCCCCACCGGTGCTGTCATGCGTGCATCAGGCATGGGGCTCATCTCCGATGGGGAAAACCAGCGTCGCCACGCGCTCGATGGCGCTGATGAGCGCATCGAAATGCGGTTCGTCGCGGCGGTCCTCCACCACGTTGCAGGCATGGCTGACCGTTGTCCGGTCTCGGCCGAAGCCGAGGCCGACCTCGACCATCGGCATGCGCAGCGTGACATGGCAGACATACATGGCGATCTGGCGGACCTTGCAGGCACTGTCGCGCCGCAGCCGCACCCGGTCGGCCGACAGCGCCAGCATCTCGACGGTCAGCGACCGGACCATGCGGCAGCGCGCGTCCCGCGCCCGCTTCAGGGCTGCGGTCAGTGTCGGTGTTTCGAGGCTCGTGCAGGCGCAGGGCTCGGGCACCACCGCACATCGGTGGGGAGAAACGGGCACCAGAGATCTCGCCAAGGGCGGCAGATCGTGGGGGCACAGCGGAGTGATTGGGGCATGCGACAGGGGCGTTGGCATGAAAACCTCCTTGTTATAGGAATTATTTCATACACATTGCGCCACTGCGGGGAATAGCAGGCGAGCGCCTCCGGCACCATCTCCTTGAAAACACGCCTATAAATTTGCAATTATCAAGATTTTCTAGGCTTTTTTTCCTCATAGAAAAAGGCCGCTGCGCGACCTTTTTGCACTCTCCGGCGATGTCGGGAGGGAATCGCTTACTTGGCGCGGCGCTTGCGGCGCTGGCCGAGACCCATCTCCTTGGCAAGGCGCGAACGCGCTTCGGCATAGGCCGGCGCGACCATCGGATACTCGGCCGGCAGGTCCCACTTCTCGCGGTATTCTTCCGGGGAGAGATTGTGGTGGGTCATCAGGTGGCGCTTCAGCGACTTGAAGGTTCCGCCGCATTCGAGGCAGGTGATCTGGTCGTCCTGAACGGACTTGCGCACCGAAACGGCAGGCTTGGGCTTTTCAATGACCGGCTGCACGGGCTGGGGGCTGGATGTATTGTTCAAGGCAGAATGAACATCAGCAATCAAGGTCGAAAGTTCAGCAACCGGAACAACATGATTGCTGACATAGGCTGCAACGATGTCGGCGGTCAATTCGACCAGAAGATCACTTCCATGGCCCGTGGCTGTTTCCGTCATTTTAGTCTCCTGTCATCCAAAGCGGGTCTTCCATTGGGAGGCGGACAGACCCGGCGAACGTCACACACACTGAGTTCAGCGTAGCGGATGAGGTCCTTGTATGGCGGCAGTTGCACCAACCGCGCGCAAACCGATGGAACGTGAGGAAAACTCTACTTCCCGGGACAGGAGGAGTACGTTCTACTTCAACAAAACCACAAGGCTTACAACCCATCCGATACGTCGGACAGGCCCTGAACTTGGGTCCCGCCCTCGCGTAGTCGAATAACATTGTTCCAGCCGACATCCAAACAGTATTTTCGCATGCGACATGCAATATTTTACCTATGGACCATCATCTTGCTGGTCATTATGCAGCGCGTTACGGCATTATGCGTCCACCGATCGAAACTTTTACGTGGATTTCTTTGTCACAATCTCCATGTTAAGCAGCGATTACGAATCAGTGCGCCACACATTACAACCAATCGTATGTATTCTAGCCGGGAGAAACCACTCTGGTGGTGGAACCACGCGCCGTCCCGCGACCCAACCGCCGCAACGACGTTTGGGTGCGTGAACACGGAAAGCTGACGAGCGGCGCTTCGGAGCAGGACGACTCCACCTGCGGCCTTTCCACGTTAAGCCAGAGTGTGAATACCTGTCAGCGATGTCGTGCTTGCCGGACAGGCTTTATCGCTTGAGATCGTCCCGGACCGTCAGGCGACTGAGGCGATAGCCCATTTCATGTGCCGCCTTTGCCAGGAGATGGGCGGAAATCGGCGCGGTCAGGACGAAAAAGACGACACCGGCCAGGGCGCGGAACAGGACGTAGAGTTCGCCAGTGTGCAGGCCCGCAGCCAGAAGCAGGAGTGACGCCCCCACCGTGCCGGCCTTGGAGGCCGCATGCATGCGGGTGAAGAGATCGGGAAAGCGCAGCAGGCCGATGGCGGCCGTCAGCGTGAAGAGCGCGCCGACAACGACCAGCACGGCAAGGGCACCGGACAGAATGAGAGGCAATGCGGTTTCCATCAGCCTTTTCCCTTCCGGCCCTTGCCTTGCGCCTTCTTGCCGGCCTTCGCGCCGGAGACCGCCGGCTTTCGTGCGACGGCAGCCACCGCCCCGCGTCCGCCTTCTGCCTCGGGATTGAGGCCGCGCGCCAGAATGAAACGGGCAAAGGCGATGGTCGCCAGAAAGCCGACGAGGCCAAGCGCGATCGCGATGTCGATGTAAAGGGTGAAGCCGCTCCTCAAGGCAATGACCGCGATCATGCCGATGGCAACGGCGACGAGCATATCGAGGCCAAGCACCCGGTCGGCAAGCGTCGGGCCGCGCACGATGCGCACCACCGTCAGCAGAAGGGCGATGGAAAGGATGACGAGGGCGGCGGAGGTCGCCATGTCGATCAGGGCTGCCGGTGTCATGCGAAGGCCTCCCGGATGCGGCGCTCGAAGCCCTCGGCGATCCCGCGGCGCAGGGCTGCCGGATCGGCACAGTCGAGCGCGTGGACATAGAGGATGCGGCCCGTCGGTTTTGTCGTTTCCCCGCCCTTGGCTTTTTCGCCCTTCCGTCCTTCGGCCACATCGACGCTCAGCGTGCCCGGCGTCAGCGTGATCATGTTGGCGAGCAGCGTCACCTCGAAATCGCGCGTCAGGTTCGTTTCATAGGCGAAGATGCCGGGCTTCAGCGCCATGTCACGCTTCAGCACGGTGCGTACGACGGCCATGACCGACAGGGCGAGCTCCTTCAGGAAGAGCAGGAAAAGCACCGTCAGCGCGATCGGCCGGATTGGCAGGCGTTCCATGGCCAGGCGGTCGCGCACCAGCCAGAAGCAGGCAAGGCTGACGATCGCGCCGAGCAGCAGGTTGGGGATGCTGAAACTGCCGGAAACGGCGGCCCAGCACAGGATCATGATGGCCAGCAGACCCACGCGTTTCATGGCGTGCCCTCCCCGTTCATGGCAGGCGGAAAGACCGATTGGCGATAGGCGGTCGGATCGAGAAGCCCGGCAGCGGCCTCGTTCGCCGCCGCAATCAGCGGCTCGGGATAGAGGCCGAAGCCGAGGGTGAGCGCGCTCATCAGGCCCAGCACGCCAAGGCTGAGCGGTACGGCGCGACCGGGCGTTACCGACGTCGCCGAACCACCTGCCACCGCGCCGTCCGCGACAGGGCGCCAGAAGGCCAGGAGGAAGACGCGGCCAAGCGCCAGCGTCGTCAAAAGACCCATGAGGATCAACCCGGCCGCCAGCCACCACCAGCCGCCCTCCAGCGCCGCCCGGATCAGCATCACTTTCGGCCAAAGGCCCGAGAAGGGCGGAAGTCCGGCCGCCGACAGGAACAGCATGAGGCTGAGCGCGGCCAGAACCGGCCGTGCCGTCCAAAGGCCGGCCAGCGTGGTCAGCCGCTCGCTGCCGGCAACGGCAAGCGCCAGCGCCGCCACGCCATAGAGAGCCGCCATGACCACCATGGAGTGCACCGCGTAGACGATCGCCCCGGCCAGCCCCGTCGCGCCGCCAATGGCGACGCCGGCGAGGATCGCGCCGATGCCGGCCACGACGAGATAGCCGAAGAGACGGCGCAGATTGTCCTGGGCCAGCGCGCCGAAGCTGCCGACCAGCATGGTGGCGAGCGCCACGAGCCCGAGCGGCAGGGAAAGCTCGCCTGTCGCAGCCGGCATCAGCATCACGCAGACGCGGATCAGCGCGTAGATGCCGACCTTGGTGAGAAGCCCCGCAAACAACGCGGAAACGGCAACGTTCGGCGTGTGATAGGCGGCCGGCAGCCAGAAGTTCACCGGGAAGGCCGCCGCCTTCATGGCAAAGGCGAAGAGGAACAGGCCGGCCAGCGTCACGGCGGGCACGCCCAGCGGCTCGGCCGCGAGCTTGGCCGCGATATCGGCCATGTTGAGCGTTCCAAGCGCCCCGTAGGTCAGGCCAACCCCGATGAGGAACAGCGTCGTGGCGACGAGGTTGAGGAAGCCGTACTTCACCGTGCCGTCAATCTGCGTCTTTTCCGAACCGAGCACCAGCAGGCCGAAGGAGGCGATCAGCAGGACCTCGAACCAGACATAGAGGTTGAAGAGGTCGCCGGTGAGGAAGGCGCCGCTGACGCCGGCCATCAGCAGCAGCAGGAAGGGATAGAAACCGTAGCGCCGCCGGCCGTCATCCACCTCGCCGAGCGCCTGGATGGAAACGAGCAGCGCAACCACCGCCGCCGTCAGCGCGAAGAGCGCACCCAGCATATCCACCGTGAAGGCAATGCCGAAGGGCGGCAGCCAGCGGCCCATCATCATCGTCACGGGACCGTGTGTCGCCACATGCACGAGAAGCGCGGCATCCATCACGACCAGCACGGCGAGCGCGGCGACCGTCAGCCCCGGATGCAGCCGGGTGGCGCCGCGCATCGCCGTCAGCACGGCACCGGCAAGAAGGCACCAGGCGACGGGCAGAATGGTCAGCCATTCGGCAAGGCCCGGCGCGGCCATGCGGTAGGCGGCGGCAAGATCAACGCCCGCGGGCGCGGCGGCAAGGGGAAGAAGTGTCATGGACATGGCTCAATACCCCGCCGGCGGGGCCGGATCGTCGGCGGGCTCCGCCAGGCGCATGCGGTCTGTGTTGTCCGTCTTCAGCGCGTCGATGGCGCGCCAGGACAGGACCAGCAGGAAGGAGAAGAAGGAAAAGGAAATCACGATCGCCGTCAGGATCAGGGCCTGCGGCAGCGGATTGGCGGTCGCCGTCACGGGGCCATCGAGCCCGGCGCCGATCACCGGCGGCACTTCACGCGTCAGGCGCCCCGCCGTGAAGATCAGGAGGTTCACGGCGTTGCCGAGGATGGCAACGCCCAACATCATGCGCACGATGAACTTCGACAGCAGGAGATAGACGGCAAAGGCAAAGAAGATGCCGACGAGAATGGCGAAGACCGGTTCCATCACAGATCTCCCTCTTCTTCCAGCGTCATGGCGATGGAGCCGATGCCGCCGATCACGACGAGGTAGACGCCGATGTCGAAGAGCGTGACCGTCGAGAGCGGCACCGTCACGCCGGCAAAAGACGGCTCGATCCACAGGCCGGTCATGAAGGGCACGCCGGCGGCGAGCGAGACGAGACCGGCGAGCGTCGAGGCCACCAGCCCGATCCCGGCGATCGTGAGGGGATGAAGGACGATGGCTCGGCGCATCGCCGCCACGCCGAAGGCGATGCCGTAGATGGCGAGCGCCGAGACGGCGATCAGCCCGCCGATGAAGCCGCCGCCCGGCTCGTTATGGCCGCGCAGCAGCACGAAGACGGAAAAGAGCAGCATCAGCGCGGTGAGGAAAGGCGCGACGGTTCGGAAGATCAGCGTGCTCATACACCCCTCCCCTGCAGCGGCGCCGTCTCGACCGCCTCGGCGGCATCGGGATCGTTGTCCGCCAGTCTTCGCTCGCTTCCACCGCGCAGGCGCAGCAGCGCAAGCACGGCAAGGCCGGTCGCCATGACCACCGCGATCTCACCCAGCGTGTCGGTGCCGCGGAAGTCGACGATGATGACGTTGACGATATTGGCGCCGTGGGCAATCGTCTTGGAAAATTGCGCGAAGAAGGTGCTGAGTGCTGGATCAAATGGCACGGATGTCACCTTCAGCAGCACGATCGTGAAGCCGAAGCCGACGAGACCGGCCAGCGCCGCATCCGGCAGCAGTTGCCGCAGCGGGCGATGGTCGGAGGGCGACAGGTCGAGCCGCGTCATCACCAGCGCGAGAATGACGACCGACAGCGTCTCGATCATGAACTGGGTGAAGGCAAGGTCCGGCGCGCCGTACAGCAGGAAGATCACCGCCACGGCAAAGCCCTGGATGCCGAGCGAGACGATCGCGGTCAGCCGGTTCGGCGCAAGCACGACGGCAATGAGGCCGCAAAGCGCTATGGCGAAGATCGCCAGTTCATCCCAGGGAATATCCGCCGGGAAGACCGGCGCATTCGGCCATTCGCCGTTCAGCGCCGGCGTCAGCAGAAGCAGCGCGGCAAGGAGCACGAAGCCCGCCGTCATGTAGGCATCCAGCCGGCCGGGCTGGAGACGGCGCGTCAGGGCGGAGGCAAAGCGCAGCACGCCCGCGATCATCTGGTCGAAGCCGCGGTCCGGCCCCCAGCCGAGGGCGTCCATGGGGCTGGTTATCGCGGCGCGCAGGCGCGTCGCCGTCAGGAACATCGCAATGGCGAGCGCCACGGTGACGAGCGAGAGCAGCAGCGGCAGGCCGAGATGCGGCAGGAGCGAGATGGTGACGGGACGGGCCTCACCCGCAACGGCGCTCGCCATCGGTGTCGTCATCATCTGGTGGGTCACGGCCGCGGCGATGGCGATCGCCACGCCCTTGACGGCGAGCAGCAGCGGACCGAGCCAGAGCAGCGGTGGTCCCTCATGGGCATGCTTGGGTGTCTTCACGGGCGCGCCGATGAAGGGACGCACACCCACCAGCAGGCCAACCGCGCCCATCAGCGCATTGCCGATGATGACGACGACGAGCAGGATCGTGACGAAGAGGCCGCCACCGGTCAGCGCGTAATAGGTCTTTTCCTTGGCCAGGAAGCCGAAGGCCGGCGGCAGGCCCATCATCGACAGCGCGGCAAGCCCACCCGCCACGAAGGTGATGGGCATGGCCCGGCCAAGACCACCCAGCCGGGTGACGTCCCGCGTTCCGGCCTCGTGATCGATGATGCCGGCGACCATGAAGAGCGTGCCCTTGAAGAGCGAATGGGCGACCAGATAGAGAACGGCCGCTTCCACCGCATGGGGCGTGCCGAGGCCCGTCAGCAGCACCAGGAGGCCGAGCGATGCCATGGTCGTATAGGCCAGCATGCGCTTCAGATCGGTTTCGGCGAGCGCCATCAGCGCGCCGGCGAGCAGCGTCACGCCGCCAAACAACGGCAGCAGCATCTGCCATTCCGGCGTCTGCCCCATGACCGGATTGAGCCGCATCAGAAGATAGACGCCGGCCTTCACCATGGTGGCCGAATGGAGATAGGCCGATACCGGCGTCGGCGCTTCCATGGCGTTGGGCAGCCAGACGTGGAAGGGAAACTGCGCGGATTTGGTGAAGGCGCCGCCCAGCACGAGCAGCAGGGCCGCCAGGTAGAGCGGGCTGTCGCGCAGCACGCTCCCCATCGCCGCAAGTGCCGAGAGTTCGGAAACGCCCGTGATGGCCTGGATGACCAACAGACCGGCCAAAAGCAGCAGGCCGCCGGCACCGGTCACGACCAGCGCCTGCAGGGCGGCGCGGCGCGCGGCTGTGCGCGTATGGTCAAAGCCGATCAGCAGGAAGGAGGCGATCGAGGTCAGTTCCCAATAGACGAACAGCATCAGGAAACTGTCCGAGAGAACAAGGCCGAGCATCGCGCCCATGAAGAGGAAGAGGAAACTGAGGAAACGTCCGAGATGCGGATGCCCCTTCAGATATCCGCCCGCATAAAGAACGATCAACGCACCGATTCCGGTCACCAGCAGCGCAAAGGTCAGCGACAACCCGTCGATGAGGATGGAAAAGCGCACGCCGAGCGAGGGGATCCAGTCGAAGCCGGCCGTCAGGGCCTGCCCCTCGGAGACGGCCCCCAGATGGCGTGACAGAATGGCGAAGGCACCGAGCGGCAGGAGCGCAAGCACCCATGCCGCCGCACCGCCGAACGCTCGGACGGCCAGGGGAGCAAGCAGAGCGCCGACGAAGGGCAGCAGCAGGGCCAGCATGGTCAGGCCGGTTCCGGTCAATGCGTCAGCCAAGGTTCCTCCCACCGATCGCGCATGCGCGGAGCGATCATGCGTTTCCGGCACGCCGAAGACAAGATGGGCCGGACAAGGACAAAGAGCGCTAAAGACGCCGGAAGACTTCCAGCAGCGCCAGATGAAGAGCCAGCCGAAAAACCACTGGGCGAGACCGGACTTAGGGCAAGGCCCGGGTAAACTCAAGTAAAAGCGAAATGCTATTTTAGCGTTTCCGTTCACGTGTCATCACATCGGCGACACCGAATTGCCATCTGTTCGTGACAGGTGGCGTGCATGCTGTGAACGAGTCGAAGTCGCGCCGGCATTGTCTGCCGGTTCGGACCTCCTATATCGAAGCGTGTACCACAGGAGGACGCCATGGAAACCGCATACAAGCTGAAAGTGGAAAAGAGCGACGCGGAATGGCGGGAGATTCTGACCCCCGAACAGTACCGCATTACCCGCCAGCACGGCACCGAACGGGCCTTTTCCAGTCCCGATTTCGACCTGAAGACCAAGGGCACCTATCACTGCATCTGCTGTGACCGGCTTCTCTATCGCTCGGATGCGAAGTTTAATTCCGGGACGGGCTGGCCGAGCTTTTTCCAGCCGGCGAGCCGCGATGCGGTGACGGCGCACCGGGATCTGTCCTATGGCATGGACCGGGTGGAAATCCGCTGCGCCGATTGCGACGCCCATCTTGGTCACGTCTTTCCCGACGGGCCGCAGCCGACGGGCCTGCGCTACTGCATGAACGGCGTTGCGCTGCGCTTCGAGCCGGACGCCGCCTGAACGATCAGCTGCCGAGCGAGGTCGCGACCGCGCCATAGTGCACGGCCGCGGCCGTCATGACGAAGCCGTGCCAGATCGCGTTCTGGAAGCGCAGTTTCTCCCAGATGTGGAAGATCACGCCCGCCGAATAGATGACGCCGCCGATGACGATGAGCACCATGGTCACGGCCGGTAGACGGTCGAGCAGCGGCCCGGCGGCCATCACGCCGCTCCAGCCCATGGCGAGATAGAGCAGGATGGCCAGCCGGTCGAAACGACCGGGAAAGCCGAATTTCAGCACGATGCCACCCGCCGCGATCATCCAGATGGCAATCAGCATGCCCAGCAGGAACGGGTCATCGGCGCCGCGCTGCAGGAAGGGCGTATAGGTCGCCGCGATCAGGACAAAGATCGCCGAATGGTCGAAGCGGCGCAGGATCCATTTGGTGCGCGACACCGGGTAGAGATTGTAGAGAAACGAGATCCCGATCGCCAGAACCAGCCCGCAGCCGTAGATCCAGACGGCGGCAAGCTCCCCCGTCGTGCCGAAAAAGGTGGCGTAGGCGATCAGCGCCGTGGCGCCGACCAGGGCGAAGGCGAGCCCGCAACCGTGGACGATGCCATCGGCGATCAGTTCGAAGCGATCATAGTCCCACTTGATCGGCCCAAAGTGTGTCATTGCGTTCGTCCCGGCCTTGTCATTCTAGCGCTGCATATGTCGTCTGTTTGGGGCACAATTGCGCCGCCGCGAAATCTTGCCACAGGGGCTCGGTCGCGTTCAACCTCGCAGAGTGACCGTCGCGCAAATTTCGCAAGCGCCAGCGCATCATGCGCGACTTGATCGCATCGCGCTTTCGGGGAAAATGGCGCCGAAGATGATGCCCGGCGACGCCATGCCGGGCAAGGGAGAAGCAAGATGAGGGTACAGTCGTTGCAAGTCGGGATGGATGTGGGGAAGGCTCGGGCGAACGGTGCCGTCAGGTGCCGGCGCATCAGCATCCTCATGGGGCTTCTCCTCACGGGATCGACCCTCTCGCCACTAATCTTCCCCGCTCTTGTTCCCGCGGCCAGTGCCCAGATCGTGTCGGCACCGCAAAGTTACGGAAAGGCGCCGCAGCCCTCCCCGGCCGCTCCCGGTCAAGCGCAGCATCCGCAGACGGGCAAATCCCCTTCCGAAACTCACACGGCACCGGCGGCGACGCCGGATACGCCTGACACCACGCAAGAGGATGAAACAGAGACGGATGCCGACATGGCCGAAACGGCCAAGGATCGCTGCGATGCGCTGGCCTCCGATCCGCTGGACGAGGACCGGCGCCGCGACGTCGATCTCGTCGAATGGGATGACCTCGATGCAGACGCCGCAATCGAGGCCTGCAGCGCGGCGCTGGCAGCCGAGCCCAACATTCTCAGGATCAAGTACCAGCTTGCCCGCGCCTATGAGAAGAACGAGGACTATCAGCAGTCCGTGAAGCTGTACCGCGAACTGGCCGACAGGGGCTATGCCGCCGGCTTTGCGGGCATTGCCTATGCCTACGACAATGGCGAGGGCGTCGAAAAGGACGAGGCACAGGCCTTCGACTGGTACAGCAAGGGCGCCAACCGCAACAATGCCTGGGCCATGTTCAACCTCGCCAAGTTCTACGACGACGGCCGGCAGGTGCCGGAGGACGACCGGATCGCGCTGCAATGGTTCGAGCGTGCCGCCTCGCTCGGCAATGCCCGCGCCATGACGGATGCCGGCTTCCTGCTGGAAACGACGACAACCGATCTACGCGACGTGGTGAAGGCGCGCGAGTGGTATGTGAAGGGCGCCGAAGCGGGCAATGATGTCGGCATGGCCAACCTCGCCGGCTTCCTGATGAACGGGACTGGCGGTCCGAAAGACCTCGAGGGTGCCTTCAAATGGTACAAGGCGGCCTCAGACCGGGGCAATGCCAGCGCGACCAACGGGCTCGGCTACCTCTATTACGAGGGCCTTGGCGTGACGAAGGACCTGGCTGAGGCCATGCGGCTCTACCAGATCGCCGCCGACGCCGGGATCGGCACCGCCTTTACCAATCTCGGTTACGCCTCGGAAACGGGCCTCGGCGCGCCCCAGGACAATGCAAAGGCCTATGAGTACTACCTGAAGGGCGCGGAGCTCGGCGACGGCATGGCCTTCAACAATCTCGCCAATTTTGCCGACGAGGGCATTGCTATGGCCAAGGACCCGGCCAAGGCCGCCGAATGGATGGAAAAGGCCCTGCGCGCCGGCGCCACCTTCAGCCGCGACCAGATGCGCGACAATGCCGGCGAGTGGTCCGTCGATTTCCGAAAAGCGTTGCAGGCCCGGCTGAAGGAGCAGAAGATTTACACCGGCGCCATCGACGGCGACTTCGGCGCGACGACGCAGGATGCGATCGACACCGTTTTCAACGTGCCGCTCTAGGCTCACAACCTGATCAGGATTGCTGCCGGGCGCCGCCTCAACGGCTGGTGGCGCAGGACTGGCAGAGCGGCGTGTGCGGCAGGGTCTCCAGCCGCTCCGGCGCGATCGGCTCGCCGCAGGCGGCGCAGATCCCGTAGGTTCCGGCGGAGATGCGGTCGAGCGCGGCGTCGATGGCACGGATTTCCGTCTGGCCGGCCGCACCGAGCCCTTCCAGCACCTCGTCATTCTCCCGTTCGACGGACTGCTCGCCCGTATCCGCGCTGACCGGCGCCTCGAGATCCTTCTCGATCCGGACCAGCCGGGAAAAGAGGTCGCGCTTGCGGGCCAGAAGACCCGCACGCGCCTTCTCGGTCTGGGTGGCGACATGCGACATGACTGTATCTCCCTTCATTTCGATGGACATCGACGGCGCCAAGCGGCAGGCGCCCGCCTGGCGTTGCGACCTTTCGTCGGGGCCAAGCCTGACTCAGCGATCGACCAGCACGGCGCAGGGGCAATGGCTGACGACCCGGTTGGCGGTCGAGCCGATGAAATAGTCCATCAGGCCCGGCCGGTGCGAGGCGATGATGACGAGATCAGCCTTCTCGTCGCCAGCAAAGCCGTTGATCGTGGCGGCGGGGCTGCCCGTCTTGACGGCCGCCTTTCCCTTCACCGCATGGCTGGTCAGCAAGCCGTTCAGGGTGGTTTCGGCGTGCTTGCGGCTTTCCTCGACCATTTCGAGCGGGAAATCGACGATCATGTAGCCCTGCGCATAGGCATAGAGGTCTTCGACGACATTGAGCAGGATGATCTCACCATCGGGATCGACGAGCGCCTTGGCGATCTCGATCACCTTTTCGCCGTGCTCGAGCTGGTCGATGGCAATGGGAACAATGATCTTCTTGTACATCGCATGTCTCCTTGGAGGGGCTGCCGCATTCTGTTCGGGCGCGGGGGTCCAGCCGTTTGCCTGTCCTCACACGACAGGATCTAGGGCGAGCGCGCCTTGATCGTAGTCAACAGGCGCACTCCAGTTGGTGGACAGCCGTCAACAGGCGTTGAACGGTCAATCCCCGTTCTGCCGTCTTCTGCAAAGGGCCGGTTTGGCGGATAGTCCGGGCAACAGAACGGCGCCGCCGGCGCCGGAAGCGGGCCCGCCCCGGAGGATTTCACGATGCATGACGCTCTTACCGGTGCGCCCGCCGGCGGCGACCAACCGAAGGTCCACAGCGCCGATCACGCCGTTTCCATGCCAGCCTTCGTCGACCATGCCCATCTTCTCGTGCGCGACCTGCCGATGGTCTCGTCCTGGTATCAGCGCATCCTCGGCCTTTCCCCGATCGAAACAGGGCAGAGCGGGACAACGCTCGGGGCAGGCGGACGCCCGCTGCTGACGTTGACGACGGCGGGCGATGCGCGGATCGGCTCACAGCGCGGCCCGGGCCTCTTCCACAATGCCTTCCTGCTGCCGGATAGAACCGAACTTGGCCGCTGGCTCGCCCATGCCGCCCATGCGGGCGTGCCCCTGCAAGGCGCCTCCGACCATCTCGTGAGCGAAGCCATCTACCTTGCCGACCCCGAAGGCAACGGCATCGAGGTCTATCGTGATCGGCCGCGCAGTGACTGGCGCTTCGAGCCAGACGGCACGGTCGCCATGGCGACGCTGCCGCTCGACCTGCAGGCGCTTTATGACGAGGCTCCGAAGACCGGCTATGCTGGCGCCCCGGACGCCACGACGCTCGGCCACATCCACCTGCAGGTTTCGGCGCTGCCGGAGGCGGATGCCTTCTTCCGGCAGGTGCTGGGTCTTGACCTGATGGCGACCTATCCGGGCGCGCATTTCTATGCGTCCGGCCAGTATCATCACCATGTCGGCGCCAATATCTGGAATTCGCGCGGCGCGACCAGACGCGAGGGGCTGACGACCGGCCTTGCCGATTACACGATCCAGTTCAACGACCCCGCCCGCTTCGCGGCGGCGCTCGCTGCCCTCGACCGGCTGGAAATCCCGGTCATCCGCAGCGGCGATCGCGCCCGCCTCACCGACCCCTGGGGCATCGGCGTGACGCTGGTGGCGTGAGGCCGCGCCTCTTCCTCCCCCTCCCGCCTGCACCGGCATCCCCTGCCCCGCCGGTGACGGGACGCCAGACCGCCGCGTGGACCGAACGGCCCGCGCGGCGTCTTCGTGTTTGCCGTTACTGGCCCTGATGGATGACGAGTGCGACGAGGCGCATGACGACGGGGCGCACCGCCAGCACCGAGAGAAAGGCGACCGGCATGGCCAGTCCATAGGCGCCGAGAATGCGGCCCGGCAGGCCGGCATCCACACCGGTATTGGCGCCGACGATGACGGTGCTCATGATCATCGCCATGATCGCCGCCATGAAGAAGGCGAAGACCCAGGGAAGATGACGCGGATGCAGCCGCGCCGAACGGCGGGCACGGCTGGAGGACGGCGCAGCCTGCGCCGGGGACGTCTGATGGGGCATGGTGGTGTCCTTTGGTATCGGGCCGGCGCGGCTTTTTCGCAAAGCGCCGGGGGTGTCTTGAAGGTATGGGAACCGGAGCGAAGCCCTCTCTCCGTTCGATGTGAGGCAAGAGATACAGCCGCGGCGGTCCCCGCGGTAGACGAGCTGTGGCGAAGACATTCGTAATTGAAATTTACGAATGGATGGGGGATTATGGCGCGCAAGGAGAGGTTGGTCGCGGCGGTGGATGCTGTCGCGGGACGACCCTGTCCTGCCTTGAGCCCGTGCGAGTTGGAACGCCCCGCCCCGTGGTCACCCCACCCCGGCGCGAGCGCCGACCCGCCCCCTCAAGGGGCGGGTGGGAGCATGCCGCAGCCGCCGGAGGCCTACCGTTGCCGCCGCCCTACCTCCCCTTGAGGGGGAGGTCGCCGCAAAGCGGCGGGTGGGGTGACACAACGGTGAGGCATCCCCGGCGGCGGCGGATGGAATGAGGCATACAAACCGACTGCGGTTGGAGTGCCCCATCCCCGGCAGGGCAGAGGGGGGTGCCCGCCCTCGCATGCCGATAAAGACCCGCCCCCAAACGGAGCCCCCATGGAAAACCTGCGCAGCATCGAGTGTTTCGTCCGGGCCGCCGAGGGCGGGAGCATTGCGGCGGCGGCGCGGCGGCTGGGGATCACGCCGGCGGCGGCGAGCCAGAACATTGCGCGGCTGGAAGAGGCGCTCGGGACGCGGCTTCTCCTGCGCACCACGCGGCGGCTTGCGTTGACGGAGGCGGGTCGCGTCTATCTGGAGCGGGTCGGCGGCATCCTGCAGGAGTTGGAACTTGCCTCGGCCGCCGTGTCCGCCATCGGGGCGCGGCCGCGCGGGCGGCTGAAGGTGGCCTGTTCCGTCGCCTTCGGGCGGCATGTGCTGTCCGCCATCATCCCCAAATTTACGGCGCTCTACCCCGAGATTTCCTTCGAACTGAAACTCGGCGATTTTGCCGCCGACCATTTCGGCGACGATGTGGATGTCAGCATCCGCTTCGACCAGCAGCTGGAACCCGGCCTCATCACCCGCAAGCTCAACAGCGCACCGATGCACTACTGCGCCGCCCCCGCCTATCTCGAAAAGCACGGCGTCCCGATGCGGCCGGAGGATCTTGCCCATCACGACTGCCTCGTCTACCGCCTGCCGATCGACGGGCGGATCATGGACTGGGGCTTCGTGCGCGAGGGCGTGCGCTTCGATGCGCCGGTGCGGCCCGCCATTGTCGGCAACGATATCGATACGCTCGCCGAATTCGCCGTGCAGGGCGCCGGTATCACAAGGCTCGGTGCCTTCATCTCCGAACGCTATCTCAGGGAAGGCAGCCTCGTGCGCGTGCTGGTCGACCAGGACCCGGCCATCGCACCCGCCATCCCCGAACCGCTGACCTTCCACATCTGCGTGGTCGATCGCCTCGCCGAAACGCCAAAGGTGCGCGCCTTCATCGATTTTGCCGTCGTGGAACTGAAAAACCGCTGGTGATGCGGGGCAAGCGCCATCATCCCGCCATCCACTTCGCGCTTGATCGCCCCTCTCACGCCCTCTATCTCTTTGCCACCTCTTTCTCCCCCCGTGTGATCCAACCGGAGCCTCCCCTTGTCCGCTTTCAAGAACCTGCCCGCCCCGCCCGTCGCGCCGAAGAAGCCGGTGTCGGACACCCGCCACGGCATCACCCGCACGGATGACTATGCGTGGCTGCGCGATGACAACTGGCAGGCAATGTTCCGCGATCCCTCCATTCTACAAAGCGAGATCCGTGCGCATCTGGAGGCGGAGAACGCCTACCAGAAGGCCGCCATGGCCGACACGGAGGCGCTGCAGAAGGCGCTGTTCGCCGAGATGAAGGGGCGCATCAAGGAAGACGACAGTTCCGTTCCCATGAAGGACGGCCCCTTTGCCTACGGGACCTCTTTCGTGACCGGCGGCGAGCAGCCGCGCTATTTCCGCGAGCCGCGCGCGGGCGGCGAGCGCACCGTGCTGCTCGACGGTGACAAGGAGGCGGCCGGCAAGGCCTATTTCCGCCTTTCCGGCCTCGATCATTCCACCGACCATTCCAAGGGCCTGTGGGGCTATGACGACAAGGGCTCGGAATATTTCACGCTGCGGGTGCGCGATCTGACAACCGGCGAGGACTTCGCCGACGTCATCGAGGCGACCGGCGGCGGCGGTGTCTTTGCGCCCGACGGCAAGAGCTTTTTCTACACGGTGCTTGACGAGAACCACCGCCCCTCGAAGATCTTCCATCACATCCTCGGCACGCCGCAGGCAGAGGATCGCCTCGTCTACGAGGAGGAGGATTTCGGCTTCTTCATGGGGGTCGGCGGTTCGCTGCTCGATGATTTCATCTTCATCGACATTCACGACCATGAAACCAGCGAATATCGCCTGATCCCGACCTCGGATCTGACCGCCGAGCCGAAGATCGTCGCGCCGCGCGAGACGGGCATCGAATATTCGCTGACCGAGGGCGGCGACGTCTTCTACATCCTCACCAATGCCGATGGCGCCAAGGACTTCAAGATCGTCGAAGCCCCGGTCTCGGCCCCCGAGCGCGCCAACTGGAAGGATGTCGTGCCGCACACGCCCGGCACGCTGATCCTCTCGCACATGGCCTTTGCCCGCCACCTCGTCTGGCTGGCGCGCGCCGACGGCCTGCCGCAAATCGTCATCCGAGATCGCATGACCGGCGAGCAGCACACCATCGCCTTCCCGGAAGAAGCCTATTCGCTCGGTCTTCAGGGCGCGGCGGAGTACGACACCGACGTCATCCGCTTCTCCTATTCCTCGATGACGACGCCCTCGCAGCTCTACGACTACAACATGGCGACGCGCGAACGCACGTTGCTGAAAACGCAGGACGTGCCGTCGGGCCACAATCCGGACGACTACGTCACGCGCCGCGTCTTCGCGCCCGCCCATGACGGCGAGAGCGTGCCGGTCACCTTGCTCTACCGCAAGGATACGCCGCTCGATGGCTCCGCGCCCTGCCTGCTCTATGGTTACGGCGCCTATGGCATCACCATTCCGGCGAGCTTCAACACCAACTGCCTGTCGCTGGTGGACCGCGGCTTCGTCTATGCCATCGCCCATATCCGCGGCGGCAAGGACAAGGGCTTTGCCTGGTACGAGACCGGCAAGATGGCCGACAAGCCCAATACCTTCAAGGACTTCATCGCGGCGGCTGACTATCTGAATCAGGAGAAGTTCACGTCCTACGCGAAGATCGTCGCCGAAGGCGGCTCGGCCGGCGGCATGCTGATGGGCGCCGTCGCCAACATGGCGCCGGAGAAATTCGCCGCCATCATCGCCGCCGTGCCCTTCGTCGATGTGCTGAACACCATGCTCGACGATACGCTACCGCTGACCCCGCCAGAATGGCCGGAATGGGGTAATCCGATCGAGAGCGAAGACTTCTACAAGATCATCGCCGGGTACAGCCCCTACGACAACGTCGCCGCCAAGCCCTACCCCGTCATCCTGGCACTCGCCGGCCTGACCGACCCGCGAGTGACCTACTGGGAACCGGCCAAATGGGTCGCGAAACTGCGCGCCCACACCACCGGCACCGCCCCGATCCTCCTCAAGACCAACATGGACGCCGGCCACGGCGGCGCCTCCGGCCGCTTCCAGCGCCTGGAGGAGATCGCCTTCGAATATGCGTTCGCGTTGAAGGCGGTGGGGGTTGCCGGGTAAGCCCGCGCCGCTAGCTTACCCTCACGGCGCGGGTCGCTTTTGATCCGCGCCGTCCGGAGGCCGCGTCTTTCCGGCCATGGCGGAGGGAACATCACCGTGAATCACTGGGTCTGGCTGTTTGGCAAGATCGCGCGGCGGCTGTGGTTTCGGGCGAGCCTTTACTGCATCGCCGGAATGTCGGCGGCGCTGGCGGCGATTTTGCTTGGGCCCTACATTCCGGCATCGCTGACGACGAAGCTCGGGGCGGATGCGGTGGGGTCGATCCTCACCATCATCGCTTCCTCCATGCTGGCCGTCACCACCTTCTCGCTCTCCACCCTGGTGTCCGCCACGGCATCGGCGGCCGGCAGCGCCACGCCGCGGGCCACGACGCTGATGCTGGAGGACGAGACGGCGCAGCGGGCGCTCGCCACCTTCCTCGGTGCGTTTCTCTTCGCCCTCGTCGGCCTCATCACGCTGCACACCGGCGCCTATGGCGACGGTGGCCGGCTGGTGCTGTTTGCTGCGACGCTTGTGATGATCGCGCTCGTCGTCCTCACTCTCCTGCGCTGGATCGATTACCTCGCGCGTCTGGGTCGCATGGGTGAAACCATCGCGCGGGTCGAGGCCGTCGCCGAGCGGGAGATCGACGCCTATTGCGAGGCGCCGCTCATCGGTTGCCGCCTGCTGACAACGGTGCCGGCTGAGGCCGTCTTCGTGGAGCCGGAAAAGCCGGGCTATGTCCAGCGCATCGATTTCGCCACGCTCCAGTCGCTGGCGGAGACGATGGACGGCCGGATCTTCATCCTGCGCCGGCCGGGAGGCTTGACCGGTCCCGGCCTGCCGCTGCTGGCGGTCGCCAATGAAAGTCGCGGGCTGTTCGACGAACAGGCCGAGGCCCTTCGCAAGGCCTTCGTGGTCGACCGGCAGCGCGATTTTGCGCAGGACCCGCGCTTCGGCCTGGTGGTGCTCGCCGAGATCGGCATTCGCGCCCATTCCCCGGCGGTGAACGATCCCGGCACGGCGATCGATGTGGCCAATGCGCAATTGCGCCTGCATGTCAGGCTGGCAGAGGGCGAGTTGAAAGCGCTGACCGAAGCCAAGGCCTCGGATCAACCGGGGGATGGCGAGGCGAGCGGGGACGGCGCCCTGACCGTGACGTACGACCGCCTGCACCTGCCACCGATCACGCCGGCCGACGTTTTCGACGACTCCTTCCTCGGCATGGCGCGCGAGGGCGCCGGGGCGCTGGAATTTGCGGTGCGCCTGCAAAAGATCTTCCACGTTCTCATGCATGTCGGCCACAAGCCGACCCGCGTTGCAGCTAGGTCCATGGCAGACGACGCTGCCGAGCGGAGCCTTTCCGCGCTGTCCTTTGAGCCCGACCGGGTGCGTTTCCTCGCGGCCCGCAAGGCATTGGGCCTCAAGACGGACACTCTGTAAGAGGCGCTGCCTGCGGGAACATTCACGCGCCATACCGGTTCGAGCGGCAGGACCGTGTCCGTTCTGCCACAGTTTGGCCTTGAACCCTCGGCGGCGGGCTCTACCTCCCTCGCATTGCAGGCGGCATCGATCATGCAGCGCGGCAACAGCGAACCCCAAGCCTTCCGGGTCGCCCGCATCTCTTCCGCCGGCGGCTTTTTGGAAAATCATCCGTTCCTCCAGGGACTTACCGGACCCGACGGGAGACGCCTTCCTGCGTCTTTTAGAGGTCCCTGGCCATGTCAGGAGACGGCACATGGTGCTCTTTCTCACGGCGATCGTCTTCGGACTGATCGGCCTCGTCCTCACCCTTGGCGGCATCTGGCTCGCCCTTCTGGGCGGCAGTCTCTACTACGTTATCGCCGGCCTTGCCTTCATCCTCACCGCCGTCCTGCTGTTCCGCCGGTCCTCGGCGGCCCTGTGGGTCTTTGCCGGTGTCATCCTGGCGAGCCTTGCCTGGGCCGTCTGGGAAGTCGGTTTCGACTGGTGGCAATTGGGCCCCCGCGGCGGCGTCATTGTCGTTCTCGGCCTGTGGCTGATGACGCCGTGGGTGCGGCGCCCGCTCGGTTATCCCGGCGTCAGCGCCCCGCCCTATGTCCCGAGCGCCACGCCTGTCACCTTCGCCGTCCTCGTGGCCGTGGCCGTCGCCCTGTTCTCCATGCTGCAGGATCCCTATGACCGGGCCGGAACGCTGCCGACCGAACGCGTCGCGGCGACCGAACCCGCGCTTGGGGGCGCCGTGCCCGCGGGCGACTGGCACCAGTATGGCCGCACGCCCTATGGGCAGCGGTATTCGCCGCTGGCGCAGATCACGCCCGACAATGTCAACACGCTGACGGTCGCCTGGCAGTACCAGACGGGCGATGTGAAGCGGCCGGATGATGTCGGCGAGACGACCTATCAGGTCACGCCGCTGAAGGTGCGCGACACGCTCTACCTCTGCACGCCCCACAATTGGGCCATCGCGCTCGATGCCGCCACGGGCAAGGAAAAGTGGAAATTCGACGCCAATTCCGGCATGAACCCGGACCGCCAGCACCAGACCTGCCGCGGCGTTAGCTATTATGCCGATCCGGCCGCCGTGCCGAATGCGGCCTGCGCCGAGCGGGTCTACCTGCCGACCTCGGATGCAAGGCTGATCGCGCTCGATGCCGCCACGGGCAAGGTGTGCACGAGCTTTGCCGACAACGGCGCGCTGCATCTCGAGCAGGGCATGCGCCATACGCCGGCCGGCTACTACTATTCCACATCGCCACCCGTCATTACCGGCAACAAGATCATCATCGGCGGTGCCGTCAACGACAATTACTCGACGCAGGAGCAGTCGGGCGTCATCCGCGCCTTCGACGTCAACACGGGCGCGCTGATCTGGAACTGGGACAGCGGTAATCCGGACGCCACCGAGCCGCTGCCGGAGGGCCAATTCTACACCACCAACTCGCCCAACAGCTGGTCGGTCTTCAGCTATGACGAAGGCCTCGGCCTCGTCTATGTGCCGCTCGGCAATCAGGTGCCGGACCAGCTCGGCATGAACCGCTCGGACAATGTCGAGAAGTTCTCCTCGTCCATCGTGGCGCTCGACATCAACACCGGCAAGCTGCGCTGGGTGCGCCAGACCGTGCATCACGATCTCTGGGACATGGATGTTCCGGCCCAGCCGGTGCTGATCGACCTGAAGCGTCAGGGTGGCGAGACCGTGCCGGCGCTGGTCGGCCCCACCAAGCAGGGCGACATCTACGTGCTGGACCGGCGCACCGGCGAGCCGATCATTCCGGTCACGGAAGTACCCGCTCCCGGCGGCGCGATCCCGGAGGACTTCACCTCGCCTACCCAGCCGGTGTCCGACCTCAGCTTCGCGCCGAAGCCGCTGACGGGCAAGGACATGTGGGGCATCACCATGTTCGACCAGCTCGCCTGCCGCATCTCGCTTCTGTCGCACAAGTATGAGGGGCGCTACACGCCGCCGTCGCTGGAAGGCACGATCGTCTATCCCGGCAATTTCGGCACGTTCAACTGGGGCTCGGTCGCGGTCGATCCCGAGCGGCAGGTGATGTTCGGCATGCCGACCTACCTCGCCTTCACCTCGAAGCTGGTACCGCGCGACCAGATCCCGCCGAAGGGCGCGGACGAGAAGGCCTCCGAGCAGGGCCTCAACCGCAACGACGGCGCGCCCTACGGCGTCTTCATGGGGCCGTTCCTCTCGCCGCTCGGCATTCCCTGCCAGGCGCCGCCATGGGGCACGGTGGCGGGCGTCGACCTTTCCACCGGCAAGGTCGCCTACCAGCATCGCAACGGCACCGTCATGGACATGACGCCCCTGCCGCTGCCCTTCAAGGTCGGTGTGCCCGGCATTGGCGGGCCGATGATCACCAAGGGCGGCGTCGTCTTCCTCGGGGCCGCGGTGGACGACTACCTGCGCGCCTACGACCTCACCGACGGCCGCGTGCTGTGGAGCGCCCGGCTTCCCGCCGGCGGCCAGTCGACGCCGATGAGCTACGCGACGGAAGATGGCACGCAATATGTGCTGATCGTCGCCGGCGGCCACGGTTCGGTCGGCACCAGGCCGGGCGACTACGTCATCGCCTACAAGCTCGACCGGTAAACGGCCAATGCCCGCCGCCCTCCCCGGGGCGGCGGGCACCATGATCATCTTTGATTCACCGCTGCCTGCTAATCTCCCCGCGCGAAACGGGAGATGCGCGTGTCGATTTCGAAGGCGGAACTGATCGGTGCCCTGTCCTACGCCCTCGACCTGACGGAGGGTCAGGCGGAAGGGCATGCGCTGCGCTGCTGCTTCATCGGCATGACCATGGCAGAGCACCTGTCCTTCCCGCAGGATCAGCGCGGCGACCTCTATTACATGCTGCTTTTGAAGGACATCGGCTGCTCCAGCAATGCCGCGCGCATCTGCCAGCTGTTCCTTGCCGACGACCTGACCTTCAAGCGCGACTTCAAGACCCTGAACGAAAGCCTGCCGCAGGTGCTGCATTTCGTCTTCAGCCATACGGGGCTGAAGGCCGGCCTTGCCGAACGCTTCCGGGCCCTCGTCCACAATTTCACGGCTGGCAACATCACCCACGAGCTGATCGAGACCCGCTGCCAGCGCGGCGCCGAGATCGCGCGGCAGATGCGGTTTTCGGAGGCCGTGGCGACCGGCATTCTCGATCTCGACGAGCACTGGAACGGCAGCGGCCTGCCGCTCGGGCGCAAGGGCGCGGAGATTTCGCCGCTTGCCCAGATCGCGCTTCTGGCGCAGGTCGCCGATGTCTTCCACACCGCCTCCGGCCCGGCCGCGGCGCGGCGGGAAATCGCACGGCGCAGCGGCAAGTGGTTCGATCCCGCCCTTGCCGCCGTCTTTGCCACCGTTGCCGCCGACCCGGCCTTCTGGGCGGCGCTCAAGGCCCCCGATATGGAGAGCCGCATCAAACGCTTCGCACCATCCGATGCGACCGAGACCGTCGAGGAAGATTTTCTCGATGCGGTCGCCGCCGCCTTCGCCGAGGTGGTGGATGCCAAGTCGCCCTTCACCAGCGGCCACAGCAAGCGCGTGGCGCTGTTTGCCGATCTGATCGCGGAAGAACTCGGCCTTTCCGACGAGCACCGCCGGCACCTCAAACGCGCCGGCCTGCTGCACGACATCGGCAAGCTCGGCGTTTCCAACCAGATCCTCGACAAGAACGGCAAGCCGGACGACGACGAATGGGCCGCGATCAAAAGCCATCCGGGGCTTGGCGAGCGCATCCTGTCGCGCATCACCGCCTTTGCCGACCTCGCGGTCGTTGCCGCAAGCCACCACGAGCGGCTGGATGGGCGCGGCTATCCGCGCGGGCTGACGGCGGAGGCCCTCGGCCTCGACACGCGCATCATCTCCGTCGCCGATGTCTTCGATGCGCTGACGGCCGACCGGCCCTATCGCCCGGCCATGCCGATCGACAAGGCCTTCTCGATCATGGACCGCGACGTCGGGCTCGCCTTCGACCCCGACTGCTATGATGCGCTGAAACGCGCGCTCGCGCGGGTCGAACCGGTGCTCAAGGCCGCCGCCTGACACGGCGGCAGCGACCGCCATCTTTAAAACGACGTGATCACCGCAATCCCGTTTTCGCTCGTCTGGCCCATGGCGACGAGCGCCGGCACGGCCTCTTGCAGCGACAGGTGACGGCCGATGAGGCGGTCGGGCTGGAGTTTGCCGGCCGCGATCATGGCGAGCATGGCGTCGTAGCGGTAGGCCTGCATGCCGTGGCTGCCGTAGATCTCCAGTTCCTGCGAGATGACCTGCGCCATCGGGATCTGCGGGGCGGCGTGCTCGGCGAGCATGAGACCGACCTGCACATGGCGACCCCGGCGGCGCAGGTTCTTGATGGAATTGAAGCAGGTGACGGGCGAGCCGAGCGCATCGACGGAGGCATGGGCGCCGCCACCGGTCAGGTCCTTCACGGCGCTGGCGACATCATCCACCGAGCGGGCATTGATGCCGGCGACGGCGCCGAGGCTTTTGGCGATCGCAAGCTTCTCGTCCGAAATGTCGATGGCGATCGGGCTCGCGCCGAGCGCCGCGGCGATCATGATGGCCGAGAGGCCGACGCCGCCGGCCCCGTGCACGGCCACCCATTCGCCCCCGGTGACGCGGGCCTGATCGACCACGGCGCGGAAGGCTGTGGCGAAGCGGCAGCCGAGGCTGGCCGCTGTCGCATCCGACACCGTTTCCGGCAGGACGACGAGGTTCTGGTCGGCATAGTCGATCGCGACATATTCGGCGAACGAGCCCCAGTGCGTGAAGCCCGGCTGGAACTGATCCGGGCAGACCTGCGGATGGCCGGCGCGGCATTCGCCGCAATGGCCGCAGCCCGAAACGAAGGGCACGGTGACGCGGTCGCCCACCTTGTATCTCATCACGCCACGCCCGGTGGCAACGACCGTGCCGGCAAGCTCGTGGCCGGGCACATGCGGCAGGCGGATATCGGGATCATGGCCCATCCAGCCATGCCAGTCGCTGCGACACAGCCCGGTTGCCGAGACCTTGATGACCACCCCGCTCGCCGTCGGCTCCGGATCCGGCACGCTGCGGATCTCGGGCACGGCCTCGAAGTCTTCGTAATACATGGCGCGCATCAGGCGGGTCTCCGGTGGTGTGTTGCCTGCCTTCTACCGCAGGGCGCGGCGCGGCCGAAACCCGGTCAGCCCATGAAATGAACTGATGGATGCATCAGGGACGGCTGGAGCATCGGACTGGAATCGCACGCACGCTACACAAGCCAATGATTTATGAAGCGTGCGTTCTGTCCTGGGATGTGCGAGTGGCCGCCTCCGCATAACGCTCAGATAAGGCCGAATATCTCCAAAATGTCATCCTCGGGCTTGACCCGAGGATCCACTTTTTCAGCCACTTACGGGTGTGGCGATGGATCCTCGGGTCAAGCCCGAGGATGACGGAGGGGAGGTTTTGCCTTTGATCCAAGATGTTCAAATGCGTCATGCACTGTGAAATCTTACGCGAGCCCCTGCTCTAACCTAGCCGCCATTCACCCCTCGAAGTCGGCGCGGCGCAGGCCGTAGCGGGAAAGCTTGTCGTAGAAGGTCTTGCGGGGAATGCCGAGGGCGGCGAGCGTGGACTGCACGTCGCCATTGTTGTCGGCGAGCGTTCGGCGGATGACGCCTTCCTCGAAGCGCTGCACCTGCTCGGGAAGGGTTCCACCTTCGCGGGCCGCAGCCACGGCCCCGGAGGCGTCGGCCGGGGTCTCTCCCTGCCCGTCCAAGGGAAGGCCGAGCACGGCGCGTTCGGCGGCGTGGGAGAGTTCGCGCACATTGCCCGGCCAGTCGCGGGCCTTCAGCGCGGCGATCTCGGAGGCCGAGAGTGTGGGCACCGGGCGGGCGAAACGACGGGCGGCACGAGTGGCGAAATGGGTGAAGAGCAGCGGGATATCGTCGCGCCGGTCGCGCAGCGGCGGGATGGACAGCGTCACCACGTTCAGGCGGTAGTAGAGGTCCTCGCGAAAATCGCCGCGCTCGGCGGGGTCGCCGAGATCGAGCTTGGCGGCCGCGACGACGCGGATGTCCACGGGCCTGATATTGTTGACGCCGAGCGGCGAAATCTCGCGCATTTCGAGCACGCGCAGCATCTTCACCTGGGTCGCAACGGGCATGCTCTCGATTTCGTCCAGGAAGAGCGTGCCGCCGCTGGCATGTTCGATGCGGCCGACGCGGCGCTTCTGGGCGCCGGTAAAGGCGCCGGCCTCGTGGCCGAAAAGCTCGCTTTCGATGACGCTTTCGGGCAGCGCGCCGCAGTTCAGCGCCACGAAATGGCCGCGGGCGCGGCGGCTCCAGCGGTGCAGCAGGCTTGCCACCACCTCCTTGCCGCTGCCGGTCTCGCCGCGCACCAGCACATCCACGTCCGTATCGGCGATCTGGCGCAGCATGTCGCGCAACCGCACGATCGCCGGCGTCTGGCCGATCAGCGGCATGTCGTCGGCCTGTGCCTGCTCGGCGGCGGCGCGCAGGCGGCGGTTTTCCAGCACGAGCAGGCGCTTTTCGCGCGCCCGCTCCACGCTCTGCACCAGTTTTTCGGCCGGAAACGGTTTGGCGATGAAATCGTAGACACCGTCCTTGATGGCCTGCACGGCCATGGGAATATCGCCATGGCCGGTGATCAGCACCACCGGCAGGTCGGCATCGGCGGCCTTCAGGCGGCGGAAGAGTTCGAGCCCGTCCATGCCGGGCATGCGGATATCGGAGACGACGACGCCCGGATAATCCGGCGTGGCGGTGGCGAGCGCCGCCTGCCCGGACCCGACGGCGTCCACGTCGAAGCCCGCCAGCATCAGCGTCTGGGCCGTGGCACGGCGCAGATCCACGTCGTCATCCACCAGCAGCACGCGATCGACGGCTGCGGCCGCGCCGGACGACACGTTTTCGAGGGCGGGGCTTTCCATCATGGCGCTCCTTGCGCGGCGGGGCCGGTCCCGGAACCACCCGAAGTGGCGGCGGCGAGGTCGAGGATGAAGGTCGTGCCGGCCGGGCTGCTCTCCACCGCGATCGTCGCGCCGAAATCGGCGAGGATTTCCTTGGTGATGACGAGGCCCAGGCCGAGGCCGCGCTCCTTGGAGGTGTTGAAGGGCGAAAAGAGCTGGGCGTGGATGGCTTCCGGCAGGCCGGGCCCGTTATCGGCAACGCGCACGATGACGCGGCTGCCCACGGGCTCGGCGGTGACGCGCACATGGCCGCCGGGCGCGCCGTCCAGCGCCTCCATGGCGTTCTGCAGAAGGTTGATGAAGACCTGTTCCAGGCGGATGCGGTTCCCCATCACCTGCGGCGCAGGCCTTGGCAGCGCGATGTCGATGGCGTCGAGACGGCCGGAGAAGCGGCTGCCAAGCAGGAGAACGGCGCCGTCCAGCACCGTGTCGATCGCGACCGCCTCCGTCGCGCCACGGCCCTTGCGGGCCAGGGATTTCAGGTCTTCCGTGATGGTGCCGATCCGCTCCGTCAGGCCGGCGATGGCCTGAAGGTTTTCGGTGGCCTGCCCCTGCTGGCCGCGATCGAGAAAGGTGCGGGCATTGTCGGCATAGGCACGGATGGTGGCGACCGGCTGGTTGATCTCATGCGCGACGCCGGCGGCCACCTGCCCCAGGATCGCCAGGCGGTTGGCGGCGACCAGCTCGGACTGCACGCCCTTCAGCCGCTCGTCGGTGGTGCGGTGCTGACTGATCTCGGCGGCCAGCAGGTCGCGGGCCGTCGTCAATTCGCGGGTGCGCTCGCTGACGCGCCGTTCCAGTTCGGCCTGGGCGGTCGCCGCGCGCGTCAGCCGCGCCGCCACCACCTGCCGGCGCCAGATGATCAGCGCGGCGAGCAGGAAGACGGCCGAGAGTGCCGAAAGCGCGGTCTGCGTGGCGCTGCGGATACCCGTGGACACGGCCGGCTGCACGGGCTGCAGATAGCGCAACGACCAGCCGGTGGTGGCCACCGGCACGGTCAGTTCCAGATAGTCGGCCTCGCTTTCGCCCGGCAGCGCGGTGCGCAGTTCCCCCTCGTCGCGGCGCTCGAAGGGCAAGGGCTCCAGCGGGGCGTCGCCAAATTGCAGGCTGTCGCGGATGGCCGCGCGGTCGGCAGGGGAAATGGGCGCGACCGTCATGAAGCGCCAGGATGGCAGGCTGGTGATCAGCACCACGCCGCGCCGGTCGGCCACGAAGGTCGGCCGTCCCGTGGCGCGCCAGTCGGCCTCCAGCGCATCGAACTCCGTCTTCACGACGGCCACGCCGAGCGGCGCTTCGGCCGGCCCCACCCGGCGAGAGATGTAGAGGCCCGGACGGCGGCTGACCGAACCGAGTGCGAAATGCTCGGCGTGACCATCCGCCATCGCCTTCTTGAAATAGTCGCGGAAGGAATAGTCATTGCCGACGAAACTCGTCGGCTCGCGCCAGTTGCTGGACGCGATGGCCCGGCCATCGGCCGCGATGACATAGATCACCGAGGCGCCGGTATCGCGCACCAGCCCCTCGAGCTTGCGGTTGATGCCCGCGATGCCCGCGGCCGACGGCGCGCCCAGCATGTCCGTCACCTCGCGCGACTGGGACAGCACCAGCGGCAGCACGCGGGGTCGCTCCAGCACGGCGCGCAGCAGCGCCGCCTTCAGGTCCGACTCGATCCGGCCGTTGACGGCCAGCGTTTCAAGCGCCGAACGCCGCCCGTAGTCGCGGGCAGCCAGCGTGGCACCGATCGCGGCAATGAGGAAGAGCAGGCCGAAGACAAGCCACATCCGCGCCGGCCGGGCGGGCGAAGGCGAAGGGGCCGGGGCTTCGGCAGCAACAGAGTGGGGGCTCGCGAGGACCATGACCCATTGTGCGCTTATCCGCACAGCATGAAAAGAGAGGCGTGCGGATTTTCGCTCAAATCGATCTCAAGGGGGTTAAGGCCAAAAAAATCTTCTTTCCGAACAATCGCTTAATCTCCCCTTGGCGAACTGGCACGGCGGTTGCTGTGAACGGACCAAGACGCACGGGCAGGGTCTGCCGCAGCGTCACCGCCCGCCCCGGGAGGCCGCCAGCAGGCGACGGGGTCCGTCACTTTGGAGGAGAAACCATGAAGATTTCCGCGTCCGACCACCACCTGCCGAGCGAGCCCGTGCGCAAGCTCCCCTTCTATCGCCAGCTCTACGTGCAGGTTCTCGCCGCCATCGCGCTCGGCATCCTGCTCGGCCATTTCTATCCCGAGCTCGGTGCGTCCCTGAAGCCGCTCGGCGATGCCTTCATCAAGCTCGTCAAGATGATCATCGCGCCAGTGATCTTCCTGACGGTCGCCACCGGCATTGCCGGCATGAGCGACCTGCAGAAGGTCGGCCGCGTCGCCGGCAAGGCGATGCTCTACTTCCTCACCTTCTCGACGCTGGCGCTCGTCATCGGCCTCATCGTGTCGAACGTCGTCCAGCCGGGCGCCGGCATGCACATCGATCCGGCCACGCTCGATGGCAAGGCCGTCGCGACCTATGCCGAAAAGGCGCATGACCAGTCGATCGTCGGCTTCCTGATGGGCATCATCCCGTCCACCATCGTCGGCGCCTTCGCCGATGGCGACATTCTGCAGGTCCTGTTCTTCTCGGTCCTCTTCGGCGTCTCGCTCGCCATGGTCGGCGAACGCGGCCGTCCGGTCACGGACTTCCTGCAGGCGGTCACGGTTCCAATGTTCAAGCTGGTGGGCGTTCTCATGAAGGCCGCCCCGATCGGTGCCTTCGGCGCCATGGCGTTTACCATCGGCAAGTACGGCGTCGGCTCGATCGCCAACCTCGCCATGCTGATCGGCACCTTCTACATCACCTCCTTCCTCTTCGTCGCCGTCGTGCTCGGCGCCGTCGCCCGCTACAACGGCTTCTCGATCCTGGCGCTCATCCGCTACCTCAAGGAAGAGCTGCTGCTCGTCCTCGGCACCTCCTCTTCGGAAGCGGCGCTGCCCGGCCTGATGAACAAGATGGAAAACGCCGGCTGCAAGCGCTCGGTCGTCGGCCTCGTCGTCCCCACCGGCTATTCCTTCAACCTTGACGGCACGAACATCTACATGACGCTCGCTGCCCTCTTCATCGCCCAGGCGACCGACACGCCGCTCTCCTACGGCGACCAGATTCTGCTGCTGCTCGTGGCCATGCTGTCCTCCAAGGGTGCCGCCGGCATCACCGGCGCCGGCTTCATCACGCTCGCCGCCACGCTCTCGGTCGTGCCCTCCGTGCCGGTCGCCGGCATGGCGCTGATCCTCGGCGTCGATCGCTTCATGTCGGAATGCCGCGCCATCACCAACTTCATCGGCAATGCGGTGGCCACCGTCGTCGTCGCCCGCTGGGAAGGTGAACTGGATGTCGAGCAGTTCAACGCCACGCTCGGCGGCAAGGCAGGCGGCCGCCTCATCGAGGCAGAGGCCCAGCCGGTCGCAGTGCCCGCAGAATAAGCGCTTCGATCCTCCCACGATCGCGCTTGGAAGCCCGGTCGCCCCACGGCGGCCGGGTTTTTTCATGTCCCATTTTCCGCGCCCGATTTTCTTTACCCTATCCGGCCTGCCCTGTTCACGATGGCGGCACGGGCAAGGGATCGGGGGTTGACCCGCCGCGCCCGCCGGGCTTTGTTGCCACGCCTGACTTGAAGGCGCCTGGCAAGGAGTAGGGAATGGCCATCGACACAGCCGCGAAATCCGCAACCTGGACCTATGTGGACGGGGAATGGCTTTCCGGAAATCCGCCGCTGATCGGCCCCACTTCGCATGCCATGTGGCTCGGCTCGACCGTCTTTGACGGCGCGCGCTGGTTCGAAGGTGTCGCGCCCGATCTCGATCTTCACTGCCAGCGCGTCAACCGCTCGGCCGAGGCGCTCGGCCTCAACGCCACCATGCCGGCAGACCAGATGGAGGCGCTGGCCTGGGAAGGCCTGCAGAAATTCGACGGGAAGACGGCCGTCTACATCAAGCCGATGTACTGGGCCGAACATGGCAGCTTCTCGGTCGTCGTACCCGAAGCGGCCTCGACGCGCTTTGCGCTCTGTCTCTTCGAAGCGCCGATGGGCGACGCGGCCAAGGGCATGTCGCTGACCGTCTCGCCCTTCCGCCGTCCGACCATCGAGAGCATGCCGACGGACGCGAAAGCCGGCTGCCTCTATCCCAACAATGCCCGCATCCTGTCCGATGCCCGGCGCCGCGGTTTCGACAATGCGCTGGTGCGCGACATGCTGGGCAATGTGGCCGAGACCGGCGCTTCCAACATCTTCATGGTCAAGGACGGCGTCGTCTTCACGCCCGCCGCCAACCGCACCTTCCTGGCCGGGATCACGCGCGCACGCGTGATGGGCCTCTTGAAGGAAGCCGGCTTCGACGTGGAGGAAGCCGTGCTGACGATCGGCGACTTCGAGACCGCCGACGAGATCTTCACCACCGGCAATTACTCCAAGGTCGTGCCCGTCACCCGCTTCGAGGACCGCGACATTGCCGCCGGGCCGATCGCCGCCAAGGCGCGCGAGCTCTACATGGAATGGGCCCATTCGGACGGCGACGCCTGACCCGTCAGGGATTGGCGCCGCGCACCACGTCGTCGCTGAGGTCACTGCCGAGTTCGACGGTCCGGCGCTGCTTGTCGTAGACGCAGATGGACGTGACATAGGCATCACCGCCCTTGGCCTTGCCGCGCACAAGCGCCAGCCCAAAGCTTTCCGAGCCGAAGGGATCGACGGTCACGACAGGCATCTCGATGCGGTCCAGCGCCAGCTTCTGGCAGGCGGCCGCCACCTGCTGGCGCAGGCCCTCCCAGGCGTCCGGCGACGAGGCAAGGGTCGGGCCGGCCGCTGCGGCGGCGACGAAACCTGCCGACAGGAGTGCGGCAACGACGGACCGGATGCGGGGCGCCTTCAGTGTCGGTGTCTGGGTCATGATGTCCTCCTTCAAGCCTGTCGGCAGGGCGCTGCGTGCGCCCTTCCGGTCCGGTCAGAGCTGGAGCAGGACGTCGTCCTGACCAGTGCGGCGGCGCAATGTTTTTTCCCTGACAGGCGTCAAAAAGGGTGGCGCCACCGTTGCCTCCGGCATGGGAGGTGCCTATGTTCCCGGCAGTCGTGACGGACCAGATGCAACCCGGCGAATGCCTGACGGCGCATTTCCCCCGCCGGGTGGCATCTGGCCCCAAGCCGTTGGACCCAAACGCTTTCATACCCGAAGAGGAGACGCCCCATGGCCTTCGAACTTCCCGCCCTTCCCTATGATTACGACGCCCTTGCCCCCTACATGTCGCGCGAGACGCTGGAATATCACCACGACAAGCATCACCAGGCTTACGTGACGAACGGCAACAAGCTCGCCGAGGAAGCCGGCCTTGCCGACCTCTCGCTCGAAGAGATCGTCAAGAAGTCCTACGGCACCAACCAGGCGCTGTTCAACAATGCCGGCCAGCACTACAACCACCTGCACTTCTGGAAGTGGATGAAGAAGGGCGGCGGCGGCACCTCGCTGCCGGGCAAGCTCGAAGCGGCCATCAAGTCCGACCTCGGCGGCTACGACAAGTTCCGCGCCGACTTCCTGGCTGCCGGTGCCGGCCAGTTCGGCTCGGGCTGGGCCTGGCTGTCGGTCAAGAACGGCAAGCTCGAGGTGTCCAAGACGCCGAACGGCGAGAGCCCGCTGGTGCATGGCGCAACCCCGATCCTCGGCGTCGACGTGTGGGAGCATTCCTACTACATCGACTACCGCAACGCCCGCCCGAAGTATCTGGAAGCCTTCGTCGACAACCTCGTCAACTGGGATTACGTGCTCGAGCTTTACGAAGCCGCGTAACGGTTTTGTCAGACGATCCCATGGAACCCCGGCCAACCGCCGGGGTTTCTTTTTGCCGGGCGGGCTGCATTCGGCAGTCTCTCGGCCGGCGAGTTTAAAACATTTCAAAAATTTGTGACTTCCGCAGTGCATACAAATTGCAATGATGTCATTGCGCCGGCGCTAACGAAAGCGACCGGGAACGTAACGGAACGGGAGATACCCATGAAGTTCAAGACTGCCCTCGCCGCGCTCGCGCTTACCGGCCTTGCCTCGGCCATCGGCTTTTCCACGGTTGTCGCGGCCGATTCGCCAATCGAAATTCGTGAAGGCCTCATGAAGAAGACCGGTGCCGCCATGGGCGCACTGGCGGGTATCGCCAAGGGCGACAAGCCCTACGACGCCGACGTCGTGAAGGCATCGCTGACGACGATGTCCGAAGTCGGCAAGGACTTCCCGAACCACTTTCCGGAAGGCTCCGAGGCCGGCTCCGAAGCGAGCCCTGCGATCTGGAAGAATTTCGATGACTTCAAGGCCAAGTCGGCGAAGCTCGCCTCCGATGCCGATGCCCTGCTCGCCCAGCTTCCGGCCGACCAGGCCGGCGTGAAGGCCGCCGTCGGCACCATGGGCGCCAATTGCGGGAGCTGTCACGAGGTCTACCGCCTGAAGAAGTAAGGCCGTAGACCGGATCGCATCCACGCCAGGATGGCCGCCAACCTGCGGGGTGGCGGGCCTTTTGGTTATGGCTCTCCGAGTCACCCGCAGCCCTCGTTCGCAGGGCATGCACCGCACCATCCCGTCATCCTCGGGCTTGACCCGAGGATCCACGGCCAAGCATGCGGAGGGCGGCATGGATCCTCGGGTCAAGCCCGAGGATGACGGCGGAATGGGCAGACGCATGGCGCAGGGGGCAGGTTGACGGATGTATGCTTCACCGCGTGGCCGCGGGCCACAGGCGCAATCATCCTCGTCTGGAAGGCCCCCGTGTCTGCTGCGCGGCGGCGCCCCAAACGACGGCATCCCGCCCCACTGCCGTCATCCTCGGATCAAGCCCGAGGATGACGGCAATGGAACTGGAGCGTCGGAGGGGCGCCGGGAAGCCAACGGTGCGGGTGGATGGCGGCGCTGGGACCGAAGCGTCTGCGCCCACCTTGGCAAGCACGATAAACCAACCATCGGGCGGACAGCCCGCCCCCTGACTGAAAGGACCGCCGCCATGGGTATTCTCAAGACGCTTGCCAAGGGTGTGGTCGTGCTGGCCGTCGTCGGTGCGGGGGGCTTCTGGTTCCTGACGCGGCCCGACCCACAGCCGGCCGCCACCTGGGAAGGGCTCGGGCAACCGGATCTTGCCAATGGCGAGACGATCTTCTGGGCCGGAGGCTGCGTGAGCTGTCATGCGGCGCCCGGCGCAGAGGGCGATGCCAAGCTCGTTCTGTCCGGCGGACTTCCCCTGAAGAGCCCCTTCGGCACCTTCAACGTCCCCAACATCTCACCGGACGAGACGGCCGGCATCGGCGGATGGACGCTTGCCCAGTTCGGCGATGCCATGACGCGCGGTGTGGGGCCCGGGGGCGAACACCTCTACCCCTCCTTCCCCTATGGCTCCTATGCGCGCATGACGCCGAAGGATATCAACGACCTCCACGGCTACATGCTGACCCTGCCGAAGAGCACCAATGTGGCGGCAGCGCATGACCTGCCCTTCCCGTTCAACATCCGCCTGCTGCTCGGCGGCTGGAAGCTGCTCTTTTTCACCGACAAGCCGCGCGTGACCGTCGATACGGCCAACCCTGTCATTGCCCGCGGGCAGTATCTGGTGGAAGGTCCCGGCCACTGCGGCGAATGCCACACGCCGCGCAATGCGCTCGGCGGCTTCGAAAGCGGCAAATGGCTGGCCGGCGCGCCCAATCCCGAGGGCCAGGGCACGATCCCCAACATCACGCCGGGGTCCGAGGCCATCGGCGGCTGGAGCGAGGGGGATATCGCCACCTACCTCGAGACAGGCTTTACCCCCGACTTCGACAGTGTCGGCGGGTCCATGGTCGAGGTGCAGAAGAACATGGCGAAGCTGACGCCCGAGGACCGGCAGGCCATCGCCGCCTATCTCAAGGCCGTGCCGGCCGTGAAGTAAGGTCCCCACCCGGCAGCGACGAGCGGCGCCGCCGGGAGGCTATCGCGATCACGCCATCGCTATCACAGGGCCTGGAGATAGCGCATGCCGGTCACCGGCTGTGGGCGGAAGGCGAGGCCTTCGTAGAAGCGGTGCGCCTGGAAATTGCCCGTGGCGGCACCGACCGAGAGATAGGTGCACCCCATCTGGCTGGCGGTGCGGCGCGCGCAATCGATGAGATGCCGGCCGACGCCTTCGCCGCGATGGCCCTCAGCCACGAAGATCTGATGGATTTCCATGCCGCGGGCCGACAGATCCGCCCGGTAGAGCGGCGCAAGCAGGCAGTAGCCGACGATGCGGCCCGCCTTTTCCGCCACCAGCGCCGTCAGCCAGGGCCGCTCGCCAAAGAGATCGTCGGCAAGACGGGCAAGCTTGGTCTCGGCCTTGTCGCCGTGGAACGCGGCGTGGTCGGCAATGAGGGCGGACAGCGCCGGCACATCGGTGGCACGGGCGGGACGCAGGCGCAGCGTTTCCGGCAGAGCGGCTACGGTATCGTCCTCGCCGAGGGGCATCTGCAAAAGGGTGGCAGTCATATCATCAGGCTCCTTGGTTTTTTCGCCAGCGGGAGCCCTGAAACACGAAAGCCGCCCGATGGCGGCTCGTCGAACAAGATCGCGGCCGCTCCCTAGAGGAACGACCAAAAATACCGGGCGGTGGTTGCGGCACGTGCGATCATGGTGGGAGACAAACGCCTTTTGCGGGGGATTGTCAAGAGCCCCGGGACCCCGGCGCTGCGGCGATCCTCTCGCCCTCTGGCCTCGCCCAGTGGGGCCGCTATATTCCAGCGCAGGATCAACGCCCCCGGAGCTTTCCATGACGTGGTCGGCCGCGCAGTATCTGAAGTTCGAGGACCAGCGCACCCGTCCGGCGCGCGATCTTCTCTCCGCCGTGCCGGATCTGCCGGAGGGGGCGATCTACGATCTCGGCTGCGGGCCGGCCAATTCCACGGCGCTGATCGTCGAGCGGTTCGGCGCCGCGCGGGTGACGGGCGTCGACACTGCGCCCGACATGCTCGCGGCGGCGGCCAAACGCCTGCCGGACTGCCGCTTCATCTGCGCCGATCTTTCCACCTGGGAGCCGGAGGCGCCGGCGGCGCTTTTCTTTGCCAATGCCGTGTTCCAGTGGGTGCCCGATACGCTGGAGGTGCTGGCCTGGCTGAGCGACCGGTTGCTGCCGGGCGGCGTTCTCGCCGTGCAAATGCCCGACAACCTCACCGAACCCTCCCACGCCGCCATGCGCGAGACGGCGGCCGAGGCCCGGTTTGCCGCACACCTTGCCGATGCGGAGCGGCTGCGCACGCCCATTCCGCCGCCGCGGCGCCTCTTCGAGCGGCTTGCCGGACCCGATCGGCAGGTGGATGTCTGGCACACGGTCTACAACCATCCGCTGGCCGATACGGATGCGATCGTCGAATGGGTGAAGGGCACGGGGCTGCGTCCCTTCCTGGAGCGGCTGCCGGCCGCGCTGGTGCCCGCCTTTACCGATGCCTATCGCGACCGGATCGCGATGAGCTATCCGGCGATGACGGACGGGCGGGTGCTGCTGCGTTTCCCGCGCCTGTTCCTGACGGTGCGCCGGATGCCGGAGACCCCCTGAAAATCGGGAGGCAATGGGGCTGAAACCCCTGAAAACAGCCAGTTCCGGGCAAGTCTCGTTTGTTAGTCATGTCTCATCCGAGGAGAGACATGATGATCTCGACGAGCTACAACAGCGCATTTTCCATTGCCACCCTGTTTTCCAACAGGCGCGATCAGGTGCAGCCGCAGACCGCCGGGGACCGCCAATCGCCGCGTTTTGCCGATCAGTTCGGCGAAGAAGTGCCCTCCATCGGCAAGGACGAGGCGGACGGGACCTATTCGCCGCGCAACCTCTTTGTGCTCGCCGTCGAGGGCGAACCGGCCAAGAGCGGCGAGGACGAATCGCAGGCGCTGTTCGAGGATATCGCCCGCTATGCCCGGATGAGCCCGGCCGAACTGATCCGCGCCCAATACCTCTCTGATCACGATCTGACGGAAGAAAGCCTCAAGGCGCTGCCCGACGACGAGCGCCAGAAGATCGAGGCCGAGATCGTCGAGCAGGTGAAGAGCGAACTCGGCGCACCAAACCGCGCGACCGCCGCCCCCGTCGTCGCGCCGCAGCCGAGCAGCGAGCCGGATTTCATGACGCTGCTGGACCTCGCCAGCCGCGGGTGACCGGGTCAGTGTCGCCCTCGGACATCGGGGCCGCCTCAGGGCGGCTTTTTGCGTGCCATGCGGGTGGGACACATTCTCCATCATGAATGCCCCTCACCCTGCCCTCTCCCCGAGGGGAGAGGGGTCTGCCACGCGCATGCCTGTCGATCGCAGCACTGTACTTGCGGTACGGCCTTCTCCCCTCGGGGAGAAGGTGCCGGCAGGCGGATGAGGGGAGCGTCCCGCCGGAACGAAAACGGGGCGGACCCCATGGCCCCGCCCCGCTCTCGCATCTTCGGAAAATCCGCCCGATCAGACGAACTGGCTAAGGCCCGGAACCGAGGCCACGACCTCATCGACCACGTCGGAGCCGGCCTTTTCGCGGGCGTAGGCAATGGTTTCCTTGGCGAGGCCGGAGATTTCAGCCATGCCGAGGCCCTGGCTCATCAGCTGCTGGCCAAGCGCCATGACGCCGCCGCCGCCGAAGGCGGACATCAGGCCACCGAGCAGGCCGCCGCCACCGGAGCCTTCGCCATTGTACTTGGCGACGAGCTCGCTCGCGCCCGGGATGGCTTCGATCATCTGGGCGACCGGGCCGTCAGCGGCTTCGCGCTGCAGGAAGCCGAGGATCATGCCTACGGCCTTTTCGGCCTTCTCCGGGCTGATGCCGATATTTTCGACGACGCGGTTGACGAGTTCGCTCACGGGTTTTCTCCTCGTAAATTGACGTTGACGTATGGGTAATTCATTCCGCTGCATCTGGCAATGTGGGGCCATCGACCGCGGCGCGAAAATCAGCCGGAAGGATCCTGTCATCGAAGGCTGGCGGATGACACTTACCTGCGACATTTGCGCCGGCAGGATGGCTGGCTGGAGGGTCCCGCGTCAATCCGCACAACGCTTGCCGACGGACAAAAGGACATGCCTTTCCAGCCGCTTTTCCTCTATAAGGGGGCGAACAGGCACGGGGCGCCGGCAGGACCGGCCGCACAGGGAGACGCATGCGCATGCTCGAGGAAGGCAAGCTCTATATCGGAACCAGCCGCAAGCCGGACGATACGCTCAACAAGCCCGAATATCTGGAGCTGAAGTTCGGCAACCGCCACGGCCTGATCACCGGCGCGACCGGTACCGGCAAGACGGTAACGCTCCAGGTGCTGGCCGAAGGCTTTGCGGCGGCCGGCGTTCCGGTGTTCTGCGCCGACATCAAGGGCGACCTTTCCGGCATTTCTGCCATGGGCGAGCCGAAGGATTTTCTGCTGAAGCGCGCCGAGCAGATCGGGCTTTCCGACTACGGCTTCAGCCAGTTCCCGGTGATCTTCTGGGATCTCTACGGCGAAAAGGGCCACCGCGTCCGCACCACCATGTCCGAGATGGGCCCGCTGCTGCTCTCGCGCCTCATGAATGCCACGGATGCGCAGGAAGGCGTGCTCAACATTGCCTTCAAGATCGCCGACGAGGGCAACCTGCCCTTGCTCGACCTCAAGGACCTGCAGGCGCTGCTCACCTATATGAGCGAGAACGCCTCGGCGCTGTCGGCCCAGTTCGGTCTCGTTTCCAAGGCCTCGGTCGGCTCGCTGCAGCGCGAGTTGCTGATCCTCGAGCAACAGGGTGCCCAGCACTTCTTCGGCGAGCCGGCGCTTGCCATTACCGACATCATGCGCACCGGCCATGACGGGCGCGGCGTGATTTCGGTGCTCGCGGCCGACAAGCTGATGATGAACCCGCGGCTCTACGCGACCTTCCTGCTTTGGCTGCTCTCCGAGCTCTTCGAGGAACTGCCGGAAGTGGGCGATCTCGACAAGCCGAAGCTGGTGTTCTTCTTCGACGAGGCGCATCTGCTCTTCAACGATGCGCCGAAGGTGCTGGTCGAGCGCGTCGAGCAGGTCGTGCGCCTCATCCGCTCCAAGGGCGTCGGCGTCTATTTCGTCACGCAGAACCCGCTGGATGTGCCGGAAACCATTCTCGCCCAGCTCGGCAACCGGGTTCAGCATGCGCTGCGAGCCTATACGCCGCGCGAGCAGAAGGCAGTGAAGACGGCGGCGGACACCTTCCGGCCCAATCCGGATTTCGACTGCGCGACCGTCATCACCACGCTCGGCACCGGCGAGGCCCTGGTCTCGACGCTGGAAGCCAAGGGTGCACCCTCGATGGTGGAGCGTACGCTGGTGCGCCCGCCGGAAGCCCGTGTCGGCCCGATCACCGAAGCCGAGCGCCAGCAGATTCTGTCGCAAAGCCCCGTCAGGGGCGTCTATGACGAGGACGTCGACCGGGAATCGGCCTACGAACTGTTGCAGGCCCGGGCCCAGAAGGCCGAGCAGGCCGCTCAGCTGGAGGCTGCCCGCGAGGCGGCGGAAGACGAGCGTGCCCAGGGCAGCCGCTGGACCCTGCCGGGCTTCGGCAATGACACGCCGGCGGAAACCGGCAGGACCACCCGCGGACGCGCCTCCGGCTACCAGCGCGAAACGATCGCCGAGGCGGCGATGAAGACGGTGGCGCGCACGGTGGCATCCTCGCTCGGCCGGGCTTTGATCCGCGGCATTCTCGGCAGTCTCAAGCGGTAAGGCGCGTCCGGTCGCCGATCACACAAGATTGACCTCGACCTCGTTCATCGTCCGCATCGCGTGGCTATAGGGGCAGACGATGTGGGCGGCGCGGGTCAGGCGTTCGGCGCGGGCGCTGTCGACGCCGGGCAGGCTGACGTCGAGGCGCACGGTGAGCCCGAAGCCGGCACCGTCGTCGCGCGGGCCCATGCCGACCTCGGCAGTGACGGTCGCATCGTCCGGCAACGGATTGCGATCGCGGGCGGCGACGAGGTGGAGCGCACCGAGGAAGCAGGCGGCATAGCCGGCCGCAAAGAGCTGTTCGGGATTGGTGCCCTCGGCGCCATCGCCGCCGAGTGCCCGCGGCACGGCCAGCGTGGCGGTGAACCGGCCGTCATCCGACGCAGCGCGGCCGTTGCGTCCGCCACCTTCGGCAAGAACGCGGGTTCTGTAGGAAATGGGCATGGCGGGACCTCCCTCAAGGGCGCGAGCCGGGGCGGGCCGCGCGGCTTCTGTCGAGAAGAATGCGCATTAGAATAGCCTGTTCCATCGCCATGGCATTTTCCTGCCCGTGCCCGCCTTCGATCTTGGATGGCGGTACGCGCGGCGTGCCCTTTCGCTTGTCAGGTCCGCGCGGCTGTTGCACAAATAGGGCACGCGCCGGCATGGTTCGGCCGCATCCGCGCACGGTCGGCGAAGAGAGCCGGCCGTTCGGGTCGGGGTGGGAGAAACGGGTGGTTTACGATCAGGCCTGGCGCCGATTCGGGCTCTTCACCGGTTGGATGTGCATCCTCATCGGTGCTTGCGTGCTGACCCTATGGATTGCGGCACCGGACTGGACGGCGCTGGACTTTCCCGTGTTTTTCCAGATGAAGGCCAACACGGCGCTCTCCATGGTGGGCCTTGGAAGCGCCTGCCTTCTCATCCTCAAAAGACGGCGTCGCCCGGCGCTTTTCCTGCTCGTGCCGATCCTGCTTTTTGGCCTTGCCGCACTCTACCAGCACGTTTTCGTCGCCTCGCTTGGCATCGATCAGGTGCTTGTGTCCCGCACCTTCGAGAACAGCGTGGATGACCACGGGCGCATTCCGCCGAACACGGCGCTCTGTCTGGTGCTGACCAGCCTTGCCATGTTGCTGAGGGCGCTGCGGGCCCGCCCGGACTGGTGGCAGACAAGTCTTTCCTTCGTCTGTTTCACCATGACGGCAGCAGCGGTGATCGGCTACATGATCGCTCTCAACTCGGCCCAAGACTGGATTTCCGGCACGCGCATGTCGCTCCAGACGGCCGCCTGCTTCATGTGCCTCAACCTCACCTTCTCCTTTTATGGCTCGCCGCAGCTCGGCATCTACCGCTCCGTACTGGCCGGGCTGATGGCCGTCAGCACCTATATGATCCTGCTGGTCTTCACCTATGTCGAGCTCACCGAAATCGAGCAGCTCTACATGATGCCGCTCGAACTGGCGCCGGATCAGGCCAATCCACGCTTCACCCTCTCGGCGCTGGTCATCGTGACCGGCATCGTCTATGCGGCCCTGATCGCCTATCTCTTCGTTGCCTCGCGGCATGGCCGCCGCGTGCAGCGGGCGCTCTCCGACCAGCAGAGCCGATTCTCCGCGGTGGTCGATGCGGCGGCGGACGGCATCATCGTCATCAACAGTCGCGGCATCATCCTCAGCGTCAACCCGGCCTGTACGCGCCTTTTCGGCTATTCGTCCGCCGAACTGCTGGGCCAGAACATTTCGGTTCTCATGCCCGAGCCGCATCGCCGGGCGCATGATGGCTACCTTGCCGCCTATGAGCGCACGGGCATTGCCCGCGTCATCGGGTCCGGCCGGGAGGTGGAGGGGCGGCGCAAGGATGGCAGCCTCTTTCCGATCGATGCATCGGTTGTGAGGATCGACCTGCCCGACGGCACGCTCTACAGCGGCACGTTGCGCGACATCTCCGAGCGGAAGGCGAGTGAGAGCGCCCTTCTGGCCGCCAATGCCGAGCTGGAAGAGTTCGCCTATCGCACCTCGCACGACCTTCGCGCGCCCATCGCATCGGCCATCGGCATGACCGCGATTGCCCGCGACATGCTGGCGCGGCAGGACATGGAGCGACTCGACGAGACGCTGCAACGGATGGAAACCGGCTTCTCCCGGCTCGACCATCTCATCCACAAGATCATGCTTCTGACACGCACCCGGCTGCTGGCCGAGGATGACGCAAAAGTTGCAATCGCGCCACTGGTCGCCGACATTCTGGAAACGCTTAACCATACGGAGGGCTTTTCGTCGATAAGCTTTGCGGTCGCCATCGATCCAGAATTGACAATCCTCAACAAGCCCTCAAGAGTGGCAGTCGCACTCGCCAACCTGCTGTCGAATGCGATCAAGTATCGCGATCCGGCCGAGGCGCAGGCGAGCGTCGAGATCAGGGCCGCGCGCGTCGGGAAGAATGTGGTCGTCACGATCGACGACAACGGCATCGGCATCGAGCCCGCACTGCGGACCAACCTCTTTCGCATGTTCGTGCGCATGGCGCCGGGCAATGCGGCGGGAAGCGGTCTGGGCCTCTACATTGTGAAGAAGAGTGTAGAGGCAATGGGGGGCAGCGTGGCGTACGAGCCACGCGAGAAGGGCAGCCGCTTCACGCTGGTTCTGCCCGACAGGGCAATGGAGGCCCGGACGCTACATGAAGATTCGTTCGATCCTGGTCGTGGATGACGACGAGAACGATCAGTTCATCTGCGAATATACAATCCATCGCTACGATCCGGAGATCGCGGTCCTGAAGGCCTATAACGGGCAGGAAGCGCTGGCCCTGTTGCGAACGACGACGCCGAGCGCCATCATCCTCGACATCAACATGCCGATCATGAACGGTTTCGAGTTTCTCGACCATTATGCGCGCGAATTCCAGGTGCACGCGCCCGTCGTGGCGATGCTGACGAGTTCCCATCTCGACGCCGATCGCCAGCGCGCGCTGGAGTACCGCTTCGTGCGCAGCTTCTTCCAGAAGCCCTTGAAGCAGCAGGACATCGCCGTGATGGCGCAGGTGCTAGAGGAAGAAATCGGCGGACGCGGCTGACCGCGCCCGCCGTCGGGCGCGCGCGCATTGCCCCCAAGCCTCAAGGGCGCCCTCCCCGTCAGATGACGAGGATCGGCGCTTTGCCGCGGACGCGATCGTAGAGATCGATGACATCCTGATTGAGCAGCCGCACGCAACCCGATGAGACGGCCTTGCCGATGGAGCGCCACTCCGGCGACCCGTGCAGGCGGTACAGCGTATCCTGCCCGTTCTGGAAGATATAGAGGGCGCGCGCGCCGAGCGGATTGGAAAGGCCGGGCTGCATGCCGCCATTGGCGGCGGAGTATTTGGCAAGCTCCGGCTGGCGGGCGATCATGCTGTCGGGCGGTGTCCAGCGCGGCCATTTCTGCTTCCACTGAATGACCCCGCGGCCCGACCAGGCAAAGCCGTCGCGCCCGATGCCGACGCCGTAGCGCATGGCGCTACCGCCCGACTGGATCAGGTAGAGGAAGCGATTGGAGGTATCGACGATGATCGTCCCCGGGCGCTCGCCGAAGGGATCGGCAACTTCCTGCCGGTAAAAGCGCGGATCGATCTGCTGGTAGGGAACGGCCGGGATCGGGAAGCCATCATCCACAACGGGTCCGTAGATGGCGGCATATTGCGACGTCGCCGGCGGCAGTCCCGTATCGAGAGCCACGTCTTCGCCGACACGGCCCTCGATCACGCCGCGATCGCTGCGATAGCCGGGCGGCGGCCCGTAGGGATCGCGGAACACCGGCGCGGTCTCGTAGACGAAACGCTCCGTGGTGGTCGATACGCAGCCGGCAAGGCCGAGGGAGGCGGCCGCAAGGCCGGTGAGGCGAAGGAAATTCCGCCTCGAAGTGTCTGATGGCAGGGTCATGAAAGCATTGGGTCCAATAGGCGGTCCGGTCCGGCAACGGTCTGAGGCGTATCGCCGGCGCCTCGCCCGTTTTCCGGATTCTGGGTTCATGTGCCTTTCTGGCGCCTGCCTTAGCAGCGCGCGCCGCAAGGATTGTCCAAGGCCAGAATGACACGGTTCGAAAATGCGCAGATGCAGCAATTGTTCCACATATCCGGCCGAACTGTGGCACGGCGCGCTTTTGCGAACCTGTCGAACCGGGTGATGACGGCGGAGGCGTCAGACCGGCGAGCGACCGGCAGGAGCGGTGGCGAGACGGGCGGCAAGCGCATCTGCGGCCATGGGACGGCCGACGAGGTAGCCCTGGATCTGCTGGCAGCCGATACCGCGCAGGAAGGCAAGTTGCTCCTGCGTTTCCACCCCTTCCGCGATCACGTCGATCTCCAGCGCATGGGCGAGCGAGACGATGGCCGAGGCGATGGCTTCGCCGTCACGATCACCGGGAATGTCCGCGATGAAGGAGCGGTCGATCTTCAACCGGTCGACCGGGAAACGCTTGAGGGCGGCGAGGCTCGAATAGCCGGTGCCGAAATCGTCGATGGCGAGGCCGACGCCGAGATCTTCCAGGGCGCACATGGTGTCGATGGCGCGCGCCACATCCTGCATGATGAGGCTTTCGGTCAGTTCCAGCTCGAGATATCGGGCATCGAGGCCCGTTTCGCCCAGCACCTCGGCGACCCGGAGCACCCAGTCGGCAGCGGCAAATTGCGGGGCGGAGACGTTGACCCCGATGGTGATGGGTTTCAGGCCCGCCGCCTGCCAGGCCCGGTTCTGGCGGCAGGCTTCGATGAGTACCCATTCACCCAGTTCGCCGATCAGGCCCGCCTCTTCGGCAAGCGGAATGAAGTCGGAGGGCGGCACGATGCCGTGCTCGGGATGGCGCCAGCGCACCAGCGCTTCGGCGGCCTTGATCTCGCCGCTCTCGAGGCAGATCTGCGGCTGATATTCGAGGAAGAGCTGGTTCGTCGCCAGCGCTTCGCGCAGTTCCTCGCGGCGCGACAGGCGGCTCAGCGTGCGAGTGTCGATCTCCTGCGTGAAAAGCTGGAGATTGTTGCGGCCATTGTCCTTGGCGCGGTACATGGCGACGTCGGCATTGGCCAGCAGTTCGTCGGCGGTGCGGCCGTGCAGCGGATAGCAGGCCATGCCCATGCTGCAGGTGACCTGCAGGGTGCGGCCATCCAGCGTGACCGGCGCCGACATGGAAACGCGGATCGCTTCCAGCCGGGCCGCGGCTGCGGCGGGATCCATCGCGAGGTCGGACAGGAGAATGATGAACTCGTCGCCGCCGAGCCGCACGACGAGATCGCTGGCATGGACGCGCGCCTTGGCACGGCTGGCGATCGTGCGCAGCAACTGGTCCCCGGCCTTGTGACCGAGGCTGTCGTTGATCATCTTGAAATTGTCGATGTCGAGGAAGGCGCAGGCCACCATGGTGCCACCGGCAGCGGCGGCTTCGATGATGTCGCCGATGCGTTCATCGAAATACTGGCGGTTGGCGAGGCCCGTCAGCGGATCGTGCAGGGCCATGTGCCGGATCTTCTCCTCCGCCTTTTTGCGCATGATCGCGATGGCGGCGAGGTTGGCGGCAAAGGTGATGAGATCGATCTGCTTGCGGTCCGGCAGGCCCGCCGTCGGGGAATAGAGCGCGAAGGTGCCCAGCACCTCGCCATGGTGCGAGCGCATCGGCATCGACCAGCAGGCGCGGAAACCGTAGGTCAGCGGCGCGAAGCGAAACGGCTCCCAGAGCGGATCGGTGAGCGTATCGGCGACGAAGACCGGCTCGCCCGTGTAGGCCGCCGTGCCGCAACTGCCGACGGCCGGGCCGATCTCGATCCCGTCGATGGCGCGCACATAGTCGGGGTGGAGCCCCGCTTCCGGCCCCACCGTCAGGTGCTGCCCGTCCGGCGCCATGAAAAGCACAGAGGGAATGACGTGTGGATGGTATTCCTTGAAGAAGCCGAAGAGGGCCTGGAACAGCGTGTCGAGCGAACCGCCCTTGGCCACCATCTCCAGGAGGGCGGCCTGGCCGATCAGTTGCCGCTCGGCGCGCTTCCTCGTGGTGATGTCGCGGGCGATGCCGACGAGACCGATGACCTCGCCATCGGACGCGCGCAGCGGCGCACGCGAGACGGTCAGCCAGCGCGCCCCGCCATGATGGGAGATCGATGGCTCTTCGCTGTCGAGGCTGGAGATGCCCCGCTCCATGAGGTCCTGCTCCAGCGCATGGATCATGGTGGAGATTTCGCCAGGGTAGAGTTCGATGTCGGTTTTGCCGATCAGCTCGTCCGCGTGGTCAAAACCCGCATCCTCGATGGTGACGCGGTTGCCGTAGAGAATGCGGCCTTGCCGGTCCTTGGCGAAGACATAGTCGGGAAACTGGTCAAGCATGGTTTCGAGCAGGTGCTGACGGGCGGCGACGGTCGGTCCGGACGCATTGCCCTCCACCACCGGAGCGGTGGCAGCCGTTGCCGGCCGGCGGGGCGGCAAACGCTTTACAGGGGTGTTTGTCATCGGCCATCCTATGCTCGCGTCCCGGTCCGGGACGATCGCGTGTCGTCGGTCTCTGCATCCGTTGCTCAAGATCGGTATAGCGGGAATGTGTTACGCTTGACTGAACCAGAACGGGAAAACCTTGCCTATGTCGGCTTATGATACGCCACGCCTGACCCGCCGGCAGATGTTTCGCGTGCTGATCGCGCTGCCCGTGGCGGCGGCCTTTGCTGAGGTGGCCCGATCCCAAACCGTGCCCGGCCTTCGGGGCGCGCTGGATGCAGGGGCTGCCGGCATCCGGCCGGCTGCTTCCGAAGACCAGGGCCCGGCCCTTCAGGCGCTGCTGGAGACGGCAGCGCAGCGCGGCGATCCCGTCTACCTGCCGCCCGGCGACTACCGTGTGGGGCGCCTTGCCCTGCCGGATGGCACCGTGCTGACCGGCGCCGGAGCGGCAAGCCGCCTTCTTGCGACGGGCGAGGGCCCTGCCCTTCTCGCACAAGGGGCCGCGCGCATCACGCTGTCCGGCCTCGCCGTGCTCGCGCCCGCAGACGCGGCAAGACCCGGCGTCGTGCGCATGGCCGAGATCGGCGCCGTCACGATGCGCGACTGCCTTATCGATGGCGGAGCCGGGCATGGGCTGTCGCTCGAAGGCTGCGGCGGGCGGATCGAGGCCAACACGCTGACCCGGGCCGCCGGCGCCGGGCTCTACGCCGTCGACAGCAAGGGGCTTTCGATCATCGGCAACACGGTCAGCGACTGTGGCAATGGCGGCATCCTCGTGCATCGTTTCGCGCCCGGCGAGGATGGCACGCTGATCAGCGGCAACCGGGTGGAACGCACGGGCGCAACCGATGGCGGCACGGGGCAGAACGGCAACGGCATCAATGTCTATCAGGCCCACGGCGTGGTGGTGACGGGCAACCATGTCAGCGGCTCGGCCTTTTCCGCCATCCGCTCGAATGGCGGCTCGGGCGTCATCATCACCGCCAACCAGTGCCTCGACAGCGGCGAAACGGCGATCTACAGCGAATTTTCCTTCGTCGCCGCCGTGATCTCCGACAACCAGGTGGACGGCGCCGCCAACGGCATCCTCGTCGTCAACCTCGACGAAGGCGGCCGGATCGCGACCGTTTCGGGCAACATCGTCCGCAACCTGACGACACGCGGGCCCTATCGCCACGAAGGCGCCGGCTTCGGCATCGGCATTGCGGCCGAAGCCGATACGGCGATCACCGGCAATGTGATCGAGGGCGCGCCGAAATGGGGCATCATGCTCGGCTGGGGCCCCTTCCAGCGTAACCTGACCGTCACCGGCAACGTGGTGCGGGAGGCCGGAACCGCCGTGGCTGTCTCAGTCGTCGAAGGGGCCGGCGCGGCGCTGATCGCCAGCAACATCCTTGCGTGCCGCGAAGCCGCCATTCGCGGCTACCGCTGGAACGAGGCGGTGACAGGTGACCTGATCGACGGCGCGGACGGCTTTTCCATGCTGACGGTGACGGGGAACCGGCGGGGCTGATCTCCACCCGCGCCGATCCATCACGCTTTTTCATGCTTTTTCATGGGCATCAGGACCGGCGAGCGCTTTGTCCCGCGAGGCTTGCGCTCTACCTTCTGCCGTGAACCCGAAGAGAGGATAACACTCATGACCACCCTTTACGGCGTCTACGCCTCCCGTGCCTCGCGCGCCTACTGGATGGCGCTGGAACTCGACATTGTCTTCGAGAGCGTGCCGGTGATCCAGGCGCGGCGGCTGCCGGCCGGAGAGGCGCCGGAGGCAGCGGAGACGCCGCTCAACACCCGCTCGCCCGCCTATCTCGCCATCAACCCGATGGGGCAGATCCCGGCGCTGCTCGACGGCGATCTTCTGATGACGGAATCGCTGGCGATCCCGCTCTATCTCGCGCGCAAGCATGGCGGGCCGCTCGCGCCAGCTGACCTCATCGAAGAGGCGCAGGTCATGAACTGGACGCTGTTTGCCGCCACCGCCGTGGAGCCCCACAGCGTTCAGATCGTGATGGTCTATGACCGGGGAGAGGCGGACAGCGAGGCGGGCAAGGCCATCATCGAGACGGCCGAAGCCGGGCTTGGCCCTGCGATTGGCGTGATCGACCGGCACCTCGTCGATCACCCCTATCTCGTCGGCGAACGCTTCACGGTCGCCGACCTTAACCTTGCCGAGGTGCTGCGCTACGCCCAGCGCCGCACCGCGCTCATGGATGGCGCGCCGGCCCTGAAGGACTGGCTGTCCCGCTGCCAGTCCCGCCCCGCCTTTCAGGAGATGATGGCCCGGCGGAAAGCGGAATTGGGATAACGGTTGAGGGGACGGTGGACCTACCCCAGCGGCAGCGCTGTCAGGCTTTCTGCCAGCGCGTCGCGCAGCCAGATCTTGAAGGCCCTGACGGTGCGGGTTTCGCGCCGGCCGGGGGCGCGCACGAAGAAGTGGCCGAAGCCGGTCGCCGCGGCGATCGGGACCGGCACGACGAGGCGGCCGGCGGCGAGCGCATCGGCGGCCAGCGTCTGCCAGCCGAGGAAGACGCCCTGCCCGGCAATCGCCGCATCGAGACACAGCGAGGCCTCGTTGAAGACGTGACGCGGCCGGATGCAGCCGGCCTGAAGCCCGGCGGCCTTCAGCCACACATCCCAGGAGAACATTGCCTGACCATCGATCAGAACCGGCAGGGACAGAAGGTCGGCCGGCGTGCGCATGCCGGTGGCGAGCGCGGGCGCGCAGACCGGGAAGACCTTCTGGGGCAGCAGCAACTCGCTGACAACGCCCGGCCAGTCGCCGCGCCCGACGCGGATGCCGATGTCGACGTCGGACGTGTCGAGATCGAGAAGGGCCGTTGTGGCATCGATGCGCAGCGTGATCTCCGGATGGCGGGCAGCGAGACTGTCGAGGCGCGGCACCAGCCAGCGGGCGGCAAAGACCGGCGCCACGGAGACCGTCAGGCGCGTGTCATCCGCCGGCTCGGCCAGGATAACGCCGCGGTTCAGCGACTCGAACCCGGCGGCCAGTGCGGCAAAGACCGGGGCGGCATCGGAAAGCGGCACCAGCCCCTTTGCCGTGCGGGAAAACAGCGGCCGGCCAAGCTGCGCCTCGGTGCGGATCACCTGCTGGCTGACAGCGCCGACGGTGACGCCAAGCTCGCTAGCGGCCGCCTGCAGGGAGCCGAGGCGGTGGACGCTTTCGACGGCGCGCAGGCCGTTGAGATGGATGCGGTTCAAAGCCTTCATGCAGATTTTCTATACTGCATACGAGGCAATCTCAATTGCCGCCTCATCCTGAAAAGCGCATTCTTCTTTCAGTGAAAGCCGGCAGGACGCTGGTGTCGCCGACGCAAGGAGGCCGTCATGATCAAGAAAATCTGGATTGCTTCGACCGTCGTGCTGACAGCCCTGCGCCGGCATCTGCAGGGGCGGCCAGCGGCTTGCGACGACGGCAACCGTTTCGCCTGGCGGCACGATCCGCTCGCGCATCCCGCCCTTCAGAGCATGGACGCGCGCGCCCTCGGCGATCTTCCGCTGCCCCCGGCGACGGGCGATGGTGCGCCTAGCCGATCGCCTGCAGCACACGCTGCACGGCCGGCCGTTCGGCCATGCGCTGCCGATGGGCGTTGATAGCGGGGAACTCGGCGATGTCGACGCCATCCCCCTCCAGCCAGCCGGCGACGGTAAAGAGATAGGGGTCAGCCACCGTATAGGTCTCGCCGAACACGAAGGGGCCTTCGAAGATCTCGTTCTGGATAAGGGCAAAACCGTCGCGCATGTTCTGAGGCACCTTGACCTTCAACGCTTCGATGGCGGCGGGATCATCCGTCCAGCGGCTGCCGCGCAGGCGGTGGGCATGGGCCGGATGCACGGTGGAATTCATGTAGGCCATGAAGGATTGCAGCCGCGCATGGGCAAACGCATCATCCGCCAGCCCCAGCCCCGCTTCCGGCGCCAGCGCCGCGATATAGCTGAGGATGGCGGGCGTCTCGGTCAGCACGCCCTTGTCCGTCGCCAGTGCCGGCACGCGGCCCTTGGGGTTGATCGCGAGATATTCCGGCGTCTGCTGCGCCTTGGCCGCCAGATCGACGCGCTCGGCGCGATAGTCAAGCCCCGCCTCCTCCAGCGCGATGTGGGAAGCCAGCGAACAGGTGCCCTTGGCGTAGTACAGCGTCAACATGGATGGGTTTCCTCCGTTCGGGCCGCTCTGTCAGGCCGTATCCGCGAAAGCTATACCGCGCGGATGGCCGTTTTGCGAAGGGGCGCCGATCAGCCCACGTATCCCGGCACGTCTTCGAGCGCGTACCAGACGGGAATGCCGCGTTCTGTGGCAATGCGCACATCGTTGTCGGCGCCCTTGGAAGCACCCGGCAGGCGCAGCACGCCGTCGCACAAAGCGAGAAGCCGGCCGGCGACGGGGTGGAAAATCTCCTCATAGAGATCGTCGCCGACCGATTGGCCACCGGCCGCGTGCCACACCGGCAGCGCGACCCATTCGCCGATCATCGGCACATGTCCTGCCTTGAAGAGCGCATAGGACGGCGCCTCCAGCCGCTTCAGGTTTTCCGCCATTTTGACGGGATCATCGCCGGTGCCCGAGCGGTAAGGGCCTGCAATCAGGATCAACATCGTTTCATCTCCTTCGTTCACCCCGTCCTTGCACGAGGCAGCGTGAAAATGCCGGAAATTTCTTGAATGTCGAGTCATTTCGTGCGATACCATGAATTATCGTTCAATCTCATGCAGAGACCATGCTGACCACGCACCGCAAAGCCTTCATTCTGGACACCCTCAACCGCGAGGGGCAGGTCATCGCCAAGCGCGTGGCCGAGATGCTGGATCTGTCCGAAGACACGATCCGCCGCGATCTGCGGGAACTCGCGGCAGAGGGCCTCTTGAAGCGGGTGCATGGCGGCGCCCTGCCCGTGGCGCCTGATCTGCCGGACCTTGCGGCCCGAAACGCCATCGCGACCGACGAGAAGACCGCGCTGGCCGCCGCTGCGGCCGCGCTCGTTCAGCCCGGACAGATGGTGTTTCTGGATGGGGGCAGCACCCATGCGCTCGTTGCCCGCCTGTTGCCCCGCAGCTTCGCCTTTACCGTGGCGACCCACAGCCCGACCATCGCGGCGGCGCTGGAAGACCACCCGACGGCCGAGGTGATCCTATGCGGGGGCAAGATCTACAAGCATTCGATGGTGGCCGTCGGCGCCGCCGCGATCGCGTCGATCGGCCTTATCTCCCCCGAGCTCTTTCTGCTCGGCGTCACCGCCGCCCACCCCCAGCACGGGCTGTCGACCGGCGACGTGGAGGAAGCCGCCGTCAAACGCTTCATCGCGGGGCGATCGGCCGAGACCTATGTGACGCTGACGGCCGACAAGCTCGACAAGGTCTCGCCAGCCGGGGTGCTGGGGCTGGATGCCGTGGCGGGGCTGATCGTGGCGGCGGATATGCCGGAAGCGCGGATGGCGCCCTACCGCGAGGCGGGTGCGGCGGTCATCCGGGCGTAACGGTGTTAGCGGCTCAGGCGAGCGCTGCCGTCACCCTCACGTCGCCGACAGGCATGCCGTTCCAGTTGCGCATCTCGTAGCTGGCCATGGCGGCGAGCCTGGCCTGAACCTCGGCATCACCCGCGAAGAAGCGGGCGAGCGTGGCGGCGACCATGGATTCGGCGGCACGGGTGGCGCCGTCCTCGCATTTCAGCGCAATGGCGATGCCCTGTTCCGGGATGACGGCAACGAAGACGCCTTCGGCGCCGGTCTTGGCAAAGATGCGGCCGGGGGCGGCCTGCATGAGGGCGGTGCAGGCGCGCTTTGTGCCGGCGACGTAAAAGGGCTCGGCCATGCAGGCGTCGATCAGGCGGCGGGCGGCTTTGGCGCGCTCCGGGCCGAGGCCGGTGCCGGTCGCCATTTTCGCAAAGCCGTGGGCGAGGCCCTTCAGCGGCACGGCATAGGTCGGGATGGAGCAGCCGTCGGTACCGCAATTGTCGTGCGCGAGCACGGCGCCGGTCAGGCTTTCCATCGTGCCCCGGATCTCCTTCTGCAGCGGGTGGTCATAGCCGACATAGCCCTCGACCGTGCCGCCGTCGTGGCAGACGGCACAGACGAAGCCGGCATGTTTGCCCGAGCAGTTGTTGTGAAGCGCCGAGGGCTTTTCCAGCGCGCGGGCCTGGCCGATCAGGCTCTTCTGGTCGAAGGACCAGTGGGCGCCGCATTCGAGCGCCGCCGCGTCGAGGCCGGCGGCCTTCAGCATCGCTTCGGCAAGGGCCGCGTGTTCCGGCTCGCCATTGTGGGAGGAGCAGGCAAGCGCCAGTTCCCGGCTGCCGAAACCGTAGGCGTCGGCGGCGCCCGTTTCCATCAGTGGCAGGGCCTGCATGGCCTTGCAGGCGGAGCGCGGAAAGACTGGCTGATCGACATCGCCGAGCGAGAACACCGTGTTGCCGTCGCCATCGACCGCCACGACCATGCCGCGATGCCGGCTTTCCACCAGCGCGCCGCGCGTCACTTCGACCAGAACCGGATTGTCCATGCTGCACCCATTTCACGTATCTGTTTGTGGTTGCCTGTCATGCCGCGCGGCGCCGGGCGGGGCAAGAGGCCGGCGGGAAATTGGCAGGACGGGCCTCAGTCGCAAATTGGCCGCACACGGCTGGAAAAGATGGACGCACTGCCGCGCCGCCCTTTGGCGGGAGCGGATTTTTCGCCGATCCGGAAGGACCTTCATGCGCTTCATCCGCCGCCTCGCCCTTGCCTTTGCCGTCATCTACCTTCTCCCGGTTCTCGGCTCGGCCGCCTACTGGACGGTTCGCGAGCGGCCCGGCAGCTGGCGGGAGGCGGACTGGAGTTCGGCCGGCATCCTGCCCGCCGCCGAAGACAGCCGACCGGCGGCAATCTACGTCTTTTCCGCAGCGACCGGCGGCTTCAAAGGAGCGGTGGCGAGCCACGCCTGGATCGTGACGAAGGATGAGGGCGCGGCCGGCTACAATCGCTACGACAAGGTCGGCTGGGGCAATCCCATCCGCCGCAACGGCTACGCGCCCGATGGCCGCTGGTATTCGAACGCGCCCCGCACGGTGCTCGCCATGACCGGCCCCGGCGCGGCGCGGCTGATCCCGAAGGTGGAGGCGGCGATTGCCAGCTATCCCTATGCCAAGCCCGGCGGCTATCGCATCTGGCCGGGGCCGAATTCCAACACCTTCGTCGCGCATGTGCTGCGCGAAGTGCCCGAACTCGGCGTGGTGCTGCCGCCGGATGCGGTCGGGCGCGATTACCTGCCGGACGGAAAGCTCTTCTCCGTCGATGCGGACGGGCGCGACATGCATCTGACGCTGAACGGGCTGATCGGCCTGTCGGCCGGGGTGCGTTCCGGCTTCGAGGTGCATGTGCTCGGTCTCGTCGCCGGCATTGATGTCATGCGCCCTGCCCTCAAGCTTCCCGGCATCGGGCGGATCGGGATTTGAGGGGTGTCAGGGGGTGGCTGCGAGCGCGCGGATTCTGGACGTGCAATAGAACGCGGGAGTGGCCCGTTTTTCCGTCATTGCGGCCCTGCCCGCAATCCAGCCGACGTGCGTTTGCTTGTCGAAGACGTCTTTTCAGCCCAAGGACTTGGGCTGGCTGGGTCCCGGCTCGGCGGCCGGGATGACGATGGAAAAAGGGCGTGCCCTTTGCCTTATCCCTCACCTGCACGGGAGGTGAGAGCGGCGGCAGCGACCGGCAATGGAAACCACACCCCGCACAAGCAAAAGGGGCCGCACCGTGGCGACCCCCCATGAGCTTTGGTCTCGATCAGACCCGGACGCCAGCCTTGGCGGGCGCCCGCAGGAGGTGTGGTCAGGCCAGGGACTGCCCCGACATGTTCACCCCTTCCAAGCCGTTCACGAGAACCGAAATCTCACTCGACATTGGATCACCTCCTCTCAATTCGTTGACGATGAGAAGAAGGTACGCCGTTTCATGACAATTACAAGACGGGCGGCCCGAATATTCTTGCGGCCACCATCCCATGCCTTACCCGACGGTCAGCACGATCTTTCCAATATGGTCGCTGCTTTCCATCAGGCGGTGGGCTTCAGTGGCCTGTTCCAGCGGGAAGGTGGCGTGGATAAGCGGCGCGATGGTGCCATTGGACAGCAGCGGCCAGGCGGTACGGGCCAGCTGATCGCGGATGGCGCGTTTTTCGTCGCCGGTGCGCGGGCGCATGGTGGAGCCGAAGACGCGCAGGCGCTTGACCATGATCGGCGTCAGGGCGGCGCTCTCGACGCGGTCGCCGCCGAGGAAGGCGATGATGGAGAGGCGGCCATCCCTGGCGAGCGTGCCGATGTTGCGCTCGAAATACGGGCCTCCGACCATGTCGAGGATGACGTCCACGCCCCGCCCGCCGGTGACCTCCAGCGCCACGGCCTTGAAGTCCTCGGTGCGGTAGTTGATGGCGCGCACGGCGCCGAGGCGCTCGCAGGCTGCGCACTTGTCGGCGCTGCCGGCGGTGGCCAGAACGCGGGCGCCAAGCGCCCGTGCCAGCTGGATCGCCGTCGTGCCGATGCCGCTGGTGCCGCCGTGGACAAGCAGCGTCTCGCCCGACTTCAGACCGGCCATGTCGAAGACGTTGGCCCAGACGGTGAAGAAGGTTTCCGGCAGGGCGGCGGCCTCGACGGCGCCGTAACGGCTCGGAAAGCGCAGGGCCTGGCCGACGGGCACGACGGCATATTCGGCATAGCCCCCGCCATTGGCGAGCGCCGTCACCTTCTCGCCGATCGCCACGTCCTTGACGTCGGAGCCAAGGGCCGCGACCTCACCGGCGACTTCGAGACCCAGGATGGGGCTGGCGCCCGGCGGCGGCGGATAGCTGCCCTGCCGCTGGAAGACGTCGGGACGATTGACGCCGGCGGCGCGCACCCGAATGAGGATTTCGCCGCGTCCGGGCTGCGGCACCGGCCCTTCCACCACATGCATGACATCCGGTTCGCCGGGCGCATCAAAAGCGATATGGCGCATGGATGTGGGCAATGGCGTCATGGGGTTCTCCTCCGGCATTGATTCGCAGGTTATAGGCCGCGCACACCGACGTGTCGAACACCGCCCCCGACAATCAGGGGCATGCCACGCAAATGGACGGAGCGTGGCTATACGAACTGATCGACGGCCATGCCGCTTTCGCTGTCCTTGGCCTGCGCCTTCAAAACGGCGATGCGGTTGCTGATGAGGTTGACGTCCGGCACCAGCGCGCCTTCGGCAATGGCGAGAACGGCAACCGAGCAGCGCATCAGCGGAAAATGACGGCTCGCACCCTGGCGGTCATGGCCTTCGATCATGCCGCGCGCCCGATCCTCGGCGCTGTAGAACTGCCGCACCTCGCTACGGAAATCCGCCAACAGGTGCCGGAGCGCCGCCAAGGCGCTCGCGCGCGGCACGCCCTTGAGGCCGATGAAGAAATCGTCGCCGCCGATATGGCCGAGGAAGACATCTTCCCCCACGAAGTGACGCTTCATGAAGCCGGCGAACAGCGTGATGGCGAGGTCACCGGACTGGAAGCCATAGGCATCGTTGAAGGGCTTGAAGTTGTCGAAGTCGCAGTAGCAGAGGAAGCGGTCACCATCACCGTCGAGGGCGACATCCTCGAGATAGTCCCGGATGGCGCGGTTGCCCGGCAGGCCCGTCAGCGGGTTCTGGTCCTGCGCCATCTGCAACTGCTTCTCGTTGATGATCTTGAGCAGCGAGGATGCCGAGAGGATGCCGGCATAGCGCATGTTTTCGGTGAGCAGCACGCATTCGGCGCCGTCGATGTCGGCAAACATGGCCAGCATCTGCTCGGCCGGCATGCGGATATCGACGATCGGCGCCTTCGACACATAGTGCGAGATTCCGCGCTGATAGACCTTGTTCTTCATCAGGTCGCGGCCGAAGGGGTGGTAGCTCAGCGCCTTCAACCGCTGCTCGCTGAGGATGCCGCGCGGCTCGCCGCTGGCATTGACGACGGGAAAAAAGCGGCGGCTGGGGTTGGCGCGGAAATAGTCGAAGACGGTTTCGAGGTCGGCATTTTCGGAAACGGGTTCGACATGTTCGATCTGGCGGCGGATCAGCATGCTGTCGAGCGTGCCGGAGGCAAGGCGCCGCAGACCGGCGCGCTCCACATGCGGATAGACGGTTTGCAACTGATCGCGGCCCGTGACCGGCCGGGCGATGTAATATCCCTGGACGAGATCGCAGCCGAGATCGCGGCAGGTCATGAATTCGGCCTCTGTCTCCACGCCTTCGGCGACGACGCGAATGCCCAGAACATGGGCCATGGCCAGCGTATGCTTGACGATCTGGCGGCGGCGCGGGCTCTGGTCGATGCCCGCGATGAAATGCCGGTCGATCTTCACGTAATCGACGTTGTAGTCGCACAGCGCCCGCAGCCCGTTGCAGCCGGCGCCGAAATCATCGATGGCGATCTTGAAACCGGCCAGTTGCATCATGTGCACGACGGCTTTCAGCTCGGGGATCAGCGATGTATCGACACGTTCGGAAATCTCGAAGCAGATCGAGGAGGCCGGGATGCGGGCGCGATCGAGATAGCGCAGCAACTCCTCGATCAGCCAGGAGCCGGAGACGACGAGGCGCGGGTCGAAATTGATGAAGAGCGTGCGGGTTTCGAAGGATGGCAGCGCGGCGAACTTGGCGATCGCGCGGCTGGAAATCATGACCTCCAGCGGCAGCAATTGCTGAACGGCGGCGGCGCGGTCCAGAAGGGCGATCGGACTGTCAAAGCCCAGCCGATCAAAACCGCGCATCAGCGCCTCATACCCGAACACCCCGCCGGTGCAGGTCTCGACGATGGGCTGGAAGGCCGAATCAAGGGCGAGCCGTGCCAGCGAGACGATCTGCTCGTCACCGACGGTGCGTGCCTGCACTTTCATTTCGCTGATTGCCGACATCTTTCACTCCGGGCATTGGCGACTGTCGTCTTGATACGGCGTGCAAGCTCAACAAAATCTTTTCCGAACATGACAGTTTCATGAAAGTGCAGTCTTCCCAATATCTTACATTTTTTCGTCAAGGTTTTGGAAACCATCCCGAAAAGCCTCGGAAACACCCCCATCGATGCAGGGTATGGGGCTCAGATTTTTGTTGATTGATTGATCAATTAAAAATAATCTGACGTCTGTCATGGGCCATCGCCGCAAGGTGCGGCCCTCAGCCGGGAGAGACTGCGTGCCCAAGGTCGGAATGGAGCCGCTGCGCCGCAAGGCGCTTGTCGATGCTGCCCTGCGGGCAATCGGCGAGAACGGTTCGCTGGCGGTGCCGATGGCGGAAATCGCCCGCCATGCCGGGGTCTCGCCAGCGCTGGCGCATCATTATTTCGGCTCGAAGGAACAGTTGCTGATCGAGACGATCCGCTCGCTGCTGCGCCAGTTGCGCGCGGATGCGGTGGCGGCACTGACGGCAGCGCAAACGCCGCGGGCGCGGGTCTCCGCCATTATCCGCGTCAATTTCCAGGCACACCAGTTCGCACCGGAGACGGTGGCAGCCTGGCTCGCCTTCTACTCGGAAGCGCAGCGTTCGGACGCCGTACGGCGCCTGCTCTTCACCTATGCGCGGCGGCTGCGCTCGAACCTCGTCGCCAGCCTGAAACATCTCGCCGGCACCGATGACGCAGCCCGGATCGCCGAGGGCGTGGCTGCGCTGATCGACGGGCTTTATCTGCGGCAAGGTCTGAAATCGGCGCCGATCAGCATCGCGGCCTCCCAGGCCCTCGTCGAGGATTACGTCAGCGCCGAGCTTGCCCAGCGGCAGGCCCGGCACACCTCTCAGGAGACACAGGCATGACCGAGCCAAAGACGGGTCGCCCCAACATTCTCATCATCATGGTGGACCAGTTGAACGGGACCTTCTTTCCCGATGGTCCGGCCGACTTCCTGCACGCGCCGCACATGAAGGCGCTGGCGGCCCGCTCGGCGCGGTTCCGCAACAACTACACCTCCTCGCCGCTCTGCGCGCCGGCCCGCGCCTCCTTCATGGCCGGGCAGTTGCCGAGCCGCACACGCGTCTATGACAATGCCGCCGAATATGTCTCCTCCATCCCGACCTTCGCCCACCACCTGCGCCGGGCCGGCTACTACACGGCGCTGTCGGGCAAGATGCATTTCGTCGGGCCGGACCAGTTGCACGGTTTCGAGGAACGCTTGACGACCGACATCTATCCCGCCGATTTCGGCTGGACGCCGGATTATCGCAAGCCCGGCGAGCGGATCGACTGGTGGTATCACAATATGGGCTCGGTGACGGGCGCGGGCGTGGCCGAGATCACCAACCAGATGGAATATGACGACGAAGTCGCCTTCCTCGCCGAGCAGAAGCTCTACCATCTCGCCCGCGAGAACGACGATGCGGAGCGCCGACCCTGGTGCGTCACCGTCTCCTTCACCCATCCGCACGATCCCTATGTGGCCCGGAAGAAGTTCTGGGACCTCTATGAGGACTGCCCGCATCTGATGCCGGAGGTCGGCATGCTCGCGGAACAGGATCCGCACTCCGAGCGTATCCTGAAATCCTGCGACTACGCTTCCTTCGACATCACCGACGAGAACGTGCGCCGCTCGCGGCAGGCCTATTTCGCCAACATCTCCTATCTCGACGAGAAGGTGGGCTCGCTCATCGACGTGCTAACCCGCACGCGCATGCTCGAGGACACGCTGATCCTCTTTTGCTCCGACCATGGCGACATGCTGGGCGAGCGGGGCCTGTGGTTCAAGATGAACTTCTTCGAGGGCTCGGCGCGCGTGCCGCTGATGGTCGCCGGCCCCGGCGTGACGCCCGGCCTGCATCTGGCGCCGACCTCCAATCTCGACGTGACGCCGACGCTGTGCGATCTCGTCGGCATTTCCATGGAAGCCGTGATGCCATGGACGGACGGCGAAAGCCTGCTGCCGGTGATCAACGGCGCGCCGCGCACCACGCCGGTGCTGATGGAATATGCGGCGGAAGCCTCCTATGCACCGCTGGTCGGCATCCGCGAGGGCAAGTGGAAATACATCCACTGCGACCTCGACCCGGAACAGCTCTACGATCTTGAGGCAGACCCGCGCGAACTGACGAATCTAGCTGAAACCACCGATCCTGTCATCCGCGCGACGCTCGAAACCTTCAGACAGATGCGCGAGGCGCGCTGGGACATGGCCGCCTTCGACGCGGCCGTGCGCGAGAGCCAGGCGCGGCGCTGGGTGGTCTACGAGGCGCTGCGCAACGGCGCCTATTATCCCTGGGACCACCAGCCGCTGCAGAAGGCCTCCGAACGCTACATGCGCAACCACATGAACCTCGACAATCTCGAGGACAGCAAACGCTACCCGCGGGGAGAATGAGACCATGAAAGCCCAACCCAAAGCCTCGCACTTCATCGACGGCGCCTATGTGGAAGACACGGCCGGCGCACCCTTCGAGAGCGTCTACCCCGCCACGGGCGAAGTGATCGCGAAACTCCATGCCGCGACGCCCGCCATCGTGGAGAAGGCGATCGCCTCGGCGAAACGCGCGCAGAAGGAATGGGCGGCACTGAGCCCCACCGCCCGCGGGCGCGTGCTGAAGAAGGCGGCCGAGATCATGCGGGCGCGCAACCGCGAGCTTTCCGAACTCGAAACGCTCGACACCGGCAAGCCGATCCAGGAGACCATCGTCGCCGACCCGACGTCTGGCGCCGACAGTTTCGAATTCTTCGGCGGCGTGATCGCGGCCGGCATGAACGGCAGCTACATCCCGCTCGGCGGTGATTTTGCCTATACCAAGCGCGTGCCGCTCGGCGTGTGCGTCGGCATCGGCGCCTGGAACTATCCGCAGCAGATCGCCTGCTGGAAGGGCGCACCGGCGCTGGCCGCCGGCAATGCCATGGTCTTCAAGCCGTCCGAAATGACGCCGCTCGGGGCGCTGAAGATCGCCGAGATCCTGATCGAGGCCGGGGCGCCGAAGGGGCTCTACAACGTCATCCAGGGCGACCGGGAGACCGGCCCGCTGCTCGTCAACCACCCCGATGTCGCCAAGGTCTCGCTCACCGGCTCCGTGCCGACGGGCCGCAAGGTGGCGGCCGCCGCTGCCGGCCACCTGAAGCACGTGACGATGGAGCTTGGCGGCAAGTCGCCGATCGTCGTCTTCGACGATGCCGATATCGACGGCGCGATCTCCGGCGCCATGCTCGGCAATTTCTACTCCACCGGCCAGGTCTGCTCGAACGGCACGCGCGTCTTCGTGCACAAGGCCGTCAAGGAGACCTTCCTGTCACGTCTCAAGGCGCGTACCGAAGCCATCGCCATCGGCGATCCCATGGACGAGGCGACGCAGCTCGGCCCCATGGTCTCGAAGGCGCAGCGCGACAAGGTGCTCGGTTATATCGAGACCGGCAAGGCGGAAGGCGCAACGCTCGTCACCGGCGGCGCAATCCCCAATGATGTCGCGGGCGACGGCTTCTACATCCAGCCGACCGTGTTCGCCGACGTGACCGACGGGATGACCATCGCGCGGGAAGAGATCTTCGGACCCGTGATGTGCGTGCTCGATTTCGAGACGGAAGAAGAGGTCATCGCGCGCGCCAACGCCACCGAATTCGGCCTTTCCGCCGGCGTCTTCACCGCCGACATCACCCGGGCCCACCGCGTGATCGACCAGCTCGACGCCGGCACGCTGTGGATCAACACCTACAATCTCTGCCCGGTCGAGATCCCCTTCGGCGGCTCCAAGCAATCCGGCTTCGGTCGCGAGAATTCGCTGGCGGCGCTGGAGCATTATTCCGAGCTGAAGACGGTCTATGTCGGCATGGGACCGTGCGAGGCGCCGTACTGAGATGGGGCTTGCGGGGGTAAAGGGTGATGGGGTCAGGCTGAGGGTGGGATCACCCCCCTCTGCCCTGCCGGGCATCTCCCCCACACGGGGGGAGATCGGCTCGGCGCGCGCCCCTCACCCGATCCGCCACGATCCAATTTGCCGCGACCTTGCCGCACCCCGATCTCCTCCCTTGTGGGGGAGATGTCCGGCAGGACAGAGGGGGGTGCCCCACACCTCCTCAGTCCGGCTCGACCTCGACCACGAGATCATCCAGATCGACCTTGAGCGCCTTGGCGATGCGCAGGAGGACAGCCACGGAGCCGGGTTTCTTGCCGGTTTCGATGTCAGACAGGTAGGGCTGGGAAATGCCGGCAGCCGCCGCGAGTTCGGTCGAGGTCATTTGCCGATACTGCCTGTAGACCCGAACCGGATTTTCGCCGTTCGCCTTTGCCCGCACGACCTCGAAAGGCCATGTTTCCTCGCCGGCGTCGACGCGCGCCATGATGGCGTCCGCCTGAAGACCATCGATCAGGTCCTCGTAATCGTCCTCGCTCAGAAGGACGTAGGATTTGCCGTCGATCACGAGTTTCTGGATATCTCCCATTGGTCCTTACTCCTTGTAGATGCTGCCGCGCGGCCCCGCATCAATGACCATCACGACATTTCCCTTGTCATCGATGATGACGCGATCGCTGCCAACGCGAATACGGAAGTACGGCTTACCCTGCATCTTCTTGATATCGACAGGCGCGCCACGCGCATAGGCCGCCAGTTTGTCGAGAATGGCTGCCTTTCGTTTCGGCTGCATTCGCTGCAGCGCCCGATCCGCGGCTGTCGTGAAGCGAATTTCCTTCATTCCGGCACCATAACAAATAGCTATAAATTCTTCAATCCTCCTATCGCCATTGCAAATGGCATCGTCGAAACAAGGCACTGACCCCATGAACCAGGCAGACTACATCATTGTCGGCTCCGGCTCCGCCGGTTCGGCGCTCGCCTACCGGCTTTCCGAGGACGGGAAGAACACCGTCATGGTGCTGGAATATGGCGGGTCGGATGTCGGGCCGTTCATCCAGATGCCGGCGGCGCTGGCCTGGCCCATGAGCATGAAGCGCTACAACTGGGGCTATCTTTCCGAACCCGAGCCGCATCTCAACAACCGGCGCATCACCGCGCCGCGCGGCAAGGTGATCGGCGGCTCCTCCTCCATCAACGGGCTCGTCTATGTGCGCGGCCATGCGGAGGACTTCAATCGCTGGGAGGAGCTTGGCGCGCGCGGCTGGAGCTACCAGGATGTTCTGCCCTATTTCAAGCGCATGGAGACCTCCTCCGGCGGCGAGGAGGGCTGGCGGGGCACGGACGGCCCGCTGCATGTCAAACGCGGCCCTGTCGCCAATCCGCTGTTCCACGCCTTCCTCAATGCCGGCCATCAGGCGGGCTTCGAACTGACGGACGACTACAACGGCTCCAAGCAGGAAGGCTTCGGCCGAATGGAGCAGACCATCTACAACGGGCGGCGCTGGTCAGCGGCCAATGCCTATCTGAAGCCCGCACTGAAACGGCCGAATGCGCATCTGGTGCGCTGCTTCGCGCGGCGCGTCATCATCGAAAACGGCCGCGCCGTCGGCGTCGAGATCGAGCGGGGCGGCAAGATCGAAATTGTCCGCGCCAACAGGGAGGTCATCGTCTCGGCCTCCTCCTTCAATTCGCCGAAGCTGCTTATGCTCTCCGGCATCGGCCCGGCCGAGCACCTGAAGTCCATGGGCATCGAGGTGAAGGTGGATCGTCCCGGTGTGGGCGCCAACCTGCAGGATCACATGGAATTCTATTTCCAGCAGGTCTCCACCAAGCCGGTCTCGCTCTATTCCTGGCTGCCCTGGTTCTGGCAGGGTGTTGCGGGGGCGCAGTGGCTGTTCACCAAGGGCGGCCTTGGCGCGTCGAACCAGTTCGAGGCCTGCGCCTTCCTGCGCTCGGCGCCGGGGCTGAAGCAGCCCGACATCCAGTATCACTTCCTCCCCGTCGCCATCTCCTACGACGGCAAGGCGGCGGCGAAAAGCCACGGCTTCCAGGCCCATGTCGGCTACAACCTGTCGAAGTCGCGCGGCAGCGTGACGCTGCGCTCGGCCGACCCGATGGCCGATCCCGTCATCCGCTTCAACTATATGAGCCATCCGGAGGACTGGGAGAAGTTCCGCCATTGCGTGCGGCTGACCCGCGAGATCTTCGGCCAAAAGGCCTTCGACGAGTTCCGCGGACCGGAAATCCAGCCGGGCGCCGGTGTCCAGTCCGACGAGGAAATCGACGCCTTCCTGCGCGAGCATCTGGAGAGCGCCTATCACCCCTGCGGAACCTGCCGCATGGGCGATGCCAACGACCCCATGGCCGTGGTCGATCCCGAAACCCGCGTCATCGGGATCGATGGTCTGCGCGTCGCCGACAGCTCCATCTTCCCCCACGTCACCTACGGCAACCTCAACGGCCCCTCGATCATGACCGGCGAAAAAGCCGCCGACCACATTCTCGGCAAGGGCATGCTGGCGCGGTCAAACCAGGTGCCTTGGGAAAATCCGCGGGCTGCGGTGAGCGATCGGTAAGGGTGGATTTTCCGGGTCGGAAAGCGGGATTTTGCGCTCGGCTGCCTCTCCGTCCTCGCCCCCCGACGAAGGCTTGGTTCACCGGCTCGCTCCAGGCGACAATGCGGGACGCCGTGAGGGCAGCGTCAGACACGCAGCTATTTTCCTCCCCCCGCCCTTCACCTGTCCGTCATCCCATGGCACACCTCATCCATGGCTCCGTATTTTCGCAAGTCCCGCCTGTTCCGGCGGTCCCGGGTGTTTCGTGTGTCGCTGCAGGTGTGGCGGCCGCGGGTGGTGTTCTGGGCTGGGGCCCTGGCGATCGGGGTGGTCAGTGTCGGTTTTGCCGAGGCGGCGGATTTCGCGCAGCATCTGTTTCGCACGCTGACGGGATCGAGCCCGGCGGCGGGTTACCTGCCGCTTCTGCTGACGCCGGCGGGATTTGCGCTGTCGGCATTCCTGACGCTCAGGTTCTTTCCGAATGCGCAAGGGAGCGGCATTCCCCAGGCGATTGCCGGGCGGCATCTGATGGAGCGGGAGGCACGCGGGCGATTGCTGTCGCTGCGGCTCGGAGTGGGCAAGGTCCTTCTCACCATTCTCGGTCTTTTCAGCGGCGCCTCCATCGGGCGCGAGGGGCCGACCGTGCAGGTGGGCGCCTCGATCATGCTGCAGGCGGCGCGCTGGGGCGGGCTGGCGCATGCGCGCGGGCTCATCCTCGCGGGGTCTGCGGCCGGCATCGCGGCCGCCTTCAACACGCCGCTGGCGGGAATCGTCTTTGCCATCGAGGAAATGGGCCGCTCCTATGCGGCACGCTCCAACAGTACGGTTCTGATGGCCGTGATCCTGTCGGGTCTTTCGGCGCTGGCGCTTGCCGGCAACTACACCTATTTCGGCACGGCGCCGGCCGTGGTGCCGGATCTGAACGCCTGGTGGATGGTGATTGCCTGCGGGATCGGCGGCGGCGCCTTCGGCGCGCTGTTTTCGGCCGGCGCGCTGAAGGCCGGGCGTCGGGTAAAACGCTGGGCGGCCCCGCAGCCGCAGCGGCGGCTGATCCTTGCCGCAGCGCTCTGCGGTCTTGCCGTGGCCGTGCTGGGCGTCGCCAGTGGCGGGACCACCTTCGGCACCGGCTATGACCAGGCGCGCGGCGCGGTGGAAGGCACGGCGCTACCACCCCTCTTCTTCCTCGAAAAGCTGGCGGCGAGTTTCCTCTCCATGCTCTCAGGGATTCCCGGTGGCATCTTCGCGCCGTCGCTGTCGGTCGGCGCGGGCTTTGGCAGCAGCATGGCGCTTCTGTTCGGCGCCAGCGTGTCGCTCGGCGCGCTCGCAGGCATGGCAGGCTATTTCGCAGGCGTCGTACAAGCGCCGATGACGGCCTTTGTCATCATCCTGGAAATGTCGGATGCGCGCGAAAACGTGCTGGTGCTGATGGTAGCCGCCATGCTCGGCTATCTCACCTCGCGCTTCCTTGCGCCCGAACCGCTCTATCATGGCCTGTCGCGCGATTTTCTGGCCAGCGCCATTCGCCAGCGTCGTGCCACGGAACGCAATTCGGCAGCGGATTGAGTCTGCGACTGGATTATTTTCTATTGATTTTATAGGTTTTTTGCGCTAGGGACCTGGCTTGGTGATATTTGCTCTCAAGCGCGCGCAAGAGAGAGCGGTTTTTCTGTTCCTGCGGGTTGCGTCCTGCGATAGTCCCGCCGTTCCAGGAACAGGATCAGGGTTCATGTCCGCATCTCCACTTATCGACGCCGCCGAGGCGCTCGACCGCCAGCTTTCAGCCCTCAGCCTCGAGGAGCGTCTGGCGCTCGTCGCCGGTCTCGATGGCCGCGCCGTCTTCACCACCTCGCTCGGTATCGAGGACCAGGTGATCACCGCCGCGATCGGTACGGCCAAGCTCGACATCACCGTCTCCACGCTGGAAACCGGCAGGCTCTTCAACGAGACCGTCGCGCTGATCGACCGGACCGAAGAGACCTATGGCATTCTCATCAAGCGCTTTTATCCTGATCAGGCCGACATCGATGCCTATGCGGCGCGCTATGGCCTGAACGGCTTTTACGAGAGCGTGGAAGCCCGGCATGCCTGTTGCGGCGTGCGCAAGCTGAAGCCGCTGGCGCGCGCGCTGGAGGGCGCAAGCTTCTGGATCACCGGCCTTCGCCGCGGCCAGTCCGGCAACCGCGCCACGACGCCCTTTGCCGAGGCCGATCTGGAGCGGGGCCTGATCAAGATCAATCCGCTCGCCGACATGGAGATCGAGACGATCAACGCGCTGGTTGCCGAGCGCGGCATACCGATCAATCCGCTGCATGCGCGCGGCTATCCCTCGATCGGCTGCGAGCCCTGTACGCGGGCCATCAAGCCCGGCGAGCCGGAACGCGCCGGCCGCTGGTGGTGGGAGAATGACGAGAAGCGCGAATGCGGCCTGCATGTCGCGGAAGCCGCTTCCGAAATCCCCGAGACCGCCGCCGCCCATTAAGGCCCTGCGCCTTGCCTTTTCTTACGAATTGCCTTCGGAGTACCCGTTCACCATGCAAGCTGCCCGTCAGGACACTGACCTTTCCCTTTCGCCCGAGTACAACCAGCCGCAGGGTGCCAAGCAGCCGCTCGACCCGCATCTGAAGGCGCTCGAAAACGAGGCGATCCACATTTTCCGGGAAGTCGCCGCCGAATTCGACAAGCCGGTCATGCTCTATTCGATCGGCAAGGATTCGTCGGTGCTGCTGCATCTGGCGCGCAAGGCCTTCTTCCCCGGCCGCGTGCCCTTCCCGCTGCTGCACATCGACACGGGCTGGAAGTTCCCGGAGATGATCGCCTTTCGTGACGAGATGGCGCGCCGGTTCGATCTCGACCTCATCGTCCACACCAATCCGCGCGGTGCGGTGGAAGGCATCTCGCCCTTCAGCCACGGTTCGGCCTACCATACGGATGTGATGAAGACGGAAGCGCTGCGCCAGGCACTGGACGCCGGCAAGTATGACGCGGCCTTCGGCGGCGCGCGGCGCGACGAGGAAGCTTCGCGGGCCAAGGAGCGCATCTACTCCTTCCGCACCGCCGACCATAAATGGGACCCGCGCAACCAGCGCCCGGAACTGTGGAACATCTATAACGGCATGATCCGCCGCGGCGAGAGCGTGCGCGCCTTCCCGCTGTCGAACTGGACCGAGGTCGACATCTGGCGCTACATCCAGGCCGAAGCCATTCCGCTGCCACCGCTTTACTATGCCAAGCCGCGCAAATATGTGGAGCGCGACGGCATGCTGATGTGGGCGGAAGACCCGCGCTTCGAGGCGCTGCCGGGCGAAGAGGTGCAGGAGGGCATGCTGCGCTTCCGCACGCTCGGCTGCTGGCCGCTGACGGGCGGTATCCGCTCCGACGCCACCACGCTCGACGAGGTGATCGCCGAACTCGAAATCGCAACCGTTTCCGAACGCCAGGGCCGCGCGATCGACCGCGACCAGTCCGGCTCCATGGAAAAGAAGAAGCGCGAAGGATACTTCTGATCTTCCCTTCGCCCCTTGGGGAGAAGGTGCCCCGGAGGGGCGGATGAGGGGTTCCCTCCCCGGGTTGAAGGAAGCCCCCCTCATCGCCTCACTGCGTTCGGCACTTCTCCCCGAGGGGAGAAGAGGAGGTCACAAAGACCACCGCGAACTCAATGCCGATTTAGATTTTCGCCGAAAGGTAAAACGACATGACCGCCTCCGCAACGGCAACCGCCGCCCTCGCCGACACCGTGCCGGCAGCCGCCCCGCTCTCCTCTACCCCGCTGGCCGCTCAGCGCGACAGCCGTCCGCTGCGCCTCATCACCTGCGGCAGCGTGGATGACGGCAAGTCGACGCTCATCGGGCGTCTTCTCTGGGACACCAAGGCCGTCAAGGAAGACCAGGCTGCGACGCTGCGCCGTGACTCCGTCGGCAAGCAGAACGATCTCGGCCTGCCGGACTTCGCGCTGCTGCTCGACGGCCTCCAGGCCGAGCGCGAACAGGGCATCACCATCGACGTCGCCTATCGCTATTTCGCGACCGACCGGCGCTCCTTCATCGTTGCCGATACGCCCGGCCACGAGCAGTATACGCGCAACATGGCGACAGGCGCTTCAACCGCCGACCTCGCCGTGCTGCTGGTCGATGCCCGCGCCGGCATTCTGGAGCAGACGCGCCGCCATGCCACGATCGCCTCGCTGATGGGCATCCGGCAGTTCGTGCTCGCCGTCAACAAGTTCGACCTGACCAATTACGACCGTGCCCGTTTCGAGGAGATTGCGAACGAGTTCCGCGAGATCGCGCTGTCGCTCGGCATCCGTCAGGTGACCGCCATCCCCATGTCGGCGCTGAAGGGCGAGAACGTCGTCTATGACGGCCGCGCCGCCATGCCCTGGTACGAGGGTCCGACGCTGGTGGAGTTCCTCGAACAGGCGCCGGTACGCTCCGGCCAAGCCGTCGGCTTCCGCCTGCCGGTGCAGCGCGTGTCGCGTCCGGGCGAAAGCTTCCGCGGCTATCAGGGCACGGTTGCCGGCGGTGCCGTGAAGCCCGGCGACTCCGTCGTCGTGCTGCCCTCCGGCATGGTCGCCAATGTCACCAAGATCGTCACCTTCGACCTCGTGCGCAACGCGGCCGTTTCCGGCGATGCGATCACGCTGGTGCTGGACCGGCAGGTGGACGTGGCGCGCGGCGACGTGATCGCGGCCATCGACGCCCAGCCGCAGGTTGGCACCGCCTTCGATGCGCAGCTTGTGGCGCTGCAGCCGGATGGCATCCAGCCCGGCAAGCGCTACTGGCTGAAGGCCGGCGCGCGCCGCCAGCGCGTCACCGTGCGCCCTACCAGCCTGCTCGACATCAAGACGGGCGTCTGGTCGGCCCACACCGATGCCTTTGCGATGAACGCGATCGGCAAGGTGGCGCTCGATTTCGACGAGCAGGCCGTCTTCGATCCCTATGAGCAGAACCGCGCCACCGGCGCGTTCATCCTCATCGATCCCGATACGCTGAACACCGTGGCCGGTGGCATGATCACCGCCAAACGCTCCAGCATCGGCGGCCTTCACGCCGGCGGCGACGAGGCGCGCGTGGTGCTGACGCTTCCCGCCGATCTCGCCGACAAGCTGATGGCGACCGAACTCTTTTCCAGCCGCCGCCACGAGGCCGACGTGCGCCGCATGAGCGCCTCGGAAGCCGCGGACCTTTGGAAGGATGCGGGCGGGGACATCTGAGCCGAGCGCGCACGACGCGCGCCCCTATCAGCGAAATCCAACCCAATGCAGAGGCGTGTTCCGAAAGGAGCGCGCCTTTTGCTTCCGGGAGGTTTGATAGATCACAATTTCGCAATGGCTTGCGCCGCATCCATCGTTCAATCGGTTGGTGTTTCCGATCAGCCGGATGGCGCCCTCCGCGCACCTTGCGCGTCGATTTTTATTAAATATTATCAAATATTTAACCGGAAACACCACCAGGGACCGTGCCGCTTCCGTCCCCGATGTGCCGAGCATTGGGGAGCCCGTGCCGGGCTACGAGTCCTACACCTGGAACCCACTTTTCGCGCGGGCCGGCACGCCGAAGGAGATCGTCAAAAGCTGAACGCCGTGGCCAAGACAGCGCTCGCCGATCCCGACCTCATCAAACGCAAGGGCGAATTCAGCGCCACCATCGTTGCCTCGACCCCGGACGCGCCGAAGACCCATGTCAGCGACGACATCGCCAGATGGGGACCAATCGTCAAGGACGCCAACATCCGGCTGGATTGATCCCAAGCCAGGCGCGCCGCACCCCTGCCGGACCGGTCGGGGGTGCAGTATCCGGCACCTTCACATATCGGCGCCGCGCCACCCCAGAAACGAAAAAAGCCCGCATTTGCGGGCTTTTCGACTGGTCGGAGTGGAGTGATTCGAACACTCGACCCCCACGTCCCGAACGTGGTGCGCTACCAGACTGCGCTACACTCCGTGACCAGTGGCGCTCCTATAGAACAGGCTTTCGGGATGTACAAGGGGAAATTCGTCAAAAAATACGGGGCTGTGGAGAAAGGTGCGGCGGTCCTTTGCGGCCGGGTGCGGCGCGGCGTGTGACAGGTGGATGACGGTTGCGGAGGCCGGCGAAAGCGGGGGGTGGAGATGGCGTCCTGGCCTTTCGTAGGCAGGAATGGTGGGGGGTGGCGGGCGGCTGCGGGTCGTCGGTGATCGCCGTCGGCAGCGCCGGTGTGGATAGCGCCGCTTTTCGATTGTTTTTTTCCAAAGCGTGCGGCGCGGTGATTTGCAACATCGGCAATTGGCGCTAGAGCAGGAACGCGGCTGCGGCCCGGACCGGTTTCTTCCCTGCCCTTCGGGCCGGCCTCCCGAAGAGATGACGGCAAGACCGGTCACGCAGGGCGCAGACACGGGACAACCAGACAGGACCGGCCGCGGCGCCGGAGCCGACAGCGCCTGAGGCGCCCGGCGCGAAGGATGTGAAAGGGATTGGCATGAAGCTTCGGATGATGACGGTGGCCGGCCTTGCGCTGGCGCTTGCCGGCTGCACGACGACGGGCGGCGCCGGCGGCGGCAATGCGGTGGAAGCCAAGTGGCTCGGCAAGCCGGCCGGTGGCTTCTTCGCGGCCTATGGCCCGCCGGTCTCCGACACGGAAAGCGGCTCTTCGACCATCTACAGCTGGAAGGGCGGCTACAAGACGCGCCGCGTTCCCGCCGAATATGCCAAGACGGCCGACGGCAAGCGCGGCAAGCTGATCTCGCCGGCCCGCACGCTCTATCTCAGCTGCTCGGTGCAGATCACCACAGACAGCGACTATGTGATCCGCGCCATCCGCATCCAGGGCGACCGCAAGAGCGGCAGCGGCCCGAGCTACTGCGAAGAGTTCCTCGGCGACGCCAAGGCGCAGTAAGGTCAGACCGAGGCGCCGGGCATCGCCGGACGAGGCTTCTCGTCAGCTGCCCCGCCTCAGGCCGGGCGCTCGCTGAGGCCCAGGAGCGCCGCGCCGATCAGGCCGGGCTCGATTGCACATTGCGCCTTCACCAGCAGCGGACGGTTGAACGTGCGCAGGATGCGGCTGCGCAAGGTCCGGTCGATCTCAGCCAGCAGCGCATCGGAATTGGCGAGCCCGCCGCCGGCCGGCATGATCGTGGCGCCCGTGACGTTGGCGACCAGCGCCAGCGGCGAGGCGATGACGTCGACATAGACATCGATGGTGCGGGTGGCCTGCGTCTCGCCCGCCGTCCAGCCCGTGACGATCTCTTCGCTGGTCAGCGTCTCGCCCGAGAGGTGATGGTGCAGCCTCTCGAGGCCCCGCGCGCCGCAGATCGCGTCGATGCAGCCTTCCTGCCCGCACCCGCACGTAAAACGGGGCAGACGGACCGGCGGATGCCCTGCCTCGGTCGCCGCGATCGGGCCATGGCCCCATTCGCCGGCAAAGCCGCCCTCGGCATTGATCAGGCGGCCATCGATGACGAGGCCGCCACCGATGCCGGTGCCGAGGATGAGGCCGAAAACGACACGGTGACCCCGCCCGGCGCCGACGCCGGCTTCCGCCAGCACGAAACAGTCGGCGTCATTGGCAATCAGCACCGGGAGACCGAGGGCAGCCTCCAGATCGGCCTTCAGCGGCCGGCCGTGGATGCAGGGGATGTTGGCGACGACGGCGCATTGCGTGTCGGGATCGATGATGCCGGCAATCGACAGCGCCACGCAGTCCGGCCGGCCTCCGGCGTCATGGATGACGCTGCGGAGAACGCCGACGAAGGCGTCGAAGTCATCGCGCGGGGTCGGGTGGCGCGGCACGGGCCGGATGTCGCCCGCCGCGTGCGCCACGGCGCCCTTGATGGCGGTTCCGCCAATGTCGAAGCAGACGATCATGCGGGCAGTCCCCTCGTGGTCGCGTGGAAGACGCAGCGGCCGCCGATCCAGGTGGACAGAAGCGACAGTTCCGGCGTCAGCAGCAGGAAATCCGCATCGCAGCCGGCGGCAATGCGGCCCTTGGTCGTCGCGCCACAGGCCTCGGCCGGGTAGAGGCTGGCCATGGCGAGCGCGTCTTCGAGCGGAAGGCTCAGCCGTTCATGCACGAAGCGGACCGAGGAGAGCATGTCGATGTCGGCACCCGCCAGCGTGCCGTCGGCAAGGGTCAGGCGTCCGTCCCGGCGATAGACCTGCCGGCCATTCAGTTCGAAGCCCTGCTCGTTCGAACCGATGGTCGACATGGCATCCGTCACCAGAAAGATGCGGCCCGGCCCGCGCTTGGCACGCAGCGCGATGCCCATCGCGACGGGATCGACGTGGAACCCATCGGCGATCAGGCCGCAGGAGACCCCTCCCGCATCGAGCGCGGCGCCGACCACACCCGGCTCGCGGTGGCCAAGCGGGCTCATGGCATTGAAGAGATGGGTGACCATGGTGGCACCGGCGGCAAAATAAGCTGCCGCCGTCTGTGCGCCGACATCGGTATGGCCGAGACTGACAACGTAGCCGGCTGAGACCAGTGCGCGGACCTGATCTTCGCTGACGCTTTCCGGGGCGATGGTGATGAGCCTCAGGCCGACATCCCTCGCTTCCCTCGTCAGATAGGCCAGATCCGCCTCCGTCATCGGGCGGATCAGGGCCGGGTCATGCGTGCCTTTTCGGGCGAGCGAGAGATGCGGGCCTTCCAGGTGCAGGCCGAGAAAGCCCGGCACGCCGGCGGCGAGGGCCTGCTTCCCGGCCTCAACGGCTGCATCGCGGATCTCGGGCCGATCGGTGATCAGCGTCGGCAGCAGGCTGGTCGTGCCGAACCCAGCATGGGCGGCGCAGATCGCGGCGATGCCCTCAAGGGTCGGCGCATTGTTGAGGAGAACACCGCCGCCGCCATTGACCTGAAGGTCCACGAAGCCGGGCACGAGCAGCGCGCCATGCGCCGGCACGCGCCTGACATTATCGGGCACGGATGCCTCGCCGAGCACGGCTTCGATCCGCCCGTCGCGGACCAAAAGCGCCTTGCCGTCTTCGAAGGCCTTTCCCGCCAGAATGCGGGCGCCGGTGACGCAGAATGTTGCCGTCATGTCGTTTCGGTCACCATGTTCAGGGCCTCCGGCCTGTCCGGATCGAGCACTGCCGCCCTGCCGTAACAGGGCATAATGAGGGCCGCTGTATCAAGAGGCATGCGCGATCTGGACAGTGGATGACCCCTGTGTCGGTGGTAGCTTGTGGCCACCGTGTCGTCAGGCCGCCTTGATGCGCATGCGTTTGCGGAAGGCCTGGGGACGGTCCCGGAACCGGTCGGCGAAGGCCTCGTAAAAGCGCGAGACCGAGCGGAAGCCCGATTCATAGGCGACTTCCGTCACCGAAAGATCGGTGGAAATCAGCAGCGACTGCGCCGTGTCGAGCCGGTGGCGCACGATCGCCTGGTTGATCGTGTGCCCCACGGAGCGGCGAAAGAGCGTCATGGCATAGTTCGGATGCAGGCCGGCGGCGGCCGCCACCTGGCTTGCGGACACATCCTCCAGCGCATGCTCGGCCACGAAGCGCAGCATCTTCTCGACATGCTCGATGCGCTCGCCATCATGGGCCGAGAGGCTGGCGATGGAGGCGCCGTCTTCGCGCAGGTCGCGCCATCCCTCGTGTTCGATGCGCTGCACGCGGGCCGTCAACTCGCTGCGCACGATGTCGGTGATCTCGTTGCCACCCGCCAGCAGTTCCTGATGCCATTGGGAGAAGACGCCGCGGTCGTGCGGGCGGATGGTCAGCGCCTCGACCATGGCGCCGCGGAACACGGCGTCGCGGAACCGGCTGAGCTGCGCCATGCCGAGAAACACCGACATCGGCACGTAGAGGCAGATGAAGCGGGTGCCCTCCGCCCGATCGATGACCTGATGGGGGATCATGCCCCAGAACAGCACCAGCCGTCCTTCGCTCAGCGTCAGTTCGCGGCCGTCGAACCAGTAGGTCATCCGCCCTTCCAGAAGGAAGTTCAGCTCGATCTGGCTGTGCATGTGCGGCCCGGGCATGCGGTGCACGATCGTGCTGATGCCGGCGCAGAACTTGTGATCGCTGAAGACGACAAGGGGATGGCGCGGATCGAGCTCCTTGTGGAGCGGAACCGCTTCGTCGGTGGATTGAAGGGGTGACACCACTTTCATCTTAGGATCCCGGAAAAATTTCAGCAAAGAGCGGTAGAATTCTACGGGATCGCAGACGAGGATCAAGTCACGCTTTCGGGCGGGCCCAAGGGAGAACAGTCGGGCCGGCCGGGAGGTGAGCATTTCTGGTCATCGGGAGGATCATATGACCGCTTTCAAGCGTTTCGGCGCGATCGCCGCTGCTGCCTATCTGTTTTCGTCCGCTGCCTTTGCCGGCGAGATCACCATCAATTCCGACCATTCCGACCCCGTGCCGAAGAAGGCCATGGAAGAGCTGATCGCTGACTTCCAGAAGGCCCATCCGGATATCACGGTGAAGTGGAACAACTTCGACCACGAGGGCTACAAGTCCGCCATCCGCAACTTCCTGACGGCCGACGCGCCTGACGTCGCCGCCTGGTATGCGGGCAATCGCATGGAGCCCTTCGTCAAGGCCGGCCTCTTCGAGGACGTCACGGATGTCTGGACCAAGAACGGCCTCGACGACCAGCTGAAGTCGGCCGCGCCTTCGATGACCATCGACGGCAAGAAGTGGGGCGTGCCCTATACCTACTACCAGTGGGGCATCTACTACCGGAAGGACATTTTCGCGGAGAAGGGCATCCAGCCGCCGAAGACCTGGGCCGAGTTCCTCGCCGCCTGCAAGACGCTGAAGGACGCCGGCATCACGCCCATCACCATCGGCACCAAGGCGCTGTGGCCGACGGGCGGCTGGTTCGACTATCTGAACCTTCGCGTCAACGGCTACGAGTTCCACATGGAGCTGACCTCCGGCAAGGTTCCCTACACCGATCCGCGCGTGAAGGCCGTGTTCGAGAAGTGGGCCGAACTGGTGACGCCGGGCTACTTCATCGCCAACCACGCCGCCATCGACTGGCAGGACGCCATTCCGCAGATGGTGCAGGGCAAGGCCGCCATGTATCTGATGGGCAACTTCGCGGTTGCGACCATGAAGAGCGGCGGCCTGAAGGACGAGCAGATCGGCTTCCTGCAGTTCCCGGAAATCACCCCCGGCATTCCCTTCTCCGAGGAAGCGCCGACCGACACGTTCCACATCCCCTCGGGCGCGAAGAACAAGGAAGACGCCAAGACCTTCCTCGCCTATCTCGCCTCGCCGGAAGCGCAGTCGAAGATGAATGCGACGCTCGGCCAGCTACCGGTCAACAACAAGGCCGAAAAGCCTGCCGATCCCTTCCTCCAGGCCGGGTTCGAGATGCTGTCGAACGCCCATGCGCTCGCCCAGTTCTATGACCGCGACGCGCCTGCCGACATGGCCAAGGCCGGCATGGAAGGCTTCCAGGAATTCATGGTGAAGCCCGACAAGATCGACCAGATCCTTGCCCGGCTCGAGAAGGTGCGTGCCCGCGCCTACAAGTAAGCCCTCCTCCGCGGACCGGTCATCCCTGCCTTTCGCCGGGTGTCGGTCCGCTCCCTGAGGCTGGCTGCCGGAGAGGACACGCCTCCGGCAGCCGGTTCGCCATCGCCCCTATTCAAGGACCGAGGACATGACCGCAACCGCCGCCCGCGCGCCCGGTTTCTGGAGGCGCAACCAGCAGAGGCTCACGCCCTGGCTCTTCATGGCGCCTGGCCTGTTGATGTTCGCCATCTACGTGCTGATCCCCATTTTCGAGTCGATCGCCATCTCCTTCTACGACTGGGACGGCCTCGGCGAGAAGGTCTTCATCGGCCTTAGCAACTATGTCGAGCTGATGGATGACGACACCTTCTATGTGGCGCTGAAGAACAATGTGCTCTGGCTCGTTCTCTACCTGCTGGCCATTCCGGCGGGGCTCGCCGTCGCGCTCTTCCTCAACCAAACGGTCACCGGCATCCGGCTCTACAAGTCGCTGTTCTTCTTTCCCTTCGTGATCAGCCAGGTCGTCGTCGGCCTCATCTTCACCTGGTTCTATGCGCCCGATTTCGGCCTGTTCTCGGCGCTCCTGAAATCGCTGACGGGGCAGGAGATCGCCATCCTCGCCGACGAGCGCTACGTCACCTACGGCATCATCCTTGCCGGCCTCTGGCCGCAGACGGCCTATTGCATGATCCTCTACCTGACCGGCCTCAACAACATCAATCCGGAGCAGGTGGAAGCCGCCCGCATGGACGGCGCCAAGGGCCTGAAGCTGCTCTGGTACGTGATCCTGCCGCAGCTGGCGCCCGCCACCTTCATCGCGCTCGTCGTCACCGTCATCGGTTCGCTGCGCTCCTTCGACCTCGTCTCGATCATGACATCAGGCGGCCCCTACGGCTCCAGCCAGGTGCTCTCCTACTTCATGTACGAGCAGGCGCTGTCCGAATATGGCTTCCGCATGGGTTATGGCGCGGCCATCGCCGTGGTGCTGTTCCTGATCATGATGGTCTTCATCTCCGTCTTCATCGTGCGGATGCTTTCGCAGGAAAGGAACGCCTGATGTTCCCGACACCCATCCAGAAGGCCTCGCCGCTGACGCAGAAGGCCTATGTCATCCTGCTGCCGATCGCGCTCGTGCTGTGGCTGCTGCCGCTGATCGGCGTCGCCATCACCTCGGTGCGGCCGGCGTCGGATCTTGCTGCCGGCAATTATTTCGGCGTGCCCTCGGGCTTTGCCGGAGTCGACAACTACACGGCCGTCTTCCGGGATTCGCCGATCGGCCTCTATATCCTCAATTCCTTCAAGGTGACGATCCCGACCGTCATCGGTTCGGTGGCGCTCGCCTCGCTGATGGGCTTTGCGCTGTCGGTCTACAAGTTCCGCGGCAATCTCATCGTCTTCTTCATGTTCGTGGCCGGCAACTTCATCCCGTTCCAGATCCTCATGGTGCCGGTGCGCGACTTCACGCTGAAGGCCGGGCTCTACGACACCACGCTCGGTCTCGTGCTCTTCCACATCGCCTTCCAGACCGGCTTCTGCACGCTCTTCATGCGCAATTTCATCCGCGGCCTGCCCTTCTCGCTGATCGAGGCGGCGCGGGTGGAGGGTGTTTCTGAGTGGAAGATCTTCGTCCACGTCGTGCTGCCGCTGATGCGCCCTGCGATTGCCGCGCTCTCCGTGCTCGTCTTCACCTTCGTGTGGAACGACTACTTCTGGGCGACCGTGCTGGTGCAGGGCAGTCACGCCATGCCGGTGACGGCCGGCCTCTATTCGCTCAACGGCCAGTGGGTCGCCGCCTGGCACCTCGTTTCTGCCGGCGCCATCGTCGCGGCCCTGCCACCGGTCGCCATGTTCTTCCTCATGCAGCGGCATTTCATCGCCGGCCTGACCCTTGGAGCCACCAAAGGATGACATCCCGCCTTCTGACCATCGGCAGCGAGGCCTTCTCGCTTAGCCTCTCCCTGCCCGAGACCGGCATGCCCGAGATCGTCAGCCTCGGCCGCGCGCTGAGCGACGACGACACGCTGACCCACCTCGACCGCTCCAGCCGCATCAACGGGATGGATGCGGCCGTGCCGAACGCCGTGCTTTTGCCGACCGGGGGCCTTGGCTTCTTCGGCTGGCCGGCGATCACCGGCCACCGCGACGGGCGCGACTTCACCCTCGCCTTCGCCGGCTGGACGGTGAGCGAAGACGAAGGCGCAACGCGCCTCACCGCCACCGACACCGTCGCCGCGATCCGGCTGGAGATCACGCTGGCTGCAAAGCCCGGCGACGTGATCACTGTGTCGAGCCGCCTCACCAATCTCGGCGAAGCGCCCTACCAGCTCGATCGCCTTGCTGCCGCCTCGTTCCTCGCCCCGGAGGATCCGGCGACGCTGACCACCTTCACCGGCATGTGGGGGCGCGAATTCCAGCTGCGGCAAGAGCTGCTCGGCACCGGGCTCTGGCTTCAGGAAAGCCGACGCGGTCGCACCTCCCACGACCGCTACCCCACCCTCTTCCTCTCCGGTGCGCGGGGCGGGATCGCCGTCACGCTCGGCTGGAGCGGCAATCATTTCACCGCCATCGACCGTCTCGATGACGGCCGCCGCCTCGTGCATGTCGGTGAACTCTTCGAGCCCGGCGAGATGCGCCTTGCGCCCGGCGAGAGCTATCAGAGCCCGATCGCCTATGTCGCGGCCGACAGCGCCAGCCTGCACACCTTCGTGCGCGCCGAGCTGATCGACTGGCCGGGCGGCGCCATGCGGTCGCGGCCGGTGACGCTGAACACCTGGGAAGGCAATTACTTCGACCATGATCTCACGGCCCTGAAGGCGCAGGCGAGCGCCGCCGCCGCCCTCGGCATCGAGCGCTTCGTGCTCGACGACGGCTGGTTTGGCCGGCGGGACGACGACACGACCTCGCTCGGCGACTGGGATGTCGATCCGCGCAAATACCCGGATGGTCTCGGCCCCCTCATCGACCACGTCGTGTCCCTCGGCATGGAATTCGGCATCTGGTTCGAGCCGGAGATGGTGAACGCCTCCTCCGACCTCTTCCGCGCCCATCCCGACTGGGCGTTGCAGGTTGCCGGGCGCCCGCTTCTGCCCTCGCGCAACCAGCTCGTGCTCGATCTCGCGCGGCCCGAGGTCTCGGACTATCTCTTCGCCAAGATCGACGCCGTGCTGTCGGCCCATCCGGTCGCCTACATCAAATGGGACATGAACCGCGACCTGACGCATGTCGGCGGTGCCGACGGGCGCGCCGCCACGGCCCGGCAGACGCGCGCCGTCTATGCGCTGATGGACCGCATCCGTGCCGCCCATCCCAAGGTCGAGATCGAAAGCTGCGCGTCGGGCGGCGGCCGTATCGATTTCGGCGCGCTCGCCCGCACCCACCGCGTCTGGACCTCCGACTGCACCGATGCGCTGGAGCGGCTGGAAATCCAGCGCGGCGCGAGCCGCCTTCTGCCGCCGGAGCTGCTCGGCGCCCATGTCTCGGCCTCGCCGAACCACCAGACAGGCCGGATGCTGAGCCTCGACTTCCGCGCCCTCGTGGCGCTCGCCTATCACTTCGGCGTGGAACTGAACCCGCTGGAGATGACAGAGGCAGAACGGGCGACGCTCGGCACCTACGTCGCTGCCCACAAGCGGCTGCGGCCGCTGCTGCATGAGGCGGGCGCGAACTTCATGCTGGAGCCGGTGGATGGGCGCTATGCTTGGGGCGCGGCCGGTGCGGAGCGGATCGCGCTCTTCGTGGCGCAGGGACCGCAGATGGTGGCGGAACAGCCCGCACCGCTGAGGCTTCCTGCCGATCTCGCCCGCTTTGGCGGTCGCTGGCGCATCGCGCAAATCCTGCCGGAAAGGCCGGAGTTCATCCGTACGTCAGCGGCGCAGGAGAGGCTCCTTGCCGGCGACGTTACCTTCACCCTTGCCAGCGCCGTCTCCGCAGGCCTGCCGTTGCCCATGCTGCGGCCGGAAAGCGCGCTGCTGATCGAACTGGAACCGGTCTCGGGAGGGCCGAACCATGGCTGATGTGACCCTCAAGGGCGTAACGAAACAGTTCGGCGCCCACGCCGTCATCAAGGGCGTCGATCTCTCCGTCGCCGACGGCGAATTTTGCGTCTTCGTCGGCCCCTCCGGCTGCGGGAAATCCACGCTGCTGCGCATGATCGCCGGTCTTGAGGACATTTCCGGCGGCACCCTCTCGATCGGTGGGCGCGACATGACCAATGTCGGCCCTTCCGAGCGGGGCGTCGCCATGGTCTTCCAGTCCTACGCGCTCTATCCGCACATGACGGTGCGCGACAATATCGGCTTCGGCCTGAAGATGACCGGCCATGCCAAGGCCGACATCGACGCGCGCGTCGCGGAAGCGGCCCGCATGCTGCAGCTCGACGCGCTCTTGGAGCGCAAGCCCGGCCAGCTTTCCGGCGGCCAGCGCCAGCGCGTCGCGATCGGCCGTGCCATCGTGCGCAAGCCGGAAGTCTTCCTCTTCGACGAGCCGCTGTCGAACCTCGATGCGGCGCTGCGCGTGCAGATGCGTATCGAGCTGTCGCATCTCCACGCCGACCTCAAGGCGACGATGATCTACGTCACCCATGACCAGGTGGAGGCCATGACCATGGCCGACAAGATCGTGGTGCTCTCGGCCGGCCGGATCGAGCAGGTCGGCTCGCCGCTCGATCTCTATCACCGCCCGGACAATCTCTTCGTCGCCGGCTTCATCGGCTCGCCGAAGATGAATTTCATCAAGACGCGCACTACCGCGGCCGGCGCGGGCGTTACCGTCACGCTGCCGGGCGGCGGCACGCTGTCGCTGCCTGCCCCGGCTGGCGACCTGCCGAAGGGCGAGGTGACGCTCGGTGTGCGCCCAGAACATCTCTCCGCCACCGGCGAGGGCGATGCGACCCTGACGGGCACGGTGCGCGTTGCCGAACATCTCGGCTCCGAAACCCTCTACTTCGCCGCCCTGCCCGATGGCACGGAACTCTCGGTCAAGGCCGACGGCCTCTCCGGCCTCAGGGTCGGCGATGCCATCACGATCGGCATCCCGGCTTCGGCCTGCCACCTCTTCGACGGCGAGGGCAAGGCCGTGCTCAACGGGGACCTGAGACGATAATGCTGGGCGTTTGCTACTATCCCGAACACTGGAGCGAGGCGCGCTGGGAAACGGATGCCAGGCGCATGCGCGCGCTCGGCATTTCCCATGTGCGCATCGGCGAATTCGCCTGGTCGCGGCTGGAGCCGCAGCGCGACCGCTTCGATTTTGCCTGGCTCGACCGCGCCATGGACGTGCTGCATGCGGCGGGTCTCAAGGTCGTGCTCGGCACGCCGACGGCGACGCCGCCGAAATGGCTGGTCGATGCCCATCCCGATATCCTGCCCTATGACGAGCATGGCCGCGTGCGCGGCTTCGGCTCGCGCCGCCACTACACGTTTTCGTCCGCGACCTGGCACCGCGAAAGCGCCCGCATCGTGGAGATCATCGCCAGGCGGTACGGCGCGCATCCCGGCCTCGTCGGCTGGCAGACGGACAATGAATATGGCTGCCACGACACGACGCTCTCCTGGGGGCCGGAGGATCTGAAGGCCTTCAAGCGCTGGCTTCGGCTGCGCTACCAGTCGCCCGACCAGCTGAATGCGGCCTGGGGCACGGTCTTCTGGTCGATGGAACTCGACAGCTTCGACGACGTCGCCCTGCCAATGCTGACGGTAACGGAGCCGAACCCGGCGACCCGCCTCGATTTCTGGCGCTTCCATTCCGATCAGGTCGCGGCCTATGACCGGATGCAGGTCGAGATCATCCGCCGCCACTCGCCGGACCGCTTCGTCACCCACAACTTCATGGGTTTCGTCACCGATTTCGATCATTTCCAGGTCGGCGACAATCTCGACCTCGCCTCCTGGGATAGCTACCCGATCGGCTTCGTGGAGAAGTTTCCCTTCTCAGAGGCCGAGCGCACCCGCTGGGCCGAGACCTCGCACCCCGACATTGCGCCCTACCACCACGACCTCTACCGCGCCGTCGGCCGCGGGCGGTTCTGGGTGATGGAGCAGCAGCCGGGGCCGGTGAACTGGGCGCCGTGGAACCCGGTGCCGAAGCCCGGCATGGTGCGGCTGTGGACCTGGGAGGCGCTGGCGCACGGCGCCGAGGTCGTCAGCTATTTCCGCTGGCGGCAGGCGCCATTCGCGCAGGAGCAGATGCATGCCGGCCTCAACCTGCCGGGCCTTGACGAACTCTCGCCCGGCGGCCGCGAGGCCGAGAAGACCGGGCGCGAGATCGCCGCCCTCGGGCCGCTACCGGCCAACGGCCCGGCCCGCGTCGCGCTCGTCTACGACTACCAGAGCTACTGGGCGACGATGATCCAGCCGCAGGGCAAGGACTTCCGCTTCGAGGAACTTTGCTTCCGCTGGTACGAGGCGCTGCGCCGCCTCGGCCTCGACATCGATTTCGTGCGCCCCGGCGATGATCTCTCCGCTTACGCTCTCGTCGTCGTGCCCACCATGACGGAGGTGACGCCGGATGCCGAGCGGGCGCTGGCGTCCGCCACCGGTACCGTGCTGATCGGCCCGCGCAGCGGCTCGCGCACCCGCGATTTCGCTATTCCCGACAATCTGCCGCCCGGCCCGCTCGCGGCGCTCACCGGCGTTCGCGTCATCGAGGTCGCGACGTTGCGGCCGGGCCTCTCCGATGCGGTGACGGGGTCCGTTTCCGGCGCCGCCGTACGCTGGCGCGAGCATGTCGAGGCGACGGCCGAGACGCTTGCGCGCTTCGAGAACGGCGATCCCGCGCTGGTCCGGTCCGGCAACCGCCTTTACCTTGCCTGCTGGCCGGACGAGGCGCTGCTCGGCGCGACGATGGCCCTGGCGGCCGAGGCTGCGGGACTTGCGACGATGCCGGTACCGGACTTCATCCGCCTGCGCCGGCGCGGCAACCTCACCTTCGCCTTCAACTACGGTACGCAAGACTGGCCGCTGCCGGAAGGCGCCGAAACCGTGCTCGGCACCTCGCCGCTGAAGCCGCAGGACGTGGCAGTTTTTCGGGGCCTGTGATGGAACGATGGATGACGGGCCTTGTCCGTCATCGGATGGTCCCGTTTGCCGGCCGCGATCATGGCCTCGGCGGTATCCGGTGAGGCGACCGCAACCGGCGAAGGCCGCCCTGATCGCGTCCATTCGTCTTTTCGCGCATAGGTGTTGGAGCACATATCTGATGGAATGCGATCGGTGCTCCAGGCAGTTCTGTTTGAATCATAATCTGGTCGATCCTCGTTTCATTCCGGTCCGATTATGCTCTAAGACATCCCCATGCACACGTCGCACCGCAAGCAGATCCGGTTCAGGCCGCCGCTCGATGAGGGAAAGATCGCGCGGCGTGCATTGCTGGAGACCTTGTCACAGACGCGACTGCGGCGCCTGAACCTCATCGTCGCGCCGGCCGGCTACGGCAAGACCTCGCTTGCGGCGCAGTGGTACGCGCATCTGGCGCAAGCGGGGCTGACGGTGCTGTGGGTCTCGCTCGATCCCGATGACAATGACCAGACGGGATTTCTTCTGGCGCTGATCGAAATGCTTGACGCGGTGACGACGGACGCGGCGGTGGAGTCCGATCGCGGATCTCTGTCGGTCGCCACGATGCTTGCCGTTCTTGTGACCCGGCTGGAGCGCCTGCCCGGCCCTGTCGCTCTCTTCATCGACGATTACCACCTCGCGCAGACCGATGCGAACGAGAGTGTGCTGGCGCGGCTTCTGGCCCGGCCCGAGCTTTCGCATATCAAATTCATCATCGTTTCGCGCAGTGCGCCGCATCTGCCACGGTCCGCTCTCAGACTTGTCGATGAATTCCGGCAGATCGGGGTCGCCGAGCTCGCCTTTTCCGATGGGGAGGCTGAGGCGCTGTTTGCGGGCAGCGGGGCGCGGCTCAACGGCGAGGACCTCATCGAACTCAACCGCCGCGCCGAAGGCTGGGCCGTGGCGCTGCAGATGATGCGGCTTCTGGTCGAGGACGATGGCGCCGATGGCAGGTCCATTCTCGAAGCTTTCGACGGTCATAACGAGGACATGGGCCGCTACCTCGCCGAACAGGCCTTTTCCGGCCTGCCCGAAGCGCTGCGCCGCCTGCTCATGGAAACCGCCTGCCTGCCGGCCATCAGCCGGGATCTTGTCGCCGCCGTTTGCGACTTTGACACGGCAGACGCCTTCGGCATGCTGCGCGATTCCGCGCTGCCCTTCGCCGTACTGGATCGTGACGGCCACTGGATGCGCTGCCATCCCGTGTTCAATGCCTATCTGCGCGAGGCGGCGGAACAGGCCGGGCGGCCGGCGCGCGAGCGGCTGGTTCGGGCCGCGCGCTGGTTCGAAAAGGAGGGCGATCTTCTTTCCGCCGTGGACCATGCCTTCCTTGCCGGCGCCGCCGCGCTGGCCGCCGAGATCATTGAGGCCGGCGGCGGCTGGCAGCGGGTCTACATGACGAAGCGTGGCGGGCCGGGCCTGTTTCGCCGGCTGGCAGACATGGCCGAAGAGGTCGATCTGCAGCGCTACCCGCTGACGACCCTCGGCCTTGCGGTCGTCAGCGCCAAGACCGGCCAGTTGGATGCGGCCGATCACTATATGGCACTGGCACGCAAGACGCCTGATGTCGGGAATGAAGGGGTGGCCCAGGCGCTGCGCGTGATCGGTGTTCTCCTGGCGCTTTACACCGACCGCTGGGTGAGCGCCGCCGAACTTGCCGCGCTGGAGGCCGATCTCCTGCGGGAGGGCGGGTTGACGCTCGTGCATCGCGGTCTGTCGCTCAACATGCTCTCCTACAATTTCCTGATCCGCTCCGACCTCGAGCGTGCCCAGCATTACGGGCGGCTCGCCATGCAGACCTTTCGCGACGGTGGGGCGGAATTCGGGGCAATCCACCTTTACCTTCATGTCGGGCAGGCCGCATATTTCGACGGCGACGTGATCTCCGCACAGGAGTGTTATGACGCCCTCGCTGACGAGGCCGTGCGGCTCATGGGCCGGGGAAGCGACCTCGACGCCATGGCGAATGTTCTCAAGGCAGAGCTGCTGACCGCAAGGGGGAATATTCCGGCCGCGGAGGCGCTGCTGAACTGGGCCCTGCCCCATGTGGAACGCCACGATGCCTGGCATGATCTCCTGGCGGCCGGCTTTACCGCCCAACAGCGCATGCTGCGGCTAAAAGGCGACATCATCGCTGCCCATGAGGCCATGGATCGTGCCCGCGCCGTCGCGCGCCGCCGGGGGTTCGACCGCCTGACGCGATTAATCGATGCCGAACGGGCAGGCCTGCTGCTTGTCACTGGTGACCTTGAGGAGGCGGTGCGGTTTGCGGAAGCCAACGGGCTGGGGGCGCGGTTTGCCGGCGACGGACCAGCCAACGATCTTTCGATCCGCCTGCGGGGGGGTGTCCCGGCGCTCCTGTGGACGCGTATCCACCTTGAGACCGGCGATCTCCTGAAATCACGCGCGACCTTCACCCGGCTGATCACCCAGCAGAGGCAGAAGCCCCATGCGGTCCGTGCTATGGAACTTGATCTCGTCGATATCCGCCTCTCGCTGGCGGAGGGGCGGAGCGTGGCGGCGGCGGAGAGGCTCTGCGACCTGCTGCTGACGCAACCGCTGGCCGATTACCGTGCCCTGGTGACGCTGGAGGGCCAGGCTTTCATCGCAGGCTTGACAGCGCTGGCGCGCGATCACGATCTGCCGGACCTGATCCGCAAACGGCTGGACCTGGTGCTTGCCGATACCCTGGATGGCAGCGGCGCTGCGGGTACCGGTGCCCCGTCAGCCAGCGCACTGACGGATCGCGAAGAGGCGGTCATGCGCCTTCTCAGCGAAGGGCTCGCCAACAAGGAGATCGGCCGCCGGCTGTCGCTGAGCGACAACACGGTGAAGTTTCACCTGCGCAACATCTTCGCCAAGCTGAAAGTCACAACCCGCACCGCGGCGGTCAGCGCGGCGCGCCAGTCCGGCATCCTTGCCTGAGGAGAGACCTACCCGATCGGGTAGGTCATGGGACGCCCCATCCCACCCATCTGGTCAGCTTCACCCCCCACCGATCTCGCCGCATAGTGCCCCTATAAAAAGAGGGGTAATGCATGCTGTCCGGTACCCGCACCGTCGATCCCGTCACGCAGGAGATCATTGAAGGCAAGCTGATGGCGACCGTCGATGAGATGGGTCTCGTCATGGCGCGTACCAGCATGAGCCCGGTCATCTACGAAATTCTCGACTTTGCCTGCGGCCTGCTGACGGCAGAGGGCGAGCTCGTGGCGCAGATGAACGGCATCACGCTGTTTACCGGCACCTTCGGTTTTCAGGTCCGCGCGCTGATCGACCGCTTCGGGCCGCGCCTCGTCGAGGGCGACATACTCCTGTCCAACGATCCTTATGCCGGCGGCACGCATTCGTGCGACTTCGCGATCGTCAAGCCGATCTTCGTTAACGGACGGATCGTCGCTTATGCCATCAACGTGGCCCACTATCTCGATGTCGGCGGCTCCGTTCCGGGCAGCCTCGCGCCGAACGCGACCTCCGTCTTTCAGGAAGGGCTGCGGCTGGCGGGCGTGAGGGTCGTCAGGGCCGGCGCCTTTGACGACGACATCCTGCATATCATCGCCGAAAACGTCCGCATGCCGGAGATCGCGCTGGGCGACCTCAATGCGCAGATCGCCACCGTCCGCGTCGCGGACCGGCGCGTCGGCGAGCTTGCGGCGAAATACGGGGCGCAAACGGTTCTGGCGGCCTTCGCGAACTTGCTCGACGCCAGCGAAAAGCAGGCCCGCGCGGCCATCGCTGCCCTGCCCGACGGGCGATATGAAGCCAGCGACATCATCGACGGCGACGGGGTGAGCGACGATCCGATCGCCATCCAGGTGGCCGTCACCATCGAGGGCGACCGGCTGGTCGCCGACTTCACCGGCTGCCCGCCCACGGTCGCCGGGCCGATCAACTGCGCGCGCGGCGCACTGCAATCGGCCGTCAAGACGATCGTCAAGGCGCTTGTCGGCCCACAGGCGCCCTCCAACGAAGGCTGGTTCCGGCCGCTGACGGTGATCTGCCCACCCGGCACGATCTTCACCGCCGAAAAGCCCTCGCCGACCGGCTGGTATTACGAAGGCTCGGTGCATGCCTCCGAACTCATGTGGAAAGCGCTGGCGCCGCTGAAGCCGGAGCGCTTTTCGGCCGGCTCCTATTCCAGCCTCTGCGTGGTCTATATCGCCGGCAAGGATGCGCATGGCGAACCCTTCATTCACATCGAGCCGCAGCATGGCGGCTGGGGCGCGACCCCGACGCAGGATGGCGCGGGCGCGATCATCGCGTTGACGGATGGCGACACTTATAATTATTCCGTCGAGGTGATCGAGGCGCGCTTTCCGCTGCGCGTGCGCCGCTACGGCTTCAATGTGGAGGGTGGCGTCGGGGCCGGCCGGCGGCGTGGCGGCTATGGCGTCCTTCGCGAATACGAAATCCTTGGCGCGGACACCACGGCCTATGGCAGTTTCGGCCGCACGAAGGTCGCCCCCTGGGGCATGGATGGCGGCAGCGAAGGTACGGTCAACGTGCTGGAAATCGCCCGCGCCGGCGGAGCGGTCGAACGTCATGGCCGGATCGCGCATCTCGATCTCGTGAGCGGCGATGTCGTGCGCATCGTCAGCGGCGGCGGCGGTGGCTGGGGCGACCCGAAGCAGCGCGAGCCGGCACGCATTGCCGAGGATATTCGCAACGGGTTCCTGACGGAGGCCCGCGCCAGGGAGGTTTACGGCACAGCAGGAGACGCCGCATGATCAGACTCGCAACCGATGTCGGCGGCACTTTTACCGATCTTGTCGGCTATGACGAACGCAATGGCGCGCTCTTTACCGCCAAAAGCCTGACGACGGTCCACGACCAGTCGGAAGGCGTGCTGAACGCCATCGCCGCCTCGGAAGCGGCCGATGGCCTCGCCACGCGCAATGTGACCTTCTTCGCCCATGGCGGGACCACGGTCATCAATGCGATCACCGAGCGCAAGGGCGTTCGCACCGCCCTTATCACCACGGCCGGCTTCCGCGACGTCTTGGAGATCGGTCGCGGCAACCGGCCGGACCTCTACAATCTGCAATTCCACAGCCCCGAACCCTTCGTGCCGCGCCGTCTGCGCTTCGAGGTGCGCGAGCGCCTGACTGCGGCCGGCGAGGTGGTCACCCCGCTTCACGAAGAGGATGTCGCCGCCATCATCGCCGCTTGCAAGGCCGAGAAGATCGAGGCCGTCGCCATTCTCTTCCTGCATGCCTATGCCAATCCCGCCCATGAAGAGCGCTGCGCCCGGCTGGTCGCCGAAGCGCTGCCGGAGGCGACCGTCTGCGCCAGCCATGAGGTCTCGCGGCAATGGCGGGAATATGAGCGGTCCAACACGGTCGTCCTCAATGCCTATGTGCAGCCGATCATCCGCCGCTACTTCGAGCGGTTGGAGGCGGCGCTGGCCCGGCGTGATCTGACCTGCCCCTATTACGCCATGCAGTCGAATGGCGGCATCTCCACCTTCGATCAGGCGACCGCCAGCCCGCTGACACTGGTCGAATCCGGCCCGGCCGGCGGCGTGGCGGGCGCGGCGCGCATCGGTCTTGCCCTCGGCGAGGGCGAAGTGCTGCATCTCGATGTCGGCGGCACGACGGCGAAATGCTCGCTGATCCACGACGGCCGGCCGACGCTCAACGTCGAATACAAGCTGGAACACTCCCGCATCGCGCCGGGCTATCCGGTTCAGGTCCCGGTCGTGGATATCGTGGAGATCGGTTCGGGCGGCGGGTCGATCGCCTGGATGGACGAGCGCGGCGCGCTGCGCGTCGGTCCGCAGAGCGCCGGCTCAACGCCGGGCCCCGCGTGCTACGGCCGCGGCGGTACGCAGCCGACGATCACCGATGCGCTGCTGACGCTCGGCATCTTCGATCCGAAGAGCTTTGCTGGCGGCTCCATGCAGCTCGACAAAGAAAAGGCCGCCGCCGCCATCCGCACGGTCGGCGACCGTCTCGGGATGAGCGTCGAGGATGCCGCCCTCGCCATCGTCGAAATCGCCCATGCCAGCATGATCAACGCGCTGAAGCTCGTGACCGTGCAGCGCGGCCACGATCCGCGCGACGCCGTCTTCGTCATCAGCGGCGGCGCGGGGCCGGCGCTTGCCGCCCGGCTCGGGCGCGAACTCTCGGTCAAGGCGACCATCGTTCCCCCGCATTCCGGCATCTTCTCCGCCTGGGGCATGCTGGCTGCCGAGCCGCGTGCCGACTTCCGCGCCACCTGGTTTTCCGCCCTCTCGCCTACCGCCCTCCCCGAGGCGCAGCGCCGTTTTGCGACCCTCGGACGGCAGGCCGTCGCCTATTTCGGCAAGGGCGATGCGGCGCCGATCCGCCTGACCCATCGGCTGGAAGCGCGCTATCGCGGGCAGGAACACGGGGTCGTGGCCGATTTCGAACCGGCCGATACGGTCGAGACCTTCTCGGAACGGTTCCATGCCGCCCACGAGAAGGCCTACACCTTCCGCCTGCCCTCCGCCGCCATCGAGATCACGACGCTGCATCTCGAAGCCGTTCTGAACGGCCCTGTCATTACGCTGCCGGCGCTCGACCGGGATGGAAAGTCCCTCGAAGCCGCACAAAAGGGCCAGCGCACCGTCTATTTCGGGTCACAGATCGGCTGGCGCGACTGCCCGGTCTATGAGCGCGACCGTCTGCCGCTCGAGGAGGAAATAGCCGGCCCCGCCCTTGTCGAAGAACCGACCACGACGAGCCTCGTCCAGATCGGACAGACCATGACGGTGACAGCCGAAGGCATCATGGTTCTGCGCGATACGCCCGCCGCCACCGGACAGGAGGGCCGCTGACATGGCGATCGCCATCGACATCAAAGGCGTCACGCGCATGTTCGGGCCCGTCGCCGGTCTTGGCGGCATCGATCTTTCCATCGCCGCCGGCGAATTTTTCACGCTGCTCGGCTCGTCCGGGTGCGGCAAGAGCACGCTGTTGAAGCTCATCGGCGGCTTTGACCGGCCCACCACGGGCGATATCGCCTTTGACGGCAAGAGCGTGCTCGACGTGCCCGCCAACCGCCGTCCCGTCAACACGGTCTTCCAGAACCTTGCCCTGTTTCCGCATATGACGGTGGCCGAGAATATCGGCTATGGCCTCAAACTGCGTGGCCTCAGCGGTGCGGTTCTCACGAAGAAGGTCGAGGATGCCCTCGATCTCGTCGAACTCGGCGGCTTCGGCCCGCGAAAGATCGGCATGATGTCCGGCGGCCAGCGCCAGCGCGTTGCGCTTGCCCGTGCGCTCGTGATGGAGCCAGGCATCCTGCTCCTCGACGAGCCGTTGACCGGTCTTGACGAACGGCTGCGCCAGCAGATGCGCGACGAATTCGGTCGACTGCACAAACGGACCGGCACGACCTTCATTCTCGTCACGCACAACCAGGACGAGGCCTTGAGCCTTTCGGACCGCATGGCCGTGATGCATCGCGGGCGGATCGAACAGGTCGATGCACCCGCCCGCTTCTTCGAGCGGCCTGCCAATGCCTTCGTTGCCCGCTTCATCGGTATCGAAACGCTGCTGAAGCCCGAGCGGATCGAAACGGCGGCGGCGGGTTCCCTCGCCATCGTCGCCGGCCAGCCGGTTCCGCTCGCCGGCATCGTTCCGGCCGGCGGCGCTGACCTCGTGGTCGCCCTTCGTCCGGACCGGCTCTCCGTCAGCGTGCCCGACGGGCCGGGGGATCTGACGCTGACGCTGCGGGACGTGACCTTCCGCGGCCTGACCACGGATCTCAGGCTCGGCTTCGCCGACGGGCAGGAGGTCGTGCTTTCCGTGCCGAGCGACGCACCGGCTGCCCGAAGTGCCGTGGGCAGCACCGTATCGCTCGCGCTGGCCGAGGGCGCGGCCATGGCAATTCCGAATTCGACCATACCGACCGCGGTCGCATAACGCGGCGGATCAAAAAGGGGAATGAAACCATGCAACGACAGCAGACATCGAACCCTCTCTCCAGCAATGCAAGCCGCCGCGACATGCTCAAGCTCATGGGGCTTGGCGGGGTGGGGCTTGGCGGCGCGGCACTCGGCCTCGGAAGCCTCGGCTTCGGCGGCCGGGCCATGGCACAGGAGATGTCCGTCGCCTTCTGGGCGACGGCGACGCTCGACATCGCCGACAAGTGGCAGACATTCGCCGAACTGACGGGCGTCACGCCCGAGTTCACCGACAACGGCAATGATATCGGCCCGGTCGTTGCGCGTCTGGCCGCCGGCAATGCCAACGATCTTTTCGACGTCGGCGGCTTCCAGGGCGGCGCGGAAAAGGAACTGGCCCGGCAGGGTCACATCGCCGCCTGGGACCTTTCCAAGATCCCGAACTATGCCAGCGTCTGGCAGTGGGCGAAGGACATTCCCTATTTGCAGCTCGACGGCAAACAGATCGGCATTCCCACCGTCGTGAATGCCGACTCCATCATCTACCGCCCCGACAAGCTCGGCAAGGTCGACAGCTACGGCGTCATCTTCGATCCCAAGCTCAAGGGCCGCGTCGCCATGGAGGATGCGTGGATCAACAGCGCGATCTTCACGGCCATGTATCTGAAGGAAGCCGAGAACCAGCCGATCAAGGATCCCGGCAACCTCAGCGAGTCCGAACTCGGCCTCGTCATGGAATTCCTCATCAAGCACAAGACGGACGGCCAGTTCCGCACCTTCTGGAACGGCTGGGAACAGGGCGTGCAGCTCGTTGCCAACGAAGAAGTGGACGCCATGACCGGCTGGGAGCCGATCGTCTATGAGGGCCGCAAGCGCGGGCTTCAGGTCGAATACGCCGCCCCTGTGGAAGGCTATGAGGGCTGGGGCAACAATACGGTGCTCCTGAAGGGCGCGGTCGATCGCGGCACGTCCGATGCGGCCCACGCTTTCGTCAACGGGCTGCTCGGCGGCTTCTACGGCTGCGAACTGGGCGCCACGCGCGGCTACATGGTCCCGACCGACAAGAACCTCGAATACGCCAAGGCCCATCCCGACGAATACAAGGCGGACGAGGTCGAAAAGCTCGCAAGTCACGTGCAGGCCAAGTTTGCCGGCAAGGTGTACTGGCAGAACACCCGGCCGGACAATTTCCAGCTCTATGAGGAATGGTGGCAGAAGCTGCGCAATGCCTGAATGAACGACAGCGGGCGGCGGTTTCCGTCGCCCGCCAAGCCACCTAGTGGTCTGATTTTGACATTTGCTACCGTCCGCGGCGCCCTTGAGAGCAAATGTCAAAATCTCAAAAGACCACTAGCAACTATTTGATTCTAGTGGAATTTTTGAATTTGACATTTGATCCGCGAGTTCGCTGCAGTTGGGTATCAAATGTCAAATTCATTCCACTAGCACGGGACACCTGCCATGCCCTTCCGACGAACGCTCCTCATCGCGCCCCCACTTGCCGTCGTCGCCCTCATCGGCGTCGTTCCGCTGGCGCTGGTCGTTCTCTGGAGCTTCTGGACCTGGGATCCCGCCACATACTGGATCAAGCCGGATCTAAGCCTTGCCGGCTATGCCGGCATCCTGGACGCCGGCCGCTGGACGGTGATCCTCTCGACGCTGGCCAAATCCTTCGGGGCTGCGCTCCTGTGTGTGCTGCTCGCCTACCCCCTGTCCTATGCCATTCACGTCATGGCCGGACCGCGCGTCCAGATGCTGCTCCTGGCGCTGATGACGATCCCCTTCTTCACCTCCTACCTCATCCGCTCCTTTTCCTGGCGGCTGGTGCTGGGGCGGACCGGTGTCATCAATGAAACGCTGCAGGCGCTGCACATCACCAGCGCGCCGCTCGACTGGCTGCTCTTCAGCAATTTCGCCGTCTTCATCGGCTTCATCGCCTCCTACCTGCCCTTTGCCGTCTTTCCGCTGCTGCTCTCCATGCGGCGTATCCCGCCGGAACTGATGGCGGCGGCGCGCGATCTCGGCGCCGGCTTCTGGCGTGCCTTCTTCACCATCCTCGTGCCGCTCACCTATGCGGGCCTCTTTGCCGGCTTTCTCTTCGTCTTCGTGATGGTGGCAGGCTCCTCGACCGAGGTGCAGATGCTGGGCGGCGCCGGCGCGTCGATCGTCTCGGTCATGATCAACGACGTGATGCGCGTGGCCAACTATCCGCTCGCCTTCGCCATTTCGGTGGTCATGCTCATCACGATCTTCTGCATGGTGCTGATCGGAAATGCCTTCTTCAAGCTGTCCGGCCTCTTCGGGGAGGATGCGGAATGATGGTCAATGAAGGTCTTTTCAACCGCCTCTTCATCTGGACGCTTGCGATCCTCGCGCTTCTGGTGATCTACGCGCCGCCGCTCTATCTCGTCGCCATCTCCTTCAACGCCTCGCTGCAGCCGGGCGTGCCCGGTTTTTCGGACCTGACGCTGCGCTGGTATGCGGCGCTGCCCCATGAAACCGCCTTGATCAAGGCGCTCTGGCAATCGCTCATCATCGCCTTTTTCACGGCAATCCTGGCAACGCTGCTCTCGCTTCTGGCAGCGCTGTCCTACTTCGAGCTGAAGCGGGCGCGCAGCGTCTGGTTCCTCGCCATGGTGCTGCCGATGTTCGTGCCCGGCGTCATCCAGGGGCTGGCGCTGTCGGCAATCTTCACGCAGTCGGGCGTGAAGAGTTCGGCCATGACCGTTATCGCGGGGCATCTGCTCTGGGCCATGCCCTTTGCGTTCATCGTCATCCTCACGAGCTTTTCGGCGGTCAAATCGTCCTATCTGATGGCGGCCGACGACCTCGGCGCCAGCCGCTGGCGGCAGTTTCGCGACATCACCCTGCCGCTGATCCGGCCGGGCCTGACAAGCGCCTTCATTTTCGCCTTTCTGCTGTCGCTCAACGAATTCACCCGCGCCTTTTATCTGTCCGGCCGACAGAACACCCTGCCCGTCGTGCTCTTCGGCAAGATGAATTCCGGCGCCTCACCGGTGATCTACGCCATTTCCGGCGCGATTTTCCTGCTCTCCGTGCTGATCGTCGTCGGTGTGCTGCAGAAGGTCGGGCGCGCCAGAGCACAGTGAACGGCGGCGGCGATCGCGATGCGTGTTGCGGGCGCTCAGGCTCTCATCGCTGCTTGTTTCCCGCCGATCCGCTCAACTGCCCGTCCGGATCCTGATACAGCCGGACAAACCGGCTGTCGTTCCAGTGCTTCCACCTGGCGACCCAGCGTCCCGAGGCGGCCAGGCACCACTTGTCGGCGATGGCCCGTCCGTTGGCCAGCGCGATCAATGCCAGCCATTGGCGTTGGGGCCGAAAGGGACGCGGATCTTCTCCGGCGAGGCAGCGGCGGAGGTTGTCGGCCAGCACCGGCCCCTGCCGTACGGCGAAGACGCCGGCCTTGGGGCGTGGATCGGGCAGGCTGGCGACGTCACCGGCGGCGAAAACATCGGGATGGGAGACCGACCGCAAGGCCTGGTCGACGCGGATGAAACCGCCCGCATCGAGCGCAAGACCCGTCCCGCCAAGCCAGGCCGGTGCCCCGCTCGAGGTCGTCCAGACCACGTCGTCGACGGACAAGGTCCGCCCGTCGCGGGCAAGCAGCGTTCCGGCGTCGAAGCCGATGACGTCAAAACCTTGATGATGGGCTATGCCGGCGCGCGCCAGTTCCCGCCGCACCATCGCGCGGGCAAGGCGGCTGCGCTCGGCAATGACCGCGTCGGCGCGCCCGACCAGCAGCATGTCGACCCGGCCTGCGCCGAAGCGCCTTTGCAGGGCAAAGGCCATCTCCACCCCGGCGACGCCCTGACCGACGACGGCCAGCCGGAGCCGTCCCGTGCTTTGCGCGACGCGCGCATCGAGGTGTGCGAGGCGCTGCGTGAAGCTGGCGATCGGCTTGACCGAAAGTCCGCCCGACACATCGGCGGGCAGCTGCGGCGTGGAGCCGATATCGATCGACAGCAGGCAATAGTCGAGAACCTGCCCGTCCGCGAGGCTGACCTGGCGCCTGTCCGGATCGATCCCGCCGGCGGAGGTGGCCAGGAAGGTGACGTTGCAGCGGGCGCACAGGGCATCGAGATCGATATGGAAATCCGCAAAACCATACCGGCCGCTCACATAGCCGGGCAGCATGCCGGAATAGGGCGCGTGTCGCGCGGGTGAGATGAGGATGATCTTGCGGCCGACAGGACCGCGCCCGAGGCGCCTGACAACCTCGACATGCGCGTGACCGCCGCCGACGAGAAGGATCGGCATGTCCGTCGCCTCAGCCATTCCCGCCTCCGTCCGTCACGATGCGATGCACGGCATCGCCGGCCGCCTCGGCATCGGCATCGTCATGGGTGACCAGGATGACGGGCAGCCGGGCGGCCCGGGCCCTTCCGAAAACCAGGCTGCGCATCTGCACGCGCAACGCCATGTCCAGTTTGGAAAATGGCTCGTCGAGCAGCAGCACGCGGGGTCGCGAGACCAGCACGCGGGCCAGCGCAACACGCGCCTTCTGTCCACCCGACAGTGTAGCCGGATCGCGATCGTCGAACCCGGCAAGATCCATGTCGGCGAGAATGTCGGCCGCCATGCGCCGACGCTCGCGCCGGTCCCCAATATCGGGCGGGATGGCGAAGGCCACATTGGCACCGACCGACATATGCGGGAACAGCAAGGGATCCTGAAACAGAATGCCGGCCCGCCTTTCGGCCGGTGGCAGCGCGAGCAGGTCGACACCGGCGGCACAAACCCCTCCCCGCGCGGTGAAGGCCGGATCGAGGAAGCCGCCGATGAAGGAGAGCAAGGTCGACTTGCCGGAGCCGGAGGGGCCCATGACGGTCAGCACCTCGCCCGGAGCGATGCTGTGCGAGATCGCGATCAGCCTCCGGTCCCCAAGTCTGATATCGACCGCCTCTAGGGTCAGCCCTGCGGCTTCGTTGTCGTCAAGCATCGATCAGAGCCCCATGTCGCGCCGGTTGCGGTGAAGGAAGGCCGGCAGCAGCGCAGCAAAGGTGAACGCGAGGAAGGGCAGCAGCGTCTGCACCATCGCATAGACGCCGATCACCCGCCGGTTGTTTCCCGAAGCAAGGGCGACGGCCTCGGTGGTGATCGTCTCGATGCGCCCCTCCCCGATCAGCAGCGTCGGCAGATATTGACCAAGCGAGACGGCAAAGCCAACGGCGGCCGCCGTCATGATGGGGCGCAGCAGCATCGGCAGCCGGATCGACAAAAGGACCATGAGGCGCGTCCTTCCCAGCGCCGTGGCGATGGTCTCGTAGCGCCGGTCGAGCGCCCGCCACGGCTCTGCAAGGGAGAGATAGACATAGGGCAGGACGAAGACCAGATGCACCATGACGAGGGCAAGGAAGCGGTTCTGGCTGCCGCTGCCGATGACCAGCAGTTGCAGTCCGAAGACGAAGGTGATCTGCGGCACGATGAGCGGCAGGTAGAGAAGCAGCAGGCTTCGCTCGCCGCCGCTTCGCCCCGTTGCCGTTTCGCGCTCGAGGCAGCCGATCGACAGCAGGACGGCTGCCAGCGTCGAGATGAGACCGATGGCGAGTGTTGTCAGCAGGGGATCACGGATGCGCGGCAGGGCGCTCATCCAGCTCCGAAGGGTCAGGGACTGCGGCAGGAGATCGGGAAACTGCCACAGACCGGCCACCGACCAGAGGGCCAGAAGGCCGATGCCGGCAAAGAAGGTACCGCCGATGGCGCCAACCGAGATCAGGGAGAGGATGCTGAGGGCGCCGTCGTGCGCGAACCGGAACCCGCCGTCCCGGCAGAACCGCAGCAGGCGCCCGCCCGCTCGTTCCGCTCCCCTCCAAAGGATGAGAACGGACAGCGTCACCGTAAGTTGCAGCACCGCGCCTGCCGAGGCCAGGAACCGCGCCGAAAGGTCGGGATCGTTCATCCACTGCACCAGCCGTGTCGCCAGCGTGCCGGGAAGATTGGGGCCGAGGATCAGGGCGACATCCACCACCGCGGTCGAATAGGCGATGACGGCGTAGACGGCAAAGCGGATCTGCCGGTAGAGCGCCGGCCAGAGCAGATAGACAAAGCCCGCGATGGGGCCGTAGCCGAAGGATGCCGCAAGGCGGCGGGCGGAGGCGAGGTCGACCTGCGGCAGGGCGGCGAGCGTCACCAGGAACAGAAACGGGGTTTCCTTGATGACAAGGCCGGCGATCATCGAGAGACCCAGGGGATCGTTGAGGATGAGGATATCCGGCGGACGGTCGATGCCCGACAGCGGCGCGACAAGGCGGATCAGATAGCCGGATGGGGCGATCAGGAAGGTCAGCCCGAAGGCTGCCGCCGCATGTGGCACGGCAAGCAGCGGGGAGAGCAGATGCTGGAGGCGGGCCATGACGGGCGTTCCGGCAAAACCCGCGACGAACACGAGCGTCAGGCCGAGCGAAAGGGCCGTGGCCACGAGCCCGGTCACGAAACTCAGCAGGATCGCCGCGGCAAGACCCGGCGTCGCGAAGAGGGCGCGGAAAATCTCGAGGCCGAAGGTGGTGCCGCCCAGCGCCGGCAGGTAGCCGAAGGCGGGCAGCACCGTTCCCAGCAGGCCGAAGGCGATGGGCAGCAGCAGGAAGGCCAAGGTCAGGACAACGGCCACCCTCGCAAGGATCGCGACGGCGTCCTGCCCGGCTGCGCGGTTCATCCGCCTGCCCGCCATGGTCAATTGCCGCTGGCGTAGCGCCGGCGCCATTCGGCCTCGATCCGCTCCATCCAGCTTGCATGCGGCTCGGCAATCACCGGACCGAGCTTGTCCGGGGTGAGGGTCGCGACGCCGAGATCAAGGGCCGCGAAAGCCGCACGATCGGCTTGCGGCAGCTTCGACATGGCAAGGACGGTCGGATCCCCCCAATGGGCCGGGTCCTGCTTGCGCAGCTGGGCTTCCGGCGACAGGAGGAAATTGGCCGTCAGCAGCGCCCCTTCCCTGGCATTGGCATTGTAGGGGATTGCCACGAAATGCGTGTTTCCGAGCGTGCCACCCGAAAAGGTGAAGGACCGGACGGTGTCGGGAAGCTCGCCCGCCCTGATCCCCGCCGATGCCTCAGCCGGATTGAAGGCGAAGATGATGTCGAGTTCGCCGTCGGCGAGCTTCTGCTTCATGTCCGGATAGTTCTGCGGGAAGGCCTTGCCAGAGCGCCAGGCAACGGCATGCAACTGGTCGAGATAGGCAAACAACGGCTCGACGTCGCGCTCGAAGCGTTGTTCATCGACAGGCCTTGCGAGCCTTGCGGGATCGTCGATCACCTCGCTGAGGACCTGCTTGAGGAAGGACGAACCGACAAAATCCGGCGGGGCGGGATAGGAGAACCGACCGGGATGCGCCTTCGCCCAGTCAAGAAGCTGCACGGCATTGTCCGGCAGGGATGCCGCATCCGTGCGCGCGCTGTCGTAGAAGAAGACCATCTTTGCCCCGCCCCACGGGCTCTCCAGCCCTTCGGTCGGTTCGGTGAAGTCGGTGAGAATGGTCGGTTGGTTCTCGACGTCGACATAGCGCCAATTGGGAAGCGACGTCGCCCAGCCGGGCGTCATCAGCAGGCCCTGCTGCTTCATCGAGACGAAGTTCTCGCCATTGATCCAGATGAGATCGACGGAGCCGCCCGCATTCTTGCCGGCGGCCTTCTCGGCGATGACCTTCGCCACGGCGCTGGCCGTATCGTCGAGCTTCACCTGCACCACCGTGACCCCGTAGCGGGCCTGCATTTCGCCGCCCACCCATTCGAGATAGGCGTTGATGTTTTCCGATCCGCCCCAGGCGTTGAAGTAGACCGTCTGGCCGGAGGCGGCCTTCTCGATCGCCGGCCAGTCCTTCGGCACGGCATCCGCCGCTATCGCCTGAAGGCCGGATATTCCGGCGATGAGCCCTGCTGCCAGGATGGCTTTCATGAAACGCATGCTGTTTCGTCTCCCGTGTTCGGAGCGGAGCGAGCCACTGCCCGGCGCCCGTATTCCTGTGATCGACCGTCCCGGATGCTCAGCTTCTGCCCGTCGACCGCGATCGGCGCTGCGCAAGGGCGGCCTCGATTTCGGCGCTCATCTCTTGATCTTCCGGCGATACCGTCATCCGCGTCAGGTCGCGCGTCCTTTTCATCTGTTCGACGAAATTGCGGCAGCGGCGGCACATGGCGAGGTGCAATTCCATGCGGAACCGTTGCCATGGTCCGAGTTCACCGTCGATCAGACGGCTGGCGCGCGCTGCGACTTCCCGGCACTTTAACATCGGATCAATCCTTTTTCTGGACCTCTGTGACAGGACTGCTTCCGGCACGATCCGTTACAGCGTGGTGCGCTTTTTGCTGCGGATTCGAGATGGGGCGGGGTGGTGGCATGCGGTCAAACGTCACTCCCGCGCTGGCGGACCTGCCGGACAATGGTCGGGATCAGGGCCACGATGGCGAGCGCAAAGAATGCGAGCGTGATCTGCGGCGTCACCAGATCCGACAGATGTGCCTCGCGTCCGGCGGCCCGGGCGGCGACCAGCACGCTGTCCACGCCCTGACCGAGATAGGCATAGGCGAATGTGCCGGGCAAGATCCCGAAAAAGGTGGCAGCGACGAAGCGGCCGAGGCTGATGTCGAAGAGCGCGGCGGCGATATTGACCACGAAGAAGGGGAAGACGGGCGCGAGGCGAATGACGAAGAGATAGCCGAAGGCATTTTTGCGGAAGCCCTCGGCAAGCGATTTCACTTTCCCGTCGACCCTCTGGCGCAGGAAACTGCCGAACGCGGAGCGGGTCGCCAGGAACAGGATGGACGCCCCGACGGTCGCCGCAACGGCGACGAGCGCGCCGCCCAGCAGCCAGCCGAACAGGAAGCCCCCGAAGATCGTCAGCACGGAGGCGGCCGGAAACGAGAAGGCGACGGCAAGGATGTAGACCCCGACGAACACGGCAGCGGACCAGACCCTGTTGGCATCCACCATTGCCCTCAGCGACTGTCTTTGCTCGGCGAGATAGCCGAGACTGAGATAGTCCTGCAGGCCGAGGGCGTAACCCAGCGCAAGGCCCAGCACGACGATCCCGACAGGGGCGAACCGCACAAGACGCGCGCGCGAAGAGGCGGTCTTGCCGGACGTGGGCATGCTGCTGTTTTCGTCAGACATCGTTGGGGAACCCGTCATGGACAGAGAAACTGGCGGCGGCCCTTTGGAGATGTCGCGCGCGTTCGGCCTTTGCAGGGGATTTCCAGCGCGCCCTCAGCGCGCCGCTTGCGCCGGTTTCAGGGTCACGATGGCTTGAACCGCTGAAATCGCGCTGGACTTCCGCCAGGATTGTTCCGTTGATACCGCGCGAACACCGATCGGAGGGGCTGTGGGCAGAGCGGAACGGGATGAGCAGGCTCTGCTGCAGCGTCTGGTCGAAGGGGATCGGACAGCCTTCGAGCAGCTGTTTCGACGCCACAATGCCGGCATGATCCGCTTTGCGAGAGCGATCGTCCGCAACCGTGCCGCGGCCGAAGACGTGGTCCAGGACACCTGGATTTCGGTGATCAGCCGGATCGAGCTCTTCGAGGCACGAAGCTCTCTGGCGAGCTGGATCCACGCCATCCTCGTCAACAATGCCCGCAGCCGGGCCAAGCGCGACGGTCGCATCGTCTTCTTCGACGATGCGGGCGATGGCGACGGCCTTGCCGAGGCCTTCGACGGGCGCGGACGCTGGCGCCAGATGCCCGACCTGTGGGACGCGTTGACGCCGGATCGACATGTCGAGGGACGCAGCATCCTTCAGCACGTCGAGGCGGCGATGGAGGCGCTGCCAGTGGCGCAGCGCGCGGTGCTGATCCTGCGCGCTCACCAGGACCTCGACCCCAGGGAGGTCTGCGCGCTTCTCGACATCAGCGAAGGCAACATGCGCGTGCTTCTGCATAGGGCCCGTGTGACCGTGCGCAACGCGCTCGATCGGCTCGCCACGGATGTTTGAACCGGCGCGGTTCGGAAGGGGTGCGATGCTCTGCCGCGTCATCGCTCACCCCCGGAAAAGGCGATCCATCCCTGCCGCCAGCGGATGAGCGTGGTGACGGCGCAGAGCGCTGCGAATCCGTAGGCGATCACCGGAAACTGCGCCGGAAACAGGCACATGGCGACGAAGACGGCGATGGTCTCGAAGCCTTCCGCCAGGCCCCCGGCGTAATAGATGCCTTTGGTCGGAAAATCGGCGGCCTTGCTGCCCCGTTTTGCCGCAACGGCGGAGAAGGCGAGAAAGGAAGAGCCCGTCCCGACGAAAGACACGATCAGCACCGCGGCAGGCAGCGCGTGGGTTTCGGGTGCCTGGAGCGCAAAACCGAGCGGGATGAGCGCGTAGAAAACCATGTCGAAGGCGATGTCGAGATAGGCACCGCGATCCGTCGGCCCCGCGATCCGCGCGACAGCGCCGTCAAGACCGTCGAAAAGGCGATTGAGGAGGATGAGGATAAGTGCGGCCGGCCATTGCCCGAGGCACAGGGCGATGAAGGCACAAAGGCCGGCGACGAACCCCGTCAGGCTGATCATGTCTGCCCGGACGCCGCGATCGGCCAGGAACCGGGCGAGCGGCTGGAGGAGGACGCGTTGCAGCGGCAGGAGGCGCGCATCGATCATCCGCGTCTCCAGGTCTGGAAGCGTTCGAGCAGCGACAGGAGGACGGCATTGATGTGGTTGCGCCGCCACTGGCCGGCAACCATCTTGTTGGCTTCGGCAAGCGTTGGATAGATGTGGATCGTGCCGAGCACCTTGCCGAGGCCATGCCCGTGCTTCATGGCGAAGACGAATTCGGCCAGCAGGTCGGCCGCATGCTCGCCGACAATCGTCGCACCGAGGATCCTGTCCTTGCCAGGCACGGTCAGCACCTTGACGAAGCCCCGGTCGGCCCCGTCGGCGATCGCCCGGTCGAGATCATCGATCCCGTAGCGCGTCACCTCGTGGGGAATGTTCTTCTGCCGGGCCTCGGCCTCCGAAAGGCCGACACGGGCCACTTCCGGATCGGTGAACGTGGCCCAGGGAATGAGCGAATAATCGACCTTGAAGCGCTTGAGATCGCCGAAGAGGGCATTGATGGTGGCAAACCAGGCCTGATGTGCCGCCACATGGGTAAACTGGTAGGGACCGGCCACGTCACCGGCGGCCAGGATGTTCGGGTGCAGCGTCTGCAGATACGCATTGGTCTCGACCACGCGATCGACCTTGATGCCCAGCTCCTCCAGCCCGAAGCCCTTGAGGCGCGGCGCGCGCCCGACGGCCGCGATCATGTCGTCAAAGGCAATCCGCCGCCTCTCGCCGGCATGATCGACATCGATCCACTTTTCGCCGGCCTCGACCCCGCAGGCCACCGCCTTGTGATCCGTCAGGACCGTGACACCGTCGGCCTTCAGCGAAGCCTCGACCAGGCGCGCCGCATCCTCGTCTTCGCGCATCATCAGGCGCGGCGCCATCTCGATCTGGGTGACCTCGGAGCCGAGCCGGGCAAAGGCCTGCGCCAGTTCGCAGCCGATCGGCCCGCCGCCCAGCACCACCAGCCGCCGCGGCGCCTGCGCCCGGTCGCGCAATCGCTCCCACATCGTATCGGAGGTGAGATAGCCGACCGCCTCGATGCCGGGGATCGGCGGCACGACGGGTTGCGCGCCGGTCGCGATGATGATCGCGCGCGTGGTCAGGCGCAGGCTTGCCCCGTCGTTCAGGGCAATTTCCACCGTCCACGGGTCGATCAGCTTCGCATAGCCTTGAAGGACGTCGACCCCCAGCGCCCTGTAACGCTCGACGCTGTCATGCGGCGCGATGTCGGCGATCACCCGGTGTACCCGCTCCATCACGGCGGAGAACGGCACGGTGGGCTCGACCGGCTCCAGGCCGTATCGATCGGCATGGCGCATCTGGTGGACGATCCTGGCGCTCTTGATCAGCGCCTTGGACGGCACGCAACCGAAATTCAGGCAGTCGCCCCCCATCGCGTTCGCCTCGACCAGCGTCACCTTCGCCTTGGCCGCCGCCGCGATATAGGCCGACACCAAACCGGCCGATCCGCCACCGATGACGATCAGATTCCGGTCGAACCGCTTCGGCCGCGTCCAGTCACGGCTGACCGCTGCGGGCTCCTGATCGGTCGATGCCATGCGGGCTCCTTCCCATACTCCGCCCCATGCGGCCGTATGCATATAGTACGATCGAATACCCGATCCGTTACACGTGGAGAGAAAAATAGTCGCCAGGGACCTTTTGCCGGCGACGATCGTCCCGTTGCTCCCCGCGCATGCCATCACGCAGAGACAGCGTGGAGATTGTGAGACGATGGCTGGGGCGCCAGGAACATAATCCAAACTTATTCAAGCCCTTGAAACGCCACAACCTATTGCCATAAAATAGCTTTCTGGTCTAGAGGTGTTCCGGTTTACTGTTCCGGTAAGCTGTTCCGGGAGCCTCTCATGACACGACGATCCAACCTCATTCGACGCGAAGGCGGCACCTACTATGCCCGCATCTACATCCCGGCCGACCTTCGCGACCACTTCCCGAGCGAGGACAAGAAAATCTCGCTGCGGACGAAGGACGAGGCGACCGCGAAGCGCCGACTGAACGCCGAGCTTCAGAAATGGGACGCGACGTTTGAGGACATGCTGGCCCGGCGCCATCTGACCAATCGGGACAAGGCCGTCGCCGTCTGGGAGCATTACGAAGCGAAGCTCCAGGAGGACGCCGAACGACGGCGCGCGATGCCGACCGATGCAGATTTCGAGCGCGAAGCTGCCCGGGTCTGGCAACGCATCGACAACGGCGAAATCCGCTCGGACGACATGGTCAGCATGATCAACGGATATGCCGATCTTGAGCTCCTGAAGCGAGCCCGGCAGGATGACGCAAATCTCCGCTCCCGTCGTCTGGCAGCGTTGCGCCGCGACCTGGCGAACGGGCGGTTCGTGTTGATCAAGGAGGCTGTCCGCGGTTTTATCCGACGCCATCGCCTCTTGGTCGAGGACGACTCTGCGCCCTTCCGGGAGCTCGAGGAGCTCCTGATGCGAGCGGACATTCAGGTTCTTGAACGCACGCTGGAACGGGACGTCGGCGATTATTCCGGTCGCCCGACGGACCCGATCGTCAAGCCTGCCTTCGCTGCGCCGCGCGAAACGGCAGCGCCGGGCCAATCCATCATGGAGCTCTTCGACGTCTACGCCCGCGAGAACCCGCGCCGCATTACCCTCGATACTCTTGCTCAGGCCCGGCGGGATGTCGGGCTCTTCGTCGACCATGTCGGAACCACCTACCCCGCCTCAAAAATCGACAAGCGCGCCGTACGCGAGTGGAAAGCGCTGCTCATGGAGTATCCGGTCAAGGCGGCAGAGACCAAGGCGTTTGTGGGCATGAAGATCGCCCAGATCGTCAAGCACAATGCGGAGGTCGGCAAACCGGTGATCACGCCACGCACCGTGAACCGCCACCTGGCCAGCCTTGGCGCCTTTTGCAGCTGGCTCGTCGCGCACGGCTACGTTGACGCCAATCCGACCGAAGGCATGGCGCTCGCCAAGGACAAGCGCAAGAAGGTGTTTCCCTTCAACACCGACCAGCTCAATCTTCTCTTCCGGTCTCCGCTGTTCACGGGCTGCGAAGGCGATGAGGCACCGCGCTTCTGGCACAAGCCGGGATCGATCAGGATCCGGGATCACCGCTACTGGGTGCCGTTGATCATGCTCTACTCCGGGGCCCGGCCTGCCGAAGTCGCCCAGCTCATGCTGTCAGACATCCGGCAGATGGAAGAGATCTGGTTCATGGACATCACCGAAACCGATGATGACGATGACACTGCCGAGGAGCGGAAAACGCTGAAGACCGCCAGTTCCCGACGACAGGTGCCAATCCATCGTGAACTCATCCGGCTCGGCCTTCTCGACTACATCGCAGACATCAAAGCCGCGGGACACACGCGCCTCTTCCCGCTGGCTGTACGTAACGTGCGGGGTCAGATGATGGCCGACTTCAGCCGCGCCTTCGGGCGGTATCTTGAAAAAATCGGCATCAAAGATGGAAAGGGACTGTCGCTCTATTCCTTTCGCCACGGGGCCTTCGACGCTTTGCGCCGCGCCGGCTACCTCGATGACGACTTCAACTTCATCTTCGGCCATGGAAACGGCAGCCGGGTGACGCGCGGCTACGGCGTCTTAAGCCAGGGGATGCTCGACAAGCGCGCGGAGCTGGTGAACGCGATCGCCTATCCGGGGTTGGATCTGGAGCACCTGGTTGGGGTCGCGACAGTCGATGACAAGCGTGGCACGCCGGCGAAAAGCAAGGCGCCGGCTTGAGGATTTCAGCAATAAGGTCTTGCGCTCACTCTACTGTCCCCGCCACGGAGCCCGCATTCAGCGCCACATTTAAACCAAGAGTGGGGCGGGCGCTCGGCCGGTAGGCGTCCCTTCGGCCACCTTGATCAGTTCGTCCTCATTCTGCACATCGATCACGCGGATCTTGTGGTCCTGAAAGAGTTTCACGGCCTGGCGGAAGGCCTGTCTGGGCTTACCGTTATCAGTTGGCCCCTCGACCGCCATAACGACGTCGGGCGGTAGCCTGTCTTTCAAGCGCTGGATCGTGAACAACCACTTATTGCCGTGATCGAGGATGCGGGTCGGTTCGTCCTGCCCGAGAAAGATCGGCTTGAGAACTTTGAGCGGCTTCTCGCCAACGACTTCCACAAAGGGAAATTTGGCCGAGTAGAGCCCGTCGCTGAACGACATGGGCTTAAAGTTCTGGCCGAGATCGCGCATCTTCAGCAGACCCCGAACATGCTTCTCCAGGAGGCCCTCACGATAAACGGCGCCCGCGAAATTGCGCCGTACGTAATAGTCGAAGAGGTCCTGAAGCTTTGTCGTCGGGCTGTCGGTCATCGCGAAACGAACATCGCTGAACCGGATCATGCCCTCGCGGTCCTTGGTGAGGGCATGGAATAGATGCTCCGCATTGTCGCGCAATTCGAACTCGAACCGCCCCTGCCCGTCGCCCTTATGCCCAGCGAGATCACGGATCCGCGTCAACTCGGTGTTGTAGCTTCTCAGCACACCACGGACCATTCTCGCGTCCATGCTGTCGAAAAATTTCGTCAGGCGGGCAAGACGCTTGGTTTCGATCCGGAAATCTAGATAGCCCAGACGCGGTGCGACTAGGACGATTCCGACATTGGCGAATTCTTCCGTTTCAACATGAGGCTGGAAGCGGATAATCGCATAGCTCACCGCATGCTTTTTCATCTTCAAATATTAAAATCCAAACCTTAATCTTACGACACTCGAAAATTTCACCATGATCGTATAAACGAACTTTCGGGGTATCGCGAGTCAAATACTGCACCACGCTAACATACGCGTGTCGGTTTGGCAGCGTGTAATCCGCCTTCGCCAACAGTGGACCTCAGCTTTGCGTTTCAGTCGACTGTGTAATCTGTCCCGCATTTTAGCCTGATGCAGGCCCGCAGTTTTAAAAAGGCACACAAAATTATACCTATAAAAGCGGCTTTAAAGTTGCGAATCAGCAGCAAATAATTCTCCTTGGTTGCAGCAGACGAGGGGAGAGTCGTTGTCGGCAGTACTAACGTTACCCTGGGGCAAACTGGGGGAGAATGGCAGCCACCATCTGGCGCATCACTGTGCCGATGTCGCAGCCTGTTTCGACACGCTCAGCGGGCTGCCAGTGGTGCGGCGGCGGCTGGAAACGGCGGCCGGGCGGGCCTTGACGGAACAGGATGTGGCGCGGCTGGCGATGGTCGTTTTCCTGCATGATTGCGGTAAACTGCATCCGGGCTTTCAGGTCCGCGCCCTGCCGCCGGGCGCCGGCTGGCCGGGCATTTGTCCGCGCGGGCACGTGGCGGAAGGCGCTGCACTTTTTGACGGCGTTGCCGACTGGGCTTATGCCAAGGCGCTGCATGTTTCCGCGCTCAAGGCCTGGGGCGTCGCCCCGGGCCTGCGGCAGGCAGCATTTGCCCATCACGGTCGTCCCTTCACCTTCACCGGTAGGGACCGAGAGGGATGGGCGAGCGTGGCGGCGGCGGGCTACGATCCACTTGCAGCGGCACAGGCCCTGGGCGGGTTGATGCGAGGCTGGTTTGACGCGGCCTTCGCGCCCGGCGGCGACCCGCTGCCGTCGGCGCCATCCTTCCAGCATCTATTCTGCGGGCTCGTGTCGCTGGCCGATTGGCTGGGCTCGACGGAAGCGGTTTTTCCCTACGTGGCCGAGGCGGATGCGGCCTATATGGATCATGCCCGCCATCAGGCGGCGCTGGCCGTGGCGGACATTGGCCTCGATGCCAGCCGGTTTCGCGCCGCCATGGCCGGGAAAGTGTGTTTCGAGACGGTTTCCGGCGGACATCCCCCGCGCCCGGCTCAGACGGTGACCGCGGCATGGCCGCTCGACGATCCGCTTCTCATTCTGGAAGCCGAGACGGGCTCGGGAAAGACGGAGGCTGCGCTCTATCGCTTCGCGCAGCTTTTCGAGGCCGGGCTGGTGGACAGTCTCTATTTCGCGCTGCCGACCCGGGCCGCAGCCCGGCAGATCCATCAACGGGTGAATGATGCGCTCGTTCGCCTGATGGGCGCCGGGGCGCCGGAGGCGGCGCTGGCCGTACCGGGCTATCTCAAGGCCGGCACGGTTTCAGGCCAGCGCCTGCCGGGCTTTCGCGTGCTGTGGGACGACGATCCCGACGAGCCCCTACGCCTTGCGCGCTGGGCGGCGGAAAGCGGGCGGCGTATGCTGGCGGCGACCGTGGCGGTCGGCACGGTGGACCAGGCCATGCTCGCGGCGCTGCAGGTGAAACACGCGCATCTGCGCGCGGCCGCCCTGTCGCGGGCACTGCTGGTGATCGACGAGGTTCATGCGTCCGACGCCTATATGACAAACATCCAGAGCCATCTTCTCAATCTTCACCTGTCGCGCGGCGGGCACGCCATGCTGATGTCTGCGACGCTGGCGGCGGAAGCGCGGGCGCTCTGGCTCGGCACCGACCGCCGCACCCGGCGCGCGCCGGACTTCGACACCGCCGTCGCCGCGCCCTACCCGGCCGTCTGGGGGCACAAGGGCGGGGTCAGGAGCGTCGGGACGGCCGACCAGCGGCAAAAAGATGTGGCGATGACGCTCGTCGCCGGGTGGTCCGGCGCCGAAGCGGCCATCCCTGCGGTCGCCGCAGCACGGGCGGGCGCCAAGGTGCTCGTGATCCGCAACACGGTGCGCGCTGCGCTCGAGACATTCGATGCGATCGAAACGCTCGGTGCCGGGGATCGGCTGCTGCAAGTGGCGGATGGCCCGGCGCTGCACCATTCGCGCTTTGCCGCCGAGGATCGCGCGCTGCTGGACGCGGCGGTCGAGGCGGCGCTCAGTCCCAAAGAGATGTATCGCCCGGTCGGCGGGTCGATCGTGGTGGGAACCCAGACACTCGAACAGAGCCTGGATATCGATGCGGATCTCCTCATCACCGACCTCTGCCCGGTGGATGTGCTGCTCCAACGCATCGGCCGCCTGCATCGGCATGTGCTGCCGCGCCCGGCGGGTTTCGAGGTGGCGCGCTGCATGGTCCTGACGCCGGAGGGCGGGCTGGACCGGCTGACGGCACCATCCTTCGACAACGGGCTCGGGGCCTTTCGCGACGGCGGCGGGGTCTATCGCAACCTGCATGCGGCGGAACTGACGCGGCGGCTCGTTCTGTCCCATCCTGCCTGGGCGATCCCCGACATGAACCGGCTGCTGGTGGAAAGCGCGCTGCATAACGACAGGCTGGATGCGCTGGACGCCGAGCTGGGAGGCCGCTGGCCCGCCTACCGCAGTACGGAGTATGGCCGCGACATCGCGGATGCCCAGGGGGCCAGGCATGTGCGGCTTCCCGTCACGGATGACTTCATGGAGCTAAAACCTTTCGCCGACGAGGAGATGACGGTCCGTACCCGTCTCGGCGCGGAAGGGGCGCTAATCACCTTCACCCTCCCGGTCACCGGCCCCTTCGGCGCCCCCGTCACCGGCATCACCCTGCCCGCCCACTGGGGAGGCGTGTTTTCGAAAGACCCGGTGCCGGCGGAGAGCGACGGCGAGACGGTACGGTTTTCGGTGATGGAGGCGGGGTTTGTGTATGGGCGGCGTGGGCTGGAACGGGCGGGATAAAGGATGACCGGGACAAAAGATACGAATCTCCTCAGCGATCCCCTCCTCACCATCTCTCCACCGGCGCGGCTGACCCTGCCAGGGGTGCTCGCGGCGCTGGCGCGTGACGGGGTCGATGGGTTTGTGGCGCTGCGGCCGCATCAGGCGGCGAGCTGGCATATGTTTCTGGTGCAGCTTGCGGGCCTTGCCCTTCACCGGGCCGGGCGTAGCGACATTCCCGAGAACGAGGCGGACTGGGCGGCGCTGCTGCGCGGGCTGACGCCGGGCTTTGCGCGCGACGAGCCGTGGTGCCTCGTTGTCGAGGATACATCGAAGCCGGCCTTTCTTCAGCCGGCCATTCCCGAGGGCGTGACGCTTGCCAATCCGGTGGAGACGGCCGACGGGCTCGACCTCCTGATCACCTCGCGCAATCACGATCTGAAGCAGATGATCGCCCGCGCGGGTGCCGCCGAAGACTGGATCTATGCGCTCGTCTCGCTGCAAACGGGCGAAGGCTATGGCGGGGCGGGTAATCAAGGTGTCGTGCGGATGAACGGCGGCTCTTCTTCCCGGGCGATGGTCACGCTGGCGCCGCTGTCGCCCGGTAAAGGCAGGGCGATGCGGGTGAGGCCCGGAGCATGGTTTCGCCGCGACCTGCGGGTGCTGCTGGAGACGCGCGACCGGGTTCTGGATGAAACAAGCCTGCCCTATGCCGATGACGGGATCGGGCTGACATGGCTGGAGCCTTGGCCGGAGGGCGCGCAACTGACGCTTCAACAGCTCGACATCTGGTTCATCGAAGTGTGCCGGCGCGTGCGGCTCGATATCCGTGATGGCCGCCTCCGCGCGACCAAGGGCACCTCGCGCGAGACGCGGATCGCGGCCAAGATGAACAAGGGCAATCTGGAGGACCCCTGGGCACCGGCGCACACGACCGAAGGCAAGAGCCTGACAATCGGCGACGAGGGCGATTTCGATTACGAGATGCTGACGCGGCTGTTGTTTTCCGGCGAGTGGACGCTGCCGCTTCTGGCGCGGCGCGCCCGTTTCGAGGGGGCGGATACGCCGCTGGCGATAGTGGCGCAGGCGCTGGCGCGCGGCAATTCCAAGACCGGCGGCTACCGCTCCCGCATTGTCCCCATCGAGGGGCGGCGGCTCACCGCCGAATGGGGCGATGCCGTCTCCCAGGAAACGCTTCGCCGTCTTGCGCAGGAGCAGGTCGCGACGATCCGCTCGTTTGACAAGGCGCTCGGCTATGCGCTGGTGCTTGCGGCCGCCTCCGGCGAGGCCGAACGCATCAGTCGCGACAGCTACAGACTGACGCGCGCGGCGCGCAACCAGTTGGGACGCTTTGCCGATACGATTTTCTTCGACCATCTCTGGCGACGCTTCGCGGCGGAGGCACAGGACGAGGCGGCGCGGACGGCAGCAAAGACCGCCTTTGCCAGGGAGCTCTGGGCAAGCACGCAGGCACTCTTCGAGCAGTCGCTGCCCGATATGCCCTGCCATTCCCTTTACCGGCACCGCGCCGACGTCAGGGCGCGCCGCGCCCTCCTGTCCCGGGAGCTGCGGGAAGGTTACCCGCACCTGTTTGAACGTCAGGACCAGAAGGAGGTGGCCGATCATGGCTGAAACGTCCCAAGCAACGGATGAGGACCGCACGGATGCGAGCCCGAAGACGACGACCGCCGCTCTTGTCGGCGCCCTGATGCGGCTTGACCCCGGCTCGGTTGCGCGTCTGCGCCGCATGGACCCGCTGGGGCCCGGCGAGATCGCCTTCTGGCAATTGGCGACGGAAAAGCAGCATCCCGTGTCAGGCGATGCCCGCGGCATACAGTTCGTGAAGATCCTCGCGCTCCTGACGCCGCGCGGCGAGGTGCGCTCGCGCGCGCCCTTTCACAGGCTCGACCAGCCGCTCGGCAAGGTGCTTGCCGAGGCCGGCTTTTCGGAAAAGCGGCTGGCCAGCTTCATGGCCCTGCCCTTCGACTGGCGTGGCGAGGCGCTGGAACGCATCGCCCGCTTCCTGTTCGCCAACATGAGCAACGGCGTGAACTGCGACGACATCCGTAACCTCCTGTTGATCGACGATGTCTGGCCGCTGCGCCGCCTTGCCAACACCTATTACGACGCATTCGATCGCGCCGCCTATGCCGCGAAAAAGGGAGAGACAAAATGACCACGCCCCGTTTCCTGCAGATCCACACGCTTCATGCCTATACGGCGGCGCTGCTCAACCGTGACGATACGGGGCAGGCCAAGCGGCTCGTCTATGGCGGCACGACGCGCACGCGCATTTCCTCGCAGAGCCTGAAGCGGCACTGGCGCCTGGCCGAGAAGGACCCGCATTCCCTGCAGACGCTCGCCGGCTATGTCGACAGTTTCCGCTCGCGCGAACTGGTGACGGAAAAGGTGATCCGCCCCTTGCGCGGCCGGTATGCCGACGAGATCGTAAATGCGCTGGAGCCGGCCTTCCAGCGGCTCGTCTATGGCAAGAGCGGCGACAAGGGCAAGCAGAGCCGGCAGACCCTGCTGCTCGGCGCACCCGAGCTTGCCTTCCTCGCAGCCGGCGCCGAGGCGATCGCGGCCGCGGCCGGCGATGCGAAGGCGGCCGAGAAGGCCGTGGACGAGTGGGCTAAGGACAAGACCTTCAAGGCTATGAGCGAAAACAGCAAGCTGCCGGGCGGCCTGACGGCGGCCCTCTTCGGCCGCATGGTGACCTCCGATCCCGAGGCAAATATCGATGCGCCCGTGCATGTCGCCCATGCCTTCACCGTGCATCCGGCCGAAAGCGAGGACGATTACTTCACCGCCGTCGACGACCTGAAGCGCGAGGAAGACGCCAACGGCGCCGACACGATCCAGGAGACGGAGCTGACCTCCGGCCTCTATTACGGCTATGTCGTGATCGACCTGCCCGGCCTGATTCAGAACTGCGGCGAGGATCGCGAGTTGGCTGGTCGCGTCGTGCACAACCTGCTTTACCTGATCGCGGAAGTTTCGCCCGGCGCCAAGCTCGGCTCGACCGCGCCCTATGGCCGTGCCGAACTCCTGCTGGTGGAGGCCGGCGACCGGCAGCCGCGTTCGCTGGCGGCTGCCTTTCGGGAGGCCCTGCCCCACAGCTTTCCGGTGGCGCTCAATGCTCTCGCCGCACAGCTCAAAGCCTTCGACCAGGCCTATGCCACCGGCGAGGACCGGCAACATCTCTGCACCCGGGGCGCCCTGCCCGACATGACCCCGGCGTCGCTCGCCGATCTCGCGACTTGGGCTGCGAAGACCGTGAAGGATGCCCCCGATGCCTGATCGCCGCTGGCTGATCCTCGAGATCGAAGCGCCGCTGATCGCCTTCGGCGGCGTGGCGATCGACCATGTGGGCGTGACCCGCGACTTTCCGGCCGCCTCCATGCTGACCGGCTTGTTCGCCAATGCGCTCGGCTGGCAGCGCACCGACTGCGACAGGCATCAGGCGCTGCAGGACCGGCTGATCTTCGCGGCGCGTCTCGACCGGGAGAGCCCCACCGGACTTCTGACGGACATGCAGAATGCGCAGCTCGACAAGAAGGATCGCGGCTGGACGACCTGGGGCATCGTCGAGGGGCGCGACGGGGCGAGCTACGGCGCGCCGCACCGCCGCCGGCGCGACTACCATATGGATGCGCGCGTGGTCATGGCCGTGACCCTTGCGCCGCCCGCAGGCGACCACGGCGAAGGTGCCACTCCCGACCTCGACACCCTGGCCACCGCGCTCCACCGGCCGGCCCGGCCCCTGTTCATCGGCCGCAAGACCTGCCTGCCCTCGCGTCCGCTGCTGCCGGCGCGGCGGGAAGACTGGTTCGTCGAGGCCCCGGATGCCTATGAGGCGCTCGCACGCGTGCCCTGGCCCGCCTCGCCTGCGATCCGGGTATCATCGAAACGGACCGCTGCGGCTTCAGAAACGCCCGCGCCGCTACGCGCCTTCTGGCCGCTCGGCGAAGGGCCGGACGATGGCGCGGCCGTCCACCACATTCACGACCTGCCGGATCTGCGCAACTGGCGCTCCGGCCTGCATGGCGGGGCGCGCCCCGTTGTCGAGGGCGTGGTGATGGCCGGAGGGCCGGCCGTATGAGCGAGGAGACCAAGCCCCCCCTCACCCTGATCAGCCTTCCCGTCGATCTCCAGAGCCTGCGCCGTCTGGCGGCCTTGCGGGGCACCGGCGATGATGAGGGTCGCGCGCTGCACCACCTTCTCAGCGAGGCCTTCGGCAAGGGCGCGCTGCAACCCTTCCGCCTGATGCCGGCGCCCGGCGCCCGCAACGCGACGCTCTATGCCTACAGCACAGCGACGGAGGACGCGCTTCGCGAGGCGCTGGACATTGCCGCGCCCGAACTCTTGCAGGCGCTTGGCACCGCGCATCTGGCGCTGCGCACCATGCCGGAGACCTGGCGGGAGGGCCGGCGGCTGGCCTTCGACCTGCGCGCGCGGCCCATGCGCCGTCTCTTGAAGCCGCTGGAAGGATGGAGCCGGGAGGAGCATCGACTGCATCTCAAGGGCAAGGCGGTAAGTGGCGCCATGCGCAAGGGGGCCGAGGTCGACGCCTTCCTCGTGGCGCGGCTGCGCCGCTTTCCGGACGGGATGCCCGATGATCCCGAGGACGATGGCCTTTCCCGCGAGGCGGTCTATCGCGACTGGCTGGCGGAGCGCCTGTCGGGCGCCGCAACGCTCGATGTCGCCCGCACCCGCATGGTCGGTTTTGCCCGCGTGCGCACCCGCAGGCACGATCAGGAGGGCGGCGAAGCCAGTTCCGAAGGGCCGGATGCAACCTTCCACGGCGAACTGACGGTCACCGACGGCGCGGCTTTCTCACGGCTGCTGGCGCGCGGCGTGGGACGGCACACCGCCTATGGCTACGGCATGCTGCTGCTGCGACCCGGGAGCGCCTGACATGCTGGTCGGCCGTCTCGGCCTGGAAAAGGCGCGCATTCCCCACACCGACCGGCACGGTCTCGTCTGGCTCGACCGCGGGCGGCTGGAGGTGGAGGACGGGTGCCTGCGCTTCGTGACGGCCGGAGGCGGAGAGCTTGCGCCCGGCAACTACCAGATCCCGCATCAGGGCCTGTCGATCATCCTTCTCGGCCCGGGCTCCAGCGTCACGCATGATGCTCTGAGGCTTCTTGCCCGGCATGGCTGCGCGCTGGCGGCGATCGGCGAAGGGGCGGTGCGCTTCTACACCGCCCCGCCGCTGATGCCGGACACCTCCGCTCTGGCGCGCGAACAGGTTCGCCGCTGGGCCGACCCGAAAGCCCGCATGGAGGTGGCGCGCGCCATGTATGCGATCCGCTTCGACGAGATCGTGCGCACCCGCGACATCGAGGTGCTGCGCGGCCAGGAGGGCGCCCGCATCAAGCGCAGCTACCAGCTCGCCGCCGAGCGGCACGGCGTGCCCTGGAAGGGCCGAAACTACGACCGGACCAACCCGAATGCCGGCGATCTTCCCAACCAGGCGATCAACCACGCGGCCAGCGCCATGCGCGCCGCCGCTGCCGTGGCCGTCGCCAGCACCGCCACCATTCCGCAACTCGGCTTCGTGCACGAGGATTCCGGCCAGTCCTTCGTGCTCGATGTCGCCGATCTCTATCGGCACGACGTGACACTCGACATCGCCTTCGGCGCCGCCAGGGAAGCAGTGAAGACGGGGGAGCCCGTGGAGCGCCTGACGCGCCGGCGCGCGGCCCGGCTCTTTCGCCAGCAGGATGTCATCGCCTCCATGATCGACCGGATCAAGCGCCTGGTGGGTCCGGACGCGGAAGAGGACGACACCCAAGGCGCTTCGAGCGCTGGACGCGCCGCCGGCAGCCGAAGCGTGAGGACGAAGCAAGCCAGCGACGAGGACCCCGACACCGCAGGATCGGAGGATATCGACTGATGCCGATGGTGGTCATCCTGACGCGCGACGTGGAGGACCGCTATCGCGGCTTTCTCGGCTCGGCCATGCTGGAGCTTTCCGCCGGCGTCTATGCCCATCCGCGCATGAGCGCCGGAGTGCGCGGCCGTATCTGGTCCGTGCTCTCAGACTGGCACGGCCAGTTCCAGCGCGGCAGCATCGTGATGACTTACGCCGACAGCGCCGCCAATGGCGGCCTCGGTCTCTCAACCCTCGGCGAACCACCCCGGCAGATCGTGCCCCACGACGCCATGCTCCTCGTCCGCCGCCCCCTTGCCAACGGTGACACCAACCGTTGACCGCTCTTTGACATCGCAGAGTTTTCAGCTATTTAAGAGGCAGAGGATCCCCCACAGGCGTGGGGATAGACCCGAATCCGACACCGAGACTCAGCGTGCTGAAATGGATCCCCCACAGGCGTGGGGATAGACCCCCGAGAGGTGAAACATGATCGGCATTTCGATTGGATCCCCCACAGGCGTGGGGATAGACCCACGTACCCACGACGCGTTGGCAAGGGCGCTGCGGATCCCCCACAGGCGTGGGGATAGACCCAGCCCGACCCTGTCGCGATTGCCGGTGCTCAGGGATCCCCCACAGGCGTGGGGATAGACCCGAGCACGGCGAGTACCGCACCAACCTCCGCCTGGATCCCCCACAGGCGTGGGGATAGACCCGTGTGGACCTCGCTCAAGACGGCCGGCGCTTCGGATCCCCCACAGGCGTGGGGATAGACCCCATATTCGCAAGACCACCACCCTACGCTGGGAGGATCCCCCACAGGCGTGGGGATAGACCTTATCGATATGCGCTTGGGTGCGTGTTTAGTATGGATCCCCCACAGGCGTGGGGATAGACCCCCGCGGCTCGTTTTCATAGATGGTTGCCAGAAGGATCCCCCACAGGCGTGGGGATAGACCCGAGCATCGGAGAAGTCTGGCTTCATTGAGCGCGGATCCCCCACAGGCGTGGGGATAGACCCTCGCGAGGGGCTGCTGCCTACGCGGCGGATATGGATCCCCCACAGGCGTGGGGATAGACCCCTGGAGAAATGACATGGTGAAACTGGTCATGAGGATCCCCCACAGGCGTGGGGATAGACCCGCCCGGCGCTACTACCACGGCGCACAGTGGACGGATCCCCCACAGGCGTGGGGATAGACCCGCGGCCGGGCGTGCCATATGTGCGACCTCTCGGGATCCCCCACAGGCGTGGGGATAGACCCGCCCAGCGCCAGCTCCTCGCCCTCTATTGCCCGGATCCCCCACAGGCGTGGGGATAGACCCCAGCGGGCCGAGCATCGTTACCTCATCTTCCGGGATCCCCCACAGGCGTGGGGATAGACCCTGCACGCCGGCTGACAGGCTTGTCCCGCAGCGGGATCCCCCACAGGCGTGGGGATAGACCCCATCTCCGGCCGCAGCGTGCTTCGGCCAACCTGGATCCCCCACAGGCGTGGGGATAGACCCCTCCAATAATCGAGCGTTCCGCGCTCTTCGCCGGATCCCCCACAGGCGTGGGGATAGACCCATGAAGCCATGCTTCACGCACCACGAGGCGTAGGATCCCCCACAGGCGTGGGGATAGACCCTCCTGGGAGGCATTGTCGCTGATGTTGGGAATGGATCCCCCACAGGCGTGGGGATAGACTCCTTTCTGAGCACCTGCGCTTCCGTGGTCCGTAGGATCCCCCACAGGCGTGGGGATAGACCCGCCACGGGTGCAGGAAATGCTGGCGCCCGTCGGCGACTACAACCCCGACTGGGCCATCTCGTTCCGGCAAGGATCGGTCCACCACATCTACTTCGTGGCGGAGACGAAAGGCACCTTGTCGTCCCTCAAGCTGCGCGATCTCGAAAACAAGAAAATCGAATGTGCACGGCGCTTCTTCGAGAAGATCAGGAGTTTCGCCGCCGCCGACAAGGTCAGCTACGACGTCGTCACCGATTACGCAAGACTGATGGATGTCGTAAGGCGGGCATGAAAGAACTCCGATGGGGTCGATGGGACACGCGCGGCGCAGGCATCTGAGATAACGTACACAGATGGAAATGCGCCGCGCTCGGCCTGGTCAGCCAGGCGAATGTTCGACCTTCAGCATTTCCAGCCGAAACTGGTCCATATCAGCGCTTTCGATGAATGACCGGAGAACAGTAAACTCACCGCCAAGCTGTCGCCGGAGAAAGTCAGCGGCGGAAACGGCTGCTTGCGTCGGCGACAAAGCGCCTGCTTCACGGCTCGCCGCACCCCCGCCAGGCTCCGCCGTCGTCTTGTCGCCTGTGACCTTGCTTGGTGTCGTCTGACTTGGGACGGTCGAAGACGAGTTGCCGCAATGATCGGAAGGCACCGGCGTCCGCAATTTCTCCTGCGCCTCCGTTCGCTCGTCGGCTTCACGTTCAGTTGCAACACCACCCGTTGACCCGCCGCCCCTCGCCCTTCGGATCCGCGTCTCAACTTCCTTCTTCGTCGGCACCGCACCCGCGTTGATTTCGTCAACCACCGCGGTTCGGACTGCGTCCGGCGTTGCCTTGGCCGCGAGCTTGTAAACCGTGGCAGGCGGCAGGATCTCGACGACTTTCGGGGCGGCGGCGAACTTCTCGGCGACGTTGATGTAGTTCCAGGCCGTCGACTTCGACATGTCGAACTCCAGCTTCAGCCACCGATCGAACTGGCCAGGAAGGCTGTCCTTGATCTGGATCAGTTCAAGGCCGGTCTGAATGATGCCGGCACGGACAGTTGCCTCGCGCGCCTTGATGCGGGCGGCCGTTGCCTTCAGATCGGCGGCCGTGTCAGGATTCAACGAAAGGTAAAAGGCTTCGCATTCGCGGGCCGCCAGCGAGACGTGCGGCACAGTGATCTCGACCCTCGGGCACGTCGGGCCTTCATCAGAAGCGACCATTGAAAAATCGAAAGCTGCGAGCGCGCGATCAACCGCGAGCATGACTTCAAAATCGACTGGGTTCATTTCGTCCTCCTGGTTCTGTCCATCCGTTAGACAGGGACGAAGCGGCACCATGACGCTGTCCCTGCTGCAGGGACGTCCCATTGCTCACACGCCAACATGAATATCAACAGCCCCGCCGTAGATTTCCTCCAAGTCATTGATTCGTTACCGCAGGATTGTTCAGCGCGTTCCGGGCGCGGCGCCTGTGAAAGGCGTCTCCAGTCTTGCGGCAGGCGCCAGGCGCTGCTCGACACACGTCCTGTGCAGGTTTTTCCCGAACGCCATCGACGCGGCGGCGGCAGCAACTCGCTTATTTCCCGGCCCTGCGTCCAGGTCGTGCCTTGTCCGCCTGATAACTTGCTTCTTACGCGCTTCCTCCCCTACCTGCCCCTCTTCCCCTACACACTGCTACAACTGACAATACCCAGAAGCGATCGGAAGCCAGCGGTAGCCGGCGCCGCCAACCACGACCTGTCCCTACCCACTGCCAGCGACCACAAGCCATAAGCAGCAAGCGATGGGCCAGCGCTTTAAAGCTGTTGCGGCCAGCAGCAAGCAATGGGCCAGCGCTTTAAAGCTGTTGCAGCCGGCAGCAAGCACGAGCAACTTGTCGCTACACCAGGCAAGGTCTGCAAAGTGGTGGTCCATTGCTTGCAACAGCTTTAAAGCTGTTGCAACATCGGCTCCTCCTCCGATGGCTCCTCATGCTTGTGGCATCCCCGGACATAGACAGGTCGCGGCCGCCGCTTACCGTTTCATCTCAGCCTCTATCCGCCTCTGCAGGCCGGCAAGAGCACGCTCGACGGCCCGCGCCAGCTCTTGATAGGCAACCAGCCTTCCGTATGCTCCGGCGCCCGTTCTCGACCTTCCGGGTATCCCGGAGCCACGCTTCAGATGCCAGTTCCTCAACCGTGGGCGATGGAGGCGCGCCATCTCATCCCTCGCGTCCTCCCGGATCTGGACACCGAGCACACCGGCATTCAGGAAGCGCTGCCGTCCGAGATCATCAACGGCATTCCGGATCGCAGGCATGAATGTTTCCCTGGACTTGATCCTCTTCGCTGCGAACGTCGGCTTCATGAACTGGAAGAACATCTTCTGCATTCGCGTGAACCTGAAGGCGCCGAGAGCATCGAACGTCCCCAATCCAGCCTTCCGGCAACCCTCAGGGCCAAGGGAGACTTCGATCCGGATCCGCTTCTCCGCCTCGCTCAGGATCTGCTGCGTTCCCGCCTTGAGATTCTGCTTGTCGATGACCTTGTTTTGAATGCGCCAGGAGGCCAGTGGATCGTCTTTTCGTCCGACATACACTGTTGCATCGTAGAACGGCGGTCGATCGTGTCCCGGCGTCATACGGGCCATGAAATCACCTTCCGGATCGCCCTCCCGACGCGCGACGATGTAGTCGATCTTCCTGCCGCGCCTCCGGCCAGGAAAGGCCCGCGGCCACTGCTCGGGCTCCTTAAGAAAGGACGTCGTCGGAAAGAAGTGCCTGACCAGGACACCGTGGAGCCGCGCCCTTGCCTCCTCGCTTGGTCGCAGCGGATAGGCGTCAATGCACACCTCGATACCGACCACGAGCGCCGGCGCGGCAAATCCATACTCGGACCGGATATCCGTCAACACGCCCCTAAGCTGCCCGAAGTCAGGCTCCTGCACCCGCAAGCGGTAGCGCGTCGCTGTTCCACCAGGCCCGACGTCCAGCGCCTCCGGATATTCCTTCCGGCCAGTGAGCGCCTCGATCCGGTCGTTCAGGTGCCAGTGCTGCGACGGCCGGCCAAGTTCAAACTCGACATCGATCCAATCGACCACAGAAGCCCACCGGTAAGCGCCAAGCTCAATCAGCGGCCGGACAACAGTCCGGCCGAGCAAACGCCTCTGTGAGCCCCTGAGAGTCTCCTCGACGTATTCCAGCGTCACGGGATCGCGAAGCTCCCGGTCCCGATGAAGAATGACAGTGTGAGTGGCGATCATCTTTTTGTCCGGTTCGACGCGAGCCGTCACCAGGCCGCTCGTCCGGCTGTTCCACCACCGCCGGAAGAATGTCCATGGCTCGAGCGGATTTTTTTTACGTCACATCAGCATCTCCACGACGCCGTCGCTATAACAGAAGTCATGAATAAAAACGGAGGTCCGCAATGACGACTTCATGCATCTCATCGGCCGCGCAACGGCTCACGGCATCCTCTCCGGCCTGGAAAGGACGCTGCCACCCCGGCAGCCCTTAGCAAGAGGAAACGAACAGATGCAGCCAATGAATAATGAGAGACTGATGATCACCGCCGCAAACGACAATGATCCGTTCTGGAGGTATGAAGCCGGTGATGACTTCATCGCTCCGGATGCCGAGGAATGCGCGTTCATCTTCGCGCCTGAGGTAGCAGATCGTCTCGGGCTGACCTGCCGCAAGGTGTCCTACGGCTTCCTGGACTACCTGCTGGATGGGCAAGTTGCACCGGAAGACGAGGCCGCCTCGGAGCATGTCATCGCCCTTATGGACAGGCATGCCGGGCCAGGCTGGCGGTGAGGACGATCACCCCGGTCGTCAGGGTGGCCGCAGCCCGGCCGCGTGAGCGCAAGCCACGCTGAGGATGAAAAAAAATGGCTGCGGCGCCGACAATCTTCTGCATCGCGGACGAGAACGCGCTATAAAGTAAGTATAAGAAAAGGAACGAAGAAATGCACGCGATCGAAACACGCCTCCTGATCATATAGGCCCGGCTTTTCGCCGGACCTTCATTGAAGGAGACGAATATGAGTGATTTTGAGAATGTCGGTGGAAACTCGGGCTGCTATTGCTTCGACTACCCGCAGGAGATCCTTGCCAAGACCGGCACACACGGCCTGACGCTTCCGAAGCGCGAGCTTTACCTGACCCTCGCACGCGACGTCGAAAACGACGACCCGAAGAGCGCGGCGTTTTTCCGGGAGGTCGCCTCCCATTACCCCGACTGCGATTCGAAGGGTTACGAGGTCGACCGGGACAGCCAGGGGAATATGCTGATCGACTATGACGACTGGGATGAACTCACCGCCGCGCAGCAGCGGCTGCGCGGTAACCGTGGCTCAGCCATCGCTCTCCTTGACCGGCTGCGCTTCCACCTTGAGACGATGGATGACGATATCGCCCGTAAGCAGGAGGTCGACACGATCCGTCGTGCGCTCAACGAACTTGTCGAGCCCCTCTCGATGAGGTGACCGAAAGCGGGTGCGGCGGTCCTTCGCCGCACCCCTTCAGCCTGGAGCCGGCATGGCAGGTTCCGTGTGAACCAGGTGCGGCAAACAAGGCGCCGGCGCTCCGCCTGTCCTCCACTGTCGAGCGCTCCATGTATTCCGGTGATGCGAGTGGATCGGTCCAGTGACAACACGAAGCGCTCTTCCAGAGGCTCTCTTACGGCCCTCGGCCACACACGAAAGACCACTGATCGAATATGTTTTCGACGCTGGCCAGCAAGGGTTTCCGAAGATGCTCGACCTGGCGAACGCCGACAAGCGGATACACTGCCGGTTGTCCTACCGCTCCCTCCGGAAAGCTTGATATTGCTTGCGGTATCTCCCACCCTACGAGCCCTCACGAAAGTTGACAGCATCGGAAAAACAGCGATTTCCACATCAAAACGACAACTTCTTGGAAAGCTCCGACAACATTTCGTTGCCTTTGCTGGTCCGCTCGATCAATATATGTCAACGGCCTAAGCGAGAAATGTTGACGAACGGCGAGAATGACCTGAGCGTAAGTTGACAGTGTCAACGGGAACGTCAACTGGGATTGTCGCCCATAGGTTGTTCGGGCTTCACATGGGAGGTTCCGCGCCCCGGAAGTCGGTGGCGCCAAAAGGCATCCCCATCGACATTCCTCGGAAAACCTAGGACGTCGTGTCCACGACCAGGACGGCTCCATCTGTTGCGTCCGGAGCACATACGCGAAAATTATTTTCGCAAACGCCGACTTACCCACAGAAAACAGACACTTAAGCGTTTGCTTAAGTGACCATCAGTGTGATCGTTAGTGGGCTCCATGCAACACGCGGGAGCACATCATGGTCAGATACAGTTTCGAAGACGTCGCCCAGCATCTCAGGAAAGAACACCCTGGTTGCCCGGAATTCGCCGTCAACTACTTCGCGACTTCCATCAGTGAGCGGGAGTGGCGCAACGCCAGCCTCGGCATGGCTGTCGGCATCACCCTGCAGACCTATCTGCGGCATAACCTCACCGAATACGAGACCCTCCTGCTCACCGGCGTGGACCGCGAAGAAGCACTGCGCCGCGTCCAGCCGCGTGTTGCAGCAATGCTGAAGACGTGGAAGCGCAAAAAGCGAAAGAAGCGGCGCTCCAAGGCGTCGAACACGCAAGCACGACGTCCCGCAGATGCGACCCCCTCGACAGACGAGTGCCAGGACACCGGCACGCTAATCGAGCAAGACCTCCGGGATGGGCTGGTGACATCGCCCATGGACAGCCGTCATGAGGAGGACCAGCAATGAGGTCATCCCGCCCACCCCACCCGGCGCGCTGCAAACTGGTGTCCATCCTGCGGCTGCGCATGAGCGAGATGGATTTGACCGGTGCGGAACTTAGAACGCTCAGCGGCTACACGCCAGGTCCGGCCATGATGCAACTGCTCCGGGGCGACGCACCGCTACATCCACGGCATGTGCCGCGTCTTGCCGAATGCCTGGAGATCGAACCCGGGCAGCTTATGCTTCTCGCCGCGGCGTCCGCCATGAACCCGGAGGATGCCGCCCATTTTGAGGCATTGACGCCGACGGAAGAGGAGCTGCGCCTTCTACAGGCCCACAGGCGCGCCCGCGAGCGAGCCGATGATGCTGGCAGTCAATCAGGTGCACTCCCGGCACCATTGGCCCCATGGAATCTCATGGCCTGGTCGGCGAAACAGATGGCGCACTGGATACGGGCATTGTTTGGCATGCCCACCACCGAGGGCGGGCTGCTGCCGCCGGTGGTCAGTTCAGTCAACCTCCACCTTCGCTTGCTAATCCGGCTTGCACTCGACGACAGGGAGTTCGAGCCGAGCCTTCGGGATGACGTGCGGGAGGAAACGATCGAGCTACTCAAGGCCGTGGTCGCCGGAACCAGCCTCCTGCCGATCGAGATGGTTGCTGACCTGGCACCGCTCTTGAGGATGCCCCGCACGGATCTCCTGGTGCTGGCGATCGAGCAATTCCACGGGAGGGCCGGCAGCGAGGTTGTCGCAAAGATCCTTGCAGAGACGCCGAAATAGAGCCTGTCACCGGGCGGTGCAACCGGATGCCCCTGAGAAGCCGGCATACGCTCGGTCCCGTCAAACGCAGCCATTCCCCATTGCCGCCTGACCCCGCCCTCAAGGCGGCCTGGCGCCATCGATCCTGCGTCGGAAACCTGCCGCACGTGCTGCGCTCCCCTGCGCGCGCCGCAACGATCCCACGTGAGCAACGCTATAAATCAGACATCGACAACAGACGAAAAGAGACACACATGAACAACATCGATTTGCGTAACGCGATCCTCGAAGCTGCCGCCGCGGCGGGTATCGACCTTGCCTCCCCCGCCGCCAATCAGACCGGCATTGCCACCGTCCTGGCACGCGTCATCGAAGACGAGGCAAAGCTTCCGCTCGATCGCGTGGACGACGCCGCTGCCTTCCTTGGCTGCGAGGCGGACAGGCTGATGCTGCCTGCGCTGCGTCAGTTCTTCAGTGATGATGCCATCGCGCTGATCGAACGGGCGCTGCCGTCTGCGCTGACGCCGGCAGAGGAAACCTGGCTGAAGGTGATCCGTGCGGCGGCCGCTGGCGCGGTCCCGCCACCCACGCGGTTCGCCCGCAATATGGTCCGCGCGATGCTCGCCCAGAAGGACTGAGCCGCCTAGGCGCAGATGCCATCGGCGCCGCAAATCCCGGACGCTGCGCGAGGACCATCTCGCTCGTCATGTTGCGTACATGTTGATTTCCACTGAGAGCTGACCCGGCGCAGCCTGATATTTCCATTGAGAATTGACCCATGTTTCAACCGTCCCCTGCGTGTTTTCAGCGGGGGCTCTGGAGTGATCGACATGGCGTTACTGAGCGTGATCCGGCGCTGGCATTTTCGAGAGCATCTATCGATCCGGGAGATTTGCCGCAGAACCGGCTTATCCCGGAACACCATTCGCAAATATCTTTGCGCTGACGGCGTAGAGCCGAAGTTCCAGGTTCCGGAAAGACCGAGCAAGCTTGACCCCTTTGCGGATCGGTTATCGGCCTGGCTGAAGACGGAATCCAAGAAGGGCCGCAAGCAGAAGCGGACGATGAAGCAGTTGCATGCTGACTTGGTCAGCTTGGGCTACGAGGGGTCCTACAATCGCGTGGCGGCATTTGCTCGGGAATGGCGCGATGACCGACAACGGGAACTGCAGACGACCGGCCGTGGCACGTTTGTCCCCTTGGCGTTCGAGCCAGGCGAGGCCTTCCAGTTCGATTGGTCGGAAGACTGGGCGATCATCGGCAATGAACGCACCAAGCTCCAGATCGCTCACACGAAGCTGAGCTACTCCAGGGCGTTTATCGTCCGGGCCTATCTCCTGCAGACGCACGAGATGCTGTTTGATGCCCACAATCATGCCTTCCGCGTCTTCGGTGGCATTCCCGGTCGCGGCATCTACGACAACATGCGCACGGCGATCGACAAGGTCGGCCGTGGCAAGGAGCGCGACGTCAACGTCCGCTTCATGGCGATGGCCAGCCATTACGTGTTCGAGCCCGAGTTCTGCAATCCGGCGTCCGGCTGGGAGAAGGGACAGGTCGAGAAGAATGTGCAGGACGCACGGCATCGCTTCTTTCAACCCGTTCCTCGTGTTCCCTCGCTGGAGGCATTGAACGACTGGCTCGAGGTTCGATGCAAGGAGTTCTGGGCAAAGACGCCGCATGGTCAGATGCGCGGCACCATTGCCGACATTTGGGCCGAGGAAGAACCAGCTCTCATGCCCGTTTCCAGGCCGTTCGACGGGTTCGTCGAATATACGAAGCGGGTCACGCCCACCTGCCTCGTGCATCTGGAGCGCAATCGCTATAGCGTGCCTGCATCCTTCGCCAATCGTCCGGTAAGCCTTCGGGTCTATCCGGATCGTGTCGTGGTCGCCGCAGAAGGTCAGATCGTTTGTGAGCATCGTCGCATCATCGATCGTTCCCATGACCGGCCGGGGCAGACCATCTACGACTGGCGGCATTATCTGGCGGTCGTGCAGCGAAAGCCGGGAGCTCTTCGCAACGGCGCACCGTTCGTCGAGCTTCCCGAAGCCTTCCGGACCTTGCAGCAATATCTGCTCAAGAAGCCCGGCGGCGACCGCGAGATGGTCGATATCCTGGCGCTCGTTCTCCAGCACGATGAACAGGCAGTGCTCTCAGCCGTCGACATGGCGCTGAAGTCTGGCGTTCCGACCAAGACGCATGTGCTGAACCTGCTGCATCGCCTCGTCGACGGTAAATCCTTCACGCCGCCAATCCTCGACGCGCCTCAGGCACTGACGCTCACCAATGAGCCCAAGGCCAATGTCGAACGATACGATACCTTGAGAAAGACGGAGGTTCGCCATGCGTCATAACCCGGCAAGCGGCGCGATCGTCATCATATTGCGACAGTTGAAGATGCACGGCATGGCCCATGCCGTCGCCGATTTGACCGAGCAGGGATCGCCGGCGTTCGAGGCTGCCATTCCTATTCTGTCCCAGCTCCTCAAGGCGGAGATCGCGGAACGAGAGGTCCGATCGACGGCCTATCAGCTCAAAACCGCGCGCTTCCCGGCCTATCGTGATCTGAATGGCTTCGACTTCGCCAGCAGCGAGATCAACGAGGCCCTCGTGCAGCAGCTCCATCGCTGCGACTTTCTCGACGACGCCAACAACATCGTCCTGGTCGGCGGTCCCGGCACGGGCAAGACGCACATCGCTACTGCGATCGGTGTGCAGGCCATCGAGCATCACCATAAGCGGGTCCGGTTCTTCTCGACCGTGGAACTGGTCAACGCTCTGGAACAGGAGAAGGCTCAGGGTCGTCCAGGCCAGATCGCCAACCGTCTGACACACTCCGATCTCGTCATTCTCGACGAGCTTGGCTACTTGCCGTTCAGCGCCTCAGGCGGCGCACTGCTCTTCCACTTGCTGAGCAAGCTTTACGAGCACACCAGCGTCATCATCACGACCAACCTGAGCTTCAGCGAATGGGCCAGCGTCTTCGGCGACGCCAAGATGACGACCGCGCTGCTCGACCGGCTTACCCACCACTGCCACATCCTCGAAACAGGAAACGACAGCTTCCGCTTCAAAAACAGCTCAGCTCATCAGCCCAAAACAACGAAGGAGAAACGCAGGAACTTGACCCCGACCAAAAACACGAACGATACCTAAAAGCGGGTCAATTCTCGGTGGAAACACCGGGTCAGCTCTCAGTGGAAATCAACAATTATAGATCGTCTTGTGCAGACTGTATTCGCTCGGCGCGTCGCGCCATCGCAAAGCATTGCGCGAGACAAAGATGATGCCATTCAGGATTAGCCGGTCATAAACGCGCGGAACACCGTGTGACAGCGGAAAATAGGGTTCGATCCGGCGCATTTGCACCTCGAATAATAAAAGAAATTCGCTCATCGCAGCTCCATTCGTGCAATACACTGAATCAAACGAAGAGCGAAATCGCAAACTATTTAAGAGATCATGAGAATCGATATCAGCTTCTATTTTTTGAATGACCAGATCGACTAAATTTCTCCTTAAATCCACTCAAATCAACAAACTGGTCGGCCTTCCGACGAAGCTCGTCAGAAATAGATGCTAACTGACCAGTCAGAGTCGACATTACTGTTACTTTTTTCCCTTTAAGTTGCGCCGTCTGGACAAGCCTCGCCAAATCGCTATCACCCGCAATAATGATCAGATGATCCGCAGTATCAATCTGTTCGAACAAATCGCAGGCTAATTCCATTTCCATGCTTGACCTGACTCTCTTTTTTCCCGAGGGGTCGGTCAGATCTTTATAGGCTTTCGTGACCACTCGATACCCATTGTAGTCGAGCCAGTCCACCAAGGGCCGCAAACCGATGAACTCTTGATCCTCGGCGATTGCCGTGTAATAATTTGCTCGAACAAGGTAAGCTTCACTTTTAAAATACGCCAATACTTTTTGAAAATCAATCTCAAAATCTAGACTTTTAGCTACAAAGTAGAAATGTGCGCCATCAATAAAAACAATGACTTTTTCTCTATTGTCAAACATAGCACGACCTTTCAAAATCGGAATATTACAGTCCAGCATGAAGATACAGAACGTAGGTTTGCTATCGCCTCGTCTCTTGAGCAAACATATTAATGGTCGGATAAAAATTCGTTAAAGCCACGTTATGTAAATTCCTAAAATCAGCATAACCCTGCAATAAAAAATTTTTAATATTTATAATTTAAATTTAACTCCTTATGTTGGAGAGGAATATATGACAAAAATTGACATTATATTTTATCTGTGGGCAATTGGAGGTTTCCTGTTCTTATTTTGCTCCGTCGCCTTTAGTAGGGATGATGAAGTTTGCAGAGCAAAGTACATCCCAGCTTTATTGGCTATTGTATTATGGCCTTTGTCTATTTCTGCCGTTATTCTCTACATTTTTGTTAAAAAAATAAAAAATCATAATTAATAAATTATATTTCCTCGCAAAAATTGATAGTTAACATGGTTGGTTGTGTCCGCGCACATTTAACAAATGCATATTTGCCGACGGCGGGAGTCAACTGTTGTAATATTCCGAATACACGTTGCTCTTCGAGAAGCTTGCCATGTCCTGCTGGTTGAGAACCGTGTAAATCTGCGTGTTGCTGCCAATGTTGTCCTTCAGCGCTTCCAGCGAGCGCTTGGCGACGGTCTGTGGCGTGGTCGCCCACTTCACCAC
>NZ_FTMB01000008.1 GCF_900155885.1 Rhizobium sp. RU20A
ACCCGAAAACCGCCTTTGTGGTGTCGAAAGCCGACGAGATGACCGAAGACGGCGCGATGGACTGGTTCAGGCGTACCAGCGGCGGCAAGCGGCGGGTTCTGATCTTCGTTCATGGCTTCAACACCACCTATGCCGATGCCGTGTTCCGCTTTGCCCAGATTACCCATGATATTCACGCCGATGCGGCGCCGGTTCTTTTTACATGGCCATCGCGAGGCAGCACGCTCGACTATGTCTATGACAGGGAAAGCACGATCTATTCCCGCTTCGGGCTGGTGGCCGTGCTCGAAAAGGCGATCAGCAGCCCCGATGTGGCCGACATCACTGTGCTTGCCCACTCGATGGGCACATGGTTGACCATGGAGGCGCTGCGGGACGTGGCGATGAAATCCGGGCGTGTCTCGCCGAAGGTGCGCAATGTCGTGCTGGCGTCCCCGGATATCGATGTCGACGTGTTCAGGCGGCAGGTCACCGAGATGGGAGCGCAACGGCCGCGCTTCACGGTCTATGCCTCGCGCAATGATATGGCGCTGGCAGCCTCCACCTTCATCGCCGGGGATGTCGGCAGGCTCGGATCGATGGACCTCAGGCCCTACAAGGCGGAACTGGCACGTGAAGGCATCAGCGTGATCGATGCGACGGACGTGAAGCAGGCGGACATGCTGGGGCACACAGCCTTTGCGCAGAATTCCGAGATGTTGCAGGCACTCGCGGCCCGGCTGTCTAGCCAGCGGATCGATACCGACGATGCGGGGCTCGGGTTACGCCTTGCCCGAACCGGAGCACAGGCCATCCGCTCCACCATCGCATCCCCCGTCCGCCTGATTCAACTCGGTTACTGAGGTTGCAATCTCGGCTCACCTGTTGTGATGTGTCCAACCAGAGCGATTTTACAGGTTGCTATATCGGCGGAAGAAGATCACATGGACGCGAACGTGATATTACTTCTTCGTAACAAGAACTGATATCAACCGTCATTGATCAGAACCGTTGCGACTACTTTCGTCTTCCGATTGACATGATCTTCCATGGTCTGTTCTGCAGGGTCTCTCCAAGCGCCGGATCAATACTCCCCAGAAGTGCCGTTTGAATCTTCCCCAGTTTGCGCCGTAGCCGGTCTTCCGGGGCGCGCCCCGGAAGACCGGCGGCGCGTCGTCATCGATACTCCTTCCGATGTCCGGAAGGAGGGAATTGGTGATCAAGCTGAGGGAGACGATGATGATCCTGGATTTGCATCGACAAGGCCTGTCGGTGTCGGCGATCGCCAGGCAGACTGGCATCGACCGCAAGACGGTGCGCAAATATATCGAGCGTGGAATGGAGGCTCCCGCTTATGGTCCGAGGAAGCCGAGATCGACAGTGATCGATCCGTTCGCCAGCTATCTTCGCGAGCGCGTGAAGGCCTATCCGGGCCTTACAGGCAGTCGACTGCTTCGCGAGATCAGGGAACGCGGCTACACCGGCGGCTATACCGCCGTGACGGATTTCCTCCGGGATGTGCGGCCGCCGGCGACAGCGGGGTTCGAGGTCCGCTTCGAGACGCCACCCGGCGAGCAGGCGCAGGTCGATTTCGCCCAGTTCCATGTCGTCTTCACCGACGAGCCTATGACGCCGAGGATCGTCTGGCTGTTCTCGATGGTGCTCGGCCATAGCCGGCTCATCTGGGCGCGCTTCGTCATGCACCAGAACCTACCCACAGTGCTGCGTTGCCACGTGGCGGCTTTCGAGGCGATCGGCGGCGTGCCAAGGGAGATACTCTACGACCGGATGAAGACCGCGGTCATCGGCGAAGGCCAGACGGAGGGCATCGTCTATAATCGCGCCCTCCTCGATCTCGCCCGCCATTACGGCTTTCACCCCAGAGCGTGCCAGCCCTATCGTGCCAAGACCAAAGGTAAGGTCGAGCGGCCGTTCCGCTATATTCGGGAGGACTTTTTCCTGGCGCGGACTTTCCGCAACCTCGACGACCTCAATGCCCAGCTCCGGCATTGGCTGGATACCGTCGCCAATCCGAGAGTGCATGCTACGACGCTGCGCGTGGTCAACGAGGCCTTCGCCGAAGAGAGACAGCATCTGCGGCCGCTGCCACTGGCTCCTTTCCGGGCGGTGTTGAAGCTGGAGCGACGCATCTCGCGCGAGGGCATGGTCAGCGTCGGCGGCAATGCCGACAGCGTCCCGGACGCGACCAGGAGCCGGCTGGTCGAAGTCCATTCGCTTGCCAATGAGTTGCGCATCTTCGAGAACGGAACCCTAATCGCGGTCCATCCGATCCTGGAGGGCCGCAAGCAACGGCGCGTGCAGCCAGACCACCGACGGAACATCACCGCTCAGCGCTCCGGGCCAAAGGCAAGTGATGCCGGCGTTACACTCCAGCCCATCGGTGACAAAGTCCCGCAGCGGCCCCTGGCTTTCTACGATGCCGTCGGCAAGGCCCTGGCAAGGGAGAACCGCCCATGAGCGCCGCTCTCGATGCCATGCCGTCGATGATCGACCGCATTCGTCACGATCTCGTCGGTTTGAAGATGCCACGCGCGCTAGAGGCGCTGGACCATGTCGTGCGCCGCATCGAGCACGGAGAGCTGTCGGCCCTGGAAGCGATCAATATCCTGCTGTCGGAGGAACTAACACTACGCGAGAACAGTCGTATCAAGACGGCGCTCAGGATGGGAAGGCTCGCCACCATCAAGACCCTGGGCGGCTCCGACTTCACCTTCCAGCCGTCGCTCGACAGGGATCGCATCTTCACGCTTGCTCAACTCGGCTTCATCGAGCGCAACGAGGCCGTCCACTTCCTCGGACCGCCGGGAACAGGCAAGAGCCACCTTGCAACTGCACTCGGCGTCGAGGCCGTCAAGGCTGGGAAGAGCGTCTACTTCTGCACGCTCGCTGACATGATCACATCGCTCGCACGAGCGGAGCGTGAAGGCCGGTTGCAGGAGCGCATCCGCTTCTTCTGCCGCCCCAGTCTGCTGATCGTCGATGAGATCGGTTATCTGCCCGTCGTCACCGGCGGCGGCAATCTGTTCTTCCAGCTCGTCAATGCCCGTTACGAGCGCGGGGCTATGATCCTGACCTCAAACCGTGGCTTTGCGGAATGGGGCGATGTCTTCGGCGATCCCGTCGTCGCAACGGCGTTGCTCGATCGGCTCCTGCATCATGCGGTCGTCGTTCAAATCGAGGGCTCAAGCTATCGGCTACGCCAGCACGCCGAGCTCATGCCCGAGCATGTGCGCTCCAAAGCCCTCATCACGCTGCCGGCCTTCGCACCGCCGCCAAGGCGCGGACGACCGCCGAAAAATGGTCACACCGTCCTGTCGTCCACCTCGGCATAACTGGGGAATTTTACTTCGGCACTTCTGGGGAAATTTGAAGCGGCATTGACACGGCTTGCCGGGCCGGGAAAAGTCGAGCACAACGCCCTTGTGATAGGCCCACAGATCGAGATCGCGAGAGATGAACTCGCTGCCGTTATCGACACGAATGACCGCCGGATAGCCAATCTGGCGGCATGTGCGTTCCAGGGTCTGGACGACGTCTTCCCCCTTATAGCTGAACCGTGCATCGACAACCGGCGAGAAGCGGGAGAAGGTATCGACGACCGTTAGGACCCTGATCCTGCGGCCGGTAGCCAGCTGGTCATGCACAAAGTCCATGGCCCAGACATGGTTAGACCGGGTCGCTGCGGTCCGGTCTGAACGCAGCTTTGCCTTCACCCGCCGCTTTGGCACCTTGTTGCGCAGTTGAAGGTCCATCTCCTTGTAAAGACGATAGATTCTCTTCGGATTGACCGGCCATCCGTCACGCTTAAGCAGTATATGCACGCGCCGGTATCCATACCGGACACGTGTCTGGCAAATGTCTCTGATCCTCAGCTTCAGTTCAGCCTGCTCGCCGCGTTTCGACTTGTAGACATAGAGCGACCGGTCGATATTGAGGACCGCACAGGCCCGGCGGGTGGATATCTTCCAGTCGGACCGGACCTTGTCGACGAGTGAACGCTTGCGGGCAGGCTTCAGAGCTTTTTTGACAGAACATCCTGTAGCATAGCCTTATGCAGCGAAAGGTCGGCGACGATCCGCTTCAGCTTGGCGTTCTCCTCCTCGAGCTGACGCAACCGCTTCATCTCGGACGGCATCAGACCCGCATACTTCTTGCGCCAATTGTAGAACGTCGCATCGGAAATGCCCGCCTTTCGGCAGACCTCGCCGATCGGCGTGCCGTCCTCCGCCTGCTTCAAAACAAACGCGATCTGCGCCTCGCTAAACTTCGATGCCTTCATCGGAACTCTCCTCTCTCCCAGCAGGGACGATAAATGGAAAATTCCAGTTCTAAATGGCCCAATTTACTGGGGGCACGTCAGGTTCGGCCAATTGTTAAGGTAGACGATGACGCCTAAGCCCCGCGTTAACCATACGCGGGCTCTTTGTTCCGGATGCGTTCTGATCCCTTGCCGGAGTGCGTTCTCCGGGCTATGTCGACGGTGTCCGCAGAAACTGAACATCTGCAGACACTTAGCGGTCCCCGCCGGTGCGCCAACACCGAACGGGGGCCTGACCAGCAACCTTCCTTGGAAAGGTCCCCGGCTATGTCGACCCTTAAATGCTTCGCTTCCCGCACGGAAGCGGCTTCTCCCTCTCTCCCCACCACACAGCGGCTTCTGCCCGACTGGCGCTCACAGATTTAGGCCGAGCATCCAGGCCAATCGACCGGGCAGCAGGGCGTGAACGCAACGCGCTTGCATCGCGAACCCGTGCCGCGTCCCTGCCCAGTTGATCCTGTAGCCCTCAGGAGAGAGACAATGACAAACACTATCGAAGTCGGCGCCACCGCGCCCGTCTACCCACACAGGATCGACTCCTCGGCGCTTTCGCCATCGCTGGCGGCGCTGGTTGACGATGTCGTGACGCCGGGCCTGTCGCGCGAAGCGCTCGGCCGCGCGCTCGATGCCGGACTGAATGACGTCACCGCGGCCCTGCGGGCCGTGCCGGTCGCAGAGGGCAAACTGCTGGAGCGCGGCATCAGCCTGGTTGCGGGTGCCAATCCCGATCTCATCGTGCTGACCCAGAACCTGCGCCTGCCGGTGACGCGGGCCGCCAGCGAACTCGTCGACAGGAACGACCCGGCCCTTTACCGCTCGCTCAGCCTCGACGCCGACAGCGGCGGGCGAAAGAGCTATACGCCCGATCTTCTGCTTCTCAACCGGCGCACGGACGTGGCGCATCTCGTCGATGTGAAGCGCAGTCTCGGCTCCTACGAGCTATCGCGGATTGCGGAACTGAAGCATCGCATGCTGGCGGCAGCGCTCGTGGTGCCCGATCTTCTCTACAAGGAGTACCGGCGTCTCAATGCCAAGGAGGTGCGTGTCGTCATCCTCAACGCCGCAAACCAGCGCGCCGATATTGCCGGCGGTGTCTGGCCGCTGTCGCATCTCGACCACCTGCTTGAGGTCACGGGCGCAGGTGCCGCCATGGCGGAGCTGCGCGATCTGTTCCAGCGCCGGGTCGGGCAGAACTGGACGGCGGCCCTTGCTGATCAGGCACGGATAACGTGTGAGCGAACGGACGTCCCATCCCTGGCACCTGGTGATGATGCCGAGCCTCGCTTGACGCCAACAGACGCCGCTGATGATCCCGGCCAATCGGATCAGGGCTGGCGCCATCGGCCGCCGGTGTCGATCGGCTTTGCGCGGGCACCCCGCGCCGTCGGCGCATAGGCGCGCTCGGCCACCCACACCTTCTTCGTTAGTTACCCCGTTTTGCCGCCTGGCCACCGGTCAGGCGATGAGGAGACGTCTGTCATGACGCCATCGACTTCCAACATCATCCCCTTTCCGATTGTGCCTGTGCGCGGTCCTGTGCCGGTCACGCCGTGTACCGCACTGACCTCTGCCAATCCTCTGGTTAGCATGCTTCCTGGTCAGTCCACGCTTTCGGAGCCCGCTGGTCACGCGGACCCTGCGGCGGACGATCACGCCGCACATGTCGCCACCGTCGTGCGGGCTGCCATCACGTTCGCGCGCCGCAAGGGTGTCGCTCTCGACAGCCTGCCGCCGCAGCTTCGCGTCTGGCTGCTGGCCCTATGCGATGCCGGCGATCCGACCTGCCGCATGGTGCGGGACTGGCTGGCGGGAAACCGTCGCTACTGCTCTCCTCCCGCCGGGGAGGACGCGTGATGGAGACTTTGACCGATCGCGTGACGCGTCATCTCCTGACCGTTCTTCGCCACCGTGCCCTTATGGCGACCTTCCACCGTGCGCAGAAGGCCGGGCTCCTTACCGCGACGGCCCTGCGCGGTCATCCCGCGTCGCAGACGGCCTTTAGGGCGACGGACGAGGCGCGGCGCATCCTGTCAGGGACGCCGGCCCGGGATCGGGAGATCATCGCGCGGCTCCTGCGGACCAAGGGCGCACAGCGGCATCAGCGGGATACACCCTTCGACTTCACGATCTCAGCGCCAGACGGGGCGGTGAATGGCACCTCAGATGGCGCGGCAGACCCTGCCACCTGCGCCATCGGTGAGATCGATTTCCGATACATCGCAACATGTCTCACCGCGCAGCTGCCCGCGGCAAACCCGGTCCATGTCGCCGTGGCACTTCTCCTCGCGCGCGCCATCGGCACCAGCTTTGCAAACAGGGAGGCGCTTACCGCGGTACTCAGGGCCCCGGCTCCCTTCCTGCTCATCAAGGCGCCGGTCAAGCGCTTCGAGACGTGTCTCGCCGCGATGCTGGAGGAGGGCCTGATCCTGCCGTTCAAGCCGGCCCTCGACGATGTCCTGCGCAACACGCCCCTGTCGGGCCGGTTCCGGCAGTCGGCAGAGACCGGCCAGCGTCGGCTGAGGACGCTGTCCGGAAAGACGGTCGCGTCCGTGGAGGAGACGATGGTGAGGCGACACCTCCGCCAGGCCCTGACGGACGAGCCCTGCCCGATCATCCTCGTCGATGAGACACGAGCGCCCCTCACGCCGGTTGTGACAGCGACCGCCGACATGATTGCCGAATGCCCCGGCTTCGACCACGCCATGATCGCCGAGCTGTTGCAGGCTTGCTGCGGCACGCCGCCGAGCCACAGTCTGACGCTGATGGAGGCGATGGGCTTTGAACCCGATCGCCTTTCCCTGGACGACATTGCGCTCGCCATCCGTCCGGATCGCGGCCCGGAGCAGACGCTGTCGGTCATGGCCATGCTGGCGGCGCGGCATGACGGAGAAGACAGCGAGACGGAGAAAGCGGGTAGCGAAGACGGGCAGCCGTCAGATACCGGGCGACAAACCAGCAAAGCCCGGCAGAAGGCGAAGTCCAAGGGACATGAGATCGAGATCATCGAGCCCGTGACACTGAGGCCAGAGACGATCGCGAAAGGGTCTGTCAGCGACAAGGGCCGTCCTGCCGAGACGAGAGATAGCCGCGACCGGACGCTGCTGGTGGAAACGCTGTCCGGCTACGGGGCGGCCCGCGACTGGGCATTTGATCTGAAGGCCGATCTGTCGCTGTGGCGAGACGGTCAGCTGACCTGGGACGCGATGAGCACCCGTCTGCTGCTCTCGGGGCCGCCGGGGACGGGCAAGACCCTGTTTGCGCGGGCGCTGTGCAACACCTTGCAGGTGCCCCTGCTCGCCACCTCCGTCGCCGACTGGCTGGAGCCCGGCTTTCTCGGCGATGTCCTGCAGCGCATGTCGGGTGCCTTCGCCTTTGCCGCTGAGAAGGCCCCGGCAATCCTGTTCATCGACGAGATCGACAACATCGGCTTACGGCACGCATCGGGGGCGAGCCGGAACTACGACGACTACTGGACCTCGATGATCAATCGCATGCTCGAGCTGCTCGATGGCGCATCGCGGCGCGAAGGCGTCATCGTCGTCGGGGCGACCAACCTGCCGGAGCGGATCGACCCCGCCCTGCTGCGCTCGGGACGGCTGGAGACCCATATTCCGATCTCGCTTCCGGATGTCGATGCGCTCATCGGTATTCTGGCCAGCCATCTCGGCCCCGATCTGGAGCGGGTGCTGGCCTCGGCACCCCCTCCCCGCGTTGCAACACGTCTCAAGCCCCCACCTGCCATCAATGCCCAGCCGCTGCGACGGAGCAGGAGGCCATCGACCGCACCCGACACGGACCGCGATACAACAAGCGACACAGATAGCGACACGGGCAGCAACACGCAGGCCACGAAAGGACCCCGCCATGAAGACCGGTGAACACCCGCAGTCCCTCGACAATCTGCGCCCGCTTGCGCTGCTGGCCCTTGGACGCAGTGGAGCGGATATCGAGCGTCTTGTTCGCGAGGTTCGCCGCTCGCTGAGACGCTTAGGCAAGCACATCGTGTGGAGCGACATCGAGACGGCACTGCGCCAGGCACAGCCCCGCCTGTCCGACGAGCTTGCCTGGCGCGTCAGTGTTCACGAGGCGGGCCATGTCCTCGTCTATACGCTGACGGGGATTGCGGAGGTCGAAAGCGCCAGCATTGGACTGAATGGCCTCGGCAGGGTGACGACCGTTGCCAACAGCCATCTGCCGGAGACCGAGGCATGGCTGATGAACTCCATCGCGGCAACGCTTGCGGGACGGGCTGCCGAACGGCTGGTGATCGGCGATGTCCTGGCCGGGGCGGGCGGCGCGGCGGAAAGCGATCTGGCCCGGGCAACGGAGATGGCTCTTGCCGCCGAGACCCGGCTCGGCTTCGCCCGCCACCGCCCGCTGCTGTATCGCTCTGCAAGCACGGCCAGCCATGCCCTTACGATCGATGACACCCTCGCGGCGCGGGTTGATGCAAGGCTCACTGCCGCAGAAGCGATCGCGACCCGGCTGATCGAGGCGCATCGCGACCGGCATCGCGCCATCGCCAGGCGCCTGGCCGCCGCCACCGTCGTCGAAGGGGATGAGTTGCGGGCGATGCTCGACGGTGCGGTCGAACCCGATGCATAGAAGCCTGCTGATGCGGAAATGATTTCCGCATCGGGCCTACGCCAGAACCCCGTATCTGGCTCCAAAACGCCGATTCCCGCGCAAACGTCGTGATAGGAAGTAACGGAGGGAAGACAGAGGAATGAGGTGATCGTTTGCACAAACGAGGAAGGGCCGGCAGGGGCTGGGAAGTGCAGGCCGGATGAAGTCAAAGCCGGGTCGCAATAGCGCTATGGTCACGGGGCAGGCACATCTTGCAAGCAGCGCCAAGGTCATGGTTTGAACAAAGACAAGCTGGGGGCATGGGCGCGCTTGAGAGCCATAACGTCACCGGCATTCATGCTCTGGCTGCCGTCAAGCCTATGCAATGCCAGTCCATCAACGATCTCATCGCGGACGCGGACGAGCGCAGGCTTCGCGTTCTTCCGCTTGGGTCAGCAAGCTGGTGATCTTTTGCACAAGGGAGCATCTGTCGCGCAATTGATGGCACCTTGTGTGCGGCCCACCCTCGCCAGCTTTAGCATGCAGCCCGTCCGGTATGACGCTGTTCCCTTTGCATGCGAAAGCAAACGGTGTTTGCACCTGAATCGCTTTCTGGTGGAAAGGAATCGCCCGCCGCGATATCGGAATCGAGCCAGCGTAAATTGAGTTGATGTGTCTCAATTTGCGGCCGATTTGATCTGAGGTGTCGGCGAGGTCCGCTGCATTGGACTGCTTTCTCCAGAAGCCACTTCTGTTGCTCCACGTTCACCGGACTAGAAGTGAAACGGGTGCAGGGAAGAAGCAGTTGTTCAGAACCGATAGCGCAAGCTGAGCTGCAACCGACTGTTACCAGCGTCTCGTTTAAGGTTTCAGGTCAGTCATGCCATCATACGGGGTGGTTCGGTTTGGCTGAACAGTTGCGGGTATTTCGCAAAGTGCATTTCCGCCTCGACTATGCCGTCACCATCATTGGTACCAAGGCGTTGAAGTAGGCCTGATCCGGCGTTTGCCGGTGAAGATGAACGCGGCGCGTGTTGTAAAAAATCAGATAGCGGCGATGCTGGCGAGAGCCTCGGAAACTGTTTTGTAGGCGTGGAGATAGACCTTTTATATTTGATCGGGAGGGTTGCGACATTGCCTGTTGCACCGTCGCGCGCCAACTATGATCGCATAACCGGAACCAAGCGGTCACCGGCAAACCCGGAGGCATTTCAAACTGAAACGGTAGCCCGATATTGATCGGGGTGCGGGCCGCCTTCACGTCATGACCCGCAGTGTTGGATTCCGGTTTGCGAGGTCAAGCGTCACATCGAGAAGGGTTGCGGCGCCTTGCACGATATCATCGGCGGCGACGAATTCTGCCTCGTTGTGACTAATGCCGCCGCGGCAGGGAACGAAGATCATGGCACTCGGCGCGATGCGGTTCACGAACAAAGCGTCGTGAAACGCTCCCGACGTCATTCGCCGATAAGCGACCCCCTGTGTCTGGCAGGCGGTTTCGATCGCAGCAGTCAGCACCGGCTCGAACACGCCGGGCGCCATGTCGAGGCGCGAAGCGATCTCCAAGGAGCACCTCCACCGCTCTGCCGCCATCGCGCATGTGGTACGCACCTGTTCCTCGAGATCCGCAAGCAACATTCTTTCCGGATGGCGGATATCGATCGTAAACGTCACCCGTCGAGGGATGACGTTGATCGAGCCGGGCTCTAGCGAAAGGCGTCCAACGGTCAGCCGCGCCTGCGGATCGACCACCATGACAGTGGCCTGCAAGGCCGCAATGGCCTCCGCTGCCGCCGCCATGGCGTCCTTGCGGAATTCCCGGGGCGTGGTTCCGGCATGAGCCGCCTCCCCGGTAAGGGTGACTTCCAGCCATTTCGTCCCCTGAACGGCGGTCACCACGCCGATGGGAACGCCCTCGCGCTCCAGCACAGGTCCCTGCTCGATATGCAACTCGATGAAGGCGAAGACCTCCGGTCGCTCGGGCCGTATCATGGCCTCCGGAAGCGCGGCGAGCGTGTCGGCCAGGTCCTGCGCAAGATGGGTTCCATCCGGCGCCGCCGCAGCGTTCCATTCGTTGATGGCATGCAAGCCCGCAAAAGCCATGGACCCCATGCAGCCGGGAGCGTAGCGACAGCCCTCCTCGTTGGTGAAGGCCACCACCTCGATGGGTCGCACGGTCGCGATACCGGCATCCTCAATCGCCTCCAACACCTCGAAGGCGCTGAGGGTGCCGAGCGCTCCGTCGAAGCGTCCGCCGGTGGGCTGGCTATCCAGATGGCTGCCGATCAGCACCGCGGGCAGACCGTCATGGTTGCCGCGGCGGCGAACAAAGAGATTGGCCGCCTCGTCCTGGAAGATCGAAAAGCCGCGCGCCTGTGCCCGCTCTGCGAGGAGCCTGCGAGCGGCGCGATCCTCCGGGCTCAGCGCTTGCCGGTTAACGCCCCCGGCCGGCGTCGCACCGATGGCTGCGAACTCGGCAAGCGAGCGCAGAAGCCGGGAGCCGTTGACCGCAGCGGCAAAGCTCATCGATGCAGGCCTGCGATGAAACGGGTGACGCGCTCGGGCTCTACAGCATTCCACCATACACCGTCGTATTTCAGCGCGCTGGCGATGATGACGCCATCCGCGACGGACAGGATGTCGTTTGCATTTTCGTGGGTCACACCACTGCCCACCAGCGTTGGCAGGCCGGCCGCTTGCTTGATCATTCCGATATAACCGGTGTCGGCGGCATGACCGGTCCGCTGTCCCGTCGCAATGATGACATCGGCATCGAAAAAGACGAGGTCCTTGACCTGCTCCTCGACCGGCCGGTCGCCGACGATGGCATGGGCGCCGTGCTTGACGTGGGCATCGGCAAAGATGCGGATGCCGCGAGCGCGCAGATGGGCACGGTAGCGCATGGCGCGGGCCGATTCTCCCTCCACGATGCCTTCGTTGGCGACGTAGGCATTGGCCCACTGGTTCACGCGGATGAACGAGGCCGAGGATGCCGATGCGATGGCAAGCGCGGGAATGGCGGCATTGGCGAGCACATTGATGCCGATTGGCCGGCCAAGCTCCCGGCGAATCCGGTCGGCGACGACCGCCATGTGGGCAGAGGTTTCGTGGCCGATATCGTCGGGCTTGGAGAAGGGAACGTCGCCGTGGTTTTCGACGATCACGGCATCGCAGCCACCATGGAGATAGGCTTTCGCATCGGACAGACCGCGCGCATAAATCGCCTCGACCCCCTCGTCGTCATAGCGCGGCGCGCCGGGAAGCGGCATGAGGTGCACCACCCCGATGATCGGCTTGTCGCGCCCGAAGAGGGTATTCAGCACCGTGTTGTCCTGTCGTCCGATGGGGTTGCTCATGATGGTCACGCGATGTCCGGTTTCGGGGATGGAAGGAGGGCGGCGAGTTCCGCCCGCGAGGGAAAGGCAGCCAGTGTTCCGGTGCGGCTGACAGAAAGTGCCGCGGCGGCACTGGCGGCGTCGGCGGCACGCGCCAGGGGCAGGCCACGATGCAGAAGCCCTGCAAGGGTTCCCGCAAAGCAGTCACCGGCGCCGCTCGTATCAACCACGTCGACGTGGCGGGCCGGAATGTGGAGGGTCGCCCGGCCGTCCAGCACAAGCGCGCCGTCGCCGCCGAGCGTGATCACGACCTGGTCGATGCCAAGCGCGCGCAGCCGCCCGGCCGCCGCCTGCGGATCAGTCTCTCCCGTCAGCCTTTCAGCCTCCGGGCGGTTGGCTATGAGAAGAGAGACGCTGTCGAGTTCCATTTTGGCGGCAGACAGGGGGCTCGGATTGAGGACCGTGAAAAGGCCCGCCGCACGGGCCTGCCGAAGGCAGGAAGCCGTGACCGATGCCTGTAGATTGCCCTGCATCAGCAGCATGTCGCCCTTCTTGAATGCCTTGATCAGCATGCCCTCGCGGAGGGGGTCGAAGGCGGTTGCGCAGCCAGCCGCGGTGACAATGACGTTTTCGCCCCGTCGATCCACAAGCACGACGGAGCGATCGCTTGGGAGGTCGAGACGCGACAGGCGAAGATCATCGATCTCGGCCGAAAGCATATCGTGCATCCGCTGTGCGAACGCATCCCTGCCAACTGCCGTCCAGAGAGTGACGGCGGCGCCGGTGCGCGCCGCTGCAACTGCCTGATTTGCACCCTTCCCGCCCAGTCCTTCGTCGACGGCATCCGCGTTCAACGTCTCGCCCGGCTGCGGAAGCCGCACCAGGTGAAAGCTGCTGTCTACGCAGACATTGCCGACGACGTGGATGGCCATGGGGATAGGCTCAGTCCGTCGCCCAGGCGAGCATCTGTTCGAACAGGGTCTTGTATCCGGGCCAAGCGATGAACTCCGGCGGCAGCCAGTGCGGTCCGACATCCGACGTCCAGACCAGCGTGCGGCCCTCGCCGTAGGTGCCGGTGACGAGCAGCGGCAGGGAACCGTATTCGCTGGAGACCGTCATCAACTGCTCGGCGCCGTCCTTCAGCGTCACTTCGTTGAAGCCGAGCAGATAGGGGAACTCGCCGGAAATGCCCTTGAGGATCGGATGGGTGGCATCGCCTGATACAACGGGCGTGAAGCCTTCGGGAACCTCGACACGATCGTCGAAGGCGAGGCAGGAGACGGGCAGAACCTCTTCCACGGCCGTGTTCCGGAAGCGCGCGCCACCATTGATGCCCTGGAAGGAGTAGTAGCCGCCGAACATCAGCAGTGCGCCGCCCTTGGCCACATATTCCTTCAAGAGCTTCAGGCGGTTGGGCGTGCGCTTGGAATGGATCCAGGTGTCGGGGTGCAGCAGCAGCGTATTGGCGCCGATATCCGACAGCACGATCGCGTCATAGGCCTGCAGCCCTTCGAGCGTCATCGGGAAATCGCGCTGCGCCTCGTGGGCGGGCATGAAGGTCACGTCGAACGGGCTGTCCTTCAGCGCGTTCAGAAGTTCATCCGCGCCAGTGTGGTAGGTCACGGTCGGAAACTGGTCGAAGCCCTTGATATGTGTTGCGGTCGACACCCAGGATTCGCCGGCGAGCAGCACTTTTTTCTTGGTCATGGAAACTCCCTGAAGGATGGCCGTGGCTTACCGCCCGGCGGAAAAGACGGTTTTCGGATTTTCGACCAGCATGCGGTCGATGGCGGCCTGATCCACGCCATGGCGTTTCAGGCGCGGCAGGAAATGCTTGAGGATGTAGCCGTAGCCGAAGCCGCCATAGCGGGTGAGCATGATCTTCAGGAACACATCCTGCGACAGGAGCAGCCTGTCGGCAAAGCCCTTGTCGACAAGCGTGGCGATGGCACGCGCATTCTGCTCGTCGGAGGGCGATTGCGCGTCCTGATCGGCGTAATAATAGTCCATGCCGATCATGTCGTATTCGAGGAAGGCGCCGCGCCGGGCGAGCGCCATCTGGTAATCGAGATCGTCATGGCTCGGGTTCATGTGGCAGAGCACGGTGTGGCGAAGATCCGCACCCTCCTCCTGAATGACATCGAGAACGCGATGGGCGAGCCGTTCCCAGCCCGGCAGGTGGATGGAGAGCGGCAGGCCGGTAAGACGCGAGGCGCGGGCCGAGGCGCGCAGCGACTTCTCCTCTTCCGCCGTGAAGTGACGGCTGACGCCGACCTCGCCGATGATGCCGGCCAAGATCTCGGGCTGGGTTTCCCCGCCCCCGACATCGTTGACGATGAAGGCCGTGACCTCGTCAACATCCATCGCCTTCAGCCAGTCGGGATGGGTGTGCTCAAGATAGAAACCGGTGCCCATGACGATCCGCAGACCCGACATGCGCGCGATACGGGCCAGCCCCTCCGCATCCCGGCCGATACCGAAATTGGTGGTCTCGACCACCGTGCAGCCGCCGAGCGCCTGGAACCGCTTGAGTTCGCCGAGTGCAAGATCGCCATCATCCAGCGAAACGTTGTCGCGGTTCATGTAGGGGTTCATGCGCAGCTCGCCGATGATCTCCATGGAGACCTTCTGCTCGGCGATCGCCTTCTCGTCCGGATGACAGGGGCAGATCCAGCTGCGTGCGCCATCGAGAAAGATGTGCTCGTGCATCAGCGTGATGCCGAGGTCATCGACCGGAACGGGGCCGGTGACCGTCATCGCGCATCCGGTCGAAACCCCGATCGGATGACGCGGGCGCGTCGCGTCGGCAAACAGGTGATCCAGCATCTCAGCGCCCCTTCGCCCCGCCGCGGAACAGGCGGAAATTCAGCCAGATGGCCACGAGGATGATGAAACCGGTGACGATCGGCGTGAAGAAGGGCGACAGGTGCGACAGGATGAGCCCGTTGGCGAGAACCGCGACGGTCAAGGCACCGAGGATCGTTCCGGCCAGCGAACCGCGCCCGCCGAAGAGGCTGGTGCCGCCGAGAACCACGGCTGCGATGACGTCCAGCTCGAAGCCCTGGCCGGCGTTGGACGAGCCGGAGCCGAGACGGGCCGAAAGAATGATGCCGGCCGCAGCCGCAGCCGTACCCGAGAGGACATAGACCCACAGGATGATGCGCTTGGTGTTGACGCCGGCACGGCGCGTGGCTTCGTTGTTGGCCCCGACGCCGGTGACGTAGCGGCCGAAATGCGTTTCGTTGAAGACCAGATAGGCAATGGCGAGAACGGCGACCGCGATCAGCGCCGGCGCGGGAATGCCGAACACCCAGGCCCGGCCGATCAGCACGAAGGGGCTCGTCGGCTCGATGGGTATGGAGTAGCCGCCCGTGATCAGCAGCGCGAAGCCGCGGATGACCGACAGACCGGCGAGCGTCACGATGAAGGCGGGGATGCGTTCATAGGCAATGAAATAGCCCTGGATGACGCCGACCAGCGCGCCCAGCGCCAGCATCATCAGGATGGCGAAGGGCCAGGGAATGCCGGCCTGTAGCGCGGCCGCCGAAAGCGTCGCCGTCAATGCAAGGACCGAGCCGACCGACAGGTCGATGCCACCCGTGGTGATGACGAAGGTCATGGCAGCCGCCACGATCAGGAGCGGCGCTGACTGCCTGACGATGTTGAGCAGGTTCGGCGCCGTCAGGAAGGCGTCTGTCGTCAGCGAGAAGAAGATGCAGCAGACGATAAAGAACAGGCCGATCGACATGACGCCGCCATTGGAGATGGCCTTGTCGAGAAGAGTCGCCTCGCGCATGCGCGGTGCATGGCCGGTATAGGCATTGGGTTCGGAGCTCATGCGGAAAGGCTCCTTTCAGCCTGATGGCCTGCGGACCGGGCAGCGAACTTGCGCCCGACGATGAGGTTGACGACCTCTTCGATATTGGTGTCCTCGATCCGCCGCTCGGCGACGTTGCGGCCTTCATACATGACCTGAATGCGATCGCAGACGAGGAAGAGATCCTGCAGGCGGTGGGTGATGAGAATGACCGAGACGCCGCGCTTCGAAACTGTGCGGATCAGTTCCAGCACCGCCTCGACTTCTGCGACGGCAAGGGCTGCGGTCGGCTCGTCCATGATGAGCACGGAAGGATTGAAGGAGGCCGCACGGCCGATCGCGATCGACTGACGCTGGCCGCCTGAGAGATTTTCCACCTTCATCCGCGTGTCGGGAATGACGATGCCGAGGTTGGAGAGCATGTCCCGAGCCCGCTCATGCATCAGCTTTTTGTTCAGCACGGGAACGCCGCCGATGCGGCGCTTCGGTTCGCGGCCGAGGAAGAGATTACCAGCAACGTCGATCGTGTCGCAGAGCGCGAGGTCCTGATAGACCATCTCGATGCGAGCGGCGCGCGCATCAGCGGGCGACGCAAACGAGACGGTCTTGCCGTCGATCTCGATCGTGCCGCTGTCCGGGATGACGGCGCCGGAGAGAACCTTGCTGAGGGTGGACTTGCCCGCGCCATTGTCGCCGACGAGGCCGAGGACTTCCCCGGGCTTCAAATCCAGCGATGCGTTGTCGAGCGATTTCAGCGCGCCGTAGCGCTTCGATATGCCGGCCATGCGGACGCGGCTGACGGCAGTGTCGGTCATGTGCGATGCCCTTGCGAGGAATGCGACTGCCCGCTCCCGGCGGGGAAACGGGCAGTCGGCGACAGTCCAGCTTACTTGAACATCTCGCGATACTGATCGACGTTGGCCTTGGTCACGATCGTGACGGGCACGTTGATGATCTTGTCGATCGTCTTGCCCTTCTTCACCTTCATCAGCGCTTCGACGGCGGCCTTGCCTTCACCGGCCGGGTCCTGCTGGATAACGGCGGTCACAAAACCCTGATCGATGCCGTCAATGGCCGACTTCGTCAGATCCCAGCCGAAGACCTTGATGGAGTCCTGACGGCCTTGGCTCGTGACGGCGGAAACGGCCCCGAGCAGCGCGGGCTCGCCCGTGGCATAGAGCGCGTTCATGTCGGGATTGGCCGTCATGAGGTTCTCTGCTGCCGAAAGTGCAACGTCCTGTACGTTCTGGCCATCGACCGTGTCGAGGAAGGTGACCTTCTCTCCGCCTTCGGAAACCGCAGCCTTGAAGCCATCGAGGCGCTGGTTCTGGATGAACGAGTTGAGAGCGCCGACGACGCCGACCTTGGCTTCACCGTTCATGTCGCTCTTCACATAGTCGGAAAAGAACTTGCCGATCTCCTTGCCGGCCGCTGTGTTGTCCACGCCGACGAAGGCGATGTTGTCACCCTCGGGAATCTGCGCGTCGATGGCGATGACCGGAATGCCGGCGTTCTTCGCAGCCGTGATGGCCGGCTTTACGCCGTTGACGTCGATGGCAACCAGGATGATGCCGTCGACCTTCTGCGTGATGTAGTTCTCGATCGCGTCATTCTGCGCGGCCGGGACGTTATTGGCGTTGAAGATCACCAGATCCGCACCGACAGCCTTGGCAGCCGCCGTCGCGCCATCATTGATCTGGTTGAAGAACAGCGCCTGCTGGTTGATGGTCACCAGCGCGAAGGTTTCTGCAAAGGCATGGGAGACGCCCATGGAAAGCGTCATGGCGACGGCTGCGGCGCAGCCGAGAAGATAGCGAGTCCGACCCATTTTTTGGTTCCCCTTGTAGGATGCCTTTTCCGGCATCGATCTGACGGGGAGGAGTATTCAAGTAACTTGAATTCTTGTCAAGCGTCTTGAATTGACCCGATGGGATTGTCGCTGCGGTGGCTTCAGAATGTCGGAGGCGTATTGACCCAGAAGATGGACGCCCGCTCTGTGCCGACATTGCGGTACCAGTGCGCCAGCTCGGAGTTGAAGACGAAGCTGTCTCCTGCCGAGAGACGGAAGGTCTTTTCCGCGATCATCAGCTCGATTTCCCCCACCAGCACATAACCGACCTCCTCGCCCACATGCTGGATCGGCCCGGCGCTTTCCCCACCGACGTCGATGTGGTGGATATTGCATTGCAGAAGATGCCCCGGCGAATAGGGGATAACGCGCTCCAGCGAAATGCCTTCGCCGCGACGCAGGGGATCAAGCGAAATCAGCGGGCGCTTCCCGGCCCGGAACACGACACTTTCATCGGCATCGGTTTCCTCGAACATCCAGCCTATGTTGGAATCGAGCGCCTGGACCAGCCGATGCAGCATCGGCAGCGAGGGAGACGCCTTGCCGTTCTCGATCTTCGACAGCAGGCTTTCCGAACAGTCCGCCGCCAGCGCCAGCGACTTCAACGTCAGCCCACGCGTTTGCCGCGCAAGCCGGAGACGGGCACCGAGCCTCTGCGGATTTGAATGGATCTTGTCCTCTCGCGCGCTATCGGCGGCAAGAGTAGGATTGGCGATATTCATGGTTGGGTGTTCGCATCTCTTGATGCGCCATTATAGGGGTGCGCTGAAGGACCTGTCCAGTCGAGCAGGAAAAGGCCCGAAAGGTCGGCCGTGCAGAAGCGAAATGCGCTTCCTGAACCACGCCGGCCAACCCTCAAACACCGTGGAATGACATCAGGCTTCTCCTTCATCGCCATCTGGTGTCACTCACCCCAGCGCTTAAAGCAGACCGGCACCCAATCCCACCTCGGCAAGCGCAGTCACGGAGGACAGCCGTTGGCATTCCCGACGGCATCAACTGCACGGTGTTCGCGGTGTCAGCTCGTAAACCTCCGAGCCTTCATTGCGGAAGACACCCATCGGGGTCTTGACCGATCCGCCACCGCTCGACACGAGTTTCCCTGCAGAGCCATCCGGGGAGAGCGTCACGACGTAGCTGCCCTTCCCCCACACGGCAAAGCCTCCAAGCACACCCTCATATGCGTAGGTTCCATGCGTTGCGTCGGTCGGTGTGAACGTGTTCGTCACGCCGCTACCAGAAATGACGAAGGGTTTGCTGAAATCGCAGATATTGCCTTCCCCATGGTAGGCATCGGCGCCACCGGATGCAAAAAAGGCTGCCGTGTCGGTATCGAAATCCACCGAGGCAAGGCCGACCCCGCGTTTTGAGCGCGCGACAAGGTTGACGCTTGCCTTCTGGTTGGCGGCGCCAGGCGCGCTGTAGCTGAAACGGGCATCAGCGCGTACCCTGGTGTTCGCGGGGTTGAGTGTCGCTCCTCCTTGCAAGGTCGCAACCACGGTTCCACCGGTTGGCTGGCCGTCCATTCTGGCACGGGGTTTGGCAAGAACGTCGAAGGCGGTGGACGGCGCGACTTTGCTGCGCTTCGATGGCGTCGTCTCGACAGACAGCGTGACGCAGTGACCATTTTCGATGGCACGCTCGATACCGATCACGATCTGACCCGCAGCCAGTTCCGCCGTGGCGCGAATGCTGTCCGCAATTTCGAAGGCTCCCGCCGTCGCCTCACCGCCTGGTGTGTTCACAATCCGGTCGCGCACCGGCGTATCGCCGACCCTCGTCCAACGGACATTCGCCTTGCCGCCGGTCTCGCTGCCGGACGCGGTGTAATCCACATTCGTATCAGCAACGAGGCCCGCATTGCGTGCCTCGTCGTCGAACTGGAGTGTGCCATCCACCGTGACGTTCACGATCGCGTTCGCGGCGCCTCCCTTTCGCGAGACGAAGCTCCTCGAACTGAGAGAAATCGAAACACGCCCATCCGAATTCGGGCAGCGGTCGAATTTGATCTTGGTCTCGACCTTGCCGCTGAGGCCGCCCGGCAAATCGCCCTCATAGGCTTTCTCGATGGAGATCGCGCCGTCCTCGACCTTGACAGCACCACCCGAATTGCTCGGGGCTTCCACCGGCGTCTCGCCGCTTTCTGACCTTGCCTCGGCGAGTTTTCCGGCCAGTGTGGCTTCCATCATCGACGAACCCGGGCCGATCAGCGCAAGTGCACTACCGGTATCAGCACGAGCTTCCGGGACGAACATCGATGTCACCACGATTGCCATACCGAACCCCAGCTTCCGGCTGTGCATGCCCGCCTCCCACAGCGCTTGTCGTCTTTAGCCAATCCAAGGAACACCAGTGGCTCGGCGCACACCCATGTCTCGGCTTGTTTACCGTCCGCGAGAGACGCCAAAGAGCGACGCTTCCCGGAGACGAAACGGAAAACACAATAGAGAAATCCCACCGGGGCGGTTCAGCCATTCGTGGGTGTAATCACCTCCGTTCGGCGTTTTAAGGCGTGAGCTTTCACCGATCTGAAGAAAGTCACGATTCCCGCGCGGAGGCGATTGCCGATGCGGAAATCATTTCCGCATCCTGCCGGCCATCAAAGGGCAGATCCTAATCCCGAACGCCGATTCCCGCGCAAACGCTGTTATCAGGAGTAACGGGGGGAAGACAGAAAAATGAGGTCATCGTTTGCACAATCAGGGACAGGCCAGCAGGACCGGGAGGTCGGTGAACGCATCCGTATAGCAGCCCCTCACCCGGATCGCGTCGTGGCCTTATCTCCAAGGTGGCGCTTTGGCCGAAACGGATAGAGACCATCGGCATATTTGAGAGCCAGGGCATCGAAGACGTCCATGCTCTCGTCGCCATCGAAGCCTTGCACCACCAGCCCATCAACGATCTCGTCGCGGACGCGGGCAAGAACCTTCTTCGGGTCCTTTCGCCTGTTCTGGACACCGACGATCATCTGCCAGAGGAACATGCGGGCGATGTCGTCGCGCGAAGGGCGGCGTTTTGCGCGCGCCCCTGCCCTCACTTTGCTCTGGCGGATGACTTGTTCGGCATTACGCTCTTTCTTCGACTTGCGCGTCATTGTGGTCTCCGGGTGTCGGTGGGCACGGCAAAGGGGGTGAATGCAATCGGTGTTTGCGTGTGAATCGCGGTTTCGTGGAAAGGAATCGCCCGCTCCGCGAGCGGAATCGCGCCAGCGTAAATTGAGATGAGGTGGCTCGATTTGCCCTGATGTGATGTGAGGTGCCGACAATGTGCGACGCGTTTCATGCACCTTGCCAAGCGTTGCCCCGCATCCTGCGTGACACGAGCTCGCTGCCACTCCCCTGCCCCGCCGCGCTGGCACGCGAGGCAGACGCAGAGGAGCTGTGGGGCCTCGGGCTTGCCGGAGCCGTCATTCCGGCAAGCCCGACCGACGCTAGCCGCCGGTGACGACAAGGTTTGCGCTTGCCGCGGACGGATGTACCGCCTCCTTCTCACCATCGCCCTGATCATCAGGCGCGTCGCGATCCGGCACATTTTCCTCCAGCTCCATGTCGTCCTCGCCAGTCGGCTCCACCGCATCCAGCGGCGGGACGGTCTCCAGAACTTCGCGGCCGGCAGAGATGCCCACTTCGGCGCTGGCAGGCTGCGCCTTCTCCGGAAGAGGATCGCCGTGAACCACGAAGCGCAGGGTCGGCAGAACCTTGCCCGTTACCCAGGCGGGGAACTCCTCCTTGGAGGGCCAGCGGGATGACTCACCGAGACGGGTGATGAGGCTCGGGACGGAGGCCCATCCGGAAGGCAGATTTGCTTCCGCCACTTGGGTGCCTCCCTGCTCCGGATCCACCTGCTTCGGATAGATCACCGAGCGAAGAAGCAGAGACGCCTTGCAGCCATCCATCTCGATCTTGTCGGCAAGCGCCTTCTTCGAGAGGCTCTTGCCGCTGGCAATGACGGCGGCGGCCTCCTCGACAGCCTTCAGGATGCGCTTGGCAAGCTGGGTGAAGAAGGCAACTTCATCCTTCATCTTTGCTTCCGCCGCACGACGCAGCCCCGCCGCGCCACCGATGGCGCCCTTCGTCTGCGCCCCGGCATCCGTCGCCGTCTTCGTCATGGCTTTCACCTGACCGACGGTCAGACGCTCGCCGCCCTCGATAACGGTCAGAACCTCCTCAACCTTCGGAGGGGTTGCGCTGGCAAGTACAAACATCACGGTCGGAGCGACGGCGGCCTCTTCCAGCCGCGCACGCCAGTCCTGCAGGTGTTCGTGAATGGCCACATAGTTGCGGCCCTGGCGCGGGGTATAGCCACACACCGTGCTCATCCAGCGCCCGAACATCTTTTCGGGAAGCACGGCCTTGGCACGCGCGAACTGGAAGCCGCGCTCGAAAGCCTGGCCGGCGGTGCTGCGTCCCATGGACGTGACAGCCTCATGCACCTCCTTCAGCAGTGGTGCGTGTTCGGCAGGGATGACGATACCCGGCGCCTTCTTCGTCTTGGTCTCGGTGGTCTTGGTCTTGGCAGTGCGCATCATGGTCTCCTTCTCGGCTTGATGCAGGAACATCGGGACAATGGTTCCTCCTCACGCCGCCGCTCGGCGATGGCGTCACAAGGAAACATCGATGGAGTGGGAGGCGCAGATCAGGTCACGCGACGAGATCTGCGCCGGCGCTGAACGCTAAGAGGGGGTGGCTTCGAGAGCGGTCTCGTCGACATCCTCGATGCCCTCTCCCTCGACGCTCTCTTCCTCGACCCAGTCCTCCTCATCGAAAAAAGGAGGCAGTCCGTTAAACAGCAGGCCATAGAGGCTGAGATACTCCGCGCTGTCAGGGCCAAGGATGGATTCCTCCCAGGTCGGTTCGTCCCAGGCGCCCACCTGCTTGTAGGTCTCTACGTGGACAAACCGTTCGCCCTCGCACAGCCAGTGTGAGGTGATGTCGCAGGCGAGCGTGTTGAACAACGCACAGATCCAGCCCCGTGGCGGGTTCCAGGCCGTCTTGAACCGCAGCACCGTGCCGCCGGGCACCTCGCCGGCGAACGGATTACCGCAGGCATTCCACTTGGTGCCCCACATGTCACGTGCAGCATCCAGCGTATTGCCGACGAACACCTCCAGAAGCCGGCGGCCACAACCGCCTCGCCAGAGATTGATCGGCAACGGCACCAGCACCTCGAAGCTCAGAGCGCCGTTCTTGTCGAAGAGATACTGGGCGCAGTCGCTCAGCTTGATATCGTGCAGAAGCACTTCGTTGATGACGTGGGCAGGCATGGGAGCCTCGTCCTTTCAAAGGAGAACTGGGCGGCCGCGGTCGAAATCTTCGGCCACGGCCGCGATGGGACAGATGCTGTTCGCGCCGTCAGATCAGGAAATGCATGCGGTACACTGCGTGCAGGGCATCGACACATTCGAGGAAGCTGCGCACGGCCATGCGGATGCACTCGACATCGCCGGGCATCACACAGGGGGCCGTGTTCGTGCGGCGCAGCGTCATCATGATCATCGCAAGGTGCTCGTCACCGCCTTCGGCAATCGCCTGGGAGATGCGGATGCTCTCAATGTCGGGATCGATCGGGATACGAACGAAGTTCGGCCCGCCGCGCAGCACCTGTGTCACCGGTACGGCCTTGATACGGTCCTCGAAAACCACTACCCCATAGCCGGACATCATGGGATGAGCCGGCACGAAGCCTTGCTCGAACCCGGTCTTGAAGGCTTGGATGGCCGCCAGGCAGTCGTTGATCTCGGTACGCATACGCACTTCCTCTCGCTACGGCGGAGGGCAACCTTGAATTGCCGCTCCAGTTGAGTACCCATTCAGGATACCGTGCCGGCGAGGGAGCGATAGCGGTCCGCTCACACAGATTTCATTGAAAAGAAAACGATAATTCCTTCGATCTGCACCGTGTGCTATCTAGAAGAGTGCTCGCGCTCCGAGCACTCGTTTTCCGATTAGAGACAACTTTATGGAAAATTCAGGAATCCGTAGCCATTCCGGTTTCGGATTTCTTAGGCCGATGTCGCGTAGCTGGGGAGGCAGCGAACAAAGGAGAGTTCCGTGCCCGAAGAAGTGACGCCGCCATTCGATTTTAGCTCCATGCGCGGGGTGGAAACGCATAGATGGGAAGACGACGACACGTTTGATCTTCCGCCCCCGCAAAGCGAGGAGGAAGTACGCCTGGATCGGCAGGAGAAACGTGAGGTTCTGATCCGTCAGGTGTCCGAGGGATTGATGATGCCTGCGACTGCCGACGATATAGCCGTCACGAACCGACTTGGCCGTTTGTCGAGCCGCTTCAGACACAGCCCGGATCTCAACCCGGAACTGTCGTTCTGGAACGTCGAAATGACTGCGGCCTGGATCAAGGAAAAGAGCGCCGTCGCGGTCCACCGGCATTACGAACCCTACTATGCGGATATGACCGTATGGACGCAGTACCCGCCCTTTGCCCAGCGGCCGCGGCAAGCCTCGCGTGACGCCAGGACTGCCTCACTCCGCTATCGTCTGGTGACGCTTGAGAAGGCCCGCTTTGAGGGGCTCTATCATTGCTTCGATGGCAAACACAAAGCGCTCCCTCCCCTCTCCGAATTCTTCCCGACGCTTCGCGGCCAACTTGCCACCGGCGCCATCTCCGCGATCGGCACGCCGCTTCGACCCGATATCGACCGTCCACGCATTGCGGCGGGCTACTGGCAGACGGCCGACTTTGATGTGACAGACGAACACGGTGCATGCCTGCGCTTGCAAGGCACTGTGATCTTCCGGGACATTCAGTTTAACGCAGCCAAGCTTCTTTCGCTTTACCCGCCGCCGCTCTCCATGCGCATCAGCCCGGCCCGAGTCCGCCGGTGGAATAACGAGATCGTTCTGAATGAAGCCTACAAGGTCAGCATCGTGGAGAAGTTGCGCGCGGTCTTCCCGCGAGGGGTCCCCGACTGGCGTCCAAAGAAGACCCGTGATCGGGAGTTGCGGCGGGCGCTCGGCCCGGACCTCACGCGGCGATGGGGATGCGAAGCAGAGGGACGCCCGTTTAATGACGAGGCATTCTGCATTGCCATGGATCGCATCCTGGGTGTGGCGCTCAGGCCAGACGTCGTGGTGATCACGGGCTTTAAGGCCAAGGACGGTTGACCCGCCCGCCCGCATGCACCCCGACGCCACCACATGCTTGGTGGCGTCGCTTCCGGGAATGGTTGGTGTGTGACTGTTTGACTAAGGGGTCTCCACTGGAGTTGGGACCCCGCCTGCTTCGATGCAATCTAACCCCCCCCTTCATTCGGCCAGATAGGCATCGATGACGGCTCATTTGACAGCCGTGCAAACTTCCAATTCATATAATTCGTACAGTAAGTTAGCGCGATTTATAGAGAGGCTTCTCCAATTGCCAATGGGCGTTAACGTTTCGTTAACCAAAAAGGATTTGCCGGACCCGTAGAATCGGGAGTACTAATAACGCTTCTAGAGACCCGTTTGCGGCAAAAGCGTTATTCCCGGAATCCAGCGACATGAACATGACGACCTCCATAGAGGACCTCGATTTCGGGCAGGAAATCCTCCGCCAAGGAGAGCTGATTTCCGACAACCTCAACATGCTCCGGCTTGAGCAGTATCCTCCGGATGCCCAGAAGGGGTTGCGATCCTTTTCGCTAGCTGAAGTTGCGGATTACCTCGGCGTCACACAGAACCATATTAAGAAGCTCCATCTGGAGGGCAAGGGTCCCGTGCCAGCGACGACGGCAACGGGTCGTCGCACCTACACCGCCACGCAGATGCTGGAACTTCGGCATTTCCTGGACAAGAATGGTCGCAGTGATTTCAAGAAGTACGTTCCACACCGGCGGGCAGGAGAGAGCCTTCAGGTCATTTCCGTAGTCAACTTCAAGGGCGGCTCCGGCAAGACGACCACGACTGCTCACCTCGCCCAGTATCTCGCGCTGACCGGCCACCGCGTTCTCGCGATCGATCTTGACCCGCAGGCCTCTCTGACGGCGCTGCATGGCATCCAGCCCGAACTGGACAAGAATCCATCGCTGTTCGAGACCCTTCGCTATGACGAAGGGCGAAGGCCGATCAGCGACATCATTCAAAGCACGAATTTTCCGGGCCTCGACATCATCCCTGCAAATCTGGAACTGCAGGAATATGAGTACCAGACTCCACTGGCTGCGACGAACAAGAGCTCCCCAGAGGGGAAACTTTTCTTCACGCGCATCTCAAGTGCGCTGAAGGAGGTTGAGGACCGCTACGACGTCGTCGTAATCGATTGCCCTCCCCAGCTTGGTTACCTGACCCTGACTGCCCTCACGGCATCGACCTCCGTGCTGATCACCGTGCATCCGCAGATGCTGGACATCATGTCGATGAGCCAGTTCCTGCTGATGCTCGGCGGCATTCTGGATTCAATCCGCGGGGCGGGAGCGAAAGTGAAACTCAACTGGTTTCGATACCTCGTCACCCGTTACGAGCCTACCGACGGGCCACAGGCCCAGATGGTCGGTTTCATGCAGGCGATGTTCTCAACTCGCATGCTCCAGAACCACATGCTGAAATCCACGGCAATCAGTGATGCAGGCATCACCAAGCAAACGCTTTATGAAGTTGAGAAAAGCCAGTTTACGCGCACGACGTACGACCGTGCTCTGGAGTGCCTCAATGCCGTAAACGGCGAAATCACTGCGCTCGTCCACAAGGCGTGGGGGCGGCGCGCATGAATTTTTTGACAGCCGTGCAGAATGGTAAAAAGCTGAATTCCTTCGATGTGTTAGGGGAAGGGTAGGGCCAATGGCGAGAAAACATTCCCTTCTGGTTCGGGGACCCGGGGACGCGGAACTGCTGACTGCCGAGGCGGGCGCACGCTCGGAATATACAAGGCGCGGTGCATCGCGTTCCATGCTCCAGTCCCTTGATGAACTCGCCGAGAATTCAATGCGCATGCTGGAAGGTGAGACGGTGGTCTCTCTGGATCCTGAGCTGCTGGAGGGTTCATTCGTTGCGGACCGGATCGGCGATGACGAGGCAGATTATGCGATCTTGCGAGAGGCAATTCGTCAATCCGGCCAGTCCACGCCCATCCTCGTTCGCCCGCACCCGGAGACGCCCGGGCGTTATATGATCGTTTTCGGTCATCGGCGTGCACGGGCTGCCCGTGATCTCGGTATGCCGGTCAGGGCAGTGGTCAAGCCCCTTGAAGATATCGCTCACGTCGTCACGCAGGGACAGGAGAACACGGCTCGCTCGGACCTGACCTTTATCGAGAAGGCGCTGTTCGCCGCCAAGCTCCTCAGCAGCGGGATGAGTAAAGATGTCGCCAAAGCGGCGCTGTCGATTGATGACACGTTGCTGTCGCGCATGCTGTCGGTTGCTGAAACCGTACCAGCCTCGGTGATTGAAGCCGTCGGCGCGGCAAAGGGAGTCGGCCGAGATCGTTGGGAAGAGCTGAAAAAGCTGATTCAGACGCCTGCGCAGGCAGCGCGCGCACAGGCAGTCCTGACGTCGGATGAATTCAAGGAAGCCGCGGTTGAGGATCGCTTCAATCATCTGCTTGCCGAATTGAAGACTGCCCGGCGTCCGAAACGGAAAGAGGGAACGCCCTCTGTACGCCGGTTCGAGGTTGCTGAAAAGGCGGTTGCCGTTTCCACCCGCAGTTCGAGCAAAACGTTCACCATCGAGCTTACCTCGAAGGATGCCAGACATTTCGGAGCGTTTGTCTCCGAACAGCTTGAAGCGCTCTACAAAGCGTTCCAGGCCAAGCAATCAGATACAGGAGACTAGACCGCAAAAGAAAAAGGCCCCCAAAACGTCGCCGCCGTGGAAGCCCTTCTCGATGTGTAGCAACTAGAGAATCGCATTTCCCGGAATCGCAGTCAAGAGTCTTTGGCACCGTTTTGGTGAGCGATTTCTTTTGCCTTATTTAAGGCTTTAGAGATGCAAACAGGAAATGTGACGACGCCCTTCGGGCGGCGGCCGGCGAAGCTTTCGCTGGTGAAACGGCAGATGGAAACGCCGGATACGAACACCGGTCGCCCGGTTGATAAGTGGAAGGTGTTTCGCGATGCCTGCGAAGCGAGGGAACGCCTTGGTCTGCAGGACAGGGCGCTGACGGTGCTTGATGCGCTGCTGACGTTCTATCCGGATGCTGAACTCAAGCCGGATCAGGGACTGGTGGTTTTCCCGTCGAATGCGCAACTGTCTGTCAGGGCGCACGGGATCACGGGAACGACGCTGCGTCGGCATCTTGCCGCGCTGGTCGACGCCGGGCTCATCCACCGTCGCGACAGTCCGAACGGCAAGCGCTACGCCCATCGCGACAGCGGTGGCGAGATCGAGGAAGCGTTTGGTTTCGATCTTTCTCCTCTCGTGGCGAGAGCCGCGGAGCTTGCAGCGCTCGCCCAGGCCATTGCGGCGGAGCGCCTTCGGTTGAAGCGGTCGAAGGAGGCGCTGACCATCTGCCGCCGTGACGTCCGCAAACTGATCTCCGCGGCCACGGAGGAGGGGGCCGACGGCGATTGGCAGGCCATCGAAAACATGTATGTGGGCCTCATCAGCCGTCTTTCACGCAATCCTGACCGTCTCCTGGTGGAGTCCGTGCTCGATGACATGCAGCTTTTGCGTTCCGAAATCCTCAACCTATTGGAAGGTCTCCTTAATTCGTCAAATACGGATGGCAATGCTGATCAAAATGGCTGCCACATACAGAATTCAAAACCCGATTCCATCAATGAACTTGAACCATGCTCCGAAAAAGAGCAGGGCGGAAACGCCGAGCCAGATCTGCCAACGCCGGTGGTTGCAACACCGGTCGTCAAACCTGAACAGATGACGGTGTTCCCGCTGGCCATGGTGCTGAAAGCCTGCCCGCAGATTGCCGATTACGGTCCGGGCGGCGCGATTACCGGTTGGCGCGAGCTGATGGGCGCGGCTGTCGTGGTCCGTTCGATGCTGGGCGTCAGCCCCTCGGCCTATCAGGAGGCGTGCGAGGTGATGGGGCCGGAAAATGCCGCGACCGCGATGGCTGCAATCCTTGAGAGGGCAGGGCATATCAATTCGGCTGGCGGCTATCTTCGCGATCTGACGCGCCGGGCGAGGGCAGGGGAGTTCGGGATGGGGCCAATGCTGATGTCACTGATGCGTGCCAATGCGAGCCGTGATCGGCGGACGGCATGAGCGCCGGAGCGTATGGCTCTCAGGCATCACTCCATGAGCCGAGCGGCCCTGCCGCTGCGCCTTGTGGCGCTGTTATAGTACTCGCTTGCCTGCTGGACGGAGCGATGCCGCGACTGCTCCATCGCTTCCGGCAGGGGAATGCCGCGATTGGCGGCTTCGGTGAGATAGCCGGAGCGAAGGCCATGGGCGGAAAACTCCCGTGGATCGAGACCGGCCATGGCGGCGCGCTGCTTGATGATGTCGGTAACGGCTTTCGGATCGAGCGGGTGCCGGGAGAGATTGCCCCAGCGATCGATGGCCCGGAAGACGCTGCCTTTCTCGATCTTCGCAGCCATGAGCCAGCTATTCAGTGCATCGACGGGACGGCCGCTGAGATAGACGACCTCGTCCTTGTCGGCCCGACTGGTCTTGGTGCGACCGAGATGGATGGAGAGCGAGGGCAGGGGAAGGGCGCCATCGATCGGGATCGGCTCCTCGGCCTGCAACTGCTCCATCCTGAGCCCGGCGATTTCGCTGCGGCGTCGACCGCCGGAGGCAAAGGCCACCATGAGGATCGCCCGGTCTCTCCTGTCGCGCAGGCTGTCGGAGCGGCAGGTGGCGAGAAGCTTCGACAGGATGTCCCCGGTCACGGCCTTGGCGCTCTTGCGCTTTCGCGGCCTCGGCGTCGCGCGGACCGCCAGACGAAGGGCGGATTTGAGGGCAGGGGAGGCAAAGACACCCTGAAGCCCGCGCCATTTGGTGAGCGTCGACCAAGTGGCAAGCCGCCGTCTCACGGTGTCCGGCGCATGGGGACCTGGCGACCGAAGGCAGCCCTGCATCCGCAGGCTCTGCTCGACATCGGCCGGCATGCCATGGTCCGGATCGATCTCGCGCTGGTCCGGCTGCCACAGATGATGGGCGACGAATTTCAAAAGCAGGGCTTCGGGCGCCGGCCAGGCGAGGGCGTCACCGGTCGCGGCAAGCGACCAGGCCTCCAGATAGGCGAGATCAGAGGTCAGCGCGCGCAGTGTGTTCTCGCCCATGCCCTCGTTGACGAGATGGCGCAGCGTTTCGATGTCCTGGTCGGTGAGCAGCGCGGCCAGCGCGTCGCGCCGGTCCATAGGCAGGACGGAGGCGATGGTGTCAAGTTCTCCAGCTCTGCGATCAACGCTGGTTCGGCTGCCACGAGTCATGCCATTGACGATGCTGGGTGCAGTTTAAGGTCCGTCTGCCCAAAATCATGGCCCTTGAACAACAGGGGCGCCTTGGCAACTGCTGCTACAGCGTAGGAAAAACAATCACCCATATTCAGGCTGGCCGGGTGGCGTCCTTTGCCATATCGGTCTAGCGCTGCTTCAGCCGCACGATAGTGCTTCTCATTGAAGGCGACCGGCACGATGTTCGGTGCGTCAACGAACCGGGAGACGATGTCTGCGGGATTGGAAAAACCCTTGGCTGTCAGAACCGTTCTTGTTTCAAACAGAGTGGGCCAACCGATAACAATTTCTTCTTGCCGTAGGACCGACTTGAAGGTTTCGGCTTCCGGCTCTTCCAAGACGATCGCGACAAGAACCGAGGTATCGATCGCAATCATATTGGAAGGCCATTTTCATCATAAAGATCATCATGCGCAGACGTGGTGCCAGCCGGAACATCGCGGCGGCCCTCCGCTGCAAGTTCCCAGACAGCATCGAGTGGATGCTTTTTATCCTGCTGCCTCAATTCTACATCGTAGCGCTCAAGCGCCAGCTCCACGAGCCTATTGATCGGCTGGCCGGTGCGGCGTGCAAGCGCATGTGCCAGGTCACGCGCCTTGCTGCTGCGGATGGATAGCTGGGGTTCGGACATCGCTTTTCTCACCTTTTTGATGTGCCAAACATAGGCCTTCTGAACGGAGATGGCAACGTATCTGGCTGAGACATCTCATCTCCGATAAGGATTACTTATCGGAAGTGAGACGTCGTCTCGACGATAGCGCCCAATGACGGACGCTAACTATGAGATAGCGTCCGTTTAGCAAATCATTTACCATAAATTCAATGCGTTACGATTTGTCGAATTTGCCCATCACAAGCCTGCTGCGACCGATTTCGGACACCGCATCCGTTCTGTCGCGCCTCGACGAGCGGATCGCCCGCTCGCCTGTCGGCGTGGGCTGGATCGAACGCATGCACTTCACTGATGCCTGTGCCTCGCTGTGGATCGATGGCGAGCTCGTCCACCTCGAAGACCTGGTGCTGCACGACGCCGGCGCCGACATCCGCGCGCCGACCCATGAGTTGACCGTCGCCCGCGACGTGCTACGCAGCCGCCGGCGGATTGCAGCCCAGCCCTCGGGGTGGGCGCTCAGCCCTGACGGCCTGCGCCGACTGCGCGGCGAGGGGAGCCTCGGCGACGAAACCGGTGAGGCGGCCACGCCGGAATTTGACCAGCCGGCCGAAATCGCTGCAGACCCGATCCGGAGAGGGGAGGGGGTGGAGCCGGACACGTCGGATCCGTTGGCCGCGGAACTGGCGTCGATCGACGCCGTGCTGGCTCGTTCCGACGCCGCGATTGCCGAGGCGAAGACGCCGAGACGGGGTGCGGCGAGGGAGAAGGAATCGCTGGTCTACGATCTCGATTGGGACGAGGATGAACGCCTCGAGGAGTGGCGCGCCGTCCTCAGGGAGACCGATGGTCTGCCATCGGTATTGCAGGCGATTATCGCCCTCGACGCCTGGAACGATCTGCAGGTCCTGCAGCACGCGCCCTGGCTGGGCCGGCTGCTCGCCGCCGAAACGCTACGGCACGCGGGTCTCACGGCAGCGGCCCACCTGGCCACGGTCAATGCTGGTCTCAAATCGATCCCCGTCGAGCGCCGCCGGCATCGCGCTCGCGACACCCGCCTGCTGGCGATCGTCCATGGCATCATCGCGGCCGCCGAGCTGGGCCTCAAGGAGCACGACCGGCTGACGCTCGCAAAACAGATGATGGAACGGCGCTTGGTCGGCCGCCGCGCGTCCTCAAATCTTCCCGGGCTGATCGAGCTCGTCATCTCGCGGCCGCTGGTCTCGGCTGGCATGGTCGCCGAGACGCTTAAGGTGACGCCGCGGGCGGCGCTCAGGATCGTCGAGGAGCTTGGACTGCGTGAGATGACGGGGAGGGGGAGGTTTCGAGCGTGGGGCATCTTGTGAAGGCTTGGAGGCGGCAGCATGGCAGAACCGCGGCAGGCCCCACCGTCGTCTCCCCGCCATGTCGGTCGGATTAGCCGCAGCTCAGCCGCGGCGTGTGAAATGGCAATCTGTCTTGGGCCGCCTCGATTTGCTGCCTTCAAGAATATCGCAGTTCCCAGTAGTTGCCGCATGTTCCTCGATGTATTAGAGGCGTTCGAAGGTCGGGCGGATTGGGGAAAACATGTCGGGAGAAGTGTACCTTGGCAACGGTCTTCCAGGCTTGCCGGAAGATCTGCTTCTGGCACGAGACCGCGGAGACGTCCTGTTCATCGTCGGAGCCGGTGCGTCCTATCCCGCCCCATCCTCCCTGCCTGATTTCGGAGGTCTCGTTGCTGACATCTATCGGAAGGTCGATCCGACAGTTGCAGCGGCCATCGAGATTGTATCGACCGTAAAGGACACGACTTGGGAAAACGTTCCCGGTATTCTTTCAGACGCACAACGCACCGAACTGAAGTTCTTTTGCCAACGCGAATACGACGTTGTTCTGGGAATGCTGGAGCGGCGTCTGGACGGCGATCCGAGCGAGGAAAGCACGATGCGACGAGCTGCGCGCGAGGTGCTGGCGCGTACGACCGCACCCAACCCGATCCACAACGCACTCGTTCACCTGGGGCAACGGTTCGGTCAGACACTCCTCGCGACGACTAACTTCGATCGCCTCTTGTCGGAGGCTGCCAAAAGCGAGCGGGTGACCGCCACGTCATTCGCGCTCGGCGAAATTCCCAATCCAAGCCGGAGGACGGACTTCGGCGGCATCCTGCATATCCATGGAAAACTTCGATGGAAGAGCGAGAAAGGGTCAGCACTCATACTGACTGATCAGGACTTCGGGGATTTCTACCTGCGGCGGCACCAGATTACGTCCTTCCTCTATGACGCGGCACGAATCTTTCATCTGGTTTTGGTCGGTTACAGCGCGAATGACTCGCCGGTCCGATATCTCCTCAACGCCATCGCCGGCGACGAACGGCACTTCAATGACCTAAAGCCTCGCTATGCCTTTGTCGGATGTGAACCCGCAGACGCGCGAACACCGACGGAATGGCGCGCGCGCGGGATAACGCCGATCCCTTATGATCGCGCCAACGGCCATAAAGCGCTCGGGGATCTGCTCGTGCGATGGGCCGACATCGTGCCGGGAAAGCGCAGTCGGGCATCGGTAAATGCCTATCTAAAGGAACTCTCCCTGCTCGATCCCGAGTCGCCAGACGGGACCGCCGGGCAATCATTCCTGAAATATTACGTGCGGCGCTCAACGCCGAGTGAACAAACCGATTTGGCAAAGCTCCTTTCTCAGAACGGCTGCTCGCCGAGGTGGCTTTCATTGTTAAACGAGACGATCCGGGAAACTGGGAAGGCACGCTGATATGCGCAGACCAAGGATATCCGACACTGGAAATCGTGTCCGTCAATCCACATGGGCCTTCGCGGATGGCCGCCTGGAAGATCTAGCCGTTATAGAGTGGGCGGCCAGCTTATCGACGGACCACGAGGCGGAACGCAGTTCGCTGCGTGATCTCTTCGATCACCGAGTGAAAGGCATTGCCGAACCCTATGCTTTGGCATGGCGTTGCGTGTTCGAATACTGGCAGAGGCCTGACGCTGACGACAATCACGAGAAATATCTGATCAAGCGCGAGCTCAAGCAGGGCGGCACGCAGCGAGAGATCATCCAGCTCATCGTCGAGGCCATCAGACCATCGCTCAAAATCGAGACATCAAAGCGATACCAAGCCCTCTCTGGCGAGAAACCGCCCGAAAAGCCGACGCTTCTCAGGCACCTCATTTGGGCATCGATCTCCAGCGGTGATCGCCTAACGCCGAACGATATCGGTCTCGAGCAGATCTCTGATCGCAACTTTCTCTTCGAGCTGGCCGTGGCGCTCAACGCTGCCCTGCTTTCGGGGCTTAATCTCGCGCGCATGATTGGCTCCATTTCGGAAGCCATGGATATTACGAACTGGCAGGTGCAACGCGTCTATTACGTGCCGGCCGTCCAGTTTGTTGCCGGTGGCGGCGAGCCCGACAGGCACCGCGACGGTTTTGCGCCGGTGACGAAGCTGATGTTCGCAGTCACTGAAAAGCTTGCGTCCATCGATGCGTCAGCCGCACGGCGCGTCGTTTCCTCCTGGGATACCAGCGAATGGAAGCTCTACAGGCGCCTGTGGGCAGCGGCTGCGCGCAATCCGGACCTCGTTCCAGCCGACGACGTATCCACGTTCCTTGAGACGGTCGAAGACGTGGAATTTTGGCGACCGGGGACGTTTCCCGAAATCGCAGAGGTTCGCGCCGTGCGCTGGGGCGATTTTTCTGCGGCGAGTGTAGCGCGCTTGGAGCAACGTCTGTTGAAGGGGGAACCGCTAAAGCTCGTTCCGAAGTCCGTCGACAAAACTGACAGAGCAGGCTTTCGACAGCACCGTATTCGCATTGAGCTGCAACGCATTCAAGCGGCTGGAGGACAGCTGTCGAAAAAGGCGAGCGGCTGGCTGACCAAGACAGTTCAACAGCAGGGAGAGGGGCCGGAAGTCAACCTCACTTTCGGATTCAGCGAAGGCGTGCGCATGTTGCGCGGCGAACGCAGCACTCAACCGTCCTTTGACGGCATCCCAAGCCCGAAGTTGCTTGACGAGCTTGCCGGCATGATCGGGGACGGCGGCTGGGACGACCGAACCCAGCAAGCATCAGACTATATCGCGCAACATCCAAGCGACATTCTCACCTTGCTCGAAAAAGCACCAGACTCCGTCGTTTCGGCTAAGGTCTGGCAGGCCTTTGGCTACGGCTTCAGACCCTCCGATCTCAATACAGGCCCAGACACTGCCACCCCGGAAGACCAAGCAAGAATTCCGATTGCCGTTCGAGCCTGCCAAGCTATCGCCAATTTGGGACCTGTCGTGCTTAAGAGAGCAATAGACGGGCTCGCATCCTTCGCGAACGGTTGGGATAAACTGCTTCAGGACCGGGGCGAATTCATCGCCGCGTGGCTGACGCTCTGGCCGATCGCCGTGACCGCGACCAACGAGAATGCGGACGCCAGCCAACCCCTCGCCGAACGGGCCTATTCATCCCCGGTTGGCCAACTCTTGTTCGCACTGAGCGGTTGGCCTACCGTGCGTGCGGGCGATCAAGCCCTGGCCGCCGGCCCTTGGCCGAAGATCCTGTCTGCGATCGCCGAAGCGACTGGCGAAGCTCGCCTCGACGCCCAATATTTTCTGACCCGCGACATCGGATACTTCTATATCGCTGATCCAGTCTGGACCACGGCAAACCTCATAGAGCCCTTGAAGACGGCCGAGCCCGGTGGCGAGGGGGCATTGGAATTGTGGGGCGCGTTCGGATCAGGACCTCTGCCAGGACCCGAGGTCCTCATTGAACTTGCCGAGCCGCTTGTCGCCGCCGCAATCTCCAGTGACCTGCCGGCCCAGGTGAGGGCGGAACTCGCCCAACGGGTCATCCTTTCCGTTCTCTTCAGTGCCCGAGATCATCAACCGCCTCCCATCTCTATCAATCTTGCTCAGCAGGTGCTCAGGATGGGTGGCGACACGGTTCGTCGCGAAGCAGTCAGGGCAATGCATGAATTTCTTGAACACGGTGACGACGCGGAGATTGCCAGGCGCTTCGATTTGGTGGCATCGGTTTTCCGTGACGTCTGGCCGAAGGAACTCACGCTCAGCTCTCGCCAGGTTTCGGAAGGATTGGCAGAGTTGCCTGCAGCAGCCGGACCATATTATGCCGAAGCAGCCGAACTCGTGCTTCCATATTTGACGCCCTTCGACTGCTGGTCAATGTTCGACTACGGCGTTTTGGACAGCAATTCGATCGACGACAGATACGCTGTGATCAACGATCGAACGAAAGCCGCAGCTTTCCTCGCAATCTTGGACAAGACGATCGGCAGCGAGGAGGACGCGATTGTTCCAAATGGGCTAGAAGGCGCTCTCCTTCACATCGCCAAGCTTGCTCCGAGGCTCGAGAAGGATGTTCGGTTTCAGAGGCTATTGACTCTGAGCCGCCGCTAGGATTTCGCGCCTTCCGTACTCCCCCGACATCGACGCTCAGCGCCCATTGTACCGCGAAATTTCTGAAATCCGAGGATCATTGTCGTCTGGTTTGGTATCGGTGCCGATCGCTATCCACCGCAACGCAAGAAGCCGCCGGTTCGGGAGAATTTATCTGAGCGCCTAGCCGGACCCTCTGGGGTGCGGAAAGACGCCAAGTCATTTAAGCGATCCCCGGCGGCATGCACCAGGACGACGATCATCGCCCTCGACAGCACGCCCTGGCTCGTGCCGGTTGTTTGGCGCCTCGATCCTGCGTGAAGCCGGCACCACCACCGGCGCGCACCTTGTTTGAACGGAAACTGGACGGACGGCGGGCCTCTTTAAAATTGCCGGAGCTGGTGGAGCTCGTCTTAGCGACTGCCGCTGGTGTTGGCGGGGATGGTGGCAAAGACGCTCGACGTTGCGTCGCACGCACCGCGGCGGATCGTTTTGGAGCTTGATCTGCGCGAGATGACGGGCAGGGGGAGGTTAGGGCGTGGGGCGTATATTGATGCGATTCTGCCCGGTTGCACTGCATTGCCGGATATTGCAACGTCAGGTTATTCTGTAAGCTATCCAGGCAGTCGAATCGATTCCCCAACACAGCTTCCCACATTGGGAGCTGCTTCTAGCTAACCTATGGGAGACGTGTAAGCGCATGGCAGGACTGAAAGGCACGAAGAACAAGCCTCTGGATGCGATTTACCGTTTTTCGGAGGATGCTTACGCCGGCGACCCTGCATCCTGGACGTCACACCTCCGACACGCGACAAGCATTAGCGATGGTGAGCAGTATCTGGTCCGGCTCTTTAGAAAAACCGGAACGGCGATTGATGGTGATCTCAGACATCTACTCGACAGGGGCCTCCGTCGTATTCATCGTGTGCTGACGTCGAGGCGAGCGCGGGATGTGCTCGTGGAGGTTATTGAGCTCGTTGAGGACGAGCACGAGATCGGCGTTGTTATGCTCCGACCTGGTGATCCCCTTTCGGGATCTGCCCATAGGGCAAGGATGCGGTCCCAGCAGCTCTTGACCACGCCTGGGCGTCAGATCTTCTGGCGTAACATGCAGCGTATCGCGGAGGCGCTGTCGTTATGCCACGATGCCGGCATAGTGCACGGGGCAATCAGTCTACATACGATTTTCTCCCACAACGACGATATCCCGGACTATCGCCTCGGAGGGTACGAGTGGTGCGTCCAAATCGCGGAAAGCGATCTTGACGCGGGACGCGAAGGACTGCGCAACACAAGCGTTGTGTCGTTCCGACAAGATTGGATGGATGTCGGCAAAGCTGCCCGTACGATCCTCGGCATGGACGGTACGTCTGCTCCACTCTTGTCGAGCATTGAATTCAAGATGCTTGATCGGTTGGCGAACCCGCCAGTTTTCCAGCTCTTTGACGGACGGACTGTTTTACGAGAGATCAAAGACGTCATCGAAGAGCTCGATCGCGTCGGTGTTGGTAGTGAAGGTGAACTCGTTCTGTATCCCAGCCGGCAGGTGATGCTGAGCGACCTCCCATCTTTGACTTCCGGTACTATCCCCGCCTCCGAGGCAGAGCGCGTTCTTCGCTTCGCGGCCGACGATCTCCTCGGTCCGGAGGTTAGAGCTGTACCCATGAGTTCTGGGTCTATAAGGCTGGTAACCGACATCGCGACCTATATTGTTCGACCAGAAGAGGGACGCATCGGCACCATAACAGCTGCGTCGAAGCGTCGTAGCGACGACCGGGTGGCGGATGCCTTTGAGATCAAGCAACGCATCCATCTGGCGTCCAACCGGGTGGGCGCCCAAGAACGCGCGAAGAGGTCGGGGCTTGCAGCGATCGGCTGGGCTGAAATTGCCAACAAGAAAACGGGGGCAGAAGTGCGCGACGACCCTCCCTCTTGGTACGCGCTGATTTTGCTGGAAGCGTATTCGCTCCTGAGGCAGCAGTTTCACATCTATCCCGTAAAGGTCGTTGATCCGCCAGATGCTTCCAGCAAGCATCTGGTCTGGGTAACACCCCGCGAGGACGAGGCGCGGGACGAGCGACGTCGGCGGATGGAACTTCGTGGATGTGCCGAAGCTCTCGAGCGTGAGCTCTCCCACGATCAGGGCGGAGCTGACTGGACCCTGGCTGCATCCGATGCTCTCGCCGGACTTCGGGAACGACAGCCGGAACTTTCGTTCGAGGCAGCCGAAACTATCAGTGGGGCAAGGCTTTACGGGTTCGCGTCAAGCGAGCCGGTGCTGCACGGACAACTCCTGTATCTGCGGCCGCGCAAGGATGTCGGCCTCGAACAGGCCGTAAGACGCCGTCTCCAGAATATTGTCGCCGCGCGCAGCAACGTCGAATTGCTCAGGGCGATCGATGATCCTGCACAGGTCGCGGTGGACGAGGCACTCGTCGAAGTCGCTGCGCCCGGGCAGGCGCCGCCCGACATTGATGCCTCTAAGGCAAAAGCGTGGGCGTCAATTGCTGGTGGAAAGTCGATCAGCGTGATCGTCGGCCCGCCTGGCGTCGGCAAGACGTTCCTGATCTCGAAGCTGGTGGAGAGCATTCACCTACCGGCGAAGCGGTCGCGCATTCTCATTTCCGCCCAGAACCACGAAACCCTCGCTAACATGGAACACGAGCTCAAGGAGGTTCTGCCTCCGGAAGTCGCGATCATCGTTCGTGTGGAGCGCTCCAAGGGCGGAGCGGAAAACGCTTCACTGCGGGCAAGGTCAATGGATGTTTTGGGCAGTATCCAAAAAACAAACGATCTCGATATCATGGCGGCGCAGTTTCGGCAGGTCGAACAGACCCTGCAGCCCGCGCGGGAGGAGGCAATCGCTGAGCGTGTTCTTCGCGACACTGACACACTCCTCTTGCGCTCGTCGAATGTAACGCTGGCGACGACATCGTCGCACGTCATCGAGGAGATGATTGCCGACGGCGAGCAGTTCGACTGGGTGTTCGTGGAAGAGGCTGCCAGAGCAAACGGCGCGGAGCTCATCGGTGCGCTGCTTCTCGGAAACCGTAGGGTCATCATCGGCGACCATAAGCAACTTTCACCGTTCGATACGTTGGAGCGCCAGAAGCTGTACGATGCACAACGATCAGAGGAGATCTTAAAAGACGCCCGCAAACAGCTGGCAGCTTTCTCCGATCTTCCCGCCGAGGTTGACCAGGCCCTTGAGGTCCTGGAAGCCGATGGACCGCTACGTGTCGACGTTCTTGGATTGGCGATCCGATTGGAGGAGCCCTTCCAGTCTATCGCGATCCGCGAGGAGGAGCGTGAGCAGGCGAATGGTTACTCAAGCTCCATAGCCGCCACGCTCTTGGAACAAAGCAGAATGCATCCAGCTATATGTCGGCTGGTCTCCAGTACATTTTACCAGGGCAAACTGGTGCCGACGCAGCGCGTCATAGATCGAAAATTGACGCTCGACTCGATGGGTGGGCTTCCGGCCAGCCCGGTGGTTGTCCTCAACGTTCCCGCCCTTAGCATGGTGAAAAGGCGCGCGTTCGAGGAAAACAGAAACGGTTCCTATGTCAATCTTACGGAGTGCTCCGTGCTGATTGATGCGGTAAAACGCGTCCGCCCCCGACTGGACCAAAAGGGCAATCGACCCACTTTGGTATTTCTCGCCCCCTACTGGGCGCAGGTCAAACAATTGGAGCGAATGCTGAGTTCATCGTTGGACGCGCGCGATGGAACGTTGTTCGGCTTCGACAGCCCCCGAAAAGACGGCAGGTTCGTTTATACCTCAGACAGTTTTCAAGGCGGTCAGGCTGACCTTGTTGCGGCAAGCCTCGTCCGTAACAACACTTTGGTCGGCGGCAGAGCATTGGGGCATGTCCGCAGTCCTCAGCGTATGAACGTCTTGTTGAGCAGAGCGAAGCACAAGCTAATACTCGCAACCAGCCTGACTTTTCTCGGCGATGCGGCCGAAGGAACCGATCCTGACCACTTGGGCGGCCAACTTGGCTTTGTACGCAAGATGATCGAGGAGCTGAACAAACTCGCTGAAACGCAGTTCGAAGGCGTCGGCCCGGGTGCAACGATCGTTTCTGTCGACGATGCAGGAAGGCTGGTCCTATGAAACTTCATATTGCAGCCTGGCATTACAGGGCCCGCGCAATCATTCAGCGGGTTTGGGGATGGAGCCCGGTCGAGGAAATGGTGCTTCTCCGCCTCCACACCGTCCCCAGTACGATCGAGGGTGTAGCGGCGTCCCTGTCATTGCCTGGCCAGATCGTGGAAGCAACGGTCGCGCGCCTCATGCAATTCGGTCTCGTCGAGATGCAGTTATCACCGGCGCCATTATTCACCACCAGCGCCGTCGGCAAGGAGCTGGTGCATACCGACCGCCCTCTGCCTGAGCGCACCGTGGAACGCGAAGTTAGCATAAGTCTCGTCTATGAGAGGGCTGGCCACTCCATATTCCGCAGAAAGGACGTCAAGTTGGAGACGAACCCTGGCGGATCGTCCGTCCGGATCGTTGGTTTTCCGACCGACGATCCGCCCGAAACGGATGACACGATGGCGGGGAGGGTGCAGGTGCTGGTCGCGGGACAGCTACGTCCAGGGGAATGGATGCGGGGTGTCAGGACGATCAATTCGGTCATCCAAAAGACCTTTGTCGTTTTCGACCTCGACGAAGTGAAAGACGGGCTCTTTCCGGACGGGACGAGCGATGAACTTAAGCGCTTCTTTGCTGAAGTTCTGAAGACTGGGCAAACCCCTCAGTTGGCAAACATTCCGCGCGAGGTCGAGCCATCCGCCTTTCAGACGCGGTTCGAGCCAGATAATTTCGTTGTCGGATCGGATGAGCATGTCGACCGGTTCGAGAAAATTGCCGACAACGCCCGGCGTGAACTTCTCGTTCTTTCAACCTTCGTCGCTGCTGCCGATGATGAGAAGTGTGATGAGAAATGCCGCGAGAACCGCGAACGGATCATTCAGGCGCTGGAGCGCGCCGTTCAGCGCCGCGTGCACGTCCATCTTTTCTACGGGACCACGCTCGATGAGCGCTCAAAGAATGCAAACGCCATGGAAGCTCTGCGTGTCAGGCTAAACGGCAAGAACCTTACACGTGGATATGTTCAGGTTCATCGCGACCCGGTGGCGAGCCACGCGAAGTTTCTGGCCGCAGACGACGGGCGTGGGGGCGCGGTGGTTTTGCTCGGTTCCTGCAACTGGCTGTCGTCACCCTTCAGCGCAGTAGAAGTTTCCGCTGAAGTCCGTGAAGATCTGGCCGTCGCCAATCTCCTCGATATTTTAAGAAGGATTATCGGCCCGCTTTCGGAGGCCCGGCGCTCAGTGGAAGCACTCAATTTCATCTCGGCCGATCTCAGGCGAGGGAAACGGAGCCTGGCAGCCGCGACAGATCCCGTCCAAGATGCGCCGGCAGTCATGAGCATCCTTCTGGCTCACGAACATGAACGTGTGCTCCGCTCGGCGGCACACGATGCCGAACACCGGTTCGTCTGTTGCACCAACCGAGCGGGCGCAACAATGGTGCCAGGGGTGTTTAATCCAGCCCATGTCGCGGGGCAAAGAATAAGCGATGTCCGGATCTATTATTCGCGCCGCTCTGGACCTATCAAACCTCGGCACATCGCGCGGCAACGAGAGCGGCTGATCGGGGTGGCGAGCATTTTTGGGGTACGCGACCCCCAACTTCATGCAAAATTCCTGGCGTGGGGTGACGACGATGTGATCGTAACCAGTATGAACTGGGCCTCGCAGTCTGGCTTAGCGGAGAACCCGTTGGACGAGATTGGTCTTCGAATACAGGGCAAAGGATTGGCCACGGCGCTATTAAGGAAGTTCGAGGCTCTGCTCCCCGACGATGCACGAGGACACCCTAGAGTATGAGCCGCCCAAATAGCTCGACATCTCCAGTCTTCAAACGCCCTGATCGAGGTGTGAAAGCATATAGCTGTTCATAACGAGGAACGCGGCCGTCGTCGTGACGTCCTGATCGCCTATCAGCAGGTCTGACCTTCGCTATGTACATCGACTTCCCTATTTCCAGCGACGGAAGAATTGACACACCTTTAGCGCGAACAATACGTTGCGAATGTGGGGTAAGGCGAATCATCCGTGCAACGTTGCACCGTGATGGTTTTACTATCGACAGGCGCGATGGGGGAGGCCTTGAATGTGGGCAGATAATGAAACTGAAAAAGACTTCCTGAATTTTTCGGGCGTGGCCGACACCGTCGCGGAAATCATCGTGCAGGCACGGGGTCGCCCGATTTCAATTGGCGTCTCTGGCTCATGGGGCATCGGAAAGTCCTCGATGATAAAACTGACCCAGGCGTCGTTGGCTCATCGGGTGAGGAAAGAGGGCGAGAAGGATTTCGTCTTCGTCGAATTCAATGCATGGCTTTACCAGGGCTATGACGATGCTCGTGCCGCATTGATGGACGTTATCGCGACGAAGCTGGAGCAAGAGGCAAAAGCGCGCGAAAAAGGACTCGACAAGGCGAAAGCACTCATCAAGCGTGTGAACTGGCTCCGCGCGATGAAGCTTGCCGCCGGTTCGGCCATAGCGGTGTCGATGGGACTTCCTCCAACTGGGCTGATCGGCGAGGTCTGGGGGCTGGGGCAGCGGCTTCTCGGTGGTTCCGTCGACGAAAAACTAATCGAAGACGCCAAATCGAAAGCGGGTGAGGTGGCAAGTGCTGCCTCCGGGCTTCTCAATCCCGCAGAGGAAACGTCACCTCCGAAGGAAATCCAGGCCCTTAGGGACAATTTCGAGGAGACCCTTGAGGAGCTTGGGGTAACTCTTGTCGTTCTGATCGACGACCTTGACCGTTGCCTGCCCGAGACGACGATCTCGACCCTTGAAGCCATACGGCTGTTCCTGTTTCTGAAAAATACGGCGTTCGTCATCGCGGCCGACAACGATATGATCAAGCACGCCGTCCGCAAGCATTTCGAAGGCGTTCCCGACGATCTACTTGTCACCAGCTATTTTGACAAACTGATCCAGGTACCCATTCGCGTTCCTCCCCTGGGTACACAGGAGGTCCGGGCGTACATGATGTTGCTGTATATCGAGAACAGCGAACTGAAGGACGACGTCAAAGAAAAGCTCCGGGTTGGAATTTGCGATCAGTTGCGAAAAACATGGCAGGGCGCGCGCGTCGACAAGGCGTTCGTAACGGGACTTCACGACAACATTCCAGCAGACCTCATCGGACGTTTCGATACGGCTGAAAGGCTCGCGCCTATCATGACGACGGCCTCGGGCATTGTCGGTAATCCACGATTGATCAAACGTTTCCTGAATGCGCTGTCGATCCGAATGGCGATCTCCAATGCGCAGGGTGTCGGCGTGGATGAGGCGGTCCTTGCGAAGCTTCTCCTGTTCGAACGGCTCGGCAGCCCCTTGGCTTATGCGGATCTCTTGAAAGCCGTGAGCCAAGATGACGATGGCAAACCCAGATTCCTGAAGGATTGGGAGGACGCAGCCACTGAAGGAAAAGAGCTGAAGCTTGCAGCTCCTTGGGACGACGCGTTTTCAAAGGAATGGCTGGCCCTGCCTCCACCGCTACATGATGCGAAATTGATGGGCGCTTTGTATGTCAGCCGCGAGCATGCGCCGCTTATCACGCCCGGCGATCGTCTCACGACGGAAGCGGCCGAAATATTGACGGCGATGCTCACGCATCCGGACATGGCTGCGGCGCTGGTAGACAAACTGGCACGGGTGTCGCGCATCGAAACGTCGATCATCATGGATCGTCTCCTGGAGCGCGCCCTTCAGGAACAAGAATGGGGCGTGCCTGACATTCTGGAGGCCTGCCTCGCGCTTGCGAAAGCAGACCCTCAGCAAGGACTGCGTTTGGCCGCGTTTCTTATTGATCGTCCACCGTCCCAAATTACTCCAGGGATCGTTCCGAAAATTGGCGATCAACCTTGGGCGGACGGCGTTTTCGCGAAGTGGAAGCGCTCGGGTGTGCCGCAGGTCGTCAAAAAAGCGATCGAGAAGGCTGAACAATAATGGGGACATCTCAATCGAGTAACGGACCGAAGGGTGGCGTCCCCATGGTACCCGCGTGGACGCCCGCGCCACCGGCGGAAGACCCGCCTCCTGGGGATCAGCCGCCGGGCGTGCCACCCGATACTACTCCGGATCGAAGTCCGCCAGAGCAGGAACCAAATGATCCCGCTCCGGACAAACCTGTCGTGCCAAACGTGCCGCCTCCGGCGGCCCCTCTCGCGCCCGGAAGCCGGTTCGCTGGCACTCGCCGAAGCCTTGGCGAATTTGCGAAAGCCGGAAACCTGAGCGACCTGCGTCGGAGCTTGGGCAACTACGTGCGTACGGGCTACGGTGGCTCGAGGACGACAACGAGCAGGTTCGGCGGGACCGCCTCTACCGCCAGTGCATTCGGTGGCATCCTCGAACGCATGGGGCAACAGCCCGCAGGCAGTCCGCTGGATCCGGCGCTCCTTGCGGGCCGCACCGCTAATGAGGTGATGGATGCTGTCGTCGAGGCGGTTCGGCCGGTCGATGGCACCCAGGACGCCGAGGCGGAACGAACCGCTATCAAGGACTCGCTTTCGGAACTCCTGGTGAAGTACCCCGACGCCGATTTATCGTCGCTGACACCAGAACAACGTGAATTCGCCATTGAGCGCTTCACAGCAATGGACGTTGCTCGTCGGTTCGAACTCGACGTTGGTAAGACAATTATCGAGAAAGCTCCCACCGCCACAGTTGCTCTCAGCCGCCTGAAACAGGTGCGTGACTACATTAAACAAACCGTTGCAGCTTCCTTTCGCAAGCTCAGCGCGGCGGGTAAGAGCGTTAACTCGAACCGTATCGCCACTGTGGTTCGAGACGCATTACGGGACACCTTTCAAGTTTTCGAGGGATACGCCGAATGAGGCTTGTTTGTGGACCTAAATCGTTCGAGCAACCACTGCGGGAGGGCGATCTGCGCGTTGTTCTGTATGGCCAGCCACGGGCCCCGTCGGAGGCCAGTGCAGGTGACGCCATAATGTCGGAGCTTAGACGACAAGGACTGAATCCGAATCCACGGGCCTGGGATCTCCTTTCAATCGCTCTTTCGATAATCACCGCCGACTTTGCGGTACTTCGAGACGCCAGCCCCGACGGCTGGACGAGGGAGATAGAACTAGATGTGGCGGTCTCCGATCCAGCTTTCTGGAATACAGTGGCTGAAGACTTGAAGCAGGCACTTGCCTTCCTCACAACAGACCGCTGGAAGCTTACCTTTCATGAGGGGGGCGTCTTACCCGCTCCGCCAAAGAAGGTCGTTATGCCGCAAGAGGACTGCGTCGTCTTACTGTCTGGCGGACTCGACAGTCTCGTCGGCGCAATCGATCTGACCCGCCGTGGGTTGAAGCCAGTCGCCGTAAGCCAGACCGTTCGGGGGGACGGTGTGAAGCAAAGAGATTTCGTTCAGGCGATTGGTTTGACGAAACACCTACAGCTCAATCACGTTGCGACTTCCCCCAACGTGCTCCAGGAAACGTCACAACGGGCGCGCTCACTGATCTTTCTGACCTTTGGTGTGGTCATGGCGACGGCGCTGGAGCAATATGCAAAAGGCAAAACCACGCCGATCTACGTTTGCGAGAATGGATTCATCGCGATCAATCCGCCACTCACCGGTGCCCGGCTTGGAAGCCTAAGCACGCGCACGGCGCACCCTGTCTTCCTAACGCGGCTCCAGAAGGTTCTCGATGCTGCAAGCTTCAACGTCAAGATCGAAAATCCCTACGCCAAAAAAACGAAGGGCGAGATGCTTATCGAATGCAAGGACCAGATTCTCCTTCAGACCGAGGCCGCGCATTCGACCAGCTGTGGGCGCTTTCAGCGGTTCAATTACCGGCACTGCGGTCGCTGCGTACCCTGTCAAGTGAGACGGGCAGCATTCGTCGCATGGGACGCGGAGCGCGACACGACGGATTACGTCTACGAGCCCTTGGGAAAGGATGATGAAGACCACGCGTCGTTCGATGATGTTCGTTCCGTTGCCATAGCGTTGGCTTCGGTGAAAGCTGACGGCCTCGATCGGTGGCTTGGCCACACCTTGTCGCCTTTGGATATTGGAGATCGTAACGGTGTCCGCGGCATGCTAGATCGAGGGTTAAACGAACTCGGCGAGCTGCATCGACTATATGGTGTTAAGTGATTGACTTCCATTGCCATCTTGATCTGTACCCGGATCCTGTTGCGATCACGCAGTCCTGCGTGAGCCGGAATATCTATGTTCTCTCTGTCACTAACACGCCCTCGGCTTGGGAAGGCACGCTTGCTCTTTCACATAAGGCAAAGCGGATCAGAACGGCGCTCGGGTTGCACCCGCAGATTGCACATGAACGCCATGGCGAACTTCCCTTATTTGAAAAACTCCTGCCATCAGCCACATACGTAGGGGAGATCGGGTTAGACGGCTCACCCGAGTTGCGACCCCACTGGGAAACCCAAAAGCGGGTGTTTCATCGCATTTTAGATCTATGTGACCAGGCGGGCGGTCGTGTAATGACTATTCATAGTCGGCGGGCGGCCACGCAGGTATTGGATGCACTCGAAGCGCACAAAGGCGCAGGAACACCAATCCTTCATTGGTTTTCGGGGACAAAGCGAGAGCTGGATCGCGCCGTCTCCATGGGCTGTTGGTTCAGCGTGGGACCAGGGATGATCCATGGTCAGAAGGGCCGGGATATCGTCAAAATGATCCCCCGTGATCGCCTGTTAACCGAATCTGACGGACCATTCACACAAATCGAGGGCAGGTCTGTTCTACCATGGGAGCTCGACCGCGTATTGAACGCGATCGCAGAACTGTGGTCGGAAGATGCGCTTGCGGTCGAAGGGCGGGTGGCGGAGAACTTACGACAACTGGGCTATGGTCGAACCGAAAGCTAACCGCGCATAAGGGCGCGATCGCTTGTCGAGAGCATCCTCCTAAAATATGCGTTGAGTCAAAACCATGGGCCATTCGATTTATCGCGAAATGGATGTGTTTTCAGAACCTTGTGAAATTTCGTGCCGGCCGGTAGTTCGAATTGGTTCAAGGCGGAGGCGACACAGCTGTGCGGCTTTCAAACGTTCACCAGGAGGAGCAGAACAGCTGCAGTTTGGCGCGCTTCACTTTCAACTCAGGCGGGCCTAACACTCAGGAAACCCCTGAGGAAGGTTCAGATGGAGAGCAGTGCTTTGAGGCTCGTCTAGGACGAACGGCGTGTTCTATGCGCCCTTCGTTCATCGTGGCGCATGCGTCATGTCACTAGGATCGCCCTGAAATCATTGACGTTGGTTCCGGTCGGCCCCGTTTCGAAGAGGTCTCCGATTGCCGCGAAGGCCGAATAGCTGTCGTTGAAATTGAGCAGGTTTCGCGGATCAAGGCCGCGTGCACGCAGCCGTCTTGCGGATGTGCCGTCGGCGAAAGCGCCGGCATTGGTTTCCGATCCATCGATGCCATCGGTGTCGGCTGCCAGGACGGTGATGTCGAACCCGTCAATGGCAAGCGCGGTCGCCAGCGCGAATTCCGCGTTCCGCCCGCCCTTTCCGGCCTTCGACCGCAGCGTCACGGTCGTCTCACCACCCGACAGCAGGACGACGGGCTTTTTGAACGGTTGATTTCGGGTGGCGATCTCACGGGCGAGCGCGGCATGCACGAAGCCGACATCGCGGGCTTCCCCTTCGATGGAATCGGACAAGATGACTGCCTCGATCCCGGATGCGCGCGCTGCGGCTGCGGCCGCTTCGAGCGACAGTCTGGCAGAGGCGACGATATGGCACCGATGTCCGGTAAAGCGGGCATCCTCCGCCGAGGGCGCGTCGGCGTCCGGGGACGACAGGTGGGCGATGGCGCGTTCGCTGAGCGTCAGGCCATATTGCCTGACGATGTCGAGTGCGTCGTGGCGCGTCGTGTTGTCTGGCACGGTTGGGCCCGAGGCGACGTGGGCGGGGTTGTCGCCGGGAATGTCCGACACGATGAGGCTGACGACACGGGCCCTTGTCGCGGCCGCCAGCCGGCCGCCCTTTATGGTCGACAGGTGCTTGCGCACGACATTCATGGCCGCGATCGGCGCGCCGGAGGCGAGTAAGATCTCGTTCAGCGCGATCTCGTCGGCAAGCGTGAAGCCCGGCGGCGGGGCGGGCAGCAGCGCCGATCCCCCGCCACAGATGAGAGCGATCACCAAATCGTCCGCTGTGAGATCCTTCACGGCGTCCAGCAGCCGCTTCGTGGCCGAAAGCCCGGCCGTATCCGGTACGGGATGAGATGCCTCGATTACGTCGATCGACTGCGTGGCGCAGCCATATCCGTAACGCGTTACCACCACCCCGGACAGGGGGCCGTCCCAGAGGTACTCCAGGGCGCGGGCCATCTGTGCGGCGCCTTTTCCGGCGCCGACGACCACCGTGCGGCCTTTGGGCGGCGCAGGCAGATGGCGCCGCATGCCCTCCAGCGGATCGGCAGCGTCGACCGCCGCCCGGAAGAGGGTGCCGAGCAAGCGTCGGGCGTCGCTGTCGGGATCATAAGGCCCTTCGATGCGTGGCTGGTTCACAGGCTCAATCCTCCTTCAAGACCCGAACGACGCGAACGCCCGGTCACATCCGTCACCGGCCTGTATGCGTCACCCCTGAAAAGGACCTTCCAGAGCGTTTGCGCGGAGCGACGCAGCCAGACCATTGCTCTGCAAGAGCACATCGCGTCCCGCCGCCTCTGCCCCGTCGCTCACCAATCTGTCGAGCGCTTCCACCAGTCCGCGGGCCGCGGCGCGCAGGGCGTCCATCCGGTCCGCATCGCCACGCAATTCCTCCAGATCGTTCGCCGTCACACCGCCGAGGCCGGGAGGTGTCCGGGCGCCTGCGTCGGTATAGCCCTCGGCCAGATCGCCGACACGGTTGCGCACCACGCCCCGGTTGATGGCGTCGAGGATCTGGTCGACCGCCTGGATCGCGCCCGACACGCGGGTCGGATGATCGGTGTCCGCGGCGGCGTGGGGCAGCAGCGACAGCTTGGCAGCGTGCTGCGGCAGCAGCGACAGATACGGCACCATCGGACCTGACAATTCGCCGCTCGATGCGTCCCTGAAGAGGTCCGCATCAATCGCCGCATGCGAGACCTGACCCGAGGCAAGGGCGGCTGCCAGCGCCGGAACATCAATGAGTTGACCACGATCGTAGTTCATCAGGACGGCCCCCTTCGCGAGTGCCGACAGGGCCTCAGTGCCAATAAGACCTGCATTGGCATAGCCATCGGGGCCGAGTGGCCCGAGGCCGAGATGCACCGACAGCACATCCGCGCCAGCGGCGGCGTCGCTCACGCTTTCAGCATGAATGAAGCCTTCGCTCTCGATCCATTCCTTATGGCGGGGCCGTGCGAAAATCCGTACCTTCATGCCGAAGGCGCGCGCAAGTTTCGCAACCTCCCGGCCGATATTGCCATAGCCAATGACGGCGAATACCCGGCCTTCCAGCTTGGCGGTCGGGAAGCGCACGAGATCGCGCCCGGTGTCGAAGCGGCCGTCAGCGACCAGCGCATGCATCTCCTCGACCGGCAAATCGGGGCAGACCCGCAGCAGTGCTTTCATCACCATTTGCGCCGTGGCGCGCGCATTGATGCCCGGCGTGTTCATCAGGGGCGCCATGCCGCCCCGCCCGTCGCCACCGCCCCAGCTGGCGGATCCCATGTTGCCGGTTCCTGCACCGATCCGCACGCCGCCCAGATCGAAACGCGTGCCCTTCGGGAGAAAGGTGGCTGCCGCGATGACGGCATCATAGAGACCGTCACCCGCCTCAGCCAGAAGCTCAGCGTCGGTGGACAGCATGGGCTGATAGTAGAAATGTGCCCGGCCGGGTTCCGGGGCCGGCAAGGCGCGCGCCGATCCTTCGTGGAAGACGCCGCCGCGGGTCTCGATGTACCGCTTGACGGCGGAATGGTCGGGGTGACCCCCCGCACCGGGGGCAAGCCCCACCAGGTCGACGATGAGGATTTTGGGTGTGGATGTATTGGGCATCTTTCCTCCTGCAGGCGGCGGCGGAGGTGCCGCCGGCCTCCCGCGCTCTTCAGAACAGCTCGGAAACGAACTTGGTGCGCTGAAACGCTTCCAGCCCCTCAATACCACTCTCTGACCCAAAGCCGGATTCATTGACCCCGCCAAACGGCGTTTCTGGCGTCGAGATCATGGTGTGGTTGACGCCGACGAGGCCGGCGTCCAAGGCCATTTCCGCGTCCCGCGCGGTGGCGCCGTCCTTGGTGAAGACGAAGGAAGCAAGGCCGAAGGGAAGCGCATTCGCCCGCGCAATGACCTCGTCGAAGGTTGAGAAGGGCATGACCGCGGCGACGGGGCCGAACGGTTCCTCCGAGAGGATCCGCGCGCTTTCCGGGACGTTGAACAACACGGTCGGTGCATAGAAATTGCCCGGCTGCTCGACCCGGCGTCCGCCGGACAGAAGCTCCGCACCCTTGCCGACTGCGTCATCGACCAGCGCCTGGATCGCGTCGCACCGGCGTGGCGCGATCATCGGGCCCATCTGCGTGTCGGGCTCCAGGCCGTCGCCAAGCTTGAGGGCAGCAGCCTTTTCCGCCATGCCTTCGGCAAAGCGACGGGCGACGCTCTCGTGCACGAAGAAACGGGTGGGCGATGTACAGACCTGACCGGCATTGCGGAACTTCGCGGCGGCCAGCGTCGCGACCGCGTGATCCAAGTCGGCATCCGCGAAGACGAGCACGGGCGCATGGCCGCCCAGCTCCATCGTCGTGCGCTTCAGCGTATCGGCGGCCCGCTTCTGCAGCAGCTTGCCAACGGTGGTCGAGCCGGTCAGCGACACCTTCTTCGGGATCGGCGATGCGAGAAGATGGCGCGACACTTCATCCGGCACGCCGAAGACGAGGTTGAGAACGCCGTTCGGCAGGCCGGCATCCTGAAAGCAGCGGGCAAACGCCACGGCCGTGCCGGGGGTCTCCTCCGCCGTCTTCAGGATGATCGAGCAACCGGCTGCAATCGCGCCGGAGATCTTCCGAATGACGTTCGAGGCGGGGAAATTCCACGCGGCGAAGGCGACGACTACGCCTACCGGCTCTTTGTAGACCATCTGGCGTTGGCCCGGAACGCGGCCCGGCACGATGCGTCCATAGGCGCGCTTGCCTTCCTCGGCATACCAGCGCGTCGCCTCCGCCGAAAAGGCCACTTCGCCGCGCGACTCGACCAGCGGCTTGCCGTTTTCCATGGTCAGAACGCGGGCGATCGTTTCCAGCCGCGCATCGATCAGATCGGCGGCCTTCATCATGATCTTGTAGCGGGCGATGGCCGTCTGGGCTTTCCAAGGACCGAAGGCGCGCTGCGCCGCCTCAAGGGCCGCGTCGAGATCGGCGACCGAGGCGTGCGGGACGGTGGCGATTTCGGCGCCGGTGGCGGGATTGATGAGCGGCTGCGCCTTGCCCTCGCTGCCCTTGCGGAACACGCCGTCGATCAACAGGTCGATTGTTTCTTCATACATGGGTTTCTCCTTGTCCGGCGTCTCGGCCGGGTTGTCGTCGCCCGGTCAGAACCGGGACGAGCGGAAATGCGATAGGTCGATGGAAGGGGGGCGTCCGGTGGCGAGTTCGGCGACCAGCCGACCGGTCACGGAGCCGCCCATAAGCCCCTGATGGCCGTGGCCGAAGGCCAGGATGACGTTGTCGTGGCGCGGCGCGGTCTCGAGCACGGGAATGCTGTCGGGCGTGCCCGGCCGGTTGCCCATCCATCGTTCCATGCCGCGGAGATCCGCGCCGGGAAACATATGCGCCGCCTGACGCAGCAGGATATCGGCCCGCCGCCAGTTGGGCTTCGCCTCCGGCCGAGCGAACTCCACCGTGCCGGACAGGCGCAGGCCGCCCTCCATCGGCGCGGCGACGAACTTGCGCTCGGCGGCGTTGACATTGACCTTCAGGCCCGTGTCGGCATGGGGCAGCATGATGTGATAGCCGCGCTCGCTGATCAGCGGCACGCACACACCGACCTGCCTTGCGAAGGGGGACGAGAAGGCGCCGGCCGCGATCACCACCTTGTCGGCGGCGATCACGCCGCCTTCCGTCGCCACACCCTTGACCCGGCCCTGCTCGACGACGAGCGAGCGAACATTGCGGCGGGTGAAGACCGAGCCCTTGGCCGCCGCAAGCTTTGCGATGGCGGCGACGAGCCGGCCCGGATTGGGGCACTGTCCCTGCTCCGGCAGGAAGACGCCGGCGCGATAGTCGGGCGAGATCGCCGGCTCCAGCTCGCGCATCTGGCGGTCGTCGAGGATCTCGACCTTGACGCCGCGTTCGCGCCGCATGCCGATGGAAAGGGCGCTGCCGGCCGGTCCGTTCGGGTTTTCATAGGCAAAGAGCTGGCCGCGATGGAGGATCAGGTCCTCGCAGCCGGCCTCCTTCACAAGCGGCTCGTAGCAGGCAAGCGTCAGCCGGTTCAGCGCAATCATGCCATCCGAGATGCGCCTGACGCGCGACAGGCGCGAATTGGCGAGGAAGCGCAGAAGCCACGGCAAGGCGTGGGGCAGGTCCAGAAGGCGCAGGCCGATCGGGCCATCGGGGTCGAGCAGCATGCCCGGCACCTGTCCGGCGATCCCCGGCATGGAATTGGGAATGCACGAGCCGGGGGAAAGCCCCCCGGCATTTCCGTAGGAGCATTGCCCGGGGCTGCCGGGCTCCAGGGGATCGACCACCTCGACCGAAAAGCCTTCGTCCACGAGGGCGTTGGCGGCGCAGACACCGATGATGCCCGCGCCGATGACGACCACTTTTCCGCCGCGGTGAGATGGCGACATGGCGTTCGCTCCTGTCCTGTGTCCACTCAGGGAATGTTCGGCATCGGCGTGCCGGCGCGGAAGGCGGGAAGCGCGCGGCTATAGGCCATCTGCAGCATGCGGAAGTCCGAGAGGTAGGCGATGAACTTGTAGCCGAGGTCACGCATCTTCTGGCCGTACTCGATCGAACCGACATGGATGCCCGGCACGACGCCCGCCTTGATGCACCGCTCCGCGATCATCGCGATCGCTTCGTTCACGTCGTCCCATTTGGGGTCGAAGCCGGGCGTGTAGCCCATGGAGACGGCGAGATCCGACGGGCCGACGAAGATGGCATCGAGGCCGGGTGTTGCGAGGATCTCGTCCAAGTTGGCCACACCTTCCTTGTGTTCGATCATCGCCATGGTGATGACCGTGTTGTTGGCATGGGCGAAGTAATCCGAGCCGCCGTACAGGCCGGCGCGGATCGGGCCGACCGAGCGGCCGCCTTGCGGGTAGTAGCGGCATGCCTCGACAAAGGCGCGGCATTCGGCGGCGGTGTTGACCATCGGCACGACCACGCCATAGGCGCCGGCATCCAGCACGCGGCCGATGATGGCCGGATCGTTCCAAGGCACGCGCACGAAGGGCGTCTTGTCGGTCGTGGAAATTGCCTGCAGCATCGACAGCATGTCGGAATAGTCGGCGCAGCCGTGCTGCATGTCGACGGTCACGGCATCGACGTCCTGCTGGGCCATCATCTCGGCCGAAAGGCTGGAGGGGATCGCCAGCCAGCCGGTGACGGCGCATTCGCCCTTCGACCACAGGGTCTTGACCTTGTTCTCACGCATGTGGGCTTCCTTTTCGTCGTATCGTCAGGAGTTGAGGATGAGATCGGCGGCCTTCTCGGCCATGGCGATCGTGGTGATGTTGGTGTTGGCGGCGATGACCGAGGGCATGGCGGAGGCATCGACCACGCGCAGCCCCTCGACGCCGCGCACGCGGCAGTGGTTGTCGAGCACGGCCAACGGGTCGTCGTCGCCGCCCATCCGGCAGCTGCAGGAGACATGCCAGCCCGACCAGACCGCCTTCTTCGCCCAATCGACGATCAGGTCGCGGTTCTGCATCATTTGGTGCATCCGCTCGGTCGTGCCGAACTTGTGACGCAGCAGCGTCTCTCGGAAGAACGGCGCGTAGTCGAACAGGAGCGCGGCCGCGCCGGTCTTGACGTAGTTCGACAGCTTGCGGACGGAGAGCGAGCGCGCCTCTTCCGTGTAGCCTGCCAGAAACCAGGTGTTGACATGGGCCCGCACGCGCGGGTCCTCCATGATCCGGTAGATCCGCTCGAAACCATCGACGAGCCGCATCAGGTCGCGTTCGTCACCGGCAAGGTTCAGGTTGACCATCGGCTCGTCGCGCCAGTCGGCCGACTTCACGCTCACCGTGCCGCGCGAATAGGATTTGTTGACGCAGACATTCAGAGCGCCCATCGCCTTACCGAGCGGATGCCAGCCGGCGCGGTTGACCGGCATCAGCAGCATGTCCGAGGGCGAACACCCCTCATAGCCCGAGGAATAGCGCACACCGAGGAAGATGTGGCGGCGCTGACCGCGCTTCAGCCGGGCGGAGCGCTTGAAATGCGCGCCCACGGCCAGATGCGGATGGTCCATGAGATTGGCGCCGACACCCGGCAGGTTGGAGAGAACCGGAATGCCGAGGGCTCGCAGGTCGGCCGCCGGGCCGATGCCAGCGCGCAGCAGGATCGGCGGCGTGTGCAGCGCGCCCGAGCAGAGGATGACTTCGCCCGCCCGCCAAAGTTCCGACGGACCGTCGCCGGTATGGGCGTTGACGCCGGTGATACGCTTGCCCTCCACCTCCAGCCCCTCGACCTGGGTATTGGCGAAGATGTGCAGGTTCTTGCGCGCCCGGACCTCACGGGTGAGATAACCGAGCGCCGTGGAGACGCGGTGGTCGTTCTCGTTGGCGAGCGGCATCGGAAAGGAGCCCTCGTCGAAGGAGGCGTTGTAGTCGTCCTGGTAGGGGGCGTCCTTCTCGGTCACCGCCAGCACCGACCGCGTGAAGCCCGCCCAGTCCTTGGGGAAGACGCGGCGGATCGGCATCGGGCCGCTCTTTCCGTGCAGCGGGCCGTCGAAGTCGAGATCGCGCTCCAGCTTGCGGAAATAGGGAAGCATATCCTCCCAGCTCCAGCCCGAAACGCCCATGGCCTGCCATTCATCATAATCGGCCGGCAGACCGCGAACAGCGAACTGGCCGTTGATCGACGAGCCGCCGCCCATGACGCGGGCCTGCTCGAGACGGGTGGGCGGAATGACCTCCGAATTGGAGCGCGGATTGCGCGCATAGACCCGGAGTTTCGACCAGTGAAACCGCGGATCGAAATAGGAAAGGCCGGGATAGCTGTCGGCAATCACATCCGGGACGTTGTCCGGCGGCGTATCCGGCCCGGCTTCCAGCAGCGCAACCTGTTTGGAGGGATTTTCGGACAGGCGGCCCGCAAGCGCAGCGCCTGCCGACCCGCCTCCCACAATGACGTAATCGTAGATCATTCGGGATGCCCTCAGAGATAGTTGATCCACACGGCCTTCTGCCGCGTGAATTCCTCGATGCCGGCGCGGCCCATGTCCTTACCGAAGCCGGAGCCCTTCCAGCCGCCGGCCGCATAGGTGAATTCGGGATCGCGCCCGTGCTGGTTGACCCAGACCATGCCGGCCTCGACAGCATCGGCGACTTTCATCGCGAGCTTCAGGTCCTGCGTGTGGACGGAGGCCGACAGGCCGTAGGTGGGGTGCTGCGCCTCGGCGATGGCCTGCTCGATGTCATCATAGGTCGTGACCGACATGACGGGCCCGAAATACTCCTCGCGGAAACCGACATTGTCGCGCGAGACATTGGCGAGCACCGTCGGCGCGTAGAAATTGCCTTCGTTCGGGCCTTCCAGCCGCGTCGCGCCGGTCAGCACCTCCGCACCCTGCTTGACTGTCTCCTGCACCAGCGCGTCGATACGGTCGAACTGCCTTGCGGAGATCACTGGGGCAAAGGTGGTGGTCTCGTCCCAGGTGGGGCCGGCCTTGATCGCCTTCGTCCTGGCGATCACGCGGTCGATCAGTTCGTCAGAGATGGCACGGTCGACGATCAGCCGCGAGGCGAGCGTGCAGACCTGTCCGGCATTGACCATGAACCCATTGGCGACCCGGGTCGCCACGGCATCCATGTCGCCGGGATTGCGGGTGACGATCTGCGCGCTCTTGCCGCCAAGCTCCAGCACGACCGGCTTGATGCCCGACTGCGCGGCGAGCGACATCACGGCCGCTCCGGTGGCCGTGGAGCCTGTGAAGGAGATGATGCCGATCTCGGGGTGTGCGACGATCGCGGCACCCGTGGTGTGGCCCCAGCCGTTGACCACATTGAGCAGGCCGCCCGGAAGCCCGGCCTCGGCCGCGCATTCGGCAAGCGCCAAAAGGCTGTGCGGGGTCAGCTCCGAGGTCTTCATCACCACGGCATTGCCGGCGGCCAGCGCGGGGGCGAACTTCCACGCCGCCGTGATCATCGGGAAGTTCCACGGCACGATCGCGCCGGCGATGCCATAGGGTTCGCGCCGCGTGTAGCTCAGCGTGTCGGCCTTGGTGGCCGTGACGATGCCTTCGAGCTTGTCGCAGTATTCGGCGAAGTAGCGCACCACGCTGGCGGTGCGCACCGCATCCCCCGTGATCGTTCCCGCCACCAGCCGGCTGGAGCCCGCCGCCTCGAGTCGGCCGAGATAGTCGGCCTTTTCCTCGATCTTCTCGGCAAAGCGGAAGAGCACCCTCGCCCGGTCACGCGGGTTCATCCGCGCCCAGCCGGAGGTGGCGAGGGCGGATCTGGCCGCCACGACCGCCAGATCGACGGCGGCCTGTCCGCCATCCGTGATCACGCCCATCGGCTGCGCGTCCGAAGGGCGCAGCACCGCGATCTCTTCGCCCGGCAGGTCGACGAAACGCCCGCCGATGTGATGACCCGAGGGGATGGTGACGGTGTCGGGATTGAAGCTGAGGGACATGAGCTTTCCTTCGTATGTGGCCTGCGCCGGGACGCAACGTGTCTCTCGGCCCCGCGACAGGGCCGACGCACGGATTACGGGAGGGGCGGGCCGCGGCCCGCCGGAGCGTTCGGGATCAGCCGCCTTCCAGGAAGGGGCGCAGCAGGTCGGCTGTTTCGTGGAAACGGCCGACGAAGCTTTTCAGGCGCGGATGGGTCGGGCGCAGCAACACGTCCTTCGGCGGCCCGTCCTCGGCAATCGTGCCATGGTCGAGAAAGATCACACGGTCGGCGATCTCGAAGGCAAAGCCGAGTTCGTGGGTGACGATGACCATGGTCATGCCGCTGCGGGCGAGATCGACCATGGCCTTCATCACCTCGCCCACCAGTTCGGGATCGAGCGCCGAGGTGGGCTCGTCGAAAAGCATGACCTGCGGATGCATGGCGCAGGCCCGCGCAATGGCAACGCGCTGCTGCTGGCCGCCGGACAGCTGGCGCGGATATTTGCCGCCGTGGTCCTGCAAGCCCATCTGGGCCAAAAGGTCCAGCGCCTCCTTGCGGGTCGTTTCCACATTCGCCTTCTTGACCGTCACCGGCCCTTCCATGACGTTTTCGAGCGCGGTCATGTGCGGAAACAGGTTGAACTGCTGGAACACCATGCCGGTCTGCGAGCGAATGCGGTTCACGGTCCTTGCCGGCACGGCGTTGCCGTCGCGCGCCGCCGGGCTGGCGTCGTAGATCGCCTCGCCGCCGATGGTGATGCGGCCCGCATTGGGCATGTTGAGAAGGTTGATGCAGCGCAGCAGCGAGGTCTTGCCCGAGCCGGATGCCCCGATCAGCACGACCACTTCCCCGGCTTCGACGGAAAGATCGACACCCTTCAGCACTTCGCGCAGGCCGAATTTCAGCCGCACGCCTTCGATCTTCAAAAGCGGACCGGACTTGCTCATTTGACGCGCTCCGAGATGGTTTCCAGCTTGCGCGACAGGAAGGTCAGCGGAACAAGCAGAGCGAGGAACATGACGCCGACCATGGTGTAGACTTCCATCGGCCGGTAGGTGAACGAGCTGACGTAGCTCGCCTGATACAGAAGGTCGGGCACGGTGATCATCGACATCAGCGTGGTGTTCTTGATCTGGATGATGGACTGGCCGGCCAGCGGCGGGATCATGCGGCGGAAAGCCTGCGGCAGGATCACCCGGCGCATGCGCTGGCCGTAGGTCATGCCGAGCGCGGTGGAGGCATCGGACTGGCCCTTGTCGATCGACTGGACGCCGGCGCGCAGAATTTCCGCATAGAACGCGCCCGCATAGAGGCTGAGGCCCGCAAAACCGGCCCAGAACTTGGTGACGGCGAGACCCGCGAAAATGGGAAAGGCGTAGTAGATCCACAGCAGGATCACCAGAAGCGGGATATTGCGGAAAATCTCGACATAGACCCGTCCGACAAGGGACAGGGCGCGGGACCCGGTGAGTTGGATCAAGCCGATGAACAATCCGATCACCAGACCGGCTGCGATGGAAATCACCGAATAGAACAGCGTGACCAGGAGCCCGTTCCAGAACAATGGCCAGTTCTGCTGAATGACGGAAATATCGAACAAAAGCGTAACTCCGGGGCTGGTTCGACGGGCCGGGCGCCATGCCCGATGCGAGAACCTGCCGAGCCGGAGCCCGGCAGGTCTTTTAGCGGATCAGAAGCTGAAGTTGCTGGGCAGGATCGACAGGTCGATGCCGCGATCTTCCCAGGACTTGGCCAGGCGCCCCTGGGCCAGACCCAGCGAACGCTGCTGCTGGATCCAGTTGGTCAGGAAGTTGATGAAGCCCTCATTGCCCGGCTTGCGCGTAACGGCGAGCGTGGCGGGATTGCGCAGTATCGGCTCGGGAACCGAGACTTCGCCATTCACCTGCTTGGCGATCTGCAAGGCGTCGAAGATGGACTGGATCATGGCGTCGGCGCGACCGGCCTGCAGTTCCATGATCGCGAGATTGCGGTCCTCTACCACGGTGAGCTTCGCCTTCGGCAGCAGCGACTCGGCAACGACCTGCATGGTCGAGCCCTTCTGGACGACAACGGTCTTGTCCGGCGAATTCAGCTCGGCCCAGGTGGCGACCGGCTTGCCCTTCGGCGAGAAGACGCCCCAGGCATCCGTGAAGAGCGGCTCCCAGAGATAGTCGACCACGAGGCCGCGCTTCGGGTTCGGGTTCACGCCGATGGCGATGTCGATCTTGTTGGACTGGAAGTCGGCGGCGAGGTTGCCCCAGGTGGTTTCGACCGGAACGATCTTCACGCCGAGCGTCGTCGCCAGGTCGGTCAGGAAGTCGACGTAGAACCCGCTCCAGTTGCCGGTGGCCGGATCCTTGATGTAGCCGGGCTCTTCGCCGATCATGACGGGAACCTTCAGTTCGCCGCTGGCGCGGATCTGATCGATCACCGCCGAAGGGCCTTCCTGAGCGGCTGCAGGGTTCCATGCGCCAATAGCTACCGCCGCCCCCAGGGCACATGCCCGGAGGATTTTTCCGAAAAATGACATTTCAATTCTCCCTGTTTTGCGAAAGATTGAGGCCGGTTTTCCTCACCGGCTCAAGAACCCCTTGGAAAGTGGATCACCTTTTTCGAGGTAGAGTGTGCCCTGGGAGACGAGGTGAGCCTCTCCCCGGACGATGACGGAATAGCCCGTCGTACCGCAGACCGCGCTCTTTTCGGCGAGTTCGGCGATGAAGGAGACGCCGAAAATGTTTTCGGCGCGATAGGTGTCGGTGTCGGACAGGTCACCGCGGATCAGCAGTTGCGCCATCCGCGCGCAGGTGCCCGTCCCGCAGGGCGAGCGATCATATTTGTTGGGTGCGAGCACCAGGAACTGGCGCGCATGGCCCCTGCCGAGATCGCTGTAAAACAGGACGGAGGGGGCCGGAAGCTCGCGCATCTCGGGCCGCCCGTCCGTGGCTTTGGCAATCGCCTGCTTGATCGCCCAGCCGAGCGCGAGGTTTGCCGACGCCGTGTCAGGCGTGAGCGCCACTCCCAGCCTGTCGGCATCGACCATCGCATACCACATGCCCGAGTAGAGAATGTCGGTGCGGATCGTGCCGAGCCTTGGAACATCGACCTCCAGCGCCTCGAAACCCATATAGGCCGGGACGTTCTTCAGCGAGACGGCGCCAAGCTGCCCCTCCCCGTCCCATTCGACCCGGACATCGACCACGCCGGCCGGCGTTTCCAGGGTGAAGCGATCGCCGCTCTCAGGAGAAATCGCGCCCGTGAAGGCCAGCGTCTTGGCCAGGCCGATGGTGCCATGGCCGCACATGCCCAGATAGACATAGGACGAGATGAAGATCGCCCCGAAATCCGCGACCTCGGAGGGAACGGGGATCAGCCCGACCATCGCGGCATGGCCACGCGGTTCGTGCAGGAGGGCGGAGCGCAGGTGGTCGAAGCGACGCTCGAAATCCTCGCGCTTTTCCAGCACGCTGCGACCCTGCAGAGGCGGAATCCCGCCCAGAACGGCGCGGGTCGGATGCCCGGCCGTGTGGGTGTCGATATACGGGAAAGCCGCCTGGATACCGGTCATGCTACCGACCCTCTCCGAATTCGGCGCGGATCGCATCGCGAGTCTCGCGCCAGATTTTCTCGATGAGATCGTGCTCCAGCGTGTAGGCCTGCGCCGCCTCGCCATCGACGATGGCCCGGAACACCCGCGCCGTGTCGTCGAAGGAGAGATCCACCACGCTGCGGTCGTTGCGATAGAGATGGTAGCGATACCGCAGCGCCTGCTTTTCCAACCCCTTCAGCAGGCGGCGAAGCGTCGGGTTGTCGGCAATCTCGTAGATCAGCTGTGAACCGCGCACGTCATGCTGGAAGAACAGCCGCGCATTTCCGGCTTCCCGCGCCCGCTTCATGTCGTCTAGCACATGCCAGAGCTGCTCTTTGAGCGCCCCGTTGGTCGAGCGAGCCGCCTGTTCCGCCGCGATGGCTTCGAGCGCGATGCGGCATCGATAGATGTCATCAAAATCTCGGAGCGACATGGGCGTGACCCAGATGCCTTTGCGCGCCTCGCGCAGCACAAGCCCGTCATTTTCCAGGGAGCGCAACGCCTCGCGCGCTGGAGATCGACTGACGCCGTATCGTTCGGCGACGTCTTCTTCGGTCAGCCGCTCGCTGGGCGCAAGCTCGAGAAAGACAATTGCCTCCTCCAGAACGGCCACGAGATTGCCGGCGATCCCCGCTGAAAGCTTGTGTGAAAACGTCATATCCATGAACCCACCATACTGCATCCTGTATACAATGCAAGCTTCCTTTTCTGCTGCTGCCCCGCAGACAGCCAAGTTGTCCCTAACCACCTTGAATAGCAGCGAACGTCGGGAAAGTGCACAGGCGCCGTGAAAGGCCTCGTGTTGCGGTTCCTCCGGCAAAACCGGAGCCAGGGTTTCTTTGGTCAAAAACGACGACTCGCGTGTGGTCGAAAAGCGGCATTCTCGGCAGCCTCTTCGCGTCGTCTGCGTCCTCTGGTGCGCCGTCTCCAGCTTGCTCGCCTGGATGCCATGGCAATACGGCGCAACCGAACCGGGCTTCACGATCTAGCGCTCTCCGCCGGAGACCTGAGAATTGAGGAGATTAGAAATTAGGACAGTCTAGAGATTTGTTCTATAATTAGATCTTATGCTAGGCACTCCGCTCTGTACGTTAGCACTCGGAGTTTTAGCTACTTTGAGGGTATAATCGACAGGAAGCGGGTTCGATTTCCATCAGGGCAAAGACAACCGGCAGGGCCCATGCAGATGCGGGGCTTGGTTTGCATCTGCATGGGCGATGTGGGTCAGCTATTGATCCGAGCGGCTATGCGGCTTCCCAAACCTGATTGAGGATCTTTGCCGCAAGCGCCGCCTTGTCCTGCGGCAAGAATCGGCCGTAGTGCTGCTGAACGACATCCGGGGTGTCCTGGATTGCATAACTCGCCTGCTCATATGACCCGGTCTGCTTGAGGATATGCGTTGCCAGAATATCCCGAAGATTGTGCGGTCCGTGCGGGAGCAATCCCTTGATCGCGCCGCGGCCGGTATAGGGATTGTAGATGCCGTAGCGTTGGATCACGGTTCGCCAGGCTTCATAGAATTTGGCGGAATCGTATGCCGCGTCCAGGCTGGTTGTCTTCACCGTCTTGACGAACAGGGTGCCAGGATCCTTCGCGGAACCAAGCAGCACACCTCGGTGGCGACCGATATAGGCCTCGAGGTATTTGTAGAGGTCGAGCAAATTCGGCAGGATCAGGCGAAACGGCTTCTGTCCGAAGAATGACGAGCCTGAGTTCTTAAAGGCGATTGATGGGATGAGAACCTCCCATCCATTTTCTCGATCGCTCCAGCGTAGTTCGCCGCATTTCATATCCTCCAGCCGCCGCTCTGAAGTCGGGAAATGCCCGCGTGGGCATAAGCGAAGCTGGCGAAGGTTCTTTTGCCGAAGTCCCAGATGCAGGCCGAGGCGCAGCAAAAGGAAAGAGCGGACCGCTTCGGCTGCTGCCCGAGGATAACGATTTTCATCCGGCATACGCTTCAGGATCTCATCTGTGATCTTGCGGTATTCCGACAGCGGGCTGTCTGCTTCAAGAACCACCATGATCGGCTCGAACGGATCGCGGTGCACGCGCACAACACGCTGGATTTCCTTCGAGCGATTGGCAGCGTGCCGGTGAAGTGCGTCGCAGGCGCCGTGCCAGTCGCGTGCTGCAAATTCTATCTCCTCCGGCGCGATCAGCCCTTCGATTGGCTGAACCCTCTTCAGGAGCTCCGGATGCTGGCGGATCCAGCCCACCTCCGCCCGCGTGACAGCTTGCGCCACCATCAGCATGTCTTCTTCCCATTTTGTGTAGAAGCCGCGGCGCTGCTCCCGCCATTGGAGGTACCAGTCCCAAACGCCCGGGAAGATCAACAGGCCAAAGGTTAGTTGGCTGAGCGGCACACCGCGCCCTTTGACGACGCTGGCGGGTGAGGCAGCAAGTGCACCGAACATGAGGCCGAGATGCTCAACCTTCTGGGATGCGGTTTCCTCTCCCCAAACTCCATTTCGTTGGAAGCCGATTGCGGTCAGCGTCGATGTCTTGAAGCGGATCAGATCGGCCATCTCCATAGCCAACCGCGGCGGCGCATCGACGACGCCGGACAGGAGATCAGGATCTTCAAAGGCCTCGGGATTGTGGCTCGTGCTGTCCGGGTTCATTTGCGGTCGTGCAGACAGGGTGCCTCCGCCATAGGTGATCCCCGGAAATCGTATTGCATAACGCTGTTTGGTTGCCGCCGCCTGGTAGCGACGATAGTCGGTTGAGCCCGAGATAATAACCCGGCGCACCCATTCGATGATTTCCTCCCGTTTGGAGAACGGCAAGCTGCTGAAATTGTCCGGAAGGTGCCATGCAAGTCGTCGCCGCTCCGCAGCGCTGATGTCGCCCATATCATGGCCGTATAGGGAGCGGGATTGGTGCGGCAGCTTCGCTTTGAAATAGCCCTGTCCCAGTCGGTAGCGCCGCTCGATACGGGACAGGATCTCGAAGCTTGTCAGAGATCGCGGCACGCGCTCGCCCTGAACCCACGACAGCAGAGTCTTGTCATCGAACGTCTCGCCCAGGCGAACGACGGCGCGGTAAAGCTGCCAGTAGCTCTCGCCGAACCGGCGCATGTGATAAACGAGGGCATCGTGGAAGCTGGTTGGATCATCGGTTGCTTCGAACAATGGCTCAGGGAAAGGACTGATTGGTTTCGGTTGTGGTCCCCTCGGCACTGACGAAGAGGCAGCCGGGGTCTTGTCGGAGAGGATCTGTTGCGGCCTGGAGCGCGTGACAGTTTCCGACTTGCGGGGAACGGTATTGCGCGATTTCGTGCGTGTTTTCGTTGACTGGATGTCATCGGCGGCAGGCGGTTCTCCGAGCCAGCGGATAATCGCGTCCAGTCCCGGACGGAGCGCCTTCTTCAATTCGGACGTCAATTGGTTTTCGATCCCGCATGCGTCGCCAATGGCCGTCCAATCCATACGACCACTAACGATCGGTGGTGGCCGGCGGTGGATGACAAGACCAAAGAGATAGGGCCGAATGCTGTCCAGAACGCGCTGTGAGGCGATTGGCGCGATGCGCACGTCGCAGAAATCCGAGATTTTTCGTTGAAAGTGATGAGTTGAAAGATCGTGTTTTGTCATGCTCTTATTCCGTTCTCTCGGCACCAGTGCCGAGCGCGGGCGGGTAGGAGCGGACATTTAACAAATGGTATTGCCGCAGCGGCGAACATTTGGGGCCGGGCTCAGGTCCCCAGATTTCAAATGAAGCATCAAGAGCCTCATGCTAAAGGTTGAAGATGGGCTTCGGGGTTTTCATTCACCGGTCAGATTCGATTTACGACGATAGCCCGGCTGAACAATACCAGTTTCCGGGCCAGTATCTCGGTCGTGTCCAGGCGTGTGTGGGTGACTGGATCGTCTACTACGAGCCTCGGAAAGTCGCAGCGACCCGCGGCTATTTTGCTGTCGCCAAGGTTGAACGGCTTATTCCTGATCCGAAGGCCCCCGGCATGTATCTGGCGCTGATCGAAGACGGCAGCTATCTCGACTTCATCAATCCCGTTCCGTTCAGTGGACCAGACGGTGTCATAGAGCGAGGCGTACTGAATGAAGAGGGCCGCATTTCCGGCAGAGCACAGGCCGCGGTCCGGCCGATATCCGCAGCAGATTTCAACCGCATCGTATCGATCGGCATAGACGAGCATGAGCCTGAACTGCCTCGACTGGATAGTCCGGGGGTGACGCATACGGTCGATGGATTTGCCGATGAAGCTCAAGCGCCCTTTATGTTCGAGCAGGAGCGTGACCGGGTCATGCAAATCTCATCGCGGATCGTTCGAAATCGGCTGTTTCGTCGGCTCGTTCTTCACGCTTATGATAAACGATGCGCCATCACGGGATTGAAGCTCATCAACGGTGGTGGCCGGGCGGAGGTCGACGCCGCACATATCCGGCCGGTGGAAGCGAGCGGGCCTGACATTCTTTCCAACGGAATTGCTCTTTCGGGTACCGCACACTGGATGTTTGATCGCGGTCTGATTGGCCTTTCGGACGATCTTGATATCCTGATATCGCGTCAGGCGAATGATCCTGACAGCATTCAAGGACTCCTCAACAAGACTGGGAAGGCGATCGTGCCTAGCAGGGTCTTCGAGCGCCCACATCCCCAGTTCCTGAGATGGCACCGTGAGAACTGCTTCAAGCAGTGAGCGCCAAGGGAAGTCTGGCGTTGTATTTTCATCCCGAGCGGGTCTATTTCGGTCGGTCGGCGCCAATAATCAGAAAATCATCCCGATCGGTTCTTTTGTGTTCCTTTTGCACCATCTGATGATATAATCATCCCGATAGGGGTGATTATGGAAAAGATCAAAGATGCAAAAAGCCTCGGCATGCTGATCCGTCAGGAGCGCAAACAGCAAGGGTTAACCCAGGAGCAACTCGCCGGGGTGATTGGTGTGGGCGTACGGTTTCTGCGTGAACTCGAGGCCGGAAAAGAGAGCTGCCAGATTGGCCGTGCGATGCAAGTCTTGGCCGGTCTTGGCCTCAGTGTTTCGGTCGGGCGTCGCCAGGGCCCGCGATCATGAGCCGCGTCTTGGACGTCTATTTTCGTGACACCAAGGCGGGCGTGCTCGGGCGGCTTGACGACGGCCTGCTCACCTTCACCTATGACGGCGCGTATCTTCTGGACCAGACGTCGCGGGCGATCTCCTTCTCAATGCCTCTGCGAGAAGAGCCATTTGGTGATCAGGTAGTGCGATCGTTTTTTTCAGGGCTCTTGCCGGATGAGGGCGCGCGGCACCGCCTCGCGGGGGCGCTCGGCCTTTCGGCAGGCAACGCCTTCGGGCTACTGGAGGTTATCGGGGGTGAATGCGCAGGTGCCTTGTCACTCTATCCCGCCGGCACGGCGCCAGAACCTTCCGGCCAGTCCGAAGCCGAAATTCTCACTTCGGAACGTCTGGATGAAATTCTCAGCAGGCTGCGGAACCGGCCCTTGCTTGGCGGAGACGAGGGCATTCGTCTGTCGCTCGCCGGCGCGCAGGATAAACTGGCGGTCATTGTCGATGGAGATTCCATTGCCTTGGCGAGAGATGGGCGACCAACGACCCACATCTTGAAACCAGTCATCCAGGCGTTGGAAGGCACGGTGGAGAACGAGTATTTTTGTATGCGGCTGGCTGCCCGCCTCAAGCTGCCGGTACCTCATGTCGAGATACGCCTAGACGGGGCGACTGCCTTTCTCCTGGTTGAACGTTACGATCGGACGAAGGCTGCAGACGGCATCATTGAGCGCCTACACCAGGAAGACTTTTGCCAGGCCCTTAGCGTGCCGCCGGAGCTGAAGTATGAGGCTGAAGGTGGACCGGGAACGAAGCGGTCTCTCGGGCTAATCGACCAAGCCTGCGCTAGACCTGTCGTGGATCGGTTACAGTTCATCCGCATGCTGATCTTCAACTATCTCGTCGGCAACGCCGATGCCCACGGCAAGAACTACGCCCTGCTTTATGGCTCGGATGGACCGGATCTGGCGCCAATCTACGATGTCGTTTGCACGGCTGTTTATCCCCGCTTGTCAAAGAGGCTCGCAATGAAGATTGGCGGCCGCGATGTGCCCGACACGATCCAGTTGAAGCATTGGACGACACTTGTGCCCGACACCAAGTCTTCCCAGCGTATCCTTGTTCGCGATCTTGCCCAGATGGCGGAAAGGATTGTGGGCGAGGCCGATGCCCTTGTTGCAGAACTGGCTGAAGAGGGGATCAGGCACCCCATCCTGGGTGCAATTCGCAAGGTCATCTCTAGTCGGGCTGGTTTGCTACAGAGAGCCGCGGAGCAGGTCTCTTAAGCAGGTGGCGTGTCGCGGATATCCAGCGTTTTGTCCTTCGACCAACGGCCCGGTGGTTCGTGTCCCTTCAAGAGTCCTATCGCTCCCAACGAAACGCGGAAATAATTTCCGCGGCTTCTTAAGCAGTAAGGGGGTATTGGGATTGGCCCCACTGGATGTCTCTGTTTCCTTTCCCATTAAGACCAAAATTCGCGGCTTTGCTGTTTTCCATCGCGCAGCGTCCGGTAATGCCCGGGAACGCAATAAGCAGTCCACCAGCCATAATCTGAAGCACGATGAAGGGCACGAGTGCCTTGAAAATGATGCCGAGTGTGACGCCGAGAGGCGCCACTGATTTCAGATAAAATGCCGCGGTGCCTAAACATGCGGGGAAGAGCGATTAGGACCTGTTCAGAACGTGAATTCGCAAACTGGCACACGCGACAGCCACATGCGGCCTCTCAACGATGCTCTTGGACTGTTCATCTGCGCTGAAATTTTGGGAGCTGGTGATGGGCCACAGTCCGGCAAACGCGGGATGTCCAGACAGCGGCGGAACTTGTTTCAGCATCAACAGTTCAGAAGTGCGGCTTTGGGCCGTGCACCTTCTTACCGGAGATAACCAATGGCAAAGTCTTTGAGCAAGGGCGACAAGGTCGAGTGGTCTACCAGCCAGGGCAAGACGACGGGCACGGTCATCAAGAAGCAGACGACGGATACGAAGATCAAGGGTCACGAGGTGAAGGCCTCGAAATCCGATCCACAGTACATCGTGCAAAGCTCGAAGTCGGGCAAGCGCGCGGCTCACAAGCCTGAACAACTGCACAAAACCTGAGCGGGTTCTGAGGGCATGATCAAGGCGGATGCTCTGGCGCGTGATGTAAGGTGTCTCGATATCGTTGCGGTGGGGTGCATCCGCCTGGTGTCAAATTTACAATGAACTGCCTCGCGCTCTTGCGGTCCAAGTTTTGGGCTCAGCGCCACGATGCGACGGATTATACCAAATTTGGAGGAAGTTCAGAGTCTCAGGTCATCCGCTGCTTCTCGAACTCGACGGGCGACCGCATCCTGAGCCTGCGTGTGTGGGTTTCGGTTTGTAAAAATCTCGATATAGCCGAGCACATTCTGGCGAGCTTCATTGCATGAATCGTAGATAGGCTTCTCACAATTGAGGCGCGGCAGCGAAGGGTTCGAAGGCCACATGCTGCCATGGCCCACTGAGGTAGGCCCAGAGGTCTAGGCTAACGATCTCGATCTGCCACGGCTTCAAACTCGCCTGCAGAGCGAGATGGAGTGCGTCTGCCTTTGGTCTCGTAACCTTGTTCTGGACCGTGATGTGCGGCCGCCACGGCTGCATGTCCTGTGGGCCGAGCCAGGATAGGAATTGGCTTTTCAACGTGGTACGAATGCTTTCGAGCTCTGGGCTTTCGATCGTAAAGGCGACGCCGGCGCCGAGATGCCTTACGCCCCCGACCCTGGCCATGATCGCCTGCGTGCTTCCGATGACGCCGTTGAGCAGATCGGAAATCTGCGGCTCATATTCACCGGGAAGCCGATGAAACATCGTCAGGTGCGCGCGCAGAAAGTTTCGATCGGGTGGAAAATGCGCCTGCCTTAGCCGATCGAATGGCGCGAGGTCTTCGTCCTTGATCCGAGCGATCACGATGAGCGGATGGCGCGTCTTCAATCAGATCTCCTGCTTTGCGGTGGCGCGTCGAACTTGTCTTTCGGCAGCCGATCAAACCAGGCGGCATAGGGAGTGTTCTTCACCAGATGCCGGTTGAGATCCGGCGCGCCGTCGTCCCACCAGACAGGGCCACGCTCGCCCAGTGCGACCTTCGCCTCGTTTACCCTCTGCCGTGCCAGTCGCATCTTGGCCGGATGGTTCTTTGCTTCCTGCACCGCGCGCCTGGCAGACATCAGTTCCCTGACCAATCTTTCTCTCGTTTCTGCGTCGAGTGCCGGATTGCTTTTGCGCCAGAGCCGCCCGCGCACTAGGAAATACCGACCATCGGGCGTGTCCGGATCGTGTGAAGATGGTGTGTCGGTCGTCACAGGAATGACCCCTGTGCCGGCTTGTCGGCGTTCGCCTCTCCATTCTCACCACGCCTGGCCAATTCGCTTTGCGCGCTGAAGCGAATGTCTGCGTCCCGGTCGCGAAGATAGTCCCGCAGCGCGTCCGTGCCGAGCCGATCCCAACTCTTGCCACGGTCCGGCCCTGAGGGAACGCGCGGGAGAAGGCCGGGTTCGGTGGTCCATTGCAAGAGCTGCTCGATCGAAGCGGTGTTCAACAGGTCACGCAGGTGATGCGCCGTGACATAGGCATCCGGCATGGCGCGATGGGCCGGCAGCCCGAGCTCGTGGACCAGGCCTTCGGGCCTGCGCTGATAGCGCAGCATCTGGTTGGAAAATCGTGTCAGGTCCGGCCAGACACGCAGCGCGCATTTCCAGGTGCAGATCCACGGGGCGCCACCGCTGAGGCGCGGGGTGCAATAGCGCTGCTCGAACGCGGCACGGTGCGCCGCCAGTGCCGCGACACCGCCATCTGGGCGCAGGATCGATGGCGCGACGTCCTTCCAGAAGGGCGCGTCAGCGACCTGTTCGTCGAGAATATGGTGGATTGCCATCGTCTCGGCCGCGATCGGCCGCCCCGGATTGACCAGGCACGCGCCGCGCTCCTCGTTGACGGTCCACCGGCCGTCCTCATCGAAGACGACATCCTGCCAGCCGATCTCGCAGACGTCCGTTGCGCCATTCCCAGCGGTTTCGAGATCAATGACGCGGACGCGGGCTTTCGGCACTGTCGGTGGTTCTTTCCGTTGTTCCAACGATCATAAATCAAGACCGAGCTGAAGAAGTTCCCCGTCGCCGGCAACACGGTCATTCGTGAGCGACGACAAGGTCACGCCGAGAAGGCGGACGGAACGCCTGAACGGGTAGACGGTCGCCAGCAGGCTGGCCGCAGCCTCGAGAACATCGTTGCCGTTGGCAAAAGGCAGGCTGTTGCTCCGGGACCGGGTCGCCTGGGTGAAGTCGGAATATTTGATCTTCACGGTCACCGTCTTCCCGCTGAACCCCTTGGCCTCGCAATGGCGCCATACCTTTTCGGCAAGCGGCTTCAATTCGCTGGTCGCGAGGTCAAGAGTGTCGATATCTTCCGCGAACGTGTCTTCGGCGCCGACGGATTTTCTGACCCGGTCGGGCCGCACCTGCCGGTCGTCTATCCCGCGTGCAATGCCATGAAAGTAAGGTCCAGACTTGCCGAAATGCTGTGTCAGGAAAGCCAGCGATTGCGCCTTCAGATCCGCGCCGGTCTCGATCCCGAGCTTGCGCATCTTCTCGGCGGTCGCCGGACCGACGCCATGGAATTTCTTGATGGGCAGGCTGGCCACGAAGGCCGGCCCGTTCTTGGGCGTGATCACCGCCTGGCCATTCGGCTTGTTGAGGTCGGACGCCATCTTGGCCAGAAACTTGTTGTAGGAGATCCCGGCCGACGCGTTGAGGCCGGTCACAGCCTTGATCTTCGCGCGGATTTCCAGCGCGATCTGCGTGGCGACAGGCATGCCCTTGAGGTTTTGCGTCACGTCGAGATAGGCTTCGTCCAACGACAGGGGTTCGATCAACGGCGTATATTCGGCGAAGATTTCCCGGATCTGCTGCGAGACTGCCCGGTAGACCTCGAAGCGAGGCTTCACGAAGATGATCTCAGGACATTTGCGCGCTGCCGTGACCGACGGCATGGCGGAATGAACCCCGAACGTGCGGGCCTCATAGCTTGCAGCCGCCACCACACCGCGGGCAGCGGCGCCACCGACGGCAAGCGGCTTGCCGCGCAATTCCGGATTATCGCGCTGCTCGACCGAGGCATAGAAGGCATCCATATCCACATGGATGATCTTACGGATTGCCTCTGCTGGTGCCATCGTGTCGGTCATGGATCTGCGGCAACTCGTATCGTGTTCACGGAACGGAAAGTGAACATACCATCCTTTATGCCGATCGCAAACCGCCTTGCAGGCCCCGCGCCGCGCTTCCCTACCTTTTCCTGCTTGAAACCCGGCGAGGGAAGGGTCCTCGTGGATGGTCGATCTTTACCGCTCCGTTGAGGTTCTGCAAATGTGAGAGGCTTGGCTCCCGGGTGGATGCAAGCCAGATTTTTCGCGCGCTCGTTTTGAATTGGAAAATTCTGCCTGTCTCCCGATTTTGATCTAATAATATATAGATATTATAGACAATTTGGAGGCTGGCATGAGCAATGAATTTCTGGGTGGCGTGAACCGCCGCAATCTCCTGAAGCTGACCGCCGCGGTGGGCGCGGTCGCGGGCGCTGGGCTTTTCTCGAGCGGTCCGTCCTTTGCTGCGGAAGAGCTTTCGCTCAAGGGCAAGCGCATCGGCATCAGCACAGCGGGCACCGACCACTTCTTCGACCTTCAGGCCTACAACGCCCAGATCGAGGAGGTGAAGCGCCTCGGGGGCGAGCCGATCGCGGTCGACGCCGGCCGCAATGACGGCAAGCTCGTTTCGCAACTGCAGACCCTCATCGCACAGAAGCCCGATGCGATCGTCCAGTTGCTCGGCACGGTCAGCGTCATCGATCCCTGGCTGAAGAAGGCGCGCGATGCCGGCATTCCGGTGTTGACCATCGACGTCGGCACGACCAATTCGGTCAACAATTCCACCTCGGACAACTGGGCTATCGGCAAGGATCTCGCGCTGCAGCTCGTGTCCGACATCGGCGGCGAAGGCAATATCGTCGTCTTCAACGGCTTCTACGGGGTGACGCCCTGCGCCATCCGCTACGATCAGCTCGTCAATGTCATCAAGTATTTCCCGAAAGTGCAGATCATTCAGCCGGAACTGCGCGACGTCATCCCCAACACGGTCCAGGATGCCTTCACCCAGATCACGGCGATCCTCAACAAGTATCCGGAGAAGGGCTCCATCAAGGCGATTTGGGCCGCCTGGGATGTTCCGCAGCTCGGCGCTACCCAGGCGCTGACGGCCGCCGGACGTACCGAGATCAAGACTTATGGCGTCGATGGCAGCCCGGAAGTCCTGCAACTGGTCGCGGATCCGAACTCGCCCGCTGCCGCCGACGTGGCCCAGCAGCCGGCCGAACTCGGCCGCACCGCCATCCGCAACGTTGCCAAGCTTCTGGCCGGCGGCACCCTGCCGCGCGAAACCTACGTGCCGGCGCTGCTCGCCAACAAGGAAAATGTCGGGGAGATTTCCAAGAAGCTTGGGCTCGGCTGATTGCCGGAACCACTGCGCCGCGGCCTGATGGCCGCGGCTTGCGCGCGTCCGACTTGAAGGGAATGGATGGGATGGCGACGTCGGTTGTATGGAATGAGGCGGACGATATCATCCGCCTGAGCGATATCGTCAAAAGGTTCGGCGGTGCGCAGGCGCTCTCCGGCGCTTCGCTCGCCGTAAGGCGGGGCACGGTTCATGGCCTCGTCGGCCAGAACGGCGCGGGCAAGTCGACGCTGATCAAGCTCCTGGCCGGCCTGCATGCGGCGGACGAGGGCGTGATCGAAATCGATGGCACTGCCTATGCCAGCCTGTCGCCCCAGCAGGTCGAGCATCTCGGCATCCATTTCATTCATCAGGACAGGCTGCTGGTGCCGACCTTCACCGTCGGCGAAGCGCTGTTCCTTGGCCGCGAACCGCGCATCCCGGGCACTCCCTTCCTCGATCGCAAGCGGATGCGGCAGACGTCAGCCGAGATTCTCGACCGCTACTTCGGTCTTCGCCTGCCGCATTCGGCCCTGATCGGCGAGCTGACGGCCGCGGAAAAGCAGATCGTCCAGATCACCCGCGCGCTGCTCGACAATCCGAAGATCCTGGTGTTCGACGAGCCGACCGCGGCCCTCGTGCGGCGGGAGGCCGAACTTCTGTTCACGCTCATCCGTCGCCTGCGCGACGAGGGCATCACCATCCTCTACATCTCCCATTACCTCAGCGAGATCGTCGATCTGTGCGACACGGTCACAGTGCTGCGCAATGGCCGCGATGTCGCGACACTTCCCGTCAAGAAAACCTCGGCCAAGGAAATCGGTGCGCTGATGGTCAATCGCGATATCGCCGAGCTCTATCCGAAGCCGAAGGTCTTGCCCGGCCGCCCGTTTCTCGAACTCGATGGGCTCGGCCTTGCCAATCGATATGCCGATGTCTCGCTGACGCTCCACCGCGGCGAGGTGCTGGGCCTGACGGGTCTGGTCGGCTCCGGCGCGAAGGAGCTGCTGCGGACGCTTTTCGGCCTGGAAACGGCAACGGCCGGCACGGTGGCCATCGAAGGTGAGACGGTGTTTTCTGCAAGTCCCGCTGCCGCGACGGCCAAGCGCCTGGCACTGGTGCCGGAGGACCGGCGGCGGGATGGCGTGGCGCTCGATCTCACCGTCAGCGAAAACACGACGCTTGCGAGCCTCGACCGCTTTGGGCGCGCCGGCTTGCTCGACAAGGGCGCGGAAAAGCGCCAGGCCCGCGAGTTGATCGAGCGGCTGCAGATCAAGACCGACAGTGCCGATGCGTTGGTGCGCACGCTCTCGGGCGGCAACCAGCAGAAGGTGGCGATCGCCAAATGGCTGAGCCGCCAGTCGGAAATCTATCTGCTCGACGAACCCTCCGTCGGCGTGGATATCGCGGCAAAGGTCGAGATCTACACGCTGATCGGCGAGCTTGCCGCGCGCGGCGCCGCCGTCATCGTGCTGTCCTCCGATATCGATGAACTGCTCGGCATCACTGATCGCGTGCTCGTCTTCTTCCGCGGCAGGATCACGCGGGAATTCATCTCGGCCGAAACATCCCCGGATCAGGTTCTTGCCGAACTGACCGGCGCCAACGAGACCCTTCGCCATGTCGGTTGATGCTGCCCATCTCTCCACTGCGCTGTCTGCTCCCGTCCGACATGAAACGGGCGCGACAAAAACTGCGACTGGCGCCTTTGGACGCAGGCTCGCCGTGCTGGCCCTGCGCCAGGGTTCGATGGCGGTGTTCATCGGCGTGCTCGTCTATTTCTCCATCGCCGCGCCCTACTTCTTCACCGTTGGCAACATCGGCAATGTGCTCGGGCAGTCGGCCATCGCCGGCGTCCTGGCGATCGGGCTGACGATCGTGATCATCGCTGGCGGCTCCAATGTGGTAACGGGCGGCATCGATCTGTCGCTGGCGGCCAATATGGGTCTGAGCGCGGCCGTCTATGCCTCGCTCTTGCAGGCCGGGCAGGGGGATGCTGTCGCCATCATCGGTGCCCTCGGCACGGGGCTTGTCATCGGCGCGATCAATGCGGCGGCAATCACGCTCGCCGGCATCGTGCCGCTGCTGGCGACGCTGGCGGTGATGAATGTCGTCGCAGGCCTCGAACTGGTGCTGACCCAGAACACCGTCGTTCCCGCATCGAGCGACTTCCTCTCCGCCGTCTCGGCAAGCGGCCCCTTCGGCATTCCGGTGCTGGCCTATGTGCTGCTCGGCTTCGCGGCGCTCGTGGCAGCCCTGGTGCAGTATACGCCGCTTGGCCTACGCCTTTATGCCGTCGGCGAGTTTCCCGAAGCGGCGCGGGCGGCAGGGCTTCGCGTCAAGCTCTTCATTTCCGGCGCCTTTCTGGCGAGTGGCCTGTGCGGCGGCTTCGCGGGCATTCTCTCCGTTTCCTATCTCAGCGGCAGCACGACCGGAGCGGGCGACATGCTCCTGCCAGTCGTGGTGACTGCGCTCCTGGGCACTGTCTTTTCCCGCCGTCTGGTGCCGACCATCGGCGGCACGCTGCTCGCGACCCTCTTCGTCTCGTCTCTCATCAACGGCTTCCAGCTTCTCAACATCTCCAGCACGCTGGTGAGCGGGGTTCAGGGTCTGCTGATCCTGCTGGTCGTTTCCGCCACCACGCTTCTGCAACGCAAGGGAAACCAGTGATGGCCAGCAACGCGTCTTCTGCCTCTTCCTCCCTGCGCGGGCTGGCGCGCTACGCTCTGGTCGCTGCGTTCGTGGTCGTCTTCGCGATCTTTTCCGCCATCGCGCCCGCCTTTCTCAGCGGCGCCAATCTCTTAAGCGTGCTGGTCAACAATTTCGCCCTGCTCGCCATCGTCGCCATTGCCATGACCTTTGCGGTCGCGGCCGGCGGTATCGATCTGTCTGTCGGCACGGCCATCGATTTTGCCAGCTTCGCCTTCGTGTCGCTGGTGCTTGCCGGCCAGCCGATCCCGCTGGCAATCCTCGGTGGCCTCGCGGGCGGCACGCTCGTCGGGGTCTTCAACGCCCTTTTGATTTCGGGCATCGGCATTTCCCCGTTTCTTGCGACGCTTGGCACGCTCTTCGTCGGGCGCAGCGCCCAGCAGTTACTCACCAACGGCGGAAACCCGGTCTATCTGCCACCATCGGGCGTGCCGGAAGCCTTCCGCTTCCTTGGTCACGGCACGTTGGCAGGCATTCCGGTTCCGCTGGTTCTTGCCTTCGCGGTGATCCTCGGCACCTATCTGATCCTATCGCACACCCGCTTCGGCCGGGTGGTGCTGGCAACGGGTATCCAGGCCAGCGTCGTGCGCTATTCCGGCATCGCACTGTCGCGCTATACGGCGCTGACTTACGTGCTGGTCTCGGCGATCGCCGCCATTGTCGGGCTGATCGTGACATCGACGGTGACTGTCTACATTCCCTCCTCCGGCAATGCCTTCCTGCTGAATGCCATCGGTGCGACCTTCATCGGCACGACGCTCGACCCGCACGGCCGACCGAACATTCCCGGCACGGTTCTGGGCGTTCTGCTTCTGAGCATCGTCGCAAACGGACTGCTGTTGTCGGGGCTCAATTTCTATTGGCAGCAGGTCGCCACGGGTCTCCTGATCTTCTTCGTCCTGGCCATCGGTTTTGCCAATCGCAAGGCCGCGTCGCGGGCCTGAGCCTTCCCTTTCGAAAGGACATGTCATGAGCAGTGTCACCAAAATCGCGGAGCATCGCGGCTCCGCCCATCGCATCGCCAGCGAAGAGGAAGCGTTGTCGATCGCAAGGCATCTCGCCGGCGAATTTTCGAGCGGTGCCAGCCGCCGCGATCTGGAACGGGCGCTGCCCTACGAGGAGCTGGAAAAACTCTCCGCCTCCGGCCTCCTTGGCATTACCGTGCCGTCCGAATATGGCGGCATCGACGTTTCGAATGCGGTGCTCGCGGAAGTCACGGCCATCCTTTCGGAGGCTGACAGCTCGATCGGCCAGATTCCGCAGAACCATTTCTATATTCTCGAAGCGCTGCGCCACGATGGCAGCGAGGACCAGAAGCACTTCTATTTCAGCCGCGCGCTGGCCGGCGACCAGTTCGGCAATGCGCTGTCGGAAACCGGCACGAAGACCGTCGGCCATTACCATACCCGCATCACGGCAGATGGCGCCGGCTACCGCATCAACGGTCGTAAATTCTATTCGACAGGCGTTCTCTTTGCCCACTGGGTCGTTATCTTTGCGCTGGATGACAACGACTTGCTGACCATGTCTTTCGTGCCGAAGGGGACCGAGGGCATCGAGATTGTCGATGACTGGGACGGCTTTGGCCAGCGCACCACGGGCAGCGGCTCCACGATCCTCACGGATGTCTTCGTGACGGCCGATGCGGTCGTGCACCATCACAAGGGTTTCGAGCGGCCGACGACGATCGGCTCGGTCGGGCAGATCATCCATGCCGGCGTCGATCTCGGCATTGCCCGGGCCGCGCTGAAGGAAACCATCGGCTTCGTACGCGAGCGTGCACGACCCTGGACCGATAGCGGCGTGGAGCGCGCCGCCGATGATCCGCTGACGATTGCGCGCATCGGCGAAATTGCCATCAGCATCGAGGCGGCAGAGGCGACCGTGGAGCGCGCTGGCCGCAAGGTCGATCTGGCCCAGATCACGCCGACCGAGACCAACACCGTCGCGGCATCACTTGCGGTGGCCGCCGCCAAGGTGCTGACGACGGAAGTCGCGCTCGACGCGACCAATATCCTCTTCGAACTCGCCGGCACGGCGTCGACCAAGCGCGGCTTCAACCTCGAGCGCCACTGGCGCAATGCCCGCACCCACACCCTGCATGATCCCGTGCGCTGGAAATACCACGTCGTCGGCAACTACCACCTGAACGGCGTCATTCCGCCCCGCAGCGGCGCTCTCTGATCTCTCATCCGATTGGGTGCAGTTGGGCCGTGATCCCCTGAGACCACGGCTCTTTTTCGTGCACCAAAAAACCGCGGCGCCGGCCGCGGTTTGTGAGTCTTAACGGGCAGGCGAGGCCCGGCGAAGGTCAGCTGTAGAGGCTCGGTTCCGGTACGCGTCCGTTCAGGGCAAAATCCCCGACTTCGCGCGCTTTGTAGAACACCGGATCATGGAGCGTGTGGGTGCGCACATTGCGCCAGTAGCGATCGAAGCGGTAGTGGGATGCGGTTGCCCGCGCGCCCATCAGCTCGAAAACACGCGACGTGACGTCGAGCGAGACATGGGTGGCATTGACCTTGGCCGTATAGGCTTCGATCGCCGCCTCGCCACGCTCGCGCTCGGTGACATTGCGCCCGCGCGAAAGCGCCGCCTGCACGGCGTGCGCCGCAGCATCGGCAAGCGCCGCCGACGCCTTGAGCGTTGCGCGGAACTCCCCGATCCGCTCCAGAATATACGGATCTTCGCTGGCCGTCGCGACACCTGAGGTCACCCAGGGTCGCGTCGTGGTGCGCACATAGTCGGTTGCCGCCGAAAGCGCGCCCTCCGCCGTGCCGATGTAGAAGTTCACGAAGACCAGCTGGATCAGCGGTGTATTGAAGGTCGCCAGCACCGTGGGTGCCGCACCCTTCTCGACCAGCGGGAACAGGAAATCGCTCTCGTAGACGACGTAGTCCTTGAACTCGACGCTGCCGCTGTCGGACAGCCGCTGGCCGATATTGTCCCAATCGTCATAGGCGATGTAGCCCGCGCGATCGGTCGGCAGCACGAGGTTGGCGACCTGGTTCCTATAGGCGGCATTGGCGTTGATGCGGTCGGAAACATGCGCGCCGGTGGAGAAGGTCTTGCGGCCGTTGAGAAGGTATTGATCGCCGCGTTTCGTGAGCGTCAGTCCCGGATCGCGCGGATTGACGGCGGCTCCCCAGTAGAGGGATTTCTGCACGGTCTCGACGCCGAGATCATGGGCCTTCTGCGACTCGGACACGGCCCAGTAGGGATACTGGCTGTTGACATAGTGATAGCCGAGCAACTGGCCGATCGAGCTTTCGCCGCGCGCCAGGATGCGCACCAACCGGAGCCCATCGATCCAATCGAGCCCGCCGCCGCCGATCTCGGTCGGGTGAAGTGCGGTCAGCAGGCCCGCAGCCTTCAATGTCGTGATGTCCTCGAGCGGTGGCCTGCCTTCGGCATCGAGTTTGGCGCCGCGGCGGACAAGATCGGCGGAAATCGCCGCTGCCCTGGCAAACAGGTCCTCCCGCTGGCTCGTTGGCTGGGTTGGGGATTGGTCGCGCTCCTTGAGCAGATGCAAGGCGGTCATCTCAAACTCCTGATGTTTGTTCGAAAAAGAAACAGGGCGCCGCCCTTCCATCCAAAGGGGAACCCCGGCGTTCAGCCGAGGCTCCCGGAGCGGAGAAGGGGAGGGCGCTTTCCTGGCCGGGTTTTGATCCGAGACAGGCAGATCAGAACAGTTTTGCCGGGATCCAGTCGGCGGTGACAGCATCGCTGTCGCTGAAGGCCGGAACCTTGGCCGCCAGTTCCTCGATCGTCTTGACACCGGCTTCGCGAAGCGCCGTCTGGGTCAGGAGCGCCGGCTTGACAAGCACCTGCGCCGGGACATCCTGACCGGCGATCTTCAGCGCCACGGCACGGATCGAGACAGCGCCGACGACGGCGGGGTTGGTCGCAACGGTCGCCACCCACGGACTGCCGTCCTCGGTGATTTCCTGAATATCGGCGGTCGAGACGTCGGCCGAATAGATCTTCAGCCTGTCGGAAATGCCGAGATCGGCCGCCGCAAGCTTCACGCCACGGGCGAATTCATCATAGGGTGCGAAAATGACGCTGATATCGGGGTTCGCGGTCAGCACGGCCTTGGCCTGGTCGGCCGTACTGGTCGCGGTCGTGTCGTTGACCGCGCCGAAGCGCGCCTTTTCGACGACACCCTTGTTCTCCGCCTTGAACTTTTCCCAGACCTCGTTGCGCCGGTCGAGCGGGGCAAAGCCGGCGACATAGACATAGCCGGCGTTGAACGCGGTGCCGTTGTCCTTGACCACCTGCTCCAGCGCGAGGCGGGAAAGCTCATGGTCGCTCTGTTCCACCTGCGGAATGGCGGGGTTGTTGAGATTGACGTCGAAGGCGACGACCTTGATGCCGGCATCCAGCGCCTGCTGGGCGACATCCGTCAGGGATTCCGGCTGGCCGTGATCGATGACGATGCCCTGAACGCCGAGATTGATCGCCTGCTGAATCTGGTCGCGCTGCTCGGCGGCGTTCTGCCGGCCGGGGAAGACGCGCAGGTCGATGCCGAGCGCCTTGGCCTGGGCTTCGGCGCCGGCCTGGTAGGCTTGGAAGAAATCGCCGGCGGAAATATAGGAGATCAGTGCCACCTTGACGCCGCCCTTGTCGAACGGGGCAGGCGCGCCCGCAAGGCCTTCGGCCTGCGCGGCGCCAAAGAGAGTGAAGGTGACCACCGTCGCGGCCATGAATGTCTTGATCGCCTGTCGCATATGCTATGCTCCCTCAAATGCCGTTCGAGGATGGGCCCTCGATCTTGCGGCTTGGGGTCAAGTTTAAAATCTATAGAATAGATTGATAAATATGGCCGTGCCATTTGCGGCGGCTGAACGGGAATATTTTGCTTCCGGCAGCACCATCCGCGGCATAGATGCGTAGGCCGTCTGACGGCATCCTTCCCACGGCCGGGAGACGGTGCATGGAAGAGCGCGAGGCGGTCTAACGGGCTCGCAAGGAAGCGGAACGCAAAACTCTTCCATAAATTAATTGATGAAAAATATAGAATTTCTGTATCCGCTACCGCAGCCGGGTATGCTCTTCCAAATGGCGCTTTCCAGCGCCCGATCAGCAATGCCGGAGAGACCCATGGCCCGCCACATCCGTTTCAATGCCTTCGACATGAATTGCGTCGGCCATCAGTCACCCGGCCTCTGGGCGCATCCGCGCGATAAATCCTGGAAGTACAAGGATCTGGATTACTGGCAGGATCTCGCCCGCACGCTAGAGCGCGGCATTTTCGATGGCATCTTCATCGCCGACGTCATCGGCTATTACGACGTCTACAAGGGCTCGAACTACCATGCCATCCATCAGGCGGCCCAGATCCCAGTCAACGATCCGCTGCAGCTCGCCGCGCCCATTGCGCTTGCGACCGAGCATCTCGGCATCGGCATCACGGCATCGACGAGTTTCGAGCATCCCTACACCTTCGCCCGCCGGCTCGCGACGGCCGACCACCACACCAAGGGGCGTGTGGGCTGGAACATCGTGACCTCCTATCTGGAGAGCGGCGCCAAGAATGTCGGGCAGGGGGGCTTGCGCCGTCACGACGATCGCTACGAGGTCGCCAACGAGTATGTCGAAGTGCTCTACAAGCTCTTCGAAGGCAGCTGGGAAGAGGGCGCGGTGCTGCGCGACCGTGAGAACCGCATTTTCACCGATCCCTCCAAGGTTCACGAGATCGCGCACAAGGGCAAGTATTTCGACGTTCCCGGCTATCATCTCAGCGAGCCCTCGCCGCAGCGCACGCCCGTTCTCTATCAGGCCGGGGCGTCCGGTCCGGGCAAGACCTTCGCCGCCGGCCATGCCGAGTGCATCTTTGTCGCCGCACCCACGAAATCGGTGCTGAAGGGCTATGTCGCCGACATCCGCGAGCGCATCGCGGCTGCCGGTCGCGATCCGAAGAAGGTCTATATCTACACGCTGATCACCATCATCACCGACGAGACGGAAGAAAAGGCGCAGGCGAAGTTCGATGACTACAAGCGCTATGTGTCCTATGATGGCTCGCTCACTTTCATGTCCGGCTGGAGCGGCATCGACTTCGGCCAGTATGCGCCGACGGATGTGGTGGAGCGAATCGAGACGAACGCCATCCACTCCTTCGTCGAGCATATTGCCGGCGGCGACAAATCCTGGACCATCGATGAACTCGCCCAGTTCGGCGGTATCGGCGGCATGGGCCCGGTCTTCGTCGGCTCCCGCGAACGCATCGCCGATATCCTGCAGGAATGGGTGGAAGACACGGATGTCGATGGCTTCAACATCGCCTATGCGGTGACCCCCGACAGCTTCGAGGATGTCGTTGCCCACATCGTGCCGGAACTGCAAAGACGCGGCGCCTATCCGACGGCCTACAAGCCCGGCACGTTGCGCGAGAAGCTGTTCGGTGAGGGGCCGTATCTGCCCGCATCCCACCCGGCCGATCTCTACCGCGATATCGAGGCGGTGAAGAAGCGCGAAGCGGAGCAGGTGGTGTCGCCGAAGTCTGTGAACGGCTAACAGGTCCCGCCCTCTCCCTGCGTGCGGGGAGAGGGCCCGATCGCGTTTGCAAGACATCCCGAACCCGCTTCCGCCCCGGCCGGGGCAGGCTTTGCGCTCGCCGCCTCAGGCTTTGCGGGCAATGCCGTAGGTCAGCGCCAGCGCCCCGACCAGCACGGCGCCCTTGACGAAATCCTGGGTGTAGTAGGGGGCGTTCAGCATGGTCAGCCCGTTCAGCAGCACGCCCACGAAGACCGCTCCGACGAGCGTGCCCAGGACGTTCGGTCGGCGAAGGCCGAGCACGGCATAGCCGATCAGGGAGGCCGCGACGGCATCCATCAGCAACGAGCCGCCGGAGGAAACGTCACCGCGCCCGACGCGCGCGGCAACCACGATCCCGCCGAGCGACGCGAGGGTCCCCGAGATCACATAGGCCAGCGTTTTCAACCTGTCGGTCGGCCCACCGGCGAGCCGCGTCGCCAGCTCATTGCCACCGGTCGCAAACAGGAGCCGCCCGATGCGCGTGCGCTCCGTCAGCACGTAAAGCGCAATCGCAACGACAGCCATCAGGATCACCGGCAGCGGCACGATGCCGAAGAGGCTGGAGCGGCCGATGGTGAGAAACGCCGGATCGTATTTCCCCGTCGCCGTCGCGCCATCGGGCAGGATCAGCCCCGGCGAGATCGAGCGTCCGGCGGTGGGGATCAGCTGCAGGCCTGTCAGCAGGAACATCATGGCCAGCGTCGCGAGCAGATCCGGAACCTTGAGGCGGACGATGAGCAGCGCATTGAGCAGCCCGATCACCGCCCCCAGCGCCAGGACCAGCGCGACGGTTTCGGCCGTACCGAGGCCCCAGACGATCATGGCATAGCTTGCCGCCATGACGCTCGAGGCGGCCACCGCCCCGATCGACAGATCGAAGCCGCCGACGGCAAGCGTGACGGTGACGCCCACGCCAAGGATCGCGACGACGGAGACCGCCTGCAGGATGCTCATTAGATTGTTGAGGTTGATGAAGGCCGGCTCGGCAAGCGAGAAGCCGATCATCAGCGCAGCGAGCAGAATGAACACCGCGCCGGATCGCAGGATATCGCGGATACCGTCGCCGGTCCTTGCCGGTGTTCCGGCGGCAGGCGTGTTGTCTTGGGCTGTCATTGGGTGGTTTCCCTGCTGCGCACTGGCGACGCATTGCCATCGCGGTGGCTGTGGAGAATGGTGTGGTGGTCCATGGTCACAACGCGGTCCGCGACCTCATAGGCCTCTTCCGGATCGGACGTTGCGATCAGCGTGGCGCGGTCGTCGCGGCTGCGAATGGCGGCGATGATGTCGTGGCGGGCGCCGACATCGACGCCCTGGAACGGCTCGTCGAGAAGCAAAAGCCTGCCGGGCTCGGCCTCCCAGCGCGCGAGAACCACCTTCTGCTGATTGCCGCCGGACAGCGTCCAGACGGACGCATCCGGTCCGGAGGCCCGAATGCCGAGTCGCCTGATCGCGGCCTTGGCCTTTTCCCGCTCCAGCCGCGGCCGGATCAGGCCGGCCGGGTTCCAGCGGGTGAGATGCGGGAGGCTGATGGTCGCGGCGATTTCTTCCCCGGGCCATCCCGCCGGCATCAGCGATGAGCGATGCCGATCCTCGCCCGCCATGAAGACACCGGCATCCACGGCGTCCCGCGGGCTCGAGGGCGTATAGGCCTCTCCGCCCAGCCGCATGATGCCGCCTGCCAGAACGCCGTTTCCAAAGATCGCGCAGAGCAGCCGGCTTTTGCCGGCGCCGAGAACGCCGGTGATTGCCAGCACCTCGCCCCGATGCACTGTGAGATCGAACGGATCGCTGCCGGGCAGAAGTCTTGCGCCGGAAAGCTCGAGCATGGGCTCGCCGCCTGCGGCCCGCGCATCGGGGCGCGCAGAGGCAAGCGGCCTGCCGATCATCGTCTCGATGGCCTGGTCGAAGTTCACCGGACGGGCAAAGGTTTCGACCAGCCGTCCGCCGCGCAGCACCGCCACGCGATCGGCCAGGGCTTCGAGGTCGGCCGTGCGGTGGGAGATATAGAGAATGGCGATGCCGCGGTTCTTCAGGTCGAGCAGCGTCTGGTAGAGCCTGCGGGATTCGGTGGCCGAAAGGCTGGCCGTCGGCTCGTCAAGGATCAGCAGTTCCGCCCGGTTGGCAAGCCCGCGGGCAATCGCTACCAGCTGCCGCTCGGCGGCGGACAGCGCGGCAAAATCCCTGTCGACGGGAAGGTCGAAGCCAGCGTCCCGCAGCATCGCCTGCGCTTCGCGCCTAACCCGCGCTCGGGAGACGAAGAAGGGCTGGCTGCGATCGACAAACCGGTTGAGCAGAAGCGCATCACCGACGCTGAGGCCGGGAATGCCGACGAGATCGGTCGACTGATGAACGGTCACGACCCCGGCTGTGTTCGCCTCGGCGGGGGTCGCGGGGGCATAGGTCCGGCCCTTGAATGTCAGGCCGCCGCCGTCTGCGGCGAGCACGCCTGAGATGATCTTGACGAAGGTCGATTTTCCCGCGCCGTTTGCCCCCATCAGCGCAACGATCTCGCCGGGCTCGATGGAGAAACTGAAATCCGCAAGCGCCCGGGTCGATCCGAAGGACCGGCTGAGAGACTTGGCTTGAAGGAGGGGCATGGGCATCAACCGCAATTGGGACGCGTGCACTGTGCCGAGGCGAAAGGCCTCCCCGCAAGGATGCGTTTTGCGCGCGGGTGCCCCGGTCGAAAAAACTATTCCATCGAAAGGCGACGTGGGCCGTGGTGAGGCTGGCGGCTGCGAGGGAGAATTTTTTACGAACCGGTGCTTGGAGGAACAAACATCTCTCTCAAAAACCATTTCGTCTATTAATTTAGATGAAAATCGATGTTTGAGAGGTTCCCATGACACTGAAAGCGCTTTTCTCTGCCCTCCTGATTGCCATTGCCGGGCCGGCCGCGGCCGAAACCGTGAAGATCGGCGTCGTGCCGGGGGTCTATGGCGATTCCGTCGAGGCCCTTGTCCCGGAGGCGAAGGCGGCCGGGATTGACTTGCAGGTCATCGAATTCAGCGACTGGACGACGCCGAACGAGGCGCTGCAGGCCGGCGATCTCGACCTCAACTACTTCCAGCATGTGCCCTTCCTCACCAATGCGATCAAGCAGAAGGGGTATACCATCGTTCCGATCGGTGTCGGCACGCTTGCCAATATCGGCATCTACTCCCTGAAGCATAAGGATTTCGCCAGCGTTCCGGACGGTGCGACGGTGGCGATCGCCAATGACCCGGTCAACCAGGGGCGCGGCCTGCTACTGCTCGAAAAGGGTGGCCTGATCAAGCTGAAGGACGGCGTCGGCTATCTCGGCACGCTGGACGATATCGTTGAGAACCCGAAGAACGTGACCTTCAGCGAAGTGGAAGGCCCGCAGCTTGCCCGCGTGACCGGCGATGTCGATCTGGCGCTCGGCTATCCCCACTTCATCATTGCGGCCAAGACCTTCGATCCCGGCTCGGCCCTGATCTATTCCGGCATCGATGACAAGCAGTTCGCCATCGTTTTTGCCGCCAATGCCGCGAAGGCCGACAATCCGGCGCTGAAGAAGGTGGTCGAACTCTACCAGTCCTCCAAGGCCGTGCGCGAAGCGATCGATACCGGCTTTGCCCGCAATCCGAAGCTCTACACGATCGCGTGGTGACCATGAGCCTCGCTTTTCTGGGTGGAGCAGACCACCCGATCTCCGAAACCGGCGCGGTAGCGCGTCATCATGCGAAATCAGAGAGGCGCCCAGGCGCCGCGTCAAATGCCGGGCTCTCCAGCACTCACGTGACGCCGGCGGCCGGGTCCGTGCGCTTCGAGGGTGTCGAGAAGGTCTATACATCCTCGGCGGGCCGCGTCGAGGCGCTGAAGGATATCAGCATCGACATTCCCGCTGGCGCGATCTTCGGCATCATCGGCCGCTCCGGTGCGGGCAAGTCGAGCCTGCTGCGCACCATCAACCGGCTGGAGCGGCCCACCGCCGGCCGGATGCTGGTCGATGGCCAGGATATCGCGGCCTATGGCGAGGATGAACTCGTCGCGCTCCGGCGCCGCGTCGGCATGATCTTCCAGCATTTCAATCTGCTCTCGGCCAAGACCGTGTTCGGCAATGTCGCCCTGCCGCTTCTGGTGGCGGGCGTCGGTGCGGCCGAAATCGAGGCGCGGGTGGCGGAGGTGCTGAAGCTCGTCGGCCTCGAGGGCAAGGAGACCACTTATCCGTCCCGACTTTCCGGCGGCCAGAAGCAGCGTGTCGGCATTGCCCGGGCGCTCGTCAGTCGCCCGGAAATCCTGCTCTGCGACGAGGCGACATCCGCGCTCGATCCGGAAACGACGCTGTCCATCCTGTCGCTGCTGAAGGACATCAATCGTCGCCTCGGCCTTACCATCGTGCTTATCACCCACGAGATGAGCGTCATTCGCGAGATCTGCGACGAGGTGCTGGTGCTCGAGGCTGGCCGCATCGCTGAGACAGGTCCCGTCTGGAAGGTCTTCGGCAATCCCCGGCATGATGCGACGCAGGCGCTGCTTGCGCCGCTGACGCGCGGCTTGCCAGAGGAGATCGCCAGCCGCATGACGCCAAACCCGGTGGATGACGCGTCGCTCGCCATCATCGAATTCGCCTATACGGGCGAGGGCGGGCGCGAACCCGATCTTGCCCGGCTCGTGGCGCTGCTCGGGCCAGAAGCACGCATCGTTCAAAGCCAGCTCGACCGCATCGACGGCCACCTCAGCGGCCGCCTGATCGTCTCGGCGCCGGCATCAGGCGATCTGCCGTCCCGTCTTTCCGGCCAGGATCTGGTCAATGCCGCAAGGATCATCGGTTATGTCCCCGCAAATGCTTGACCGCCTCTGGCAGGCCTTTCTCGACACGCTGACCATGGTCGGCGTTTCCGCCGTGATCGCGCTCTTCGTCGGCGTGCCGCTGGCCGTGTTCCTCGTCCTGTCCTCGCCCGGCGGCCTCATTCACGCGCCGCGCACCAACCGGGTGCTCGGTGCCGTCATCAACGGCTTTCGCGCCGCGCCATTCATCGTGCTCCTCGTGGCGCTCCTGCCCTTCACGCGGCTGGTCACGGGGACAACGATCGGTGTCTGGGCCGCCATCGTGCCGCTGTCGATCAGCGCCACGCCGTTTCTGGCCCGCATCGCCGAGGTCAGCCTGCGCGAGGTGGAGCATGGGCTGATCGAGGCGGCGCAGGCCATCGGTTGCCGGCGCTGGCACATCATCCGCCATGTGCTGCTGCCCGAAGCACTGCCCGGCCTCGTCGGCGGCTTCACGATCACGATCGTGTCGATGATCGGCGCTTCCGCCATGGCTGGTGCCGTGGGCGCCGGCGGGCTCGGCGACATGGCGATCCGCTATGGCTACCAGCGTTTCGACACCACGGTGATGCTCGCGGTTCTCGCCGTCCTGATCGCCACCGTCTGCCTCGTCCAGTTCATCGGCGATACCGCCGTGCGGCGCCTGCGCGCCCGCTGAAGCTCTTCCATGCCTCGCACCGAGATCACGTCATGACCCGTTCCGAAGCCGATATTGCGCTCGCCACCGAACGTCGCCGCCCCCGGCCTCCGCGCCCGGTGCATCGCATTCGCGACGATGCCGAGGCGATTGAGATCGCCCATCTCTTGGCCGAACGCTTCGCGGCCGGTGCGAGCGCGCGCGACCGCGAACGCCGGCTGCCCTGGGACGAGATCGAGGCCTACACCGACAGTGGTCTCGGCGCGATCACCGTACCGAAAGCCTATGGCGGCACGGGTGCAAGCTTTGAAACCCTGGCAAAAGTGTTCGAAATTCTCTGCGCGGCCGATCCGGCGCTGGGGCAGATCCCGCAGAACCAGTTCGGCGTGCTGGCCCTCGTCCATGATATCGGGACGGAGGCGCAGAAGGCGCGCATCTATGCCGATGTGCTCGGTGGTTACCGCATCGGCAATGCCGGGCCGGAGCGCAAGACGCGGCTGATCACCATTGCCACCACCCGGCTGGAGGAGACCGGCGAGGGCCTGCGCCTCACCGGCGAGCGCTTCTACTCCACCGGCTCGATCTTCGCGCACTACATCCCCACACGGGCGGTGGATGCTAAGGGGCGGGTGGTGCAGGTCTGGGCGCGTGGCGATGCCGAGGGCGTCACCGTCATCGACGACTGGAATTCTTTCGGCCAGCGCACCACGGCAAGCGGCAGCGTCGTCTTCGATCGTGTGGTGATCGATCCGCTGCTTGTCTTCCCGGTCCATGCCTTTGCCGATCGGCCCGGCCTTGCCGGCCCCATTTCGCAGCTGATCCAGGCGGCCATCGATGCCGGCATCGCGCAGGCGGCCTTGGACGAAGCCTGCCGCTTTGTACGGGAGCGGGCGCGGCCCTGGGTGGATTCGGGGCTCGAGCGGGCCACGGACGATCCGACTATTCTCCATTCGGTCGGACATCTGGCGACCGAACTGCATGCCGCGCAGGAGATCCTCTACGAGGCGGGCCGGATGCTCGACCGCGTTTCCGCCGCGCCCGTGACGGCGGAGAGCAGCGCCGAGGCCTCCGTCACCATCGCCGAGGCGAAGATCGTGACGACAGAAATCGCGCTCGAAGCCAGCGAAACGCTTTTCGACCTCGCCGGCTCCTCCGCCACCCGCGCGACCCACAATCTCGACCGGCACTGGCGCAATGCCCGTGTCCATACGCTGCATGATCCCGTGCGCTGGAAATATCACCTGATCGGCAATTACGATCTCAACGGCGTGCTGCCCGCCCGCCATCAGTGGAATTGAGCGATGACGATCCACAATCCCGCCCCGTCCGTGCCTGCGCAGCCCGTGCTTGCCCAGCCGGCGGCTTTGCCAGAGGCTGTTCCGTACCGCATCGCCTCCGATGCCGAGGCGATCACTGTCGCCGAGGCCTTCGCCGAGACGCTGCGGGCCGGCGCGTCAAAACGCGATGCCGAGCGCCAGCTTCCCTTCGATGAACTGGATGCCTTCGTGGCCACAGGGCTCTGGGGCATCAGCGTGCCAAAGGCCTATGGCGGCGCTGGCGTTTCGGCCGGCACGCTCGCCCGCGTCACCGCGATCATTGCCGCAGCCGACGGTTCGCTGTCGCAGATTCCGCAGAACCATTATTATTCGCTGGAGGTGCTGCGCGTCGGCGGCAGCGAGGCGCAGAAGCGGTTCTTCTATGATCGCGTGCTGGCCGGCGAACGGACGGGCAATGCGCTGGCGGAAATCGGGCACAAGGATTTCAAGCGCCGCACCCGGCTTTATCGCGAGGGCAGCGGCTGGCGTGTCGATGGCACCAAATATTACTGCACCGGCGCCATCTACGCCCACTGGATCCCGACGCTCGTCTCGGTGGAAGAGGCTTCGGGCGCAAGAACGTATATCGTCTTCATCCCGCGCAGCGCGCCGGGCGTCAGCATCATCGATGACTGGGACGGTTTCGGCCAGCGGGTGACGGGCAGCGGCACGGTGCGCTTCGATGCCGTCTCCATCGAGCCGGAATGGATCGTGCCGTTCCAATCGTCTTTCGAACGGGCAACGACCATTGGCCCGGTCGCGCAGATTATACACGCCGCCATCGATCTCGGCATTGGCGAGGGCGCCTATCGCGATATGCTCGCCTTCGTGCGCAGCCGGGCACGGCCGTGGATCGACGCAAAGGTCGAGACGGCGGCGGAGGATCCGCTGACGCTTAGCGAAATCGGCAAGGTGCGGGTGCGCCTGAGAGCAGCCGATGCGCTGTTGCGCAAGGCGGGCGAACGCGTCGATGCGGCGATGGCGAACCCGACCGAAGACACGGTCGCGGCCGCCTCCATCGCGGTTGCCGAGGCGAAGATCCTCTCCACGAAGGCCGGGCTTCTCGCGGCCAACAAGCTCTTCGAGCTCTCGGGCACCTCCGCCACCATGGTCGAGGACAATTACGACCGGCACTGGCGCAATGTACGCACGCACACGCTGCATGATCCCGTCCGGTGGAAATACCAGGCGGTCGGCCAGTATCATCTCAATGGCCGGCGTCCGCCGCGCCACGGCGCGATCTGAGCGCGTCCGCACGTCCCGAAAGATCGAGATCAGGCATGTCCCAGAGAAAACAGATCCTTCTCAACGCCTTCAGCATGAACTGCGTCGGCCATATCAATCACGGGCTGTGGACGCATCCGCGTGATCGCTCCGCAGACTATCGCCGGCTCTCCTACTGGACGGAGCTGGCCCGGACGCTGGAGCGCGGCCTGTTCGACGGCATCTTCCTCGCCGACATCATCGGGGTCTACGACATCTATCAGGGATCGGTGGACCTGACGCTGAAGGAAACGATCCAGCTCCCGGTCAATGATCCGATCCTGCTGATCTCGGCCATGGCGGCGGCAACCCAACATCTCGGCTTCGGCGTCACCGTGAACACCAGCGTGGAGGCGCCCTATACCTTCGCGCGGCGCATGTCGACGCTTGATCACCTCACCGAGGGGCGCATCGGCTGGAACATCGTGACCGGCTATCTCGACAGCGCCGCCCGCGCGCTCGGGCAGTCCGGCCTTGGCGAGCACGACAACCGCTATGACCGGGCGGACGACTACCTCGACGTGCTCTACAAGCTCTGGGAGGCGAGCTGGGCGGAGGATGCGGTGCAGCGCGACAAGACTGCCCGCATGTTCGCCGACCCTGCCCGTGTTCGGGCGATCCAGCACGATGGCCCCTATTATCACAGCGAAGGCTATCATCTGGCCGAACCTTCCGCACAGCGCACGCCGGTGCTCTACCAGGCCGGCACCTCAGGCCGCGGCCGGAAGTTTGCGGCGCGGCACGGCGAGTGCATCTTCATCGGCGCTACCGACAAGGCCGCCGCCGCGCGCACGGCCAAGGCGCTGCGGGAGGCGTCGGTCGCGGCCGGTCGGGCGCCCGACGATATTAAGATCTTCGTCGGCATCACCGTCGTGCCGGGCCGCACGAATGCCGAGGCCGAGGAAAAGCTCGCCGACTACCTCGATCATGCCAGCCCCGAAGCGGGCCTTGCGCATTTTGCGGCCGGTAGCGGCATCGATTTTTCCCGCTTCGAGGCGGACGAGCCGATCGACTACGGCACAGGCAATGCCATCCAGTCCGTCAACCAGCTTGCCCGCCAGAAGGGCTGGACGAAACGCCAGCTTCTGAAGGAACTCGCCATTGGCGGGCGCTATCCGCTTGTCGTCGGGGACGGTGCCAAGGTGGCCGAGGAGTTGATCGGCTGGATCGAGGAGGGAGGCATCGACGGCTTCAATCTCACCCGGACCGTGGTGCCGGAAAGCTATGTCGACTTCATCGACGTCGTCATTCCCGAACTGCAGGCCCGCGGCGCCTACAAGACCGCCTATACCGATGGAACGCTCCGCCACCGCCTGTTCGGCAACGGTGACCGCCTGCCCGACAACCACCCCGGAAGCCGGCAGGCACGCGAGCTGGCACGACGCTGGTAAAGATGGATCGAGGTCATCTCGCTCGAGTTTCGCGACCGGCATCCCTTGCCGAGCGGCACGAGGCTGCCGCAAAGATCCGCAACGGACTAGCGTGACCTCAGCGATGGTCTTGCAGGGCCTGTTTCGGCTGGATCGCATCCAGGGGCTGGCGCAGCGTTGCGGCCCGCCGCTGCATCTGGCGCCGGTCGATCTCGCGCGTCTTGACGCCGTTCAGCAGGTGGTAGCCAAGGGGCCAGCGGCCATGGCCGCTCGCGATATTGATGTGGCCACTCGGTCCGAGATCGACGAGATCGCTGCCCCAGAGATTGGCAAAACAGGTTGACGTCTCAAAACGCATATAGGGGTCGTTTCGGCTGGCAACGATCACGCTGGGAAAGGGCAGGCGGCGGTTCGGCATGGTGCCGAAATCGACGATACAGGGGTGCATGGCCTCCACGCGCTCCAGATCGCAGGGCGCGACCAGCAGGGCGCCTCGCACCTTTGCCGCCGCCGGCCGACCGGCCAGCTTGGCGACGAGGATACAGCCGAGACTGTGCGCGACGAGCCAGACGCCATCACTTGCCGATAGCGCTGCATCCAGTCGTGCTTCCCAGGCCGCAAGGCTCGGGCACGCCCAGTCATCCTGCACCAGTAGCTCCGCACCCGGAATGTCCCGCGCCCAGTGGGTTTGCCAGTGGCCCTCGCCAGAGCCGTTGAGGCCGGGAAGGATCAGCGTGTCCAGCGGTGTCCCGGAAAACGTCGACATTGCGGTGGCTCCCTTGCGATCGCCCCAGTATCCGCAATTGCCAGTCGTGCGCGAAGGATCCGCGTTCTATTGTCTATAAGGTAAGTAGATTATCTTTTGCCTGCCGCCCGCTTTTGCACCCGTCTTGCAGGTTGTCCGCCCCTTCACGACCGAATTTCGCAAGGCGGTGCCGTGGCTTGGAGGCGCAGGGGCCCGGAGCTCCGCTATAAGGCTTGCTTCTCGATATATATACCCTACTATCTCTGTAGAGTATGCGTGATACCAGTCACCGGCCGTTGTCGGCCCAACTCGATCGGAAGGAGCCCCGGATGACCCTCGTCCCTGCCTCGCCGTCCCCCAGCAGCATCGCCATCGACCGCCTGCCGCGCATCGCCATTGTCGGCCGCGGATTGACGGGCATGGTGACGGCCATTGCCCTCCTGAAAGCCTGCCGCCAGCCTTTCCATCTGGTGCTCTACGATCCCGATCCGAAGATCGAGATGGCGGGCGAGATCGGCTGGTCGGGGTCGGGCCTTGTCAACAGCCGGGTGCGCGACCTTTCCATCGATCCCGGCCTGCCGCTCGATTTCGGCACCTGGCTCGAAACGGATGGCGCAGCGCTGTCGGAACCGCAGGCGGATTCGGCCGATCTCCATGCCTTCGTCTCCGGCGATGTCTTCAGCACCTATGCCTACCAGCGCTTTGCCGAGGCACATCGGGCGCGGACGGATGTTCTGGTGCAGTTGCGTCAGGATGTCGTGACGGCCGTGGATCGCAAGGCCGACGGTCTTCTGCGCCTGCGCGCGGGCGCCGGCGAAGACTCCGTCGCTTTCGACGCCGTGTTCCTGGCGACCGGCTACGGCCTGCGCCCGGCCTCGGTCAGCGCGCCGCCGGCGGGAAAGCCGGACCACGTCGCCGTTCTCGGCGGCGGCGTGCATGCTGTGGATCGCGCGCTCCATCTGCTCTCCAGCGGCGCGGCCTCCCATGTCACCCTCATTTCGGCCTCCGGCTTCCTGCCGCAGCCGCACGCCCCGCAAGGCGTCGGCGCGGTGCCCACGACCGCGATCGACAGCCCCTTTCCGAAGACCTTGCGCGGCGTCTTCCGCCGTCTGCGCGAGGCGGCCAACCATGCCGCCGAGGCGGGAACGGGCTGGCAGGGCATCATGAACGACTTCCGCGCCCATGCCTACGGGCTCTGGCAGGGCCTCAGCGTCGAGGAGCGCCGCCGGTTCAAGCGCCATGTGAAGCCGATCTATGACAGCCACCGCAATCGCCTGCCGCTCAAGCAGTATGAGGCGCTGCAGCGCGCCATTTCGGTCGGCGCGATCACTGTGCGAAAGGCCCGCGTCGAGCAGATCGTTCCCCACGGCGTCCTGCTGTCCACTCCGGCCGGTATCGAGGTTCTGGCCGTCCAGTCGTTGATCGATTGTCGCCTGCGCCCTGCTGCGGTGGATTCCCATTTGATCCGCGGCCTAGTGCGCGACGGGCTGCTAGCCCGCGACGAGCTCGACCTCGGCATCGCCGTCGATACGGCCGGACGTGCCACGGGCACGGCAGACGATGGTGCGGGGCTCTTCGCCATGGGCCCGCTCGGCCTCGGCAGCCTGCCTGACATCGATCTCGCGCCGCAGATCGTGCAACAGGCCTTTTGGGCAGCCAGAACAATCGAGATCTGGCTCGTCGCACGGCGCGAGGCGGCCCTGACGGCATAGGCTTCGCGGCAGTCCGATCCGAATGATCTCAGGCCGACCACTCCGAGGTTTTGAGGAGCCCTTTCCCGTCAAGTAAAGGGAACTCAGGGATTGCCACCGATCCTGCGCATGCGCCTCATCGTCTATGCGTCTGCAACACGCACGGCCTCGGCTGCATCGTTGACAGGATTGGAACGGTCCCCGCTGAAGCGATCGGATCCCATCGCGGCCAGGAAAACCGTGGTTTAGATGGTCATTTTTGCAACTGTGCGGCCAAATGTGCGTGTCCGTCCAGGCTTTTCGCTGGCATGGCTTGAGAGTCAAATCGGTAAAAACTATTTACTAACTTTGGAATTGCATTCTTTCTCGACCCCATCGCTAGGCAGCCAGGCACAATAATGCTGACGAAAAAAGGAAAATACGGACTGAAGGCTCTGGTCGATCTCGCGCGTCTGGCGCCGGGGCAGACCGCTTTCGTGACCGAAATTGCCGTACGGAACAACATTCCGAAGAAATTTCTCGATACCATTCTTCTCGAATTGCGCAACACGGGCATCCTGAAGTCGAAGAAGGGGCCGAACGGCGGATATTCGCTGTCGAAGCCCGCCGACGAGATCAGAATCGGGCAGGTGATCCGGGCCCTCGATGGACCGCTTGCTCCGATCCGCTGCGCCAGCCGGACCGCGTTCGAAGCCTGCGACGACTGCAACGATCCCGAGACCTGTCAGGTGCGCCTGTCGATGACCGAAGTCCGCGATGCCATCGCGACGATCCTCGACAACATGACCCTGTCGCAGTTTGTTGCGAAAGAGACCTCCGTCGATCTGTTGATCGCCGGCGAATAAGCGGCAGATCGTCAAACGACCGAGTTGCCGCCGGCCCCGCATCAGCGCGGGGTGTTTCCGCGCGCCGTCCCAATGAGCGACTCGAGCGCGCGAGCCGTCTGCCGCATGTCGCCGATCGTCAATGTCGAGGCGCCGACCTGTATGCCGTCGATGGCGGTCGCAAGCCGGGTCACCATGGCGCGTAGCCATTCGATGTGAACGGACATCACGTCGCCGGCTTGCGGATCGTCATCGGTACGTGGGCGCGTCTTCGCCTGAAGTGTTCCGACTAGGGAGGCGGCGTCGAGGAGCGTCGCAACGGCGTGTGCACACACGTCCGTTTGCGGGCCGGATGCGAGAAACTGGTCCCGCGGCAGGTGAAGGCCGACCGTGGTCGAACCGGCCTCGACGGCGGCCGACGGCACGAGAGCGATGCCGCGCCTGTCCTCGTCGCTGACCGGGAAAACCGTCCAATCCTGCTCCATGACCGGAAGGGACATGAGCGGCAGTGACAGCGTCAGCCCGATCCGGTCGGTCTCGCAGGGGAGGGCGGCGATGAAACCGGCATGCGCGAGCCGCTCGCCTCGCAGCACGAGTTGGTGGATGCTGCGGCGCTGCTCTGCACTGCCCGACGTCCGGACCTGTTCGAGGGCGACAAAATGCGATGCGGCCCGCAGGGCGGCCGCCTCGGACCTTAGCGCCAGCGCCGTAAAAAGCTCCGCGATCAGGTCGTTTGACAGGTCGCCCCCGCCGTCATCCGCGGGCACCGACAAGGCCAGAAGGCCGCGCCCGGTGATCCAGTCGATGAGGTCGCCCACTCCATCGTCACCGGCATCATCGACGGGCACCTCTGCCACGCTCTCGATCGCGGCGCGCACCTCATCGTCCGTCACCAGGGCAAGAGGAATGGCTTTCAGCCTCTCGTTCAGCTGCGTGATGACACCCATCGCTTTGGTTCTCCCATCCGGCGCGGGCTGCGCGATACCAGAACGATCGCGGCGCGCCCTGTCATGCGAAATGACGGTAGGCACCATCCACATAGGCTAGCGACAGCCCGTTGCCGGAACGAATGCCGACGACGCGGCCGATGATGATGACATGGCTGTGGCGTTCGATCGCCTCTTCCAGTTCGCAATCGATGGCCGCGACCGCATCATCGAGCAGCGGCGCGCCGGAGACGAGGCTCTGCCAAGTCGCGCCAGCGTAGCGGTCCGGACCCTTCAGGCCGCCGACGCCGGCGAACTGGTTCGCCAGATCCTGATGGCGGGAGCCGACAATATTGACCCCGAACGTCCCGAAGGCCTGCACGACGGGCCAGGTGGACGATGTCCTGTTCAGCGCAACGAGCATGCGCGGCGGATGGAGCGAGAGCGCCGTTGCCGAGGTCACGGTCGCGCCGGTGCGCTCGCTTCCCGATCCCGTCGTGATGATCGTGACGCCGCCGGCCAGACGCCGAAGGGCGCCCTTCAGGGCCTGCGGATCGGCGTCCGGTGTCGCATCGACCTTGTGGTCGGCATTGAGGGTGACGATCTGTGCGGTCTGGCTGGTCATTGTCCTATCCTCTAGCGAAACGAGGGAACGCGATGTCACGATGCGGATGCGGTCTTGACGTTGCCGCCATGCCCGCCGCCGCCGAAGACCTGATGCTCTCCGAAGGACGAGCGAATCTGGCCGTGCGGTCCGGGCAGCCCGATTTCCGGGAACAGAAGTTCGGACACGCGATAGGCTTCCTCAAGATGCGGATAGCCGGACGCGATGACCGTATCGATGCCGATCTCCTGATACTCGCGAAGGCGTGCTGCGATGGTTTTGGGAGAACCGACGAGGGCGGTTCCGGCGCCGGACCGCACAAGTCCGATGCCGGCCCAAAGGTTTGGCGAGACTTCCAGTTTGTCCCTGCGGCCCTGATGAAGGGCGACCATGCGCGCCTGGCCGACGGAGTCGGAGTTCTGCGCGAAGACTTTCTGGGCGGCGGCGATTGTGTCGTCCGAGAGCTTCGAGATCAGCCGGTCGGCGGCCTCCCATGCCTCGTCATCGGTCTCGCGAACGATGAAATGCAGGCGGATGCCGAACGTCACCGTCTTGCCGTGCGCCCTTGCCGCCTTGCGAACCTTGGCGACCTTCTCGGCAACTTGCGCCGGCGGTTCGCCCCAGGTCAGGTACTTGTCGATGATGCCGCCCGAAAAATCGATTGCGGCGTCGGAGGACCCACCGAAATAGAGCGGCGGGCGCGGTTCCTGCACGGGTGGAAGGCCGAGGCGCGCGTCGAGCGCCTTGATGTAGCGGCCGTCGAGGTTGGCCTTGCCGGTTTCGATCAGCGCATTGAACACCTGGAAGAATTCGTCGGCGTGATCGTAGCGTTCGTCATGGGGCAGGAAGATGCCGTCGCCCGCCAGTTCCTGCGCGCTGCCGCCGACCACGATATTGAGAAGCAGGCGGCCGTTCGACACCCGGTCCAGTGTCGAGGCAAGACGCGCATAATAGGCGGGCGATGCCGTTCCGGGCCGGATCGCCACGAGGAACTTCAACCGCTCCGTATGCGCAGCCAGATCCGCCGCCAGAATGAAGGATTCCTCGCAGGCAACGCCGGTCGGGATGAGCACGCCGGAATAGCCCAGCCGGTCGGCAGCCCTGGCGATCTCCCGGAAATAGGCCGGGTCGGCGGGCCGGCTCAGATCGTCCGAGCCCAGATAGGCGCCATCGCCGGAAGAGGGGATGAACCAGAGAAAATCGAGAGGCTTGTCGATGGCCATAGGTAAAGTCCTGTGAACGCGGCGCCGCTGATCGCGGCATGCGGCAGATATTATGAAAGCCTATAGTTTTTATAAGGAACGCTTTTCCAATTATTGCCGGCCTTCGAAAACAACTGTTCTTCGGTGGCCGGCGCGCAGCTTCCTGAAAAGCGTCCCCCGGATTTCAGGAGGCCTTTGGCCAAGGACTGGAAAGCTGCTGGCGTTCCTGCAGGCAGGAGCGGACGCGATCCGCGATGAAGATGGCGTGATCCGTCACCTGCGGTAGGCCCATGAGTTCGCCGAAAGTGCCGCGCGCCAGCGGACCGGCGATCAGAATGTCGCGTGAGACCTTCGCGTCGCGCCCGACGGGATGTCCGTTGCGGTCGCAGGCAATGCCGAGCCCTGTCGGGCACGGCTGCAGAATACCCGCAGCCTCGAGGTCGCCCAAGAATGCCTGGCTCGTGAGAATGTTGCCATGCGCCGGACCCGTCGTCACGACGATCGCATCCACCTCGATAGGGCGCGTCGTGCTCTGATGACGCTGGCGAAGCTGCACCCGGTAGGCGCCTGCGGCAGCCTCGACGGCGGCGACGGAGGCTGCGAGAATATCGAGACGCCCCTCCCGGCAGGCCGCGTCGATGACATCCTCGACCTGCGGCGCGATGCGGAAGCGGTGCACGTCCCAATAGGGACGCAGATGCTGTACAATCCGCCGGCGTTCGGGCAGCGGGAGAATTGCCCACAGGTCTTGACCCTGCGCCCGCAGAGCATCGAGCACGCTATGCCAGGTGAACCCTTCAGCCTGCGCCGCCGCAATCTGGCGACGGACCCGCCGCAGCAGGGCGCTGGCGGTTTTCGCAGGCTGCGTGACGAAGTCTCCATAGGCCTCCTGGCCGGCGGGCCCGTGTCCACGCGAGCGAAGTCCGCGACGGGAAATCGATGTGAGAGGGCCGCGATGCCCGCGCCGTGCGAGCGAGGCGACGACATCGGCCGACGTCAGGCCGTTCCCGATGATCAGGATGCGGTCGTCAACGTCTATCGGGTCAAGCGCGCCGAGGCGCGTGACATCGGCGATGAGCTTTGCATCGTCGCGAAACGGCGCCAGCACGCGGGGCAAGGCGGGAGAGGGATGGCTGACGGCCAGCACGATGAGGTCGGCGCTCACCGCGCGCCCGTCTTCGCCCCGCAGACTGTAGCCGCCTGCCTCTGCCCGAACCGATGTCACGTGCGTGCGCCAGTGCTCGACGCCCGTGTCCCTCAGGGTTTTGCCGAGTCTTGCCGCCATATAGTCCCCGAAGACGCTGCGCTGCGGATAGGGCTGGCCGTCCCGCCCGACGAGATCCGCGTCCCTTGACGGCCCCGAGGCGGCATCGATGAAATCCTGGAAATCACTGGGGCAGTCGGGAAAGAGCGTCATCTTGCCTGCGGGCACGTTGACCCGGTGCGCCGGATCATCGGTGCCATAGGCAAGGCCGCGCCCAAGCTCGTCCCGCGGTTCGACGACCACAATCCGCACACCGTCCGGCAGGCCGCCACCGCGCGTCAGATGCGCCACCAAGGCCGCCCCCGTATATCCGCCGCCGATGATCGCGAGCGTTGGGGGGCGGTGGGAAGATGGGTTTCGAGCGCTCATGGCTTTATCCTCTCGTTGACAGCTTTGAGTTGTCGATCGCGCGCCGGCCGGAGACCCTCTCGGTGCGCTGAGACCGCTGCCCCGCGTCAGAGGACCGGGAAATAGAGAGGTCCCCAAAGGGCCTGCTCCGCCGTCGCCTGGAGATCCTGATCGTCCTTTTTCCCATCGGCATCGGTAACCTGCGGGCGCGGACCATCCGGCAGCGTCGCACCGGCATCATCGCATCTATGACGTCGAAACGCCGCCAGAAGATCGAATGAGAACAGACCAAATCCCATCGGCATCTTGGTTCTCCCTTTTCCCCAAGCTCAAAACTCTCCCCTCTTCGAATGAATATGTCAATATATTCTACAAATTTACTCTTCTAATTGACGCTGATTTTTGTGAATTTGGGCCGTTATCAGCCTGCCGGACATCGATCTTGCGCCCCCGATCCAGCCGTTGGCCTTTGCTTCAGCCGGAATGATCGAGACCAAGGCTGGTCGCTCGCCGGGCGGCTCTGACGGCATAGGTCGCACCGCATGCTGACCGGGTCGGATCTGGACCGCTCCGGTAACAAAGAACACCGCGGGACCATCAGTCGCCCCGCAGCAGCGCATCACCGCCGCTCCAGTCTGGCCACCAGCCGGTCACCGCCCCACTGGATGAGGCTGACCAGCGCGATCAGCACCACCACGACGGCGATCATCACACCGGTCTCGAAACGCTGGTAGCCGTAGCGGATGGCGAGATCGCCAAGGCCGCCGGCGCCGATCGCGCCCGCCATGGCAGAGGCGCCGACGAGAGTCACCAGCGTCACGGTAAAGCCGGAGACGAGGCCGGGCAGCGCCTCGGGCACCAGCACTTCGCGCAGGATCGTCCAGCGATTGCCCCCCATGGCGCGCACGGCGTCGATCAGGCCGCGGTCGACTTCGCGCAAGGAAACCTCGGCGATGCGGGCGTAGTAGGGCGTGGCGGCAATGGCGAGCGGCACGATGGCCGCCCAGGTGCCGAGCGCCGTTCCGACGATGAGGCGCGTGACTGGAATCAGCGCCACGAGCAGGATGATGAAGGGGACGGAGCGGAAGGCGTTGACGACGGAGCCGAGGATGCGGTTGACCCAGAGGTTTTCGGCAATCCCGCCCTTGGCCGTCGCGACGAGAGCAAGGCCGAGCGGTAAGCCGGTCACGAAGGAAATCAAGCCCGCGGCGAGCGTCATCAGGATGGTTTCCCAAAGGGATTTCAAAAGAAGTTCAAACAGGATCGGCGACATGGCCAAGAGCCTCCAGCTGCGCACCGCGGGCGGTCAGATCGTCGCGCACGCGCGATATGAGGGCGGGATTTGAGGGCAGGGCGAGAAAGCCGCGAAAGACCGGGTTCGACTGGATCTCATCGATACCGCCATGGACGACGCGCACGCCGTCCGCCAGAAGAGCCGAAAGCGACGCCTGGACGGCCTTAACGCTATCTGCGCCGGCCGCATCGAGGCTGAGGATCGCGGTGCCCGCCGTGCTGCCGGTCGTCGCGGGCAACAGTCTGGCCGCTATGCTGTTGGGCAGTTGCGGGCGGCTGCTTTTCAGCAGGCTGCGGGTAATCTGGGCCTGCGGGCTGGAAAACACCTGCCAGATCGACCCCTCTTCGACAATCCGCCCGGCGTCGATGACGGCGACCCTGTCGGCCACGGCGCGCACCACATCCATCTCGTGGGTGATGAGGATGATGGTGAGGCCAAGCTTGCGGTTGATGTCCCGCAGGAGAGCGAGGATCGAGCGGGTCGTTTCCGGATCGAGCGCCGATGTGGCTTCGTCGGAGAGGAGAAGGGCGGGTTCGGCCGAGAGTGCACGGGCGATGCCGACGCGCTGTTTCTGTCCGCCCGAGAGCGCGGCCGGATTGGCCCGGGCCTTGTCCGAGAGGCCGACGAGATCAAGAAGGTCCCGGGCGCGGGCCAGCCGTTCGGCCTTCGCCACGCCGGCGATCTTCAGCGGCAGCGCGACATTTTCCTCGACCGTTTTGGCCGAGAGCAGGTTGAAGTGCTGGAAGATCATGCCGATGCGCCGGCGCACCGGTTGCAGGGCCTGTTCCGACAGCGTGGCGATCTCCGTCCCCTCGATGCGGATCGCCCCGCTGTCCGGCCGCTCCAGCCCGTTGAGGCAGCGGATCAGCGTCGACTTGCCGGCGCCGCTGCGGCCGATGATGCCGAGCACCTCGCCCTTGCGCACGCTCAGCGAAATGCCGTCGAGCGCCGGCACGGTGCCAAAGCGGCGGTGCACATCGACAAGTTCGATAACGGGGGCGTCGCCGGCCGATTGTTTCTCGGCACGGGTGGTCGGAGAGATCTGCGGTGCCGTTTCCGGCGGGTGTGTGTGAAGGGTCATACATTGCTCCGAACGGCACGAGGCGGCAGGATGACCGGCCGCCTCGCTGACAGGAAAAGGGATGGATCAGTAGGCGATGAGACCCGTGCCCTTGTAGACCTTCTCGAAGACGGCGCGGACGGCGTCGTTCTGATAGGAGGCAACGAGTTCCTTGACCCAGGGCTCGTTCTCGCTGCCTTCCTTCACGGCGATGAAGTTGCGGTAGGGATTATCGGCGATCGGCTCCTGGGCGATGCGCTCGGCCGGGCTAAGCCCGGCCTTCAGGGCCCAGTCGGTGTTGACGACGGCGGCGTCGAGGTCATCGATGGAGCGGCCGACGATGCCCGCATCGAGTTCCTTGATCTCGATCTTCTTCGGGTTTTCCACGATGTCGGCGATGGTGGCGAGAATGCCGGTGCCATCCTTCAGCTTGATCAGGCCTTCATTCTGCAGCACGCGCAGCGCACGGCCTTCGTTGGACGGGTCGTTGGGAACGCCGATCGATGCGCCCTCGGCGATTTCGGCAACGGACTTCGCCTTCTTCGAATAGAGGCCGATCGGCCAGACGCCGGTATAGCCGACCGGCACGATCTTGTAGCCGTGCTGCTTGATCTGGTTGTCGAGGTAGGGCTTGTGCTGGAAGGCGTTGGCGTCGATCTCGCCGCGCTCCAGCGCTTCGTTCGGCTGGGTGTAGTCGTTGAAGACGACGGTTTCGATCTTCAGGCCACGCTTGGCGCCCTCTTCCTGCACGGCGCGCCAGACATCTTCGTCCTCGCCGCTGATGATGCCGACCTTGATCTCCCTGTCGGCCGCAAAGCTCGCGAGCGGAGCGGCGAAGGTGACGACGGCCGCGGCAACGGCTGCGCCGAGCGTCAGGAGACGGGTGAAGGCAGGGGTGTTTCCGGTCTTGTTCTTCATTGGGTTCTCCAGTCGGTTTCAAGTCTGGGATGACGCCAACAAGAATGACGCGGCTGATGCTGCAGTGCGAAGGATCAACGTCTTTTCTCTGAGCGGCGCGCGGAAAAGAAATTGGCGAGACACCGCAGGAATGGAAATATTGTTCACTGAAATTGTGGACTAATGGTGCGCGCTCCGGGTGAGGAGGCCGGGGTGCACCCGTAAGCATAAGATATTTCGCTGTTATAGGAGGATCGTTGGACTATCGCGTCGCGCGCGAGAGCGGACAAGAGTGGAATGACTGTGGAGCCGGTACAACCCATTTGGCATCCGCCAGAGCGTGAAGAAAAATTTTCTCCGAAATTCTCTATAAAAAATATAGAAAATGTTTTTTTGTTGGGCCTCGTCTCCTACTGTCGCATCGAAAGTGGCATCGGGGGTTCATCATGGCCAAGACAATCCGTTTCAACGCGTTCGAAATGAACTGCGTCGGGCATCAGTCCCCGGGGCTGTGGCGTCATCCGCGCGACCGGTCGTGGGACTATAAGGACCTCGACTACTGGACCGATCTGGCGAAGCTTCTCGAGAGCGGCTTCTTCGAGTCGATCTTCATCGCGGATGTGATCGGCTACTACGATGTCTACAAGGGCAATCTCGACAATGCGCTGCGGCAGGGCGTGCAGATCCCGGTCAACGATCCGCTGCAGCTCGCCAATCCGATCGCGCAGGCGACCAAGCATCTCGGCATCGGCATCACCGCGTCCACGAGCTTCGAGCACCCCTACACCTTTGCGCGTCGCCTCTCCACGGCGGACCACCACACCAAGGGGCGCGTGGGCTGGAACATCGTAACCTCCTATCTGGAGAGCGGCGCCAAGAATGTCGGGCAGGGGGGCTTGCGCTCCCACGACAACCGCTACGATGTCGCTACCGAATATGTGGAAGTCCTCTACAAACTCTTCGAAGGAAGCTGGGAGGAGGGGGCCGTGCTGCGCGACAAGGAGCGCGGCATCTTCATCGATCCGACGAAGGTGCACGAGATCGGCCATAAGGGCACCTATTTCGACGTGCCGGGCTATCACCTGTGCGAACCCTCGCCGCAGCGCACGCCCGTCCTGTTCCAGGCAGGCGCGTCCGGTGCCGGAAAACAGTTTGCGGCCGGCCACGCCGAATGCGTCTTCATCTCCACACCGCTGAAGGATGCGACACGCGCCTATGTCACCGATATCCGCCAGCGCGCCGCCGCTCAGGGGCGGGATCCGAAGAAGGTGCTGATCTACGCCATGGCGACGATCATTGTCGATGAAACCGATGCCAAGGCGCGCGCCAAATACGAAGATTACGTCAAGCACGCGTCCTATGACGGTGCGCTGGTGCTGATGTCGGGCTGGACCGGCATCGATTTTGGCCAGTACCGCCCGACCGATACGGTCCGCAAGGTCAAGACCAACGCGATCATCTCCGCTGTCGAGCATCTGGCGGAGGGTGACAAGGTCTGGACAATCGAAGAGCTGGCCAGGTGGGGCGGCATTGGCGGTCTCGGACCACTTTTCGTGGGATCGCCGGAGACGATCGCCGATCTGTTGCAAGAGTGGGTCGAGGAAACCGACATTGATGGCTTCAATCTCGCCTACGCCCTGGCGCATGACACGTTTGCGGATGTGATCGGCTACGTCGTGCCGGAGCTCCAGAGGCGCGGCGTCTATGCCACGGCCTATCGAGAGGGGACACTGCGCGAGAAGCTCTTCGGCGACGGCCCCTATCTGCCGGCCTCCCATCCCGCCCATCAGTTCCGGGATATCGAGCGCCTGAAACGGGAGGCGGCAGGCGGCCAGGCAGCCTGACGCCCACCACACAACCCGATGCCGTGATGCAACGTGCCGGTGATCGCGCCGGCCGCGACCGGTCACGCATGTCCATTCATTCGGAGAATGCCCGTGACTTTAGAAGCGCCGACACCCCAGCAGCCCGACCTCGTCCTTGAGGTGAGCGGCGTGTCGCTGTCCTTCAACGGCGTGAAGGCGATCTCGGATTTGTCGTTCAAGGTCGCGCAAGGCGAGATCTGCGCCCTGATCGGGCCAAATGGCGCCGGCAAGAGTTCGCTTCTCAACATCCTCAACGGCGTCTACGTGCCGGATCAGGGCGAGATCGTTTTCGCGGGCGAGCATTTCCGTCGCATGCATCCGCTGGAAGCGGCCCGCCGGGGCATCGGACGCGGCTTCCAGAACAACGCGCTGTTCCGGGGCATGAGTGTCATCGACAATGTCATCGCCGGCCTTTCGCGGCGCCAGACGGCGAGCCTCGTTGAAGAGGCGCTTCTCCTGCCGCGCGCGCGTCGCCAGGAGCGGGCCTTCCGCGATCGCGCCCGGGCCGTGCTGGCACTCTTCGGTCTCGAAGCCGTGGCTGAGACAACGGTTTCGTCGCTTCCCTATGGCGTGCAGAAGAAGGTGGAGATTGCGCGCGCCATCGTCGCCGAGCCGAAGCTGCTGCTGCTCGATGAGCCGCTGGCCGGCATGAATGCGGGCGAAAAGCAGGAGATCGCCGCGGCCATCGCGCGTCTCAACCGCGATCTCGGCCTGACGATCGTGCTGATCGAGCACGATATCGGCATCGTCCTGAAACTCGCCCACCATGTCGTCGTCCTCGATTACGGGCGCAAGCTGGCCGACGGCGCGCCCGACACGATCCGCGACAATCCCGATGTCATCGCTGCCTATCTCGGCAAGCAAACCAGCGAGCGCGCCGCATGAACATGTTCCTGGAAACCCTGATCGGCGGCCTCCTTGCCGGCACCATGTATTCCCTCGTCGCCATCGGCTTCGTGCTGATCTACAAGGCGTCGGGCGTCTTCAACTACGCGCAGGGCTCGCTGCTTCTCTTCGCGGCGCTGACCTTCGTGACACTGACGGACAACGGCCTGCCGGCGATTGCGGCCATCGCCATCACCATCGCCATCCTGATCGCGACCGCCATCGCCATCGAACGCTTCCTGCTGCGGCCGCTAACCAACCGCAGCCCGATGACCCTCTTCATGGCGACGCTCGGCCTCGCCTATGTGGTCGAGGGTGTTGCGCAGGGCATCATGGGCTCGCAGGTCCGCGCCATCGATCTCGGCATCGAGGACATGCCGATCTTTATCGGCGACATCCTCATCAGCCAGTTCGACCTGACGGCCGCCGCCGTGGCGATCACGCTCGTCGCCGTTCTGGCGCTGCTCTTCAATCGCACCCGGATCGGTATCCAGCTTCGCGGTGTGGCAGACGACACGCGCGCGGCGCTTTCGATCGGCATCGACATCAACCGCATCTGGCAGATCGTCTGGGCGGCGGCCGGCCTTGTCGGGCTGGTGGCGGGCCTACTGTGGGGTGCGCGCCAGGGCGTGCAGTTCTCCCTCTCGCTCGTGGTGCTGAAGGCGCTGCCGGTGCTCATCATCGGCGGCTTCACCTCCATTCCCGGCGCCATCGTTGGCGGGCTCATCGTGGGCGCGGGCGAGAGCCTTGCCGAAACCTACATCGGCCCCTTCCTCGGCGGCGGCATCACGCCGTGGTTCGCCTATGCGCTCGCACTCGTCTTCCTGTTCATCCGCCCGGCCGGCCTGTTCGGCGAGCGACAGATCGAAAGGGTCTGACCCATGTCCGATGTCGAAGCCCCCGCCGTCCTCGATCCCGCCATCCGGTTCACGCCACGCGTCCTTCTTGCGGCGGCCGGTCTTGCCCTCCTGACCGCGGCGCCATTCCTTGCCAGCGAATACTGGATCAACGCCATCGTCGTGCCGTTCCTGATCCTCTCGCTTGCTGGCCTCGGCCTCAACCTGCTGACGGGCTATGCGGGCCAGATGTCGCTCGGTGCCGGTGCCTTCATGATGGTCGGCGCCTACGCAACCTTCGCCTTCCAGCTGCGCGTTCCGGAGCTGCCGCTGCCGCTGGCGCTGATCCTTGCAGGCGTCATCGCAGGCGCCACCGGCCTCGTCTTTGGCATCCCTTCGACCCGCATCAAGGGCTTCTATCTCATCGTCAGCACCCTCGCGGCGCAATTCTTCTTCGAGTGGCTGTTCCTGAAGTTTCCCTGGTTTTACAACGGCAACTCGTCCGCGACGATCTCCCTGCCGGGCGGCCTGTCGATCTTCGGTATCTCTGCAGAAAATCCGCACGGCCGCTATTTCCTGACGCTCGCCACGGTGGCGCTTCTCACTATCCTGTCCTTCAATCTGGTGCGTGGCCAGACGGGCCGCAACTGGATGGCGATCCGCGACATGGACACGGCCGCCGCGGTCATCGGCGTGCCCATCGTGCGCTCAAAGCTTGAGGCCTTTGCCGTGTCGAGCTTCATTCTCGGCATCGCCGGCGCGCTCTGGGCTTTTGCCTATCTTGGCTCTGCCAGCGTCCAGAGCTTCGGCCTGACTCGTTCTTACCAGATCCTGTTCATCATCATCATCGGCGGCCTTGGCACCATCCGCGGTGCTTTTTACGGTGCATTCTTCGTCAGCCTCCTGCCGCTCGCGCTGGACTGGCTGTTCCAGCACCTGCTCGGCGGCCAGATCGATGCCGGCCTGCTCCAGAACATCCAGAAGGCCATCTTCGGCCTGCTCATCATCGGCTTCCTGATCCGCGAGCCCGAGGGCCTTGCAAGGCTCATCGGATGGAAGGCAGCCGCGCCTATCCGCAACCCCTTTTCCCGTTCCAGAACCCGGAGGTAATCCAGAATGAAATCCTTGCTTCTTGCCCTGCTGGTCGCCAGCAGCGCCCTTTCCAGTGTTCTTCCTGCCTCGGCTGCCGATGTCAGCCAGTACGTGCCGCTGCCGACCTACCGCGTCGGACCCTACGCGTCGTCGGGCGAATTGTGGTGGGCCGGTACCCGCGACTATTTCCGCTACATCAACGAGGTCGAGGGTGGCATCGACGGCATCAAGATCGATTACGAGGAATTCGAGACCGAATGGAGCCCGGACCGCACGGTTGAAGTTTATGAGCGCGTTAAGGCCGGCAAGAACGGCTCGCCGCTTGCCTTCTTCTTTACCCATGGCACGCCGGCCACCTATGCGCTCCTCGAAAAGGCTGCCGCCGACAAGATCCCGCTCATCGATCCGGCTGGCGGCAAGACGGAGTCGGTCGATGGTACCGTCTTCCCCTATGCCTTCCCGCTGCTCTTCAGCTATTACAGCCAGGCTTCGACGGGCATCAACTACATCGCCTCCAAGGTCGGCGGTCTCGACAAGCTGAAGGGCCTGAAGATCGCCACCGTCTATCATGACAGCGCCTATGGCCGCGCCACCCAGCCGGCCGTCGATCTGCTGGCGAAGACCTACGGCTTCGAAAACATCCAGATCCCCGTCGCCGACCCCAACAACGAACAGTCGCCGCAGTGGCGCCAGATCCGCGAGGCCAAGCCCGACTGGGTGTTTCTGCGCACCTGGGGTGTTTCGACCGTTGTGGCCATCAAGACCGCCCAGCGCTTCGGTTTTCCGTCCGACAAGATTATCGGCGACGTCTGGGCCGGATCCGAATCCGACGTGATCCCGGCGGGTGCTGCCGCCATCGGCTATTCGGCTCTCGCGCCCTATCCGGCTGGCACGGATTTCGAGATCCACAAGCGGCTGAAGGCCGAGATCCTCGACAAGGGCAAGTCGGACCTGCGCGACCAGAAGTATTTCGGGGCCGTGAACTACAATGTCGGTCTGGTGAACGCCGCGCTCGCGGTCGAGGCCTTGCGGACCGGATATGCCAAGTTCGGCAAGCGTCCCCTGAATGGCGAGGAAGGTCGCTGGGCTTTCGAGCACCTGACGGTCGACGATGCCCGTCTCGAGAAGATCGGTTTCAAGGGACTTCTCCAGCCCCTCAACATCACGGCGACTGATCACGAGGGCGGCGGTGCAGCGCGTATCCAGAGCTGGGACGGCCAGAAATGGGTGCTCCAGACGGACTGGATCAAGGCGGACCACGCGCTGCTTCGCCCCCTCATCGAACAGGGCGCGCAGGCCTATGCCAAGGAGCACGGCATCACGCCGCGGACCCCCGAAACCGAAACCAACTGACTCTTTGGCGGGAGGCGCGCCTTCGGGGCGTCTCCCGTCTCCAACACCTGGAGACGATCATGCGTAAGACTTTCCTCCGCTCGCTGGCGGCTGCCGCCACCGCCACGCTTCTTCTTGCCGGCCAGGCGAGCGCGCTCGACACGACGCCCGGCCCCGACAGCGACAAGCAGTTCTTTCCGATCGCGAGTTACCGCGTCGGGCCGTACGCTGCGGTCGGCGCGTCGATCTGGGCTGCCCGAATCGATTACTACCGCTACCTCAACGAGGTCGAAGGCGGCATCAACGGGGTGAAGATCGTCTGGCAGGAATGCGAGACAGAATGGACCGCCGAAAAGGGCATCGAGTGCTATGAGCGCTTCAAGAACGGCCTGAACGGCGCACCGGTCTCGGCCTATTTCCCCAACGGCGCCCCGGCGGCCTATGCGCTGGCCGACCGCGCCGCCAAGGACAAGATCCCGCAGGTAACGCTGGCCTATGGCCGGACGGAAGCCACGGACGGTCGCGTCTTTCCCTATATCTTCCCAGTCGTCCTGACCTTCTATTCCGAAGCCTCTGCGCTGCTGAACTACATCGCGGAACGCGAAGGCGGCTTCGACAAGCTCAAGGGCAAGAAGATCGCCACTGTCTATCATGACAGTGCCTATGGCCGCGAAACGCTCGATCCCCTGGCGTTGCTGGCCGAGAAATACGGCTTCGAGAACATCCAGATCCCCGTCGCCGATCCCGGCAACGAACAGTCGGCGCAGTGGCGCCAGGTTCGCGAGGTAAAGCCGGACTGGGTGTTCCTGCGCACCTGGGGTGTCTCGACGCCGGTCGCCATCAAGACAGCGCAGCGTTTCGGTTTCCCCTCCGACCGCATCATCGGCGATGTCTGGGCCAGTTCCGAAGAGGATGCGATCCCCGCCGGGGATGCCGCCAAGGGCTATCTGGCGCTGACACCGTACCCGGCCGGTGCGAATTTCGAGATCCACAAGCGCCTGAAGAAATACATCCTCGATCAGGGCAAGTCGGACCTGCGTGATCCCAAGGCCTTCGGCTCGGTCTACTACAATTCCGGCCTTCTCGATGCCCTGATCTCCGTCGAGATCGTCCGCCAGGCGCAGGCCAAATTCGGCAATCGTCCGATCACCGGCGAGGAAGGTCAGTGGGCGCTGGAGCATCTGAAGCTCGATGACGCCGCCCTTGAGAAAGCCGGTTTCCTCGGCCTTTCGCAGAACCTGCAACTGACGCCGCTCGACCATGAAGGTGGCGGCTCCGTGCGCGTCCAGCAGTGGGACGGCAAGGCCTGGACGCCGGTCAGCGACTGGGTCAAGGCCGACCGCGAAACGCTGCGTCCGCTGATCGAGGCAAAGTCTGCCGCCTATGCCAAGGAGCACGGCATCAAGCCGCGCGACGTCGGAACGAACTGATCGACATAATCGGGCACGTGGTTGCTGCGTGCCCGTCCTTCAACCCGAGCAAGGATCTTGACCATGACCCCTGGTGTGACGCATCCGACTGCCGAAACGGCTTCGCAAAGCATTCTCGATGTCGAGTCCATCGAGGTCGTCTATGGCGGGGCGATCCTGGCGGTGGCCGATGTTTCCCTCACGCTCGGGCCGGGGGAGATCGTCGCCCTGCTGGGGGCGAATGGGGCTGGCAAGAGCACGACGCTGAAGGCGATCTCCGGTCTCGCGGCCGCCGATCGCGCCACTGTCAGCCGCGGCGCGGTGCGGTTCGACGGTCAGGATGTGCTGGCCATTCCCGCCAATCTGAGGGCCAAACGCGGCCTCGTGCATGTTCTGGAGGGCCGGCACGTCTTCCCGCATCTGACGGTGGAGGAAAATCTCCTGACGGGGGCCTTCCTGCAAAAGCCCTCGCGCAAGGCACTTCTGTCGAAGGTCAACGACATCTACGCCTGGTTTCCCCGTCTGAAGGACAAGCGGCAAACCCAGGCTGGCCTGACTTCGGGCGGCGAACAGCAGATGCTGGCGATCGGTCGCGCGCTCCTGACCGAACCGCGCCTCGTGCTTCTCGACGAGCCGTCCATGGGCCTTGCGCCGCTGATCGTCGAGGAAATCTTCGAGATCATTACCCGGCTCAACCGTGAACGCGGCACGGCCTTCCTGCTGGCCGAGCAGAATGCGGCCCTCTCGCTCAGCCACGCCCACCGCGCCTATGTGCTGGAGACGGGACGTGTGGCGCTGGAGGGAGCAGCACAGGATCTCGCCGCCCGCTCAGATCTCCATCACATCTATCTCGGCGGTATCGACTGACGTCGGCAACGTGCGCCGGCCGTCTGCGGTTGAATTCGGCTTTCTGTGCCCTCCGCCCGGCCATCGGAAACGATTTGTCGATGGGAGCTGACCCTTGGCGCGGAAATTCCCTGAAGGCCGGGATCTAAGTATTTTATTCCTGTGAAATCCATAAAAACTATCGGATTTTCGATCAGGTCCCGCAGAACCGCCGGGGCAGGGGATTTGAACAGGAGTTTTGCGATGCGCATCACCAGACGTGGCTTCACCGGATTGTTGGGAGGGTCTGCGGTTCTGCCGTTCCTTGGCGCGAAAGGCGCATTGGCCGAGGACAAGGTCGTGCGCATCGGCTTCCAGAAATACGGAACGCTCGTGCTGCTGAAGGGCAAGGGTCTCCTGGAAAAGAAGCTGGAGGCCATCGGCTATCAGGTGCAGTGGACGGAGTTTCCGGCCGGGCCGCAATTGCTGGAAGGGCTGAATGTCGGCGCCGTCGATTTCGGCTCGACGGGCGAAACGCCGCCGATCTTCGCGCAGGCCGCCGGCGCCCCGCTGGTCTATGTCGCCCACGAACCGCCGGCTCCGCGCGGCGAGGCGATCCTTGTGCCGAAGGACAGCCCGATCAAGACGGTTGCCGACCTCAAGGGCAAGACGGTGGCGCTCAACAAGGGCTCCAACGTGCACTATCTGCTCGTCAAGGCGCTGGAAGAGGCCGGTCTTGCCTATACGGATATCAAGGTCTCCTTCCTGCCTCCGGCCGATGGGCGTGCCGCCTTCGAACGCGGCGCCGTCGATGCCTGGGTCATCTGGGATCCCTTCCAGGCGGCGGCCGAAGTCGCCATCGAGGCGCGCGAGTTGCGCAATGGCGAGGGCATCGTGCCCAACCACCAGTTCTATCTCGGCGCCCGTCCCTTCGTGGAGGCCCATGCCAACGCTGTCGAGGTTGTCATCGAGGCGATCGCCGAAATCGATGAATGGACGAAAGCCAACACGGCCGCCGCGGCAGCCGAACTCTCGCCCTCGGTCGGCATTCCCGAACCGGTTCTGGTGCGTGCCCTCGACCGCCAGTCCTATGGCGTGAAGACGCTCGACGAGGCCGTCGTTGCCCAGCAGCAAGCCATCGCCGATACGTTCTTCGAACTCGGCCTCGTTCCGAAGAAGCTGAGCATCGCCGATGCCGTCTGGAAAGGCGGGGCGTGATGGCGGAGGTGGCGCTGGCGCCGCATGAGGCCGGGCGGGAGAAGGCGGCCTCCGACCGCTCCCGTATCCTCTGGGAGCGGCTTGCCCCCTGGGCCCTGCCGCTCGCTCTTCTCATCATCTGGGAGATCGCGGCACGGGCCGGCTTCGTCACGGCGCGGCTGATGCCGGCGCCGAGCACGGTGGCGCTGGCCGGCTGGACGGCGCTGCTCGACGGGACGCTGATCTATCATACGCTGGTCTCCACGCAGCGGGCCTTGATCGGTCTTGCCATTGGCGGTGGCCTCGGCTTCGTGGCCGGCATCGTCAACGGCCTTTGGAAGCCGGCCGAAACCCTGCTCGACAGCACGCTGCAGATGCTGCGCAACATTCCGCATCTGGCGCTCATCCCGCTCGTCATCCTCTGGTTCGGCATCGACGAGACGGCCAAGATCTTCCTCGTCTCGATCGGCGTCTTCTTCCCGATCTACATCAACACCTTCCATGGCGTGCGGACCGTCGATCCGCAGGTGATCGAGATGGCGCAGATCTACGGGCTGGACCGCAAGGCGCTGATCACGCGCATCATTCTTCCCGGCGCCCTGCCGTCGATCCTCATTGGTCTTCGCTATGCGCTGGGCTTCATGTGGCTTACCCTCATCGTCGCCGAAACCATCTCGGCAAATGCCGGTATCGGCTATATGACGATGAATGCGCGCGAGTTCTTTCTGACCGACGTCGTGCTGCTCGGCATCATCATCTACGCGCTGCTCGGCAAGGTTGCCGACAGCCTGACGCGGCTGATCGAAAAGCGGGTGCTGGCCTGGCATCCCGCCTACCAGACATCCGGAGAGAAACGCTGATGGCCGCCGTTGAAGACTGGACGCGGCAGGATTCGACCGCGCCGGCTGCCGATGGCGGTCTGGGCATCTCCCTCTCACGCGTCGAAAAGGCGTTCGGTGCGCTTCAGGTTCTCAGGCGCTTCGACCTTAACATTCCCGCCGGGCAGTTCGTGGCCGTCGTCGGTCGCTCGGGCGGCGGCAAGTCCACGCTGCTGCGCCTGATTGCCGGGCTCGACCGGCCGACGGCCGGGCAGGTGGCGATCGGCAAAAGTCAGGTCGAGGGGCTGAACCCGCAGGTGCGGCTGCTCTTCCAGGAGGCGCGCCTGGTGCCCTGGCAGCGCGTCGTCGAAAATGTCGGCATCGCCCGCGGTCCGGACTGGCGCGAGGCGGCCACCGAAACGCTGGCCGCCGTCGGCCTTGCCGGGCGTGAAGACGACTGGCCGTCGGTTCTCTCCGGCGGGCAGCGCCAGCGCGTCGCGCTGGCCCGCGCGCTGGTCAGCCGCCCGCAGATCCTTCTCCTCGACGAGCCCTTCGGTGCGCTGGATGCATTGACCCGCATCGAGATGCACAAGCTGCTTGAGGGCATCTGGCGCCAGCGCGGTTTCACCACGGTGCTGATCACCCATGACGTCGCCGAGGCCGTTGCGCTCGCCGATCGCGTCATCGTGCTGAAGGAAGGCGCCATCGCCCTCGACATTCCCGTCGACCTGGAACGCCCGCGCCGGGAACTCGCCGACCCCCGCGCCGTCGAACTGCAAAGGCAGATCCTCGAAACGGTCTGATGCGGTGTCGGGCGGGATTCGCTTCTGCCCGGCACGCCCGCAGCCTGCGGCGGTCGCCTTCAGGCCAACGCCTTCTCAAACCCTCTGGTGATCCCTTTCCCATACTTCAAATCACGTAGTCCGGCTCGCTTAGCACCTGGTCCATCGTGACGCCGGGAAGGGCGGTGTGGGGGCGCCCGATGGGTCGCGCGGGAACGCCGACGACGGAGGTGTAGGGGGCGACAGATGAGACGACGACGCTTCCGGCGCCGACCTTCGCCCCCATGCCGACCTCGATATTGCCGAGAATCTTCGCGCCGGCGCCGATCAGCGCGCCCCGGCGCACCTTCGGGTGGCGATCGCCGGTCTCCTTGCCCGTGCCGCCGAGCGTCACGTTCTGCAGGATCGAGACATCATCCTCGACGACGGCGGTTTCGCCAATGACGAGACCGCTGCCGTGATCGAGCATGATGCCGCGTCCCATCACTGCGGCCGGATGGATATCGATGGCAAAGACCTCCGAGATGCGGCTTTGAATGTGCCGCGCCAAATGGCTTCGGTCATGGGTCCACAGCCAGTGGGCGATGCGGTAGCCCTGAAGGGCATAGAAGCCCTTGAAGTACAGGAAGGGGGTCAGGACCTCCGTGTTGCTCGGATCCCGATCCTTGACCGCGAGGAGGTCCGCCACGGCGGCCGACAGAAGGTCCGGCGCGTCGATATAGGCGCCATGAACCAGCGTCAGCAATTCGTCCCGGTCGATATCATGATCGAAAAGCTTGATGGCCAGGCGGTGCGAGAGCGCGTGGCCAAAACTGGCATGCATGAGCACAGCCGCGTTCATGGTGCGCGCCAGCGCCCGGTCCCGCCGGAGCGCAGCATCCGCTTCCCGACGCAAGGTTTCCCACAGCAGGGCGACATTGCGGCTCGCGGGTTCCTCAAGCGGCAGGAAGATGATGTTGTCATCGTGCACCGGCACGTCGCGAGCTCCCCGCATGGTTTCAAGGCTTTCGTGGCTTTGCGATCGGATGCAGCAGATCTTGATGGTGCGCCGTGGCGATGTCGCGATGGGAGGGCAGCCGGCTTTTGCTGCGCAGGGGCTTTTCCTGCGGCGTCATGCCGGCGCTTGGCCGATGCGCCACTGGTAGGGCGGCGGCGTGCCGTTGACGGCGAAATCGCCGACGATGCGGTCCTTGTAGATGCGCGGATTGTGGGAGGCGAGCGTGCGGGCATTGCGCCAGTGCCGGTCGAGCCCGGCGGGCTTGCGCGCCGCCGATGCGCCGAGCGTGTCGAAGAGGATCGTCGCCGCCTCCAGCACGAGATTTGTAACGACGGTCAGCGCTTGCGACGTTTCGATTTCGGCGATCACGTTGGCGCGCTCTTCTGCCGCCTGATCTCCGGCGAAATGCGCCTGATAGGCACGCTCCAGAGAACGTGCCACCTGCAGTACGATGGCCGTTGCGGCATAGGCATTGGAGCGGATGCGGCCGACGACCTGAAGAACCTGGGGATCCTGGCTGGAGCGCGGGCCGGCCGCGTTGGTGTAATGACGCGTGCGCTTGGCGACCGCGTCGGCCGTCTCGTTCGCGATCGCCCGGGCGATGCCGGCGAGCGTCGCGAGGTGAACCGTCTGGTAATAGCCCGCGCCATACCGGAACTGCGCCTCGTCCGGCACCACATCGGCGGGATCGACGGGAACATCGGCGAAGGTGGCCGTGCCGGACGCCGTCAGGATTTGTCCGAAGCCGTCCCAGTCGTCGATGACTGTCACGCCGGCTGCGTCGCGGCGCACCTGCGCGGCACCGCTGGCGCCATCAAGGCCGGTCACGCCGACATTGATCCAGTCGGCAAAGAGCGAGCCGGTCGTGTAGTACTTGGCGCCATTGACGACCAGTGCGCCATCCTTTTCGCTGACGCGCGTCGAAAAGGCCTCCTGGCTGGCATTGCCGATTTCGGTCCAGGCATTGCCGACGATCTCGCCGGCCACGATCCGCTTGACCCAGCGGGCGCGCTGCGGCCCTGAGGGCCGGTTGACGACCTCTTCCGCAAACCCGAAATGGCCGCGCAGCGCCTGCGTAATGTTGGAATCGGCGGCCGAGAGCTCGATGAGCAGGTTGAAGAGTTCGGGAAGTGTCGCCCCCGCGCCACCCTCTGCCTCAGGAATGCGGATGGCACCGAAGCCGACAGCCTTCAGCGCCGCAATTTCGCCGACCGGCAGCTGGCGCGAGAGATCGCGCTCGACGGCTCCCTTGGCAATCTCGGCAAAGAGCGGGCGAAAGCGTTGGGCCAAAGTCTCGTAACGCTCCGAAGGGCCTTCCCCCCAGGCGCTGTCAATCTGTGTCATCCCATGGTCCTCGGAAAATCAAAGCGGTGTCAGAAGCGCCGTCCTGCGTTAGATGCGGGCCGATCTCCATGGTCTGGGACAGGCCGACAACGGAGAATTCTGCGGCAATATAAAGAACGCATGCTGATAAAAACAGAAATTATATATTTTTAATCAGAAAATGGGAGTTGGTTTTGCTCCGATTCCCATTTCAATGTGTAGATTTGCACTGAGAGCTGACGCGGCGCCGAGGCGTTCGGCGCCAAGAAGCGGGCAGCAGGCGCTGGCAGCGGCTGGGATGAGTTCTGGCCGATAACGCCGAGAATGTAGTCGCTCAACCCAGGACCCTTGGCGCGTCATTCTACCCAGAATGACGCGCTATCGCTTTGTGAACGCTCCAAGCTCCCCCGAACTTCAGAGGCAATGCGGGTCCAGACGAACCAGCAGGATGCCGAGGACGTCACGGTCACGAGTCGCTTCGGCGTCCAGTCTTCGCTCTCAGCTTGCCGGCTTGAGGGAGGCCAGCATCTCGCCGAGCTCTTTCTGGTGCGCGGCCTGCGTGTCCTTCGAACCCCAATAGGTGAAGATCAGCACTTTCTCACCGGCGGCGGCAAAGCCGATCGAGACGTCAACCGGGCCGTCCTCGTCCGTGCCCTGGTAATCGAGAGAGGAGATCTTCAAGCCGTTCACATCGGTCTCGGGAGACTCCTTCAGCGTTGCCGGGTCGATCTTGACGCCGTTCTTCGTCAGAAAGTCGATGGCGATTTCCGTCGTCTTGTCCGTCGAGGCAGCATCAGCGACATCGATCGAGAAGTAGATTGCCCCGTCTTCGGAGGTGGCGTCGACGCCGGTTTCGGTTTCCTTGGGGCCCCAGCTGTCGGGAATGGTGATCGATGCGACCGGAGCATCGCTGGGGAAGATCAGTTCGGCAGCGGAGACGCTGAACGGCAGAGAGAGTGCAAAAGCGCAGGCGAGAAGAAGCTTCTTCATGGTCGACCTTTTCAAGGATGTTCCCGGTAAGGGATGCGGACGATGTCCAGCGGCATCGATATATCCAAGGCGATTGTGTCTCGTAAAGGGATCTCTAAAACGGCGATGTGCATGGCGATCTGTCGGATCGCGGGTGCCCCACCAGCCCGCGCGAGCGACTCTGCTGCTGAGCGCGATGGGCACGGTAGCTTGAGCCCCACGTTAACCATACGCGGGCTCTTTGTTCCGGATGCGTTCTGATCCCTTGCCGGAGTGCGTTCTCCGGGCTATGTCGACAGTGTCGGCAGAAACTGAACATCTGCAGACACTTAGCGGCCCCCGCCGGTGCTGGAACACCGAACGGGGGCCTGACCAGCAACCTTCCTTGGAAAGGTCTCCGGCTATGTCGACCCTTAAATGCTTCGCTTCCCGCACGGAAGCGGCTTCTCCCTCTCTCCCCACCACACAGCGGCTTCTGCCCGACCGGCGCACCCAGCTTTAGGCCGAGCATCCAAACCGATCGACTGGGTAGTAGGGCGCGAACGCAACGCGCTTGCATCGCGGACCCGTGCCGCAGCGCTGCCCAGGCGATCCTGTAGCCTTCAGGCTGTTGGTTTGCGCGCAGAACTGAGCCGGTTAGGCGCATAATTTCCATTGAGAATTGAGCCATGTGAACCTTCCCCCGACGCGGAGAGCGACGTGGGCAACGGAGTGATCCACATGGCCTGATCTGGTCGGCGACATTGCGCCACTGGGTACTTGCTGCCTCCGGTATATCCTGGGCAAAAGCCGCGGCGATGAATGCGGAGACGACGCGCCTTCCGCTCTTCCCGGCATGGTCCAGCGCGTGGCGCATAAAGTGAATCCTGCACCTCTGCCAGGTAGCCGAGAGCACCTTCGATAACCCTGGCGTGGCCGTATTCCGGGTGGCCGGCGGTCTTGGAGCCGAGCTGGCGGAACGCCTTCAGATCGTCAACCGACATGTCCGGGTAACCGGTCAAGTACAGCAGCGAGTAAAGCGGCATCGAGCCATGGCCGGTCGACAGTAAGAACTTGTCACGGTCCGGCCAATGCGGTTTGGTCGGGTCGAACTTCAGATACTTCGAGAACAGGACGGTGGCGACGTCGGCCATACCCATCGGCATGCCCGGATGGCCGGAATTCGCCTTCTCGACTGCATCCATTGAGGGGGAACGGATCGCATTGCCATCCGGTCGTGTTGTTGAGGAGAAATCATGAACCCAATGTCTTGCGATCAGAGAAGGAGAAGCTCAGCCGTAGATCTCGACAAGCGCCTGGTAGATCGTCTCGTTGCCGGCGATTACCCGATTGCCCTTGCGAAGCCCGTCATCGGCTAGGAAGTCGTTGGTCTTCAGGCCAGCGGCGCGGATGACGGCGATGGCGCCGAGGCAATCCCACGAGTTGATATGTGGCTCGATGTAGCCGAGCAGGCGGCCGCTGGCGATGTAGCAGAGCGTCAGCGCCCCCGATCCGTCGCGGTAGAACATGCCGCCTTCCTTCAGGAAGCGTTCGAACATCGGCAGGAATTCGTCGGGCGTCACGCGCGGCGAATAACCGACGCCGACGATGCCGTCGCGGATGGTTTTTCCGGGATGCCGGCCAACCGGCGCGCCGTTCAGCGTTGCCGGAGAATCGATGCCGCCGGCAAAGAGCTCGTTGCGCTCGGGCGCGTAGACCATGCCGAATTTCAGCGCGCTGTCTTGCACGAAGGCGATGGAGACACACCAGCTCGACATGCCGGAGATAAACGGCTGGGTGCCGTCGATCGGATCGACCACCCAGATCCCCTGGCCTTCGGCGAATTCCGAAAGGCCGGTCTCCTCGCCGAGGAAGGCGTCATCGGGGAAGTGCTTTTCCAGTGCGCCGCGGATCAGCAGTTCGGTGTTGAGGTCGGCCTCGCTGGCCATGTCCTGCAGACCCTTCTCCTTGATCGTCAGGCTGTCGCGGTTCTTGAAATAGCCATGAGCGAGATCGCCGGCCTGACGGATGAGGTCGAGCGCGAACTGGAAGCGCGCGTTGATACTGGATTGAGCGGTCATCGAGTGTTGTCCTTGAATGAGGTCGGGCAGCGGGCAGCTCAGTCTTTCCAGAGCCAGGCGGCGCCACGCACGCCGCTGGAATCGCCATGCACGGCCTTTCGGATGGGCGTATGGAAGACGGTGGAGAAGGTTCGCTTGGCGAGCGCCGGCGGCAGGTCCTCGTAGAGTTCGTCGACGTTGGACATGCCGCCGCCCATCACGAGAACATCCGGGTCCAGCGTGTTGACGACGGTCGCAAGCCCCCTGGCAACGCGGTCGACATAGCGATCCCAAAGAAGCCCGCAGAGGCGGTCGCCATCGCGCTTCTTGGCGATAATCTCCCGCGCCTTAAGCTCCTCGTTGGTGTGGCGCGTATATTCGGCCTCGAAGGCGCGGCCGGCGACCCAGGTCTCCATGCAGCTATGGCGGCCGCAATAGCAGGGGCGGCCGGCGATTTCGGTGACATCGGGAAAGGGCAGGGGATTGTGGCCCCACTCGCCGCCGCTGTTGTTCGGACCATGATGCGCCTTGCCGCCGACGGCGATGCCGGCGCCGGCGCCCGAGCCGAGGATGACAGCAAAGACCACGTTGTGGCCGACGCCGGCGCCATCGACCGCTTCCGAAGCGGCGAAGCAATCGGCGTCGTTTTCGACGCGCAGGTCGCGCTGGATCGCGTCATGCAGGTCCTTCTCTACCGGCCGTCCAAGCAGCCAGGTCGAGCTTGCGCCCTTGCCCAGCCGGCTGACGGGCTCGAGCGAGCCGGGAATGCCGATGCCGATCGATCCCCTCTCGCCGGTCTTTTCCTCCAGCGCATCGATCATCGCCTTGATCATGGCGATGCAGCCGAAATAGTCGTGGCGTGGCGTATCCTCGCGCAGTCGCAGCAATTCCCTGCCTTCGCGCGTCATGGCGACACCTTCGATCTTGGTGCCACCCCAATCTATTCCTATGAGCACGTTTTCCTCCCAGGCTCGCTTGGGCCGAGCCCTATTGCGTGATGATATCAATCACGAGGCCGCCGAGCTGAAGAGCACGTCGCGGTCGCGCGCGTAGTCGGCAAGAAGCGGCAGGCTTGCGGCGCCTAAGACGCGTGCGTCGCTGCCGATTTTGCCTTCGACGATTTCCACGGGCGCCGCTCCCTGCATCTCCAGGCGCCCGAGCTTCTCCCTGGTCCTTTCCACCACCACGGCGCGGACATGCGGCGGAAAACCGCCGTCGATCACGACGTGATGGAAGTCGATCACCGATATGAACGAGCCGATCGCCAGCGCCAGGCTGTCGGTCGTCTGCTCGATCCAGCGATCGAGCACCGCGCCGATGTGCGACCAGTCGTCCGATTTGTGCCAGATGACGCTGGGGTCGCCGCCCTCGGCGACGATCATCCGCTCCAGCAGGAAGATCGAGGCGCACTGGATCAGCCGCTGCGGTGCACCACCCGGTACCGTTGACGGAACCGGCGCCGAGCCGATCGAGCCAGCATAGCCGCGCCGACCGGGATAAAGCGAGCCGTCGAGGACGACGCCGCCGCCGATCAGCGTTGCGAAGAATATGTAGAGAAAATCCGGATATTTCCGCCCCTCGCCGAAGGCGAGCTCCGCAGCGCAGGCTGCCGTCGCGTCGTTGTAGGAATGGACGGGCAGGGCGAACATCTGCTCGATCTCGGATTTCAGGTCGAACCATTTCCACGCTTCCACTACATCGTGCGGCGCGCCGACTTCTTCTTCCCAGCTCCACATTTCCGAGGGAACGGCGATGCCGATGCCGCGCATGCGCGAGAACTGCAGCCGGGTCATGTTGTCGATGATCTCGTTGACGCCCTGCTCCAGGAAGGCGAGCAGCAGCGAGGGCGTCGGGTAGCGATAGGTGGTGCTGATGAACCGGCGCACCGCACCCGAGAGATCCATCAAGACCAGCTCCGCCGTGCGTCGACCGACCTTGAGGCCGATCGAAAACGCGCCTTCGGGATTGAGCGACATCGGAACCGAGGGCTGGCCGACCTTGCCGCGCTGCGGAGCGCCCTTGATCAACAAGCCATCGCTTTCGAGCTGCTTCATGATGACGGAGCTTGCCTGCGTCGAAAGGCCGGTCAGGCGGGAGATCTCGACCTTCGACAACGAGCCGTGGGCGCGCACCAGCGAGAGCACGAGCCGCTCATTGTAGAGCTTGATCCCTGTCTGGTTGGTGCCGCGGCTCGGATCGCCAAGGCTCGGCTGATCCTGTTCGGCTCTTTCGGTCTCCAGCAAATCCGTCCCCTCCAACAAGACGCGCCCTTTTCGGGCTGGCGTTACCCATAGCAAAGCGCCGATTGCGCCGCCGGGCAAGTGCTCGCTGATGAATCGACTATCGGAAATAACAGGATTGTCGTCAACATATAAATCATTCGGTATGATTATTGTTGATGCTGGAAGGGCGTAAATCAGCAATAAAAACGACAAAGGCTGATGTTCTGGGCGTTTCGCGTCATTTCATAAATCATACCGACTTATCTATTGACAGTGAATGGCTTTGATGTTTGCCTGTGACGGTCGGCAGTGAGGAGCCGATGACGCCCGGTCGCCACCGATCGGGAGAGCGAACGCCTAAGGGCATAGGGAGGAAAACATGCGAAATCTTTTTGCAGGCACTGTCTCGGGGATCGCGATGGCGCTCGCGCTCGGCGCGCCGGCACACGCCGAAGACATCACCGCCTGCCTGATCACCAAGACCGAGGTCAATCCGTTCTTCGTCAAGATGAAGGAAGGTGCGTCCGCAAAGGCGAAGGAACTCGGCATTAACCTCTTGACCTTCGCGGGCAAGCAGGACGGCGATGCCGACACGCAAATCGCCGCGATCGAATCCTGCATCGGCAGCGGCGCCAAGGGTATTCTTTTGACGCCGAACGATTCGAGCGCGCTGGTGCCCGTCATCACCGAGGCCCGCAAGGCCGGCCTGCTGACGATCGCGCTGGATACGCCGCTTGATCCCGCCAATGCCGCCGACGCGACCTTCGCGACCGACAATTTCAAGGCCGGCGAGCTCGTCGGCAAATGGGCGGCCGGAACACTTGGCGACAAGAGCAAGGATGCGAAGATCGCGCTCCTCAACCTTAATGCCCAGCAGATCACCGTCGACTATATGCGCAACCAGGGTTTCCTGACGGGGTTCGGCATCGATGTGAAGAACCCGCAGCGGATCGGCGACGAGGATGACAAGCGCATCATCGGCAACGCCGTGACCAATGCGAATGAAGACGGCGGCCGTACCGGCATGGAAAGCCTGCTGCAGGTCGATCCGGAGATCAACCTCGTCTACACGATCAACGAGCCGACGGCGGCTGGCGCCTACGAGGCGATCAAGGCCGCGGGCCGTAAGGACAAGGTGACGGTCGTGTCGATCGATGGTGGATGCCCTGGCGTCCAGAACGTCAAGGCCGGCATCATCGGCGCCACCTCCATGCAGTTCCCGCTGATGATGGCGTCGATGGGCATCGAGGCAATCAAGACATTTGCCGACAGCGGCAAGAAGCCCGAGCCGACTCCCGGCCTCGACTTCTTCAACACCGGCGTGGAACTGGTGACCGACCATCCCGTCGAAGGACTGAAGTCGATGACTTCGGACGAAGCCCTGAAGAAGTGCTGGGGCTGATCCAGGTCCCTTATCGGGAAAGCCTCTGAAAACGGTCCTCCCAAGGACAAAGCAGGGGATGCGCGTGACCTCGCGCATCCCATCGAAACGCCATGTGCACGCCAAGGAGCGTGTCGGCGCGCCCAGGAATAAGGGGTTCTCAATGATCAACACCGAAGGGCAATTGCCGCATCCGGGCGGCGTCAACGCCGAAAGTGCCGCTGACGCCCATGCCAGGTTCGACCTTGATGATGTCGGAATCGTCGGCAGATTGCAGCGGTTCCTGCACGGCTATCCCACCATCATCCCGCTGATCGTGCTGATGCTCTCGCTGATCGGCTTCGGGTTGTTTGCCGGATCGAAGTTCTTCTCGCCCTACAACATGTCCCTGATCGTCCAGCAGGTGTCGATCATCGGCGTGCTTGCCGTGGCGCAGAGCCTTGTCATCCTGACGGCCGGCATCGATCTGTCGGTGGCTGCCATTCTGGTGCTTAGTTCCGTCATTGCCGGCAATCTTGCCGTCAAGCTCGGCTGGCCGGCGCCGATCGCGCTCTTGATCGCCTTTGCATGCGGCATCGGCATCGGGCTGTTCAACGGCTTCCTCGTGACCAAGATCAAACTGCCGCCGTTCATCGCCACGCTCGGCACCTGGAACGTGTTCTACGCGCTGAACCTCTATCTCTCCGGCGCCCAATCGATCCGCGGCAGCGAGATCGACACGTCAGCACCGCTTCTGAAGTTTTTCGGGCAGAACTTCTCTGTCTTCGGCACCGATGTCAGCTACGGCTCCATCCTGTTCGTTATCGTGTTCCTCGTCCTCTGGTACGCGCTGACGCGCACCGCCTGGGGGCGCCACATCTATGCGGTGGGCGATGATCGCGAGGCGGCGGAGCTGGCCGGCATCCGCACCGATCGGGTTCTGATCTCGGTCTACGCCGTGGCGGGCCTGATCTGCGCTCTGGCCGGCTGGTCGGCGATCGGCCGCGTCGGCGCCGTGTCGCCGACAAGCTTCTTCGAAGGCAATCTGCAGTCGATCACGGCGGTCGTCATCGGCGGCATCTCGCTCTTCGGGGGCAGGGGCTCGATCCTTGGGCCGTTGATCGGCGCGCTTATCGTCGGCGTCTTCCAGTCGGGCCTCAGGATCGCCGGCGTCGATGTGCTCTGGCAGCTCTTCGCCATCGGCTGGCTCATTCTCATTGCGGTCGCGATCGATCAGTGGATCAGGAAGGTATCAGCATGACCGAGATGGCAAAACCCGTTCTGCAGGCCAAGGGCCTCGTCAAGAAATACGGTCGCGTCGTCGCCATCGACCATGCCGACTTCGACCTGATGCCGGGCGAAATCCTCGGCGTGATCGGCGACAATGGCGCCGGCAAGTCGAGCCTGATCAAGGCGCTGTCCGGTGCCATCCGTCTCGATGCCGGCGAGATATTGCTCGATGGCGCCCCGGTTGCCTTCAACTCGCCGATCGAGGCGCGCAAGGCCGGTATCGAGACGGTCTATCAGACGCTCGCTCTGTCACCGGCGCTGTCGATCAGCGACAACCTGTTTCTCGGCCGCGAGATCTACAGCAAAAGCATCTTCGGCCGGCTGCTGCGTCAGCTCGATCGGCCGGCGATGGATCGGATCGCCCGCGAAAAGCTCTCCGATCTCGGCCTGCTGACGATCCAGAACATCCAGCAGGCGGTGGAAACACTATCCGGCGGGCAGCGCCAAGGGGTGGCGGTGGCGAGGGCGGCAGCCTTCGGCAGCAAGGTCATCATCATGGATGAGCCGACCGCCGCACTTGGCGTGAAGGAGTCCCGCAAGGTGCTCGATCTCATCCTCAAGGTGAGAGCGCGCGGCGTGCCGATCGTGCTGATCAGCCACAACATGCCGCATGTGTTTGAGGTGGCGGACCGGATCCACATCCACCGCCTGGGACGCCGCGCGGCGATCATCAAGCCGTCCGATTATTCGATGTCCGACGCCGTCGCGATTATGACGGGCGCTATCGCGCCGCCAGTGGCGGCGTGACGGAGCGATCCGGAATACAAGGAATCCAGGATGAAATTCGCTTTCAATACCTTTCCGTTCAGCAGCTTTCCGACCTTTCTTCCGACCTACTCGCTGCAGGACACCATCAAGATCCTCGCCGGCATCGGTTATGACGCGGTGGAGATCGGCTGCTGCGCGCCGCACGCCTGGCCGGCGCATCTTTCCAAGGGGCGTCGGGCTGAAATCCGGGCGCTGGCGGAGGGCGAGGGTATCGCCATCAGCAGCCTTTTGCCGGCGATCGGCGGCGGTTTCGGATGTAACCCTTGCTCTGTGCTGCGCGCCGAGCGGCTGGCGACGGTCGCCCATTACATCGAGATCGTTGATCTAGCGCATGATCTCGGCGCGAAAATGGCGCTGTTCATCGGCGGATGGCGGGCCGAGGGCATGTCGTTGGAGGAAGGCTGGGCGCATAGTCGCGATTGCCTGCGCGCGGTCGCAAATCATGCGGCGGAGCGCGGCATCACCGTCGCCATCGAGCCGACCACCGCCGACACCAACCTCATCGACACCGCTGCCGATGCGCGCCGGATGATGGTCGAGGCCGAGTGCGCCAATGTCGGGCTGATGTTCGACACCTGCCATGTCGCCTATGAGGGCCGTCAGCTTTCGTCCTACGTGATCGATATGGGCGCCGACCTGATTCATCTCCATGCCGCTGATACGGGCCGCAAGGCGATCGGCCACGGCGATACAGATTGGGACGACCTTATTCGCGCGCTGGTGGAAGCGAACTACCAGGGATACTTCACTGTGGAGACTGGCTTCGGCTCCCGCCACATCAATCCGGTCGAGGTCGCAAGGCACAGCTTGTTACATATAAAATCAAAACTGTCCCTTACGAGTTCGGCCTGCATAAGCGCACTTTGATGTTGCATTGAACCTACCTGTCTGGCCTGCTGCCGGTTTTTCGGACACCGAGTCAAGCTAATCGCACCTTTGTTTCAAAGTCATTGGGGCTGAGATAGCCCAGTGTCGAGTGGCGGCGCTTTGGATTGTAGAAGCGCTCGATGTAATCGAACACATCCGCTCTTGCATCATTCCTCGTGCGATAAACCCTCCGTGCTGTTCTCTCCGTTTCCAGTGATGAGAAGAAGCTCTCCGTTGCAGCGTTGTCCCCGACTTTTCCAGAGCGGCTCATGGCGCAGGTGATGCCGTGGTCGCTCATGAGACGCTGGAACTGCTCGCTCGTATATTGGCTTCCCTGATCGGCATGATGCAGTAGCGCGTCTGGTTTTCCTCGATGCCAGATTCCCATGATCAGGGCATCTGTAACGACTTGGGCCGTCATGTTGGCATTCATCGACCAGCCGACAGCACGGCGTGAGGACAGGTCAATGATGGCCGTGACATACAGCCGGCCTTCTGCTGTCCAGATATAGATGAAGTCGGCCACCCATTTCTGGATTGGTCGCTCTGCCACGAACTGACGGTCCAGCACGCTCGGCATGATGCCGGCACGGTCACCGGCATCTTTCAGCAAGCCACGCCGTCTCGGCCTAGCCCTGAGCGCATTCAAGCGCATCAGCCGCTCGCTACGATGGAGGCCACAGGATAATCCTTCTTCCACCACGTCATGGTCGCTGATTTTGAAGCTCTGCCTGATCTTGTCCAGCAGAACCTCATCATAGCGAGCGCGTTCACGCGCAGAACGGTTGAGCCAGGCATGGAAACCTGAACGAGAAATCCCTAGCGCTTCGCAGAGCCATGCCACCCATTGCCCGGCAGTCGTTGCGCAGCAACGGCGAAAGAGTCCAGATCGAACGGTGCTTTGCAATGAACGCGAACCTCATATCGCGTCCCTGGCAAACTAGGCTGCGGCCTTTTTTAGGATGTCGCGCTCCGCGTTCAACTCGGCGACTTCACGACGGAGCCGGTCAATCTGAAGCTGCTGCGGCTTCATCGGGCCTTTTCCAGGAAAGGACTGGCTGGGATCGTCACCGTATTCGCGAACCCATTTGCGCAACACATTCTCGTGGACATCAAGATCACTGGCCGCCTGGGCAACAGCGACCCCGCGCTCCTTGACCAACTTTGCCGCCTCAAGCTTTTACTCGCGACTGAACTTCCTTCTTTGCATTCACGCTCTTCGTTTTCAGAGGAACACAGTAACTCGGTGTCCATGAAACCGGCAGCAGGCCAATGGGATCAACTTTCCGCGCCGAATTACAGCCCAAAGCTCCCATTTTCTACCATCGGTCCCGCATAAGCCATCATCTGGCAATGGAGGCCCGCGAACTGGAGGGCAGAGAAACTAACAGGGTGTGCCTCCGCACGCGTCTCATGCAGCTCTTGCCATACCAGCTGCTCCGTCTGTGTCTGGCTATGCATACCTGTCGGTGATCAGAATACATCATCATTGACATATTATACCAGTAGGGCTATGAAGACCCTTGAGGATGCCGCCGGGAGAGGAGATCGTCATTGCCGGGAGGGAGTTGTTTCCCTGAAGCCGCCACGAGCGGGAACGAATGCAATGACCACGTCACCCGCGGCAAGGCCATTCATCCGCAAGGGCATGGCCGGGGAATCGCAGATCAAGCGCTGGGCTTTTTCTGGTTGATGAGGAGGAGAACACATGAAATCCGTACGTAAACTCGGCGCGCTGGGCTTTGCCGCCCTGATAGCAGCGTCTGTTGCCATGCCCGTCTGTGCGGCAGACCTGATCGCAATCATTACCCCCAGCCACGACAACCCGTTCTTCAAGGCGGAAGCCGTTGGCGCGGAAGCCAAGGCCAAGGAACTGGGCTACGAGACGCTCGTGCTGGTGCATGATGACGATGCCAACAAGCAGAGCCAGCTGATCGATACCGCCATCGGCCGCGGCGCGAAGGCCATCATCCTCGACAATGCCGGCTCGGAAGCCTCGATCGCCGCCGTCCAGAAGGCAAAGGATGCCAAGGTTCCCTCCTTCCTGATCGACCGCGAAATTAATGCAACCGGCGTTGCCGTGTCGCAAATCGTCTCGAACAACTACCAGGGTGCCCAGCTTGGCGCCGAAGAATTCGTGAAGCTGATGGGCGAGAAGGGCAACTACGTCGAGCTGCTCGGCCGCGAAGCCGACCTCAACGCCGGCATTCGCTCCAAGGGCTATCACGACGTCATCGACGATTATCCGGACATGAAGATGGTCGCCCAACAGTCGGCGAACTGGAGCCAGACGGAAGGCTATTCTAAGATGGAAACCATCCTGCAGGCCAATCCGGACATCCAGGGCGTTATCGCCGGCAACGACACCATGGCCATGGGCGCCATTGCTGCGCTGCAGGCGGCCGGCCGCAAGGACGTGATTGTCGTCGGCTTCGACGGCTCCAATGACGTGCGTGACTCCATCAAGGCCGGCGGCATCAAGGCGACTGTACTCCAGCCCGCCTATGCGCAGGCGCAGATGGCCGTCGTGCAGGCAGACGAATACATCAAGACCGGCAAGGCCCCGGCCGAGGAAAAGCAGCTCATGGATTGCGTGCTGATCAACGCCGACAATGCCGACAAGCTCGAGACCTTCGCTCTCTCGAACTAAGACCTCCCGGGCTCGCGAGACGGGGGCGGCCATGTGCTACCCCCGGACCATTTCCCCCATTTCAGGATGACGACATGCGAACCGCCAGACGCGCTGCAGCGCTGTTCCTTTGCCTGGCCGCCCTGACCGGCTGCAAGCTGGTGAAGACGGCGGACGAGGAGAAAATTGCCGAGGCCAATGCCTTCAATCCGGACAGGATGGTCGCGGACATCTGGAGCGAAAAGGTCGTTCCGTTCTACGAGACGCGGTCCGGCAAGTTCCCCGAAGTCATGGCGCTCATTGCCAGCAGTCCGGACCAGGCGGGCGAGAAATTCGGGCACAAGGAAAAGCAGGGCACTGCGCCTTGGACCTATGCCGTCCATGTGACCGGCAAGATCGTCGCCGAGGAGATGAAGTCGCGCGCGGCCTATGTGGAGGTCGACGTCGATAATGACGGCAAGGGCGACCTGCGCGTTGCCTGGGGGCCCGCAGTTCGCGGCACGGCCCTGCGCGATGCGTTGAGCTTCGTCGACTTCAACTCCTTCAAGAATCAGATCGAGTGGGCGCAGTTCGGCAAGTCGTTCAACACCCACATGAACGCAACGGTGCTGTCCAAGCTTCCGCGCGAAGGGCTGACGGGCAAGACGCTCGATGCCTATGGCGCCTTCCCCCTGCCGTCGAGCGGGCAGCTGCCGCAGTTCGTGCCGGCCAAGATCTCCATCGGAGGCTGACATGGCGCAGGATTGCGAAGAACAAGACATCGTCCTCGAGCTGCGCGACGTCACCAAGGCCTATTCCGGCATTGTCGCCGTCAAGAAAGCGAACCTGGCACTTCGCCGCGGCGCGGTGAACGTGCTGGTCGGCGAGAATGGCGCCGGCAAGTCCACCCTGATGCGCATCATAGCGGGCGTGGAGCAGCCGACGCTCGGCGAGATCTGGCTGGACGGCCGCAAGGTCGAACTGGCGTCCCCGGCCGATGCGGTGCGCCACGGCATCGGCATCGTGTTCCAGGAACTCAACCTCTTCGGCAATCTGTCGGTCGCCGAGAACATTTTCGCCACCCGCGAGATCACCCGCGGGCTCCGGGGCATCGACCACAAGGCGCAGGTCGCCCGCGCAAATGAATTCCTCGACCGGCTGGAAGCCGGCATTCTCGCCGATACGCTGGCGGAGGACCTGCCGATCGGCCAGCAGCAGCTGGTTGAGATCGCCCGCGCCGTCTCGCTTGATGCCAAGATCCTGATCATGGACGAGCCCACTTCCGCGCTCAGTGCCGCCGAGGTCGAGGTGCTCTTCCGCGTCATCCGCGAGCTGAAGGCGCAAGGCGTGGCGATCGTTTATATTTCGCACCGGCTCGAGGAGCTGATGACCATCGGCGACTACATCACCGTCCTGAAGGACGGCCAGATCACCGGCCATGCGCGGGTGCGGGAGGTCGACACCGGCTGGATCGTGCGTTCAATGATCGGCTCCGATGCCAAGGACTTTGCCAAGCCCGTCGATCACGCGCTGGGCGAGGTGATCTTCCGCGTCGAGGACATGACGCTGCCGCGTGCCCATGGCGGCATGGCCGTCGATCACGTGTCGCTCGCTGTGCGCAAGGGCGAGATCCTCGGCATCTACGGCCTCATGGGCGCCGGCCGCAGTGAGCTCTTCGAATGCATCATGGGTCGGCATCCGCATGCCAGGGGCCGCGTCTTCATCGAGGGCGAAGAGGTGAAGGCGCGCGACACCACGCGGCGCATCCGCCACGGGCTGGCGCTGATCCCCGAGGACCGGCAGCGCGAGGGTCTCGTCCAGTCCATGTCGATCGCCAACAACCTGTCCATGGCAAGCCTTGGCAAGTTCGTGAAATGGGGCTTCCACATTTCTCCAGCACTCGAGCGCTCCGCCATCGGGGAGGCCATCAGGAAACTCTCGATCAAGGCGAAGAACCCCGACCTCGAGGTAACCTCGATGAGCGGCGGTAACCAGCAGAAGGTGGTCATCGGCAAGGCGCTGATGACGGGCCCTAAGGTGCTGCTCATGGACGAGCCGTCGCGCGGCATCGACGTCGGCGCCAAGGCGGACGTGTTTCGCACCATGCGTTGGCTGGCGGGGCAGGGGCTGGCGGTGCTGTTTTCCACATCCGATCTCGAGGAGGTCATGGCGCTCTCGGAACGCATCGCCGTGATGAGCAATGGACGGCTCGTGACCATCCTCGACCGCGAGGAAGCCACCGAGGAACGCGTGGTCGCCGCGTCCGCCGAGGGACACAAGACAAAGAGGATTTCCGCATGACGAGCATCCAGACCGCCGCAGCCCGGAGCACGGCCGCACCCGGCAGCTCCTTCCTGCTGAAGCTCATGAAGCTCAGGACCTTCATCGCGCTCTTTGCCGTCATCATCTTCTTCTCGCTGTTCGCGCCGAATTTCCTTTCGACGGCGAACATGGTGCTGATGTCCAAGCATGCCACGCAGAACGCCTTCCTCGCGATCGGCATGACCTTCGTGATCATCACCGGCGGCATCGACCTCTCGGTCGGCTCGATCGTCGGTCTCTGCGGTATGGTTGCGGGCGGGCTGATCCTTAACGGGATCGCTCTGCCGCTCGGCTACACGATGTATTTCAACGTGTTCGAAGTCGGGCTGATCGTGCTCGTGGTCGGCGTCCTCATCGGTGCCGTCAACGGCCTGTTGATCACCCGGCTCAACGTCGCGCCCTTTATCGCCACGCTCGGCACGCTCTACGTGGCGCGCGGCATGGCGCTGCTCTATTCGGACGGCCAGACGCTGCCGAACCTTGTCGGCAAGGAAAGCCTCGGCAATACCGGCTACAGCTATCTCGGCTCCGGCACCATTTTCGGCCTTCCGGTCTCGGTCTGGATGCTGATCGCGGTCGCGCTTGGTGCCGCCTATTTCGCCCGCTTCGTGCCGCTCGGTCGTCACATTTTCGCCGTCGGCGGCAATGAAAGGGCCTCGCGCATGTCGGGCATCCGCGTCAACAGCGTGAAGATGTTCGTCTACATGTTCTCCGGCTTCTGCGCCGCCATCGTCGGCCTCGTCATCTCCTCCGAGCTCATGGCCGCCCATCCCGCGACCGGCACCAACCTGGAACTCAACGCCATCGCGGCGGCGGTTCTCGGCGGCACGTCGATGTCCGGCGGGCGCGGCACGATCGGCGGCACCATCGTAGGCGCTCTGGTGATCGGCATCCTCTCGGACGGTCTCGTCATGATGGGCGTCAGCTCCTTCTGGCAGATGGTCATCAAGGGGCTCGTCATCATTGTCGCCGTCGTGGTCGACCAGGCGCAGCGCAAGCTGCAGCAGCGGGTAACCCTGATGCAGCTTGCCAAGGCGGAATGACGCGACTTCCACCGAGAACAAAAACTGGCCCATGGCCGGGTCAGGCTGCTGACAATCCCCTGGTCACCACCAGGGGGTTGTGACGCATTGGGACATGATGAAGAAACCTGCTCCCGAACAGACAGCTCTCGAGAAGGTGACGCTCGACAGCCTGGTGCCGAAGGATCATCTGCTTCGCAAGATCGACGCAGTGATCGACTTCTCCTTCATCCGTGATCGCGTTGCCGGCCTTTACTGCGCCACCCATGGCCATAAGCCACTGAAGGAAAAAGAGCGTGAGCCGGAGGTGAAGGAAACCAAGGTCAGCTGCACCGATCTGGACAGTGGCTATATGGTGCGCGACGGCAAGCCCAAGGGCTTCTTTTATCTCGATCATCGCACCGTCGATGGCCGCCATGCGATCATCACCGATACGCATGTGACGCCGGCCACCGTGCATGACAGTATCGTCTATCTGGAACGGCTCGACCGGCAGCGCGAGCGTTTCGACTTCCATGTCGGCGCAGTCGGCCTGGATGCGGGCTATGCCACGGCAGGCATTGCCAAGGGGCTGGAGGCGAGACAAATCCTCGGCGTGACCGGCTATCGCAACCCCACCCCGCCCAAAGAGGGCATGATGCGTAAGTTGAAGTTCGCCTACGAGCCCGAGACCGATGGCTATCGCTCTCCGCAGGGCCAACTCCTTGCCCACGCCACCACCGACCGGAACGGCTAAAAGCACTACCGCTCGGACCCGGCAGTCTGCCACGACTGCCCGCTTCTGGCATCGTGCACCACCAATGCCAAGGCAGAGCGGACTATCCCCGGCATGTCTGGGCCGATGCCCGAGAGCGCACCGACATGAACCGCAAGACGGCATCGGGCAAGGTGATCCACAAACGACGAAAGGAGACGGTCGAGCGCTCCTTCGCCGACGCCAAACAACTCCACGGCCACCGTTACGCGCGCTTCAGAGGCCTCGTCAAAGTCCAATGGCAATGCCTACTGAACGCAGCGGCGCAAAACATCAAGATCGCAATGGCAATGACGAAAGCCCAAAACCAGCCTGGGGATAAGGGCTTCCCCCCACCAAAAGGCGCGGCAACCCTCGCGAAAACACGATCTGAGCGTGCACTCCCGAAACGCCAAAACCTGCCGAGAAAAACCGGCGGGTTCGTCAGCAGTCTGAACCGGCCCATGGCCGGTTACTTGGTTTTTTCTCTGCGTAACGGTCAAGCGACGTTCTCGTCCTGCCTGAGCGCGTAGACGGCGCGCGAGCGCTCGAGGTGCTGAACCATGGCGCGCTCAGCCCAGTCGGGATCGCCCTTTTCCACGGCCTCGATGATCTCCGCATGCTCGGCAAGCGTCAGGTTCTCCTTGCCGGTCCAGATCAGCACATGGCTGTGATAGGCCCTCAGCCATCCCAGGATCGCCTCGCTGACGGCAGTGAAGATCGGATTGCGCGAGATGCTGGCCAGGCGGGTGTGGAGCCGCATGTCGGCCTCGATGAAGGCTTCGGCATTGCCGAGGCTCTCTTCCTGCCGCTTCAGGCAGAAGCGCAGCTCCTGCTTGTCTTCTTCGGTCGCCTTGAGCGCGGCCTCGCGCGCCATGCCGCGCTCGAAGAAGATGCGTGCGTTCTTGAGGTCCTCGAGCGTCTGCGCGGAGGCCGCTATCATCAACTTGAAGGGCAGGTCCATTTGCTGGAGGATTGCGTGCGCCGTGGGCTGCACCACCCGGGCGCGTTCGCCATGGCTGATGGCGATGAGGCCCTTCGAGGCCAGTGCCTGCATGGCTTCGCGGATGGCGGGGCGTCCCACGCCGAACCGGTCCATGAGCTCGCGTTCCGAAGGCATCTCGTCGCCGACGGTGAGATCGCCCGCCTCCATCATCGCGCGCAGACGGTCGAACACTTCGTCCGACAGCTTTCGCCGCACAATCGGTTCGGTGGGCTTCATGTCCGCAATCCTCGTTGACGCCATCTGCGTATAGATCATCTACCTTGCATTCTAGGCCACTCCATCCGAAAGCTTCAATATTTCCCGCAGAGTGCAACGCACGTCCTCCACATCGGCATCGGCAATGAAGTCTGCGATCAGGCGGCGCTGCCCGGACGTCCGGAGCGGATCATCGAGAAATAATCGTCATGGCCGACCTGCCCGCCCTTCAGCGCCACCTGCAACGCGCCGCCGCCGAAGCCGTGGGCTGTGCAGAGCGGCGAACCCGGCGTCTGTGGCAAGGGCATGCGTAGCGTCAGCGCGGCGATCCCCATTTCCGAGAGCGCATGGCTCGACGTATCGCCGCCGGCAATCACCGTGCGGCTGAGGCCCGTGGTCTCGACCAGCGCCCGGTTGATGCGGCCGAGCGCCTGTCCGATCCTGTGGCGCGCGCCGGTGCTTCCGGAAAGCGCCTCGCCCTTGTCGGCGGAAGGGCCGAGCGCGGTATAGACGAGGGGGCTCGCACCGCGCGACAGCACCGCCAGGCCGGCTTCGATCGCCCGCGCAGTTGCGGCTTCGTCCGAAGAAAGGGCAATCGGGTCGAGCGCAACGCCCTCGAAGCCATTGGCCAGCGCATGGCGGATCTGCCGCTCGGTGGTGGGCGAGACGCTGCCGGAGACGACGGCCATCTGCCTGACGGGACCGGCATCGGCAAAGACGGGGCGTTCGCCGACCAGTTCGGCGGCCTTGAAGGCGTGCACGAGCGCATATTCGACCCCCGAGGAGCCGACGAGGAAGGGCGAAGATTGCCGGAGGCGGTGCCAGAGGAGGTTGCCCGCCGCCATCTGGGTCGGCAGATCGTCCACATCGATCAGCAGGATGTCCGCGTCCGGGATCTCGGGCTCGCCGAGCAGTGCCACGTTGTCGATCGAGGCGAACGAGAGCGTCGTTTGGTGCGAAAGATGCCTAAGCACGTCCGCCTCCGCCATCGGTGTCACGGGGTGGCGGGCCATCACTGGGTGGCAGTCGATCCGGTAGACCCTGCCCTGATAGGCGGCGAAGAGATGACCGAAGGCGGTGTAGCGGCGGATCTGCGGTGCGCCGACCACCAGCGGCACGCGCTTGACGCCGAACACGTCGCGCCCGATCTCCAGCGCCCGGCCTATGCTGCCGACATGCGGCGCACTGTCGAAGGTCGAGCAGACCTTGTAATGGCAGAACTGTGCGTCCAGGCTCTTCAGCCATCGGAATGCGGATGGCAGGTTGGCGTCCATCCATTGCGGGCTTTCGCTGCGGCTGGTGCCGGCAAGGCCGAAGGCGCGGGCATGCGGAAACGTGCGGCGCAACGCCTCGTTCGGCTCGCGCAGGAAAAGCACGGTTTCGATGTCATGGGTGGCGAGCGCCTCCATCACGTCAGTGGAGCCGGTGAAGTCGTCACCGTAATAGCTGAGGAGCGGGCGGGTCATGGCGGTCCTTCAGGTATTCTTGCCGTCGGCAAATTTCTCGATCGCTTGAGCAAGTTCAGGGTGCTCCCGCGCGTAATCGTCAAGATCTATACCGGCAACCGCAGCCTCCCAGGCCTGGGTCACCGCCCGCACGCCGGCGCCGGGGCCGCCGGGATGGCTGACGACGCCGCCGCCGCAGAGATAGAGGAGATCGGTGGAGCCGGTTGCGGCAAACGTGTCCGGCGCCTGCCCGCCCCATTGCCCGGAGCCGACGACGGGTAGCGCGCAGTCCCGCTCGTCGAAGATCGGCGTCGTCACGGCTTTGAAGGAGCGGACGAAGCTTTCGTCCGGCTCCCAGTATTTCACCCGGATGCCGTTGATCTGGAACTGGTCAACGCCGAGGAGACGCCAGAACTGCTGCCAGACGGAAAATTCGAAGCCGAGATGGGAATGGCGTGTCAGGATGTCCCAGCCATTGCGGTGGGCGTGCAGCACCAAGCCGGAGCGCTTGCGCAGGAAGGCCATGCCACCGAAGCCGATGGAGTTGATATTGATGACCGCGCAGTTTCCGCCCGCCGCGAGCACCAGATCGTGGTTGCGCATCATCTCGTCCGGATCCGTGGCGGAAATACCGTAGGCATACATGACCTTCTTTCCGGTCTTCTGCTCGTGCTCGAGGATCCTCGGCATGATCGCCTTTACGCGCTCGGCGAGCGGTGAATAGGCCGGGCTCATCAGCTTTTCGTCGTCCTTGATGAAGTCGACTCCGGCCTCCAGAAGTTCCTGCACCATGTCGGCCGTCTCCTGGGGGCGAAGGCCGAGTGCGGGCTTGACGATGGTACCGATCATCGGCCGGCCGTGGACGCCTGTCAGGCTGCGGCTTCCGGCGGCGCCGAACTGCGGGCCGGGATAGGCGCCGGAAAAGCTCTGCGGCAGCCTGAGATCCACGATCCGGATGCCCGTCATGCCGCGGATGGAGAAGACGCCGCCGATGGCGATCGTCATGAGGGCCGCGAGATCGGTCCCGACCGCCTCGATGGGAAACCCGATCTCCGCTTCGCCGCAGTTGAAGCGGGTTGCACCCGCCGTTTCGTCCGGGAAGGAAGAAAACGGAACCGGCGGAAGTTCGCGGACCGAAAGCACCCGTGCCGCCACGCGGGCCTTGAGCTCTGGCGTCTCGCCGGGCAAGGCCACGAAGGTCCCGGTCGATTGGTCGCTGGCGATCTTTGCCGCCATGGCCTCCACCGACCCCGGTGTCTCGATCCGGTAGGTGAGGCGAATCAGGTCTTCGTCACGCATGGGGCATCTGCTCCAGGAGGAGGGTTTCGAACGGACCGAGTTCAGCCGTCCGGCCACTGCCATAGCCTTCCGGCAGGAGCACCTGCTGTGGTTCGGCAGTGATGTTGACGATGAGAAGCCGGGCGGGTGTCGCAACCCCCAGCACGGCATCCGGCTGGTCGCTTTCCGCTGCAAGGACCGCTTCGCCCGCCATCGCGGAAAGTGCCCCGATGACTGCGGCCAGCGGACGGGGCATGTTCGGCGCGCTCGGCTCGTGCTGCCCGGCAACGAGGCCGAAGGGGCCGGCGAGGGTTGCGAGCGTCAACAGTTCGACGCCGGCGGGCGCAACGGTGGCCGCATAGGCGGCGGCGAAGGCCGCGCCGAACTGGCCGTTGTGGCGCGGATCGACATTGGCCATGGGGATGCGGCCAAGGCCCGGATTATCCTTGGTGGCGGAGCCATACGGGTTCTGCCGCATGGCGATGGTGGAAGGGCCGATGCGGTACGGCTTGTCCGGATAGATGGCACGAACCGAGCGTACCACGTCCTTCAACGCCTCGAAACTCTGCATGACCGAAAGATCATCCGCGGCATGGACGATGGGATTGGTGCAGTGGGAGACATAGTCGAGATGTTCTGCCGGTACCCGCTTGCGGTTGAGTTCGGTGAAATAGCTCATCATGCCGCCACCGAGCCGCGTGCCGGGGAAAGCGGAGCGTGCCGCCTCATAGATATTTTCGAGCGGCGGGCAGGCGGGCCAGGCGCTGCCCGGCGGAGTGGATTGCCGGTCGACCGCGGGGCTGACTAAGAGCGTGGAGGGCGTGAAGCCTGTCTCGCGGCAGAGCGCGGCGATCTCCCGCAATTCCTTGGCGGGAGAGCTCCGGCAGGGGAGGGCAAGCTCCAGCGTTACTGGCAGGCCGGAGGCAGAAGCGATTTCCGCGTATCCCCTGAGGGCATCGAGGCCGTGGCCAGCAAGCGGGTCGAAATGCGCGACGAGCTCCGAGATCCCGAGCCTTGCGAGCACGGGCAGGGCTGCCCGCTCCGCCTCCAGGCATTCCGGCCGCAGGCCGAGGCCCATGGCGGGCATGGTCGCGCCGCTGGGGCCCAGCGCGATGCGCACCGGCCAGGCCGCGGCCGCCGCCCCGCTCTCCTCAGCCTGCCCCGTTACGGTCAGCGTGACGTTCTGGAATACCTCCTCGCCTGCCGGCACCAGATAGGGCCAGGGCAGGGCGAGCGGCCGCACATAGGTCTTGTAGGACCCGTCCGTCCAGTTGCGCTGGTCTTCCATCTCGAAGACATCGCCTTCGAACCGCGTCTCCGCCTTGAGGCCGGGTGCAACGCCATGGGTGATAGCGCTGATATCCATGAAGGGTTGCCAGGGCTCGATGGCGTCCGGCCAGCGGGCGCTCTCGACAGACCCGTCCACGTGACGGATCTCGACCGGTTCGCCGACCACGCCCTTCAGCGGATGCAGCACGGTGAAGCCGGCCCGGGCCGTCTGGAAATCGCGGTTGGAAGAGAAGCGGGCCGAAAAGGTCAGTCGCCCGCTCGCAAGCCCTTTGATTTCGGCGCGGCAGACGAGCTCCGCTCCATCGGGCGCCACGAAACGGGCCTTGTAGCGCACGGCAAATGCGGATGCGTCTTCCGACACGGACAGATCCGAGATCTCGGGCGCGCAGGTACCCCAGTCCTTGTCGCGGATCAGAAAGGACACGCCCCGCAGCACCTCGTGCCCCGCGAAGCGTATGGTGCGAAGATTGCCGTCTTGCAGACGGGCCAAAAGCGGGCCGGCGGACAGAAGTCTTGAGGCGGGCAGGGGCTCGCTTGTGCCGTAGAGGCGGAAACGTGCGTCTTCCGTCAGCATGGGTATCACCGCAGCAGTTCGCCGAGGTCGACGGTGCGGCCGGTCTCAGCACTGAGATAGGCCGCCTCCACCAGCGCAAGGGTCCTCAGGTTGTCGCGGCCGGAGGTATCTGGTTCGCGGCCCGCCTGCAGCCTCTCCACCCAGTGATGCTGGATCAGCGCCACGCTTTCCTGGATGTTGTGCCACGGGCGCGAGGCCCAGGACAGGAGATGAGGGGCGACCTCACGGACCTTGGTACCCTTCGAGCCGTGCACGGTGAGCCGGTAGTTCTTGCCGAGCCTCAGCGCGCCCTCCGTTCCGTCCACTTCCAAGAAGGTTTCAGGGAAAGATTCCTCCGGCAGCTTCGTGGCATAGCTCACGTCAACGATCGAGGTCAGGCCGCTTTCGTGATCGAGCAGCATGGTGGCAACGTCCTCACCGGCAATCGCCGGATTGACGCGGCGGGTACGGGCCGTCATGCGCGCGGCATCGCCGAAGAGGTAGCGGGCAATATCGAGCGAGTGAATGCCGAGGTCTTCGATGATGAAGCGCTTGCTCGTTGCAAGATAGGGCTGGCCGGAGAAGACGTCGTAGCCCGAGCGGAAGGAGACGCGGCCCCAGAAGGGTTCGCCGATTGCTCCCGATGCCAGCACGGATTTGGCCGCCAGGATCGGCGTCTGCCAACGGAAATTCTCGTGGATCATCAGCGGCACGCCTGCGGCCTCCATGGCCGCGACCATGGCCTTGGCGTCGGCAAGCGTCGGCGCGAAGGGCTTCTGGCAGATGGCCGGCAGGCGATGCAGCGCGGCAAGCTCCACCAGCGCGCGGTGGCTGTTGACGGTCGTCGCGATGTCCACGAAGTCGAAGCCACCCTCCGCCATCATGGCTTCGGCGTCTTGATGGCGGCGCCCGATGCCGAACTGGTCGCCGATAATGCGAAGGCGCTCCGGATCCCGGTCGCAGATGGCCACGATCTCGACGCCCTCCAGACCCGCCCAGGCGTGCATCTGGTTTACCGCGAAAAAGCCGCAGCCGATCAGTGCCCCTTTCATGACCGTCATGCCATTCTCCCCCTCCCCTGCCGTTCATTGGTATGCTGGTATAATATCCTTCACCGCTGGCGTCCAGTCTCCGTGACCGGTTTTTGGCATGGTCATTGACATATTATACCAGTTGGTCGTAGATGAAATGCATCAGGGCCGACGCAGGATCGTTGGCAGGAAGTTCAGGCCAGATGGCCGCTCGACACGGGAGATCACGACATGACGGTAATTGCGCTGTTCGGCGCCGGCGGAAAAATGGGATATCGCCTCTCCAAGAATTTCCAGGGATCACGCTTCGAGGTCCGGCATGTGGAAGTGTCGGACGTCGGCAAGGCACGCCTGAAGGATGACCTCGGCATCACGGCGCACAGCGCCGACAAGGCTCTCGACGGCGCCGACGTGGTCATTCTCGCAGTGCCCGATACGATGATTGGAAAGGTTGCGACCGGGATAAACGACAAGCTTAAGGCTGGAACTATGGTCGTGGCGCTCGATGCGGCCGCGCCTTTCGCCGGCCATTTGCCGGAGCGGCCCGATCTGACCTATTTCGTTACTCATCCCTGCCATCCGCCGATCTTTAACGACGAGACGGACATGGCCGCAAAGCGCGACTTTTTCGGCGGCGTCGCAGCCAAGCAGCACATCGTCTCGGCGCTCATGCAGGGGCCGGAAGAGGCCTATGGACTGGGCGAGGAGATCGCCAAGGTCATCTGGGCGCCAATCATGCGGTCGCATCGGGTGACCGTCGAGCAGATGGCGCTTCTCGAGCCTGGCCTTTCCGAGACCGTCTGCGCCTCGCTGTTGGTGGTCATGCGCGAAGCCATGGATGAGGTGGTCAAGAAGGGCGTGCCAAAAGAAGCTGCTCGCGATTTCCTTCTCGGTCACATGAACGTGCTCGGCGCGGTAATCTTCGAAGAAACGCCCGGCGTCTTCTCCGATGCCTGCAACAAGGCGATCGAGTTCGGGAAGCCGGTACTGATGCGCGATGATTGGAAGCGCGTTTTTGACATGGATGAGATCGCAGCCAGCATTCAGCGCATCACCTGATTCCGGCACAATTCTAGCAAAGCGGGCGCCGGGCAAGCGATTCGAGTGCTTGGCCGGCCTCCCTACGTGCTCTCAGAACTCGGCAGCCCGAGCCGGCTCCACAATATCCTACGCCAAGCGAGTATAGCCGGGTGGGTTCGGGATTGAGTGCGAATTCCGAAAGCCCTCAACGGTTCGCTCGGCTTTGGCGCGCAAGACTGCTTTGACCTTGGCGAAAGCCGTCTCAATGGGGTGATCCTGTTCTACAACAAATACAACGCGACCATCGCCTCCCGGCAGATCAATCCGGAGACCGGGCAGACATGGGGTGCACCGGAGGTCGACGGAACGCTGTCACTGACCGAACTCAGGGCAGGACGGGCACTCGACGACAAACGCATTGACGCCCTGGTGGCCTTCCTGGAGACGCTCACCGATCGTCGATACGAGCACTTGCTGAAGCGCTGAGGACACTTGGCCCGTCGGACTCTTGCTTGGGCAACTCGTCCAATCGCAAATCCGGCCGGGTTCGGACATGAGAGAGCCCATTCGACACTGGGGTTCTCCTTCATGCTGGACACGATTGTACACTGGTTGGCGCAACGACCTCACCGTTGGCACACGGTTCACATCACCCTCATCACGGCGATCCTTGCCGTTGTCGAGGACCGTGCCCTGACGGCTTTGATCAACTGTGTGGTTTTGGCGGTTCTTGCCCTGTTGGGCGCGGCCTCGGTTCGGGTGTCGCTCGGGCATCTGCCCCATCCGCTCCATCCCTTTGAGCTGTTGTTCCTCTGTCTTCCCGGCGCATTCGCCTTTTTCATTGCCTGGTTGACGCTCCCCGACGTGAGTAGCCCGACGACAGGCGTTCTAGTCACATTCGGTCTTTCCATTCCCGTAGCCGTTATTGCATGCATTCTTATGTGGCAGGAGATCCGAGCTGCCGATCTGCAGGTTGGTAACAAGTTTGGCGCTACCGTCACCACCATGCTGCTCGTGATCGTCCTGATGGTGGCTGGGAGACATCTGTATCGTGAGGCGGCAGTCGATCATCACCGGGCCGCCGTTGCGCAAAAGACGCGTCTGTTCAACGAAGCGTCTCGTCAGGCACGCGAAGCGGCTAGTGCCTTCGATGGCAATTGATGCAGTCGAGCACCACTACGGTTTACTCAATTATCAAAAAAGTAGGATCGTTTCACCGCATGTTCCATAATAATGCCTATGCCGCAAGCCTGCTTTTGCGGGCAGATTCCATTTTCAAATGCAACAGCAACGCGGACAGGCAGATCCTATTTCGAAATGCGGCATGCCAGTGCGGGTATTTCGTTGAGGGCGAAGGCGCGGAACGCGGCGGCGACGGGTGACGGGGGAACGTCGCGCCGTTCCACCAACCCCAACTGTCGATGTGCCGCGTCATCGGCGAGGTCGAGTGCCGCCACGCCATCATGGGTTCCATGCATGGTAAGGGACGGCAGAATGGTCAGTCCCACCCCGGCTCTCACCAGCGCGACCAGCGAGGTGACATTGTAGACGGTGATCAGCGATCTGGCGGAAATCCGCCGGTAATCCTCCGCCTCGATCCGGTCGGACGCGCCGTTGCGGATCAGCGTGATGTCTTCGAGGTCGCTCCAGTCAACGGGCCGGTCCAGGAGGCAGAGGTCGTGGTCGTCCCTGCACAGGAGCTTTAAGCGGTCGCTGAAGAGCGGCGTAAAGGCCACGCTGCCGCCAGAGCGGCTTTCACCGGCAAAACCGAGGTCTGCCGTTCCGCTTTCCACCATGCGCCGCACCTGTGCGCTGTCGATGTCGAACAGTTCCAGCTGCACCTGAGGCCGCGTCTCGAGAAAGCGCTGGAGAATGCTCGGCAGCACATTGGTGGCCACGGAGGGAACGGATGCGATGGAAAGGCTGCCGATGCGGCTGTGCGCGAAGGCGCGCATGACACCGACGGATTTGTCGAAGCTGCGAATCTGCTCGCGGCCGAGATCGAGCATCAACGTACCCAGCGCCGTCAGGCAGTTCTTGCGGTCTGTCTGGAAAAGCGGCCCGCCGATCTCGTCTTCCAGCTGCTTCAGTGTCATCGATACGGCCGAAGCCGTGCGGCCGACAGCATCGGCAGCGTCCTTGATGTTTCCGCTCTCCGCCACGGTGACGAAGACGCGCAATGCTTCCAGCTTGATCATGGATACCGTTTCAATTCTTCTGAAATTGATAACAGAAATATCCGCTTGATTGAAGCGGGCTGCTGAAGGATTTTCCGCTTCACCAGAAGGAGACAGCAGATGGCAGAACACTACGCCAACCTGATCGCCGGTAAATGGAGGCAGAGTGCGCGTTTCCACGAGAACCGCAACCCTTCTGATATCAGCGATCTGATCGGGCTTTACGCACAGGCCGATATGGCGGACCTCGACGAGGCGGTCGCAGCCGGCCGTGCGGCCTTGCCAGCCTGGCGGGCGACGGGCCTTGAGCAGCGCCAAGCCATCCTCAATCGCATCGGCCTTGAAATGATGGAGCGATCCGTCGAACTGGGCGCACTGTTGTCACGCGAAGAGGGAAAGCCGTTGGCGGAAGGCCGTAGCGAAGTCTTCCGCGCCGGTCAGTTCTTCACCTATTATGCGGCGGAAGTGCTGCGCCAGCTTGGCGAGAATGCCGATTCCGTGCGCCCTGGCATCGAAATCGACATGCGCCGCGAACCCATGGGACTGGTCGCCGTCGTCTCCCCCTGGAATTTCCCGACGGCGACCGCCAGCTGGAAGATCGCGCCTGCGCTGGCCTATGGCAACGCCGTCATCTGGAAGCCGGCAAACGAGACGCCGGCCTCGGCCTGGGCGCTCGCCGACATCATTCATCGCGCCGGCCTGCCCGACGGGACGTTCCAGCTTCTGATGGGTCAGGGGGCTGTCGTCGGTAACGGGCTGGCCGGCCATCGCGACATCGATGCCATCACCTTCACAGGGTCTTACGAGGTCGGCCGCCAGGTCGCGGTCGCGGCGGCTGCGAACCTCACGAAGTTCCAGCTGGAGCTGGGCTCGAAAAATGCCTTGCTGGTCATGGACGACGCCGATCTCGACCTCGCGGTCGCGGCCGCCATTGGCGGTGCCTATTCCGGCACGGGTCAGAAATGTACGGCTTCCTCGCGGCTCGTCGTGCAGGAAAACGTGCATGACGTGTTCGTCGAGAAGCTGGCCGCCGCCGTCGCCGCGTTGAAGGTGGGGCATGCCTTGACCGATGGCACGCAGATTGGCCCGGTGGTCAGCGAACGCCAGCTTGCGGCGAACCTTGCCTGGATGGATCGCGCCCGTGCCGCCGGCGCGGAGGTCGCGGTCGGGGGCGAGCGTCTGCGGCTGGAACATGACGGCTTCTATATGGCGCCGGCCCTGCTGATCGGCACGACCAACGCCATGGACCTGAACCGCGAGGAAATGTTTGCGCCCATCGCCGCGGTGCAGAAGGTCGCCTCGTATGAAGAGGGCCTTTCCGTCGTCAACGACACGCGCTTCGGTCTTGTTGCCGGCATTTTCAGCCGCTCGCTTGCCCGCACCACGCATTTCCGCCGTCATGTCGAGACCGGCTGCGTGACCATCAACCTGCCGACGGCGGGCACGGACTATCATGTGCCGTTCGGCGGCCGGAAGGATTCAAGTTTCGGCTCACGCGAACAGGGTCGCTCGGCGGCCGAGTTCTACACCCAGGTCAAGACCGCCTATATCCGGGCGGGAGAGCCGGAGTAAAGCCATGGACGCGAAGATCGCCACGCCGCTCGTCGACTGCCTGCAATATGCCAACTGGGGGCCGAGCGTCTTTGCCGAGATGCGGACAGGCGGCGTGCATGCCGTACACGCCACCATCGCCTATCACGAGAATTTCCGGGAGACGGTCGCCAACATCATCGCCTGGAACCGGCATTTCGAACGCCATCCGGACCTGATTTTCCTCGGTCGCTCCGGAAGCGATATCGAGCGCGCCATGCGGGAGGGCCGCACGGCGATTTTCTTCGGCCTGCAGAACCCGTCGCCGATCGAGGATGATATCGGGCTGATCGCGGTCTGCCATACGCTCGGCGTGCGCTTCATGCAACTGAGCTACAACAACCAGTCCCTGCTTGCCACCGGCTGCTACGAGGCCGAAGATCCCGGCATCACCCGCTTCGGACGACAGGCCATTACCGAGATGAACCGGGTGGGCATGGTCATCGACATGAGCCATTCCGCCGAACGCTCCACCCTGGAGGCCATCGAGTTCTCGGCACGTCCGATCGCCATCACGCACGCCAATCCGCACTGGTGGCATCCGGCGCTGCGCAACAAGTCCGACAGGGTGCTGAAGGCCCTGACGCAATCGGGCGGCATGCTCGGCCTGTCGCTCTATCCGCACCACCTGAAGGACGGGTCGAATTGTTCGCTGGAAAGCTTCTGCGCCATGGTCGCCGAGGCCGGGGCACGCTACGGCGCGGAGCATATCGGCATCGGCAGCGACCTGTGCCAGGGCCAGCCCGATTCCGTCGTGACCTGGATGCGCAACGGCCGCTGGGCCAAGGCGACGGACTATGGCGAGGGATCGGCGGCCGCGGCGGGCTTTCCCCGGCAACCGCACTGGTTCAACAGCAATGCGGATCTCGGAAATCTGCGCTATGGATTGCGCAATGCCGGCTTTTCGGACGCTGAAGTCGGCGGCATCATGGGCGGCAACTGGCTGCGGTTTTACACCGCCTCCTTCGAGGCGATGCCATGAAGGGCAGCGCGGCCGATCCCACAGCGGACATGGCGCCGGCGCTCAGGTCGCCGGATATCGTCATGCGCCTCCAGCGCATGGGTGCTTCCTTCCCGACACGCCTCAGCTTCCTGCGCAGCCTGATCCGCCGGCTTGCGGCAAACGGCAGCACGGTGGAGCGCCGCGTCTGGAACATCGACCATCTGGGCTTCGGCGATGCCGTCTACACGGTTGCGCTTGGTGGCCGTGACTACAGTCTCGTTGCCTTTTCCTGCCACCTTGCCGACGATCAGCGCTCCGACCGTGTGATCGCGCAGGCCTGGGATACCAGCTATGTGCTCTATGACGGCGCTCCCGATGCCGGCGAGATCGAGCGGCTGCGGGCCAATGCCCCACGTCAGGAGGCCGGGCGCTTCGGTCCGCGCGACCTCGTGCTGAGCCGTGCGAACAAGTCCGTGCGCTTCTTCGAGCATGTCGCCGACAGCCTCGCCCACGGTCGACAGCCGGATCGGCAGCGCCTGGGGGAAGTCGGTTACCTGCTGCGCACCACCGCCGTTTACGGCAATGGCAAGTTCGGGATTGCCGATCGTTTCGTGCTGGCCGCACGGGAGGGCCTCGACGGGCCCTTTCAGGCAGAGATGCTGACGGTGTGGCTGATCCGTGCCTTTTCCCACGATCTGGTCGAACACGTTGCCCGTTGCCGGGCGCCGGAAACCTTCGTGCCGCTGGCGCCGGAGTTTCGCCGCCATATCGGGGTCGGCAATTCCACCGGCCTCGGCATGGCGCCCTTCCTGGTCAACCACCCCGCGCTGCTGAACAGCTGGGTCGTCGCGCGGGAAACCGCCCTCGCCCGCGTCAGGGCAAGGCGATCGCTGGACGCAGCCTCCTGTGACCGCCTTGGCACGCTCTGGCGGCAGGCGACCCTGCATCTCGACCAATGGTCGGTGGACGATGCGGCCCTGATGGCGCGGCTTCTGCGTCTGCGGCAGGAGTGGCGGGACGCCGAGGGATGGATTGCGCCGCAGACGCTGCTGCCGACACCCTTTCCCGTCGCGTCTCTGCTGGACCGGTCGCAGGCCCTGTCCGTGGACTTCCAGGAACTGCTCGTCGCCCTCCTCATCGAAATGGCGGGCGCCGAGAATGACGACCTTGCGGAGGGCATGGCGAGGGCGCGGGAAAGCACGCTCACGCGCGCCATGCCGGTCGCGACCCTTCGCGGGCTTGTGCGAGACCACTACGCCTGGGCGAGCGCCCTCGCCTTCGATGCGCCGGCTGAAACCGCCCAGTTCTGGTATGTCTCGGAAGAGAAGCTGGAACCGCGCCTCGGTCGTCGTGCCACGGAGCCCGGCGCGGAACTGGAACAGCCGCTCGATATCGCCCGGCAAGCGCAGCGGCTCGCTGCCGACCTCGCGGATGCGCCCGGCGACCAGACCGTGGCTGCCTTTCTCGCTCAGTTCCCGCAGCATCGCCATATCGTTCGTCGCATCCAGATGGCGGCTGCCGCCCCATATGCGGAAATCCGCGACAATCTGCTTTCGGAGCGCTGCCTGCCGATCGACATGCTGCGCTGCAAGCTCGCCTTCTTCGGCGCCTCGAAATTCGACCCGCGCTCCGACCGCTGGACACGCATCACCCTGTTCCAGGGCGCCCCGACCCCCGACGACATCCTGGCCGGCGAAACGGACGATTGCTGGCTTCCGGTGCTGAGATGACGACAATCCAGCTTTCCTACAACGAAGTGCAGTCGCTCGCCCTGAAAGCAGCGCGTGGGGCGGGATTGCCGCAGGGTATCGCCGAGGAGATCGGCACTGCGGTCGTCTGGCTTTCGTCCCGCGGTGTCGATGCCCTCAGCCACCTTGTCGAGGCGCTCGCAACTCCGCAGGTCATTCTCGTTACGCTGGCGATGGTCGATGCGGTGTGCAGCGGCGAACGGACAGGAATGCGCCTTGCCGAAAGCGACGTGCTGCTGCTTGGCCTCGCCGGTGCGAGCGGCTGCCTGGCAATGAAATCGGAGGAAGGCCGGACGATCCGGCTGTCACGGATTGCCGATGGCGCTTCCCCGCCGCCCTGCGCAACCATGCTGCGCGGCGTGCCCGATCCTGCAGATCCTGCCAACGCGGCCACGGCGCGACCAGCGGCCACCGATACGAAGGCCTATGCGGCGGCGCTCGCGCTTGCGGCGCGCACCTATGTGCCGGCGTCGGACCTTTCGCGCGACCGCGGCGCCGGTGCGGGCACGACCGACAACGATTGAGGATGGTTGCATGACCGAAGACCTGATGACGCTTGCCGCGATTGAGACGCTGTGTCTGCGTGCCCTCGTCGCCGCAGGCGCCAGCCAGCACAATGCGGCATCCGTCGCCCGCTCGATCATGCTGGCCGAACGCGACGGCATCCGCAGCCACGGCCTGCTCTATGTGCCGATCTATGCGGAGCATGTGCGCTGCGGCAAGGTCGACGGAAGCGCACGTCCGGTCGTGACACGCCCCCGTCCCGGCGCTATCGTCGTCGATGCCGCCACCGGCTTTGCCCATCCGGCAATCGATGCCGGCTGGCCCCTCTTCGTCGCCGCCGCCCGCCAAAACGGCGTGGCAGCGATGACGGTCTTCAATTCCTACAATTGCGGCGTTCTTGGCCATCACGCCGAACGGATCGCCGAATCCGGCCTGCTGGGCCTTTGCACCACCCATGCGCCCGCCTCGATCGCGCCGCCCGGCGGCCGCCTTCCCATCATCGGCACCAATCCTTTCGCGCTCGGCGTGCCCGATGAGACCGGTGGCGCGGCGCTGGTGCTCGACCAGTCGGCGAGCGTCGTGGCAAAGTCGGAGATCCTGCTGCGCGCCCGCGAGGGCCGCCCCATCGAACCCGGCTGGGCGCTCGACGCGGAGGGCGGGCCGACCGTCGATCCGGACGCCGCTCTCAAGGGCTCCATGCTACCTGCTGGCGGGCACAAGGGGTTCGGCGCCGGGCTTCTCGTCGAGATCCTTGCCTCCTGTCTGTCGGGGGCGTTGCTCAGCAAGGATGCAAGCCCGTTTTCCGGCGCGGCCGGAGGACCGCCCAGGACCGGCCATTGTTTCATTGCCTTCGATCCCCTGGCCTTTTCCAGCGGTTTTTCGCAGCAGGTGGCGAGCCTGCTCGCCGCCGTTCGCGCGCAGGAGGGTGCCCGGCTTCCCGGTGGCCGCCGGCGCTCTGCGCGCGCCCGCACCGAGCGCGAAGGCGTGCCCGTCGATCCGGCGCTGGCTGCGCGCATCGAGGCCCTTCTCCAGTAAAGTTTTTCTGAAATACGGATCAGTTATTTCGGTTTGATATAAATGGTGGCTTTCGACATCGTACCCTCGAGGAGCATGCAACGATAACGAAGGGAACGGAAATGAAGATCAGGACATCCATTCTTGCGGGCCTTTGCCTGTCCTGCATGGCCTTCGGCGGGACCGCTGCCAAGGCGGCGGAGTGCGGCACAACCGACCCCATCACCGTCGCCGAAATGACATGGCTTTCGGCGGGAACGCTCGCTTATGTGACGAAGGCGATCCTGGGAGAGGGGTATGGCTGCAACGTGCAGATCGTGCCCGGCGATACGGTGCCGACGGCCTCCTCCATGCTGGCCAAGGGCGAGCCGGACATCGCGCCGGAACTTTGGGTTTCCACGACGAAGGCAACTTGGGACCAGATGCTGGCCAAGGGCACCGTCTACAAGGCCAGCGACATCTTTGCGAGCGGCGGCCAGGAGGGCTGGTGGATCCCGGACTACGTCGCCGCGGCGCATCCGGAAATTCGCTCCGTCAGCGACCTCAAGGCGAACTGGAAGGTGTTCGAGGAGGATTCCAATCCTGGCAAGGGGCGCCTTTATGCCTGCCCGCCCGGCTGGGGCTGCGAGATCATCACCAACAATCTCATCAACGCGCTCGGACTCGAAGAGACCTACGAAATCTATCCGACCGGCTCTGGCGCCAACCTGAAGGCCGCAATCGCCCGGCAGATCTCTCGCAAGAAGCCGTTCCTCGGCTATTACTGGGGCCCGACCGAGGTGATCGGCAAGTACAAGCTGACGAAACTCGACATGCCGGCCTATGATGCGGCGAAGTTCACCTGCCTCACCGATCCCAAATGCGAGAAGCCGGAACTGACCGGCTGGGCCGTCGGCGAAGTTGCCGTGGCCGTGACGACAAGCCTGAAGAAGAAGGCCCCCGAGGTCGCCGCGTTCCTGTCGAAGATGCAGGTGCCGAACGACGAGATCAGCACTGTGCTGGCCTGGGGGGACGACAACAAGGCGTCGCCCGAGGAGGTCGCGACCTACTTCCTCAAGAACTACGAAACGATCTGGACCAAATGGGTGCCGGCCGATGTCGCGGCCAAGGTCAAAGCCTCACTGTAACGTTTCAGCCCCGGGGCGGTGCGCACCTCAGCGCCGCCCCGCCTACTGCCCTTCGCCCGTTGGCCGGCTGCCGCGCGATGTCCGTCCTGCGGACAAGGTTGCGGCGCGGCTGGCGGGAACCCAGCCTTGAAAGGCGCGCGCCGTGGCGGATAATTTCCCTGAACTCATCGATACGCGCGGTCTGCGCTTCGCCATCGACGATGGCTTCAGCTGGGTTGTGACGAATTATGGCGATACGTTCGAACGGCTGATGATGCCGTTGCTGAAGTTCCTCGCCGGCCTGGAGGGCTTCCTGCAGTGGCTGCCTTGGTATGTCACGATCATCACCATCGCCGCCCTCACCTATTCGGCCTCCCGAAGCGTCAAGGCGACCGCCGGTGCGGTTATCATGCTCGTCTTCATCGGCACGCTCGGCATGTGGAACGATGCCATGGCGACGATCGCGCTGATGCTGGCCGCCACGGTCGTGGCCGTCGTTGTCGGCATTCCGCTCGGCATTCTGATGGCGCAGTCGAACCGGTTGCGGTCTCTGGCCCTGCCGCTGCTCGATATCATGCAGACACTGCCGATCTTCGTCTATCTCATTCCCTTCGTCATGCTGTTCGGCCCCGGCAAGATCCCCGCCATTCTCGCCACGGTATTCTTCGCCATTCCGCCGGTGATCCGGCTGACCGATCTCGGCATCCGTCAGGTCGACGGCGAGGTGGTCGAGGCGATCGTCGCCTTCGGCGCGACGCCCCGACAAAAGCTGTTGAAGGTGCAAATCCCGCTGGCTTTGCCGACCATCATGGCCGGCATCAATCAGACGACGATGATGGCGCTTTCCATGGTGGTCATCGCCTCGATGATCGGCGCGGGCGGCCTGGGCTACCAGGTGCTGCAAGGCATCCAGCGGCTCGAAGTCAGTCGCGGCCTCATCGCCGGCATGGCCATCGTCTTTCTCGCGGTGATCTTCGATCGTATCGCCCAGTCCTATGGACGGCGCTCCCAGAAACATCTGGCCAGCGGAGAGTGAGCCCGTGACCGCTTCCGACGTTAAGATCCGTGTCGACAAGGTCTACAAGATTTTTGGCAGCCGTCAGAGCGATGCGCTGGCGGAAATCAGGGCCGGCGCCGAGAAGGCGGAGGTGCTCAGGAAGACCGGGTGTGTCGTTGGCCTCAAGGATATCGATTTTTCGATCCGGCCCAGTGAGACCTTCGTCATCATGGGCCTCTCGGGCTCGGGAAAATCGACGCTCATCCGCCATTTCAACCGGCTGATCGAGCCGACCGCCGGCCGCATTCTGGTCGATGGCCGCAACATCATGGAGATGGATGCGCGCGAACTCCTGGCCTTCCGCCGGGAAGGAATTTCCATGGTGTTCCAGCGTTTCGGCCTGCTGCCTCACCAGACCGTGCTGGAAAACACCATCTGCGGGCCCGTCCTGCAGGGCGTCAACCGGCGCGAGGCCGTCGAACTCGGCATGGAACAGCTGGAGCTTGTGGGCCTGAAGGGCTTCGAGAACCGCTTTCCGCGACAGCTTTCGGGTGGCATGCAGCAGCGTGTCGGCCTCGCCCGCGCGCTGGCCACCAAAGCGGATGTGCTGTTGATGGACGAGGCCTTCAGCGCGCTCGACCCGCTGATCAAAAGCGATATGCAGGAGCAGCTCAAGGACATCCAGGCGCGGCTGAAGAAGACGATCATCTTCATCACCCACGATCTCGATGAAGCGCTGTATCTCGGCGACCGCATCGCCATCCTCAAGGATGGCGAGCTGCGCCAGGTCGGTACGGGGGAGGACATTCTCTTCCGCCCCGCCGACACCTATGTCGAGCGTTTCGTGCGCAAGGTCGATCTTTCGCGCGCCCTGTACGCCCGCGAGGCGTTCACGAAAGTGCCGGTCCTGACGACATCCGAGGCAACGCCGGAACGGTCGGCGGCACTCCTGCGCGACCATCCGGGCATCATCGTCAATGATGGAGGCGGACCGCGTCTTATCATGCAAGGGGCGACGGGCGAGGCATTCCCGGTCTCTACCGTCGATGCCGGGATCGCGATCGGCCAGTGTTTCCCGCTGCTTGCCGCGCATGACACCATCGTTGTGACGGAAGGCGGTCGGGCCACGGGCATCCTGACGCGCGAAATGACGTTCAGGGCAATGGCCCGCCCGGACTGCAAGGCCTAGCGCCTAGCGTTGCCATGCCTTGCGCTTTGGCGCTGCCATTCGATCCCATCCTCCTCGACAGAACGCCTGTCCTGACCGGGTTTTGACCCTTCAGCATTTCCGGTGAAAACGGGATTACCTGAAATGCTGCATCTCTTTGTTGTCAGTCAGCCCGGACGCAAAATCGCCGATGCACTTTTGCTGGACGTGCCCAAGCGCCGTGTCGGAGGTGATGCTGTCTCGCAATTTCGTTGTGTTTCCATCAAATAAATGTTGTCATTCCAACATTTATGGTGTTGGATTCTGATGTTCATTGGCGGGTGGGGCGGCTCTGGTGTTGTATGATGAAGATTTTCTGTCGCGGCTGGGTTCGGGGGTGCGGGAACTCGCGCCGGCTTGGGGTCTCTCCGCCGAGGCGCAGCTGCGTCTGCTGACGATTTCGGAGAACGCGACCTTTCTTTTCGACGATCCGTCCGACGGTCGCAAGCTGATCGTCCGCGTGCATCGCCCCGATTATCATACCGAAGCGGAAATCCTGTCCGAACTCGCCTGGATCGAGGCGTTGCGCGCCGATGGCGTCGTGGCCACGCCGAAGCCGGTGGCCGCGGCGGATGGCCGGCTGCTGCAGCGTTTTTCGGACGACGCCAGCCTTCGCCATGCCGTCGCCTTCGAGCATATGGCGGGCCGCGAGCCGGATGCGGAGGCAGATATGGTCAAATGGTACGGCACGCTCGGCGAAATCAATGCCCGGCTGCATGCCCACAGCCGCGGCTGGACCCGTCCCGCGGGCTTCGTGCGCAAGACCTGGGATTTCGACCGGATCCTCGGGAAGGGCGCGCACTGGGGCGACTGGCGCGCTGCACTCGGCCTGACCGCCGACGGCCGGGCGATCCTGGAGCGCCTGCACGCGCTTCTGGAGCGGCAGACGGCCGCCTATGGCCATGGCGCCGACCGGTTTGGCCTGGTCCATTGCGACATGCGCGCCGCCAACCTGCTGGTCGAGGGCGACAGGCTCGGTGTTATCGATTTCGACGACTGCGGCCTTTCCTGGTTTGCCTATGATTTCGCCGCCGCCGTCAGCTTCATCGAGCACGAGCCCTCGGTGCCGGAGCTGATGGAGGCCTGGCTGGAGGGTTACCGGCGCACTGCGCCGCTTGCCGCCGAACAGGCGGCGGCGCTGCCGATGTTCATCATGCTCCGGCGCATGCAGCTGACCGCCTGGATCGCCTCGCATGCGGAAACGCCGACAGCCCAGGCGCTCGGCACGGCCTACACGGACGGCACGGTGGCGCTCGCCGAGCGCTATCTCTCACGGGAAGGGTAAGGCAGGATGGCGAAGAGCGCTGCGACGACGGAAATTCTCGACCTCAACCGCTTCGACGCCGCCGCCGTGGCTCAGCTCTCGCCGCAACTGGCGACCAAGGTGGCGCGGCGCCAGGCGAATTTCGGCGCATCGTCCGTGCTGTTCTTCGACCAGCCGATCGAGATGGTCCGGGCCGAAGGGGCCTATCTCTACGATGCCGAGGGGCGCCGCTATCTCGACGTCTACAACAACGTGCCCTCCGTCGGCCATTGCCATCCGCGCGTGGTGCAGGCGATCGCGCGGCAGGCCGCGGAGCTCAATATCCACACCCGCTATCTCAACACTGTGGTCGATGCCTATGCGGAAGACCTGCTGTCGCGTTTTCCGGAGGGGCTCGACACGCTGTTGATGACCTGCACGGGCAGCGAGAGCAATGACCTCGCCATGCGCATCGCCCGGATCGCCACCGGGGCGGAAGGCTTTATCGTCACCGAGGCGGCCTATCACGGCAATACCGCGCTGGTGACGGAAATCTCGCCATCGTCGCTGCGCAAGCGAAAGCCCGCGCCCTTCGTGGCCGTCATCCCGGCCCCCGTTGCGCGCGATGGACGCGATGTGGCCGACAGTTTCGCGGCCTCCGTCGAAGAGGCCATCGCGGCGCTGAAGGCGCGCGGCATCGCAACCGCCGCCCTGATTGTCGATACGATCTTTTCCAGCGACGGCATCTTCGCCGATCCGCCGGGCTTCATGCAGACGGCGGCGGCGGTCGTGCGCCGTGCCGGCGGGCTTTTGATCGCCGACGAGGTGCAGCCGGGTTTCGGTCGCACGGGCGGGGGGCTCTGGGGTTTCCAGCGTCACGACGTGGTGCCCGACATCGTCACCATGGGCAAGCCGATGGGCAACGGGTTCCCGATGGGCGGCGTGGTGACGCGGCCGGAATTCGTCCGGCGCTTCTGCGAGGAAACGGGCTATTTCAACACGTTCGGCGGCAATCCGGTGGCGGCGGCGGCCGGTCACGCGGTGCTGCGGGTGCTGGATGAAGAGGGGCTGGTGCAGAAGGCGGCCGATGTCGGCGCCCACTTCCGCCGCCGCCTGGAGGGCGTGATGGCCGCCCGGACCGAGATCGGCGCGGTGCGCGGCGCGGGCCTCTTCCTCGGTCTGGATTTCGTCGTTCCCGCCACGGGCGAGCCGGATGCGCGGCTGGCGACCCATGTCATCAACGCGCTGCGGGAGAACGGCATGCTGATCGGCGCGGCCGGCAAATACGGCGCGACGCTCAAGATTCGCCCGCCGCTGTGCTTCTCCGCGGCCGACGCGGATCTCTTCTCCGACACGCTCGCCGCGATCCTCGCGCGCCGCTGAGGCGCATCGGGGAAACCTGCCGCGCCCCGCACAAGCGGAGCCGCAAGCCGGTCATGCCCTGCCCGGCTTCGTCGTCCCCGGCCCGGTCGGCCAAGCTCGGTCGTCTCAGCCCATCGCCTCGAGCGCGCCGAGCGATTCCGGCAGGATCTGCCCGCCATCGACGACGATCGACTGTCCCGTGATATAGGCCGCTTCCTCCGAGGCGAAGAACAGCGCGGCATTGGCGATGTCTTCCGGCCTGCCGAGCCGGCGCAGCGGCACCGAGGCTTCCATGGCGGCGATGTAATCCGGCCCGTTGCCCTCCAGCCCCTCCGTCATGATGTTGCCGGGCATGACGGCGTTGACGGTGATGTTTTTCGGCGCAAGCTCGATGGCCGCCGTGCGCATGAAGCCGAGCTGGCCGGCCTTGCTGGCGCCGTAATGGGCCCAGCCGGGATAGCCGGTGATGGGGCCGGTGATCGATGAGGTGATGACGATGCGCCCTGCTCCCGCCTTCGTCATCGCCGGCAGCACGGCCGAAACGCTGAGAAAGGTGCTTTTCAGGTTCGTCGACAGCACATGATCGAAATCGGCCGCCGTCATCTCGCCGAGCTTCGCGGCCGGAAAGATGCCGGCATTGGCGCACAGGATATCGATCCCGCCGTAACGCTGGACGGCGGCCTCGGCCATGGCGCGGCAACCCTCTTCGGTGCTGACATCGGCGCCGAAACCGGAGGCATGGCTGCCGATCCCGGCGGCGACCCGGTCTGCATCCGCCTGGCTGCGCGAGACCACCAGCACATTGAGGCCCGCCGCGCCGAAGCGCAGCGCGATGCCCTTGCCGATGCCTCGACTGGCGCCGGTGACGATGACGGTTTTCCCCTGTAGTGACTTCAACATTTCTCACTCACTTCTTTGTTGTGGTGTGTGGCACTTTTCTGTAGCATTGCACCAATTTTCAGCGGTCAGACTAAAAGCTAGTCACACGGCCCGCCTGATCTGCCCAAAAGAAAATCACTGCAATTCTAGTGTATTAGAAGGTCCCGCGATCGAAGGAGGCTTTCCGGTGACGCGCCCCGCTCGTCCTGGTCATCGATGACGCAATGCACAATGGCGCAGAAAATTTATGTTGTAAATCACACATTCATGCGACACACTTCCAACAAAAGAGAGCAACGGCGGCGCGGGCGCCGACCGCATCACAAGGGGAACTGACGATGAAAATGTCCAGACGCAACCTGATGCAGATGATGGGCGCCGCTGCCTTTGCAGGGCCGCTGGCCTCGGCCAGCCGCGCCTTTGCCGCGCGCGAGACGGAGCTGAACATCCTGTGCTGGGAGGGCTACAATTCGGCCCAGGTGCTCGATCCTTTCCGCTCCGGCCATTCGGCGACGGTGAAGGCCGAAAGCCTGACCAATGACCCGACGATGATTAACCGGCTGCGCGCCGGCGAGACGAAGCTCTGGGACCTCATCAACGTCAACAATCCCTGGGCGCGCAAGGTCATGGCGCCGGCCGGCCTGATCAAGCCGTTGCCGCGCGCCGAGTTCGAGCCCTTCTTCGACACCATGCTGCCGAACTTCAAGGCGCCCTACCGCTGGGCGATGAGCGAGGACGGCAAGGACCTGCTCGGCATGGCGCAGCGCTTCGGGCCCTACAGCTTCGTGGTCGATACGGACAAGATCAGCAAGGCGACGGCGGAGGAGCAGGGCTGGAACCTCTTCAACGACCCCTCCCTTGCCGGCAAATACGGCATCCAGGAATCGGATGACTGGAACGTCTTCAACATCTTCCTGGTCGCCGGCATCAATCCGTTCAAGACCCATGACGAGGCGGAGATGAAAGCCTTCTCGGAAACGGCCGCGAAGGTCTTCAAGGGCGCTAAGATGGTGGGCGACATGGCCTCGCTGAACCAGGCGCTGGTCTCCGGCGAAATCGACCTCTACATGACCGGCGGCACCTATTCGGTCTCGCCCGCGCGTGCCGATGGCTATCCGAACCTGCGCGCCATCACGCCGCTCAAAGGGCCGATCGACGGCAAGGGCGGCATTTCCTGGATCGAGATCACCTCGACCGTCAACAATCCCGCGCTTTCGCCGCTCGCTACCGAATTCCTTAAATATGTGCAGGCGCCTGAAATCGCGCATACCGTCGCTTTCGCCGAGGGCACCTTCAATCCGGTCAGCCAGATGGGCAATCCCAAGTGCTTCGAGCTTTTCACCGCAGAGCAGCTGGAAGCGATCCAGTGGGATACGCTGGAAGAGGATATGGCGCGCTCGGCCGAATACGACATCGTGCCCGACTACGACAAGGCGCTGGAACTGATGACGGCCGCCAAGCGCCTGCGCGGCTGAGACGGACATGACCGGACGGAGACTGACATGGGTATCGCGATGATCTCGCCCGCCGTGAACGACACGGAAACAGATGGGGAAGCGGCCGCCCGGCCCAAGGCGCTGCCGGTCCTGCAGCTGGTGGATGTCCGCAAGGTCTTCGGCGATTTCGCCGCAGTCGACGGCATCAACGTCGACATCAGGGAGGGTGAGTTCGTCACGATCGTCGGCCCGTCCGGTTCCGGCAAGACGACATTGCTGCGCATGCTGGCCGGCATGGAGGCGCCGACCTCCGGCTATATCACGCTGCGCGGTACGCTCATCAACGACGTGCCGGCCGACAAGCGGCCGACATGCCTCGTCTTCCAGTCGCTGGCGCTGTTCCCGCACAAGACCGTCGGTGAAAACATCGAGTTTCCGCTGAAGGTGCGCGAGGTGCCGGCGGCGGAGCGCAAGCGCCGCGCTCTGGAATTCATGCGCATGGTGCGCCTGCCCGACCATTATTATGCGAAGAACGTCATGCGCTGCTCGGGCGGTGAGAAGCAGCGTGTCGCGCTTGCCCGCGCCTTCGCCTACGATCCCGATGTCCTCTTCTTCGACGAGCCGCTCTCGGCGCTCGACTACAAGCTGAAGAAGGTGCTGGAAAAGGAGCTGAAGGACCTGCACCGCGAGAGCGGCAAGACCTTCGTCTACATTACCCATTCGCTCGAGGAAGCGATGGTCATGTCCGACCGCGTCGGCGTGATGAGCCGCGGCCGTCTGGTGCAGATCGGCACGCCGGAAGAGATCTACACGAAGCCCGCCACACGTTTCGTGGCCGAATTCTTCGGGGAAGTGAACAGCTTCCCCGTCAGGCGCACGGCCGATGGCGGCTGGACGCAGGCCGATGGCGGCCCGATCGTCGTTGCGCCGGCCGGCGACGATATCGGCGAGGCCGCCACCGTCATCGTGCGGCCCGAGACGATGCGCTTCGTGACGGGGCCGTCCAGCGCCGACAATCTGATCTCGGGCCGGATCTACAACGAATATTCGCTGGGATCGCGCATGCTGTATCAGGTGCATGCCGGTGAGCGTATCTACCTCGTCGAGGTCGCCCGCGCGGCCGCCGGCGGTCTGGTCGCCGGCGACACGGTCACCATCGGCTGGGATGCGCGCGACGCCATTCTGGTGGGAGACTGACCATGAGCGCCATCACCTCCTCCGCCACCTCCTCCGCGCAGGCGACGGGCGAACGGGCCGCTGGTCCCGCCATTCCGGTCGGGCTGCGCGCGGCCTCGCCGGTCATCCTCCTGCTGGTCCTCGGTTTCCTCGCCCCGCTGGTCACGGTCGCCGCCTATGCCTTTGCGACACCGAAGAGCTTCGACGTCTTCCGTTCCTTCACGCTCGCCAATTTCGCGGCGATCGTCGAGCCGTCGAACACGGTGTGGACGTCCTTTGTCTGGTCGCTCTGCTTCGCGCTGGCAACGACCGTGCTGCTCGCCATCATCGCCTATCCCATCGCCTATGGCCTGAACCGCATGTTCGGCAAATGGGCGGGGCTCGTCAGCGTGCTCTTCGTCTTTCCGCTCTTCGTGTCGGAAAATGTCCGCCTCTACGGCTGGGTGCTGTTCTTCATCAAGAACGGGGTGATGGATGGCGCCTTGAAATGGCTCGGCTTTTCCGGCGGGCCGGAGGTGCTCTACACGCCGGGCGCCACGCTGTTCGGCATGCTCTATGTCTATCTCCCCTTCATGCTGTTTCCGATGTCGCTGGGTCTCGCGATGGTCCCGCGTGATCTCGTCGATGCCGCGCGGGACCTTGGCGCCGGACGGCTGATGATCTGGCGCGAGATCGAGCTGCCGCTCGCCATGCCCGGCATCCTCATCGGCATGCTGCTGACCTTCGTGCTGGGGGCAGGCGCGATCGCCGAATCCAAGATCCTCGGCGGCCAGTCCGTCATCACCATCGCGCAGGATATCGAGATCGCCTTCACCTATGCGCAGAACTGGCCGCTCGGTTCCGCGCTCGCGCTGCTGCTGGTGGTGATCGTCAGCGGTCTGGCGCTTTTCATGCTGTCGAAGCTCGACCTCGACCGCATTCTCGGCAGGAGGTGAGAGAATGGAAACCCGTTCGCAAATCCACGCGCGCACCTTCGTCAAGGTCTGGACCGGCTTCGTGGTCTTCGCGCTTTACCTGCCGATCCTGTGCGGCGCGCTGGCCGGTCTCTCCAAGGGACGGTATTTCGGCTTTCCCATCAAGGTCTTCTCGACGGAATGGTGGGGCAAGACCATTGCCTCGCTCGAAATCCAGACGCTGGTGCAGAATTCGCTGCTGATCGCCTTCATCGTCACGCTGGTCTCGGTCTTCTTCGCCTTTTTCGGTGCGCTGGCTTTCGCCCGCTATGACTGGAAGGGGCGGCGCCTGTTCCAGAAGGCGATCCTTCTGCCGGTCTTCTTTCCGCAGCCGGTGCTGGGGCTCGCCCTTCTCCTGTGGTTCAATGCGATCGGCATCAATCCGAGCTGGCAGACCGCCGTCATCGCCCATCTTGTCTGGATCGTGCCGGTCGTGACGCTCGTCATTGCCATCCAAGTCTATTCTTTCGATCCGACGCTGGAGGAGGCGGCGCGCGATCTTGGCGCCAGCCGCTGGTTCATCCTGAAAGAAATCACCCTGCCGATCCTCTGGCCGGGCATCTGGTCGGGTGCGCTCTTCGCCTTCCTGCTTTCCTGGGGCAATTTTCCGCTGTCGCTCTATACGGCCGGCGTTGATTCCACGATCCCGAAATGGCTCTATTCGAAGATGGTGGCCGGCTATTCGCCGATGGTGCCGGCACTTGGCACGATGAGCACGCTGTCGGCGGCAACGCTGCTTCTGGCCGGCGGGCTGGTCATCATGATCCTGCGCCGCCGCCAGCGGGACCTATGAGAGCCGGCGGGAAGGATGAGGAAAACGCGATGAGCTGGAAAACCGAACGTCGGTCCTTCTATTACCAGGGTGCCCCGGAGCCGGATTATCCCGTGCTCGAAAAGGGCAAGGTGGCGCTGCTCGTCATCGACATGCAGAACACCTATCTGGAACGGCCCGACCCGGCCGGGCTTTCGGAGGCAGAGCTTGACCGCTACCATGCCTGGACGCCGTTTCACGAGCGCATGCACGGAACGGTCATTCCAAACAACCAGCGTCTCATCGAGCATTTCCGCGCGCGTGGGCTCGACGTGCTCTTTGCGCGCATCGCCTGCCTGCGCACGGACGGGCGCGACCGGTCGCTCAGCCAGCGCAAGCCTGGCTGGAACAACCTGCTGCTGCCGAAGGACGAGGCTGCCTCTCAGATCCTGCCGCAGATCGCGCCGCGGCCCGACGAGATCGTCGTGACGAAGACCACGGACAGTGCGCTGACGGGCACGAACCTGCGGCTCGTCCTCACCAATATGGGCATCACCCATGTGGTCTGCAGCGGCATTTTCACGGATCAGTGCGTGTCCTCCACGGTGCGCAGCCTTGCCGATGAAAGCTTCGACGTGATCGTGATCGACGATGCCTGCGCGGCTGGCGCGATGGACCTGCACGTCAGCGAACTGGAGCGGCTGCACATGATCTACGCCAATGTGATGACGACCGATGAGCTGATCGGCTATCTCCCGGCCTGACGAGGTGGCGGAAAGGTGTGGGCGCAGGCCGCTTGTGCGCGCCGTTCTTTCTTGCCAGAAGGAAGGCTATCGCCACGCTGGCCGGTTCGGGCCAGACGGCGAAGCGGATAAAGCCGGCCGGCAGCAGATGGGCGATGCAGGATGAAGAAACCGAAGAGCCTGCGCCAGGAGCGCATCCTGACCGAACTCACGCAGGCGCCGAGCCTGCGGGTGGCCGAACTGGCGCGCCGCCTCGACGTATCCACGGAAACGATCCGCCGCGATCTCGACGAGCTGACCGGACAGGGCCTGCTGAACCGCACCTACGGCGGCGCGGTGCGCTCGCTTTCCACCGAGCCCTCCGTCACCGAACGGCATATGCTGTTCGTCGCCGAGCGCGAACGGATCGCGCGCGCGGCGGTGCAGATCCTCAAGGGCGCGCGCGTGCTGATGATCGGTTCCGGCGCGACAACGGTGCATACCGCACGGCGGATCGCGGTGGAGATGAAGGACATCACCGTTCTCACCCATTCCTTCGGGGTCGCGACCGTGCTGGCGATCAATCCGACGATCAAGGTCATCATGCTGCCCGGCGATTACCACGCCACCGAAGGCGCCACGGTCGGCGCCCATGCGGTGACGTTCCTGCATGGGTTCAACGCCGATGTCGCCGTTCTCGGCGCCAGCGGTCTCGGCTCCGACGGTCCGTCTGACGCGCTGATCGAATGCGGCGCCGTCTATTCGACGATGATGGCGCGTTCTGCACGCACGCTCGTCGTGGCCGATCATTCCAAGCACGATCGCCTGTTCCCGGCCCGCTATGCGCCCTGGGGCGCGATCAGCGATCTCGTCACCGACGCGGCCCCGGTCGCGCCCTTGCGGGATCGGCTGATCGCCAATGCCGTCACCGTCACCCTCGCCTGAGCGCACGTTTTCCCGGAAGCCGGCCATGATTGACAACGCGGACACTCCCCCTTCCCCGCCCCTTTCCCGCGCCACCCGCCGGGCGCGGGATTTCGGCATTCCCTTCGATGGCACGCCGGGTCCGCTGAATGCTCTGACTGACGTGCCGGGCCTCCACGTCGGCTTCTCCACGCTGATCAACGAGACGCCCCGGCCGGGCCGACGCCTGCCGGTGCGCACCGGCGTCACCGCCATCCTGCCGCATGCGACCGCGCCGGAGCCCGTTCCGGTCTTTGCCGGCCTGCATCGCTTCAATGGCAACGGCGAAATGACGGGCGCGCACTGGATCGAGGATGGCGGCTATTTCGTCGGTCCGGTGCTCATCACCAATACCCACAGCGTCGGCATGGCCCATCACGGCGCCATCCGCTGGATGCTGGAGCGCTACCCCGAGACGTTCGACGGCGACGATCCGCTCTGGCTGCTGCCCGTCGTGGCGGAGACCTATGACGGGCTCCTCAACGACATCAATGGCCAGCATGTCACGCTCGACCACGTCTTCGAGGCGCTGGACGGCGCCGCGTCCGGGCCGGTGGCGGAGGGCAATGTCGGCGGCGGCACGGGCATGATCGCCTACGGCTTCAAGGGCGGCACGGGCACGGCCTCGCGCCGCATCGCGATCGGGGCATCGCCGTTCACGGTGGCCGCGCTGGTGCAGGCCAATCACGGCCAGCGCGACTGGCTGACCATTGCCGGGCGCGCCGTGGGCAAGGATCTCGCCCAGGCCGATCCGGGGCTAGCGGAGCGCGGCTCGATCATCGTTGTCATCGCCACGGATCTGCCGCTCGCCCCGCACCAGTTGCAGAAACTCGCCCGGCGCGGCGCTATCGGCATCGGCCGGAACGGAACCGTCGGGGGCAACAGCTCGGGCGACATCTTCCTCGCCTTCTCGACCGCCAACCCCCATCCGCTGCGCCACCGGGCCGCGCCGATGCTGAGCCTCGACATGCTCAACGACGAATTCCTCGATCCCGTCTACCAGGCGGCCGTGCAAAGCATCGAGGAAGCCGTCGTCAATGCGATGGTCGCGGCCGAGACGACCGGCGGAACAGCCAACGACCGCTATAGGATCGAAGCCATCGACGCGGCCGCCGTCGCCCGGCTGTTGGGCGTGACGTGACGATGGCAACTCCGGCCCGCCGCGACCGGATGTCGCCGGCCGGGTCGTGGCCGTCTCTCGGCCACGGGAGCCCGCCATGGCGCGGTGTGGCATGTTTCCTGCTTCTTTCCGAGGCGCGACAGGAGACCCGCTTCGCCACCCTACCCCTTCTCTGCATCGTGATCGGCCTGAGTTGGGCCGATTTCTGGCCCGTCTACCTGGCGCCGGACGGCGTATCGCGGGTCATGCTGCTCAAGGCCGCGATCGCGTCGAGCCTGCTCCTCAGCGCACTCGCCCTTGTATCGGCGGCGCCGGATATGCTGACGACGTCCCTGCTCCTGTTGCTCAGCCTGTCGATTGCCGGGATGGCGCATCGCCGCCTGTCGTCGCCTCTGTCCCTGACGGCGGCGGGCGCAAGTTTTGCCTGTTATTTCATCGGTTCGCCTCTGTGAGCACCTCAAGGATCAGCGCCGACCTCACGATCCTCGTCATCGACGAGAACGCCATCGGCATCGTCAACTTAACGAAACGTGGACGTGGCTGTGAGATGACAGGGTATGATAAACCGTGACCCGCTCTATCGCCGCCATCGTTTCCCCGCCGAGATCATAGCGCACGCTGTCTGGCTCTACTTCCGTTTTCCTCTTAGCCTACGAATGGTCGAGGACATGCTTGCGGCACGAGGGATCATTGTCTCGCATCAAACAGTCCGGCTGTGGGCGGAGAAATTCGGGCGGGCCTTCGCCACCGAGATCCGTCGCCGTTCAGCTGGTCGGCTCGGAGACAAGTGGCATCTCGATGAGGCAGTCGTTTCGATCCGTGGCAAGAAGCACTGGCTCTGGCGTGCTGTCGATCAGGACGGTTTCGTGCTCGAGGTTCTGGTGCAAAGCGCCGAAATGCGAAGGCGGCCAAGCGTCTGATGCGCAAGCTGTTGAAGAGCCAGGGGCGCGCGCCGCGGGTGATGATTACCGATAAGCTCCGGTCCTACGACGCCGCAAAGCGCGAGATCATGCCCGGTGTTGAACATCGTTCTCACAAGGGCTTGAACAATCGAGCAGAGAATTCCCATCAGCCAATCCGGCGGCGAGAGCGGATTATGAAACGCTTCAAGTCAAGGCGACATCTTCAGCGTTTCGTCTCCATCCACGATCCCATCGCCAACCTGTTCCACATCCCCCGCCACGACATCTCCTCCGGTCATCATCGCGAATTGCGTTCAGCGGCGCTGAACCTGTGGGCGAAAATCGCCCGAGCATGATCGGAGAAATAGGCAGGTACAATGGCCTGCCCTCGTTGCCGTTAAGTTTACGATGCCGCTCGACGCTTTTTATCGCTGGCTTGACGCTGTTTGATATTTCAATCTGTTCCTATGAAGGAAAAATCACATGCTTCGGTCATTTCAGGCCACAACACTAAAGAAGCGGCACGCACGCTTTACCGTCGGGCAAGACCATCACGGCTGGTGGGTCGTCCGCGATGAGGCTGGCCTGGTCGGCGGCCTTTTTTGCAATGAGGAAGCCGCCATTCACTTCGCTCATGAGGAATGCGCGCGCCTCGCCTGTGCGCTTCGCATAGCGCCCTACTCCGAACACGTCGAACTAAAAGATTTGACGGATGGAACCGCAACCGGTTAGCGCTGGCTCCAGCCTGCTCGATAGCCGCGAGTAGGCGCTGAAGACAGCCGATGAGATTGGCTATCCTGTGATGCTGAAATCCACCGCTGGCGGCGGCGGCAAAGGCATGCAACTTTGCGATACTGCCGACGCCCTGGCTGCCGCATTTGATAGCGTGCAGCGCACGGCGAAATCGAGCTTCGGTGATGCGCGCGTCTATCTGGAGCGTTTCGTTTCCAAAGCCCGCCATACGGAAGTGCAGATTTTCGGCGACGGTAATGGCCGGGTGATCGCGCACGGCGAATGCGATTGCTCGCTGCAACGCCGAAACTAGAAAGTTATCGAGGAGACGCCTGCACCGGGTCTATCCGATGAGGTGCGCGCGAAACTGCATGCGGCGGCTGTTTCCCTTGGGCAGCAAGTTGCCTATCTGTTCGCTTCAAATCCATTACGACAGCACCGCGCTCCCTCGCACGAAGCTGTTGAGCATTCTTGCAGATATCGAGCAAGGCCTGCCGCCGGTTTCCGAGATCACGGTGCCGACCATTGCCGGCGCCTGACACAGATCGGCTGAGATATCGCTCTGAACTGCTATTCTTGATCCCCCCTGCAATCAGCTCATCGCGAGGCTCGTGGGCCTTGACGCGTTCATTGAACGCGTTTATTAAACGCGTCATATTTACTTATGGTGAGGAAAATTCATGCCGAGGCCCGCATTGACCGAAGAAGAGATCCGAAGCTTTCGCAGGACCATCCTGGCGGCCGCTGCAAAGATCGTCGGGCGTGAGGGCCTTGGCCAATTGTCGATGCGCGGACTGGCGGATGCTCTCGGCATGACGGCCGGAGCGCTTTATCGCTACTATCCGAGCAAGCAGGAACTGATCGTCGATTTCTGTCGTGACGCGATCACGGACCTGCAAAATCGCTTCGGCGAAATTGATCGCACGATGCAGGATCCGTTGTCGGCCATACGGTCCATGATGAAGGCCTATTCCGGCTTCGGCCTGGAAGACAGGGACCGCTTTCGCATGCTGTTCCTGGAGAACGACCAGGGTGTCACCTCTCCGCTGATGCAGGACGAGGCGACGATGCTTCCCTACCGGCAACTCGCCGGGCAGGTCGCCAAGGCTGCCGCAGCAGGCCTTATCGTCGCCGCCGATACGGAGCGGTCGACGCAGATCATCTGGGCCGGCGTGCATGGCATTGTGACCCTTGCCTCCACCTTCAACGATTTCGACTTCGGGAATGTCGACCAGCTCGTCGACGAGATGATCGAATTGTTCATCAGCGGTCTCAGCCCGCAGGGAGCCTCACTATGAAAACCAGCATTCTGAAGTACGTTGCTCTCGCGGGTGTCTTGGGCCTGCTTGCCGGGTGCAGCGAAGCCGAGCCGGAAGCCAAGGGGCCGCGGCCGATTAGGTCGGTCGTCGTCGAGATCCGCTCGATCGGCGAGACCGTTAGCCAGACCGGTGAGATCCGCCCGCGCTACGAGACTCCGATGAGCTTCCGTCTAGACGGCCAGCTCACCTTCCGCGTCGAGAACGGCGTCGAGGTCAAGGCCGGGGCGCTGCTCGCCAGCATCGACAAGGTGCCCGCGCAGAATGACGTGCGGACTGCCCGTGCCGAACTGGCCACCGCCCGGTCGGCCCTGGAGTTCGCCCGGCTGACCGCCGAACGTAATCGCGAACTCTTCTCCAAGACCGTCATTTCGCGGGCGCAATTGCAAGAGGCCGAAGCCAACCTCCAGGCCGCGCAGGCCCGTTTCGAGGCTGCCACCACGGCACTGTCGAAGGCCGATGAAACGCTGACCTATACCGAGATCAAGGCGCTGCGCGACGGTATCGTCTCGGCGGTCGGTGCGAATGTCGGCCAGATCGTGCAGGCCGGCCAGCCGGTCGTAACGCTGCTCTCCAACCAGGAGCGTGACGCCGTCTTCGACGTGCCGGAGCGCCTGCTCCATTCGGGTGCCGAGGCCACCGAGGTTCAGGTCAGCCTGATTTCCAACCCTGAGGCGACCGCGACCGGCACTGTGCGCGAGGTGACGCCCTCGGCGGATCCGATCACCCGAACTTTCCGGGTCAAGGTTTCGCTCGACGGCAAGGGGCAGGACATGCCTTTCGGCGCCGCCGTGCTCGGCACCATCGTACTTTCGCCCAAGCTGTTGGTGGAATTGCCGGCTTCGGCACTGACCAGCAACAACGGCGCCACCGCCGTGTTCGTCTTCGACACGGCCTCGGGCAAGCTCTCTTATCGGACCGTTCAAATCGACCGCTACGACGACCGGGCAATATACGTTTCCTCAGGCCTGGAGACCGGCGACATCGTCGCGACGGCCGGAGTCAGCAAGCTGCGTGACGGTGAAGCCGTTAAGCTCGAGACCGAGGAGGCACGGTAATGGGCAAGACATCGCAGCCGCACGGCAGGAAATTCAACCTCTCGACCTGGGCGCTGCAGCACCAGTCGCTGGTCATCTTCCTGATGATCCTGACCATGGTCGCCGGCATCTGGAGCTATCAGCGCCTGTCGCGCAACGAAGACCCGCCGTTTACCATTAAGACCATGGTGGTCTCGGCCATGTGGCCCGGTGCCAGCGCCACGGATACGGTCAATCTGCTGACAGAAAAGCTGGAGAAGAAGCTCTCCGAGACGCCCTATCTGGACCACACCCAGAGCTATTCGCGCGCCGGCCAGTCGGTGATCTTTGTCAATCTGCGCGACGATGCGCCGCCGGCAGAGGTCACCGACGTCTGGTACCAGGTGCGCAAGAAGATGACCGACCTTGCGCCGACCCTGCCCCAGGGCGTTCAGGGCCCCTTCTTCGACGACGAGTTCGGCGATACCTTTGGCAGTATCTACGCCTTTCAGGCGGAGGGCTTCTCCAAACGCGAACTGCGAGACCGCGTCGAGACGGTCAGGTCCGAGCTTCTTGCGATCAAGGACATCGGTAAGGTCAACGTACTCGGCGTTCAGGAAGAGGAGATCGTCATCGAATTCTCGTCCGTCAGGCTCGCCAGCCTCGGCGTCGATCCCGCCGCTGCGATAGAGGCGATCCGGGCCCAGAACGCGGTTACCCCGACCGGGACGGTGCGCACTGAGAGCGAAAACGTGTCGCTGCGCGTCAGCGGCGCCTTCGTGTCGGAAAAGAGCCTGCACGACCTGACCTTCCGCGTCGGCGACCGCTTCATCCGGCTGGAGGACGTCGCCACCATCCAGCGCGGCCTGGTGGATCCGCCGGCCCCGGCGTTCCGGGTCAACGGCGAGCCGGCGATCGGCCTTGCCATCTCCATGTCCGAGGGCGGCAACCTGCTCGACTTTGGCGATGCCCTGAAGGGGCGCATGGCCGAGATTGCCGCCGAACTGCCGCACGGCATCGAGATGATCCAGGTGGCCGACCAGACCACCGTCGTCAAGGATGCCGTCGGCGGCTTCGTCAAGGTGCTGATTGAGGCGATCGTCATCGTGATCGCGGTTTCCTTCGTCTCCCTCGGCACACGGGCAGGTCTCGTCATCACCGCCTCGATCCCGCTCGTGCTGGCGATGACCTTCTTCGGCATGGATCTCGCCGGCATCGGCCTGCAGCGCATCTCGCTCGGTGCCCTGATCATCGCGCTTGGCCTTCTGGTCGACGACGCCATGATTACGGTGGAAACCATGGTCTCCAGCCTCGAAAATGGCGAAGACCGGGCAGTCGCGGCGAGTCATGCCTATGAGACCACCGCCTTTCCTATGCTGACGGGCACGCTCGTCATGATCGCGGGCTTCATTCCTGTCGGCTTCGCCGCGTCGAGCGCGGGGGAATACACCTTCTCGCTGTTCATGGTGGTGCTGATCTCGCTTCTGGCGTCCTGGATCGTGGCGGTGCTCTTTTCCCCGTTGCTCGGCACCTGGATCCTGCCCAAGACCATGGAGCGTCACTCCGATCAGGACGGTCGCGTGATGGCCGCCTACAAGCGGGCGCTGAACTGGTCGCTCGACCATCGCTGGGTAACGCTCGGCGCGGCAATCGGCCTGCTTTTTCTCTCCGGCCTCGGCGCCACCAGGCTCGAGCAGCAGTTCTTCCCCGCCTCCGACCGCCCGGAGCTGCTCGTAAGCCTCACCCTGCCGCAGAATGCCTCGCGCGAGGCGACGGAAGAGCAGGCCCGAAGGCTCGAGGCATTGTTGAAGACGGACGAGGACGTTGTTCACTTCACCACCTATGTCGGCTCGGGTTCGGTCCGCTTCTACCTGCCGATGGACCTGCTGCTGGAAAACGACAATGTCAGCGAGACGGTTGTCGTTACAAAGGGCGTCAACGAACGCGACGCCGTGCGTGCCCGTCTTGCACAAGCCATGCAAAAGGATTTCGCAGACGTCACGACCCGCGTCTCGCCGCTTGAACTCGGCCCTCCGGTCGGCTGGCCGCTGAAGTATCGCGTCACTGGGGACGACTACAAGGCGGTGCGGGAACTAGCGTTGAAGGTGGCGAATGTGGTCGGCGAAAACGCCGATACGCGGGACGTAAACCTGACAGCCGGTGAACCACAGCGACGCGTAACCGTCGTCGTCAATCAGGTCGAGGCGCGGGCGCTGGGCATGAGTTCGGAATCCGTGGCGAGCGAGATTTCCGCACTCTTCGCCGGCTCCACGGTCACCACTGTCCGGGACAGCGACCGATTGGTCAATGTCGTGGTCAAGGGCATCGAGGCCGATCGGACGTCGATCGCAACGATCGGCAACCTCAACCTGCGCGCCAGCGACGGTCGTTCTGTGCCGCTGCGCCAGGTCGCCACGATCGAGTATGGCATGGAAGAGCCGGTCATCTGGCACCGTCAAGGCCGCCCGATGATCGTGGTCCAGGCCGATGTTCCCAAGGGCATGCAGCCAGCGACCGTGGCTGCCGAGGTCAACGCCTCCCTCGATGCACTCCGGGAAACCCTGCCGATCGGCTATCAGATTGAGTCTGGCGGCATCACTGAAGAAGCTGCTAAGGGCAATGCCTCCGTCTTCGCGGTACTGCCGATCATGCTGATCGTTATCGTCGCACTGCTGATGGTCCAGTTGCAGAGCTTCTCGCGTATGGGACTTGCCATCGCCATGGCGCCCTTCGGCCTGATCGGGGTTGTGGCGGCGATGCAGCCGACCGGAACGCCGATGGGTTTCGTTGCACAGCTCGGCGTAATCGCGCTATGCGGCATGATCATCCGCAACGCCGTCATTCTGATCCAGGAGGTCGACCAGAATGTCTCGAGAGGTGAGGCGATCCGCGCGGCGATCGTGCATGCTGCCGTCCACCGGTCACGGCCGATTCTTTTGACGGCACTGGCCGCCATCCTCGGAATGGTCCCCATTGCAGTCCAGATCTTCTGGGGCCCGATGGCCTATGCCATCATCGGTGGCCTGGCGGCAGCGACTGTGTTGACGCTGACGCTGCTGCCCTGCCTGCTGCTCTGGCTGCTTTTTGTCGAACAGGGCAAGACGATCGTCAATGACAGCGCCGCAGATCCCGGGGCGGAACAGGGGATACCGGCCCATGGTCGTTGATTGTGTGCAGGAAACGCATGACAGGGGGGCCGCGCCGGTAGCGCGGCCTTCCACGACTGGCTGTCTACGTCGGGCCATGCTGCTGGGGCTTGTGCTGGCATTGACCGCTTGCGGTCACCGCGCGGATGTTTTGCAGCCGATGGAGGTCAGCGATTCCACGGTCGGCAAGGTGGACATGCTGGTGGCAACCACGCGCGCACCCTCCGAAAACAGGGCGCTGCGCTACGCCGGCGAGCGCGGCGAGGATGTCCGCCTCGACAATATCATCGTTTCAATCCCGCCGGCGGATCGCCGTCGGCCTGGCGAAATCCAGTGGCCGCGCGGCGCACGGCCCGACCCGAAAACCGCCTTTGTGGTGTCGAAAGCCGACGAGATGACCGAAGACGGCGCGATGGACTGGTTCAGGCGTACCAGCGGCGGCAAGCGGCGG
>NZ_FTMB01000009.1 GCF_900155885.1 Rhizobium sp. RU20A
ACGTCGGAAAGGTTTGAAAATGATGCGCATTTCCTGCACCTTCCCTCCTACCCAGACGCAAAATTGACCTTGCAGAACACCTATCCTGATCGGGTTTTGACCCTAAGACTTGTGCGATTCCCGCAAATCACACCATAATAGCGGCAGATCGGCCCCGTGGCCGAAATTGCCGCCAGAACCCGGTGAGACACCATGCAGCACTTTCCCGCCCTGCCCGCCTTCGAATTCGACGACAAGATCCTGAACCAGGGTGCGGAGATTTCCCGCAAGCTCGACCAGTTGCGTCTTGAAAAGTTTCCGCCGAATGCGCGCAAGACGCTCAGGCAGTTTTCCATGGCGGAAGTCGCCCATTACCTCGGCGTCAGCCCCAACAATCTCAAGCGCCTGCATCTGGAGGGCAAGGGCCCGGTGCCGACGACGGCGTCGGGCGGGCGGCGCTTCTACACGGCCGAGCAGATGCAGGAACTGCGCCTCTTCCTCGATCGCACCGGCAAGGCGGAGGCGAAGAAATACGTGCCGCACCGCAAGCCCGGCGACAAGCTGCAGGTGATCGCCGTCGTCAATTTCAAGGGCGGCAGCGGCAAGACGACGACCACGGCCCACCTCGCCCAGCATCTGGCGCTGACCGGCCACCGCGTGCTCGCCGTCGATCTCGACCCGCAGGCCTCGCTCTCGGCCCTGCACGGTTTCCAGCCGGAGCTCGATCGAAATCCCTCGCTCTACGATGCGATCCGCTACGACGAGCAGCGCAAGGCGATCGCCGATATCGTCATGCCCACCAATTTTCCAGGCCTCGACATTATCCCGGCCAATCTCGAGCTGCAGGAATACGAGTATGACACGCCGCTCGCCATGCAGGGCGGCGGCGAGGGGCGGCGCTTCTTCACCCGCTTCGGCAAGGCGCTGGCGGAGCTGGACGAGCGCTACGATGTGGTGGTGGTCGATTGCCCGCCGCAGCTCGGCTACCTCACCCTGACGGCGCTGACGGCGGCGACCTCGGTTCTCATCACCGTGCATCCGCAGATGCTCGACCTCATGTCCATGTCGCAATTCCTGCTGATGCTCGGCAACATCACCCGCACCATCAAGCAGGCCGGCGCCGATGTGCGCATGGACTGGCTGCGCTATCTCATCACCCGCTACGAGCCGCAGGATGTGCCGCAGGTGCAGATGCTCGGTTTCATGCAGTCGATGTTCGCCGAAGAGATCCTGAAAAGCCCGATGCTGAAGACCACGGCGATTTCCGATGCGGGCCTCACCAAGCAGACGCTCTACGAGGTTGACCGCGCCGCCTTCACGCGCGAAACCTATGACCGCGCCATCGAATGCATGGATGCGGTGAATTTCGAGATTCAGGGGCTCATTCACCGGGTCTGGGGACGGCTTTGACGGACGTGCGGTGTTGACGGCCGTAAAAACGGGTTATTTCGGAAGAGATTTCAAGGAATTAGACGGAGAGGAAACGCGGCATGGCGCGCAAGAACCCCTTTGCCAACGTGATGGACGACAAGCCGGCCGAGGAGGGCCGCGTGGCGCTCGACTATACGATCAAGGGCGCCTCGAAGTCGATCCTCAGTTCCATCAACGAGATGGCCTCCCAGGCCGACAAGCTGCTGGAAGGCGAGACGGTGGTGGAGATCGCCCCCGCCGACATCGACGTCTCCTTCGTGCGCGACCGCATGGCGGATGACGATGCCGAGTTCGAGGCGCTGGTGGAGGCGATCCGCGAGCGCGGCCAGGACAGTCCCGTGCTGCTGCGCCCGCATCCGTCGAAGCCCGGCCGCTACATGGTGGTCTTCGGCCATCGCCGTGTGCGCGCCGCCGCGCGGCTGGAGCGCAAGGTGCGTGCCGTCATCAAGCAGATGGATGACCGCGCCCATGTGATCGCCCAGGGGCAGGAAAATTCGGCCCGCGCCAATCTCTCCTTCATCGAGCGCGCCGTCTTTGCCGAGCGGGTCGCGCGCCTTGCCTATGACAATGACAACCGCGTGGTGATGACGGCGCTGGCGGTGGATCGCAGCACGCTCTCCAAGATGCTCTCCGTCACCGCCATTCCCGGCGACGTGCTGGAGGCGATCGGCGCTGCCAAGGGCATCGGCCGTGACCGCTGGTACGAGATGAAACAGTTGCTCGAAAAGCCGGCGCGGCTGGAGGAGGCGAGGGCGGTGCTTTCAGGCGCCGAGATGACGGCGCTTTCGAGCGACGAGCGCTTCAACCGGCTGATGACGGTTCTGAAGGCCTCCAGCAAGCCGTCGAGGGTAAAACCCGCCGTCAAAAGCCGCAGCTGGGCCGCCGACGACAAGGGCGTTGCCGCCGACATCACCTCCGACGGCCGCCGCTTCACCCTGGCGCTCAAGGCCCGCGACGCCACCGATTTCGGCGATTTCCTCGCCGACCGCCTGCCGGAGCTGTACACGGCGTTTCGCAAGGAGAAGGGCGGGGCGTGACGGGGGCGGTCGATCGTGGATGCCGCACAGTTTCGGCGTCGCCGTTGCAGCCCTCACCTTCTCCGTCATCCTCGGGCTTGACCCGAGGATCCATGCCGCCCCCTGCGCCCTTGGCTGTGGATCCTCGGCTCGGTGGCCGAGGATGACGGCGTGTGGGGTGGCGGGGCTCCCCGATCGCGGACGCTGCGAGGATCTCGTGGCCCGTCTATGACAGCCGGCTCTCCCTTTGTCCCGTCATCTTGGGCCTCGAACCGACGACCGAGGCGGCCGTTCCAAAGCCCCCCGTTAACCCCCGGTTAACCATAAGCCTCCGCGCAGGCCGTGCCACGCGGCAGGGGAGGGCCCCCGCCTGCCTGCCGTTAGTCCTCGTCGCTCTCGTCGCCCGAGAGGTGGTTGCGGGTGGATTGCTTGACGAGTCCGACATGGGTCAGAAGGCCGGCGATGACGATGGGGTCGACATCAACCATCATCTCCTTCAGCCAGTTCTCGTGCGCCTCGGCCATGGCCTCGAAGGTGGTGCGTCCCTTTTCCGTCAGCCAGGCGACGATAACGCGGCGATCCTCCGGCAGGCGCTCGCGCCTCACCAGCCCGTCCGCCTCCAGGCGCTCGACAAGGCCGGTGACGTTGCCATTGGTGACCATGGTGCGCTTGGAGAGTTCGCCGAGCCTCAGGCCATCCTTTTCGCGGTAGAGCTGCGAGAGCAGGTCGAATTGCGGAAGCGTCGCGCCGAATTCGCGGCGCAGGCGCCGGCGGATTTCCTGGGACATGAGCTTGGTGGTGGACAGCAGCCGCAGCCACAGCCGAAGCTCGGGCTTCTTGCCTTCCTGCGTATCGTGGACGACGGCCTCGAGGTCGAATCCCGGCACTTCATTTCCCTTCATCTGGCCCGGCCCGTGCTCGTTCCGGCGGGCCGCAGCCACCGATCCAAAGCCCGGCTGGTCACCGCATGGCGATCTCTTACCCAAGCAAACTTGAACGTTCAAGGATCGACCGGGGCGGGGAGGGCGAAAGGGTAAGTGGTCGTCAACAAAAAGCCCCGGGGATCTCTTGGGATCGCCGGGGCCCTGTTCGGTCTGCGCGGTCCGGATGCGGCCGTATCAGTCGATCAGCGGCAGCAGCTCGCTGACGGACTTCTTGGCATCGCCATAGAACATGCGGGTGTTCTCCTTGAAGAACAGCGGGTTCTCGATGCCGGAATAGCCGGTGCCCTGGCCGCGCTTGGAGACGATGACGAGCTTGGCCTTCCACACCTCAAGCACCGGCATGCCGGCGATGGGCGAGTTCGGGTCGTCCTGGGCGGCCGGGTTGACGATGTCGTTGGAGCCGATGACGATGACGACATCCGTTTCCGGGAAGTCCTCGTTGATCTCGTCCATTTCCAGCACGATGTCGTAGGGCACCTTGGCTTCGGCGAGCAGCACGTTCATGTGGCCGGGCAGGCGCCCCGCGACGGGGTGGATGGCGAAGCGGACGGTCTTGCCGGCGGCGCGCAGCTTGCGCGTCAGTTCGGACACCGCAGCTTGAGCCTGCGCCACCGCCATGCCGTAGCCGGGCACGATGATCACGCTGTCGGCTTCCTTCAGGGCCGATGCCACGCCGTCGGTATCGATCGCCACCTGCTCGCCGGTGATTTCCATCGCCGGACCCGTGGTGCCGCCGAAACCGCCGAGAATGACGGAGACGAAGGAGCGGTTCATCGCCTTGCACATGATGTAGGAGAGGATGGCGCCGGAGGAGCCGACCAGCGCGCCGGTGACGATCAGGAGATCGTTCGACAGCGAGAAACCGATGGCCGCCGCCGCCCAGCCGGAATAGCTGTTCAGCATGGAGACCACGACCGGCATGTCGGCACCACCGATGCCCATGATCAGGTGATAGCCGATGAAGAGCGCCAGCAGCGTCATCAGGATCAGCGTCCAGCTGCCGGCGCCATTGAAATAAAGCACGAGCAGCAGCAGCGAGCCGATGGCGGCGCCGGCGTTCAAGAGGTGGCCGCCGGGCAGCTTCGTCGCCTTGCCGTCGATCTTGCCGGCCAGCTTGCCATAGGCGACGACCGAGCCGGTGAAGGTGACGGCGCCGATGAAGACGCCGAGGAAGACCTCGATCTTCAGCACCGAGAGTTCCGGCAGGGTCTTCTGCGCGACCTTCAGCGCAAAGCCGTGGAAGTCGGCGAAGAGGTTCGGCTGGCCGAGGGTGGCCGCGCAGTCAATGGCGCTCATCAGGGGATCGCAGCCCGCGATGCCCGCACCCGACAGCGTCGAGGCGATGCGCCACATCTCGATTTCGGCATTGAAGCCGATGAAGACGGCGGCAAGGCCGACGAGGGAATGCATGGCGGCAACGAGCTGAGGCATTTCCGTCATCTGCACGCGCTGGGCGACGACCCAGCCGATCGCGCCGCCGATGACGATCATGGCGAGCGAGACGCCCCAGTTGCCGGCACCGGGCCCGTAGAGGGTCGCGGCTACGGCGAGCGCCATGCCGACGATGCCGTACCAGACGGCGCGCTTGGCGCTTTCCTGGCCGGAGAGGCCGCCGAGCGAGAGGATGAAGAGAACGGCCGAGACCACATAGGCCGCTGTGGTGAATCCGTATTCCATAGGTCTACTCCCCCGGCTCAGGACTTCTGGAACATGGCGAGCATGCGCCGCGTCACCATGAAACCGCCGACGATGTTGATGCCTGCCATCAGCACGGAGAGGGCGGCAAGGATGATCACCAGCCAGTTGCCGGAGCCGATCTGCATCAGGGCCCCGAGGATGATGATGGAGGAGATGGCATTGGTGATGGCCATCAGCGGCGTGTGCAGCGAATGGCTGACATTCCAGATGACCTGGAAGCCGATGAAGCAGGAGAGCACGAAGACGATGAAATGGCTCATGAAGCTGGCCGGCGCATAGAGGCCGGCGAGGAGGATCAGCGCGCCGCCGCCGGCGAGCATCATCACCTGGCTGCGGGTCTGCGCCTTGAAGGCGGCGATCTCGCGGGCCCGCTTTTCCTCCGGCGTCAGTTCCTTCACCTTCTCCTTCGGCTTGGCGGCCGCGATCGCCTGGATCTTCGGCGGCGGCGGCGGGAAGGTGATGGCGCCCTCATGCGTCACGGTCGCGCCGCGGATCACGTCGTCTTCCATGTTGTGGACGACAGCGCCGTCCTTGGCCGGCGTGAGGTCGCTCATCATGTGGCGGATGTTGGTGGAATAGAGCGTCGAGGCCTGCGCGGCCATGCGGCTCGGGAAATCGGTATAGCCGATGACGATGACGCCGCTGTCGGACACGACGCGCTGGTCGGGAACCGTCAGGTCGCAATTGCCGCCGCGCTCGGCGGCGAGGTCGATGATGACGGAGCCGGGCTTCATCATCGCCACCATGTCGGCGAGCCAGAGCTTCGGCGCATCGCGGCCGGGAATGAGGGCGGTGGTGATGACGATATCGATCTGAGGCGCCAGCTCACGGAACTTGGCGAGCTGCTTTTCCCGGAATTCGGGGGAGGAGGGGGCGGCATAGCCGCCGGTCGCTGCGCCGTCCTGGGCCGGGCCGTCGAAATCGAGGAAGACGAATTCGGCGCCCATGCTCTCGATCTGTTCGGCGACTTCCGGGCGCACGTCGAAGGCATAGGTGATGGCGCCGAGCGAGGTGGCGGTGCCGATCGCGGCAAGACCCGCAACGCCCGCGCCGATGACCAGCACCTTGGCCGGCGGCACCTTGCCGGCGGCGGTCACCTGCCCGGTGAAGAAGCGGCCGAAATTGTTGCCGGCCTCGATGACGGCGCGGTAGCCGGCGATATTGGCCATGGAGGAGAGCGCGTCCATCTTCTGGGCGCGGGAGATGCGCGGCACCATGTCCATGGCGATCACGCTGGCGCCGGTCTCCTTCGCCTGCTCCAGAAGCCCCTTGTTCTGGGCGGGGTAGAAGAAGGAAATCAGCGTCTTGCCAGCTGCAAGGCGGGCGACCTCGGCCGTCTCCGGCGGGCGCACCTTGGCGATGATGTCGGAGCCCGCATAGAGCGCCTCGGCGGTTTCGACCACGCTGACACCGGCGGCGCGATAGGCATCGTCGGAAAACCCGGCTGCCTTGCCTGCGCCCGCCTCGATCAGGCAGCTGTGGCCGAGCTTTTGCAGTTGCAGCGCGCTGTCCGGCGTCATGGCGACGCGCGCCTCACCCGGATAGAGCTCCTTCGGTGTTCCGATCTTCATATGAAACCTCCATTCCTGCGATGATGTTCTGGCGATCCGTTTCCGGAGCGGCTGTGCATGGTGCTGTGCGCGCGGGAAAGCCTCTGCCGCTCGGGACAGCGCACCGGACACAGGCGCGGGTCAGCAGGCGAAAGCCCTGCACCGATGCAAGCCATCCGGAACATCCTCCCCGTGCCGGCTCCCCCCGGCATCTTTTCCTGCGGTCTGCGAGCCATCCCCCTGGCAGTTCCAGCCCCGACAATCCCCCGTTATCGCATCGTCCACAAATGGCAAGGCCGCCGGCAGCCCAATATGACCACTATTTCAAACTTAAACGATTTAATCCCTCGTCAGGGACGATAGAGGAGAACAGCAGGCCTGAACAGCCAGCCGCGCCGCGTCCGGGATAGAAAATGGCGCATCGGCGCAACAAAACAGGTTTGACTTTCCTGCGGAAGCGCCAGCCTCGGCCGATTGGCTCACGACTTGTCCGCTGCGCGCGCCGTCGATTGCCGGGGGATGAGGGTCGGGGCGCTCATGCGGATGCGGTCCTCGCCCGACGTCGCCCCATGGGTCAGGAGATCCAGTGCCTGGGAGGCGATCTGCTCGAAAGGCACGCGCACGCTCGTCAGGGGCGTCGGCAGGTGGCTGACGATCGGGATGTCATTGTAGCCGACCACGGAGACGGCTTCGGGAACGGAAAGCCCCAGACGCGACAGGCAGGAGAGGGCGCCGATGGCCGTGTTGTCGTTCACCGCAAAGATGGCGGTCGGCGGTTCGTCGCGGCGCATCAGCTGTTCGGCAGCATGCGCGCCGGCATCGATACCGAAACTCGACGGGATGACCATGGCCGGGTCAAGCCCAAGGCCGGCTTCCGCCAGCGCTTGCCGACAGCCTTCGACACGCCGGCGGCTGCTGGAGGCGTAGGCAGGGCCGGCAATGACGCCAATCCGGCGGTGGCCAAGATCCAGCAGGTGCCGTGCGGCAAGGTATCCCCCCAGCCGGTCGTCGCCGATGGCCGACAGGTTGCGTCCGTCGGTGCGCAGGGCCAGCACGAAGGGAATGCCGCGGGCCACGAGTTCATCGGGAAAATCGTCCCCGTCGCGCGCCGTCGACAGCACCAGACCATCGACGCCGCGCTTCAGAAGCGATTCGGCCGCCAGCCGGTCCGCTTCCGGCCGGTCGTCCGTGGTGGCGACGATCGCAAAGCGCCCGTTGCGGCTGCAGGCCGTGGCGAGCGCCTCGTAGAGCATCGCCATGACCGTATCGGTCAAGCGGGGCACGATGACGCCGATGGTCAGCGTATTGCCGCGCCGCAGGCTGGCGGCCGAGACATCGCGCACATAGCCCATCCTTTCGGCGATCTGACGGACCCGGCGGGCCGTCTCATTGTCCGAGCGCGGCAGGCGCTCGTCGAGAATGCGCGAAACGGTGGATTTCGAGACGCCCGCTGCCAGTGCAACGTCGATGATGGTGACTCGGCCCTGCCGGCCGACGTCATCCGGTTTGCTGTCGATATCGCTCATGTCATGCGGTCCTTCATGTCGTGCGGACCATGCAACAAATCGTGACGATCAAAAAGGGGGTTGAATCCCAGGATCTCCGAAACGATAGTGGGAACGTTCCCGCTACCGATCCCAAAGCTGATCCCACAGGGAATCAGCCGCAGCCATGGAGGAGATATCCGATGCAACCGATGGATCTGAGAGGTCTGAGCCCCGCCCCCGTCACCGCCTTTACCCGCGACGGCGAAGTCGACTATGCCGCCAATGCCCGCCTCGCGAAGTGGCTGGCCGGCATGGAGGGCGTAAAGAGCCTTGTCATTCTGGGACATGCCGGGGAGGGCACGTTCCTGACGGAAGAAGAGCGCCTCAAGCTCATCCACACCTATGTCGAGGCCGTCGACGGCGCGATCCCGATCATTGCCGGCATCACGGGCGAAGGCACCAAGGTTGCCGCCGAGGAAGCTCGCAAGTGCAAGGCTGCCGGTGCCACCGGCGCGCTGGTCTATCCGAACCACGGCTGGCTGCGCTTCGGCTACCAGAAGGGCGCACCGCAGGATCGCTACAAGGCGATCTGGCAGGAATCCGGCCTGCAGTGCATTCTCTTCCAGTACCCCGACGCCACCAAGGCGAGCTACGATCTCGACACGCAGCTGGCTATCGCCACCCAGGACGGTGTCGTCGCCACCAAGAACGGCGTGCGCAACATGAAGCGCTGGTATGTCGAGATCCCGGAACTCAAGAAGGCCAACCCGAACCTTCAGGTTCTGAGCTGCCATGACGAGTGGCTGCTGCCGACCATGTTCGACGTCGATGGCCTCCTGGTGGGCTACGGCAACATTGCCCCCGAGCTTCTTCTCGATCTCATCGCCGCCGGCAAGGCGCAGGATTATCCCCGTGCCCGTGAGGTCTTCGAGCGGCTGCTGCCAATTACCCGCGCCGTCTACCACCGCGGCTCGCACATGGAAGGCACGGTTGCCCTCAAGCTCGGCCTCGTGCATCGCGGCCTCCTGGATCACGCCACGATCCGTGAGCCGCTGAAGAACCTCGGCGAAAAGGCGGAAGCCGAAATCTTCGCCGCCTTCGAAGCGGCCGGCATCAGCCGGGCCAGCGCGCTGCTCGCCGCAGAATGATAGGGTGGCCCCGCAGCCGTGAGGAGGCTCGGGGCTACTCGGCTCGCTTCTGACAGGGGATCGGCGCGAGACGCGGCAATCCCCTGCCAGGCTAACGTGACGCCGCCGTACCATTCCGGAGGACGAAGGGTGCGCGCGCAAGAGGAGGAGGACACGCCCGTGCGTGAGCAACATGAATCGGTATTGCAACCCATAAGCCCCGTCGCCATGGATGCGGGCCAGCGCGTGCCCGCCATCGGCTGGGCCCAGCGATTTGCCCTGATCGGCCCTGCCTTTGTGGCGGGCGCCTGGCAGTTCGGCCCCGGCAATCTGACATCCGCCGTCGAAGCGGGCAGCGCCTATGGCTACGCCTTGATCTGGGTGATCGTCCTGTCGACCGTCCTGATGATCACCTTCACCGACATGAGCGTCCGGGTGGGCATTATCGCGCCCGGCTCGATGATCGAGACGATCAAGGCGTCGCTCGGCAAGCCCGTGGGCATTCTCGCCGGCGTCAGCGTTTTCTTCATCACCCTGTGCTTCTCGGTCGGCAATGCCGCGGGATCCGGTCTTGCACTCTCCATGCTGTTTGGCGGTTCAGCCCTCCTGTGGACGCTGGCCTGCAGCCTCGCGGTCGGCTTCATCCTGCTGATGCGCAATCTATACAGCGTGGTCGAACGCATCCTGATCGTGCTCGTCGCCATGATGGCCATCGGCTTCATCTGCAGCGCGTTCCTTGCCCGTCCGGATTGGGCAGCGAGCGCGGCCGGCCTCGTGCCGACGTTTCCGCCGAATGCGCAGCTGCTGATCATCGCGCTCGTCGGCACCAATTTCTCCATCAACGCCGCCTTCTTCACGAGCTATGCCACCCGCGCCAAGGGCATCAAGCCCTCTCAGTACCGGGATGCGACGATCACCGACACGCTGCCGGGCATCATCGCGCCGGGTATCATGACCTGCCTCGTCATCATGGTCGCCGCTGCCGTTCTCGGCCATACCGGCGAGCGGGTGCAGACGCTGGTGCAGCTTGCCAACGTGTTCGAGCCGCTGGCCGGGTCCGTCGGCACGAAGCTCTTTGTCCTCGGCTTCTTCGGTGCGGCCTTCTCTTCCATGCTCGCCAATGCGACGGCCGGCGGCACGCTTCTGTCGGATGGCCTTGGCTGGGGCGGCGCCTTCGATTCGCTGAAGACCAAGCTTCTTGTCGGCTGCGTTCTGGCCTTCGGCGCCTTCATCGTCGCCGTGGCGCCCGGCTCGCGTGTCCAACTGATCATCTTCGCCCAGGCGATGACGGTCCTCGTCGCTCCGTTCCTCGCCGCCCTCATGCTGGCCATGGCCAATCGCCGCGAGATGGGCGCCCTGCGCAATGGGTTGTGGCAGAACGTGCTGGGGGCTTGCGGCTTCCTCTCGATCCTCGCGGCGAGCGGGCTGCTGATCGTCAAGCTCACCGGCATGGCGGCGGGCTGAGGCTTTCCGGCCAACCATCGATCGACCGCCGGCGGATCAGGGTCCGCCGGTGGTTTGCGGTGCGCAACAATTGTCCGGCCCGTTTACACATTCTTGGCAGTTTGTGGGCTAGCCATAGGGCACGGGCGCTTCTGGTAGTGCGTACGCCCGATTTGGTGCCGCGCCGACTTTTCGCGGCAAAGAACGTCCCATTTTTCCAATCCTGTCAGAGTGTTGCAGTCAGGCGCGCACGCATTGCCTGCGCGTCATCGCGTCCTGTGCTGCCGGGGTTGTCGCCCTGCATGCCCACGCATTGCTGCTTTGCACAATAGACATTGGTCGAGCGGGCAAATGGCGGCTATAACCATCATCAGAAACCGGGTCTCCTCCTCCTCCCAATGACCCGGTTCTCTCGACTACGGACCTCCTCCTCCTCCCAGTCCGTGGTCACAATCGGGAAGCCCGGCACTCCTCCTCCCAGCCGGGCTTCCTCTTCTCTCCCCGAGCTTGTCACTGATACCCGAACCGTCCGCCGTGCCGTCCAAGGTGCTGTCGGACGCTTTTGCATGTCCGGCGTTTGGCGCCGTTCTCCTCTCTCCCGCGCCTCTGGCGTTGCGAGACAAAAAGGGCCCCGAAGCGTGGGCTTCGGGGCCTTGAGGAGGAGAAGGGAGGAGACGGGCTGTTGATCAGCCTTCTTCCTGGAAGACCGTCTCGCGCTTTGCCTTCACGCTTGGCAGGAAAACCACGATCAGGACTCCAAGCGCGATGAGCAGCAGGGTGGCGCTGATCGGCCGGGTGACGAAGGTGCTCGGATCGCCACGCGACAGGATCATGGCGCGCCGCAGATTTTCCTCCAGCAGCGGCCCCAGTACGAAGCCGAGCAGGAGAGGGGCCGGCTCGCAGCGCAGCTTGGAGAGCAGGTAACCTGCAAGGCCGAAGCCGGCGACCGCATAGAGGTCGTAGGGGTTGCCGTTCACGCTGTAGACGCCGATGGCGCAGAAGGCCATGATCGTCGGGAACAGCACGTAATAAGGCACCGTCAGAAGCTTCACCCACATGCCGATCAGCGGCAGGTTCAGCACGACCAGCATCAGGTTGCCGATCCACATGGAGGCGATAATGCCCCAGAAGAGAGCCGGCTGCTCGGTGGCGACATTCGGGCCGGGCACGATGCCCTGGATGATCATCGCGCCGATCATCAGCGCCATCACCGGGTTGGCCGGAATGCCGAGGGTCAGAAGCGGGATGAACGAGGTCTGGGCACCGGCATTGTTGGCCGATTCCGGGCCGGCAACGCCAGCAATCGCGCCCTTGCCGAATTCCTCGGGCGTCTTGGAGATCTTCTTCTCCACCGTATAGGAGGCGAAGGAGGCGAGGATGGCGCCGCCGCCGGGCAGGATGCCGAGCGCCGAGCCGATGCCGGTGCCGCGCAGGACCGGTCCCACCATCTGGCGGAAATCGTCCTTCGTCGGCAGGAGGCCGGTGACCTTCTTCATGAGGACGGTGCGGTTGAAGTCGCCTTCGAGGTTGCGCAGGATCTCGGCGATACCAAAGACACCGACGGCGAGCGCCACGAAGTTGAGACCATCGGCATATTCCGTGATGCCCATCGTGAAGCGCGGCGTGCCGGTATAGATGTCGGTGCCGACGAGGCCGAGCAGCAGGCCGAGCGAGACCATGGCCAGTGCCTTGATCACCGAGCCGTGGGCCAGGGCGATGGACGAGACGAGGCCGACCACCATCAGCGAGAAATATTCGGCCGCGCCGAATTGCAGCGCGACGGCCGTCAGCGGCGGTGCGAAGATGGCGACGAGCAGCGTCGAGACCGAACCGGCGAAGAAGGAACCGATGGCGGCAATGGCGAGCGCCGCGCCGGCCCGGCCCTTGCGGGCCATCTGGTATCCGTCGATGGCGGTGACGGCGGAGGAGGATTCGCCGGGCATGTTGATGAGGATGGCGGTGGTCGAGCCGCCATACTGCGCGCCATAATAGATGCCGGCGAGCATGATCAGCGAGGAGACCGGCTCCAGCTGGAAGGTGATCGGCAGCAGCATGGCGATGGTCGCGGTGGCGCCGATGCCGGGCAAAACGCCGATCAGCGTGCCGAGCAGCGCGCCGATCAGACAGAACATCAGGTTGGCCGGCGAGCCGGCTGTCATGAAGCCGAGGGCGAGATTGTTGAAAAGTTCCATGGCGGCCTCCTTAGAACCGGACCCAGGGGCCGAAACGCTCGAAGGGAAGCCCGAGCGCATAGCTGAAGACGGCCACCGAGAAGACGGTGATGGCCGCGGCAAGACCGAGCGCGCCGAGCGGCTTCATCTTTCCGGAGGCGAAGGCGGCGATGAAGGCGGTGATGAAGAGCGATGGCACGAAGCCGAGACCGCGCACCGTCAGGCCGAAGAAGATCGGTGCCGGCAGGATGAAGAAGATGCCGCGCCAGGCGAGCATGCCCATCGGCTGTTCTTCCTTGCCGAAGGAGCCGACGAGGATGATGAGGCCGAAGATCATCAGCAGGATGGCGAGCACGAACGGAAAATAGCCCGGGCCCATGCGGAAGGCGGTGCCGAGGTCCAGCGCGAGTGACTGGACGGCGAAGAACAGGCCGAGACCGATGAAGAGGGCTCCACAGAGCAGGTCGGTCCGGTCATAACGAGATGGTGACATGGTTTCCCCCGGAGGTCAGGCCGTCCGGCGCATCGGCTGCGGCGGCGGCGGGCCACGACCCGGCTCTTGCCGCCGGCGATCGGAACCGGAGACGACAGGCACGGGCATGAATGGTCTTGAGGTTCGTCAAAGGTGCCGGGCAATGGCGTCCGGCACCATCCCCGACGAGCGAGGAAGTCGGCGGGCGCTGCGTCCTCGTTGCACAGCGCCCGCCTTTCGCCTTTCAGGGAAAAGCGAAAGCGCGATCAGTCGGCGTAGGTGCCGGCTGCGTCGATGATCGGCTTCCAGCGGGCGATTTCGCCTTCGAGCTTGGCCTTCAGCGCCGCCGGTGTTGCGTCGGCTTCCGACGATGGCGCGGTGCCGAGTTCGGCAAAGCGGGCCATCACGTTCGGGTCCTTCAGGGCCTTCTGTAGCGAGGCGGAGAGCTTGGTGTTGACCGCTTCCGGCGTGCCCTTCGGCGTGTAGACGCCATGCCAGATCCCGACTTCGAAGCCCGGCAGACCACCTTCGACGGCCGTCGGGATGTCCGGGAAGATCTCCAGGCGCGCGGGCGAGGTCACGGCGTAGGCCTTGATGGTGCCGCCCTGGATCTGCTTGGTCGTGTTGGTGGTCTGGTCGCACATGATGTCGACCTGGCCGCCGAGAAGGTCGGTCATGGCCGGACCCGTGCCCTTGTAGGGAACGGTGACGAGCGGGGTCTCGATGGCGCTCATGAACAGCATGCCGCACAGGTGCGAGGCAGCGCCGATGCCGGCATTGGCGACGGTGATCGTGTCCTTGTTGGCCTTGACGTAGTCGATCAGGCCCTTGAGGTCGGTCGGCTCGAGATCCTTGCGGGCAACGATCGTCATCGGCACCTCGGTGACGAGGCCGACATAGTCGAAGGCGTTCAACGGATCGTAGGCGAGCTTGCGGTAGAGCGTGGCGCTGGTGGCCATGCCGATATGGTGCAGCAGGACGGTGTAGCCGTCCGGATCGGAACTGGCGACGCGGCCTGCGCCCAGCGTGCCGCCGGCGCCGCCGACGTTTTCGACGATGATCTGCTGGCCGAGGTCCTTCGACATGGATTCAGCCACGAGACGCGCCACGGTATCCGTCGGGCCGCCGGCCGAGAAGGGCACGACCATCGTGATGTTGCGCTCCGGATATTCGGCATAGGCCGCGCCGGAAAAAAGGGTAGCAGCCATCGCGCCCGCGACAGCGAGCGTCTTGAAAAATGACATGGGGTTCCTCCACCAGTTGAGAGCGGATCCGGCGCACTCCTCAGTGCCGATCGCTGGAGATGGATTGTCGTCAGGCTGGTTCGCGATACAACGGTCAACCTGCCGCTCGTCTCAATTTTCTCTGAACGCCGGGTCCCCGATGGGTGGAGAGGGTAACAAAGCCGCCGGCGCATGGGTGGATTTCCACCCATCTGGGCCCCGTCAGTCGGCCAGACGGGCGTCCTGCTTGTCGAGACCGTATTTCTGCATCTTCTCGTAAAGGGTCTTGCGGGAGATGCCGAGGCTTTCGTAGACCGGTTTCAGCGCCCCGCCATGGGCGGCGATCGTGCTGGCGATGATGCGCCGTTCATAGGCTGCGACACGGTCGGCGAGCGGTGTCTCGGCGGCCTCGTCAGCTCCGCCGGCGCGGGCCGGCTCTGCCTGGCCGATGCCGAGCACGAAGCGGTCGGCGGCGTTGCGCAGCTCGCGCACATTGCCCGGCCAGTCGGCTTCGCCCGTCTGCGCCAGCACCGCCGGCGGCACATCGGGGTCTTCCCGCCCGTAGCGGGCCGCTGCCTCGCGCACCAGATGCAGGAAGAGGAGGGGAATGTCGGCCCGTCGCTCGGCAAGGGACGGCACGCGCAGGGTCGCGACGTTCAGCCGGTAGAAGAGGTCGGCGCGGAAGCGGCCGGCGGCGACTTCCCCTTCGAGATCCACCTTGCTGGTCGCCACGAAGCGCACGTCGAGCGGCATGGTTTCGTTGGAGCCGAGCCGCGTGATGGTGCGCTCCTGCAGCACGCGCAGGAACTTGGCTTGCAGGTCGAGCGGCATGGAGCCGATCTCGTCGAGCAGGATCGTGCCGCCGCGGCCGTGCTCGAACTTGCCGTGCCGGGCCCTCAGCGCGCCGGGAAAGGCGCCGACCTCATGGCCGAAAAGCTCGCTCTCGATGAGGGATTCCGGCAGGGCCGCGCAGTTGATGGCCAAAAACGGCTTGCCGGCGCGGCTGGACAGATCATGCAGCGCCCGCGCCGCCACTTCCTTGCCGACCCCGGTCTCGCCGATCACGAGCGTATCGGCCTCCGTCGCGCCGATGGCCCGCAGACGATAGCGCAGGTCCACCATCACGGGCGTGCGGCCCGGCATGCGCGTTTCCAGATCGTCAGCCTTGCCGGCGACGGCTCTCAGGCGCCGGTTTTCCACCACCAGCGCGCGCCGGTCCAGCGCCCGGCCGACGACGCCGGCCAGCGTTTGCAGCGAGAAGGGCTTTTCGATGAAGTCGTAGGCGCCCTCGCGCATGGCCTTCACCGCCAGCTGCACGTCGCCATGGCCGGTGACGAGAATGACGGGGATCTCGTGGTCGATCTCGCGAATGCGCTGCATCAGCGTCATGCCGTCCATGCCCTGCATGCGGATGTCGCTGATGACGACGCCGTTGAAGCCGAAGGTGACGCGGGTCAGCGCATCCTCGGCGCTTGCCAGGGCCTCGACCGTGAAATCGGCAAGTTCCAGCGCCTGGGCGGTCGACCGGCGCAGCTCTTCCTCGTCGTCGATGAGCAGAACGCGCGGGCTGTTCACTGGGCGGCTTCCATTCGTTGCTGGGCGGCGGCCAGCGTGATCTGGAACATCGCGCCGCCCTCCTCATGGTTGGAGACGGACAGCTCCCCGCCGAAATCCTTGACGATATTGTAGGAGATGGAGAGGCCGAGGCCCAGCCCCTTGCCGACACCCTTGGTGGTGAAGAAGGGGTCGAAGATGCGGGCCGCGATTGCCGGCGGCACGCCCTCGCCATGGTCGCGCAGGGTGATGATCACGCTGTCCCCCGTCTCGCGCGCCGCAAGCTCGATCACCCTGACCTCGCGTCCCTCCACCGCATCGGCGGCATTGGTGATGATGTTGACGAGCACCTGCTGGAGGCGCACGGGACCGGCCAGCACCACGGGTGCGGGATCGCCAAGATCGATTTCGAGGCGCGCGCCGGCGGCATTGAGGCGCGGCGCGACGATCTCGAGCGTATCGGTGAGAACGTTTGCCAGCGGCACGGCCCCGAGCCTTTCGTTCGGCTTGCGGGCGAAATTGCGCAGGTGCTGGCCGAGCGACGCCATGCGATCGACAAGCTTGGTGATGCGCGAGACATTGTCGGAGGCCTCGGCCGTCCGGCCCCGCGCCATCAGCAAGGCGGCGCTTTCGGCATAATTGCGCACTGCCGCCAGCGGCTGGTTGAACTCGTGGGAGAGTGCCGCCGACATCTGGCCAAGGCCCGCGAGCTTGGCGGCCTGGATGAGATCGGCCTGGGTCTCCCGGAGCTTCTGGTTGACATCGGCAAGGTCTGAGGTGCGCTCCTCGACGCGTCGTTCGAGCTCGGCCTTGGCACGGATTTCCATCTGCAGCTGCTCGTCGCGGCGAACCTTTCGCTGGATCAGCACGAGGAGGCCGAAGCCGGCCAGCAGCAGCGAGAGCACGATGACGATCATCGCAGTGCGGGTCTGGCTGTTGACGGACGTCGTGTCCATCAGCACATGCACCGTCCAGCCGGCATCGGGCACATGTTCTTCCAGCGCCAGATATTCCCGCGCCGCCCCATCCTTGCCGCTGAGGGTGACGAGGACGTGGTCGCGGAACCGCGTTTCCGTCATCGGCAACTCGCGCAGCACCGCATCCGAATAGCGCCGCGAGGCGCGCGTGCGGGCGAGGCGCTCCTCCGTCAGCGGCTTCAGGCTCGCATAGAGCCAGTCGCGATTGCCGCTCATGAAGATGATGCCTTCGGGATCTGTCACGATGATGCGCGATTCCGCCTCCGGCCAGCTCGCCTCGATCTGGTCCACATCCACCTTGACGACGATGACGCCACGGATCGTGCCGAAGATGCGCACCGGCGCGGAGAAGTAATAGCCGCGTTTGCCCGAGGTGGTGCCGAGCGCATAAAAACGCGCTTCACGCCCGGCGATCGCCTCGTGGAAATAGGGCCGGTAGCTGAAATTCTCCCCGACGAAACTGGCCGTTTGATCGAAATTGCTGGCGGCGATCGTCGCGCCCGTGTCGTCCAGGAGGTAGATGTCCGAGGACTTCACGAGCGTGTTGATCGCCCTCAGATAGTGATTGGCATTGGCCGTGAACGACTTCTGGTCCGGGCGGGTCAGCAGGTCCTGGATGTCGTCCTTGTCGGCGATCAGCGCCGGCAGCGCTTCGTAGCGCCGCAAATGGCCGTTCAGCGCCGCGACGGCAAGGCTGAGCGTGCTTGCCGCCTGCGACGAGGCCTCGTCGAGAAAGCTGCGGCGCAGAAAGGGGCTGCTGATGCCGGCCGCCAGCACGGCGAAGGCAATCGTTACCGCAAACACGGTCAGGCCCCGTCGCGTCTTTTGCTGCACCCTTGTCCTCCTGCCGGCCTCGGGGACCAGCATAATCATGCCGCGACGGCTTGACCATGGGGTGCGTCCTGACCGCATGCATCTTCCGCGCCGCCAGGAATGACGGCGCGGAAGATGGGGGAGGCGGCTTTCCTGATCAGCCGAAGGCGTGGCGCAGCGCCGGGACGCGGGCCAGCACCAGCGTGTCGAGTGCCAGCACCGCCATCAGCGTCAGGCCCGTCAGCGGGAAAGCCATGGAGACGACGAGCATCAGCAGCATGGCGCCCTTCCACATCGGCACGTTTTCCGGCATGGGCGGCGGGGCAAGGCGCAGCGCTCCGGCCGGCCGGCGCTTCCACCACATGACGAGGCCGCTCACCGACAGGAACAGGATGGCGACACAGAAGACGGTCACCAGTATGAGGTTCCACGTTCCCATCTCGCCCTCGTGGAAGGCGATGCCGACGGCCATGGCCTTGGCGACGGGCGAATAGTCCTTATAGCCGATATCGGCGAGGATCTTGCCCGTGTAGCGGTCGATATGGACGATGCGGTCGGTGGTCGGGTTGCTGGAATCATAGCTCATCGTGTCGCGGGAAATCGACCAGACATCGGTCTCCTTGACGGGAATGTTGAGCTGGAAGCGCTGGTCGAAGCCGATGCTGCGCGCATAGGCAACCACCGATGCAAGATCCGGGGCAACGCCCTCGGCAAGGCCCGGCGTGCCGGCATCCGAACCGGAGACCGGCATCGGCGTCTGCTCCAGTGTCCAGGGCACGTTCTTCGCGCCGCCGTCATTGAGGGCCTCAGCATGGGTCACGTCGGACAGCGGCGTGTCGTACCACTTGCCGATCGGAAAGGTGTTCCAGGCCTGCGTGAACTTTTCGCCCCACACCCCTGCCCAGGACAGGCCCGTGAGCAGGAAGACCAGCAGCAGCCCGGCGCTCCAGAAGCCGACGACCTGATGGAAGGACTTCCACAAAAGCCGGCCCTTGAGGCTGACATTCGGCAGCACCACGCTGCCGGCCGCCTTCTTCTCGCGCGGCCACCACAGATAAAGGCCGGTGATGATCAGCACGATGCCGAAGCCGCAGGCGATCTCGATCAACCGGTCGCCGATCGTGCCGATCATCAGCGAGCCATGGATGGTCTCGGCAAAGTCATACCAGCCATCCCGGCGCGGCCAGGCACCGAGCGCCTCGCCGGAATAGGGATTGACGGCGACCATGATGGCCTTGTCGTCGACATTGACGCGAAAGAGCGCCGCCGTTTCGGGCGTGCGGGGGGCGATGTACTGCTTGAGAACGCCGCCGGGGACGAAGCTCAAGGCGGCGGCGGCCTGCTCCGTCACGCTGCGCTCCATGCCGGCGGGGGTGATCGGAAAGGTCTTTTCCCCGTCTCGGCCATAGAGCACGCTCGCCCAGACCATGATGAGGCCGGTGATGGCGAGCATGGCGAGGAAGGGAGCGACATAAAGGCCGGCATAGAAATGCCAGCGCCAGGCGGCGAAGTAGAAGGTGCGCGACGGCGTGCGCGCGGGTGCGGTCTGAGCAAGGCTCATGGAAAACTCCTGAAGAGACGGATTGAGCGACCGCCACGCCGTCAGAACACGCTGAAATCGCGCATGGCTGCCGGTCGGTCGGTCGATGGACGTGTCAGATCAGGAGGCCAGGGGGCGCCCGCGAGAGGGCGTTTTCTCCGCGCACGGGGCGCGTTTCGGGGCTCTCATAGGGCGGAATGAGCCGTTCGATGAGACGACCGGCGGAAATGCCAGGCGTTTGCGTCGGCAGGGGCAGCAGCACCGAACCGGTGATGCGGCAGGCTTCGCAGCCCGCCATGCCCGAGACCGGCCCCTTGCCCTCGCCGGCCTTTTCGCCCGAGGGCGCGCACAGGCTGGCGATCGAGCCGTCCGGCAACACGTAGTCGGTCAGGTCGCGGAGCAGCGAGGCAGGGGAGGGGGCGGCGGAGGCGACGGGAACGCGGTGGGCAAAGCCGACGCACAGCAGCGCCAGCGCGCACAGCATGCGCACCCCAAACTGCCATCTCGCCACGTGCTTGCGCACCGCCGTCGTCCCCGATTTCCCCTGGGAGCGTGCATGCCTCAGCTTCGGCGCGCTTTCAAGAGCGCAAGATGGCGCAGGTGCGGAAATTCGTCGCGTCGGCCGTCAGGCGCCGATCGCCCAGCCGGCGGCGAACACCGTGCCATAGACAAGGCCGACCGAAACGGCCAGCGCGACCCCCGTCAGGGCAAGGCCGACAATCGTGGCAAGGCCGTCACGCTCCATCAGCGAAATGGCGATGACGGTCAGCGCCAGCACGGGCAGGAAATTGCCGAAGGGGATCGGCAGCGCCACGGCAACGGCCAGCAGGAAGACGGGAATGCCGAGCAGTGCGTGGGCGCACCGGCCCGTCAGGCTGCGCAGCCGGTTCGGTTTCAGCAGGGCTTCGACACGCCGCACCATCGGCGCGGTGTGGGTGACGACAAGCGCGGTGGTGCCGGCCGAAACGCGCCGGCGGCGAATGATGTCGGGCAGCCAGATCCGCTCGCAACCGACGATCATCTGCAGGGAGACGAGCGCAAGGCAGGTGCCGAACACCATGCCGAACGGACCTGGAATCGGACACAGGGCCGGCAGCGCCAGCGCGAGGATCACAAAGGCGACGCCCTCGCGCCCCATGACGTGGATCATCTCTCCCACATCGATGGAGCCGGCGGCATGGGCGTGGTCGGCAAGCGCTGCCAGCCGTCCGGAGGCAACGCCGCATTCGATCTCCGGGGATGTGGTCGCAGACACGGCCGTGCCAACCTTCCGTCTCGATTGATAAGATGCAGCCAATTTAGGCATGGCCAGTGCCGATACAAGGGCGCTGCCCGCCAGCCGCACGGCGCGGTGCGTTGTCCGCGGACAACTCTGCTTGATCATCAGGGCGTCATATGTGGCGGTTCTGACAAGTTGCAGTTCAATTTAAGTTTTAATTAAACGGGTCATCTTAGCTTGTGGGCTATGTTGGGGATGTGCGGGCGCCATCTCGTTTGCAAAGACCGTCGGCTGCCTGACAGGGGGAACAAGCATGATCGATCGCTTCATGTCGCGGGTGCGAATTCAGACGAAGGTCCTCGTCCTCGTAACGCCTTTCGTGATTTCCATCACTGCCGTTGGCCTGACCGGGCTCTATGCGTCCGGACTTTTGCAGGGCCGCATGGAGATTTCCAACAGCGTCATGCAATCGCTGCGCGGGTTCAAGGACGTGTATTCGGCCATGACGCGCTTCCTGCTCGATCCCTCCGCAGAGACGCATACGGCCGCCCAGGACGCGCTGACGACGCGTGTCGGCGAGCTCAAGACCATGACCGACACGCTGCGCGCGGAAGCCGATGTTTCCCAGCTCGAGGAAGCGCTGAAGGAAGCGTCCACGATCGACGACAATATCGCAGCCCTCTGGACCTTGCACACCGACCAGAACAAGCTGTCGGCATCGGTGGTGGAACGCGCCCTGTCGCTTGACGATGTCCAGGCCGAAGCCGCCAAGCAGGTGTTCTTCCTGCTGGCCGGCGCCAAGAAGGCCGAGAAGGCCGCAAAGACCAGCCTGCGGGGCGCCGTGCAGATCGGCGGTCTTGCCACGGCGGCCGATACGCTGATCGACAAGGTCTCGGCCTCGCTGATGATCACGGACAAGGCCTCTGTCGCCCGCGAAAACCTGCCCGCCCTTCTGGAGACGGCAACCGCCAAGGACAAGGCGCTGGCCTCCGCCAAGATTCCCGCCGTCATCGAGATGAAGGAGGCTGTCACGGCAGCCGCCGCGCTGGCGGAGAAGACCAGAACCGATCCCGGTGCCTTGCCGGATTTCGTCAATGCCCTCGGCCGGATTGGCAGCGCAACGGCTGCCCTCAAGGTGGCCGGCGACGACCTGATGCGCAAGGGCGTGACCGATCTGACCGCCTCGGAAAGCAAGGTCGAGCTCGCCGACAAGGTGGGCAACAAGCTGCGCGCCATCATCAATTACGGCAACCAGATCCGCGTCGCCTTCGCCGACCTGCAGGCGAATCCGTCGCAAAACCTTGTCGAGCAGGCCCAGAAGAGCGTGTTCCTCTACGGGCAGGAAATCGGTGCCCTGGCCGCGATCGTGCCGGATAATGAAGGGTTCGCGGCCCTGCCGTCGCAGGCCAAGGATGCCCTGAAGGCGATGGATGCGAGCGCCGTCGCGCTGCTCGACATCAGCAAGCGCCGCCATACCGAATTCGAAGCCGCCGCGGCCGTGATCGACCGGGCCTGGACGCATCTGTCCGACTTTGCCGAAAGCCAGAAGCAGAGCGCCGGCGTCGAGCGAAGCCAGGCGAACTCCATCTCCGTCGGCGCGATGGTGCTCGGCGTTCTCATCGCCATGGCCGCCGGTGCCGCCCTCGTCATCACGCTGAAGGGCCCGATCAGCCAGATCACCAGCGCCATGCGCCGCCTGGCCGAAGGCGCGCTCGACACGACGATCTCCGGCGAGAGCCGTCCGGACGAGATTGGCGACATGGCCCGCGCCCTCTCCGTCTTCAAGGGCAATGCGCTCGCCAAGCTCACCATGGAGGAGCAGGCCGCCCTTGAGCGCCGACAGGCCGAAGCCGAGCGCGAGCGCAACGAACGCGAGCGCCAGCAGAACCTTTCCGAGGTGGAATTTGCCGTGGAAACGCTGGCCATGGGCCTGTCGCGCCTGTCGCGCGGTGATCTCACCTTCAGCATCGACACGCGCTTTGCCGACCATCTGGACCGGCTGCGCCACGACTTCAACCAGTCCGTCGCCGGCCTGCGCGAGACGCTTTCGGAGGTGCGCGACATCTCCGGCGCCATCCATCACAATGGCGAGCAGATGGCCGATGCCGTGGCCGATCTCGCCCGACGCACCGAGCAGCAGGCCGCCGCGCTCGAAGAGACCGCCGCCGCCGTCGACGAGATCTCGGCGACCGTCAAGACCGCATCCGGCCGCGCCAGCGAGGTCCGTCGTATCGTGCAGGACGCCAAGCGTCGCGCCGATACGTCCTCCGGCGTCGTGCAGAATGCCGTTTCGGCCATGGCCCGCATCCGCGAAGCCTCCGACAAGATCGCCAGCATCGTCGGCGTCATCGATTCCATCGCCTTCCAGACGAACCTTCTGGCGCTGAACGCCGGCGTCGAGGCGGCCCGTGCGGGCGAGGCCGGCAAGGGCTTTGCGGTCGTCGCCCAGGAAGTGCGTGAGCTCGCCCAGCGCTCGGCCCAGGCGGCCAAGGAAATCGGCGGCCTCATCACCAATTCCTCCTCGGAGGTCGCAACGGGCACCCATTATGTCTCGCAGACCGGCGACGCGCTGATGGATATCGCCACGCAGATCGTCGATATCGCCGGTCATGTCGATCTGATCGCCACCTCCAGCCAGGAGCAGACGGTTTCGCTCGACTCGGTGAACGGCTCGGTCAACGAACTCGACCACATGACGCAGCAGAACGCCGCCATGGTGGAAGAGACGAACGCCGCCACCCGCCAGCTCGCCGAGGAAATCCGTCAGCTGAGTTCGCTCATCCAGCGCTTCGAACTGAGCGGTGGCGAAACGGGCATGCACACGGCGCGGGCCGCCTGATCGCGGCGAAGAGCAGGGGATCGACGGCTCAGGTCGTCGGTTTTCGTTCACGCCAGTCCGAGCGTTTCACGGCGTACCAGACTTCGCCGTGCTCGCTGCCGGGAATGGAGCCGTCCTCAAGGACCACGCTATGCGTATGGCGCATCCCGACCATTTCCATCACCCGGCGTGATCCGTGGTTGATCGCCATGGTGCAGGCGACGATCTCACAGTAACCGGCCGTCTCGAAGCCCCATTCGACGAGCGCTGCGGCACCCTCGGATGCGAGCCCTTGGCCCCAGTGCCGGCGGGCAAGACGGTAGCCGAGTTCGGCGCGGCTTTCGCTTTCGGCATGAAGGCAGAACCAGCCGACGAATTCCCCGCTGTCTTCGCGCCGGGCGGTCCAGACGTCCGTTTCCGTCCCTCGCGGCATCAGGAACGTCACGGCGTCGGGATCGGTGGTCGCGTGATCGACGGGGCCGCCGTTGAGGAAGTGCATCACTTCCGCATCGCGCTCGAGAGCCATGAAATCAGCCCTGTCTTCCGGCCGGCAGAGCCTGAGAAGGAGGTTTCGTGTGCGGAACGCTGCCAATTGCGTGGCCTTACAGAGACGATCGAGATCCGACCCTAACAGATATCCCGACATCTTTCACACCGCCTATGCCTTGAACCGCCCGGCCCGCCGGCCTATTGCCCCTGTGCATCACTTGCAAATGACGAGGCACGACCCCGTGACGGCCCTTTTTGAGACCCTTTGCCCGCCGACCGAAAGGCTTTTGCGCCGGTGCGCCCTTGCCCTCCTGCTTCTGGGACTCGCGCCCGTCGGCGGCAATGCGGCCAGCTGGACGGCGAAGGAGGTCGTCTCCACCTATGCCATCGATGGCGCGACGGGCATCGATCTCTACCGTTCGATCGGTGAAAAGGGACCTGCCATCGGCCCGACCCGGGCGATCGCCCACACGACCTTCAAGCTCACCTGGCGGCGGGACTACCAGCGGCGCGGGCGCGACTGCGTGCTCGCCTCGGCGGTGCCGAAGCTGATCATCACCTACACGCTGCCGAAGCCGCGCCGGGCCTTGACCGGTGCGGTTGCGGCGCGCTGGAAGACCTTCATCGACGGCATCGCGGCCCATGAGCGCGTGCATGGGGCCGACATTGTCGCCATGGTCGAGGCAATCGAGCGCGAAAGCGTGGGGCTGACCGCAACAAACGATCCGGATTGCAAGAAGATCCGCACGGATCTGACCGAGCGGCTTGGCCGCCTGTCGAACGAACAGCGCGCCAAGAGCCGTGCCTTCGATGCGGTGGAAATGAGCGCCGGCGGCAATGTGCAGCGGCTCATTCTCGCGCTCGTCGATCCCTCCTGACACGGCGGCGCAAAAGCCGGGAACCTGAAGCCGGCAAACGAGTTTGGTGCCCATGCCCTCATCTGCGCTCGATATCTTCGCCGATCACCACCTGCCGCTCGCCGTCGTTCTGGCGCGCCTCGTTCTTGCGCTGGCCTGCGGCGCCGCCATCGGCATCGAGCGCGAATGGCGCCAGAGGCCGGCGGGGCTGCGCACCCATATTCTCGTGTGCCTCGCCGCGTCGCTCGCCTCGATCGTTTCGATCGAGATCACCCATCTGCCGGCCTTTGCCGGGCAGGAGATCCGGATCGATCCCTTGCGCATCATCGAGGCGGTCACGGCGGGTGTTGCCTTCCTTGCGGCAGGCACCATCGTCTTTTCGCGCGGCACCGTGCAGGGCCTGACGACTGGAGCCGGCATGTGGCTCGCCGGCGTGACCGGCCTTGCTGCCGGCCTCGGGCTCTGGCAGATCGCGCTGGTGACGACGCTGCTCGCCGTCGCCGTTCTCAGCCTCATCCGCCTTGCAGAAAGTGGCACATCCAAAAAATCCCTTGCGGACAAGAGCGCTGAGAAATCCGCGGAAACATCGTTAACGGATTGATAAGAAACATCCTTTCCGTTTTGTGACCAAAGTTTGTCTTCTCCGCCCGAATCGGCGCATAGTCGATCTGCGCAATTTTCGCCGGATTGGCGATTTTTGCGCAGATTTTGGGGAAGACGATGTTGCAGCAATCCATCGAGCGCGCGGACGAACGGGAACACCTCCCGTCGCTTCTGGCTGCCGATGCGGATGAGCTGGTCCGCCGCCTGCAGCACCACCAGAAACTGACATTCCCGCCCGCCGCCCGCAAGACGCTTCGCCTCTTCTCGCCGGCCGAAGCGGCTGGCTTCATTGGCATTGGCGAAGGCTATCTGCGCCAGATCGCCGCCGACGGCCATGGCCCGGCGCCGCAGCCAAACGGGCGCCGGCTCTATTCGATCAGCGATATCGAGGCGATCAGGCGTGTGCTCGACGATGGCGGAAGGGCCGGAAAATACGTGCCGCATCGCCGCCTCGGCGAGAAGCTGCAGGTCATCTCCGTCATGAATTTCAAGGGTGGCTCGGGCAAGACGACGACCTCGGCCCATCTCGCCCAGTATCTGGCGCTGCGCGGTTACCGCGTGCTGGCCGTCGATCTCGACCCGCAGGCCTCGCTCACCGCCCTTTTCGGCCATCAGCCGGAGCTGGACGTGGGGGAGGGCGAGACGCTCTACGGCGCCATCCGCTATGCCGATCCTCGACCGGTCCGCGATGTCGTGCGCGCCACCTACATGGCCAATCTTGCGCTCATTCCCGGCAATCTCGAGCTGATGGAATTCGAGCACGAAACGCCGAAGGCGATGATGGGCGCGCGCACCGAGACGATCTTCTTTGCCCGCCTCGGCGAAGTCCTGGCCGAGATCGAGGCCGATTACGATGTGGTGGTGATCGATTGCCCGCCGCAGCTCGGCTATCTCACCATGTCGGCGCTGTGCGCGGCCACCTCCGTCCTCATCACCGTTCACCCGCAGATGCTCGACGTCATGTCCATGGCGCAGTTCCTGTCGATGACGAGCGAGTTGATGGCCGTGGTCGAGACGGCGGGCGGGCGCACCGACTACGACTGGATGCGCTATCTCGTCACCCGCCTTGAGCCGAATGACGGGCCGCAGAGCCAGATGACCGGCTTCATGCGCGCCATTTTCGGGAATCGCATGCTGACCAATGCCATGCTGAAATCGACGGCAATTTCCGATGCCGGCGTCACCAAGCAGACGCTCTACGAGATCGACCGCAGCCAGTTCATTCGCGGCACCTATGACCGCGCCATGGAATCGCTCGGCCTCGTCAACCGCGAGGTCGAGGATCTCCTTCGCGGCGTGTGGGGGAGACGCTAAGCCATGGCGCGCCGCACCTTCCTTACCGATTTTGCCGAGACGGGGGGCGTTGCCGCCAACGACGGCGCGACCACGCCGCGCCGCGTTGCCGTCGGCGGCATTTCCAAGACGCTCGCCTCCATCACAGCCCGCGTCGAGCGCGCCGATGCCATCGAGCGGCAGCTTTCCGAGGGGCAGACGGTCGTCCTGCTCGATCCCGACCTGATCGACGCCTCCTTCGTGAGTGATCGGCTGGAGCGGCTCGATCTCGATCCGGTCTTCGTCGAGCAGATCCGCGTGCATGGCCAGCAGGTTCCGATCCTGGTGCGCCCGCATCCGGATGTGCCGGAGCGCTACCAGGTCGCCTATGGCCACCGCCGCCTCGCCGCCGCACGGCGGCTGCGCCTGCCGGTCAGCGCGCTCGTGCGCGCCCTGTCGGACGATGAGCTGGTGGTGGCGCAGGGCCAGGAAAATTCGGCGCGGACGGATCTCACCTATATCGAACGGGCGCTGTTTGCCGCCCGCCTCGAGCGGCTCGGTTTCGCCCGGGCGGTAATCATGGACGCGCTGTCGATCGACAAGGCGGCGCTTTCCCACATGCTCGGCGTCACCACCCGCATTCCCGACGCGCTGATCGAGGCAATCGGCCCGGCACCGGGTTTTGGCCGCCGCCGCTGGCTGGAACTGGCCGATTTGCTGGCCGCGCCCGGGTCTCTCGACCGCGCAAACGCCTGTGCGGGGGCGGCCGGCTTTGCCGACCTGACCTCCGACCGGCGCATGCAGGCCGTGCTCGACGCCATCATCGAGGCAGCCCCGCCGGCGCGCCCGGCAGGCGCCGCGCAAGAGATCGGCCCGCAGGCTATTTCGAAGGATATTCCCGTGCAGATGCGGGTGGAGAAGGGGAAAACGACCTTTGTTTTCGCCCGTGCCGCCGCGCCGGGTTTCGATGTGTTCGTCCGGGACAGGCTGGAAGGCCTCTACCGTGACTTCATGAAGCAGTCAGGAGATTAGACCCGCAAAAGAAAAAAGCCTCCGAACGTTGCCGCTGCGGAAGCCTTTCTCGATGTTTAGCAGCTAGAGAATCCCACTTTCGCGAATCACTGTCAAGTCGTTTTGGCGCCTTTCGGCGGACGGATTTCTTTTGCCTTTTTGAAAGTGAGGCAAATGGAAAGCGGTATGATAACGACGCCCTTCGGGCGGCGGCCGATGACGCTTGGGATGTTGAAGGCCCAGGCGCAGGCGGCGCGCGTGCCGGAGGGCGCGCGGGCTGACAAGTGGAAGCTGTTTCGCGCGCTCTGCGTGGCGCGAACGCGCTTTTCGATTTCCGACCGCGCCCTTGGTGTGCTCGATGCACTCCTGACCTTCCACCCGAAGCCGGACCTGGTCGAGGGAGAAGGACTGGTGGTCTTCCCGTCCAATGCGCAGCTCGCCGTGCGCGCCCATGGCGTGGCGCCTGCCACCCTTCGCCGCCATCTTGCCGCGCTGGTTGATGCCGGGCTCATCACCCGCAAGGACAGCCCGAACGGCAAGCGCTATGCCCGCAAGGGCGAAGGCGGCGCCATCAGCGAAGCCTTCGGCTTCAGCCTTGCCCCGCTGCTCGCCCGTGCCGAGGAGATCGAGGCCGCCGCGAGCGAGGTGGAAGCCGAGCGTCTGCGTCTGCGGTCCTTGCGCGAGCGCATCACCATTGTCCGGCGCGACATTGCCAAACTCCTGGAAACGGCGATCGAGAACGGCATCGGCATCGATACAGACTCGGTGCAACGGACCCTCGCCGATGCGAGCCGCCGCCTTCGCCTTCGTCTTCAGCCCTTTGACCTCGAAAACATGGCGGACGATCTCGCCGCGCTGCGCGACACCATCGCTAACCGCCTCCTCTCCTTCACGAATTCAGAAAATCCGGGCGGCAATGAGTCTCGGAACGAGCGGCACATACAGAATTCAAACCCAAACCCCATTTCTGAACTTGAACCTCTCTTCGAAAAGGGAGAGGGCGGGAGCGTTCCGGCTGGAGTCGTGGATGTTGCGGGTCGTATCAGGGCCTTCCCGCTGTCTCTGGTTCTTTCGGCCTGCCCGTCGATGGCCGATTACGGGCCGGGGGGCGCGATCGGCAGTTGGCGCGACATGATGTCGGCCGCGGTCGTGGTGCGCAGCATGCTGGGCGTCAGTCCGAGCGCCTATCAGGAGGCCTGCGATGTGCTCGGGCCTGAAAATGCGGCGAGCGCGATGGCCTGCATTCTCGAACGCGGCGGCCACATCAATGCGCCCGGCGGTTATCTGAGGGATCTGACGCGACGGGCGGCGCGCGGGGAATTCTCGCTCGGGCCAATGCTGATGGCGCAGCTGAGGGCCAATGCGCCGGGCGCACGATGCACGGGATGATCGCAGGCTCAGTACAGGCCGAGCATGACGCCTTCGCAATAGACGCGGTTTCGCCCCTTGTTCTTGGCCATATAGAGAAACTGGTCGGCGGCGTTGAGGTAGTTTTCGAAGGTCTCGCCATGTTCGATGTCGGCAACGCCGATCGATGCGGTCACCGAGAGGGTGTGGGCATTTACGGGGATCTGCGTCGCAGAAATCGCCGCCAGGATCGCGTTGCAGAATTCAAACGCGCTCTTGCCCTTCACGCCCTGGAGATAGAGGACGAATTCCTCGCCGCCGAGACGGGCGGCGACGTGCGGCCCTTTCTCGGCGAAGCGGGACAGAAGGCCGGCCACGGCCTTCAAGACGGTGTCGCCAGCCTCGTGGCCATAGGTGTCGTTGACCTTCTTGAAGTGGTCTATGTCGAGAATCGCAATGGCGCTCTCCAGGTTGTGGCGTTGGGCCTCGCGGGCCCGCTGCCGTCCGATCTCGAAGAAATGGCGGCGGTTCGACAGGGACGTCAACGAGTCGCGCTCGGCGAAATACTTCAGCCGTTTCAGTTGCTTGAGCGTCTCGATATTGTTGTCGATACGGCACTGCAACTCTTCGAGGACAAAGGGCCGGTAGAGAAAATCGGAGGCACCGGCCTTCAGGAACTGTGCGCTCAAGGTGCGGTCGGACGAGGCCGAGATACCGATGATGCGCAACTCCTCGGAACTGCGCAGGGCGCGAATGCGCTGCGTCAGTTCATGGCCGTCCATGTCGGGCATATGGTAGTCGGTGATGACGAGATCGATCTCGTTCTGGTGGGCGGCCATGATCTTGAGCGCCGCCTGACCAGAGCGCGCCTCGAACACCTGAAACTGGCGCATCGTCAGCAGGGAACTCAGCATCGAGCGCGCCGAGGTCGTGTCATCGACCACGAGGATCTTGAAGACGCTGTTTTCCACCATGCGCGTCACGATCGCGAGGAGCCGGTCCAGCGCATCTGGCTCCGTTCTGGCGACATGGCCGATCAGCAGCGGCCGAAAGACCGCAAAGGCGTCGTCAAGAGGGTGGTCGCAGTAGACGAGAACGGGGATCTTCAGATCGTTGAAACGCTTCAGCATGGTCATGCTGTCGATATCAGCTGACGCAACACCGGCGATCACGAAGGCGACGCCGCCTCTTCCAATCTCCGCTTCGGCCTCCGCAAGGCTCGCACACGGCCAGACGGTGGTTTCCGTCGCGTCCTCGATCGCGTCCTTCAAGGCGCTGGCCAAGGGGTCGCCCAACTTGAGGAACAGGATTCGCGTCGCCCGCATGGCAACGCGACAAGAAGACGCGCACTGCGCCCGTTCGGCCACGATCATGTTTCAAGGCTCCCTGTCCGTACAAGCGGTCGGAAGGCCCGTCCCCAGAGCGTCGACCTTGTCGTATCTGTGCGCGAACACTAGACGCCAGATGTTACCAAAGGCTGACATACGGCTCGGGGGTTCGACAATCCGCCGGAATGTTGCGGCCTTCCAGCCCCATCGCCGCCGGATGCCCGCCAGCGCCTAAATCGGTTTTACTTCGTTCCTTCAGGACGATAGGGTGCCGCAAACTCATGGGGATCTTCATGGCGAAGACCGATATTGCCCGCCGCGTCTACAATCACTCCTGGAAGCTCGATCCGATCGTGCGCTCGCTGCTCGACACGGATTTCTACAAGCTTCTCATGCTGCAGATGATCTGGACGCTGCATCCGGACGTCGATGTCAGCTTCTCGCTGATCAACCGCACGCGGCGGGTGCGGCTGGCCGAGGAGATCGACATCGAGGCCCTGCGCGAGCAGCTTGATTATGCGCGCGGCCTGCGCTTCTCCAAGAAGGAGATGATCTGGCTCGCCGGTAACACCTTCTATGGCCGCAAGCAGATCTTTTCGCCGGAGTTCCTCGCCTGGCTAGCCGATTTCCGCCTGCCGGAATACCGGCTTTCGGTGGTGGACGGACAGTACGAGCTGACCTTCCATGGCAAATGGACCCACACGACCATGTGGGAAATCCCGGTGCTCGCCATTATCAACGAATTGCGCTCGCGCACGGCGATGAAGCAGATGGGACCCTTCACGCTCGATGTGCTCTATGCGCGCGCCAAGGCACGCATGTGGTCGAAGGTCGAGATGCTGAAACAGTATCCGGGCCTGCGCATCTCCGATTTCGGCACGCGCCGGCGCCACTCGTTCCTGTGGCAGCGCTGGTGCGTGGAAGCGCTGAAGGAGGGCATCGGCCCGGCCTTTACCGGCACCAGCAATGTGTTGCTGGCGATGGACACGGATCTCGAAGCCGTCGGCACCAACGCACACGAACTGCCGATGGTGAAGGCGGCGCTCGCCGAAACGGATGCGGAGCTGGCCGCTGCCCCTTACGCCGTCCTGCAGGACTGGAACCGTCTCTATGGCGGCAATCTGCTGATCGTGCTTCCGGATGCTTACGGGACCGCGTCTTTCCTGCGCCATGCGCCCGAATGGGTGGCGGACTGGACCGGCTTTCGCCCCGATAGCGCCCCGCCGATCGAGGGCGGCGAAAAGATCATCGCCTGGTGGAAGAAAATGGGCCGCGACCCGCGCGAAAAGCTGCTGATCTTTTCAGACGGTCTCGATGCCGAGACCATCGTCGAAACCTACCGGCATTTCGAGGGGCGGGTGCGCATGAGCTTCGGTTGGGGCACCAACCTCACCAATGATTTTGCCGGCTGCGCGCCCGTGCCGACGCCGGGCCTGGAGCCGATCTCGCTGGTCTGCAAGGTCAACGAGGCCAACGGCCACCCGGCCGTCAAGCTCTCCGACAACCCGCAAAAGGCCGTCGGCAGCCCTGCGGATGTGGAGCGCTACCTGCGCTTCTTCGGTTCGGAGGATTTTGTCGAGCAGGCCGTGCGGGTCTAGAGCATTTCCAGCCGAAGCGGGATCGCTTCGGCGTCCGGCGCCCATGCCGAACAAGCAACGAAACCAGCAGGAACCCACCATGACGCCATCCGAACCGGGTGAGACCACCGAACGCAAGCGTGGCTCCGGCGCGCGCCTCGTCTATGATCTCCTGCGCGACGAAATCCTCGATCTCGTGCTGGCGCCCGGCAGCGCCGTCGACGAGGTGGAGCTTGCCGAGCGTTTCGGCATGTCGCGCACGCCGATCCGCGAGGCATTGGTCCGGCTGGCGGGTGAGGGGCTGGTGGTGACGCTGCCGAACCGCTCGACCCTCGTCGCCCCTATCGATTTTCTCAACATGCACGCCTTCTTCGAAGCGATGGTGCTGATGTACCGCGTGACGACCCAGCTTGCTGCACGCGACCACCGCCCGGAAGACCTCGAACCGATCCGCGCCCACCAGGCCGCCTTTTCCACGGCGGTGGAGGCGCAGGATGCACTGGCCATGATCGCCACCAACGCGGCCTTTCACCTTGCCATCGCCGAGGCCGGGCGGAACGCCTATTTCACCAGCTTTTTCAAAAGGCTGCTGGATGAGGGCCGGCGCATTTTGCGGCTCTACTACCAGTCCTACAGCGACCGCCTGCCCCGCCGCTTCGTCGAGGAGCACGACGAGATCATCGCGACGATCGCCGCGCGCGACGAGGTCCGCGCCGAGGCGCTTGCGCGCGAGCATGCCGAGCAGATCGTCCGGCAGGTGACGAAGCTCCTGGTGCGCGCGGAGCGGCTGGAGATCCGTCTCTAGGCCCTGCATAATTCTTGTCGACAAATTGAATGCAGGTCGCTATAAGACCCTATCGGATGCGGCGCACCGCCCATCGCCAGACATCGTCCACGAAAGGAACGACCATGACGGCCAGCATTTTCTCCGGTGTCATTCCGGCCCTGATGACGCCTTGCAAGGCAGACCGCACGCCGGATTTCGATGCGCTGGTGAAGAAGGCGAAGGAGTTGATTGCGGCCGGCATGTCCGCCGTCGTCTATTGCGGCTCGATGGGCGACTGGCCGCTTTTGACCGATGCGCAGCGCATGGAGGGCGTGGCACGCCTGACGGCCGCGGGCATTCCTGTCATCGTCGGCACGGGTGCGGTCAACACCGCAACGGCGGCCGCGCACGCCGCCCATGCCCAGAAGGTCGGCGCCAAGGGCCTGATGGTCATCCCGCGCGTTCTGTCCCGCGGCACGGTGGTCGCCGCCCAGAAGGCGCATTTCAAGGCCGTTCTCTCGGCCGCGCCGGAGCTGCCGGCCGTCATCTACAACAGCCCCTATTACGGCTATGCGACGCGCGCCGACCTCTTCTTCGCGCTGCGCGCCGAACATCCCAACCTCGTCGGCTTCAAGGAATTCGGTGGCCCGGACGACCTGCGCTACGCCGCCGAAAACATCACGAGCCGCGACGATGACGTCTCCCTGATGATCGGCGTCGATACGGCCGTCTTCCACGGCTACGTCAATTGCGGCGCCACCGGCGCCATCACCGGCATCGGCAACGTGCTGCCGAAGGAAGTGCTGCACCTTGCCAATCTCTCGCAGGCCGCCGCCCGCGGCGAAGCCGACGCCCGCACCCGCGCGCTGGAACTCGAAGCCGCGCTCGGCGTCCTCTCCTCCTTCGACGAAGGCCCGGATCTCGTGCTCTTCTTCAAGCACATGATGGTGCTGAAGGGCGACGCCGAATACACGCTGCACTTCAACGAGACCGACACCCTCTCGGCCAGCCAGCGCGGCTATGTCGAAGCCCAGTTCAAGCTCTTCAACAGCTGGTACGCCGACTGGAGCCAGCTGCCGGGGGCGGTTCAGACCTACAAGGCGTAAACTGCCAGATCAGACGTTTGGTCGGAAACAGAAAAGCCGCAATCTCCCTGGTATCGGGAGGGTTGCGGCTTTTTTCTTGTCGGCATGGTTGCTGGCGTCTGCCCGCGAGCGGCGAGGCCTTGCCACGTGTCACCCCTTGCGGGCCTTGCGGGCGGCGTAGCGGCGGTCGCGTTCGGCCTTGCGGGCGGCTTCGTCTTCGAGAACGCGGGCGATGCGGTTGCGGTCGGCAGCTTCCCGGGCGTCGGCCTCGGCGCGCGCTTCGGCGGCGGCGGCGGCTTCGCGTTCGGCGGCTTCCGCGGCGAGCCGGGCTTCCTCGGCCTGCTTGGCTTCGGCGCGCTCGGCGCGTCGCGCGTCGCGGGCCTTGGCAAGTTCCAGCCGTTCGGCCTGGCGGGCTTGCCGGGTCGGTTCGGCAGCGGCGAGCGCGGCGCGGTGCGCGGCAAGAAGCGCGGCTTTGGCGGTCTGGGCCGCGGTGCGGCGGTCGGTAAGGTCGGTGTTGCGGCTGGTTTTCAAATCTGGCTCCATCGGTGGGGGGAGGGTGAGGCGATCAGGCCCGACGGGCGCGTTTCGCCCTGCTGCAATCAACAAAAAAGGCCAGGCAAACCTGCCTGACCTCACTCGGGTTCATGCTTTCGACCGTGCCAGTCCATCCGTGGTCAGGGGAAAGCAGATCCCTTTTTGGATCAGGCAGCCTGAAGGTTGCAGGCCGACATCTTGCCGGACTTGTTGTCGCGTTCGAGATCGTAGCCGATCTTCTGGCCCTCGACGATTTCGCGCATGCCGGCGCGTTCAACGGCCGAGATGTGAACAAAGGCGTCCGGGCCGCCATTGTCAGGCTGAATGAAGCCGAAGCCCTTGGTGGAATTGAACCATTTTACTGTGCCAGTGGTCATGATGAACCCTTTCATAGCATAGAGGAGGGATCTGCGAAGCGAGTGCCGCGCAGCCGGTGATAACGATGCTTTAAAGGGAGGGTTCGCTCAGAACGCGGTGCTAATCGCGTGGTAACAAAAGCTCAGCAAGAAAATATCGATGGGACACAGATAGACGCTCGGCAGCGCTTTGTCAAATTATAAATCGCCCTGCATTTTTATTCGATGAAAATACGTGCAGGCGAAGCAGAAATATTCTCAGATATGACTGTTTTATTTTTGATGCTTTTGGAAGCCGCTCCTGCAAGCGATGGCCACGGGAAAGCCTGTCGAGTTCCTTTTCAATAACCGGCTTCCCGCTGATGCCGAAAGGCCAGGATGTAAAGGGCGTCTCTTGCCGGGTCGTGGTGATAAAGAGCGACATAGCCGCTGTCCCAAAGGGAATCACCAGTTCGCGCAAGACTGGCGTCCCGTCCTGTGGGCGGCCAATATCAGGGTTTGTTTCAAGCGCGTGAAAATGTCGTGCGATGGCCTGCGCTGCCCGGTGCGCGGCCACCCTTCCCGCCAGGAAGGTCCTGCACCTCTCGATGCCCCGGATGGCGGCGTCGGTAACGATTACGTATGGCACGCCGGGGCTGGCCCATCGTTGTCCGTTCCCCAGCGTTCCAGCCACTCGGTCGTCTCACGGCCAGTCAGATGCAGGCCGTTTTCCCTATAGGCGGCAAGGGAGGCCAGGGCTTCCGCACGGAAACTCTCTTTCGCCTCTTCCCGCTCGACATATTGTTCAAGGGCTTCGAGCATAATACCCTGCGGGGACCGCTGACGCTGGCTTGCGATCTGGTCGATGCGCCCCTTGAGGGCGTCACCAATTTTAAGGGAGGTTGCCATTCGGTGACCATGTCGAACGATGAAACCGTCCGACAAGATAGCGTTTCACAAAGAGTTCGTCCATTCTGCGAAACGGTCGCCCGGCGCTTCGAACCTCTTCCTCAATACCCCCCGCCACCGGCCACACCGAGCCAGGCCGGATAATCCGAGACCAGCAGGCGATACGGCGGCTCGTCTTCCTCGATGCCGGAGAAGCGGGCGACCCTGATATCGTCGAAGATGTTGTCGGTGTTGTCGTCGTTGACGGTGGAGACTTCGCCGATGAAGACGTCGCCGCCCTCGGCCCAGAAGGCGTGCCAGTCGCCGGGCATCAGGGTCACGCTCTCGCCCGGGGCAAGGCGCAGCTTGTGGCCGGCCGGAAAGCTGTGGGTGATGCCGTCGCAGGCGACCGTGACGCCCTTTTCGCGGTCGCATTTTCCGTCCGTGTCGCCGAAGAGTTCGATGACCAGCGTGCCGCCGCCGCGGTTGATGATGTCCTCTGTCTTGGTGATGTGCCGGTGCATCGGCGTCATCTGGCCCTCGCGGGCGATCATCGCCTTTTCGGCATAGACCATGCCGAAGCCCTTTTTCAGGTCCTCGGCCTTGCCGTTGCGCACGGTGAAGAGGAAGAGGCCGTAGCCCTTGAAGTCGCCGAAGCCGAAGTCGGTGATATCGAAGCCGAGGCCCGGGCCGGTGATCGCGGTCAACTCGTCCTTGCGCGCCTTGAACTCGTCCGGGCTGAGGCGGGCGAAGGGTGGCAGCGTGTACCCATGCGAGGCGAGGAAGGCCTCGCCGTCGCGGATGATCCGGTTGACTTCGCTACGCTTGAATTTCTGGCTCATGTTGTCTCCTCCCATGGCGACCTTTGGGCCGCCTGTCCTGTCTGTTGGTTGTTACTTCACGCCGATGCCGGCAATCAGTGCCCCGTCGATCACATGGTCGGAACCTGTGATGAAGGCGCCCTTGTCGGAGGCGAGGAAGGCGATGAGTTCGGCCACTTCCTCCGGCTCGCCGATGCGGCCGATCGGATGGGCCTCGCCGAAGCGGCGGAACACGGCCTCGATGTCGGCATCCGGCCCCTCGAAGGTGCGGGCGGCAAGCTCCAGGATCGGCGTGCGCACCGAGCCGGGGCTGACGGAGGTGACGCGGATGCGGTCGGGCGCAAAATCGAGCGCCATGGCCCGCGTCATCGCATGGATCGCGCCCTTGGAGGCGACATAGGCCGAAACGCCGCGCTGGCAGGCATGGCCCTGAACGCTCGAGACATTGACGATGGCGCCGCCGCCGCGGGCCCGCATCAGCGGCACGGCTGCACCCGCCGTCAGGTGGATCGAGCCGACATTGACGGCCATGCAGCGCAGGAACGTATCGAAATCCGTGGTCGTCGCATCGCCATAGGGGTGCACGGCGGCGGAATTGACGACGACATCGACGCCGCCGAAGGTCTCGGCAATGCGCGCGAAGGCGGCGGCGACCGCCTCCGGCTTCGACACATCCGTCTCGATGACGGTGAGCGTCAGGCCGCGCTCGCGCGCGATGGCGTCGAGCTCTGCATTCGCCTTCGGGTCGATGCCGAGGCTCGCCACTTTCGCGCCGCCGCTCGCCAGCCGCAGCGCGGCGGCGCGGCCGATGCCGCTCGTTCCCGTGACAACGGCGACCTTGCCGTCGAAGTCGGCGCTCGCCGTTCCCGTTGACGCAGCCATTTTACTCCTCCCCTTCACGGCCGCGGCGTCAGGCGCCGGGCACGAATTCCAGCCCGGCGTCCAGATGCCGGTTCATGTGGTAGACGAAGGCGATCCGGTCGCGGGCAGCCAGCGCCGCAAGGATCGCGTCGTGATCGTCGGCCGCCCCTTCCAGCGCCCGGCGCTGCGATTTGCCCGCCAGCATCAGCCGGCGGATCACCGGCTCCAGCATGCCGTAGGTCTCCGACAGCGTCCGGTTGCCGGCGGCATCCACCAGCCGGCGGTGAAAGCGAAAGTCCTCGGCCGACGCCGTTTCGGCGTTCGGGGCGTCGCGCAGCCGGCGGTTTGTCTCCGCCATCTCGGCCATGTCGGCCTCCGTCAGGCGGTCGATCACGAGGTCGAAGAGGTTCATCTCCGTCAGCCGACGATAGCCCTGGATGTCGCGAAACGCATCTTCCGAAATATCCATGGCGAAGGCGAAGAGATCGCGCATGGCATTGCCGTGCTGGGCCGTCAGCACCGCGCCGACCTTCTGGCGCGATTCCGCCACGCCATAGGCCTTCAGCGTGCGAAACGCCTCGCGCACCGTGCCGCGGCTTGCCGCAAACATGTCCGCCAGTTCCGCCTCGCTCGGCAGCACATCGCCCACCTTCAGGCCCCGCTCGCGGATGAGGCCACGGATCTGCCCCACCACCGTATCGACGGCGGAGGTGCGCGGGCTCTCCATCAGGTCGGGGGCAGTGGTCATGGCGGTCGGGTGCTGAGGTCTCAAGGTGGCTTAAATGTCGGACATATGTTTTGCATTTCTGTCTGTCTCATGCAATATCCGCCCAAACAATCTTCTATTGTCGGACGAAACGGGAGAACATGCATGCTTGAGAGTTGGCGCTGGTTTGGACCGGAGGATCCCGTCACGCTGGCCCATGCGCGTCAGGCCGGCGCCACCGGCGTCGTCACCGCTCTTCACCACATCTATGACGGCCGCATCTGGACGCCGGCGGATATCGCTGAGCGCATGGAACTCGTGAAGAAGGCCGGCATGGTCTGGTCGGTCTGCGAATCCATCCCGGTCAACTCGGCCATCAAGCTGCGCAATGGCGACAGCCGCCGCTACATCGACGCATGGAAACAGTGCCTCGCCAATCTCGGCAAGGCCGGCGTTCCCGTCGTCTGCTACAATTTCATGCCGGTGGTGGACTGGACGCGCACCGACCTGATGTATGCAACGCAAGCCGGCGGCTTCGCGCTGCGTTTCGACATGGAGGAATTCGCGGCCTACGACCTCTTCGTGCTGAAGCGGAAGAACGCCGAAGCAAGCTATGCACCCGAGCTGATCGCCAAGGCCGAGGCGCGACTGGCCGGCATGAGCGAAGACGCCATCCTCACCCTCGAACACAATATCATTGCCGGCCTGCCGGGCGGAGAGGATACCCACACCCGCGAGACGATCCGCGAACGCATCGCCGCCTATGATGGGCTGTCGTCCGCCGACATGCAGGCGAACCTCATCGAGTTCCTGCGCGAAGTCGTGCCCGTGGCGGAGGAAAACGGCACCAAGCTCGCCATCCACCCGGATGATCCGCCCTTCTCGCTCTTCGGCCTGCCGCGCGTCGTCTCGACGGCCCAGGACGTGCGCACCACTCTCTCTGCCGTGCCGAGCGCTGCGAACGGCATCACGCTCTGCGCCGGCTCCTACGGCTCGCGCCCGGAAAACGATGTGGTCGCCATGGCCACGGAATTTGCCGACCACATTCACTTCGTCCACCTGCGCAACGTGACGAAGGAGGCCGACGGCTCCTTCATCGAATCCGAGCATCTCGGCGGCGATGTGGATATGGTGAAGCTGATCACGGCGCTGCGCGCCGAAGAAAAGCGCCGCCTCGAAATGGGCCGCCCCGACCACGTCATCCCCATGCGCCCGGACCACGGCCACCTGCTGGTCGACGACATCGGCAAGAAGGTCAATCCCGGCTACTCCTGCATCGGCCGCCTCAAGGGCCTTGCCGAACTGCGCGGCGTGACGGCGGCGGTGGATAGTCTGGTGGCGTGAGGGCGGGGAGGGGCTGTTCAAGCGCCCACGCCCCCTCATCCGACCCTTCGGGCCACCTTCTCCCCGAGGGGAGAAGGGACGGGCCGCACCGCCTCTGGCTCTCGTTAAAGCTCGGAAGTTTGGCGCTGCGCTTTCGTCCTGGTCTCTTCTCCCCAGCGGGGAGAAGGTGCCGGCAGGCGGATGAGGGGGTGCGAAGCCACATCATTTGGTCCTGATCCGCACTGACGACCCACCCTCACGCCCCCGCCACGCCCCGCACCCAATCCGCAAACACCCCGCACGCCCCCTTGACCCGGCTGCGCGCCGGAAAGACGAGGTAGAACGCCTCGCGCGGCAGAAGTTCGGCGTCCGGCAGCGCGATCAGCCGGCCCTCGCGCACGAGGTCGGCCGTGTTGGATTGCCAGCCGAGCATCACGCCCTGTCCGGCAAGCGCGGCTTGCGTTGCCTGCACGTAGTTGGTGAAGCTGCGGCCGGGCAGGCGGTTCGGGGGCAGGCCCATGCGCGCCAGATAGTCGCTCCATTCCAGCCAGGTCCGGTCGCTCTGCACCACATGCAGCAGCGGCACGGCGGCGAGGTCGGCGGGCGTGCGCACGCGATGGCCAAGGGCAGGCGCAAAGACCGGCACGACCTTTTCGTCAAAGAGTTTCATTGTCTCGCCGTCGCTCCACTCGCCCGTCCCGTAGCGGATGACGAGATCGACGCCGGGCAGGACTTCGGGGCTTGCGACCGTCGTCAGCACGTTGACGCCGATCTCGGGATGGTCGGTGTAAAAGCCCGCCAGCCGCGGCATCAGCCAGTAGGTTGCGGTGCCCACCGTGCAGGCCACGGTCACGGAGGTCTCGTCGCCGGCGCGAAGGCTGCGCACCTCCTCGATCGCCGCGCCGATGCGCGAAAGCCCCTCGGCAATGCCGGATCGCAGGATCTCGCCCGCCGGCGTCAGCGTCGCGGGCCGCGTCGTCCGGTCGAACAGCAACACGCCCACCTGCGCCTCCAGCGCCTTGACCGCCTGGCTGACCGCCGGCTGCGTCACGTTCAGCGCCGTCGCCGCGCGCTGCGTGGTGCCGAGCCGGGTCAGCGTCTCGAAGACGGTCAGCAGTCGAAGCGGGGGCAGGGGGGCAGACAAATATAATTCCTGACTTATCTTATTCGTAGTTTTTTCTGTATTTTGCAACAGCGGGTTTCGCCGTATTTTTCGCCCTGGCCCGCCGGATTGCAACGGGTTTCAGCGATCCCGGCGCCAAAGCTCCGCAGATGGAACAATATAACAGAGGCGTCGATCGCAATGAACGCACATGTCATGCCCAACGGCACGGTCAATCTGAAGGAAAAGGGCCTGAGCCTCGCGCTCGGCGAGGGCCGCGAGGCCTATTTCAATTACTACTGGCTGCGCGACAACTGCCCCACCTCCTTCGACAGCAAGACGCGCGAGCGCAGCTTCGACATCTTCCACCTTGCCGCCGCGCCGCGCGCCGAAAGCGCCGCCATCGAGGGCGATCACCTCGTCATCACCTGGGCCGGCGAGGGGCACGTCTCCCGCTACCCGACATCGCTGCTTGCGCTCTATACCGAGGGCAGGCAGCGGCCCGACCCGGCCGACCTGCCGCGCAAGGCCTGGTTCAGCGATCATTACCCTGAGATCCCGCGCTTCTCGCAGCCCGAGCTGCTGGCCAACCCGGCCAAGGTGACGGAATGGCTGCGCGCCATGATCGTCGAGGGACTGACCATCGTCACCGACATGCCCGACAGCAATGAGGGCCTGACGGAAACGGTGAAGCTGATGGGGCATGTGCGCCCCACCTTCTTCGGCGAATATTTCGACGTGAAGACCCACATCAACCCGACCAACACGGCCTATACGGCGAAAGCGCTCGAACTGCACACGGACACGCCGGCGGAAGAACATGCGCCGGGCATCCAGTTCCTGCATTGCCGGGCCAATACGGTCGAGGGCGGGCTCAGCATCTATTCGGACGGCGTCGCCGTCGCCAACGAATTCAAGCGCATCGATCCGGAAGGTTTCCGCCTGCTGTCGGAGATCGACATTCCCTTCTATTGCGAGCACGACACCTATGACATGCGCTCGCGCCAGCGCGTCATCGAGCTCGACAAGCACGGCGAAGTCGCGGGCCTGACGATCAGCCAGCACATGGCCGACCTCTTCGACCTCGACCAGACCCTGCTCGACGACTACTATCCGGCCTTCTGCCGCTTCGGCAAAATGCTGCAGGATGACCGCTTCATGATGCGCTTCCTGATGAAGGGCGGCGAGTGCATGGTGTTCGACAATCACCGCATCGTGCACGGGCGCATGGCCTATTCCGCCTCCAGCGGCGACCGCTACCTGCGCGGTTGCTATGCGGACCGGGAGGAAATGCGCTCCACCTATCGTGCGCTCGTCAGCGAAGGACGGTTCAAGGCATGAACGTGATGACCCCCACGCCCGCAATCTCCGAGCCGGAGGCGCTCGTCGCGCTCCGGCAGGATCTCGCCGCCGCCTTCCGCATCTGCCACCGTTTCGGCTGGAGCGAGTCGGTCGGCAACCATTTCAGCGCCGCCGTCTCGCCCGATGGCCGGCAGTTCCTGCTCAATCCGCGCTGGCAGCATTTCGCCACGATCAAGGCGAGCGATCTGCTGCTGCTCGATGCCGACAATCCGGATGTGATGAACGGGCCGAATGCGCCCGACCCCTCGGCTTGGACGATCCACGGCACGGTGCATCGCCTGCTGCCGGAGGCGCGCGTGGTGCTGCACTGCCATTCGCCCTATGCCGTGGCGCTCGCCTGCCTGAAAGACCCGACCATGCTGCCGCTGGACAACAACACGGCGCGTTTCTTCGGCCGCATCGGCTACGATCTCGATTTCGGTGGCATTGCCGATGCCGCCGAGGAGGGCGAGCGCATTGCCGGCATGATGGAGGGCAAGTCCGTGCTCGTCATGGGCAATCACGGCGTCTCTGTCGCTGGCGAAACGGTGGCCGATGCCTTCGAAGACCTCTATTTCTTTGAAAAGGCCGCCCAGACGATGATCCTGACGCTGTCGACCGGAAAGCCGCTCGCCGTGCTCTCCGACGCGATCGCCAAGGCGACGTCGGAAGGCTGGGGCCCCTATCGCGGCATGGCGGAGCGCCATTTCGCCTATCTCAAATCCTGCCTCGACCGCGAGGACCCGTCCTACAGGGATTGAGGGGGCGGACACGGCGCGCCGCCCGGCCGCCAGTCGGCGAGGCGGCGCGCAAAACATCTCGTCATGCCGGACTTGATCCGGCATCCAGCCAGCCCAAACCCTTGGGCTGAAAAACATCTCTCGACGCGCAGACGCGCGCCGGCTGGATCCCGGCTCGGGGTCCGGGATGACGGCGGATGAAGGGGGAGCGTCCAAAAACGCATGTCCACAACACCGTCCATCGTCCTGAACGCTGCCGTTCCCCCCGCTCCCGATTCTCGCCCATTGAAATCGCCATCCGATAAGTCTACTGCAATTCTCATCTATTGATGGGCGCGGGGCATGCCTGCGCAACAGGCGAGGGGCGGGCATGGCGGGCGGCGTTTCGGCCGAAAGGGAATACGCGGAGACGACGCTCGGCTGGCGTGCGCCGGCCTGTGGTGCGACGGCCGAAGCCGGCCAGCGTTTCGGCGCTGCGCGCAGCCCGGCTCGGATGTCCTGCCGCGCCGTCGCCCCTCATCCGCCTGCCGGCACCTTCTCCCCGTCGGGGAGAAGAGAGATGCGGCGCCCGCCGATCTCCACTTCACCCTTTTCTCAACGACGCTGTCCTGGCAGGCAGCCTCGTCCTGGTCTCTTCTCCCCCCGGGGAGAAGATGCCGGCAGGCAGATGAGGGGTGTTGCGGCGGAAAGCACCAGCCGCGACGTCAGCCGCCCCCACCGCCACGCCTTTCTCCGGGAGCGCTGAGCCATGGGCGCCTGCATGCTCGGCCGTTTCGTCGCCCTTGCCACCGCCATCCAGAAGGCGGCGGATGCGCCCGACAGCAAGCTTGCGGCGGGGCTGGTGGCGGCCGCCCATCTCGACATGGCCCAGTCGGCGCGCAGCTTCGCGCTGACCTTCGGCGTGCCGGAAGAGACGGTGCGCGCCGAGCTGCTGCGCATTGCCGGGCCGCACGCGCATCTCGTGCTGGAGGGCACAGGCTCCGCCGATGCCGAGGCGCGGTTTGTGCTGACAGCGCGCGGCGAGGCGCTCATTGCCGCTGCGGCCGGGGCCGCCGCGATCACGGCGCCGCTCACACGCTCTTGACGTAAGCGTGAAGCTGCGTAATTAAACGCATGTTCCCGCGCATCGAGACATCGTAAGACGGCGCGGACGGAACCCGGTGCCGGGCCCCTCTGGCGAGAGTTTTACGGCGCTCTCGTGATGTCGGTACCGCCTGCATTTTCGGCCGGCGGAAAAAAGCCAATGACCATTCCTTCCATGCGTCCCGCGCGTGCCCTTTCGGCCGCGCGCACCTTCGCCCGTTTCCCCCTCGCATCCGGGGAGCGCGCACGATGAACACGCCCGCAGCAACGCCCTCCACGCTCAGCTATTTCACCTGGGCTTTCATCGTCACCGCGCTTGGCCTCGTCCTCGGCGCCTGGCTCGGCTGGCAGACCACCGGCACGCTGTCCGGCATGCTCACCGTCTTCTTCATCTGCTCGGTGCTCGCCGTTCTCGAAATCTCGCTCTCCTTCGATAACGCCATCGTCAATGCCAACAAGCTCAAGGACATGACGCCGGTCTGGCAGCGGCGGTTCCTCACCTGGGGTATCCTGATCGCCGTCTTCGGCATGCGCATCGTCTTCCCGCTCCTCATCGTCGTCGTCGCCGCCCATGTCGGCCCGATCGATGCGATCATCATGGCGGCCGCGCGGCCGGAGGAATATGCCCGCATCATGAACGAGGCGCATCTGCCGATCGCGGCCTTTGGCGGCACCTTCCTGATGATGGTCGGCCTGACCTACTTCTTCGACCATGAGAAGGACGTGCACTGGATCGCCTTCCTCGAAGCCCGCATGGCGCGCTATGCGACGATCAAGGGCGTCGAGATTGCCTTCGTGCTGGTGCTCATCCTCGTCTTCTCGCGCTTCCTCGATGAGGTCGAATCCACCGCCTTCGTGCATGCGGCCATCTACGGTCTGCTGACCTTCCTGCTCGTGGAAGTGCTGGGCGGCCTGCTCGATGCGCAGCAGGAAACCATGAGCGCGGCGGCCAAGGGCGGCCTCGGCGCCTTCATCTACCTCGAAGTGCTGGATGCCAGCTTCTCCTTCGACGGCGTGATCGGTGCTTTCGCGCTGACGCAGAACCTCTTCGTCATCGCCATCGGTCTCGGCATCGGCGCCATGTATGTGCGCTCCATGACGATCATGCTGGTCGACAAGGGCACGCTCGCCGAATACCGCTATTTGGAACACGGCGCCTTCTACGCCATCCTGATCCTTTCGGTGATCATGTACTGCCAGACGCTCGTGCATATCCCGGAAGTCATCACCGGCCTCGGCGGCGCCGCCCTCATCGGCGTCTCGCTCTGGTCCTCGATCCGCTACAACAGACGCGAAGCCCTGGAGGGCGCCCACGGCCACGGCTAAAGGCCGTGCAGTCACACCTCTCGTCATCACCTCTGCTGCGAAGACGGGAGGCGGTTGCTGTTTGCACGGCCGCCACCCCACCCGCCGTCATCCCCGGGCTTGACCCGAGGATCCATTTCTTTAAGGCCATCAGCGGCTTATGGATGGTCGGGTCAAGCCCGACCATGACGGTGGAGAGGTGATGCCGCGCTAGCAACCCAGAGACCGGCCGTGGAAACGGTGGCGCGTCTCTCGCATCCAAGGCCCGCGATGCAGATCGCGGGTTTTTTGTGCCGGCACGTCCGTTTGCGGTGTCGCCGCTCTCACGCCGTCCGCATTACCGCCCCCCAAAACGCATAAAGCCGGCCCAACGGACCGGCTCATCAGCAGTCTTTTCTGTCAGCCCTTGCGGACTGCCGCGGCTCAGACGCCCGGGAACTTGGTCGGGTCGATGCCGAGCGTGCGCAGGTCGCGGGCGGTCGGCTGGCGGTGGCCTTCGACAGCGGCAGCAGCGGCGCGGGCCGCACCGAACACGGCGAAAGCGCGGGTCAGAACGTTGCCGCGGGTGGTGTTGGTCTTGCTCATATCCGTCTTCCTCTTCATCTCTCTTGACAGTCTCAAGATGGGGTCGACCAACCTTTTTCACAACGCACAAGTGAGCAGCCCAGCCATGCAGCGCGGACAAGGCGGCTTAACGCGGATTATCAAATGCCAGGTTTTTCGGTTCCGGGCTTGCGATATGGCAATCTTCGCAATGCTTTTTTCAACGATAGGTAGATCGGTCATTCAAATTTAAGTGAAACTTTACGTCTGTCATAAAAGCTTCACATTGCAGCGAGGCACACCCGCCCCGGTGCCCGTCTCACCTCCTTGAGCCGCGCATGACTGCGGCGCATCACAGCCTCGTTTGCGAGGCATGTCCCTTTGGCCGTTGACGAGGATCATCGCTCCATGTCTTCCCGCACCGTATCGATCAGTACAAAGCTTGCCGCCATGTCGGCAGTCGGCATTCTTCTCATGCTGGTGGTCGCCGTCTCCGGCTTCATACTCAACAGGTCAGTTGCGCAGGCGGTGGCGCGCAGCCGTATCCAGGCAGACATCGCGCGCAACATGATCGACATGAAGGCGTCCGTTCGCGGTCTGGAAATGGGCGTCGGCTCGCTGCGGCTGGCGGCCTCGCCGGCCGAGCGTCAGGCGGCGATCAACTTCATCGACAAACGTCATCATTCGGCGCTGAAATATCTCGACCTTGCCCGGGCGGACATGACACTCGATGTCAACAAGGCGCGCGCCGCGACCGTTGAAGCGACGCTCGAGGCCTATGAGGGGATGGTCAAGCAACTGGTTGCCGCCGACCTTGCCAATGCGGCGCAGACAGCGCCCATCCTCGCCGATCTTGCACGGACCTCCGGCAAGATTGCCGGCTTGATCGACGAAGCCGTCACTGCAGCGAAGGTTGCAAACCAGGAGGCCGACGATCACCGGCGTTCCCTGCAGTCGTTCTCCGCCACGCTGAGCCTCGTCATGTCCGGACTGATGGTCGCGCTGCTGATCGGCTCCGCCGTCTTCGGTCGCAAGGTCATCGCCAATCCCATCCGCCGGATCACGCAGAGCATGAATCGGCTGGCCGGTGGCGATCTCGACAGCGAGATTCCTTTCGCGGGCCGTGGCGACGAAGTCGGCGACATGGCGCAGGCCGTGCAGGTCTTCCGCCAGAATGCGCTGAAGGTGCGCGACATGAATGCACAGGAAGCGGCCCTCCAGGCGCAGAACGCCGATCTCCAGACCAGCATCGCCGCCGTCGTCGCCTCCGCCGTCGATGGAAACTTCAAGACGCGCATCGAAAAGCAGTATGAAAACCCGCATCTCAACACCTTCGCGGCCAGCGTCAACGCGCTGCTCGTCTCCGTGGACACCGGTATTGGCGAAACGCAGCGCGTCGTGGCGGCGCTTGCCGATGGCGACCTGACGGAAACCATGCGTGGCAGTTTCCGCGGCTCCTTCGAGGAGTTGCAGTCGAATGTCGATGCGGCCATGAAAACCCTGCGCACCGTCATGGGCGAGGTGCTCGCAACCATCGACATGATCAATGGCGGCACCGGCGAATTGCGCTCGGCCGCCAACGATCTTTCAAAGCGCACCGAGCAGCAGGCTGCTTCCCTCGAAGAGACGGCTGCGGCGCTGGAGCAGATCACCTCGGCCGTCGCCAATTCCACCGACCGCTCGCTGCAGGCGGCCACGATGGTCACGGAAGCGCGCCGCAACACCGAACAGTCGAGCACCGTCGTGCGTCAGGCCATCGAGGCCATGGAGCGGATCGAGCAGGCCTCCAGCGGCATCAGCCAGATCATCAACGTCATCGACGAGATCGCCTTCCAGACCAACCTTCTGGCGCTGAATGCGGGTGTCGAGGCGGCGCGAGCGGGCGAGGCGGGCAAGGGCTTTGCCGTGGTCGCGCAGGAAGTGCGCGAGCTCGCCCAGCGCTCAGCCACGGCCGCCAAGGATATCAAGGCGCTCATCCACCGCTCCAGCGCGGAGGTGACATCGGGTGTGGCCCTCGTCACCCAGACGGGGAGCGTGCTCGATACGATCCAGGGCAATGTTGCCGCGATCGACGAGCAGGTCCGCTCCATTGCCGGCACGTCGCGCGAACAGTCGACCGGACTGCAGGAAGTCAACACCGCCGTCAACCATATGGATCAGGCCACGCAGCAGAATGCCGCCATGGTCGAGGAGCAGACGGCCGCGACCGCCCGGCTGGCGGAGGAGACTGGCAGGCTGCGCACGCTCGTCGGCCGCTTCCGCATCGAAAAGGGCGGCGAGACCAGCCGCGTCGCGCCGGTGCGCTACGTCCCGCCGCAGCGTCTTGCGAGCTGATCACGCTTTTTGCCTGTTCAAGAAAAAGCCCGCGTGTTCGGCCGAACACGCGGGCTTTTCCATGTCGAGCGGGCGATGACGGCGCGGCTCAGTCCTCGTTGGCGGCAAGCTGCGAGAGCACCTGTCCGCGTCCGCGTGCCCGCATGATCAGCGGCACGATCAGGGCAAGGGCGGCGATGGCGAGCAGCACGGCGGCGATCGGCGAGGTGAAGAGCACGCTCCAGTCGCCCTGGCTGATGGCCAGCGCCCGGCGCAGCTGCTGTTCGGCGAGCGGCCCGAGAATGAGGCCGACGACGACGGGGGCGATCGGGTAGCCGAGCACCCGCATCACGTAGCCCATCAGGCCGAAGGCGAGCAGCATGCCGAGCTCGAAGACCGACGGATTGGCGCCGATGGTTCCAAGCGTCGCAAACAGCAGGATGCCGGCATAGAGCCAGGGCTTGGGGATCGTCAGCAGCCGCACCCACAGGCCGATCAGCGGCAGGTTCAGCACCAGCAGCATGAAGTTGGCGATGAGCAGGCTGGCGATCAGGCCCCAGACGAGCTGCGGATTGGTCGCGAAGAGAAGCGGGCCGGGCTGCAGGCCATATTGCTGGAAGCCGGCCAGCATGATCGCCGCGGTTGCGGTGGTCGGCAGGCCCAGCGTCAGCAGCGGCACCAGCGTGCCGGCGGCAGAGGCATTGTTCGCCGCTTCCGGGCCGGCGACGCCTTCGATGGCGCCGTTGCCGAATTCTTCCGGATGCTTGGTCAGGCGCTTTTCGGAGGCATAGGAAAGGAAGGTGCCGATCTCGGCGCCGCCGGCCGGCATGGCGCCGATCGGAAAGCCGATCGCGGTGCCGCGCAGCCAGGGCTTCCAGGAGCGCGCCCAGTCGGCTTTGGTCATCCACAGAGATCCTTTGACCGCCTCGACGGTCTCCGGGCCGCGATTGCCCTGCGCGGCGATGAACAGCGTCTCGCCGATGGCGAACATCGCAACCGCCAGCGTCGTCACCTCCACGCCGTCGAGCAGGTCCGGAACGCCGAAACTGAGGCGCGTCTGGCCGGTCAGTTGGTCGATGCCGATCATGGCGAGCGCGAAGCCGATGAAGAGCGAGGTAAGGCCGCGCAGCGTCGAATCCCCGAAGGCAGAGGAGACGGTGACGAAGGCGAGCACCATCAGCGCGAAATATTCACGCGGCCCGAAGACCAGCGCCAGCTTGACGATGTAGGGCGCAATGAAGGCGAGGCCGATCGTGGCAATGAGGCCCGCGACGAAGGAGCCGATGGCGGCGGTGGCGAGCGCCGGTCCGCCGCGCCCGGCCCGGGCCATCTTGTTGCCCTCCAGCGCGGTGACGATCGAGGCGCTTTCGCCGGGCGTGTTGAGCAGGATCGAGGTCGTCGATCCCCCATACATGCCGCCGTAATAGATGCCGGCGAACATGATCAGCGATCCCGCCGGATCGAGCTGGAAGGTGATGGGGAGCAGAAGTGCGACCGTCAGCGCCGGGCCGATGCCGGGCAGCACGCCGACGGCGGTGCCGAGCGTCACGCCGATCAGCGCATAGAGCAGGTTCATCGGCTGCATGGCGACGCCGACCCCCTGCAGGAGGAAATCGAAGGTATTCATGATGCATGACCCTCAAGCCTGCCACGCGCGCGGTCTGCGGCGCATGGCGGCGTCTGAACAAGGACGGGAAAGGCGTCAGCCGCGCCGGACGCGGCCCTGACGCCTCTCAGGGCAGCAGGCGCTCCAGCGGGCCGGCCGGCAGCGACAGTTGCAGCAGGCGAGCGAAGATGAACCAGATCACCAGCGACAGCAGGATGCCGACCGGCACGGAGATCCAGAGCTTGCGCCGGCCGAAGGCGGCGGCGGTTGCGGCAAACAGCACGCCGGTGGCGATCGAAAAACCCGCCGTCTTCAACAGCAGCATCTGCGCGGCGAGACCGCCGACGATCCAGACGACCGGACCGAATTCCTGGAGCTCGCGCTCCGGAAACTCACCGCGAAAGGCCGCGATTACCGTCCAGATGGCCAGGCCGATGAGGCCGAACGCGACCACGTAGGGCACCGTCGTCGGTCCGACGGGGGAGTAGGCGACGAGCGCGGCGAGGTGGGACGTATCCCACAGGATCACGCCGGCGATGGCCGCCAGCACGATGGCGGCCCCGAGCGCCGCCCAATCCGGGCGGCGCGGCGTTGCGTGAGCGTGGTCGTTGCCGCTCATTTCACCAGTCCGATGTCCTTGAGGGTCACTTCGGTGGAGGCGATGTCCTTGGACAGCTGCTCGTCGAAGGCGGGGCCTGCAAGGTAGGTGTCCTGCCAGCCCTTGGTCTTCAGCGTCTCCTGCCAGCCGGCCGATTTGACCAGCTTTTCGATGTCGGCGGAAACGGCGGCCTTCTGCTCGTCCGAAAGGCCGGGCGCGGCGGCGATCATGCGCCAGTTCTGCACGACCACGTCGAGGCCGGATTCCTTCAGCGTCGGGGCATCGACGCCTTCAAGGCGCTCTTCGCTGGTGACGGCGAGCAGGCGCAGCGTGCCCGACTTCACCTGGCTTTCGAACTCGCCATAGCCGGAAATGCCGGCCGAGACCTGGGAGCCGAGGATGGCCGCCAGCGCTTCGCCGCCGCCCGAGAACGCGATGTAGTTGATCTTGGTCGGATCGACGCCGGCCGCCTTGGCGATCTGGCCGACCGCGATGTGGTCGGTGCCGCCGGCCGAGCCGCCGCCCCAGGAGACCGCGCCCGGATCCTTCTTCAGCGCCTCGATGAGGTCGCCGATCGTCTGGAAGGGCGAGGAGGCGGGAACGACGATGGCTTCGTATTCGCCGGTCAGACGTGCGATCGGCGTCACGTCCTTCAGCGTCACCGGCGCCTTGTTGGTGAGGATGGCGCCGACCATGACGTAGCCGCCGACGATCAGGGCATTGGGATTGCCGGCCGACTGGCTGGCGAACTGGGCAAGGCCGATCGTGCCGCCGGCGCCCGGAACGTTCTGCACCTGCACATTGCCGGCGATGCCTTCCTGCTGCATCACCTGTTGGATGGAGCGGGCCGTCTGGTCCCAGCCGCCGCCCGGATTGGCAGGCGCGATGATGGTGTAGTCGGCTGCAAAGGCCGGCAGCGACAGCGCGCCGGCGATCAGCGATGCGAGAAAGATGTGCTTCAAGGTCGTGTCCTCCGTTGGCCGCACGGCGTGCGGCGTCATGAACCATTCTGCGGGAGAACAGGCGCGGACCCGCCCCATGCGAAGCGGTCAATCCGGCAATCTATGGCAGTCCTCCCGGCCCCGACGCCCGCCTCCACGGCGCGTCCGGTCACCCCCAAGGCACCACAGCAAGCTGACATTTAACTGACATTTAACGATTGAAAAGTTTGTGCGCTGCGGGAAGGGGCGTTGGCAGGCTCGCGTTTGGCATTCTCATTCTTCAGGAAAAGACGCCTGCCCTGTCATGGCTTTTCCCGAGAATGTGCCCTGTGGGGGAGCCATCACCCCAAAGGCCGTCATCAGTTCTGTTTTGAATGTGCATGTCGCTTGGATTTGGGTGCGGCCGCTCCCCCACCCACCGTCATCCTCGGGCTTGACCCGAGGATCCATGCGGCACCCTCTGTTCGCGCGGCCGTGGATCCTCGGGTCAAGCCCGAGGATGACGGAGCAGCGGGGGAGTGCCAATGAACCGCGCCCTTGCACGCCCCTCCGCCCCCTACTGCAACCGCAGCGCCTCGTTCCAGCGGGCGATCAGCCGGGCGCGCTTGACCTGATCGAGATAGACCATCAGGCCGGGGCTGACGGGCACGGGTTTCAGCTGCGCGCCGAGCAGGGCCTGCATCGTGACCGCCGTATTGTCCCCGGCGACATCCGGGCTGACGGCGGGGATCTGCAATTGCGTCGCCAGCGTCTGCTGCCCCTCGCGCGACATGAAGAATTCGAGGTAGCGGCGCCCGAGATCCGGCCGTGCGGCGGCCTGCGGCACCAGCCCGATGCGCGACATGACGACGGTGTAGTCCTTGGGCAGCACGATCCCGACATCCGGGTGGCGCGCCGCCCAGTCGGCGGCGTAGGAGCCGAGGATGTTGTAGCCGATGGTGAAGCGCCCGTCCGCGACGCGCTCGAGGATCGCCTGGCTGGTGGAATAGAGCTTCACGCCCGCCCGGCCCATGGCCTGAATGACGGTCCAGATATCGCCGAACTGTTCCTGGTCGCGCGCCATGAACAGGAAGCCGACGCCGGACCGCTCGATGTCGTAGGTGCCGATCCGCCCGAAGACACCATCGCCCATCTCCTTGAGATAGCTGACGAACTCGGCCCGCGTCTCCGGCGGCTTGCGCCCCGTGAAGCTCGGCTTGTGATAGACGAAGACGGCCGGCTCGAAGGTCAGCGCATAGGCGGTGTTGCGCCAGTTGGCCCAGGCCGGCCAGCGCGGGCTCATGGCAAGGTCGGAACGCTGTGCGTAGACGTCATTGCTGAGCTTCACCTGGAGGTCCATGGCCGAGGAGAAGGCGAAATCGGCGGTCTTTTCGCCCGCATCCGTCTCCTTGACGATCCGGTCGTAGATCTCCCCCGTCAGCATGTCCTCGTAATCGACCGCCACATCCGGATTGGCCCGCTGGAACCCCTCGATCATCGGCCGCGCCAGATGTTCGTCGAGCGAGGAATAGACCTTCAGGATCGGCGCATGCTCGTCGCCGGAGACGGCGGGGAAGAAGACCGGGGTTGCCAGCGCCGCCGTAGGCGCTGCCCCCATCACGACAGGACAGAGGAGAAGCAGGGTGCGAAGGAGGGGAAGGACAGGCATGGTGCATCATGCCGGAGCGGAGAGAGGGCGGCAAGGGCGTGGCCCCTGTGGTTGATCGTCCGTGCCCTGAAGGCCTATCTCGCCGCCGAGGAAGAGGCGCTGATAGCGTTCGCGGAGGGCGGCCGCCATATCGATGCGGGCCATGGCACGGATCTCGATACGCTCATCCGGGAGATAGGTCCTTCCCCTTTGTCAGAGGAATGTGCTACATAGGTAGCACAAACCGGAGGTGTTCCCATGAGCAACACGGCACGGATCCGCCGTCAGGGCGGCGCGACCGTTTTCAGCATTCCGCCGGCCCTTCTCAAGATGCTCGGCGTCGAGGTCGGTGCGGAACTCACGCTTTCCGTCAGCGACGGGTCTCTTGTGGCAACGCCGAAGCAGGCGAAGAAGCGATACACGCTGGCCGAGTTGCTTGAAGGCGCCGATGAGATGGCTGCGCTCAACAAGGAAGCGTCGTCCTTCAATACCGGTCCGTCTGTCGGCAATGAAGTGCCCTGATGGTTCGCAGCAACGTTCCGCAGCGGGGTGACGTCTATCTCGTCGATCTCAATCCCGTCGTGGGCAATGAGATGCGGGATGACCATCGCTGCGTCGTGATCACGCCGCGCGAGATCAATTCGGTGGGCATGTGCCTGACGGTGCCGATCACCACCGGTGGCGTCTTCACGCGTAAGGCGGGCCTTGCCGTGAACATTTCCGGTCACAAGACGACCGGCGTGGCGCTCTGCAACCAGGTTCGGGCGCTCGACATCGTGGCGCGGGTCAAGCAGAAGAGCGCGAGGCACATCGACACGCTGGATGCCGCCACCATCGACGAGATCGTCGCGAGGGTGGTCAGCATGATCGATCCGGCGTAGTCATGTGAACGTCACGAAGATCGATGGTCAGGCTGGATTCAACTCAACGTGCGGGACGCCTTTAAAAAAGGGCGCGTGGCACCTGCTCGAACGGCGGAAAAGACGCGTGCGGCTTTTGCTGGTGGAGGACAATGAGGCGCTGGCGGAAGGGTTGATGGTCCTTCTGCGGGGCAGCGGCTATGCGCTCGACCGGGTGGCCGATGGCGCTTCGGCGCTTGCCGCCATTTCCACCGAGAGCTTCGATCTCGTCGTGCTCGATCTCAACCTGCCGGAGGTGGACGGGCTCGATGTTCTCAAGGCCATCCGCGCCCGCCAGAACCGCACGGCGGTGCTGATCCTCACCGCCCGCGGCGCGCCGGAAGAGCGCATTCGCGGGCTCGATCTCGGCGCCGACGATTATCTCACCAAACCCTTCGATGTCGGCGAGCTGGAAGCGCGCATCCGCGTGCTGCTGCGCCGGCAGGCGGGCCACCGCACCTCCACGGTCTCCTTCGGCAAGGTCACGTTCGACCTCACCTCCCGCACCTTCTCGGTTGGCGGCCAGCCGGTCGATATTCCCGCCCGCGAGGTGGCGCTGCTCGAAACGCTGTTCCTGCGGGCCGGCAAGGTCGTGGCGAAGGAGGCGATCATGCAGTCGCTGACCGGCTTTGACGAGGATCTGAGCGCCAACGCCATCGAGCAATATGTCAGCCGCCTGCGCCGCCGCCTTGCGCCGCACGGGCTGACGGTGAAGACCGCGCGCGGCATCGGCTATTATCTCGACAAGGTGCCGGAGGGTGATGGCGAGGGTGTCGCGCCCGCATGACCCTTGCCCTCTTCTCGCTTCGCCGCTCGCTGCGCCGCCGCCTGCTCGGCTGGCTCCTCATCGCTACCGCCATCATCGGCATGGTGGCGCTTGTCGATACCTGGCAGGAGGCCGTCAACACGGCCAACACCGTCTCCGACCGCGTTCTGGCGGGCTCCGCGCTGGCAATTGCCGAGCGCGTCGTGGTGGCGGAGGATGGCTCGCTCGAGGTCGACATCCCCTATGTCGCGCTGGAAATGCTGACATCGGCGGCGCAGGACCGCGTCTTCTATCGCGTCGATGGCCCGCCGGGCACCTTCATCACCGGCTACCAGTCGCTGCCCGTCGTGACACAGCGGCCGGGTGAGGCCGCCGCCTTCGAGGATGCGACGTTCCGGGGCGAGCCGATCCGCGTCGGCGCCCTGCAGCGCTCGGCCTCCACGGGTATTTCCTCCGTTCCCTTCGTGGTCACGGTCGCCGAAACCACTATTGCCCGGCGCCAGCTGGCGCAGGCAATTCTCTTGCGCTCCGCCGCCCGTCTTCTCGTGATGATCGCCGGGGCCGCCGTCATCGTCTGGATCGCCGTCACCATTTCGCTGCGCCCGCTGAACAGGCTCGGCGCGGCCATTGCCGAGCGCAATCCGGACGATCTCCAGCCGATCCGCGAGGAGGTGCCGCGCGAGGTGGAGGGGCTGGTCGAGACGGTGAACTCCTTCATGGTGCGCCTCTCGAGCGCGCTGGAGGCGCTGCGCCATTTCACCGGCAATGCCAGCCATCAGCTACGCACGCCGCTCGCCGTCATCCGCACCCAGCTCGCGCTCGTCTCCCGCGCCGGCACGCTGGAGGAGGCCCGCGAGGCCGCCGCCAAGAGCGATGCCGCCGTGGCACGGGCCGAGCGGGTTCTCGCGCAGTTCCTGACGCTGGCGCGGCTGAATGCGGCCGCCTCGGGGGAAGCTGGCGCGCTGGCGCCCGTCGATCTTCTGCGTCTTTCCCAGGATGTGACGGCCGACCACGTGCCGGCCGCCGCTGCCGCCGGCATCGATCTCGGTTTCGAGGGGGAGGGGAGCGCGCGGGTCGCCGGCGAGCCGCTGCTTCTCGGCGAACTCGTCAAGAACCTCATTGACAACGCCATCGCCTATGCCGGCCACGGCGCGGAAGTGACGGTCAAGGTGGAGGAAAAGGCGGGCGCCGTGCTGCTCTCGGTCACCGATGACGGGCCGGGTATCGCGCCGGAAAGGCGCGCGGAGGTCATGCGCCGCTTCGTGCGCGGCGCGCGCGAAAAGGCTTTCGGCTCAGGCCTTGGCCTGCCGATCGTCGAGGAGATCGCCATGCTGCACGGCGCCGCCGTCACGCTGGACGACGGCGCCGTGAATCGAAAGACGAACCGTTATGGTTTGAAGGTCAGTGTGCGCTTCCCGCCTGTCGGGGCCGTTGCCCCCGGCGAAACGCCGCTCAGCGGGGCTGGCGGGTGAGGTCGGATCCGGTGTTGCGGGTCTGAACCATCAGGAAGGCATCCACGATACGGCTGATGAACGAGCCTTCGCGGGAGTTCGCAGATTCGCGCTGCGTCGACATGAGAGATTGCTCCAGTTTGCTTTGCCCGGCGGTATGGCGGGGCATTGTTCACGGGCGGCGAGGCCTTACCTTGAGCGCGCGGGACTGGATGTCCCGGCGCATGCCGCAATAAGCCGTGATGCGGCTCTCCTTTGACCGATCTTGCGGCGCGGCGCCAGAGGGATGCACGCATATCTGGTCTGCATGGTTGACACGCCATGAAAAAGTGCGTGCCCAAGATTCAGGCAGTCCATCGGTCAAGGGCTCCTGCCAGCAATCTAAGCCAGAACCGCATTCGCCTTCCGCAGGGGTGGCCATCGCGTGCGGGCAGTGGCATGGTCCGCCCCAAAGACGGCAAAGGGGAGTGACCGATGGGTGAGACATTCAAGGCGGTGGTGATCGACGAGGTGGACGGCAAGCCGCGCGGTGCGCTGAAGGACATCACGCTCGCCGACCTGCCGGACCATGAGGTTCTGGTTCAGGTCGCCTATTCCACGCTGAACTACAAGGACGGGCTGAACGTGTCGGGTCGGGGGCGCATTGCCCGGCGCCTGCCGATGATCGCCGGGGCCGATCTCGCCGGCACGGTGCTGGAATCGAAGGATCCCGCCTTCAAGCCGGGCGATGCCGTCATCGTCAACGGATGGGGCATGTCGGAGACGACGGGCGGCGGCTACAGCCGCTACCAGCGCGTCAAGGCCGAGTGGCTGACGCGCCTGCCCGCCGCCTTTTCCCTCAAGCAGGCCATGGCGATCGGCACGGCCGGTTATACCGCCGCCCTTTCGGTCGCGGCGCTGGAGCGCTGGGGCCGCATCGCGCCCGGCGCCGGCGAGGTGCTGGTCACCGGCGCTGCCGGCGGTGTCGGCTCGGTCTCGATCGCGCTTCTGGCAAAACGCGGCTACACGGTCACCGCCGCCACCGGCCGGCCGGAGACGCATGACTATCTGAAAAGCCTTGGCGCCACCGGTTTCGTGGAGCGCGCCGCGCTTTCCGAAAAAGCAGGGCCGCTGCAGAAGGAGCGCTGGCTGGGCGCCGTCGACAGTGTCGGCTCCACCACGCTCGCCAACGTGCTGGCCCAGACCGTGCGCGATGGCGCGGTGGCGGCCTGCGGCCTTGCGGGCGGCGCTGATCTGCCGGCGACGGTCATGCCGCATATCCTGCGCGGCGTCGCCCTGCTCGGCATCGATTCGGTCATGGCGAGCCATGACAAGCGCGAGGCCGCCTGGGCGCTCCTGGCCGAAAGCCTCGATCCCGCTCTTCTCGATGCCATGACGGAGGTGCGGCCGATGAGCGATATCGTCGGGCTCGCCGATGCGATCATGGCCGGCACGGTGCGCGGCCGCGTCGTCATCGACGTCACCGCCTGATCCGTCCCGCTTGCCCATGGCCGGTCTTCCCGACGATCCCGCCCGCGATCCCGAAACCTTCCTGCGCCGTCTGTTCGACCGCGCGGTGGACGTCGCCGATCCCATGCGCTCGCTTTCGGCCTTCCTGCCGGCAAAGCCGGAGGGCCGCGTCGTGGTGGTCGGGGCCGGCAAGGCTAGCGCCCGCATGGCGGAGGCGGTGGAGGCCGCCTGGGGCCCGTGCGAGGGGCTCGTCATCACGCGCTATGGCTATGGCCGCCCCTGCCGCGGCATCGAGATCGTCGAGGCCGCCCATCCGGTGCCGGACGAGGCGGGCCGCGCCGCGACCGCCCGCCTGCTCGCACTGCTCGACAGCCTCGGCGAGGAGGATGTGGTGCTCGCGCTGATCTCCGGTGGCGCCTCGGCCCTGCTGGTGCAGCCGGCCGAGGGCCTGACGCTGGCCGACAAGCAGGCGGTGAACGCCGCGCTGCTCGCCTCCGGCGCGCCCATCGACCGCATGAACACGGTGCGCAAGCACCTCAGCCAGGTGAAGGGCGGGCAGCTGGCCGCCGCGGCCTTTCCGGCGCGCCTGCTGGCCCTGATGCTGTCCGACGTGCCGGGCGACGATCCCGCCTTCATCGGTTCCGGCCCGACGGTCGGCGATGCCTCGACGCCGGCCGATGCACTCGCCATCCTCGACCATTACACCGTGACAGTGCCCGAGGCGGTGCGCGCCGTGCTTTCGCGCCCCACCGGCGTCGTGCCGCCCGGGGATTCGCGCCTGTCGCGGGCCGAGACCGTCATCTATGCCGCGCCCGGCCAGTCGCTGGCCGCCGCTGCCGATCTCGCCCGGCAGGCCGGCTGCACGGTGCATCTCATCGGCGACGATCTGGAAGGCGAAGCGCGGGCGGTGGCGGCGGAGCAGGGCGAACGGGCGCTTGAAATCCGCCGCGCGCTGCGGCCGGGCGATGCGCCGGTGCTGCTGCTGTCCGGCGGCGAACTCACCGTTGTCAGGCGCGGCGAGGGCATCGGCGGCCCGAATGCCGAATTCTGCCTGGCGCTCGCCCTTGCCCTTGATGGCGCCGAGGGCATCCATGCGCTTGCCTGCGATACCGATGGCGTCGACGGCGCCGCCGAGGTGGCCGGTGCCGTCATCGACCCCGCAACGCTCGCCCGCGCGGAAAAGGCCGGCATCGACCCCGCCGCCGCCCTTGCCCGCAACGACGCCCACGGCTTCTTCGCGGCGATCGGCGGTCAGGTCGTCACCGGCCCGACGCTCACCAATGTCAACGATTTCAGGGCCATCCTCATCCTGCCGCCGGTGTGAGGCGTTCTTGCGTGCCGCGCCGTTTTTACGGTTCAGAAGGTCTGCGGAGCAAGCCGAGCGTCTCTTCTCCCCTCGGGGAGAAGGTGCCGGCAGGCGGATGAGGGGCTCTGACCCGCCTGCGTACCCTCACGCCACGGCCTTGGCGCGGTTCAGCGCCCTATATTCCCACAGGCACACGCCGAACAGCACGGCGGTGGCGAAGAATTGCAGTCCCATATTGCTGGCGAGCGAGATGGCCCCGCCGCTGAGCGCCAGAAGCGCAAGGCCCGCCGCGTGGGAATAGGGCAGCGCCGCGCCGGCCGATAGCTTCATCCAGCCGACGCCGATGAGGAAGAGGGCGGGCCCGCCGAGAATGGCGGCGGCGTGGGCGGGTGTCATCGCATGGGCATGGGAGAGCGCGAAATCCTCGCCCACAGCCGTGAGGATGATGCCGGCGACGATCGGCAGATGCGTGTAGGCAAACAGGGTGCGAACCGTTCCGACGGGCTTTTTGTCCGACACCGCCTCGTCTTCGGCCTCCTCGGCCTTCTCGGCGGCCTGCTGCTGGCCGTCATGGAAATAGAGCCACCACATCAGCACCGTATTGACGAAGGCGCAGATGAGAACCGGCAGCGTGGTTGTCTCGTCGAAGCGTTCCGAGGCATTCTTGCCCGTCGTCAGAATGGTTTCGCCGAGCGCGATGATCACGAAGAGCGCGGCGCGTTCGGCCAGATGTTCGCCATTGATGCCGGTTTCCTCGCGCGTGCCCCGTCCCAAACCCGGCAGCCAGTAGCGGATCACGGGCGCCAGATATTCGATGAGGAGGGCGATGGCCCACAGCGTGATGCGCGTTTGCCCGTCCGCCAGCCCGCCGGCCAGCCACAGCGCCGCGCTCGCCGCGGTCCAGAGCGTCACGCGCAGGAAGGTGCCCGCCTGCTCGCTGCCGGCGCGGCGCAGCGCCACGAGCGCAAAGACCGAGCGCGTCATCTGCAGCGCGGCATAGGCACCGGCGAACAACAGCCCTTTCTCGCCGAAGGCTTCGGGCAGGGCGATGGCCAGCAGGATGCCGCACAGCATCAGCGCAAAGAGCAGCAGGCGCACGCTCTCGTGCTCGGCATTCAGAAGGTTCGTCACCCAGGTCGTGTGGATCCACACCGACCACAGCGCGAGGATGAACAGCAGCGCCTCGGCGGCGATGCTGACGCTGAAATCCTTCGCCAGCGTTTCGGATAGCTGGATCAGCGCGAAAACGAAGACGAGATCGAAGAAAAGCTCGGGAAAACTCGCCTTTGAGGATTTCCGGTCGTCCTGCCGCAAGAGCCCGCCGCCGGGCGCCGGCATGCGTTCGCTGTCCCTGTCCAAGGCGTGATGTCCCCCATGTGATGCGAGGCAACGCGCGAGCGCGCAAAGGGTTCCGGCGGCGCCCCTCATCCGACCCTTCGGGCCACCTTCTCCCCGAGGGGAGAAGGGCACGCGGCAAGGCTTGCGGCAAATCGACGAGCGGCCCCGGCGTTACCTCCACGTCTCTTCTCCCCCTGGGGAGAAGATGCCGGCAGGCAGATGAGGGGCTACCCCTCCGCCCTACCGCTCCCCGCTCCATCACGCCCCCCAGCGGTCCCGCCAGCTCGCCTGCGCGCCCTCGACGGCGAGTGCGTCCGCCGCATGCACGCCGCGGCCGATGGCGCGGGCCATGGTGGTGGCGGCGAGGTGGCAGAGTTCGAGGAAATCGGTCATGTCGGGCGGGCCTTTTTCGCCCGTCGCGGCGGCGAACACCGTGTCGCCGTCGAGGCCAAGATGGGCGGGCAGGATGGCACGGGCGATGCCGTCATGGCCGAGCAGGGAGAGCCGGTGCGCCTCGGCCTTGGTTAGCGTCGCATCGGTCACGACCGCGCCGATGGTGGTGGCGATCCGGCCGGCGCCCTTGATGCGCAGTGCCACATGCTCGGCCGTCAACGGCGCGGGCAGGCCAAGTCCGCCGAATTCGCCGTCGCGCTCGAAGGGGGCGGCCCAGAAATGCGGACCGTCGCCCACCGTCGGGGCGCCGAGCGAATTGACGACGACGATGGCGGCGATGGTGAAGCCACGCGCCGTGACCGCGCTTGCCGAACCGAGCCCGCCCTTCACCGTCGCCGTCGTCGCGCCCGTGCCCCCGCCGACCGAGCCGAGCGCGAAAGCGCCGCCCGCAGCGTTGCGATAGGCCTCAAGCCCCATGTCGCGATAGGGCGAATGCAGCCCCCAGTCCTTGTCGCCGCCATTCAGGAGGTCCATGACGATGGCCTGCGGCACGATGGGCACGCGCGCCGGCCCCACCGCAAAGCCGCGCCCCTCGGCGCGCAATCCCGCCTGTACCCCGCCCGCCGCATCGAGCCCGAAGGCCGAACCGCCCGACAGCACGAAGGCATCCACCGCGCTGACCGTCATGGCGGGATCGAGCAGCGCCGTGTCCCGCCCGCCCGGCGCCCCGCCGAGCACGCTGCCGGAGGCGGTCGCCGGCCGGTCGAAGACGATCGCGGTGACACCCGAGCCGAGCGCGAGATCGGTGGCGTGGCCGACGCGCACGCCGGCAATGTCGGTGAGAAGGTTCAGCATGCGGTCGGTCTCTCCTGCAAGGTGCGTCAGCATGGCATGTCGGCAGGGGCGGTTGAAGCCACGTCGTCCCGCGCCCGCAGGCCGCCCCGGCAGAACGGCCTGCGGCAAACCGAAAAGATGCGCTAAAGCAGAGGAGAAGAGGGAGGAATCAGCACCATGACACAGCCAAGGATCGCACTCGTCACCGGCGGCGGCACGGGCATCGGCAAGGCCATCGCGACGGCGCTCGCCGGCGATGGCTACACGCTCGTCATCAGCGGCCGGCGCCTTGCCGTGCTGGAGGAAACGGCAGCCGCCATCGCGGCCGAAACGGGGGCGGAGGTGCGCGCCATTGCCGCCGATGTCGGCGATCCCGCCTCGGTCGCCGCGCTCTTCGCCGCCATCGAGGCCGCCTTCGGCCGGCTCGACCTTCTCGTCAACAATGCCGGCATGGGCGCCCCGGCCGTGCCGATGGAAGAGCTGACCTTCGAGCAATGGTCGGCCGTGCTCGCCGCCAATCTCACCGGACCCTTCCTCTGCACCCGCGAGGCCATGCGGCTGATGAAGGCGCAGACCCCGCGCGGCGGGCGCATCATCAACAACGGCTCGATTTCCGCCCAGACGCCGCGGCCCTTCTCCGCGCCCTATACGGCCACCAAGCACGCCATCACGGGCCTCACCAAGTCCACCGCCCTCGACGGCCGTCCCTTCGATATCGCCTGCGGCCAGATCGACATCGGCAACGCCGCCTCCGACATGACGGCCCGCATGGGCGGCGGCGTGCTGCAGGCCAACGGCGAGATCCGGCCCGAGCCGACCATGGACGTCACCCACGTCGCCCGCGCCGTCCTCTACATGGCCAGCCTGCCGCTGGACGCCAATGTGCTGACCATGACGGTCATGGCGACGCAGATGCCGCTGGTGGGGCGGGGGTAGGGGTGGGTTGAGGGGCGGGCGTCGCAAGCCCCTCATCCGCCCTGTCGGGCACCTTCTCCCCGAGGGGTGAAGGGATGGGCGGCGCTTGTGTGGCCTACCCTCCTCGTCTCTTCTCCCCAGCGGGGAGAAGATGCCGGCAGGCAGATGAGGGGGTTAAACACCATCCCTCATCCCCCCTAGACCCGCCACGCCTCAGGCGAACGCCGGCGTCGCCGTCGCTGCCACCACGGGCGGGACTACGGCCCCGTCAGCGCGCTTGGCCTTGCGGGTGCCTGCCGTCATCCCGCCGGCCAGCGCCGCCAGCAGGCCCATGTCCTTCACCGTCACCACTTCCGGGTGGTCGAAGGCGATCACGCTGTCGCGCTTGAAGGCGTTGAGGCAGCGGCTGACGGTTTCCAGCGTCAGGCCCAGCCAGTCGGCAAGGTCGGCGCGGGTGAGGTAGAGCGTGAAGGTCACGCGCCGACTCGCCGCATGGCGCTGCCGGCGGGGAAACTGGGCGGCGAGGTCGATCAGGGCGGAGGCGACGCGCTCGGTCGCCGTCTTGCGGCCGAGCAGCGTGGCATGCGCCAGCGAGCGGGTCAGCATGTCGCGCATGGCCGCCTCGATCGCGCCGCGCTCGGCCGGGCCGGTCGCATCGAGCGCCTCCAGCCGCGTGAAGGTCAGCGTTTCCGCCCCCGAGGGCGCGCCGCCCGTCAAGGCATTGCCGATGAGACGGCCGGGGCCGAGCACGTCGATCACCTGCCGCCGCCCGTCCGGCAGCGCCTGGAAGACGGAAACGCACCCTTCCGTGATGCGATAGACGAAGGGGCAGATGATGCCCTGGTGAAAGAGCGCGGTGCGCGGTGCGATCAGCGTGTTGCCGAGCGGGCGGGTGCAGAGCGGCCGCTCGCCGCAAACGGCATCGCAGGCAGGCTTCAGCGCAAGGGTTTCCGCAGGGGTTTCCAAGGCCGGAACGGCGGCGATCAGCGTCGGATTTGACATGGGTACGGCTTCCTTCGGCGACGGCGGCACGCTTTTTCGGCCGCACGGCGGATGGCTTTCCCGCCGGGCATCCGGCAGGCGGTGACATCAGGCAGGAAGAAGGGCGGGCGGCCCACGCGCCGAAAGCGCGCCGGTGCTGAGCGGGGGCGGCGCGGCAGCGGCAAAGGCCTCCATCCGGCCAAGGCTGATCCGGTCGGGGCCATCGAGCGCCAGCGGGCCGGGCCCGGGCAGAAGGAAGGTGGTCGGCAGGCAGCAGGCGAGGCATTTGCCATGCCCGCCGCCATGGTCCGGCTCATCGTCGCCATCGAGGCAAAGGTCGGGAAGCGTGCCGTCCGGCAGGGTGAAGGCGGCCATGGAGGGCCCGGCCTTCACCGTGCGCGCCGCCACCGGCGGCCAGACCAGCGCCAGGCACAGCACCGCGACGGCGCAGACGATGCGCAGCCACAGCGAGCCCTTGGACGTCCTGTCGATCATGCCGGTTCCCGGTTTCGTTCCAAACAGATAGGCGTTACGGTGTCTTACCGCAATGCGGCAGTTTGTCGGCAGACGGCGCACCCCGTTCATTTCGCTGTGACTGCAATGCGCGAAAGGAGTTCCCATGTTCGATCTTTCCGGCAAGACCGCGCTCGTCACGGGCGGCGGGCGCGGGCTTGGCCTTGAAATGGCCAAGGCGCTGGCGCGGGCCGACGCGCGCGTCTTCATCAACGGCCGCGATGCGGACGCGCTCGCGGCAACCGTCGATGCCGCCGGTGCCGAGGGCGTGCGTCTGGAGGCGGTGGCCGGCGATGTGCAAGGAGACGCGGCGCGGATCGTTGCCGATGTCGTGGCGGCGGCTGGCGGCCTCGACATCCTCATCCACGGCGTCGGCGTGCGCGACCGGCGCGGCATTCGCGATCTGCCGGTCGCCGATTTCTCCCGCCTTGTCGAAACCGATCTCGTCGCCGCCTACGGCATGGCGCAGGCCGCGCTGCCGCATCTGGAGCACGCGCCGGCGGGACGGCTGATCTTCGTCACCTCGATTGCCGCGACCCATGCCAAGCCCGGCGACCCCGCCTACACCGCTGCCAAGGGCGGGCTCGAGGCGCTGACCCGCTCGCTCGCGGTCGAGATCGGCGCCGATCGCCTCACCGTCAACGCCATCTCGCCGGGCTGGTTCGCCACCGAGACGAACCGGCATCTGGCCGAGGATGAAAGCCTGAAGCCCTTCGTCGAGGCGCGCATTCCGCTGAAGCGCTGGGGCCGGCCCGACGAGATCGCGAGCGCCGCCGTCTTTCTCGCCGCGCCGGAATCGAGCTTCGTCAACGGCCATACGCTCGTCGTGGATGGCGGCATGACGGCGCAGATGTGACCGATCGCGGGAATTTGCAATCGTCATTTTGTACTGTCGGACATGCCGATTTCTACTGATGGGTGATCTATTTTATTTCAGTTCTACCGTATCACTGTCTCACATATGAGACAGAATGTTCGCACGTACGAGTTGAGAAATATCTTTAAAATATTGATTAAGCGGCATAAATAGCATTTTAGGATGCTACGGATCTCATCATTTGCGTTAAGGATGTCGAAACCCTGCGCGTGAAAGCCTCGCCCCATCAAGTCATTCCAGCGATCTTTTCTTCTGTTCTGAAGAAAAAAGGGGGTTCGTCATGCAGTTTCGATCGATCAAGGCAAAAATCGTCGTGCTCTCCAGCCTGAGCATGATCACCGCCAGCGGCGCCCTGCTCGCCTATGGTTTCATCTCGTCCTCCAGCAGTCAGGCCTATGTTTCCGACAATGTCTCGGAGATGACGCGGGACCTGACCAAGGAGAGCCTGCTTCGGCTCGGCGCTTCCCAGGCAGCCACGATCCGCGCGTCCCTCGACGGCGCCTTCGATGCGGCGCGCAATCTCGCCCGCGGCTTCGAGGCGGTGGTCGGCGGGCCGGCCGCGACGCCCCCTGCCGAACGCCGGGAACAGCTGAATGCCATGCTGCTCACCGTTCTCAAGGACAATCCGCGTTTCAACGGCACCTACAGCGCCTGGGAGCCGAATGCGCTCGACGGGCTCGATGCGGATCACAGGAACGACCAGCGCGCCGGCTCGGATGCCACGGGCCGCTTTCTGCCCTATTGGACGCGCGATGCGGCCGGCAAGATCGATATCCAGCCGCTCGTCGAATATGACAGCCGCGATCTGCACCCCAACGGCGTGATGAAGGGCGGCTGGTATATCGGCCCGCAGTCGGGCACGGGCGAAAGCATTCTCGATCCGCTTCCCTATATCGTGCAGGGCAAGAAGGTCTATCTTGCCACCATGTCCGTGCCGATCACCGTCGACGGTCGTTTTGCGGGCGTGGCGGGTGCCGACTTCGACCTCTCCTTCGTCCAGACGCTGGCCAATGAGGTGAAGGCCGGCATGTATGACGGCAAGGCCTCGGTCGAGATCATCAGCAATATGGGCCTCGTCGTTGCCTCCAGCGAGCGGCCCGATACGATCGGCCAGCCGGCCGAGGTGGCAACCGCCGCCATTCCGGACCTGATGGAAACGATCCGCGCCGGAAAGGCCGTCGCCACGCACGCCAAGGGCCGCCTGCAGGCCGTTTCGCCGATCGTCATCGGCCGCACGGCAACGCCCTGGGCCGTGATGATCGACGTTCCCGAGGATGTCGCGCTCGCCAAGGCGATCGCGCTGGATCGCTCGCTTGCCACCCGCAATGCCCGTGACCAGTGGATGCAGACCCTTGTCGGCCTCCTCATCGCCGGTGCCGGCGTGCTGGCCATGTGGTTCGTCGCCCGCTCCATCGCCCAGCCGATCAGCGCCATGACCGGTGCGATGCGCCAGATCGCCGGCGGACAGCTTGAAACCGAGATCCCGGCCGCCGACCGCGTCGACGAGATCGGCAGCATGGCGGGCGCCGTCGCCGTCTTCCGCGACAATGCCATCGCCAATCTCGCTTTGGAAAAGGAAGCCGGCGAGCAGCGCCAGATGGCCGAGGGCGAACGGCGCCGGGTGGCCGATATCGAAAAGCTGAAGGCCGAAGAAACCGCCCATGCCACCGGCCAGCTCGCCACCGGCCTCAAGCAGCTGGCCGCCGGCGACCTTGCCGTGCGCCTCGACGAGCCCTTCGCCGACGCCTTCGAGGACCTGCGCGCCGACTTCAACCGCTCGGTCGCCCAGCTCGCCGAGGCCATGGCTGCCGTATCCACCGCGGCCGCCTCCATCGATGCCGGCTCGGCCGAGATCAGCCGCGGTTCGGACGATCTGTCCAAGCGCACCGAGCAGCAGGCCGCATCGCTCGAAGAGACGGCTGCGGCGCTGGACCAGATCACCGCCAATGTGTCGAATTCCTCGCGCCGCGCCGACGAGGCCCGCACCGTCGCCACGGAAGCCAATCGCAGCGCCGCCGAAAGCGCCCGCGTCATGTCCGGTGCCGTGGAGGCCATGGAACGCATCGAGCGCTCCTCGACACAGATCGCCAACATCATCGGCGTCATCGACGAAATCGCCTTCCAGACCAATCTTCTGGCGCTGAACGCAGGAGTCGAGGCGGCCCGCGCCGGCGAGGCGGGCAAGGGCTTTGCGGTCGTCGCCCAGGAAGTGCGCGAGCTTGCCCAGCGTTCGGCCAAGGCCGCCAAGGAGATCAAGGACCTCATCCGCAATTCCGCGACCGAGGTGGAGCACGGCGTGCGCCTCGTCTCCGACACCGGCGAGGCCCTGCGCGCCATCGGCACCCATGTCGCCGCCATCCACGAACATATGGAGGCGATCGCCACCTCGGCGCGCGAACAGTCCGTCGGTCTGTCGGAGGTCAATACTGCCGTCAACCAGATGGATCAGGTCACCCAGCAGAACGCCGCGATGGTGGAGGAAACCAATGCCGCGAGCGCCGCGCTCGCCAGCGAATCGACCGCGCTGCGCAGCCTGATTGCCCGCTTCCGGCTTGCCGGCGGTTCCGACCATGTCGTGGAGGCTCTGCGCGCCACCGCCCGCGGCATGGCCCAGCCCTCAGCGCCCGCCACCATCCGTCGGGTGGCCACTGCGCGCGCGGCCAAGGGCCCGGCGGGTGGCTGGCAGGATTTCTGACCGAGCAGTGTCAGGAACGGTGCGCCGATCCCGAACGGCCCCTCCGGGACGGCGCACCCATCAAGAAAACGCCCCGCCACCTTGCCCGCAGCGCCCCCGCTGCGGGCTTTTTCCTGCCACACGGCGACCGTCTCTTCTTCCCCCGGGGAGAAGGTGGCCCGATAGGGCCGGATGAGGGGGACCCCCAGACGCGCCGCCTGCCGTTATCCGGTAAAATACGCTCGCCTCACACGTCCTGCCCGCAGGCGCGGCGGAAGCGCCGCACGGTTTCGGCCATGCCGTGGATCAGCGCGTCGGCCGTCAGGTCATGGCCGATCGAGACCTCCGCGAGCTTCGGGATACGGGCAATCAGGGCCGGCAGGTTGGCCACCGTCAGGTCGTGGCCGGCATTGACGTCGATGCCGCGCGCCAGCGCCGCATCCGCCGTGCGACCGAGCAGGTCGAGCTGCTTCTCGGCGCCGGCGGGATCGGCATGGCAGCCGCCATAGGGTCCGGTGTAAAGCTCGATACGATCCGTGCCGACGGCCTTTGCCACATCCATCGCCGCTTCGCTGCCATCGCCATCAGCAAAGCAGGAAACGCGGATGCCGTGCCCCTTCAACTCCTTGATGGTCTCGGTGAGGAAGTCCTTGTGGGTCGCAAAGTCCCAGCCATGGTCGGACGTCGCCTGAGACGGATCATCCGGCACCAGCGTCACCTGATCGGCGCGCCCGGCAATGCACAGGTCGAGAAACTGCCGGGTCGGATAACCCTCGATGTTGAATTCGGCCTCGGCAAACGTGTCGATGAGATCGCGCAGCACCGGCACGTCGGAAAAGCGCACATGCCGCTGGTCGGGGCGCGGATGCACCGTCAGCCCCTGCGCGCCCGCCTCCAGCGCGATCTTCCCGATCCCCTCGACGCTCGGCCACGGCAGGTCGCGGCGGTTGCGTAAGTATGCGATGGCGTTGACATTGACGGAAAGGGCAGTGGTCATCGGCATGTCCAGACGTTGTGACGGATCGAATGTCGCGCGCCACAATGCGGGTGGCCGCGCGCCGACCATATCGGGGCGGCGGCGCCGGTGAAAGAGGCGGCGGAAGGATTTGGCGTCAGGGTGACAAGTGGGGGATAACCCCGAGGAATGCGTCCATTACCGTGGTGTACAAGACCAGCGGGGGCGTCTGGTTGACATGACAGCGACCTTCAAGTCAGCCTATCTTAAGAGATGATCTCCGGGGAATGCGTCGGAAATCGGGCGCGGTGCAAGGGCGCCGTCTTCACCGGGCTACACCCTATCGGCGGTCATCCTCGGGCCTGACCCGAGGATCCATTCCTCGAGCGCATCGGGTGCCGTGTGGATGCTCGGGTCAAGCCCGAGCATGACGGCGGTTGGGCTGAGGGCCTGCACGACAGCGAACGCCGCCGCCGAAAGCCGCTCCCCATCACCCCCCGATCATCAGCTTCACCACCTCGTCATGCGTCGTCTCCGCGATGTTGCGTTCACCCGCGACAACGCCGCGGCGCAGGACGACGATGCGGTCGGAGACGGCGAAAATGTCCTGCAGGTTGTGCGAGATGAAGATCACGCCTTTCCCTTGGGTTTTCAGCGACTTGATGAGAGAGATCACCTTGCGCTGTTCCGGCACGCCAAGGGCTGCCGTCGGCTCGTCCATGATGAGGATCTTGGCGTTCCAGTAGACGGCGCGGCCGATGGCGACGGCCTGGCGCTGGCCGCCGGAGAAGTTGCTGACCGGGGCGTCCAGCCGTTTGACGTGGAAGTCGAGCTTGGCCATCGTGTCGCGGGCCGCATCCGCCATCTTCTTGCGGTCGATGGCCGGCAGGAAGCCGAAGCGCTTCTTCATCGGCTCGCGGCCGAGGAAGATGTTGGCCCCGATCGTCAGGTTGTCGGCGAGCGCCAGATCCTGGTAGATCGTCTCGATGCCGAGCGCACGGGCCTCCTGCGGCGAGCCGAAGCTGACCGGCTTGCCCTCGATGAGGATCTCGCCGGAGGTCGGCGGATAGACGCCGGACAGCGCCTTGATCATCGTGGTCTTGCCCGCGCCGTTGTCGCCGGCCAGCGCCACCACTTCGCCCGGACGGACCACCATCGAGCAGTCCTGCAGGGCCTTCACCGCGCCGAAGTGGCGGGACAGATTGCGGATTTCCAGGAGGGGGGTCTGACTATTCATCCTGTTTGCCTCCGCTGAAGCGACGCTGTGCCTGGTCGATGAGGACCGAGATGATGATGACGATGCCGACGGCGATGAACTGCCAGAAGGGTTCGACGTTGAGGAAGACGAGGCCGTACTGGATGACGGCGATGACGAGCGCGCCGGCCACCGTGCCGATGATCGAGCCCGAACCGCCGAACAGCGACGCGCCCCCGATGACGACGGCCGCGACGCTGTCGAGCAGCAGCGGCTCGCCGGCCTGGGCGGCGCCGGCCGTGAAGCGGGCGGCATAGAGCGCGCCGCCGAGGCCCGCGCACATGGCCGAGAGCACGTAGAGCTTCAGGATATGGGCGCGGATATCGATGCCTGCGCGGCGTGCGGCCTGCATGTTGGCGCCGATCGCGTAATTGTGCTGGCCGAAGCGCGTTTGGCTGAGAATGTAGTGCATCACCAGCACGAAGACGGCGGTGACGATGACGAGATAGGGAATGCCGAAGATGCGGCCGTTGCCGAGCATGGCGAACCAGCTGTTGTTGACCGGCACCGTGGTGCCGCCGGCCAGAAGGAAGGCCGCGCCGCGGGCGACGCCGAACATGCCGAGCGTGCCGATGAAGGGCGGAATCTTCAGCCGCGAGATCAGCAGGCCGTTGATGATGCCGGGAATGGCGGCAGCCGCGACGGCGGCCATGATGCCGACGAGCATGGCGACCGGCAGCGGCATGGCGAGACCGGCGAGATTGACGATGTGGGCCGCGACGACGGCAGCCAGCCCCATGATGAAGCCGGTCGAGAGGTCAATGCCGCCGGAGATGATCACGTAGGTCTGCCCGACCGCGATCATCAGCGGCGCGACGGCAAAGATCGCCACGGACTGCCAGTTGAAGGGCGAAAAGATGAAGGTGCCGCCGAAGGACAGGCGTGCCCAGATCTCGAAGGTGATGATCAAGGCGCCGAGGAAGAGCCACGCCCGGAGCTGGGCGATGCGCTGCATCAGCGTCTTGCCGGTGTCGGCATGGTCTGCCTCGGGGGCGACATGCTTGGCGGCTTCGGTGGTCATGGTTGACATTTCCGTCCTGTTGTCAGCGGGGGCCTGTTTCAAGCTGCAATGGTTTCACGAAGGGGTATGGGGCGGCGTCCCGAGGCACGGCCTTGGCGCGTGGCGACGGCAGCGCCCGGGCCTGATGCATCAGGCGCTGCCGTCAACCCTCGGGAGGTACCTCGGTGAAGCCTTGCGGCTTATTCGGAGTAGATGAACTTGGCGACGTTGGGGTCGGCCACGTTGTTCTTGTCGATGACGGTGAAGCCGGTGCCGATCGCTGTCGGAACCGAGTTGCCCGTCAGGTGCGCATAGGCCGCCATCACGCCGAAATATCCGATTTCGGCCGGATGCTGGGCGATGGCAACGTCCACGAGGCCGCTGTTGATGTTGTCGACGATGCTGCCGGGCGCGTCGAAGGCAACGACCTTGACGGTGCCCGTCTGGCCCGCCTGCTGCACGCCGTTGGCGGCACCGAGAGCGGAGAAGAGGTTCGCGCCGAAGACGCCGGCCAGATCCGAGTTGCGGGCATAGACGGCCTGCAACTGCGAGGCAGCCTTGTTGGCGTCATTGTCGTTGAACTGGGTTTCGAGAACCGTGATGCCCGGATATTTGGCCATCTCGTCCTTGAAGCCCTGCTCGCGCTGGTCGGTGGTGGAAATGCCGGGCTTCACGTTGGAAACGTAGACCTTGCCCTTTTCGCCGATCGCAGAGGCCAGCGCACGGGCAGCCATGGCGCCGCCGAGCACGTTGTCGGAGGCGACGTAGGAGATCGGGAAGTCGGCATCGCCGGCACCCGTCTGGTACTGGCCGGTGCCGATGAAGGTATCGACCGTGATGACCGGGATGCCGGCGTCAGCAGCCTTCTTCAGCGGCTGCACGAGCTGGGTCTTGTCGGTCGGGGCGATCAGGATGGCGTCCGGCTTCTTGGCGATGACGGCATCGAGAACCGGAACCTGGGTGACCGGGTTGAAGTCCGGCGCGCCCTGGAAGACGAGTTCGGCGCCGACAGCCTTGGCGGCCGCTTCCGCGCCCTTGCGCATGGTGATGTAGAAGGCGTCCGTCGTCAGGCCCGGAATGAGCGCGATGGTGAACTTCTTGCTGTCCTGGGCGCTGGCGCTACCGGCCGAAAGCGCAATGGCGCCTGCCACAGCCAGAACACCGGCGGCTTTGAAAAGTGAACGACGCTGCATGGTCTCCTCCTCGAGATGAGCGTTTTTTCGAGCACGCCCCACTCCTCCAGCGGGCCGTGCACGCCTATCATCACGCCCGATTTTGTCGCGCGTCAAGTGCAATTTTTTCCAGAAAGATATTTCTTAGTGCTTTTTTAGGTGTGATCGCCCGCACGGGAGGCCGCCAGGCGGCCCAGTATCGCCTGCGCCGAGACCGTGTCGGTCACCAGCGCATTGACCATGCCGGCCCGCACGGCGCCGATCATCGCCTCGGCCTTTTCGGCGCCGGCCGCCACGCCGATCGACAGCGGCGCGGTGCGCAGTTGCGCCGCCGAGGCCGCGATCATCCGGGCCTCGCCCTCCCAGTCGAGAAGGCGGCCGTCCTCGCTGACATAGTGGCGAATCACGTCGCCGGCAGCCTCTACCAGCGCCTTTTCGCCGGCCGTCGCCGCGCTCGTCTCGGAGGGCTGCGGCGCGTGGGTGAGGCCAATCCCGACGATGGCGCAGTCGAGCCGGTTCCACAGCGCCACGGTCTCGCTGACGGAGGGATCGGCCAGCACCGCCTCGCGCAGTTCGGGCGAGGAGAGGTAGGGAACATGCAGGAAATGCGGGGCGCCGCCGATCTGCTCCGCGGCGAGACGCACGAATTCATTGATCTGGAAATGCGCCGCCGCCTGCTGCATGCCGCCGGTCAGCGGCACGATGCTGGCGCGCCCCAGCGCCGGCAGCCCGGCCAGCACCACTTCGCGCACCGCGCGTCCCCAGCCGATGCCGATCACCGCGCCGTCGCCGAGCCCGGCCGCCTTCAGCATGCTGCCGAGCGGCTGCGCCAGTGCGCCGAGCACGCCCGTCTGCGGCGTATCGATCACCGCGGCCGTCTTCAGGCCGAGAGCGGCGATCAGGTCCGCCGTGATCTCCTCCGGCGAGACCAGATCCAGCACCTCGATGCGCACGATGCCCACGGAACGGGCCTTTTGCAGCATGCGCGAGACGGTGGCCGTGGACACGGAGAGTTTGCGCGCGATGTCGATTTGCGACATCTCGGACTCGTAGTGCAGCTTGGCCACCATGTGCAGCATGGCGCGCGTTGCCGGCGTCTCGGAGGCGGGTTGCGGAGGCAGCTTGCAATTCCTTTCAGAAACGTGTTACATCACCCTCATTGGAGTTATCGCCGAAAACCAGCGTCTGCGCAACGGAGACTGCGACACCTGCGATCCCCCGACTTTGGCGGGGCTCGAGCGGTTTTGCAGCCGAAGGCGCCGTGCTGCGCGCTTTTGGCCGAAGCGCCGGTCCGAGAGGGCGGCGAAAACATGCGGCGGGCGAAGGCCCGCCCGGAAGCGGGCCACGATCGTGCCCGCAAGGGAGGAAGACCGATGACTGCCCCGATGAACGCGATGACCACGGCCGAACTGCGCGGCTACCAGCAGATCTGCGGCCATGACGGCGCCATGATGGTGATTGCCTGCGACCAGCGCGGCGGCATGCGCCAGGTGCTGGCCGATACGCCCGAAGCCCAGGCGAAGATCGGCAACGACGTGCTCGGCGACACCAAGGCCGATATTGCCCGCTACCTCGCCGTCGAGGCCGGCGGCGTGCTGGTCGATCCCGTCTGCGCCGTGCCGCAGATCGTCGACAGCTGGACCCTGCCGCGCAACACCGGCCTTCTCATCGGCCTCGATGCCTCCGGTTTCGACGTCACGCCCGAAGGCTATCGCCTCTCGAAGCTGGTGGACGGCATCACGGCCCGCCGCGTGCGCGAACTGGGCGGCACCGGCGGCAAGATCATGGTCTATCTGCGCGCCGACAGGCCGGAGGCCAACGCCCACAATATCGAGATCCTGAAGAGCTGCATCGAGGATTTCGTCCGCGAAGATCTCTTCCTCGTCGTCGAATTCCTCACCTATCGTCTCGAGGGCGAAACCAAGGAAGCTTATGAGGCGGCCCTCCCTGGCCTCATCGTCGAGGGCAGCCGCATTTGCCTCGATCTCGGCTCCAAGGTGCTGAAGATCCCCTATCCGGGCTCGGACGAGACCTGCGCGGCCGTCACCAAGCTGTGCGCCGGCGTGCCGTGGGCGGTGCTGTCCGCCGGTGTCGATCATTCGACCTTCCTCGGCCAGGTCGAAAGCGCCATGAAGAACGGCGCCTCCGGCGTCATCGCCGGCCGGTCGCTGTGGAAGGACTGCATCTCGCTCGACCGCGCCGTCACCAAGCAGCGCCTCCAGGAAGTCGCCGTTCCGCGCCTGCGCGAGTTGCAGGCGATCATCGGCAAGTACTTCGCTGCACCGCGCGCTGCGGCGTAAAGCTGGTCCGCGGATCATGGCGCTGACAGGTTTGCGTGAGGCGATCGGCCTCGACATTGGCGGCACGCGCATGCGCGTCGCCCGTGTCGATCAGGCCGGCACGATCATCGCGAAAAAGATCATCGACGGTTGCCAGGAGCCCGAGCGGGCACTGGCGATGATGATCGACCTCATCGCGGCCTTCGACCGTCCCGAGGTCGCCGCCATCGGCATCGGCATTCCCGGCCGTGTCGATGCACGCGCGGCCAGGGTGCTCTCCGGCGGCTTTCTCGATCTATCCGGCATCGACGTGAAGGGCCGCATCGAAGCGCGCTTCTCGCGGCCGGTCAGGCTGGAAAACGACTGCTCCATGGCGCTCATCGCCGAGGCCCGCATCGGCGCGGCGAAGGGGCTCGAGAACGTCGTGATGCTGACCATCGGCACCGGCATCGGCGGCGGCGCCATGCTGGATGGCCGCATCGTCTATGGTCGCCAGGCCGCCGGCCAGCTCGGCCACATCGTCGTCAACGAAAACGGCCCGACCTGCGTCTGCGGCCAGCAGGGCTGTGTCGAACTCTATTCCTCCGGCACCGCCTTCGGCCGCCTGAAGACGGCCGCCGGCTTTCCGGCCGACCTGCGCTGCGAGGAGGTCATCGACCGGGCCGGGGCGGGCGACGGGCCGTGTGCCGCGCTTCTCTCCGACTGGGCCCGCCCGCTGCGCGCCGCCCTCAACACGCTCTCCGCCAGCTTTGATCCCGATATCCTGCTGCTCGGCGGCGGGCTCGGCGACAGTGCGCTGAAGGCGCTTGCCCACGCCCCCGACGCCGGCCGCTGGTATCGCACGCCGGTCGCCGCCGCAAAGCTTGGCGACGATGCCGGCATGATCGGCTCGGCGCTCGCTGCGCTCGAAGCGCTGGGGCAGGGCATGTCCGGCTCTTCCACCCGGCCAAGCACCGCCGACTGTGCGGCCACGGTGTCCGCGCAAGCGTCCACACCGGTCGCTGCTCCCCCCTTTGCCGCGCCCCCCTTTGCCGCGTCCATTGGCGCGGACACTCGCATCGACCAGCCAGCCAGCGCTGCAAAACGCCTCATCCTCGTCAACGGCGTGCCGGCCTCCGGCAAGAGCAGCGTCGCGCGGCGCGTTGCCGCGCTGACGGGCGCCACGCTGATGGCGCTCGATACGATCAAGAACCCCTTCCTCGCCCGCATCGAAAACGTCGACCGCCCCTTCAACCGCACGCTCGGCCAGGCAAGTTATCAGGCGATCTTCGATGTCATCGCCGCCTCCGCCCCCGGCACATCCTTCGTCGTCGATGCCTGGTTCGGCTTCCAGCCGCTCGAAGACCTCGATCGCTACCTTTCCGCCTCCGGCGTGACAGTGCTCGCCGAGATCTGGTGCAGCGCGCCGCCCGAGGTGATCGGAAAGCGCTATCGCGCCCGCCTCACCGAACGCCTGCCCGGCCACCCCGGCGAAAGCTACGTCCCCGAACTCATCGCCCTCGCCGCCCGCGCCACCCCCACCGGCCGCGCCCCGCTGCTTACGGTGGACACAACCGTGCCGTTCAACGAGGAAAGGGCGATGACCTGGCTGGATGGCGTGTTGGGGTAAGGGCGGCGCTCAAACGAGCTCCGAGGCAGGCTCCGTCTGTCTTGGGACGCTTCGATCACCGAACTAGCCACAGTTTCCGTTGACCGCGCCCGCCCCGAGTTCCGTGCGGGCGCATTCTTGTTGACCCTTGATTTTTCGTGTACGAAAAATACATGAAGATCGTCTATGGCAATTCCAAGCGCCTGACCAATCTTCAGACGCACGGTCTGGATTTCGCCGATCTCGATCTGGACTTTTTCGATCAGGCGGTGGTCGTACCGGCAAAAGGCAACCGCTCCCTGGCGATCGGCCCGTTTCAGGGGATGATCATCGCGGCGGTGCTTTTCAAGCCGCTGGGTGCGGAAGCTCTGTCCATCATCTCCCTGCGTCCCGCCAGCACGAAGGAAAGGAAGCTGCTATGACTGTCCGGTTTTCCTCAAAGCGTCCCCTTACGGAAGAGGAAGAGGCCGACGTGCAGCGCATGATTGCCTCTGACCCTGACAATCCCGAGGTCACCGAGGAGCAGGTCGCAAAGGCGCGCCCCTTCCGCGACGTCTTTCCGGATCTTGCCGCCAGCATCGACCGGGAAAAGGCACGGCGCGGCCGCCCCAAGCTCTCCTCGCCGAGGGTCGCCGTCACGCTCCGCATGGAGCCGGCCGTCCTCGAGGCCTTCAAGGCAACGGGCGAAGGATGGCGCAGCCGGATGGAAGACGCCCTTCGCCGGGCCGCCGGCATCGATGAGACGGCGGGCTAGCGCCCATCACCCCATCTCATACGGCAAGGCCCCGCGCCGGTCGTGGTCGATCGTCAGCTTGCGTTTCAGCGGCGGCACGGCGCGTTGCGGGCAGCGGGTGCGTTCGCAGATCCGGCAGGAAATGCCGATCGGGTCGAAGGCGGCGCGGCTCTTGAGGTCGAGGTCGTCGGCATAGACGAAGCTTTCGGCATAGGAGATCTCGCAGCCGAGCGCGATGGCATACCGCGGCTGAAGCGCGCGAAAGCCGCCGCCGCCCTTGGTGATCTGCGTGGCGAGACAGAGGTAGCGCGCGCCATCGGGCGTTTCGGCCAGTTGACGGATGATGCGGCCCGGCTGTTCGAAGGCCTCGTGCACGTTCCACAAGGGGCAGGCGGCACCGAAGCGGGCGAATTGCAGCTTGGCGGCGCTGTGGCGCTTGGTGATGTTGCCGGCCCGGTCGATACGGGCGAAGAAGATCGGCACGCCCTTCAGGCCCGGCCTTTGCAGGGTCGAGAGCCGGTGGCAGACCTGTTCGAGGCTGGTGCCGAAGCGCACGGCCATCAGTTCGATATCGTGGCGCAGCAGCCGCGCCGCCTTCAGGAAGGGCTGATAGGGCATGATCAGCGCCCCCGCGAAATAATTGTGAAGGCCGATGCGACAGATCTCCTCGGCCTCGCCGGTGCGAAACCCCGCTTCCGAAACGATCGTCTCCACCAGCGGGCCTGTCTCCAGCTGCGCGATCTGCAACGCCGTCTGGAAATCGCGGGTCGGCGCCGGCGCATAGGCATTCAGCGTCAGGATGCGGGACGCCGGATCGTAGCGGCGCAGCGTCTCGTCGCCGGGCTCGGCCCTCACGACACGCACGCCGTGGCGGCGTTCGAGATGGGCGGCGAGCGCGCCCGGCCGCTCCCCTTCGCCGAGCCCGATCTCGGCCGCCAGTTGCTCGGCGGCAAGGTCCAGCGCGTGGATATAGTTGTCGACGAAGTGGAAGAAGTCGCGCACCTCCTCGTATGGCGTCGTCTCGCCCGCGCCCGGCTGGCGGCCGAGGCGGTCGTCGAGGCTGGCGAGCTCGTCCGAGGTGCGGCGATAGGCCTGGTGGCTGGCGATCAGCGCATGCGCCAGCCCCGGCGCGTTCTGCACCACCAGCTTCAGCTCCTGCAATCCCGGCTCGTATGCCGCAAACAAGGGATCGGCCAGCGCTTCGGACAGCGCCGAGAGCAGCCGGTCGTCTTCCCCGGATGACAGTTCGCCGATGTCGATCTGGAACTTCTCCGCCAGCGCCAGAAGCACGGCGGCCGAAACGGGTCGCTGGTTGTTCTCGATCTGGTTGAGGTAGCTCGTGGAAATGCCGATACGCTCGGCAAACTGCGCCTGCGTCGCCTTGATCTGGTCGCGCAGCGCGCGCACCTTGCGGCCGATATAGAGCTTTCCGATCGCCATGTTGCAACTTCGCAATTTACTGTTTGCAATTTTATAAACCCCGCACGCACACATGATCAAGCCTTCCGGCCTCGATCCTTTGTCGCTATTGCTCGCATCCGAAAATCCGGCGACAGTGCGCTCAGGAGATGCGGACCAAACCGCATGAAAACAGGCAGATAGGCAGCGGCCCCGCAGCATCGGACGCGCCTTTGGGAGGGCAGAATGCAATCGGTTCTGGCAGAACTGGAAGCCCGGCGCGCCGCGGCAAAGGCCGGCGGCGGCGAGCGGCGCGTTGCGGCCCAGCATGGCAAGGGCAAGCTGACGGCGCGCGAGCGCATCGAGGTCCTGCTCGATCCCGGCTCCTTCGAAGAATACGACATGTATGTGACCCATCGCTGCGTCGATTTCGGCATGGCGGCCGACAAGACCGCCGGCGATGGCGTCGTCACCGGCTGGGGCACGATCAACGGTCGGCAGGTCTATGTCTTCTCCCAGGATTTCACGGTGCTCGGCGGTTCGCTCTCCGAGACCCACGCGCAGAAGATCTGCAAGGTCATGGACATGGCGGTGCGCAATGGCGCGCCGATCATCGGCCTCAATGATTCGGGCGGCGCGCGCATTCAGGAGGGCGTCGCCTCGCTTGCCGGCTATGCCGAGGTCTTCCGCCGCAATGCCGAGGCCTCCGGCGTCATCCCGCAGATCTCCGTCATCATGGGCCCCTGCGCCGGCGGCGCGGTCTATTCGCCCGCCATGACCGATTTCATCTTCATGGTGCGCGACACCTCCTACATGTTCGTCACCGGGCCTGACGTGGTGAAGACGGTGACGAACGAGATCGTCACGGCCGAAGAGCTCGGCGGCGCTTCCACCCATACGAAAAAATCCTCCGTCGCCGATGCCGCCTTCGAAAACGACATCGAGACGCTGGAGCAGGTGCGTCTCCTCTTCGATTTCCTGCCGCTCAACAACCGCGACAAGCCGCCGGTGCGCCCCTTCCACGACGATCCCGCCCGCCTCGAAGCCCGGCTCGACACGCTGATCCCCGACAGTTCCACCAAGCCCTACGACATGAAGGAACTGATCCATGCCGTCGCCGATGAGGGCGATTTCTTCGAGATCCAGCGCGACTACGCGAAAAACATCGTCACCGGCTTCATCCGTCTGGAAGGCGAGACGGTCGGCATCGTCGCCAACCAGCCCATGGTGCTGGCCGGCTGCCTCGATATCGACTCATCGCGCAAGGCGGCCCGCTTTGTGCGCTTCTGCGATGCCTTCTCGATCCCGATCCTGACGCTGGTGGACGTGCCCGGCTTCCTGCCCGGCGTCGCGCAGGAATATGGCGGCGTCATCAAGCACGGCGCCAAGCTGCTCTTTGCCTATTCCCAGGCGACGGTGCCGATGGTCACCCTCATCACCCGCAAGGCCTATGGCGGCGCCTATGACGTCATGGCCTCCAAGCACATCGGCGCCGACATCAACTATGCCTGGCCGACCGCCGAAATCGCCGTGATGGGCGCGAAAGGCGCCACCGAAATCCTCTACCGCTCGGAACTTGGCGACGCCGACAAGATCGCGGCGCGCACCAAGGAATACGAGGAACGCTTCGCCAACCCCTTCGTCGCCGCCGAACGCGGCTTCATCGACGAGGTCATCATGCCCCACTCCTCGCGCCGCCGCATCGCGCGCGCCTTCGCCAGCCTCAGGGGCAAGCGCAAGGAGCAGCTCTGGCGCAAGCACGACACGATTCCCCTGTGATCCCCCGTAAGCTTTTGGGGCGGAAAATCGCCCGCACCGGTCTATAATGACCGCAGCGCCCGATCCTCACCCAAGGAGGCGGGCAGGAGCCAACGAGATCGAGGACCAAAGCCATGACCAGCAAACCGCCCGAAAACAATCTCCCCGCCGGCTATGTGGTGCCGGACGTCTGGACCTGGGACAAGGGCAATGGCGGCCAGTTCGCCACTATCAATCGCCCCATATCAGGCCCGACCCATGAGAAGGAGCTGCCGGTCGGCAAGCATCCGCTACAGCTCTATTCGCTCGGCACCCCGAACGGCGTGAAAGTGACGATCCTGCTGGAGGAAATGCTGGCGGCCGGGCACACGGGCGCCGAATACGATGCCTGGCTGATCAATATCGGTGAGGGCGACCAGTTCGGTTCCGGCTTCGTCTCCGTCAATCCGAATTCGAAGATCCCGGCCCTGATGGACCATCAACCGAAGGATGGTGGCGCGCCCTTACGCGTCTTTGAATCCGCTTCGATCCTCGTCTATCTCGCGGAAAAATTCGGCGCCTTCCTGCCGACGGAGCTGCGCGCCCGCACCGAGACGATGAACTGGCTGTTCTGGCAGATGGGCTCGGCGCCCTTCCTCGGCGGCGGCTTCGGCCATTTCTACGCCTATGCGCCGATCCACATCAAATACGCCATCGACCGCTACGCCATGGAGGTGAAGCGCCAGCTCGACGTGCTCGACCGGCACCTGGCCGACAACCGCTATCTCGCCGGCGAAGCTTATACGATCGCCGACATGGCCGTCTGGCCGTGGTACGGCCTGCTCGCCATGGGCGAGGCCTATGGCGATGCCGGCCGCTTCCTGGAGGTGCAGTCCTACGCGAACGTGCAGCGCTGGACGGCCGAGATCGGCGCCCGCCCGGCGGTCAAGCGGGGCCGCATGGTCAACCGCACCTCCGGCACGCCGGAAAGCCAGCTGCGCGAACGCCACGATGCCGCCGACTTCGAGACGAAGACGGCCGACAAGCTGGCCAAGGGCTGAGGGGACACCATGGCCATCCTCCCCGACATGACCAAACATCGCGGTTTCCCAGGCGGCATGCCCGGCACCGGCATCCAGTTCACCATCCGCCGTGCCAATCCGAAGGGCGTGACGCCGCTGAAAGCCATTCCCCGCCGGGCCCGTCCCGGCACCAAGGAGCATCTGGTGGACGCCGCCTTCCTCCACGCGCTCTGGCACCATTTCGGCACCGAGCCCTTCGAACGCGGCAACCTCGACGCCGCCCGCCTCAACCTCCTCTTCGGCCGCGAGGTGATCCCAGCCGACAAGGATTTCGACCCGCTCTCCTACGAGGCCATGCTCGTCATCAACGAACGCGTCGCCCGGCAGAATTTTCCCGAGAGCTTCGACGACGTATTCGAGGTGTGAGGGCAGGGGGAGCTGACTGAGACACCGTGACCGCCCCTTCACCCTGCCCTCTCCCCGAGGGAAGAGGGGCCCGCCACAAGCGGGCCGCCAGTGAGAGGGCGAGCGCCCGCCGCACCGTCTATTCTCCCCTCGGGGAGAAGATGCCGGCAGGCAGATGAGGGGAGCTGCCCGCCGCGCGAGGCCGCGAAGGGCAGGGAGAACAACGGAGGAGGCCAGCCATGCGGCTGCCGGAGAAGCCCGAGCTGACGCCGGAGGAGGCGCGGCGGGACCATGCCGAAATGCTGCGGTTCCTCGCGCTCAATGCGGCCGGCGGCGCGCTGATCGGGGTCGCGGTGGCGCTCGCCATCTACTGGTTCGATCTGGGCGGCTTTGGCACGCGGGTGGCGCGGGCCGACAATCCCGTCCTGCCGATCCTGCTTCTCGTCGTGCCGCTTGCCAGCATCTTCGGCGGCGCGGCGGCGGCGACCAGCATTCTGACGCTGCCCTACGGCGCCAAATACAAAGACAAGACAGACACGAGACCCGGAAAGCCCGACTGATGTTCAAGAAGATCCTTATCGCCAATCGCGGCGAAATCGCCTGCCGCGTCATCAAAACGGCCCGTCGTCTGGGCATCGCCACCGTCGCCGTCTATTCGGATGCCGACCGCAACGCGCTGCATGTGGAAATGGCGGACGAGGCGGTGCATATCGGCCCGGCGCCGTCTTCCCAGTCCTATATCGTCATCGAGCGCATCCTGGAGGCGATCCGCCAGACCGGCGCCGATGCGGTGCATCCCGGCTATGGCTTCCTCTCCGAAAATGCCGCCTTCGCCGCCGCACTCGAAAAGGAAGGCGTTGCCTTCATCGGCCCGCCGGTCGGTGCCATCGAGGCCATGGGCGACAAGATCACCTCGAAGAAGCTTGCGGCCGAGGCTGGCGTCTCCACCGTTCCCGGCCATATGGGCCTGATCGCCGACGCCGACGAGGCCGTGCGCATTTCCGCCGGGATCGGCTATCCCGTCATGATCAAGGCGTCCGCCGGCGGCGGCGGCAAGGGCATGCGCATCGCCTGGAACGATGCGGAGGCCCGCGAGGGTTTCCAGTCCTCGAAGAACGAGGCGAAGGCCTCCTTCGGCGACGACCGCATCTTCATCGAGAAATTCGTCACCGAGCCGCGCCACATCGAAATCCAGGTGCTCGGCGACAAACACGGCACGGTGCTCTATCTCGGCGAACGCGAATGCTCCATCCAGCGGCGAAACCAGAAGGTCATCGAGGAGGCCCCGTCGCCCTTCCTGACGCCGGAGACCCGCAGGGCCATGGGCGAGCAGGCCGTGGCGCTGGCGAAGGCCGTCGGCTACCACTCGGCCGGCACGGTCGAATTCATCGTCGATGGCAAGGCGAATAAATTCTACTTCCTCGAAATGAACACCCGCCTGCAGGTGGAACACCCCGTCACCGAACTCGTCACCGGTCTCGATCTCGTTGAGCAGATGATCCGCGTCGCCGCCGGCGAAAGGCTCTCGCTCGCGCAGGACGCGGTAAAGCTCAATGGCTGGGCCATCGAAAGCCGCCTCTACGCCGAAGATCCCTACCGCAACTTCCTGCCCTCCATCGGCCGCCTGACGCGCTATCGCCCGCCGGTGGAAGGCATCCGCGCCGATGGCACCAAAGTGCGCAACGATACCGGCGTCACCGAGGGCGGCGAGATCTCCATGTATTACGACCCCATGGTCGCCAAGCTCTGCACCTGGGCCCCGACCCGAGAAGCCGCCATCGACGCGATGGGCGCCGCGCTCGATGATTTCGAGGTGGAAGGCATTGGCCACAACCTGCCCTTCCTCGCCGCCGTCATGCGCCATCCGCGCTTTCGCGAGGGGCGGCTGACCACGGCCTTCATCGCCGAGGAGTTTCCGGAGGGCTTCCACGGCGTGTCGCCCGGTGCCGACGACGCCCGCGCGCTGGCGGCCATTGCCGCGCTCGTCAACCACCGCATCCAGAGCCGCGCCGCCACGATCTCCGGCACGATCGGCCATCACCGCCGCATCGTCGGTGCCGACTGGGTCGTCGCCTTCGCCGATCAGGAGTGGCCGCTCTCGCTGGATCTGACCGGGGAGGCCGCAACGGCCGTCTTCGAGGATGGCGACGCCGTCTCGGTTGCCGGCGACTGGCGCCCCGGCCGCACGCTCGGCACGTTTGCCGTCGACGGCCGGCCCGTCAGCGTCAAGATCGACCTTGCCGGGCCGGCGCTGCGCCTGCGCTTTCAGGGCATCGACATCACCGCCCGGGTGCGCGAGCCGCATGTGGCGGCGCTCGCCCGCCTGATGCCGAAAAAGGCGCCACCGGACACGTCCCGCCTGCTCCTTTGCCCCATGCCGGGCGTCGTGACCTCCATCCTCGTTGCCGAAGGCGACACGGTGGAAGCCGGCCAGGCGCTTGCCACCGTCGAGGCCATGAAGATGGAAAACGTTCTCAAAGCCGAACGCCGCGCCACCGTCAAACGCGTCGCCGTGCCCGCCGGCGCGAGCCTTGCGGTCGACGATCTCATCCTCGAATTTGCGTGAGGGGAGGCGGGATGGTCACGGTGCGGAGATCGGGGAGCGAACGGACGCCCTCCCACCTCCCCCTTGAGGGGGGAGGTCGCCGCAAAGCGGCGGGTGGGGGTGACCTCGCCAAGACCGCTGCTCTCGCAGATCCGAACATTACCGCCCGCCCCGCATCCGGGGCGGATCACCCCACCCCGTCCCTTCGGTCCGACCCTCCCCCTCAAGGGGGGGGTGGGTGCCAAGCGCCATCCTGCAGTGCCCCAAAAACCGCCGCCGAATGGATGGTGCTCGCCGAGAGGCAAGGGGCGCGCTCAACGAACCTTATCCGATCCGCCCGCTCCCACCTCCCCCTTGAGGGGGGAGGTCGCCGCAAAGCGGCGGGTGGGGGTGACCTCGCCACAACCGCTGCCCTCGCAGATCCGAACACCACCGCCCGCCCTGCATCCGGGGCCGGTCACCCCACCCCGTCCCTTCGGTCCGACCCTCCCCCTCAAGGGGAGGGTGGGTGCCAAGCGCCATCCTGCATTTCCCCAAAAACCTCCGCCGAATGGATGGTGCTCGCCGAGAGGCAAGGGGCGCGCTCAAAGAGCCTTATCGGATCCGCCCGCTCCCACCTCCCCCTTGAGGGGGGAGGTCGCCGCAGAGCGGCGGGTGGGGGTGACCCCGCCACAACCGCTGCCCTCGCAGATCCGAACACCACCGCCCGCGCCGCATCCGCGGCCGGTCACCCCACCCCGTCCCTTCGGGCCGACCCTCCCCCTCAAGGGGAGGGTGGGTGCCCCATCCCATCCTCTCCCTCCACCCACAGGTGATCCCATGACCCCGAAAACCTTTGCCGATTGGGCAGCGCTGGCCGAGAAGGAAGTCAAGGCGCCGGCCGAGAGCCTCGTGTGGCCGACGCCGGAAGGCATTGCGGTGAAGCCGCTCTATACCGCGCAGGATCTCGAAGGCGTCAACCACCTCGGCTCGCTGCCGGGCTTCTCCCCCTTCGTGCGGGGCCCGCGCGCCACCATGTATGCGGGGCGCCCCTGGACGATCCGGCAATATGCGGGCTTTTCCACCGCCGAAGCCTCGAACGCCTTCTATCGCAAGGCGCTCGCCGCCGGTCAGCAGGGCGTCTCCGTCGCCTTCGACCTTGCCACCCATCGCGGCTATGACAGCGATCATCCCCGCGTCGTCGGCGATGTCGGCAAGGCGGGCGTGGCGATCGACAGCGTCGAGGACATGAAGATCCTCTTCGACGGCATTCCGCTGGAGAAGGTGTCGGTCTCCATGACCATGAACGGCGCGGTCATTCCGGTGCTCGCCGCCTTCATCGTCGCGGGCGAGGAGCAGGGCGTGCCGCGCGCGGCGCTCTCGGGCACGATCCAGAACGACATTCTCAAGGAGTTCATGGTCCGCAACACCTATATCTACCCGCCCGAGCCCTCCATGCGCATCGTTGCCGACATCATCGCCTATACGGCGAAGGAGATGCCGAAATTCAATTCGATCTCGATCTCCGGCTATCACATGCAGGAGGCGGGTGCGACGCTGGTGCAGGAACTGGCCTTCACGCTGGCCGACGGGCGCGAATATGTGCGCGCCGCCATCGCCAAGGGGCTCGACGTCGATGAGTTCGCCGGCCGGCTCTCCTTCTTCTTCGCCATCGGCATGAACTTCTTCATGGAAGCCGCGAAGCTCCGTGCCGCGCGACTGCTCTGGACGCGCATCATGGAGGATTTCCGGCCGAAGAAGGCCTCGTCGCTGATGCTGCGCACCCACTGCCAGACGTCCGGCGTCTCGCTGCAGGAGCAGGACCCCTACAACAACATCGTGCGCACCGCCTTCGAGGCCATGTCGGCCGTGCTCGGGGGCACGCAGTCGCTGCACACCAATTCCTTCGACGAGGCCATTGCGCTGCCCACCGAGTTCTCGGCCCGCATCGCCCGCAACACGCAGCTCATTCTCCAGCACGAGACGGGCGTCACGAAGGTGGTCGATCCGCTCGCCGGCTCCTATTACGTCGAAAGCCTCACCAACGAGCTTGCCGAAAAGGCCTGGGCGCTGATGGAGGAGGTGGAGGCGCTCGGCGGCATGACGAAGGCCGTGCAGGAGGGACTGCCCAAGCGCCTGATCGAGGAAGCCGCCACCCGCCGGCAGGCCGCCGTCGACAAGGGCGAGGAGGTCATCGTCGGCGTCAACCGCTACCGGCTGGAAACGGAAGCCGAGATCGACATTCTCGAGATCGACAATTCCGCCGTGCGCACCGCCCAGGTCCGCCGCATCGAGGAAACCCGCCGCCGCCGCGACACCGCCGCCGTCGAGGCCGCGCTCGCCCGGCTGACGGAGATCGCCCGCAGCGGCGCGGGCAATGTGCTGGAAGCCGCCGTTAACGCCGCCCGCGCCCGCGCCACGGTCGGCGAGATCTCGGATGCGATGCGCACCGTCTTCGGCGATCACGCCGCCGTGCCCGAGGTCGTGCACGACATCTATGGCGATGCCTATCGCGACGAGCCGGAGCTGAAGGTGCTTGCCGGTCGCATCGCCGCCTTTGCGGAAACCGCAGGCGCAAAGCCGCGCCTCATGGTCGCCAAGCTCGGCCAGGACGGCCATGACCGCGGCGCCAAGATCATCGCGTCTGCCTTTGGTGACATGGGCTTCGAGGTGCTGGCGGGTCCCCTCTTCCAGACGCCGGAGGAGGCGGCCGATCTTGCCGTCACCTCCAAGGTCCATGTCGTCGGCATGTCTTCCCTCGCCGCCGGCCACAAGACGCTGGCGCCGCAGCTGGTGGAGGCCCTGAAGGCGAGGGGCGCGTCTGACGTCATCGTCATCGTCGGCGGCGTCGTGCCCCGGCAGGATTATCAGTATCTGCTCGACCACGGCGTTTCCGCCGTCTTCGGGCCCGGCACCAATGTCATGGAAGCCGCCCGCGCGGTGCTCGACCTGATCGAGGGGCGGCGGCGCAACGCTTGAAATCCGAAAATTTTTCCCCGTCCGTCCTCGTGTTGCGGGGCCGTCCCATACTGGCCTTGTCTTCCCATCGGATACACCGGCAGGCGTGCCGGCGAGGGAAGGCCGGCGCGGAAGGGAACGGGGCAGACGCGGCCCCCTCCGGTCCGGGTCCGCAAAACGGCTGCAAGCCCGCGCGAAAGCCGGGTGGAAGCTGGGCTTCAGGGACGTGAATGGCGGCGGGTGAAACACCGCCGTCCCGTAAAACCCGGCTGTTGCGGCGTCAAAGCCGCGTCGCAGGAGCCGGACGAGGCACCGGGTCGAGCCGGGAGCATCACGCCCGAGCAGTCAGGCTTGCGGATAAAAACCGCCGAACGGGGCGCTGGAAGGCGTCATTTTTACCAATACTTTTCGCCACCGGCGGCTTCGAGCGCCCCGTCCGAAAAGACCGACATCGACAAAACCCGGCGGCCAGCCGCGCGGGATGCGTCCGGCTATTTGAAAACAGAGATTCTCCAGCCGAAGGACCACCACCTCGGCGTTGCACAGGGCGGCAGGGCAGCCCTCGGGCTTGCTCTCTCCACCGTCACCCGCCCTCTGCGCCACCGTGCTCCCCTCTCTCCGCCGTCATTCTCCCCCTCCACCGTCATCCTCGGGCTTGACCCGAGGATCCAGTACCACCCGGCAATGCCTGAAAGATGGATCCTCGGGTCAAGCCCGAGGATGACCGGAAGGATGGGCCCGCGCCGCCCGGCGCTTCAGTTTCTGTTCGCGCAGCACGATGTAGGTCCCCGATCCCATGATGAGGACCGCGCCGATGACGATCGAGGTGCGCGGCACGTCGCCGAAGAAAAGATAGCCGAAGAGCACGGCCCAGAAGAGCAGCGCATATTGCAGCGGCGCCACCGTCGCGGCATCGGCCAGCTTCATGGCGCGGTTGACGAGCACATGGGCGAGCATGGCGACGATGCCGAGCAGGCCGAGCAGGACGAGATCGCCCGCGCTTTGCACCGGCGCCCAGTCGAAGGGCGCCCAGACGATGCCGACGAGCGCCGCCCCCACGATCTGCCAGAACACCAGCACCGTATCGGGCGTGCCGCGCAGCGAGCGGGCCGTCACCATCATGAAGGCAAAGCACATGGAGCCGATGAGGCAGATCAGCGCCGGCAGGCCGAGCGCCTGGCCCGACGGGTCGAGCGCGATCACGACGCCGATGAAGCCGACGACGATCGCGCTCCAGCGCCGCCAGCCGACCGTCTCCCCCAGCACCAGCGGCGAGACGGCGGCGACATAGATCGGCGCGGCCAGGAGATAGGTCATGACATCGGCGAGCGGCAGGAATTGCAGCGCCGCGTAAAACAGAAAGATCTCCGCCGTCGAGGCGGCGACGCGCGCCACCTGCAGACCCGGCCGCTCCAGCGCAAACAGCGGCCGCCAGCCGGTTTTCATCAGGAACGGCGCAAGAAGGATCAGTGCCGCCGCGCTGCGGATCAGCACGACCTGCCCGACCGAATAGCTCGCCACCAGCCACTTGCCCATCGTGTCGTTCAGCGAGAACATCAGCGTGGCAAGCAGCATCACGAAGGCGCCGCTGCGGGCGGCCGAGAAGATCAAGGCGGGCATTGAGGGGATCCTGACGCAAGAGCCCCGCATGTGCCACAAAGCGCTGACGGCGACCAGCCACCAATGCTGATGGATCGATCAGCGCGGGTGAGGGGCCAAGTGGCCGACCTTCCTTTTCTCAAGCCACGTCCCGCGTGTGCTGCCGCTCCGCGATGTAGGCCAGCGCGGCCTCGGCGGGCATCGGGCGGCCGAAGAGGTAGCCCTGGCCGATGTCGCATCCTTCGGCGAGGAAATAGGCGAGCTGGCTGTGTTCCTCCAGTCCCTCGATGGTCATGGCGACGTTGAGGCTCTTGCCGAGGCCGAGCATGGCCTTGACGATCTTCGCCTCGCGCCCTTCGGCAAGGTTCTTCGGCACGAGGCTCTTGTCGAGCTTGATCTTGTCGAACTGGAACCGGGCGAGCTGCGCAAGGCTCGAATAGCCGGTGCCGAAATCGTCGAGGGAGACCTGGATGCCGAGCAGCCGGAAGCCCCGGATCAGCGTTTCCGCCAGTTCCGGCTCCGTCATCAGCGCGTTTTCAGTGATCTCCATCTCCAGCCGGGCGGGATCGAGGCCGGTGACCTGCAGGATCTTTCCGATCCGCTCGACCAGCATCCGGTCCTCGAGCTGCAGCGGCGAGAGGTTGAAGGACAGGCGAATGGTGTCCGGCCAGCCTGCGGCCTCCCGGCATGCCTTGGCGAGCAGCTGTTCGAACAGCGGAGTGATCAGGCCGATCTCCTCGGCCAGCGAAATGAAGAGCTGCGGCGAGATCATCGTGCCGCTCTCGTCCTGCCAGCGGGCGAGCGCCTCGAAGCCGCAGATGTCGCCGGTCTTCAGGTCGATCAGCGGCTGGTAGTGGCAGGTGATCCTGTCGTCCTCGACGGCGCGGCGCAGGCGGTTCTCCAGTCGTGCCCTCGCGCTCACCCGTTCCAGCATGCCGCGTTCGAACAGCATCGTGCGGTTCGGTCCGTGCTTCTTGGCTTCGTAGAGCGCGACATCGGCGAGGTGGCAGACTTCGGCAAAGGCCGTGGCATGTTCGGGCCAGCGGGCATAGCCGACGCTCGCGCCGACCTGCACCATCATGTCCCCGGCCTGCACGGGCCGCGTCAGCGCATGAATGAGCATGGAAGCAAACTTCTCTTCCTTCTCGGGGGGCAGCCCGCTGGCGACGGCCAGAAACTCGTCGCCGCCGAGGCGGAAGATGCAGCCGCGCTGGGTGAAGGCCGACAGCCGCCGCGCGATTTCCACGAGCAGCAGGTCGCCGCCACGATGTCCGGCGAGGTCGTTGACCTTCTTGAAACCGTCGAGGTCAATGGCAAAGACGGTGACCTTGCCGATCGTCATTTCGGCGTTCGGCCCAGCCATGCCGGTCACGTCGAAGCGTTCGAGCGCATAGCGGTTCGGCAGGCGCGTCAGATGGTCATGGGTGGCGATGTGATTGGCGCGCTCGGCCGCCTGCCGGCGGCGCAGGGCCTCGTTCCTGAAGTCGCGCACCCTCAGCCCGGCATAGATGAAGCTGGCAAGGCCGACGATGTTGACGACGGCGAGAAACACCGTCACGCCGGGCCCGTCATTGGCCCGCAACTGCGCATCGAGCTCGAAACGCAGCATATAGGCGATCATCGATGCGAGAGCGGCGGCGCATCCAAGGAGGATCACCTGCCTGCCTGCGCTGCTGCGAATGAAGTCGTCCACGGTCCGATCCTCCGGCATGTGAATGCCTTTGTTGCAGAGCGGACTTCAAGGACGACTTAATGGTGCATCCCTATTTCTTCGGATTTATGAACTGTCTCTCAGATGCTTGCGGAAGATCAAGTCCGGCGAGGACCTCATCCGTGTGCTGGCCGAGCCGCGGTGCGCCCGTGGTGAGCGCAAGGCTGGCATCGGAAAAGACGATCGGCGTGCGCACGCCCGGCGCGGTGCCGCCCTTCGCACCCGCGTGGGGAAGATCGACGCGCATGCCGCGATGGGCGATCTGCGGATCGTCGAAGACGTCGGCGACGGTGTTGATCGGACCGCCCGGCACGCCTTCGGCTTCGAGCATGGAAAGCAGCGTGTCGCGGGCAAAACGCTGCGTCTCGGCCGAAAGCGCCTCGGTCAGCGCGTCGCGGTTGGCAACGCGCAGCGCATTGGTGGCAAAGCGCGGATCGCCGGCAAGATCCTCGCGTCCGAGAAGGGTCGCAAAGCGCACGAACTGCCGGTCATTGCCGACCGCGACGATGAGGTGCCCGTCGGCGACCGGGAAGACCTGATAGGGGGCGATGTTGGGATGGGCATTGCCGAGCCGCTTCGGCGCCTTGCCGGAAACGAGGAAGTTCAGCGCCTGGTTGGCGAGAACCCCGGTCATGCAGTCGAGCAGCGCAATGTCGATGCGCTGACCGCGGCCGGTGCGTTCCCGCTGGGCGAGCGCCGCCTGGATGGCGATGACGCCGTAAAGCCCGGTGAAGATGTCGGCAAAGGCGACGCCGATCTTCTGCGGCTCACGCTCGGGCTCCCCCGTCAGGTCCATGATGCCGCTCATGCCCTGCACGATGTAGTCGTAGCCGGCCCGGTGCGCATAGGGGCCGTCCTGCCCGAAGCCGGTGACCGAGCAATAGACGAGCCGCGGATTGACGGCCTTCAGGCTCTCGTAATCGAGCCCGTATTTGTCGAGCCCGCCGACCTTGAAATTCTCGACGAGAACGTCGGACTGCGCCGCCAGCCGCCGCACCGCCTCCTGCCCTTCCTTGGTGGTGAAATCGAGAACGACGGATTTCTTGCCGCGATTGCAGGCATGGAAATAGGCCGCATCCAGCCGCTCCCCGTCCTCGCCCTCCACGAAGGGCGGTCCCCAGCTGCGCGTGTCGTCGCCTTGCGGGCTCTCGACCTTGATGACGTCAGCCCCGAGATCGGCGAGCGTCTGCCCGATCCAGGGTCCGGCCAGAATACGCGCCAGCTCCAGCACCTTCAGGCCGGCAAGGGGATGGGTGTCGCTCATCTCTGGGTCTCCGTGGGCTAGGCTGTCCGGATTGGGGTTGTGTGCCCGCTCCCCTCTCCTCCGTCATCCTCGGGTCAAGCCCGAGGATGACGGAGGAGGGGGTCGAGGTGGAAAGGATCAAGGCGTAAGGCAATGGCCGTCGCGGCAGAGGCTCGCCCTACGCTCTCCGACGCCGCCGCGTCCGTCACACCCTCAGAAAAACGCCTGCAACCCCGTCTGCGCCCGGCCGAGGATCAGCGCATGCACGTCGTGCGTCCCCTCATAGGTGTTCACCGTCTCGAGGTTCACCATGTGGCGCATCACCTGGTATTCCTCGGAAATGCCGTTGCCGCCGTGCATGTCGCGGGCCATGCGGGCGATGTCGAGCGCCTTGCCGCAATTGTTGCGCTTGACGATGGAGATCATCTCCGGCGCCATGCGGTGCTCGTCCATCAGGCGGCCCACGCGCAAGGAGCCCTGCAGGCCGAGCGCGATCTCCGTCAGCATGTCCGACAGCTTCTTCTGGAAGAGCTGCGTCTGGGCGAGCGGCTTGCCGAACTGCTTGCGGTCGAGGCCGTACTGGCGGGCCGCATGCCAGCAGAATTCGGCCGCGCCCAGCACGCCCCAGGAAATGCCGTAGCGGGCCCGGTTGAGGCAGCCGAAAGGACCCTTGAGGCCTTCGACGTTGGGCAGCAGCTGCTCTTCGCCGACTTCCACATTGTCCATGACGATCTCGCCGGTCACGGACGCGCGCAGCGACAGCTTGCCGCCGATCTTCGGTGCCGAGAGGCCCTTCATGCCCTTCTCCAGGATGAAGCCGCGGATGGCGCCGCCATGGGCTTCCGACTTCGCCCAGACCACGAAGACATCGGCGATCGGCGCATTCGAGATCCACATCTTCGAGCCGACGAGCCGATAGCCGCCCTCGGTCTTGATGGCGCGGGTCTTCATGCCGCCGGGGTCGGAGCCGGCGTCCGGCTCGGTGAGGCCGAAGCAGCCGATATACTCGCCCGAGATCAGCTTCGGCAGGTACTTCTGCCGCTGCTCTTCCGAGCCATAGGCATGGATCGGGTAGATGACGAGGGAAGACTGCACGCTCATCATGGAGCGGTAGCCGCTGTCGACGCGCTCGACCTCGCGGGCAATCAGGCCGTAGGCAACATAAGAGGCGCCGACGCCGCCATAGGTGTCGGGAACGGTGACGCCGAGCAGACCGACCTCGCCCATTTCGCGGAAGATGCCGGGCTCGGTCTTCTCCTCGCGATAGGCCTCGATGACGCGCGGCTGCAGCTTATCCTGCGCATAGGCCCGCGCCGTATCGCGGATCATGCGCTCGTCGTCCGTCAGCTGGTCCTCGAGAAGGAAGGGGTCTTCCCAGACGAATTCGTTCTTGCCGGCCATGGTCTTCTCCTCGGTCGCGGAACAGGGCAGCGCCCCTGACATCTGCGGAGGGTTATCGCAGCCCGTCGGGAAAGCGCCAAACGAAAAACCCTCACAGTGTCATGACATCCACGCATGGCCGCAACCGATGGTGGATTGAGGGCAGGCACATGCAAGTCTCTCAATTCGTTGGCATTTAAGGTGTTCATTCACTCTTTCGAAAGAGGGAACGTAGTAGGGGGGTAAGTGTTCAGCGACACGGCGCCCGGCAGTTTCAAGCCGGGAACGATCGCGCTTACAGGAGTTTCCCCGACATGTCCTTCAGACATTTGCTCGGCGCCCGCGAGCGTTTGGCCATGCTCAATGCCATCCACCGTTCCCAGGCTGTCATCGAATTCGATCTTTCCGGCACCATCCTCTCGGCCAATGAAAACTTCTGCAAGACGATCGGCTATAGCGCGAACGAGATCGTCGGCCGGCATCACAGCCTGTTCGTTTCGACGGACGAAGCGCAATCGGGTGCCTACCGCGCCTTCTGGGCCGGGCTTGCCGCCGGGCACTTCAGCCAGGGCAAGTACCGCCGCATCGGCAAGGATGGCCGACAGGTGTGGATCGAGGCGACCTACAATCCGATTTTCCGCCGCGGCAAACCCTGGAAGGTCGTGAAGTTCGCCACCGACATCACCGCCCAGCATCGCAAGTCGATGGAAGAGGCCGGCAAGATCGAGGCCCTGTCGCGCGCGCTCGCCGTCATCGAGTTCACCCCGGACGGCCATATCCTGACGGCCAACGAGAATTTCCTGTCGACGCTCGGCTACACGCTGCCGGAAATCGTCGGCAAGCACCATGCCCTGTTCTGCGAACCGTCCTATGCGGCAAGCGATGCCTATCGCACCTTCTGGCGGGATCTCGGCCGCGGCACCTTCGCCTCCGACCAGTTCATGCGGATCGCCAAAAACGGCCGGCGCGTCTTCATCCAGGCCTCCTACAACCCGATCCTCGACGAGGACGGCCATGTGACCAAGGTGGTGAAATTCGCGACCGATGTTACGGCCCGTGTCGAGGCGGTCGAGGAGATCGGCGCGGGGCTTGAAAGGCTCGCGCAGTGCAATGTCCGCATTACCCTCGACAAGCCGTTCGTCGGCGAGCTCGAAAGTCTGCGCAAGAACTTCAACAGCTCGATCGGCGCCTTCCAGGCCACGCTCGAAAGGGTTCTGGATCAGACCCGCGGCCTGACCGCCGATAGCCAGGACATCCACGCGGCCGCCGATGACCTCTCCGAGCGCACTACCCAGCAGGCCGACGCGCTCGAAAACACCTCCAGCGCCCTGCACGAGGTGGCCGCCACCGTTGAGCTCGCCGCCCGCAATGCGTCCGAGACGCGCCGCCTCGTGCAGGAAGCGCGCAGCTCCGCCAACCAGTCGGGCAGCGTGCTGCGCGAGACGGTCGAGGCCATGAACCGCATCCAGAAAGCGTCGGACGAGATCGGCACCATCATCGGCGTCATCAACGAGATCGCCTTCCAGACCAATCTCCTGGCGCTGAATGCCGGGGTGGAAGCCGCCCGCGCCGGTGACGCCGGCAAGGGCTTTGCCGTGGTAGCCCAGGAAGTCAGGGCGCTCGCCCAACGCTCCGCCAGTGCCGCCAACGACATCCGGGCGCTGATCGGCAATGCCGGCCGCGAAGTGGTGGAAGGGGTCCGTCTCGTCGACGCCACCGGCCGGTCGCTTGAGGAAATCACCGCCTTCGTGGAAACCATCGACCAGAACATCGACGGCATCGCCACGGCGGCGTCCGAACAGACGGCGGGGATCAGCCATATCCGCCAGTCGATCCGCGATCTCGACGAGGTCACCCGCCAGAATGCCGACATGGTGCGCCGCACGGTCGCGATCAGCCAGAGCCTCGCTGACGGCTCCGACGCGCTCGCCGATCTCGTCGGCAATTTCAAGCTCAACCGACGCCGTGTCCAGCGCGAGGAGGGTGCCGTGCCGGCCACTCCGGTGCCTGTATCCCGCACCATGCGCGCAGCCTGAACCAGACGAAAGGGGCCCGGGAGACGCAGTCGCCCGGGCCCTTTCCAAAGATACCGTGGACGGCGATCAGGCCTTCAGCGCCCGATCGAACAGCCGCGACAGGCGCTCGGCGAAGGCCTTGGGATCGGCCGGCTTGTCGCCGTCGAGAATGCGGGCCTGGTCGAGCAGCAGGTGTGCCGCATCCGTCTTGAGGCCCTGATCGTCCGGCCGCGCGGCCAGCGCCTTAACGAGATCATGGCCCGGATTGACTTCCAGCACCGGCTTTGCCGCCTCCGACAGGCGTCCCGCGCCCTGCAGGATCTTTTCCAGGTGCCGGTCCGGCCCGTGTTCCGGCGCCACCAGGCAGACCGCGCTTTCGCGCAGGCGATCCGAAACCCTGACATCCGAGACGGCATCCGAGAGCACGCCCTTGGCAAAGGTCACGAAATCCGTGACCGCCGGCGAGGCATCGGCCGGCTTCGTTTCGGCCTCGTCCGCCGCGCCGATCGCCGCGAGATCGGCGCCGCCCTGCGTCACCGACTTGAAGGCCTTGCCATCGAAATCCGGCACCGCCGTCACCCAGAAACTGTCGACGGGATCGGTTAGCAGCAGCACCTCGATCCCCTTGGCGCGGAAACCTTCAAGCTGCGGGGAGGCAAGGATCTGCGCGGCATTGTCGCCGGTGATGTAGTAGATCGCCTGCTGCCCGTCCTTCATGTCCTTGACATAGTCGGCCAGCGAGCGCACGCCCTCGCCGGAGGTCGTCGTCTTGAAGCGGGAAAGAGCGAGCAGCTGCTGGCGCCGCTCGAAGTCCTCGTAAATGCCTTCCTTCAGCACCGTGCCGAAGGTGTCCCAGACCGTCGCGAAAGTCTCCGGCTCGTTCTCGGCCAGCTTCTCGATGTCCTTCAGCACGCGGTTCGTCACGCCCTTGCGGATTGCGCCGAGGATCGGGCTTTCCTGGATCATCTCGCGCGAGACATTGAGCGGCAGGTCGGCGGTATCGACAAGGCCGCGTACGAAACGCAGGTAGCGCGGCATGAGATCGGCATCGTCGGTGATGAAGACGCGCTTCACATAAAGCTTCATGCGCCCCTTGCGATCCTGGTCGAAGAGATCGAAGGGTCGCGAGCCCGGCACGAAGGCGAGCGCGGTATATTCATGCCGCCCCTCGGCGCGGAAATGCACGGTGAGCGCCGGATCGTCATACTGGCCGGCGACGCCGCGGTAGAATTCGGCGTACTCTTGCCTGCTGATCTCGCTCTTCGACTTCGTCCACAGCGCCGACCCGTCGGCGATCTGGCGGGCTTCCTCGCCGGGCTTGTCGATGATGCTGATCGGCACCGGCACGTGGCCGGACTGGTCCTTGACGATCTTCTCGACCGTCCATTTCGACGTGTACTGCTTGGCATCGTCCAGAAGATGGAGCGTGATGCGGGTGCCCCGCACCGGGGCTTCGGAGGGGTCGATGGCCGCCACCGTATAGCTGCCCTTGCCGTCCGACGACCACAGGAAGGCCTCGTCCGAACCGGCACGGCGCGTCGCCACATCGATGCGCTCGGCCACCATGAAGGCGGAATAGAAGCCGACGCCGAACTGGCCGATCAGCTGCGCGCCGGCCGCGCCGCTTTCCTTCTCCTTCTGGGCCGCCTCGATGCGTTCCATGAAGGCCTTCGTGCCGGACCGCGCGATGGTGCCGAGGGCCTCCACGAGATCCTCGCGGCCCATGCCGATGCCGTTATCCTCGACGATCAGCCGCTTGCCCTCTTCGTCCAGCGTCAGCGTGATCTTCGCCTGCGGATCGGACCCGAGAAGGGCAGGGTTCTCGATCGCCTCGTAGCGCAGCTTCTCGCAGGCATCGGCGGCATTCGAGATCAATTCGCGCAGGAACACGTCCTTGTCGGAATAGACCGAGTGCACCATCAGGTGCAGAAGCTTCGCGACATCGGCCTCGAACACATGGTTCTCGACGGAACCCTTGGCGGCAGCAGTCATCGGCGGAAAACCTCCTTGGCTTACAGGTGGGTGATGGAAGTGCGCCTCAGGTGGCGAAATCCGGCGGGGAATTCAAGGGGGCGGGCCATGGTGTTTGCGCGTGAAGACTCGTCAGAGTTTCCCGTCATGCTCGGGCTTGACCCGAGCATCCATGCGGCATCCGCCGCACTCTTGGCGTGGATCCTCGGCTCGGTGGCCGAGGATGACGGAGACCGGAGTGAAGGCCCTGCCCGGAAGCGAGGCCTTTCGCACATGAGCAAGCGCTTGCCCGCACTCCAAACGAGCGATGGCATAGCCCTCTAGTCAGCCCCTCAAATGTTCCCCATGCAGAGATACTTCATCTCCAGATAATCCTCCGCGCCGTGGCGGGAGCCCTCGCGGCCGATGCCGGATTGCTTGAGGCCGCCGAAGGGGGCGGCTTCCGACGACATGCGGCCGGTGTTGATGCCGACCATGCCGTATTCCAGCGCTTCGGCGACGCGCCAGACGCGGCTCAGATCGCTCGCATAGAAATAGGCGGCAAGGCCATAGATCGTGTCGTTCGCCTCGCGGATCACGGCTTTTGCATCGGTGAAGGCGACGATCGGCGCCACGGGGCCGAAGGTTTCGTCGCGGGCGATCTGCATGTCCTGCGTCACCCCCGTCAGAACGGTCGGCGGGAAGAAGGTGCCGGATGTGCCGAGCCGCTGGCCGCCGCAGCGCACGGTGGCCCCCTTGGCGCAGGCGTCGGCGATATGCGTCTCGATCTTGCCCAGCGCCCGGGCATCGATCAGCGGCCCGACCGTGCTCTTCGCATCGAAACCGTCGCCGACGGTCAGTTTCGAGACGGCGGCCGCGAATTTCTCCGCGAAGGCATCATGAACGGCGGCGTGCACATAGAGGCGATTGGCCGACACGCAGGTCTGGCCGGCATTGCGGAACTTCGCCTGGATCGCGCCATCGACGGCGGCATCGATATCGGCGTCGTCGAAGACGATGAAGGGCGCGTTGCCGCCGAGCTCGAGGCTGAGCTTCTTGATCTGGTCGGCGCCCTGCCGCATCAGGATGCGGCCGACTTCGGTCGAGCCGGTGAAGCTGACCTTGCGCACCCGCGGATCGGTGCAGAAGACCAGCCCGATCTCCGCGCCGTCTGCGGCCGTCAGGATCGAGAAGATCTCGCCCGGAATGCCGGCCCGCATGGCGAGGTGGTGGAGCGCGAGCCCGATCAGCGGCGTCTGTTCGGCGGGCTTGAGCACCACGGCGCAGCCGACGGACAGCGCCGGCGCCACCTTGCGGGCGATCATCGAGGCCGGGAAGTTCCAGGGCGTGATGGTGCCGACGACGCCGACCGGCTGCTTGATGACGATCATCCGCCTGTCGTCCGACGGCGCCGGAAAGGTCTCGCCGTAGATGCGCTTGGCCTCTTCCGCATACCACTCGACATAGGCTGCAGCATGCTGCAGCTCGGAGCGGCTTTCGGCCAGCGGCTTGCCCATTTCGGCCGTGAGCACGGCCGAGAGATCGTCGATATGGGCAAGAATCAGGTCGTGCCAGGCCCGCATCACGGCGGAGCGGTCCTTGGCGGGACGCCGGCCCCAGGCTTCGCGCGCCTCTTCCGCCCGCGCCACGGCCTCCGTCGCATCCTTTGCACTGAGATCGGCGACATCGGCAAGGTGCTCGCCGGTCGAGGGGTTCACGACGGCAAAGGTCGCGGCACTGTCCCGCGGTGCCGGAAAGATCGCGGCCGGGTCTGTCAGATGGCGAAGAAGCGCGGGGTGAAGCTGCATGGCGGGTCCTGACATCGGGGCTGGGCAATCACGGAAGGGGTGATGTCCTCTGCCTGTCCGCCCGCGGCCCCGCAACGAAAAATGCGATACGGCGACCCGGCCGCCTTGAGGCCGGGTTGCCGCTCTTTGGATCAGGCGGCCGTGCGGGCTGCGAGGATCGAGGCTTCGAGAATGTCGAGCGCTTCGGCGAAGACATTGTCCTGAATGGTGATCGGCGCCAGGAAGCGGATGACATTGCCATGCACGCCGCAGGTCAAGAGGATCAGGCCGCGGTTCAGCGCCTCGAGGCGCACGCGGTTGGCAAAATCGGCGCTCGGCAGGCTGGTCGTGACGTCGTTGAACTCGACCGCATTCATGAAGCCCGGGCCGCGGATGTCGACGATCTCCGGCGCCTGTTCGCGGATCGCGGCCAGGCGCTGCTTGAGCCGGCCGCCGAGCTGCTCGGCGCGGTCGCAGAGGTTTTCGTCGGCGATCACGTCAAGCACGGCGTGGGCTGCGGCAACGCCGAGCGGGTTGCCGGCATAGGTGCCGCCGAGGCCGCCGGGGCCGGGCGCATCCATGATTTCCGCACGGCCCGTGACGGCGGCGATCGGGAACCCGCCGCCAAGGCCCTTGGCCATGGTCACGAGGTCGGCCGCAATGCCGTAATGCTCCATGGCAAACAGCTTGCCGGTACGGGCAAAGCCGGTCTGCACCTCGTCGGCAATCAAGAGCATGCCGTGCTCGTCGCAAATCTGGCGCAGCGCCTTCATCAGCGGGGCCGGCACTGGATAGAAGCCGCCTTCGCCCTGCACCGGCTCGACGATGATGGCGGCAACGCGCTTGGGATCGACATCGGCGGCAAAGAGTTTTTTCAACGTGGTCAGAGACTGCTCTACACTGGTGCCGTGCAGTTCGATGGGGAAGGGCGCATGGAACACGTCAGCCGGCATGGCACCGAAACCAACCTTGTAGGGCACGACCTTTCCGGTCAGCGCCATGCCCATGAAGGTGCGTCCGTGGAAACCGCCGGTAAAGGCGATGACGGCCTGCCGGCCGGTGGCGGCGCGGGCGATCTTCACGGCGTTTTCCACCGCTTCGGCACCGGTGGTGACGAAGATGGTTTTTTTCGCGAAGTCGCCGGGCACGATCGTGTTCAGCCGCTCGGCGAGCTCGACATAGTTTTCGTAAGGCACGACCTGGTGGCAGGTGTGGGTGAAGCGGTCGAGCTGCGCCTTGACCGCCTCGATGACGCGCGGATGGCGGTGGCCGGTGTTGACTACGGCGATGCCGGCGGCGAAATCGATATAACGGTTTCCTTCCTTGTCCCAGATTTCGGCATTTTCAGCGCGATCGGCATAGATCTGCGTCGTCATGCCCACGCCACGGGAAATGGCGGCATTCTTGCGTTCGGTCAGCGTGCTCATCTGGGGCTCCGGGAAACGGTCGAGGAAAACGGGGCGAGAGAATAATTTGCATTTTTTCTGCAAGCTTTTATTTTGATAATCCGGTGGCGGGTGGAATTCAAATGAAAAATCGTGACGGATCGATCACGCCGTCTGTGGTAGCGAGGGGTGAAGGGGATGCGGTCCATGCGCCCCGTCGAAGAGGTCAGTCCACCCATGTCCGATGAGAGCGAGGTTCGTTACAAGGTCGCGGAAGCTGCCCGGCTTGCCGGCGTTTCCGCCTCCACGCTGCGCCTGTGGGAAAGCCAGCAGCTCGTCGTGCCCGTCCGCTCGCCAAGCGGCCATCGGCAATATCTCGCCTCCGACATCGCGCGCCTGCGCCGCATTGCCTGGTATCGCGCCGAGCGCGGCCTGAACCCCGCCGCCATTCGCGAGGCATTGCTGACGGAAGATGAGGGCGAGGCCGCCACCCCGGCGCCCGGCGGCGAGACCAACACGATCGGCCGCAAGCTCCGGGCACTGCGCCATGCGCGCGGCCTGACGCTGGAGCAGATGGCCGGAGACATCGGCGTCACCGCCTCGGTTCTCTCGACGCTGGAGCGCACCTCGCAGGGCGTTTCCTTCGCCGTGCTGCACGCCATCGCCGCCTTCTTCGACACGACAGTCTCAAGCCTTTCCGGCGATGATGGCCTCAGGGACGGCTCGGTGGTCAAATCCGGCGAATGGCGCACATGGCCGCAGACAACGCCGGGCCTGACCGTGCAGATCCTTGCCGAAGGCCGCAACCAGATGGATTGCCACCGCTTCGTGCTCGCCCCCGGCGCCTCGAGCGAAGGCGCCTATCGCCACGAGGGCGAGGAGTTCATCCACGTCCTCACCGGCCGCGTCGAAATCATCCTCGACAGCCAGGAGTTCCACGACCTGCAGCCCGGCGACAGCCTCTACTTCGAAAGCCGGCGCCACCACGCCTGGACCAACCGCCACGACGGCGAAACCGTGCTGCTCTGGATCAACACGCCACCGACGTTTTGATGGGGAGGGATCAGTTGGATGTACGTTGGTCCTTGGCGGCCCCTCATCCGCCCTTTCGGGCACCTTCTTCTCGAGGCGAGAAGGGATGTGCGGCAGCCGTTTCAACCAGAAGAAGGTCAGCGCGCAGGCATTGTCTTGGTCAATTGAGGCAGCCATTCGTGGCAACCCCCTCTCCCCTGGGGGAGAGGGCAGGGTGAGGGGGCATTGCCCCGGCCGCCCCGCTTGCGGACGCCCCTATCGCCCCGCCTTCGCCGCCTCGCGCCAGGCGGCGGCATAGGCGTCGAGACCCGGAATGACCTGCGGCTCTACCCGCGTGCAGGGATCTTTGAATGGTGAAACACCAAACGTTTCGAAGGCGAGGCTCGCTGCCCCCGCGGCGGTGCCTTCGGCATCGGCATTGACGAGCACGGTCTGGTTCGGCCTTAAAGACGCGATCAGCGTCGCATAGACCGGGTTCAGCGCCAGTCCGCCATCGATGATGACGGTGTTGTCGGAGCCCAGCATGTCGAGCACCGTTGCCGTCATGCAGGCGAGGTAGAGCGAGCCGACGGCGGCGCGTTCGGCCTCGCTCGCCGGTTCCGGGCCGACGAGGCGGCCGACACTCTCCGGATAGGGGCCGCCCGGTGCAAAGCTCGGCAGCGCCATCTGACCGGCAGCGATCGCCGCTTCGATCTCGCCGAGACCGATCTTCACGCGGGCATTGCCGCTGATCAGGTCGAACTCACGCCCCCCCATAAAGCGGGCCGTGACCACCGGCTGGCGATCGACGGAGACGTTGGCGAGCATGTCGCGCGCGCCGTCCATCTGGTCGAGCGTCGCATCCGTGTTGAAGGCGATCACCCAGGTGCCGGTCGAGATCAGGCTGAAGGAGGTGTAGCCGAAGGAGCGGTAGAAATAGAGCGAGGCATTGCTGTCATGCACGCCGTTGTGCACCTGCAGCACCCGCTCGCCGCCATCCGGCAGCGTCAACGCGAGCGTGCCCACCACCGCGCCCGCCCGCTTCAGGGGCGGCATCTTCTCGCGCCAGCCGAGGTGATCGACGAGGCTCGAATAGTCGTCACGCTGGGGCGACCACAGATGCGAGTGGCAGCCGACATAGCTGATCTCGGCCTGAACGGTGCCGGCAAGGCGCCAGTTCCAGAATTGCGGATAGGGAAGGATCGCCTGCGCCTTCGCAAAAGCCTCCGGCCAGTGCTCGGCGCGCCAGTAGATGTGCAGGCCGTAATTCAGCCCGGCCGGCAGGTCCGGCGAGCCGGTTTCCGTAAAGGGCGGCTGAAGGGCGCGGAAGCGCTGTTCGATCTCACCCGGTGCCGCATACTCATAATCGAGGATTGGCAGCAGCAGTTGATCATCGGCAATCAGTGCGAAGGTGCAGGCGTGGGCGCTGATCATGACGCGATCACAGTCGAGCTCGGTCGCCGCGGCCGCCAGGCTGTCCCGCACCCAGCTATGCAGTGCCTCTTCATCGAGGATGCGCGTTGCACCATCCATCACCCAGCGCGGCGCGCTGCGGGCGGTGGCCAGCACGGTGCCATCCTGGCCGTAGACCAGCATCTTGCTGTTTGTCTTTCCGAAATCGAAGACGGCCAGCGTCTTGCCCTGCCGTGCGGCGGCCTGGGGCGTCAGGGTCAGCGGGCTCATGCGGGCTCCTGCGGGCTGACGGCGGCGACGATAACCTCGACGCCTTCATTGGTGAGCATGTCGTGATGGGTTTCCGAAATGCGATCATCGGTGATCACCGTGCTGATCCGCGTCAGCGGCAGCACGGGATAGCGCGCCCGCATCTCGAATTTGGAACTGTCGGCGAGCACGATGATCTCGTCGGCGCGCTTGGCGAGCCCGGTGATGATCGGCACCATCAGCGGGTGGGACTCCAGCATGCCTTCGAGCCCCAACGCCTGCGCGCCGAGGAAGAATTTCGAAGCGAAAACGTCCGGTTGCTGCATGGACGAGGAAAAGACGACGCCCGGCTCGCGGTGCAGTTCGCCGCCGGCAATCGTGACGTGGCAGATACCGTTCTCCCACAGCCAGGCGGCCAGCGGCATGGAGTTGGTGAAAATCTTCACGCTGCGCCGCGCCAGCATCTGCGCGAAGATGAAGGAGGTCGTGCCGCCATTGATGATGAGGGAGTCGCCGTCGTGGCAGAGCTTCGCGGCCTCCACCGCAATCGCGGTCTTGGCCTCCACGTTCACCACGCGGTTTTCCATGAAGGGGCGGGCGTGCATGCGCTGCACATGGGCGCCCTCCGGCAGCGCAATGCCGCCAAACACCTTGCGAATGACGCCCGCCTGGTGCAATTTTGCAATGTCGCGGCGGATCGTGGCCGGGGATGCCCCGACCACATCGAGCAGGTCCCGCACCGTTGCAAAGGGGCGCTCCTTCAGCGCCTCCTGGATAAGCCTGTGGCGCTCAGGCTCCGCGCCTTCTACCCGCATGATCAAAGTTCCTCTCTCCCTGGCCGTATTTGATGCAACATTTGCGTGATTTCCGCAAGAAGGATTAATTTTCGGCGGATATTGACGCTCGTTGATCGTTCATGCTTATATTTGATCAGGGAGGGTCGTGACGGCAGAGGAAGCCGGGCGCGACCGGAAATAGCGCTGGGAGGAGTCACCGGTGCCCGAGACTGTTCAACCGTTCGTCAGCCTGACGGGCGCAACGAAAACCTTTGGCGGCATTACGGTGCTGAAAGCCGTGGACTTCGATGTCCGCCCGGGCGAGGTGCATGCGCTGCTCGGCGAGAATGGCGCTGGCAAGTCCACACTCATCAAGATCATCTCCGGCCTGTATGTGCCCGATGGCGGCACGATCCGCATCGGCGGCGAGACGGTGACGCTGTCGTCCACCCGCGACGCCTCCAGGCGCGGCATCGCGACCGTCTATCAGGAGCTGCTGCTCTTCCCGGAAATGACGATCGCTGAAAACATCTTTCTCGGCAATTATCCGAAGACCGCCTGGGGCGGCATCGATTGGCCGGAAGCCCGCCGTCGCGCGCGGGCCTTGCTCGACAGCCTCGACAGTCCGGAGCTCGACATCGACCGCAAGGTCGCGAGCCTCTCCGTCGCCCAGCGCCAGCGCGTCGAAATCGCGAAAGCCCTCAGCCGCGATGCCCGCGTCCTCATCATGGACGAGCCGACGGCCTCGCTCGCCGAAGCCGATGTGCAGCGCCTCATGGAAGTGGTGCGGGCCCTGCGCCAGCGCGGTGTCGGCATCATCTATGTCAGCCACCGCATGCCCGAGATCTTCGCTCTGGCCGACCGCGTCACCGTGCTGCGCGATGGCGAGCTGATCGGCACCCGCGACATCGGCGAGGTCACGGAAGCGACCCTCGTTGCCATGATGGTCGGCCGTTCCATCGACCAGCTCTTCCCCAAGCCCGAGCCCATCATCGGCGAAACGCTGCTGGAGGTCGAAAACCTCGTCTCCGGCAAGCTGGTGAAGGGCCTGAGCTTCTCGGTGCGCAAGGGCGAGATCCTCGGCATTGCCGGCCTCGTGGGCTCCGGCCGCACGGAAACGGCGCTCACCCTCTTCGGCATCACGCCGGCCGAGTCGGGCCGCATCCGCATTGCCGGCAAGGAGGTGACGATCCGCTCGCCGCGCGAGGCGCGTGACCTCGGCATTGCCTACGTGCCGGAAGATCGCGGCCTTCAGGGCCTCGTGAAATCCATGACCATCCGCCAGAACGTCTCGATGGCCTCCATCGACCGCCTGTCGCGCGGCATCTTCATCCGCTTCGCCGAAGAGGCGGCCCGCGCCGTCAACGCCGTCAAGCGCTTCGGCATCCGGGCCCGCGCCGGCATCGAGCAGCCCGTCGGCCAGCTCTCGGGCGGCAACCAGCAGAAGGTCGTCATCGCCAAGTGGCTGGAAACGGCCCCGCGCATCCTCATCCTCGACGAGCCCACGCGCGGCGTCGATGTCGGCGCAAAATCCGAAATTCACGCCATCATGGGCGAGCTGGCCCGCACCGGCGTCGCCATCATCATGATCTCGAGCGAACTGCCGGAGGTCCTCGGCATGAGCGACCGCGTGCTCGTCATGAACAATGGCCATCTCGTTTCCATCATCGACCGGGCCGACGCCAACGCCGAAAGCGTCGGCGCCGCCATGACGGTCGCCAAGAAAAGCAAGGATGCCGCCTGATGGCAAACGCCAATCATCCGACCTCCGCATCCGGCCGAGCGCCGTCCGAACGCGGCGTCATCGCCCGCTTCGCCGCTGCCTACGGGCAGGAAATCGTCATCTTCTTCGCCATGATCGCGCTCTTCGTGATCGTCACGGCTATCAATCCGCGCTTTATCAGCCCGGAGAACCTCAACACGATCTTCTCCGGCAACGCCTATATCGCCGTCGCAGCGATCGGCATGGCGATGATCATCATCACCGGCCATATCGACGTCTCCGTCGGCGCGCTGATCGGCGTGCTCGCCACCATTTCCGGCACGCTTGCGGTATCCGGCTATCCGGTCTGGGTGGCGCTCATCGTTCCCGTCTTCGTCGGCATGGCCGTCAATGCGGTCATCGGCGTCATGGTGGCCTATGCCCGCATTCCGTCGATCGTCGTCACGCTCGGCATGCTCTCCATCCTGCGCGGCGGCCTGATCACGGTCACCGGCGGCGCCTGGATTTCCGGCCTGCCGCCGGAGTTCCTGATCGCCCAGGCCAAGCCGCTCGGCGTGCCCGCACCCATCTATTTCATGGTGGCGCTGACGCTGCTCGCGGCCTTCTGGATGCGCTATTCCGAGTTCGGCCGCTCGCTGTACGCCATCGGCGGCAATCCGGAAGCGGCGCGCGCCTCGGGCATCCCGATCGAGCGGCGCACCGTCATGGTCTTCGTCATCCACGGTGCCTTTGCGGGCCTCGCCACCATGCTGTTCGCCACGCAGTTGCAGGTCATCCAGTCCACCGTGCCGCCGAACCTCGAACTCACCGTCATCACCGCGGCCGTCATCGGCGGCGTGTCGATCCTCGGCGGCACCGGCACGGTCATCGGCTCCACGCTTGCCGCCATCCTCTTTGCCGCCATCGGGTCGGCGCTCATCTTCACCAACGTGTCGGCCTACTGGCTGCGCGCCGTCATCGGTGTCCTCATCCTCGTCACGGTGATGGCCGACATGATCCGCCGCAACCGTCAGGGCCGGGCGTGAGGAACCAGTTATGATCAAGCGTATCCTGCGCCACGAAACGATCCTCGCGCTGCTGACCGTCATCGTCCTGGCCATCCTCGCCTATCAGTCCGACAAGTTCTTCACGGTCGACAACCTCCTCAACCAGGGACGCCTGATGACGGAAGTCGGGCTGGTTGCCGTGATCATGACCTTCGTCATCGTCACCGGCGGCATTGATCTGTCGGTCGGCTCCATCGTCGGGCTGACGGCGATCCTGACGGGCGTGTTCTGGAAGTCGCTCGGCCTGCCGCTGCCGCTCGCCGCCTTCGCGGCCATTGCCTGCGGCACCTTCGGCGGCTTCATGAACGGCGTCATCATCACCCGCTTCAAGGTGCCGCCGCTGATCGCGACGCTGGCAACGCTGGCGCTCTATCGCGGCCTTGCCGAGGGCATCAGCCAGGCGCGTTCCGTGCGCGGCTATCCCGAGTCGTTCTACGTGCTCGGCCAGGGCAACATGCTCGGCGTGCCGACGCAGCTCTGGCTTCTCATCATCACCGCCATCGTCGCCGGTGTCGTGCTCGGCTACACCCGCTGGGGCCGCACGGTGTATGCGATCGGCAGCAACGAGGTGGCTGCCCGCTTCTCGGGCCTGCCGGTCGACCGCGCCAAACTCGCCGTCTACACGGCTTCGGGCTTTGCGGCGGCTGTTGCCGGTGTCATTCTGGTCTCGCGGGTATCGACCACCCGGTCCGACATGGGCACCGGCCTCGAGCTCGACGCCATCACCGCCGTCGTTCTCGGCGGCACCTCGATCTTCGGCGGACGCGGCACGGTCATCGGCACGCTGCTCGGCCTGATCCTGATCCAGGCGTTGAAGAACGGCCTGTCGCTGGCCGGCATCAAGGGCGACGGAACCATCGTGCTCATCGGCGTGGTGCTCATCCTCACCATTCTGATCAGCAACATCGTTCACCGGGACGGCAACCGGTAGGGAAAAAGACGTCAGGCTGCTTTGCCAGAGGAACCGGCAGCCGCGTCACAAGGAGGAGAAACCGAAATGAAGAAAGTTCTGCTTGCAAGCCTGGTGAGCCTGTCGCTCTCCGCCAGCTTCGTTCACGCCCAGTCGGCCTATACCGGCGGCGACGACCTGCCGACCAACCCGCTCGCCTGCGACGGTGCGGCCGGCGAAGTCGCCTCCAAGCCCTATGACGGCGGCGAGCCGACCAATGCGCCGGACCGCAAGGGCAAGACGATCAATGTCGTCGACGTGCCGAAGCTCGTCGGCATCGGCTACTTCAATGCCACCTCCAAGGGCATTGCCGATGCGGCCAAGGAAATGGGCACGATGGAGGCCAAGACGGACGGCCCGACCAAGGCCAACATCGACGACCAGATCACGCTGATCGACAACTACATCACGTCTGGCGTCGACGGCATCCTGTTCGCCGCCAACGACCCGGTCGCCATCGCGCCGGTGCTGAAGAAGGCGCTCGCCGCCGGCATCAACGTCGTCGGCTACGACGCCAACGCCGAGCCGGATGCCCGCCAGTGGTTCGTCAACCAGGCCGAGTTCAACGGCATCGCCAAGTCGGTCATCGACAGCCTCGCTGCCGAAATCGGCAAGGACGGGTCCTTCGCCATCGTGACCTCCACCTTCACGACGCCGAACCAGGCCCGCTGGATCGCCGAAATGGCTGCCTACCAGGCCAAGTGCTATCCCGACATGAAGTGGCTGGAAACGGTCGAAGCCCAGGAAGACAACATCCTGTCCTTCAACCAGGCCAACACGCTGATCAACAAGTACGGTCCGGAACTGAAGGGCATCGTCGGCATGACCTCGGTTGCAACGCCGGCTGCCGCCGACGCTGTCACCCAGGCCGGCAAGTGCGGCTCGATCGCCGTCGTCGGTCTCGCCACGCCGAATGCCATGAAGCCCTACGTCTCGTCGGATTGCGTCAAGTCCGTCGTCCTGTGGAACCCGGTCGATCTCGGCTACGCCGCGGCTTATGTGCTGCGCGCTGCCGCCGATGGCGACCTGAAGGCCGGCGCCACCTCGGTCAAGGCCGGCAAGCTCGGCGAACTGAAGGTCATCAACGGCTCCGAAATCCTGCTCGGCTCGCCCTTCGTCTTCACCAAGGACAATATCAACAACTTCGACTTCTAAGTCGAGAACGTTCAACCTTGAACGGGAAGAGCCGGCCCTTGGGCCGGCTCTTCTGCGTTTGATGTTCGAAAGGTGCCGTATCGGGGTCGCAGATGCAAGACGGGGTCACCTTCAAGATGACCCGACCCAGTCATCCTGGCTCCAAAAGACGTCTCCGTTCGGGAAGCCCGTCACCCCACGATCCGTTATCCTCGGCCCCCGAGCCGAGGATCCACCCTCAGCCGCCGGTCGGGCCGCATGGGTCCTCGGGTCAAGCCCGAGGACGACGGTGGAGAGGGAACGGGTCCTCCGCTCGTGGTGCTGCGAGTTGCCCGTCCTCAATGCGCCGTATGATCTTCCGCGCCAGCCGCGCCGTGCTTGGAGTGATCCTCGGCCTTGGGATTGGCGCCATCCACCTTGAACTCCACGTCGACCGTGCCGGCCTTCTCGAAGGTGAGCGTCGCCTTGATCATCTCGCCTTCCTTGAAACCTTCCGGCACGTTCATGAACATCAGGTGGTAGCCGCCCGGCTTCAGCTCGGTCGTCTGTCCCGCGGGAATGGCGAGGCCATCGGGCAGCGCGCGCATCTTCATCACGTCGTTCTCCATGGTCATTTCATGGATCTGGACCTCCGGCGCGCGGTCGGAGGTCACGGAAACCAGCCTGTCGTCGGCCGTGCCGGTGTTCTCGATCTTCATGAAGCCACCGCCGACCTTCTGGCCGGGCAGCATGGCCTTGGAGAAGGGATGGCCGATCTTCAGCGGGCCGACGGAATAGCCATGGGCGAGAACGGCGCCGGCGGTGGCGAGCGTCAGGGCGGCAACGGCGAAAAGGGTCTTGAGGGTCTTCATGGTATGTCTCCTGTCACCGCGGATGCGGGCCTCTCACGGGCACACGGCATCGGCGGCGGATGGGTGGTGTCACTGGGAAGGATTGCGGGCGTCAGCCGAGACGAGGCGGCGCGCGGGGACCCTGTCCATCGTGGCGGACGACCTTGACGGGCGCGGCGTGCGAAGGCGCGATGCCGGAGAGCAGGACAGGCAAGTTGACGGGAAGGCAGTCGCCGGTCGGGAGTGGTGGCAGCAGGCTCGCGCCGATGCGGCAGGCTTCGCAGCTCTTGCCGGCAAGCTTCAGCTTGCCGTCGGCACTGGCGGGTTGGCACAGATCCGCCAGCGTTCCGTCCGGCAGCGTGTAGGACAGCGGCACGGCCGTGCCGGCCTCAGCGAAGGCCTGCAGCGGGGGCTGATGCGCAAGGCTGAGGAACAGCAGCGCGAGCACGCAAAGCGCCCTTGCCAGTCCATCCCTGATCGAAGCCGTGCGTCGCACCCTGGTCTCTCCCCGTCTCCTGCGAGCTCTACCCCGGTCGGCCGGGCGGTGCAATGCGGCAAATTGGGAGGGGTCGCCAAATGCGAAACGGGCAGACGATGGCGCGCCTGCCCGTTCCGTTTCAGTCGATGGCCGCCGCTTATTCGCCGACCGGACGCTCCAGCGTCTCGGGCTTGCGGGTCTTGATCAGGCTCCAGATCACGCCGGCGGCGATGATCGCGAAGGTCACACCCAGCGAGATGGCGGCGGGGAACTTCTCCAGGCCCATGAGGTCGGCGACGAAGACCTTCGAGCCGATGAAGACGAGCACGATGGCCAGCGCCGGCTTCAGGTAGTGGAAGCGGTGGATCATGGCAGCCAGCGCGAAGTAGAGGGCACGCAGGCCGAGGATGGCGAAGATGTTCGAGGTGTAGACGATGAACGGGTCGGTGGTGATGGCGAAGATCGCCGGGACCGAGTCGACTGCGAAGATCACGTCGGCCACTTCGATCACAACCAGGGCCATGAAGAGCGGCGTCATGAACCAGACCAGCTTGCCGGTCTTCGGGTGCGGCTTCTTGACGAAGAAGTTCTCGCCATGGTGCTCGTCCGTCACGTTGAACCGGCGGCGCATGAAGTTGACGAGCGGGTTCTTTGCAATATCCGGCTCCTGGTCACCCACGAACAGCATCTTGATGCCGGTGAAGATCAGGAAGGCAGCGAAGAGATAGAGGACCCAGCCGAACTCGCTCACCAGCGCGGCGCCAAGGCCGATCATGATGGCGCGCAGCACGATCACGCCGAGGATGCCCCAGAAGAGCACGCGGTGCTGGTAAACGCGCGGGACGGCGAAGAAGGAGAAGATCAGGGCGATGACGAAGACATTGTCGAGCGCCAGCGTCTTTTCGACCACGAAGCCGGTGAGATAATTGAGGCCCGCTTCGGAGCCGAGATACCACCAGACCCAGCCGCCGAAGGCGAGGCCAAGGGTAATGTAGAGGGCAGACAGCTTGAGGCTGTCGCTGACTTCGATCTCCTTGTTCTCCTTATGGAGAATGCCAAGGTCGAAGGCAAGGATAGCGATCACGAGCGAAATGAAGCTGGCCCACATCCAGATGGGCTTGCCGAGCCAGTCGGCAAAAAGGAAGGCGAAATCCATCGTCTTCAGTTCCTTCGCCGGCGATTCTGTCGACAAAGGTCCGACATCGCAGGAGCGCCGGCGGCTCATGCCAGAGGGTCCCGGACCAGGGGTTGGCGATGAGATAAGGCCAGCCTGTGCGCCGTTCAATGAGTCGCCGCTAAAAAAAGATGATCGCTTGCGATCACATCATTGCGAGATTGCGTGATCGTGTTGTTGGCGGTGCGGTGACGGTCGAAATCTGGCCTGAAGCCGCGTGCTTCATGCGGGCATGGGATCCCAGACGCTGATCATCGCCACCTTGCTGAGCCTCATCGCCTGGGTCGGCATATCCGATGCCACACGTTCCGGCTATCGGGAAGCCGGGAAAGTGCACCTGATCCTCGACCTGCACCTGCACGAACGGCTCGGTCTTCTGCAGGATCACTCGACCGAAGTGATGCGGCTCACAGATCGCCACCCGCGGCGCTGCCTGACGCCATGCGATTGAAACCGCTGGCAATGTCCTCGATCAGACCGGCAAAGCGTTGCGCGGCACTCTCGATCGGGCCGGAATTGTCGATCAGCGTGAAGCCGGGACCCATGGACTGCTGCTCGCGGGGCCTACGGGCCAGGCGCGCCGAAATCTCCGCTTCGCTCTCGCGCCCCCGGGCGGCGAGGCGGCGGGCGAGTATGTCGGGCGTGGCCGTGATGAGGACGCCGTGGATGATGCCGAAGGCACCGCGGAAATCGTCGATCGCATGGCGGCTGCCATTGACGATCACGGTGCGGCCGGCGGCGATGTCGCAAAGCGCTTGCTTGGGCACGCCGTAGTCCAGCCCATGCGCATGCCAGGACACGGCAAAGTCCCCGGCCTCCCGCATCTGCCGGAACGTGTCGGCGCAGACGGCATGGTGGGCTTCGCCGCCCGCATCGGCGGGCCGGGTGATCGTGCGCTGCAGGAAGACAATGTCGTCGCGGGGGCCGAGCAGCGTGCGGGCCGCGGCCATGACGCTGTCCTTGCCAGCGCCGCTCGGGCCAACGACGACAACGAGTCCGCCCTTGCTGATCACGCCACGGTTCATCATGCCACCCGGCGACCTTCGCGCCAGACGGCGCGCACGACGGGGATGCCGGAGGGGCGGCGCACGCGCACCACGTCGGCGCGCAACCCCTCGGCGATGCGGCCGCGATCATCGAGGCCCACGGCGCGGGCCGGTGTGGCACTGACCATGGCAAGCGCCTTCGGCAGGCTGATCGCCTCGATCTCGTCGGCGAGCAGGAAGGGCGCGTGGATCAGGCTGAAGGGCACATAGTCCGAAGAGAGCACGTCGAGAACGCCGGCAGCGGCCAGATCCCGGGCGGCGATATTGCCGGAATGGGACTTACCACGCACGATATTCGGCGCGCCCATGAGGACGCTGAGGCCGGCCTCGTGCGAGGCGCGGGCCGCTTCCAGCGAGGTCGGGAATTCCGCGAGCCGCACGCCATGGGCGAGCGATTCCTCCACATGGGCGAGCGTCGCATCGTCATGGCTGGCAATGGCGATTCCACGCTCGATGCAGGCCTTCGACAGGGCTTCGCGGTGCGGCAGCGAATATTGCGCCGAGAGCGCCAGCTGGCGATCCACGTAGATGGCGAAGGCTTCGTCGGAGAGGCCGCGCTTGGTCTTGTAGTAGAAGACGTACTGATCCATCGTCTGGAACTGACGCTGGCCCGGCGCATGGTCCATCAGCGAGACGAGGCGGACCTGCGGATCGTTGCGGAAATCCTCGAAATGCTCGAGCACATTGGTGGTCGAGACCTCGCAGCGCAGATGGATGAGATGATCGGCGCGCAGCCGGTCCTCCTTCTTGGCCTCCAGCAGCGCGTCGGCCATGGCGCGCATCTCGCCCTTCTCGAAACCATCATCGGCATCCGAGCCGAGGCGCAGGCAGTCGAAGACCGTGGTGATGCCGGAGGTCACGACCTGCGCGTCATGGGCCTGGATTGCCGCCGTCTTCATCCAGCGCACGCCGGGGCGGGGCGAATAGTGGGATTCGAGGTGGTCGGTGTGCAGTTCCACGAGCCCGGCGATGACGTAGTCGCCTTCCATGTCCTCGCCGGTGACGCTGGACCCGACGTCGATACCGGCGATGCGGCCCTCGCGGATCACGAGGGAGCCATCGACGATCTCGTCTTCCAGCACGATGCGGGCGTTCTTCAGCACGAGTTCCTGGGTCATGTCAGGTCGTCTTTCCTTCAAGCGCAAGCGCTTCATTGGCGTGGACGCGGAACGGCGCACCGCGCTCGGTTTCCGCAAAGAGGGTGATGTGGTCGACCGGAACGGGCCGGTCGAGAAGAGGCGCAAAGAGGCTGTCGAGATGGGCGTGCATGGCATCGCGGGCGGTCTCTTCGACCGGGCCCGTCAGCGTCATGTGAAAGCGGAAGTCGGAGAAGACGTAAGGGTAGCCCCATGCGTGAAGATGGGCGCGCTCGCTCTCCGTCAGCGTCTCGGGCTTGCGCCTGATGATGTCGGCAGCCGAGAGCGGGGCGCGGAAGGGTTCGAAATCGCGCACGCAGGCAGCGGCGAAGGCCTCGAGCTCGGGGGCCGGCCCATCCGGCACCAGGGCGAAGAAGGGACCGAGGCGCCCGACGGTGAGGCGCGGAATGGTGAAGGCGGGGGTCACGGACGCAAAGTCCTTCAGCGCCGTAACGAGCTCCGCCGCCGTGCAGCTGTCAGCCAGCGAGAAGGGCGCCTTCAGCGTGCCGTGAAAGCCGTAGCGGACCGGATCGGCCACGAGGGCGGCATGCTCGGCCGCGTCATAACCGTCCGGCAGGGGGCCGGCGGGTGCGAGGATCTCGCCGGAAAAGGCATCCCGGCCGAGCCAGCGCGCGGCGGTCCGGGTCAGCGGATCGGCGGCGGGCGGCGTAAAATAGAGGGCAAAACGCACGGGTTCACGATTCCTGGGAGAAGCAGCGCATCTGGACAGCGCCGGGCCGGACTAGGCCTGCTTCGTGACAGTAGCGTGAATTGCGCATGACCGTGGCGTGAAAATGGCTTTCGCCAGTCCGGCTCCGCAAAAGGCCGGGGATATCAGTGTCCGCGGCTGCCGATCAGCCGCGAGCGCAGCGCATTCGAGACGGTGTCGAAGAGGAAGACGACGCCGAGGATGAGCAGCACCATGTAGGCGACGTTCTCCCAGTCGGAATTGGTGCGCATTGCCTCCCACAGCTTCAGGCCGATGCCACCGGCGCCGACCGCGCCGATGATGGTGGCCGAGCGGGTGTTGGACTCCCAGAAGTAGAGCGCCTGGCTGGCGAAGACCGGCAGCACCTGCGGCAGGATGCCGAAGCGCTTGACGGTGATCTCCGGCGCGCCGACCGATTTGACGCCCTCGCGCTGCTTGTCATCGATGTTCTCCAGCGCCTCGGAATAGAGCTTGCCGAGCGTGCCGGTGTCCGTGAAGAAGATCGCCGACATGCCGGCGAGCGGCCCCGGACCGAAGGCGCGGGTGAAGAACAACGCCCAGATCAGCATGTCGACCGAGCGCAGGAAGTCGAAGAAGCGCTTGGTGAGCTGGTTGGCGACGCGGCTGCCGGTGATGTTGCGCGCCGCCACGAAGCAGAGCGGGAAGGCGATGAGCGAGGCAAACAGCGTGCCGATGAAGGCCATGACGATGGTCTGCAGCAGCTTGGTCCAGACATCCAGATGCTGCCATTCGGAATTGTAGAGGATGTTGCTCCAGGCGAGCGACAGGTTCGACTGGGCGGGATCGATGCGCGGGGCGCTGGTGATCAGCGCGAAGACCTCCGCTGCCGACTTGTCGAAGAAGGGCGACTGGGTGTCGAAGAGGAAGTTCGCCCAGCCGAAGAAGCGGTTGCGGATGGAGACGTCGTTGCCGGCGACCTCCGCCCAGCCGGTCGCGCCGAAGGCCAGCGTGATCTTCTCGCCCGGACGCTTCTGGGTCGCCCATTCCGGCAGGGCGCCTTCGGCTTCAACCGTGCCCGTCTGGTGGTCGAGGCGCATGGTCAGCGTCTCTCCGCCATGTTCAGCGATCACGACATCCGGTGTCACCTCGATGCGCGTGCTGCCGTTGTAGCGCACCTCGGCACGGGAGAGGACCTCCTTTGTCACCGTCTGCGGCGCGGCCTGCGGTGCGGCGGCCTTGTCGCCCATCAAGGCGCCTGCGCCCATGAAGCCGATGGACGGCTTGGTTGCCGTGGACGCGGCATTGCCGGCGGTCGGCTCGGCGCCGATGGTGCGGGTCATGGTCCGCTTCTCCACCGTCAGCCAGTCCGGATCCGGATTGTCGCCGAGCGGCGAGAAGCGCGGATAGGTGAGCGTCATCGCGCCGTCCCTGGCGATATCGAATTCCGGGCGCACTTCGTAGGAGACCCAGTCGGCGAGATAGGTGCCGGCAATGCCCCAGTTGGCACGGCGCAGCGTATCGCCGACATTGAACATCCACCAGGAGAAGATGCAGTAGGCGACGACGGTGACCGCGATGATCAGCGGACGCCAGGAGCGCTGCGAGGCATGTTCCAAAAGCACGGCATGGCGCAGCGCGACGGCATCGCGCTCTGCGGCGTTCATCATCGGGCGGGCGGGCGCAAGGGTCGGCAGGGGCGTCGGCATAGTCGTCGGCATGGGCGGGACCTCAGGCAGTCAGTTCGAAGGCGCGGTCGCCCACCAGGCGGCGGCGCAGCCAGGCGGAAAACTGATCGACGGCAATGATGGTGAGGAGCAGCAGGAACACGATGGCGATGGTCTTTGCCGGATGGTTCTGGCCGATGGAGAGGCGCAGCAGTTCCCCGATGCCACCGCCGCCGACGGCGCCGATGATGGTCGAGGCGCGCACATTGATCTCGAGGCGCAGCAAAGCATAACTCAGGAAATTCGGCATGACCTGCGGCACGGTGCCGAACCAGACGCGCTCGATCCAGTTGCCGCCGACCGCCGTCAGGCCCTCGTCCGGCTTCATGTCGGCGTTCTCTACCACCTCGAAGAACAGCTTGCCGAGCGCGCCGACCGTGTGGATCGACACCGCGATGATCGCCGGTATGGCGCCGATCGACAGGACCGCGAGGAAGAAGCCGGCGATGACGACTTCGGGGAAGGCGCGCAACACTTCCATGACGCGGCGCACGGGCACGCGGATCCAGCTGTTGCGCGTCAGGTTGCGGGCAGCCAGGAAGCAGAGCGGAAAGCCGAGGGCAAAGCCGAAGAGCGTGGAGAGGATCGCGATGTTGATCGTCTCCAGCATCTTGTGGAAATATTCGGGGATGTAGATCGACTGCGTCAGATAGAGCCGACCCTCCGGGTAATTGTACTTGAAGCTGCCGTCGTCGTAAGGCGAGGGCAGGTCGAAGAGGGCGCGCACAGGCTCCATCGCGTCGCGCGGGGCCATGTCGCCGAGAAAATCGAAGAAATAGGGCAGGCGGTCGAAGAACTTGCCGGCATTGGTCTCGTTGGCGAACCAGAGCGAGCCGAAAGTGGCCACCAGCAGGATGGCGACGCTGAGGAGCGTATAGGAGCGGCGTTTCGCGGCCAGCTCGTTCCAGTGGCGCTCGACGAGCTTGCCGCTGTCGCTGAGCCGGAGGTGGGGGCTGTTGGCGGGCATGGTTGCCATCGGTTCCATCCGGTCTGGCCGGCCTTCTCTGGGGTATCACTTCGGTCGCAGGAAGCCGCCCCCGTGCGGCTGGCGCAGCGGGGGCGGAAAGGGGGGTCGGCTCTAAAAATCAGCCGCCGATGGTCGCCTTGCGGGCCTCGATGATCGGCTTGTAGAAGTCGACGTTGACTTCCGTGAAGGCCTTGTAGTCACCGCCCATGACGGCCTTGAAGCAGGCTTCGTCGGTCTTCGGCAGGTCCATCATCATCTGCTTGAACTTGGCCTTGGTGTCGGCCGGCAGTTCGTTGCGAACGACGATCGGGCCGTTCGGGATCAGCGGAGACTTCCACAGCTCCACCAGATCGTTCATGTCGAGGATGCCCTTCTGGACCATCTTGTGGAGGTTGCCGGAGGTGTAGCCGTCCTTCCACTCGCCAACGCCCGAACCGAAGGTCGTGCCGGCGTCGAAGGTGCCCTTCAGCACTTCCAGGACGAGGTTTTCATGGCCGCCGCCGAAGCCGGTCGAGCCGAAGAATTCCTTCACCGGTGCGCCAACGGCTTCCGGCAGCGTGACGAGGGGAACGAGGTAACCCGAGGTGGAGTCCGCATCGGCGAAGCCGAGCTTCTTGCCCTTCATGTCTTCGAGCTTGGTGATGCCCGAATCCTTGCGGGCGACCATGATCGAATAATAGCCGGTCGAGCCATCGGCCTGCACGGTGGTCATGATCGGCTCGACGGCGTCGGCCTTGGCGAGGTAGATCTTGGCAAAGCCGGAAGCGCCGAGTTCGGCATAATCGAGCGTGCCGCCGAGCAGGCCCTGGATCACGCCGTCATAGTCGGCGGCCGGGAAGAAGGAGACCTTCTCGACGCCGAGGGCGTCCTTCAGGTGGCCTTCCATGCAGGCGTAGTTGCGCAGGCGGTCGGCTTCGTTCTCGCCGCCGATGATGCCGACGCGGAATTCCTTCAGGTCAGCGGCCTGAACATGCGAAACGGTTGCCAGAAGCGCGACGGCGCCCAGCAGGATCTTCTTCATCATGATCGTAGTCTCCCCGTTATCCGGCCCCTGCCGGATGATTGCGGTTGAAGACGGCGCGCGCTTGCCGCGCGGTCCGTGCGGCGGGTCAGATCCCCGCCAGTACCAGCGGCTTGAGGCCGGCGGATTCGGTCGTGTCGGTGCTGGCGGCCAGCGTGCCGTTGAGGCTCGTCGAGGTCAGGCTCTCTTCCAGATCGCCCTCGGTGCCGTAGATGCTGCGCACGGCAGCGGCGGTCAGGTCGCGCGGATTGCCGTCGAAGACGACTCGGCCCTGCGCCATGCCGATAATACGCTCGCAATAGGCGCGCGCCGTATCCAGCGTGTGCAGGTTGGTGATCACGGTGATGCCGTCGCGCTCGTTGATGTCGCGCAGCGCGTCCATGACGATCTTGGCGTTCAGCGGATCGAGCGAGGCGATCGGCTCGTCGGCGAGCAGCATGCGCGGCCGCTGCATCAGGGCGCGGGCAATGGCCACGCGCTGCTGCTGGCCGCCCGACAGCGTACCGGCCGGCTGCAGCGCAGTCTGTTCGATGCCGAGGCGCTCGAGCGCGGCGATGGCTTCGATGCGCTCTTCGCGGGTGAACATGTTGAGGATGGAGGCGATGGTGGACCGGTGGTTCAGCCGGCCGAGCAGCACGTTGGTGAGCACGTCGAGGCGCGGCACGAGGTTGAACTGCTGGAAGATCATCGCGCAGTCACGGCGCCAGGCGCGAAGCTCCGAACCCTTCAGCTTCGAGACGTCCACATCGCCCAACCGGATGGAACCGGACGTCGGATCGACCAGGCGGTTGATCATGCGCAGCAGCGTGGACTTGCCGGCGCCCGAGCGGCCGATGATGCCGACCATCTGCCCCTCGGGAATATCGAACGTGACATCATCCACGGCAGCCTTGCTACCGAACCGGCGCGTGACGTTCTGAAGCTTAAACATAGCCCGGCCCCGAAATTCTTCGTTAACACTCTTGTTAGCGAAGGGCTCTAGCGCCGGTTCATGAAGTGACAATGTCGGTTTGATGTCGGTTCTGTTACAATGTGACAGTCGTGACGAACCGGTGAACCTTACCCGCCATGGCGGGCAAGGAAGGCTTCCGCGTCCAGGTTGCGAAAGTCCGGCAGCGCGTCGCGCAGGCGTTCATGGCTCCAGTCCCACCAGGCGATGACTTCGAAGCGCGCGGCGATCTCGCGGGGAAAACGCTCGCGGATCAGCTTGGCCGCCACGCCCCCGACGATGGTGTAGGGCGCGACATCCTTGCTGACGACGGCGCCGGCCCCGACCACCGCACCATGGCCGACGGTCACGCCCGGCAGGATGGTGGCGCCGTGGCCGATCCACACGTCATGGCCGATCACGACGCGGTTGTCGCGCCGCCAGGTAAAGAAGTCCGTGTCTGGCTCGGCATCCGGCCAGTAGTCGTTGGCGCGGTAGGTGAAGTGGTGCAGCGTCGGGCGCCAGACCGGGTGGTTGGTGGCGTTGATGCGCACCGCGGCTGCGATATTGGCGAATTTGCCGATCGTCGCGCACCAGACGGCGCCGTCCTGCATGATGTAGGAATAGTCGCCCATCTCCGCCTCGCTGATGCGGCAGCGCTCTGCGACCTCCGTGTAGCGGCCGAGAACGGACTGCTCGACGCTGGCGCTCGGATGGATCAGCGGCTGTTCGGAAAGCTTCGTCATGCGGCAAGTCCTCGGGGCGAGAAGGCGGAAACATCGAGCACGCGGTCGGCGACGATGTCGCGCACCTCCTGGTCGTGGAAGATGCCGATCATCGCGGTGCCTGCCGCCTTCTTCTCCGTGATCATGTCGGTGACGACGCGGCGGTTGACGGCATCGAGCGAGGCCGTCGGCTCGTCGAGCAGCAGGATCGGGTGATCGGTGATGAAGCCGCGGGCAATGTTGACGCGCTGCTGCTCGCCGCCGGAGAAGGTGGCGGGCGGCAGGTCCCACAACTGGTGCGGCAGGTTCAGCCGCTCCAGCATCGCCATGGCCCGGCCGCGGGCTTCTTCGGCGCCAACGCCGCGCGCCGTCAGCGGTTCGGCTACGACATCGACGGCGGAGACGCGCGGCACGACGCGCAGGAACTGGCTGACATAGCCCAGCGTATCGCGGCGCACCTCCAGCACGGCGCGCGGTTCCGCCGTGGCGATATCGATGAGATGGCCGTGGTGGGACACGACGATCTGGCCGCTGTCGACGCCGTAATTGCCGTAGAGCATCTTGAGGATGGAGCTCTTGCCGACCCCCGAGGGGCCGCCGAGCACGAGGCATTCGCCGGCGCGGGCCGAGAAGGTGACGCCCCGGACGACCGGCAACATAAGGCCGCCGCGCAGGTGCATGGTGAAGCTTTTTTCGACGTCGGAAACGACGAGGGGGGTAACCATGGGAGGTCCTTTCCGGCTCAGACCTGGAGGATCGAGGAGACGAGGAGCTGGGTGTAGGGCTCGCGCGGATCGTCGAGCACCCGGTCCGTCAGACCCTGTTCGATGACGCGGCCGTCCTTCATCACCATCATGCGGTGCGAGAGGAGGCGGGCGACGGCAAGGTCGTGGGTGACGATGATCGCCGAAAGGCCGAGATCGTTGACGAGGCCGCGCACGAGATCGAGCAGGCGGGCCTGCACGGAGACGTCGAGCCCGCCCGTCGGCTCGTCCATGAAGACGAGACGGGGCGAGGTGACGAGGTTGCGGGCGATCTGCAGGCGCTGGCGCATGCCGCCGGAAAAGGCGCGCGGCTGGTCGTCGATGCGGCTGCGGTCGATTTCCACCCGCTCCAGCCAGCCGGTGGCGGCCTCGCGGATGTTGCCGTAGTGCCGGTTGCCGATCGCCATCAGCCGTTCGCCGACATTGGCGCCGGCCGAGACCGCCATGCGCAGGCCGTCCGCCGGATTCTGGTGCACGAAGCCCCAGTCGGTGCGCATCAGGAAGCGGCGTTCCGCTTCGCTCATGCGGGCGAGATCGCGCAGGTCACCGTCTCGCATCCGGTATTCGACAACGCCGGTGGTCGGCATCAGGCGGGTGGAGATGCAGGAGAGCAGGGTCGTCTTGCCGGAGCCGGATTCCCCGACGATCGCCAGCACCTCGCCGGGATAGAGGTCGAAGGAAACGTCGCGGCAGCCGATGCGCGCGCCGTAGCATTTGGAAAGGTCCCGGACCTTGAGAAGGGGTGCGTCGCTCATTGCGCGGCCTCCAGCTTGGCCACGCCCAGCTCGCCCACATGGCCGGCGGCGCGGCGATCCTCGCAGTAATCGGTGTCGGAGCAGACGAACATGCGCCCGCCCCGGTCATCCAGCACCACCTCGTCCAGATAGACGTGGTTCGCGCCGCACAGCGCACAGGGCTTTTCGAAATGCTGGATCTCGAAGGGGTGGTCCTCGAAGTCGAGGCTGACGACATCGGTGTGGGGCGGCAGCGCGTAGATGCGCTTTTCGCGGCCCGCGCCGAAGAGCTGGAGCGCTTGCGAGCGGTGCATCTTCGGATTGTCGAATTTCGGGATCGGCGAAGGGTCCATGACGTAGCGTCCCTCGATCTTCACCGGATAGGCGTAGGTCGTGGCGATATGGCCGTTGCGGGCAATGTCCTCGTAGAGCTTCACATGCATGAGGCCATATTCTTCCAGCGCATGCATCTTGCGGGTCTCGGTCTCGCGGGGTTCGAGGAAGCGCAAGGGTTCGGGGATCGGCACCTGGTAGACCAGCGTCTGGCCCTCCGTCAGCGTCTCCTCGGGGATGCGGTGGCGGGTCTGGATGACGGTCGCATCCCTGGTCTTCGTGGTGACGGCGACGTTTGCGACCTTCTGGAAGAAGGCGCGGATGGAGACGGCATTGGTCGTGTCGTCCGCCCCCTGGTCGATCACCTTGAGAACGTCATCCGGTCCGAGGATCGCGGCCGTCACCTGCACGCCGCCGGTGCCCCAGCCATAGGGCATGGGCATTTCGCGGGAGGCGAACGGCACCTGATAGCCGGGAATGGCAATGGCCTTCAGGATGGCGCGGCGGATCATCCGCTTGGTCTGCTCGTCCAGATAGGCGAAGTTGTAGGTTGCGAGATCACTCATTGGATCATACCTCTGAAAGGCCGGAGAGCGGCGGGCATGAGGGGCGTGTCATGGAATGGATTTTCATTGGCGTCTTCGCGGGCGTCGCGCTGCTGGTCGCGATCTTCCGCAAATCCGGCAGTCCCGGCGATGGCGGCGGCGTCTTCGACAATGGCGGCAAGGACGGCTGCGGCGATGGAGACGGGGGCGGCGACTGACATCGGGCGGCTCATTCGGCAGCCTCACTTGCATCATCGGCGGGATGGCGCGCCGCCTCGTATTCCCGGCGCATGCGGCGCACGAGGTCGAGTTCGGCCTGGAAGTCCACGTAATGCGGCAGCTTCAGGTGCTCGACAAAGCCGGTGGCCTGCACGTTGTCGCAGTGGGAGATGACGAATTCCTCGTCCTGGGCCGGGGCGGTGCGATCCTCGCCGAATTCGTCGGCGCGCAGCGCCCGGTCCACCAGCGCCATGGCCATGGCTTTCCGCTCGCTCTGGCCAAAGACGAGGCCATAGCCGCGGGTGAACTGCGGCGGCGCCGAGGCCGAACCCTTGAACTGGTTGATCATCTGGCATTCCGTCAGCTTCAGGCGGCCGAGCGGGGCGGCAAAGCCGAGTTCAGGCGTTTCGATTTCCACCTCGACGCTGCCGATGCGGATTTCGCCGGCAAAGGGATGGGTGCGGGCGTAGCCGCGCTGGGTGGAATAGGCGAGGGCCAGGAGAAAACCCTCGTCGCCGCGGGCAAGCGCCTGAAGCCGCACGTCGCGGCCCATGGGAAACTCCATCGGCGTGCGGGTGATGTCGCCGGGTCCGTTTTCGCCGCCGGCCTCGCCATCGCCCTCGATCAGGCCTTCGCCGGAAAGAATGTCGCTCACCCGCATGGCGGGCTCGCCGCTGGCCGGCCGGCGGGTACCTTCTGGCACATCGCCGTCTTCGAGCAGGGCGGGATCGAGCAGGCGGTGGGTATAGTCGAAGGTGGGGCCGAGCAGTTGTCCGCCCGGCAGGTCCTTGTAGGTGGCGGAAATGCGCCGTTCGATCGCCATCTCGCCTGTTTCGACCGGCAGGCTGGATCCGAAGCGGGGCAGGGTGGTGCGATAGGCGCGCAGAATGAAGATCGCCTCGATCATGTCGCCGCGGGCCTGCCGGATGGCAAGGGCCGCCAGCGCGGGATCGTAGAGCGAGGCTTCCGCCATGACGCGGTCGACGGCGAGCGAAAGCTGCGCCACGACCTGGTCGTTGGTGATGGCGGGCAGGTCGCGGTCGCCGCGCCGACGGTCGGCCAGCAGGCGGTGGGCATTGGCAATGGCGGCTTCCCCGCCCTTCACGGCCACATACATGGCTATTCCTCCGCGGTCTGAAGGCTGGTGCTGCGGGGCAGGCAGAGAAGATCGCTGCCGGCCGTGAGGATGAGATCGACGCCGCGCGGGAAGAGCGCGCGATTGTCGCGCCACAGCGTGGTAAAGATCGGCGGCAGTCCGGAGGGTGCGATCGTCTGCGTCGTCTCGATGCCGGGCCCGCGGGCGAGAAGCGGCGCGCCGCCCCCCAGCGCCGGCAGTTCCACCACGAGCGTTGTCGAGCGGTCCGGATAATCCTGCGTGCCAAGCGCGAAGCTCGATAGCGGCGGCAGGCTCTGGCCGGCTTCGACGAAGGCGAACTGGGCCGCCGCCTTGTCTTCGGTGACACGAGCGCCGCTGTGGAAGGAGATCCAGGAGGGCACGACGGAGGCGCGGGCGGCGGGCGTCAGCCAGACGGCCGTGTCGGCATCGAGGAGGGTGAGCGCCACGGCGCCCATGGCCCGGGAGAAGGGGGCTGGCGGATCGACGCTGTCATCCAGCGTCTGGATGCGGCCGGGCCGTGCCATGGCGTCCATCAGCGCGCGGAACACGGCCTGGGACTGGAAGACCGGATCGGCAAACCCGCCGGCATAGGCGCGCTGGCTGTTCTTGTGGGATGGTGTCTGCTGGCTATGGGGCATCAGTCGTCTCCGCGCACCATGGTGAAGAAATCGACGCGGGTGGCGGCCGTTTCCTCGGCCTGCCGGCGCTCGGCCTGCGCTAGCTCCGCCTCGCTGTCCGTGATGAAGGCGGCAATGGCGCCCTGATGGTCGCCGCGCTGGTGGAGCGCATCGAGAATGGCGGCGAGCCGCGCATGCTGGCGGTCGGTGCCCAGCAGCTGCCCGTGGCCGATCTCGCCGGTCGACAGGCGCACCGTGGCACGGCTGACGGTCGCTTCGCCCAGATTGAAGGGCGAGCCGCCGCCGCCGATGCGTCCGCGCACCATGACGAGGCCGGTCTCGGGACCGCGTACCGGATGGATTTCGACGTCCGGCGCAATCTGTGCCAGAATGGATTCGAGCCGCTGGCGCGGCAGGCGGGCGAGCACCGCCATCAGGCGGCGCCGAAGGACGGGGTCCAGAACGGATCCGGCTTGCGCCGGCCGGTCCATGGCGTATTCCTTGGGGGTCATTGCCGAAGCTCCAAAGGTCTATTAATCTAGACAACTGAACCTATGGCTAGATGCAAATCGTGACATGCATGTGACGCGAGACCCATTCGAAGGACGAAACATGGCAGGCAGGCGGGTGAAACCGGGTGTTCAGAAGGGGGCGACAGTCGGCGCGATGCCGGAGATGCGCGACGAGGACGGCGAACGTCCCGTCGAGCGGCAGCTCGGTGTTGCCCTCTGGCGGCAGATCGCCGACCGCATCCGCGCCAAGATTGCCGAGGGCACCTATGACTCGACCGGTCGCCTGCCGCCCGAGGCGGTGCTGGCCGGCGAGTTCGGCGTCAACCGCCACACCGTGCGCAGCGCCATCGCCTCGTTGACGGAAGAGGGAATTGTGCGCCCCATGCAGGGCCTCGGCACGCTGATCAAACGGCAGGAACGTCTGCAATTCCCGATCTCGCGGCGTACCCGCTTTTCGGCTGGCCTGGCCGACCAGACCCGCGATATCGCCGCCCGCCTCATCGCGTCGGAACGCATGGCGGCAATCGCCGAAATTGCCCGCGCACTCAAGCTGGAACTCCCGTCCGAGGTCATCCGTCTCGACATCGTCTCGGCCGCCGCCGGCCGGCCGGTCTCCACCTCGACCGCCTTCTTCCCGGCGGCGCGGTTTCCTGACATGGCCGACTGTTTCCGCCGCACGGAGTCGGTGACGCGGGCCTTTGCCGAGCAGGGGCTTGCCGATTACGTGCGCCTGTCGACCGATATCGTTGCCCGCCATGCCGATGCCGGCGAGCGCAGCCTGCTGTCCTTGTCGCCGGGCTCGATCGTCCTGGAAACGACCGCCGTCAATGCCGATCTCGAGGGCGTGCCGGTGCAATATGCCCGCACCCGCTTTGCCGCCGACCGCGTGCAACTGCACATCGAGACGTGAGGCGGTGAGGCCCCGTCAGGTGCCGCAGAAGGTGCGCGCCACGCGCTCGTCCGGCTGCGGCGCGAGGGTAAGGTCGGCATGTTCCGGCTGGTCCTCGTAGGGGCGCGCCAGCACCGCTACGAGACGCTCGAACGGCGCGAAATCACGTCGCTCGACGGCCGCGACGATCGCTTCCTCGATACGATGGTTGCGCGGTATGAAGGCCGGATTGATGGCGCGCATGGCGGCCAGCCGTTCGCCAGCGCCGCGCCGGTCCGCCGCTAGACGGTTCCGCCAGTCAATCGCCCAGGCGTCAAAGGCCATGGGATCGGCAAATTCCGCCCGGACGACCGCGTCGGCGGCGGGATCGATGGCTGCGGCGCAAAGCGCCCGGAAGGTGCGGGTGAAATCGGCCTCGCCCGCCTCCATGGTCGAAAGCAGCCGCTGCACCAGATCGAGGTCGCCATCCTCGGGCGCATCGAAGAGGCCCATCTTGGCGCGCATGCCAGCGAGCCACGCGGTCTGAAACTGCCCCGCAAAACCGACGACGATGCCATTGGCGATCTCGATTGCCTTGTCGGTGTCGGCATCGATGAGCGGCAGCATGGCCTCGGCCAGCCGCGCCAGGTTCCACTGCGCCAGCCCCGGCTGGTTGCGATAGGCATAGCGCCCCTGCTGGTCGATGGAGGAGAAGACCTTCGTCGCCTGATAGGCATCGAGGAAGGCGCAGGGACCGAAATCGATCGTCTCGCCCGAGACGGTCATGTTGTCCGTGTTCATCACGCCGTGGATGAAGCCCACCTGCATCCAGCGGGCGACAAGCCGCGCCTGCCGCTCGACGATGGCGGCGAGCAGGGCGGGATAGGGCGCATCCTGTTCGGAAAGATCCGGATAGTGGCGGGCGATGACGTGATCGGCGAGGATGCGCAGCCCCTCTTCGTCGCCGCGCGCGGCCAGATATTGAAAGGTCCCGACGCGGATGTGGCTGGCGGCGACGCGGGTGACGATGGCGCCCGGCAGCACCGTTTCGCGGTAGACGACATCGCCCGTGAGGGCCGCCGCAAGGGCGCGCGTTGCGGGAATGCCGAGCGCATGCATGGCCTCGCTGACAATGTATTCCCGCAGCACGGGTCCCAGCGCCGCGCGTCCGTCGCCGCGGCGGGAAAAGGGCGTCGGCCCCGAGCCTTTCAGCTGGATGTCGCGCAGGTTCCCGGCCCTGTCCCTCACTTCGCCGATCAGCAGCGCCCGCCCGTCGCCGAGTTGCGGCACGAAGCTGCCGAACTGGTGGCCGGCATAGGCGATGGCGACGGGACGGGCATCGTGCGGCACGGCGGCACCGGAAAAAAGCGCCGTCAGGTCCGCCGGCTCGATGCGGGCGAGATCGAAGCCGAGTTCGGCGGCGAGGGCCTCGTTGACCGTGATGAGCAGCGGCGCTTCCGGCTGGGAGGGCAGGGCTTCGGCGCGAAACGGCTGCGGCAGACCGGCATAGACCGCACTGAAGGCGGGCATGCCTTCACTTTCGATGATGCCGGAAATCTCTCCGCGTGCCGTGATCATCACCAACTCCCTGCATGTCCGCTGCTGTCTGACAGGCGTTAGGTAGGCCAGTCGGCGCCTCTTTGCCAGCGCAACATGCCCGGCGCGCCTTTTCTGGCTTGCCTTTGAGGCAGGGCAAAGAGCAGCAACCGACTCGAAAATATGGTGTCGCGGTGCGATTGCCGGATGGAAAACCTGCCTTATTTAGTAAGACGCATGACTGCGCGTGTTCGAAAGAACGGCGGGACGGGGAACGCATGGCGCGCCATCACGGACGCGCCGGAACCTCCGGGCCGGTCAGGCTTTTAGGCAGTATTGTGTCAGGGTGTGCGAATGATCGAAAAAATGACGCCGAGGCAGGGTGCGCGCGATGCGGGGGACAGGCTGGTCGCCGACCAGGCGAGCGAAAACCCCTTCGCGGCTGCCTTCAAGGCGACGCGCATGCCCATGCTGATCACCGATCCGCATCAGGCCGACAACCCCATCATCTTCTGCAATCGCGCCTTCAGCGACCTCACGGGATATAGCCGGGAGGAACTGGTCGGTCGCAACTGCCGCCTGCTGCAGGGAGAGGGCACCGATATGGCCGCGATCGCCCGGCTGAGGGATGCCATCAGCGAAGGGCGCGACATTTCCATCGACATCCTCAACTACCGCAAGGACGGCGCGCCCTTCTGGAACGCGCTTTTCGTCAGCCCGGTGCGCGATGCCGAGGGCACGATCCGCTATTTCTTCGCCTCGCAACTGGATTTCACCAACATCAAGAGCAAGGAAGCCGAGCTTGCCCGCGCCCGGCACATTGCCGAGGAAGAGGTAGCCGAGCGCACCGCCGACCTCACCGAAGCCCTTCGCGCGAAGACCGCCCTGGTGCACGAGGTCGACCACCGCGTCAAGAACAACCTCCTCACCATCGCCTCCATCCTCAAGCTCCAGGCGCGCATGACGACGGACGAGACGGTCGGCCGCACGCTGATGTCGGTGCTGAACCGGGTGGAAGCGCTGAGCACGGTGCAGCGCAAGCTCTTGAACGATGAGGATGTCGGCCATTTCGACGTCGCCGATTTCGCCAAGACGCTGATCGTCGATATCGTCAGCGCGCTTCGCCGGACCGATATTGTGCTGACGACGGATGTCCATGAAGTCGTCGTGCCCGCCACCAAGGCCTCGCCGCTCGCCCTCATCATCAACGAACTCGTCGGCGACGCGGTGCGGCGCGGACTGAGCCAGAGCGGCGGGGAGATCCACCTCGAAGTGCGCCGCCTGAACGGCCATTTCCTCATCCGTGTCGCCGACACCGTTCAGCCCGTCACGGTGGATCCGGAGGAAGAGGCATTCGGCTTCAAAATGCTCGAAGCCTGCTGCCGGCAATTGCGCGCGACGATGGAGCGCCGTGTCACGGGAGACCGCACCGAGGTCGTGGTAACGTTGATGGTCAAGGACTGAAGGAAGAGTTGCGTGAAGGTATTGATCGTCGAGGACGAGATCTTGCTGGCCATGGAACTGGAAAGCGAAGTAGAGGCCGCCGGCCATGAAATCGTCGGCATGGCGGCCGACAGCCGTGAGGCCATTGCGCTCGTCGAGGCGGCGGAGCCGGAATTTGCCTTTGTGGACATCCACCTCCTGGATGGCCCGACCGGCATCGCGGTCGGCCAGTCCCTGGCCCTGCGGGAAATCCCTTATGTCTTCGTCTCCGGCAATGTGAAGCGCATCCCCAATGATTTTGCCGGTGCGCTCGGCGCGATCGAGAAACCCTACACGATGAACGGCCTGCAAAACGCGCTGGCCTTCATCGAAAGCTATGTCAACGGCCACCAACCGGTCCTCAGCCCGCCGCCGAGCCTTCTCCTGTCGCCCGCTCTCGGGACATTTTCCGGCGACGCGGTCGCAGAACCGTCCGCGGACCGCCCGTGACCCACTCATCCGACCGTCTCCAGGCCGTCAAGAATTCCGGGCTGCTCGACGCAAGGGGGCGCCGCGAGTTCAACGACATCGTCGATCTCGTGAAGGCCGGCATCCGGTGCCCGGTTGCCGTGGTCTCGATCCTCGACGCCGACCGCCAGGTGTTCATCGGCCATCTCGGCCTGCCGGGCCAGTGGGCCGAACGCGGCGAGACGCCCCTGACCCATTCCTTCTGCCAGCATGTGGTGCGCGATGCGCGCCCGCTCGTCGTCGGCGACGCGACCGTGCATGACCTCGTGCGCGACAATCTCGCCATTCCCGATCTCGGCGTCATCTCCTATATGGGCGTGCCGATCTCCCTTCCGGATGGCACGATTGTCGGCGCGCTCGCCGCCATCGACGGCCAGCCGCGCGACTGGAGCGAAGCGGAACTCGATGTGCTCCGCAAGATCGGCCGCGTTGCCTGCAACCAGATCGAGACCTTCGTCTCCGAACGGCAATGGGGCTCGCTGTTCGAGCAGCTCGAAGAGGGCATCGTCCTCGGCACGCTCGTGCGCGACGCGACAGGCAGGGCGATCGACTGGCGCTTCGATACCGTCAATGCCGCCTGGGCACGGCAGGTCGGCCTGTCGCCCACGGATGGGCCCGGCAGCACGCTGCTCAGCCTGTTTCCCGAGGCGGAGGCGGAATGGATATCGGATGTGGTCGAGGCCGTGGAGAGCGGTGCGGTGCGCCGTTACTTCCGCCGGTTCGCAACGCTCGACCAGTGGTATGAGGGCTATATCCAGCCCATGGGCCGGGACAGGTTCCTCATTGCCGGGATCGAGGTGACGGAGCGCATGCGGGCGATCTCGGCGCTGGCCGAGAACGAGGCGCGCATGCGCCTCATCATCGAAGGCGCCAAGGACTACATCATCGTGACGATCGACGAGGCCGGTCGGATCACCAACTGGTTCGGCGGTGCGACGGAGACGCTGGGCTGGACGGAAGAAGAAATGGTCGGGCAGCCCTTCGCCGCCATCTTCACCGCCGAGGACCGGGCCGCCGGCGTTCCCGAACAGGAGATCGCCAGGGCGGCCGCCGAGGGCGTTGCCAGCGACCGGCGCTGGCACCGTGCTGCGGACGGGGCGCGCGTCTTTCTTGATGGAACGCTGCGCCCGCTGGCCGGCGGCGACGGGACGACCGCGCATGGCGGCTACATCAAGATGGCGCGCAACGCGACCGCCCAGAAACTTGCCGAGGATCGCCAGTCGGCGCTGCTCAACCTTGGCGACCGGATCCGCGATTTCGATACGGTGACCGAGGTTGCCTTCACGGCGGCCGAAATCCTGGCCCGGAGCCTGCCTGGGGCGACGCGGGCGGGTTACGGCATCGTCGATCACAGTGAAGAGACCGTGGAGATCCTGCCCGACTGGCGGGCAGAGGGCATGTTTACCATCGCCGGCCTGCATCACTTCCGCACCTACGGTTCCTATATCGAAGATCTGAAGCGCGGCGAGATCGTCATCATCCCCGATGTGGCGACCGACCCGCGCACGGTCGATTCGGCCGATTTGCTGCATTCGCTCGGCATTTCCGTTCTGGTCAACGTGCCGATCATGGCGCATGGCATCTTCGTCGGCGTCATGTTCGTACACTACGAAAAGCCGCACGCGTTCGATCCCGAAGAGCGCGATTTCGTGCGCACCGTTGCCGACCGGACGCGCGAGGCCATCTCCCGGATCCGGGCGGAGGAGGAGCAGCAGGTCCTCAACCAGGAGATCAGCCACCGGCTGAAGAACACGCTGGCCATGGTGCAGGCGATTGCGACGCAGACTCTGCGGCCGGTGACGGAGCGGGCGCCGGTCGAGGCTTTCACCAGTCGGCTGAATGCGCTCTCCAAGGCCCATCAGGTGCTGCTCAGTCAGGATTGGTCCTCGGCGCGCATGAAGGCCGTCGTCACCTCCGTGCTCGATCAGGTCGCCCCGCCCGATCGCCACACCGTCGAGGGGCCGGATGTCGAGATCGGCCCGCGCACCGCGCTGTCGCTCGCGCTGGTGCTCCACGAACTCGCCACCAATGCGCTGAAATATGGCGGCTGGTCGAATGCCGATGGCCGGATCGTGATCGGCTGGAACCTGGAAGGCGCCGATGGCGATCAGACCATGGTCCTGACCTGGCAGGAAATTGACGGACCCCCCGTAATGGCCCCGGCCACCAAGGGCTTCGGCTCGCGCCTCATCCGCATGGGCCTGACGGGAAACGGCGGTGTCGTCGTCGACTACCGCCCGCAGGGCCTGTATGTGGAAATGCGCGGCTTGCTGTCGCAGCTTCGTCAATCCTGACCGTTTCGCGGTCAATGGCCCGGCAAAAACTGGCTATCGGGTGATCGGCAACGCCGGCACGGCTTGCGGAGCGCGGGCAGACGCGGCAGGGTCGCGCCGCGGCGATGCCAAGCCCTTTGGGCAGCAGCGCCTGACAAAAGCATTGCGAGAGCCTGCCGTCCAAGGTGGCTCCTAGGGAGTAGACATACCATGAGAAAGTTCCTGATCCTCGGCACCGCGATTGGCCTGCTGATGGGTACGGCCGCCCGTGCCGATGACCTGACCTTCGCCGTTGCCGGCCCGCTGACGGGTCCGCTCGCGACGATCGGCGACCAGTTCAAGCAGGGTGCGCAGGCCGCAGCCGACGCGATCAACGCCAAGGGCGGCGTGATGGGCCGCCAGATCGCCCTGCAGTTCGAGGATGACCAGTGCGACCCCAAGCAGGCCGTCTCGATTGCCAACCGCATCGCGGCCGCCGGCATCCAGTTCGTCGATGGCCATGCCTGCTCGGGTTCGAGCATCCCGGCCTCGGCCGTCTATGCCGAAAACGGCACGCTGATGATGACGCCGGCCTCCTCCAATCCGGTCCTGACCGATGCCGCCGCCGCCAATGGCTGGGCGAACATCATGCGTCTTTATACGCGCGACGATGCCCAGGGCGCCTTCATCGGTCCGTGGATCGCCAAGGAATATGCCGGCAAGAACGTCGCCGTCCTGCATGACAAGTCGGCCTACGGCCAGGGCATCGCCGATGCTGTCCGCGCCACGATGAACCAGAACGGCCTGAAGGAAGTCATGGCCGAAGGCATCAATGCCGGCGAAAAGGACTACAACGCCCTCGTCACCAAGCTGAAGGACGCCAAGGTCGATGTCGTCTATTTCGGCGGTTATCACCCGGAAGCCGGCCTGATTCTTCGCCAGGCGGCCGAGCAGGGCTACACGTTCCAGATGATCATGCCCGATTCCATCGCCTCGCCGGAATTCTGGCAGGTGGCGGGCCCGGCCGGCGAAGGCACGCTCTTCGTGTTCCCCTCCGATCCGCAGGCGAAGCCCGAAGCCAAGGAAGCCGTCGAGAAGATCACCGCCGCCGGCTTCAAGCCGGATGGCTTCACGCTCTTCTCCTACGCCGTGATCCAGGCCTTCGCGCAGGGCATCGAGCGGGCCGGCTCCGACGATCCGACCGCCGTTGCCGCAGCGCTGAAGAACGGCCAGCCGATCGAAACCGTCGTCGGCACCGTTACCTTTGACGAAAAGGGTGACCTGAAGAACGCCAGCTACGACATCAACCGCTGGAGCAACGGCACCTACGCGCCGATCGCCAAGTAAGCCGGCAACTGTCCGGTCCATGCATGACAACGGGCGGGATGGTCACCATCCCGCCCGTTGTCATGTCATGTCATTCTAGGCGAGAGCCATCACAGCGCCAGCATGTTCCGGTCGATCTCGCCGATGGAGCGGGCGCCGGTCAGCGTCATCGCAACGCGCATTTCCTTCGCGACAAGGTCGAGCAGATTGGCAACGCCTGCCTCGCCACCGGCGGCCAGCGCATAGATGAAGGCGCGGCCGAGCATGACGGCATCGGCGCCGAGCGCGAGCATGCGCACCACGTCGAGGCCGGAGCGAATGCCGGAATCGGCAAGGATCTTCATCTCGCCCTTCACCGCATCGGCGATCTCGGGCAGGGCCCGTGCGGTCGAGCGCACGCCGTCGAGCTGCCGGCCGCCATGGTTGGAAACGACGATGCCGTCGGCGCCGAAGCGCACCGCATCGCGCGCATCCTCCGCGTCCAGAATGCCCTTGATGATCATCGGGCCCTTCCAGAAATCGCGGATCCATTCGAGGTCCTTCCACGAGATCGACGGATCGAAATTGTTGGCGAGCCAGCCGATATAGTCCTCGAGCTTCGTCGGCTGGCCGCGATAGGCGGAGATGTTGCCGAGGTCGTGCGGCCGCCCCATCAGGCCGACGTCGAAGGCCCATTGCGGATGCAGGACCGCCTGCAGCATGCGCCGGAAGGCGGCATTCGGGCCGGACATGCCGGAATGGGCGTCGCGGTAGCGCGAGCCGGGGGTCGGCATGTCCACGGTGAAGACCAGCGTCGTGATGCCGGCCGCCATGGCGCGCTCCAGCGCGTTTTTCATGAAGCCGCGATCCTTCAGCACGTAGAGCTGGAACCAGATCGGCGCCGCCGACGCCTTCTGCACCTCTTCGATGGGGCAGACCGAGACGGTGGAAAGCGTCAGCGGAATGCCGCGCGCGGTCGCCGCGCGCGCCGCCTGCACCTCGCCGCGCCTTGCATACATGCCCGTCAGCCCGACGGGCGCCAGCGCGACCGGCATGGCGAGGGTGCGGCCGAAAAGCTCGGTCGTCAGGCTGAGGCTCTCGACATTCTTCAAGACCCGCTGGCGCAGCGCGATCTCGGAGAGGTCGGAAACATTGTGCTTGAGCGTATGCTCGGCATTGGCGCCCCCATCGATATAATGAAACAGGAAGGGCGGCAGGCGGCGGCGGGCCGCCTCGCGGTAGTCGGTCGGGGACGAAATGATCATCGGTCAGCTCCTCGGGTGTGTCCCGCGACGAAGCGCGTCGGCGCGCTCGATGCGCGCCCGTTCCTCGTCGAGGGTCCGGATGGTTTGGGCAACGAAATCGATGTGGGTGTCGGAGGCAAGGCGTGCGGCATCCGCATCGCCGGCCGCGATCGCCTCAACGAGGGCCTGGTGCTGGTCGCTCAGGCGCTCGAAGGTGCGGGGCACGACATAGAGCTTGTCGAGGCTTTGCGAGATGCTGCTTTGCAGGAGGCCGAACATGCTCGACATGACCGAGCGCAGCACGGCATTGTGCGAGGCATCGGCGATGGCGAGGTGAAAGGCCGCATCCGCACGGGCCTCGGCTGCGGCATCGCCTTTCTGGTGGCCCTCTGCCAGCGCGTCGAAACAGCGGCGGATGGCGTCGATGTCGGCAGGCCTGGCGCGCTGGGCCGCGTGATAGGCGGCCTGGCCCTCGAGGCCGCGCCGCACCTCCAGAACGTCGTGGCCAAAGCCGGGATTGCCGGCGACCAGCGGCGTCAGCGGATCGACGATGGTCGTATGCGTCCAGCGCGCCGCCGCCGGCTCGGCGATGATGTTGCCGCCCTTGCGGATGACAACCCGCCCGCGGGCGGCAAGGCGCAACAGCGCCTCCCGCAGGCTGTTGCGCGAGACGCCGAGGCACTCGGCCAGCGCCCGCTCCGAGGGAAGGCGATCGCCGACGGCAAGGCGGCCCTCCACGATCAGCGCCTCGATGGTACGCTCCACCCTGTCCGTCACGCTCGTTGCGGGCGCGGCGTCGGATGTCGGGATCGTATCGGCCTCAGCTTTCGTCACGGTCTTGTCCATCTGGCGGGTCCTTGAAATGCCAGCCGGATCACGGCCCGCAGGGTCCGAAGTCCGCTTCCAGAACACCTTCACTCATTGGCCCTACCAAATTTGGTAGGCTATGATGCCTGGTACGCCACTTCACCGCAGAAAGTCAATTCGGCACATGATATCCGACGTTCATTCCGGGTTTTGGTAGTACCAAAGACAGATTAGATCCCGGTCTTGGTCCGATCCCGCCATGCCGGCGAACGCGCACCTAGGGCTCTATGGCTGATCCGGCGCAGAGGCTGAATGCTGGTGATGTCGCGGGTTGGAAACTGCTAGGCACGCGCCTATCAACGCCTGGACCCATCCAGCTGAAGTCAGTGCGTGAGATTGTTCCATAAGATGTCTTACGCCACATTTTGAGGGGGAAGAATTTTATATATATATATTTATCAATAATTTACGACGGTTTTCACCCTGCGCTCGCCCCCTACGCCAGCAGGTGTTCCGCGATGCGTGCGGCTTCGGCGACGTGGGCCTTGCAGGCGGTGGCGGCGCCGTCGGGGTCGTTGCGGCAGATGGCCTCATAGATTTCACGGATGCGGGCCGGGCCGGAGACGGTACGGTTGCTGGTGGACAGCGTCATGACGCGCAGGCGCGAGATGCGGCTGTTGAGGCGGCTGACGATGTCCCAGGCGATGTTGTGCCCGCTGGTTTCGAAGATGATCGCGTAGAAATCATGGGTGGCATCGAGAATGGCCGGGGGTGAGCTGTTCTTCGAGGTCCTGTCGAGCTCCTCCAGGACGGACTTCAGCCGCGCCTTGACCGCCGCATCGGCGCGTCGCGCGCAGTCGGCAACGGCGGTGGATTCCAGCGCTGCGCGGATCTCGTAGATCTGCCGCGCATCGTCCCAGGACAGCCGTGCGACCGTCGGCCCCTGCTTGGCAACGTTATCCACGAGTCCTTCCGACTCCAGGTGCCGTATGACCTCGCGGATGACGGAACGGGAGACGCCCAGCTGATCGCAGAGCGTGCGCTCCACCAGCCGCTGGCCCGGTTCGAACAGGCCCGAAATGATCGCGCGACGCAGGCGGTCGAGTGCGATTTCCCGCAGCGTTGCGGGCGGCGTTTCGATGCGGAGATCGGCGAGTTTGGGGTCTTGGCTGGACATGCTTCGGTGTACCCGCAATTTTCTCCAGCGGCAAGGCCTTGACACGTCGTATTATGGTATACCAACATGTGAGCAGACAAAGACGACAGGAGGCAGCCTTGGCGCCGGTGATACGCAAAACCCTTCTCCACGTGGAAACGACGCTCATCGAGGGTGGCAAGGCCGCGCCCGTGCCGCTGACGCTGATCGCGGCCATCGCTGTTGTGAAGAACCCCTGGGCCGGTCGCGGTTTTGTCGAAGACCTGAGGCCGGAGATCCGTGATGCGGCGCCGGTGCTCGGCGCGCTGCTGACCAAGATGATCCTCGATGCCGCCGGCTCCGGCGAGACGGTGGAGGCCTATGGCAAGGCGGCGGTCGTCGGCCTCGATGGCGAGGTCGAGCATGCCTCCGCCCTCATTCACACGCTGCGCTTTGGCAATCACTACCGCACGGCCGTCGGTGCGAAGTCCTACCTCGCCTTCTGCAACACCCGCGGCGGCGCCAATGCGCCGATCATGATCCCGCTGATGGACAAGAACGACGAGGGCCGCCGCTCGCACTACCTGACCATTCAATGCGCCATCCCGGATGCGCCGGCCGCCGACGAGATCGTCGTTGCTCTCGGCGCCTCCATCGGGGGGCGCCCGCATCACCGCATCGGCGACCGCTACCAGGACCTCAAGGAGCTCGGCAACGATGCCAGCAATCCCGCATCGGTCTGAGACAGTCTCGGGCACGGCCTATGCCGTGACGGGCAGCGGCGCGCCGCTGGTGCTGATCCACGGGGTCGGCATGCGGCTCGAAGCCTGGGCGCCGCAGATCGCGGCGCTGTCGGAACGCTTCGAGGTGATCGCGCTCGATCTGCCCGGCCATGGCGAAAGCCGTCCGCTGCCGAAGGGCGCGACGCTCCCGGATTTCGTGGCGCGCATCGCGACTTTTCTGTCGGAGATTGATCGCGGCCCGGTCAGCATCGCCGGCCATTCCATGGGCGCGCTGATTGCGGGGGGCCTTGCCGCCGAGGTGCCCGGACAGGTGAGCCGCGTGGCGCTCCTGAACGGCGTCTATCGGCGCGATCCGGCGGCGCGTGCCGCCGTCGAGGCGCGAGCTGCCGAGATTTCCACCGGCGGCTTCGACCGCGAAGCGCCGCTTGCCCGCTGGTTCGGCTCCGATGGCGACCATGGGGCGGCGCGCGCACTCTGCGGGAAGCTGCTCGCCGAGGTCGACGCCGAGGGCTATGCCACCGCTTACGGCGCCTTCGCGACGGGCGACGCCGTCTACGCCGATCGCTGGCCGGATGTCGCCTGCCCCGCCCTCTTCCTCACCGGCGAGGGTGACCTCAATTCCTCCCCGGCCATGTCGCGGGCCATGGCGGTGGCCGCGCAGAACGGGCGGGCGCTGATCATTCCCGGCCACCGCCACATGGTGAACCTGACGGCGCCCGATCAGGTCAATGCCGCCCTGATCGACTGGATGGGCTGGACGGTCTCGCAACGCAAGGAAGCCTGCCATGACGCATGATCCACGCCAGCTGCGCGATGCCTTCGGCGCTTTTCTCACCGGCGTTACCGTCGTCACCACCTTCAATGCCGAGGGCCAGCCGATTGGCTTTACGGCCAATTCCTTCACCAGCGTCTCGCTCGATCCCCCGCTCCTCCTCGTCTGCCTCGCCAAGACCTCGCGCAATTATGCCGCGGTCACCGAGGCGGCCGGCTTTGCGGTCAACATTCTCTCCGAAGCGCAGAAGGACGTGTCGAACACCTTTGCCCGCCCCGTCGAGGATCGTTTCGCCGCCGTTGACTGGCAGCGCGGCCCGTTCGGCTCCCCGGTCTTTTCAAGCGTTGCCGCCTGGTTCGACTGCGCCACCCATTCCGTCATCGATGCCGGCGACCATGCGATCCTGATCGGCCGGGTCGAGGCCTTCGAAAATTCCGGCCTGACCGGCCTTGGCTATGCGCGCGGCGGTTACTTCCTGCCCGCACTCGCCGACAAGGTGCTGATTTCGGGCCAGGACATGCCGCAGGTGCTGGGCGCGGTCGCCGAGCGCGATGGCGCGGTGCTCTTGACCGAGACGGCCGATGGCGGCCTCGCCCTGCCGGCGCTGGAGCTTGGGGCCGGCGACGGTGTCGATGCGCTCGCCGCCCATCTTGTGTCCCTCTCCGGCCTGCCGGTGCAGCCGGGCCTCGTCTATTCCATCTACGAGGACACGCGGGCGCGCCGCCAGCATGTGATCTATCGTGCGACCCTTGGAGATGGCGCGGCCACGGGCGGCGTGTTCTTCCCCGTCGAGGCGCTGCCGCTGGAGCGCATTGCGGATGGCGCGACGCGCGATGTGCTGAAGCGCTATGCGGCGGAACAGAGCCTCGGCAATTTCGGGGTCTATGTCGGAAATCAGGAAAGAGGCCGGGTGCATGCCCAGCCGGTCAGGAGCTAGTCGATGAAGTTCTCGCTCTTCGTTCACATGGAACGGCTCGATGCCGGCCAGACGCATCAGGAACTCTACGAGGAGTTCATCGCGCTGTGCGAGATCGCCGATCGCGGTGGCATGCACGCCATCTGGACCGGCGAGCATCACGGCATGGATTTCACCATCGCGCCGAACCCGTTCATCAATCTTGCCGATCTCGCGCGCCGCACCAGGAATGTGCGCCTCGGCACCGGCACGGTGATCGCGCCCTTCTGGCACCCGATCAAGCTTGCCGGCGAAGCAGCGATGACCGACATCGTCTCCGGCGGCCGGCTCGATATCGGCATTGCCCGCGGCGCCTATGGCTTCGAATACGAGCGGCTGCATCCCGGCCTCGACGCCTGGGGCGCGGGCCAGCGCATGCGCGAGTTGATCCCGGCCGTCAAGGGCCTGTGGGCCGGCGACTATGCCCATGATGGCGAGTTCTGGAAATTCCCGGCCACCACCTCGGCCCCGAAGCCCGTGCAGGCGCCGCATCCGCCGATCTGGGTGGCGGCGCGCGATCCGAACAGCCATGAATTTGCGGTGGCGAACGGCTGCAACGTGCAGGTGACGCCGCTGTGGAACGGTGACGGCGAGATCGAAAGCCTGATGGGCCGCTTCAACACGGCCTGCGAAAAGGCCCCAGAGGTCGAGCGCCCGAAGATCATGCTGCTGCTGCACACCTATGTGGGCTCGGATGCCGACGACGTGGAGCAGGCTGCGCGCGAGGTCAGCGTCTACTACAATTACTTCTTCGCCTGGTTCAAGAACGAACGGCCGATCCATCAGGGTCTCATCGCCCGCCTCAGCGAGGAGGAGATCGCCGCCAACACCAATCTCTCTCCTGCCGTGATGAAGGCCAACATGCCGATCGGCACGTCGGACGAGGTGATCGCGCGCCTCAAGGCCTACGAGGCACTCGGCTACGACGAATATTCCTTCTGGATCGACACCGGCATGACGTTCGAGCGCAAGAAGGCCTCGCTCGAACGCTTCATCGCCGAGGTCATGCCGGCCTTCCGGTAAGGAGAAAAAGATGCAGCGTTTCCAGCAGTATATTGACGGCGCCTTCGAGGATGGCAGTGCCCGTTTCGACAGCCTCGACCCCGCAACCGGCACGGTCTGGGCCGATATGCCGGAGGCGCGCGAAGGCGATGTCGACCGGGCGGTCAGGGCTGCGGAACGCGCGCTTTGCGAAGGCCCCTGGGCGACGATGACGGCGACGCAGCGCGGCAAGCTGCTTTACCGTCTGGCGGACCTCGTCGCCGCGCGGGCCTCGGTGCTCGCCGAGCTCGAGACCCGCGACACCGGCAAGATCATCCGCGAGACTTCCGCGCAGATCGCCTATGTCGCGGACTACTACCGCTATTACGCCGGCCTCGCCGACAAGATCGAGGGCAGCACGCTGCCGATCGACAAGCCGGACATGGATGTGTGGCTGCGCCGCGAGCCGGTCGGCGTCGTCGCGGCCATCGTTCCCTGGAACAGCCAGCTCTTCCTTTCCGCGGTCAAGCTCGGCCCGGCGCTCGCCGCCGGCTGCACGCTGGTGGTCAAGGCCTCCGAAGACGGTCCGGCGCCGCTGCTCGAATTTGCCCGGCTCGTGCATGAGGCCGGCTTCCCCGCCGGTGTCGTCAACGTCATCACCGGCTTCGGCCCCTCCTGCGGCGCGGCGCTGACCCGCCATCCGGGCGTCGCCCACATCGCCTTCACCGGTGGTCCGGCCACGGCCGCGACGGTGGTGCGCAATTCCGCCGAAAACCTCGCCAGCACCTCGCTGGAGCTCGGCGGCAAATCGCCCTTCATCGTCTTTGCCGATGCCGATCTCGAAAGCGCCGCCAATGCGCAGGTCGCCGGCATCTTCGCCGCCACCGGCCAGTCCTGCGTGGCCGGCTCGCGCCTTCTCGTCGAGCGCTCCATCAAGGACCGCTTCCTCGCCATCCTCAAGAGCCGCGCGGAGGCCGTCGCGATCGGCTCGCCGCTCGACATGGCAACGGAAGTCGGCCCGCTCTGCACCGGGCGCCAGCGCAAGCTGATCGAGAGCGTCGTCGCCGCCTCGCTCGAGGCCGGGGCAAAGCTTGTGGCCGGCGGCAGCCGCCCGAAGGAGGAGGGCTTTTACTATGCCCCGACCATTCTCGACTGCGACGGCGTGACCTCGCCCTCCGTCGAGACCGAACTCTTCGGCCCGGTTCTTTCCGTTCTCTCCTTCGAGACCGAAGAGGAGGCCGTGCAACTGGCCAACGCGACCCGTTTCGGCTTGGCGGCCGGGGTCTTCACCCAGAACCTTGCCCGCGCGCATCGCATGATCCGCAAGATCCGCTCCGGCATCGTCTGGGTCAACACCTACCGCGCCGTCTCGCCCATCGCGCCCTTCGGCGGCTTCGGCCAGTCCGGCCATGGCCGCGAAGGCGGGCTTGCCGCTGCGCTCGACTACACCCGCACCAAGACCGTCTGGGTCCGGACATCAGATGATCCGATCCCCGACCCCTTCGTGATGCGGTAATGTCCTGCCCCGACGCCGGGAGAAAAGGGCGCGGGGCCGACGATCATGCCGAGACCACTCGAACCATCAAGAACGTGAAAAAAGGGGAATGACATGAAGAGACTGCTTCTCGCCACCGCGCTCGCCGCCATCCTCGGCGCGGCCGGTTCCGCTTCCGCCGCCGATATGGTGTTTTCCAGCTGGGGCGGCACCACGCAGGACGCCCAGAAGGCTGCCTGGGCCGACACCTTCACCGCCGAAACCGGCATCAACGTCGTGCAGGACGGCCCGACCGACTACGGCAAGATCAAGGCCATGGTCGAAGCCGGCAACGTGACCTGGGACGTGGTGGACGTCGAGGGTGACTATGCCGTGCAGGCCGGCAAGGCGGGCCTGCTCGAAAAGCTCGACTTCTCCATCATCGACAAGAGCAAGCTCGATCCGCGCTTCGTGACCGATTATTCGGTCGGCAGCTTCTATTATTCCTTCGTCATCGGCTGCAACAAGGACGCCGCCGGGACCTGCCCGAAGAGCTGGGCCGACCTTTTCGACACCGCGAAATTCCCCGGCAAGCGCGCCTTCTACAAGTGGTCCGCACCGGGCGTGATCGAGGCAGCCCTGCTTGCCGACGGCGTTGCCGCCGACAAGCTCTATCCGCTCGACCTCGACCGCGCCTTCAAGAAGCTCGACACGATCAAAGCCGACATCGTCTGGTGGGATGGCGGCGCCGCCTCGCAGCAGCTTCTCGCCTCCGGCGAAGCCCCCTTCGGCTCCTTCTGGAACGGACGCCTGACGGCGCTTGCCGCCACCGGCGTGACGGTCGAGACTTCTTGGGACCAGAACATCACGGCCGCCGATGCGCTTGTCGTGCCCAAGGGCACAAAGAACAAGGAAGCAGCGATGAAGTTCATCGCCAACGCCACCTCCGCCAAGCCGCAGGCCGAGTTCGCCGCCGTCACCGGCTATGCGCCGATCAACCTCGGTTCGCCCGAGATGATGGCCGCCGACGTGCGCAAGACGCTGCCGGACATGCAGGCGGCAAGCCAGGTGAACGCCGACATGACGTACTGGGCCGAGCACCGCGACGAGATCGGCAAGCGCTGGTACGACTGGCAGGCCAAGTAAGCCGCACCGCACGACGATACCGCCTGCCGGCGCAAGCGCAGCCGGCGGGCGTCCTCCAGTAATCAGGGTATTGAAGCATGGCCATGACCGCCACGGCGGCGCCGGGAGAGCGCATTGCGCGCCGCAGACACGCCGCCTTCGTGTGGGCGCTGCCCGCGCTCGTCCTCATCCTGCTGTTCTTCGTCACCCCCGTTCTGGGGCTTCTGCTGCGCAGCGTCACCGAGCCGACGCTCGGCCTGCAGAACTATGCCGAACTGATCGGCACCGGCACCTATGCCCGCATCTTCGCCAACACCTTCCTCGTCGCCGGCGTGGTGACGGCGCTCTCGGTGGTCATCGGCTATCCCGTCGCCTGGGCGCTCGCCGTGCTGCCGCGCCCATGGGGCCAGCTCGTCTTCGCGATCATCATCCTCTCCATGTGGACGAATCTTCTCGCCCGCACCTATGCATGGATGGTGCTCCTGCAGCGCACCGGCGTGATCAACAAGACGCTCATGGGGCTCGGCGTGATCGACCAGCCCCTGGCGCTCGTCAACAATCTCGTCGGCGTCACCATCGGCATGACCTACATCATGCTGCCCTTCGTCATCCTGCCGCTGGTCGGCGTCCTCAGGGCCATCGACCCCGCCATCCTGCGCGCAGGCGCCCTGTGCGGCGCCAACAGCTGGCAATGCTTCACCCGCATCCTGCTGCCGCTGTCGCTGCCGGGCATTGCGGCGGGTGCCCTGATGGTCTTCGTCATGGCGCTCGGCTACTACGTGACCCCTGCCCTTCTCGGCGGCACGGCCAACATGATGCTGGCCGAAATGGTCGCGCAGTTCGTCCAGTCGCTCGTCAACTGGGGCATGGGCGGGGCCGCCGCCTTCGTGCTGCTCGTCGTCACGCTCGCGCTCTACGCCGTGCAACTGCGCTTTTTCGGCGCCGGCCGGATCGGCTGAGGAGAAACCGCCATGCTTCTCGATTTCGACCGCCTCGGCCCGTGGAAGTGGGTGCTGATCACCATCACCACCCTGGTCTGCCTGTTCCTGCTGCTGCCGATCGTCTTCATTGCGGCGCTCTCCTTCGGCTCGTCGCAATGGCTGATCTTTCCGCCGCCGGGCTGGACGACGCGCTGGTACGGCGAGCTTTTTGCCGATCCGCGCTGGCTGCAATCGGCCTTCACGAGCCTGAAGATCGCCGCCATCGTCACCGTTCTCTCGGTGGGCATCGGCTTTCTTGCCGCCCTTTCGCTCAATCGCGGCAGCTTTGCCGGTCGCGAGGTGCTGCGGGCGCTGTTCCTGACGCCGATGATCCTGCCGGTGGTGGTGCTCGCCGTCGCGCTCTACGCCTTCTTCCTGAGGATCGGCCTCAACGGCACCACGCTCGGCTTCATCATCGCGCATCTGCTGATCGCCCTCCCCTTCTCGATCATCTCGATCGGAAGCGCGCTCGAGGGTTTCGACAAGTCGATCGAGGACGCCGCGATCCTGTGCGGCGCAAGCCCCTGGGAGGCGCGGCTCAGGGTCACGGTGCCGGCGATCAGCCATGGCCTGTTCGGCGCCGCCGTCTTCTCGTTCCTCGCCTCCTGGGACGAAGTGGTGCTGGCGATCTTCATGGCGAGCCCGACGCTGCAGACCCTGCCCGTCAAGATCTGGGCGACGCTGCGCCAGGACCTGACGCCCGTCATCGCCGCCGCCTCCACGCTCCTCATCCTCTTCACCATGCTCCTGATGATCATCGCGGCGCTCGTCCGACGCGGCAGCAAACAAGGGACGAAACCATGACCTCAGCCTTCATCGAGATCCGCGACATCAAGAAGCAGTACGGCCCGATCACCGCCGTGAAGGACGTGACGCTCGATATCCGCAAGGGCGAGTTCATGACCTTCCTCGGCCCATCCGGATCGGGCAAGTCGACGACGCTCTACATGCTCGCCGGCTTCGAATACCCGACGGCCGGCGACATCAGGCTGAATGGCAGGACGCTGCTCGATACGCCCTCGCACAAGCGCAACATCGGCATGGTGTTCCAGCGCTACACGCTCTTCCCGCACCTGACGGTCGGCGAGAACGTCGCGTTCCCCTTGCGCATCCGCCGCCTGCCGAAAGCCGATGTGGAGCGCAAGGTGAGGGAGGCGCTGCGCCTCGTGCGGCTCGAAGGTTTCGAGGATCGCAAACCCGCTCTGATGTCCGGCGGCCAGCAGCAGCGCGTGGCGCTTGCCCGGGCGCTGGTCTACGATCCGCCGGTGCTTCTGATGGACGAGCCGCTGTCGGCGCTCGACAAGAAGCTGCGCGAGGAAATCCAGTTCGAGATCCGCCGCATCCACCAGGAAACCGGCGTGACGATCCTCTACGTCACCCACGACCAGGAAGAGGCGCTGCGCCTGTCGGACCGCATTGCCGTCTTCAGCCAGGGCAAGATCGACCAGATCGGTTCCGGCCAGACGCTCTATGCCGAGCCCGCCACCCGCTTCGTCGCCGGCTTCATCGGCGATTCCAACTTCATCGATACGGATGTCGTCTCCGTCGAGGGCAGCCACGCGACGCTGGCGCTGCCGGGCGGGCGCACGGTCTCCGGCGTGCCGCTCCATAGCGCCGGCCCCGGCAAGACCGCAGCGCTTTTGCTGCGCCCCGAGCGCATCGACCTGAAAGTCGGCGAAGCGGGCGCGGCCGACGCCCTTTCCGGCACCATCCGCGACATCACGTTCCTTGGCAACAACACTGACGTGCTCGTCGATATCCCCGCCGGCAAACAGCTCTCCGTCCGCCTCCCCTTCGGCCACCCGATGCTGGACGGCCTGAGGCCCGCGCTGCCCGTGGCGCTGTCCTTCAACCCCGCGACGGTGCACGCCTTCCAGGGGTGAGGGGCTGCCGTTCTCTTTCCCGCTCCGTCTCTCCCTGTCGTCCTCGGGCTTGACCCGAGGACCCATGCAACCCTCTGCGCCTGCGGCCGTGCATCCTCGGGTCAAGCCCGAGGATGACACCGGGTGTGGTTCCGGTTCGGAACGATCGCCCTCACGACCCCGCAATGGCGTGGATACGGTCGAGGCCGCCGACGGTCTCGGCCATGTCCTGCCAGACGCCGGTGGCGCCGCGGCGCCAGTCGTCGATGGCCTCCGGCTGGAGAAGCTGGCCGCCATGGGCGCGGGCCGTCTCCACGGAGCGGGCCTCATCCTCGACGATCAGCCGGTTGAAGTCGGCGGCGCCCGCTTCTGCCGCCTCTGCCAGCACCTGCCGGTCCTCGGCCGTCAGCCCGTTCCAGAAGGTGGCGCCGAAATAGACGACGCCGGTGGCAAAGATGTGCCGGGTTTCGGTCATCGAGGGCACCACCTCGTAGAGCTTGAAGCCGGCATAGGCGGATTTGGTGAGGTCCATGGCATCGGCGACGCCATTGGCGAGCGCATTGTAGGTTTCGGTAATGGGAATGCCGACGGGGGTGGTGCCGAAGGCGCTCCAGAGTTTCGTGTGCAGCGGGCTCTGGATGACGCGGATCTTGAGACCTGCCAGTTGTTCCGGCCGCGTCACCGGCGTTTTGGTGAGAAGGTTGCGGGCGCCATAATGGATGAAGGCGGGCGTGATGAACTGCTGCGCCGCGAATTTCTCCGTCAAGGCCGCGCCGATTGGTCCTTTCACCGTCGCCTCGACATGGGCGGCATCGCGGAACAGGAAGGGCAGGTCGAGGATCTGCGCCTCCGGCACCCAGCCCGATAGTGCCGAGACGGTGGCAAGGCTGCCCTGGATGGCGCCGAGCCGGATGCCTTCCGCGACCTCCTTTTCGCCGCCGAGCGCGCCGCCCTTGACGATGGTGAAGGCAAAGCGGCCGGGACGCCTTTCCTCGACCCTCGCCGCGATGGTCTGCCAGATCGTCGTCTCCGGCTTGTCGTCGCCAAAGAGCGAGGCGACGGTGATCTTCTGCGCCTTTGCTTCGGCCCGGCCGATGAGGGCGGGCGCGGCGAGCGCGAAGGCGGTGAGGCTGAGGGCGGTGCGACGGGTGAGCAGGGGCATGGCATGGCCTTTCACAGGAAGAGGAGGGTTGCGATGGAGATGAGGGCGAGCGCCACGAGGAGTGCGGCGAGATAGGGCGTGACGGCGCGGAAGATCGCGCCGGCGGGAACGCCGGTGACACCGGCGACGACATAGACGAGCATGCCGAGCGGCGGTGTCAGGCCGTGGATCATCAGATTGACGACGAGGATGACGCCGAAGGCGACGGGATCGATGCCGGCGGCCATGGCGGCCGGCAGCAGGATCGGCCCGAGCAGCAGGATGGCCGCGCCGATATCAAGCACGAGGCCGGCGGCAAGCAGCACGAGATTGGCGAGCAGCAACACGGCGCCGGCACTGCCGCCGAGAAGGGTGACGAGGTGCGTCACCAGCCCGGCCACATCATCGACGGCGAGCTGGAAGGCAAAGGGCGCGGCGGTGCCGATCAGCATGCCCACGGCCGCAGCCTCCCCCGCCGACTGGCGGAACACGGCCGCGATGGCGCGAAACCTTAGTCCGGCAGCCATTGCGAGACCGAGCGTATAGAGCGCCGCAAGCCCCGCGGCTTCCGTCGTCGTCACCACGCCGAAGCGGATGCCGGCCACGACGATGACGCCGAGCCCGAGGGCCGGCAGCGCGGCGGCCAAGGCTGCGCGGCGCTCTTGCGTGGTGGCGCGGGGCATTGCGGTCCCTCTCCGGCCCGCCGACAGATGGATCGCGACGGCAAGGCAGAGCGCCATCACGCCGCCCGCCGCAAGGCCGCCCGTCAGCAAGGCGCCGACCGACAGGTTGGTGGCGGCGGCAAGGATCAGGAAGGCGATGGAGGGCGGGATGACATTGTCGAGCACGGAGGTGGCGGCGATCAGCGCGCCGGCCTCGGCCGGCCTGTGGCCATGGCGGGCGAGTTCCGGCTGGAACGTGGCGGCCCCGAAGGCGGCATTGGCGACGGAAGAACCGGAGGCGCCGGAGAACAGAACGCTGGTCAGCAACGTCGTCTGGGCAAGGCCCGCCCGCCGGTGGCCGACGAGGCTGGCGGCGAGCCGCACCAGCCGACCCGCCGCACCTGAGCCCGTCAGCAGCCCGCCCGCCAGCAGGAAGAAGGGAATGGCGAGCAGCAGGAATTTCGACAGGCCCGTGACGGTCGTGGAGACGATCGCCGCTTCCGGCTGCGGACTGCCAAAGGCGATGGCGGCATGGGCGGCGGCCAGAAAGGCGTGGGGCAGCGGCGCGCCGCAGGCAAGGCCGATGGCGGCGGCGAGCGCAAGGAAGAGGCTGGGCGGCAGGTCCGTCTCGACCGACAGGAAGGGGACGATGCTATGCAGGGCAGCGCCGATGACCAGCGCGGCGAAAAGCGCCCTACCCCGCCCCGCGGAGAGCCGCGACAGGGTGAGCAGTGCGAGCAGCAGCCCCCCTCCCCCGGCGAGAAAGCCGAAGCGCAGGCCCTCGGGAAGGCCAAGCGTCGGGGAGATGCCACCGAGCGTCCTCGCGACCGTTGCGCCGCCGAAGAGAAGCACGAGGGCGGCCATGGTGGTCATGGCATCGGCCATCACGCCGGCCGGCGCTTTCAGGGCCTGCGGCAGGCGGGTGGTCAGGGCGTCGAGCCGCATGGCGAGCGGCCCGTTCAGCGCCAGCGGCGCGGCAAGCGCGATCATCGCCACCTGCAGCCAGATCGCCAGCTCTTCGGCCCCGACGAGCCCGACATGCAGGAGATAGCGAAGGCCGGCATTGGTGATGACGAGCGCGAGCAGCACGGCGAGAAGGAGAGCCGCAAGGCCGGAGAGCAGCGCTTCGAGCCGCGAAATCACAGCGCCGGAGAGCGCGGCGATGCGCCCGTCATTTCTCGTGATAGCCGTGGTTGCCGACACGCCGGACCTCCTGCTTCGAGATCCGGCCATGCGGGTGAGAGAGAGGAAGACAGAGGGCTATTTCGCCCGCACGGGGCCACGCCGTCATCCGCACCGTCCCTCCGCCAGTATGAGCTGGATCAGGTTCATCGGGTTCCTGCGCTGCGTTGGGATCTGGCCTTTCGGGTCAAATCCAGCGGCGAAGCAGTATCTCAGCCCCTTGTCGGGACGCCCCTGGTGATTGGACGCGACTGTGGCGAAGCGGCCGGCCTTCGTCAAGGCCGGTCGAACAGATGCCTTTAGGTAAGTCGTTGCTATCCTATTGGCTACCGGCCAGCAGGGCTTCGACCTCGCCAAGGTCCGGCATGGCCGGTGCCGTGCCGCGGCGGGTGACGGCGATGCCGGCGGTGGCGCAGCCGTAGCGCGCCGCCTCGGCCGGATCGAGCCCGCGGGAGAGCGCGGCCGCGAAGCCGCCGATGAAGGCGTCGCCCGCCCCCGTTGTGTCGATCGCCGGTCCCGGCGCGATGGCAGGCACGAGGACGGAGCGATCGGCGGCGTGATAGAGCGCGCCGCGGCTGCCGAGGGTGATCAGCGCCGCACCGGCGCCGCGCGACAGGAAGACATCGCCGGCGCGCTTCGCATCCTCGATGCTCTCGAGCGCAAAACCGACAAGGGCGGCTGCCTCCGTCTCGTTCGGCGCGATGAAATCGCAGAGCGGATAGAGGTCTTCCGGAAAGGGCTCGGCCGGGGCGGGGTTGAAGACGGTTCTGACGCCGGCGGCGCGGGCGATCTCGAGGCCCCGCCGGGCCGCCGCAACGGGCTGCTCCAGCTGCGTGACGAAAACCGATGCGTTCTCGATGGCATCGCGCGCCGCCTCCACATCCTCCACGCTGATCGAGAGCGCCGCGCCGGCATAGACGATGATGGCATTGTCGCCGGTCTTGTCGTTCACATAGATGAAGGCCGCACCGGTCGGCTGGTCCTCCATCTCGATGATGCGCGGCGTCACCCCCGCCGTCTGCCAGGTGCGCCGCGCGAGGTCGCCGAAGGTGTCGCGGCCGATCCGCGTCAGGATCGTGGTGGCGGCCCCTGCCCGCGCGGCCGCCACCGCCTGGTTCGACCCCTTGCCGCCCGGCCCGACCGCAAAGCCGCTGCCGGCAATGGTTTCGCCGACAGCCGGCATGCGCGGTGCCAGATAGGCCGTATCGGCCACGAAAATCCCGAGAATGGCGACGCCCTTGTCCATGATGCTCTCCCTTGCCGGTCGTCTTGTCGTTGCAGCGAGATTAGCAGGGCAAGCCGGGCAGGAAAGCGCCGCCGCGCATTTTCGCCCCCTCCCCTGCCCTGTTCCACCGGAAACAGCGTGGGCACGGGGATCATGCGATTGTCGGGTCACTGGATGAGACGGGCTCATCCACACCAGATCAAAAGGACCTGACCCATGCGCAAGATCGTTCTCTCCACCGTCATCGCCGCCTTCGCCGCCCTCTCCTTCGCCGCCCCCTCCCAGGCCGGCTATTACAGCTACGACTACCAGCCCTATTGCTTCATCAAGAAGATTAAGACCTGGGACTCCTACGGCAACCTCGTCATCAAGAAGGTCAAGGTCTGCAAGTAAGGGGCGCTGTGCAGACCGGGGCGCGGGTGGAAAAACCTCCATCCGCGCCCTTTTGCGGCTGGGGCGGTGTGCGATGGTGCGACGGCTGCGACGGCTGCGACGCAGGCCCCCTCATCCGCCTGCCGGCACCTTCTCCCCGAGGGGAGAAGGGACAATGCCGATAGCGCTGAGATCTGCTTTGGCTGAGAGCCAGCCTGGCCGCCCTTCAAGCGCATCTTGGGGCAGGCGCGCGCCCCAACTCTCTTCTCCCCTCGGGGAGAAGGTGCCGGCAGGCGGATGAGGGGGTACACCGCAAGACACGCCCCTCGCCCCTCAACAAAACGGCGAGGCCCCGCCCCTTCCGGATCAGCCGGCCGACTGGCGCGGGCGGGCGATGTCGCTTTCGCCTTCGGCTTCCGGGCCGAAGCCGTAGCTCATGCGCTTCATCTGGGCGGCGACGCGCTCCATTTCGGCGTCGGAGAGAACGGGCGGTTCGCCAAGCGTCAGCGCCTGCACGTAGATGCGCGAGAGGGTCTCGATCTCGATCGCCATCCACAGGGCGTGTTCGAGGCTCTTGCCGAGCGAGATCTGGCCGTGCTGGCCGAGGAGGCAGGCAAGCCGCCCCTCCAGCGCCTTCAGCGCGTGGTCCGACAGTTCCTGCGTGCCGTAGGTCGCATACTCCGAGCAGCGGATCGTGTTGCCGCCGGCAATCGCCGTCATGTAGTGGAAGCTGGGGATCGAGCGGTGGTGGCAGGCAAGCGTCGTCGCATAGATCGAATGGCAGTGCAGCACCACGTCGATATCCGCACGGTTCTTCAGAATGTCGCGGTGGAAGCGCCATTCGGAGGAGGGGCGCGGGCCGACATAGGTGCCGTCGAAATCCATCTCCACAATGTCACCCGGCGTCATTGTTTCGTAAGCCATGGATGACGGTGTGATGAGGAATCCCCGGTCGATGCGCACCGAGAGATTACCCGATGTGCCTTGGTTGATGCCGCTGTCGTTCATGCGCTTGCAGATATCGATCATCTGCCGGCGAAGCTCGGCATTGCTGGTGGCGGTGGTCATGTCATGATCCTTTCGGAAAGCCCTTAGGGGGCGTTGGGTGGCCGGGCTGTCAGCTTTGGCGTCTTGTGCGCGCTTGACCCGTGCGAGTGGCCGCCGGTCCTCCCCTCCCCGGGGGTCCGGCGGAAATCCTGTGTCAGTTCTTGATGCGCAGATCCGGCTCGGCGCTGCCTGCGATGATCGTCATGCCGTTCGGCATGTCGTTTTCGTCGAGCTTGAAGCGGATCTCCTCGGGCGTCAGATTGTAGTGCACCCAGCGCGCGGTGAGGCGGCGGCGCAGCTCCTCCTCGGTGACGTCGACGAAGACGGTGTAGTCGAAGACGGGTTTGAGCTGATCCCAGGGCGTCGCGCGCATCAGGAGGAACGTGCCCTCGCAGACGATGATGTCGGTGGAGCGGGGAATGAGCCGGCCACCGGCGCGCGCGATCTCAATGTCGCGATCGAAGACGGGCACGGCGACCGTGTCGTCCTCGTTGGCCTTGAGCCGCAGCAGCATGTGGCGCAGGCCGTGCACATCGAAGGTGTCGGGCGCGCCCTTGTAAGGCCGCCGCCCGATCGCGTTCAGCACGAGATCGTCATAATGGTAGCCGTCCTGCGGGAAGATCGCGGCGTGACCCGGCGAATCGCGGTTCAGCCGGTCGACCACCGCTTCCGAAAGCGTGGATTTGCCCGAGCCAGGCGGCCCTGCAATGGCGATGATGACGCGGCGCCCGCCGCCGTCGCGAAACCGCGTCTCGGCGATCTCGGCGATGATTTCGGCATTTTCCAAGACATCGGCCATGACGCATCTCCTCCTGCCTGTTCCGGCTGATGGAGATAGCACCGCTGACCGCCGCAAGGCGACAGCAAAATTGCAGGTTTGCGCAGCAAATTGCCGCGACGTCGGCACGGTGCCTTAAAGCCGGGAGCGGACCGCCCTGTCCCCTCCCCTGTCGATGCCTTCTCCGATATCGGCTTCGTCGCGTCAGTTCGTTGCAAGACCGGCTGACGTCTTTAAGAAAGCCGCGCGTCCGATCGCCCCTTCAGCGCGTCGGACGTCAGTAGAAAAGATGCCAGGGCGTCAGGAAGGCGCGGGCCATTTCCTGTTCGCGCTCCCGCTCGCTGCGCTCGTCCTTGCGCTTGCCGAACAGGGTCTTCAGAAAGCCCGGCCGCTCTTCGCTGGCCGGTGCCGGTTCGCGCTGATCGCGTGTCGTTTCCGCCTGCGCGAGGTATCCGAGCGTCATTCCGCCAAAGTGAAACATGCCAATCCCCTTCTCGCCAATTCCGGCTGTTGTCGCCAAATTCGGTGGATGCGCCTCTTTTGTGCGCTTGCCGCGGCTGTTGGTTAACCGCCGGTTAAGAAAGAGTGCCATGTCCTTGGCAGGAGTCAATAGTCTACCAATCTGGTCGGGAACGGACGATCATGCACCTTCCAGGCGCCGGTATCCTCTCTTCAGCCGCCGGGCGGCGTGGCGGGCCAGCGCGGCCTCGGCCTCCCCTTTCGACCCGTGCCATTCGGTGCATTCCTGCCCGCGCGTGCCGATGCGGCCCCAGCAGCGTACCAGCGCCACCGGGCCGAACAGGGTCGGCTGCAGGCTGAGGCCATAATAGCGGGCCATGTTGCGCGCGGGATCTTCGCGGCGGAAATGCAGGCTGTGGGGTGTCGTCATGCCGACGAGTCTCGGCCCTTGCCGGCGCGGTGTCCAACGAGAGTTTCGAATCGGTGAGCGAGGACCGATTCATCGCCGTGATGCATTGCGCTGCCAGCATGGTGAAGCAAGGATTAGGGTCAAAACCCGATCAGGATAGGTGTTCTGTTGAGGAGGATGGGACTGAATGGCAGCGAACAAGCGCAAGTCAAGGCCCGCTGGCCCTGTCGAGCATTGTTCGCCATCAGTCGGCCCATCCTCCTCAACCCTGCGGGCAAGGTCAATTTTGCGCCTGAGGACGTCGGAAAGGTTTGAAAATGATGCGCATTTCCTGCACCTTCCCTCCTACCCAGACGCAAAATTGACCTTGCAGAACACCTATCCTGATCGGGTTTTGACCCTAAG
>NZ_FTMB01000010.1 GCF_900155885.1 Rhizobium sp. RU20A
GGCTCATTCACCGCAACGACAGTCCGAACGGCAAGCGTTATGCCCGCAAGGACTCCAATGGTGCGATCGAGACCGCCTATGGCTTCAATCTGGCACCTTTGCTTGCCCGCGCCGAGGAACTGGCGGGCATGGCCCAGCAGGTCGCCGACGCGCAGCGTGCCCTCAAGCTGATCAAGGAACGGATCACGCTGGCGCGAAGGGACGTGCGCAAATTGATCTCCGCCGGCGTCGAAGACGCAGTGCCTGGCAATTGGCAGCGTATCGAGGCCCTCTACATCGCCACAGTCGCGCGCCTGCGCGTCGCAAAGCAGGCCGATGACCTGGCGGATATCCTCGAAGATCTGGAACTCCTGAGGGACGAATGTGTGAACCTGATGGAAAATCAGCTTAATTTGGTAAAATCCGTCGCCAATGGCGCCGTTATCCGTCAGCACATACAGAATTCAAATACCGAATCCACCAATGAATCTGAACCTCGCTCTGGAAAAGAGCAGGGCGAAAAGTCCAGGCAAGCCAAGAAAGGCCGGCAGCAGCCTGTGAAAGCCTTTGCTCTGTCCATGGTGCTTCGGGCCTGCCCGGAGATCGTTGCCTATGGACCCACGGGCGATATCAGTACCTGGCGGGAACTGATGGCGGCGGCCGTGACAGTTCGCTCGATGCTGGGCGTAAGCCCATCCGCTTACCAGCAGGCCTGTGAAGCGATGGGGCCGGAAAATGCCGCCGCAACAATGGCGGCGATCCTCGAAAGGGCTGGTCATATCTCGTCACCGGGCGGTTATCTTCGGGACCTGACGCGGCGTGCCGAACGCGGCGAGTTTTCACTTGGACCGATGCTGATGGCTCTGTTGCGTGCTCGAGGGACGGCCGTTTCAGTTGCCGCAGGATGACGTGACAAGGAGCCGGCCCGCGAAGCGGATGGTGGATGGAATATCCGTCAAGAATCGCCTGTCGTCAGCTGACAACGCGCTAAAACCTTGAATTTGATCGGCGCATCCGGAAAACCCGACCGAACCGGTGACACAACTTTGGCGGGGGAGGGCGTCGGCAAAAGGTGCGGCTAGAGATCGTCATTTCATTCCTGAGGGTGATGTCGATGATCTTTCTTGCCTTCGCCGCCCCCGGCGCGCCGGCCGGGCTGGAGGTGCTGACGCTGGCGACTCTCGCGGGGTCCTTCGGGCTCGTGGCAGGGGAGGGGGAGCCGATGCCGGTCGGACAGTTGCGGCCACTGGCGCATGTGATTGCGCGGCTGGCCGGTCTTTACGGGCAGACCTTCGTGATGGTGGAGACATCGAAGCCGCAGGAGGTGCTGCGGCTCGGCGGCGGTGGGCGCCTGCTGCTTGCCAATATCACACTCGGGCCGCAGTCCCTTCATTTGCCGTCGCGGCCGCAGTGCATCACCCGCATCGGCTTCGAAGGCGCGGCCTTGCCCGCACAAGGCACAGTGATGCTTCAGCCCTATGATTGCGTGGAGATCGTGCTCTGATACCAAAGATCAGTGATGATGACCCATTCGATGGCCTGGAAACGGACATCCGGGTAGGAGAAACCGCAGAGCGATGCTGTCGCATCGGTCGAGGATTTCGACGCCCTCCGGTGGCCGATTTCCAGGCCACCCCTTCGGGGCCGGTCGCTTTTTGCGTCCGGACTGCGTAAAAACAAATAGATAGAGCATTTCAGGTGCTCCCGTTTTCACCGGAAATGCTCTAGCCGGACGTCAAAATCGATCCGGTCGAGTGGGTCATCATCAATGATCTTTGGTATGAGCGGCGGCGTGCGAGGATTTGAGCGCGTAGAGGGCGCGGGAGCGTTCGAGGTGGACGACCATCGCGGCCTCGGCGGCGTCGGCATCGCGCGCCTCGATCGCCTCAATGATATCGGCGTGCTCGCTGAGGGTCACTTGTTCGCGTTCCGTCCAGATCAGGAGTTCCGTATGGTAGGATTTCAGCCATCCGAGCATGGCGCAACTGACCGCACCGAAGATCGGGTTGCCGGACATCCGGGCAATCTGATGGTGGAACTCCATGTCGATGCGGATGAAATGTTCGGCATCGCCGAGTTTGGCCCGCTGGGCCTCAAGCTGCGCGCGCAGCGCTGCGACCGTTTCCGGCGTTGCCTTGATCGCCGCTTCGCGCACCATGCCGCGTTCGAAGAAGATGCGGGCGCTCTTCAGGTGCTCCAGAGTGTCGGGGGAACCCGACAGCATCAGCGTGGCGGGAAGGTCCATCTGGCGGATGATCGTGTCGGCGGTGATGCGTAGCACGCGGGCGCGTTCGCCCTGCGAGATCTCCACCAGACCCTTGCCGGCCAGCGCCTGCATCGCCTCGCGGATCGCCGGTCGCCCGACAGCGTAGCGCGCCATCAATTCACGCTCGGAGGGCATTTCGTCACCGGCCTTCAGCTCGCCGGAAACGATCATCTGCTTCAGCCGTGCGAAGACCTCGTCGGAGAGCTTCCGCCGGACGATCGGTTTGAGGGATGGGAGCATGGCGGGCCTCGATCGGTTGCGACAGGCCGGCACCTGGGCATAGGCGCCGAGCGGCATACTGCGGCTTATGTCTGATGATTATACCAGCAATCGACCGGCCACAAGCGCAGGTGAGCGAAGATGACGAGCATGGAGATGAGCCGCATCACCTACAGGATCGAAACGCCAGGCCCGGCGGAGGCCATGGCGGCCAAGATCGCCAGCGACCAGTCCACTGGCACCTTCGCCGCCCTTCCCGGCGAGACGGAGGAGTTGAGGGCGCGGATTGCGGCGCGGGTCGCCGATATCCGGCTGCTGCCGCCGGTCGGGCAACCTTCCTTTCCGGGGAAGGGGCCGGTGCGGCGGTCTTTCACCGGGCGGACGTCGATATCGATTTCCCGCTGGATGCCGTCGGCGCGGATCTTTCGGCCCTCATGACGATTGCCATTGGTGGGGTCTTCTCCATCAAGGGGCTGACGGGTATCTGCGTCGTCGACATGCAGTTGCCGCGATGCATTTACGACAGCGCATCCCGGCCCGCAATTCGGCATCATCGGCAGTCTCGCTCTGACAGACGTGTCGGGCCGGCCGATTATCGGCACCATCGTCAAGCCGGCACTCGGCCTTCTGCCGCATGAGACGGGCGACATGGTCGGCGAGCTCATCGAGGCCGGCGTCGATTTCATCAAGGATGATGAAAAGCTGATGCGTCCCGCCTATTCGCCGCTCCACGCACGCATCAAGGCCATCATGCCGAAGATCCTCGATCACGAACAGAAACCGGCAAGAAGGTCATGTACGCGTTCGGCATCAGCCACGCCGACCCGGACGAGATGATGCGCAACCACGACCGCGTGCTTCAGGCCGGCGGCAATTGCACGGTCGTCTCCGGTAGCGTGTCGCCGACCACGGAACGGCAGATCCGCCATGCGCAGGAATCACGGATTTGGCGGCGTGCCGCTCGATCCGCTGGCGCTGTCGCGCACGGATTGCTCGGCGGTGATCGATGCTGCGGTTGAAGCAGGCCTCAGGCATCTGGCGGAGGGGCGCAGTGTGATGCTGTACTCGGCCCTCGGGCCGGCTGCCGATCGGGGCGGGGAACTCGACGCCGCGAGCGGCGGACGCCACAGACTTGGCCGGTCGCTTGGCCGCATTCAGGCCGGCCTCGTGGCCCGCGCCGGTTTGCGGCGTGCGCTGATTGCCGGCGGGGATACGTCGCGCCATGCGCTCGAGAAGATAGGTATAGCCACCCTGACACTGCGCATGCCTTTGCCGCAGACGCCCGGCTCCTCCCTCTGTGTCGCCCTAGGGGCGCGTGCGACGGGTTGGAAATCGCGCTGAAGGGCGGTCAGGTTGGTGGCGACGATTACTTCAGCATGATCCGTTCAGGCAGTATGGCCTGATGGTGCCTGTACAGCATGGTCACATCCGCCTCGGATCAAATAAAAATCTTGAGTGTATTAGAATTGAGATTGCAACGCGAGATAGATTTAGTCATCGCGTTTATATAGGAGCACGTCAGTTAGACTAAAGTTTCTCAAAGGTTGGCAAAATTGAAGTCCTCCCGTGAAGCAGGGCGGAGCTTATTAACGATTCACTATTCTTCGCCTGTTAAATTTTCCGTGAGCGATGATCCGGTGCCACATGCGGGGCAACCACAATCTTCGTCCTTTGCCGACCATCCGGGGGCGGGTGCGGCATGAAATGTTCTCGGAGAGGAATTCCACGCATGTTCGGCAATTGGAAGGCAGACAAAGCACAACTCGCATCGCTTGAAATCATCACTGCAAACGTGATGATCGCCGACAAGGATCTGCAGATCCGCTACATGAATACCGCCGTCAAAGGCCTTTTGCAGGAGGTCGAGGCCGACCTTCGCAAGGAACTGCCGCGCTTCGATATGCAGAAGCTGATCGGCAGCAACATCGACATCTTTCACAAGAACCCGGCCCATCAGCGCGGCATGCTCGCAGCGCTCCGCACGCAGCACCGTGCGTCGATCCGCGTCGGCAAGCACACATTCGACCTGATCGTCACGCCGATCACCAGCGGTGAAAAGATCACCGGTTACGTGGTTGAATGGGCCAATGCCCGCGACCGTCTCGGCAATCTCGATTACCGCAACCAGATGGAAGCGATCTCGCGCGTCCAGGCGATCATCGAATTCACACCGGATGGCCAGGTCGTGACTGCCAACCAGAATTTTCTCGATGCGCTCGGCTATCGGCTGGAAGAGATTGTCGGCAAGAACCACAGCCTGTTCGTCGATCCCGCCTATGCGGCCTCACCTGACTACCGCACCTTCTGGGAAGAGCTTCGTGCCGGCCGCTTCCAGGCCGACGAGTTCATCCGCATCGGCAAGGGCGGCAAACGCGTCGTCATCAACGCGTCCTACAATCCGATCCTGGATGACAAGGGCAAGGTTGCGAAGGTCGTCAAGTTCGCCACCAATGTCACCGAGCGTGTTCATGCGGTCGAGACAATCGGCGATGGTCTCTCGCGCCTCGCCGGCGGCGACCTGACGCTGCGCATCGATCGGCCGTTCGTGACCGAGTTCGAACCGCTGCGCAACAATTTCAACGAAGCGGTCGCCCAGCTTGGCGGAACGCTGTCCGCTGTTGCCCGCGCCATCGGCCAGATCGATTCCGGCACGCAGGAAATCAGCCACGGCGCGCAGGATCTTTCCAAACGCACCGAACAGCAGGCTGCCTCGCTCGAGGAAACAGCCGCTGCGCTCGACGAGATCACGGCCAACGTCAACAATGCCTCGCGGCGTGCCGACGAGGCACGCGGCGCGACGGAAACCGCCAATAACGGCGCGATCCATTCCGGCCGCATCGTGGCCGATGCCGTCGGCGCCATGGCGCGCATTGAGCAGTCGTCCAACCAGATTTCCAACATCATCGGGGTGATCGACGAGATTGCCTTCCAGACCAACCTTCTGGCGCTGAATGCCGGCGTGGAAGCGGCTCGCGCCGGCGAGGCCGGCAAGGGTTTCGCCGTCGTCGCGCAGGAGGTGCGTGAACTCGCACAGCGCTCCGCCCAGGCGGCCAAGGAAATCAAGGACCTGATCCGCAACTCCTCGGACGAGGTGAAGTCGGGTGTCAAGCTCGTCAGCGAGACCGGTGATGCGCTGAAGCTCATCCAGGGCAACATCTCCCTCGTCAATGAACATATGCAGGCCATCGCCAGCTCGGCGCGCGAACAGTCGGTCGGCCTCTCCGAGGTCAACAGCGCCGTCAACCAAATGGACCAGGTGACCCAGCAGAACGCGGCCATGGTGGAAGAGACCAATGCGGCCTCTGCAACTCTTGCGCAGGAAACCGAGACGCTGCGGCAGCTCATCGCCCGCTTCGAACTGTCCGGCACGGCCTCCCAGGCACCGCGGGCCGCCGCTCCGGCGCCTCGTAGCCAGCCGGAACCGCGCTCGGCCGCGCCCGCGCCGCGTCGCGCCGCCATTCCGGCGACCCGTGGCAATACGGCTCTGAAGTCGGACGACTGGCAGGAATTCTGATCCGGCTATCGCAAGAGCGCCTGACGCGCCGCTAAGAGCACCGCGCGCGTCAGGCCATCCAGCCGATCGGCCGTCAGCCGGTTGATCTGCCAGAAGAGTGGAATATCGAGCGGTGCCTCCGCGATCAGTTCCACCAGAGACCCGCTTTGAAGATGCGTTGTAACGAGCGTCTCCGGGTTCATCCCCCACCCCATGCCGGCAAGGCTTGCCTCGACGAAGGCATGCGTCGAGGGGAGGCAATGGGTGGGGCCCGCCATCTCGCGTCCGAACGCCGCCTCCATCCAGCGCGCCTGCAACCGGTCCTTCTGACTGAAGGTGAGACAAGGCGCACGGGCCAGCGCCTCGGCATTCACACCATCCGGAAAATAGCGACGAAGGAAGTCCGGGCTGGCGGTGGCGCGGTAACGCAACTTGCCCAGCGCATGGTGCCGGCAGCCCGGCACGGGCTTTTCCAGGCTGGTCACGGCCGCCAGCACCGCGCCGCGCTGTAGCCATTGCGCCGTATGGTCCTCATCATCGACGGAAAGATGGACAAGGTGAGCGCTGCTTTCGCCGAATGCGGCCAGCGGTACGAGAAACCAGGTCGCTAAGCTATCGGCATTCGCCGCAATCGACACCGTTACGCGATGCTCCGACCCTTCGACACCTCGCAGGGCCGGCAGGCGCTCCATGAGATCGGCCTCCAGAAGACCCACCGTCTCCATATGACGGCATAGCCAGTCGCCGTTTTCGGTCGCCCGGCACGGATTTCCGCGCACGATCAGCACCGTGCCAAGCCTGTCCTCAATCTGCTTGACGCGCTGGGAGACCGCCGAAGGCGTGATGTTGAGAAGACGGGCGGCCTTTTCGAAACTGCCTGTCTCGACGACGGCCGACACGGCGCGCAGGGCGGCATAATCGATCACGGTCTTAGCGTTCCTTCATTGCGATCAGGAAGATTAAGTACCCCAGAGATCGAAGTTGCGATAGTGAGCGAAGATGCGAGCAACGGATGGGGATCAGAATGCCGGTTTTTGCAACGGGCTTTACGATGGGGTTGAGCCTGATCGTGGCCATCGGTGCGCAGAATGCGTTTGTGCTCCGGCAAGGCCTGCGCAACGAGCATGTTCTGGCCGTCTGCCTCGCCTGCGCGCTCTCGGACGCGCTCCTGATCCTGATTGGCGTCACCGCCTTCGGCCGGATCGCGGCCGTCCTGCCCTGGCTCGATCCGGCTATGCGGTATGGCGGGGCGGCCTTTCTCATCTGGTACGGCATCCGCAGCGCTCGATCGGCGATCAGCGGCACTGGCGCTCTTTCGGTTGACGGCGGACAGGCTGCGAGCCTTCGCACCACGCTTTTGACCTGCCTTGCGCTAACCTGGCTCAATCCACATGTCTATCTGGATACGGTCGTCCTGCTCGGCACCTTGTCGACCCGTTTCCCCGGAGCCGAGACCGTTTTCGCTGCCGGGGCGATGTGCGCGTCGCTGGTTTTCTTCTTTGCGCTCGGCTTCGGCGCAAAGCGGCTTCGACCGATCTTTGCCCGACCAACCGCCTGGCGCATCCTCGAAGGCCTGATCGCCCTCGTGATGGTCCTGATCGCGCTGCAACTTCTGCGCGGTGGTTGAGGGTAAAAGCTATAAACGCAGATCCGGCGCTTCCGCTTGGCAATCAGCGATGGGATACCGAACGCCTGATGGGAGAGGGCAGGAGAGGCTGACAGCAAGGCCCGCGATCGGCGGGCGCCGATCGGTTACTGGCGAACGAGTGTCGCTTCGACGAAATGCGACATGTCCGGCCAGGGTGCCGCACGCTCGCGCATGTCCTTGGCCAGTTGCTGCAGCGCGAGATCAAGGCAGTAGACGACCTCTTCCGAGCAGATCGGTGCTGCCGTCGCGCGGGCGAAGAACACCAGCCTTGTCAGCGCCTGAAGCTCCTCGGTCTCGGGGTCGATCGTCGCGCTGTCCGCGAGCTGGGCCGGCTGGCGGGAATGGGTCATTGTGGAAGTCTCCGCTTTCGTTGACTTTCACAATATTCGCAGAAACGGCTTCTGTGGCGTGACATCAGCGTGACACGCCCTTAGATAGAAAACGATTGCACCTCTTTCGACTTGAGTAACTCTCTAAATTAACATCCGCTTTCAGTGTCTTGTCTTCGCGGCCGCGGGAGCAAAAGCATCTCTTCCCACAGGCTGGTGCGGATGAAGCGCCAGCCGGTGGGTTGCGGGTCCCGGTCCTCCGGCCAGCCGGCCAGGGTGGCGACAAGCTCCAGCGCATCGAGGCGCTTTTGATCGACACGGTGATGACGCAGCAGGCGCCGCAATCTTGCGCGCTGCTGATCCTCGACTGTCGTCACGGCGTTGACGATGGCAGCCCATGTCCGGTCCTTGAAGAAGAGGCGTTCTGCAGCGCACAAGAGTTCTGACGCCACGGGCTCATCCAGCCGTCCCTCGGCCACCAGGGCCTCCAGCGTCGCGCTGACATTGACGAGCGGTTCGGTCAGCGGCAGAAAGCCCAGCGCTTCCGGTCCGTGAAGCTGAGCGACGTCGCCGTCGTCGATGCGCCGACCGGCACGGTAGTCCTCGAAGACCCGGCCCACCCCCTGCATGCCGAAGGCCTCGCACTCCACGGCGCGCAGGGCCCCCATGCTGGCTGCACCAATGACGCGAACACCGGCCTCAAGAGCGAAGAGAATTTCCTTGTGCCAGACCGGCGCGGTAAACTCGAAGCCGCCGTCAATGATCCCTATGGCGCTTGCCCCGTCCTCGACAGCGGCGTGCACGTCCCCCTGCAGCACCGGCCCGCGGCAGACGATGCCGGATGGCACGCGCGCGGCAGCATCAGGAAGCGTCGGGCCGGCAAAGAGAATTTTCATCGCCCCGTCACCTCACGCGAACATGGCCTTGGCGAGGGCCCGAGATCCGTATCGCAGGGCGCGCCGGCCTTCCGGATTTTCAAGCGCGGGCATGATGACCTTGGCGACGGCGAAGGGCAGGTCCGCACCGCTCAGGCGAACCGCGATGACCGGCCCGAGCTTGAGGTCGGAAAGGCGCTCGATCAGGCGATCGAATCCACCCTCGAAACCCGGCCGCGCAGGCACCTCATGCGGCACGGCGGCCATGAGCCGAAGCGTCTCGTCAGGCAGCGCGCGCCCGTAGACGGCGGGAAAGGCATCGTCGCGTGCCCCGCCGATAAAGGTGATGCGGGACTGGACCGCCTCCGTCAGCGCACGCATCATGGCCCGGTGCGGCACAGGATGGCAGCCGGCCCCGTAGGTCACATCCACGAAGCGGGCCGTGCCGGATGCCAGCAGTTCGTCGGCCACGAGATAGGCGGTGAAGCAGGGAACGCCGATATCGCTGGTCATGTCAAAGACGCGCAGCGTCATGTCAGCGGCGGCCAGCCGGGAGAGGATAGCGGCAATCCCCGGATCGTCTGCATAGGTTTCGGGGGCAATGCAGCTTGCGGCGCGGCCCGCATGCGGACCGATCTGCCACAGCACCTGCGCGTCGCGTTCGATGCGCTCGTAGACGGCATGGCTGATGGCCTCGTCCAGCGTGTTGCCGGAGGCCAGTCCGTCGGAGGATTGCCAGTAGCGGGCGTCGAGCCGGCTGCGGTCGAGCACGACCGCCTCTTCCGGCAGGTGGATGAGGCTGCCGTCGACAAGGTCGGTCCCCGTGATCCAGTCGATCACCTCATCCGCGGCGGGCGCCGGCCGGTGCGGTGCCAGATACGATGTCAGCAAGAGGAAAGGCTGTCCTTCCGCCGCCAATTCGTCCGGTGATGCCTGGCGGATCGGGCAGTGCGGCGCGCCGGCGACGACCCGTTCCAGCGCCTCCATGACGGCCGATGTGCGGGCGTCCTCATCGGTCTGCCCCTTTCCCTGCGCGACGACGATGGAGCGCGCATTCGGGGTAAGCGCCAGCCAGACAGGCAGACCGATGCGATCAAGGCCTGTCTGGCGGGCAACACGGGTGATGCCGAAAGCGGGGAGCAGGCCGGCGACGCGTCCATAGGTCTCGGCCGGACTGCAGGCCCGATCTCCCCGCATCGGGCTTAATGCGTGTCGAAGACGCCGGCGGCTGCCGGTTCGATCGCGTCGACGGCGACGGCGAAGTTGACGCCCTTCACATAGGCGGCATCGCCGGCGCGCAGGCTGTTGGCTGCCGCCTGGCCGGCTTCGTCCATCGCGGTCACGGTCCCGGCCTTGAGGTCTGCAATATAGACTTTGCTGTCACCCGGTACGCCGATCATGATCACATCTGCCATTTGTGTCTTCCTTTCTCGGGGTTGGGCCGCTTCAAGAGCGGATCAGTTTTCATAGCCGGCCTTTGTGAGGCCTTCACGATAGAGATCCTTTTGCCAGCTTTCGCGGATCGGAACGACGGCAAGCCATTGTGTCAGGGAAAATTGCGGATTTTCCTGCATGTCCTTGCGCCGATACTGATGCGCCTTCTGTTTGTCGCCCGACATGGCGAGCGCGGCGGCAAGGAGACGATAGGCGCAGGAGGCATCGCCCATCCGCTGGACGTAGGCAATGCACGTCTCATAATCTTCGAGGAAGAAACTCGCGCCCGCCGCGCTCCAGAAATATTCGTCCGGCCCAAGCGGGTTGAGCGCAATGGCGCGCTCGATCTTTTCCAGTCCCTCACGCGGCCGAGAGGCATGCACGAGCGTGTCGGCATGGGTGGAGATCGCGTCGGCATAATGCGGGCTCAGTCGTTCGGCGTTCTCGAGCGCTTCCAGGCTCTCGTCCAACTGGCCGAGATAAAGGCGCACGCGGCCGAGCTCCTTGTGGCTTGAGGCAATCTCCGGTCCATGTGCGATGGCGGCAATGGCAGCCTCCTCCGCCTTGCGCAGAAGCTCGGTATCGCCGCGCGCCGTCAGGATCCATTCGCTGGTGAAGGTGCGGGCAAGGCCGCCATAGGCAAAAGCGAAATCCTCCCGCTCCTTCAGCGTATCGCGGAAAGTGCGCCGCGCCGCACGGATCGATGGCAGGGTCAACCGGTTCATTTGCTGCACGCCCATCAGGTAGCGGCGGTAGGCTTGCGGATTGAGCTCGTAGTCCACCCGCGCCGCCTCGTTCCGGGAGAGGGTCGACAGGATCGTGCTGCTGATGGCCTCGGCGAGCCCGCGCCGGCTGTGGGCGAGGTTCGCCTCGGAAATGTCGTAGCGTTCGGCAAAGATGATGCTGTCGGAGGGCACGAAGATGATCTGCATCACCAGACTTTGTTGCGACAGGCGCGTATCGATCACGTAGGTGATGTCGTGCTTGGCGAGCAGCCCCGCCTTGTCGTGGCTCCCGCGAATGCGCTCGGCCGTATAGGGCGCCACCATCGCGAAAGCCCGGAGCGCGCACAGGCAGATGGCGACGTCATCGACCAGCGCGGTGGAGAGGTTAAAATCCCTGTCCGCGGCGGGGTGGCCGGCTGGCGGGAGGAGCGCGACACGTGGCCCGGCGAAGCTCATCGCCTGCCTGGAAAGCGCAGCGGGTGCCGCCTCGCGCGGGGCGGCCGGCACCGACAGCTCGATCTTTGCCGGCGGTGACGGCGGGCTCCCGGCGGCGCCCGTGACGAGATCGCGAACTTCGTTGTCGTCGGGGAAACGGTCGAGAAGAAAATAGGCAGCCTTGCGCAGGCTGAGGAAATCCATGCCGGCAACGGAGGCCGCATTCAACAGGCGGGTCCGGATGATCGCGAGCTGCCGAAGACGCTGGCTTTCCGCCCACCGCTCGATCACGCCGATACCGTCGCAGGCCTCGCGCAGAAAGCCGCGATCACACAGCTCCACAAGAGTCGATGCGCCGACCTCGGTATCATCAAAGGCGTCTAGGTCAGAGGTGAAGGCACCGTCCGCCAGCTTCAGCCGACGACCGTCCGCCACGACGAAGGCACTTGCGAGTTCGGACTGCATGGTCTGGACGCGCGAAAGCATCTTGCGCAAGTTCGTCAGCGCAAGCGCGTGATCATCGACCGTCCAGAGAAAATCAGCCGCATCGTCGCGGCTGATGGCGCCGCCGTCGGAAAGCCGAAGTCTTGCCAAAAGCAGCAGGGCCTTCCGCGGCACGCGCACATCCCGGCCTCCCGTATCGACAAGGCGCAGCTCGCCGAAAGTGAGAAGCCGGTAGGGGCTCACGACAGACGCGGTGCCTCTTCGTGACGAGCATCGGCAGACGGCGCGACATCGTCGGCCATGCCGGACAGGCTCTTCAGAAGACCGAGCAGCTTGGTGCGCACGCGCTGGTCATGAATCCCGAGGATGGCGCGGTTGATGGCGAGGCCTTCGCGCGTGGCAATGAATTCGAGGACGTCGTCGCCAGCGTAGAAGCCGGAGTTGACTTCCTGAACCTGCGGCTGGCTGGTTCCTTCGAAGAAATAGGCGACCGGCACGCCGAGCACTTCAGAGGCCATTTGCAACTTGCTGGCGCTGATGCGATTCGTGCCCTTTTCGTATTTCTGGACCTGCTGGAAAGTGATGCCCAGATGGTCGCCGAGCTTCTCCTGGCTCATGCCGAGCATTGCACGCCGCAGGCGAAGCCTGTTGCCGACGTGGATATCAATGGCATGGGGGGATTTCTTGGTCATCGACACACCGTTTCATGTAAGATTTGTTTGTAGCTCAGTGTTGCGTGAAAAAGCGGCAATCTGCAACGAAAAATCGCGTCAATCCGCAAAACTGATACAGTTTACCCTTGCATTAGCGAAAAGTTGATCATTAAAATTTGACACAAATCAAATTTTGCCGAAACCAACGGGTTGATTGGCTTTTATTGTTGCACATCAATCAAGTGGCGTGACGTTTCTGCCTCCGGCATCACGAATTGTGATCTCATTCCTCGGGGAAATGGCAGGCTATTTGTCGCCCCGACTCACGTTCAACGAGCGCCGGCTTTGTCTGCCGGCACAGGTCCGCTGCCTTCGGACAGCGCGTGGAAAATGCGCAGCCTGGCGGCGGATTGAGGGGGCTCGGGATTTCGCCGGTGAGAAGGACACGCTCGCGCCGTTCCCGGTTGTGGGGCTGTGGGATCGCCGACAGAAGCGCTCGCGTATACGGATGGCGCGGTGTGGCATAGAGCGCTTCGGTCTCTCCGGTTTCCACGATCGAGCCGAGATACATCACCGCGACGCGGGTGGAAACGTGGCGCACGACAGCCAGATCGTGGGCAATGAAGACGTAGGTGAGGTTCAGCTTCTCGCGCAGTTCGTCGAAGAGGTTGACGACCTGCGCCTGCACCGAAACGTCGAGGGCCGACACCGGCTCGTCGGCCACGATCAGTTGCGGTTCGACGGCGAGCGCGCGGGCAATGCCGATGCGCTGGCGCTGGCCGCCGGAAAACTCGTGCGGATAGCGCTCGAGATATTCCCGCCGAAGGCCCACCAGTTCCATCAGTTCCTCCAGCCGTTCATTGACGGCGGCACCTTCGCGGATCTTGTGGACGGTCAGCACCTCGGCCAGCATGTCGCGGATACGGCGGCGCGGATTGAGCGAGGCAGACGGGTCCTGGAAGATCATCTGCATGCGCCGGCGCACAGGCTTCAAGTCCCGCGTCCCCGCCCTGGTGATGTCCTGTCCCTCGAAAGTCAGCGTTCCCCCGGAAATGTCGTAAAGGCGCGTGAGGCAGCGGCCGAGCGTGGACTTGCCGCTACCGGATTCGCCGACAAGGCCAAGCGTTTCGCCGGGACGGACCTCAAGATCGATCCCGTTGACGGCGTGCAGCAGACGGCCGGAACCAGGGCGCAGCGTCTTGCCGACGACGAAGGTCTTGGTGAGGTTCCTGGCGGTGAGGAGGGGGGCCGTCGTCGTGGCGGGGTGCGGGTTGGTCGGGGTCATGCCAGTTCCTCCTGCGGCAGGGCGCGCCGGCGCAGGGCTGGCCGTTCCGCATCGTCCAGCACGCAGAGAGCGGCCTGTTCGCCGGACTTGCGCAGCGGCGGACGATCAGCGCATTCGGGCCGGGTGAAGAGACAACGTGGGGCAAAGCCGCACCCCGGCGGGATGCTCTCCGGCGTTGGCGGCATGCCGGGGATCGAGGTGAGACGCGACAGCCGCTTGCCGGTCAGCGGCGGGATGGAGGCCATCAGGCCCCAGGTGTAGGGATGCAGCGGCGCATCAAAGACGGCCTCGGTCGGCCCGCGCTCGACGATGCGGCCGGCATACATGACCGCCACCTGTTCGGCCACCTCGGCCACCACGCCCATGTCGTGGGTGATGAGAATGATGGCGGAGCCGAAGTCCTTGCGCAGCCGAAGCAGGAGATCGAGCACCTGCGCCTGCACCGTCACGTCGAGCGCCGTCGTCGGCTCGTCGGCGACGAGGAGGGACGGATTGCAGGACAGCGCCATGGCGATCACGGCGCGCTGGCGCATGCCGCCCGAGAGCTGGTGCGGATAGCGGTCCACCGCTTCGCCGGGATTGGAAAGACCCACCTCGCCAAGCAGCTCGATGGCACGCAGCCGGGCAGCGCGGGCGGAGATGGTTTCGTGGGCCCGGATCTGTTCGGCAATCTGCCAGCCGATCGTATAGACCGGTGTCAGCGCCGTCATCGGGTCCTGCGAGATCAGCCCGATCTCCTTGCCGCGGATCGCGCGCATCTTGCTGGCGGGCAAATCGAGGATCGGCTGGCCCTTGAAGGAGACGGCGCCTTCGACGCGCGTCGTCTTGCGATCATGCAGGCCGAGCAGCGACAGCAGCGTCACCGACTTGCCCGAGCCGCTTTCCCCGACGATCGAGAGTATCTCGCCCTCGTGCACGCGGAAGGAAACGTCGCGCACGGCCTGGACCGGCCCGTTGTCGGTCGCGAACGAGACCGAAAGGCCGTTGACATCGAGAAGGATGGGTTTGGTGCTCATCTCAGGCTCCCCGGACGCGTGGATCGATCACAACATAGACGAGATCGACGAGCGCATTGGCGATCACCACGAAAAAGGAAGCGTACATGACGGTTCCGAGGATCATCGGCAGGTCGAGGTTGAGGAGCGCCTGATAGGTGAGGCGTCCGACGCCGTTGAGGCCGAAGACGACCTCTGTCAGCAAGGCAGAGCCGCCCACCAGCACGCCGAAATCGAGGCCGAACATGGTGACGAAGGGGATCAGCGAGGTGCGCAGCGCATGGCGCAGCATGACGCGGGCCGGCGAAAGACCCTTGGCGCGCGCCGTGCGGATGAAATCCTCCTGATAGGCCTCGACCAGATTGGCGCGCAGCACGCGGCCGTAGATGCCGATGTAAAGGGCGGCGAGCGTAAACCACGGAATGACCAGCGTCTTGAACCAGCCGACCGGGTCTTCCGTCAGCGGCTTGTAGCCAAGCGCCGGCACCCAGGAGAAGAAGATCGTGTCGTGGAAGCGACTCTGGCTGATGAGGTTCATGACCTCGCCCAGCCAGTAGACGGGCATGGAGACGCCGATCAGCGCCAGCACCATCAGGCCGCGGTCGATCAGCGTATCGCGCGTCAGCGCCGCCAGCACGCCGACGAAGATCCCGCCGATCACCCACAGCACCGCCGCCCCCGCCACGAGCGACAACGTCACCGGCGCCGCGTCCATCACGGCGGGCACCACGCGCAGGCCGCGATTGACGAAGGAAGCGAGGTCCTGCGTGATGAAGAGGCGCTTCATCATGACGCCGTACTGGATCGGCAGGGGCTGGTCGAAGCCGAATTCCTTGCGCACGGCTTCCACGGTTTCCTGCGCAGCATTGCGTCCGGCGATGCGGGCGGCGGGATCGGAGCCGGGCGTGGCGAAGAAGATCAGGAACACGAGCGCAGAGATGCCGAACATGACGAAAAGCATTTGTCCGAGGCGCTGGAGGATGGCGAAAACCATGGGCTGGACCCTCACACGAGCTTGGTGCGCGGGTCGAGCGCATCGCGCAGGCTGTCGCCGAGCACGTTGAGCGAGAGAACCGTCAGCACGATGGCGATACCCGGCGCGAGCGCCACGGCGGGGCGGGAGTAGAGCAGCGTCTGCCCATCCTGGATGATCGTGCCCCAACTGGCATCCGGCGCCTGCACGCCGATCGACAGGAACGACAGGGAGGATTCGATGATGATGTTGAGCCCCATCATCAGCGGCACGAAGACGATCAGCATGGTCGAAACGTTGGGCAGGATGTCATGCAAGAGGATGCGCCAGGCGGGAATGCCGAGGCCGCGGGCGGCCAGCACGAATTCACTCTCCTTCAATGCCAGTACGCGGCCGCGCACGGGGCGCGCCACGTAGGGCACGTAGATGATGCCGATAATGAAGATGGGCAGCAGCAGGCTGTCGGCACGAATCTCGATCGGGCCGATGACGATGCCCTGCGAGATGAAGACGATGGAGAGGGAAATGGCGAGCAGGTAGACCGGGAAGGCCCAGAGAATGTCGAGGATACGCGAGAGGACCTTGTCGACCCAGCCACCGAAGAAGCCGGCGGAAATGCCGACGATGGCCGCAAGACAGAGGCAGATGGCGGTGGAGGTTGCCGCGATCAGCAGCGAGTTGCGGCCGCCATAGAGAAGGCGGGCGGCCACATCACGGCCCTGCGTATCGGCGCCGAGCAGATATTGCGGGCCCCAGGTCGGGCCGATCGGACTCACGCCAAGGCCGAGGCCTTCCGTCGAGGCCTGCATGACCTTGACGCGCTTGCCATCGACCATGATGCGGGCGCTGAGCGAGGAGCGGAAGGGATCTGTGCCGGACACATAGGATGCATAGAGCGGGGCGCAGAGGCTGGAGAGCACGATGATTGCCAGCATCGCGGCCGCAAGAAGCGTGGGACGGTCGCGCTTGAGGATCCGCCATGCACGCGCCCAGGGGTTGGAGCTCGCGCGGCGGTTTTTGCTGCCGGTCGGCGCGGTTGCCGGAAGGTCTGCGAGCGGTTCAGCGGATGCGGTTGCGTCAGTCATCTCAATCCCGAGAAGCGGTTGCCGGGCGCCGGGCGCGACAGTTGGGGGCATGCCCGAAGCCAGCCGCAAGTGGCGGCTCCGGGCTCTCTGATCGGGGAAGTGCGGGCGGTGGTCCGCTGGCCGTCCGCCTTCCGATGGCGCCGTTGCCGGCGCCCCGGCTTCCCCGGCCTGTCAATCAGAGCCGGGGAAGCCCTTGTCGAAGCATCCGGCTTACTTCACCCAGGACTGGGAGATGAGCCAGCGGTTCTGCTTGTTGAAGACGTAGTTGTCGAGGCGGGCGGAGGTGAAGTTGACGCTTTTCGGCGTGAAGAGCGGAGCAAGCGGTGCCTGCTCCATGAAACCCTTGTCGACATCGGCCCAGAGGGCGTTGGCGGCGTCCGGGTCGGTCAGCGCCAGCGTCATGGCTTCCTTCATCTTGGCGTCCAGATCCTTGTTGCAGTAGCCGGAAATGTTGATGGAGGAATCGCTGCCCGGCACAAAGGACGCGCAGGAGAGCAGCACGTTCAGGAAGTTCGAGGCCGCCGGATAATCCATGTACCATTGCGAGATGCTCATCTGCACCTTGTTGTTGGTGTTCTGGATGTAGGTGAACTGGATGTTCGGCGAGATCGCCTTCATCGAGGCATCATAGCCGAGTTCGCTAAGCAGGCTCTGCAGATAGGTGCCGATGCCGCGCGACACGGCGTTGTCCTCGGCAATGACGGTGACCTTCTGGCCCTTGGTACCGCTTTCCTCAATGAGGGCCTTGGCCTTTTCCATGTCCGGGCCGACCCATTCCGGGCCGGGCTCGGCTGTGTAGCTGCAATCATCCACATGGCCGGGGAAGTCCGGCGGCAGGATCTGGCAGGTCGGCTGGGCCAGCGCTTCGCCGCCGAAGAGGCCGACGAGCGCATCGCGGTCGAGCGCGTAGTTGACGGCCTGGCGCACCTTCACATTGTCGAAGGGCGGCAGATTGGTGTTCATCGGCGCGTACCAGAAGGCGGCCAGCGGATCGATCTTGATCTGCGAGGCATATTTCGAGCCGATCTCCGCGAGGCGGTCGGACGGCGGCGCATCGAACATCCAGTCGATCTGTCCGTTGATGATGGCGTTGATGGTCGCCTCTTCCGTCAGACCGAACTTGTAGACGATCTCGTCCGCATAGCCGTCCGGCTGGGCGTCGACGCTCCACTCCTTGAAGTGCGGATTGCGCTTGATGACCATCTGTTCGTTGGGATTGTAGCTGTCGATGTAATAGGCCCCGGTGCCCGGGATCGGCGTGGTGCCGGCATCGGCCAGCGGCGCATCGGCCGGAAGGATCGAGGCGTGCGGCACGGCGAGCTTGGAGAAGATTTCCGCGTCCGGCGCCGTCAGGTTGATCGTCACGGTGCCGGCTGCCTCGTCGGCGACGACGCCGCCGTCCAGCGTGCAGGTCGCGGCATCCGCGATGCATGCGTCAGCGCCGACGAGGCCGTTGTAGAAGCTGCCCGTCGTCGGACCCTTGACCTTGAAGATGCGCTGGAAGGAGGCGACGACGTCGGCCGGCGTCACATCCTTGCCATTCGAAAACTTGATGCCCTTGCGGATCTTGAAGACATAGGTCTTGCCGTCATTCGTGGCCTGCGGGATCTCTTCGGCGATCGAGGGAACGATCTCGAAGCCGTCCGTACCGCCGGCCTGCTTGAACTTGACGAGACCGTCATAGGTCAACTGGTAGATCTGCCAGAACTGGGCCGTGTAGTTGATCATCGGATCGACGGTGCCGGCGGCCGAGACGGCGGCGAGCGTGATGGTGCCGCCGCGATGCTTGGCCATCAGGTCGGCGCGTTCGTCGGCCAGGGCGCCGCTCGATAGGGCGGTCTGGGCCAGCAGCATGCCGGCGGTGATGAGGCCTGCCCGGCGGGCGAGGCGCTTCAGGCGCATGGTCGTCATGTCTTCGTTTCCCTCTGGTTTCGTGGTTCGGTCTGCGCCCTTTGCGGGCGGCTTCTGGTTATGGGGTGATCAGCCTGCCTTCTCGTCCAGGAAGGCGCCGACCACGGCCATGCAGGCCTCGCGCTCTTCCACATGCGGCATGTGGCTCGACTGTTCGAAGATCGTCCAGCGCACGTCCGGGATCTCGTCGGCAAAGGGCTGCACGCAGGCTTCGGTCGCTTCGTCGAAGCGGCCGGAAATCAGGAGAACCGGCACGTTGATGGTGGAAAGGCGGCCTTCGATGGTCCAGTCCTTCATGGTGCCGATGACGTGGAATTCGTTTGGGCCGTTCATGGTGTGGTAGACGGTCGGATCGCTCGCAATCGCATCGAAGGTCCGCTTGACCTCCGGCGGCATCGGCACGATGCGGCAGACGTGGCGCTCGTTGAAGACATCCGTCGCGGCCATGTATTCGGCGCTGTCGGTGGTGCCGGCCGCCTCATGCTTCAACAGCGTCGCCTGTACGTCTTCCGGCAGTTCGGCGCGCAGGCGGTTGGCTTCGGCTACCCAGGTGCGCAGCGAGGCGGGCGAATTGGCAATCACGAGCGCCTTCAGGCCGGCCGGCTGGTCTACGGCAAATTCCGAACCGAGCATGCCGCCCCAGGACTGGCCGAGTACGCAATAGGCATCGCGAATGCCGAGATGGTCGATGAGATTGTGCATCTCCGCCTTGAAGAAATCGACGGTCCAGAAGTCGCCGCCCTTTTCCGGCAGATGGGTGGACTTGCCGTTGCCGACCTGGTCGTAGTGAATGACGGCGCGGCCCGTGGCGGCAATGTCCTTGAAGCTGTCGACATAGTCGTGCGTGCAGCCTGGACCGCCATGGGCAACGAGAAGCGGCGGCTTGCCGGACGTGAGGTCGCCCGTCACCCGGTACCAGGTCTTGTACTCGCCGTAGGGGGCAAAGCCCTCTGTGATCGTAGTCACGTCACTGTCTCCTTCAGTGTTGTTCACAAACCGCCCTTCAGGCGGCGTTCGTCCCGGCAGATCGCTTCTGCCGTCTCCTCGATGCTCATGCTCCAGTCCATGGCGATGCGGCGCATGCGCTTCCATGCGCCCGCCTCGTCCAGCCCCTCGCTCTGGATGAGCTTCAGCACGGCACGCACCACCACCGGGCGCTGGCGCAGGCGATCTTCCAGCGCGCGGATGTCGTCGGCCTGGCTGCGGGCCATGTCCCAGGCATGGCGGGCGATCAGCAGCGCGCTATAGGCACCGGTCGAGCCGATGGGCTTGAGAAGATGGGCGTTGGAGCCCTGCGCAAGTGCCCATTGCACACGGCCAGGCGCTTCCGTGCCGATCAGCGCGATCATCGGCATCGGCGCATAGCCCGCCGGCCAGGGAAACTGTCCATCATGGCCCATATCCGCATCGAAGAAGACGACATCGGCCGTCGCATGGGCTTCGTCGAGCTGCGGCCAGACCGTGACGACCTCGATATGCAAGAGCTCCAGCTGCCGGCGAAGCGCATCGATGGAGGGGTGGTCTCGATGCAGGATCACGGCACGCGAAAAGATTTGCGAGAGGGGCGCCTTGCGGTTCATTTGATCACCCTCAGGCTCGGAGTGCCAATCACCACCGGACCGACGCGCGGCAGGGAACGAACGAGATAGGGATCAGCATCGATCGGCGCCGCGGCGCTCTCGAAAATATCGAACGCGCCGTCGCGGTCCGAAAGGGCGAGATGCGGCACCAGCGCTGCATGCTGATTGCGGGCGTCGATGGTCAGTGCGCCGAGCGGTGTTTCGAACGCACGCGAGGTCACCACCTTCCGGATCGCCGCCGGCTCGTCCGTGCCCGCATCGACCATGGCGCGGGCGAGCACGGAAACGCCGGTATAGCCCGCCACGAACGCGGCCGACAGGCGCCGCTGCTGGCCGTGCCGCGCCAGCATGCGCGCCTTGAATGCCCGGTTTTCCGGCGTCTCCAGCCGGTGGAAATAGGTGGAGGTGGCGATATGCCCGGCCCGTGCGGCCGGCGAAAGCGTTTCGAGATCGATCTCCGTCAGGTTACAGGCCACCAGCGGCGGCGCCTCCGGTGTCTCGGCCCGGAACGTCCCATAGGCCGCGATGAAGGCCGCTGCGGAGGCGCCCACGAGATTGGTCAGCACGAAACCCGGCTTCAGCGTCGCGATCTCGCGGATCAGGTGATCGACCTCGATGGAGCCGAGCGGCACGAACCGGTCCGACAGCACGCGCCCGCCGTCACCCTCGACCAGTTCCCGCGCAATGCGGCTGACTTCCCAGCCCCAGATGTAGTTCGATCCGACGAAGAAGGCGCGATTGCCGAAACGCGGCTGCACATGGCCGAAGAGGGGCAGCAGATGCTGGTTCGGACAGGGGCCGAGATAGATCACCCGCTCATTGGCTTCATAGCCCTCATAGGGAAAGGCGTACCAGAGCTGTCCGTCGTGACGTTCGACGACCGGCAGAACATCCTTGCGGCTCCACGAGGTGATGCAGCCGATGATGTGTCGACAGCCATCCTGTACTGCCGCCTCCTTGGCCATTTGCGCGTAGCGTTCGGCATGGCCGCCGGGATCGCTGACGCGGGCCTTCAGCAAGAAGGGCAGGGAGGCATCGGCGTTGATCTCGGAAATGGCAGCCATGGCGCCAGCGGCCGCATCGCGCCCGTACGCTGCGTATGAGCCGGTGCTGGAGTAGAGAACCGAAACCGGTACCGTGTCGCGCGCCATGCGAAATCCGACTCCTTGATCCTTGCTCCGGCTGAAAAAACAAAAAGCCCCGAGCCGCTTTTCTAGCGGGTTCGGGGCTCGATTGCCGTCGGCCGGAAGGCCTTATGTATGGGAAAGGCTATGCGATGTCCTCTTTCGCGTCAATCGTCTGCGCTGCCTAAACTCTGGGCAATCAAAGCGAAAGTTCGCCGATAAGACAGGCGCCTGCCGCAGCTTTCAGCGATCTTCGCGACGTGATTGCAGTCGGCGGGCGACTGCGTCCGAAGGCGGTATTCGAGGGCGTCGGTTAGGCGTTTGTTTACCATACTCTCATATTTCTGGACGGGATCATGGAAAGGACCGTTCGCGCGCCGCGCCAGCCGGTCTTCTCCCGCCCAACAGTGGAGCGCGTTGCCGCATGACAACCCTGATTGCCTGGCGCAATCTCGTCCATGAGCCGGTTCGCTTCATCGCGACCCTGATCGGCGTTGTCTTCGCCGTGGTGCTCATGGCGATCCAGATGGGCATGCTGCTTGGATTTTCCGTAACGACCGCCGGACTTGTGGACAATGCGCGCGCCGATATCTGGATGGTGCCGCGCGGCACGACCAATGTGGACCAGGCCTCCCTCCAGCCGCAGCGCAGCGTCTTCCGCGCTCTCAAGACGGAAGGCGTCGAGACCGTCAGCCGGCATATTGTCCGCTTCGTCACCTGGCGGCGCCCGCAGGGGGGGGCCCAGCTCGTGATCATCGTCGGCTTCGATCCGCTGGGCGACCTGGCCAGTCCCTGGAATGTGGTCGAAGGCTCGGTGGCAGATCTTGCCGCGCCGGGCGCCGTCATGATCGATCGGCTCTATGCGGGCAAGCTTGGCGTCTCGCAGATCGGCGACCGGGTGGAGATCAACGGCCGGCGCGCAATCGTTGCCGGCTTTACCGAGGGCGCGCGTACTTTCACCCAGGCGCCCTACGTCTTCACGACCTATAACAACGCCCTGCGCTACACCGACGTGCAGGATGGCGATGCAAGTTATGTGCTGGTCAAGGCCGCGCCGGGCGTCGCCATTAATGATCTCGTTACCCGTCTGCAGGCCGTGGCGCCGGACACGGACGTCATGACCGCCGACGCCTTCGCCGACAAGTCGCGCAATTACTGGATCTTTACGACCGGTGCCGGAACGGCGCTGCTGCTGGGCGCCTCGCTCGGCGCCATCGTCGGCGTGGTCATCCTCGCCCAGACACTCTATGCCGCGACGCTGGAGCGGATCAGCGAATATGCGACACTGTCGGCGATCGGCGCTGGCCACGGCTATCTCAACGCCATCGTGCTGAAGCAGGCCCTCATCTGCGGTGGGGTTGGCTATGCGATCGCGGCGGTGATCGCCAGCGTCGTGGCCTTTCTGGCGCGCAATTCCCCGGCGGCCATCCTGCTCCCACCAACCGCCCTTGTCGGCCTTGGTCTTGCCGCCCTCGTCATGTGCTGCCTGTCCGCCCTCGTTGCGATCCGCAAGCTGATGACGATCGACCCGACGAGTGTGTTCCGATGACCGGTTTCGATCGTGCCATTCGTGTCGAGAACGCCCAGCTCTGGTATGGCAAGGGCGAGACGGGAACGCATGCCCTGCGCGGCGTCTCGCTGGTGGCGCAACCCGGCGAAGTGCTCATGGTGCGCGGTCCCTCGGGCAGCGGCAAGACGACGCTGCTGCAATTGATGGGCGCGCTCAAGGTGCCGGACAAGGGCCGCGTTACCATTTGCGGTGAGACGACCGAAGGTGCCTCCTCGGCCGAGTTGCGGCGCCTGCGTCTGAAGCGCATCGGCTTCGTCTTCCAGTTCTTCAACCTTTTCCCGACTCTCACCGCCTGGGAGAACGTTGCGATCCCGCTCGACATTCGCGGCGTCGATCGGCGCACCGCCGAACGGCAGGCACGCGATCTGCTGGCTGAAGTGGGCCTTGCAGACCGCGCCCACCACAAGCCCGGTCAGCTCTCGGGCGGCCAACGCCAGCGCGTTGCTGTCGCCAGGGCCCTGATGAACGAGCCGGACGTCATCCTCGCGGACGAGCCGACGGCCGCTCTTGACGGGGTGACCGGCGCGCTTGTCGTCGAGGCCTTCCGGCGGCTTGCCCGGGAACAGGATCGCGTCGTCGTGCTCGTCTCGCACGACCAGCGGGTGGAAAATCTGGTGGATCGCTCAATTACCATCGAGGACGGTCTCGTCGTGTCCGAGGCAGGCCCGGTTCATGCCGCGTCTTCGGGCCTCAGCAGGAGTTTGCGTTGATGTTTGCTGCGTCCAGAACCTCGGCAAGTTTCGCCGTCCTCTTTGTCGCAACGGCCACGGCGATTGCCGTCCTGCAGGATGTGCCGGAGCGTCCCTCCGTCACCATCGATCCGGTTGTGACGGGTGCCACGACGCCTGCCAATCCGCTGGTCGCCGCAGCTGAAAGCGAGACGGCGCCGCGCGTCGTGGCTGGCCTTGGTGTTGTCGAACCGAGCAGCGGCGCAACCGATGTCGCGCCCGGCATGGTCGGCGTTCTCGCGGCGGTTCTTGCCGACGAGGGCGACCGGGTGACGCGAGGGCAGGTTCTCGCCCAGCTCTTCAACGACGACCTCAAGGCGCGCGTTGCCCAGGCGGAAGCGACGGTTCAGATCAAGCGCGCACAACTGGCGCTGATCGAAAAAGGACCGCGTCAGCAGCAGATCCTCCAGGCGGAGGCGCAATTGCGTGAGGAGGAAAGCCGGCTGAAACTTCTCGAGGTGCAGTTCCAGCGCCGCCGCTCGCTGTCTGCCCAGGGCGCGGTGTCGCGCGAGACGATGAACCAGGCCTCCAGCGAACTCGCCGCCAGCCGCGAACGACGGGCTTCAGCCCTTGAGGCGGTCAAGATCCTGCGCGACGGTTCGCGTCCCGAAGAGGTGGACGCGGCACGCGGCGAAGTCGCACTCGCCGAAAACCAGCTCGCCGAAGCCCGTGCCGCGCTTGAAAAATCTTACGTCCGGGCGCCCATGGACGGCACCGTGCTGCGCCGCTACCGCGAGCCCGGCGAAGCGATCACGTCTCAGGCGGCAGCCCCCGTCATGCAGATTGCCGATACGGCGCGCCTTATCGTGCGCACCCAGATCGACGAAGCCGATATCGCGGCCCTTGCTATCGGTCAGACGGCCACGATTTCGGCCGCCGCTTTTGGTGCGCGCAAGCTCACCGGCACGGTCGAGCGTATCAGCCCGCGTCTCGGGGCCAAGACGGTTACCGCCGAGGGCCCCACCGAGAAACGTGACACGCGCGTTCTCGACGTCTTGGTCGCCCTGCCGGAAAACATCATCCTGCCCATCAATCTGAGGGTCGATGTTCTGATCGATCTTGCCTCCGCCGCTCCGGTCATCAAACCTGAACTGCGCGGCGCCATCTCCGCCTCTCCGGAAACGCTCGCGCTTCTCCAGGACCTCGATCCGGCGGCCTTGGTGCAGGAAGACACCTGCTCCCCCGACCTTGATCCCGAGACGGCGGCACGCCTTTGCCCGTCCGTCTCCGCCCCGGCGCTCATCGACGAGACGAAAACCGGCGCGATCCCGCGCCGCGACGAATAAAGCGCTCACATCCGGCAGGCTGACTCCTGCAAGATAATCCCAAATAGCCGGGCTTCAAGATTGCCGATTTGTCTCTCCCGCGCCGCGGTCTACTGGAAGAACCGGGCCAGCGTCGCGGCATTGTCGCGGTTGAGGACCGCGAAGTGGTCGACGTCCCAGGCCGGCTGGAGGTCCGGGCGGGCCGAACGGCTGGTCCAGTAGGCTTCGCGCGCCGGGTCAGGCGGTTGATCGCCGCGCCGCACGCGCAGGTAGGCGAGTGGCGTTTCGATCCGCTCAGGTTTGTAGGATTGCGACAGGCGCATATTGTTGGCGACGACGGCGGTGACGCGCTGTTCCTGCTCGGGATCGATCGGCGCGTCCGAGCCAGCGCGGTCGCGTTCGAGGCGCACGATGCGGGCGGCGGTGTGCTTTGCCATGTCCATTGTCCAGAACTCACCGGCCGGCGAGGTGTCGATCATGACGAGACGCTCGACGGCCTCGCCTGTCGCTTCCAGCCGCCGGGTGATCTCGAAGGCGAGGAGGCCGCCGAAGGAATGGCCGACCAGCGCGTAGGGACCTTTTGGCTGCACGCTGCGCATCGCCGCCATATAGTTCTCGACCATGGCATCCAGCGTCTCAGCCACCGCTTCACCCGCATCGAGTCCTGAGGCCTGCAGGCCGTAAACGGCGCGTTTGTCGGTGAGGGCCTCGGCAAGGCCGAGATAGCCGAAAGGCGCCCCGCCGACCGGATGGAAGGCGAAGACCGGCGGGCGATTGGTCGCCTCGCCGGGCCCGTCTCCAAGCTTGATAAGAGGGCCGCCCGTCTTCAGCGCCTTGCCGGAGCGGATGTCGTCGGCGAGCGCCCGCACCGTCTGGGCGCGGTAGAGAGCGCCGACCGGCAGGTCGAGCCCCAGCAGGCGCTTTACGCCGGCACACAGACGCAAAGCCTGCAGCGAGTGGCCGCCGGCGGCGAAGAAATTGTGGTCGATGCCGAGCGTGTCGAAACCGAGAAGCTCGCGCCAGAGGCCGAGCAGCGTGGCATCGAGGTCGTCGCGCGGCGGAGTCGCCGCTTCCGTATCCGTTCCGAAGACAGGAGCGGGAAGGGCGGCGATGTCGAGTTTGCCGTTGACAGTCATTGGCAGGACATCGACGCAGACGAGGGTGGCCGGCAGCATGGCGGCAGGCAGCCGCGCCGCAAGGTAGGAGCGCCAGTCGGCAGGCGTCTCCGCGCTGTCCTCGGTCACGGCATAGGCCACGAGCACGGTCTCGCCCTGTCGTTTCGCGGTGACGACAGCGGCGGAGCGCACCGCGGGATGGCTTCTGAGCGCTGCGGAGACTTCGTCAAGCTCGATGCGATGGCCGCGGATCTTCACCTGTGCGTCGGCGCGGCCGATGAACGCGATGTCGCCATCGGCGGTCCAGCGTGCGAGGTCGCCGGTGCGGTAGAGCCGCTCGCCCGGTGCGCCGAAGGGATCGGGAAGGAAGCGGGATGCGGTCTCTTCCAGCCGGCCGATATAGCCGTCGGCGACACTGTCGCCGCCGATGTAGATTTCGCCTGTGATGCCCGTGGGCACTGGCTCCATCCGCGCATCCAGGATCAATGTCCGGTAGTTGGGCAGGGGCCGGCCGATCGGCAGGACGGGATCCGTTTCGGTTCCGCGAAAACGATAGGCCGTTGCATCGATGACGGTCTCGGAGGGGCCGTACATGTTGAAGAGCGCGACGCCCGGAAGCGCCGCCGCGATGCGACGCGCCACCGCCGTCTGGAATGCCTCGCCGCCCAGCATCAGTTGCCGCAAGGCAAGCCCGGGCGGAATGGGCGCCTCGATGGCGGCATCCAGGAAGGCGGGACTGAAATTCATATGCGTGACGCCATCGCGCGCCAGCAGCCCCCAGAAGTCCGCACCCGAAAGCGTCGCCGGATCGTCGATGACAACAACCGTCGCACCGGACAGCAGCGGCGTGAGGATCTGGCCGATGGAGACGTCGAAGCCGATGGACAGCGTTGCGGCGACGCGGTCGCCGGGGCCGACCGGATCGTGGGCGAGACGCGCCGCGGCAAGGTTGGCCAGCGCAGCATGGCTGACGATGACGCCCTTGGGACGGCCGGTCGAGCCGGATGTGTGGATGATATAGGCGGGATCGGCCGGCGTGACGGCACGCGCGATGGCCGGCTCGTCATCCGGCCCATTATTTGGCCCACTATTCAGCCCACTATTCGGCATGTCTGCGGCGTCGAAAGCGTCCATGTCCAGCATCGCGCAAACGGCCGGATCGATGGCCGGAAGGCGCGGGCGGCTGGCGTGGTCGGTGATCACCACGGCCGGCTTCGCGGTTTCGAACACGCCGGCCATGCGCTCGGCCGGGTTGGCGGGATCGAGCGGCATATAGACGCCAGCGGCCTTCAGCACGGCGAGCGCGATCACCGGTAGCCGCTCGTTGCGCCCAACGATGACCGCGACCGGACGCCCGGCCGCAACGCCGAGGCCGATCAGATGATGGGCGAGGCGGTTCGCCCGCCGGTCGAGGGCCTCGAAGCTCAGGGTGCGATCGCCGTAGATGACGGCGGGCGCTTGCGGTTGCGCAGCGACCTGCCGGGCGAAGAGGGCCGGGACGGCGACGGTTTCGATGGCACGGCGCTCCCCGGTACCGCGTGAGATCATCGCGGCGCGCTCCTCGGCCGGGATCAGCGGCAGGTGGCGGACCGGCGTCTCGGGCGTCTTCAACGCCGCCGTCAGCAGCGTGACGAAGTGCCGGCCAAGCCGCTGGATGGTCGTGCGGTCAAAGATGTCGGTGGCGTAGGTAATGGTGCCAGAATAGCCGGCGGCGGTTTCGCTGAGCACCAGCGTCAGGTCGAATTTCGCCGCCGCTTCCGGCAGGGGCACGGCGTGGGCCGTCAGGCTCCCAAACGCGAAGGTATCCGGCATGGCCGGTTGCAGCGCAACCATGGTCTGGAAGACGGGGTGAAGACCGGGTTGGCGCGGCGGGCTCAGCGCATCCACCAGCTTTTCGAAGGGAAGCGTTGCATGGGCGAAGGCCTCGCTGGCACGGGCCGTCAGCCGCTCAGTCAGCGTCCTGAAGCTGGCCTCGCCGCTCAGATCGGCGCGCAGCACCAGCGTGTTGACGAGAAAGCCGACCATGCCCTCCAGTTCGGGTCGGTCCCGATTGGCGGCAGGCGCGCCGAAGACGATGTCGTCCTGGCCGGACCAGCGGGCCAGAAGCGCGCTCCAGGCGGCTGAGAGCACGAGGAACGGCGTCGTTCCGGCGGCCCGCGCGAAGGCGCCGACGGCGGCGGCCGTTTCCGGTGGCAGGTCGAGCGGCAGGCTGGCGCCGGCGCTGCGGCGCACGGCCGGGCGCGGCCGGTCGAGCGGCAAGTCGAGGGCATCCGGTGCATTGGCAAGCACGCCGCGCCAGTGGACGACTTCCTCTTCGACAGCAGCTTCGGTCAGGGCCTCGCGCTGCCAGAGCGCATAGTCGGCATACTGGATCGGCAGGGGAGTGAGGTTGAACGGCTGGCCGTCATGGGCGGCCTGATAGGCGGCGGAGAGTTCGCGCATCAGGATACTGGCCGAAAGCCCGTCGGAAACGATGTGGTGGGTGACGACGACAAGCAGGTGGGTGTCTGGCGCGAGCGACAGAAGCCGCGCCCGGATCAGGCAGTTCCGTTCAAGGCTGAAGGGACGAAGTGCCTCGGCCTCAATGGCGGCGTGAACGGCTCCGGCATCCGTCACCTCGTCGATGGCCAGCGTCATGCGCCGTTCCGCGTGAACGATCTGCACCGGCGTGCCGTCCACCTCGGCAAAGCCGGTGCGCAGGCTTTCGTGCCGGGCAACGACGGCGTCGAAGGCGGATGACAGCGCCGCCCGGTCGAGCATGCCGGCAAGCCGCAGCACGACGGGAATGTTGTAGGCTGCGCTCATCGGCTCCAGCCGGTCGAGGAACCACAGCCGCTCCTGCTCGAAGGAAAGTGGCAGGGTAGCGGGACGGGGCGCCGCAGGGATCAACCCGGTCGCTGCAGCCGCAGGCACGCCGAGCAGGGCGTCGATACGGGCGGCGAGATCGCCGAGCCGCGGCGTTTCGAACAGCATGCGCAAGGACAGATCGACATGCAGCGTGTCCCGCAGCTTCGAGGCCAGTTGCGTCGCCATCAACGAATGGCCGCCAAGCGCAAAAAAGTGGCTTGCCGTGGTGATCTCGGCCGCGCCGAGCAGGCTGGCGAAAAGGCCGGCGACGAGCACTTCCGTCGGGGTTTCCGGCGCCGCGCCCGCTTGGGCTGCGAAGGCCGGATCGGGCAGGGCCTTCAGGTCAAGCTTGCCGTTTGCCGTCAGCGGCAGTGCATCGAGCACCGTGATGGCGGAGGGGACCATATGGGCGGGCAGCGAAGCTGATAGAAAGCTTGCGAGCGCTTCGCCATCCGGCAGGGCGCCGGGCGCCGGCACGACATAGGCGAGGAGGCGCGGCTCGCCGCCACCGGCGCTGCGGGCGACGACGGCCGCCTGCGCGACGGTCGCATGGCGACGCAGCACCGCCTCGATCTCGCCGAGCTCGATGCGGAAACCGCGGATTTTCACCTGTGCATCGTGGCGACCCAGAAAGCCGAGCGTGCCGTCGCCGTTCCAGGCCGCGCGGTCGCCGGTGCGGTAGAGGCGGCCGAGGTGGGGATGGTCGATGAAGCGTTCGGCCGTCAGATCCGACCGGCCGAGATAGCCGTCCGCAAGGCTCGCCCCGCCGATGAAGAGCTCCCCTTCGAGGCCTGGGCCAACCGGCTGGAGCACGCCATCCAGCACGTGCGCGGTGTAGTTCGGCAAGGGACGGCCGATCGGCAGGGGTCGGCCGGCAAAACGATCGCGCGCCGGGCCGGCTTCGGGAAAGCGCCAGGCCGTCGCGTCGATCGTGGTCTCCGTCGGGCCATACATGTTCCAGACGGGGATGCCGAGCCGGTCGGAGAGCCGCGCGGCAAGCGATGCGGACAGCGGCTCGCCGCCCAGCATCAGTTGTTTCAGCGCGGTCTTTTCCGGCGCATCCGGCAGCACGGCCTCGAACAGCGAGGGCACGGAATTGACATGCGTGACAGCGTGACGGGTGAGGAAATTCCAGAAGGTGGCGGCGGCGATGCCCCGGATGTCGCCGGCCACCACCACGGCAGCGCCGGAGAGCAGAGGGGTCAGCATCTGGCCGAGCGAGACGTCGAACCCGATGGATATGGCGGCCAGAACCCGGTCGCCGGGGCCGATTGGATCGTGATCGAGCCGGGCAAAGGCGAGGTTGACGAGCGCCGTATGGCTGACGGCAACACCCTTGGGCGTGCCGGTGGAGCCGGAGGTGTAGATGACATAGGCGCGCGCGGCCGGGGCGAGGCCGGTGCGGTCGGGCGCGACGGTGGCCGGTCCCGTCAGAGGCCAGCCATCGGCCGCCAGAATGCGACGAGGCTCTGGCGGGAGGAGGCTTTCCTTGGCCACGTCCGTGATGAGGGCGACTGCCCGGGCATCGGCGATCATGCCGGCAAGGCGTTCGGCCGGGTAGGCGGGGTCGAGCGGCAGATAGGTTGCGCCGGCCTTGAGAATGCCGATCAGCGCGGCGATGCCCTCGACGGAGCGGTCCAGACAGACGCCGACCGTGTCGCCGTGTCGGATGCCGGCTTCGATGAGGCGGGCGGCAACGCGGTTCGCGGCCTGATCGAGACCGGCATAGTCGAGGCTGACGGTGTCGGAGACGGCGGCAAGTGCCGTCGGCGTCTCGGCCACCTGCCGCTCGAAAAGATCGGGAAGTGTGAGCGAGGGGATCTCGATCATCCGGCCAGCCGACCAGACGGCGATCGCCGCGCGTTCTGCCGGCTCCAGCCCGTCGATGCTGTCGAGGCGGCGGTCCGGATCGGCAAGGACGGCATCGATGACGTCCGCGAGAACGGTGGCAAAGCCGGCAACGTCCCTGGCTGCAAGAATGGCCGGATCGTGCCCGAAGCCGATCACAATTCCGGCCTGATCCGGTTCTTCATCCACATAGATGCCGAGCGGGGACCGTTCACGCTCGCGGATTGGCGCGGATGAAACGCTGCGCCCGCCAATCTGGACGGCAGTGCGGCGCATGGCGGGCATGATGGTGACGGCGACATCGAAGAGATTGCGGTCCGGCCGCGCATCGAAGGCGCCGGAGGCCGCCAGCGCCCGGCCGATCGTATCGACCGGCAGGCGCTGGTGGCGCAGGTCCGCATCCTGATCGGCGGCCAGCATCGTGATGGCCCGCCTGAGGCTCGTCGTGGCGTCGATCCGGCAGCGCAGAGGCAGGATGCCTGCCAGCATGCCGATCGTATAGCGCGTTGCCGCCTCACGCCGATGCAGGGCCATGCCGAGCGTGAAGTCCTCGCGGCGGTAGCGGCGGGCAAGCGCGATGGCAATGATGGCGAGCAGCACGCGAGGGGTTGTCGTGCCCAAGGCTTTTGCCTGTGCCTCCAGGGCTGCGTGGGTTTCGGCGCCGAGGCGCAGGGGCGCGGCAGGCTCGGCCTCCGGCGCGCTGCTGTCGGCTCGTTCGGCGATGCCAACCGGTGCGAGCCCATTGAGCACGAGTCCATCCAAGACGAGGCCGGGCATCGGCGAGAGCCGCGCTGTCCAGTAGGCAAGGTCGTCGGCGTGTCGGGGCGAGGCGGCATAGGCCTCGTCATCGGCAACGACGCTGCGATAGGTGGAGCGTGGCATGACGGTTTCGGTACCGCTGCCGTCGTCGTTCCCATCTCCGGAAAGCGTGCGATAGGCGGTCAACCAGTGGGCCTGCGCGATGCCGAGCGCCACGCCGTCGGCGATCAGGTGATGGGCGAGCAGCATCATCCGCCAGTGGCTTTCGCCGAGTTTCAGGAGATCGACGCGGAACAATGGCTCATCGCCGAGCGTGAAACCCTTGGCGTGGACGGCCTCGACATGGGCGCGGGCGGCGGCTTCAGGATCCGCCGCCTCCGTGAGGTCGATGAGGCGGAAGGGCGGGCGCCCGGCCGGCTCGATGCGCTGGCGCGGCTCGTCGCGGTCGATGCGCAGGCGCAAGGCCTCGTGCCGCCCGACCATCATGCGCACCGCCTGGCGTGCGAGATCCGGATCGATGGCGCTGCGGAACGTCACGACGGACCCCACCTGATAGGCGGTGGGATCCTCGATCAGGCGCATATCCAGCCAGACGGCGCGCTGGGCGTGGCTGAGGCCGAACCAGTCGGCGGTCTCGGCAGCGGTGTCCTGCGGTGCGGTGCGGGCGGCGGCGGTGTGCTGTGCGGTCATGGCGGTCACGCGGTCTGGGGTTCGGAAAGGCGAAGCGGGCGAAAGACGACGAAAAGACGGGCAAGAAGCAGGCCAAGCCGTAGCAGGCTTGTGGCGATGATCCCCTCCACAAGGCCGCTGACGCCGTGGTCGAGCCGGAAGGCGAGGACGCCGGCGAGCAGCACGGTCGCCACCATGCACCCGACCTGGATCAGCGTCGGCAGCGCCACATCCTTGCGGGCCCGGAGCGCGGCGAAGACGCCATAGCTCATGCCGTCGAGGAAGAGCACCACACCGGTGACCGGCAGCAGCATGGCCAGAAGTGCGGAAAGAGCCGCATCCGGCGTGTAATGCGCCGCGATCGGGCCGGCAAAAAGGACGATCACGGCGCTGATCGGCGCGAGCACGAAGGCAAGGCGGCCGAGATCACGCCACAGGCGCGCGCTCGGTCCATCGGCAGCGGCGGCGCGCATGGAGATGGCGTCGCCGATACCGGCGGCAAGCAGCAGGCCGGGCAGGTTCAGCACCCAGCAGGAGGCAAAGGCGGCGAGCGGGGCCGTGCCCAGCCAGCCTGCAAAGACGGTCAGCCAGACGCCGAGCGCATGCATGCCGGCGGAGGTACTGACGGCGCCAAAGGAGAGCTTCAAGTGATCCCGGCGGTTGCCCGCGGCCTGCACGGGATCGGTGATTTGAGCGGGCCGGAAGGCCCCAGGGCCTTCCATGCGCCTGACCGCAGCCACGAGCGCGATGGCGAGGCCGATGCGCACCATCGTGGTCGCGGTTGCCGAGCCGGCAGCGCCGAGCGCGGGAAGGGGGTCGAAACCGCCGATCAGCAGCGCGTTCAGCCCGGCATTGGCAAGGTTGGCGGCAATCATCCAGCGCGCCACGAGGCCCGCCTTGCCGATGCCTTCGAGGTGCACGGCGGCGGCGAGAGCAATGAGGCCGGCCGGAAGCCCGGCGGCGAGGATGAGGATGACCGTGCCGGCGCGGGCCGAAAGGGATGGTTCCTGTCCGATACCAGCGAGCAGCAGACCGGCGAAGGGCGCCAGTGCGAAGACGACAAGTCCGGCACAAAGGGCGACGAGGCTGGCGCGTTGCCAGACGGCGAGGCGCGCCGCTGCCTGCTCCGGCAGGCGGGCTGCGGCCGTCAGAACGAGGGCTGCATGCAGACCGGAAATGCCAATATCGACGAGCCGGCCGAAGGTGCCGTCGGACAGCGTCGTCGCCGCCAGTTCGCTCGACCCCAGCCGCGCCACCATCAGTGCATCGACGATCGCCATGCCAGCAATGCCGGCGCGCGAGATGATCATCGGCGCGGCCTGCCGGAAGAGACCGGAGGGCGCAGTGTCTGTGACAGGCAATGCTGCTGCAAGGCCATTATCGATCCGTTCAGCCTGTTCGCCCCCCGCCTGCTGCATGCCTCAGGCGGCCTTCGCAGACTCGGACGGCGTTTCTGCCGGTGCTGCGGCCTCGGCGGACCGCACACCGGCAAAGGCGCGCATGACCACCTCGACCACCCCTGCGACGGAGCCCGCCTGGATCATCTGCATGACCGAGACCGGTCGGCCAACCGTCTGTTCGAGGGCTTCGGCAAGTTCGACGGCCATGAGGCTGTCGAGGCCGAGTTCGGAGAGCGGTTTTGCCGGTTCCACCTGCGAGGCCGGCAGGCCGACGACGCGGGCGACGTTCTCGCTGACGATGGTCAGCAGCGCGGCGCGGCGGTCCTCCTCTGCCATGGCGGTGAGGGCCTCGGCCATGGAGTTGCCGCCCTCGGCCATCATCTGCATGCCCTCGGGGATCAGCATGGAGAAGCGGCGGGTGCGAGCGCCCGGCAGGCTCTGGCCAAGACGCAGCAGGTTGAACTGCGCGGCCGAGACGTTTGCTGCGCCGGCAGCGAGGAGACGGCCGAGTTCGGCGAGGATGACGCGGGTCGGTGTCGCCTCCATGCCGGCGCGCTGCTCCAGCATTTCCTCGACCTGCTGGTTGCGGGTGAGGAAGCCGGCGTCCTTGATGGCGCCCCATCCGGTGGCAAGCGCCGGCTGTCCCTCGGCCCGGCGCATTTCCGCCAGCGCATTGAGGAAGGCATTGGCCGCAACATAGGTGCCCTGGCCGGGATTGCCGACCATGACCGAAGAAGAGGAATAGAGCACGAAGGCTTTGAGCGGATCATCTTTCGTCAGCTCGTGCAGGTGCCAGGCGCCGAGCATCTTGGCGGACATGACGCGATGCATGAGATCGCGGTCGACCTTGATGAGCGGCGCATCCTCGATGAGGGCTGCCGAATGCACGATGCCGGTGAGCGGGGCCATGTTCGAGCGGATTTCGGCCAGAACCCGTTCCAGTCCGGCGCGATCGGCGACATCGACCGCGAAGGCGCGCACCGTTGCGCCGGCGGCGCGGATGCGGGCAAGCCCGGCCTGCGCTTCTTCCGTTCGGTCGCCGCGCCGGCTGAGAAGGGCAAGGGAGCGTACGCCGTTCGCCACCAGCCATTCGGCGGTGGAAAGGCCGAAGCCGCCAAGGCCGCCGGTGACGAGCCAGGTGCCGTCGCTGCCGGGAACCGCCGCGCCGGTCGCGACGATCGGCAAGGACTCATGCGGTTCGGCGTCGAGGCCGATGACGAGCTTTCCGACATGGCGGGCCTGCTGCATGGCGCGGAAGGCTTCCTCGGCACGCGAGATGGGCGTCACGATATGCGGCAGAGGGCGCAGCGCACCGGTCTCCAAGGCCGCGACGACCTCGCCGAAGACACGGGCGGCGAGCTTGGGACGTTCGACCAGCAGCGTATCGGCGTCGATGCCGAAGTAGCTGAGATTCTGGCGGAAGGGACGCAGGCCGATGCGGCTGTTGGCGTAAAGGTCGCGCTTGCCGATCTCCAGGAAGCGGCCGAAGGGTTTGAGCACCTGCAGCCCTTTGGTGATGGCTTCGCCGGCGAGCGAGTTCAGCACCACGTCGACGCCCTTGCCGCCTGTCAGACGCAGGACGTCGTCGGCAAATTTCAGCGAGCGGGAGGAGAAGACATGATCGGCGCCCATGGCGGCAACGAGCTTCTGCTTGTCGGCAGCGCCCGCCGTTGCGATCACCGTCGCACCCTTCAGCTTGGCGATCTGCAGGGCGGCGAGCCCGACACCGCCGGCAGCGCCGTGGATCAGCACGGTTTCGCCGGCCTCCAGGCGCGCGAGGTGATCAAGCGCATACCAGGCTGTGACGAAGGCCGTCGGGATGGTGGCGGCCTCGGCGAAGGAGAGCGAGGCGGGGATGAGCGCCGCACTGCCGGCATCGGTTGTCACATGCGTGGCAAAGCAGGACGACGCGAATGCGATGACGCGGTCGCCCGGCTTCAGATGTTTGACGTCGGGGCCGACCTCCACCACTTCGCCGGCACATTCCATGCCGATCGTCGGGCCGGAAAAGCCCTTTTCCACCGCTTCTTCCGGCAGCATGCCCATGGCCCAGAGTACGTCGCGGAAATTGAGGCCGGCGGCGCGGATGCGGATTTCGACCTCGCCGGCGCGCGGCGCGCGGCGGGCGATTTCGCGCAGGTGCAGCGAGTCAAGACCGCCGGACGGCAGGAAATCGAGGCGGAAGGGCCGGGCGGCCGGCTTCTCCGCAAAGCTGGCGATGCGGGTCTGTTCCGCGATGGAGGAGGCGCGGACGCGATGCACGTAGCGGCGGCCATCGACCAGCAGCGTCTCGGTTTCTTCGTCGCGGGCAAGCAGCGCCTCGGCGAGAACGGTTGCGGCGGTGGTATCGTCGGGTGCGGCATGGACGTCGATGAGGCGCATGCCAACGGCGACCTGCTCATTGGCGATGACGCGGGCCGTGCCGGCAATGGTTGCCTGGAACGGATCGAGCGGTCCTGCGCCGCCCGGCGTAACGAAGGCACCGCGCGTGACGATGGTCAGCGTGGGGGCAGGCGCTTCACCGGCGTCTTCCACCGGCCGGAGCTCAATGGCGCGGGACAGGGCGATGGCGGAGAGGCAGCGCATGTCCTGACGGTCGAGGATAGCGGCGAGGTCTTCGCCCGTCTCGGCAAAGCCGGCGAGGTGAATGAATTCGGCAGCGCCGGTTTCGGCCTTCACCAGAGCCGCGAAGGCTTCGTCGGAGAGGTCGGCGGGATCGAGCACGCGGACCTTCACCGTCTGGCCGGCAGCTTCGAGACCAGCGGTCAGGGCCGCAACGAAGGGGCTGTCCGCTTCGGAGGGACCGGTGACGAGCACGCGGGTGGCCGGAGCAGTGGCTGCGACCGGGACGGGCGTTGTTTTGGCGGCAGCGGGTTTGCGGGCGACCAGCAGGGCGAAAGCCGTCTGGGTCTCCCCGGCCAGCGCGCCGTCGCTGATCTCGGTCACGGCCTCGAAGCCGGCCGCTTCCATCTCGGCAACGACCGCCTCCATGGGTCGATGGTCGCGGGCTGGGTCGAGCAGACGGGCGACGCGGCCGGGCCGGGCAACGAGACGGATGGAGATGCCGCCCGCCGTCAGCGCTGCAAAGAGCGCAGCGGCCGGAACGTCGGCGGCGGAGAGTGCGATGTCGAAGCCGGTTTCGGTGAGTGCGTCCGGTGCGATGGCTGCGGTGCGCAGGATGTGGTGGGCGCCGAAGCGGTTGCCGGCGCGGGTGGTGGCCTGTTCGGAGGCATCGACGAAGAGATAGTCGCTCTTCGTCGGCGGCAGCACCGGCAGCACGGAGGCCGTAAGCCCGCCTGTGGCGCCGGCAAGCTCGACCACGCCGATGCCGCGCCCAGCCGGCCAGTCGGCCACGAGACTGCGCAGCGTTTCCGCGACCATGCGGTTGTAGACGAGGCGGAAGGGCGCCGTATCCTCCATGGCTTCAGGCATGGCGATGGCCGGAAAGGCCTCGTTCTCGCCGGTCAACCAGCCGGCCAGCGCACCGCCGGCGCGGCCGAGCGCAACGATCTCCGCGCTGTAGCCGGGGTAGGCGAGCATCAGTTCACGGCGCAGCAGTTCGGGCTCGACATGGCTCGCCTCGCCCGTCCAGGCATAGAGTGGGGCTTCGGCCGTGGCGCTTTTCAGCAGATGGCCATCGGCGGCCGCCATCTCGATAAAGGCGGTGAGCGCGTCGATGCGGTCGGCGGCAATGCCGGCTTCGCGCGCCAGGGTCGCGATGGTGAAGGGCTTCTCGGCTTTTGAAAGGGTCCGCAGCGCCTCGACGGCATAGGCGCCGACAAGCCGATCCAGACCCTCGGCCGGGCCGGCATAATGGGTGGCTCGTGCGGTGGCGTCGAGAACGGCGGCCAGCGCCGGCTGAGCATTGGTGGCAATCTCGTCGGGTGCTGGCAACACGAGTGGCGACGCATGGCGCACCACCCATGCCGGATCCGGGCGCCAGTCCTCGGCGGTGATCGGCAGGCTGGAGGGGCGGAACTCCACTTTCTGGAAGCGGCCATCCGTCATGGTCATGAGCACACGGCCATCCGTGTCGGTGACGATCATGTCGGCAACGCCGGTGCGGGCATTCTCGTGCGTGACGATCACCTGGCAGAAGACGTGGGCCGGCAGCGGCGCGAGGCTGCGGATCCGTCCGACCTGCACGGGGATCGTCGCGCAGTCGCGCGGATCGGTCTGGGCGATCATCGAGATCAGCAGTTGGAGGCAGCTGTCGAAAACGGCCGGATGCGAGCGGTATCCCTCCAGCTTGCCGTCAAGGTCGGGCAGGCGGATTTCGCCGAGACCGATGCGCTCGCCGCTCTCCGGATCCGACATGTTGAGCGAGACAACACCCTGGAAGGCCGGGCCGTAGGCCATGCCGCGTCGCGTGCAGCCCGCGTAGTGGCCCTCGGCGTCGAGGTCGATGGGGAGGCCCGCTGCAATCGCCGCAAGATCAATCCGCTCGTTCTCCTCCTCTGGTTTGTCCGGGCGGCTGATGCGGCCGCGGGCATGGTCGGTCCAAGCGGTCGCGGCCGTGTCGGGACGCGAGCGGATGGCGATGGTGCCGTCGGCGCTGTCCATGGAAACCTGCACGATCGGCTCTGCGCCTTCGCCGAGCACCATCGGCTTCAGGATCTCGAAATTCTCGAAATCGATCGGGCCTTCGCCGGCCGAAAGGGCGGCTGCAAAGGTCAGTTCCATATAGCCCGCAGCCGGGAAGATCGCCGAGCCCTGAACGACATGGTCTAGCAGGTAGCCGGTGTGCACGGCATGCAGCGTATTGGTCCACAGCCCTTCGGTGGCGGGGGTTCGATGGCCGAGCAGCACATGGTCGCGCTGCATGGGCGAGACAGCGTCCGGCAGGTCCCAGCCCCCGCGCCAGTGCACGATACGGTTCCAGGGATAGGCGGGCAGGCGCATCGGTCGGGCAGGGCGGGCGTAGAGCAGGTCGGGCGATCCGCCGCCCGCCGCATGGATGGCGCAGACGGCATTGGTCAGCGTCTCCACCTCCGGTGCCGGCGTCGTATCGCTCGGGCGGCGCAGCGTCTGGAGGGCCGTGATGCCGCTGCGCTCCGTTGTCTTGGCGGTCTGCAGCACATAGTCGCGCAGCACCGGATGCGGGCCGAGTTCCACGAAGACGTCGATCTCGTGTTCGGTGATCGCCTGGCGCACGGCCGCCTCGAAAGCCACGGGGGCGCGGATGTTGCGCCACCAGTAATCGGCGTCCAGCGTCTCGCCGGGCAGCACGTCGCCGGTCACGGTGGAGACGAAGGGGATGGCGCTCTCGCGCGGCGCAAGATCGGCAAGGGCGGCGCGCAGCGGCGCCTCGATGTCGTCCATCGCCGAGGTGTGGAAGGCGTAGTTCAGCGGCAGCATGCGCGCGAAACGGCCTTCGTCCGTCAGCTGATCGCAGAGATCCTGCAGCGCATCGATATCGCCAGCCAGCGTCACGGCCTTGGGCGCGTTGATGGCGGCAAGCTCGATCCAGCCGGCGGCGCGCGATATCGCGGTGCGGGCCTCGTCCGGCGTCATGGCAACGGCGGCCATGCGGCCACGGCCAGCTGTCTTCGCCTGCATCTGGCTGCGGTGATAGATGACCTTGACGGCTTCCTCCCGCGAGAGGGCGCCGGAAACATGGGCAGCGGCAGCCTCGCCGACGCTGTGACCGAAGGTCAGCGTCGGTACGATGCCGGCAGCCTTCAGCGCGGCGGCAAGCGCTACCTGCTGCGCAAAGAGCAGGGGCTGGGCGATCTCTGTTTTGGCGATCTTCACTTCATCCTGCGGCCTGCCCATCATCTCGATCAGCGACCAGCCCGAAAGCGGCGCAAAGAGCGCGTCGATCGCTTCCATCTCGGCACGGAAAACGGCGTTGCCGGCAAGCAACTCGCGGCCCATGCCCCACCATTGCGGGCCATTGCCGGAGAAGACGAAGCCGACGCGGCCGGCGCCGCTGGCGCGCTGCAGGGAAAGGCCGGCGACGGTCTCGCCGGCGAGATGGCGGCGCAGCTTGTCGGCGGCCTCCGCCGGCGTTGCGGCGTCGAGCACCAGACGGTGCTGCTGGCGAGCGCGGCTTCGGGCGGCGGTGGCGCGCCAGGCCTGCCAGTCGGCGGCGGGCAGTGTTTCCAGCGCCTCGGCATGGCGCTCGGCCAGCACGGTGAGGCTTTCGGTGGATTGCGCCGAGAGCATCAGGAGCTTCGTCCAGCCTTCGGCCGGCGTGTCAACTGGCTGCGCGGCAGCGGAGGGAGCGCGGTGTTCGGTCAGGATGCAATGCGCATTGGTACCGCCGAAGCCGAAGGAATTGATGCCGAAGACCAGCGGCTTGTCACTGACCGGGAAGGGCAGGGGCTTGTCGACCACGCTGAGGCGGCCAGCCTCGAAATCGATTTTCGGGTTCGGGGTGTTGAAGTGCAGGTTGGCGGGGATCTGCCGGTTGCGGATGGCGAGCAGCACCTTCGTGAGGCCTGCCATGCCGGCACCGGATTCCAGATGGCCGATGTTCGATTTGACCGAACCGATATGGCAGACGGAACCGTCCTTGCGCGGTGCACCGAGCACGCGGGAGATCGCTCCGCATTCGATCGGATCGCCGGCCGCTGTACCGGTGCCATGGGCCTCGACGTAGAAAACCTCTTCGGGCGTGACGTTGCAATCGGCGTAGATCTGGCGAAGCAGCGCCTCCTGTGCCTCGCCGCTCGGCAGGGCCATGCCCATGGTCTTGCCATCGGAATTGACGCTGGTGCCCTTGATGACCGCGAGGATTTCGTCGCCATCGCGTTCGGCATCGGCGAGCGGCTTCAGGATGACGATGCCGCCGCCCTCGGCGCGCACATAGCCCTTGCCGTCGGCGTCGAAGCTCTTGCAGCGCCCGTCGGGCGAGAGCATGGAGGCCTGTGCAAAGCCGGCGAAGGGGCGCATGCTGGCGAGAATGTTGACGCCGCCGACCAGCGCCATGCCGCAGTCACCCGCGGCGATCGAGCGGCAGGCCTGATGCAGGGCGACAAGGCTGGAGGAGCAGGCCGTGTCGATCGACATGCTCGGGCCATGAAGATCGAAGATGTAGGAGATGCGGTTCGAAGCAATGGAGAGCGCGCTGCCGATATTGGTATAGGCGTCGGGATGGTGGCCGGACAGGGTCGCATAGTCATTGCCGGAAATGCCGACGAAAACGCCGGTGCGGCTGCCGGCGAGATCGGCCGGAACGATCCCGGACGCTTCGAGCGCCTCCCAGGTCAGTTCGAGCAGCAGCCGGTGCTGCGGATCCACCTGACGGGCTTCGCGCGGCGACATGCCGAAGAACTCTGCGTCGAACAGGTCGATCCGGTCGAGAAAACCGCCGGCGCGGGTATAGATGCGGGCCGGCGAATGGCTGTCCTTGAGGTGAAAGCCGAGATCCCAGCGGGTGCCATCGGCCTCGCCGACGCAATCGACGCCGCCAGTCAGGTTTTGCCAGAGCGTGTCGAGATCGGGTGACTTTGGATAGCGGCCGCTGACGCCGATGATGGCGATGGGCATGGGCTGTTGCATGGGGATGGGCGATGCGACGCTATTGGTTGTGGTCGGCGACTTCGCCTTGATGCTGCTGGCCATGCGACGGAACTCCCTCTCGACACGCTGAGCGGCGCCGCGTAAACGCACGCGCCAATCGTGAGGGGAACCATGCCGGTGCCTTTCTCTCGAAAAGGTTCACGGCACCGTGACCGGGGCCACTTTAACGCTGATTGAATCAGCTTTTCCGCATTTATCGTGAACCGGGCGTTACTTCGCCCGCTCCGTCCAACGACAGCGGCATGCTTGCTGAGCCTACAAGCGGATGTCGACAACGGTTTCCAGGCTGCGTCTGCCCTTGCGCAGGGTCATGCTCACCGCTTGCTGTTCGGCCGGGCTCATCCTCCGGAAAATCCGGTCACGACCGTTGCCGGGATGGCCGGCCACATAAAACTGCGTCGTCAACTCCCGCCCGCCATGGATGACGCGCACGTGGATGTGCGGGGTCCGGCCGGGATAGGCGACGGGCTCGATCGTGCGAAAAGCGTAGATGCCCTGCTGGTCCGTCACGTCGAAACCAAAACCCTGGAAACCGTGATCGCGGCGCTTGAAGCTGAAGTCGCCCGTATGGATATATCGGCCACGCGCATCGCATTGCCAGATTTCGACGCGTGCGCCGACAACCGGACGACCGTTGCCGTCAAGAACGCGGCCGGTCAGCATCAGCACCGTTCCCTCTGCCGTGTGATTTCGACCTTGAATGCGCACGAGATCGTTGTCGATGTCCTTCGGCCGCATCGAGGGGATGGGATAGTAGGGGCCTTCGGTCGCTTCCGGCGTGCGCACTGCCGCCATGGCCGGGCGTGCGAGAAGAGCGGCGGCGGGAAGAAGCCCCGCGGCCATCAGAAGTCTGCGACGCGCCAGCGGACCGGCAGCGTCCGTCCCGGCACTGTGCGCGTCCTCTTCGGAAAGGCGGTTCGGCATGGATAGGCATCTCCAGTCAAAACGGGCAATGGCGCGCTGTGATCAAGGTGGTGTCGCCGCTATCCTTTGACAAGCGCCGTCTTCGTCGCACCCGTCGTCTTCGCGTCGATCGCCCCGGTGACGGGACCGGCGGCTGGTTCACCGCGTGCGGATGCAGCCACGCCCGGTCCCGGCAGGCCACGGCCGACGGCGATGTTGAGCGCGACATACTGGAGTGCCAGATTGCGGCGTGCCAGGGCCAGATTGGCTTCGGCCTCTTTCAGCTTGCGATCGGCATCCAATGTTTCGAAAAGCGAGGAGAGGCCCTCGCGCTCGGTGGCGCGTGCCAGCGCCAGAGACTTTCTGGCCCGCTCCACGCGCGTATTGCTGGAGGCCAGCGTCTGCTTCTGCCGGTTATAGGAAACGAGCGCGTTTTCGACGTCCTCGACCGCCTTGAGGATGGCGGCACGCCAGGCGGCTTCCTTTTCCTCGGCCTTAGCCTTGGCGATCTTGACATTGGCGCGCAGGCGCCCGCCGTCGAAGATCGGCAGGCGCAGTTGCGGGCCGAACGACCAGGTCGTCAGGCTGCCATTTTTGGCACTGGTGTTCACATAGGTCGGCGTCACGGAGCCCGAGAGCGTGATCGACGGGAAGAGCTGCGACCAGGCATAGCCGATGTCCGAGACGGCGGCTTCGAAATCCATTTCGGCGCGGCGAATATCCGGCCGGTTGCGCAGGAGGTCGGCCGGTACGCCTGTGTCGGCGCTGAAGGCCGGGGCGGGCTGGGCAGACGCTGTTTCCAGCATCGGAACGAGATCGGCCGCCGGTCGGCCCATCAGCGTCGCGACCCGATGCGCGGATCGACGGAAGCTGGCGTCGTAGAGCGGAATATCGGCAGCGATGGCTTCGCTGGCCTCCTCGGCACGGGAGAGATCGAGATCGGAGGCGAGCCCTTCGTGCAGACGTGCCCGCGTCAGCGCTTCCGTCCGTCTCATCGAGGCGAGCCGTGCTTCGGAAAGGCGTTTCAGGGACTGGTAATAACGGGCATCGACATAGGCGCTCGCCATGTCGGAGATCACGGCGAGACGGGCGACGGCGGCTCCTGCAACGGCGGCCTCCCGCGTGGCGCGGGCAGAGCCGACCTGCGAGCGCACCTCGCCGAAGAGATCGAGCAGCCAGGCGGCGGAAAGGCTTCCACCCGTGCGGGTGACGGTGCCGTCCACCGTGCGCATGGAGCCGTTCTGCCGCTCCGTGACGTGCGAGGCACCGAGCGTCAGCGATGGCAACCCGTCCGCGCCCGCCGCCGTGATGCCGGCGTCGGACGCCCGGATGCGGGCTTCGGCCTGGGCGATGTCGAGATTGCCAAGTGCGGTGTCCGCGATCAGCCGATCGAGCAGGGGATCGCCGAGCCCTCGCCACCACGTTTCCCCATCCGTCGCGCCCTTGCCGGGAATGGCACCTGCCGTTTCCGAATAGGCTGGCGGAAGCGGCGCTGCCTGTCGTTCCGGCACGCGGGGACCGAACGAGCAGCCCGAGAGCAGCGCGACGGTCAAGAGGCAAAGGACGGGCTTCATCATCACGGGTTCCAGGCGGGCGCGCTGCCGGTTGAGGCATGGGTCGATTCGCTGCCGCGAGTATTAGACGGAAGGGAAAAACAATTCGTTAAGCATAACGAGCGCCTCTGCCGAAAGGCGATCAACGTGCGCCGACTTCGATCCTAGGGGCTGGGTCTGGCGCGAAAGGCGAGGGCGCCGGAATGATGGTCGCCGCACTCCAGCACCTGAAGCCTCCAGCGGTGTCCGAGGTCATCCGGGCCGCTGCCGACGAAGTGAGGCTGGAAAATGCCGTCCTTCTCGCGTCGGATCTCGATGCGGCGCGGATCGTCCAGAAAGCCGCGACCGAGTGCCTTGATGAGCGCCTCCTTCAGCGTCCACTGGGTGAAGAAGGCGGCGAGCGCCCCGCTGCCTGCAGCCGCGATGACGGCGCGCTCATAAGGCGTGAAGACCTGACGACCGATGGCAACAATGTCGAGGCCGGTGCGATGTTGCTCCACGTCGATGCCGACACGCAGACCGCGCCCGACGGCAGCCGCGACGCGGTCTCCCGAATGGGAGAGGTTGACGTCGAGATCGGGGTCTGCCGGAAGGAAGGGACGACCGTGGCTGTCACGCTTCAGGACGATCGCCGAGACAGGCAGGCCGGTACTGGTGTGGATGAGGTCGCGCAGAATGAGGCGGCCAAGCAGAAATCGATCGCGATCCTCGGCCCGCAGATAGCGTGAAGCCTCCTGACGCTCGGCGTCTGGCAGGCTCTCGGCGCGTAGGGCGAGGGTGTCTCGAGATTCGGCGGGGCTGGCAATCTTGACTGTGGGGCGCGCATCGGTGTCGTCGTGGCCCATGTCGGTGCCCTTTTCGCGATCGCCGCTCGTCATTCAGAGCTGCTTCCAGATACGCCCGGATGTTCCGCGGACACGTCCCATGCCCGAAGGCGCATGGCGCGGAAGCGGTCGATCTGCTCGGTGGCCGGCCGCTCCGCCGTTGCGGCCATCAGCAGGCTGGTCGATCGCGGCTCGACGAAGCGGGCGCAGACATGTTTGTGGCTCGCGTAGACGGAGGAGAGGGCTGCGCCGATTGAGGCATGCAGGGCCGGATGTCGACGGCCGAGGCTTTCGATCGCCGGCCGCATCATCTTCATCCGTGATACCAGTTGCCTGTGATCGCGCGACAGCACGCCGGAAAAGCCGGTCGGGAAGTAGGGTGCATCCATGGCGACGCGGATGCCGGCATTGTAACGGGCCTCGGGGAAATCCCCGGTCAGCTCGAGAGCCGTGGCGCTCGCCGAGAGGAGGCTCGCGACGAGCGTTCCGGCGCTATCGACCGTGGCGTCGTCCTGATCCTGAACGGCACTCTCCAGCGCTCCGAGCGCGACCACGAGCGACTGGCAAAGTCCGGCAAAGATCTGGTGGCCCCGCACCCAGCGCTGCATCGCGCGTTCGGCCGGCGGGTCGCCCTCTGTCACGGAACGGAAGGTCAGCTCTGTCGGCGTCGTGGCCTGCGTGCCGACCAGAAAGGCGATGGCCGCACGGATGGCATCGGCCATCGCGACGATCCGCTCGGCCGGGACGGTGACCGGGCCGGCGGTGACTTCAGTCTTGAGGATTTGGAGCGTTTGGATCTGGCTGGCCAGAAGGGCCGGTGCAGCGCCCGTCCGACTGCGGCGAATCCGGAAAAAATGATCATGGCTGTCGATGTCGCAGGCCTGTCCCGTGTCGATCATGAAGTCGATGCGACCTGTTTCGATAGCGGCAGCGCTGGGCATCAGGGCCTTCAGCGCCGGGAGCGTGCGGCGGAACTGCATATGGGAGGCGGCAATATCTGCCGCACAGTCAGCGCGCAGGGTGGCAGGGATCGCGGCGCAGAAGGCCGTCCGCCCCGGCAGGTCCTCCGGCATCGGCATGTCCGCGTAGGCAATGGATTTGCGTGCGGCTTCGAGCGGTGATGGTGACCGGTGACGCCCGGGCGCAGGCGTGGATGACGCCGTCTTCCCCGTATCGCACGGCGCTGCCAGAATTTCCGGGTCAATCTTCGCCTTCAAGAGCCCATCTCTCTGTTGACGCGTCTGTCCGGCTGCGATGCGGGACGTGGTCTGCTGAAACTGCTGTCGTCGATCGAGCGTGCGCGTGGACACGGTTGGGTTGATACCCAAGGTCGTGTATGACGGGTTTGAATTAAGGTTGTCTAAATTTCATGACTTTGCGTGCAATCAGCAGCAAAAAGGCGGTCTGCACTTCAACGTGCGTCTTCGGAAATGCTCGCGCTCAGTCATCGGCGATCCGTGGTCCGGTAGAATGTCCAAATATACTTACTGACATCTGAATGACGTCCCGAATTGGCCTGAAACCCCTGATTTCGCCCACAATCGGGGCATTTCGCGCCCTTTCCGTTTCGGTCCGAACATCTTGTGTCGCGCCTTTTCAGGCGGACGTGATCCTATTGGGACAACCGGATTTACGCAATTTCAATGCGCGTCTTCTTAGTGTTCGGCTGCACCCGGTGCGAAAAGAAGGTCAGTGCGCATGTTTAAGAAGATCCTTGGGATCATTGACTGGTTCGTTCCCAACGCACCGCTTCTGGAGCGGTCCGAGCTCAGTGTTGCGCGCAACTTTGTCTTCACGCACCTGATCGGGCCACTGTTTTCCCAGGCCATCAGCATCTACCTCTACCGTGCCGTGGCAAATCCGGGCATCCCATTCTGGATCATCATGATCAGCATCTGCAGCTTCTGGGCGCTGCCTTTCGTATTCCGCGCGACCAACAATCTGCGCGTCTCGGCGCTGCTGTCGGTCCAGCTGCTGACGTTCACCTCGCTGTTCGGCGCCTTCTTCTATGGCGGTGTCAGTTCGCCCTTCCTTCCCTGGCTGCTCGTCGCCCTGCTGCTCGGCTTCTTTTACCTGTCCGATCGCCCGCTCTTCGTCGTGTGCCTGTTCGGCGCCAACTTCCTGACGATGACCACGGCCTATTTTGCCGTCGGTTTTCCGGAGACGGTGCCGATCGATCAGCTCGCTGCGGTGGGCTGGATCTCCATTCTGTCGGCCACGGTCTACATGTCGTGGATGGCCGTCTACTACGCCAACGTTCTGTCGATGCGCTCGGTTGTCGAGCGTGAGACGGAGTTGCACGGACGGATGACGGAAAAGTTGCAGGAGGCGATGAAGCTTGCCGAGGCCGCCAACAACGCCAAGTCGATTTTCCTCGCCAAGATGAGCCATGAGTTCCGCACGCCGCTCAATGCCGTCATCGGCTACAGCGAGCTTTTGATCGAGATGATCGAGCCGGAAGACCGGGGCAAGACCAACTGGCAGGACCTCAACCGCATCAACTCGGCCGGAAAACATCTTCTGTCGCTGGTCAACGATGTCCTCGACCTTTCGAAGATCGAAGCGGACAAGATCGAGATCATCGAAAGCCCGTTCGATGTGGATGGTTTTTGCGATCAGGTCGTTGCCACGGCGACACCGCTCATGAAGGCCAATGGCAACAGTTTCGTCGTGCAGCGGCCTTCCCGCCTCGGCACTATCGTCGGCGACGAGACGAAGTTGCGGCAGGTGATTTTCAATCTCCTGAGCAATGCCGCCAAGTTTACCAAGGGTGGAACCGTATCCTTCGTGGCACGCCAGCGCAGCATCGGCGTCAGCGACTGGATCGAGATGCAGGTGATCGATACGGGCATCGGTATCGCCAAGGAAGACCTTCCGAAACTCTTCCAGAATTTCCAGCAGGCTTCCGCCATGACCTCCGCCAAATATGGCGGTACGGGTCTTGGGCTTGCCATCAGCCAGAAGCTTTGCGCTCTGATGGGTGCCAATATCACCGTCGATAGCGAAGTTGGTCGTGGTACATCTTTTACGGTCCGCATTCCCGTCAATGCGGCACGGATCACGCCCGTCGATATTGACGAGCCATACCGTCCCTCACCTCTCTCTGTCGCCTTGGCCTAACCAATGAGAAACGAGAACCTAATGTCTTCGGCCCTGCAGCAGCCCTCCACCGTATCCGAACCGACGGCGATCCTCGAGACGAAACCCCGTCTGTTGATCGTTGACGACGTGGCCGACAATCGCACCATCCTCACGCGCCGCTTCGAACGGCGTGGCTTCGAGGTGCGCGAGGCGGATGGCGGCATGTCGGCGCTCGCTCTGATCGACAGCGAACCCTTCGATATGGTGCTTCTCGACGTGATGATGCCGGAAATCGACGGCCTCGAAGTGCTGAAGCGTATCCGGTTGCGCTTCTCGCCGGTCGAACTGCCCGTCATCATGGTCACGGCGAAGAGCCAGAGCGAAGACATCGTCGGTGCCCTGGAACTGCAGGCCAATGACTATGTGACGAAGCCGGTGGATTTTGCGATTGCGCTGGCCCGCGTGACCATTCAGCTCGACCGCAAACGGGTCTCGGATGCTCTGCGTGTCGCCAATGAGCGACTGGAAGAGCGCGTCGAAGAGCGCACGATGGAACTGATGCAGATCAATCGCAAGCTCGAAGGCGAGATCGTGCAGCGCCAGCGCTCCGAAGCTGCCACGCGCTACATGGCGCTGCATGATGCGCTGACTGGTCTGGCCAACCGTGTTCTTTTCCGCGATCGTCTGGCCGAGGCGCTTGATCAGTCGGCGGTCCAGAATGGCGGGATCGCCATTCTCTTCATCGATCTTGACGGGTTCAAGAGCGTCAACGACACACTCGGCCATAGCATTGGCGACATGCTGCTCAAGTCGGTTGCCGCTGATTTCCAGGCGTTGATGGGCGAACACGATCTCATCGCCCGGCTTGGCGGCGACGAGTTCGCTATCCTCCATCATTGCGATGAGGCATTGTCGGGCGTCATTCAGATTGCAGAGAAAATCATCGCCGCCGCCGCGCGCCAGCGCACCATCGAGGGTCACGCCGTCACGGTCGGTGCCAGCGTCGGCATCGTCACCAGCTTCGAGCAGGGTGAGGAGCCGGAAAATCTGCTGAAGAATGCCGATCTTGCCATGTATCGTGCCAAGGCGGACGGCCGTGGAACCTATCGCATCTTCAATCCCGAGATGGACGCCAAGGCCCAGGCCCGGCGGCTTCTGGAACTCGATATGCGAACGGCCTTCGTCAATGGGCAGTACGAGGTGTTCTACCAGCCGCTGATCTCCATGGAGCATCACCGCGTTGCGGGCTTCGAAGCCCTTATGCGCTGGAACCATCCGGAACGCGGCCCGGTTTCGCCCGGCGAATTCATCCCGATTGCCGAAGAGACCGGCATGATCGTCCAACTCGGCGACTGGGTGCTGCGCGAGGCCTGCCGCCAGGCGGTTCGCTGGCCCGACCATGTGCGCATCGCGGTCAACGTCTCGACCGTCCAGTTCGTGCGCGGCAATGTGGTTGCGAGCGTCATGGGCGCGTTGGCGCAATCCGGCCTGCCGGCCCATCGCCTTGAGGTGGAAATCACCGAATCCGTTCTTCTGGAGAAAACCGAGCAAAACATCGAAATCCTCGAGCAGTTGCGCGCGCTCGGTGTACGCATCGCCATGGATGATTTCGGCACGGGCTATTCGAGCCTTGGCTATCTGCGCCGGTTCCGCTTCGACAAGATCAAGATCGACCAGTCCTTCATTCGCGACATCGCCAAGGACGTGGAAAGCAGCGCGATCGTCAACGCCATCACGCGCCTCGGCGTCAGCTTCGGTATTTCCACCACGGCCGAGGGTGTCGAGACGCAGGAGCAACTGCTGCGTCTTGCCGCCGAGGGATGCCACGAAGTGCAGGGCTGGCTGTTCAGCAAGGCCATCTCTGCCAGCGAGGTGCTCGACATCCTGCAACTGCCGGAGGGAACCATTGTCGAGGAATGCCGGCGCCGGCTGACGGCCTGACAGTCCGGTTATGGACCTCCGACGTTGAATGGCATCAAAGGCGGTGTTCCCGAACCGGAGCGCCGCCTTTATCTTATTTCGCCATTTTTCTTGGAGGAGTGCGTGACTGCGGCGCCGCTGCGTATCAGAAGCGGAAGGTGAGGCCTGCGCCGATGACGGCGGGGTCAAGCTTCACGTCGGCGGACACGGGAGCTCCGCCCAGGCTGCCGGTGGCTTTGGTGCGCAGATAGCTCTTCTTGAAGTCCAGGTAGACGCCCCACTTCTCGGTCACCATGTAGTCGAAGCCGACTTGGATGGCCGCGCCGATGGCCGGCTTGACCTTGACGTTGGACATTGCGCCGTCCTTGTTGTCGAAGACGAACATGAAAAGCGGGCCCGCGCCGACATAGGGCTGGAATTTTCCAAAATCGGTAAAGCGGTACTGGGCGGTCAGGGTGGAGGGGCCGTAGGTCATTCCGCCGAGGCGACCGAGGCCAGCGAGCACGCCCTCGCCATAGATGTCGATGGTCGGGGGATAGCCGCCCGTGAAGGATATGGCGAGCTTCGGTGTGAAATTGTAGCCGAATTCGATCGTGCCGGTCGTGTGGTTCTTCAGGCGAATGCTGCCGCCACTCACCGGCGCGCCACCGGCGGTGATATCGGCGCCCTCGCTCGGCATGATCGTTGCGGGTCCGAGGCGCAGGAAGAAGTTCGAGTCGTCGGCCCGGGCAATGGCTGGTAGAGCTGAAGACGACGTCATTAGCAATACAAGCAGGCCAGTGGTCTTTGCCACACGCTTCATTTGTCTGATCCCTTAATTCGGCCTATGCCGCAAGCGTGGCGGACGCCCATATTCATGGCTCATCACTAAACGATTACATGGTTAATTCCTGGTAAATTTTGCCGCCAACAAATCCGGGAAATCGGCCTTCCCCCTGTTTTCGCCACGAAAAAAGGTCGCCGGCAGCAGGCGCCGGCGACCTCGGGTAGAGTGCTTTGTTTGCGGAGCAATCAAGCCGCGATCGAGGCGACCTTGCCGGCTGCGGCGTTGATTTCTTCCAGATCCTCGCGGGCGGCGGCGACAGCTTCGCGCAGAATGCCGACAGCCTTGCGGATATTGCCCTCCGTATGACCGGCCATGACCTGCATGCGGAAGCGGGCCGCACCCTTGGCGACGGCGGGGTATTCCACGAGGTTGGAAAGAAGGCCGAGCTCGGGAATACGGCGGCTGACGAGGCGGGAGAGCGCTTCCGAGCCCATCTTGACCGCGACGATGGCCGACGGGTCGCCGTAGTATTCAAAGCCGTTTTCGGTCAGCGTGTTGCGCAGCAGGTGGACATTGTCCATCAGCGACTTGCGAAGCTGCCGGCCTTCCTCGGACTGGATGATGTCGAGCGCCTTGGTGACGACAGCCGCCTGCATGGGCGAAAGGGCATTCGAGAAGGTCGTCGACGGGCTGTAGAAGCGCAGATACTCCTTCAGCGCGCGGGTGCGGCACGCCACGAAGCCGCCGTTCGATGCAAAGGTCTTCGAGAAGCTGCCCATCACAAGATCGACCTTGCCGAGCATGTTCTGGATGCCGATATGGCCGGTACCATCGCCGAGCGCACCGAAGTCATGGGCGACGTCAACGACAAGACGCGCGCCAAACTCATTGCACAGGTCCTGCATCGCCACGATGTCCGGCGTGTCGGAGTCCATGGAGAACAGGCCTTCGGTGATGACGAGAATGCCGTTCTCGGTATCACGCGCACGGATCGACGCCAGCTTTTCGCGGCAATGAGCGAGATCCAGATGGCGGAACTGGTAGATATTGCGGGTGGCGGCATTGGCGCCTTCCTGCAGGCAGACATGCGAGAGCATGTCCATGACGATATGGTCCGACGAGCGAACGAGCCCCTTGATCACGCCGTAGCCGGCAGCCCAGCCGGTCGGGTAGAGGATCGCCTCTTCCATCTTCAGGGACTCGGCCAGTCGGCGCTCCAGCGCGACGGACAGGTTGGTGTTGCCGACAAGCGCAGAGGAGCCGGCGGAATGGACGCCGTAGACCTTGATGGTCTCGATCGCGGTTTCCTTGATCGCCGGATGCGAGGACATGCTCAGATAGTCCTGCGAGGCGAAATTGACGCCTTCGATGCCGTTGCCGCGGTCGTCTGCGGCCTTGCAGACCGTTCCGGGCCCGGCTTCCGTCGAGCGCGAGAACGGCCACAGGCCATTTTCGCGGCGGTTGTTCTGCCAGGCGTAGAATGCATCGCCGCGGGTGGCGAGGTCCGGGCCGGTCTGTACGCGATAGTCACGCATGCTGCCGGTCAGCGCGGTGGAAATCTTGCTGTTAAACGGATCGTAGCTCATCGTTGCCCTGTTTTCGCACTTGTTGTTGTGGTTTTGACCTTGCAGGGGGATGATCGGGACACCCGTTTAAGGTGAGGTTAAAGCGCTTTCCTCCGTGTTCTCTTATATTTAACAGCCCCTTTTCGATCTCGGTAAATTGTGTCGCAATTTCCATGGGCGGTTCGGTTAGATTTCGTTAACCATGTCTGGCTAAGTTGATGGCAGATATTTGTTTCGAAGGGTCATTGCCATGTCTATCGTTCGTGTCATCGCGCGGCTTCCGGGTCTGGGACGTCTCGCCCTCAGCCTGGCCGCGGGCCTCGCCATCGGCGCGGTTTGTGGCCCGACGGCTGCAGCGGCGCAGGACACGTTTTCCTGGTCCGGCTTTTATATCGGTGGCGTCGCCGGCTATAACTGGAACGATGACCTGACGTCGGAATACATCACGGCAACCGGCGCGGCCCGCGGAATCACCTTCCCTTACGATCCGGAGGGCGGCAGTATCGGTCTCAAGGCAGGCATCAACTTCGAGGCGGGTTCCTTCGTCTACGGCGTGGAAGGCGATTTCGAGCGCACGAATATCAAGGGCACGTTCATCGACCGCATCGAGAACATCGGCCGCGGCGACGACACCTATGACTGGCAGGCTTCGCTGCGTGCCCGCATGGGCATCTCTATGGACCGCTTCATGGTCTACGGTACAGGCGGCGTGGCCGTGGCGCGCATCGAAAACAAGTATACGCTCGTTCCCTTCGGGATTTCCGAGAACTTCAAGGACACGCATACCGGCTGGACCGCCGGCGCCGGTGTTGACTATGCCATCACCGACAATCTGATCGCGGGCCTCGAATACCGGTTCACCAAATTCGAGAAGTTCTCCAACGTCTCGACAGTCGCATTCCCGGGCCTCACCGGCACGCAGGAGCCGACCTCCAACGCGCTGCGTTTTTCGCTGAGCTACAAGTTCTGACCACTGCGTCATAGTGACCGCAAGGCGCTGCCGCCCCCCCGGCGGCGCTTTGTTAATGTCTTTTCAAGGGACGCCTGCGACACTCCGGCTTGAAAACGCTGCTACGCTGACGGAATCGAGACGCATGGCGACCCTTCATACCCTTTCTCTCCGCCTTGATCGCCTGGTCGATTGGTTCATCCCGCCGGAAATCGCTGCGGATCGCGTTATGCGTAAGCAGACGCGCATGTTCCTGATCAGCCACCTGCTCGGACCCTTTCTCGGCAATACGGTGCCGCTGGCGCTCTATATCTTCGATCCGCATCCGCAGTGGGATATCGCTGTCCTTGCAGCCTCGATCACCGGCTTCTGGATCTTCCCCTTCGTTCTGAAGGCGCACGGGCACTATAACCGGCTGGCGCTGATTTCCGTACAGAACCTGCTCTTCTGCATTCTGTGGAGCTGCTACTGGTATGGCGGCGTGACCTCGCCGACGCTTCCCTGGGTGCTGACGATCCCGCTTCTGGCCTTCTTCTATATCGGCGAGACGCCGCAACTGCGTGCACCCATGCTCGGCATGTTTGCCGTCAACATGGTCGTCTTCGGTCTCAGCATGTATCTGCTGCCCGCGCCCGGCCACGGCATTCCGACAGCGGAGTTGCAGGGCCTCGGGATCATCTCGACCACGGCCGCCGCACTTTATGTCGCCATGATGGCCATCTACTACGCACGCGCGCTCGCCTCGCAGGCCGAGCTGGAAGCGGTGATGCGCCACCACATCACCACGGCGCGCAACCTGCGCCAGGCGGCCTTCGAGGCGGAACGCGCCAATCGCGCCAAGTCCGAGTTCCTCGCCAAGATGAGCCACGAATTGCGCACGCCCCTCAATGCGGTGATCGGTTACAGCCAGATCCTGATCGAGGATGCCGAAGACAGCGGACAGGTTGATGACGTCGTCGACCTCGAACGTATCCATGCTGCCGGTCAGCATCTGCTACGCCTCGTCAACAACGTGCTCGACCTCTCCAAGATCGAGGCCGGCCACATGCAGCTCTACTGCCAGGAATTCAATCTTGGCGAGATGATTGCCGATGCGGTCCGCGAGGTCACCCCGGCGGCCGGCGCCAATGGCAACACGCTGGACGTGAGCATCGCGCCCGACCTTCAGATAATCCTCGGTGACGAGCTCAAGCTGCGCAATGCCGTGACCAACCTGCTGCAGAACGCGGCAAAATTTACCTCAAACGGCCGGATCTCGGTCCTCGCGCGCCGCCTGACGGGTGCCGCCGAGGATCTCATCGAAATCCGCGTGCAGGATACCGGGATCGGCATGGAGAAGGCCGAGATCGCGGTGCTGTTCGAAAAGTTTGCCGTGGTCAACGACCACAGCTCGACCAAATACGGTGGCACCGGCGTCGGTCTGGCTTTGACGCGCCAACTCTGCCGCCTGATGAATGGCGACGTAACGGTGACGAGCGAGCCCGGCGTGGGCAGCTGTTTCACCATCGTCGTGCCGGCCAATGTCTCGGCCGCATTGCAGCCGGTCAACGAATTGCAAAGGACGCTTGCCATCGCGCGCGCCATGGATCCGCTCGTCGAAGCGGACAGGGCCGCCGGCAGCGGAGCGGAAAAGGAGCCCAAATGGGCATGAGCACCATGGCAAAAATCCTGATTGTCGAAGACAATGAGATGAACAGGGACATGCTGACCCGTCGCCTGCAGCGCCACGGCTACGAAATCTGTGTCGCAATCGATGGCGCCAGCGGCATCGAAGCGGCCGAGCGGGAAATGCCCGACCTCATCCTGATGGATGTGGCGCTGGGGGCGATGGATGGGTGGGAAGCCACCACGCACATCAAGGCCAATCCGCGCACGGCCGACATTCCGGTCATCACCCTGACGGCCCATGCCCTGTCGAGCGATCGGCAGAAGAGCCTGGAGGTCGGCTGCGTGGATTTCGACACCAAGCCGGTCGATATCCAGCGTCTGCTGGGCAAGATCCAGACGCACATCGTGCGCAGCCCCGCCCATCATTAAGGCTGGTTGCCGAAAATCCTGACATGCCTGGGGCGGACGCCGTTGCGTGCGCCCTTTCGTGCGTTGCCGCGATCGGCTCGCATCGCATCATCGCGTCTTGCCCCTGTATCGAAATGAGACCGGATGGCGCGAACCGCCCCGCGCATGCCTCCGTATGCCGAGTTTCCTACCGGATTGCGTAAAACTAGCGCATTGGTCTAGGTCAAATATTAAGGCTGCTACTTTACCGAGGATTCCGACATTTCATTTAAAACACAATCCAAGATGAGGCGCACAGAGCGAGGCAGCCGTGACCCTGGCAGTTCAGTTGAAATCCGACCCCCGCAATGCCCTCGGTCTTTTCCGCGACAGGCTGACGACTGCACACTCGCGTATCGAGACGGTCTTTCTTGAAGGCGGCGAGACCCTTGTTTCGGTCATGGAACTCGTCCAGGGCATGATCGGAACGCTGGACCGGATCAGCAAGACGCTGGACAAGGATGACGGTCCCGACACGATCAGCGGCATGAACCGGGCGATCAGCGATCTCGGCAGCCTGCCGAGCGCGGCGAGTGCGCGCCAGCAATCCTTCATCGATATTGCCGCAGCCTGCGGCGGCGCCATCGTTCATGTCGGCGACATGCGGGAGACATTCCGCTATCTCAAGGTCTTCGCCACGACGGTGAAGATCACGGGTGCCGGTCTTGCCGAATTCGCCGAGTTCGCTGAAGAAATCCGCAGCCGCATCATGTCGGGTGCGGAGGAGATTGACCGGTTCTCGACCGAACTTGACCACATGCGCAAAGAGCTCGAGAGCGCACGCAACCTCTCCGGCGGCATCATCGCCGAATTCGGGACGACGGTTCCCGCGCTCGCCGCCAATCTGTCGAAGAATGCGGTCCGCATGAAGGCCGAATACGATGCCATGGCGCGCCTTGCCCGCGAGGTGAAAACCGTTGCCGGCGATGTTCAGGCCAAGATTGCACAGACCCTCTCGGCCTTGCAGATCGGCGACATCACCCGTCAGCGCATCGAACACATGCAAACCAGCTTCGACCTGCTGGACCGTTTCCTCGACGAAGAGGAGGGCAGGGCCCTGACGGCCGGCGAACGCGCCAACCTCTCGGCTGCCGTCACGCATCTCGTCGATGCGCAGATCGAGCAGACGCTGGCGGATTTCCGCGAAAAATGCGCCCGCATTTCAGCCACCATCTCGTCCTTCAGCGCTGATGCGGCAAGGATCCTTGCCCTTCGCGCGGATCTGTCGGCCTCGCGCTCGGGTGAGGACGGCGGAACGCTTGCGCAGATGGAGCGCGATCTTGCGGCTGCCCTCGACCTGACGCAGCGCGTCGATGAGCGCAGCAGCGAATCGACCCGCCTTGCCCAGTCGGTCGCCGGTTCGGTGCGCGCCTTGATCGCCTCCATCGAAACGATCCGCTCCATCAAGATCGACATCCACTACATGGCGCTCAATTCCAACCTGCGCTGCTCGCGGCTTGGGGACGAGGGACGCTCGGTCAACGTCGTCAGTGCGGAACTGCGGACCTTCGCCGGCCGGCTGGAGGAGCCGGCCGATGCGGTGGTGGCCAGCATGCACAACATTTCCGAGGCCGCCGACAACCTCGCCGTTGTGCGCAGCGGCGCCCTGTCGAGCCTTGCCGGGCCGCTGGAGACAACCCGGCTTGCCATCGGCGAGGCCGCAACTGCCATTGATGAGTGTTTCCAGGCGCTGGACGAGCAAGGCAATGCCGTGTTCGGGCGGATCTCCGCTGCGGTCCGTTCGCTTGATTTCGAGCGTGAACTGGGCTCTGCGCTGGCGGCCTGCTCTGACCTTTCCGCGGAAATGGCAGGGAATGCGCCGTGCGAACCCTGCGGCGCCTATGCCGAGGTGCTGGGTAGCCGCATTCACGCTATCTACACGATGATCGAGGAGCGCGAGATCCATCTGCGCTTCCTGCCAGGGCCGCCCGCCGCGGACGCGCCCGCTGGTGCGCCGGCATCGCACAGCGACGATGATTTTCTGGATGATGCGCTTTTCTAAGCGGTCAACGGTGATCGAATGCTCGCTGCCTTCACAAAAATTTTCGCTGCGCATGCGAAAAGTGGTAGTCGCGAAACGGCACGAATCTCTCTAGAAGACCGTTCGGTAACGGGCGCATGAGGGCGCCCGGATGAGGGATGACATGGGGACTGTTGCATGAAAGTCGTCCACCTTCATGAACCTGACCGCTTTCATCCGGCTCTGCGCGAGTGGATGACGGAAAAGTCACTGCTGATTCAGCAGTTGGCGGAAGCAAAGGCTGCAGTTGACGGCGAGAGTGTCGTTTCTCAACAGTTGTCGCTCTCCAGTCTGGCTTGGCGATTTGCCGAAATTGAACGGGTCTCGCAGCAGGTTGCCAGGGCGATCGCGCCAGTGGAGCCCCTTGCCCGCCAGCGTGCCGTCAAGGTGATCGAGGACTGCACCGGTGTGCTGCGCCTCATGCGGCTTTGCGCCTGACAATCTCTGATCAGAATTGGCCCGTTGCCGCTGCCATTCCGGCATAGGCTGCCAGCACGATCGCCGTCACGCGGGCGCGCATGACGATATACCATTTTGGCTGATCGCCGTTGCGGTGGATGGCACAGTCAAGCCCGAAAAGCGCCAGAAGGCACGCAACCTGCACCAGCATTGCCACGGAGGTCCTTGCGGGAACGGCGATCACCGCGAAGACAATGAGGGCAATGATGCTGCTCATGGCGAGAAGCAGGACGGACTGACGTTCGGACCAGTGCGCCGCCGTCCAGATCGTGCCTGCCATGAAGGCGGCAATCACGGCACCGTAGCCGAGAAAGACCCGCAGCGCGCCGTCCACCGGCAGTCCGGCGAAAACAGCGAGCAATGCGAGCCAGAAGGGCAGGGCGCCGAGATAGGTGAGGCGGACTGTCAGCGACTTGTCACGGAACATCGACACCTCGGCCTTCGAGCCCGTAAAGCCCGCGTCGGGTCGACGGGAATGGCTCGGCACGATCTTTCAATCCGGCGCGCAGGGAAGAGGCGCTTGCTCGACGGGTCGGGCGAAGCGACACGAGGCCTTCAGAAGCGATCGGACGTGGCTTGTTTCTGCGTGATGTCGCAGTCTGAGACATAAAGAGATCCTGAGCGTCAGATCGATCTTTACGGGCGATGGCTGACGCTGGATCTGTCTTCCTGTTCTTTTTCAACGCGAGCTGGCGATTGCCGCCCGCGTGCCGGTGTGCCTACCGGGTATGGCGGCCGGCGGCCAGGCGGTTGGCCTGCGTCCGCGCGCCGCCATGCTGGGGCAGCCTATTCGGCGGCGACCATCTGAAGGTCTGCATTGCTGCCTGTTTCGGCGGACTGCGACCGGTTCGCCAAATAGATAAGACAGCTTGTGCGCAACAGCGATGCAAAATTCGAAACGCTGCCATTGATCTCCAGTGCCTCGTCATGCAGCAGCGACAAGAAGCGCGATGTCGACAAGCCCTGGCTTGCGGACATCTCGTCGATCAGCGTCCAGAACGCCGATTCGAGCTGGATGCTGGTGGAATGGCCGTCAATCCGGACAGAACGGTTGACGGGGCGATAGCGCTGCGGATCCTGACCCGCAAAGACCTCACACATGGCATTCTCCTCCGTTTTTCTTGTTTGGCAAAGTATGGGACCAGACCTGCCATTGGTCAAATCGTCCCTTCGTCTCTGGCCTACGGAGACGTCGCGACTGCGGATGGGCCGATCCTCAGAAATTTTGTCTGCGGTAACGGGCTGCTACCAGCCGCGCCCGAATCCGCAGCACATTTGCTCCCATGCGGGCACATTCGAACCTGCAACGGTAATGGAGGAAAAGACGTGGCAAAGGCCATACACAGCATGATCCGTGTGCTCGAGGAAGCGCGATCGGTGGACTTCTACCAGAAGGCCTTCGGGCTCGAGGTCGCTGACCGGCTGGACTTCGAGACGTTCACGCTCGTCTATATGAGCAACAGCGAAAGCGAATTCGAGCTGGAACTGACGGTCAACAAGGGCCGCACCGAGCCCTACGCGCTCGGCGACGGCTACGGTCACTTCGCGGTTTCGGTGGACGATCTCGACGCCGAACATGCGCGTGTCACCGATCTCGGCCTGACGGTCGGCAAGATCGTCGAGTTCAACCGCGACGGTGGCCTGCTGGCGCGGTTTTTCTTCATGACCGATCCGGACGGATACAAGATCGAGGTGCTGCAGCGGCACGGTCGCTTCAAGTGACCCGAGGACGTCGCGTCCGGGGCTGGAGATCCTGGGCGCGACGACGCGAAGACGTGGACGGCGCGGTCGATGAATTGCGCCGCATTGGCCGGTCGGAACCTTCGCAGTCCCGGCCCGCCGCTTACGCCATCAAGGAGGAGGAACGACGATGGTCACCATTCACCAGGGAAAACAAGGTCACGAAGCAAAGGCCGGCCTATCCCGCCGCGAGCTTCTGAAGCGCGGCACGATCGGCGCAGCGCTCGTCATTTCCGGTAAGGCGGTACTCTGTCCCGCCAACGCCTGGGCGCTCGAAACGACGGCGCTCAAGCCCGACACCATGGCGACGCTTATCCAGCTCGCCCGGGACATTTACCCGCATGACACTCTCGCCGACCGCTTCTACGCAATCGCCGTAAAAGGACAGGACACGCGTGCGGGGAAAGACGCTGCCCATAAGGCGCTGATCGAAGACGGCATTGCCGATCTCGACAGGCGGGCCGCCCCTGGCGGCTATCGCGGCCTTGGCTGGGAAGACCAGCGCGTTGCCCATCTTCGGGACATCGAAAAGACGCCCTTCTTCCAGGCCGTGCGCGGCGATCTCGTCGTCTCGCTCTACAACCAGAAAGAGATATGGCCGATCTTCGGTTACGAAGGCGAGAGCTATTCCAAGGGCGGATACATCGAACGCGGCTTCAACGACATCGAATGGCTGTGACGGTGATCTGATCGCAGGACCGCGGACGACGGCGAGGAGGCCGCGCCCGCATGTCCAGTCACGCCACTTCAAGCGACCCATGCGGAGGAAAACATGGCAGCTCCCTATGATCTCAAGGACGACAGTGTCGTCGTCATCATCGGTTCGGGCGCCGGCGGCGGTACGCTCGGCAACGAACTCGCACAGAAGGGCATCGACGTCGTCGTGCTCGAAGCCGGCAAGCGGATCGAATATGACGAGTTCATCAACGACGAGTGGGACAGCTTTGCCCAGCTCGCCTGGCTCGACCATCGGACGACGGGCGGCGGCTGGCGCGTTTCGAAGGACTTTCCCAATCTGCCGGCCTGGATCGTCAAGGCCGTCGGCGGCACCACGACGCACTGGGCCGGCGCCTCGCTGCGCTTTCAGGAGCACGAGTTCAAGACGCTGACCCATTACGGCAAGGTGGAAGGCGCCAATCTTCTCGACTGGCCGATCACGCTGGCCGAACTCGAACCCTACTACGCCCGGGCCGAAGACAAGATGGGCGTGACGCGCACCAATGGCATCGAGGGCCTGCCGGGCAACAACAATTTCAAGATTCTGAAGGCCGGTGCCGACAAGCTCGGCTACAAGGAATGCCACACCGGCAACATGGCGATCAACTCCGCCGATCGCGACGACCGGATGAGCTGTCAGCAGACCGGTTTCTGCTTCCAGGGCTGCAAGTGGGGCGCCAAGTGGTCGACGCTTTACACGGAAATCCCGAAGGGCGAGGCGACCGGGAAGCTGGAAGTCAGGCCGCAGTCCCATGTCATCAGGATCGAGCATGACACGAGCGGCAAGGTGACGGGCGTCGTCTATGCCGACAAGGATGGCAAGATCCACGAGCAGAAGGCCCGCATCGTCGCGGTCGCCGGCAACTCCATCGAAAGCCCGCGCCTGCTGCTCAACTCCGCCTCTTCCATGTTCCCGGACGGTCTTGCCAATTCTTCCGGACAGGTCGGCAAGAACTACATGCGTCACACGACCGGATCGGTCTATGCCGTCTTCGAAAAGCCGGTGCATATGTATCGTGGCACCACCATGGCCGGCATCATCCGGGACGAGGCGCGGCACGATCCCTCGCGCGGCTTTGTCGGCGGCTATGAACTGGAAACGCTCTCGCTCGGCCTGCCCTTCATGGCGGCCTTCCTCGATCCGGGCGGCTGGGGCCGTTCCTTCACCTCGGCGCTCGACAATTACGCCAACATGGCGGGCATGTGGATCGTCGGCGAGGACATGCCGCAGGAGCAGAACGCGGTGAAGCTGCATGCGGAACTGAAGGACCAGTACGGCATGCCGGTCCCGGATGTCTGGTTCACCGACCACGCCAATGACGATGCGATGCGCAACCATGCCTACAAGCAGGGCGAAGCGCTCTATGCCGCCGTCGGCGCGATCCGTAGTTTCCCCACGCCGCCCTATCCCTCCACCCACAATCTCGGCACTAACCGGATGAGCGAGAAGGCCAAGGACGGCGTCGTCAACAAGTGGGGCCAGACGCACGACATCAAGAACCTCTTCGTCTCCGATGGTAGCCAGTTCACCACCGGCGGCGCCGAAAACCCGACGCTGACCATCGTCTCGCTGGCGATCCGCCAGGCGGAATACATTGCCAAGGAGATGTCGTCCGGTTCGATCTGAGCGGCGGCGGTTCCGCCGCGAACGATCCTCCCCGACCGCCCGCCGGGCGGTTGGAGACCGCGCGGCTGCAACCGTCACACATGGTTGCAGTCGTCACCTCTGGCCGGCTCCCGCCGGCCAGCTTTTTGTCGGTCTTGCTGGGTGTTCGAGCGGCTTGTCAGCCTGCGGCGGCTTTCAGATTGCCGGTCAGGCGCCGCACCGTATCAAGCGTCGCCCGCGCATCCGGCTCCGGCATGCCGATCGCCTCGCCAATGCAGCGCATCACTTCTTCCGATTGGCCCTTCAGCGCCTCGCCGGCTGGTGTCAGCGAGATATCGACGCGGCGCTCGTCGTCTTCGCGCCTCGTCTTCTTCACGAGGCCCATGGCCGTCAAGCGCTTCAGGAGCGGCGTCACCGTTCCCGTGTCGAGGCCGAGGCGATCGGTGATCTGTGTCACCTGCAGGCTGCCTTCGCGCCACAGCAGGCGCATCACCAGAAACTGCGGATAGGTGAGACCCAGCGGTTCCAGAACCTGACGATAGACACGGCCGAAGGCCTGCTCTGCCTTGTAAACGGCAAAGCACAGCATGTCTTCCAGCGGCAGGGCGTCGAGGTCTCGCGGTGTCGTCATGCAGTCATGATAGATTGTGCAAAATATGATTGCAAGCCATTGACGGAAGAGGTATGTCGCGTTAAGTTGCGTACAACAAAATATTAAACAACAAATATGCGGCAGCGGTTTACTCCGCTCGCCTGTCAGTCACCCCACGAGCACCACAAGGAGAAGACCTATGTCAGTTGATGCAAAATATAAGACCTCGGCCACGGCAAGCGGCGGCGGTCGTGATGGCAAGACGATTCTCACGGACAACACGATGGCGCTCGACCTCGTCGTGCCGAAGGAACTCGGCGGCCCCGGCGGCGATGGCGCCAACCCCGAAAAGCTCTTCGCGCTCGGCTATTCCGCCTGCTTCCTCGGCGCCATGCGCGTCGGTGCGCAGCAGCTGAAGACCAAGGTTCCGGACGGCACGACCGTGACCGCCACCATCGGCATTGGTCCGCGCTCGGAAGGCGGCTTCGGCATCACCGCAGCGCTCGACGTCTACCTGCCGGGCATGCCGGAAGACGAAGCCAAGAAGCTGATGGACGTCACCCACGGCATCTGCCCCTATTCCAACGCCATCAAGGCCAGCGTCGACGTGGAAACCACCACCCGCAGCTGAGACTTCCGTTTCGAGATGGAACGCATATGCGCCGGCCGCCCTTAGAAGCGGCCGGTGTTTTGTTTTGGATGACGAATCTTCATGTTGCACTTCGCTTATGGCCGACGATGAAGACAGCGCACGACTGGTTTTGCCCTGATGCGCGGCACGTGGCGCGTTGCGCGAAGGCGACGTGGATTTCGCTTTGGAAATTCCGCGTCTGAAGCAGGCTTATCGCGAGGGAATGGCAAGCGGCCCTGGTCGCGTCATTTGCATGGATGTGTTGCTGGCGGAACTGAACGCACAAGCCCTGTGGTGGACTGATCCCGCAATCTACCCCACCCTCAACGCAGGCCCGTCACACGGATGGGCGAGCAGGTCTTCGAGTTCCGCATCGAGATGCAGGACCGAGATCGAGGCGCCGGCCATGTCGATCGAGGTGCAGTAGTGGCCGATCCAGTTGGCGGCGATCGTCACGGATTTGGCGGAAAGCCGTTCCTCGATGCGGCGGTAGAGGATGAACAGCTCCATCATGGGCGTCGAGCCGAAGGAATTGACGAGCACGGCAACGCGGTCACCGGCGCCGGGCCGCATTTCGGCGAAAATCTTGTCCATGACCATATCGACGATCTCGTCGGCGGATGTCAGGGCCTCGCGCAGCACGCCGGGTTCGCCGTGAATGCCGATGCCGATCTCCATGTCATCCGGGCCGATCTCGAAATTGTAGCGCCGGGTCTGGGGAAGCGAGCAGGGTTCGAGCGCGACGCCAAGGGTGAAGGTGCGTTCGTTGCAACGTCGCGTGATGGTCGCACAGGTCTCGAGGTCAAGGCCGCGATCGGCCGCGGCTCCGGCGATCTTGAAGGCGAAGACGTTGCCGGCCACACCGCGGCGTCCTTCGCGGTCCTCTCGGTTGGCAGAGGCGATGTCATCCGTGGTGATGACGGTGCGGACGGGAATGCCGGCCTCGGTGGCGATCTCGGCGGCCATGTCGAAGTTCATCACGTCGCCGTGGTAGTTGCCGTAGACGAAGAGCACGCCGGCGCCGCGATCCACCGCCTTGACGCATTCGAAGATCGGATCGGGGGGCGGGGAGGAAAACACGTTGCCGACAGCGACCGCATCGGCAAGCCCTTTTCCAACATAGCCGAAGAAGCAGGGTTCGTGGCCTGAGCCACCGCCGATGACGATGCCGACCTTGCCGTCGCGCGGCCCGTCCTTTGCGACAAGGGCGCGCGGATAGCCGGGCAGGGGCGTCATGTGGGAGCGATAGGCGGCGATGGCGCCTGCCATCATCTCCTCGATCACATCCTGCGGGTCGTTGATGAATTTCTTGACCTGTTCGCGTTGCGTGAAGGCCTGAGCCTCGGCACGCGGGCGCGGCGAGAGCTTGGCGTCGATGTCGCCGACGCCATCGGCCCTGAGGATGCCGCGCGCCGTCACCGCATCCGTCACAAGCACGGAAATCAACTGGCCGCGCAGCGCCGCGAGAATGGCCGGCACCTTGTCCGTGCCGCCGGCAATGCCGATCCGGGTCGGGATCGCCTTCATCTGCTCGAAGCCCATGCCGATGACGCGATCGTCGAGCGGCCCAGCCACCCGCCGGCCCCGCTCGTCGATGAAATGGCCCGTCAGCGTGCCCACGGCCTTGTTGGCGAGGTAATGCTGCAAGGTGCCCGGTTCATCCAAGAGGCCGCTCTGGTGGACGGTCGAGTTGGGACGCAGCGAGGCGATGGAGAAGATGATCTTGTTGGCGGTGGTGAGGCGCTGAAGCTGCGTGCGCAGCATCGTCTCGTCCTCCAGCATTTGCCGCACGGCGGGCGAGGAGACGACGATGGGCGCGAGAATGTTTTCGCAGTGCCCGCCGACCGCTTCGGCAAAGGTCCAGGCGCATTGCTGCGGCGTCGAATTCAACGTTGCGGCGGTGCCGCCGGTCGCCTGGAGCACGGTGACGTCCTGCAGCCCGGTGAGTTTCAGTCGTTCGCCGACGGCCAGCGTCGTGCGGCCCCAGACGACGGCGAGCCGGTCGCCGGAACGGATGAGCTTTTCCAGCACCTGCGCCCCCACCGCGCCCAGCCGGTCGATCAGCGCCTCCCCGTCGTCCCGGGTCGGCGCGACGATACAGTCATGCAGGCCGAAATGGCGCTTCAACTCCTGTGCGAGGTGCAGCGAGGCAAGCCGGGCGGGGTCGAGCGTGATCTGGATGATGCCGCGTTCGCGGGCATCGGCAAGGTAGGCGTTCACCGTGGCGCGGGAAATGCCCATGGTGCTGGCGATGTCACCCTGGGTGAGGCCTTCCTCGTAATAGAGCCAGCAGGCCCAGACATAGGGGTCCGCTCCGAAGCGGAGCGGAATGTCCATGACGGCGCTGGCGCCGTTCTCCGCGGGCTTTTCCCGTGCCATGCTGCCGTCCATTCGCTGTCTTCGCGGCCGCCGTTTCCCAAGAGAAACGGAAGGCACGGATTACCCCTTGCTCGCGGAACCGGGTCCGCGTGCGCTGCACCATTGTCACCTATGGGGTCAAATGCCGACGGGCGGAAGGCTTATCCGCCCGATCGCTTTATGAGCGAGCCAGAAAATCGCATATCTCCCCGACGATGATGGCTGCCGAGGCCGCGCCCGGATCCATATGGCCGAGCGAGCGTTCGCCGAGCCTGGAAGAGCGGCCCTTGCTGGCGACCATGGTCTTTGTGGCTTCTGCGCCCTCTTCGGCCGCCTTGCGGGCAGCCGCCAGCACCTCGGACAGCGGCTTGCCGGCCTCGCGTGCCTGTTCCACGGCAATCGCCGCTGGCTTCCAGGCGTCGATCATGGTCTTGTCGCCAAGCTCGGCCTTGCCGCGTTCCGCGACGCCCCGGGCCATGGCCTCGATGACGGAGGGCGCTTCGTCGATCGCGACCGTCTCCTTGCCCTTGAACGCCGCGCCGGCGCGCAGGAAGGCGGTGGCATAAAGCGGGCCGGAGGACGCGCCGACGGCATTGAGGAAGGATTTCGCCGCGGTGTTGAACACATCCGTCGGCGTTGCCGGCTCGGAGGTGTCGAGTGCCTTCACGATGGCGCCGAAACCCTGCTCCATGGCAATGCCATGGTCGGCATCGCCGATATGGCCATCGAGCTCGCACAGATGGTTGCGCTCGCCCTCGATGCGGGTGGCGATCTGGCGGAACATGGCCGTGAAGTCTTTTGCGGTCAGTTGCATGCCCGTTTCCTCACTTCACCTGGAACATTGCGCAGTCGCAGGGATGGTCGAGCATCTCGGTCAGTTCGTCATCGAGATGCAGGATGGTGATCGAGGCACCGGCCATTTCGAGCGAGGAGCAATAGGTGCCGACCCAGGTCTTGTGGGTCTCGATGCCCTTTTCGGCGAGGCGCTGGCTGACGCGGCGGTTGATGATGTAGAGTTCCATGAGCGGCGTGGAGCCCAGCGAATTGACGAGCACGGCCACCTTGTCGCCGGACTTGGCTTCAAGTTCGGCAAAGATGCGGTCCATGATGTTGTCGACGATCTCGTCGGCCGTGCCGAGCTTTTCGCGCACGATGCCTGGCTCGCCATGGATACCCATGCCGACCTCCATCTCGTCGTCGCCCATCTCGAAGTTCCACTTGCGCGTCTGCGGCAGCGAGCAGGCGGAGGTGGCGACGCCGACGGTGAAGGTGCGGTCATTGGTCTTGCGGGCAATGCGCTCGCATTCGTCGATCGACATCATCTTGTCGGCGGCAGCACCGGTCAGCTTGAAGACGAAGAAGTTACCGGCAACGCCGCGGCGTTTCTCGCGCTGATCGCGGGGCGCCGAGGCCACGTCGTCGGTGGTCAGCACCGTACGCACATGGATGTCGTCGAGCGCCATCATTTCGGACGCCATGTCGAAGTTCATGACGTCGCCGGCATAGTTGCCGTAGAGATAGAGTACGCCAGCACCGCCATCGACGGCCCGCGTGCAGGACATGATCGGGTCCGGTGGCGGCGAGGCGAAGACGTTGCCGACGGCGCAGGCATCGGCAAGCCCCTTGCCGACAAAGCCGACGAAGGTCGGCTCGTGGCCGGAGCCGCCGCCGACGACGATGCCGACCTTGCCCTGACGCGGCCCGTTCTTCGCGACAATGGCGCGCGGATTGTCCTCGACATAGGTGAGGATATCGCCATGGGCGGCGAGAATGCCGTCCACCATTTCATCGACGGCCTTTGCGCCGTCATTGATGATCTTCTTGGTCTGCATCGGGACCCTCCCTTCCGTGCTGTCGCCGGTTCGTCCCTGGATTGTGGCTGCGGGGCGGACGGCGGTCAAACTGAATAATCCTTTGTCAACCAGCCTTTACCGGCTGCGTCCTCATGAAATCCATCACCTGGTCGAAGGAGCGGATGCCGGCATCCGAGCCAAGTCCGGTTGCAACGAGCGCGGCGGATGCCTGCGCGAAGGAAAGCCGCGTTTCAAGATCCATGCCGTGGTGGAGCGCGACGATATAGCCGGCATCGAAGCTGTCTCCGCAGCCCGTCGTATCCACGACGTCGATCACATAGGCCGGCTTCGTCAGCCGATTGCCGGCCTGGTCGGCATAGAAGGCACCGTCGGCGCCGAGCGTGAAGACGCAGGCGTTCACGCCTTTGTCGAGGAAGAAGCGGGCCGCATCCTCGACAGTCGACTGGCCGGACATGGCGCAGGCTTCCTCGATCGAGGGCATGAAATAGTCGATATAGGGCAGCAGCGGATCGACCAGCGTGATGGTCTCGGCGGTTGCGGCAATGAGGTCAAAGGTCACCGTGCGGCCGCGCTTCTTGGCTTCTGCCAGGAGTTTGCGGCTCGGCTCGCCGTCGAGCTTCTTCAGCAGGCCCGTGCCGCCGAGATGGATGATCGGCGGCGCAAGCACCGTGTCGAGCGCGCTGTCCGGCACGTCGAAGTGATCGGAGGCGCCGCGCTGGTGGAGCGCCGGACGCTCGCCGTTGCGGCGGATGTTGAGGATGGTGGCGGACGAGGGCACGCCGGCGAGGCGCTGCATGCCCGAGGTGTCGATGCCGAACTTCTGCATGGTCGAGAGCATGAAGTCGGCCTTCTCGTCGTCGCCAACAGCGCCGACGGCGAGGCAGTTCAGCCCCATCTTGGCGATGTCGACCACCGTGCCGCCGGCCGTGCCGGCGACCGTCAGGCGGATTTCCTCGATGAAATCGACCCGGCCCCCCGGCGGGATGGCGTCGACGGGGCGGCCCAGCACATCGAGAATGTAAAGTCCGATCACGGACACATCATGCATGGTGTCTTCCTCCTTCAGGCGGCCTCTTTCACGCAGCATGGCCGGTCACGTCAGCCACGCGCACGCCGTCGCGGTAGAGGCTGACATGGGCAGGGTCGATGCCAATATGGGCGGGTGCGCCGACGGCGACCGGCGGCCTTCCGTTGGTCTTCGCCTTGACCGTCGCGCCGCCCACGTCGAGGGTGACGATGAAGCGGCCGGCGATCGTCACGTTCATGTCGCGCACCACGGCGGGCACGCTGCCGGGTCGGGGTGCGACCAGCACATCCACATGCTCCGGGCGCACGCCGATGCGATAGTCGCCCTTCGGCAGGCCGGTGGCGCTCGCCGTCAGCGGGAGCGAGGAGAGCGGCGTCTTTACCGTTGCGCCCGACAGTTCGGCCGGCGGGAAGTTCATGCCGGGATTGCCGAGGAACCAGCCGGCGAACTCGGTGGCCGGCGTCTCGTAGAGCGCCGACGGCGTGTCATATTGCAGGATCTTGCCGTCCTTCATCAGCGCGACATTGTCGGCCAGCGTCATCGCTTCCGTCTGGTCGTGGGTGACGTAGACGATGGTCTGGCGCAGGCGCTGGGTGACGAGCTTGAAGGCGCGGATGAGGAGGAGTTTTGCGTGCACCTCCACATTTGTGGTCGGCTCGTCGAAGAGCACGATGTCAGAGCGGCGCGCAACGGCGCGGCCCACGGCCACCTTCTGGCGGCTGCCGGCATCGAGGTCGCCGATGAAGAGCTTGCGCTTGTCGCGCATGTCGAGAACGTCGAGCACCTCGTCAATGCGGCGGGCACGCTCGGCCGAGGACAGGGACTTGTCCTGCTCCAGCGGCAGCGCGAGGTTCTCTTCCACCGAGAGCGTCTGGTACATGACGGGGTACTGGAACACCATGCCGACATTGCGCTTGCGCGGCGGCAGGTTTGCCATATCCCTGTCGTCGAAGAGAATGCGGCCGGAGGTCGGCTTTTCGAGCCCGACGATCATGCGCATCAGCGTGGTCTTGCCGCAGCCGGAGGGGCCGAGCAGGCAGGTGACCTGGCCATCGGCGAAGGTAGCATTCATTTGCTTGATCGCGGTGAAGGTGCCGAAGGTCTTGGTCAGGTTTTCGATGACGATGCTTGCCATGGTCCTCTCCTTACGCCTGCGCGGCCGGCGTACAGCGGCCGAGGAAACGGCCGGTGTCGCGGTCGAAGACCATCACGTCTTCGGGGCGAAGGCTGACGGTGACGGTGCTGTCGATGGCGGGCGCGGTGACGTTGGAGGCCGGATAGGCCGACGTCAGCTGCGTGCCGTCGCAATCGGCATAGAGCACGATCTCAGAGCCGAGATGCTCGACGATGGCGACACGGCCGGAGCGGCCTTCCGTTCTGCCGACCGTGACATGTTCCGGCCGAATGCCGAGTATGACGGCCGGCGCCTTCACATCCTGCGGCAGGCGGAAGGCGAACCCCGCGACGCTCACCGTGCCGCTGCGCGTTGGAACGTCGACGATGTTGGCGCGTGGGAAGCCGACGATGTCGAGGCTGCGCACGTGCTGCGGCTGGAGATAGAGGTCGATGGCCGGCGCATGTTCCACGATCCGGCCCTTCTCCAGCACGACGATGGACTGGGCGAGCGTGAGGGCCTCCAGCGAATCCGAGGTCGCATAGAGGAAGGTCGTCTTCAACTCCTCGCACAGCTGCTTCAACTCGTCCATCAGCCGTTCGCGCAGCTTGTAGTCAAGGCCGACGAGCGGATCGTCCAGCACGAAGACCTTGGCGTCCTTCATCAGGCCGCGGGCGACGGCGACGCGCTGCTTTTCGCCACCCGAAAGCTGGTCCGGTGTCTTTTTCATCAGATGCGTGATCGACAGCATGCCGGCCGTCGCATCCACCTTGCGGGCGATCTCCTCGCGCGGTGCGCCGGAGAGGTTCAGCGGGTAGGCAATGTTGTCATAGACGCTCATATGCGGGTAGAGCGCGAAGCTCTGCGGCACATAACCGATGTTGCGCTCCGACGGCGGCGCATGGGTGATGTCGCGGCCTGCCAGCAGGATCTGACCGCCATCGGTCTGTTCGAGGCCGACCAGAAGGCGGAACAGAACGGACTTACCGGCCTTCGGCGGGCCGCAGACCACGGTGAACGAGCCTTCGCCCACCGAGAGCGTCACCTGGTCCAGCGCGGTCTTGCCGCGAAAGGCCTTGCTGACGGAGAGAAATTCCACGGCATGCATGTCAGCGTCCAATCTGTGCGAAAATGGGGGCGAGCAGGATGCCGATGCCGAACATCAGCGCCACGACGCAAAGCAGGATGACGATGCGCAGCAGGCTGCGGACGACCGAGAGATCGCGCGGCACATTGCCGACCGCGATCTGTACCAGCGTGGCGCAGACGAGGATCGACAATCCGACCCGGTAGACCATGACCGACCATTGCTGGGCGACCAGCACGATGCCGATCAGGATCAGCGCCATAAGGATGGCCTCGAGGCGATCGATGAAGCCGGGCTTTGCCACGATCTCATCGACGGCGTTGGTCTCGGAGGCTCCGTTGTCTTGAGACGCCATGTTACACCTCCCCGCGCACGGTGCCGAAGGTCATGCCGACCAGCAGGTACTTCTGGAAGAAGTAGATGAAGAGCACGGGCGGCAGGATGTAGATGGAAGTCAGCGCCGAGATGAAGGTCCAGTTGAGACCCCCGTCAGAATAGGCGCCGACGGCGAGTGCGTAGGGGATGTTTTGCGTCGAGACGCCCCCGATGATGAAATTGAACAGGAACTCGTTCCACACAAAGATGATGTTGAAGATGAAGGCGGCGATCAGCCCCGGCTTCACCTGCGGCAGCACCACGCGAAAGATGATGTGCAGCCAGGAGCCGCCATTAACGCGCCCGGTCTCGTCGAAGCGCGTCGAAACGCCGTCGAGGAAGCCCTTCAGGATCCAGACCGAGAAGGGGATCGAGAACATCGCGTAGAAGAGGATCATCGCCAGGTGATTGTCCTTCCAGCCGAATGCCACGTACATGAGGTAGACCGGCAGGATGACGGCGGGGCCGGGCAGCATGCGGATGGAAAGCAGCAGGAACATCAGGAAGTCCGTGCCCTTCGGCTTGAACCGCGAGAAGCAGAAGGCGGCAAGGAAGGACACAAAGACGGCAATGACGACGGCCGTCACCGACAGGATGATGGAATTTCCGAGCTGCAACAGGAAGCCGCGATTGTTGACGAAGAGGTCGACGTAATTGTCGAGCGTCGGCGTGAAGATCAGCTTCGGCGGCGTGGCGAGAATGTCGCTGCGCGTCTTGAAGGACGACAGGATGATCCAGGCGACCGGCGAGAAGAAGATGAGCGACACGATCCACAGCACGACATGGTAGAGGCGGGCGCGAAGGGTCTCGGACATGTCAGCGTCCTTTCCGGCGGCGGTTGAGGATGAAGATGAACATGGAGGTCATCGCGATCGAGATAAGCAGCAGCAGCACCGAATAGGCTGACGACCAGCCCATGTTGAAGCTCTCGAAGCTCTGCTTGTTGAGCTCGACAGCGACGAGGCGCGTCGTTTGGCCGGGACCGCCCTTGGTCATGGGAATAATGAGATCGAGTGTCTTGAAGCTATCGATGGTGCGAAGCAGGATGCCGAGCATCAGGATGAACTTGCCGTGGTGCCAGATGACCAGCGACACGCGCTTCGGCCAGGAGAGGCGATCGATCTCGGCCGCCTCCAGCTCGGCCTTCGGCACGGAGCCCAGCGCCGCGAGCGTCATCAGCGTCATGAAGGGCGTCCACATCCAGCAGTCGACGGCCAGCACCGCCCAGAAGGCGATCTGCGGATTGCCGAGGAAGTCGATCGTGCCCGTCGGCGACATCCATCCGACCAGCGCGTTCAGCACGCCGAAGGTCGGGTCGTAGATGAAGCGGAAGAAGGTGCCGGTGGCGACAGGCGTCAACACCATCGGTGTGAAGAGAAGCGTCAGCGCGAGGCGTCGCCCCGGCATGTCCTTGGAGCCCCAGAAGAGGAAGCCCAAGAGGATACCAAGCGTGGTCTGGACCAGCACCCCGACACCGACGAAGGTGAAGGTACGGCCGAGATCGCCCCAGATGCCGTTGCGGTTGCGGAAGATGTCCTGGAAATTCCGGAATCCGAAGAACTCGGGCGGCATGCCGCTGAGCAGCGAGAACTTGTGGAAGGACAGGCCCAGAAGCCACAGCGTCGGGATCGTGTTGAACACGATGAAGAAGGCGAGCACCGGCGCCAGCAGCGCGAAAATGATGACGCGACGATTGTCCTTGAAGGCGGACTGGCCGGGTGATGACGCCATTGTCTTCCATCCGTCTTGGCATCGCCGCCGGGACAACCCCCGGTCAGGCCGATGCGATCACATCTCGTTCCGAACCGATGCCGGCCGGCGCGGATAAGGACAGGCGAGGGCGCAGTTCGGCCTTTCGCCCCGGCAAGGGCGGCTCGAACGCGACGTCGCTGTCTTGAAAGGAGCGGCGACCCCTGGTGGGGTGGGAGGGCCGCCGCCGGGAGAGCCCTTCGCGATCTCCGCCGCCCGGTTTCCGGATGGCGGGGACCGCGTGGGGCAACGCGTCAGAGGCTCGTCGAGCTGCAGGCGTCGGACGGGGCGGTGGCCGCCGTGCCGTCGTCGTAGAGGATCTGCTGCTGCTGGCAGGCGATATAATCGAGCGCCTGCTTGGCCGAGGCCGTCGTGCCGGTCATGTAGGAGGTGAAGCCCTCCTGCTGGACCGCCAGCATTTCCGAGTAGCGCGGGTGGTGCCAGAAGTCGCGCGAGCGGCCCGTTTCCAGCATGAACTTGTAGGCGCGGTTCCACGGATTGATCGTGTCGAAATCCGGGCTGGAAAGCGTCGCCTTGTCGGTGGGGTTGCCACCGCGCTTGGCAAATTCCAGCGTGGTTTCCGGCAGGTACCACCAGTTCATGAAGTCGATGGCGACACGCATCTTGGCATCGTCGTTGAAGGCGTTGATAACCCAGGGCTGCCCGCCCATGCAGTAGACGCGCTTGGCTTCAGCGCCCTTGCCGAACTTCGGCGGCGGCACGACGAGAACCTTGTCCTTGTTCTCCGGCGTGATCATGGCGAGGCCGACGGCGGCCCACTGCAGGCAGGTCGCGACCTTGCCCTGCGTCCACACGTCGATTTCCTCGGCGATGCCGAAGTTCGTCGCGCCCGGCGGCATGTACTTCAGCCAGGACTTATAGAGTTCCATGGCCTGCGCATTGGCGTCGGTGTTGAGGATGCCCTCGACCTGGCCGGTCTTCGGATCCCAGATGTCGCCGCCGCGGCTCCACATGATCGACAGAAGCGGGCAGGTGCAGAAGTCATAGACGCGGCTGTACTGCCAGGCCGCACCCCACAGGCCCTGATCCGGGCGCGTGAAGAACTCCATGATCTTCTCGTAGGTTTCGGCGTCGAGTTCTTCATATTCCTCGAAGGTCGAGGGCAGCTTCATGCCGTATTTGGCCTGGAAGGCCGCTTGCTCGTTGGGATCCTCGACGAGGTCCTTGCGCACGTAGAGCGCCTTGGTGTCGCCTTCCTGCGGCAGGCCCCAGATGTCTTCGCTGCCGTCGGGATACTTCATGTAGGTATTGACGACAGTGTCGGAGTACCAGTCGAGCTGCAGGTTCTTGTTCTTGGCGATGATGTCGTTGAGCTTCAGGATCCAGCCGGGCTTGGCGAGCGCGCCCAGCCACTGGCTGTCCGAAATGATGATGTTGTATTCCTGGCTCTTGGTGGCGAGCGAGGTGGCGGCCTTCTGGAAGAGGTCGGCAAACGGCGCCTCGGCGAAACCGAAGGTGACGTCGTAGCCGTATTTTTCCTTCACGTAGTCGGCAAACATCGGCGACATCTTCACACCCAGCGAAGACGGCAGCCAGCCGGCGATGCCGAGAATGTTCATGTCGATCTTCTGGCCGGCCAGCGGATGGCTTTCCTGGGCCTTCAGGCGATTGATGAAGGGGGCCGAAAACGCGCCCGTCAGGCCGGCCACCGCCGCGCCCTTCAAAATGGTTCTGCGCGGCACGACAAAACGCGTGCCGGTCTTTCCACCGGAATCTGCAGTCATGGGGATCTCCTCCGAAATACCGCCCACGGCTCCTCCCGCGGCGGCGATGTGTGACCTCTCAGGTTCCTCAACCGGTCACTTTGACATTTGTTGATCAGTCGTCGTATTTTGTCAATACGAACTCGTGACGTCGTGAAGATTTCTTGTTTTGCAGTGCGTTATGAGGTTGCGGTGCGGGATGAGCGTCTGGGGGAGTCATGGCGAAACGCCACCGCGCTGGCGTTTGCGCGAGGGTCAGGCCATATCGGGAGGCAACCGTTGTGCCCATGTCTACGCGAGGCGTTCCTATCGCAGCGTCAGGCCGCCATCGATCGTGATGATCTCGCCCGTCGTGAAGCTCGACGCGTCCGAGGCGAGGTAGACGGTGGCGCCGATGAGTTCGTCGACGTCGCCGATGCGGCCCTGGACGGCGCCCTTTTCCCAATACTGGTTGACGACGTCAGGGTGTTCCTTCGAGACCTGGTCGGTCAGTTCGGTGCGGATGTAGCCCGGCGCGATGGCGTTGACGCGGATGTTGTGCTCGGCCCATTCGGTCGCGAGTGCCTTGGTCAGCATGTGCACGCCGGCTTTCGAGACATTGTAGGCGGCGTGGCGGAAGGGCCAGTTGACAATCCGGCCGGACATGGAGCCGATGGTAATGATCGACCCCGTCCGGCGGCTGATCATGTGGCGCCCGACATCGCGTGACATCAGGAAGACGCCGTCGAGGTTGGTGGCCATGGTCTTGCGCCAGCTGTCGAGCGGATAATCCTCGGCATTGCCGGGGTAGATGATGCCGGCATTGTTGACGAGAATATCGATCTGCCCGAAGGCGGTGATGGTTTCGGCAGTCAGTCGCGCGACATCCGCTTCGTTCGACACATCCGCCTTTATGGCGATGGCGCGTCCGCCGATTGCCTCGATCTCCTTGACGACCTCGGCCGCCCGATCGGCGGCCTGCGCGTAGTTGACGACCACGGCCGCGCCTTCCTCGGCAAGGCCGATGGCCAGCGCCTTGCCGATGCCGCGCGCGGCTCCGGTAACGATCGCAACGCGTCCAGTCAGGTCGAACCGGTTCTTATTCGTGGCCTGCGCCATATTATCCTCCCTCGATTGTCTTGGTTTTGTGGACGGCAGCGCCCCTCAGGCCGCCGTCTTTGCCTTCAGCACGTCCCTGACGAGATGTTCGGCGGTGCGCACGGCCTGGGCGACGATGGTCAGCGACGGGTTGAAGCCGGTCGAACTCGGCAGGAAGGAGGCGTCGACGACATAGAGATTGTCGACGTCCCAGACCCGACAGTTCGTGTCGAGCACCGAGGTTGCGGGATCCTTGCCGAAACGGGCCGTGCCGCACTGGTGCATGGCGACCGTGATGTCCATCTTCTGCGTGATGATCAGCGGATAGCCGATCGAGCGCATCAGCTTGCCCCAATGGGTCACGAGGTCGCCATGGGACTTCAAGTTGTTCGGCGTGTAGCTGACGCGGATCTTGCCGTCGGTGTCGAGCGTCACCCGGTTGTTGGGGTCCGGCAGGTCTTCCGACATGATCCACCAGTCGAGTGAGCGGGTGGTGAACCAGTCCATCAGGAAACGCGGCGCCCATTTGAGGTTCGCCGTCAGCATGCCGCCCTGCAGCTTGCCAAGGCCCTGCACGTTGCCCATCGGATAGGGCTTCACGGAATTGGCAAGGTAAAAGTCGTTGATGCACAGCGACTTCTGGAATTTGACGGTGTTGCGGCGCAGCGGGTTGATCGCCATCATCGCGGTGTTGTTATGGGCCATGTAGTTGCGGCCCAACTGGTCGGACATATTGTTGCCGAGCCCGCGTTTGTGCTTGTCATTGGCCGAGCGCAAGAGCAGGGCCGTCGAGTTGATCGCGCCGGCGGATGAGATGAAGAGGTCGCCGTCAATGGTGCGCCTCTGGCCGCCCTGGGTCACCTCGATCGCCACCACGCGCTTGCCGGATGGGTCCGTCAAGAGACGTTCGACCTTGGTGTCGAGCACGAGATCGACACGCCCGGTCTTCAGGGCAGGACCGACAAGGCGCACTTCGGAATCGTTCTTGGCGCCGAGCTTGCAGGCAAAGCCATCGCAGGTGGCGCAGCGGACGCAGGCGCCGCCATCATGGCGGTCGATAGCGATCGGAAGCGGGAACGGGCGAAGGCCCTTTTTGCGAAGCTTCTCGGCAACAGCCTCGATTTCCGGCTCATGGCCGATGGCCGGGTAGGGCATGGGGCCGGAGCGCGGCGGCTCGATCGGGTCCGTGCCGGCCGTCCCGTGGGTGCCCATCAGCCGTTCCGCAACATCGTAATAGGGCGCGAATTCCGCATAGGAGACCGGCCAGGCGGGCGCGACACCGTCCTCGTGCTGCAACTCCTCGAAATCCTGGGTGCGGAAGCGCACCGTCGCGGCGCCGAAGAATTTCGAATTGCCACCAACATAGTAGTAGGTCGACGGATTGAACTCCTTGCCGGAGCGGTCGCGCCAGGTCTCCCTCGTCGTGTATTTCTTGTCGTGGAAGACCGCCTTCACCGACCAGTTGTCGGCTTCGCGCGGCAGATAGTTCCCGCGCTCGATCATGAGAATCCGCGCCCCGGTGTCAGCAAGGCGGTTCGCCATCGCCCCGCCGCCGACGCCCGCACCGATGATCACCACGTCATATTGCCTGTCGATTTCCTGCATCGTCGTTCCTCCTCCCGGTGAGGGGCGGGCACAGGCGGGCAATCCGCGCGGCCGGCTGGTCTCGTCGGTCGATCCTCATTTCCTTGGCGCCGGAAGCCGGCGCCCTCCTCATCGAATGTCCGGCGCTCCCCGGAAGCGGCGTCACATCACCGCGCCGACCTGCCAGGGTACGAATTCATTGTCGCCGTAACCCAGTTCCTCGCTGACTGTCTGGCGTCCCGAAGCTGTTTCGAGGATACGCGCAAAGATGCGTTCTCCCAGTTCCTCGATCGTTTCGCTGCCCGTCACCACCGTCCCGCAGTCGAGGTCCATGTCCTCTTCCATGTGGCGAAACATTTCGGAATTGGTGGCGAGCTTCAGCGACGGCGCCGGCTTGAAGCCCGCGACCGAACCCCGTCCGGTTGTAAAGCAGATGATGTTGCAGCCGCCGGCAACCTGTCCCGTCACGGCGACGGGGTCGTAGCCGGGCGTATCCATGAAGACGAGACCCTTGGCGGTAACTTTCTCGGAATATTCGTAGACCGCTTCCAGCGTCGTGTTGCCGCCCTTGGCGACGGCGCCGAGCGACTTTTCGAGGATGGTTGTGAGACCCCCTGCCTTGTTGCCGTGCGAGGGGTTGTTGTCCATCTCGGCATTGTTGCGGGTCGTGTAGTCGCGCCACCAGTCGATGCGGTCGAGCAGTTTCTGGGCGACCTCGGGCCGCGCGGCGCGGCGGGTGAGCAGATGTTCGGCGCCGTAGATCTCGGGCGTTTCGGAGAGCACGACGGTGCCGCCATGGCGCACGATGAGATCCGCTGCATGACCGAGTGCCGGGTTGGCGGAAATGCCGGAATAGCCATCGGAGCCGCCGCATTCCAGCGCAACGACGATGCCCGATGCATCCTGCTTTGTGCGCTCTGCCTTTCCGACGATCGGCATCATCTTCTCGACCGCCTCGATGCCGGCGGCGATGGTCTTGCGCGTGCCGCCGGTGGCCTGGATGGTCAGCGTATGGAGCCGGTCGCTTTCGGCCAGCCCCTCGCGCTCCATCAGCGCCGGGATCTGGTTGGTCTCGCAGCCGAGGCCGATCATCAGCACGCCGCCGACATTCGGATGCGTTGCATAGCCCGCGATGGTGCGCGTCAGGTAATCGTAGCCTTCGCCCTTGGTGTTGAGCGCGCAGCCGCCGCCATGGGTGAGCGCGATGACGCCATCGACGCCCGGATAGCGATCCATCACGCCAGGGGCGGAGAAATGCGCGCAGACCGCGCGCGACACAGAGGCGGAACAGTTGACCGAGGAAATGACGACGATGAAATTGCGCGTGCCGATGCGTCCGTCCGGGCGCCTGTAGCCCATGAAAGTCGCCCGCTCTTCAGGCGCGAGAAGATTGACGGGTTTCGCATCCACGCAAAAGGCGTAATCACGGCCAAATTCCCCGACCGTGAGGTTGTGGACATGCACGTGGTCGCCGGCGGGAATGTCCTGCGTGGCGAAGCCGATGATCTGGCCGTACTTCATCACCGCCTCGCCCCTGGCGATCGATTTCAGCGCGATCTTATGACCGCGCGGGATCATGCGCAGGGGCGTGACCCCGTCGATGGCACCGGTTTCGCCAGGGCGAATGGCCGCGCGCGCCACGGCCACATTGTCGGCCGGGTTGAGCAGAATGATCGGAGAAATCGTCGGCGTTGCCGGGGAGGGAAGGCTCGTTGCGTCTGCGCTCATGATGGTACTTTCTCCGTCTCCTCGAGGAAGATGCCTTCCCGGCGGGCAATCAGCCCTGCCATGACCTCGAAGGAGGTTTCCAGATGGATGCGCATGGCCAGTTCCGCCTGATCCGGCTTGCCGCGTTTGACGGCCTCAACGATCTGTCGATGCTGCTCCGTCACGCTCTCGAGATGGCCGGGGATCGGCGAGGAGAGCTGGCGCATGCGATCGAGATCGACCTTGGCCATCGAAATGAATTTCCAGATCCGGTTGAGGCCGGAGCGGCGGGCAATGGCGCTGTGCAGCGCATCGTCCGTGTCGATATAGGTCGTGTGCGCCTTGCGCGCGACGATGGCATCCATGCGCGCGATGATCGCATCGAGCTCTGCGGAACTGGCGGGGTCATCATTTTCCGCGGCCCGCCGCACGCTTTCGACCTCCAGCGCCCGGCGGATGAGAAAGCCCTCCTCGGCACTGCGGACCGAAATGCGGCTCACATAGGTTCCCGAATGCGGGATGACGTTGACGAGGCCCTCGTCCGCAAGCTTCTGGACAGCCTCGCGCACCGGCGTGCGGGACATGCCGGTGGCCGCGCAGATCTCCTTCTCTACGATCGCAGAGCCCGGAGCCATCTCCAGCATCAGGATCGAGCGGCGAAGCATCTCATATATTTGTTGCGCCTTTTGGGCCGGCTTTTCATCCATTGCTGCACCCCTTCACGGAGAGAATTGGCACAATCCGGGAGAATTTGCAAGGTGGAGGGCCGGCAGATTGACAAACTGATATATTGGTTGCAGGGTGCGAGCCAAGAAGAAGGGCGCCGCCGGGGAGTGGCGGTCGGCCTGACGAGGAGAATAAGAATGCGATCGACCCTGCGGCGCGCCGCTGAAGGAGTGCCCCGGTGAGCCTCATCAACTATCTTACCCGAATCGAGTTCGGCGAAGGCGAAATTTCACGGCTCCCGACCTTTCTGGCCGAGCTGGGCGTCAAGCGGCCTTTGATCGCCACTGATCGTGGTCTTGTGGCAACCGGCGTCGTTGCCCGCATCCTCGACCTCGTGCCGGATGCCGTGGTCTTTGACGGCACGCCGGCCAATCCGACCGAAGAGGCGGTGATGGAAGCGCATGCCGTCTACCTCGGCGGAGACTGCGACGGCATTGTCGGCATCGGCGGCGGTTCGTCCCTCGATCTCGCCAAGGCGGTCCGCATCCTCACGGGCCATCCGGCACCGCTTGGCCAATACGCGGCCGTCAACGGCGGCGTGAAGCTGATCCACAACCGCATCTGTCCCCTCATCGCGGTGCCGACGACCTCCGGCACCGGCTCGGAGGTCGGCCGCGCCGCCGTCATCATCACTGCCGATGGCCGCAAGCTCGGGCTGCTCTCGCCCTACAATCTGCCGACCATCGCGCTTTGTGACCCGGAGCTGACCTACGGCCTTCCGCCGAAGCTGACGGCGGCAACGGGCATGGATGCCATTTCGCATTGCCTCGAAACCTATATGGCGCCGGCCTTCAACCCGCCGGCCGAGGCCATCGCCCTCCATGGCCTCGATTGCGGGCTCTCCGCCATTGAGAAGGCGACCGCCGACGGAACGGACAAGGTAGCACGGCGCGACATGATGGTCTGTGCACTGGAAGGCGCCATGGCCTTCCAGAAGGGTCTTGGTGCCGTACACGCGCTGACGCACCCACTCGGCGCCATTCGGTCGCTCAACCTGCATCACGGAACACTGAACGCCGTGCTGATGCCCGAAGTGCTGCGGTTCAACCGCCCGGTGATCGGTGGGAAGTGGGATGTGCTGGCGGCGCGCATGGGCGGCGAACCGGATGGGGTGATCGCGGCGCTGAACCAGCGGATCGGGATGCCCTCCGGCCTTGCCGAGATGGGTGTGACCGAGGCGATGATGGAAGAGGTGTCACATGCGGCGCTGAAGGACCATTGCCACGCCACCAATCCGCGTCTCGCCACGCAGGAAGACTATCTTGAGATCCTTCGCCGCTCCGCCTGAGTGGGGGAGCCGGCTGCGGGGCGGCACGCGCCGCTCCTTTCGATGCCGCTGACATGCAGGACAGGACGACGACTGCCATGACCATTACCGCCACGACACCGCGCCCGATCGGCAAGACGGGCCTTTCGATCACCGCGCTGGGCTTCGGCACGGCGCCGCTGGGTGGCCTTTATGCCGACGTGCCGACGAGCCAGGCCGTGGAGGTCATCGAAGCGGCCTGGAATGCCGGCATCCGCTATTTCGATACGGCCCCCATGTATGGCCTGACGCGGGCCGAACATCTGATGGGCCAAGTGCTGCGCGCGCATGAGGGCGAATTTGCCCTGTCCACAAAAGTTGGACGCCTGATGACCAACCAGCGCGCCGGGCGCGAACTTCCGCCCGAACCGCCGAAAAATCCGCTCGATCCCGGCTGGTGGAACGGCCTTCCGTTCCGCGAGGTCTTCGACTACAGCTACGACGCCATCATGCGCAGCTATGACGACAGTCAGCAGCGGCTCGGCATGCGCAAGATCGACCTTCTCTACGTGCATGATATCGGCCGCGTGACGCATGCCGACCTGCACGACCATCACTGGGATCAGCTGACCAAGGGTGGCGGGTTCCGGGCGCTTCAGGAGCTGAAAGCCGCCGGCGACATCAAGGGCTTCGGTCTTGGGGTCAACGAATGGGAAGCCATCCGCGACGCTCTGGAGGAAACCGACCTCGATTGCTGCATGCTGGCCGGGCGCTATTCTCTGCTCGATCGCGATGCTGCTGATACGTTCCTGCCCTTGGCACAAAAGCGCGGTGTCTCGCTGGCGCTCGGTGGCGTCTACAATTCCGGCATTCTCGCCGCGCCGAAAGGCGGGAGGCGCAAGTTCAACTATGCCGATGCCGACCCGGTCGTGGTGGCCAAGGTCGAAGCCCTGCGGAACGTTTGCGACACGTACGATGTCCCGCTTGCCGCCGCCGCCATCCGTTTCCCCATGCGCCATCCGGCCGTGACGGCCGTCGTGATCGGTGCCAAGACGGCAAGCCAGTTGCGCCAGAATGTCGAATGGTTCGACACGCCGCTGCCCGAAGCGATCTGGGCCGATCTCGACGCTGCGCTCGCTTCCGTTCGTGCCTGACCGCAAGACCCTCCTCACAAGACCCCCAAGGAACCGACCATGCTGAAAAACATCAATCCCCTGCTGACGGGCCCGCTGCTCGCCATTCTCGCCGACATGGGCCACGGCGACGAGATCGTCATCGCCGACGCCAATTTCCCTGCCGATGCCGTGGCGCAGCGCCTCATCCAGATGCCCGGCATTTCCGCGACCGAGGTTCAGGAAGCCATCCTCTCGGTCTTCCCGCTCGATGATTTCGTCGATCAACCGACGGCCGTGATGCGTGTGCCGGAAGGCAATGGCCGAGCGCCGGTCTACGATGAATTCGATGCGATCTCGGCCGCCGCCGAGGGCAAGACCATTGGCCTCGAACTCATCGACCGCTTCGCCTTCTATGATCGTTCCAAGGAGGCCTATGCGGTCGTTTCCACCGGCGAGCGCCGTCTCTATGCCAATATCATCCTCAAGAAGGGCGTCATCCGCGCCTGATCGGTGTGCGGCCGGTACCCTTCCGGCCGCCCTTGCCCCCTTTCAAACCGGAGAAAACCGATGCTGGACGCCCATCAGCACTTCTGGACCGTGGAACGTGACGACTATGGCTGGCTGACGCCGGACCTCAAGCCGCTGTTTCGCGATTTCGGTCCGACCGATCTTGCGCCCCTGATGCGCCAGGCCGGTATCAACCGGACGATCCTCGTCCAGGCGGCCGAGACGGAAGCCGAGACCGATTATTGTCTGCGTCTTGCCCGGGAGACCGATTTCGTGGCCGGCGTCGTCGGCTGGCTCGACATGCTCTCGGACAGCTTTGTCTCCCGGCTCGATTACTATCAGGCCCAGCCGAAATGGATCGGACTGCGCCCCATGCTCCAGGGGCATGACCCCGCCATGATCGCCGATCCCGCCTTCCGCGCCGCGCTGTCGGAAGTTGCGCGCCGCGACATTCCCTTCGACATCCTGACCTTCCCGCGCCATCTGCCGGCCATCCGGGAGGCGCTCGCTGCTACGCCGGGCCTGCGCGGCATCATCGATCACATCTCCAAGCCTGACATGACAAATCCCGACATGGGTGACTGGGCCAGCCACATGTCGGCGATCGGCGCCCTGCCAAATATTTTCTGCAAGATCTCCGGTCTCGTGACGGAAGCCGGCGCCGACTGGACGATTGATCGGATCCGCCCCTTTGTCCGCCATGTCGCGGGTGCCTTCGGCCCCGATCGCCTCGTTTTCGGCACGGACTGGCCCGTCTCCACCCTCGCAGCCACCCACGAAGAGGTCGTTGATCTCGCAAAGAACCTGCTCGGCGAACTCTTCGGCCCCGAGGACCTGGCGAAGATTTTCGAGGCAAACGCGGTGCGCTTCTATAAGCTGCCGGCCTGACGCTCTGCTGGAGGAACGGAAAGGTAGCCGGTACGGATCGACTACCTGCCGGTCTCCTGCCCGCCATCTTTCAAAAGGCGCAGTTCGTTAGAGCGCGTACCACTTGGGCCAGCACGTCCGAGGCAAGTTTGGCTGGATGCACGGCGTCGTTGACGTACGGCTTGAAGTTCCTTTGCATTTTTCATATTTTGATATCAAAGCTATCAAGTGAATTGAGGTGCTATCGATGCCGGCAGTCACCATTCGCAACCTTTCGGACGAGACCCATCGTGCTCTGCGGGTGCGCGCTGCCCATCATGGCCGGAGTACCGAAGCCGAGATCCGTGAGATTCTTGAGGCCGCTGTGCGTCCTCCCGAGCGTATCAAGCTCGGATCTGTGCTGACGGCCATTGGTCGCGAGGCCGAACTGTCCGAAAGCGACGTTGACGCCCTGCAGAAGAGCCGCGACAAGACGGCTGCCGTACCGATGACGTTCGGATGATCTTGCTTGACACCAACGTCATCTCCGAGCCTTGGAAACCGGTTCCCGAGCAGGCGGTGATTGCGTGGCTGGACGCACAAGTTCTCGAAACGCTTTTCATATCCGCAATAGCGATTGCCGAACTTCGTTTTGGGATCGCTGCCATGCCTTCCGGGAAACGGCAGACGATCCTTCGCGACCGCCTTGAAAGCGAAGTTCTGCCGTACTTTTCAGGGCGCATTCTCTCCTTTGATCTCGCCAGTTCTCAGTTTTACTCGGACCTCATGGCGCGCGCCCGAGCTTCTGGGAAAGCGATCGGGACAGCGGATGGCTACATTGCAGCCACGGCGGCGGCAAATGGCCTCGCGATCGCAACGCGCGACACCAGCCCGTTCGAGGCCGCCGGCTTGAGGGTGATCAATCCCTGGCCGAGAGGATGAAAGTGCGCGCGTCAGGACCACACATCAATTGTCATCAAGGGCTGGGCTCAGATTCCGCGTCGACCTTGCTTGAACACGGCTCATGATCATGGCCCCTGAGGGAAGCCAACCCTTCCGCCATTTTAATGGCAGCAGCGACGCCATCGATCACGGGAAGGCCAAACTGCTGCTCAAGGTCATTTGCGCGTCCGGTCAAGCCGCCTGATCCAAGCAGAATTGCTTTCGCACCGTCCTGGTCGACTGCTGCGCGCACCGCAGACAGGATAAGCCTCTCCGTATCGCTGTCTCCGCCCGCGGCTGCAGCGACACCCACACCTGCTGCTCGAACCGTGCAAATATCGGCAGCCCCGTAGCGAGCCAGCAAACGGTGGATGCCGGGCACGGCGGCGTGGACCGTGGTGATGATGGAGAACCGCGCCCCCATGGTGCGCGCCGCAGCAATCCCCGCCTCGCAGGTCCCCACGACCGGAACGCCCGTCATGGCGCGGGTTTCAAACAGCGCGATATCGTCAAAGCAGGCAAAGACATAGGCGTCATAGCGATTGTTGAGCGTGTGGCGCACGAGGTCCAGCACTCGGGGCTCGGCGGCGTGGCGATGCGCCACAGTCTCGATGGAAAATGGCCCTTCCGCCGGGTTCACAACGGATACCGAGGTCTGTGGCGTGACGATTGCTTCTGCAACTTTTCGCACGCGTTGCGTGACTGTCGGATTGGTGTTGGGGTTGATCACGAGGAGGCGCCGTTGCGGAGCCCTCTTTTTGGAGAACGCGAGGCTGTTCATCACCGACCCGCCAGAATGTTTGGAAGCCACAAAACGATACCGGGGAAGAACATCAAGACGATAGCAAAGACCATCATGATGACCACGTAGGGGACAGCCCCCTTGATCACCTCGCTGTAGGGGCCGCCGTCGATGCGCACTCCCTGCACAACGAACAGGTTCATGCCGACGGGCGGGGTGATCAGCGCCACCTCGCACATGATGACGATAAAGATGCCGAACCAGACCGGATCTATGCCGGCGGCAATCACGATCGGGATGACGATCGGCACCGTCAGAACCAGCATCGACATGGCGTCCATGAAGGTGCCGAGCACCATGTAGAATACCAGCAGAACGAAGAGCAAAGCGATCTGGCTCAGATCGAAGGATGCGATCCATTGTGTCATGGCCTGCGCGGCGCCAGTCATGGAAATCGTGACATTGAGCAACAGGGCGCAGACCAGCACGATCATCACCATCCCACTGGTTTTGGCAGCCTGGATCGAGCAATTCGCCAGCAGCTCGAAAGTGAGGCGACCGTTGAGCCCGACGAAGAGCAATGCGATGACGACGCCAATGGCCGCCGATTCTGTGGGCGTTGCCAGACCGCCATAGATCGAGCCCATGACGACGCCGAAGATGATGAAGGGCGGGATCAGGTGTTTGCCGAGTGCCAGCTTTTGGCGGAGCGGCATGTCGATCAGATCTTTCGCCTCCGCTCCCGCCTTGCCGTGAAACAGGAAGATATAGACGGAGAAGCAGAGCGCCATCAGGATGCCAGGCACCACGCCAGCGGCAAAGAGTTGGCCAACAGACGTATTGGCCAGCGACCCGTAGACCAAAAGGTTGACGCTCGGCGGAATGAGGATGCCGAGTGTGCCACCGGCAGCCAGGGAGCCAAGCGATGGCTGCATAGGATATTTGTATTGCTGCAACGCCGGCAGTGCAATGGTGCCGACAGTGGCCGCAGTTGCGACCGACGACCCGGAGGTTGCGGAAAACAGCGTGCAGGTTGCGATATTGGTGTGAAGCAGTCCACCTGGCAGCCGGGCAAGCCAGACCGCAAGCGCATCGAACATCCGGTCGGCAATGCCGCCCCGCAGGAGCAATTCCCCCAGCATCATGAACAGCGGGATGGCGAGCATGGACGGGCTGTTGAGACTTGACCAGATGACGCCGCCCATCATGTCGACGAGTGGCATGCCATACATGAGGTAGCCACCCAGCGCGCCGACGGCAATGATTGCTACAGCGACAGGAAAACTCAGAAACATCAGGACCAGCATGGCCGTGAAGCCGATGCCCACAACAGCGATGCTCATTGCTTTGCTCCTTCGCGCTTCTTGAGGTCTTCGAGTTCGGCCTGAAGTTCTTGCTGGGCGGAGACCGGGCCGAAGTGTCGGTTGAGCATCTGCCACTCGCCGCGCGCCATCAGCATCGCGGCCCTGCTGGCAAAGACGAGTGCGGCAAGGGGGAAGGTCGCCATGGCGACGAGCCATATGGTCTGCGGATAGATCAGCGGTGTCGCCCAGGGTGTCTGGGCGATCGACCGGTAGGTCTGGGTATCGATCACCGTATCGACGGTGAAGTAGAAGAAATATCCTGCCAGGAGTGCGATGGTGATCGCCGATAGGCCGTTCAGAACGGCTTGAGCCGCTTTCGGCATCATCGCCGTCAACTGGTTGATGCGGATATGGGAGTTCTCCACGAGCGCCACGGTGAAGGCGAGCGGGGCGGCAATGGCAATCGCGTAGCCGCCCAACTCATCGATCCCTCCCAGCGAATAGGAGAAGAACTTTCGCAGCAGTGTCTCGGCCGTAATGGCGAGAGACAGAAGGATCATCATGACCCCGAATGTTATGCCGAGTATGCGTGCATAGGTCTGCATGGGTTCTTCTCCATAGCCGGTCAATCGTGTCAGAGGCCGAGTTCTACGCCGACCGACTTCTTCCATTCCGCTTCGCAATCGGGAGCGACGGCGTTGCACTGCTTGGCCCAGGTCGGCAGAGAGACCTCGCCAACAGCAGCAGCGACGGTCTTGAGATCGGCTTCGGAGACCGCAGCCTCGACAAGTTTGTACGGCTTGCCGCGTTCGCACGGCGTCTGCCCGGTATTGCAGCGCATGGCGTCTTCGTAGAGCTCCTTGGAAAAGGCCCAGATCTCGGTGTTGAGTTCGCCGATTGCGGCAGTCAGTTTCTCCTGCTGCTCGGGCGTGAACTTGTTCCAACTGTTCAGGTTGATGGCGTAGCCGTTGACCGCAAGCTGCAGGGCGACCGGCAGAACCGTGGTTGTGGCCTCAGGCCAGCCGCCTGAGTTTGCCGAGGCCGGGCCGGTGATGGCGCAATCGACCACGCCGCGTGAAAGGGACTGTTGCACCTCGCCGAATGGCATGGAGATGCCCGTGGCGCCAAGTTTGGCGACAAAGTTTGCAGCACTCTGGTCGCCGACGCGGACCTTCATGCCCTTGAGGTCGGCCAGGCCTTTGACTTCAGGCTTGCAGAAGATGACCTGCGGACCAGCCGGCCACACGCCCAGAAGTTTGGCGTTGAACTGGCTTTCCAGCCGGGTGCTGACATAGCCGCTGAATGCGTCGATATGTTTCTTGCCGGCCTCGAAGCTGGTGTTCAAGCCAACGAGATCGAGACCCAAGACGGAGGGTTCGTCACGGCTGACCTGGGGACCGCGGATCGAAACGATGTCGAACAGGCCCGACTTCAGAATGCGCAGCCCATCGGTATCGGGAATGCCGGCGACGTCAACGGGCAGGTACTCGACCTTGATATCGAGCCCGGTCTTCTCGGCCAGCGCCGCGAAGAATGGCTGTTCCTTCTGCTGGGCGATGAGACCCGATCCTGAGGGCTGCCCCAACACGCGCAGCGTGATGGTTTCGGCCTGTGCCGCACAGAACAACGAGGTGGAAAGCAACAAGGAACTCGCCAGGGTGATCATGAAGCGGTTGAGCATGCGATTATCCTTTCTTGGCCAAGAGGCACGGTGTTCAGAAATTCAAATTCACACTTTCGGACGCGACCGACTTCGGGGAGACATCGACGTTGCCAGTGCATGAAATTCCAGCAGTCCGTTCCCCAGCGTCTTAGGCGCCTTTCAGTGCCGATATGGAATGCAGATTTCATGCCATATTGAGTGAAACCAAAGTTTCACATTTTTGAACAGTCACTTAGTCCTAGAATGCCGCGCATACGTTCGTGAAACGGGATTTTCTTCAGATTAAATAATGGGCCGATCTTTTCATGATCGTGCACAAAAGCCGCTCACAGCTCTTCGAGGCTATCGTTCAACACTTCGATGCCACGGAGCCGGTTGCGCCCCGAAACGCCGGAGATTTCGATACAGCGGGTTGTGATGAGATGGCACAGGGCCATAACCGATACGTGGTTGAACAAGGGGCCGGGAGCGAGCGTGTGGCATCGGAAATGCCAGGTGGCGCTGGAGAGAAAAGCGACCCCTTCGTCCGTCACGTAGAGCAGTCTCGCCTTGGACTTTTCAATCTGCCCGAGGACAAGGTCCATACGGGCAATGCGCCGACGCAGGCCGAAGACGATCACCACATCGTCTTCGGCAAGGCTTACAAGGTGCTCGCCAAGGGTCTGGCCACCGGCGGGAATGGCGACGATGTTCTCCACAACCTGTGTCAGTTGCCACTGCAAATAGCTTGCGAAGGGATGACTGGCGCGAAAGCCCACCACCCAGACCTTGCGCGCCTGGAGAATTGCAGAGGCCGCAGATGAGATCTGACTGTCCGATATGGCGAGGAAGGTCGCTTCAAGGTTGGCAACGCCCTGCGCCACATGCGCTGCAACCGACTGTTCAGCGCCGGCATCCGCCGCCGTGGTCAGGAACAGCCGAGAACCGGTCTGCTTTTCCGCTCGCGCGTGGCGCCGCGCTTCATCATAGTTCTCATAGCCAAGGCGCTGGACAAAGCGCGAGACGGTCGCCTTGGACACATGGGCAAGGGCCGCTAATTCCTGTGCCGAATAACTTGCCAGTTCGCCGGGAAAATCGCAGACAAATTCGCCCAGGCGTCGTTCAGCTGGATGGAGGCGCGGCAAGATCTGGCGAACTCGGGTCAGAAACGATTGCTCTTTTGTGCGCACAGCTGATCCCATGAAATTGGAGTTTCACGGCTCTGGTTGTGATGCGCTTGGATCGAGATGGCAAGTAGGTCAGTGTCGACAACTGCCGCTATCCTGGAAAACCGGAAGGTCGCTCAGATTTCTTGCCGCTGCGCTCCAAGTCGAAATGATCTTGAATGAGATCAGCGGCATGCGCGGCAGGAGCGAGGGCCGTTGGAGCAGTCGGCCGTGACGCGAATGGCCTCGCTTTCGTCAGCACCGCCGCCGCGTCATCGCGTGCGACCACCCTGAGTGCGGCACTGAGGGGGGCGTCGCTGAGCAGCCAGGCGGCGGCTTCTGCATCGAAAGGCTGCATCGTCCGCTTTCGATCGACCTCTCGACTGCGTGTCCTGTCACCTGCAAGCCGTTGCCTTGGTTCGGATTATTGATTTGCGCCGAGAACTCACGCCATTCCCTCGATCCCGGATGAGCCATCAGCGGAGGCCACCGAACCGGCTTTCTCAGCGCTGCCCGTCATCACCGATGACGGACTGCTTCTCAAGCCCGCCGACACGGGCGTTGGGTCTGCCGCTGGTGCCCATGACGAGGGCGAAGAGGATTTCGTCAGGCCGCGGCGCGTCCTGAATGCCGATCTCCATGCTGTTGAAGTGGCTGCGGACGTAGCAGGCATGGATGTAGTGCACGGGCACCATCAGGCGATACCCAGAAGCGGCGACCGCCTTGTTGGCCGGCACGAGGGCCTTTGGCTGATCGAGGACCGCGCGCATGGCCCAGCCGCCGGCCTCGTGCCACACGGCGCCGTGCTCGATTTCGCCATTCACCCCGACGATCGCTGCCTTTCCGTAGACTTCGATCTGCGCCTTGCCGCCGAGCGCATCAACGAGTTCGTTCGCAAGCTCCGTTCCGAGGCTGCGCAGCTCGGCCATGAAAGGCATGAGATCGTCCACATAGACGCCGGCGAACGGATTTTTCACCACGGCTGCTGCGGACGCCATGCGCAACGGGGTCTGCGGGGCGGGGCCCATCTCGTGATAAATGGTCTCGATCGTCAGGCTTTTCTTGCGGATTTTAATCTGCGACATGCTCTTCTTCCGTGCGTCATGGGGTGGGGGCCAGTTGCGTGGTGTAGCTGACGGCAAAGGATTCGGCGATCGCAAGCACGGCGGCATGAATGGGACCTGCGGTCAGGCTCGGCATGACGGATGCATCGACCACGTGAATATTGTCGAGCGCGCGAAGGCGCAGCCTATCATCGACAACAGCGCCCTCGTCCTTGCCCATGCGGCAGGTGCCGCAGGGATGGTGATGGGTGATGACGGCATGGGCGATGAAGTCGTCGATTTCCGCCCGCGTCGTCATGCGCGCTGGCAGCAGTTCCTCCGCGCGCCACCCGTCGAGATGTGGATGGTGACCGATGGTACGGGCAGCCTCGAGCGCCTGGCGAAACAAGGCGCGATCCTGTTCTGTCTGCAGGTAGCAGGGATCGATGACGAGCCGGTCGGAAAGATCGGGGCCGCTGATCCGGATGGTGCCGCGGCTGGTGGGATGGGTGACGCCGAACAGGAGCGAGAAGGCGCCGCCGGGCGCGGGTGCGACGAAGCGTTCCGAGACGATAGGGGCCACGCCGCAACCAACGACGATATCCGGTTTGCCCGTCTCTGCAAAACTGCCGGCGCGCATATAGGCCATGGATTCGGAGTGCTGGAGGCGTGAGGGCGGCAGGGGCCGGCGCGTGGCATAGAGATTGCCGGCGCCAAGCAGGTGATCCTGAAGATTGCGGCCGATCTCGCCGATATTGATCAGACAGGGCACGCCGGCATCCGTGAGGACGGCTTCGGGGCCAATGCCGGAGCGCATGAGCAGGGCCGGGCTTTCGAGAGCCCCCGCGCACAGAATAATCTGATCGCCGGTCACGGTTGTCGGTCCGGAAGGGCCGAGGAGGTCCAACGTCCGCGCGACATGGCCTTCGAGCCTGATCTTCAGCACCTGATGCCCGGTGAGGATTGTCAGATTGGGTCGCGCCCGTACCGAAGGCGTCAGCCAGGCGTCCGCTACGGTAACGCGTCGGCCATCGCGGATGTTCAGCGAATTCGGCGTCACGCCGATCATGCGGCCGCTGTTGTGGCCGGCAAGACGCTCCAGCCCGAGGGCGGCGCCGGCCTCCATGAAGGCGGTTGCGACCGGGCTCACCTCGTCGGATGGCAGGTAGACCGGCATCGGACCTGCGGCGCCGTGGATGCCGTCGCCGCCGAGCGGATGGCTCTCGTTGGCCATGAAAAAAGGAAGAAGCCCCTCCCAACTCCAGCGCGGATTGCCGGTCGCATCGGCCCAGGCGGCGAAGTCGTCCGGATGGCCGCGCATATATCCCATGGCATGCAGGCAGCTCGAACCACCGACGACCTTGCCGCGCGCCCAGTGATGCGCGCGCCCGGCGGTGCCGGCCTGTGGTTCGGTCACGTAATCCCGGTCATAGCTCCGGCCCTGCAGCGCGGGCCAGGCGGCGGGCTTCCAGATGTCGGGGTCTTCCGGCTCGGTTCCGGCTTCGATCAGGATGACCCGGCAGCTGGAATCCGCGCTGAGGCGTGCCGCGAGCAGCGCCCCGGCCGAGCCGCCTCCGACAATGACCACATCATGGCCGGAATTGCTCGTCCGCTCCATCTTGTTCATTTCAATCCTCCTGAAGACCGCCTCGCGAACTGTGCAGGGCGTTGCCAGTAAGGTGCCGTCAGGCGCCTTGCTCCATCGCGGCCTTCGCGGCGGCTTTCGCGCGTACCAGGTGGCGATGGGCTGCCTTGCGGGCGGCCTTCTCGTCGCCGGCCGCGATGGCCTCGTAGATCTGCGTCATTTCGACAAGGCTGCTCTGCGCGCGACCCTCGAGCGACATGGAGCGTCCGCGGAAAAAGCTGATCCGGGCCAGCAGTCCACGATGCACTTCCTCGATGATCGGATTTCCGCAATTGGCCAGGATGATGGCATAGAACTCGGCCGCCGCCATGACCCGTGCATAGCTGTCATCGCTTGAGGCTGCCTCGCGAAATGCGATCAGCGACGCCTCGAGGGCGGCGAGCTTTTCCTTGGTGATCAGCTTGGCGCAGCGCCCTGCCGCCTCGATTTCTAGAAGTTCGCGCACTTCGTAGATCGCGGTCGCCTCTTCCCATGTCAGCGTCGGCATGGAAGGGCCGCGGTTCGGAATGATCTCGATCAGCCGTTCCGCCTCTAGACTGCGCAGCGCCTCTCTCAGCGATGGCCGGCTGACACCGAGTTCGGCGCAGAGCTGGCTTTCGACGAGGCGCGCACCGGGCTGGAACAGGCCCGAAAAGATTGCCTGCCGCAGTTTCTCGACGGTCTCCTGCTGCACGGTTCGAGGTGAAATCCGCAGATTCAGAACCGGCTTCATGCATGGGCCTCGCTGGCGTTTCGATGGTGTTCTTGCGTGTATTTCTAATCTGTACTCGCCTTAATGTCATTTTGCAAGATTGAAAGAATGTCTGACAATCTGGTTGACGCCCATGGGAAAGTGTGGTCCTTTTTGCCCAACAAAACAAACAAGGGGAGCGTTAGATGGGGGCGGATTTGCCTTACCGACGACTCGCGTCACGACGGATCGACATCGGTCGAACCGTGCTGAATATCCGGGAAGAGGGCGAGGGCCCGCTGATGCTGTTCCTGCACGGCATCACCGCCAACTCCGCCGTTTTCGCGCCGCTGATGGCGGATTTTTCGAGCCGCTTCCGCACGGTCGCGGTCGACCAGCGCGGTCACGGCCTCAGCGACAAGCCGCAGGCTGGTTACGAGGCCGACGACTACGCAGAAGACATCGCCGCGCTGATCCGAACCCTCGATCGCGGGCCGGCGATCCTGATCGGTCATTCGCTCGGTTCGCGCAATTCGGTCACGGCCGCGGCCCGTCATCCGGCCTTGGTGCGCTCGGTGGTCGCCATCGATTTCACGCCGTTCATCGAGCCCGAGGTCTTCGATGCACTGGAAGCGCGTGTCAACGCCGGCGATCAGGCATTCGAAAGCCTGGAGGCCGTCGAGGCCTATCTTGCCCGGCGCTATCCCAACATTCCAGAAGGGGCGATCCGCACGCGCGCGGCCAGCGGCTACGAGCGAGGCGCCGACGGCTACCGCCCATTAGCATCGCCCTCCGCCATGGCCCAGACCGCAAATGGTCTGCGTGCCGATCTTTCGCCCGCCTACCGGGCGGTGACGCGGCCCGTGCTTCTCGTAAGGGGTGGCGAGAGCAAGCTCGTCTCCACTGATGCGCTCGCCAAGACCAGTGCCCTGAGGCCCGACATGCCGGTCGTCGTCGTTCCCGGCGCCGACCACTATGTCAACGAGGTGTCGCCCGACGTCACCTCACGCGCAATCACCAATTTCATCGACGCTTGAGATAGACGGAAAACGTGACATGACCAACATCAACAAAAGCTCCACGCGGTCGCGCCGCGCCGAAGTTGCAGGCGGCGGCTTTGCCGGCCTGACCGCCGCAATTGCCCTGCGCCAGAACGGCTGGGACGTGCGTCTGCACGAAAGAAGCAATGAACTGCGCGCCTTCGGGGCCGGTATCTATCTCTGGCACAACGGCTTGCGGGTGCTGGAAGGTGTCGGCGCCTTGAACGAGGTGCTGGAGGGCTCGCACACCCCGCCGACCTACGAGACCTGGATGCACAACAAGTCCGTCTCGAAGGAGACCTTCAAGGGTCTGCCCTGGCGCGTCATGACGCGCAGCCATTTGCACAATGCGCTGGTGAACCGGGCCAAGGCGGTGGGCGTCGAGATCGCCGTCAATTCCGAGGCCGTCGCCGCGGATCCGGCGGGCCGGCTGACATTGCAGACGGGCGAGGTCATCGAAGCGGACCTGATCGTCGGCGCCGACGGCGTCGGTTCGAAGGTGCGCGATTCCATCGGTTTCCAGCAGGAGCGCTGGGGCTCGAAGGACGGCATCATCCGGCTGATCGTGCCGCGCAAGAAGGCGGAGCTCGGCCATGGCGAATGGGACAACACCATCGACATGTGGAACTTCTGGCCGCGGGTCCAGCGCATCCTCTATTCGCCCTGCAACGAGAACGAGCTTTATCTCGGCCTGATGGCACCGTCCGACGATCCGCGCGGATCGCGCGTGCCGCTCGATCTCGAGGTCTGGGTGGAGATGTTCCCGTTCCTGGAGCCGTGCCTTGTCGAGGCCGCGAAACTCCAGAGCGCCCGCTACGATCGCTACGAGACGACCAAGCTCGATCGCTGGACCGCCGGCAAGGTTGCGCTGGTGGGCGATGCCGCGCATGCCATGTGCCCGGCGCTGGCGCAGGGTGCGGGCTGCGCCATGGTCAATGCCTTCAGCCTTGCCCAAGACGTTGCCGCCGAAGGCTCCGTCGAGGATGCCCTGCTCGCGTGGGAAAGGCGCATCCGCCCGATCACGGACCGCACGCAGCAGATCTCCGCCGATTACGCGGCCAACCGGTCGCTTTCCAAGGGCAACATGTTCACGCCCGAAGCGCTCGAAGCCGCCCGCTACGACCCCATCAACCGCGTCTATTCCTGGCCCCAGTAAGGTCCTCAAAACACATGCGCGGCCAGATCCAGTCATCCACCTCGTGAGGAGATCGAGATGAATTATTCCAGACAGGTTGAACAAGATTACGAGGTGCGGGGATGGTTCTCCTCCGTGCAGGAAATCTGCCATGACGGTGGCGCGCCGGGCGACAGCCTCCTGCGCGTCGCCACCGGCGTCATCATCCGCAATCCCTTCGCGGGCAAGTTCGTCAGCGATCTCAGCCCGCTGACAAATCCGAGTGCCGCGATCGGCCATGCGCTCGGGCAGCGCGCGGTCGCGCTTCTGGGCGGACGGCCGGTCGAAAGCTACGGCAAGGGCGGCATTGCGGGCACGGCCGGCGAGCAGGAGCATGTCGTTGCCTGCATCACCACCACCTTCGGCAACCCGCTGCGCGAGCAGGTGGGGGGCGGGGATGCCTGGATATCCTCCGTCAGCAAAGTGGCAGCCGCCGGGACCTCCATCGATATTCCGCTGGCGCACAAGGACGAGCTTTACATCCGCTCGCATTACGACGCGATCACCTTCTGCGTGCCGGATGGACCGCGTCCCGACGAAATCCTGATCTGTGTCGCCGTAGCCAGCGGTCCGCGCGTGCATCAGCGCGTCGGCGGCAAGACCGTCGCGGACCTCGTGGCTTCCACCTGAGCCGTCCCGAAACAAAGGAACACATTCATGCCTCTCAATATCAAAGACCTGAAGATCACCTCCTCGGATTTCGAGCCGCTCGGTCGTCTGCGCGACGAACATGCCGGCGACAAAGGCAACGTGCTGCCGAAGCTCACCGTCAGCGGCGTTCCGGCCGGCACCAAGGAGTTGGCCGTGATCTGCCACGACCCGGATGCGCCGCTCGCCAACGGGTTCACGCACTGGACCGTCTACGGGATCGATCCGACCGCCACCGACCTCTCTGACGCGCAGGAGAAATACCGCGTCGGTCCGAATGGCGGCGGTGACAAGCAGTATTACGGACCGCAGCCGCCGGCCGGTCACGGCATCCATCACTACTACTTCTGGGTCTACGCCCTCGACACCCATGTCGAGGGAGCGCCGACGCGCGAGGAGTTCCTCGCGGCCTATGCCGGGAACATCATCGAGCAGAACCGGATCGTCGGTCTTTACGAGAACAGGTGAACAGGAACGCCGCGGCGCCGGTCACAACGATAAAAATCGGGGTCGGCACTGCGGCAGACTGGGGGAACAACAATGACAGACAAGACACAGAGCCGACAGACGGTTTTCGAAGAACTGGTCATGGCCACCAAGGTCCTCATCAATGAAGGGATCATGGACACGTTCGGCCATATCAGCGCCCGCGACCCGGATGATCCGAACGGCTTCTTCATGGCGTCCAAGCTGGCGCCGAGCCACATCACCGTCGCGGACATGCAGCGCTTCAATCTCGACGGCGAGACGACCGACAACCGGCCGTCCTATCTCGAGCGCTACATCCACAGCGAAATCTACAAGGTCCGGCCGGATGTGCAGTGCGTGCTGCATACCCATTCGCCCGCCGTGCTGCCCTATTGCTTCGTCGACCAGCCGCTGCGGCCCGTCACCCACATGGGCGGCTTCATGGGCGAGTCCGTTCCCGTCTATGAAATCCGCGACACCCATGGCGATGCGACGGATCTGTTCGGCGGAAGCCCCGCCGTCTGCGCCGAAATCGCCAAGGTCCTCGGCGATCAGGCAGTGGTCCTCATGGCGCGCCACGGCGTGGTCAATGTCGGCGACTCCGTCCGCCAAGTCGTCTTCCGCGCCTTCTATCTGGAGCAGGAAGCCGCCGCGCTCACCGCGGGCCTGCGGATCGGCAATGTCAAGTACCTGACGCCCGGCGAGGTGGTCGCCGCCGGCAAGCTCGTCGGCGCCCAGATCGACCGCGGCTGGGACCACTGGACGCGCCGTCTGGAGCAGGCGGGACTGGCCTGAGGCCTGCAGCCATTTGACGAGCGCCCGGACCCGTCCGGGCGTCGCATGGGGGTGCCCCGGCCGATCGAGGTCGTTTCGCGGGCGCCGCAACGTCAAGCAAAGCGGTGATGCCGATGCAGAACGCACAAAGCTACGATTACGTTATCGTCGGAGCCGGCTCGGCCGGCTGTGTCCTGGCGAACCGGTTGAGCGCGGATCCGCGCTGCTCGGTGCTGCTGCTCGAGGCCGGCGGTTGGGATCGCGATCCGATGATCCACATTCCCCTCGGTTGGGGAAAGATTCTCACGGAACGTCGCCATGACTGGATGTATTTCTGCGAGCCGGAAGACAATGTCGGTGGCCGCCGGGTGGAATGCGCCCGCGGCAAGGTGATCGGCGGCTCGTCTTCGACCAATGCCATGGCCTATGTGCGCGGCAATCGCGGCGACTACGATCGCTGGGCTGCGAGCGGCCTGACCGAATGGTCCTTCGAAAAGGTGCTGCCCTATTTCCGCAAACAGGAGACGTGGGAGGGCGGCGCAAGCCATTTCCGGGGCGGTTCCGGTCCCGTCAACACGCAGTTCTGCAAATACAAGGATCCGCTGATCGAGGCTTTTGCTGAGGCCAGTGTCCAGGCGGGCTATCCGCAGACCCGTGACTACAATGGCGAACAGCAGGAGGGTTTCGGCCGCCTTCAGATGACCATTTCAAAGGGACGGCGCGCGTCGACCGCCTCCGCTTATCTGAAGCCCGCGCTGAAGCGGCCCAACCTGACGGTGCTGACGGGTGCGATGGCGACGGAAGTGGTGCTGCAGGGCAGCCGTGCCACGGGCCTGCGCTTTCGTCACCAGGGCAGCGAGCGCATGGTGAGCGCCCGGCGCGAGGTCGTGCTGTCCGGTGGCGTGATCAACACGCCGCAACTCTTGATGCTGTCGGGCATTGGTGATCCGCAAGAGTTGTCCGCGCACGGCATCGCAACGAAGATCGGTCTTCCGGCGGTCGGCAAGAACCTTCAGGACCATGTTTCGGTCATCCTGATGTATCGCCGCCGCCAGCCCGGCCCCTTCTTCAAGAAGATGCGGGCCGACAGGATCGGTCTCGATTTCGCCAAGACCTACCTGACAGGGCGCGGCTTTTCCGGGGACGTGCCCGGTGGTGTCGTCGCCTTCCTGAAAAGCGGCGCGGATCGGCCGCTGCCGGATGTGCAGCTGCTCTTCACCGCCGCGCCGCTCGCCGCCTGGCCGTATTTCAAGCCGTTCAAGCAGCCTTTCGCCGATGGCTTTGCCACCCGCATCGTCGCCACGCAGCCGGAAAGCCGCGGCCTGATCAAGCTTGCATCGGCTGATCCGCAGGCAGCACCGCTCATCCACCAGAACTTTCTGGCCTCGCCCCGGGATTGGGAGTCGCTGCGCGCCGGTGTCCGCGTCGCCCGCACGCTTGCCGCCCAGCCGTCCATGCAGCCCTTCGTTGCGGCTGAATTCCTGCCCGGCCCTCAAAGCCAGAGTGACGCGCAGATCGATGATCACATCCGCAAGACCTCCATCACCGTGCATCACCCGGCAGGCACCTGCCGCATGGGCGCGGATGCTGCTTCGGTGGTCGACCCCGAACTGCGCGTGCGCGGTGTCGCCGGTCTCCGGGTCGTCGATGCCTCGGTCATGCCTGACCTTGTCTGCGGCAACATCAATGCCGCCGTCATCATGATTGCCGAAAAGGCTGCCGATCTCATCGCGGCCTCGACAGAGAACAGGGAAGCAGCCTGATGTTCAAGCACATCGCCGTCATCGGATTGGGGACCATGGGTCCTGGGATGGTCGCCCGGCTGGCGCGGGGCGGGGTCAATGTCACCGCCTATGACGTGGCAGCCAGCGCCATCGAGCGCGCCCGCGCGGCCTTCGCCGTCGCCGAAACAGTGCTCGATTCGCTCGGCATCGCCGCGCCCGCGAGCGGCGCTGGCACCGTCCGCTTCACGGAAGATCTGGCGGACGCGGTTTCAGGCGCCGATCTCGTGATCGAGAACGTGCCCGAGAAGATCGAGATCAAGGCGGAGGTCTACCGCAAGATCGATGCGCTGATCGGCGCTGACATCATCGTTGCCTCCGATACCTCGGGCATTCCGATCACGCACCTGCAGGCACATCTTTCCCATCCGGCCCGCATGGTCGGCATGCACTGGTCAAACCCGCCGCATATCATTCCGATGATCGAGGTCATCGGCGGCGAGAAGACGGCTCCCGGCACGGTCAAGACCATGGGCGATTTCATCCGCGCGCTCGGCCTGTTGCCGGTCTTCATCAAGAAGGACGTACCCGGCTTCGTGGAAAACCGCGTGCTCTACGCGCTGCTGCGCGAGGTCGTTGATCTCGTTGAGCGCGGGGTCATCGAGCCGGAGGATATCGACACCTGCGTATCCTGGGGGATCGGCTACAAGCTCGCAGTGGTCGGGCCGATGGCCCTCCTCGATATGGCGGGCCTCGACATCTACAATTCCGTCGCCAGCCATCTCAATGCCGATCTTTGCGACCGGAAGGATGTTGCGCCGCTGGTGGCGAGCAAGATTGCCGAAGGCACCCTCGGCATCAAGTCGGGCAGCGGCGTTTATTCCTACACGCCCGAGCGGATCGCTGGTCTTCAGAAGGATCGCGCGCAAAAGCTCGTTGCCATCCGCCGCATTCTCGAAGGCGGTGCATGATCATGGCGGCGCACGACACAGCCCGTCTCAAGACGGCCGAGAACCCCAACGCTCACACACCCGCTGCGCCCTCGCGCTTGAGCGGTTGGTTGAACACGGTTCTCGGCATTGCCTTGCTGGCCGTGGTCGCCGTTAATGTGCTGAATGCGGCGAGCCGCTACCTGCTGGGCATCGCGCCGCTGGGTGCGGATGAACTCATGGTCTATGTGCTGATCTGGTCGGTGATGCTGGCCTCGATCCTGTCGCTGGCGGCACGTTCGCACATCAACGTCAATCTGCTGCCGTCCTATGCCGGCGGGCGCCTGCGCCACGTCTTGCATATGGTTCACGATGCTGCGGCCGTGTTCGCCGGTGCCTATGCCAGCTATGCGTCCTGGCTGTTCATCGGGCGCATCTCGCGCCTTGGCGTCAAGAGCATGGGTCTCGGCTTGCCGATGACCGTGCCGCATGGCGCGCTCCTCATCGGCTTTGCCGGCCTGACCCTGATAGGCGCCGTCATGCTGGTCCGTGACACCGTCGCCTTCGTGCGGAATACGCCGCATGCGCAGGTGACGCCATGATCTGGTCACTCGTCGCCCTGCCGCTGATGCTGCTCGCGCTCGGTACGCCGGTCTTTCTGGTGTTCCTCGTCGGCGTCGCCGTGACCATGATGTTCGTGCTGCCGATGCCGGCCGTGGCCCTGCAGCAGGTGCTGTTCGGCGGCCTCGACAACTACGCGCTGCTGGCCATTCCCTTCTTCGTCTTCGCGGGCGAACTGATGGGCGGGTCCGGCATCGCGCAACGCCTGATCGCCTGGGCCATGGCCATGGCGGGACGCGTACCCGGCAGTCTCGGCGTCGCCACCGTTGGCGCGTCCACCGCCATCGGTGCCATCAGCGGCTCCAGCGTCGCGACCGTCGCGGCACTCGGCAAGACCCTCTACCCCAAGCTGATCGCGGCCGGTTACAGCCGGGAGCGCGCCAGCGGCCTGCTCGCCTCCAGCGGTGCGATCGACATCGTCATTCCACCCAGCATCGCCATGATCCTCTATTGCCTGGCGGCCGAACAATCGATCCCGAAACTCTTCATGGCAGGCGTTCTGCCCGGCCTTTTGATGGCAGTCATGATGGGCGGCTTCGTGATGATCGCCGCGAGGCGGGAAGGCGTTGCAAGCGGTCCGCGCTTCGACGGAAAGCTTGCCTTGAAAGCCACGCGCGAGGCCGTGTGGGCTTTGCTGATGCCGGTCTTTGTGCTCGGCGGCATCTATTACGGTCTGTTTTCACCGACGGAGGCGGGCGGTTTTGCCTGCGTCTATGCCATCGTCGTCGCGCTCTTCGTCTATCGCACGATGACGCTGGCAGACATCGTGCGTGCCGCCGGCAATTCGGCGATGCTGTCGGGCCAAATCCTGATCATCGTCGCGGCGGCCGGGGTGATCACCTGGATGATCACCACTCAGGGCATCCCGCAGGCCATTATCGGCTGGATCAACACGCTTCAGCTCAGCGCTGTCACGTTCCTGCTCGCGGTCAACATCGTCCTGCTGGTCATCGGCTGCTTTCTCGATCCGACCTCGGCCATCCTCGTCTTTGCCCCCCTGCTGGTTCCGATCGCGGTTTCGCTGGGCATCGACCCCATCCATTTCGGCATCGTCATGACCGTCAACCTCGCCATCGGCATGTTCACGCCACCGTTCGGGCTGAACATCTTCGTGGCCCAGTCGGTCACCGGCCTTCCGGCCCATGTCCTTTACCGCGGCGTCGCGCCCTTCGTGGCCGTGCTTCTGCTCGCGCTTCTCATCATCACCTATGTGCCGGCACTTTCGCTGATGCTCGGTTCCACGCTCTAGAAAAGAGGGAAACATCATGCTTACGAAGTTTTTCAAGGTCGCGGCGCTGAGCACGGCGCTTGTCTTCGCGCCGATGGTTTCGGCGTCGGCACAGACGACGATGAAACTCGCCACGGCGACCATCAACGACGTCCAGCATGAGTGGCAGAAGGTCTTTGCCCGCGAGTTGGAGGCGAGGGCGCCCGGCGCCGTGAAAACCGAGATCTATCCGGCCAGCCAGCTCGGCGCGATCCCGCGCATGGCCGAAGGCGTGCTGCTCGGCACTATCGAGGCCTTCACGACGCCCACCTCCTTCATGACCAATGTCGATCCGCGCTTCCAGGCGTTCGACGTGCCGGGTCTCTTCAAGACACCGGATGACGTGAAGGCCGCGATCCACGATCCGGAATATCGCCAGCACATGGAGGAGATGTTCCTCGACAAGGGCCTTCGCGTCATCGGCGCGATCTACAACAGCCCCACGGTGGTCTTCACCAAGAAGGATGTGACGACGCTCGAAGGCCTGCGCGGCCTGAAGATTCGCACCTTCGCCTCGCCGCTGCAGATCAAGCCCATGGAACTGCTCGGCGCTACGCCGCTCCCGCTGGCTCTGACCGAAGTCATCCCGCAGCTCGAATCCGGCGGCCTCGACGGCATGCTGGTCGGCGTGCCGATCCTCACGGCGTTCAAATATTACGATGTCGGAAAGAACATTCTCGATCTGCGCTTCGCCGAGATCGTTTCGGTGACCGTGGTCAACGAGGACTGGTTCCAGTCGCAGACCGATGCGGTGAAGACTGCCATTATCGAAGCCGGGCGCGCCGCCGAAACGGAGGTGTTTCCGTGGGGCGTCGCCAATGTCGAGAAGACCTACAAGGTCTGGACCGACAATGGCGGCAAGGTCAACGAACTGTCGCCAGCCGAGCAGCAGACGATGAATGCCGACTTCGCCAAGCTGGCGGCAGATCTTCTTGCAGCCGAGCCCGAGGTGAAGGCCGAGTACGACCGGATGCGGACCCTCGTCGATGCCAAGGGGGTGAAATGAGCAAGCCACTCACCCCGGCCTCATCGGCAGGCGAGCCGCTTGCCTTCGGCCCGGCAGGTCAACTGCCGAGCCGGCGGCTTGCCCGACTTGAGACCGAGGTCGAAGCGCGTCTCGTAGGTGTGGCCTTCCACGCCGCACCAGGCGCGCTCCACGGGCAGGGCCTCGCCAGCCGTATTCATCGCCGCCCAGGTGCCGCTGTGCGTGTTCACGTGAAGACCGAGACTTGCGGTTTCGCCGGGTGCAACACGGGCGAGGTCGGTCGCGAACCAGTGGGCGATCTCGGCCTGGCAGAGGATGGGCGCAGCACCGTCATTGCGGACATCGAGTGCGACCGCCACCAGGCCGTCCGTTTCAACGGTTTTTGCAGCCACAGCCGGGCTGGCCGTCAAGAGCATGACCATCGCAGTGAAAACCATGGGTGACTTCATCAAGGGAAACTCCTGAGCAGATCATTGCCAATAAAAACAAGAATAATAATGCATACAAATGGGAACTCAACAAGAAATCGGGAGCTTAAAATGTCAAAATTCTTCGGTAAGAGCATGATTGCTACACTATTTGTAGCATTGATGAGTGGCGCGACTTTCGCGGCTGAAGTGAAGTCCATTGCCATTCTGACGCCGGAAGAAGGAACCGACTTCGGTTGGAACCAGCAGGGCGTCGACGCCGCAAAGGCCGCCGCCGAGGCCGCCGGTATCGAAGTCGTCGTCGCTTCGGGTCTCGGATATGGCGATGTGCGTCCCGCGATGCGCGAAGTCGCGGCCGATGGCGCAAGCCTGATCATCGCGCATGCCAGCGGCTATGCGACGGCTGCGCCTGAGATTGCCGCCGAGACCAACATTCCGGTGGCGATCGTCGACAGTCCGAATGCGCTGAAGAAAGGTCTCGTCGCCGACTACACGCTAAGTGGCCATCAGGGCGCCTATCTCGCCGGCCGCATGGCCGCCAAGATGAGCAAGGCCAAGCATGTCGGCATCGTCGTCTCGGGCGAACCGCCGTCGTGGAACTCGCAGTCCGCGGGCTTCGCGGAAGGCGTGAAGGCGGAGAACAAGGATGTCAAAATCACCTACGCGGTGATCGGGCCGGCAGCCTACAGTGATGCGGCCGGCGGCCGTCGAGTCACGGAAAGCGTGATCGCGTCGGGTGCCGATATCATCTTCGGTCAGGGCAACGGCTCCAGCTTCGGCATGCTGCAGGCCGTCGAAACGGCCAAGACACCCGATGGCGGCAAGGTTCTCTTCATCGACGTCATCGGCGACAAGACCTCGGTGGCGAAGGAGCACCTGCTGACCTCCGTGGTCTGGGATATCACGCCGGTCTACACGGCCATGATCAACGACCTCAAGGACGATACGTTCGGCACGAAGCGCTACGCGATCGGTCTTGCCGACAACTCGGTCAAGCTGATCAAGACGGCGCAGATTCCGGACGACGTGTGGAACGACATCCAGAAGGTCCGCGAGCAGATCGTTTCGGGCGAGATCAAGGTCGAGCCGGTCTTCGAGGCGACGGCGGTGCGCGGCCTCATGACCGACGTCTCCGCAGCGGCCCAGTAAGCGATGCGTCACGTCCGGGAGGGCGGCTGCGTCCTCCCGGGCGGATATCACTCTCAAAGGAAGGAAGCCGCCATGGGCACGCAGGCGCCAACGCCGATCGTCACGCTCGACGCCGTGACGAAGCGCTTTCCCGGCATCATCGCCAATGACAAGGTCGATCTCGAGATCCGGGCGGGCGAGGTGCATGTTCTGCTGGGCGAGAATGGCGCCGGCAAGTCGACCCTGATCGGCATGCTCTCCGGCTTGCAGCAGCCCGACGATGGCCGCATCCTGATCGACGGCGTCGCGACGAGCATCCGTTCGCCCAGCCACGCTCTCTCGCTCGGTATCGGAACGGTGTTCCAGCACAACATGCTGGTACCGACGCTGACCGTTGGGGAAAATCTCGCGCTGGGCGGGCGCTGGTGGCAAAGGCCGAAGCTTGCCGAGATTGCGGAGCGAGTGGCGGCGGTCGCCGGACCCTTGGGCATCAAGATTAATCTGGATGCACGCGTCAGCGAACTGTCGCTCGGGGAACAGCAGCAGGTCGAGATCGTCCGTGCGCTGCTGCGCGACAGCCGGCTGCTCATCCTCGACGAAGCGACCTCGATGCTCACGCCGCATGGCGTGACCGAACTGGGCGCTCTGATGCGCCGACTGGTGGAACGCGGCTTCGCCGTGGTGTTCATCACGCACAAGCTCAGCGAAGCTGCTGATTTCGGCGATCGTGTCTCCGTTCTGAAGCTCGGCCGCAAGGTTGGCGAGATCACGCCGGAGCGCTTGCGGGCGATTGATCGCGATGCGCTGGTGGCGGAGATCGTTGGCATGATGTTCGGCCGACAGGCCGGCGAGGAGGCGGTGTCCATTCCGCCGCGTGCCGACAATGACGAGCGGCTGCTGGAGGTTTCCGGCCTTGAGATCGCGCCAAGCGGTGACACGCCGGGCCTTCATGGCATCTCATTCGATATTGGACATGGCGAAATTCTCGGCGTGGCGGGTATTGACGGAAATGGACAGAAACAATTGGCCGAGGCCCTGGCTGGCCAGCGCGCAACCGCCGGCGGCCGCATACGCCTCGGACAACAGGCCTTGGACGGCCTTACCGTCGGTGCTCGCCGAAAGCATGGACTGCGGTACCTGACGGACGACCGGCTGGGGGAAGGCACCGTCGGTGCATTCCCGGTGTCGATCAATTTCTTCCTCAAACAGATCGGCGAACCGCCCTTCTGGCGCAGCGGCATCGAACGGTCAGGCGAGATCGTGGCGCGCGGCGGCGACCTCGTCCGTCAATATGATGTGCGCACTCCGAGCCTTGCGACGCCGATCGGCCGGCTGTCCGGAGGCAATATCCAGAAGGTGCTGATCGCCCGCGAACTCGCAGACGGTGCGCGCGCCGTCATCTTCAACAAGCCGACCTACGGGCTCGACCTCGCGAACAGCCTCGCGACGCGGCAGCGCATTCGCGACATCGCCAGCGAGGGCATGGCCGTCCTCCTCATCTCCACCGATCTCGAGGAGCTTCTGAGCATGTGCCACCGCATCGCGGTCATCTCCGAAGGCAGGCTGGTCGGCATTGTCGACAACACGCCCGGAGCCGGAGAACGCGTCGGGCGCCTGATGATCGGACTTGCAGCATGACACACGACGTTTCCTCCGCTCCCGCCGCTGGCCTCGACGTCTCGGCTGCCCAGGTCGCCCGCAGCGCCCTCATCCGCCGTCTGGCGACCACCATCGGCCCCATCCTCATCTCGCTCGTCCTTGCCGGGTGCCTTCTGCTTGCGCTCGGCGTCAATCCGCTCAGCTATTACGGTTTCGTCGTCCAGCGTGGCGTCCTGTCGGGTCTGGGGCTGCAGCAGACGCTGACACGCATGGCGCCGCTGCTGTTCATCGCCTCCGGCCTGATCGTCGCCTTCCGCGCCGGCATGTGGAATCTCGGGGGTGACGGCCAGTTCCTGCTTGGCGCCGTGATCGCGGCAGCCAGCGTCACGCCGATGGTCCAGGTGTTGCCGGTCTGGCTGGCGCTTCTGGCGGCCAGCCTGCTTTCCATCCTTGTCGCCGTCTTTTGGTCGCTTTTGCCGGCCCTGCTGAGGGCATACCAGGGCGTCAACGAGATCATTACCACGCTGATGATGTCCTTTCTGGGCGTTTCGCTGGCCAACGTGCTGGTGAAGCTCATGTTTCTCGATCCGGGCACGACCGTGCCGCAGACCCGCACGCTTGCCGTCGAGGATCGCCTGCCGCGGCTTTTCGACACGACGGTCACCAGCGGTCTCGTCTTCGGGCTGATGGCCATCATCATCGTGCATCTCATGATGACGCGCACGGCCTTCGGCCTGAAACTGCGCATGGTTGGCGCCAATCCGCGCGCGGCCATTCATGCCGGTCTCAATGTGCCGTTGCTGACGGTTGCGGTCTTCGCCCTGTCTGCGGGCCTCATCGGCCTCGGCGGCGCGGTTGATATCCTTGGCATCCAGGGCAATGTGCGCGCCGACTGGAACCCGGCCTACGGCCTTGCGGTCATTCCGGTGGTCTTTCTCGCTCGGATGAATGGTTTTGCAGCCATCGCCTTCGTCTTTCTCCTGTCCGTCCTGGAGATCGGCGGCGAAAGCGCGGCGCGCAAGCTTGGCGTTCCCCACTACTTCACCCTGGTGCTGATTTCGATCGTGCTGCTGACGCTCGCTGTCGCCGAGTACATCGACCATCGCTTCAACCAAGCAAGGAAGGCCTGAACCATGACGGGTTTGTTCAGCGATACGTTCCTCGCGGCGCTGCTCTTCGGTGCCGTGACAGCGGCCATTCCGCTGCTTCTCGCTGGCCTCGGCGAGCAGATGTCGGAAAAGGCCGGCGTCTTGAACATCGGCATCGAGGGCATGATGATTGCCGGCGCCTATGTCGGCTTCGTGTGCGCCTTCTATTCCGGTTCCCTCTGGGTCGGCTTTCTGGCGGGCGCGGCGGGCGGCATGGTAGTGGCGGCGCTGATGTCGCTTCTGTGCGTGCGGCTAGGATTGAACCAGATCGTGATCGGCATCGCCTTGACGCTGGGACTGGAAGGCCTGACGGCGCTGCTCTACCACTTCCAGTTCTCGCGCAGTTATCCGCGCCTGCCGGCCGCCGAAACCCTGGCAGTTCCGCTTCTCAGCGACATTCCGCTTTTCGGGCCTGCGCTCTTTCGCCATCACCTCATCGTCTATCTCGCCGTGGCCATGGTTGGCGTGATGGCGTGGCTTTACCGTCGCACCCAGTTCGGCCTCAACCTTCAGGCGGCCGGCGACAAGCCGGCAGCGCTCGATGTCGCCGGTATCGATGTCATCCGCACCCGTACCGTTGCGGTCCTGTTTAGCGGCGGGATGGCGGGGCTTGGCGGCGCCTATCTCTCGAATGTCGGCGCCGGTCTGTTCATCCCCTTCATCACCAATGGCGCCGGCTTCCTCGGCATCGTTCTGGCCATGCTGGCGCGGGGACGGCCGATCTGGGTGCTGATCGGGGCCATGATCTTTGGCGGCTGCCTGTCGATGACGACGGCCGCCCAGGTGGCCGGGGTCAACGTGCCGATCGACGTCATCCAGATGCTGCCCTTCCTGGCCGTCATGGCAATGCTCGTCCTGTTCGGGCGGCGTGCGAGCCTGCCGGCGGCCCTCGGCATTCCCTACGAGCGCGGCGCGCGCTGAACTTCCACAAAGGAGAGAAGGCATGACGGATACCAAGGTATATCTTCTGGACGGCGGCTCCCTCGTTCTCGACGGCTTTCACGTCTTCTGGAACCGGGGACCGGGCGGCGAGGTTCGCTTCCCCGTCTATTCGATCCTCATCGAGCATGCAGAAGGCCGCTTCCTGATCGATACGGGCTTCGACTACGACCATGTCATGAAGGTTCTGCCCTTCGAAAAGCCGATCCAGTCGAAGGATCAGACGATCCCCGGCGCACTCGGTCTGCTCGGACTGGAGCCCAAGGACATCGATCTGGTCGTCAATTCGCATTTCCATTTCGACCATTGCGGTGGAAACAAGTACTTCCCGCATGCAAAGAAGATCTGCCACAAGACCGAGGTGGCGCAGGCCTGTAACCCGCAACCCTTCGAGCATCTCGGCTATTCCGACCTCAGTTTTTCCGCCGAGGCGGCGGAAGCGCGCGGCGCGACGGATCAGCTTCTGGCCGGCACGACCCGGCAAAACTCGACCTTCGAAGGCGTGGAAGGCGACATCGATCTGGCCAAGGGCGTGAAACTGATCGCGACACCCGGCCACTCGATCGGGCACTACAGTCTCCTCGTGGAATTTCAGACGCGCCGCCCGATCCTCTTCACCATCGACGCCGCCTATACGCAAAAGAGTCTGGAAACGCTGTGCCAGGCGGCCTTCCACATCGATCCGGTCGCGGGCGTTCAATCCATGCGGCGGGTCAAGGCGCTCGCGGAGGAACATGATGCCGAGCTGATGTTCTCCCACGACATGGAGAACTTCCTCTCCTACCGCACCGGCACCCAATTTTACGGCTGAGGAGTGAACCCATGCGCTATGCCGATACGGCACCTCCCGTCATCACGCTGACGTCGGGACCGGTCAACGCCTATCCCGATGTGCTTCGAGCGCTGGGGCGGACCGTGCTTTACGATTACGATCCGGCCTTCCAGGCCTTTTACGAGAAGGTCGTGGAAAAGACGCAGGCCGCGATGCGCCTGTCGACCCGGCCGGTGATCCTGCAGGGAGAGCCGGTGCTCGGGCTTGAGGCCGCCGCCGCCTCGCTCATTACGCACGAAGATACCGTGCTCAACCTTGCCTCCGGCGTCTACGGCAAGGGCTTCGGCTACTGGGCGGCCCGCTACACGAAAAAACTTCTCGAAATCGAAACGGCCTATAATGATGCGATCGATCCGCAAGCGGTGCGGGAGATGCTCAAGAAGCATCCCGAGATCAGCATTGTCTGCGTCTGCCATCACGACACGCCCTCAGGCACGATCAATCCCGTCGACGAGATCGGCAAGGTGGTTGCCGACCACGGCGCCTATCTAATCGTCGATGCCGTGTCGTCCTTCGGCGGCATGCGCACGCATCCTGAGGACTGCCATGCCGATATCTACATCACCGGACCCAACAAGTGCCTTGGCGCGCCTCCAGGCCTCACCATGGCGGGTATCAGCGACCGCGCCTGGGAAAAGATGAAGCGCAATCCGGCCGCGCCCCGCGCCTCTATGCTCTCCATCCTCGATTGGGAACATGCCTGGTCTCGCAGCGAGCCCTTTCCCTTCACGCCCTCCGTGGCGGAAATGAACGGGCTCGATGCGGCGCTGGATCTCTATCTCGCCGAAGGGCCGGAAGCGGTCTGGGCACGTCATGCGCTGACGGCCAAAGCAACGCGCGCCGGGCTCCGTGCCATGGGTCTCGACATCTGGGCCGCGCGCGACGAGATCGCCTCGCCCACGACGACGGCGCTGAAAATCCCCGGCGGCGTCGATGAAGCGCAGTTCCGGTCCGAGGCGCGGGCCCGTTATGGCGTCGTCTTCTCGTCCGGCCGTGGGGAGACGCTTGGCAAGCTCACGCGCATCGGCCACATGGGGCCGACCGCCCAGCCCATCTATTCGATCGCCGCTTTGGCGGCGGTGGCGGGAGCGATGAGCGCTTGCGGCGTCAAGACCGATGCCGGCGCTGCCATCGCGGCCGCAATCGCCATCATCGACCAGAATTGACGAAGATCCGAACACGAAGGAAGAATGCAATGAGCGCAAGACTTTCAGGACGAACCGCCTTGGTGACCGGCGCGGCACAGGGCATCGGCAAGGCGATCGCTGCGCGGCTGGCCGCGGATGGGGCAAACGTCATCGTCAGCGACGTCAATGCCGACGGCGCCAAGGCCGCCGCGGCGTCGATTGGCTCCGGCGCCATCGCGATCGCGGCCGACATCTCGGACGCAGCGGCCGTTTCGGCACTTTTCGCAGAGATAAGCGAGCGGTTTGGTGCCTGCGACGTGGTCGTCAACAACGCCTCGATCGTGCCCTTCATCGCCTGGGACGATGTCGATCTTGCCCACTGGCAGAAGATCATCGACGTCAACCTGACCGGCACGTTCCTGGTCTCGAAGGCGGCCACCGACCAGATGCGCGCCAAGGGCCGAGCCGGGCGCATCGTCTCGATCGCGTCCAACACCTTCTTCGCTGGAACGCCAAACATGGCGGCCTATGTGGCGGCGAAGGGTGGTGTCATCGGATTGACGCGGGCCATGGCGACAGAACTCGGCAAGTACGGCATCACCGCGAACGCCATCACGCCGGGGCTCATCGAAAGCGATGGCGTCAAGGATAGTCCGCATAACAATGCCTTCGATTTCGTCGAGATGTTGCAGGCCGTGAAGGGCAGGGGCCAGCCTGAACACATCGCCGATGTCGTTGCCTTTCTGGCCTCCGACGACGCGCGGTGGATTACCGGCCAGACCATCAACGTCGATGCCGGCATGGTCCGCTATTGACAAGCACGGCGCGGCTCGTGCGTGTCGGGCGTCTTTCACCGGCAAGCTCGACGACGGCTGCGTCTTGGACCGGTGATCTGTTTGCCCCGCGCGCAGCACTGGGCGAGGCGCGGCCGGCGACCTTCTGGTGTCGCCGACGCTCCCGCATGACGACGATCGTTCCATAATAATGCCTATGCCGCAAATGTCATCGCCGCGGGCAGGCTCTGGCATGCTGACCGAGAGCCCTTCCCCATGCGGCTCCTTCGGCCGCACGAAGAACTGGCCATGGCCAGACGTTACCAGCCATAGGTGAAGGTGGCACCGCTGCCGCCGTTGCCGTTCTGGATGACGTTGGCGTCGGTATTGCGGCCGTACTGGAAGATGCCATAGGCATTGCCATCGCCATTTTGCTGGAGTGTTGCCGAATGGCCGTCGCCCCTTTGGCGGATGATGCCGAGATTGCCACGACCTTTTTGGGTCAGGCCAGCGGCATTGGAGCGGCCAAGCTGGCGGATATCGCCGTTCTTGATGCCACGGTAGAGGGAATAGGCTTGGACGCCGGTGGACCAGAGGTTGGCTTCCTCGGCATTGCGCGGCCCGATATTGAAGGAGATGCTGCCGCCGGCCTGCGCCGGTCCGGCAAGCGCGAGGGGGCCAAGGCCGCCGGCGAGAAGCGTGATCGTCAGGATTTTGAGCGTGGTGCGGGTCATCATCTTTTCCCTCTTGCGACCTTGATGGCCATGATCGGAACATCGCATGTCCCGCCTGAATGGCGCCGGAACCGAGTGTTCAGCCGGCATTCAGCCGCCGGCTCAGGAGAGCGGTAACGAAAAAGGGACGCCGTTTGCGGACGTCCCTGTTGAGGCCATGGTCGTGTCGAGGATAGCTCAGACGCCCGACTTCGCCGTGCAGCGGAAGGTTTTTCCCGCAAGCTCGCCCTCGAGCACGGCGCTGTAGGCGCTGCCTTTCGCATCGACCGAAACGGATGCCAGCGGAGCGCTCTGGCCGGCACCAGTCTCGAAGGCGCCGCCCTGGCTGACGGTGGAGCTTCCGCCGCCGCCGGACTTTTCAATGCGGAAGGAATAGGTTCCGCCGGCCGTGCGATCGGCATGGACAAGCGCGTCCAGCGTCACCATGCCCGCCTGTTTCGTGGCCCGTATTTCGCACGGCCCTGCTGCATCCGTCCGGCCCTGCGTCGACATGGCGGCAAGGGTTCCGACGGGCACGAGGCACAGCATGGACAGCATGATCAGGTGACGTTTCTGCGTAGCACTCTTCAGCATGGCTCATGGCTCCCGGATCTGTTGGTGCGGACCTTACCTGCGCGCCTTGCGAGCTCAGTCGCAGACCTGCACGAAGGCGGCGACATTGCCATTGCCGCCCTGGCTGACATTGGCATCGCAGCCCCGGCCGACCTGCACACCGGCGGCGATGTTGCCATTGCCGTCCTGGGTCAGGATCGTCGTGTGGTTGGAGCCGAACTGGCCGATGCCCGCGACGTTGCGATTACCGGTCTGGTAGGTCGCCCCGTAATTGTTGCGACCTTCCTGGCCGATGGCCGAGAGGTTGTGGCGGCCGTACTGGCGGCTGACGCTTCGGTTGTAGCTGCCGTTCTGGTAGGTGCGGATCCGGTTGCTATAGCCTTCCTGGGCGCCGCCGCCCGAATTCGACCAGCCATACTGCTCGATGCGCACGTCATTGGCCATGGCAGGGGCGGCGCTGGTGATGCCGACGAGGGCGACAAGGGCGGTTGCGATGAAGGACGTGCGGTTCATGACGATGTCTCCTCAGCGGCACTGGCCGCGGTTGATTGAACGTCTCCCTTTTAGGACCTTGCTTTGGAATGGAAGCTGAAGGGTGTGTTCAGTCGCGGTTCAGGCAACGACCGCATCGCCTCCCGCAAAGAAAAAACGCATGACGCGGGGGCGCGTCATGCGTTGAAGAAAGCCCGCGCGGACTTTTATTCGCCGTTCAAAGGCGCTCTGTCTATTTGTTTTACAGCGGAAATTCGTTGGCGAGCGTAACATGGTGATGAATGCGGCCGACAAAGAATTCCGCGAGCACGGATTCCGTCGCGGCGCGGGCTTCGGTGCGCACGGGGCTGGCAAGGGCCTCCTCGACGGCGATGAGATCCGGGTAGTTGATGGCGAGGATCATCGGAAATTCGGGTGCGCCATCGTCGCGTGCTTCGGCGAAGGAGACGCGCACATCCGTAGCCTTCGGGAACTGCTTCCATTTCGGCAGGATGCGCTCGATCACCGCCTGGCGGAAGGCTTCTGTCTTGCCCTCCTTCACGGTGCCTTCGAAGAGTGCGTAGCGGGTGATCATGAGAAGTGCTCCTTGTTCGGTCCCCGGAAGAATTCCATCAGTGCGGCCTGGTCCTCGCCGCCGAGGCCGGCGGCCGTCAGCATGCGGTGGATTTCGGCGCAGGCCGCCGTCAGCGGCATGGCGGTGTTGGTGCGGCGGGCGAGATCCTGCGCGCCGTTGAGGTCCTTCACCATGTTGTCGATGCGCCCCGTTCGGCGATAATCCTTCGTCACGAAGCGCGGCATGTATTCCTGCAGGATGGCGCTGTCGGCGCGCCCGCCCTTCAGCGCCTGAGGGATCTTGGCGGCATCGACGCCCGCATCGAGCGCCAGTTGCGTGGCTTCGGCGACGGCGAGGAAGCCGAGGCCGCACAGAACCTGATTGATGAGCTTGGTGGTTTGCCCCGCCCCGACCGGGCCCATATGGGTGTAGTTGCTGGCGACGTGGCGCAGCACCGTGTGGGCGTCCGCGACATCCTCGGCAGCGCCGCCCGCCATCAGCGTGAGCTGGCCGATCAGTGCCTTCGGCGCCCCGCCGGAGAGCGGGCTGTCCACCCAGCGCAATCCCTTTTCGGCGGCCTCGGCCGCAAGGTCCTTCGTCGCATCGGGGTCGATGGAGGACATGTCGATGATGAGGGTACCGGCCTTCGCGCCCGCTGCTACGCCACCTTCGCCGAACACCGCCTTGCGGACGATGGCAGGTGCGTTGAGGCTGAGGATGACGTAGTCGCTCACCGCCGCCGCCTCGGCGGCGGAGGTCGCTTCCTGCGCACCCTTCTCGACCAGAACGGCGCGTTTTGCCGGGTCGGGGTCGAAGACCGTCAGGTGATTTCCGGTTTCGGCAAGGCGGGTGCCGATGGCACCGCCCATGGCGCCGGCGCCGATGAGCGCGACCCTGTTCGTCATGACTGTCTCTCCTCAAGCTTCTGCGCGATCGCCGCGACGATCGTTTCCAGCGGTGCATCGATATCGACGGTGATCGCCCCCTCCTCCGCGCCCGGCGGTTCGAGCGCGGCGAACTGGCTGTCGATCAGCGTGGTCGGCATGAAGTGCCCGGTGCGCGCGCCCATGCGCCGGGCAATGAGTTCGCGGCTTCCCGACAGATGGACGAAGGTCACAGGTGCGCCGGCCTCCACACGGATGTGGTCGCGATAGGCGCGTTTAAGGGCCGAGCAGCCGAGTAGAAGATTGCTTTCGGCAGCGCCCAGCCTTTGGCCGACCAGTGTCAGCCAAGGCCAGCGGTCGGCGTCATCGAGCGGTTCGCCGCGTCGCATTTTGTCGATATTGGTCTCAGGGTGCAGGTCGTCGCCATCGACGTAGGTCGCGCCAAGGCGTGTCGCGAGCGCAGCGCCGACGGCCGATTTGCCGCAGCCGGCAACGCCCATCAGCACGACGCGCAGGATGGAGGAAGAGCCAGCCATCACAGCGACGCCGTGATGCCGCCATCGACGAACAGCACATGGCCGTTGACGAAGGAGGAGGCGCCGGACGCCAGGAAGATGCAGGCGCCGACGAGTTCGTCGACATTGCCCCAGCGTCCAGCCGGCGTCCGCTTTTCCAGCCAGGTGGTGAAGGCCGGGTCGGAGACCAGCGCCGCATTCAGCGGGGTATCGAAATAGCCGGGTGCGATGGCGTTGCATTGCAGTCCGTATTTCGCCCAGTCGGTCGCCATGCCCTTGGTGAGGTTCGCAACGGCGCCCTTCGTGGCGGTGTACGGCGCGATGCCGGGGCGGGCGAGTGCCGTCTGGACACTGGCGATGTTGATGATCTTTCCGGCGCGGCGTGCGATCATGTGGCGGGCGACGGCCTGGCCCACATTGAACACGCTGGAGACATTGGTGCGCATCAGCCGTTCGAAGGCGTCGGCCGGGAAATCCTCGAGCGGCGTTCGGTGCTGCATGCCGGCATTGTTGACGAGGATGTCGATGGCGCCGGTTTCCGCCTCGAAGCGATCGACGGCGTCGCGGGCGGCGGCGTGGTCGGTTGCGTCAAAAGCGAGCGTGTGGGCTGCGCCCGTTTCCGCTGCCGCGGCGGCAAGCTTCGTTTCGTCGCGCCCGTTGAGGATGATCTCGGCGCCGGCAGCGGCCATGCCCTTGGCGAGTGCGAGGCCAATGCCCTGCGAGGAGCCGGTGACGAGCGCGCGTTTGCCGGTGAGGTCGAAGAGGGTGATGCTCATTGTATCAAGTCTCTGTTGGTCGGAACTGCGAACGTAGAGCGTTCGGCAGCTTCAGGCGAAGGCGATCTGCGTCTTCATCGATTGCGTCTTGTCCGATGCGATTTCGAAGGCGCGCTGCGCCTCGGCGAGTGGCAGCGTGTGGGTGATCAGCGGTTTGACGTCGATCAGCCCGCCCTGCATCAGCTTTACCGCCACAGCAAATTCCTCGTGAAAGCGGAAGGAGCCGCGCAGGTCGAGTTCCTTGGCGGTGATCGCCATCATCGGAAGTGTCATCTCGCCGCCGAGGCCGAGTTGGACGATCACGCCGCGCGGCTTCAGAGCCTGAATGCCCGCCACCAGCGCGGGCTGGGCGCCTGAGCATTCGTAGAGCACATCGAAGGTGCCTTTATTGGCGGCGTAGGGCGCAAGTCCGTCCCTGTCCTTCGAAAGGTCGATCGTGTGGTCGGCGCCGACGGCACGCGCAAAACCGAGCGCGCGTTCGGAGAGGTCGGCCGCGACGATCTCCGCCGCCCCTGCCCTGCGCGCTGCGAGAATCGAGAGCGTGCCGATCGGGCCGCAGCCGGTGACCAGCACCCGCTTGCCCAGCATCTCGCCGGCGCGGCGCGTGGCATGCAGGGTGACGGAAAGCGGTTCGGCCATGGCCGCCTCGCCGGCCGAAAGGCCCTCGGCCTTCACGCACTGGCTGGCCTTGGCGACGAGGCGCTCCCGAAAGGCGCCCTGAATATGCGGGAAGGGCATGGCCGAACCGTAGAATCGCATGTTGAAGCAATGGTTCGGCAGGCCCTTCAGGCAGGAATCGCAGGCGCCGCAGGGACGCGAGGGCGAGACGGCGACGAGATCGCCGATGGCGAGATCCGCAACCCCCTCCCCCAGCGCCGCGACCTGACCGGCGACCTCGTGTCCCAAGATCATCGGCTCCTTCAGCCGCACCGTGCCGAAGCCGCCGTGATTGTAATAATGCAGGTCCGAGCCGCAGATGCCGCCGGCGGCAAGGCGAATTTCCACCTCGCCCGGCCCGGGCGCTTCCGCCGGGCGATCTTCGAGGCGCAGGTCTTTCGCGGCGTGGATGACGATCGTCTTCATGGCGAAATCCTTAGAGAACGGGCGTCGGCAACGGCTGGCCGGCGAAATGGGCGGAGAGATTGTCGAAAACGAGCTTGCCCATCGCCTTGCGGGTCTCGATCGTCCCGGAGGCCATGTGCGGCTGCAGAAGCACATTGTCGAGCGCCAGGAAGCGCGCATTGAGTTGCGGCTCGCCCTCGAAGACATCGAGCGCGGCCGAGCCGAGTGCCCTCGTTTCCAGCGCGTCGAGCAGCGCCTCCTCGTCGATGTTGGAGGCACGGGAAATATTGATCAGCATGCCCTCCGGCCCGAGCGCGGCGATCACCTCGCGGCCGACGATGTGGCGCGTGGCTGCCGACGCGGCGAGCGTGACGAAGAGGAAGTCGCTCTCCGCAGCGAGCCCGACCGGATCCGCTATGAAGCGCCAATCCCCGGCGAAGTCCTTCGGCCCCGTGTCGCTATAGGCGATCTCCATATCGAAGCCGGCGAGGCGGCGTGCGACCTCGTAGCCGATGCGGCCGAGGCCGAGAATGCCGACGCGCTTGCCATGGACGCGGCTCTTCAGGGGATAAAGGCCCTGGCTTGCCCAGTTACCGCTTTTCACCCAGGCTTCGCCGCCGATCATGCCGCGCGCCTGCGCCAGCATCATGGCGACGCCGAGGTCGGCGACATCCTTGGTGAGAACATCCGGCGTGTTGGTGACGCGGATGCCGCGCTCCTTTGCGGCGGCCAGATCGACGGCATCGTAGCCGACGCCATAAACGGAGATAACCTCGAGCTTCGGCAGCGCCTCGATCATCGCCCTGTTGGCGCCAAGTTCGCCGCGCGTCGCGATACCGCGAATGCCCGCGCCGTGGGCCGCGAGGAAGCCCGGCTTGTCCACCGCTTCGAAGTAGCGATGCATCGTGAAATGCGCGTTCAGCCGCTCCTCGTCCCACTGGGGATAGGGGCCGACTTGCAGGATGTCGATCGCGGTTGTCGGGTCGCTCGCCTCAGCGGTCATGGGGTGTCCTCGCGTTTTTTCAGGTCTCTTGAGGCAAGCGGTGCATTTTGGCCTTGCCTCTCCGTGTTATCGATAACATATTCGGCTTCGACATTTTGTCCATCCCCTTTTTGCATGCCGGAAATCGCTTCAAACGGGGGTCTTGACAGGTATGTTATCGATACCATATCGTCCAATCATCGAGCTTTGGGAGGAGCGATGACGATGGAGAAACTGCTGGAGTTTCGTGCCGTCTCGAAGGAATTCGGGGGCACCAAGGCGCTGACCAGCGTCTCGCTCGATCTCCACCGCGGCGAGATCCTCGCTTTGCTCGGCGAGAACGGTGCGGGCAAGTCGACTCTTATCAAGACGCTGGCGGGCATCTATCGCCCCGATGGCGGCGAGATCCTCTTTCGCGGCCAGCCCTACCAGCATCGCCCGCCGAAGCCGAACGAGCGACAGTCCGTCGCCTTCATCCACCAGGATCTCGGCCTCATCGAATGGATGACTGTCGCGGAAAATGTCGGCCTGGCGCAGGGCTTTTCCATGCGCAACAAGCTGATCGACTGGAATGGTACGGCGCGCCGCACCGCCGAAGCCTTGAAGCTGGTCGGCTGCGATTTCGATCCTTCCACCCGCGTCCAGAGCCTGACGCGCACGGAGAAGTCGCTTGTCGCCATCGCCCGGGCGCTGGCCGTCGAGGCCGACGTCTTGGTGCTGGACGAGCCGACCGCCTCGCTGCCGGCCGATGAGGTCGAGTGCCTCTTCGCCGCCATCCGTCCGCTGAAGGAGCGGGGCGTCGCGATGATCTACGTCTCGCACCGGCTCGACGAAATCTTCCGCATCGCCGATCGCGTCGCCGTGCTGCGCGACGGGCATCTGGTCGGTCAAACGCCGGTCAGGGAGACCAATCCCGGCGAACTCATCCGCATGATCGTTGGCCGAAAAGCTGACCAGCTCTTCGCCAAGGCCGAGACGGTTCCGGGCGAAACGCTGGTGACAGTTGAAAATCTCGCCTGCCGGGGTGCTGGCCCCGTCTCCTTCGAGATCCGCAAGGGTGAACTTCTCGGTCTCGTCGGCCTGCGCGGTGCCGGACAGGAACTGGTCGGCCGGGCGCTGTTCGGCGCCGAGCCGGCATCCGGTGACGTGGTCGTGCGCGGCAATCGTCCCGACCTTGCCACACCCGAAACGGCGATCGCCTCCGGCATCGGGCTGATTGCCCGCGACCGCACAGAAGAATCCGTCGCCATGTCGCTGTCGCTTCGGGAAAACACCTTCCTCAACCCAAGCGCCTCCGGGCGCGGTCTTGCCGGCTTCCTCTCCCCTGCGAAGGAAGCCGAGATGGCCTTCGAGATCGGCCGCAAGGTGGGCCTGAGACCCAACGACCAGGCGCTGGCCATCGAGGCGCTGTCGGGCGGCAACCAGCAGAAGGTCGTCGTCGGCCGCTGGCTGGCGACGGGGCGCAAGCTTCTCATCTGCGAGGATCCGACCGCCGGCGTGGATGTCGGCGCCAAGGCCGACATCTATCGCCTGATCGCCTCGGCCGTCGAGGAAGGCCTCGCCGTTCTCGTGATCTCCACCGATTTCGAGGAGATCGCCCACATCTGCCACCGGGCCCTCGTCTTCTCGCGCGGACGCATCGTGCGCGAATTGAAGGGCGCCGACCTCACCACATCCGCTGTCATTTCGGCAGCCTCCGCCTCCGAGGCGGCCTGATTTCCGGAGAAAGCCGATGCAATCCATCCAGTCCAACGCGCTCGAGCCGACGCCCGCAGAAATGCGCGGCCTTTCCACCGGCGACAAGGTGAAGCGCCTCGTTCCGGTCTACGGCCTCGTGATCCTTACCGCACTCCTGATCGTCGTCTTCTCGATCCTGCTGCCGGATACGTTCCCGACCGTTCTCAACCTGCGCTCGATCATCGCCAACAAGACGATCATCGCCATCCTGTCGCTGGCCGCCATGATCCCCATGGCCTGCGGGCGCATCGATCTGACGATCGGCTACGGCATCGTGCTCTGGCACATTCTCGCCATCAGCCTGCAGACCATGTACGGCCTGCCCTGGCCCTTCGCGGTGGCCATCGTCATCTTGCTCGGGGCGATGACTGGCGTGCTCAACGGCCTGCTGGTCGAGGTCGCCAAGATCGACAGCTTCATTGCGACGCTTGGCACCGGCACGGTGATCTATGCGCTGGCGCTCTGGCACACGGGTGGCCGTCAGGTCGTCGGCGTCCTGCCGGATGGCTTCCTGGCGCTGAACGGCACGATGGTCTTCGGCCTGCCGATCACCGGCTTCTACGTGCTCGGCCTCGCCCTCATCATGTGGATCGTGCTCGAATATCTGCCGATCGGCCGCTATGTCTACGCCATCGGCGCCAATCCGAAGGCCGCCGCGCTGAACGGCATTCCGGTCCGCAAATTCGTCATCGCCGCCTTCATCGCCTCCGGCACGCTCTCGGCCATTGCCGGCGTGCTGCTCGCCTCGCGGCTGCGCATCGGCCAGGCCAGCGTCGGCCTCGAATATCTGCTGCCAGCGCTGGTCGGCGCCTTCCTTGGCTCCACCACCATCAAGCCCGGCCGCGTCAATGTCTGGGGCACGATGATCGGCGTCATCATCCTCGCCGTCGGCATTGCCGGCATCCAGCAGATCGGCGGATCCTTCTTCGTGGAGCCGCTCTTCAACGGCGTCACGCTGCTCGTCGCCATCGGTATCGCCGGCTATGCCCAGCGCCGCCGCGGGGCTGCCGGCGCCATCAAGCCCAAGGGCGCGCCCGACAAGACGCCCGACACCGCTAAGACCTGACACAACAGACCCGATTGCCTGATTTCACGTCCAAAGGGAGGACCACCATGAAACGCAGACATTTCCTCGCAGCGTCCGTCGCCGTCATCGGCATGGCCATTGCAGCCCCCGCCTTCGCCGATGCCATGGCCGATGCGAAAGCCGTCGTCGCCAAATATGCCAGCAAGGTCGAGAAGTGGGACGGTCCCACCACCGGTCCGAAAGCGGTCGAGGGCAAGAGCGTCGTCGTCGTCGCGGCCGACATGAAGAATGGCGGCATCCTCGGTGTCGTCAACGGCATCGAGGAGGCGGCCGCCGCCATCGGCTGGACCGTGACGGTGCTCGACAGCGCCGGTTCCATCGAGGGCCGCACGGCCGCCTTCGGCCAGGCACTGACCCTCAAGCCCGGCGGCATCATCATCACCGGCTTCGACGCTGTCGAGCAGAAGCCGGCCATGGAAGAGGCCAAGAAGGCTGGTATTCCCATGGTCGCCTGGCACGCGGCACCGGCCGTCGGCCCGGTCGATGAGGTTGGCGTCTTCGCCAATGTGACGACCGATGCGATGGAAGTTTCCAAGGCGGCTGCTGACTACGCCTTCGTGGATGCCGGCGGCAAGCCGGGCGTGGTGATCTTCACCGATAGCACCTATGCCATCGCGATCGCCAAGGCCGACAAGATGAAGGCCGAGATCGAGGCGCTCGGCGGCACCGTGCTCGAATATGTCGACACGCCGATTGCCGAGACCTCGCAGCGCATGCCGCAGCTGACGACGACGCTTCTGCAGAAGTACGGGGAAAAGTGGACCCACTCGCTGGCGATCAACGACATCTATTTCGACTTCATGGGCCCGTCGCTCGCCGCTGCCGGCATTGCCGGGGATGGCGCGCCGAAGAGCGTTGCTGCCGGCGACGGTTCGGAAAGCGCCTACCAGCGCATCCGTGCCAAGCAGTATCAGTCGGTCACCGTAGCAGAGCCGCTCAACCTTCAGGGCTGGCAACTGGTAGACGAGCTGAACCGCGCTTTCTCTGGAGAAAAATGGTCAGGCTACGTCTCGCCGCTCCACGTCGTTACGGTCGACAATATCGAGTTCGATGGCGGTCCGAAGAACACCTTCGACCCGGACAATGGTTATCGCGACGAATACAAGAAGATCTGGGGCAAGTAAGTCCTTTAGGGACCGGCCGGGGCAGCCCCACCCTGCCCTGGCCTTTCCCGGTGGACGGAACTCCGGCGATCTTGCCGGGTTCGGCGTGATAGGTAAGGTCATGCCGAAGAGTGAGGGCATGAAGAGGAGTTGCGCATGTCGTTTTTCGAGGCGGAAGACAAGGTCTTCTCCACATTCGTTCTCGGCAATGCGCCGCTGAAGACGCTTGCCACAGGCTTTGACTGGGTGGAAGGTCCGGTCTGGTTCGGCGATCACGACTGCCTGCTGTTCTCCGACATTCCCAACAACCGCATCCATCGCTGGAGCCCGACGACGGGCCTCAGCACGTTTCGCGAACCGTCGCATTTTTCCAACGGCCACACGCGCGATCGCGAGGGCCGGTTGGTCAGTTGCGAGCACGGCCTGCGCCGCGTGACGCGCACCGAGCATGACGGGTCGATCACGGTGATTGCCGACCGCTTCGAGGGCAAGCGGCTGAATTCGCCGAACGACGTGATCGTCGCCTCCGACGGCGCCATCTGGTTTTCCGATCCGCATTACGGCATCGCGACCGATTACGAGGGCACGAAGAGCGCGCAGGAACTGCCCTGCAACGTCTACCGGGTCGATGCCGGAAGCGGCGAGATCCGCGCCGTGCTCACCGATTTCAACTGCCCGAACGGCCTCTGCTTCAGCCCGGACGAAAAGCGGCTTTACGTTGCCGATACCGGCCGGATGTTTACAAGCGATCCGCAGCATATCCGCGCCTTCGATGTCCGCGCCGGCTGGACGCTGACGGGCGGCGATGTCTTCCACGTCATCGATCCCGGCTGCGCCGATGGCATGCGTGTCGACGAGGCAGGCAACCTCTGGTCTTCGGCGCGCGACGGCGTGCACTGCATTGCGCCGGACGGCCGGCGGCTCGGCAAGATTCTCGTGCCGGAAACCGTGTCGAACATCTGCTTTGGCGGGCGCGACCGGCATCGCCTCTTCATCACCGCCACCACCTCCGTCTACGCGGTGTCGCTTGCCATCCGCGGCGCCGCCCGCCCCGCCTGAGGAGACACATCATGGCTTTTACGGAAACCACCGCACGGCTGACTGACCAGGGGGTCATGGCGATGCTGACCTCTGCCGTGCAGGCCGCCGGCGCATCCGGCCAACCGCAATGTATCGTCATCGTTGATGGCAGCGGTGTCGTGCTGGCGTCCTTCCGCATGACGGGTTCGCGCTACCTGTCGCTGAAGAGCGCGACGGCCAAGGCACGCACGGCGGCCTCGATCGGCGCGCCGACCCACACGCTGCCCGACCACGCAAAAGCCGCGCTCGCGGCCGCAACCGGCGGCGACGTGACGGGCCTAAAGGGCGGCCTGCCGATCCGCTCCGGCGGTGTGCTGCTTGGCGGCATCGGCGTCGGTTCCGGCTCGGGCGAGCAGGACGAGACGGTTGCGCGGGCTGCCCTGGCGGCCATTGGCGCCGACGACATCTGAACACGCGGCCGGACGGCATGTCTGGCCAGAACGGGGGGCGGGCATGCGCAGCGACAAGGCACCGACGATGGCGGATATCGCCCGCATGACGGGTGTCTCCCCCATGACCGTGTCGCGCGCCTTCAAGCCGGGTAGCCTCATCAACAAGGAAACCCGCGACGCAATCCTGAAAGCAGCCGACGAGCTCGGTTATGTCTTCGATGCGACCGCCTCGAACCTGCGCTCGCAAAAGACCGACTTCATCGCGGTCACCATCCCGTCGCTGAACAATGCCAACTTCGCCGATACGGTCGGGGGGCTTTCCGAGACACTGAGCACGCGGGGCTTCCAGATCCTGCTCGGCTACACCAATTACGACGTCACCGAGGAAGAACGCCTCGTCGAACAACTGCTGCGTCGCAAGCCGCAGGCCATCGTCGTGACCGGCGGCAAGCATACGCCGCGGGCCCGGCGCCTTCTTGAGAACGCCAACGTGCCGGTCATCGAGACCTGGGACATTCCGGCCGACCCGATCGGCCACTATGTCGGCTTTTCGAATGCGGCGGCGGTGCGCGGCATGGTTGATCACTTTGTGGCTGTCGGTTACCGCCGCATTGCCTTCATCGGCGGCGATGCCAGTCGCGACACGCGCGGTGGTGATCGCCGGCTCGGCTTCATCGCCGCGTTGACGGCGCATGGGCTGGATGCAACGCGGCTCATCGATGCCGGACCACCGCCGATTTCCATGCGCGAAGGGGCCAATGCCATGGCGCGGTTGCTCGCCGAATACCCCGATACCGAAGCCGTCATTTGCGTATCGGACCTATCGGCCTTCGGGGCCCTGACCGAATGTCAGCGGGGCGCCATTGCCGTGCCGCAGCGCATGGCCATCGGTGGCTTCGGCGACTACGAAATCGCCGGGGTCAGCGTGCCTGCGTTGACGACGATCAACGCGGATGCACGCCGCATCGGCGAACTGACCGGGCGTATGATCCTCGACCTCATCGACGGGACTCACGATGTCGCCGATGTCATCCTCACACCGCGGTTGATCCTGCGCGACAGCAGCCTTTGATCTGCCCCCAGCACCGTGTCGAAAGGAGATTCGCCGCGCGGGCAACTGTAATTCTTGTTGTTACCGGCTCCCGAAATCTAGTGAGGCAATTGTTGTGGTCGCTTCCATGACAGGCGGGAAGCCGTGTGAGCGTTTCGTGCGAACTGGTTGATTTCGGCGCTTTTCGCTGCATTTCCGCGATAATTTTCGAAGTTGACAATTTTCAATGCACTGAATGTGCGCGTATTTCGTTTTTTAGTTTAATTCTACATATCGAATATTTTTACGCCCATTTAACCAATGGCGTTAATATTGGATGTCGAAAAGCGGCAAACAGCCCGGTTCGCATGACGCGCACCATGGAGGGCCAGCCCCTGTCCCGATACCCCCTCTGAAAAATCGTCCGGTTCGTCGCAAGACGTATCGCCTGTGGACCTGCGTGGCCGCTCTGTGTGGTGGACGCGTCCGCACGCGGGTACGTGACCGACGGCAGGCCTCCCGTTTTCGATGAATGCAGCCATTTCAGGATGTCGCCATGTCACAAGCAGAACTGACGAGTACGGGCCCCGGTGGCCTGCCGGTGCATTTGACAATCCGTCATGCTGCCGCCGCGCACGATGCGCTGCGCAAGGCATTCGAAGCCGGCGGGCCGATCGTGCTGTCCGTACCTGATGGCGCGGAGATCGATCTGAGCTTCCTGCAGCTCGTGGAGGCCGCGCGCAAGCAGGCCGAGGCGTTCCGCCTGCCGATTTCGCTCGCGCGACCGGCCACGGGCAATCTTCTCAACACCCTGGAACGCGCCGGTTTTCTCACCGAAGCAAGCCCGCGCGACGCCGAATTCTGGCTTCATCGGAAGGACTGAACATGACTGCGCATATCCTCACGGTCGATGACTCCGCGAGCATCCGCCTGACCACCCGCATCGCCCTGACCGGCGCCGGCTATCAGGTGACGGAAGCGGTGGACGGGCTGGACGGTCTCGGCAAGGCGAAGGCCGGCAGCTACGACATGATCGTCACCGATCTGAACATGCCCAACATGAACGGTCTGCAGATGATCGAGGCGCTGCGCTCATCGCCAGCCCATACGGGCATTCCGATCATCTTCCTCACCACTGAATCCGATGCCGACATGAAGGCGCGCGCCAAGGCGGCCGGTGCAACCGGCTGGATCACCAAGCCCTTCGACCCCGAACAACTGGTCAAGATCGCCAAGAAAGTGCTCGGCAGATGACAAGTCTCGATCCCATCCAGGTCTTCCGGACCGAGGCGGCGGAACTCTTCGAGCAGATCGAAGCGGGTCTGCTGGACTTGCTCCACGACCTCTCCAACCAATCCCAGATCGACGCCGTTTTTCGCGGTCTGCACACGCTCAAGGGCTCCGGCGCCATGTTCGGCTTCGAAGCCCTTGCTGCGTTTACGCACCATTGCGAAACGGCCTTCGACCGTGTTCGCAAGGGTGAGGTGCCGGCAACGGCCGAGCTCGTCGCCTGCGTCCTCGATGCGCAGGACCACATGAAGGCGCTGGTCGATACGCCGAACGGTGACCACGAGGCCGCCGGCGATGTGCTTCTGGCAAAGCTCCAGGCTGCCGTCGGGGGCCAGGCCGCCCGTGGCTCGGTCGTACCCGCCCCGCTTGCCGCGCCGGTCGAAAAGGTGACGGCCCCTGCCCCCGCCGCCCAGGCAGGCAAGGGCTTCCGCATCGTCTTCCGTCTGCCCGTCAATGCCATGGCGAACGGTACCAATCCGCTCGGCCTCATCAACGAGCTGCACGATCTTGGAACCTGCACGGTCAAGGCGGACCTGTCGCGCATCCCCACGCTCGACACGATCGAGCCGACGGATCTCTACGTTGGCTGGGACGTGACGCTCGTCACGGACAAGGGCCGCGACGCCGTCGAGGATGTCTTCATCTTCGTCATGGATGAAATGGAGCTGGCGATCACGGAAATAGGGGCCGCCGCCCCGGCGCCCGTATCCGAGTCTGCCGCCGTCGCCGCGCCTGCGGCATCGCCCGTCGCTGCCGCCCCGGCAGCGGCCGAACCGGCTTCCCGCGCCCCCGCCGCCGCTGCTTCCGCACCTCAACCGGCCGATGCCAAGCATGGCAAGACGGCCGAAAACGTGCGTGTGCCCGCCGAACGTCTCGACGAACTCATGGACCGCGTCGGCGAACTCGTGATCGCGCAGTCCCGGCTCTCGCAGCTGGCCGGCTCCAGTGCCGACATCCAGCTGCGATCCGTCTCGGAAGATGTGGAACGCCTGTCGGGCGAGCTGCGTGACACGATGATGGTGCTTCGCATGGTGCCCGTCGGCAGCCTCTTCACACGCTTCCGCCGCCTGGTGCACGATCTTGCCCGCGAAACCGGCAAGGTCATCGAGCTGGAGACGGAAGGCGAGACCACAGAGGTCGACAAGACCGTCATCGAGCGTCTCGCTGATCCCCTCGTCCATCTCGTCCGCAACTCGATCGACCACGGCCTCGAAACGCCGGAGGATCGCGTCGCCGCCGGCAAGAGCCGCACCGGCACGGTGAAGCTCGCTGCCCGGCAGTCGAGCGGCGAAGTCATCATTACCATCACCGACGACGGCCGTGGCATCAACCGCGATCGCGTCCGCGCCAAGGCGGAGTCCTCCGGTCTCATCCAGCCAGGGCAGCAATTGATGGATCAGGAGCTTCTGCAACTGATCTTCCAGCCGGGCTTCTCGACCGCCGCAGCCGTGACCAACCTTTCCGGGCGCGGTGTCGGGATGGACGTGGTCAAGAAGACCGTCGAAGCGCTGCGCGGCGTTATCGACGTCAAGTCCGAGCCCGGCAAGGGTTCGGAAATCTCGCTGCGCATTCCGCTGACGCTTGCCATCATCGACGGCCTGCTGATCCGGGTCGGCACCGGCTGCTATGTCATTCCGCTCTCGGCGGTGGAGGAATGCCTCGAACTGTCGGTCGAGGAGGACATGCGCTCGCGCGGCCGCAGCTTCATCTCGCTGCGCGACAGCCTCGTGCCCTTCCTGCGTCTCCGGGATCTTTTCCGCACCGGAACGCCGCCGGATCCCTTCCAGAAGGTGGTCGTCATTTCCACGGGGGATGAACGCGTCGGCCTCGTCGTCGATCAGATCATCGGCGACCACCAGACCGTGATCAAATCCATGTCCAAGCTCCACCATGACGTCGTCACCTTCTCGGGGGCGACGATCCTCGGGGACGGTTCGGTGGCGCTCATTCTCGACGTCTCCCACCTCGTCCAGGTGGGCCAGAACCAGGAGGCGCAGCTGCGCGCGGCCGGATGACAATCGTTCACAACAAACAGCAGTTCGACAGGCTCTGGAATGGCGGCGAGGAAGTGGCCGTGCTGACCTTCGGGCTGTCGGGCGAAACCTTCGCCATCGAAGCCGTCGTCGTGCAGGAAATCCTCGATCTCCTGCCGGAGACCAAAGTACCCGGCGCCCGCGCCTTCGTCGGCAGCGTGATCAACTTCCGCGGCAAGGTCATTCCACTGGCCGATATCCGCCTTGCCTTCGGCATGGAGGCCAGTGAAGCCACGATCGACAGCCGCATCGTCGTTCTCGAACTCGAGATCGAGGGCGAGAGCACGCTGGTCGGCATGCGTGCCGACCGGGTTTACGAAGTGACCATGCTGCCGCGTGCGGCCAGCGAGCCGCCGCCGAGTGTCGGCATGCGCTGGCGCTCCGATTACATTGACTGCCTCGTCAAGCGTGACGGGGAATTCATCATCGTGCCGAGTCTCGACGCGATCTTTGACGCTGAACACGACGCCGTTGCCGGCTGAGCAAGCCCGCAGACCATCGGCATGACGAAACAGAACACCGGTCAATGAAATCGAGCGATCGGCGAACAGCCAAGAAGGCCAGGACCAGAACCATGAATCTTTCTCTCAAAGCCAAACTTGCCCTTGGCTTCGGCATCATCATCCTGCTTGTCGCGGCGCTCGGCGGGTTTTCCCTGATGCAGATGGGCACGGTCAGCAGCAAGTCGACCGACATTGCCACGAACTGGCTGCCCAGCGTCGATATCGCGGGCCGTCTCAACACCGGCACGTCGGATTTCCGCAGCGCCGGCCTGCAGCATGTCATTTCGCAGGACGAAGGCGCCATGAAAGGCTGGACGGACGAGATGACGCGTCTGGGTGCGGAAATCGAGAAGCTGCGTGCTTCCTATGTTCCAAACATTGCCAGCGACGCCGAGCGCGCCCTCTATGACGATTTCAGCAAGAAGTGGAGTGATTATCTGCCGCTGCACGAGAGGGCCATTTCCTTCTCCTCGCGCAACGACACCGCCAATGCGATGGCTATCTACAACGGCGAAGCCAAGAAGATCTACGACGCCGCCTCCGAAGCGCTCACCAAGCTCTCGGACTTCAACTCGAAGGGCGGGTCCCAGGCAAGCGACGAAGCGGACGCCATCTATGCTTCGGCGACGACGCTGGTTCTTAGCGGTATCGCCCTGTGCGTCGTGCTCGGCTTCGGTATCGCCATCTATATCGTCCGCGATATCCTCAAGACGCTCGGCGGCGAGCCTGACTACGTTCGTCAGATCGTTCGCACGGTTGCGGATGGCGACCTGACGGTTCAGGCCGAACTGCGCAAGGGCGACACCGACAGCCTGCTCGCAGCCGTTCAGTCGATGGTGCAGCAGTTGCTCGGCATTGTCGGCGGCGCGCTTTCGGCCTCCGACCAGGTTTCCGCCGGCAGCCAGCAGCTCTCCTCTGCCTCCGAGCAGATTTCGCAGGGCGCGACGGAACAGGCCTCTTCGGCCGAAGAAGCGTCCGCCTCGATGGAAGAGATGGCCGCCAACATCAAGCAGAACGCCGACAACGCCGCCCAGACCGAAAAGATCGCCCGCCAGTCGGCCCGCGATGCGGAAGCCTCCGGCGAGGCCGTCAACAAGGCCGTCGGCGCCATGCGTCTCATTGCCGAGAAAATCTCGATCGTGCAGGAAATCGCCCGCCAGACCGACCTTCTCGCCCTCAACGCCGCGGTGGAAGCGGCCCGTGCCGGCGAGCATGGCAAGGGCTTTGCCGTCGTCGCTTCGGAAGTGCGCAAGCTTGCCGAGCGCTCGCAGGCCGCCGCTGCCGAAATCAGCGGTCTGTCCGGCGACACGGTGAAAACCGCGACGGAAGCCGGCGACATGCTGAACCGTCTGGTGCCGGATATCCGCAAGACCGCCGAACTGGTTTCCGAAATCTCCGCCGCCTGCCGTGAACAGGACATCGGGGCCTCGCAGATCAACGAGGCGATCCAGCAACTCGACAAGGTGACGCAGCAGAATGCCGGCGCATCGGAAGAGATGTCGGCAACGTCCGAAGAACTGGCCGCCCAGGCCGAGGAGTTGCAGACGTCGATCTCCTTCTTCCGTGTCGAGGGCGAGAGCTCCCGCCAGCCGGCCCGGTCTGCGGCACCTGCAAAGCGTGCCCAGCCTGCCGCGCGCCAGGCTGCGCCGAAGGCCTCGGCACAGCCGGCCCGCAAGCCGGCTCCAGACAACTCCATCGCCGCCCAGCAGGCGCGCGCCAAGGGGTTTGCCCTGGATATGTCGATGGGCGGTCCGGACCGCGAAGACGACGATTTCCGCCAGTCGGCGTAACCATCTTTAGCGCTGCCGACGCTTTCGTGCCGGCAGCGCCTTCACAAGACGGCATGGCATGATGCCCTGCGAAAAATCGCAAATGCGACGATGGGAGACGGGGTCCCTCGTTGCGAAGATGTGAAGCGTTCAGCGCACCATTACGGCTATGGGGACAACCATGCGTTTTACCATCAAAATGAAATTGACTTTGGTCTTTACGTTCATTCTGACCGTTCTTGCCGGTCTTTCCGTCTACAGCATCATGAGCCTCGGAACGGTGAATGCAGCTCTGGAAGAGCTTGCCAACGGGCCGGAAAAGCGGCTGCAATATGCTCTGCAGATCGACCGCAACCTTTCTGAAATCATCCGCCAGCAGAAGAACGCGGTTCTGGCGCGCACGGTCGACGAGGCGCGTCCCTTCCTGCAGACCGCCAACGACCTGACCGACGAGACCATCAAGATCATCGAAGCGGGCACGTCTACGGCATCGGCTCAGGGCAAGCCGTTCTGGATCGAAACGGGGAATGATTTCCAGAAGTTCGACGAAGCCTCGGCCAAGCATGACGCGATCCTCCTGTCCGGCAACATGGCTGGCGCCACCGAGTTCTCGAATGGCGAGATGCGTTCTTTTGCGAAGGAAGTCGGCGACGGCACGCGCGAACTCGTCAAGATCCAGGAGGAGCGCGTCGCCACCATGCTGGCCGACGCCAATGCAACCTACGACCAGGTCCGCACCATCCTGATTTCGGCCGTCGTCGTCGCCATCCTTGCCAGCCTTGCCGCCGCCCTTTGGATCGCGCTCGGCATCAGCAGCAGCCTTCGCAAGGTCATGGATGTCGTGCGCGCCGTATCGGTTGGTGACCTCGACAACGATGTTGAGATCAAGACCAATGACGAGATCAAGGACCTCGTCGATACCGTCAATGTCATGACCGGCAACCTGCGCAACACGGCCGAGATCGCCGACAAGATCGCCAATGGCGACCTGACGGTCACGCCGAAGCCGCTCTCGGAAAGGGATACGCTCGGCCAATCGCTGGAAAGCATGGTGGCACGCCTGCGCGGTGTCGTTGCCGATGCCATTGCCGCTTCGCAGAACGTCTCGTCCGGCAGCCAGGAACTGTCGTCGTCTTCCGAACAGCTCTCGCAGGGCGCAACGGAACAGGCTTCCTCGGCCGAAGAAGCGTCCGCCTCGATGGAAGAGATGGCCGCCAACATCAAGCAGAACGCCGACAACGCCGCCCAGACCGAAAAGATCGCGCGCCAGTCGGCCCGCGATGCGGAAGCCTCGGGTGAAGCCGTAAGCAAGGCCGTCGGTGCCATGCGCACGATCGCCGAGAAGATCTCGATCGTGCAGGAAATTGCCCGCCAGACCGACCTTCTCGCCCTCAACGCGGCGGTGGAAGCCGCCCGTGCCGGCGAGCATGGCAAGGGCTTCGCCGTCGTCGCTTCGGAAGTGCGCAAGCTCGCCGAACGCTCGCAGGCCGCCGCTGCCGAAATCAGCGGTCTTTCCGGGGAGACGGTGGCCGTTGCCACGGAAGCCGGCGACATGCTGAACCGTCTGGTGCCGGATATCCGCAAGACCGCCGAACTGGTCGCGGAAATCTCCGCCGCCTGCCGTGAGCAGGACATCGGGGCGTCGCAGATCAACGAGGCGATCCAGCAGCTCGACAAGGTCACCCAGCAGAATGCTGGCGCTTCGGAGGAAGTCTCGTCGACCTCCGAAGAGCTTGCCGCCCAGGCCGAAGAACTGCAGGCCTCGATCGCCTTCTTCCGCATCGAAGAGAGCGCTCAGCGCCAGGCGGCCCGCGCCGCGGCGCCCGTCCAGAGACACGCACCGGCCGCAAAGCCGGCGAGCCGTCCGGTGCAGAAGTCGTTCGCACCCGCTGCCCGCAAGCCGGCCAGCGACCACTCCGTCGCCGCCCAGCAGGCGCGTGCCAAGGGCTTCGCCCTCGACATGTCCATGGGCGGCCCGGACAGCGAGGACGACGACTTCCGGCAGACGGCCTGACGGCCACTGCGCTTCAAAAGCCGGCGCTGACATCGGGCGCCGGCTTTCAACGGCGGATCATCCGACCCCATCTTCGGCGCCGCTTGGTCGGTTCGGCGAAGGGTAAGAAAAATGAGATTGCTGACAATCCTAGAACGGGGAACGCCCAATGTCCTTCCTGACCCAGATGAAGACCTCATCCAGACCGCAAACCGCCATCGCGCAGATCCAGGCGCTGACCCAGGCCCTTGCCGACGGCGACCTGTCGCGGCGCGTCTCGCTGGATGACGTGACAGGTTCGGCGCGCGAAACGCTTGTCGCCGTCAATGCCCTTCTTGACGCGGCGACGCGGCCGACCGTGGCGCTGCGCGATGCCGTGCATCACGTGTCAGCCGAGCATGAGCGCGGCGATATCGATGCAGTCCTGCCGGTCAAGCGCTTCAAGGGCGATCTGGCCGAAACGGCGAACGCCATCAACGAGCTTGTCGCTGCCCACATCACCGTGAAGAAGCAGGCGATGGCCTGCGTGAACGCCTTTGCGAACGGTGATTTCGGCGCCCAGATGGAACGGCTTCCCGGCAAGAAGGCCTTCATCAACGAGACGATTGAGACCCTGCGCGGCAATCTGAAGGGGCTGATCGACGAGATGAACCGCATGTCGGTCGAGCATGACAGGGGCGACATCGACGTCTTCGTTCCCGTCGAGAAATTCAGCGGCGATTTCGGCGCCATGGCCAAGGGCATCAACGAGATGGTGGCCGGCCATATCGCCGTGAAGAAGAAGGCGATGGCCTGCATCAAGGCCTTCGGCGAGGGGAATTTCGATGCCCAGCTGGAACAGTTCCCCGGCAAGAAGGCCTTCATCAACGAGACGATCGAAACGTTGCGCGCCAATCTGCGGGCCATCATCGGCGAAATCCAGCGTCTGATCGTCGCCTCCTCCGCCGGCGAACTCAGCGAGCGCGGCGATGCGCAGCGCTTCGTTGGCGACTTCTCCGAACTCGTCGCCGGCATCAACGGCATGCTGGACGCCATCATCCTACCGATCGCCGAAGGCAACCGCGTGCTGCGGCTCGTCAGCGACGGCGACCTCACGGAAAGAGTCGAGATCGCCTGTGAGGGCGACCACCAGAAGATGAAGGATGCGATCAACGGGCTGGTCGCCAATCTCGTGACCTTCGCCACCAATGTCAGCACGGCAGCCGAGCATGTCGCCAGTGGCAGCCAGCAGCTCTCCTCCTCCTCCGAGCAACTCTCGCAGGGTGCCACCGAACAGGCCTCGTCCGCCGAAGAGGCGTCCGCATCGATGGAGGAAATGGCCTCCAACATCAAGCAGAACGCCGACAATGCCGCCCAGACCGAGAAGATCGCCCGTCAATCCGCCAAGGATGCCGAAGTTTCCGGCGATGCCGTCGGCAAGGCTGTCAGTGCGATGCGCGTCATTGCCGAGAAGATCTCGATCGTGCAGGAAATCGCCCGCCAGACCGACCTTCTCGCCCTGAATGCGGCCGTGGAAGCGGCGCGCGCCGGTGAGCACGGCAAGGGCTTTGCCGTCGTCGCCTCCGAAGTGCGCAAACTTGCCGAGCGCAGCCAGGCGGCCGCCGCGGAAATCCGCGGTCTTTCCGGCGAGACCGTCAAGGCCGCCACGGACGCCGGCGACATGCTGAACCGTCTGGTGCCTGACATTCGCAAGACGGCCGAGCTCGTCTCGGAGATTTCCGCTGCCTGTCGCGAGCAGGATATCGGGGCCGCGCAGATCAATGAGTCCATCCAGCAGCTCGACAAGGTGACGCAGCAAAATGCCAGCGCCTCCGAACAGGTCTCCTCGACCTCCGAGGAACTGGCCGCCCAGGCCGAAGAACTGCAGGCGGTCCTCAGCTTCTTCAACCTGACGGATGATGACGGGCCGGCAAGGCAGCGGGAGCAACAGCTGCGCAAGACCGCGCCGTCGCGCGCGCCTGTCAAGGCTGCAAGTTCCGGCAAGGCTGCAAGGGCGCCTGCAAGGCCGGCCGCCGATCTTTCGGTGGCGGCGCAGCAGGCCCGTGCCAAGGGGTTCACGCTCGATCTGTCGATGGGCGGTCCCGACACAGAAGATGATGATTTTCGCCGCAAAGCGTGAGGGTGAGACATGATGAAGACAACACAGACATCGGCCGGTCCGGAATCACAATTCGTGACCTTCGCTCTCGGCAACGAGGTTTTCGCGGTGCCGGTGACGGTGGTGCGGGAAATCCTCGATCATGAGGATGTATTCAAGATCCCGCACGGCCCCGACTATCTGATGGGCCTGCGTGACGTGCGCGGCCAGGGCGTTCCGATCGTGGACCTGCGCCTGCGGCTCGGCATGCCGGCCATGGAAAAGACCGCGCACACGCGCGTTCTCGTGCTCGATATCCCCTTTACACACCGCATGCTGACCATCGGGCTCGTGGCTGACAAGGTGTTCGAGGTCGTGCCCTTCCGGCACGAGGCGATCGATGCAGCGCCTGATATCGGTGTGCGCTGGAACTCGGAATACATCGAAGGTGTGGTGCGCCGCGACGGCGACTTCGTGGTCATCGTCAATCTCGCCCGTCTCTTCTCCGACAACGGAGCCGCACTCGCCTCCTTCGGCGCCAAGACCCGTGAAATTGCCTGAGGAAACCGAGTATCGTGTCAGTTGCAGCGTCTCACGTTCAGTTTGACCGTCTGAGCGACCGGAATTTCCGGCGTCTGTCGGCCTACATCTACAATTACAGTGGCATCAAGATGCCCCCCGGAAAGCTGACCATGCTGGAGGGTCGCCTGCGCCGCCGGCTGCGCGCGACGGGTCAGAATACCTTCGACGACTACTGCAACTTCATCTTCGACAAGGGCGGGCTCGATCAGGAAGCGATCTACCTGATCGATGTGGTGACCACCAACAAGACGGACTTCTTTCGCGAACCGAACCATTTCGACTTCATGAGAGACGAAGCGCTGCCGGCGCTGGAGGCGGCCGGCGTGCGCCGCATCCGGGCCTGGAGTTCGGCCTGCTCGATCGGCGCCGAGCCCTACACGATGGCGATGGTTCTGGAGGACTTCAAGCGCGAGAAAAAGGGTCCCGATTACCAGATCCTTGCCTCGGATCTGTCCACCGATGTTCTGGAGCGCGCCAAGCGCGGCATCTATCCTTCGCCGATGCTGGAGCCGGTGCCGGACACCATGATGCGTCGCTATGTGATGCGGGCCGTCGATCCGAAACGCCCGGAAATGCGCATCGTGCCGGATCTGCGGCGCAAGGTCGGCTTCTCTCGGCTCAACCTGATGGACGACGTTTACTCGGTCGGCGATCCCATGCACCTGATCTTCTGCCGCAACGTGCTGATCTATTTCGACAAACCGACACAACAGCATGTCCTCACGCGCCTGTGCAAATGCCTGGCGGACGGTGGTTATCTCTTCATCGGCCATTCCGAGTCGGTCACCGCCATGGAACTTCCCATACGCCAGATCGCCAATACCATCTTCGTGAAGGATTAATCCGTGCAAGCCAAGAAGATCCGGGTTCTCATCATCGATGACTCCGCCAGCGTCCGGCAAACGTTGGTCTCCGTGCTTCAAAGCGATCCGGAAATCGAGGTGATCGGCACCGCTTCCGATCCCTTCATGGCGGCCAAGCGCATCCAGGAGGAGATCCCCGACGTCATCACGCTGGATGTTGAAATGCCGCGCATGGACGGGATCACCTTCCTGCGCAAGCTGATGAGCCAAAAGCCGATCCCGGTCGTCATGTGCTCGTCGCTGACGGAACAGGGCACGGAAACGCTGATGCAGGCGCTCGAAGCCGGCGCCGTCGATGTCATCCTCAAGCCGAAGATCGGCGCTGCCGATTTCCTGGCGGAACAGGGCGCGCGCATCTGCGAAGCGGTCAAGGGTGCGGCGCAGGCCCGGCTCGGCCGCCGCGCTGCGGTTGCGACCGCCAACCACCCCGAAGCCCGCAGCGACGGTCGCCTCGTGCCACAGGAAAAGCTGACGGCCGATGCCATGCTCCCTCCCCCCTCGGGAAGGGCGATGGCGCGCACCACGGAAATGGTCGTATGCATCGGTGCCTCGACGGGCGGAACGGAAGCGCTGCGCGAACTGCTTGAGCGGCTGCCGGCCAACGCGCCCGGCATCGTCATAGTCCAGCATATGCCGGAGAAATTCACCGCGGCCTTTGCCAAGCGGCTGAACGGCCTGTGCGAGGTGGAGGTGAAGGAGGCCGTGGACGGCGACCCGGTGCTGCGCGGCCATGTGCTGATCGCGCCCGGCGACCATCATATGCTGCTGGAGCGGCAGGGCGCGCGCTACCATGTCTCGGTGCGTTCCGGTCCCCTCGTCTCGCGCCATCGTCCGTCGGTGGATGTGCTGTTCCGCTCGGCGGCCCGCTCGGCCGGGTCGAATGCCATGGCCGTCATCATGACCGGCATGGGCGATGACGGTGCCCGCGGCATGCTGGAGATGCATCAGGCCGGCGCCTATACGGTGGCGCAGGACGAAGCCTCCTCGGTTGTCTTCGGCATGCCGAAGGAAGCGATTGCCCGCGGCGGCGTCGCCAAGATCCTGCCCCTCAACCTTCTGGCGGCCGAAATCCAGGCGGAAGACCGCCGGCGCTGAGGCGGCGCATGGCATGACGGCGGGGCCCGCCGGCGGTTGCGGCTGGGCCTTGCTATGGTCTTCCCCCGGCATTTGCATTTCAGCGCCTCGGGGGGGGTCCACGGACTGGTTGCAAGGATCCGTTAACCATAAGCTTGCAAGATGAATCTGCCGGGACAAGGGTCCCGGGTGCAGGACAGCGCCGGCGGCGGACCGGCCAAAGCCGGGATTCGACCATGCCGATCATTACATTTGCCAATACCAAGGGCGGCGCCGGCAAAACCACGGCTGTGCTGCTGCTGGCGACCGAACTGGTGCGTCGCGGTCACCGCATCACCATCATCGACACCGATCCGCAGCGCTGGATCTCCCGCTGGTTCGAGGGCGCCGACCCCGTCGCCAACCTGACGGTGGCGACCTATGTTTCGCTGGCCGCCCTCCCTCGCACCGTGGCCGAATACAAGCCGAAAAGCGATTACATCATCGTTGATCTGCCCGGCGCCCAGTCGCCGCTGCTAGCCACGGCGCTTGGCCTGTCCGATTTCGTCATCATTCCCATCCAGGGCAGCTCGATGGATGCCCAGGGCGGCGCGCAGGTCATCGAACTTTTGGCCTACCTCGACCAGAAGGCCCGCATCCGCATCCCCCATGCCGTGCTGCTCTCCCGCGTCAATTCCATGGTGACGACGAGGGCGCTGCAGGCCGTCAAGCAACTGCTGAACGAGCGCCACGTTCGGATGCTCGACACACCCATCATCGAGCGTTCCGCTTTCCGCGACATGTTCGAGTACAAGACCTTCCTGCATCGCCTCGATCCGGCCCGCGTCAGCAATCTCGACAAGGCCATCATCAATGCCCAGCGCTATGCGGACGAAGTCGAAGCCGCGATACGCCTTCGCAACGCAGAGATCGCCCCTGCCCAGCGCGCGACAGCGGTCTTGATGCCGCACGCATCGGCGGCTTAAGCGCGCGGCAACGGACGCTGGGAGCCGCCAGGCCGCCATCCTCGCAGCGCCTGCAGGTCTTAAGGGGCCGATCCACGGAGGCGTCGAACGCCTGCCGCCGCGATTGGGATGTGCGTCCGTCCTCTCCGCCCCCCTCCCCTGCCGTCGTGGACAAAGCCGCGACATGCAAGTTGCGGCTTGCCTATCCGTCAAAATTACCATACATCCGCATCCGTTATGTTATTACATAAAAGTCGCGGCAAACTGCGCTGTCGACTTGCGAGAGGATGGACGGATGAAGACGAGAACGATGACCTTTGCCGGCACAATGGCGCTTGCGGCGGCCTTGCTGGCGAGCCCGGTGATGAGCGCGGAAACGAAAGCGGACAAGGCCCATGCCCATGATCACGGCCAGGCGGGCTCGGCGAGCAAGGGCTACTTCTACGACAGCCAGGTCAAGGCGCGCGATCTCACCGACTGGGAGGGCGATTGGCAGTCGATCTATCCCTATCTCATGGATGGCACGCTCGATTCGGTCATGGCGCACAAGGCGGAAAAGGGCGACATGACCGCGGAACAATACCGCGCCTACTACGAGACCGGTTATCGCACCGACGTCAGCCGCATCGTCATCGACGGCAACACCGTCACCTTCTATCGGGGCGATCAGAAGGTTAGCGGCGATTACGTGAGCGACGGTCATGAAATCCTGACCTACAAGAAGGGCAATCGCGGCGTGCGCTTCATTTTTCGCAAGAGCGCGGGCGATGCGGCGGCGCCGGAATACATTCAGTTCAGCGATCATATCATCGCGCCGCAGAAGGCCGGGCATTATCATCTCTACTGGGGCGACGATCGCGCCAAGGTTCTGGCCGAGTTGACGAACTGGCCGACCTATTTCCCTTCCGACATGGGCCGGAAGGAAATCCTTGAGGACATGCTGGCACATTAATGTGTGGCGCAGCCCCGGCCTGAACGGGGGCTGCCTTCCGCCCGTCTGCGGTTCGAAAGCCCCCTCCCCTTCCCCGGCGGAAGGGGTGTGCGATCCATCACAAATGGGAATCGGTGACGGTGCATCGATTCCAATCATTCGTTGGACAGCAAGCCCGCAGGGCGCGACACTCGCGCCATGCATCATGATCCTCCAGATATCCATCTTGAACGGTGTCAGCCCGCCCTCAACATGGCGCGCTTCTATCAGCTGAGTGTCGAGACCTCCTTGTTCGGCGAACCCGTGCTGACGCGTCGCTGGGGGCGGATCGGGACGCGCGGCCGCGTCGTGTGCGAAGCCTTTGCGAGCCGCGAAGGGGCGCTTGCGGCGCTGCACGACCACGAAACCCGCAAGCTGCGCCGTGGCTACCGACGCCGACCCTGAGCCGTCCGTGATGCCGGGTCCTCCCTCCCCTCGACGCCAGAATCGCCGGTTCCACTCGCCCATGGCGTGAGTCGCTTATCGACGCGACCATGGGCGTGTGGCACGCTTCCAGCACGTGTTCGGCGGCGGGTGCTGGCGATGTCTCCGGCCCCACGCAAGCTTAACCGAGGCAGCCGCTTCGGTCGGAAGCGATTGCTTTCGTTTGAAAAATCTCGGCAACACAGCCGCAGTAGACATGGTCGCTGCCGGCCCGTTAAGGAAGCGTTAACCCTATTCTTCTTGCGGTGGCATCAGAATCGTGGCTTAGCTTGAGACGGAAACAGCGCGTCTGACGCTAGGAAACCGTCTGAACCCAGAGGCCAGAGTGAACGTGATCGATCGGCACATCAACCGCGCATCGACATCTGCCCATATTACACAACGGGCGGAAGCGCTTTCGGCGCGCCTGCGCAGTGTCGGCGAACGGGCCTTTCCCCCGACGGCGCAGAAGTCGCTGCGCTCCTTCACTTCGGGCGAAGTGGCCGAAATCGTCGGCGTGTCCGACGGCTATCTGCGTCAGCTTTCCCTCGATGGGCTCGGCCCTGCCCCCGACGTCGGCAATGCCGGGCGGCGCTCCTACACGCTGGAACAGATCAACCAGCTGCGCGAATATCTGGCGACCGCCCGCCCGAAGGAGGCGTTGCGCTTCTGGCCGCGTCGGCGTCCCGGCGAGAAGCTGCAGATCCTCACCGTCGCCAACTTCAAGGGCGGCTCGGCCAAGACGACCACGTCGGTCTATCTTGCCCAAGGGCTGGCGCTGCAGGGCTTGCGTGTCCTTGCCATCGACCTCGATCCGCAAGCCTCCTTGTCGGCCATGTTCGGCTACCAGCCGGAGTTTGACGTAGCGGAGAATACCACGCTTTACGGCGCCATCCGCTATGACGAGCAGCGCGTGACGATGAAGGATGTGGTGCGGGAGACCTATTTCACCGGCATCAGTATCGTCCCGGGCAATCTCGAGCTGATGGAATTCGAGCACCAGACGCCGCGCCACATGTTGCAAAATCGTGGCCGGCCGGAAGAGCTGTTCTTCCGTCGCGTCGCGGCCGCGATCGCAGAGGTCGAGGACGACTTTGACGTGGTCGTCGTGGATTGCCCGCCGCAGCTCGGCTTTCTCACCATGGGTGCCCTCAACGCCGCAACCGGCATGATCGTCACCGTTCATCCGCAGATGGTCGATGTCGCCTCGATGAGCCAGTTCCTGCTGATGACGTCGGACCTCGTTTCGGTGATCGAGGAGGCGGGTGGCAGTCTCGACTACGACTTCCTGCGCTTCCTTGTGACCCGGCATGATCCGCGCGACGTCCCCGAACAGGAAATCGTCGGTCTCCTGCGTGACGTCTTCGCGGGCGATGTGATGGCGGCATCCGCATGGAAATCGACCGCGATTGCCAATGCCGGCCTGACGAAGCAGTCTCTTTACGAATTGTCGCGTGGCGCTGTGGGGCGTTCCACCTATGACCGCGCCATGGAATCGATCAATGCCGTCAACCAGGAGGTCATTGATCTCATCAATCAGGTCTGGGGACGGTGATGGCTGGGCTCGGACAGTCGAATCAGTGGGTTAGGGCGTTGTCAGCTGACGACGGAACCTTCTGTTCGACACCCCTGCCGATGGAGAGGAGACCATGAGCAAGCGCACACAGTCGATCCGATCGCTGTTTTCGGGCGGCGGCGAGCAGCCCCCGACTGACGAGCCGCGCCAGCCGGTGCAGCGCGTCGCATCCGGCGCTGTACGCTCCCTCAAGGACACGTTTTCGGAGGTCGAGCGCGACTATGAGGAACTGAAGCGGCAGGTGGCGAGCGGGGCCGTGCCGGTCGAAATCGATCCCACCCTCATCGACCCCTCCCCTTTCGCGGACCGCTTCGCCGATCAGGATGTCGAGGCCGTCGAAGCGCTGAAGACGTCGATGCGCGAACACGGGCAGGAAATTCCTGTCCTGCTTCGTCCGCATCCCGGCGCGGCGGGCCGCTACCAGATTGCCTATGGTCACCGGCGCGTGCGCGCTGCTGGTGATCTGGGCCTGAAGGTCAAGGCCTATGTACGCGACCTCGACGACGACCGTCTCGTTGTCGCGCAGGGCATCGAAAACTCTGCCCGCGAAGACCTGACCTTCATCGAGCGTGCCGTCTTTGCGCTGCGACTGGAGGAGGGCGGTTTTCAGCGGTCGCTGATCCAGACGGCCCTGTCCGTGGATCGCCAGGAGGCGCATAAGTTGGTCAGCGTGGCGCGCGCCGTCCCGGACTGGCTCGTAACGGCCATTGGCCGGGCTCCAAAGATCGGCCGACCGCGCTGGCAGGAAATGAGCGAACTCGTCAAGCTTGCTGGCGCCGAGCGCAAGGCCCGCAAGGCTGTCGATGACAAGGCGTTTGACCACAAGAGCAGCGACGATCGCTTCATGGCGGTGCTGAAGGCGCTGAAGAGCGGCGAGGGCAAGGCGGCGCCGGGCAGGACCGAGCGGCTTGTTGCCCGTGCTGCCGAAGGTCAGGAGATTGCCACCATGGCACTGTCCGGTCGCAACTGCCGCATCGAGATCAGGCGCGATCGCGACGAGGATTTTGCACGCTTCCTCATGGAGCGCCTCCCGGCGCTTTATGAGAGTTTCAAGGCGGAAACGCCCTCATCGGATCAATAGGCGAGGATAGGAAAACAGCAAAAGAAAAAGGCCCCCCGACGTTGCCGTCATGGAAGCCTCTCTCATAGGTCTAGCAGCCCGAGAATCGCATTTCCATGAATCTCAGTCAAGCGTTTTTGGCACCGTTTTGGTGAGCGGATTTCTTTTGCCCGTGAAAAGGTGAAAGAGATGCAGACTGGATATGTGACGACGCCCTTTGGGCGGCGGCCGGTGACGCTTGCGCTAGTGGCATCGCAGAAGCGGGCCACGGAACTTCGCCCGGGCAAGTCGGCCGACAAATGGAAGATCTACCGCGATGCCTGCGATGCGCGCACGCTGCTTGGGGTCAGGGATCGCGCTCTGGCCGTGTTGAGCGCGCTTCTGTCCTTCTACCCGGACAACGAACTGCGCGAGGGCGCAAACCTCATCGTCTTTCCCTCCAATGCTCAATTGACCGCACGGGCAAACGGGATCGCCGGTACGACGTTACGCGAGAACCTCGTGCATCTCGTCGAGGCCGGGCTCATTCACCGCAACGACAGTCCGAACGGCAAGCGTTATGCCCGCAAGGACTCCAATGGTGCGATCGAGACCGCCTATGGCTTCAATCTGGCA
>NZ_FTMB01000011.1 GCF_900155885.1 Rhizobium sp. RU20A
ATGGAAAAGGGCGTGCTGGTCGAGCAGGGCACGGTGCGGGAGGTCTACAAGAACCCGCAGCATCCCTATACGAAGAAGCTGATTGCCGCCGCCCCCGGCAAGGGCGAGATGCACGCGCCGCTTGCCGGCACCGAGCCGGTGCTGCGCGTGCGCGACGTGCGCAAGAGCTATGGTGCCTTCCAGGCGCTGAAGGGCATCAGCTTCGATCTCATGGCCGGGGAAACCATGGCCGTGGTCGGCGAGAGCGGGTCGGGCAAATCGACGCTCGCCCGCATCCTGCTGCGCCTTGATGAGCCGGATTCCGGTTCCGCGCTGTGGAAGGGCAGGGACCTCTTCACCCTTTCGCCGGCGGATCTCTACAAGCTGCGCCGCGATCTGCAGATGGTGTTTCAGGACCCGACCCAGTCGCTCAATCCGCGCATGACGGTCTATCAGCTGATCTCGGAAGCCTGGGTCATCCATCCCGACATTCTGCCCAAGGCGAAGTGGCGGGCGCGGGTGGCCGAGCTCCTGACGCAGGTGGGCCTTGGGCCCGAGCATATGGGCCGCCATCCCCACCAGTTTTCGGGCGGACAACGCCAGCGCATCGCCATTGCCCGGGCTCTGGCGCTTGAGCCGAAGCTGATCATCTGCGACGAGGCGGTCTCCGCGCTTGACGTCTCCGTACAGGCGCAGGTCATCGCTCTCCTCGACAGGCTCAGGCAGGAGATGGGCATCGCCTTCATCTTCATCGCCCACGACCTGCCTGTCGTGCGCGACTTTGCCGACCACGTGATGGTGATGCAAAGGGGCGAGGTGGTGGAGCTCGGTACGGTGCGCGAGATCTTCGAGACTCCGAAACAAGCCTATACGCAGGCGCTGCTCGCCGCCGGGCTCGATCCCGACCCGGACGTGCAGGCGCGCCATCGCGCCGAGCGGCTGGCCCGCGCCCCCTGATCCCGCAGCTTTACCGGAGTACCAGACCATGTCGAAAAAGGCCTTCGTCGCCCTCGTCACGTGCTTTCATGAGGACGAGACGATCAATTACGACGCCACACGCGCACAGGTCCGCCGCCAGGTGGCCGCTGGCAACAACATCATGTGTGCCGGCACCAACGGCGATTTCACCGCCCTCACCTTCGAGGAAAAGGTGAAGCTGGCCGAGGTTGTCGTCGAAGAGGTCGGCGGCAAGGTCGACGTCATCGTCAATGCCGGCATGCCTGCGACCTTCGAGACCATCAAGCTGGCGAAGGAATTCGACCGCATCGGCGTCACGGCGATCGCCGTCATCACGCCCTTCTTCATCGCCTGCACCCAGGATGGTCTCATCCGGCATTTCTCGACGGTCGCCGATGCGGTCAGGACGCCGATCTATCTCTACGATATCCCCGCCCGCACCCAGAACCATATCGAGCCGGAAACGGCCCGCAAGCTGGCCGCCCATGGCAATATCGCCGGGATCAAGGACAGCGGCGGCGCGAAGGAAACGCTGGAGGCCTATCTCGCGGTCTCCCGTGACATGCCCGGTTTTGACGTCTATTCCGGCCCCGACCACCTCGTGTTGTGGGCCTTGCAGAATGGCGCGGCCGGCTGCATTTCCGGTCTCGGCAATGCCCTTCCGGAGGTGCTGGCCGGCATTCTCAGGGGCTACAACGACGGCGACATTGCCGAAGCCGAGCGGCAGCAGGCCATCTTCACCGCCTTCCGCACGGATCTCTACGCGCTGGGCTTTGCGCCCGCCATGGTCAAGCGGTCGCTCTTCCTGCAGGACCCTTCCGTGGGTGCGAGCCGCCAGCCGGCCCTGCTTCCCGATCCCGAGCAGGATGAGAAGATCGCTGCCATCCTGAAGCGCTTCGGCCTCGCCGCCAACGGGTAACCGCTGCCCGGCCAGCCATGGCGCGCCTTGCACGGGATCGGCCCGGTTCGATCCTTTCGAAGGTCATGGAGAACTTGCGCTCCCGTGCGCCCGTCAAAGTCCTGATTCGGATCGCCCTCAGCGCGATGGATCAAACCCCGCGCCCGCCTGCCCGCTCACCGGCCTGTCCGTCCCCCTGTCGAGCGGCGCCAGAGATAAGGCCGCCAGCGCGGCCGCTCGCCTGGCGGTCATCCCTGGCCATCCGCCTGCGCCTTTATATTTTCTTTACGTCGGCCCCGGACCTTCCCAATCGAAGCCTGATCCGGTCTGGTCCTAATCCTTCTCCTCTACCAACAGGAGACACGGATATGTCCGACCTCATTTTCATTGCGCTTGGCTCCGGCACGCTTTTCGTGCTCGCCCTTTATGCCCGCGCGCTCGACCGGCTGTGAGGGCAACGCCCATGCTGGAACCCCTTTTCGGCCTCGCCGTCGCCCTTGCCCTCGGCGTCTATCTCGTCGTGACGCTGCTGCGTCCCGAACGTTTCTGATCGGGAGCAGGTTCATGACAACAGTCGGATGGCTGCAGATCAGCCTTCTCTTCCTCGCCGTGCTTCTCGTCATCAAGCCCCTCGGCCTTTACATGGCGCGGGTGTTTTCCGGCGAGCGGACCTTCTTGTCTCCCGTGCTCGCGCGCCTCGAGCGGGATCTTTACCGCGTCAGCGGCATCAATCCCCAGAAGGAGCAGAGCTGGCTCGGCTATACGCTCGCCATGCTCGCCTTTTCGCTTGCCGGCTTCCTCGCGCTGTATGCCATGCTGCGGCTGCAGGCCTTTCTGCCGCTCAACCCTCAGGGCTTTGCCGGGATGGCACCGGACCTTGCCTTCAACACGGCGGTGTCCTTCGTCACCAACACCAACTGGCAGAACTATGCCGGCGAAGCGACCCTCAGCCATTTCTCCCAGATGGCGGGCCTGACCGTGCAGAACTTCCTGTCGGCCGCGACCGGCATGGCACTCGCCGTCGCCGTCACCCGCGCGCTGGCCCGTTCCAAGGTCGCAACGCTCGGCAATTTCTGGGTTGATATGACCCGGGCGACGCTCTACGTGCTCCTGCCGCTTGCCATCCTCGTGGCGCTTGCCTTCGTCGCCATGGGCCTGCCGCAGACGCTCGACGCCTCGGTCACGGCAACGACCCTTGAAGGGTCGAAACAGGTGATCGCGCTTGGGCCCGTCGCATCCCAAGAAGCGATCAAGCAGCTCGGCACCAATGGTGGCGGCTTCTTCAACGTCAATGCGGCACACCCGTTCGAAAATCCGACGGCCTGGTCGAACTACCTCAACATCTTCGCCATGCTGTCGATTTCGGCATCGCTCGTCTATACGTTCGGCCAGATTGTCGGAAACCGCCGGCAGGGCTGGGCCCTGATTGCGGCCATGGCGGTCCTGCTGATCTCGGGCGTTGCCGTTACCTACTGGGCGGAAGCCCAGGGCAATACCATCCTCACGGCGATCGGCGTCGACCCGGCCCTTGGCAATATGGAAGGCAAGGAGGTCCGCTTCGGCCAGGCCATGACGGCACTCTATGCGGCCGTCACGACCGGCCTTTCGGATGGCGGCGTCAATGGCATGCATGGCTCGCTGACGGGCCTTGGCGGTCTCGTGCCGATGTTCCTGATCCAGCTCGGCGAAGTGCTGCCGGGTGGTGTCGGTTCGGGCCTTTACGGCATGCTGGTCTTCGCGATCCTCGCCGTCTTCGTCGCCGGACTCATGGTGGGCCGCACGCCGGAGTTCCTCGGCAAGAGGATCGAGGGCCGCGAGATGGCGTTTGCAATGCTCGCCGTGCTCATCCTGCCGCTGGTCATCCTCGGCTTCACGGCCGTCTCCGCCACGCTGCCCTTTGCCGTGGCAAGCATCGGCACGGCCGGGCCGCATGGCCTGTCGGAAATTCTCTATGCCTATACCTCGGCGGCCGGCAACAACGGCTCGGCCTTTGGCGGGCTCTCCGGCAACACGGTCTGGTACAACACCACGCTCGGCATCGCCATGCTGCTCGGCCGCTTCGCCTATGTCGTGCCGGTCATGGCGATTGCCGGATCGCTCGCCGCCAAGGTGAAGTCGCCGGCTTCTGCCGGCACCTTCCCGACCGACGGCCCGCTCTTCGTCGGCCTGCTCGTCGGCATCATCCTCATTCTCGGCGGCCTTCAATTCCTGCCCGCGCTGGTGCTCGGCCCCGTCGTCGAACACTTCGCCATGCTCGCCGGCCAGACCTTTTAGGGACCTTTCCATGTCAAAAGACCAAAAAGCATCCGGTCTTCTCGACCCTTCGATCCTGTTTCCGGCGATGCGCGATGCCGTCGTCAAGCTCGATCCGCGAAAGCTGTTGCGCAACCCGGTCATCTTCGTGACGGAGATCGTGGCCATCGTCGTGACGATCCTCTTCATCCGCGACCTCGTCTCCAATCCCGGCACGGCCGGTTTCTCCGGTCAGATTGCCGCCTGGCTGTGGTTCACCGTGCTCTTCGCCACCTTCGCCGAGGCCGTGGCAGAGGGGCGGGGGCGTGCGCAGGCCGACAGCCTGAAGAAGACCAAGTCCGAACTCGTCGCCCGCCGGCTTGGGTACAACGGCAAGACGGAGACCATCCCGGCCTCCAGCCTCAAGGTGGGAGACATCGTTCTCGTCGCGGCCGGCGAATTGATCCCCGGCGATGGCGAGGTGATCGAGGGTGTCGCCTCGGTGAACGAAAGCGCGATCACCGGCGAATCCGCGCCTGTCATCCGTGAATCCGGCGGCGACCGTTCGGCCGTTACGGGCGGCACGCAGGTGCTTTCCGACGAGATCAGGATCAGGATCACCGTCCAGCCCGGCTCCTCCTTCGTGGACCGCATGATCGCCCTCATCGAAGGCGCACAGCGGCAGAAGACGCCGAACGAGATCGCCCTGTCGATCCTGCTCTCCGGCCTGACGCTGATCTTCCTCTTCGTCTGCGTCGCCATCTGGGGCTTGGCCGGCTATTCCGGCACGGTGCTCTCGGTGACGGTGCTGGCGGCCCTGCTCGTCACGCTGATTCCGACGACGATCGGCGGCCTGCTTTCGGCCATCGGCATCGCCGGCATGGACCGTCTGGTGCGCTTCAACGTCATCGCCACCTCCGGCCGTGCGGTCGAAGCGGCCGGCGACGTCGATACGCTGCTGCTCGACAAGACGGGCACCATCACCTTCGGCAACCGCATGGCCAGTGACTTCCTCGCCGCGCCCGGCGTCACCCCGGCGGAACTGGCGGAAGCTGCGCTCCTCGCGTCGCTGTCGGACGAAACGCCGGAGGGCCGTTCGGTCGTGGCGCTCGCGACCGGTGAATTCGGTGTGCCGATGCCGAAAGCCGCCTTCGATGCCGTCATCAGCTTCACCGCCGAAACGCGCCTCTCTGGCGTTGATATCGGCCAACGCCGCCTGCGCAAGGGCGCCGTCGACGCGGTCCTGAAGTTCGCCGGTCTCAACGATCAGGATGCGCCGGCCGAATTCCGCCGCGCCGTCGACCAGGTCGCCCGCACCGGCGGTACGCCGCTCGGCGTTGCCGATGGCGACCGCCTGCTCGGCGTCATTCACCTCAAGGACGTCGTCAAGCCCGGCATCAAGGACCGCTTCGCGGCGCTGCGCGCCATGGGCATCCGCACGGTGATGGTCACCGGCGACAATCCGGTGACGGCCGCCGCCATCGCCTCGGAGGCGGGCGTGGATGATTTCCTCGCCCAGGCAACCCCGGAAGACAAGCTCGCCTATATCCGCCGCGAGCAGCAGGGCGGCCGCCTGATCGCCATGTGCGGTGACGGCACCAATGATGCGCCGGCGCTGGCCCAGGCCGATGTCGGCGTCGCCATGCAGACCGGGACCCAGGCCGCCCGCGAGGCCGCCAACATGGTGGACCTCGATTCCAGCCCCACCAAGCTCATCGAGATCGTCGAAATCGGCAAGCAGCTCCTGATGACGCGGGGCTCGCTGACGACCTTCTCGATCGCCAACGATGTCGCCAAATACTTCGCCATCATCCCGGCCCTGTTCGTCGCGACCTATCCGGCCCTTGAAGCGCTCAACATCATGGGTCTTGCCTCGCCCCAATCGGCCATTCTCTCGGCCGTCATCTTCAACGCGCTGATCATCGTGGCCCTGATCCCGCTGGCCTTGAAGGGCGTGGCCTATCGCCCTGCCGGCGCCGCCTCGCTGCTGCGCCGCAACCTTCTCGTCTACGGCGTCGGCGGCCTGATCCTGCCCTTTGCCGGCATCAAGCTCATCGACATCGCCGTCAGCGCTCTTCATCTGGTGTAATCATGCTCAACCACGTCAGACCCGCCCTTACTCTGGTCGTTCTTCTCACCCTCCTCACAGGGCTCGCCTTCCCGCTCGGCATCACCGGCATCGCCCAGGCTGTCATGCCCTCCAAGGCGGATGGCAGCCGGATCGAACGCGACGGCATGGTGGTCGGCTCAAGCCTGATCGGCCAGAATTTCACCTCCGACCGTTATTTCTGGCCGCGCCCCTCGGCGACGGGGCCGCAGGCCTACAACGCTGCGGCCTCGTCCGGCTCAAACCTCGGCCCGACATCGGCCAAGCTCAAGGAGCGTGTCGTCGGCGACGTCGAGAGGCTGAAGCAGACCGGGATCGCCGCACCCGTTCCGGCCGATGCCGTCACCACCTCCGGCTCGGGCCTCGACCCGCATATCTCGCCCGCCTTTGCAAAAGCGCAGGTGATTCGCGTCGCAAAGGCGAGGGGGCTACCGCCCGCTGTCGTCGCCGATCTCGTCGCCCGGTCGGTCCACAAACCCGCCTTCGGCCTTATCGGCGAGGCAAGGGTCAATGTGCTAGAGCTCAATCTGGCGCTCGACGCGCTGAAGATGTGAGAGCGTGATGGCGGATGACGACCGCAGGGGCGAGGCTCGCCCCGACCCCGATGCACTGCTTGCCCTGGCGGACAAGGACCGCCGGGGCAAGCTGACCGTCTTCCTGGGCGCCGCGCCCGGCGTCGGCAAGACCTATGCGATGCTGTCGCGCGCCCGGCGCTTGAGGGCGGACGGGGTGGATCTCGTCATCGGGCTTGTGGAAACCCATGGCCGCAGCGAAACGGCGGCCCTGCTCGACGGGCTGGAACTGCTGCCGCGCCGGAGGGTTGCCCATCGCGGGCGCATGCTCGAGGAGTTCGACCTCGACGCCGCGCTGGCGCGGCGTCCGCGCATCGTCATCGTCGATGAACTCGCCCATTCCAATCCGCAGGACAGCCGCCATCCCAAGCGCTACCAGGACATTGAGGAACTGATCGCGGCCGGCATCGACGTGTGGACGGCGCTCAACATCCAGCATCTCGAAAGCCTGGCCGATCTCGTCGCCCAGATCACCGGCGTCACCGTGCGCGAGCGGGTGCCCGATATCGTCCTCAAACGCGCCGACGACGTGCTGCTCGTCGATCTCTCGCCCTCCGAGCTGATCGAGCGGCTAAAGGAGGGCAAGGTCTACCTGCCCGAAAGCGCCAGCCGCGCCGTCGACCGCTTCTTCCGCCTCGGCAATCTGACGGCGCTTCGCGAACTGGCGCTGCGCCGCACCGCCGACCGTGTCGACGACCAGATGGTCGATTATCTCAAGCAGAACGCCATTGACGGCCCCTGGGCGACGGGCGAGCGGCTTTTGGTCTGCGTCGGCTCGGACCCGCTGTCGGAAAAGGTCGTGCGCGTCGCAAGCCGGCTGGCCTCCGGCCTCAATGCCCCCCTGCTGGTGGTGTCGATCGAGCGAGCGGACCGGGAGGTCGAAACGCCCGAGCGTCTGCAACGCATCGAGACGCTCTTCCGCCTTGCCGAACAGCTCGGCGCCGAAACGCGCCGGATCATCGGCAATGATTTCGTCTCGGAGATCCTGAAGCTCGCGCGGCGCGAGCACGTCACCCAGATCATCATCGGTGCCCGCAAGCCCAGGCCCTGGTGGCGGTTTGCCGCGCGGTCTCTGCCTGATGCACTGGCGCGCGAGGCATCGGGCCTCGGCATCTACATCGTCACGCCGGACAGCCCCTCGCCCGAGCGGGCGGACAGGCGGTTCGAGGTGCCGGCGGCTGCCGCGCTCCGGCACTCTGCCGTCACCGCGATGGGTTTCGTTGCCCTGACCGCCCTCATCGGCAAGGCGATCGATGCCTTCGTCCAGTTGCCGAACATCTCTCTGCTCTTTCTGCTCGCGGTCCTCGGTGCCTCCGTGGTCGGCGGCTATGCCGCCGCATTCCTGGCCGCCATCCTCTCGGCGCTCGCCTACAACTTCTTCTTTATCGACCCCCGCCACACCTTTACGATTGCCGCCCCCCACGAGGTCTTCGCGCTCTTCGTCTTCCTCGCGGTGGCCATTATTGCCGGGGGGCTCGCCTCGCGCATCCGCGAACAGGCAAAGGTCGCGCGCATCCGGGCGACCGCGTTGCAATCGCTCTATGATTTTTCCCGCAAGCTCGCGGGCACGGAAAAGGGCGATGACGCGATCTGGCTCGCCGTCTCGCAGTTGCAGGCAAGCCTCCGGCGCAAGATCGTGCTGCTCGTGCCGCGCAAGGGCGATCTCGACACGGTTGCCGCCTGGCCGCCGGACACCGAACTCGACGTGACCGACATGACGGCGGCCCGCTGGACGCATGACAGGCGGGAGGCGGCCGGCCACGGCACGGGCACGCTGCCCAACAGCCGTTTCGAGTTCCGCCCGCTGCTCGGTCCCCACGGCATTGTCGGCGTCTGCGGCATCGAGCATGCGGGCGACCGGCTCGACCTCAATGCCGAGCGTGCCCTGACAGCCATCCTCGACCAGACGGCGATTGCGCTCGACCGGGCGCGCCTTGCCGAGGAGACCGTCGAACAGGCGGCGCGCCTGGAGGGCGAACGCTATCGGGAAGCGCTGCTCTCCTCCATTTCCCACGATCTGCGCACACCGCTCGCGACGATCACGGGCGCGGTGACAGGACTGCGCCAACTCGGCGAACGCATGACGGCGGCAGAGCGCGACGACCTTCTCCAGTCGATCGAGGAGGAAAGCGGCCGCATGAGCCGCTTCGTCGCCAACCTGCTCGACATGACACGCATCGAGGCCGGCACGCTGAAACCCAAGCAGGATTGGGTGGATGTCGCCGACGTCGTGCAGTCCGCGGTCGAGCGCACGCGCAAATACGCGCCGGGGCGCCTGATCGAAACCGGCATCGCCGCTGACCTGCCGCTCATTCGGGGCGACAGCGTGCTGATCGGCCAGGTACTGTTCAACCTTCTGGACAATGCGGCAAAGTATGGCGGCGATGAAGCGATCAACGTCTATGCCCGCCGGGACGGCAAGGATGTGCTGATTTCGGTGACCGATCTCGGCCGGGGCATTCCGCCTGAGGATCTGGACCGGATCTTCGAAAAATTCTATCGCAGGGGCAAGCCGGACGGCCGGGCGCCGGGAACCGGCCTTGGCCTTTCCATTGCCCGCGGTTTTGTCGAGGCGATGGGCGGGCGGATCCATGCGGAGAGCCCGGCCGTCAAGAAGCGGGGAACGCGCATCGTCATGCGGTTTCCCGGAAGCGATGACGCAAGAGGCGATCTTTCATGAACCAGTCGCGTATCCTCGTGGTCGATGACGAGCCTCAGATCCAGCGCTTCCTGAAGCCGTCGCTGACGGCGGCGGGCTATGAGGTCGTTGAGGCAGAGACGGGCGCCGAAGCGCTGAAGGCCGTGGCCACCCGGGCGCCTGACCTCGTGATCCTCGATCTCGGCCTTCCCGACATGGACGGCAAGGAGGTCATCGCCAGCCTTCGCGGCTGGTCGGACATTCCGATCGTCATCCTCTCGGCCCGCGACCGCGAAAGCGAGAAGATCGCAGCCCTCGACCTCGGCGCCGACGACTATGTCGAAAAACCCTTCGGCATCGGGGAGTTGACCGCCCGTATCCGCACCGCCCTTCGCCATCGCGGTCGCCGCGACGCCGTCCCGAGCGTCATGGACGTGGAGGGGCTGACGATCGATCCCGTCAAGCGGCTCGTCTCGCGCGATGGCGAGACGGTTCACCTGACGCCGAAGGAATACGATCTGCTGCTCCTGCTTGCCCGCCACGCCGGCCGCGTCGTCACCCACCGCGCCCTGCTGACATCCGTCTGGGGACCCGCTCACGGCGACGACCTGCATTACCTGCGCGTCTTCATCGGCCAGTTGCGCCAGAAGATCGAACGCGATCCCACCCAGCCCCGGATCGTGCGCACGGAACCAGGCGTGGGCTATCGCATGGCGGAGCCGGAGTGACGTCCGGTCCGGGCGGGCCGGCCTGAAGCGCTGTGTCCGGGAACCGGCCGCAATGCATCTCGGCGCTGCCGTCACTGGTCAGCCGACCGAACTGGCCGACTGACGATGGCAGGATCGGATCCGGGGCTTCCCGTCCTTGCGATGAGGCCGCTGCCGGTCGCCCGTCATCGCCTGGTGCCGGTGTCCGTGTCGGTGTCCGTGTCGGTGATGGGGCGGCTTCGGTCTCACTGCCTCACGTGGTCCGGCCGCGCGCGACCACGCGGGTGGGGACGGGGGTCTTGTGGCCGGCGCCGACCAGCAGCAGGGTGTCGACGAGATTGGTGACGACGCAGGCATGGTTCGGCACGATGCGGACCTTGTCGCCAACGGCAAGGCCGATGGATCCGGAACTCACCAGGCGCCCGTGCTCTTCGGACAGCTGGTCGATGGCGATATCGTCGCGGCCGAGCACGTGCCCGTAGCCCTCAAGGCCGAGCAGGTCCGAGGTCAGGGCCTTGGAGCCGGCATCGATGATGGCGCGGTTTTCCGCCGGCACAGAAACGACGGTCGCCAGCACGGTGAGCGCACAATCATCCCAGCCGCAGACGCCGCGCGAGACGAGCGAGCGATCATTGTAGACATAGGTGCCCGGCCGGTATTCGCTGACCACGGGGGCATCCGCCGCCTGCATCATCGATGGCGTGCCGCCCGAGGTGATGACGGGAACGGCGATGTCGCGCGCCTCGATCAGCGCCTTGGCCTCGCTCATGAAGCGCTGCACGGCCGCCTCGCTGCCAGCCGGGGGATAGGTCATCAGACCACCGAAGACGAGGCCCGGCGCCGCATCGATAGAGGCGGCAAGGGCGTCAGCGGCTCGCGGATCGGCGACGCCGCAGCGGTGGGCGCCCGTATCGCACTCCACCAGTACGGCGAGCGGCTCGGCGGCGTCCCGGAAGGTGGCGGAAAGGCCATCCACCACCGCGCGGCTGTCGGCGACGACCGAGAGGCGGACCCTGAGGGCGAGGGCCTTGAGGCGCGCAAGCTTTTCCGCGCCGACGATGTTGTAGGTGATCAGCACGTCGGTAATGGCAGCGCTGCCGTGCACCATCGCTTCGGCCTCCGACACCTTCTGGCAGGTGATGCCGATCGCACCTGCGGCCTGCTGCATCTCGGCAAGGAGCGGCAGCTTGTGGGTCTTGATATGCGGGCGGACGCGCAATCCGTGCTCCGCTGCATAGGACTGGAATCGCTCGATATTCCGCTGGGCAATGTCGAGATCGACGAGGACGGCGGGTGTGTCGATCGCAGCGAGATCGTTGGGAATGTCGGGCATGAAAACCTCTTGAAGGGGGCGGATGCTGCATTGCCGAATAACGCGCCAGAGGGGGCGGCTGCACATTTCCTCGGCGAAGCCTATTGACAACTCATCCGCCATCCGACTTGATATGTCAATCCGGTAAAACAGACAAATGTCCGGTATATCGGATTTAACAAACGCTCGTTCTAGGGGAACGTCATGACCATTTCCTTCCGCGCCGGTGCGATGTCGCTGGTCGCCGCCACTTTCCTTTGCTCCGCCCCCGCCTTTGCCGATGGCAGCAAGCTCGATGAAGTCCTCGCCCGTGGCCATCTGGTGCTGGGCACCGGCAGCACCAACGCGCCCTGGCATTTCAAGAGCGCCGACGACAAGCTTCAGGGCTTTGACGTCGACATGGGCCGCATCGTCGCCAAGGCGCTTTTCGGCGATCCGGACAAGATCGAATATGTCAACCAGTCCTCGGATGCGCGCATCCCGAACATCACGACCGACAAGGTCGATCTGACCTGCCAGTTCATGACGGTCACCGGTGAACGCGCCCAGCAGATCGCCTTCACCATTCCCTACTATCGCGAAGGCGTCGGCCTGATGCTGAAGGCGGACGGCAAGTATGCCGACTATGCCGCGCTGAAGGCTGCCGGCTCGTCCGTCACCATCTCGGTTCTGCAGAACGTCTACGCCGAAGACATGGTCCATGCCGCCTTGCCGGAAGCCACGGTCGACCAATATGAATCCGTCGACATGATCTATCAGGCGCTGGAATCCGGCCGTGCCGACGCGGCGGCCACCGACCAGTCGTCGCTCGCCTGGTACATGACCCAGAACCAGGGACGCTACAAGGACGCCGGCTATGGCTGGAATCCGCAGACCTATGCCTGCGGCGTCAAGCGCGGCGACCAGGACTGGCTGAACTTCGTCAACACCGCCCTTCACGAAGCCATGACCGGCGTCGAGTTCGACTTCTACGCAAAGTCCTACAAGACATGGTTCGGCAAGGACCTTGCTCCGCCGCAGATCGGCTTCCCGGTCGAGTACAAGTAAGGCGAAGCCTCCGACATCGTGACGAGGGCCAGCCCCTCGTCACCTCTTCCATCCTTCATGGCAGGACACCCACGTGGGTTACACGCTCAATTTCGCCGCCGTCTGGCGCAGCTTCGACCAGCTTCTCGAAGGTCTGATGCTCAGCCTCGGCCTTGCCGTCGTCGCAATCCTGATCGGCGCGCTGATCGGCCTGCTGGTCGCCTTCGCGCTGATTGCCAGGTCGGGCTGGGCGCGTCGCCCGGCGGCCGCCTACGTCACCGTCATCCGCAATCTGCCGATCCTTGTCCTTGTGCTCTTCGCCTATTTCGCGCTGCCGCAGATGGGCGTCCGGCTCGGCAAGATCGAAAGTTTCGTGGCCGTGCTGGCGATCTATTCGGGCGCCTACCTTGCGGAAGTCTTTCGCGCCGGACTCCTGTCGATCCCGAGGGGCCTGACCGAAGCGGGCCTTGCCATCGGCCTGACGCCGATGCAGATCCGCACCTCGATCATCGCACCGCTGATGTTTCGCAACGTGCTGCCGTCGCTGTCCTCGACGATCATCTCCCTGTTCAAGGATACCTCGCTCGCCGCCGCGATCGCCGTGCCGGAACTGACCTTCGAGGCCCGCAAGATCAATGTCGAAAGCTTCCGCGTCATCGAGACGTGGATTGTCGCCTCCGGTCTTTACGTGGCCACCTGCTCCCTGATCGCGGCCCTGATGCGGTTCGCCGAACGCCGCCTTGCCGTTCCGAGATGATGTCATGATGGATCTTTCCGCTTTCCTCGAGCAGCTCTGGCTCGCCCGCCTCGTCATCCTGAAGGGCCTCGGCGTCACCGTGTCGATCTCGCTGCTGGCGATCCTGTTCGGCTCGGTCCTCGGCGTTGTGGTCGGCCTGTCGCTGGTCTACGGCAATCGCGCGCTGCGCTTCGTGGTGCGCGCCTATACCGATTTCGTGCGCGGCACGCCGGTGCTCGTGCTGGTTCTGGCAAGCTACTATGTCCTCTCCACCATCGGCATCGAGCTCGGGCCGTTCCAGGCCGGCGTCCTGGCGCTTGCGGTGTTCTGCTCCTCCCATGTCGGCGAGATCGTGCGCGGCGGGCTTCAGGCCATTCCCAATGGCCAGACCGAGGCCGCCAAGGCGATCGGCCTCACCTTTGGCCAGACCTTTGCCTATGTGCTGTGGCCGCAGGCGCTGCGGCAGTTCCTGCCGGCCTGGGTCAATACGGCCGCCGAAATGGTCAAGGCCTCGACGCTCCTGTCGGTGATCGGCGTCGCCGAGCTGCTGTTGCGCACGCAGGAGATCATCTCCCGCAACTTCATGAGCCTGCAATTCTATTTCTTCGCCGGCCTTCTCTACTTCGTCATCAATTACGCCATCGAGCGCTTCGGCAAATATGTCGAGCGCAAGACTGCCGTTCCCGCCTGAGGCTGCCTTTCATGAGCAAGATACTTCTCGAAATCCAGGGATTGCGGAAGCAGTACGGCACGCTGGAGGTGCTGAAGGGCGTCGACTGCACCATGCGCGAGGGGGAGGTGATCTCGATCATCGGCTCCTCCGGTTCCGGCAAGACGACCATGCTGCGCTGCATCAACATGCTGGAAGAGTTCCAGGGCGGGCACATCAGGCTCGCCGGCGAGGAGATCGGCTATGATCATGCCGGCGCCACCCGCAAGCGTAAAAGCGAAAAGGACATCGCCCGCCAGCGCGCCATGACCGGCATGGCCTTCCAGCAGTTCAACCTCTTTCCGCACATGACCGCGTTGCAGAACGTGATGCTCGGCCTTCTCAAGGTGAAGAAGATGCCGCGCGACGAGGCCCATGCGATCGCCGAAAAATGGCTTGACCGCGTCGGTCTTGCCGGTCGCGGCGGGCATTATCCCGGCCAGCTTTCGGGCGGCCAGCAGCAGCGCGTGGCGATCGCCCGCGCCATTGCCATGGCGCCGCAGCTGATGCTGTTCGACGAGGTGACCTCGGCGCTCGATCCCGAACTGGTCGGCGAGGTGCTGCAGGTCATCAAGGGACTGGCGGCGGCCGACGGCATGAGCATGCTGCTCGTCACCCACGAAATGCGCTTCGCCTATGACGTGTCGACCCGCGTGATCTTCATGAACCAGGGCGTCATCTGCGAGGAGGGCGACCCCAAGGAGATGTTCGTCAACCCGAAGACGGAACGGCTTGCCGAATTTCTGAAGACATCCAGCTTTACCTGAGAAGAAAAGAGAGACTGCAATGACTATCAAGCGTTATGGCGCCGGTGAAACCGGTGCCGGCGGCCAGCCCTTGCCCTTTGCCCGCGCCGTGGAAGCCAATGGCTGGCTGCACGTTTCCGGCCAGGTGCCGATGGAGAAGGGCGAGATCGTGCGTGGCGGCATCGTTTCGGAAAGCCGCAAGGCGATCGAGAACCTGATTGCCATCCTGCATGAGGCCGGTTACGGCATCGAGGACGTGGTCCGCGTCGGCGTTTGGCTGGACGATCCCCGGGACTTCTGGAGCTTCAACGGCGTCTATGCCGAGTATTTCGGCCAGAACCCGCCCGCCCGTGCTTGTGTTCAGTCGCGCATGATGGTCGATTGCAAGGTCGAAGTGGACTGCATCGCATACCGCGCGGATCGCGCCTGAAGGAACGGGAGAAGAGGATGGCCGAGGGGTCAGGCGACAGCGTCGCGCGCCGCACACGGGGACTGGACCGCGCCTTCGAGATCCTCGAATTCCTGCGCGTCAAACGCCAGCCGATGCGGCCGAACGAGATCGCGTCGGAAATCGGTGCGCCCCGTTCCTCGGTCTACGAGCTCGTCAACCTGCTCATCAGCCACGGCATGCTGGACTACCAGGGAGGTGACGGCCGGGTGTTTCTCGGCCGCCGCCTCTATTTCCTCGGCACAGCCTATGCCGAACAGTTCGACCTGATGCGTGAATGCGACCGCATGCTGGTGCGGCTGGCGGAAGAGACCCGCGAGACCGCGCAGATGTGCCTGTTGGAAGGGCGCAAATACACCGTGGCGATGATGCGCGAGGGCATCCGGCCGTTCCGCATCTCCGCCAATGTCGGCGAACTCGTGCCGATCCCATGGACGGCCTCGGGCCGCCTGCTCGTTTCGCACCTCACCGACCAGGAAATCCTCGATCTCATTCCGGAAGAGGACTTCGTGCGCCCCAATGGCGCGCTTTTCCCGCCGGCCGATTTCATCGCGCAGGTACGCCAGGCCGGCCGCGACGGCTATTTCACCTTCAACAGCGAAGTCGAGAATTTCACCCACTGTTTCGCCGTGCCGATCCATCAGGCCGACGGCGCCTGCATCGCAACGCTGTGCCTCGTCGCGCCGCGGGAGGATGGCTTGCGCAACCGCGAGACCTATCTGCAGGCGCTCAGCACCGCCGCCGGCGAGATTTCCGAGAAGCTCGGCTTTCACACCGACCGGACGAAACGCTCCGCGGCCGGCTGAACCGGCAGCCCTCAACCAGCCGAAAAGCATGGTGCATGCCGAGGTGCACAGCAGGCTCTTGTCCGTCGTCGCCATGGGCGGCGGTCCGCCGAGCCTTGACATGGCCGGCATGTCCTTCGCGCGCGACATGCTTCAGATCACGGCGGGTTGCAATGTGTTCCATAATTCCGGTTACCCCGCAAGTCGTTGTACCCGCAAAGTTAGAATGTCCTGTTTCTGCAAAGTTGGAATGCGGCTCTCCGATCGGCTGGTCGAGCGCCACGGGCGCCTGTGATCCATAATCGCGAACGCAGCAAGGCACCGTTGCGAATGCCAACGGAGGCGTGAAAATATCTTTCAAGGGATCCGCCCCACTCCGGGCGGTTGCCGACGCGGGCCGGATCGCGATCGGTATTCGGCTGACCGCCAGTTTCTGCGACACGTATTCCGCCCGCAGAACCTCGGCAGACCTCGTCCGGAACACGCTGCTCCTCAGGCGAGATATGCCGGTGCGCTCCAAGCCCGCCAGCACTTTGCGCTTCGGGATGAACGCAATTGGTCTCCGGCGAGCGCGGCGCTGTTCATCCGCATGTGCTCTTGCTGGCATGTAACCGCAATTTATAGCCCCCCTCAGCATTGGTCTGCGCCGTGAACTTCTGCCGCTAGGGTGGGCGTATGTGGGTTGATCCTCGACAGTATTTTGGAAATTTTCTTATCGTCGCCGAAGGTCCGGCTACCCCGCTGAATCTGAGCTGCCGAAACAAGTCCATTGATCGTGTTGTGAAAATTTTTTCTTGGAATGGCCGACGTTTATTTTAGAGAGACATACTATCATATTGAAATAGTTAAGATTGTAAACCTGCTCTCGGCTGGTTCTCTTGATGGAGCCATCATGATCAAGAATGTAGAAAATAATTTACAAGATCTATGTTCAAGGCTAGGCTCTTCATCGTTGCTTAACGGCGACGGATCTGGGGGACGTAGAGGAGACGGCGCTCGGATCGTGAAAGAGAAGGCTGCAAGGCAGCCACTGGGAGGAGACCCTATGTTTCACAAGCCAAAGAATGCGTTGTACAAGACTGTCAGTCGCCGCCGGTTCCTGGAGCTGGGCGGCTATGGTGCGGCCGCCCTCGGGGTCGGATCGCTTGCCGTCGGCATGAATTCCACGATCATGGCGACACGTGTTCAGGCGGCCTCGTCTGAAGACGCAAAGTGGAAGCAGTTTGCGGGGTCCAAGCTGACCTTCCTTTCGGAGAACACGCCGCCGTCTTTTGCCATACGTGACAACATCAAAGCGTTTTACGATCTGACGGGTATCGAGGTCGAAGTCCTGACGGACGACCTTCCCGTCGTCCAGCAGAAGGTCGGCATCGACGTGCGTGCCGGGAAAGCGGACTACGTCCTCAACTATGTCCAGGACAAGCCGATCGGTTCGCCCTTTGCTGATTTCTATGCCGATATGACGCCCATGTTCGGCGACGAAACACTGCCGCAGGATCCCGAAGGTTACGGCGATGGGTCGTGGGTTGAAAACTTCCTGAATGCGTGCGGTCGCTTCTACAGTGCCGAAAAGGTCATTGCCCTTCCCTACGATGCGGCCATTCCCGTCACATTCTACCGTCAGGATCTTTTCGAAAAGCATACAAAGGAATTCGAGGCCGAATACGGTCGTCGCCTGGAATTCACGCCCGACACGACGTGGAAGCATGTCCTGGAAATCGCGACCTTCTTCAAGAAGCTCAAAGAAGGTGGCGCGGACGTTCCCTACGGCTATGCGCAGCACCAGGGATCCTTTGCCTGGACAACGCAGCTCGACATTCAGCGCCTGATGTTCTCGCACGGCCGCTGGACTGACTTCAATGTCGACGACAAACTTGGCAGCAAGACGCCCGGAAAGACCAATTGGGGCGACGAGCAGTCCATTTTCATGCTGGAGCAGTTCAAGGCCCTGGCGGACGTGTCGCATCCCGACAACCTCGCCAACGGTACTCTGGAACTCAATACGGTCTACCAGTCCGGCAATATTGCCATGCAGGTGCAGTATCACGAGTTCGCTGCCTCCGTTGAAGACGAAAAGACGTCGCGTGCGGCCGGCGGCAAAACCGCTTACGCCTATTGCCCGAAGGGCGAAGCAAGCTGGATCAAGAATGGCGGCGAGGCTGTCAACGGCACGAACTGCGGCATCGGCGGCATTGGCATCAACAAGAACGCGTCCGAGCAGTTGCAGCGCGCAGCCTACCTCTTTGCGATCTGGTCGACCTCCAAGCAGCTCCAGTTCGACGTTCTCAAGGGTCTCGGTGGTACGCCGACCCGCAAGTCCGTGCTGGAAATGCCCGAAGTTGTCGAAGCCAAAAAGCGGCCAAGCAAGATGCCGAATGCCCTGACCTTCGACGTTGCCTACGGCATCGGGATCCAGGACCCGAACTTCGTGCTCGGTCCGAAAATCCCGGAAGCCAACGAGTATCACTCGCTCGTCGCGTCCGAGACCCAGCGCATGCTGACCGGTGAAATGTCGCCGGCCGAGACAGCGGAGTCGCTGAAGTCGCAGATCGACGAGCTGAACGGCGCCTGATCCCCATCTCCGTGACCGGAGCCAGCGGTTGGCAGACGCGACCGCTGGCCCATCCATCCGAACAACGCCTTTTTGCGCGTGATGCGCGAAATGGCGCCGGCGAGAGCGTTTTCATGACCGATCTAACTGAGAAATCCCCCGCACTGCAGGATGTCGCGGCAAAGCTTTTCCGGGCGCGCTCCCACTCCATCGAGGTCGAAGCCAGACCACGCACGGAAGTCCTGGAGAAACCGCTGACGTTCAACCCGCCTGCACCGAAACGCTACTACTTTTACCTGATGGCGCCGGCAATTGCGGTTCTCGCTTTCATATCGCTCTATCCATTCTTCTGGCTGATCTTTCTATCGCTGCAAGACGTCGATATCGGCGGCGGCGAATGGGTGGGCTTCGACAACTATATCCGGCTGTTCAGCGACTCGCGCTTTATCAACGGCTGGACGCTCCTGTTGAAGTACAGCGTGATCTGCCTGACGCTGCAGCTGTCGATCGGCGTGCTGCTGGCCGTCGTGGTCAACAATTCGCGGTACGAGCGCTTCCTCGTGACCGCGCTCCTCATGCCCATGATGATGGCACCGGCTGTCGCGGGACTGCTCTGGCTGTTCCTCTACAATGGCACCTTCGGCTGGTATCACTGGCTGATGCAGAGCGTCGGCATCCTTGACAGTGCCTCGATCCTGGCGCGGGCTGACACGGCCCTTCTGGCCGTCATCATCGTCGATGTCTGGCAGTGGACGCCGCTGATCACGCTGATCGCACTTGCCGGGCTGAAGCGCGTGCCGCGCGATCAGTTGGAGGCCAACATGGTCGATGGCGCCTCGCCCATGCGCAATTTCTTCTCGATCACGCTGCCGAACCTTTATCCGGTGCTCCTGATCGCCGTGCTGCTGCGCTTCATGGACAATTTCCGCTTCATCGACAGCCTGCTGGTGCTGACAGGCGGCGGCCCGGGCAGCGCGACGAAGATCCTGCCTGTCTATCTCTTCGAGGTGGCCTTCAAGTTCTTCAAGCTTGGCCGTGGCGCTGCCATCGCGCTCACCCTGCTGCTCGTCACCATCATCCTGGGCAAGATCCTTGTCCGCGTCTTCGAAAACCCCAAAGCCGGCCGGAGCTGAACGATCATGGCATCTCGCGACGTCGTCACCTACGAAACGCCCCTGACAAAGCTCATCCGCGTCCTCTCTGTTGTCTTTCTGGCACTTTACCTTGTCTGGACGCTGCTGCCGTTCTTCATCATGTTCATCTCCTCGTTCAAGGATCTTCTGGCGGCTTTCAAACTTCCGGCGGTCGGCGACTGGTCGGATATCGGGGTGTTCTTCGACTTCACCCCGACGCTCAAGCATTATCGCAGCCTTTTCGAGGACAATGCGTTCGGCACATACACCATGAACAGCCTGATTGCGGCGGGCGGTTCGGCCGTGATCTCGGTGATTTTCGGCTCGCTTGCGGCCTACTCGCTGTCGCGGGTCAATTTCCGCGGCAAGTCGGACCTGTTCTTCTGGATCATCTCGACCCGCATGGCGCCTGTGGTCGCCGTGATGGTGCCGCTCTACTCGATCTTCCGGTCGCTGGATCTGGTCGGCACGCTGCCGGGCCTGATCCTCGCCTACACCACCTTCAACCTGCCCTTCGCCATCTGGATCCTCAAGGGCTTCTTCGACAACGTGCCTTACGCGATCGAGGAAGCGCAGATGGTCGATGGCGCGACTCGCTTCCAGGCCTTCCGCTCGATCTTGCCGCTGGTGGCACCGGGTATCGGCGCCTTCATCGTGCTCTGCATCCTGTTTGCGTGGAACGACTTCCTGTTTGCCGCCATCATCGGCTCGGGCGGTGCCAAGACCCTGCCGGTCGCAACGCGCGAACTGGTGCAGCCGCAGAACATCCAGTGGGGCGCGATCATGGCCGCCGGCGTGATCACGACGCTTCCCATGATGGCGCTCGGGCTCGTCATCCGCAAATACCTCGTCACCGGCCTCACCATGGGCGCCGTCAAGGAATGAAAATGTCGGCCGCCTGTCGCGGGAGAGCGGGCGTGCCACATCCATCGGGAGAACTGAAATGGCTTCTGTGAATATCCGAAACGTCTGGAAGTACTACGGCGACATGCCGGCGGTGAAGAACTTGAACATCACCTGCCCCGACGGCAGCTTCGTCTCCATTCTCGGCCCGTCGGGCTGCGGCAAGTCCTCGACCATGCGCATGATTGCCGGCCTCGAGCACATCAGCGCGGGCGACATCCACTTCGATGACCTTCGGATCAATGATCTCGCGCCGAAGGATCGCGATGTGGCGATGGTCTTCGAGAACTATGCGCTCTATCCGCACAAGTCGGTTTACGAGAACATCGCAAACCCGCTGCGCCTGCGCGGTGCAACCGATGCAACGATCCGCGAACGCGTCAATGGCGCTGCCAAGCTGCTGGAGATCGCCCACCTGCTGGAACGCCGCCCGCATGAGCTGTCCGGCGGCCAGAAGCAACGCGTTGCCATCGGCCGCGCCATCGTGCGCGAACCGAAGCTGTTCCTCTTCGACGAGCCGATCGCCCACCTTGATGCCAAGCTCAGGGCGCATATGCGTGGCGAAATCAAACATCTCCAGCGCACGCTGGGCACGACGATGATCTACGTGACCCATGACCAGTTGGAAGCCCTTTCGATGGCCGACTACATCGCGGTCATGCATGACGGCGAACTGCAGCAGTGGGGTACACCGTCCGAGATCTTCAATAACCCGGTCAATGCCTGGGTTGCCGGTTTCGTCGGGGAGCCGGCGATGAATTTCCTGACCTGCGACATCGTCGCGGCCGGCTCCGATGTCAGCCTGCGGCACGCCAACTTCGACCTTCCGCTTCTGTCCAGCCAGATCACTCAGCTCAACGGTTCATCGAAGGGTGGAGCGGCGCGCATGGGCGTGCGGCCGGACGCGCTTTCCATCAGCATGGAAAAGCCGGAGGACAGGGCCATTCGCGGCCAGATCTTCGTCAACGAACTGCTGGGCGGCGATATGCTGGTCGATGTCTCGCTTGACGACTGCCGCATCCGCGTCAAGACGACGCCGGACTTTGCCGGCAAGCCGGGCGAGACCTGCTACGTCACGGTCAATCGCAGCAAGTGGCACGTCTTCGATGCCAAGGATGGCCATGCCTACTTCTGATGCAGCACACGAGGCCGCGTACCGCGCGGCAATCCGGGACTTCGTCGATTGCCACGTGCCCGCGCGCGGCACCCTCGGCGTCGTCCAGGCATACCGCGCGGTGCAGGCCTTCCCCTACCGGTCGGTTGCCGACCGCCGGCCGCTGACGGCACTGCGCAACAAGGAGGGTGCCTGCACGGCCAAGCACATGGTTCTACGCGATGTGCTGCGTGCCATTGGCGAAACGGCGGTGGTGGAGATCGTGGAAGGGGATTTTGCCTCGGGCTTGCCGGTGCATGACAGCATGAGCCCGGCGCTTCAGGCAATGATCCGGGAGGGCGGGGTAACGGACATGCACTGCCGCGTTCGGCTCGGCGATCCACAGGCGGGTTCCGTGCGTCACCTCGATGCCACCTTCCCGCCGGCGCTCGTGCGTTTCGGCTTTACCGTCGATCGGGACTGGTGGGGCGATGGCGACACGGCGCAGGCGATCCCGAAGGTCACCGTACGCTCGCAGGATGAGGACGTGCTGGCCGAAAAGGAGCGGCTGCTTTCGTATCTCGATGAAGACACCACCGCGCGGCGGAAGGAATTCCTGCGTTTGCTGACGGAATGGCTGGCAAGCGTCGACATGCACTAGCCCGGTAGTTGCCGGGCACTGCGAAAACAGTGACATGCGGTTCACGGCGGGAGGCCGGAGACCGCCAGGGAGGAGCAAGGAAAACATGTCGTCTGCGGCAAAGAGGGTTTTCGTCGGTATTGACGCCGGAACGACCGGTTGCATGGTCATCATCTTCGATGAGAAGGGCAATGCTGTCGGGCAGGGCTATCAGGAATATACGTGTTCGTCGCCGCAGCCCGGCTGGATCGAACAGGATCTGGATGAGGTGTGGGACGGCATTTGCGCAGCGACACGGCAAGCCGTTGCGAAGGCAGACCTGCCCAAAGACGCCTACCATTCGGTCGGCCTTTCCAGCCAGCGCGGCACCTTCGGGATCGTGGACGCCAACCGCGTGCCGCTGATGAATTCTCTCGTATGGAACTGCGGTCGCGCGCTGAAGAGCGTGGAAGCGATCAGCGCCGCCTTCGGTGCGGACGAGCATCAGGACCATACGGGTATGGCGATCAGTCCGCTCTGGGCATCGGCAAAGATTATCTGGCTGCGCGAAAACCGGCCGGATCTGTTTGAAAAGACCCGGTGGTTCGTCAATGGCCAAGAGTTCTTCCTCGCCCGCATGGGCGCGGATGACTGGGCGACCGACCCTGCTTCGCTGACGCTGAACGGCATGATGGACGTGTCGAAGCTCGACTGGAGCGACCGGATCCTCGACGTTTGCGGTATCGGCCGCGATCGCCTGCCGCCGGTATCGACGCCGGCAACCCGCGTCGGCCGCCTCTCTCGCGCTGCGGCGGAGGCGACCGGACTGCCGGAGGGCATGATCCTCTGCCGGGGCGCGGGTGACCAGCAATGCGCGGCCATCGGTGCCGGCGTGATCAAGCAGGGCATGGCCGAATTTACGGTCGGCACGTCCGGCGTCATGGTCGCGCACCTTGATGACGTCAGCAAGATCAAGGGCCGCAAGCTTTGGTGGGGCGGCCACGGCGTTCCTGGCGCCTGGGATATCGAGGGCGGCGCGTTTTCGCTTGGCGCCAGCCTGCGCTGGTGGCGCGACAAGCTCGGCCGTAACGAGTTGGACGAGAGCTCGCAGCGCGGGACAAGCCCCTACTCGATCATGGTCGAGCAGGCGACGCGCTCCAAGCCCGGCGCGAACGGTGCCATGTTCCACTCTTTCATGGCGAGCCAGGTGACTCCCTATTACGACGCCGTCGCGCGCGGCGGCTTCCTCGGCCTCGGCCTCTACCACGAACGCCATGACCTGATCCGCGCGCTGCTGGAAGGCTGCGCCCATGAAATGAAAATGGTATTCGACGCCTTCCAGTCCGACGTCGAGGGCGGGATCACGGATTTCCGCCTGACCGGAGGCGGCACGAAGTCGAACGGCTTCGCGCAGATCATGACCGACGTGATCGGCGTTCCGAGCACCGTCACGAAAGAGCGGGAATGCACCGCCCTCGGCGCCGCGATCCTCGGCGCCTATGGATCCGGCGCCTTTTCGAGCATCAACGAGGCGGTCGGCGCCATGGTTCAGGTGGAAAGCACCTTCGAACCTAACATGGGACTGCAGACCCTTTATGGCGAGCAGCACGCCATCTACCGCGGCATCTACGAGGCCATCGCCAAGTCCGGCCAATATGCCGCGCTCAGCGAATTCTCGCAGAAATACCAATAATCACGTGTGAGAGAGGAGACACGACAATGCCAATCCCGGGTATTCGCGGCATGGAGCACATCGGCTTCACCGTGCCTGACATCGACGAGGCCTGCGACTTCTTCGAAAAGATTCTCGGCGCAACGGTTCTCTATACGGCTGCCAAGGATTTCCGAGCCGACGGCACATGGATGTATGATCACCTGAACGTCGATCCGAGCTGCGTGATCAAGGAGTTCCGATACGTTCGTCTCGGCAACGGCACCAATCTCGAGATCTTCCAGTACGAGGCACCCGACCAGGCCAAGACGCCGCCGAAGAACAGCGACATCGGCGGTCACCACCTTGCCTTCTACGTTGACGACATGGATGCGGCTATCGCCTTCCTGAAGGCCAACGGCGTGAAGGTGCTGGGCGAACCAACCTCCTACACCGAGGGGCCGAATCTCGGCCTGACCTGGTGCTACTTTATGGCCCCCTGGGGGATGCAGCTGGAAGTCGTCTCCGCGCCGAAGGGCACGGTCTTCGACAATGAGGCCAAGGCTGCCGGCCGCATGCGCCTTTTCCACCCGGCCCACGTCGCCGAAACGGCCGTCTGACCTTTTCGGTCACCCGCAACAATCCTCCTCCGCCATGCTGGCGGAGGATAGGCCACGCGCATCGCCAACGGAGAGTGGCTGCCGTTCCCGTGCGCAGCAGATCGGGACAAGGAGACAGTATCATGCCATTAACGGTCATTGCGACACTTCGCGCGAGAAAGGGTCTCGAACAAAGCCTTTTTGATGCTCTGAAGGCACTGCTGCCCCCGACCCGCGCCGAGGCGGGTTGTGTGATCTACGACATGCACCGCTCGATCGAGGAACCCGGTACCTTCAAGTTCTTCGAGATCTGGGAAAGCAGGACGCACTGGGACGCGCATATGCAGACGGCGCATCTCACCGCCTTCGCCGCACGGCAGGCCGAGCTTGCCGAAAGCTGGGAACTCTTTGTCGGTGAAAAGGTCGAAGCGCCATGAAGATCACCTTTTATGCCCACGCCAGTTTCCGGCTCGAGGCCGATGGCATTGCCGTCGTCACGGATCCCTTCTCGCCGGAAAAATCCGGTTTCGATCCGATCAACGAACCGGCCGACATCGTGCTGATGAGCTCGGATACGGATGATTTCCATTCCGACCCGAGCCATGTCGCAGGCGATCCCGTCGTCATCAACACGCTCGCCCTGCCACCCGAGGGCAAGACCGTGAAGGGTGTTCCCGTCCGGCCCTTCCCGGCCACGGAAAGCCTGACCTTCGACTATCAGTCGGAGTATGGCCGCGATCCCGACGCCAATGCGCTCTATCTGTTCCGGCTTGGCGGCGTCGACGTCCTGCACATGGGCGATATCGGTACCGCCGTGCCACAAGGACATCTCGACGCGCTGAAAGGCAAGGTCGACCTGCTGCTGGCGCTGACCGGCGATCATGCCACGATCGCGCTTTCAGACCTCGACAGGGCCATCGCGCAGATCGGTCCGCGCGCTGTCATCCCCATGCATTATTTCAGCGCCCGCGGCCGGCTGAAGATCGAGCCGGTGGAAAGCTTCCTGGCGCGTGTCCCGGCGGAAACGGTCACGCGCGTTTCGGGCTCCAGCGTCGAGATCGACGTGGCAGAGCTGCCCCCTCGCGGGGGGATACCCAGGGTCTTCGTCCTCGAGCAGTCGCGCTGAAAGTCACGCCATGACCGACCCCGCCTTGATCCCCACCCACGCCCGGAACATGCGCCTCATCGGCTGGAGTGACCAGGGCGGACGGCCGGACGGCGTGCAACTGATGGTGCATCGCGGCTACGCCTATGTCGGCCATATCTTCTCGAAGGGTTTCAGCATCATCGATGTCAGGGATCCGACCCGGCCCCGGCCAGCGGGCTATGTCGCGGCGCCACCGAATACCTGGACGCTGCATCTCCAGACGCACGAGGACCTGCTGCTCGTCATCCACAACAAGGACATGTTCGCCCAGCCCGAAATGGCCGACGAGAAGGCCTATTACAAGGGTGCCGTCAGCGGCCATGCGACGGCGAATGCGTCAGGGCGCGACTGGTCGGCCGGCATGGCGGTCTACGACATTTCCGTGCCGGACAAGCCGCGTCAGATCGGTTTCATGCCGGTCGAGGGGGCCGGTCTGCATCGCATCTGGTATGTCGGCGGGCGCTGGGCCTATGCATCCGCGCTTCTCGACGGCTTCACCGACTACATGCTGATCACCATCGACATGCAGAACCCGGAAAAGCCCCTTCTGGCCGGACGCTTCTGGTTGCCGGGCATGAATGCGGCGGCCGGAGAGACGCCGGACTGGCCGATGCCAAACGGACGTTTTGGCCTTCATCACCCGATCGTGCACGGCGACATCGCCTATTGCAGCTGGCGCGACGCCTGCCTTGCCATCGTCGATGTCTCCGACAGGCACGATCCCAGGCTGATCGCGCGGAAGGTCTGGTCACCACCCTTTGGCGGCGGCACGCACAATGCGCTTCCCCTGCCCGGCCGCGATCTTCTCGTTGTCGTGGATGAAACCGTGCTCGATCACCAGGAAGACGGTTTCAAACCGGTCTGGATTTTCAACAACGCTGTCAAGGCAAACCCCATCAGCATCGCCACGTGCCCACCACCCGACGACAGTGATTATCTGGCAGTCGGCGGGCATTTCGGTCCGCACAACATTCACGAAAACCGTCCGGGCACTTTCATCAGCGAAGAGCTGATCTTCGTCACCTACCAGAATGCCGGCGTCAGGGCCTACGACATCCGCGACCCCTTCCGCCCGCGCGAGGCCGGAGCGATCGTTCCGCCGGCGCCGCGCCGGATGGTCGATCCGCGACCCAACAGGGCACCAGTCCTGCACAGCGCCGATGTGCATGTCGATCGCAACGGCCTTGTCTACTTCACCGACTTCAACGCCGGGCTCTGCATCGCCGAATATACGCCCGGCCCATAATGCCAGTGGCACGAAGAGAGGTTGATTTGACTTAAATATCAGAATTTACGGATCGTCCGAACCGGCACCCACCGGCAAGGACGCCGCCATCCAACATTTATCCCGTCCTGGCCATAGGCCGCGGCTGGATCAGCCTGAGGAGGTCTTCGACATCCTCCTTCCGAAAAACGTGAGGTCAAACCATGAGCAATGCAAACGACAGACTGAAAGATGCCCAGCGCCGGATCGGCATCTTCGCCAAAAGCAGCCCCGAGCTCTTCGGAGGCTTCGGACGCATCAGCAAGGTGGCGACGACGGCGGGCGCGTTCTCGTCGGCCCAGCGCGAACTGATCGCCGTCGCCATTGCCGTCTCGAAGGGATGCGAGGACTGCATCGTCTACCACGTCGACGCTGCGATCAAACATGGAGCAAGCGAGGCGGAACTGGTGGAAGCGCTCGAGGTGGCTGTTGAAATGGGGGGTGGCCCGGCGGTGATGTACGGCGCCAAGGCGCTGGAGATCATGCGGTCATTCCAATAGCGGATAAGGTGGCCGCTCTGGAGGGATCGGCCGGGAAGGAGGATAACGATGGCGTATTTTCTCACGGCGGATGGCGGCACCGAAAGCCTTCGTGCCCGTGTCTACGATCTATCCGGCGCATGCCTCGGCAGCGTTGCCGTTCCCTACGAGACGACGTTCTCGAGCGGCGCGCGTGCCGAGCAGAACCCGGAGGACTGGTGGAGCGCCTTCGTGACCGCATCCCGGCAGGCGATCACCGAGAGCCGGGTCGATCCCGCCGCGATCGAAGCCATCTGCCTTGCGACGACCAGTTGCACGGTGGTTGCGCTCGACCGGGACGGCCGCGCACTTCGGCCCGCCATCATCTGGATGGATGTGCGCGCAAATGCTGAAGCCGATGCGGTGCTCGCCACCGGTGATCCAGCGCTGATCACCAATGGCGGGGGCGAAGGGCCGGTTTCAGCCGAATGGATGATTCCGAAGGCGCTGTGGATCGCTCGCCACGAGCCGGAGATCTTCAAGGCGGCGCATACGATCTGCGAATATCAGGACTTTATGACGCTGCGGCTGACCGGCGAACGGGCGGCGAGCCTGAACAACGTCACCCTGCGCTGGCACTATCAGACGGATCGCGGTGGATGGGCGACATCGCTGGTCGAAACGCTGGGCATCCCGGAACTGTTGGAAAAGTGGCCGCGGCGCGTCGTGGCGCCCGGTGATGTCATCGGCACACTGAAAGCGAGCGCCGCGGATGAACTGGGGATTCCCGCGACGGTCAAGCTCGTACAGGGCGGGGCGGATGCGCTGATCGGCATGATCGGACTGGGCGTTGCGCGGCCGGGGCAACTGGCCCTGATCACCGGGTCGTCGCATCTGCAGTTCGGCGTTTCGCAGACGCCGCTCAATGCGCGCGGGATATGGGGCAGCTATCTCGACTGCGTTTACCCCAAACGCTACATCGTCGAAGGCGGGCAGACCTCCACGGGATCGATCATCGCCTGGCTCGGTCGCATGATGAACGGCACGATGGATCTGGAGGCGCTGAACCGGAAGGCGGCAGCGCTGGAGCCTGGATGCGATGGTCTGATCGTGCAGGATCATTTCCAGGGAAATCGCACGCCCTATACCGATCCCCTGTCGCGCGGCGCGATCACCGGTCTGACACTCGCGCACGAGCCGCATCACATCTTCAGGGCGATCATGGAAGGCATCGGGTTCGGCACCCGCGCCATCCTCGATGCCATGGCCGAGGCCGGCTATCGTGGCCAGGAGATGACGGTCGGCGGCGGGGCGGGAGCCTCGGATCTCTGGCTGCAGATCCATGCCGATACGGCGGGCCTCCCGGTCTGCGTGCCCGCGTCGCGCGATGCGCCGTCGGTGGGCTCGGCCGTGCTTGCCGCCCACGGCGCCGGTCACTTCGCCAGCATCGACGAAGGGATCGCGGCGATGGTCAGACCGGGAAAGCGCATCGAGCCGCGCCCGCGCGAGGCAGCTCTCTACGAGGACATCTACCAGCAATACCGGGCGCTCTACCCTGCCTTGAAAGCCGTTCGCGAGAGGAAGGGAAAAGCGCCCTGACCACCGATGCGGACATCAGGCTGCACATGGTATCGGCCTGACGGTGGCCGGACCGCTGGCGGCTGCTGGTGTTGAGGAGATCATTGAGATCGCGGCTTACGTCATCCCGCCCGATCGGTTCTGAAGGAAGGCCCTGCCGTTGCCTTCAACGGATCAGGGCCTCCACTCTCTCCGTTAGGCGCCACTGACCATCGTGTAGATCTTGCGGGTCTGCTCGTGGATCGTCCATTCGCCGCGCCAGCCGCGCGGCAGCACGAACATTTCACCCGCACCAATGTCGCGGGCCGTGCCGTCGCCTTCATGCAGCGTCACGCGCCCGGACAGCAGATGGCAGATTTCGGCGGCCGCCGAGCGGTCGGCGGTGAAGCGGCCGGGGGTGCATTCCCACACACCGATCTCCGTCTTGCCGTCGGCGCTGGTGAAGAGGGTGGCGGCGGCCTCCTCCTGGTTGCCTTCGATCGAGGTGGGCTTTGGCGCGAAGGCGCCGAGATCGAGGGCGAGAAGATCGCCGAAATTGTCGACATGCAACATGGTCGTCATCCTGTGAAAGCATCGGGGGCGGCAGCGGATCGCTTGCGGCCCCTCAGAGGCGGGAAGCAAAAATCGGGAATGTCCGGTGCAAGAGCCGTCAGCGGCGTTTGTCAGTGACCGGTGATCCCGTCGGCGAGCGCTGCGAGTTTCGAGGTGCGCGGCAGGCCGGCGAATTCGCGGTCGTCGGCAATGCGGTAGAGCTGGTACATGGAATGCACGCCCAGCCAGCGGAAGGGTTCCGGCTCCCATTTGCGCACCGTGCGGTTCACCCAGGGCAGGCCGGTGAGCTCGGTCTTGCGGTCGAGCACGAGATCGGCGAGCGTGCGCCCCGCAAGGTTGGAGGAGGAGACGCCGAGGCCGACATAGCCGCCGGCCCAGCCGATGCCGCTCGCCCGGTCGAAACCGGCCGTCGTGCACCAGTCGCGCGGCACGCCGAGCACCCCGCACCAGGCGTGGTCGATCTTGAGCGCCTTCGTCTGCGGCAGAAGGCGCGTCAGCATGCGGTGCAGGGCGTCGATCGTCGCCTGCTGCGTCTTGCCGTTGACGTCGGTGGCCGAGCCGAAGCGATAGGGCACGCCGCGCCCGCCCATGGTGATGCGGCCCTCGCGGGTGCGCTGCGCATAACAATAGGTGTGGGCGGCATCGCCGAGAAGCTCGTGGCCCTCCCAGCCGATCTCCTTCCAGAGGGCTTCCGGCAAAGGTTCGGTGACGATCTGCGCGCTGTTCAGCGGCAGCCAGGTCCGCTCATGGCCCGGCAGGCCGGCGGTAAAGCCTTCCGTGGCGCGGATGATGACGGGCGCGCTGACCACGCCGCGGTCGGTCGTGACGCTGCCCTTTTCGAAGGACGTGACGGAGGTGCCTTCGTAGATGGCGACGCCGAGCCCCTCGACGACCTGCGCCAGACCGCGGACCAGCTTTGCGGGCTGAACACGAGCCATGTCGCGGATCACGAAGGCGCCCTTCAGATTGGCGATGCGGATGCGTTTGGCCGCTTCTTCGGCGGACAGCATGGCGATGCGCTCCGGCGGCATTTCCCAGTCGAGGTAGAACTTGTATTCCTCGCGGGCCCGGTCGAGCTGCGGCTGGTTGGTGGCAACAGTAATATTGTCGGCGCGCCTGATATCGGCGTCGATGCCTTCCGCGTTCGCGACGCGGATCACCTCGTCCACCGTGCCGGCCATGGCGCGCTGCATGTCGACCACCGCGCCGCGGGTCGAGGTCTTCAGGTACTTTTCCCGCGACCAGCCGAACCCGCCCGACAGCCAGCCGCCATTGCGGCCCGAGGCCCCGAAGCCGGCAAATTCGCGCTCAACAATGGCGATGTCGAGGGCCGGATTGGCCTTCTTCAGGTAGTAGGCGGTCCACAGCCCCGTATAGCCCGCGCCGATGATGCAGATGTCGGCCGTGCGATCACCCGGCAGCGGCGGGCGCTTGGCCGGAATGCCGCCGATATCGGCGTACCAGAAGGAGATGTTGCCGTTGGTCTTGATGTCCATGGTCATTGCTTTCGGTTACGTCAGCGTCACGTCGGCGCTGGCATCGTCAGGCAGGAGAATGATGTCTTGGGAAGCGAAGGCGACCTCGGCGGCGTCGCCGATGGCAAAATCGGCGGCGCCGAGCGGGCTGCGCACGATCGCGGTCGTTCCGTCGGCCAGCCGCACCTCGTATTTCGAGCCGGAGCCGAGATAGATGGCTTCCACAACGTTCCCCGTCAGCCGGTTTTCGCCGGCCAGAACCTCGGCGCCCGGACGTTTCAGCACCGCACGTTCCGGCCTCACAAGCATGACGGGCTGCGCGCCGCCCGCGAGGCGGGCGTTGGCGGTGATGGTCTCTTCGCCAAGGGTCATCACTGTCTGATCGCCGCAGACCTGCGTCTTGCCGCGCAACACGGTGGATTCGCCGATGAAACGGCCGACGAAGAGCGTGGCGGGCCTGTCATAAAGCTCGCGTCCCGTGCCGATCTGCTCGATGCGCCCGCCATTGAAGACGGCGATGCGATCGGAGAGCACCAGCGCCTCTTCCTGGTCGTGCGTCACGTAGACGAAGGTGGTGCCGAGTTCGCGGTGGATGCGCTTGATCTCCAGCTGCAGCCACTCGCGCAGCTTCTTGTCGAGTGCGCCGAGCGGCTCGTCCATGAGAAGCAGCGGCGGATCAAAGACCAGGGCGCGGGCGAGCGCCACGCGCTGCTGCTGGCCGCCGGAGAGTTCGCTCGGATAGCGATGGGCAAAATCGGCCATCTTCACCATGTCGAGGGCCCGCCTGACGCGCCGGTCGCGCTCTTCGCCCTTCAGGCCGCGCAGGGTGAGCGGATAGGCGACGTTCTTGCCCACCGTCATGTGGGGGAACAGCGCATAGTGCTGGAAGACGACGCCGATGTTGCGTTTGTGGGAGGGCAGGCCCGTGACGCTCTTGCCGCCGATCTCCAGCGTGCCGGAGGTGATGTCGGTAAAGCCGGCGATGAGGTTCAGCGTCGTCGTCTTGCCGGAGCCGGAGGGGCCGAGCAGCGTCATGAACTCGCCGGGGCGGATATGGAGATCGATATCCTTGAGCGCCGTGAAGCGGCCGTAGCGCTTGCAGGCCTTGCTTATATCGATGGCGGCGCCGGTCGCGGCCTTCGGGTCATGCATGGTCAGGTCCTTCCGCGGCGCATGCCGATCAGCAGGCCGGCAATGATGATGAGGGACGTGGCGAGGAAGAGGAGCGTGCCGACCGCAGCCACCGTCGGGTCGGCGTCGCGGGTGATGGAGGCATAGATCTGCACGGGCAGCGTCTTCAGGTAGGGGCTGGTGATGAAGAGGGCGACGATCACCTCGTCGAAGGAGGTGATGAAGGCAAAGAGCGCGCCGGAGAGGAGGCCCGGCAGAATGAGCGGCAGCGTGACGGTACGGAACACGGTCAGCCTGCCGGCCCCGAGGCTTGCGGCGGCCGTCTCCAGCCGGCGGTCGAAGACTTCAAGGCTCGCCTGAACGGCGATCAGCACGAAGGGAATGGCAAGCATCGTGTGGGCCAGCACGAAGCCGGTGACGGTGCCGACCAGATGTGCATCGAGATAGACCGCGTAGATTCCGATGGCCAGAACCACGCCCGGCACCACCATCGGCGTGATCAGCAGCGCCCGCAACAGGCCGCCGGTGCGGGCTGCGGCGCGGGTGACGCCGAAGGCGGCGAGCGTGCCGAGCACGGTCGCCAGCACCGCGACGATCGTCGCGACGATCAGCGAGTTGACGAAGCTCGTCGTCCAGTCCGGATTGCTGAAGAAGTTTTCGTACCACTGCCAGCTGAAGCCGACGGGCGGAAAGGCGAGCGACTTGTTCTCGTTGAAGGACATGGGGATGACCACCAGCGTCGGCGCGAGCAGCAGGATCGCGACGAGCAGGCAGAAAAGGCCGAGCAGGATGCGGGGAAAGGATGGCATGGTCTCAGGCCTCCCGCCGCGCGGCGCTGTGCTTCTGGCGCATCAGAGGGGCGGCGATGGCGAGGAGCAGGAAGGTGGCGACCAGGAGCACCACCCCCATGGCCCCTCCCCGGCCCCAGTTTAGCAGGCTCAGCACCTGGTTCTGGACCAGCGAGGACAAGAGGATGCTGCGCGGACCGCCGAGCAGCGCCGGCGTGATGTAGAAGCCGAGCGAGAGGATGAAGACGATGATGGCGCCGGCATAGACGCCGGGCAGCGACAGCGGCACGTAGATCTGCAGGAAAGCCTTCCACGGCTTGGCCCCGAGGCTGCGGGCCGCCTGCAACAGACGGTTGTCGATACCCTTCATCACCGCATAGATCGGCAGGATCATGAAGGGCAGCAGAACCTGCGTCATGCCGATGACGACGCCCGGCAGCGTGCGGATCAGCTTGACCGGCGGCAGGCCGATGCCGCGCAGGATGGAATTGATGACCCCGGAATCCTGCAGCAGGATCACCCAGGCGAGCGTGCGCACGACGCCGCTCAGCCAGAAGGGCACGAGCACGCACAGGATCAGAACGAGCCGCAGGTTCCGGCCGACGATCGTCATGGCGTAGGCGTAGGGATAGGCGCAGACGAGACAGGCGAGCGTGACCCAGGCCGACACCGTGAAGGTGCGCAGCAGGACGGTGCGGTTGACGGCCGACCGGAAGAACCAGACGTAATTGTCGACGCCGAGCGCCGGATCGCTGACGGATCGCCAGACCACGATGGCGAGCGGATAGGCGAGAACGGCGACGAGCACCAGCACGGCCGGCGCTGCCAGCCACACCGCGCCGCGCGGCATCAGGCGGGACAGGAAGCCGGGCGTGCCGGGCCCTTCGCCGCGCGCGCGCGCCGTCGTGCCGTCATCGTGCGTCGCAGTCATGGTCGCTCTCCCGTTGCAAGCGGCAGGCCCGGCCGGTGGCCGGACCCGCCTGGGCAGGGTGATCAGTTACCGGACAGAAGCGCGTTCCACTTCTCGGCGGCGAGATCGAAGTTCTTCACCCAGAAGGCGATGTTCTGCTGGTAGCCCTGCGCGTTGCGCTCGGGCGTCGAGGTGAGGAAGGCGGCCGTGGCATCATCGACCTTCGGCTTCGCATCCGAGTTGATCGGCGTGTAGGAGGTCGTCTCGGTCATGATCGCCTGGGCCTCGGCGCCGAGATAGGCATTGATCAGAGCATGGGCCGCATCCGGGTCCTTGACGCCGACCGGAATGGTCAGCTGGTCCATCACCACCAGCCAGTCCTGCCAGACCGGCGTATAGGCGGCGCCGTTCTTGCTGGCGGCCATGGCGCGGCCCGTCCACATCATGATCATGTCGGCCTCGCCGGATTCGGCAAGCTGCTGGCTTTCGGCGCCGGTCTTCCAGTAGATCGTGTCGGGACCGAGGTCGCGCAGCTTCTGGATGCCCTTTTCGATATCATCAGGCGTCATCGCCTTCGGATCGCCGCCGGCCGCCTTGAAGGCCTGTTCGATCAGGCCGCCGGTCGGATCACCGGAGCCGTCGATGGCGCGCGTGCCCGGAAATTTCTCGGTGTCGAAGAAGTCGATCCAGTTCTTCGGCGGATTGTCCTTGTAGGTGTCGTTCTTGTACATCAGCACGACGCCATAGTTCATCGCCGGCACGGAGCATTCACCGACCTGACCCTCCGGGATCTTGGAAATGTCGAGCTTGGAGAAGTCGAGCTTCTGGAACAGCGTGCCGCAATGCACGTAGGGCGGCAGGTCGGAGGTATCGACGACGTCCCAGGTGACATTGCCGGAATCGACCTGCGCCTTGATCTTCGCCGTTTCGGTCGGCCCGTCGTTCAGCAGCGTTACGCCGGACTTCTCGACAAAGTCCTTCAGCGCCGCCACCTGGCCGTCCTGATAGATGCCGCCATAGGAAACGAAGGTCAGCGTCTTGCCCTTCAGCGAGCCTTCCTTGACCGCGCCGGCGACCGGCTTGTCCTGAGCAGAGGCCGGCAACGCCAGGGCACACGTCATCGTCAGGGCAAAAGCCCTCGCAAATTTCTTCATTGTGATACTCCCAGTAGCGCTCGCTTCCGTTGTTCCTGCCGGGGCTACGAGCCGGGCCGGGGCAGGTATTTGTCGAGATCGTCGGCAACGCTGGTGGGCGGTGCGATCATCCAGAGGACTTCAGCGGTTTCCGTGCCGATATTGACGGTCTTGTGCGGAACCGAACTTAAATATTCGATGCTGTCGCCGGCCGAGAGACGGTGGCGTTCCTCGCCCAGCGTCAGCTCCACCTCGCCGCGCAGGACGAGAAACAGCTCCTGCGAATTCCCGTGGCTGTAGGGCTCGTCACCCGTCGAGCCATTCGGATCGAACTCGCCGATATAGACTTCCATGTCGCGGATCGGGCGCCGCGACAGCAGCATTTTGCGATAGCCCTCCGCCGGCGGCAGGGCGGGACGTTCATGCTTTCGCAACACGCGCCCGATCGGCGGCGCGGTGTCCTCGAAAAGGTCGGTGAGGCTGACACCGAGCGCACCGGCAATGCGCATCAGCGTGCTGGTATTGACCCCGCTGAGGCCCCGCTCGAGCTGGCTGAGAAAGCTCGCGGTCGTTCCGGTGAGATCACCCAGGGTCCGCAGCGACATGCGCCGCGCCGTGCGAAAAGCCTTGATCTTTTCGCCGATAACCACCTGATCCTTGTCCGCAAGACCGACGCCGTCCATCCGTCACCCCTTCACTTAACAACATATTAAGTGGTCGGCGGATGTGCAATCATGAAATGCGGATGACGGCGATTTTTCTGCGGCAGCGCGCGCTCAGGAGCGCGCGATCGTCGCGCCGTCGAAATAGTTCAGGTTCCGGAAATAGAGCCGGATCGCCTTGGCGGCCGGGGAGAGGTCTGCCCCCTTTCTCCAGGCCAGACCGATGTTCATGGAGGGAACAGGGTCGCTGACGTTGATCGTCTCGATCCTTCGGCCTTCCAGCGACCAGGGGCGGTGCACCATGTCGGAGAGGATGGCGACCCCCAGACCGTTGGCGACCATCGAGCGCACGGCTTCGATCGACGAGGTCCGTAGAATGACGCGCGGCTGGTAAGGAGAGGTATTCCAGTATTTGAGCGCCGAATGGGCCGCCTCGTCGACCGTCAGCATGATATAGGGCTCCGCGGCAATCTCCTTCAGTCCGACATCGTCGCGCTGCAGCAGGGGATGCTGGGCCGGGACCCAGAGCCGTCGTGTCGAACTCATCAGCGTTTCCGTCGCCAGCTGCGGATCGAGGATGTTGGAGGTGAGCAGCAGGGAAATGTCGTAGCGGTTGGTGAGCAGGCCCTCCTCGATCGACTCGCGGTTCTGTTCGAAGAGCTGGATTTCGAGCTTGGGAAACAGGCGCCTGAGGCGCTCCACGTGGACGGGCAGGAAATAGCCGATAACCGTATAGGTCGCCGCGATGGTCAGGACGCCTTCGATGTCGCTTGTCACGAAATCGAGGCGCATCGCTTCATCGACCTTGTTGAGAATATCATAGGCATGGGAGAGAAACTGCCGGCCTGCCTCCGTCAGGTTCATGCCCTGCGGGGTGCGCAGGAAGAGGCCGACGCCGAGGATCTGCTCCAGTTCCTTGATGGCTGTGGTGATCGCCGACTGCGAAATCGACAGCGCGATCGCGGCCTGCGAAATCTGCCCGAGTTCGGCCGTTGCCACGAAATAGCGGACCTGCCGCAGACTGAATGCCATGTCCCCTCTCCTTCTGAAAAACAGAAGACGCTCCGCAGGTTTCCAGATTTGCTGGCGTTTTACGGGGCATGTTTCTGCGCAATTCGAAGGCAAATCGCGCCAAAGCCCTCCTCTGGCTCTCATTCTAAATGCCCACGCCTGCGTCGCAGCGTTCTGATTTTCATATAACGAATAGCAGAAAATAGAATTTCTCAAAAGACACATTTTCTCCTAGCGTTTCCGTCGTGACGCTGGACCGCTGCCGGAGAGGACATGGACGTGCGCGACGTTGTCGACATCAATTGCGATATGGGCGAGGCCTTCGGCCGCTGGCGGGTCGGCGATGCGGACGATGCCGTCCTGATGGGGCTGATCAGTTCGGCCAACGTGGCGACCGGCTTTCATGCGGGTGACCCGAACCTGATGAACGAGACGGTGGAGCTTGCCGTCCGCCACGGCGTCGAGCTGGGTGCCCATCCCGGCTATAACGACCTGCAGGGTTTTGGCCGTCGCCGGATCAACGGCACGGCCAAGGAACTCGTCAACGACATCGTCTACCAGGTGGGTGCGCTGCGCGAATTCGCTCGCCGTTATGGCGTGCGGCTCCAGCATGTGAAGCCGCATGGCGCGCTTTACATGGAGATGGCGGTCAATCCGGAACTGGCGCAGATCTTCGTGACCTACATGCGGGCCGCCGCCCCGGACGCCTTCATCTTCTGCATGGGCAAGTCGGCCACGCACCGCGCCGCGCTTGAGGCGGGGCAGCCGGTGGTGCGCGAGTTCTACGCCGACCGCGACTATGACGACACCGGCTCCATCGTGTTCACCCGCGATGCCGGACGACCGGACCCCTCGGCCATTGCCCGCAAGGTGCTGCGCGCCTGCAAGGAGGGACGCGTGAAGACCGTGACCGGCAAGGAGATCGAGATCGAATTCGAGTCGATCTGCTTCCATTCCGATACGCTCGGCGCTTTCGAAATCGCCCGCACCATGCGCGAGACGCTGATCGCGGAAGGCATTCGCATCGCGCCGGTTTCGAAGATCCTGAAGACCTGACCCCTCAGACAATAGCTTGCGACGACACCAAAAGAGAGCGGAGACCATCATGAGCACGATCGAGATCAAGTCGCCTTTGCCGGGCACCTTCTACCGGGCCTCCTCGCCGGAGACGCCGCCCTTCAAGGCCGATGGCGATGCCGTTGCGGAAACCGACACGATCGGCCTGATCGAGGTGATGAAGACCTTCCAGGAAGTACCGGCCGGCGTTGCCGGCGCGAAGATCCGCTTCCTCGTCGACAATGAAGAGCCGGTCATGGCGGGACAGGTGATTGCCGAGGTCGAGGCATGACCATCCGCAGTCTGCTGGTCGCGAACAGGGGCGAGATCGCCGTCCGCATCATCCGGGCCGCCAAGGCGCTGGGGATCCGCACCGTGCAGGTCTACAGCGCGGCCGATGCCGACATGCTGGCGGTGCGCCTCGCCGACGAAGCGGTCAACATTGGCCCGCCGGCCGCGAAGAAAAGCTATCTCAACATCGAGGCGGTCATCGCTGCTGCAAAGGCCGCCGGGGTCGATGCCGTGCATCCGGGCTATGGCTTCCTGTCTGAGAACGGTGAGTTCGCCGATGCGGTCGAAGCCGCCGGCCTGATCTTCATCGGCCCCTCCGGCGATGCGATCCGCCTTCTCGGCGACAAGGTCGCCGCCCGCGCGGTTGCTGCCAAGGCCGGCGTACCGACCGTGCCGGGCAGCGCCGGCCGCATCGACGACATCGCCGAGGCACGCCGGATCGCCGGCGAAACCGGCTTTCCGGTGATGATCAAGGCGGCGGCCGGTGGCGGCGGGCGCGGCATCCGCATCGTCGAGAGCATGGAAGAGCTGGATCGCCAGTTCCCGCAAGCTTCGGCGGAAGCGGCAGCCGCCTTCGGCGACGGTGGCCTCTACATGGAAAAGGTCATCACCAGGGCGCGCCATGTCGAGGTGCAGATCCTCGGCGACGGCAAGAATGTGGTCCACTGCTTCGAGCGGGAATGCTCTTTGCAGCGCCGCCGCCAGAAGGTCTGGGAAGAGGCGCCGGCCGTCGGCCTGCCCGCCGATATCCGCGCCCGCCTGTGCGACAGCGCCGTGGCGCTCGCCCGGGAGGTGAAGTATCGCGGCGCCGGCACGGTCGAGTATCTCTATGACGAGGAGGCCGGGGCCTTCTACTTCATCGAGGTCAACACCCGCATCCAGGTGGAGCACCCCGTGACCGAGATGATCACCGGCATCGATCTGGTGCAGGAGATGATCCGGGTGGCGGGCGGCGAAACGCTTTCGGTGCGGCAGGAGGATATCCGCATCACCGGCCACGCCATCGAGTGCCGCATCAATGCCGAGGATCCGGCCCGCGGCTTCCAGCCGGCGCCGGGCACGGTGGCAAGGCTCGACGTGCCGGAAGCGGCTGGCATCCGCTTCGATACGATGCTCTACGAGGGCTACACCATCCCGCCCTTCTACGACTCGCTGCTCGGCAAGCTGATCGTGCATGCGGGGGATCGGGCGGTCTGCATCGCGAAGCTGGAAGAGGCGCTCACCGCGCTGGTGATCGGCGGCGTCAGCACCACCATTCCCCTGCACCTTGCGCTCGCCGGCGATGACGCCGTGCAGCGCGCAGACTTTCACACCCGCTTCCTCGAGCCGTGGCTTGCGGCGGAGGGCGAAGCCAGGATTGCCGCCCTGAGCGGCGTTGAAACGGAGGGACAGAGCGCATGAGTGTCCGATATTCGTTCGGAGGGGACGAGCACCTCTTCGTGGAATGCAGCGATGAAATGTCGCTCGATGCCTTCTTCAAGAGTCTGTCGATGGCGAAAGGCGTCAGGGAAAGCGGCATCAAGGGCGTGACCGAGATCTGCCCGGCCAACGCCTCGTTCCAGATCAAGTTCGACCCCGACATCATCAAGCCCGACGACGTGCTGGCCGAGGTCCGCTCCATCGAGGGCGCCGCCGAGAAGGCCGAACCGGTCATCAAGACCCGCATCGTCGAGATCCCCGTCTACTATAACGATCCCTGGACGCATGAGACGCTGATGCGTTTTCGCGAGCGGCATCAGGATCCGACCGGCACCGATCTCGACTACGCCGCCCGCATCAACGACTTCGGTTCGGTCGATGATTTCGTGGCCGCCCATTCGGGTTCGCCCTGGTTCGTCTCCATGGTCGGCTTCGTCGCCGGCCTGCCCTTCATGTACCAGATGGTGGAGCGGCAGCGGCAGATCGAAGTGCCGAAATATCTGCGCCCGCGCACCGATACGCCGAAGCTGACGGTCGGTCACGGTGGGTGCTTCGGCTGCATCTATTCGGTGCGCGGCGCCGGCGGCTACCAGATGTTCGGCATCACACCCATGCCGATCTTCGATCCGACCCAGACCACGAGCTACTTGCGCGACTTCATGGTGTTCTTCCGCCCCGGCGACATCGTCAAGTTCAAGCCGATCGGCCGCGATGCCTATGACCAGGCCGTCGAGGATGTGGACAAGGGGCGCTTTGCACCGCCGATCCGCGAGGTCAATTTCGATCTTCGGGAATTCAGCAAGGATATCGACGGCTACAACGCCAGGCTGGAGGGCATGATCAATGGCCATTAAAGTCCTGCATCACGGTCTGGCGACGAGTGTCCAGGACCTCGGCCGCCCCGGCTATTTCCACCTCGGCATTCCCATGGGCGGGGCCATGGACCGGCTCGCCTTGCGCGCGGCAAATCTTCTCGTCGGCAATGACGAGGGCGCGGCCGGCCTCGAGGCCGTCTTCATGGGGCCGAAACTGCTCTTTACCGAGGACGCCGTCGTTGCCGTCACGGGCGCTGACATGCCGCCCAAGGTGGACGGCGTCGTGCAGCCCGGCTGGACCGCCTTTGAGGTGAAGGCCGGCCAGGAACTCAGCTTCGATTTCCTGAAGTCGGGCGCGCGCATCTACATCGCCGTCTCCGGCGGCATCGATGTGCCCGAAGCGCTCGGCAGCCGCTCGACCTATGCTATCGGCGCGCTCGGCGGCTACAAGGGCCGGCCGCTCGCGGCAGGGGACGAATTGCCGGTCGGCGCGAGCACGGGCGCCGTTGCGGGTCGCAGCGTGGCGGAGGAGTTCCGGCGGGGTCCCGGAAGCCCGGCGGAACTGCGCGTGCTGCCCGGCCTTTACTGGGACCGCCTGACGGAGGAGGCCAAGGACGGCTTCTTTGCCGATGAGTGGAAGGTGGCGCCGGAGGCGGACCGCATGGGCTACCGCTTCCGCGGCGGCCGCAAGATGAGCTTTGTCGATCGCCAGCAGCCCTTCGGCGCCGGGTCAGACCCGTCCAACATCGTGGACAGCTGCTACCCCTACGGATCGATCCAGATTCCCGGCGGCACGGAGCCGATCATCCTGCATCGCGATGCGGTGTCGGGCGGCGGCTACTTCATGGTCGGCACGGTGATCTCGGCCGACATGGACCTGATCGGCCAGTTGCAGCCCCACAAGCCGGCCCGCTTCGTCAAGGTGACGATGGACGAGGCGCTGGCCGCGCGGGCTGAGCGCAAGGCGCTGATCGACCGCATGCGGGCGTCGCTCGCCTGACAGGAAACCGGAGCGGGAGAAAGGAGATCGTGATGCAGACCAGCAGAATTTCCCCTCCCCGCTTCCGCTCACTCCTGAACGCGGGTGAGGTAGTCGGCGGTCTCTCCGGGGCCGGGAATGATCGCGACGATCTTCATCTGGGCGATCGTCCGGTTCACGGCGGCGTCGAGATGGGTTTCGAGCATGGCGGCGGCCGCGCAAGGGGCGCCGCGCATCAGGAGTTCCACGACGAGTCTCAACTCGGTGATGACCATGGGGTCGCCGGGAAGGCCGAGCCGGCGCAGCAGACGGTCCGTGGCCGTCATCGGCAGGAGATTGTTGCGGATGAGGTCCTGGAGCTTTTCGTTCGGCGTGGCGAGAACGCAGGTCTCGATGAACCGGGCCTGGATGTCCTCGAGGTCGTCGAGGTAATCGGGGACGTCGCGGGCCTCCAGCGCCACCAGCCGGTCGAAGAGGGCAGTCAGCGCCTCGCGATCGATATCGTTCGCCCCGGTCTGCAAGGCCTGCGGTTCGAGCATGCGGCGCAGCACGAAATGCTCCTTGATCGTCTGCGCCGTCAGGGGCCCTGCGATCCAGTGCGAGCTCTGGTTCTTGCGCACCAGCCCCCGCTCGCGCAGGCGCGTCAGGATATCGCGCACGATGGTGCGGCTGACCTTGAAGTGATTGGCAAGTTCGATCTCGATGATGCGGTATTGCCCGAAGACGACGCAGCCGGCCACGTCGCGCTCCACCGTATTGTAGATGCGCTCCCAGGAGGAACGGCTTTGCAACGCCTCGTCGGCGTGCTCGGGAATAGTGAGGCCGAGGCTCTTGATGTCGGTGCGGTCAGGCTCGATCCCGGCGCCCGGCGGCCCGACCAGATAACCGCGTCCCTTGAAGCGATGGACGAGACCGTCGGCTTCCAGGGCTTGCAGCGCGCGCTGTATGGGCGCCCGGGAGGTCTGGAGAATATCGGCGATCGGCCCCTCCAGCAGCACGAGGCCGGGCGGCAGCACGCCTTCGAAAATGTTCCGGCGCAGAACCTCCTCGGCGATCTCATAACGTCGCCGCGTGTTCTGTCCGGTCTGGCTTTCGATCATGCTGTCGGCCATGGGCGCGATCTTTCCCCGCGGAAGGAGGTGGCGGTGTGCTTCTTTTAGACAATTTGCCATGCGCCTCCTAGATCGATCTAAAAATGATTATTGCATACAATAGTCTGTCAGTTTTGGTTTTTTGTCGAGGGCTATTGATGGGCAGACACAAGCGATGTTTCAACTTTTCCGACGGGTATCAGCGGTAAATGTGAGGGCTTTCAACCATAAAGGGACGTTCAACTGTTATAAAATAACATGAAGACGGCCATTTTGACGCATTGTGTGCTGCGCGCCGGTCGGGTCGCGGACCGCGGCGTGTCATCCCTCAAGCGCCTGATCGGCAGACGTTCCGCACAAAAATGCATTTCATAAAAAAGTCTATTGAATGCAAAAATCATTTATGCCATGGTTATTTCAGCGCCACTGAGAAGCGCGGGAACAGACAGACAGCATTTTTGAGACAATCTCGGACGGCATTTCCGGCGCGCTGAAGCCTTCAGCGTGAACGATGCCGGCTATTCACGAGGTCGGGCGACACCATCGCCCGTCGCGGGAGAGCCGTGCCCGGAATCCGCCGTCGCGAAGAAAGATGGCAGGGATTTCAGTGACGGCTGTGCTCCACCTCCGAAACGTCGTGAAACAGTACGGTGATAGCCGTGCGCTGGACGGCGTCAGCCTGTCCTTGCCCGACAATTCCTACATTTCGCTGCTCGGCCCGAGCGGCTCCGGCAAGACAACGCTGCTGCGCGTCATCGCCGGTTTCGAGCAGCCGGAAGCCGGTGAAATCCGGTTCCAGGGCGCGCGCATCGACGCGCTGCCGCCCCACCAGCGCGGCATCGGCTTCGTTTTCCAGAATTTCGCGCTCTTCCCGCATCTGTCCGTCGAGCAGAACATTGCCTTCGGTCTTACCAATCGTGCCATCGATCCGGTAACCGATGGCGAGGTGGTTCGTCGCAAGGTCAAGGACATGATCGCGCTCGTGGGCCTCACCGGCCTCGAGGACCGCGGCGTCAGCCAGATCTCGGGCGGTCAGAAGCAGCGCGTGGCGCTCGCCCGCACGCTGGTCACCGAGCCGAAGATGGTGCTGCTCGACGAGCCGCTCGGCGCGCTCGATGCGAACCTGCGCACCCGCATGCGGTCCGAACTGCGCAGCATTCGCGAGCGCTGCGGGGTGACCTTCCTGCACGTGACCGGCAGCGAGACGGAAGCGCTGGCCATGGGCGACACCGTTCTCGTGCTCGACCGGGCCCGCATCGCCCAGCAGGGCGATGCCGACACGATCTATAACCGTCCCTCCTCGCCGGCCGTCGCCCGCTTTCTCAACTGCTACAATCTCTTGCCGGGTCAGGTGTCCGGCGAAAGCTTCGTGTCATCAGTTGGTACACTCGGGCTTGGCGGCCTGCGCCAGACGGCGGCGAACCCCACCTACGCGATCCGCTACGACCGCGTCTCGATCCGGGCAAAGGACGCAGCCCTTGCCGACGGCGAAACGGGCATCGACGGCACGTTCATCGCCAGCGAATACACGGGCTCGGCCGTCAATGCCTTCTTTACCCTGGCCGATGGCAGCATCTTCGAGGTCGAGCAGCATCTGAGCCACGCGGCCCCATCCACCTTCGAGCCGCAGGCGGCCTATCGCCTTGCCTGGAAGAAGGAGGACGCGCTTGTCTATGCCTGACGCACCCGCAGCCCGCCGCGCCGCCCTTCGCCTCCGCCCCTCTTCTGCCCGACCGGCGATCCGCATCCGGAGATCCGCACCATGACCATGCCCCACCTCGTCGACGATACGGCGCCGGCCGCCGTCACCTTGCCCAAGGCCCGCGCCGGCAATCTCTGGCTGGTCGCGCCCGGCGTGCTGTGGATGACGCTCTTCCTCGTGCTGCCCATCGCCATGATGGTCTATGTCTCCTTCTGGACGCAGACGACCTTCAAGATCGAACCGACGCTGACGCTGCAGAGCTGGATCACCTTCTTCTCCAGCGACACCTATCTCGGCGCGCTCTGGACGACGATCCGCATCTGGCTGATCGTGCTCGCCACGACCCTCCTCGTTGGCTATCCCGCCGCGCTCTTCGTCGGTCTCTTCGTCAAGAACAAGACGCTGCAGACCGTGCTTCTGGTGCTCTGCGTCATTCCCTTCTGGACCTCCTTCCTCATCCGCGTTCTGGCTTGGCGGCCGATGCTCGGCAAGGAAGGCGCGATCAACCTCATCCTGATGAAGCTCGGCATCGTCAGCCAGCCGATCGAGGTGCTGCTCTTCTCCGACCTCTCCGTCATCATCGGCATGACGCAGATCTATTGCGTCTTCATGGTCGGCCCCATCGCCTTCATGCTGGGCCGTATCGATCCCTCGATCATCGAGGCGGCGCAGGATCTCGGCGCCGGCTTCTGGCGCATCTTCCGCACCATCATCCTGCCGCTCTCCATGCCGGGCGTGGTGGTCGGCGCCATCTTCGTCTCCGTCATGGTGCTCGGCGAATTCGCCACCTCCGCCGCGCTGTCCGGCCGCAAGGTCAATCTTCTCGGCAACATCATCGTCACCCAGGTGGGCTCGCTGAAATGGGCCTTCGCAGCGGTCGCCGGCGTGGTGCTGACCATTCTCATGGGCGCGGTGGTCGCCGTCCTGCTGCGTGTCGTCGATCTCAGGAAGGAGCTCTGAACCATGAACGCCAATGGCATCAAACTCGGGCTCGCCTTCTACACGACCCTTTTCCTCGTCTTCCTCTACGGCCCGCTCGTCGTGCTCGCCATCCTGTCCTTCCAGACGGGGCCGGAAGGCGGACCGCAGTTCCCGATCATCGAATGGTCGACCTACTGGTACAAGCATCTCTTCGGCCTGACGCCGCCCTCGCGCATCGCGCCGCTGCCGATCGAGGAGGGTCTGGTGCGCTCGCTCGTGCTGGCGGTGATGACCATGATCGTCTCCACCGTGCTCGGCGTCACCTCGGCCCAGGCCTTCCGCACCCGCTTCAAGGGCTCGGGCGTGGTCTTCTATCTCATCGTGCTCGGCATGATGGTGCCCGGCGTGCTCGTCGGCCTCGGCATGGCGCTCGTTGCCAACACGCTCGGCATCGACCGGCACTGGTGGGGCACGACCTTCGTCCTGCACGTGGTCTACACCTATCCCTTCGCCTTCCTGGTCATGCTTGCCATCTTCAACCGCTTCGACCCGTCCGTCGAGGAAGCCGCCTGGTCGCTCGGCGTCACGCCGGCCCGCACCTTCCGCAAGATCACGTTCCCGCTGATCTTCCCCGGGGTGCTGTCGGCCATGCTGTTCGCCTTCACGCTCTCCTATGACGAGTTTTCCCGTACGCTCTTTGCGTCCGGCCGGGATCTGACGCTGCCGCTCGCCATCTACGGCACCTTCTCGGTGGAAGTGCATCCGAACGTCTTTGCCTTCGGCGTGCTGACAACGCTGTTCTCCTTCGCGCTGCTCGGCACCTATGCCGTGCTCATGTCGCTCTCGGTGCGCCGAGCCCGCCGTGTGCTCGTTCAGGAGGACGCGTAATGCCCGGTCCTTGCGCTCTCGTCACGGGTGCCGGCTCCGGCATCGGCCGCGCCATCGCGATCCGGCTCGCCGCCGATGGCTATGCCGTCTTCGTCAACGATCTCTCGGCCGAGCGGGCCGAGACGGTCGCCTCGGAGATCCGCGCGGCCGGTGGCGTTGCTGCCTCCGGCGCCGGCGATGTCGGGGATGAGGCAGATGCGGCGCGTCTGCACGCCGAGGCGGTCGCTGCCTTCGGCGCGGTTGCCCTTCTCGTCAACAATGCCGGGATCGCGCACCAGTCGCTGTTCGAAAACCTTGAGGTCGCCGATTTCGACCGGATGTTCCGCGTCCATGTGCGCGGCACCTTCCTGATGAGCCGAGCCGTGCTGCCCGCCATGCTCGCTGCCGGCAAGGGCGTCATCGTCAACGTCGCCTCGCAGCTTGGCCAGATCGGCGGCGTCGAACTCGTTCACTACTCCGGCGCCAAGGCGGCGATCATCGGCATGACCAAGGCGCTCGCCCGCGAGGTTTCGGCCCGCGGCGTGCGCGTCAATGCGGTCGCGCCGGGACCGATCAACACACCGCTCGTGATGGATCTGTCGGAAGACTGGCGCGCGGCCAAGAAGGCGGAGCTGCCGCTCGGCCGCTTCGGCGAGCCGTCGGAAGTCGCCGCCACCGTCGCGTTCCTGGCCTCGGACGAGGCCTCCCTTTTCGTCGGACAGACCCTCGGGCCGAATTCCGGCGATGTGATGCTGTAAGGAAGGATGAAGACCATGAGTGCAGCCGAACAGCGCGTCGTCATCGTCACCGGAGCCGGGATCGGCATCGGGGCCGCGACCGCCAAGGCCTTCGCGGCAGCCGGCGACCATGTCGTCGTTACCGACGTTCTCGAGGCGGAGGGCGCTGCCGTCGCGGCCGCGATCGTCGACGCTGGTGGGTCGGCCGAGTTCCAGCCCTACGACGTGCGCTCGACCGAAACGACCGAACGGCTCGTCGCCGACATCCTTACCCGTCACGGGAAGATCGACGTCATCGTCGCCAATGCCGGCATCGCCCACCGCACCAGGCTTGCCGACCTCACCGACGAGAAGTGGGACCTGACCTTCGACATCGACCTTAAGGGCATCTTCCGCCTCGCGCGCGCCGCGGCGCCCTCCATGCGGGCCCGCAAGAGCGGATCGATCATCGCCCTCTCCTCCATCATGGGCGTCGCCTATGGCTGGGACGAGCATGTGCATTACTCGGCCGCCAAGTCCGGCGTGGTCGGGCTCGTTCGGGGCCTTGCCGTGGAGCTGGCGGCGGACGGCGTGCGCGTTAACGGCGTTGCGCCCGGCTACATCCGCACCGCGCAGCTCCTGTCGGAGGAAAACTCGCTGGGGCCGGAGGGCGCCGAAAAGGCCGCGGCCTTCATCCCGATGGGTCGCCTCGGCACGCCCGAGGACATTGCGGATGTCATCGCATTTCTGGCGTCGACCGGCGCGAGATACATGACCGGCCAGGTGCTGGTCGTGGACGGGGGCCTGCTCGTGGGCCGCTACTGAACACGATATCCGCCGCGGCGCTGGGGCTCGCGGCGGCATGCATGACGACGAATGGAGCCGAGGCGACGCCTTCGGCTTCGGGGAACCACAAAGAAACGGAGAGAAGATCATGTCGACTTTCGAAATCAATCGCCGCTCGCTTCTGAAGCGTTCGGCGGGCGTCATGGCGCTGGCCATGGGCGCCGGCACGCCGTTCCTGTCCTCGCGCAAGGCCTATGCGCAGGCTGCCGACCTCGCGGCTGAGCAGCTGCGCACCATCGGCCTGTCGGTCACCGTGCAGGAACGCATTCTCGAGCAGTTCAAGAAGGCCTCCGGCGTCGGCACCACTTCCGGCACAGCCGCGACCTTCCCGGACGCGCAGACCAAGATCCTGTCGGGCTCCAAGGATTACGACTGCTGGGAGATTATCGCCGAGCGCCTGCCGGCCATCGTCATGACCAATAATGTCGAGACGATCCCGGCGGCTTCGCTGAAGAACTGGGCCAACATCCGCGACACCTTCACGACGCCCTCCGACAAGTGGGACGCCAAGGCGCAGATCACCGGGCAGATCTGGGCGGACGATGCCAAGACCATGCTGAACATGGTGCCGGCCGTCTACAACTACGATTCCATCGGCTACAACCCGGATGTTGTCACCGCCGAAGAGGCCAACACCTGGGCCGCCATCTTCGATCCCAAGTGGAAGGGCAAGTCCGGCCTCAACACCGACCCGCTGATCGCCTTCGGTCAGGCCATCATGGCCATGAACTCTCTCGGCCTCTCCAACGTCGCCAACCCCGGCAATCCGACGGCGGCGGAAATCGACGAAGCCGCCGCCTTCCTCATCTCCAAGAAGAAGGAAGGCCAGTTCCGGGCGCTCTGGGGCGATTTCGGCGAGCTCGTCAACCTCATGGCCTCCGGCGAAATGGTGGTCTGCGACGCCTGGCAGCCGGCCGTCATGGCGGTCAAGGCGCAGGGCAAGCCCTGCAAATACGCCGTTCCGAAGGAAGGCTATCGCGGCTGGGCGATCGGCCCGGCCATGATCGCCGGGACCGCGAACCAGGCGGCCGTCATCGCCTATGCCGACTACTGGCTCTCGGGCGAGCCGGGCATCACGGTCTCGGAGCAGGGCTACTACTCCCCCTCGACCAACATCAAGAACGTCATGGCGCCCGAAAAGTATGCCTTCTGGTACGAGGGCAAGCCCTGGGTCGGCGCCGAGGAGCGCGGCATCAAGGAAGGCGATCTGCGCGATGGCGGCTCGCTGGAAGAGCGCGCCAAGAACGTCGCCTACTGGCACCAGTGGCCGGATGAATACGACCACCTCATCCAGAAGTGGGACGAATTCCTGAACGCCTGATCGTGACCTGTCCGGGCCAGGCCTGCTTGGCCCGGACATTCATCCCGCCTGGAGACGTGTTTCCCATGACTTACGACCTCGAACTGATCAATGTCGGCAAGGTCTACGACAACGGCGCCACCGCCGTCAGCAATTTCGATCTTGCCGTCAACAAGGGCGAGTTCATCGCTTTCCTTGGGCCCTCGGGCTGCGGCAAGACGACGACCCTTCGCATGATCGCGGGCTTCGAGAGCATCACCTCCGGCGACATGATGATCAAGGGCGTCAGGATGAACGACATCCGCCCGGAGCATCGTCCGACCTCGACCATCTTCCAGAACTACGCCCTCTTTCCGCACATGACAGTGCGCCGCAATGTCGGCTACGGCCTCGACGTGAAGGGCATGCCCAAGGCCGAGCGCGACGCCAAGGTCGACCGCATCATCGCCACCCTCGGCCTCGAGGACATCGCCGAGCGCAAGCCCGAAAAGCTCTCCGGCGGCCAGCGTCAGCGCATCGCACTTGCCCGCGGCCTTGTCGTGGAGCCCGATATCCTGCTGCTGGACGAGCCGCTCGGCGCGCTCGACGCCAATCTGCGCAAGGCGATCCAGAACGAGCTGAAGCTGTTGCAGAAGACGCTCGGCGTCACCTTCATCTTCGTCACCCACGCCCAGTCGGAGGCACTCGCCCTGTCGGACCGGATCGTGGTGATGAACCAGGGCCGCGTCGAGCAGATCAGCCCGCCGCACCAGCTCTACACCCGGCCCGACACGCCCTTCGTGGCGCAGTTCATCGGCCGCAACACGATCTTCAAGGGCGCGGTCGAAACGCAGACCGACGACGTGGCGCGGATCGCAACCTCCGTCGGCACGCTGTCCGGCCTGTGGAACAGCAAGGGCAGCGGCAGTGTTCGCGGTGGCAAGGCCAATCTGGTCGTGCCGGCCGAAGCGATCGAGGTGCATGCCGGAACGGATGCGGCGCGCGATGCGATCACCCGCCAGTATGACGGCAATCTCATCGACGCGACGCTGACCGGCTTCGAGGTCGTGGGCCATGTCTCGCATCTGCGCGCGGCGCTGAACGACGGCCAGCAGGTGTCGCTGGAGGCGCATGTCGACAAGTACCAGCCCGGCCGTTTCGCCGTCGGGTCCAACATCCTGCTGTCGTGGAACCCGTCGGAAGCGACGGTCATCCCGACCGCCTGACCATTCTTTTAAAAAACGGAGGCTTACACCATGGCTAAGGAAATCTTCTGCAGTTTCGGCATCGACGTCGATGCCGTCGCCGGCTGGCTCGGCTCCTACGGCGGCGAAGATTCGCCCGACGATATCTCGCGCGGCCTGTTTGCCGGCGAAGTCGGCAGCCCGCGTCTCCTGAAGCTCTTCGAGCGCTTCGGCATCAAGACGACCTGGTTCATCCCCGGCCACTCGATCGAGACCTTCCCGGAGCAGATGCAGGCGGTCGCCGATGCTGGCCACGAGATCGGCATTCACGGCTACACCCATGAAAATCCGATCGCCATGACGCGCGAGCAGGAGACCGAAGTCCTCGACAAGTGCATCGACCTCGTCACCAAGCTCTCGGGCAAGCGCCCGACCGGCTATGTGGCGCCGTGGTGGGAGTTCTCCAACGTCACCAACGAGCTGCTGCTCGAACGCGGCATCAAGTACGATCACTCGCTGATGCACAACGACTTCACGCCCTACCGCGTGCGCGTCGGCGACAGCTGGACCAAGATCGACTATTCCAAGAAGCCGTCGGACTGGATGGTGCCTTTGAAGCGCGGCACGGAAACCGACCTCATCGAAATTCCGGCCTCCTGGTATCTCGACGACCTGCCGCCGATGATGTTCATCAAGAAGGCGCCGAACAGCCACGGCTTCGTCAATCCGCACGACATCGAGCAGATGTGGCGCGACCAGTTCGACTGGGTCTATCGCGAAATGGACTATGCCGTCTTCCCGATCACCATCCACCCGGATGTCGCCGGCCGTCCGCAGGTTCTGATGATGCTCGAACGCCTCTATGCCTATATGATCAAGCATCCGGGCGTGAAGTTCGTGACGATGAACGAGATCGCCGACGACTTCAACGCGCGCTTCCCGCGCACGTAACCCCTCACCGAACCGGGCGGCGGGCAAGTCCCTGCCGCCCGGTTCGAGCCCATGAAAGGCGTGATCCGACGATGTGTTCCCTCTGCGGCATTCTGGGCGGCAACGAGCATTGGGCCGATGCGGTGGCGCGGCCTGGCGTCTTCACGCGCAACCATGAACGCGTCGATCGCCGCCGCGAACGCGCGCGCCGCGTCAGCGCCGCCAATACCATTCTCTCCGCCTTTGCCCTGCAACTCTCCGACTGGCAGGGCGCCTCGTTCCTGCTCTCGTCCCGTACCGGCAAGACGGAGGTCGTCGAGGATCTCGGCCATCTCTGGCCGGCGGCGGAAGCCATGATCGGGCGCGGCTGCGATCCGCTCGACGAGGCGATCATTCAGCGCATGGAGCGCCAGCGGCATGGCTGACGCCCGCGACATTCCCGATTTCACCCCCGTCAACCTGCTGACGGGCTTTCTTGGCTCCGGCAAGACGACGCTTCTGTCGCGCCTCCTGAAGGATCCGGCGCTCAACGACGCCGCCGTGCTCATCAATGAGTTCGGCGAGGCGGGTCTCGATCATCACCTCGTCGAGCAGCTGGATACGGACATGGTGCTGCTGCAGTCCGGCTGCCTGTGCTGCACCGTGCGCGGCGAACTGGCCGAGGCGATCCGCGACCTGCATGCCCGCCGCGAGCGTGGCGAGATCCCGCCCTTCCGGCGCATCGTCGTGGAAAGCACCGGCCTTGCCGATCCCTTCCCGGTGCTCTCGACCATCAAGGCCGATCCCGTGCTGCGCCATCATTTCCGCCCCGGCAATGTCGTGACCACCGTGGATGCGGTGAACGGGCTTCGCCAACTCGACACCTATGTGGAATCCAACCGGCAGGCCGCCATCGCCGACCGCATCGTCATCACCAAGCGGGATCTGTGCGCCGACGATGCGCTCGACGCGCTGACCGCGCGTCTTGCGAGCCTCAACCCCGACGCTCCGGTCTTCGATGCGACGGATGCCGATCTCGATCTTGCCGGTCTGGTGCTGGATGAGGCCGTGCCGCGCGTCGCGCTTCTCCAGTCGCCCTCCGGCTTCTATTGCGATGCGCCGCTGCAACTCATCGATGCCGATGGCGGCGGCCATAGTGCCGATTTCCGCTCCATCGTGATCAGCGTCGATCAGCCCGTCGACTGGACGGCCTTCGGTCTCTGGATGACCATGCTGCTCAACCGCCACGGCGACCGGGTCATCCGCGTCAAGGGCATCCTCAACATTGACGGCGAGGAGAGGCCGGTGGCGATCCACGGCGTGCAGCATCTCGTGCACACGCCGGTCCACATGCAGGCCTGGCCGGACGAAGACCGCCGCTCGCGCATCGTCTTTATCGTTGACGGGCTCGACGGCAATCTGTTGAAACGCTCCTTCGAGGCTTTCGCCATGGTTCCCCGGATGAGTGCCGTCGCGTGAGGGTCCGGCCGGCGACAGGACTTTGCAACCGCCACGATGATGGTCACCCCGCGCGATGAACAAGCATGCCCGTCCCGATCTTGCCGCTCCGGCCCTGAACACCAGGGGACGCCCCACGTTGCGCGTGCTCGGCACCGCCATCTCGCTGCTCGAAGAGCTGCGCATGCGGGCCGAAGCCGATCTCGGCATCACCGTGATCTTCGACAACAACGACTTCCTGACCACCCAGCACAAGGCGGCGCAGGAGCCGGCGACCTACGACATCTACGACCAGTGCTTCCACAATCTCGATATCGTCTGGTACTGGCGCGCCGTGCAGCCGATCGACCTCAAGCGCATCACGCTCTGGAACGAGGTGAACGAGCTGACGAAGCTCGGCCATATCGGCCCCAATCCAAGGCTTGGCCAGGGCGACGTGCCCGTCAAGAAGCTCTTCGTGCAGCCCAATCTGGCGCTCGGCGACCAGCCGACCGGGCTGATCTCGATGCTGCCGACGACGCATAATTTCGACAGCTTCGCCTACCGCACCGATGCGGTGACCAACGGCGCGGAGACGGCGAGCTGGGCGGCCCTCCTCGATGACAAGTGGTCCGGCAGGGCCGCGCTGGTCGACGAACCCGCCATCGGCATTTTCGACGCGGCGCTTGCGGCGCGGGCCGCCGGGCTGATGACGTTTCGCAACATCGGCAACATGACGGTGGACGAGATCGACCGGCTGATCGAAATCCTCGAGGAGCGCAAGCGGGCCGGCTTCTTCCGCAGCTTCTGGCGCACGGCAGAAGATGCCGCGCGCCTGATGGTGGATGGAAGGACCGACATCCAGAGCATGTGGTCCACCGGCATCAACATCCTCTCCGGCCAGGGCGTTCCGGTCGAGCAGGCCGTGCCGGCCGAGGGCTACCGCGCCTGGCATGGCGGCTTGTGCCTCTCGCGCCATCTCGACGGGCGCATGCTCGATGTCGCCTATGATTATCTCAATTGGTGGATATCGGGATGGCCGGGCGCCGTCGTCGCGCGCCAGGGCTACTACATCTCCACCCCCGAACGCTCCCGCGCCTACCTGACGGCCGAGGAGTGGGACTACTGGTATGGCGGCCTGCCGGCCCGCACCGATCTGCCCGGCCCCGATGGCTCGATCCGCATCAAGACCGGTTCGGTGCGCTCCGGCGGCTCCTACTGGCAGCGGGCCAACAACATCGCGGTCTGGAACACGACCATGGATGAACACAACTATCTCGTCCGCCGCTGGATGCAGCTCGTCGGGCGAAGCTGAAGGAGACCCCATGTCCCTCGATATTCGCGGCCGTTCGGTCGCCTCGCTCTCGGCGCTGCTGCAATCGGGCGCGCTCGACGCCGTCACGCTCGCGAAAGAAACCTTTGCTGCCATCGAGGCCCATGGCGATCCGGCGATCTTCACAGCCCTGACGGAGGCGCGTGCCTATCGTGAGGCCGAGGCTGCGTCAAAGCGGATCAAGGCCGGCCGCTCGCTCGGCCTGCTCGACGGCATTCCGATCGCCTGGAAGGACCTCTTCGACATGGAGGGGACGGTGACGACCGCCGGCTCCATCGTGCTCGCGGGCGATCCGCCGGCGGCCCGTGACGCCGATGTCGTGGCGGCCCTTTCGGCGGCCGGAATGGTCTCCGTCGGCCGTCTCAACATGAGCGAATTCGCCTTCTCCGGCCTCGGCATCAACCCGCATTACGGCACGCCGAAGAACCCGAAAAGCACGGATGTCGACCGCCTGCCGGGCGGCTCGTCGTCAGGATCGGGCGTCGCGGTGGCTGCGGGCCTCGTGCCGGTGGCGATCGGGACCGATACCGGCGGCTCGATCCGCATCCCCGCCGCCTTCAACGGAGTGGTCGGCTACAAGGCGACCCGCGGCCGCTACAGCATGGCGGGCGTCTTCCCGCTGGCAACGAGCCTCGATTCGCTTGGACCGCTCTGCCGCACCGTCAAGGACGCCATCTGGATCGATGCCGCCATGCGGGGCCGAACAGTGCCGGCGATGACCGTGGCCACGCTCGGCGATCTTCGTTTCGTCATCCCGGAAACCGTGTTCTTCGACGGGGCGGAGCCGGAGGTGATCGAGGGCTTCGAGGCCGCCGTCGCCGCGTTGGAAAAGGCTGGCGCCAAGGTTCGCCGTCAGACCTTCCCGCAATTTTCCGCCCTGTTTGCCCTGATGGCCGAGCGCGGCGCACTGGTCACGGCGGAAGCCTATGCCCTGCACGAGGCGCGGCTGACGGGTGACGCGGCCGCGCGCATGGACCGCCGCGTCGTCGCCCGGGCGCGGCTCGGAGAAAAAATCTCGATGCCCGACTACATCGCGACGCTCGCCGCCCGCCGGCGCCTCACCGCCGAGGTCGAGCAGGCCTTGGCGCCCGGCGAACTCTTTCTCTCCCCGACGCTGCCGCATGTGGCGCCCCCCGTCGCGCCCTTGCTCGAGGATGACGATGCCTTCGTCGCGATGAACGCGAAGACGCTGCGCAACACGCTGATCGGCAACTTCTTCGACTGGTGCGGCGTTTCCCTGCCGATCGGTACCGGCGCCGCCGGCATGCCTGTCGGGCTCCTGCTGTCGGGTCTTGCCCATCAGGATGAGTCGCTGCTGGCCGCTGCGCTGGCCGTGGAGACCGCCCTTTAGGGCAGGTGACGGCGTCAAACGGACCATCTGCGGGCGTGCTTGACATCTCCATTGCGTCGCCCTATGGGTAAACGATAACCCAAGGGAGGTCATGGGCGTGTCCGTCTCGTTGTCCGACATTGCTGCGCAGGCCGGCGTCTCCGTGAAAACGGTGTCGGGCGCCTTGCATGGCGGGTCCGGGCGCATGTCCGACGAGACGCGCCAGAGGATCAAGGCGATCGCCGACGAGCTGGGCTACGTGACCAATCTCGCGGCGCGGGGCGTGCGCAAGGGCTGGCTGCCGCTGATCGGCGTCGTCTCCGACGGCCTCATCACCTCGCCCTTTGCCACCGAGATCGTGCGCGGTCTGGACGGGGCCGCCCGCAGCGCCGGCATGACCATCTTTGCGGTCAACCACAGCGGCAGCACGACGGGCGTGGAACTGGACCAGGTGCAGCAGTTTCGCCCGCGCGCCATCGCCTATGCCGCCATGTATCACAAGACGGTCGACCTTTCGGAAAAGCTGGCCGGCGCTGTTGGCGTGATGATCAATTGCCGGGATCTGTCCGGCCGGGTCACCTCGCTTGTGCCGGACGAAGAAGGCGGGGCCCGGGACATCGTCCGTTACCTGCTGGCCGCCGGCCGCCGGCGGATCGCCTTCATCAACTTGCCTGGCATTCTCGCCGGGACGCTTCGCGAAAAGGGTTTTCGCAGCGCCCTTGCGGAGGCCGGCATGGCCCCGCTTGCCGTGCTGCCGGCCGTGCGCCGCGCCCTTTACAGCGACCGCGCGCCCAGTCTCGTCGCCGCGCATGTCGAGGCGCTGCTGACTGGCGGCGACAGGCCCGATGCGATCCTGTGCGGCAATGACCGCGTGGCGATGGAGGCCTATGCGGCGCTTGCACGCGCCGGCGTTCGCATTCCCCACGACATTGCCGTGGCAAGTTTCGACAACCAGATCGAGCTGGCATCCCGGCTCGATCCGCCGCTGACCACCATGGCGCTGCCGCACCGCGCCATGGGCCGGCAGGCGATGGAGATCCTCCTTGCCGAGGACCCCGCGCCGCCAAGCGTTCAGATGCTCCCTTTCCACCTCGTGGAGCGAGCATCCGTCTGAAAGACCCCTAACCTAACTTCAATGGAGGAGACTGACATGCGTATTTCAATGGGTAATCGTTTACTTTCTGTCCTCTCGGCATCCACCGCCCTCATCCTGATGGCCGGCAGCGCGGATGCAAAGACCGTGGTCACCATGATGCACCAGGGCGATCCGGGCTGGGTGAAGGCCTATGGCGACGTTGCCAAGCGGTTCGAGGAGGCCAATCCCGACGTCGATATCGAACTGATCTACGCGCCGCACGACGCCTATAATGAGAAGTTCAGCGCCGCCGTCATGTCGAAGCAACTGCCCGACATCATGGAACTCGATGCGCCCTTCCTCGCCAACTACGTCTGGTCGGGCTACCTGCAGCCGATCAAGCCGCTCGTCGACAAGGACCTCCTTGACGACATGACGGAATCCAACATCGCCCAGGGCACCTATCCGATCGACAAGGACCTTTATGCGATTGGCCTGACGGACTCCTCCGTCGTGCTCTACGGCAACAAGAAGTATCTCGAAGCGATCGGCGCCCGCATCCCGAAGGGCGTCGATGACGCTTGGACGCGCGAGGAATTCGAAGGCTACCTCGACAAGCTGTCCAAGCTCGACGGCGTCAAGTGGCCGATCGACACCTTCCGCGGCTACGGCATCAAGACCGAGTGGATCACCTATGCCTATGGTCCGCTGCTGGAAAGCGCCGGTTGCGACCTGATCGACCGCAAGACCTGGGTTGCCGGCGGCACGCTCGACAGCGAAACCTGCGTCAAGGCGATGACGATGATGCAGGACTGGGTGAAGAAGGGCTGGGTCGTCCCGACGTCTTCGGGCACCAACCAATTCTACGCCGAGGGCCAGCCGGCGGCTCTCGCCATGGGTGGTCACTGGTTCTACGCCGAAGCGTCCGCCGCCATGAAGGACAACATCGTCGTCATGCCGCTGCCGAAGATCGGCGAAAAGGGCGTCAGCCCGAACGGCACCTGGATCTGGGGCATTTCCGCCACCGCCAAGAACCCGGAGATCGCCGGCAAGTTCGTGAGCTTCCTCCTGAAGGACAAGGAATATCGCGACTACGCCAAGAGCCAGTCCGCCTTCCCCGGCCTGAAGAGCTTTGCCGCCGACAGCCCGCTTTACGCTGAGGGCGGCCCGCTGGCGGTTGCCTTCGAGCAGGCCTCCAAGACGGCCGTCGCGCGTCCGCCGCACCCGGCCTATCCGACCCTGACCTCGGCCTTCATGCAGGCGGTCGACAAGATCTTCAACGGGTCCGATGCGCAGGAAGCCCTGACCACGGCGGCCCAGAAGATCGATGAAGACATCGAGGACAATGCCGGCTACCCGCCCTTCGACGAGCAGCAGTAAGGCCAACGGGCGGGGCCGTGCATCGCCGGCCCTGCCCTCTTCCATCAGGACGGGACGAGGAGGACCACCATGACCGTTGAAAACATGTCCGCGCCGCGGCCGGCGCCGGGGGCGAAACGGCCCGGCCGGCGACGCGACAGGCAGCGCTTCTGGCAGGAACTGGGCATGATCGGGCCGGCCGTGGTCCTCATGGCCGTGTTCCTCATCGCACCGTTTCTCCTTTCCTTCTGGACGGCGATGACCAACCAGCCGCTGGTGCCGCGTCCGACACCGGTGCGCTTCGTCGGCCTGCTCAATTTCCAGCGCATCTTCTCCGATCCGCTATTCTGGACGTCGCTGTGGAACGTCACCCGCTTCACCATCTGGGTCATTCCGGTGCAGTGCGGCCTCGCCTTCCTGACGGCACTGCTGCTGCACCAGAAGCTGCCGATGCGAAACCTGCTGCGCGGCATGTTCTTCCTGCCCGCCATCACGTCGATGGTCGTCGTCTGCGTCATCTGGGGCACGCTGTTCCAGTATCCGAGCGGCCCGCTGAACCAGATCGTCGGCTTCCTCTCCGGCGGCACGATCCAGCCGATCGACTGGCTGGGCGATCCGAACTGGGCGATGTTCTCGATCGTGCTGCTCTCGGCCTGGCAGGCCTATGGCTTCCAGATGATCATCTACCTCGCCGGCCTGCAGGGCATTCCGGACGAACTCTATGATGCCGCGCGCATCGATGGCGCCGGGCCGTTGCGCCGCTTCTGGCACGTCACCATGCCCGGCCTTCGGCCCACCCATGTTTTCGTGCTCGTCATCACCACCATCCAGGCCTTCAAGCTCTATACGCAGGTGGCGATCCTCACCCAGGGCGGCCCGCGCGAAAGCACGGAGACGGTGGTGCACTACATGGTGCGCTCCGGCTTTGCGGAACAGAAGCTCGGCTATGCATCGGCCGTTTCCGTCATCCTCTTCGTCATCGTTCTCGTTATCGCGCTCCTGCAGCGCCAGCTTCTGAGGCGCTTCGATGTCTGATCTCGCCCTCTCCACCACGGCGCCCGCCGCCATCGGCAGCGGCAAGCGCGGCCTGCGCATCGTGCAGTTCGTCTCGATCTTCGTGATCGCACTGGTGATGATCTCGCCGCTCTTCATGCTGCTCATCGCCAGCCTCAAGGACGACCGCTTCCAGATCCTTGCCGACATGGGCAGTTTCCGGGCCTTCTGGGTCTCCGATCCGACCTTGTCCAACTACCGCGAAGTCGCCAACTTCTCCGGCGAACTCGCCTACGGCCGCTATCTCATCAACTCGCTGATCATTCTCGTCATGACGGTCGGCACCGGTCTCGTCGTCAATTCCATGGCCGGCTTCGTGCTGGCCTGGGGCACGCTGCGCGGCAAGGCGGTGCTGCTGGCGATCGTGGTGGCGCTCTACGTCATCCCACAGGAAAGCATCATCATGCCGCTTGTCGTCATGATGTCGCGCGCCGGGCTGACGGACACTTTCGCGGTGCAGATCCTGCCCTGGGTGGCGAGCCCGCTCTATACCTTCCTCTTCTACCAGTTCTTCGCGCAACTGCCGAAGGAACTCTACGAAGCGGCGGAAATGGACGGTGCCTCCACCTTCCGCATCTATCGCTCGATCTTCATGCCGCTCAGCCTGCCGGCGCTCGCCACCGTGTCGATCCTGATGGGGATCGAAAGCTGGAACCAGTATCTCTGGCCGACGCTCGTCACCCAGACCGATTACGCCCGCCCCATCTCGGTCGCCATCGCCACCTTCTTCGGCCAGGACAGCATCTTCTGGGACCGCGCCATGGCGGCGTCCGTCCTGATGATGATCCCGGTCCTCATTCTCTACCTGGCCTTCCAGCGCTGGTTTGTCAGTTCGTTCGTCGGCTCTGCCGTGAAAGGTTGATCATGTCTCTTCCCGCCCCTTCCCTCAAAACTCCGCGCGTCGTCATCGAGACGAGCCTGCCGGCGGGCAGCGTGCTGCATCTGTGGCTGAAAGCCCTGACGGAGGCCGAAGCCTCTCTTGCCATCAGCATCGACGGCCAGTCGACGGCAAACCCGGCAACGGACCGCAAAGGCGAGTTCGCCTTTGCCGCCGTGCCGCTTGCGACGGGCGGCCTGACGACGCTGTCCTACGATCCGACCGTTACGGCTCTTTCGGTCGCCTACGCCTTCCACCCGGACAAGGTCATGGCCGAGGGCATCACGGTGCTGCACCACGAGGATCGCAACGCGCCCCCCGTGACACCCGACAGCTACCATTTCCGCCCGCCTTTCGGCTGGATGAACGATCCGAACGGTTTCGGTCGTTTCGGCGGTGCGGCGCATCTCTTCTACCAGCATTATCCGCACGGCCTGCGCTGGAACACGATGCACTGGGGCCACGCGGTTTCAACGGACTTCCTGCGCTGGACGCACCTGCCCATGTTCCTCTTTCCCGCCGATCACCTGTCGGAAAAGGACGATGGCCGCGGCGGCGCCTTCTCCGGCTCGGCGATTGCGGCCGGCGATGCGATCCGGGTCTTCTACACCGAGCATGTCATCGACCGGACCCCGGAAGAGCAGATCCAGCTGACGGCGGTCAGCCAGGATGGGCTTGCCGCCGGCGCCTCCGAGATCATCCTGCCGCTGCGCCCGGAAGGGCTCAATCTCACCACCGATTTCCGGGACCCCTACGTTTTCGAGGGGCCGGACGGGCGCTGGAAGATGCTGCTCGGCAGCCGCGACAAGGCGGGCGGCGTGGTGCTGCTCTATGAAAGCAGCGATGCGGCCGGCTCCTCGGGCTGGACGTTCATCGACATCATCCACCGGGAAGACCGTTTCGGCATGACCGCGGCCGAATGCCCGTGCATGGTGCCGGTCGGCGGCCCGGCATCCGATCCCGCCACCCGCTGGGCGCTGATCTTCGGCCTGCTCACCAGCCGGGACCCGCAAACCGGCCGGCGCAACCTGACCTCCGTCACGGTCGGCCGCTTCGACGGGCGCAGCTTTGTCGCCGACTTCGAGCAGGAGCTGGATTTCGGCTCGGACGCCTACGCCTTCCAGGCCTTTGTCGACGGGGATGTGCCGGTCGGGATCGCCTGGCTCGCCAACTGGACGGATGTCTCCAAGAAGGAGGATTTCCAGACGGCCATGACGCTGCCGCGCCGCGTCCTGATCGAGGGCGATGCGATCTTCACCCCGCCGGTCGCGGCCGTCGAGACGCTGCGCCATCACCTGATCGACGAGACCGCCCTTGCGGCAGGCGAAACGGTGGATCTCGGCAACGGCGCGGTCGAAATCCTGCTGACCCTGCCGGCGGAAGGTGCGCCTTTCACGCTCTCCATCGACCATCCGGACGTCGCGTTTGGCGTCCGGCTCGGCGATGAGGGCCTGGAAATCCTCTTCGATGCCCGGACCGGCAAGACGACGCCGCGCTACATCGCCAGCGGCGCACGGCCCTCGGAGGTTCGCATCTTCATCGATGCCGGCTCCATCGAGGTTTTCGCCGACAATGGCCGCTGGACCGGCAGCAAGCGCATTCCGTCCTTCGCGGCGGCCCGTTCGGCAACCCTGACCGGCAGCGTCACCGCCGCCCGCGTCTGGCAGCTCAAGCTCTGAGGGAGGAACAATCATGGCCTCGGTCGCAATCGATCACGTTTTGAAGCAATACGGCGCCGCCGCCGTCATCCATGGCGTCTCCGTCGATATCGAAGACGGGGAGTTCGTCACCCTCGTCGGGCCGTCCGGCTGCGGCAAGTCCACGCTGCTGCGCATGCTGGCGGGTCTGGAAGAGATCAGCGGCGGCGAAATCCGCATCGATGGCCGCGTGGTCAACGATGTCGCGCCCAAGGAGCGCGACATCGCCATGGTCTTCCAGTCCTATGCGCTCTACCCGCACATGACCGTGCGCGAAAACATGGGCTTTGCGCTGAAGCTCCAGGGGCGCGACAAGGCGACGATCGAAAAGCTCGTCAACGAGGCCGCCGGCATCCTCGCGCTCGAGCCGCTGCTCGACCGCCTGCCGAAGCAGCTTTCCGGCGGCCAGCGCCAGCGCGTCGCCATGGGCCGCGCCATCGTGCGCCACCCCAAGGTCTTCCTCTTCGACGAGCCGCTCTCGAACCTCGACGCCAAGCTGCGCGTCACCATGCGCAGCGAGATCAAGGAACTGCACCAGCGGCTTGGCACGACCATCGTCTACGTCACGCACGACCAGATCGAAGCCATGACCATGGCCGACAAGATCGTCGTCATGCGGGCCGGCAAGATCGAGCAGATCGGCAAGCCGCTCGATCTCTACGACCGCCCGGACAACACCTTCGTCGCCACCTTCATCGGATCACCCGCCATGAACCTCTTCGACGGTGCCGTCGGCGACGGCGGCTTCGTGATCGACGGCGGGGTCACCCTCCCCTCCCCCGGCGGCCATGCCCCAGGCGGCGCCCGGACCTACGGCATCCGCCCGGAAGACCTCGACATTGCCGAGGCCGGCATTCCCGCGAAAGTCCTGACCGTCGAGCCGACCGGTGCGGAAACGCACGTGGTGGTGCGCATCGGCACGCAGCCGGCAACGCTCGTACTGCATCGCCGCGTGGAGCTGAAGCCCGAGCAGACGGTCCACCTGTCGGTGAAGGCGGACAAGATCCACCTCTTTGGCGCGGATGGCCGGCGGATCAACTGACGGCTGATCGGGCCGCCGCCCGTGCCTCGCCGGCCCGATCTTCGGGCCGGGCTTGCCGGCGACGTATCGCCTCGGCTGGCATGTTTCCTGCTTCTTCTCATCGGCGAGACAGGAGACCGGCGTGGCGTACCTACCCCTTTTGTGCATTGTGATCGGACTGAGCTGGGCGGATTTCTGGCCGGTCTACCGGGCGCCGGAAAGCGGGTCGCGGGCCATGCTGGTGAAGGCGGCCGTCGCGTCGAGCCTGTTCCTGAGCGCGCTGGCGTTGCTATCGGTGGGAACAGATGCCCTGACGGCGGTCCTGCTTGTGGCGATCAGCCTGGCGATTGCCGGCATGGCGCATCGTCGGCTCTCCTCGCCGCTCTCGCTGTCGCTCGCGAGCGCCAGCTTTGCCTGTTATTTCATCGGGACGCCGCTTTGAGCACCTCAAGGATCAGCGCCGACCTGACCATCCTCGTCATCGACGAGAATGCCATTCGCGCCTCCATCATCGAGGCGGGGCTGACCGAGGCCGGCCATTGCAATGTCACCGTCATTCACGAGGTGCAGGGCGTCGCGCGGCTGATCGAGACCCTCTCGCCCGACGTCATCATCATCGATATCGAGAACCCCAATCGCGACATGATGGAGCACATGTTCCAGCTGACGCGGACCATTTCCCGGCCGATCGCCATGTTCGTGGACCGCTCGGATACGGCGGCGATCGAGGCGGCCGTGGATGCCGGGGTCTCGGCCTATGTGGTCGATGGCCTCAAGAAGGAGCGGGTGAAGCCGATCCTCGACATGGCCGTCAGCCGCTTCAACGCCTTCAGCCGCCTGCAGCGGGAACTGGCGGAGGCGAAGACGGCGCTCGAAGAGCGCAAGGTGATCGAGCGCGCCAAGGGCATCCTCATGAAGATGCGGGGTCTCAGCGAAGAGCAGGCCTTCGCCCTGCTGCGCCAGACCGCCATGAACGAGAAGAAGAAGCTGGCCGACATCGCCCAGAGCGTGGTGACGGCCGCGGGCCTTTTGCTGTGATGCGCGAGGGGCCGCGGGAGAAAACGGGTGAGTGACATGTTCTCCATTGAGACCGGCGGTAATGCCGTGAAGGCACCGGTCCTTTCCACGGGCCGCGAACACAAGACGCTGCGCGCCGGCTTCATTCCGCTGATGGATGCCTCGATCCTGATCGTGGCGGCGGAGATCGGCTTTGCAAACCGCGAAGGCCTCACGCTCGATCTCGTGCGCGATGTGTCCTGGGCCAATGTGCGCGATCGCCTGGCCTTCCGCCAGTTCGACATCGCCCACATGCTCTCGCCCATGCCCGTCGCCTCGATGCTGGGGCTTGGCTCGAACCCCTCGCCGACGCTGACCCCATTCTCCCTCGGGCGCGGCGGCAATGCGATCACGCTGTCTGTTCGTCTTTACGAGCGCATGAAGGCGCAGGCAGGCCTTGCCGACGATGCGAGCGCGCTTGCCAATGCCAGGGCGCTGGCCGCCGTTCTCGCCGACATGAAGGCGCGCGGCGAGGCGCCGCCGACGCTCGGCATGACCTACCCCTTCTCCTCGCACAACTACGAATTCCGCTACTGGCTGGCGGCGGGCGGCATCGATCCCGACCGCGACGTGAAGCTCGTGGTCGTGCCGCCGCCGCTCACCTCCGATGCGCTGGCCGCCGGCGCCATCGACGGTTTCTGCGTCGGTGCGCCCTGGAACATGATCGCCTCGGAGCGCGGCACGGGGCGGATCGTGGCCGCCAAGCAGGATATCTGGCCGCTCGCGCCCGAAAAGGTGCTGGGCCTTCGCCCGGACTGGGCCGAGGCCAATGCCGACACGGTGTCGCGGCTGATCGTGGCGCTCGACCGGGCGGCCCGCTGGTGCGACGATCCCGCCCATCGCGACGACCTCGCCGCGATCCTGAGCGATACCCGCTACATCGCCGCGCCCCGCACCATCATCCGCCGTGTTCTCGACGGCGAATTCTCGCTGGATGCGCGGGGCACGAAACGGCGGATCCCGGATTATTTCCTCTTCCACCGCGGCGCCGCCAACTATCCCCGTCCGAACCAGGCGCTGTGGATCTACAGCCAGATGATGCGCTGGGGGCAGGTGGACTTCAGCGAGGCGAACATGGCCCGCGCGACCAGCGCCTTCCGGCCCGATCTCTACACGGCGGCGCTTGGACCCGACGCGATGCTCCCGGGCCCGGAGGATGCGGCCGCGCTCGAGATGTTCATGGACGCCCGCCGCTTCGATCCCGTCGATCTGGCGGCCTATGTGGCCGGCTTTCCCGTTCGCTCTCCGGTCGCCATGGCCACGGAAACCGACGAGGGCTGAATTCGTGCGCTGCACAAATCTGCGGCATCTGCGCAGAGGGCAAGGCCACGGAAGATGCAGGGTGCGGATTGCCGCCGCAGGGACGAGCGGTCCAGCGTCAGAAAAACCGCCTGTTTTTCAGGGTCATGAAGCGATGACCCAAAACTGGCACGCCCCTTGCTTTGTTTTTTCTGTCCGCGGTCAACGGCGATCGCAGGACGGATGAGCGCCCATGGTGGCGCATATAACCATCAGACACCGACGTCGCAGGCTTCTTTGCTGCCCGGCTCCTCCCGCCAGGCTCCAGCAGATGAGCAAGCGGCGTTTTTTTTGTTTCCGGATCTCCGTCGAACGCCAGAGGGACCACGAACCATGACGAAGACTACAGGAATGAACATCACCCGCCGTCAGATCCTCAAGGTCAGCTCCGCCGCTGCCCTCATCGGCGCGGTGCGCATGGCCTTCCCCTCCGGCGCTTTCGCCGCCAGCGCCGGGCCTGAGGTCGCCAGCGTCAAGCTTGGCTATATCGCGCTCACCGACGCCGCGCCGCTGATCGTCGCCAAGGAAAAGGGTATCTTCGAAAAATACGGGCTGCCGGATGTCGAGGTGTTGAAGCAGGCGTCCTGGGGCGCAACGCGCGACAACCTCGTGCTGGGCGGCGAGGCCAACGGCATCGACGGCGCCCATATCCTCACCCCCATGCCGTACCTCATCTCCACCGGCAAGGTGACGCAGAACAACGTGCCCGTGCCGATGTCGATCATCGCCCGCCTCAACCTCGACAGCCAGGGCGTTTCAGTTGCGAAGGAATATGCCGAGACCGGCGTGCAGCTCGATGCCTCGAAACTGAAGGACGCGTTCGCGGCCAAGAAGGCGGCGGGCGGCGAGATCAAGGTCGCCATGACCTTCCCCGGCGGCACGCATGACCTGTGGATCCGCTACTGGCTGGCCGCCGGCGGCATCGACCCGGACAAGGATGTCTCCACCATCGTGGTGCCGCCGCCGCAGATGGTCGCCAACATGAAGGTCGGCAACATGGACGCCTTCTGCGTCGGCGAGCCGTGGAACGAGCAGCTCGTCAACCAGGGCATCGGCTTCACCGCCTGCACCACCGGCGAGCTGTGGAAGGGCCATCCGGAAAAGGCGCTCGGCCTTCGCAGCGACTGGATCGAGAAGAACCCTGCCGCCACCAAGGCGCTGATGATGGCCGTGATGGAAGCCCAGATGTGGGCCGACAGCATGGACAACAAGGAAGAGCTTTCCACCATTCTGGGCAAGCGCCAGTGGTTCAACGTGCCGCCGAAGGATGTCGCCGGCCGTCTCAAGGGCACGATCAACTACGGCAATGGCCGCGTGGCGGAAAATACCGGCCTCGAGATGAAGTTCTGGAAGGACCATGCGTCCTATCCCTTCAAAAGCCACGACGCCTGGTTCCTGACCGAGAACATCCGCTGGGGCAAGTTCGCGCCCGACACCGACATCAAGGCCCTCGTCGACAAGGTCAACCGTGAGGACATCTGGCGGGAGGCCGCCAAGGAGCTTGGCGTTGCCGCCGCCGATATCCCGGCTTCCACCTCCCGCGGCCCCGAGACCTTCTTCGACGGCAAGGTCTTCGATCCCGAAAACCCGAAGGCCTACCTCGACAGCCTGACCATCAAGGCCAGCGCTTGATGCGCGCCTGCCCCTCACCCGGAAGCGATGAGGGGCGGCTCCGCCCGAAACGACACCGCAGGCGCCGTGCCGCTTGAAAAAGGACCAGCCCATGACCGCAACAGCCCGAAAGAGCATCACCGAGGCGCCCGTGACGCCGCCATCGGGAGCCATCGCCGCCCGGCCCGCCGGCACTGTCCTCACCCTGGCCCAGCGCCCGCAGGCGCGGCTGAATCTTGCCCGGCTCGGCCAGCACATGCTGCGCACCGTCGTGCCGCCGCTGGTGGTGCTGATCGCGCTCCTGGCGCTGTGGGAGGCCCTCTGTTCCGGACCGGGCGCAACGCTGCCGCCGCCGTCGCAGGTCTTCACCGACAGCTACGACCTGATCGCCTATCCCTTCTTCGATTATGGCTCGCAGGATATCGGCCTTGCCTGGCGCGTTCTGGTCTCGCTGGAGCGCGTGGCGATCGGTTTCGGGCTCGCCGCCGTCGTCGGCGTCCTGCTCGGCGCCGTGGTCGGCCAGTCCGTCTGGGCCATGCGCGGCCTCGATCCGATCTTCCAGGTGCTGCGCACCGTGCCACCGCTCGCCTGGCTGCCGCTGTCGCTCGCCGCGTTCCAGAACAGCAATCCCTCCGCCATTTTCGTGATCTTCATCACCTCGATCTGGCCGGTGATCATCAACACCGCCGTCGGCGTGCGCAACATCCCGGACGACTACCGCAACATCGCCCGCGTGCTGCGCCTCAATCCGATGGAATTCTTCATCCGCATCATGGTGCCGGCCGCCGCTCCCTACATCTTCACCGGGCTTCGTATCGGCGTCGGCCTCTCCTGGCTGGCGATCGTCGCCGCCGAGATGCTGACGGGCGGCGTCGGCATTGGCTTCTTCATCTGGGACGCCTGGAACTCCTCTCGCCTCTCTGACATCATCGTGGCGCTCGCCTATATCGGCGTGACCGGCTTTGTCCTCGACAAGCTGGTCGCAGCCCTCGGCAGCGTCGTCACCCGCGGCACGGCCCGCAACTGAGGAGACGACAGTCATGACCGCCTATCTCAAGATCGACCATATCGACAAAACCTTCGAACGTGCCGGCACCCGCACGGAAGTCCTGAAGGACGTGACGCTCACCATCGACAAGGGCGAATTCGTCTCCATCATCGGCCATTCCGGCTGCGGCAAATCCACCCTGCTCAACCTGATCGCCGGCCTGACGCGGGTGTCTTCCGGCGCCGTGCTTCTGGAAAACCAGGAGGTCAACGCGCCCGGCCCCGAACGCGCCGTCGTCTTCCAGAACCATTCGCTGCTGCCCTGGCTGACCGTCTATGAAAACGTCAACCTTGCCGTTTCCAAGGTCTTCGCCGGCCGCAAGAGCAAGGCCGAGAAGCACGATTGGGTCATGCGCAATCTCGACCTCGTGCAGATGGGCCATGCCAAGGACAAGCGTCCCTCCGAAATCTCCGGCGGCATGAAGCAGCGTGTCGGCATTGCCCGGGCGCTTGCCATGGAGCCGAAGATCCTGCTGCTCGACGAGCCTTTCGGCGCGCTCGATGCGCTGACCCGCGCCCATCTTCAGGACGCCGTGATGGAAATCCATGCGCGGCTCGGCAACACGATGATCATGATCACCCATGACGTCGACGAGGCTGTTCTCCTCTCCGACCGTATCGTGATGATGACCAACGGACCTGCCGCCCGCATCGGCGAGGTGCTGGACGTTCCGATCCCCCGGCCGCGCGACCGCATCGCGCTCGCCGCCGACCGCACCTACCTCAAATCCCGCGAAGCCGTGCTGAAGTTCCTCTACGAACGCCACCGCTTCGTCGAAGCCGCGGAGTAAGGACCATGGCCGAAAAACTCGTCATCATCGGCAACGGCATGGCGCCCGGCCGCATGCTCGAACACCTCTTCGAACAGGCGCCGGGTCTTTACGACGTCACGATCTTCAACGCCGAGCCGCGCGTCAACTATGACCGCATCATGCTCTCGCCGGTCCTCTCGGGCGAAAAGACCTTCGAGGACATCATCATCCATGGCGACGGCTGGTACATCGACAACAACGTGACCCTCTACAAGGGCCATCGCATCGTCGCCATCGACCGCGACGCCCGCACGGTCACCTCCGACCATGGCGTGACGGAGAGCTATGACAAGCTGGTCATCGCCACCGGCTCGGTGCCCTTCATCATCCCCGTGCCGGGCAAGGACCTGCCCGGCGTCATCACCTATCGCGATCTGGACGACGTCGACGCCATGCTGCTCGCCGCGCAATCGCGCGAAAAAGCCATCGTCATCGGCGGCGGGCTGCTCGGTCTCGAAGCCGCGGCCGGCCTTGCGCTGCGCGGCATGGACGTGACCGTGCTGCATGTCATGCCGACGCTGATGGAGCGCCAACTCGATCCCGCCGCCGGCTACCTGCTGCAGAAGGCGGTCGAGGAACGCGGCATCAAGGTCATCACCAAGGCCAACACCAGGCGCATCCTCGGCACGGATCGGGTCGAGGGCATCGAGCTCGACAATGGCACGATCATTCCGGCAACGCTGGTCGTCATGGCCGTCGGCATCCGGCCGAATGCGGGCCTTGCCAGGGAGGCCGGCCTTGCGGTCAATCGCGGCATCGTCGTCGATGCCGGCATGCGGACCTCCGATGGCGACATCCTCGCGGTTGGCGAATGCGCCGAGGTGGACGGCATGGTCTATGGCCTCGTCGCGCCGCTCTATGAAATGGCGCGTGTCGCCGCCGCCCATCTTGCCGGCGACAACAAGCCCGCCTTCGTTCATTCCGACACGCCGACCAAGCTGAAGGTGACGGGCATCAACCTCTTCTCGCTCGGCGATTTCGCCGATGGCGACGACCGCGAGGAGATCGTGCTGCGCGATGCGACGGCGGGCATCTACAAGCGCGTCGTCATCAAGGACAACCGCATCATAGGCACCGTTCTCTATGGCGAGACCTCCGACGGCGCCTGGTTCAACGACCTCAAGAAGAAGGGCACCGACATTTCCGCTATGCGCGATACGCTGATCTTCGGCCAGTCGTTCCAGGGGGGTGCGCCCCTGGACCCTATGGCGGCCGTTGCAGCCTTGCCGGATGATGCGGAAATCTGCGGCTGCAACGGCATTTGCAAGGGCAAGATCACCTCGACCATCACGGCCAAGGGCCTGACGACGCTGGACGGCGTGCGCGCCCACACCAAGGCGTCGGCCTCCTGCGGCTCCTGCACCGGCCTTGTCGAGCAGCTCATGTCGCTGACGCTGGGCGATGCCTATAACCCCGCCGCCGTCACGCCCATGTGCACCTGCACCGAGCTCGGTCATGACGACGTGCGCCGGCTGATCAAGGCCAAGGGGCTGACGTCCATTCCCGCCGTCATGCAGGAGCTGGAATGGAAGACCTCCTGCGGCTGCGCCAAGTGCCGTCCGGCGCTTAACTATTACCTCGTCTGCGACTGGCCGGACGAGTACGCCGACGACTACCAGTCGCGGTTCATCAACGAGCGTGTGCACGCCAATATCCAGAAGGATGGCACCTATTCCGTCGTGCCGCGCATGTGGGGCGGCGTGACGAATGCCGCGGAGCTGCGCGCCATCGCCGATGTCGTGGACAAGTTTGAAATCCCGATGGTGAAGGTCACCGGCGGTCAGCGGATCGACCTGCTCGGCATCGAGAAGGAAGACCTGCCCGCCGTCTGGGCCGATCTCGGCAAGGCCGGCTTCATCTCGGGTCAGGCCTATGCCAAAGGACTGAGAACCGTGAAGACCTGCGTCGGCTCCGACTGGTGCCGCTTCGGCACGCAGGATTCGACCGGGCTCGGCATCCGCATCGAGAAATTCATGTGGGGTTCGTGGACCCCGGCCAAGCTGAAGCTTGCCGTTTCCGGGTGTCCGCGCAACTGCGCCGAGGCGACCTGCAAGGATATCGGCGTCATCTGCGTGGATTCCGGCTTCGAGATCCATTTTGCAGGCGCGGCCGGCCTCGACATCAAGGGCACGGATGTTCTGGGTCTCGTCAAGACCGAGGACGAGGCGTTGGAGCATATCGTGGCGCTCACCCAGATGTATCGCGAGCAGGGTCGCTATCTCGAGCGCATCTACAAATGGGCCAAACGCATCGGCCATGACGAGATCCGCCGGCAGATCATGGAGGATGGCGACAAGCGCCGCGCCTATTACGAGCGCTTCGTCTTCAGCCAGAAGTTTGCCCAGGTCGATCCCTGGTCGGAGCGCGTCTCCGGCAAGGACAAGCACGAGTTCAAACCGATGGCTACCGTCGGCTTTCCTCAGGCAGCGGAGTGAGATCATGAGCACGACCTTCATCGCCATCGGCCATATCGACGACATTCCGCTGCGTGGCGCGCGCTGCGTGAAGACCCCGGACGGCAAGATCGCCGTCTTCCGCACCGCCGAAAACGAGGTCTTCGCCATCGAGGACCAGTGCCCGCACAAGGGGGGGCCGCTGAGCCAGGGCATCGTCCACGGCAATGCCGTCACCTGCCCCCTGCACAACTGGGTGATCTCGCTGGAAAGCGGCAAGGCGCTCGGGGCGGATGAGGGCGCGGTGCGCACGATCCCGGTGCGCAATATCGACGGTCAGCTGTCGATTGCGCTCGAGGCTACGGCACTCTTGGCGGCGGAGTGAGGGAGATGATGGTGGGCGCGGCTTTCCCTCTTCTCCCCTTGGGGAGAAGTGCCGAACGGAGTGAGGCGATGAGGGGTTCCCACTTCCGCAAAGGGAGGGAGACCCCTCATCCGGCCCTTCTGGCCACCTTCTCCCCAAGGGGAGAAGAGACAGGGCTCCGCCTGGATCAGGCAGGGGAAGGCATCCCATGGCGCGTGGACAACCGAGATCGCCTCGCTGACAACGCGGCAGGCAACCGAATGCTCACATTCTTCGCCGTCATCCTCGGGCTTGACCCGAGGATCCAGTCGCGGGCGGCGGCGATGGGGGCGTGGATCCTCGGATCAAGCCCGAGGATGACGGGCAGGGTGTGGGTGCGTCGCTGCATCGCGGCCCTGTCGACAACCGGTTGCGACCGGATGGACGCTGCGCTCCGTTCCGCGTCAATTGGTTCATTCTCCACCTCCTGTCCTGCGAAGATCGGGAGCCGCACCCATGCCTACTGAAACCCGCACCACCTGCCCCTATTGCGGCGTCGGCTGCGGGGTCATTGCCCGCGTCGAGGACGACGGCGCCGTCAGCGTCAAGGGCGATCCGGACCATCCGGCCAATTTCGGCCGTCTCTGTTCCAAGGGCTCGGCGCTGGCCGAAACGCTGGATCTCGACGGGCGCGTGCTGGCGCCGCAGGTGCATGGCAGGACCGCAAGCTGGGATGCTGCCCTCGATATCGTGGCGCAGCGCTTCAAAGAGACGATTGCCGAGCACGGGCCGGATTCGGTTGCCTTCTACGTCTCCGGCCAGTTGCTGACCGAGGATTACTACGTCGCCAACAAGCTGATAAAAGGCTTCATCGGCTCGGCTAATATCGATACAAATTCAAGGCTTTGCATGGCATCTTCCGTCGCCGGTCACAGGCGCGCCTTCGGCTCGGATACGGTGCCGGGCTGCTATGAGGATCTGGAGCTTGCCGATCTCGTGGTTCTCACCGGTTCGAATATGGCCTGGTGCCACCCGGTGCTCTACCAGCGCCTTGCCGCCGCCAAGGCAGCGCGTCCGGAACTGAAGGTCGTCGTCATCGATCCGCGCCGCACGGCGACCTCTGATATCGCCGATCTGCATCTACCGGTTCGCCCGGATGGGGACGTTGCACTCTTCAACGGCCTGTTGGCCCACCTTACCGAGGCAAACCGCATCGACCAGGGCTTCGTCGGCGAACACACGTCCGGCTTTGGCGCTGCGCTGGTGGCGGCCGGGCGGCTCGACATGGTGGCCCTTGCCGAGGCCACCGGCCTTTCGGCCATGCTGCTGCGCCGGTTCTTCCATCTCTTCGCCGAGACCGAGCGAGTGGTGACCTGCTACAGCCAGGGCGTCAACCAGTCGGCCGCCGGCACGGACAAGGTCAATGCCATCCTCAACTGCCACCTCGCCACCGGCCGCATCGGCCGCCCCGGCATGGGCCCCTTCTCGCTGACCGGTCAGCCCAATGCCATGGGCGGGCGCGAGGTCGGCGGGCTCGCCACCATGCTCGCTGCCCATATGGCAATCGAAAACCCCGTGCACCGGGAGCGCGTGCAGCGCTTCTGGGCGTCGCCCGTCATGGCTGAAAGACCGGGCCTCAAGGCTGTCGAGATGTTCGAGGCCGTGGCGGACGGGCGCATCAAGGCGATCTGGATCATGTCCACCAACCCTGTCGTCTCCATGCCGGATGCGGATAGGGTGCGCTCTGCGCTTCTCGCCTGCCCCTTCGTCGTCGTCTCCGACATGCAGGGCGACACCGACACGGCGCGGCTGGCCCATGTGCTGCTTCCGGCGGCCGGCTGGGGGGAGAAGTCCGGGACCGTCACCAATTCCGAGCGCCGCATCTCGCGCCAGCGCGCTTTCCTCGGTGCGCCCGGCGAAGCGCGACCGGACTGGTGGCATCTGGCCGAAGTTGCCCGACGCATGGGCTTTGCCGATGCCTTCACTTACGCCGGCCCGGCGGTGATCTTTGCCGAGCACGCCGGGCTTTCCGCTTTCGAGAATGAAGGAGAACGCAGCTTCGACATTGGTGCCCATGCCGACATCGACGTGGACGGCTATGAGGCCCTCTCCCCCTTCCAGTGGCCGCAGCCGAAGGGCGCGCGGCCGCAGAAGCGCCTTTTTGGTCAGGGAGTCTTCCAGACCGGCGACGGCAGAGCGCGCTTCATCGCCGTCACGCCCGCCCCTGCCCTGCCCTTCGATCCCGCCGCGCCCTTCATCCTCAACACCGGCCGTATCCGCGACCACTGGCACACCATGACCCGCACAGCGAAGGCCGCGAGATTGTCTGCCCACATTGCCGAGCCCTTCTGCGAGATTCACCCATCGGATGCGCGCGCTCGCGGCATTGCCGACGCGGATCTTGTCACGGTCGCGCGGCCGGGCGGCTCTGCCATCATCGTGCGGGCCCTGCTGACCGAGCGGCAGGCGCGCGGCTCCGTCTTCGTGCCGATGCACTGGACGGGCGAAACGGCGCCGAGCGCGCGTGTCGACGTGCTGGTGCCGGGACGGACCGACCCCGTCTCCGGACAGCCAGCCCTCAAGCAGGCCGCCGTCGCCGTCGAGAGATATGCGGCGCCCGCCTATGGTTTTCTCGTCTGTGCCGAAAAGCCTGCCGACCTCCCCTTCCCCTACTGGGCGATTGCAAAAACGGAGGGCGGCTACCGGCTGGAACTGGCCGGGGCCATGCCCGCCGAAGGCTGGGAAGCGTGGCTGCGTGGTAGCCTCAAGCTCTCTGACGGCATTGCAACGTCAGGCTATGTCGATCGCAGCGAAGGCGAGCATCGTGTGCTGGCCTTTGCGGACGGGCGTCTCCTGGCCGCGCTCTTCGTGTCACGCGAGCCGGTTGCGGTCTCCCGCCAATGGGCGGCGGACCAGCTCGCGGCAGACCACCCCGATCCGCAGGCCCGCACCCGCCTCGTTGCGGGCCGCCCCTCCCCGGATCGTCCGGACAAGGGCGCCATCGTCTGCTCATGCTTTTCCGTCGGCATCAACGAGATCGCAGCCGCCGTTCAGGCAGGCTGCCAGTCGGTGGAAGCGGTCGGCGCGTGCCTTAATGCCGGAACCAATTGCGGCTCCTGCCGCCCCGAAATCAGGAGGATCCTCGATGCGACCCATCTCCTTGCCGCCGAGTGACGCGTCCGAGCGGATCGCCCCGCTCGCCAAGCTGCCGGTCTTCTGGAACCTTTCGGGCAAGCGCGTCGTGCTCGCCGGCGGATCGGACGGCGCGGCGTGGAAGGCCGAACTGCTGATAGCCTGCGGCGCAACGGTCGATCTCTATTGCCCGTGCGAAGACGTCGGCGACAGCATGGCGGCGCTGGTCGAGAAGGACGGCGTGACCCACCATCCCCATCCCTGGCATTGCGGCGTCTTCGCGCGCGCGGCGCTGGCGCTGGCCGATTGCGAAACGGAGGATGAGGCCCGGGCCTTCTTTTGCGCGGCGCGGGCCGCGGGCGTGCCCGTCAACGTGATCGACAAGCCGGCCTATTGCCAGTTCCAGTTCGGGTCGATCGTCAATCGCTCGCCGGTGATCGTCTCCATCTCCACGGACGGAGCGGCTCCGATCCTCGGCCAGGCGATCCGTCGTCGCATCGAGACCCTGCTGCCGCCAGCGCTCAAGCAATGGGCGGCGCTGGCCCAGGCCCTGCGCGGGACGGTCAATGCGCGCCTTGCGCCCGGCCCGGAGCGCCGCCGCTTCTGGGAGCGCTTCGTGGACCGCAGCCTCTCGACCAATGCCGCACCCGGGGCGGGCGACGCGGCGACCTTGCTCGCCGAGACCGACCGCCTTGTCGAGGCGCCGTCGATCGGTTCCGTCACTTTGGTCGGGGCGGGACCTGGCGACGCCGAACTGCTGACACTGAAGGCCATGCGTGCCCTGCAGGCGGCCGATGTCATCCTGTTTGATGATCTCGTCTCCTCCGAGGTGCTGGAACTGGCGCGGCGGGAAGCGAAGCGCTTTCTCGTGGGAAAGCGGGGCGGGCGCGAAAGCTGCAAGCAGGACGATATCAACGACATGATGGTGCGCTTTGCCAAGGACGGCAAACGTGTGGTGCGGCTGAAATCCGGCGACCCGATGATCTTCGGGCGCGCCGGCGAGGAGATCGAGCGGCTGGAGGCCGAGGGCATCCCGGTCGAGGTCGTGCCGGGCATTACGGCCGCCTCGGCCATGGCGGCATCGCTGAAGACGTCGCTCACGCATCGCAATCACGCCCAGCAGGTGCGCTTCGTCACCGGCCATTCGCGCCACGGCGTGCTGCCGGCAACGCTGGATTGGGCCTCGCTGGCGGCCCCCGGCCAAACCAGCATCTTCTATATGGGCGGCCGCACCGCGAGCGCCATCACGGCCGAACTGTGCGCAAGGGGCATGCCGGCTGACACGCCGGTTGCCGTCCTCTCGGCGGTCAGCCGCGCCCGCGAACGTCGCTGGACGGGACGGCTCGACGCGCTGCCCGCTGCCATCGGCGAGATCGGCGTCGACGAACCGGTCCTGATCGGCATCGGCGCGGTCTTCGCAGCGGCGGCACGCGCCGGACACCGCGACGTCACGCCATCGCAGGCCGCGGATAACCCGCCGCCCAGAGCAGCACGACACGGCGCGCGGTAAGGGGATCCGCGTACCCCTCCCCTCCCCTCCAAGGTTCAGCGGCTGCACCGCAATCCGGGGGACTTGCAGCCTCGAGCCCAAGACACGGCTCGGCGACTGCGCGCGCGTCCCTGCCAATCCTTCCTTCCCCAATTCGCAAGGAACGCCTGCAGTGATCGGGGCGGCTCCCCGGTGTCCCCTCCCCTCTGCGTTTTGCTGCGCAGATCGTCTGCGACTCAGCTATTCCGAAGTTCTCGAGCCTGTCGCCCTGCGAAGGGCATGCGGCAGGTGGACAAAACTTGCGGCCGAAAAATCACGCGCCTTGCACAAGGGCCGAAGATCAAAGCGAAAAATTCGAGGCGTCGCCGAAATCGCGCCGCGGTTCATCCCCATGCGCTCCAGGCGGGGTTAACGTTTCATTAACCCTCTTTTCCTTGCCAGAATCGAGGAATCGGCGCACTGTGACGATAATGGCTGCAATTTGGCAAAAATATCGTGACTGACAGCGGAAATCAAAATGAACGTGAAAATCGCCAGCCCTGAAAAAGTCCCGGGTTTTGCCGATATCATCCTTGAGCAAGGCGGCGACATCTCGTCGAAGCTCGACATGTTGCGACAGGAAAAGTTTCCGCCGAACGCCCAGAAGACACTTCGCCAGTTCTCGCTTGCGGAGGTCGCCGATTTCGTCGGCGTGTCCCAGAGCTATCTGAAGAAGCTGCACCTGCAGGGCAAGGGCGTCGAGCCGACAACGACGACCACGGGGCGACGCTACTATACGGCCGAGCAGGTGAACGACCTGCGCGCCCTGCTCGAGCGCGTGCCGCATCGAAAGAACGGCGAGCGTCTGCAGGTGGTGGCCGTCGTCAACTTCAAGGGTGGGTCCGGCAAGACGACCACGGCCGCGCATCTGGCCCAATATCTGGCGCTTCGCGGTTATCGCGTGCTGGCCGTCGACCTCGATCCGCAGGCCTCGCTGACGGCGCTCTACGGCATCCAGCCGGAGCTGGACGAGAAGGCTTCGCTCTACGAGGCACTGCGCTATGACGAGGAGCGCCGCTCGATCACCGAGGTCATCCAGCCCACCAACTTTCCAAACCTCGACGTGGTGCCCGCCAATCTCGAATTGCAGGAATACGAATACGAGACGCCGATCGCCATGCAGCGCAAGGATTCGACCGCCGGCAAGCTCTTTTACACCCGGATCGGCGAGGCGCTGGCCGAGGTGGATGATCGCTACGACGTCGTCGTCATCGACTGCCCTCCCCAGCTCGGTTATCTCACGCTGACGGCGCTGACGGCGGCGACCTCCGTGCTGATCACCGTGCATCCGCAAATGCTCGACATCATGTCGATGAGCCAGTTCCTGCTGATGCTCGGCAATATCCTGAAAAGCGTCGAGGCGGTCGGGGTGAATGTCTCGCTCGACTGGTTCCGCTATCTGGTGACGCGTTACGAGCCGATGGACATTCCCCAGCAGCAGATGGTCGGCTTCATGCAGAGCATGTTCGCCGCGCAGATGATGCGCAATCACATGGTCAAATCGACTGCGATTTCCGATGCGGGCCTCACCAAGCAGACCCTCTATGAGGTCGAGCGCTCGCAGTTCACGCCCGCCACCTATGACCGGGCGCGCGAATCCATGGATGCCGTGAATGCCGAGGTCATCGATCTCCTGCACAAGGCCTGGGGGCGGCGCCATGCATAAGCGATTGTCAGCCGTACAGACGGCTCATTTCTCCAATCAATTCAGTCAGTTCACCATTTGGAGGATCGTCTGATGGCGCGCCGCGACGTGTTTGCCAACATCACCGCCCCGCAGGATGGGGCCAAGGAACGGAAAGCAAGCGCCGGCTATGCGGCCAAGGGCGCATCCCGATCGATGATCAGTTCTCTCAACGAGCTCGCGGAAAAGGCGGCGCTCGCCGAGACCCTTTCCGGCGAGCGCGTCGTGGAGCTCGATACGGCGGAACTCGAAACGTCGTTCGTCTCCGACCGCATGGGTGAGGATGACGCCGCCTATGCCGAGCTGGTTGCGGCGATCCGGGAGCGAGGGCAGGATTCGCCGATCCTGGTGCGCCCTCACCCCACGGCGGAAGGGCGCTACCAGATCGTTTTCGGCCATCGCCGCGCCCGCGCGGCCCGCGAGCTTGGCCGCACGGTGCGCGCCGTCATCAAGGACATCTCCGACGCCGACCACGTGATTGCGCAGGGCCAGGAAAATTCCGCGCGGCAGAACCTCTCCTTTATCGAGCGGTCCATGTTCGCCCAGCGCCTTGCCGATCTCGGTTACGACAAGCCGACGATCCAGGCTGCGCTGGCCGTGGATGCGCCGATGCTGACGCGGATGTTCTCGGTCTCGAGTCGGGTACCGGAGGACGTGGTCCAGCGCATCGGTCCGGCCCGATCGATCGGTCGCGACCGCTGGATCGACTTTGCCCAGAAGATCGAGAAGCCATCGGTCAAGGCGCTCGTCCTCGCCAGCCTGGAGGCCGATGGCTTCGATGGGCTGGAATCGGACGCGCGGTTCGAGCGACTGGTGGCCGAGATCAACAAGGCCGAGCGGCCGCAGAAACAGCCGCGAAACACCGGCGAGTGGCGGGCAGGCGATGCCTCCGTCCGGGCCGAATTCAAGGGCGCCGGCAAGAGCTACTCGATTGCGTTGAAGTCGGATCAGGCTGCGAAGTTCGGCCGCTTCATCACGGACAATCTGGAACGCCTGCACCAGGAGTTCCTGTCAGCCAGCAGAACCGAGGAAAGGTAGAGCGCAAAAGAAAAAGGCCCCCAAACGTCGCCGTCGTGGAAGCCCTTCTCAGATCTAAGCAACCCGAGAATCGCACTTCCCCGAATCATAGTCAAGAGTCTTTGGCACCGTTTTGGTGAGCGGATTTCTTTTGCCATTTGAAAGGTGAAAGAAATGCAGATCGGAAGTGTGACGACGCCCTTCGGGCGGCGGCCGGCGAAGCTTGCGCTGGTGAAACGGCAGATGGAAACGCGCGACAGCGCGCAGCATGCCGATATCGACAAATGGAAGGTCTTTCGCGATGCCTGCGAGGCGCGCACGCTGCTCGGCCTGCAGGATCGTGCGCTGGCCGTGCTCAGCGCGCTCCTCAGCTTTTATCCGGAAACCGAGCTTTCCGCGGAGCGGTCGATGATCGTCTTCCCTTCCAATGCGCAGCTTTCGGTCCGCGCCCACGGCATTTCAGGGCGCACATTGCGCCGGTGCCTTGCCGCGCTCGTCGAGGCCGGTCTGATCGAACGCCATGACAGCCCGAATGGCAAGCGCTACGCCCATCGTGACAGCGACGGCGATATCGAGGCTGCCTTCGGCTTTAGCCTGGCGCCGCTCTACGCCCGTGCGGCGGAGCTCGCAGGCACGGCGCAGCTGGTGGCGGCGGAAGCGAGGCTGTTCAAGCGGTCCCGCGAGGCCCTGACCATCTGCCGGCGCGACGTGCGCAAGCTGATCACGGCGGCGATGGAGGAGGGGGCTTCCGGCGACTGGCTCGCGATCGAGGCGATCTATCTGGAGCTTGTCGGACGCCTTCCGCGAACCCCGGACCGCCAGACCGTCGAATCCGTGCTCGACGAGATGCAAATGCTGCGCGACGAAATCCTCAACAGGCTGGAAGTTCAGATGAAATCTGAAACTATGTCCGGCAATCCCGGCCAGGATGACCGCCACATACAGAATTCAAATACCGACTCCATCCATGAACTTGAACCACGCTTCGAAACGAAGCAGGCGGCACCCGACACGGTCAAATCGCGACAGCAGAGCGAGCCGATCAAGTCCTATCCGCTGGGACTGGTGCTGAAGGCCTGCCCGCAGATTGGCGATTATGGGCCGGGCGGCGCGATTTCGAGCTGGCGCGAGTTGATGGCGGCGGCTGTCGTGGTCCGCTCCATGCTGGGCGTCAGCCCATCGGCCTATCAGGAGGCCTGCGAGATCATGGGGCCGGAAAATGCGGCGGTGACGATCGCCTGTATCCTGGAAAGGGCAGGGCAGATCCATTCGGCCGGCGGCTATCTGCGCGATCTGACCGCGAAGGCCGGACGCGGCGAGTTCTCGCTCGGCCCCGTCATCATGGCCCTGTTGCGGGCAAACGGCGATGACAGCCGCCGCTCGGCCTGATGCGGATGACAGCCGGCATCGGCGGCACGCTCTGGGATGGGGAGGGCCGGCCGATATGTGCATTGGCAGATATCGGCGCGTTTCGAGTCGGGCAGGGGTCGCGATCCGCAGGCGTGGGGCGCAGCGTGCTGTTGCACAAGCATCCGGATTTTATGGAGATTCCCGAGCGTGTAGTGAACATAATTGAAGCTTAAACAAAATGCTTGCATGATCATATTTTGCCCATAGGCTCGTGTCATCCAGCGCTCCAAAATCGGTCCTGCGATGACATCCGCGACGAGGTGCCGGACCCGCAAAGCCTCGCACTCTGGCTCGACGTCGACGGCGTGCGCCGGCAGACGGGCAATACGAACACCATGATCTTCGGCGTCGCCCATCTCGTCAGCTATAGCGGAAGAGGGGCGGGCGCTGGCCGAGGCCTTGCAGGCGGAGGGCCGCGAGCCCGTTTCATCTCTCTCGACGTGTCCCACCCGAAAAGCTGGGAGGTGGGGTGTCGCGCTGGCCCGGGACTGGAAGGGCCGCATCGACGTGCTTGTCAACAATGCCGGCATCATCAACCGCTCGACGGTTGCCAATACCGGGCTTGAAACGTGGGAGCGGGTGATGAAGGTGAACCTCACCGGCGCCTTCCTCGGCATCCAGTCGATCGTTCCCATGATGGCGGAAACGGGCGGCGGGGCCATCGTCGACATCTCCTCCAACAGCGGCTTTTCCGGCCATTACGACCCGGCTTATACGGCCAGCAAATGGGGCCTGCGGGGCCTGATCCGCAGTGCGGCCATGGAGTTTGCGGGACGCAACATCCGTGTGAACGCCGTCTGCCCCGGCCTTGTCGTGACCGGGTTCAAAGCCGCGAGCCCGTATCTGAAGCCGATGAAGCGTTCCGGTACGCCGGAAGAGATTGCCGAGCTCGTCGCTTTCCTCGCCTCCGATGCGGCCGCCTTCATCACCGGCGAGGATTTCGTCATCGACGGCGGCTTCATCACCGGCGCCGCCTATCGCCGCGTGGCGACGGAAACGGGGATCTTCTGAAGGGCCAGCGCCTGCATGAGGCTCAGGACACCTCGAACTGGCCGGCGAGCGCACTGGTCAGCTGCGAGGCGAAGCGCGCGGCGGCGACCGGCAGCGTCCGGCCCTTCAACTGGCCAAGATAGAGAATGCCGGCGGGCACGTCGCGTCCGTCGAGCGGGCGCGAGACCATGCGGCCCGTCGAGGTCTCGTCGGAAAGGCCGATCGGGATCTGGAAGGTGACGATGTTTTCCGCCACCGCATGGTTGCGCAGAAACTCGAAATTGTCGGACTGGATGACCGGGTCGAGCCGCACCCCGGCAATGCGCATGGCGATGTCCAGCAGATGGCGCACGCCGTAGGGCGTGGTCGGCAGCGCAATCGGATAATCGACGCAATCGGACAGCCGCACCGTTGCTTTCGCCGCCAGAGGATGGTCCGGCGCCATCACCACATGCACCGGCTGGCGCACCCGGATCAGCGTCATGAAATCGGTGAGGCGCACCGGCTCGAAGACGATGGCGAGATCGGCGCTGTGATCGACGAGGGCATGCTCGGCCGCCTCCCGGTCGCGCAGGTGCACGCCGAAGGTGACGTTCGGGTGCTCCTTGCGATAGAGCGCGATCTGCTCCGGCAGGAAATAGGGCAACAGCGCCTGGCTGCAGGCAATCGACACATGGCCGCGCCGCACGCCCGAGAGATCGGCGATCTGCGAGCGCACCCGCTCCATGTCCGAGAGCTGGTTACGGATGTGGTGGATGTAGATTTCGCCCGCCGCCGAGAGGCGAACGCCATGCGCCAGCCGCTCGAAGATCGGCACGCCCAGCTCCTCCTCCATCGCCAGAATGCGCCGGTTGAGCGCCGTCGAGGTGATGGCGAGCGTATCGGCGGCCGCTCGGATCGAGCCCGCCTTCACCACGGCATCGATGTAACGGATGGAGGCGAGATAGCGCATCGGAAGCCTTTGTCCGCCGCTGCATTTTTTGCAGCGGGCTGGTCGAAACATAGCACAAGACAGACGCGCGTCCATCTGGATTAGTAATGCCTGAAAGCCGGATGCGCTGCCGCCTGAACCCTTGGCAGCCCCGGTTCAACGAACAGCGGGGAACGTTCACATGTCGAAGATCCTGATGCCCAATCGTCGCCAGTTTCTGATGAACTCGGCCGGTCTTGCCGGCGCTGCGGCGCTCTCCGGCCTGCTGCCCGCCGGTGCGGCGCGGGCGGCGGGCCTGACGGTCGGCTTCATCTATGTCGGCCCGAAGGACGATTTCGGCTACAACCAGTCCCATGCCGAGGGGGCTGCGGCGGTCAAGGCCATCGAAGGCGTCACGGTCGTCGAGGAGGAGCAGGTTCCCGAGACCGTCGATGTGCAGAAGACCATGGAGAGCATGATCGGCTTCGATGGCGCGACGCTGCTCTTCCCGACGTCCTTCGGTTACTTCGATCCCCATATCCTTGCCGTCGCGCCCAAGAACCCGAATGTGCGCTTTGAGCATTGCGGCGGCCTCTGGACGCCGGCCAACCCGACCAATGTCGGCTCCTATTTCGGCTATATCGGCATGGGCCAGTATCTGAACGGAATCGCCGCCGGCTATGCCACCAAGTCGAAGAAGATCGGCTTCGTCGCCGCCAAGCCCATTCCGCAGGTGCTGCTCAACATCAACTCCTTCCTGCTCGGCGCCCGCGCCGTCGATCCGACCATCACCTGCCAGGTGATCTTCACCGGCGAATGGTCGCTGGCGGTCAAGGAGGCGGAAGCCACCAATGCGCTCGCCGACCAGGGCGTCGACGTCATCACCTGCCATGTGGACGGGCCGAAGGTGGTGATGGAGACGGGTGCGGGCCGCGGCATGTATCTGTGCGGCTACCACGCCAACCAGAGCGCGCTGGCGCCTGAAAAGTACCTGACGGGCGCGGAGTGGAACTGGGCCAAGGTCTATACGGACATGGTCAAGACCACGCTTGCCGGCGGCACCATCGAAAATTTCGTGCGCGGCGGTCTTGCCGACGGGTTCATCAAGATGAGCCCGCTCGGGCCCGCCGTCACGCCGGAGGCACGTACCCGCTTCGAGGCCGTGCAGGCCGAGATCATGAAGGGCGGTTTTGCCGCCATCAAGGGGCCGCTCAAGGACAACAAGGGCAATGTCGTGGCGACCGAGGGCCAGTCCTTCGTCGAAACCGACGTGGCGCTGGAGAGCATGGACTACCTCGTGGAAGGCGTCGTCGGCTCCACCTCCTGACAGGGGCGCGCGAAGAAGGAGGCGGGATCATGAGCCTGCATGTCGATGAGATGACCGGGCTTGCCGGGCGGACCGGCTTCCTCACCGAGGCCGGTGCCCGCCGCATCGAGGCGGCGCTCCTGCCGCTGGCGGCCCTTGTTGCGGGGATGGCCGTCTTCGCACTCTTCCTTGCCTTGCTCGGCAAGTCGCCCGCCGAATTCTACGCGCTCGTCTTCAAGGCCGGCTTCGGCACGGCCTTTTCCTGGACGAACACGCTGACGCGCGCGGCCCCCCTCCTGCTCGCGGCGCTCTGCGTCGCACTGCCGGCACGGCTCGGCCTCGTCATCATCGGCGGGGAGGGGGCAATCGTGCTCGGCGGCGTTGCGGCAGGGGCCGTTGCCATGCTGATGCCGGGGCTTCCGGCGAGCGTCGGCATTGCCTTGATGGCGCTCGCGGGCATGGCGGTGGGCGGCTTCTGGATCGGCGCGGTCGGGGCGCTGCGCCACCTGCGCGGCGTCAACGAGACGATTTCGAGCCTCCTGATGGCCTATATCGCCATTGCCCTGATGAACCACCTGATCGAAGGGCCACTGCGCGACCCCGCCAGCCTCAACAAGCCCTCCACCGCGCCCCTTCCCGAGGCCTGGCGCATCGGCGAGATGCCGGGGATCGGCGTGCACTGGGGCCTTGCCTTCGGCATTCTCGCCTGCATCCTCGCCTTCGTTCTGATCGAACGCACCACGGTCGGCTTTGCGGCCCGAATCGTCGGCGGCAATGTGCGCGCCGCCGAGATCCAGGGGCTGCCGGCCGGCACGCTCGCCATCGGCTTCACGGCGCTCGGCGGGGCCTTTGCGGGCCTTGCCGGCATGGTCGAGGTCGCGGCGATCCACGGCTCGGCCAATGCCTCGCTCGCCGCCGGCTATGGCTATACGGGCATTCTCATCGCGTTCCTTGCCCGCCACAACGGGCTCGCCATCATCCCCGCCGCCATCCTTTTTGCCGGCATCGAGGCCTCGAGCGGGCTGGTGCAGCGGCGCATGGACCTGCCGGATGCGACGGTGCTGGTGCTGGAGGGCATGGTGTTCATCGCCATCCTCCTGTCCGACACGCTGCAGGGCCGCATCCGGTTCCTCGCATTCCTCGAGAGGAGACTCAGATGAGCGACGATATCGGTCTGTGGGGCGTGCCCCTTGCCATCCTCGGCGGTGCGATCCGCGTCTCCACCCCCTTCATCTTCGTCTCCATCGGCGAATGCCTGACGGAACGCTCCGGCCGCATCAATCTCGGGCTGGAAGGCACGCTGGTTTTCGGCGCCATGAGCGGCTATGCGGTGGCCTATCACACCGGCTCGCCCTGGCTCGGCACGCTGGCGGCGGCGTTTGCCGGCCTGCTCTTCGGCCTGCTGCATGGCTGGATCTGCCGTCTGCCGCGCGTCAACGACATCGCCATCGGCATCGCCCTGATGATCTTCGGCACGGGGCTCGCCTTCTTCTTCGGCAAGCCCTACGTGCAGCCCGTCGCGCCGGACCTGCCGGCCATTCCGCTCGGCTTCTGGTCCAGCCTGCCGCAGGTGCAGGCAGCGCTTAACGTCAATGTGCTTTTCCTCGCCGGCATCGTGCTGGCCTTCGCCACCGCCTGGATGCTGAAGAACACCCGCGTCGGCCTGACGATCCGGGTCGCCGGCGACAGCGCGGATGCGGCCCGCGCGCTCGGCATCGACGTCAACCGCGTCCGGCTCTGGAGCACGGCGGCGGGCGGGGCGCTCGCCGGCGTCGGCGGGGCCTATCTCTCCCTCTATTATCCCGGCAGCTGGAACGAGGGCATTTCCTCCGGCCAGGGCCTGATGGCGGTGGCGCTGGTGATCTTCGCGCGCTGGAACCCGGTCAACTGCCTCTATGCCTCGCTGCTCTTCGGCGGCGCGGGCGCCCTCGGCCCGGCGCTGCAGTCGGTTGGCGTCACCAGCGGCTACTACCTCTTCTACGCCGCGCCATACGTCCTCACCCTCGGGCTGCTGGTGGCGACGAGCTCGCGCAGCCGCGCCATGCCGTCCGCTCCCGGCGAACTCAGCATCGTCAAGTGAACAGCGCCGCGCGAGCGGCAAGCAATGGAGACCCCGCGATGACCACCGTTCAGGCCGATCCCTATCTCTGGCCGTATAATGGCGACCTGAGGCCGGAGAACACGGCGCTCATCATCATCGACATGCAGACGGATTTCTGCGGGCCGGGTGGCTATGTCGACACGATGGGCTACGACATCGGGCTGACCCGCGCGCCGATCGAGCCGATCAAGGCGGTGCTCGGCGCCATGCGCGCCAAGGGCTACCACATCATCCACACCCGCGAGGGCCACCGTCCCGATCTGTCCGACCTGCCGCCCAACAAGCGCTGGCGCTCGCAGCAGATCGGCGCGGGTATCGGCGATGCCGGTCCTTGCGGGCGCATTCTGGTGCGCGGCGAGCCGGGCTGGGAGATCATCGACGAGCTGAAGCCGCTCGCGGGTGAACCCATCATTGACAAGCCCGGCAAGGGCTCCTTCTGCGCCACGGACCTCGAACTCCTCCTGCGCACCCGCGGCATCGAGAACATCGTGCTCTCCGGCATCACCACCGATGTCTGCGTCCACACCACCATGCGCGAGGCCAACGACCGCGGCTTCGAATGCCTGCTCCTGGAAGATTGCTGCGCGGCGACCGATCCCGGCAACCACGCCGCCGCGATCAAGATGGTGAAGATGCAGGGCGGCGTCTTCGGCTCGGTCTCCGATAGCGCAAAGTTCATCGAGGCCCTGTCATGAGGGTCCCGGCCGAGCACCATCAGATCCCCCCGCGCGCCATCGGCGTGGAAACGATCGGCATGACCATGCGCTTCGGCGCGTTCACGGCGCTGAACGACGTGTCGCTGAAGATCGAGGCCGGCGCCTTCCATGTGCTGCTCGGCGAAAACGGTGCGGGCAAATCGACGCTCGTCAAATGCATGATGGGCTTTTACCGCCCGACCGCGGGCCAGATGGCGGTGGAGGGTCGCGAGGTGGAGGTGCCGGACCCGCGCGCCGCGCATGATCTCGGGCTTGGCATGGTCTATCAGCATTTCACGCTGGTGCCCTCTCTGACGGCGGCGGAGAACCTCGTCATCAGCCGCGCCGACGTTCCGGCCCGCATCGACTGGAAGAGCGAGCGCGCCGCGCTTGCCGCCTTCATGGAGACGATGCCCTTTTCCGTGCCGCTGGACGTGCCGGTCGGCCGGCTCGCGGCCGGCGAGAAACAGAAGCTGGAACTCCTGAAGCAGCTCTATCTCGGTCGCCGCTTCCTCATCCTCGACGAACCGACCTCGGTGCTGACCCCGGCCGAAGCCGACGAACTGCTCGGCATGGTGCGGGGCCTGACCACGGCCGGCGAACTCACCTGCCTGATGATCTCCCACAAATTCCGCGAGGTGACCGCCTTTGCCGATGCTGTCTCGGTCCTCAGGCGCGGCGAGCATGTCGGTGGCGGGAAGGTGGCGGATCTTTCGACGGCCGAGATGGCGGCGATGATGATCGGCGAGAAGGAGTTGGTGCGCCCGGCCGCCCGCGTGGCGATGAACGGCGCGCCGGTGCTGACCGTGACGGCAGCAAAGGCGCCGGATCGTTCGGGGTTGAAGACCATCGCCATCGACGATCTCCATGTGCGTGCCGGTGAAGTGGTCGGCATCGCCGGCATTTCCGGCAACGGGCAGATGGAGCTGATGGAAATCCTCTCCGGCCAGCGGCCGCTGGCGGCGGGCGACGTTCAGGTGTGCGGCACGCCGTTCCGCGCCACGCGCGGCGAGATGCGGGCGCTGAACGTGCGTACCCTGCCGGAGGAGCCGCTGCGCAATGCCTGCGCGCCGAAAATGAGCGTTGCGGAAAACATCTTCTTCCGCGATTTCGATTTTGCCGGGGGCAAGGGCAAATTCTGGCTGGATCGGCGCCGCATGGCCGCGCTTGCCGCGCGCCTGATCGGCGAATACAAGGTCAAGACCGCTTCGCCCGATACGCCGATCGCGGCCCTTTCCGGCGGCAATGTGCAGCGCGCCGTTCTGGCCCGCGAACTCAGCGGCAAGGTGGATCTGCTGCTGATCGCCAATCCCTGTTTCGGCCTCGATTTCTCCGCCGTCGCGGAAATCCGCGCCCGCATCATGGCGGCGCGCAATCAGGGCGCGGCCGTGCTTTTGATCAGCGAGGACCTCGACGAAATTCTCGAACTCTCCGACCGCATCCTCGTCATGTCCGACGGCGCCATCGTCTTCGAGACGCCGGCGGCTGGCGCGGATATCGGGGAGATCGGCAAACACATGGCAGGACATCACTGATGGGGATCATCAAGGCCCGACCCTTCGACGTCACGCTCGTGCCGGACAAGACCGCGCTCGTCGTCATCGACATGCAGCGCGATTTCATCGAGCCGGGCGGTTTTGGCGCAACGCTCGGCAATGACGTGACGCTGCTGCAGGCGATCATTCCGGCGACGGCGCGGCTCATCGACGGCTTCCGCCGCGCCGGTCTTCCCGTCATTCACACGCGCGAATGCCATGCGCCCGACCTTTCGGACTGCCCGCCCGCCAAGCTCACGCGCGGCAAGCCGTCGCTGCGCATCGGCGATCCCGGCCCGATGGGACGCATCCTGATCGCAGGCGAGGCGGGAGCCGACATCGTCGCGGCGCTTTATCCGCTGCCCGGCGAGACGGTGATCGACAAGCCGGGGAAGGGCGCCTTCTATGCGACCCCGCTTGGCGACATCCTCAAGGCTAAGGGAATCGCGCAACTCGTCTTTGCCGGCGTGACGACGGAGGTCTGCGTGCAGACCACCATGCGCGAGGCGAACGACCGGGGCTACGAGTGCCTGCTCGCGACCGATGCCACCGAAAGCTATTTCCCCGACTTCAAGAAGGCCGCGATCGACATGATAACCGCGCAGGGCGCGATCGTCGGCTGGGCGGCCACCGTGGACGAGATCGTGGAGGCCCTTGATGCGTGAGACCCTGCATATGGCGCAATTCCTGGCAAACCGCTGGAAGGAAGCCCCCTTCGAACATTTTCGCGACGGCGTCGAAATCTGCCGCCTCGTCACGGGCGAGCCCGAGGTGGCGTTGCTGCGCTACGCGCCGGGCGCCAGCGTGCCGCAGCACCGGCATACGGGGCTCGAAACCATTCTCGTGCTGGAAGGCTCGCAGAGCGACGAGAACGGCCACTACGGCGCCGGCTCGCTCGTCGCCAATCCGGAGGGAACGGTGCATTCGGTCTCGTCCGAGGAGGGCTGCGTCGTGCTGATCCAGTGGACGAAACCGGTCGAAATTCTCTGATATCCGAAAGTGCCGTCATGACCCCCATGCCCGTTACGCTGGCGCAGTTTCGCGCCGCCTATGCCGCCGGCCTCAGCCCCAAAGCCGTGATCGAAGAGGTCTACCGGCGCATCGCGGAGGCTGCCGATCCTGGCATCTTCATCCATCTCGCGCCGATCGAGACCGTGCTGGCCGCCGCCGAGGCGCTCGGCCCCTACGATCCCGCAAAGCCGCTCTATGGCATTCCTTTCGCGGTGAAGGACAATATCGATGTCTCGGATATGCCGACCACCTGCGCCTGCCCGGCCTTCGAACTTGGCGCGACGGCCGATGCCTTCGTCGTGGCGAAGCTGAAGGCGGCCGGTGCCCTGCCGATCGGCAAGACCAATCTCGACCAGTTCGCGACAGGCCTCGTCGGCGTGCGCTCGCCCTATCCGATCCCGAAAAACGCCATCGATCCGGCGATCGTGCCCGGCGGCTCCAGCAGCGGCTCGGCCGTGGCCGTGGCGCGCGGCATCGTGCCCTTCGCGCTCGGAACGGATACGGCCGGCTCCGGCCGCGTGCCGGCGGCGCTCAACAATATCGTCGGGCTGAAGCCGACGCTCGGCTCGCTCTCGGCCAGCGGCATGGTGCCCGCCTGCCGCACGCTCGACACGATCTCGATCTTTGCCCTGACGGTGGAAGACGCCTTCGCCGCCTATTCCGTCGCTGCCGGTTATGACGCCAGCGACGCCTATTCCCGCGATCTCACGGCCCCGGTCCTCGAAACGCCGGCAGCCGGCTTCGCCATCGGCATTCCCGATGCCGCCTCGCGCCTGTTCTTCGGTGACGTCTTCCAGGAGGCCTCGTTCGAGGCGACGCTGGCGACGCTCGAAGGTCTCGGGCACCGCATCGTTCCGCTCGATTTCTCACCGCTCTACCGGATCGCTGCCCTGCTCTACGAGGGCGCCTGGGTAGCGGAGCGCTATGCGGCCATCGAAACGGTGATCCGTACCACGCCGGAGGTGATTTTTCCGGTCACGCGCAAGATCATCGAACGCGCCGAAACCCTGACCGCGGCCGATGCCTTCCGCGACATCTATCGGCTGGCGGCCTTGAAGCGCGCCGCAGAGCCGCTGATCGCCGCCGCCGATCTCTTCTGCGTCCCCACCATTCCCTGCTTCTTCAGCGTGGAGGATCTCGAACAGGATCCGGTCGGCCCGAATTCGAAGCTCGGCACCTACACCAATTTCGTCAACCTCCTTGATCTCTGCGGCATTGCCGTGCCGGTCACGGCGCGTGCGGACGACAGGCCGGGCAGTGTCACGCTGCTGGGTCCGGCCGGGCAGGATGGTCGCATCGCCGGCATCGCCGCCCGCCTGCAGGCCGATGCGGCCGTTCCGCTTGGCGCGACGGGCCGGGCATACGAGCCGACCGAGGCACCGGCGCCCGCGGCCGGTCCGGGTGAAATCGCCATCGCGCTGGTCGGCGCCCATATGCGCGGCCTGCCGCTCAACGGCGAGGTGACCCGCCTTGGCGGCCGCTTCCTCGCCGAAGCCGTCACGGCGCCCGAGTACCGGCTGCATGCGCTGGCCGGAGGGCCGCCCCGCCGGCCGGGGCTGGTGCGCGTCGAGGACGGCCATCCGATCGCGCTCGAACTCTGGGCCATCCCGAACGGCCAATTCGGCGCCTTCATGAAGGGCGTTCCCGCGCCGCTCGCCATCGGCACGGTGAAGCTCGCGGACGGCACCACCGTCAAGGGGTTCCTCTGCGAAACCGCAGGCCTTGCGGGCTCGCAGGACATCACGGCCTTCGGTGGCTGGCGCGCCTATCTGGCGTCTCTCTGAGGCACGCCGACACGGCCCCGCGGATGGGCTTTGTGTCTGATTTTCGGCGTCCGATCCGCCCTTTGCGCGCCGTTGAAGACGGCGTGCCCGCTGCAACCTCTGCGGTGCCCGAAAACTATTTATGACCGTCAAGGGTTGACGATGCGCAGACGGGCGCCATCCTTTCGCCTGCATTACGAACCTCGAAAGGATGCCATGCCCTTCCGCCGCTTCGCTGCCAGTCTCCTGTTTTTGTTGGTTCTTCTGGTTCCGCTAACGCCTTCCCATGCGCAAGACAGCGCCCAGTCGACACCGCCGCCGGCCAGCAGCGTCGACGATCTCGTGCGAATTCTGGAGAATGAGGATGCGCGAAATGCACTTCTCACCCGATTGAAAAACGAGGCGGCCGCACAGCAGGGACAGGAACCCGTCGAACAGGAACCGACGATCGCCCGGCAGATCGCCGAACAGACGAGAGCGGCGGCTGAACAGGTGATGGCCGGGGGAGAGGCGGTCTGGAGCGGGGTGACGGCGCTGGCCGGCATGGTCACCGGCGCGGGCACGCTCGATTACAGGGCGATCCAGACGCTTGCCCTCAACGTCATCCTCGTCGGTGCAAGCCTGTTTGCCGCATTTTTTGTGCTGCGGATCCTGGCGCATATCGTTCAACGCACCCTGGACCGCCGCGCAGCGTCGCGTCACTGGTCGATCCGGGCGATCTTTACGACCATCGCCACGCTCGCGGACATTATCAGCGTCGCCCTTGCCTGGGGCGTCGGCTACGTGATGGCCCTGCAGGTCATCGGCGGCGCCACCGGCCGCATGGATATCAACCAGACCCTGCTTCTCAACGCCTTCCTGATGGTGGAAATGGTGAAGGCTGCGATGCGGTTCGTCCTGCAGCCGCGCTTTCCGGCGCTCAGGCTCGTGCCGGTCTCCGACACCGCGGCCGCCTACTGGTATTTCTGGCTGGCGCGCGCCGTCTCGCTTGTCGGCTACGCCTTCATGTTCGTCGCACCGATCCTTGCCGCGAACGTCTCTGAATCGGCGGCGCAGGCCGTGCGGGTTCTCGTGATGCTGACCGCCCTGGTCATCGCCATCGTCGTCATCCTGCAAAACCGCGACCGGGTGCGAGACGTGCTGTCGTCACGCGCAGCCGGCGGCCGCACGGACTTCATCAGTCGCAGCGGCGCGTTTCTCGCCGGGGTCTGGCATCTCGTCGCAATCGCCTATCTGATCGCGATCTTCGTCGTCTGGCTCGTCAATCCGCAGGCCGCGCTCCCGTTCATGATCACTGCAACGGTCAAATCCGTCGTTGCCGTTATCGTCGGTGGTCTGGTCATCGCCTTCATCGGGCGCTTTGCCAATGCAAACCTCATCCTGCCGGCCGACGTTCGCGCCCGCCTGCCCGCGCTGGAGGGGCGGTTGCGCGCCTTCGTTCCGCGGGTCATGCAGATCATCCGCACGGTGGTGACGATTGGTGTCGTCATTGCCATTGCCCAGTCCTGGGGCCTGATCGACTTCCTCGGATGGCTGTCATCGGAGGCCGGCCAGCGCATCAGCGGTTCGGCCATTGCGGCCTTGATCGTCCTCGCGATGGGCTTCCTTGCCTATCTGGCGGTCTCGTCCTGGGTCGAATACCGGCTCAACCCGGAATTCGGGACCATCCCGACGAGCCGTGAAAAGACGCTGCTCTCGCTCTTCCGCAACGCCTTCACGATCGCGCTCATCGTTCTCGTCTCGATGCTGGCGCTGGCCCAGATCGGCGTCAATATCGCGCCGCTTCTGGCGGGTGCCGGCGTGCTCGGTCTGGCCATCGGTTTCGGCGCCCAGAAGCTGGTGCAGGACATCATCACCGGGGTGTTCATACAGCTCGAGAATGTCATGAACGAAGGCGACGTCGTCAGCCTCGGCAGTGTCAGCGGCGTCGTCGAAAAGCTGACGATCCGCTCCGTGTCGATCCGCTCGCTGGATGGAACGCTGCATCTGATCCCGTTCTCCTCCGTCGATACGGTCTCCAACATGGTCAAGGGCTTCGGCTACCATGTCGCCGAGATCGGCGTCGCCTATCGCGAGGATATCGACGAGGTCAAGGCGGCCATGCAGGAAGCCTTCGACCTGCTGATGGAGACGGAGTGGCGCGAAAAGATCATCGACACGCTCGACATGCAGGGCATCACGGCGTTCGGCGACAGCGCCATTACGGTGCGCGCGCGCATCAAGACCGTCGCCGGCGGACATTGGGGGGCCGGGCGCGCCTATAACGAATTCATCAAGCAGGTCTTCGATCGACGCGGCATCGAGATCCCGTTCCCGCACGTCACGCTCTACATGGGCGAAGACAAGGCCGGCAAGGCGCCGCCGCTCCGCCTGGAGCGCGCAAAGCCGGAAACGCCACGGCCGGAAGGCGAGGAGAAGCTTATTCTGCAGCCGTGACAGGCGCGGTGCCCGCCCGATCGGAGCGCTCGCGCCAGACAACCTTCAGCCGGCCGTCCTTGAGGCATGGCCAGACCTCTCCCCCCCGTTTCGGGGAGCGCTACATCCAGTGAAGAAAGCGGTTTTCGCCCATGAAATCCTTCATCATCAACCCGCCGGTCTTTTATGGCGCGGTCATCCTCATCGGGCTTTTCCTCGCGGTCGGCGTGATTGTTCCCGGTGAGGCCGGGGCGCTGTTCGGAGTGATCCAGACCTTCATCCTCGGGGCCTTCGGCTGGTTCTACCTGTTGTCGGTGGGCATCTTCCTGCTGGCGGTGCTGGCGCTGTGCTTCGGGCGCTTTGGACAATTGAAGCTCGGGCCGGATGATTCCGTCCCGGATTTCCGCTTCGTCTCATGGATCGCGATGCTGTTTGCCGCCGGCATGGGCATCGGGCTGATGTTCTATGCCGTTGGCGAGCCGATGACCCACTACATGGTGCCGCCAACCGCCGAACCGCGCTCGATCGAAGCGATGCGCGAAGCCATGACCGTCACCTTCTTTCACTGGGGTATCCACGCCTGGGCGATCTACGCCGTGGTCGGCCTGTCGCTGGCCTATTTCGGCTACCGGTACAATCTGCCGCTGACCATCCGTTCCGGGCTTTATCCGCTGCTGAAAAACCGCGTCGACGGTCCCATTGGACATGCGGTCGACATCTTCGCGATCGTCGGCACCATGTTCGGCATTGCCACCTCGCTCGGCGTCGGCGTGTCGCAGATCAATGCCGGGCTCCATTACCTGATCGGCGTTCCCATCGGCCTCGAGGTGCAGCTGACCCTCATCGTGGCCGTCACCGCCATGGCTACGGTCTCCGTTGTCACCGGCCTCGACAAGGGCGTGCGCATCCTGTCGGAGACCAACCTCGTCGTTGCCGTCCTGCTGATGATCTTCGTTCTCGTCGTTGGGCCGACCAGTCAGCTGTTCCGCGATTTCGTTCAGAATCTCGGCCTTTACCTCGACACGCTGGTGCTCAGAACCTTCAACATCTACGCCTATCAGCCGACGCCCTGGATCGATAGCTGGACCCTGTTCTACTGGGCCTGGTGGATATCCTGGTCACCCTTCGTCGGCATGTTCATCGCGCGCATTTCGCGCGGGCGCACGGTTCGCGAATTCGTCATGGCCGTGCTCTTCATCCCCGCCGGCTTCACCTTTTTCTGGATGACGGTGTTTGGCAACACGGCGATGTTCATCGACACCACCGTCGCAAACGGCGCGCTCGGGACCGCCATTGCCAATGATGTTTCGGTCGGCCTGTTCCGCTTCTTTGAATATCTGCCGCTGTCGGGACTGACATCGACGCTCGCCGTGCTCCTGGTGACGATCTTCTTCATCACCTCGGCCGATTCCGGCGCGCTGGTTGTCGATTCCATCGCGGCCGGCGGCGAAACGCAGACCACCACCGGCCAGCGTGTGTTCTGGTGTTCCATTGAAGGCGTCGTCGCCGCCGCCCTGCTGATGGCGGGGGGCCTCAGCGCCCTTCAATCGGCAACGGTCATCAGTGCCCTCCCATTCACCGTCGTCATGCTGGCGCTGGTCCTGTCCCTTTATCTCGGCATGCGGGAGGACCTCGCGCAGCGGGAGGCGCACCACGGACAGAACCCGCTCCCGGCCGCCCAGCCCGCCTCCGGGCAGACCTGGCAGCGCCGGCTCGGGCTGATGCTCAACACGGCAACGGAAAAGGACGTCCGCCGCTTTATCGAGACGCAGGTTCGGCCGGCTCTCGAGCAGGTTGCTGCCGAGCTGCGGTCGCGTGGGCGCCATACCGACGTGGTCGAGGAAGACGGGGAGGGCGCCATCGCCCTGCGCTCGCCGGCGGAAGGCGTTCGCGACTTTGTCTATGGCGTCAGCCTCGTGCGTCACCGGATCGCCAGTTTCACGCCGATTCGTGCCGGCGAGGCGGAATTCCGCTATGAGGCGCGCACGTATTTTTCGAGCGGGAACCGGGGTTATGACGTCATGGGCATGTCCCGCGATCAGGTGATCAGTGATGTGCTCGCCCAATTCGAGCGCTATCTGCACCTCGTTCAATCGCCGGAATTCCAGCTCCTGCACAGCGCCCCGGAGCATCCGTCCGGCGTGTAGTCCCGGCACGCCAGATCAGCCCGGCTCATGGCAGCCGGGCGTCGGCGTCGCCAACCACCGGGACACCTTCCGCACGCGCCGCATCTGCCAGTCGGCGATCGAGCGTGGCCAGAGGGAGTTGTTCCAGCAGCGCGATGGCGAGGTAGGCGGAGTCATAAGCGCTGAGGCCATGTTTTCTTCGTCCGGCAACAGCCACGCGCCGGCGATCGAGGCATCGACAACGAAGGCCATCAGCGCCAGCCTTCCTGCCTCCACTCCTCGATTTCCTCAGAGGTGACGGGCTGAGCCTGCGCCCGCAATGCCCGCACGGCCTCGATAGCGGCCAGACGCTGCCGTCGCTCGTCCACGGCGACGAGCCGTGCAACGGGATCATTGCCGCGGGCGATAATGACGTCCTCGCCGGCTTCGACGCGAGCGAGCAGTTCAGACAGATGCGTCTTGGCCTCGGCGACCGTGACCGTGACAGTCATGGGGACGTCTCCTCGCTCATCGTCTCGGCTGCTGCTGCTGCTGCTGCTGCGTGGGTGTGGCATCGCAGTTGGTCAAGTGGTCGAGCAACACGTCGTGGTGTCTGCCGCCGGCGCGCGGTCGAGATGTTCAGGCAACAATCCGCCAGGCCCATCCGGGCGGGCGGCGGAAATTTGCCGGAGGGTGTTCCAGCCTCACGGAAAAATTCTTTTAAATCAATTTTCTGGCTCTTGGCCCGGACCTTGCTCCCTAAGAACTGCGGACACACAGCCGCTGTTATCCTTGGGAGGGAAACCAATGAAGCTCAATATCGGAACATCAGCCGTCATCGCCTTCGGTCTGCTCGGTGCGATCGCAACCGCAGTACCGGCGAAGGCCGATCAGTTCATCAACGTTCTGACGGGCGGTACCGCGGGTGTCTATTATCCGCTTGGCGTTGCCATGTCGAAGATCTATGGGGAGAAGATCGAGGGAGCCCGCACACAGGTCCAGGCCACCAAGGGCTCGGTCGAGAACCTCAATCTCCTGCAGCAGGGCCGGGGAGAGATTGCCTTCGCGCTCGGCGACGCGGTCAAACTCGCCTGGGAGGGAAACGCGGAAGCGGGCTTCAAGGCGCCGCTCGACAAACTTCGGGGTATCGCGGCGATCTATCCCAACTATATCCAGATCATGGCCTCGCGCGAATCCGGGATCACGACGCTCGCTGACCTCGAAGGCAAGAGCCTTTCCGTCGGCGCGCCGAAGTCCGGTACCGAACTCAATGCACGCGCCATTCTGGGGGCTGCCGGCCTGACGTACGAGCAGCTCGGAAAAACCGAATATCTGCCCTTTGCGGAATCGGTCGAACTGATGAAGAACCGCCAACTGGACGCGACCCTGCAATCGGCTGGGCTTGGTGTCTCCTCGTTCCGCGATCTGGCGGCATCGCTGCCGGTGCAGCTTGTCTCCATCCCCGCCGAGATCGCCGGCAAACTCGGCGCGCCTTACCTCGCCGCGACGGTGCCCGCAGGAACGTATGAAGGGCAAACGGCAGACGTCGCGACGGTCGCTGTGGGCAACTTCCTGATGACGCATGCCGATGTTTCGGACGAGGTCGCCTACCAGATGACCAAGCAGCTTTTCGAGAACCTGCCGGCCCTGATGGCGGCCCACAAGGCGGCTGCTGACATCAAGCTGGAAAATGCCCTGACCGGCATGCCCGTACCGCTGCACCCCGGCGCCGAGCGCTACTTCAAGGAAAAGGGTCTTTTGTAAGTCGTTTAAAACGCTGGGCGGTGATGGAGGATCACCGCCTCTCGCTTTCGTCTGGAGGACCTCATGACATCCCTTTTGCCACCCAAAGACGGTCATGCTGCCGAACTCAGCGCGCATGACGCTCTTTCCGCCGCCTTCCCGAAGACAACGGAAGGCCGGCTCATCTTCACCATCGCGCTGGCATTTTCTGCTTTTCAGCTGGCGACCGCCGCCCACCTGATCGATCCACCGAGCCAATTGGTGCGGGCGATCCATGTCGGCTTCGTCACGGCGTTGATCTTTCCGTTGCTGGCGGCGCTGCTCAACAAGGGCCGCCTCACGAAAGTCGCGGCCTGGACCTGCTCTGCGATTGCTGCCTCGGTCGCCTTCTACCAGTGCTATGAGTATACCGATCTGATCGTGCGCGCTGGAGATCCGCTGGAGCGCGACATCGTCTTTGGCATCATCGCCCTGTCGATCGTCTTTGCGGCTTCCTGGGTGCTGATGGGCCCAGCCTTGCCAATCATTTCCGGGGTATTTCTTCTCTATTGCCTGTTTGGTGAATACCTTCCTGCGCCGCTCAATCATCGCGGTTATTCCTTCGCGCAGGTCATCGATCACATGGCCTATGGAACGGAAGGGATCTACGGCATCCCGACCCTCGTCTCCTCTTCCTACATCTTCCTCTTCATCCTGTTTGGTGCCTTCCTGGAGAAGGCCGGCATGATCCAGCTTTTCAACGACGTGTCGTTGAGCCTGGTCGGCGGGCGCCGCGGCGGCGCAGCCAAGGTGGCGATCATCTCCTCCGGCTTGATGGGCACGATCTCCGGTTCCGGCGTCGCAAATGTCGTCACCACGGGCCAGTTCACCATCCCGCTGATGAAGCGGTTCGGTTATCGTCCGGCATTTGCCGGCGGCGTCGAAGCCACGGCTTCGATGGGTGGCCAGATCATGCCGCCGGTCATGGGCGCCGTCGCCTTCATCATGGCCGAAACACTGGGCGTCGAATATCACGAGATCGTCAAGGCGGCCTTGATCCCTGCCATCCTCTACTTTGCCTCCGCGTTCTGGATGGTGCATCTGGAAGCGGGCAAACGGGGGCTGCTGGGTCTTTCGCGCGCGGAACTCCCGTCGGCGACCGCCGCCTTGAAGAAGGGCTGGCATCTCGTCCTGCCGCTGGGCGCTCTCGTCTGGCTGCTTTTCTCGGGCTACACGCCGCTTTTTGCCGGGACGGTCGGTCTCGCCTTCATTCTGCTTCTCATTCTCGGCGCATCGCTTGCCATGCATATGCCGTCGACGGTTGTGCGGATGATCTTCTGGATCGGCCTCGGCCTGGTTGCAGCGGCCTTCTTTCAGTTCGGCATGACGATCGTTCTGGGCTCACTCGTTCTGCTGGTGCTGGCGAACGCGGTTCTGGCTGGCGGGCGCAAGACGCTTGTCGACTGCCGCGATGCCTTGGCTGAAGGTGCCAAGACGGCACTGCCGGTTGCCATCGCCTGTGCGCTTGTCGGTGTCATCATCGGCACGATGACGCTGACCGGCGCAGCCAACACGTTCGGCCAGTTCATCGTGTCGGTGGGGGGCACGAGTCTCTTCCTCTCCCTGCTTTTGACCATGGTCACCTGCCTTGTCCTCGGCATGGGCATTCCCACGATCCCCAACTACATCATCACCTCGTCGATCGCGGGTCCTGCCCTTCTGGAACTGGGTGTGCCGCTGATCGTCAGCCATATGTTCGTCTTCTATTTCGGCATCCTCGCCGATCTAACACCGCCGGTGGCTCTGGCCTGCTTTGCAGCAGCGCCGATCGCCCGCGAAAGCGGGTTGAAGATCTCCCTTCAGGCGGTGAAGGTGGCGGCGGCCGGGTTTGTGATCCCGTTCATGGCTGTCTATTCGCCAGCCCTGATGCTGCAGGACGGTGGCCAGTTTGCTCTCGACTACGGCTACGTTCCTGCCGTCGTCTACATCATCCTGAAAACCACCCTCGCAATCGGCCTCTGGGGAGCCGCCGTCATCGGCTTCGTTGCCATTCCGCTGTCGGTCGTCCAACGGATGATTGCGGCCGCGGCCGCGTTCACGCTCTTTGCCGCCCTTCCGTTGACGGACGAAATCGGCTTCGGCCTCGCCGCGATCTTCGCCTTTCTCGTCTGGCGCAAATCGCGGCAAGGGCAGCCCCATGCGGACATCCGCCCGACGGCCAATGATGATCCGTCGGCTGCCCCGATTTCCAACGTTTAAGGAAACCTCGTCATGCCATGCGCCATCGCGCGCGTGGCATGACATCAGGGGATCGGCGGCGGCTGGCCGCCGGCATCGTCCGGTGCCATTGCAGCGCGTCATGGGACGCGTGCATATCTCTCGAAATCGGATAAAGTGCAGGGAATGGTTCACCTTTGACCTTGAGCCTGCCGCCTGCCCGCAAGCCTGAAGGACGCGGATTGACGATGAGTGCCGTTTTCAACCGCCTGACGCCGCTGATCCTGCTCCTCGCCTTTGTTGCGCCGGTTGCCGTCTACCACATCGCGAACCATGTGCTGCTGCACGCCCAGCAGGCGCAACTCCAGCAGAACCTGTCGCTGACCAGCCGCGCGATCCTGACCGAGGTCGATCGTTTCCGTGCCTTGCCGCGCATCCTGGGCGAGGACGCCCGCATCAGGGCCCTCTCGCAAGACACGCGTGCCGAAAATATAGCGCGCGCCAATCAGTATCTCGAAACCATCGTCAAAGAGGTCGGTCCGTCCGATCTTTATGTGCTCGATCAGACCGGCAAGACGCTTGCGGCCAGCAACCATGCGATGCCGCAGAGCTTTGTCGGTCATGACTACAGCTTCAGGCCCTATTACCGAGATGCGCTTTCGAAAGGGGAGGGACGCTATTACGCCATTGGCGTGACCACGAGAACGCCGGGCTATTTCCTTTCCTCCCGCATCGATGTTCCAGAGCGGCCGCCGATCATCGTGGTCGTGAAAGCCGATCTGTCTCCGCTGGAGGCTGCGTGGAAAGCCGCGGGTGTCAAAACCGCCATCGCCGACGAGGCCGGGCTGGTGTTCCTGGCGGGCGATCCGAAATGGAGATACCGCCCGCTTTATGCGCTTGACGCGGCGGTCCTGAACAAGCTTGAGCAGGAACGGACCTATGACGGCGTCGACATTGCAAGCGCGCAGCCGATCTTCACCTTGCCGGAAGGCCTTCTTCCCGACGAAAGCGGCGACGGGCTCATGCTGTCGGATGATGATCAGAAGCTTGTCACCCGGTTCTCGACCATCGAGCCGGATGGCTGGAAGATCATTGCCGCGACGGATGCAAGCCAGGCGTCTGCCAGCGCCTCGCTCTGGGCTCTTGCGACGCTTGCCTGCGGACTGATGATCAGCACCGGATTCTATGTCCTCGGCCAGCGCCGCCAGCTGATTGCGATGCGCCTGAGACAAGGTGAAATCCTCGAACAGATGGTGGCGGAGCGAACGAGCGATCTCGCCTCCGAGGTGCGTATCCGAAAGCATACGGAAGAGGAGCTGCGTCGCGCCCACGAAGGGCTTGTGCATTCCGAAAAGATGGCAGCGCTCGGGCGCATGTCGGCGGCGATCGTCCACGAAGTAAGCCAGCCGCTGGCGGCGCTGGATGCGACCCTCGCCACGGCGGGGCTCTTGGCTGCGCGACATGATCAGGAGGAAGTCGGCCCGCGGCTGGAGAAGGCCCGTGGCCTTGTTTGCCGCATGCAAAGGACGGTCAAGCACCTGAAGACCTTTTCGCGCAAGGACGCATCGGACATGGAGCGCGTCTGTGTGGAGACGGTGATCGACAACGTGGTGGAACTTGCCGATCCCCGCCTGAAATCCATGGGGATCCATGTTCAGATTTCCGGCGACACGCCCGCGCCCGTTGTCGTGGCAGTTCCCGTCAAGCTGGAGCAGGCCATGCTGAACCTGCTGTTGAATGCGGTCGATGCGGTCGCCGATCGTTCGGATCCGGAGGTCCGGATCGAGCACCGGCACGATCAGGCCAAGGTCGAGATTGCAATCATCGACAATGGCTGCGGTATCGCGCCTGATCTGCGTGAGCGGGTGCTGGAACCCTTCTTCACGACCAAACTGACCGGGGAAGGGCTTGGGCTGGGCCTGTCCATCGCAACCGCCATCATCAAGGAATGCGGCGGTTCCATCACCTTTGCAGAGGGGGAGGCAGGCGGTACGCGCGCGACGATCTCACTGCCGGTTGCTGACGGGGCCGAAATGGTATTGGAGGCGGCGCAGTGAGCAACGGGCGGATCATCCTGGTCGATGATGACCGCGATCACCTGCGCGCCGCCACCGATTGGCTGACGGTGAACGGTTTCGAGGTTCTTGCTTTCGAGCGTGCCGAGGAGGCCTACAAGGCCATCGCCGATGGCCCCGTCGACCTTGTCCTCACCGATCTGAGGATGCCGGGGATCGACGGGATGACGTTGTTGAGTTCGATTGCGCGCAAGAAACCCGGGCTGCCGGTCATCCTTCTGACGGCGCATGGCGACGTCTCTCTTGCGGTAGAGGCGCTGAAGCGCGGCGCCGAGAACTTCATCGAAAAGCCCTACAATGCCGAGCGGCTCGTGACCATTCTCGTCAAGGCGATCGAGAAGTCGCGGATGAGCCAGGAGATTGGCCGCCTGCAGAAACTGGTCGTCGAAAAGGACAACGAGGCCAGCGCGATTGTGGGTGACAGCGCGGCCATGCGCGCGCTCAGGCAACGGATTGCCGCGCTGGCGCAGGTCGAGATCGATGTTCTGATCATCGGCGAAACGGGCACCGGCAAGGAACTGGTCGCTCAAGCACTGCATCGCCAGAGCCACCGGGCGGAAGCACCTTTTGTGGCCATCAACTGCGGCGCCATCCCGGAAAGCATCTTTGAGAGCGAAATCTTCGGGCATGTCAAAGGCGCGTTCACGGGCGCCTTGTCCGACCGGCAAGGAAAGTTTGAATATGCCACCGGGGGCACGTTGTTCCTGGACGAGATCGAGGCGATGCCCTTGAGCATGCAGGCGAAGATCCTCCGGGTTCTTCAGGAGCGGGTCATCGAGAGACTGGGGGAAAATCGTCTTCGACCGGTGGATGTCCGCATCGTCGCCGCTGCCAAGACTGACCTCTCTGCCGAAATTGCATCCGGCCGGTTCCGTGAAGATCTGTTCTATCGCCTGGCCTCCGCCGATATCCGCATTCCACCGCTACGGGACCGAGCGGGGGACATCGAGCAGCTTTTCCGGCATTTTGCATCCCTCGCGGCACGGCGATACGGGCAGCCGGAACCAAACGTGCCCCCGCCGCTCGTCCATTGGCTGGTTCAGCAGGCGTGGCGCGGCAATGTCAGGGAGCTTAAAGCGCGAGCGGAGCGCTTTGCCTTGGCGCTGGACAAAGACCCGCAGGACATCATGTCCGGGACGGAGGCGGCTGCCCTGCCGGAGCAGGTCTCCCAGTATGAGTCGCGGATCATTCTCGCGGCTCTCGAGAGGAACGACGGGAACACCGCCCAGGCTGCGGGGGATCTTGGAATTCCCGTGCGCACGTTGAACGAGAAGATAAAGCGCTATGGCCTGCGGCCTTCCGGCGAGACGTGACCGGCCGCCCGTTGCGGCACGGACCGGACAACACATCTCAAGACCGGGACGTCCAAGAGCATTTCCGGTGAAAACGGGAGCACCTGAAATGCTCTATCTATCTGTTTTTACGCAGTCTGGACGCAAAACCGCTAACGCACTTTTGCTGGACGTGCCCTAGCTTCACAGTCCGATGGATGGAACCAGCACCTCGCCCCTGGCCAACAGTCTTGCAGTCCTCAAAAGTCCGGCAGATTTGAGTGTAAAACCCTTCGCACTGGTCTCATAGTCGACGGTCACATCGATCATGCCGCCCGGATGTTCGATCTTCACGAGTGCTGGAATGCCCTCGGGAAGCGTGGCGAGCTGATCGGCCACCGTTCCGGGTGTCAGCACACACGACGCCAGGCATTGGGCGCCCGTGACGGCCATGGTGGGATGGCAGTTCAGCGGCATGAAGTAGCGCGCGGCGATTGTTCCGCCAGCGCGCGGCGGCGCCAGGAGCGCGAATTTTGGCACGACGGAGCTGGACACATCGCCCATGCCCATCAGCAGCCCGGCCTTGCGGCGGATCGGCTCCATCCGGGCATAGAATGCGCGGTTCGAGTCCAGTTCCTCGACCGTCTCGTAGCCCGAAAGTCCGAATGCCTCGGCCCGTGCGATGACGATCGGCATGGCGACGTCCATGCAGGTCACGGTGATGCCGTCGATGTCGTCGGTCAGGTTCCCGGTCGGCAGCAGGGCGCCCGTTGTCGATCCCACCACGTCCATGAAGTTCAGGTAGACAGGCGCCGCCGTTCCAGGCACGCCGTCGATTGCCGCGTCGCCTTCATAACTTACCGTGCCACCAGGGGTCTGGACGATGGCTTCCACCTTCGCTGCGGTATTGACGGAATGGATCCGGACCCGCGTCACATCCCCGGTGGCCGGGAGGATGCCCAGTTCAATGGCTGCCGGCCCGACGCCCGAAAGGATGTTGCCGCAGGTCGGCTTGAAATCGACCTTCCGGTCCGCGACGCTCACCTGAGCGAAGAAATAGTCGACATCACAGCCCGGTTCCTTCGAAGGCGAGAGCATGGCCACCTTGGTCGTCACCGCCGTGCCACCGCCAATGCCGTCGATGTTGAGGGGATGTCCGGAGCCAAGCGCCGCGACCAGCACACGCTCAAGGCTGTCACGCTCGCTCGGCAAGTCTTCGCGACGGAAATACGGGCCACGGGATGTGCCGCCGCGCATGAACAGGAAGGGAATGGCAGTCTGCGCCATGCAAGTCTCCATCAAGGAATCGGATGCGTGAAAAACCGGCCGGCCCGGGTCTTCCGGAGCCGGCCGGTCATGGCGTCACCGCAGCGGCCAGGGCAGGTCTGCGAAGTCCTGAAGCACGCCGCTGGGGAAGTTGAGGGACAGCGCCCAGGCCGCAAGAATGCAGCCACCCACGGCCCAGGCCGTCAGATGCAGGCTTCTTGGCCAGGAGGCACCGACCCGCATGCGCATGAAGGCGAGGAAGAAGATCACGACGCCGAGAACGAAGCCGACGAGCGCAACCAGTCCGACCAGCGCTGCGATCCAGGCAAGCCCGGCCCACACGCCGTGGACGGCGACATTGCTGCCATGCGCGCCGGTCAGTTCGGAGTCGAAATGCGAGTGATGCCCCGTTCCTGCAAAGCCGAGTTGCCAGATCAGAATTCCGAGCATCAGAAGACCGATGATGGAGACGGAAAGCGGAAACACCTGGCCGAGGAAGTCCCTCTGCAGGGAGTCCATCATCGCCATGACCATGATGGCAAGGATCAGCGCGGCGAAGGCAGTCTGCGGAAGATGGGCGCGAAACTGCGGCACATCCGCAACCTTCTCGGAGGCGTCGACGATCTCGCCGTGCTCGTCCACGCGATTGCGGAGCCCGAAGAAGACCGAGGCGAGCGTGAGAAGCCCGATGATGATGACGCCGGGCCGCTCCAGGAACGACCAACCGTTGAACTGCAGGGTCTGGTAAAAGAAGGTTTCTGCCTGTGGGGCGAGAACGAAGCCGATCAGCAGGGCAGGACGCGACCAGCCGAACCGCTTCATCAGGACGCCGACGACGCCCAGGGCCAGCAGAGCCACGAGATCCTGCACGGACCGTGTGGATTGGAACGCGGCAAAGCTGATCATGACCATCATGAAGGGGGCCATGTACTGGAACGGCACCTTGGTGAGGCCAGCGATCGGTTTTGCAAGGATGACGCAGGCCCCGGCGCCGATGATGTTGGCGAGCGCCAGCGACCAGATCATCGTGTAGGTCAGGTGGAGATCGGTGGTGACCATCGACGGACCGGGCTCGATACCGATCAGCACCATGCAGCCCAGGAAGACCGCCATCGCGCCCGACCCGGGAATGCCGAACAGGACGGTCGGCAGCATGGCGCCACCGGTCATCGCATTGTTTGCGCTTTCGGGCGCAATGACGCCGCGGATCTCGCCCTTGCCGAAATTGGAGTTGTCCTTCGTGGTCTGCACGGCGTGGCCATAGGCGATCCAGTCGACCACCGAGCCGCCAAGGCCGGGAATGACGCCGACGATGCAGCCGACTGCGGCACACCGCAGCGACAGGAACCAGTTCGCCGCCCAGTCACGGATGCCTTGTGTCCAGCCCTTGCCGAGCGGCATGTTGCCGGCAATGGCCGAGTTGGAGCGCATCAGGTCGATGATTTCCGGAATGGCGAAGATGCCCATCCCGACAACGACCAGCGGCAGGCCGTCATAGAGGTAGGTCACATCGAAAACGAGGCGGAACTCGCCGGTGGCCGGTGCGGCACCGATCGTGCCGATGACCAGCCCGAGCGAACAGGAGGCCAGCCCCTTGACCAGGCTGCGGCCGGACAGGACCGCGACCATCGACAGGCCGAGGACCGCCAGCATGAAGAGTTCGGCCGAACCGAAGGCGAGAATGACCGGGCGGGCAATGAAGACGAAGCCCGTCAGCACGAGGGCACCGAAGACGCCACCGAACATGGATGAGAAGAACGCGGTCGAAAGGGCTCGCGCAGCTTCCCCCTTCTTCGCCAGCGGAAAGCCATCGAGGACGGTCGCCTGGCTCGAGGAGCCGCCGGGAATGCCGAGCAGGATGGATGAGAACGTATCGCCGGTCGGCATGATCGCGACGAGGCCGATCAGCATGGCGAGGGCGGAGACCTGGTCCATGCCGTAGATGAACGGGATGAGGAGCGAGAGGCCTGCGATACCGCCAAGTGCCGGGAGCACGCCGATGACGAGACCGACAAAGATGCCGAGGATCATGTAGGCGAGGTGCTGAAGGCTCAACAATTCGCCAAGTGCAGTGAATAGGGTATCGATCACGGCCGTGACTCCGCGTTTGCCGCTTGAAGGACGGCAGTGAAAAAATGTGATGATGGGGAAGGGGTGGCGGGTTTCGTCAGGAAACCCGCCGGGTCTCAGGTCAATCCTGACCGAGCTTTACGCCGTAGTCCGAAGCCAGCATCGTCGCGACCTGCTTGCGCAGTTCAGGCGAGAGGTCGGTGGCCTTTTCGAAGAGAGCCTGGGCAAGGCCGCCCGTTACCTGTTCATAGGTGCCGAGAACGGCCTCTGCACTGTCCTTGTAGGCGGGGTCCGCCTTCATGTCCTCGAAGGCCTTCTGGTAGGCGGCGACGATCTCGTCCGGTGTGTCCTTCGGCAGGAACACCATCTTCTGAGCCGGGAAGCCGGCAACGTAAAAGGCCATATAGGCATCGTAAGCCGGGCCGGCGGGCTTCGCACCCGTCAGCTTTTCATAGGCTTCGGGATAGGTCGGCAGGTCGGGGAAGGTCGGGTCCCGCACCACATTGCCCGCTTCATCGAGCACGCCAAGGCTGAACAAGGGCACAGCCTGGCCTGCCTCGACCAGGGGCTGGACGTTCTTGATGTAGGCGGACGACGTCTGGAAGTCGATGTTGACCTCGCCGCGCTCAAAAGCAAGGCGGCCATCGCCGCGACCCTTGAAGCCGAAGACGTGCTGGACCTTGAGGTCCATCGCCTTGAAACCCAGCAGCGGAACCAGATCGAGCGAGGTTGCGCCCTGGCTTGCATAGACGAGATCCTTGCCCTTGAGCATGGCAATGTCGTCGACGCTTTTCAGGCCGAGCGTCGGCGTTGTGTAGACCACCCCGCCTGTCGGGCCTGCCATTGCGATCTTCCAGTCCTTGTAATCGTAACGGACGCGCGGATCCCCGAGCAGATAGGGAAACTGCGTCGACGCCGATGTCCCGAGGATCATCAGGCCATCCGGCTTTGCGCGCGCGGCAAACAGGTTGCTTCCCTTGGTCGAACCGCCGCCCGGCTCGTTGACGACCACCACAACCGGGTTGCCAGGCAGGTATTTGCCGAGCAGTTGCGCATTGAAGCGGCCCCAGGTGTCGGATCCGCCGCCGGCCGAAAAGGGAATGATGAACTCGATCGTCTTGCCTGCGAAATCGACCTCCGCAGCAGCAGGACCTGCCAGGCCGGCGGCCAATAGTCCCGCCATCAGGCCCAACGTGGTGCGGCGGCTCAACGCGTTCTTCAGCATACTGTAATCCTCCCAATCCGGCCGTCAGTTGCGCCGGTTTCCTCCAGGCTTGCGCAGACTTGATTTCTCCTCGCCAAATCTGCTTCTAGCTCTCATAGTGCGTTTTGCTGTCGATAAGCTGTCCGTAAAGGAATTCGACGACCGTGCGGATCATTCTGGTCGAAGACAACAGGAGCCTGGCAAAGGGCATCGAAGATGCCTTGCGCGATCAAGGCCATGCGGTGGATCATCTCGATGACGGTCTTGCCGCAGACACTTTCCTGCGAACGGAGACGGCCGATGTCGCGATCATCGACATCAATCTGCCCGGCCTGACCGGCATTGAGCTGACCAAGCGCATGCGCGGTCGTGGTGACACAACGCCGGTGCTGATGCTGACGGCCATGGGCAAGACGTCCGATCGGGTCGTTGGGCTTGACGCCGGCGCCGACGATTATCTGGTCAAGCCCTTCGAAATGGCCGAACTGATGGCCCGCCTGAGGGCCCTGACGCGTCGAAGACCACAGCTGATGCCGGAGCAGGAACTGATCGGCGATCTCGTTTACGACCGCCAGCAGCGTGTGATTATGCACAAGGACAAGCGGATCGATCTGCCCCGGCGTGAACTTGCGCTTTTTGAACTGCTGCTCGACCACAAGGGCAAGCTCCTGGATCGGGAAAGGATTTTCTCGTCGCTTTATGGAGCGGGAGCCGAAGTGGAAGCCAACGCGATCGAACTTCTGGTCTCGAGGCTCCGGCGCAAACTCGATGGAACGAACGTGGAAATCAAGACGGCGCGCGGTCTTGGGTACATGTTGAATTCAGGATCGGCATGAGACGGCTTTCGCTTCGCTCCAGACTGTTTCTGCTGCTGATCCTGCCTCTCGTCGTGATTGCGGGCATTGCTTCCTATGCGCGCTACGAAGCAGCCGAACGGCTATCCCGGAGCCTTTACGACAACACGCTTCTTGCCGTGGCGCTGACGATCTCACGCGATGTGGCGATCTCCGAGGGAGATGTTCTGACCGAACAGCTTCTGGAGGAGTTGACGACCGCTTTGGGCGATCCGGTCTACTATCGCATCACCGGGCCGGGCGGTGGTTTCGTCACAGGCTATTCCGATCCGCCCGACGTGCCGGACGGTTCCGACATCCAGAGCGGCAAGCCGTTTTTCTTCGACAGCACCTATCTCGGACGGCAGGTTCGGTCCGTCGTCCTGCGGGAGTTTCTCAACCAGCCGCGACTGCAGGGATGGATGACCGTCGAGGTCTGGCAGACGGTCTCGCAGCGCGCCGCCTTGAGCCGCGAGCTTCTATTGCAGAGCGTAGCGCTCCTGACGACCGTCATCTTGTCGGCTGCGGTCATCCTCTGGTTTGGGATCAAGCTCGGACTGAAGCCCCTGCTCGATCTCCAGAATGCGATCAGCCTCAGAACGCCCGATGACCTCAAACCGATCCGCCGATGGATCCCGGTGGAGCTTCGTCCGCTCGTCGAGACGACCAACTCGCTGTTCGAACGCCTGTCGAAGGCGTTCGAAATTCGGTCGGCATTCATCTCGGATGCCGCACATCAGCTGCGGAACCCGATCGCCTCGATCGTGACGCAGGCGGAGGCGGCGGTGTCTTCGCCTGACGAAAGCACCCTTCGCCAGCGTGTCGCATCGATAGCGCAGTCCGCCCGCGCGACCGGGCGGCTGACCAATCAACTGCTGTCTCTTGAGCGCGTGCGCGGGCGCAGTCTGCGTGCCTTGTTCAAAGACACGGATCTCGTGGACCTCGTCTCGGCGAAAATTCGCGCCTTCGCCGAAGTCCAGCTGATGAACAATATCTCGGTCGGCTTCGAAGTCGATGGCGTGCCGAAGTCCGTCTTCTGCGATCCGGTCATGATCGACGAGCTGATGGCCAATCTGCTGGATAACGCCTTGCGCTACGGTTTGCGGGGCGGTGGAGAGCTTGTCGTCAGGCTGGCTTTCTCCGAGGACGTGGTTCTTGTCATTGTGGAAGACAACGGGCCCGGCATTGATCCGGATCTCAGGGAAAGGGTGTTCGACCGGTTTTTCCGGGCCGGCCTCGACTTTGACGACGGGTGCGGCCTGGGGCTTGCCATCGTCGCCGATATTGCCGAAGCCCATGGCGGGGCGGCGCGATGCGTGCCTTCCGTCCGCGGCGCTCGTTTCGAGATCCGCTTGCCGCTCGCAGGACACTAGGGTCAAGACAAGCGGTGAAAGCGGCTTTTGCCTGCTCGCGGCCGTCAGGCCGCCTGTTCTGGTGACGGCAAAGGTGAGGGCTTGCGCCGCCGATCACATTTCCTCGGTCCATCCTGCATGTATATCCCATTGACATATCCCTGCCGGAACGCCAAGGTGTCCTCACCGCAATTCGGAGGGATGCAGATGGAGCAGGGCGCCGTTTTCCAGAGCAATCGCAGCCAGGCCATTCGTTTGCCAAAGGCGGTGGCCTTGCCGGATGATGTCAAGCGTGTCGACATCGTCGCGGTGGGGCGCACGCGCATCATTGCGCCCGCCGGAGAGATCTGGGACAGCTGGTTTGAAGGCGCGGACGCGACATCCGACTTCATGGCTGAGCGTGATCAGGCTGCCGCGCAGGAGCGCGAAGCATTGTGATGCTGAAATACATGCTGGACACCAATATCTGCATCTTCACGATCAAGAACCGACCGCAGACGGTGCGGGAGGCGTTCAATCGCGCCCATGACCAGTTGTGCATCAGCTCCGTTTCCCTGATGGAATTGATCTACGGCGCAGAAAAGTCGGCCAGCCCCGGGAAGAACCTGTCCGTCGTGGAGGGCTTCGCGGCGCGCCTCGAAGTCTTGCCCTACGACGAGCTGGCCGCGAACCATACCGGTCAATTGCGGGCCGAACTGGCGCGGAACGGAACGCCGATCGGTCCATACGATCAATTGATTGCGGGACACGCGCGCTCGCGGGGACTGATTCTGGTCACCAACAATCGCCGCGAATTTGACCGCGTGCCCGGCCTGCGCGTCGAAGACTGGACGGCCTAGTTCCCTCTTTTTCAATCGCTTCGCCGCGTGCGATGACGCCGCATCCGGGTGGGGTGCCGGCAAAACCGGCGCCGCGGTCGGCGAAGCCGTCGCCGGAGCGTGGCATGACGAGCGGCTGGATCGAGACGCGGTCTTCCGGGCAAGCGGCCGGGGTCTTGAATGGGACGAGGAGATGGCACGCGCGCTGGCCGGGGTGCGATGCGCGGCGGGGCATCCTTCAAGAAAGATGTTGTTATCTTTCGATTGCATTGACCTGAAAATAAAACCATATTCAGGACACAAAGATAACAACAAGGGATCAGACGCGTGCTCGTCATCGTTGCCGATGATCTTACCGGCGCACTGGATACGGCGGCCCCTTTCGCGGCACGGGGCCTTCACACCGAGGTCGTCCTCAAAGCGGATGCTGTCGCCCAGGCTGTTTCCCTGTCACCGGATGTTCTGTCGATCAATCTGGCGTCACGGGAGGGGTCGCCGGAGGCCGCCTTTGAGGCGATGCGGACGCTTGTCGGGCGTCTTCCTCCGCAGGTTCGGATGTTCAAGAAGGTCGATTCGCGGCTCAAAGGTCACATCGCATCGGAGCTTGATGCTGTTTCCTATGGACGCGCCCTGGTGGCTCCTGCGATTCCGGCTTTCGGCCGGGTGGTCCGCAACGCGCATGTCGACGGTTTCGGGGTGGCAGAGCCGCTCTCCATCGCAGGCGTGCTGAAACATCATGCGGACCGGTCGATCATTCCCGATACCGCGACCGAGGACGAGATCCACGCCGCCCTGGAACGGGCCGAACGAGACGGCGCAGACCTGCTCGTCGGCGCGCGGGGTCTTGCCGAGGTTCTGGCGCGCAAGATGACGGGAAAGACCGTTGGCGGGCTTGTCGCTCCACCGGCAGGCCCGGGGCTTTTTGTCATCGGCTCGCGCGACGGGATCACCCTCGCTCAGGTCGAGCAACTCAGGCAATCCGGCACGGTCGCCTATCGTCCCGCCCCGAATGGCGTAATGGCTGAAGGGCCGATGCCGCCAGCCGCCGTGCGTCTGGTGCAGGCGACGGAGGGTGCGTCGACCCTGTCGTCCGAGGCGGTCTCGGCAAACCTGGCCGATAGTGTCCATCCACGCTTGACGGCCGAGGCGCGCACCCTTTTGCTGTGTGGCGGCGCGACGGCCGAGGCCGTCCTTGCGAAGATGGGGATCACGTGCTTTCGCCTGGAAGGGGAGTGCCTGCCGGGCCTTGGGCTGGCCTATGCCGACGGTCAATGTATCATCGCGAAATCGGGCGGATTCGGGGGGCCGGAAACATTGGCGACGCTGGCTGGCAAGCTGCACGGGGGCAGGGGCTGAGAATGGGACTGCAAAGCGGAACGGCGCGCAAGAGCCTGGCGGATCTCGTCTTCGAGCGCATGCACAGGGCCATCAAGTCCGGATCCTACCAGCCGGATGAAAGGCTGCCGACCGAGCATGACCTTGCCATCGAGTTCGAGGTTTCGCGGCCGATCATCCGGGAGGCGCTGCGCCGCCTGCGCGAGCAGGGGCTGATCTATTCCCGCCGCGGGGCCGGCAGCTTCGTGCGCTCCGTCGGGATGAAGCAGCCGCTCGGTTTCGGCCAGCTCGAAAACGTCGCCGATCTCCTCAACTGCTACGAATTTCGCCTGACGCTGGAGCCGGCTGCCGCGGAGGCCGCCGCCATGCGCCACACGCCCGACACGCTTGCTGCGATCCGCAGGGCCCTCGAACTGATGCGGGATGCGACCAACCGGCAGGCGCACCGGGAGGATGCCGATTTCGAGTTTCATCTGGCCATCGCCAGGGCCGCCAACAACACCTATTTCTCGACCGCCATGGAGGCGCTCAAGGATCACATTGCGGTTGGCATGCGGTTCCACGGCGTCTCGGTCAAGCGCGATACGACCGGGCTGTCGCGCGTTTTTGCCGAGCATGAGGCAATAGCCACGGCCATCGCGGCGGGCGAAGGCGCGCGGGCGAGGGAGCTCATGCACACGCATCTGAACGGCTCGCGCAGCCGTCTTTTCCAGGCAAGTGCCTCGCTTTCGGCTGTACCGGAAGTGTAAGGTCAGGCCGCGCCTTGCGCCTGTCCGATACGAAAAAGGGGCCGAGCGGCCCCTTTTCGCTGTCGCTGCGACGAAGGCTCAGTAGGCGGCGCGATAGATCGCCAGCACATCCTCGACTGCCATATCAGCGGGATTGTTGTCCATCAGGCGGCGGTTGGCATGGGCCTCCGCCGCATAATGCGCAAGCGCCTCCTCCGTCGCGCCATGACGGGAGAGCTGCATCTCGATGTCGAGATCGGTGCAGAAGCGGCAGGCTTTTTCCAGAAGCGCTTCCGGCGCGCTGGCTCCAAAGCCGAGGGCTTCCGCCACCTCCGCCGTCTTGTCGCGCACGACCGGCTGGTTGAAGGCGAGCACATGCGGAAAGACGATCGCATTGGCCAGTCCATGCGGCAGGCCGAGACGGGTGCCGAGCGGATAGGCGATGGCGTGGCCGGCGGCCGTATTGACCGGCCCAAGGCAGATGCCGCCATAATAGGAGGCGAGCATCATGCCTTCGCGCGCTTCCGTGTCGGATCCGTCCCTGACGGCGCGGGCGAGGTACTGGCCGACGAGCCGGAAACCCATGCGGGCAAAGCCGTCGATCATCGGATGGGCGCGCTTGTTCGTGAAAGCCTCGACGCAGTGCGCCATGGCATCGACGCCCGTCGCCGCCGTGACGGCGGGGGGAACGGTAAAGGTCAGCTGCGGATCGAGCACGGCCACGTCGGCGATCATATGCGGGCTCTCGACCGCAATCTTCGCGCCCTTGACGGGATCGGTGATCAGAGAGCGGATGCCCGCCTCCGAACCGGTTCCCGCCGTCGTCGCAACCTGGATCAGCCGCGTGCGGCGGCCGGCCACCCGGTTGGGGCCTGCGACGTCCGCAAGCGTCTGCTCGCTGTCCCAGAGCGCCGCGACGAGCTTGGCGACGTCGAGCACCGAGCCGCCGCCAAGGCCTACCACGACTTGAGGCTTCGCCCGCCGGGCGGCGGCAAGGGCGGCTTCGAGCGTCGCCACATCGGGCTCGCCGGGAATGGCGTCGAAGATTTCGACCTTGCCCGGAAGCTGCAGCCGATCGACAAACCCGGCGGTGATCGGCGTTGCGATCACCAGTGCGGATACGGCTTCGCCGACGAGGCTGCCGACCTGCGCGATCGTGCCCGCCCCGACGATCAGGCGGCGGGGCTGGTGAAGGGTGATGGATGCGGTCATCGGTGTCATCCTCGCTTTGCCTTGCCGGCGACCAGCTTGCGGGCATAGGCGATGGCGGCGTTCATGTTGCCGTGGTTGGCGATGCCCTTGCCGGCGATGTCGAAGGCGGTGCCGTGGTCCACGGAGGTGCGGTCGATCGGCAGTTCGACCGAGACATTGACGGCGGTGTCGAAGGCGACCAGCTTGATGGGGATGTGGCCCTGATCGTGATATTGCGCGACCACCAGATCGAAAGCGCCGGCATAGGCGCGGTAAAAGACCGTGTCGGCGGAGATCGGCCCCTGCACGTCGATGCCCTCGGCCCGCGCCGCGGCGACGGCCGGCGCGATCTGGTCATCGTCTTCCGTGCCGAACAGGCCGTTTTCGCCGCAATGGGGATTGATGCCGGCGACCGCGATGCGCGGGCTTTCATAGCCGATGCGCTTCAGGTGATCATTGCCGGCGCGGATGGTGGCGAGCACGCGCTCCGTCGTCGCACGGCGGATGGCCTCCTGCAGCGAGACGTGGGTCGAGACGTGGATGACCTTCAGCCGCTCGGAAGCGAGCAACATATAGGCGGCCTTGGAGCCGGTCAGGCTGCGCAGCATGCCGGTATGGCCGTCATAGTGGTGGCCGGCGGCGTTCAGCGCTTCCTTGTTGATGGGAGCGGTGACGATGCAGCCGATCACGCCCTTTTCGGCATCGCGCACGGCCTTTTCGATGAAGCGGAAGGCGGCGTCACCGGCCACGGAACTCAGCTGACCGAATGGCAACGGTGCGCCCTCGATCTCGAGGTCCACCACATGGGGAGCGAGATCGATCGTCAGGCCGAGCGCGTCGCGGGCCGCTTCCAGCGTGGCGAGATTGCCGTAGATGCGGGTTGCCGCACGGTCCTCGGCCGACATGTCCGCCAGGGCGCGTACGGAAATCTCGGGGCCGACGCCGCAGGGGTCGCCCATGGTGATGCCGATGATGCCGCTCATGTCAGTCTCCAGTGTCGGTGCGATCCCAGCCTGCGGGCAGGCGCACATATTTGATCGCGCGTCGGTGATAGGTGTAGGCGATGTGCAGGCTCCCATCCGGGTCGGCCAGCAGCCAGGGATAGGACATTTCGCGGTTGCGCCCGTCGGTCGAGTCGTTCGACAGGCAGGTGCCCGGGCCATCCTCGATCAGGATGCGCTGCGGGAACGTCTTGCCGCCGTCGCTCGACAGGCAGACGCTGACCGGCGCGCGCGGCACGCCCCAGACGGGCACGATGCCGCCGGTGGGGTCTGCGTCCGGCCGGCCGTCATCTTCGCCGAGTTCGTCATACAGCGAGGCGCGGCGATCGCTCGACACATCCTGGTTGACGGGATTGCAGATCACCGCCACGCGCCCGTCGGCCAGCGTGATGGCGGCGATGGACGAGTTGTTGTTGGGCAGGTCGGTCGGCGCCGGCACGCTCCAGCTTCGGCCCTCGTCGGCACTTTCGGTGCGATAGACGAAATCGGCCTGGCGACGGCGGAAGAAGGCGGCGGAGCGGCCCTTGCCGATCGCGACCGGCGACATGTGCACGCAGCCGGTCGACGCCGCCAGTTCTTCCAGACGCCAGCTTTTGCCGCCGTCTTCGCTGATGCCGAGGGCGGCGGTGTCGTGGCTGCCGTTCCACTTCTGGCCGGGGCGCTGCACGCAGCGGAAAATGGGAAGCAGCCAGGCGCCGTCCTCGCGCACCGTCAGTGGTGCCCTGACGAAACAGCCGCGCGGCAGGTCGAGATAGACGCCTTCTGCGGCAGAGAGCCGGGTCGGATCGGCGGGATCGATCGCAATTTCGGCCATGCGAATGCGGCACTCATCCTGATTGCCCGAGGGCTGCGAGGTGTGAAACAGGAGCAACCGGTCATCCGGCGCCTGAAACAGCACGGGATTCTGCTCGGAATGATCGGGATCGAAGCTCAGCGGCTGCGGGGCTCCCCAGCCGGCCGCGCCGTCTGCAAGAACGGCGGCATAGATGGAAATGTCGGACTTGCCCTCCAGCGAACCGCCGAACCAGGCACAGATCAGCGTGCCATTGTCCTGACGATGCAGGAAGGCAGCGTGGTTCTGGATCATGGGGGACGGCAGAAAGGCCTCGATACGGCCGCGACCGGCCTCGGTCAGCGCGCCGGTCATCCGCCCGGCGATCTCGTCTGGGGTCATGGGCAACTCCTCTCGTCCCCGGAAATCTGCCATTTCCACAAAGTTGTCAAGTTTGTTTATGTTCTTGCGATTAGGAATTTTCTCGATTACGTTTTCTATAATACTGATAATAAACGATTTTATTTGATGATTTTTCGAGATTGATTTTTACACACGGAAATCAATTGACAAAATGAGGGTGTGAGTGGATGTTCAGGGCGTGTCGATGAGGGCAGGCTCCGCGGGAAAGGTTCCGTATCGCCTTGGCCTTATCCAGCATCTGGCGGCGGCGGCTGCCCTGGCAGGCTCAGGCCTGTCCTGTATGGACTTCATCTGGGAGGAGAACGAAGATGAGACGGACTGCCCTTTCCTGTGCCCTTGCCCTCGGCACGATCCTGACGTCGGCGGTGATGCCGGCCCATGCGGGTTCCGGCCCGATCAAGGTCGTGCTGGCCGAAGAGGCCGATCTGCTCGAGCCCTGCATGGCGACCCGGTCCAATATCGGCCGCATCATCATGGAGAATGTCAGCGAGACCCTGACCGAACTCGATGTGCGCTCCGACAAGGGCGTCATGCCGCGTCTGGCGGAAAAGTGGGAGCAGAATGCCGATGGCAGCTGGCGCTTCCACCTGCGCCAGGGCGTGACATTCTCCGACGGCACGGGTTTCGACGCCAAGGATGTGAAGCACAGCTTCGACCGCATCATGAGCGACAAGAACGCCTGCGAATCCCGCCGCTATTTCGGCGGCATGACCGTGACGCCTGAAATCGTCGACGACTACACGATCGACTTCAAGGCCGATCCGGTACAGCCGATCCTGCCGCTGCTGATGACGCTCGTGACCATCGTGCCGGAAGAGACGCCCCTCGAATTCATCCGCGAGCCCGTCGGCACCGGCCCCTTCAAGCTGACCAACTGGACGCCCGGCCAGCAGATCGTGCTGACCAGCCGTGACGATTACTGGGGCGCCAAGCCCGAGGTAACGGAGGCGACCTATCTGTTCCGCGCCGATCCCGCCGTTCGCGCCGCCATGGTGCAGGCCGGCGAAGCCGATCTGTCGCCGTCGATCTCGCAGCTCGACGCCACCAATCCCAAGACCGACTTCTCCTATCTCGACAGTGAGACGGTCTATCTGCGCCTCGACCACAATATCGCACCGCTTAACGATGTGCGGGTCCGTCGCGCGCTCAATCTCGCCATCGACCGCGAGGCCTTCCTCGGCACGCTGGTTCCCGAAAGCGCCGTTCTCGCGACCGCCATCGTGCCGCCGACGACGCTTGGCTGGAACAAGGACGTCAAGGTGTTCCCCTACGATCCCGAGGGCGCCAAGAAGCTGATCGACGAAGCCAAGGCCGACGGCGTGAAGGTCGACACGCCGATCACCATCATCGCGCGCTCCGCCAACTTCCCGAACGTCACCGAAATCATGGAGGCGATCCAGCAGCAGTTGCAGGAGGTTGGGTTCAAGGTCGATCTGAAGTTCGTCGAGGTCGCCGAGCACGAGCAGTACTATTCGAAGCCCTTCGCCGAAGGACGCGGCCCGCAGATCGTCGCTGCCATGCACGACAATTCCAAGGGTGATCCGTCCTTCTCGATGTTCTTCAAATATGCGACCGATGGCACGCAGTCGGGTTTTTCCGATCCCAAGGTCGATGACCTCATCAAGCGCGCATCGGCTGCCGTCGGTGACGAGCGTGCCCAGCTGTGGTCCGAACTGATCGCCTACCTGCATGACGATGTGGTCGCAGACGTGCTGCTCTTCCACATGGTCGGCTTTGCGCGGGTGGCCGAACGTCTCGACTTCAAGCCGACGATCGCGACGAACTCGATGCTGCAGCTCTCCGAGATCAAGATCAAGTAAGGCAAAACAGCCAGGGGAGGGCGGCCTCGTGCCGCCCTCTGCCCTATAATGGCGCGGCGGGGCGATCCCGCCGTACCGGTTTCTTCGAGGGTGCCATGCTGAGCTTCATCCGAAAACGCGCCTTGGCCAGTCTGATTTCGTTGATCGGGCTGATCGTCATGGTCTTCTTCCTCTCCCGCCTGACCGGCGATCCGGCCGCTCTCTTCCTGCCGGTCGAGGCTTCCGCCGAGATGAAGAACCAGTTTCGCGAGCTGCATGGCCTGAACGATCCGCTGCTGGTGCAGTTCGGCCGTTATGTCGGCGATGTCTTCACCGGCGATCTCGGCGAATCCCTGCGCAAGGCGCGGCCCGCGCTCGATGTCGTGCTCGAAGCCTTCGTCTGGACACTGTGGCTCGCCGTCATAACCATGAGCCTTGTGACGGGTGCGGCCATTGTCGTTGGCTCGCTCGCCGCCTTCCGGGCCGGTGGCTTCTTCGACCGCTTCTCGTCCATCGTCTCGCTGATCGGCGCTTCCGTCCCGGATTTCTGGCTGGCGATCGTCGCCATCGTTGTCTTCGCCGTCAACCTCGCCTGGTTGCCGACATCCGGCACGGGCTCCGTCTGGCACTGGATCCTGCCGATCGGCGTGCTCTTCGTGCGTCCCTTCGGCATCATCGTCCAGGTGGTGCGCGGCTCGATGATCACGGCGCTCTCCTCGGCCTATGTGAAGACGGCCCGTGCGAAAGGCGTGAAGTCCACCCCTATTATTTTCGTGCATGCCCTGCGCAACGCCATGCTGCCGGTCATCACCGTGATCGGCGACCAGGCCGCGAGCCTTCTGAACGGCGCCGTCATCATCGAGACGATCTTCGGCTTTCCCGGCGTCGGCAAGCTGATGATCGACAGCATCCTGCAGCGCGATTTCAACGTGGTGCTGGCGGCGATCCTCGTCACGGCGGTTGCAATCTTCATCATGAACCTCCTGATCGACTTCGCCTATGCGCTGCTCGATCCGCGCATCCGGCACTAAGGAGGGACGACGATGACCGATGTGACAACCGCCACCGAGATCGCCCACGAGCCGCCCTTCTATCAGCGCCTGTTTCGCATGCTTGTGGCCGACAAGTTCGCGCTGGCCGCGGCCATATTTCTTCTGATCATCGTCCTTCTGGCGCTGATCGGTCCGACCTGGCTCGGCGATCTCGCCACCAAGCAGAACCTGCGGGGCCGCAATGCCGCCCCCTTCGATTTCGAGCGGGCCTGGGTCTGGTGGATGGGCGCGGATTCGCTGGGCCGTCCGCTGCTGGCGCGCATCATCGTCGCCACGCAAAACACCATGATGGTGGCCGCCGGCGCGGTGCTGATCTCCGCGGTGGTCGGCACGGTCCTCGGCCTCATCGCCGGTTTTTCCTCCGAGCGCGTCAACCAGATCATCATGCGGCTGGCGGACGTGATCATGTCCTTCCCCTCGCTGCTGATCGCCGTCATCGTGCTCTATATTCTGGGTTCGTCGATCCTCAATCTCATGCTGGTGCTGGCGATCACCCGCATCCCCGTCTATCTGCGCACGACGCGGGCCGAGGTGCTGGAAATCCGCGAGCGCATGTTCGTGCAGGCCGCCCGCGTCATGGGCGCCTCCAGCAAGCGCATCCTGTTCCGCCACATCCTGCCGGTCGTGCTGCCAACGCTGACGACTTTGGCAACGCTCGACTTTGCCTATGTGATGCTGGCCGAAAGCGCGCTCTCCTTCCTCGGTATCGGCATCCAGCCGCCCGAGATCACCTGGGGCCTGATGATCAGCCAGGGGCGGCAGTATCTCACCAATGCCTGGTGGCTGTCCTTCTGGCCGGGCCTTGCCATCATCCTCACCACCATGTCGCTGAACCTGTTGTCGAACTGGCTGCGCATCGCGCTCGATCCGGTGCAGCGCTGGCGCCTGGAAATGAAGGGTCGCGACAATGGCTGACCATCTGCTTGAGGTGCGCAACCTCTCCGTCGAGTTCCACACGGTCAACGGCGTGGTGAAGGCGGTCCGCGATATCACCTACCATCTCGATCGCGGCGAGACGCTGGCGATCCTCGGCGAGAGCGGTTCGGGCAAGTCCGTCTCCTCCTCCGCCATCATGAACCTCATCGACATGCCGCCCGGCCGCATCTCGTCCGGCGAAATCCTGCTCGACGGCGTGGATCTCCTGAAAATGCCGCTGGCCGAGCGGCGCGAGGTCAATGGCCGGCGTGTGGCGATGATCTTCCAGGATCCGCTGAGCCACCTCAACCCGGTCTACACGGTCGGCTGGCAGATCCGCGAGGCGCTGACGGCACATGGGACGGATGATGCCAGGGCGCAGTCCGAGGCGCTGCGCCTCGTCGGCCGCGTCGGCATCCCGGACCCGAAGACCGCGCTCGACAAATATCCGCACGAATTTTCCGGCGGCCAGCGCCAGCGCGTCATGATCGCCATGGCGCTTGCCTTGCGTCCCGATCTGCTGATCGCCGACGAGCCGACCACCGCGCTCGACGTGACCGTGCAGGCCGAGGTTCTTGCGCTGCTCAAGGAGTTGCAGCGAGAAACCGGCATGGCCGTGCTGATCATCACCCACGACCTTGGCGTCGTCTCCGAGATCGCCGACCGGGTGGTGGTGATGGAAAAGGGCGTGCTGGTCGAGCAGGGCACGGTGCGGGAGGTCTACAAGAACCCGCAGCATCCCTATACGAAGAAGCTGATTGCCGCCGCCCC
>NZ_FTMB01000012.1 GCF_900155885.1 Rhizobium sp. RU20A
GCAGAAATAACAAACGCCACGACAACACCGACGACACACCGATGAGCAAAACAAGGCCGGCGCCAAAAACGCCGGCCTTGCCGCGTCAAGGGGGGTGTGACCCTTTGTGTTTTCCTCATTCGTCCTTAGCTCAGGAACCGGATCGTTCTCTTCGCGTTACCGAAGCGCCGGGCGCCGCGATGCTGCGCGGAGCGCCGAAGTGGCAGGGGGATATGATGGACGAGATGACGAAGCAGCGGACGCTGCGCGCCAGCCAGCCGCTGTGGGCCGAGACGGCGCGCATATCGGTGCGCACGCGCGGCAAGCCGTCGCGACAGACCTACCACACGATCGTCGTCGGCGCCGGCATCAGCGGCGCGCTGGTGGCGCAGGCCGTGGCGCGGCCGGACCGGCCGGTGCTGGTGATCGACCGCAGAAAGCCGCTCGGCGGATCGACAATGGCGAGCACGGCCATGATCCAGCACGAGATCGACATTCCCCTCACGGCGCTTTCCGGCATGATTGGCGTGGCGCGGGCGCGGCGCGCCTGGCAGCGTTCGGCAGGGGCAGTCCTGCGTCTCGAAAGGCTGGTGCGCGATCTCGACATCGCCTGCAGCTTCGAGCGGCGCGCGACGCTGCTCCTGGCGGGAGACGAGATGGACGGCGCGGCGCTCGGCAAGGAGGCTGCGGCGCGGCGGAAGGCCGGCCTTGCCGCCGAGCATCTCGATGCCGATGGTGTTGACGCGCGATTCGGATTGAAGCGGGACGGCGGCATCGTCAGCGACATCTCGGCCTCCGCCAATCCGGCGCAGCTCGCCGCCGGTCTGCTGCGCGCGGCCGCCGGAAACGGCGCGGAGATCGTCTCGGAGGTCGAGATCACCGATGTCCGGTCCCTCGGCGACCGGGTTGCGGTCGCGACGTCGGCCGGGGCGTTGATCGAGGCGGCGCATGTGGTGTTCTGCACCGGCTACGAATTCCTGAAGCCGCTCGAGAGCCGGCGACATGCGATCGTCTCGACCTGGGCCTTCGCCAGCCGCCCGAAGCTTGCCCTCCCCGACTGGCTGGCCGACCACATCGTCTGGGAGGCATCAGATCCCTATCTCTATTTTCGCCTCGGACCCGAGGGGCGCCTTATCATCGGCGGTGAGGACGAGGAGAGCTCCGATGCCTATCTCGACGAGGCGCGCATGGCCAGGAAGGCGGCGCGGGTGCGGGAAAAATTCGAGGCCCTGACCGGTATCGACATGGGGCGCCCGGCCTTCGCGTGGTCGGCGGCGTTCGGCACGACGGATACGGGTCTGCCCTTCATCGACACGCTCTCGGGAACGAACAATGTGCATGCCGTGATGGGCTTTGGCGGCAATGGCATTACCTTCAGCCAGATCGCCTCGGAGATCATCGCGGCCCGCATCGACGGGCATGATGACCCGGATGCGGACCTGTTTCGTTTTCCAACGCGATAAACCCGGGATCAGCCGATCCGGGTCGCGGCCAGCCGTTCCTCGTCCAGCGTGATGCCGAGGCCCGGCGCTTCGCCGAGGTCGAGCCAGCCGTTCTCGTGCTTCAGCGGGCTTGCCATCGGATAGTCGCGGCGTGCTTCGCTCCATTCCGGATTGTCGTAGGGATATTCGAGGAAGGGCGCATCGCCGACGCCGGCCGTCAGGTGGGCGTTGGCGAGAACGCCTATGCCATTCGTCCAGGAATGCGGCGTGAAGAGGATGCCGGCCTCGCGGGCCTGGTAGACGAGGCGGCGGCAGCCGGTGATGCCGCCGACGAGTGCCACATCCGGCTGGATGACATCAAAGGCGCGGCGCTCGATGATGTCGCGGAATTCATAGAGTTCGCGGGTCATCTCGCCGCCGGCGATGCGAATGCCGGTGGCGTCGGAGAGGCGACGCATGCCTTCGCGATCGGAGCGGAAGAGCGGCTCCTCCATCCAGTAGACGCCGAGGCGCTCCAGTTCGCGGGCGACGGCGAGCGCGTCCTTGTAGGTCCAGGGATGGCTCGTATCCCAGGGCATGCGCCAACCCTGATTGCAGTCCACCATCAGTTCCAGCCGGTCGCCAACGCGGGCGCGGATGGCTTCCAGCGCCTTGACGTCGTCCTTCCAGCTGCTGCGTCCGCCGGCGGAGGAGGAAAACCGCACCTTCATGGCCGGGAAGCCTTCCGCCACATAGCGCTCCGCCTGCTCCGCCATGGCGGCAGGTTCGCGCAGAACGCCGGAGGAGGCGTAGAGGCGGACCTTCGCGGCGCGGCCGCCCAGCATGCGCCAAACGGGTTCGCCGGTGATCTTGCCGGCGAGGTCCCAGAGCGCGAGATCCATCGGCCAGCAGCGGCCATAGTGGAAGTTGATATGGGAGAGCACTTCGTAATGGCGTTCGAGATGGCGCGGGTCCTCGCCGATGAAGAGGTCCTCGTGGCCCTCGAAGCCCTTCATCAGGTCGCCTGAGCCGATCCCGACGCGGCCCTCGTCATCGGTGACCCGCACGATGGTGGCATCGAAATGCCGGCGGGCGCGGCCGTCCCAGCTCGCCTTGAAGGGCGGATCAAGGGGCAGGCGATGGTGGGTGATGGCGATGGAGGCGATGCGGCTCATGGATGACTCCTCAGAACTGCTGCCAGATTGTCTTGTAGTCGCAATATTTGTCGATGGCATGGACCGAGCGGTCGCGGCCGAAGCCTGACTGCTTGAAGCCGCCGAAGGGGGTCGAGAAGTTCGACATGTCGTAGGTGTTGATCCAGACCGTGCCGGCATGGATCGCCTCGGACATGCGATGGGCGCGGCCCATGTCTCGGGTAAAGACGGCGCCGGCCAGGCCGTAGATCGTGTCGTTGGCGAGGGTAAGCGCTTGCTCCTCGGTGTCGAAGGGGATGGCGGCGAGCACCGGGCCGAAGATTTCCTGCCGGGCGAGCGACATGTCGTTGGTCATGTCGACGAAGACGCCCGGGGAGACGTAGAAGCCGCCGGTCTCGTTCAGCACCCGCTCGGCACCGAAGGCGCGGCGCGCGCCCTCCTTCTCGCCGGCGGCGATCATCGATAGGACCTTGTCCATGTGGGCTTCCTCGATCAGCGCGCCGATCTGGGCGGCTGGCTCGAAGGGGTGGGCAAGGGTGATGTCGCGGGCTGTGACGGCGCGGATCTTCTCGATCAGGGCATCCTGAACGGAGCGCTCGACGATGAGGCGGGTCGAGGCGTGGCAGGTCTCGCCGGAATTGTAGAAGCAGCCCCAGGCGGCGGCGGATGCGGCGGCATCGAGATCGGCATCGGCGAAGACGACGAGCGGCGACTTGCCGCCCAGTTCCAGCGCCACACGCTTGATGTTGGACTGGGCCGCATAGCCCATGATCAGTTTGCCGACCTCGGTGGAGCCGGTAAAGGCGATCATGTCGACATCCATGTGCAGCGCCAGCGGCTTGCCGGTCTCTTCGCCGTAGCCGGTCACGACGTTGAAGACCCCTGCGGGGATGCCCGCTTCGATGGCGAGTTCGGCAAGACGGATGGCCGAGAGCGAGGACTGTTCGGCCGGCTTCAGCACGACGGAATTGCCGGCGGCGATGGCGGGCCCGAGCTTCCAGGCGTCGATGATCATCGGATAGTTCCAGGGCGTGATGGCGCCGATCACGCCGAGCGGCACCTTGCGAACGAGTGCGCGGGCATTGGGGCCGGTGGGCGCGATCTCGTCATAGAGCTTGTCGATCATCTCGCCATAGAACTGGATGCCATCGGCGCAAAGGCGCACGTCGACGGTGAGCGAGGCCATGACCGGCTTGCCGACGTCGAGCGTTTCGAGAAGCGCCAGTTCCTCGCCGTTCGCGCGGATCAATTCCGCCCATTTCAGCATGATCCTCTTCTTTTCCAGTGGCTCCTTGTGACGCCAGACACCGGCTTCAAAAGCCTGACGCGCGCTTTTGACCGCGCGGTCGATGTCGGCGGCCGTGCCGCGCGCGAGGATGGCGCCGGGCTTGCCGTCCATCGGGCGGGTGCGGGTGAAGGTTGCGCCGCCTTCGGCATCCGCATGGCGGCCATCAATGAAGTGGCGGCCTTCCGGCGTGAGGGTGGCGAGGCGGTCTTCCCAGTGGGCGCGGGTATATTGCGTGGTCATTCTTGGTCTCCTCCAGTGGGACGTCAGGCGGTGTGCCTCGGCAGGCTCATCATCGTGGCGGCGAAATGGTCGATATCGGCGTCGGTCACGTCGCGTATGGTCGAACGGCGCATCGGCTGGTTTTCCGGGGCCCGCATCTCGGCAGCGAGCGCTGCGGCATCATGGGCGCCGAAGACGGCAGGCAGCATGCGCTTCAAGCCACTCTCGTCCATCAGGCGGGTCACGAAGGCCGGCAGGGCAGCGGCGCTCGCGAGGCCGAGCGCTGTGGCGGAGGCGTTGAGGTGCGGCGTGTCGACCTCGACCAGCCAGTCCAGCGTCGCCTCGAAGGCGAGCGCGGTGGCAAGGCCGTGGTGGATGGGCGCGAGGCCGGCGAGAGCGTGGCTGATATTGTGGGCGATGGCCGTGCCGCAATTGTCGATGGCGATGCCGGCATAGCACGAGCCGAGCAGCATGCGGCCGCGCGCCTCCAGATCTTCGGGATTGGCGATCGCGGCGGGAAGCGCGCCAGAGATGAGCCGCATGGCCTCATGGGCATGGAGCAGCACGCCGGCATGGGCATTGCGGTTCGTGGCAGCCTCGAAGGCGTGAACGAAGGCGTCGAGCCCGCACCAGGCGGTGAGACTGGCCGGCAGGCTGACCGTGAGGGCGGGGTCGAGAAGGACGAGGTCTGCCTTGGTTTCCGCGCCCCAGATCCAGAGCTTCTTGCCTTCCGGGCCGGCGAAGATGTTGGTGGCGGAGGTTTCCGAACCCGTGCCGGCCGTGGTCGGCACCATAATCTTCTTCAAGGGGCGGGTGGGCAGGGGATTGGCCGCGAGCGCATAATGCATGGGGTCTTCGCCCGACGCCGCCGTGCAGGCGACGATCTTGGCGATGTCCAGTGCCGAGCCGCCGCCGATGCCGATCACAAGATCGGCGCCGGCAGCGGCTGTCGTGGCGGCGCGCAGGTGGGCAATCTTCGGCTCGCCCGAAAAATCAGAAAACAAGACGGCCGGCACTCCGGCCGCGCTCAAGCCCGACAGGACCTTTTCGCCAAGCCCGGAGGCGGCGAGGAAACCGTCCATGACGATGATGGCGCGCGTGGCGCCAAGGGACCGGGCGGCGTCCGGAAGGCCGTCGATCAGGCCGGCACCGAAGCGGATTTCGGGAATGGCGGAAAGGGTGAAGGACAAGGTAGCGGGCTCCCGGCGATCAGGTTTTTCTGTACCCTGCATCACAATCTGATATTTTCAAATCCATTGCCTTTTCGGCATTTTTGATGATCTGAGGTTATGAAGCATGCTGGAGCGTATTCCGCTGGAAGCCTTCCGGGTTTTCGATGCTGCCTGTCGGCACATGAATTTTTCGCGCGCGGGTCGGGAACTTGCCATCACCCAGGCGGCCGTCAGCCGACGCATCAAGACGCTGGAGGATCACCTTGGCGCATCCCTCTTCACGCGCCGGGGAAAAAACCTTGCGCTGACGGCGGCGGGCGAGCGGCTGTTTCGTCGTGTCCGGGCCTCGCTGGACTATCTCGAGGAGAGCCTGGAGCCGTTTCGCGCCACGGGCACACAGACCGTTGCGATCGCGGCGAGCGGTGCGGTGTCGCATCTGTGGCTTGGCCGACGGCTGCGCGAATTCGGCAAGGCGCATCCCGGCATTTCGCTGCGTCTCCTCACCTCGGATGCACCGGCCGATCTTGCGGCGGAGAGCAATGATCTCGTCATTCTCTATGCGGCAGGCGAGCATCCGCGCTGGAACTTGGCGCCGCTGATGCCGGAAGTGCTGATGCCCGTCGCCGCGCCGGACTATGTGGCGGCGAAGGGCCTTGATGCGCCAACCGTGGGGGTCGACGACATCGCGGGCCTCGACCTTATCGATTACGACCGCTTCAATGCGCACTGGGTCTCGTTTCGCCAGTGGTTCGCACAGGTTGCCAGCGAGCGGCGGCCGCCTCGGTTTGCGCCGCGCTACACGTTCTCCACCTATGTCATGGCCATCGATGCGGCTTTGAAGGGCGATGGTGTGGCGCTCGGCAGCCTGGGCCTTATCGAGGAGTATCTCGCGGACGGACGTCTGGTGCCGGTCGGCAATCGCCGTTTATCGACCGGCTATGGCTACTATCTCGGCACGCCCCGTCACCGCATTCTCGGCAATGAGGCGGCCCGTCTCCATGAGGCCCTGTCGGGCGAGCGGAACGCGGCGCTTTGGAGCGAGCCCGAATCGTGACATGATCGCGAAGTTTGATGCATTTTCGGGGGATGCGGTGACGTTTTCGACGGTGGCGCTCGTCGCCTACAGCCTCATTGCGCTCGTGTTCCTTCACAATACATTCCAGGAAGGGCATGTGCGCGAGCGCGCCTGGGATTGGGAGCGTGTCGCCGGACTTGCCTTGTGCCTTGCCTGGCCGCTGATTCTCCTGGGGATCGTCGTTCTGGCCCGCCTCGGTCGCGTTCGGATAGACGAGGCGCGCTGATACGCCGGCGATTGCCAGCCGGCCTTGCGCTCGCCGCAAAAGCAGGCGACATCGCGACCATGAGCCTGAAGTCGCCCCAATTCTTCTTTCTTGCTTTGCTGGCTGCGATCATCATCGCAATCGGGGCGACCTTTCTGCTTGCCAATGACAAGCGTAATCTTCGCCAGCTTCTGCTTCATTTTGGTGTCGAGCTCACCCACGTCCCGGAGAGAAACGGCGCACGGCTTCCGCAGGGGCCTCAGACCGCCCCGACCGATGTTCGCCCCAAGGTGGTAGCGCTTCCATCCCTCCTTTTTGCCGATTTCGGTGTGCCGGAGCAGGGTTTTTCCCGTGTTATCCTGCTGCCCCCGGAGGCGATCTGCGACCGGCTGAGGGAAGCGGGCTTTTCGCAGATGGAGCGTCAGAAGGCCTTTGCCCGCCAGGGATGGGAATGCTCGGTGCTGAAGACGGTTGGCTCCGGTGGGGATGACGAGACACCGAAGTCCTCCATTTTCGTCTTCATCCGCGTCGACGGAAAAGACAACCGCGTGGAGTCATTTCGCGTCAAAATCAACATCGAGCGCCCGGAAGACCGGCTTGAGACCCTGTCGCTGGCTGTCAGGGCCGCCGATGTCTTCCTGCGATTTGTGCGTTGGGACAATAGCGGCGAAATCACCCAGCGGATCGCCGGGCTTGAAGAATTCAACATGACGCGTTTCGGCAGCCGCCTTTCCATGAAACGCGAGATGGGGGACGTGCCGCGTTATAACTTCTACGCCGCAGAACTGGTGCGCCCGAAGCCGGAATTTCCATTCGACGCCTATTTCGATCGCGACCGCTGGTTGCCTTACCTGCAGGGTGAAAGCGACATTCGTCTGCCGCCCGCGCTGCGTGCCAATCTTCCCGTGTTCATGTCGTTGTCCCATAATGGGACACCCTCTGCGACAGGAAAGGCACCCTCAGAACGCTGAATGGCGGCGGCCGCGAGTATTGGCCCAAAAATGGCACGATTAAAATTGATGCAGATTAACTATGCAGGTCAGATATGCGGCAATGACACTTGTCAAAGAGGGTTATCTTTAATAAACGATTAAAACGGGCATTCGATGGAAGACGCGGCGCTGTTCGACTGTGTTTTTCCCTGATGTCTCAATATTTTTCGGGAATTGATTTCGGGCTCTCGCCCGCATGGTGCAAGTGATTTCGAGAATTCATATTTTGCGGCCTTTATCGCGTCGCCAGACGTGGGCGGGTGTGTTTTGGGAGTTTGTGCGGCATGAGCGAAAATCTGGTTCTTCAAAATAGTGCAGTGATTTCGGTCGATGGCGTGGTCGGTGGTGTGAGCGTATCCGCAGCGCCGGTTCGACTGTCGAGCTTTGAGGATCGTCGTCCGGTCCGCAGCTTCCGCATTACGCCGGTCGCCGCCCCGGCAAAGCCTCTGCAACTTGCGCTGAAGCGCATAATGGATATTTGCGGCGCTTTCCTCGGCCTTCTGGTGCTGTCGCCGCTGCTTCTTGCCGTCGCCGCACTCATCAAGCTCGAGAGCCGCGGTCCGGTGTTCTTCCGCCAGTTGCGGACCGGCCTTAACGAGGCTCCGTTCGAGATCTACAAGTTCCGGTCCATGTACACGGACCTGTGCGACAACAGCGGCGTTCGCCAGACGGTGAGCAACGATCCGCGCATCACGCGCATCGGCCGTGTGCTTCGCAAGACCAACCTCGATGAGCTTCCGCAGCTGTGGAACGTGCTTGTCGGCGACATGTCGCTGGTCGGCCCGCGTCCGCATGTTCCGGATATGCTGGCTGCCGGTGTTGACTATGCCGAACTGGTTGAAGGCTACGAATTCCGCCATCTGATGCGTCCCGGCCTCACGGGTCTGGCCCAGGCCCGCGGCCTTCGCGGCCCGACCGACCATCGCCTGACGGCCGTTCGCCGCGTCTTCTGCGATGTCGAATATGTCCGCAACTTCTCCGTTCTGCTCGACATCAAGATCATGTTCCGCACGCTGGTCAACGAACTGCGTGGCGGCACCGGCTTCTAAGGCGAGACCTCAAAATTTTGGCGAACGGCCGGGCTTGTCCCGGCCGTTTTGCGTTGCGCAGCAATGATGCTGCCGCACCCGGACTTCACTCGGCGCCGTGGGCGCTGGCGACTGTGCATCTGCAATGGAGTGGTTGCGGGTGGACGAGGCAGTTCAGCGATCGATCCGGGTGGAGAGAATGATGGATGACTGGGTCTTCTCCACCCCGTCCAGCGCGCCGATCGTGTCGATCACACCGTCGAGTTCGTGGACCGACGGCGCTTCGACGATGGCGATTAGGTCGTAGTGGCCGCTGACGGAATGCAGGGTGCGCACGGCGCGGATCCCCGAGAGGGCTTTTACGGCAAGGCCGAGCGCGCGCGGGGCGATGGTGATCAGCACATGGGCGCGGACCATGGCGGCGCTGTAGCCGTCCGAGAGGCGGACGCCGTAGCCGGTGATGACGCCGTCGCGCTCCAGCCGCTCCAGGCGGGCCTGTACGGTGGTGCGCGACAGCCCAAGCCGGCGGGCGATGGTCGCGGTCGGCATGCGTGCATTTTCCTGCAGCAGCGACAACAACTCGCGATCCCTCTCGGTGACGGACATTTCGATCATTTCCTTCGGCGATATGCTGATCTGGACCGTGATATTGAACAATGCGGTGCTGTGAATCAACTCTCTTCACCGTCATCATGGTCCCCTCAGTTAGGGGGAAGTATCTATGAAGACCATCGTTGTCGTCGGTGCCGGGAAGATCGGTTACACCATTGCGCGGATTCTGGCCGCATCGGGCGATTATCGCGTGGTGGTGCTGGATCGCGGCGTGGACCAGATTGCTGCCTTTGCGGGGCACAAGAACATTGAGGCGCGGGTCGTCGATATCGCGGATGCCGACAGGCTCGTGGCGGCACTTGACGGCGCTTTCGCCGTGCTCAGTGCCGCGCCCTTCCATCTCACCGTCGCCATTGCCGAGGCCGCAGCGCGCGCCGGCGTTCACTATCTCGACCTCACCGAAGACGTCGCCTCCACGCGCCGCATCCGAGAGATCGCCGAGGGGGCGAAGACGAGTTTCATCCCGCAGTGCGGGCTTGCGCCCGGCTTCATCTCCATCGTCGCACAGGATCTCGCCCGGCGTTTCGATCGGGTGGAGAGCCTGCGACTTCGGGTCGGAGCCTTGCCGCAATATCCCTCCAACGCGCTCAACTATAATTTGACCTGGAGTACGGACGGCGTCATCAACGAATATATCGAACCTTGCGAGGCGATCGTCGATGGGCATCTGACCGAGGTCGCGGCGCTTGAAGGGCGCGAGGAATTCGCGCTCGACGGCGTCACCTACGAGGCGTTCAACACATCGGGCGGTCTCGGCACGCTGTGCGAGACGCTCGCTGGCAAGGTGAAGACGCTGAACTACCGCACGATCCGTTATCCCGGCCATGCGGCCATCATGCATGCCCTGCTGCATGATCTCGGCCTCAAGAACCGACGCGAGGTGCTGAAGGATATTCTGGAAAATTCTCTGCCGGCGACGATCCAGGATGTGGTGATCATCTTCGTGACGGCCTCCGGCCTCAGGGACGGTCGCCTCATGCAGGATACCTATGCCCACAAGATCTATGGGGATGTGCTGGCGGGCGAAATGACGAGCGCGATCCAGATCACCACGGCTTCCAGCATCTGCGCGGTGCTCGACATGCTTGCCCATGGCGACATCGCCCATGCCGGCTTCGTGCGGCAGGAGGAGATCCGGCTCGATCAGTTCCTCGCCAACCGCTTCGGCCGCTGCTATGCGCGCGCCGCCGATATCCAGCGTCTGGCAAGCTGAGAAAGCTTCTCGAAACATGCAACGAGAAGGCCCTGGCTGTGACCGCCGGGGCCTTCTCGTTTCGTAGCGTCTGCCGGCGAATTACGCGGCGAGATCGTCGATTTCGCGTTCCTTGAACATGCGCGACAGGTTCAGGAAGCAGATCATGCCGTGTTCGTTGGCAATGATGCCTTCGGCAAAGCTCTTGTCGAAGGAGGCCGTGACTTCCGGAACCGGCTGCACTTCGGAGGCGCGGACCGTGAGGATGTCGGAGACGCGGTCAACAACGAGGCCGATGACCATGTTGTGGACTTCAGCAACGACGATCGCGCTGCGCTCGTTGGCGACCGTGCTGGTCATGCCGAGCTTGTGGGCGAGGTCGATGATCGGGATGACCGTGCCGCGCAGGTTCATGACGCCGATGACTTCCGGCGGGGAGTGCGGGATCGGCGTCGAAGGCGCCCAGCCGCGGATTTCGCGGATCGTGGTCGTCTTCACACAGAATTCCTGATCATGCAGACGGAAGGCGATGATTTCCAGCGTCTCCCGGTCGAAGCCAGCGGTCTTGTTCGTCGTCATCGGTTCTCTTCCCATCTTTTGCGCGGGTTTTCCTGCGAGCGGAAGACGCGCGTGTGGTCCTATCGGCAAGAGAATGACTCGATTTCGTTAATTTCCTTCAAACGCGATACCCCCGCAAGCCGCGAGCATCGCGATTGCCCGCGTCAGCGCTCAGGCGCCGCGCGTCGGCCGATCAAGAATGCGCCGGCCAAACAGGCTGGCGGTCAGTTCGACCATGATGCGGGCGCTTTTGCCGCGATCGTCGAGGAAAGGATTGAGTTCCACCACGTCGACGCAGGAGACCAGGCCGCTGTCGCACAGCATCTCCATCGCCAGGTGCGCCTCGCGGAAGGTGGCACCGCCCGGCACGGTGGTGCCGACGCCGGGCGCGACATCGGGGTCGAGGAAATCGACGTCGAGGCTGACATGCAGCAAGCCGCCCGCGGCTTCCACTTCCTCGATGATGCCGCGCATGATGTGGGCCATGCCGTTCTCATCGATGGCGCGCATGTCGAAGACCCGGACCCCGTGTTCGGCGACAAGCTTGCGCTCGACCGCATCGACCGAGCGGATGCCGATCTGGAAGACGCGTGTCGGATCCACCAAGGGCCGGTCGGCCGGCAGGACGGCGCCGAGGTCGGCCTTGCCGCAGTAATAGGCGACGGGCATGCCGTGCACATTGCCGGAGGGTGAGGTTTCGGGCGTGTTGAAATCGGCATGGGCATCGAGCCAGAGCACGAAGAGGGGACGGTCGAGCGCGGCGGCATAGCGCGCCATGCCGCTGACGCTGCCCATGGCAAGACTGTGGTCCCCACCCAGAATGACGGGAATGCTGCCGGATGACGCAGCCACATAGGTTGCCGTTTCCAGGGCGCGGATGAAACCGGCGATGACATCAAGCCGCTTGGTCTTCTCCGCTGCCGGGATATCGGCGGCGACGGTGCGCGGCAGGTCACCGGCATCGTGAACGCTAAAGCCAAGTTCTTCGAGCACGACGTCCATGCCGGCGATGCGCAGGGCTGCCGGGCCCATGGCGCAGCCGCGACGGCCCGAGCCTTCCTCGATCGGAACGCCAATGAGGGTGATGTCTGCCACGCTTGCCTCCAAGAAATCTTTTCTCTTGCGCGCATTATCGCTGCCATGGGCGCCGGCCAAAAGATGAAACTCTGTCTATTCGGACAGAAAATCAGGCAAATGCGACAGGGCGATTGCGCAAAATGAGCGAAGAGGTGTCCGAACCATCGCGGACAGGCTGTTCAGTATTCCTTTTCGTAGAAAATGCCCGCCGCGCCGGAGCCATCGGCGCCGGCTTCGCCGCGCAGCTTGACGCCGCGGCCGACATCAAGATTGATCGTGGCCTTGCTCGAATTTGCGCCGGCACCCTGTTGCAGCTCGATATAGGTGCGATCGTTGAGATATTTGCCGGCCCGCACGGAGGCACCCCCGCTTTCGTCCGTCGTCACATCGAGATCATCGACGCCGAGCTTGTTGCGCAGGCCATCGAGCAGCGAAGTGTTGCCGCCGCCGGCGAGCTGGCTCACGGCTGCGGCAAGCTGTGCGATCTGGAGGGCAGAGAGGTTCGAGAGCGAGCGATTGAAGATCAGCTGCGCCAGAACCTCGTCCTGTGGCAGAGCCGGGGATGAGGCGAAGGTGACGGTCGGATTGTTGGCCGTTCCCGCCACGTTCACGCTGACGGTGGTCGCACCGGCCGTTGATGTCGCCTTGAGGTCGATGGTGGGCACGAGGCCGCCGCCAAAGCCGATGCGGCCTTCGGTGAAGTTCAGGCGTTTGCCGAGGATTTCGAGGCGCCCGCGGCGCAGGTCGAAGCCGCCGGAAACGCTCGGCGCGAGCGCCGTGCCTCGGATCGTCAGGGCACCGCCAAGCTCCGCATCGATGCCGCGACCACGCACGAAGAACTGTCCGGGCGAGGTGACTGTGAGGTCGAAGGCGATGGTCCCGGATGCTCCGCCGCCGCCTTCCTGTTCGTCGCGGGCGATGTCGCGGGCCATCTGCCGCACGGCCGCCGGTGCGTTTTCATGCTTGATGTCGATCTGCGAGAGGGAAGCCGGCAGCTTTTCCGGGATGCTGACTGCCGCGTTCCGGATGGTGACAGTGCCGCCCAGCGTCGGCGTTGCCGCCAGCGGACCCGTCAGCGTCATGTCGCCGTCGAGCGTGGCATTGAAGAGCGTGCCGTCGACGTATTTCGCGTTTTGCAGCCGGATGGCGATGTCGGCGGGCATGCCGGAGCCGGAGGCGATGCCCACCGTGCCGGTGACGGTCACGCTGCCGCCGCTGCCAAGCGCGCCGGTCAGGCGCTCGATGCGCGCCTGCGTGCCGTCCATGACAACTCGGCCGGAAATGTCGTTGAAGGCCAGATTGCGCCGGACATCGACGAGGCGGGCGCCTGATGTCTCGATCGATCCGGTGATCTGCGGCGACGCCGCGGTCCCGGCAATCCGGATGTCGGCGCGTCCGGACCCTGTGATGTCGTAGCCTCGCTCCGCGAGCATGTCGTTGAGCAGCGAGAAGGGAATGTCGCCCTGGAAGGTGAGCGCCAGAGGGCGGTTGCCCGTCGTCGTCACGCTGCCGGCGCCATTGATCGACAGGCCGTTGCCGGAAATCGCGGTCTTCAGATCCACCTTGCCGCCGGCGAAGGTGCCGTCGGCGGTAATAGCGAGGGCGCCAAGGCCGGCATCGCGGGTTGCGGCGACGCGTGCGCCATCCCAAGACAGGGCGTAACCGACACGCGGATCGGCAGCGCTTCCTTTCACCGTCACATTGCCGCTGATCGAGCCTTCCGCGCCGAGGCCGGCGGCGAAGACGTTCACGAGATCTGCCGGGACAGATTTCAGCGCCAGCGCAAGATCGAGCGCTTGGCCGGCGCGGCCTGTCACGGTGATCGCCCCGCCCGAAGCCGCGATGGTCGCGCCGTCCAGAACGGCGGTGCCGTCGACGACGCGGATCGTGGTCGGTGCGGCGAGTCTCAGCGGAATGCGGCGCGGGCTGGCAGTCAGGCTGTCCAGCGCGATCGTCAGGCTGTTCGGAGCCGGCACGATCCGGGCTTTGGTCGCAAGCGGTGCGCCGTCATAGGTGCCGGTGAGGTCCAGGCCGGTGCCGGCACTTTCCTGCGTGAAGGCGAGTTTCAGTCCCACGAGCCGGTTTTCGCCGGCCGACAGTCGCTCGGCCGTGACAGTGCCGGAGGCCCGCAATGTCGCGACGTCATCGACCTTCACATTCACCTGCGGACGCTCGATGAGGAGGTCGTCGCGTGTGATGCGCTGGCCATTCGCCTGAAGATCGAGCGCTATACGCCCATCCGTGCTGGTCAAGCGGGCGGAGCCGGCAAGATCGCCGCTCGCCTTCTGCCCGGCCAGCGCGGCGATCAAGCCAAGATCCGGCAGGTTGAAGCTGATGTCGCCATTTGGCCGGAAGTCGGGCGTGAAGGTGAAGCTGCCGGTTGCCTTGTTGTCGCCGATGGTAAGGTCGAGCTTGGGAATGCGCGGCGTCCCGTTTTCCGACAGCAGGGCGGCCGCAATGTCGATCACCTGTCCGTCCAGCGCACCCGTGACCGTCACGTCGGCGGTCGGCGCATTGGCGCTGAGCACCGCCTTTGCCTTGGCGTCGAAGTCGCTCAGCGTACGGCCGGCCAGCGTCACGCCGCTGGCGGTAACGTTGGCATCGACGGAAAGGCCGTTCACGGGCCCCGAGACGGTGGCGGTGAAGTCTGCGGTGCCTGCGGCATCTGCGAGAAAGGCCTTCAGCTCCTTCACGGTGCCGGAGATCGAGGCGTCGAGCGTATCGCCGGCAAGGCTGGCCGTGCCGTTCGCTTCGACGGGACCCGAGGCAATGGCGATATCTCTCAGGTCGATCCGGCCGTCGCTGGTCGTCACGGCAGCGGCAAGCGCGATGGTGGTGTCGAACTTCGCGGCGAGATCCGGGGGCAGCACGGCGGGAACCGCAAAGAGGCTGAGATTGGCGGTGACGGCACCGCTGGCACGATCGAGCGAGCCGGTGATGGAGCCGCCAATGGAGGGGCTTTCGATGGTCAGCGGCTCAGCAGAGACCGTGTCGGCGGTGACGGCGAGCTTGGCGACGGCCTTGAGCGGTGCCTGCACGAGGCGGGCAAGGTTCGGGTCGGCAAAGCCGGCTCCACCGATATCCAGCGTCAGTTGTGCGGGACCCGACTGCGTCGAGAGGTTGAAACCGTCGCTGAAGGCATGCAGCGTCACATCGGCGAGGCTCGCCTGCGGGTGGCTGAGCGAGGCAAGATCGGCGGCGAGATCGAGAATGGCGGCATTGGCATCCCCCATCAGCGAGAGGTTGGCGGAGCGGGCCAGCAGTCGAAGCTCGCCGGAGGAGAGCGGCAGGCGAAGGTCGACGGGGGCCCTCTTGCCGGCGAGCGAGAGGCGCAGATCGTTGCTGCCGCTCGTGGAAGCCGTGCCGCCGGCCGTCAGCGTCAGCGCATCGTTGTCGATGGTGCCCGTGGTAATCTCGATGCTGCCGGCGGGATCGATGGCGGCGGCGAGGTCGATGGTCGTCTGGCCGGCAAAGAGCGGCCGGAGGCTTGGCGGCATCAGCCTATCGAGCGCGCCATCGCCTTTGAGGGTCACAAGGTGGCGGTTGGCGCTGTCCAGCTTGTGGGTCGCATCAAGGCCGACGATATCGCTGCCGTCGAGGGCGCCGGTGATGCGGCCTGCCCAGTTCGACAGCGGGCCGTCGCCGGTGACGGCAAGGCGCACGGCCGGTCCGCCGGGAAGATCGAGCATGCCTGCGAGAATGCCGTCCTTCGGCTCGTCCACGCTGGCTTCGATCTTCAGCGCATTCGCATCGGGATCGTAGACGAAATCGGCGGATGCGCGTGCGTCTGGCCGCGCCTTCTCGTTCAGGTCAAGCTTGGCGGCAATGCGCGTGCGGGTCGCCTCGACCCTTCCGGCCAGAGACAGGACCTGCTCGCGGCGCGCGATCGCCTCGCTAATGGTAAGCGTGCCGACCTTGAGGTCATCGATGGCGATTTCGACGGGTAGGCCGGCGGACTGGCTGTCGCTGCCCGTTTCCGTCGCCGGTTCCGGCAGACGCGTCAGCGTGACGGTCTCGGCGGCAACGGTGCTCGCGGCAAAGCGCATGGAAAAAAGTGCCGAGGGCGACCAATTGATCGAAAGGTTGCGCAGATCGGCGTAGACGCCGGCACGATCGGCAATGGTGACGGCGCCGATGGTGGTGTCGCCCGTCAGGAGAGCGGAGGGGTCGGTGATGGTGATCGCCAGGTTTTCGGACGCGGCGACCTTTTCGACCAGGCCTGCCACCAGCCGTGCACCGGGAGCCGTGAACCCGAGAAAGCCGATGACCGGCAGGAGAAGGATCACGAGCATGACCAGCGTGTAGCCCAAAAGACGCACGCCGCGCGCGATCCACCCCATTCCTCGACCCATCTGCTCGTCCGTCCTTCCGCTTCCGAATCAATCGGCGTCCATCGTGCCGTTCATCGCGGTTTTTCCATGAAAGCGCGCGGCGCTCCACCCCCGGCGGTTGCGTCTTTGCGGGGGCGACGAACACCTGATGCGCAACACCGGTCAACGCATGGCCGCGCGTTCCGTTCCCGGCCATCTTTACGCTTTCAGGTTTCATCCGATCAGAAGGATTGGCCGATGCCGGCATAGATGCCGTAGCTCGTGCCGCCCGGATAGGGGTTGAGCGGCACGGCGACGTCGAGCCTGATCGGGCCGAATGGGGTTGCATAGCGAAGGCCGACGCCGGCACCGACACGAAGTTCCGAGAAATCGGGCGTCGATCCCGCCGAAACCGTGCCGAAATCGGCGAAGGGAACGACGCCGATCGTTTCGGTGACCGCGATGCGGCCTTCCACGGAGCCGCTGACATAGGAGCGGCCGCCGGTGATGGCACCGTCTGCCCTGCGCGGGCTGATTTCCTGATAGGCATACCCGCGCACCGAGCCGCCACCGCCGAGATAGAAGCGCCGGTCGGCCGGGATATCGGCAAGGCCCGAGCCGCCGACCAGCGTGCCGGCGGCGATCTTGCCCGCCAGCACGAATTTGTTCTCGGCGTCGATGCTGTAATAGCCGGCCGCGCTCGTTTCGAAGGAGGAGAAGATGGTGCCGGCCTCGATCTCGTAGCTCGGCCGTGCGTTCACCGAGATACGGTAGCCATCGGTGGGGTTCAGCTTGTCGGTGCGAGTGTCGCGCACATATTCGAGCGGCACGCTTGCCGTCAGGTAGTTCCGCTTGCCGAAGGCGTCGGTGATCGTGGCATAGGTGAGATCAGCGCCGCCGGAGGCCGTATCGCGGTCGCTGAGTTCAAAAGTGGCGCCGGCCGCACCGCTGAAGATCGTCGCCTTGTAGGCGTCCGGGTCGAGCAGCGAGGCTTTGACGCTGGCCGTAAACGTTGAGGCCGGACCAAAGGCGCCCGGCTTGGAAAACAGGAGTGCCGTCGAATAATCGAGCTTGTCGAGCTCCTTGGTCTCGCCGATCCGGTTCACCGAACCTTCGATGCGCAGCGATTCGGCGCGGCCGAAAAGATTGCGGTGCCCCCAGTAGCCCTGCAGCCCGACGCCGTCCGTGGTAGAGACCTGGGCGCCGACGCCGAAATAGCGCATTTTGCCTTCCGAGACCTGGATGGTCATGGGAATCGTGCCGTTCGGTGCGAGTTGCGTCGCCTCCTTGATCGTCACGCTCGAGAAGACGCCGAGCTGGCGCAGGCGCTCGGCCGCACGGCGAATATCTTCGGGTGAGTAGGGCTTGCCGGCATTGAGGCGGGAATAATCCGCGACGAAGCCAGCGTCGACGCTCTCGGTGCCCTTGACGCTGACGTCGCCGACATCGGCAATCGAACCGCCCTTGGCCACGATGGTCACATCGACGGTGTTTGTGGCGTGGTCGGCAACGACGGTGCGCTGCGTGATCTCCGCAAGGGGCCGCCCCTCTTCCTTGAGATCGGCAAGCAGACGCTCTGCCGCCTTCAGGATCACCGCTGAGCCAGCTTCGCCGCCTTCCGGCAGGCCATAGGTCGCGGGGTTGCGGTTGGCGATATCGCCTTCGAAGCGCACTGTTCCCAGCCGGAAGACCGGCCCGGCATCAACGACGATGGAGACGGGCACGGCCACGCCATCGGCAAAGACGGGGTCGGGCGGGAGGTTGTCGAGGTTCGTACCGGCAATGGTCACCTCGACCGTGCCGCCGTACCGGGCATTCTCGTAAAGCGCGGCAAGGATGCGGTCGCGGTCGTCGCGGGCGGTGACGGCAAGGCCGAGATCCCCGGAGACCGGCTGGTCCTTGCCCTGATAGAGGCGGGACGCGTTCTCAATGGCGCTCTTCAGATCCTCGTCGCCGCCGTTGACCGTCAGCGACAGGGCAAAGCGCACGGGGTCGATGACGTCGGGCGTCTCGTCCTCGCTTCCGAAGAGGTTCATGCCGAACAGCTTGAAGGCATGGGCGTCGCCGGCGGGCAGCAGGACGCCGGCGGCGAGGGCCACGGTGCCGAAAAGCAATGCCGTCCGATACGCAAGACGTGATGTCGGCAGATGTCGTCCCATAACAATCCCGGTCGACCGAACTCTCTTCAACACGTTCCGGTCTTCATCCTCGCGCCGAGTCTCGCACGCCTGAACTTGTATTTCGTTAACGATAATCAGGTGCATCGTAGCGTGAACCGGCCGATTCACGAAGCACAATGTTCCTCCGGGCTTTCCGGTTCCACGGGCGTTGCTCAAATGCAACCGGCCGAGCCTTGATGGCCCGGCCGGTCTTCACAAGCGGATTTAACGTCGGTCAGGCGGCCAGGGGCCGCCCCTTCTCAGTAGCCGCGCGGGCAATCGTCGATGTAGCGGCGGCCGTAGCGGTCGCGGTAGTAGCACTGGCCCGGCTGCTGGCTGACGTTGCCGATGACGGCGCCAGAGACGCCGCCGATGGCGGCACCGACGGCTGCGCCGCGCACGTTGCCGGTAACGGCGCCGCCGATGATGGCGCCCGAAACGGCGCCGATAGATGCGCCACGTTCGGTCTGCGAGCAGCTTGCGGCCGCCAGCGCGACCAGAATCAGGGCAATTGTCTTCTTCATAGCGGTTCTCCTTGGCCGGACGCTGTCTCCTGGGCGCGCCCGAACTTCCCCGAAAGAAAGGCGCATTCGCCCCTTCTCCTTCACGCATGCAGAATATGCCGGCATCCCTCTTTGTCCATGGGATGGGCCGGCATTTCCGGATGTGTACTTAATTGGATGGTCGATGAATGCAGCCTGAAGGCGCGGTTCTTGCGCCGCGCGGGATCTGCCCTGCCCCGAATTTGAGGTCAAAAAGGGCGTTGAGCGGGCCTGCCCATCATTCGTTGGTCGCCAAGACTTGACCCAAATCAAGGTAGAGGGCAGGGATATTCGTTAACGGGAGTCTGGAACAATTCAAAACTGCAGGCCAATTGCCGCAGCTGGGTAGGGCGCGAGCTTTAGCCATTGACGTCATTGGACGTTGGGGGAAAAAGGGAGGGCCAATGCTGGAGATGACGATGGATTTCGAGAGTTTCTTTGAGCGCGAGCTGGAGAGCCTTCATACCGAAGGTCGCTATCGCGTGTTTGCCGATCTTGAACGCAAGGCCGGCGAATTTCCTCGTGCCATTCGCCATACGGAAAACGGTCCGCAGGACGTGACGGTCTGGTGCTCGAACGACTATCTCGGCATGGGCCAGCACCCCAAGGTGACGGCTGCCATGAAAGAGGCGATCGACGCCTGTGGCGCCGGTGCCGGCGGCACCCGCAACATTTCCGGCACCAATCACTATCATGTGCTTCTGGAGCAGGAACTGGCCGATTTGCACGGCAAGGAAGCCGCTCTCCTCTTCAATTCCGGCTACATGTCCAACTGGACGACACTCTCAACGCTCTGTTCGCGGATTCCCGGCGCCATCGTGTTCTCCGATGCCGGGAATCATGCTTCGATGATCGAGGGCATCCGCCACGCCAAGTGCGAGCGCGTTATCTTTAAGCACAATGACCTTCACGATCTGCGCCGGCATCTGGAAGCCGCCGATCCCAAGGCGCCGAAGATCATCGCCTTCGAGTCCGTCTATTCGATGGATGGCGATATCGCGCCGATCAAGGAGATCTGTGACATCGCCGACGAGTTCGGCGCGCTGACCTATCTTGACGAAGTCCACGCCGTTGGCCTTTACGGTCCGCGCGGCGGCGGCATTGCCGAACGCGAGGGCCAGATGCACCGCGTGTCGATCATCGAAGGCACGCTCGGCAAGGCCTTCGGCGTGATGGGCGGCTACATCACCGGCTCGACCGCGCTCGTCGATTTCATCCGCTCTTTTGCCTCGGGCTTCATCTTCACGACGTCGCTGCCGCCGGCGCTGGCCGCCGGTGCGCTGGCCTCGATCCGTCACCTGAAGATCAGCCCCTTCGAGCGCGCCCGCCATCAGGACCGGGTGCGCAAGCTGCGCGCGTCGCTGGATGCCGCTGGCATCCCCCACCTGTCCAACCCCAGCCACATCGTGCCGGTGATGGTGAAGGACGCGGCCAAGTGCAAGTGGATCTCGGATCTGCTGCTCGACAATTACGGCATCTACGTCCAGCCGATCAATTATCCGACCGTTCCGAAGAAGACCGAGCGTCTGCGCATCACGCCGGCGCCGTACCACACGGATGGGGATATCGAGCATCTCGTCGGTGCGCTGCACCAGCTCTGGTCGCGCTGCGCGCTGGCCCGGTCCGTCGCCTGATCGGCGCGGTTTCAGAGGGTAAAATAGCCGCCTCGGTGACGGGGCGGCTTTTTCGTGTGTTGTGATTTTGCTCGGTCAGACGCTGCGCATCAGGCCGCCATCCACCTTTAGGTTCTGCCCGGTAATGTAGCCTGCACCCTCGGACGCCAGGAAGGCGACGGTGGCGGCGATTTCCTCGGCAGTGCCATAGCGGCCCATGGGCACGCTGTCGCGGCGCTCGTCAGTGGCCGGCAGGCTGTCGATCCAGCCGGGCAGGACGTTGTTCATGCGCACATTGTCCGCCGCATAGGTGTCGGCGAAGAGCTTGGTATAGGCGGCGAGACCGGCACGGAAGACGGCGGAGGTCGGGAACATCGGGCTCGGCTCGAAGGTCCAGGCCGTGGAGATGTTGACGATGGCGCCGGACTTTTGAGCGACCATGATGGGGGCGACGAGGCGCACGGCGCGCACGACGTTCATCAGGTAGACATCCATGCCGGTGTGCCACTGCTCGTCAGTGATTTCGAGAAGCTGGGCGCGCGGGCCATGGCCGGCGCTGTTAACGAGAACGTCGATGCGGCCGAAGCGGGCCATGGTTTCGTCCACCAGACGCTTCAGATCATCGTTCGACTGGTTGGAGCCGGTGATGCCGAGCCCGCCGAGTTCGGTTGCCAGCGCCTCGCCCTTGCCGGAGGAGGAGAGGATGGAGACGGCATAGCCATCGGCGGCCAGACGCCGCGCCGCGGCCGCGCCCATGCCGCTGCCGCCGGCCGTGATGATCGCTACTTTCCTGTCCTGCATGGTTCCGTCTCCCTGTTGGTCCGGTCGTCTCTTGATGTCAGCCGATGCGGATGCGGGCACGGCGGCGCGCTTCCTCGTCGGCGGCAAACACATCCTGCGTGACGCGTGCCGCCGGCCAGTCCGTCATCTCGTCCATCACGGCTTCGGCAATGTCGGCCATCTCCAGAAAGCCGATCCGGCCGGCGACAAAGGCTTCGAAGGCCGTTTCCTCCGCGGCGTTCATCACGGCACCCTGGACGCCGCCGCGCGCGAGCGCGGTGCGGGCGAGGCGAAGCGCCGGGAACCGCGTCTCGTCCGGGGCTTCGAAATCCAGCCTTGCGATGCGGGCAAAGTCGAGCCGCTCGACGTCGAGTTTCGGGCGTTCAGGATAGGTCAGGGCATAGCCGATGGCGGTGCGCATGTCGGGGGCGCCGAGCTGGGCCAGCACGGAGCCATCGGTGTAACCGACCATGGAATGGACGATCGATTGCGGATGGACGAGCACCTCGATCTGGTCGGCTGCGACGCCGAAGAGGTGCTTGGCCTCGATCATCTCCAGCGCCTTGTTGAACATGGAGGCGCTGCCAATGGAGATTTTGAGGCCCATGGACCAGTTGGGATGGGCACGGGCAATATCGGCGGTGACGCCGGCCATCTGCTCGCGCGTCCAGGTACGGAATGGGCCGCCGGACGCCGTCAGGATGATACGTTCGACGGCGTGGCGCTGGTCGTCTTCCAGGGCCTGGAAGATGGCGCTGTGCTCGCTGTCAACCGGCAGCAGGCGACCGCCCCCGGCCTTGACCGCATCGACGAAGAGCTCGCCGGCCGAGACGAGACATTCCTTGTTGGCTAGCGCGATATCGGCGCCGCGCCGGGCGGCAGCGAGGGTGGGTGCAAGGCCGGCCGTGCCGACGATGGCGGCCATCACCCAGCCGGCATCGCGCTCGGCCGCTTCATTCAGGCCACTGCGGCCGGCCGCGACATCAATTCCGGTGCCGGCCAGCGCGTCCTTCAGATCGGAGTAGCGCGCCTCGTCGGCGGTGACGGCAAGGCCGGCGCGGAAGGTCTTTGCCTGCCGGGCAAGGAGGTCGATATTGCCATTGCCGGTCAGGGCCGCGACCTCGAAGGCCTCGGTGCCGCCGAGCTGTGCCAGCACATCCAGCGTGTTCACGCCAATCGAGCCCGTTGCGCCAAGGACGGTGATCTTGCGGTCGGTCATCGTGGCGTAGGCCTCGGCTTGCATGAAAGGGAGTGAGCCCGTCTCTATCACCGGCCTACGGCAGGCGGCAAGCGGGGGCATTGACGCAAGGCTGTGCGGCTGGCCAAATCCGCCAAGGCTAGCCTGCTGCGGGAACCGGCAGCAGGTCCTTCGCGTTTCCTGCCGTCCACCATGCATCCCTGTGCTTCATCCCGACCGTGAAAGAGCGACCATGAGACCCGTAAAACTTGACAGCGATAGCCTTGCCAAGGCGCTCGAAGCGCGTCCCGACTGGGCGATTTCCAAGGACGGCGGTGCGATTTGCCGCACCTTCAAGTTCAAGACCTTTCCGCAGGCCTTCGGCTTCATGACGGAATGCGCGCTGGCGGCCGAAAAGCTCGACCACCATCCGGAATGGTTCAACGTCTACAGCCGCGTCGAGGTGACGCTGACCACCCACGATGCGGGCGGCGTGACGGAACTGGATGTGAAGCTCGCCGAGCGCATGGACAAGGCCTTTGCTGCGCGCGGAACCCTTTAAGAGCCCGGCAAGCCTTCCCATATCAACCGTCATGAACAAGGATGCATCTGCCATGGACGACGTGAAAATCGGCGAGATCCTGCTGCCGGGCGACGAGAACGAACAGGAACGGCGCGGCCGGCGTGTCAAGCGCCGCTTCTGGCCGACGCTGAAGCGCGCCGTGCGCGTCATACCCTTCAGTCGCGATGTCGTGGCCGCCTATTACTGCGCCTTCGACCCCCAAACGCCGCTGCGCACGCGCGGCATTCTGCTCGGCGCGCTTGCCTATTTCGTGCTGCCCTTCGATTTCCTGCCGGATGTTCTGGCGGTCGTTGGCTTTTCCGATGACATTGCCGTCCTGACGGCGGCCTTTGCCGCTGTCAGCGGTCAGATCAAGCAAAGCCATTACGACAAGGCCGATGCGGCCTTGCGGGACGAGCATCTCGCCACGTAAATCCTGTGTGACCCAAGCTGCCGGGTTCAGGCCTCCGAAATGCCGCGGCTGTCTAGCGCCTTGCGCAGTTTGCCAAAGGCGAGGCGAATGCGCGATTTCACTGTTCCCAGCGGCAGGCCCGTGTCGTCGGCAATCTCGGAATGGGACTGGCCGAGGAAGAAGGCGCGGCGGATGAGATCGACCTGCTCCTCCGGCAACGTCTCGATGGCCTCGCGCACCAGCCGCTCCTTGTCTTCCATATCCAGCATCTCGTCCGCCGCCATCGGGGCGGAGGGGATCAGCAGCGGGTCGCGGTGATCGAGGTCGGGATCGCGCTTGCGGCGCGCGGCATCGATGCGTCGGTTGCGCGCGATGCGGAACAGCCAGGTCGACAGCGAGGATTTGGCAGGATCATAGAGATCGGCCTTCTGCCACAGCACGATCATCACCTCCTGCGCCAGTTCCTCCGCCTCGCCGCCCGGCATTCCCTGACGCATAAGGAAGGACTTGATGCGCGGAGCGAAGAAGTCGAAGAGCTCGACGAAGGCATTTCGGTCGCGTCGCGTGGCGACCGCCACGGCGAGGTCGGCATAATGCCGGCGCGCATCCATCTCCATGCCGTCCCGTTTCCTCTTTTACCCCTACAGCTTACGCGATCGTGATCGGCAAAACGTAAGAGTGTCATTTCACATCAGCCGACTCGTACAACGCTTTCTCAAAAGGTCAAACTCTTGCCAGATTCATTCGGGCATAAAAGTTTGAAAGGACGACGATGTTGGTCGTCTTTGAACCCGCTGGGGCGGGGTGGGGCGAGGTCTTGCCGACATTCACGATCGCAAGGAGCTTTTTCAAGCCCGGCGGCTTGTGCCTGTGGATCGCCAGGCAATGATTGCCCTGGTGGTCAGGACCCTACCGCACCGTTTCGAAACGGCGCCCAAGGGAAAAGAGTATGATGTTGACGGTTTGGTAACCCCAATTAAGTCAAAATCAATGAAATCGTGATCATGCAAGGCCTCGTTCAGATATGGACGGGGGCACAGCAGGAAACCGGCAGGACATCATGTTTGCAAGACAGCTCACCACTCTCGTCGCAGTCGTTCTCGCGTCTGCAACCGCCGCCGCCGCGCAGTCCCCGACACGGATCCAGCAGTTCAACGCCTGGGGTGCGTATTCTTACAATTCCGGGGGTGGCAAGGTCTGCTATGTCCTTTCGGTACCGAAAGACAAGACCCCTGCGAGCGTCGATCACGGCGACATCTTCTTCCTCGTCTCGCAGCGCCCCGGCCAGAACATCAGCTATGAGCCGCAGGCCATGATGGGTTATCCGCTGCAGGAAAATTCCAAGGTCAACGTCGTCATCGACGGCAAGACCTTCGTGATGTTCACCAAGGATAAGTCGGCCTGGGTGGAAAATGCCGCCGAAGAGCCGGCCCTGGTCGCCGCCATGCGCTCGGGAAGAGACATGCAGGTGAAGGCGACCTCCCGCCGCGGCACGCCGACAAGCTACTCCTATTCTCTTTCGGGTATTTCCGCCGCGCTGAAGCAGATTGAAAGCTGCAAGTGAGCCCGGAATCGCGGCCTCTCCGGCGTTGCAGGTGACGTCCGGGAAAAAGCGTGATATTCAACCGTTCGACAGACCGCGCAGATAAATGCGCGGTCGTCTGCGTTTTTAACGTCCGATGATCACGAAGAGATGAGCCGCCGCCTGGCTGCCCTTGGAATGGGCCGGCAGGGCGCCGGTCGGCGCAGGAGATGAGTGGATGGTGGCAATCGATATGGTACGACAGGCGCCGCGCGCGGCCGAAGGCACGGCTGCATCCGGCGAAAAGCCCTCACTCGTTGGCCTCACCCGCGAGATGATGTCGGCCGCTCTGGCCGAGGTCGGTGTCGCCGAGCGTCAGATCAAAATGCGTGTCAGCCAGATCTGGAACTGGCTCTATGTGCGCGGCGTCTCCGATTTCGACGACATGACCAATGTCTCGAAGGACATGCGCGAGACGCTGAAGCGTCATTTCACCATCGCGCGGCCCGAGATCGTCGAGGAGCAGATTTCCAATGACGGTACGCGCAAATGGCTCTTGCGCTTTCCGCCGCGCGGCGCCGGCCGTCCGGTCGAGATCGAGACCGTCTATATTCCGGAAGAGGGACGCGGCACGCTGTGCATTTCCAGCCAGGTCGGCTGCACGCTCACCTGTTCCTTCTGCCACACCGGCACGCAGAAGCTGGTGCGCAACCTCACGGCCGAGGAGATCCTTGCGCAGCTTCTGCTCGCGCGTGACCGTCTCGGCGACTTTCCCGGCCGCGACGTGCCTGCCGGCGGCTTCATTCCCTCCAGCGACCGCAAGATCACCAATATTGTGATGATGGGGATGGGGGAGCCGCTCTACAACTTCGAAAACGTCAAGACCGCGCTCCTCATCGCCTCGGATGGCGACGGGCTGTCGCTGTCGAAGCGCCGCATCACGCTTTCGACCTCCGGCATCGTGCCTGAAATCCTGCGCACGGGCGAAGAAATCGGCGTCATGCTGGCGATCTCGCTGCATGCGGTGCGCGACGATCTGCGCGACATCCTCGTGCCGATCAACAAGAAGTATCCGCTGAAGGAGCTCATCGCGGCCTGCCGCGCCTATCCGGGCCTGTCGAATGCCCGCCGTATTACGTTCGAATATGTGATGCTGAAGGACATCAACGACAGCCTCGAGGATGCCAAGCTGCTGATCCAGCTCCTGAAGGGCGTGCCGGCGAAGATCAACCTGATCCCGTTCAACCCCTGGCCCGGCACCAACTACCAGTGTTCGGACTGGGAGCAGATCGAGAAGTTTGCCGATTTCATCAATCAGGCCGGCTATGCTTCGCCGATCCGCACGCCGCGGGGCCGTGACATTCTCGCCGCCTGTGGCCAGTTGAAGTCGGAATCCGAGCGCATGCGGAAGGTCGATCGCCTCGCCTATGAGGCCATGATGATTGCCGGCCACGGCGAGGACGACGACTGAGGGACAGGAAAGGCGGAGTAATTTACCGCGCCTGCGTCATCAGGATCTTCACCGCAAAGAGCGAGAAGACACCGGCGATCGTGTAGTCGAGGCCACGCAGCACCTTCGGATTGGTGCGCAGCCAGTCCGACAGGCTGTGGGCGGCAAAGACCACGGCAAGGCCGACGGGCAATGCGACCGGGATCGACCACAGCCCGAGGAAAACCAGCTTGCCGGCCACATGCGGGTCCGAAGCACTGACAAATTGCGGCAGGAAGGTCATGAAGAAGATGATGATCTTCGGATTGAGCAGGTTGACCCAGAGGCCGTTCAGCAGCGCGCCGGAGATCGACGCTTTCGGCGGCGTATCGCCTGCGATGGAGAAGCTGGAGCCATAGCGAAGGGCCCCATAGGCCAACCATGCGAGATAAGCGGCCCCGCCGGTCTTCAGGATCAGGAAGGCCGTTGGCGATGCCACGATCAGGGCCGCGATGCCAAAAGCCACCAGCAGTGTGTGGATCGCGATGCCAAGATTAGTGCCGGCGAGCGTCGCAAGTCCAACTGCCCGACCGTCCCGCATGCTGCGCGATAGCCACAGTGTCATGTCCGGTCCGGGCGTCAGCGCCAGAAGCAGGATCGCACCGGTGTAGGTGGCGAGGGTCGGAAAGGCGGGTACGAAGTCCATTGGGTGAAACCTTCTTCGGAGAGCCCGGCTATACCGGTTCCGGCAGTCTCCCGCCACCCGTTTCCTGTTGCGGCGATTGACAGAGGCGATCGGTTTTCGCACCTCTTTGGCGCCGCGCATGGCAGCGCGGTCTGCTGCAAAGGAGTGTCCCATGCCGGCTTCGTTCGAAACCCTGAAGAGGATGCACGAGACCGATTGGGCGGCCTACACCGCGCATGGTTTCGTGCGCGATCTTGCCAGCGGCGCGCTGCCGGAGGCATCGTTCCGCCATTACCTCCAGCAGGATTACCTCTTCCTCATCCAGTTCGCTCGTGCCTGGGGCCTTGCTGTCTACAAGAGCCGCGACATTGGCGAGATCCGGCAGGCGCTCGACAGCCTGAAGGCGATCGTGGATGTCGAACTCGGCCTGCATGTCGGCTATTGCCGGCAGTGGGACATTTCGGAGGAAACGCTCGCAGGCCTTGCCGAATCGCGGGCCACACTCGCCTATACGCGCTATGTGCTCGACGCGGGCATGAGCGGCGACCTTCTCGATCTGCATGTGGCTCTGGCGCCCTGCATCATCGGCTATGGCGAAATCGCCTCGGCCCTTATCGCTCATCCCGCGACCGTGCTTGACGACAACCCCTATCGGGACTGGATCGAGATGTATGCCGGGCCGGAGTATCAGGCAGTCGTCGCAACCGAGATTGCCTGGCTGGACCAGCGGCTGGCCACCGTCGATGCGGCCCGCCTCGCGCAGCTCTCGATCGTCTTTCGGGATGCGACGCGGCTTGAGGCGGACTTCTGGCAGATGGGGCTCGACCTCTCCTGACGGGGCTTGTGTCCTTCGACACCGCCTGCACGGGTCCGTCGGCTTGCGAAAGGCGTAAAACTCGCTAAGAGTGCCCGCATTTCAGGGGTTCGGCAGCTTTGCCGTCCCCGGCTTCGTGGTGACGCGGGGCCTTTCACGCAGGAAAAGGCGGCAATTGTCGCCGGATCAGGAACGGATCGGACATGGCACTTCCCAAAGACGTAAAGAAGGTCGTTCTCGCCTATTCGGGCGGCCTCGACACCTCCATCATCCTCAAGTGGCTGCAGACGGAACTCGGCGCGGAGGTCGTGACCTTCACCGCCGACCTCGGCCAGGGCGAAGAGCTGGAGCCGGCGCGCAAGAAGGCCGAAATGCTCGGCATCAAGGAAATCTTCATCGAGGATGTGCGCGAGGAATTCGTGCGCGATTTCGTCTTCCCGATGTTCCGCGCCAATGCCGTCTACGAAGGCGTCTACCTGCTCGGCACGTCGATTGCCCGTCCGCTGATCTCCAAGCACCTGATCGAGATCGCCAAGAAGACCGGGGCCGACGCCATCGCGCATGGCGCGACCGGCAAGGGCAACGACCAGGTCCGTTTCGAGCTGTCGGCCTATGCGCTGAACCCCGACATCAAGATCATCGCCCCCTGGCGCGACTGGTCCTTCAAAAGCCGTACGGACCTGCTCGCCTTTGCCGAGCAGCACCAGATCCCGGTCGCCAAGGACAAGAAGGGCGAAGCGCCGTTCTCGGTCGACGCGAACCTGCTGCACTCCTCTTCCGAAGGCAAGGTCTTGGAAGATCCCTCCGTCGAAGCGCCGGAATATGTGCACATGCGCACCATTTCGCCGGAAGCTGCCCCGGATCAGGCGACCATCATCAAGGTCGGCTTCGAAAAGGGTGATGCCGTCTCCATCAACGGCAAGCGTCTGTCGCCGGCATCGCTGCTGGCCGAGCTCAACACCTATGGCCGCGACAACGGTATCGGCCGTCTCGACCTCGTCGAAAACCGCTTCGTCGGCATGAAGAGCCGCGGCGTCTACGAGACCCCCGGCGGCACGATCCTGCTCGCCGCGCACCGCGCGATCGAATCGATCACGCTCGACCGTGGTGCCGCGCACCTCAAGGACGAGCTGATGCCGCGCTATGCGGAGCTGATCTATTACGGCTTCTGGTTCTCGCCGGAGCGCGAAATGCTGCAGGCCCTGATCGACAAGAGCCAGGAGCATGTGGAAGGCGAAGTGACGCTGAAGCTCTACAAGGGCAACGTCATGGTCATCGGCCGTGAAAGCGCCAAGTCGCTCTACTCCGACCAGCTCGTCACTTTCGAAGACGACCAGGGCGCCTACAACCAGAAGGACGCGGCCGGCTTCATCAAGCTCAACGCGCTGCGCCTGCGCACGCTGGCGAAGCGGAATTTGAAGGGCTGATCCCAGTCCGCATGAATTTTGAAGGCCCGCCGGGCAGCGCCGTGGCGGGCTTTTTCATGCCTTGTTCTTCCGCGGCCAGGCCCACGCCGCGATCGCGATGAGCGCCAAAACCGGCGCGACGATGCCGAAGGCGCGCAGCGGGTCGCCGATGGCGGCGGCGGCGAGGCCGCCGGCGAAGCCCGCGCCCATCTGGATGAAGCCGAGGAGGGCGGAAGAGGAACCGGCGAAGGAGGGGAAGGGCTGCATGGCGTCGGTCGTCACCTGCGGGGAGACGAAGGCGATGCCGAAAGCGTAGACGGCAACGGGGGCCATGACGGTGAGGAAGCCGATCGGCAGTAGGCCATGGCCCGTCGCGACCATGCCCAGCGCGCCGACCGCGATGAACGCAAGGCCGATGGCGACGGCGGCCTTTCCGGTGTGATGGCGCATGAACTGTCGAAGCGCCAGCGAGCCGAGGAAATAGGAGCCGGACTGCATCAGCATGCTCGCTCCGAATTGCGAGGGGGTGAGACCGGCCTCGTTGATCAGCAGGAAGGGCAGCATGGTCGCCCAGGCATAGAGCGCACCGACGGAGCCGGCCATGATCAGCGAGCGAGTCAGGAAGCGGCGGTCGATGATGAGGGTCGCATAGGCGCGGGCGACGCCCCGGGGATGGGCGAGTGCCGGGTTGGGGATGGTGGTTTCCCGCAGCGAGAGGACGGTGACGGCGAGCGAAATCAGGCCAAAGACGACCATCAGCGCGAAGACGGAGGGCCAGCCGAAGGCGGCGAGCGCGATGGCGCCGAGGCTGGGCCCAAGCGCCGGGCCGACGGCCAGCATGATGCCGATCAGGTTCATGATGCCGGCACCCTCGTCGCCGGTATACTGGTCCCGCACGATGGCGCGGGCGACGGTGATGCCGACCGCAGCGCCGATGCCCTGAATCAGGCGGCCGAGGATCAGCAGATCGACGGTCGGGGCGAGCGCCGCCGTCAGGCTGCCGACCAGATAGACGATCAGAAAGCCGATCGTGGCCCGGCGCCGGCCGTATGCATCCGAGAGTGGGCCGGCCGCGAGCTGCGCGATCGAGAAACCGGCAAAATAGGCAGAAAGCGTCAACTTGATCGCCGATTCGCTCGTTTCGAAAGCGCTGACCAGCGTCGGCATGGCCGGCGTGTAGAGCGACATGGAGATGGGGCCGAGGGTGGCCAGCATGGCGCCAATCAAGCTCGTGCGGCGCGTGGTCATAAGGGACATGGATGTGCTCCCGGCGCAAGTCGGTCGACGGCTGTCGGTGGCCGTTTCCGTTGCGCCATCATGAACGATCGGTGGCTCGGGTCGCCTCGTCCTGGCTGAGACGTCCGGGTGTTTTGTGGTCCTTGCCACGGTGTGGGACTGGGTGTGACGAACAGGTCGGCGTGGTCCCCCTCATCCGCCTGCCGGCACCTTCTCCCCGTTGGAGAGAAGAGACCAAGCCGATGGCTTCCAAGCCAAACGGGTACATGGAGATCCGTCCTTCGATAGCGTTCTGCGCCACTTGGCCAGGCGTCAAAGCGTGCCCGACGTCTCCTCCCCATCGGGGAGAAGGTGCCGGCAGGCGGATAAGGGGGAGGCATGGCAGAACCTATGGATCGTGCCCTGCATGTTCGAATAGCGCAAACATCGTAGTCCTTTAGCTCCGCAAATCACGACGCCCCACGGCTTTCCCGCGCCTGTGCCACGCTGACACGGCATCGGCCGAGATGTCCTGCACTCAACTAGGATCGGCGCCGGGTTTTCACAGATGGCAGCAATCGCTCTTTGCGCGCCGTGCCGACATCAGCCGCCGAGTTCCTCGCGCAGCATTTCCAGCTCCAGCCACTCGTCTTCCATGCGCTGGAGATCGGCGCGCAGCTTTTCGAGTTCGGCAGCCAGCTTGGCGAAGGCGTTGGGATCGCGGCCGAAGAGGTTGGGATCGGCCATTTTCTCCTCGCGCTTTGCCATTTCGGCCTGTGCCTTCTCCATCTGGCCGGGCAGGTTTTCCAGCGCGAATTTTTGCTTGAAGGAGAGCTTGCCCTTGGCCTTGCCCACTTCCGGCGCTGGCGCGCTGCCCGCAGCCTTGGCCTTTTCGGCCTTCTGCTCGCGGCGGCGTTCTTCTTCCGCGCCCTTGCGCTGGGCCAGCATGTCGGAATAGCCGCCGGCATATTCGATCCAGCGACCATCCGGCGCATCCGGCTGGGCCGGTGCGATGGTCGAGGTCACGGTGCGGTCGAGGAAGTCGCGGTCGTGCGAGACGAGGATCACGGTGCCGGCAAAGCCTGCGACGATTTCCTGCAGCAGGTCCAGCGTTTCGATGTCGAGGTCGTTGGTCGGTTCGTCGAGGATCAAAAGGTTGGTCGGGCGGGCCAGAATGCGCGCCAGCATCAGGCGGGCGCGCTCGCCGCCCGAAAGGCTGCGGATCGGCGTGCGGGCCTGTTCCGGCTGGAAAAGGAATTCCTTCATATAGCCTGTCACGTGGCGCTGCACGCCGTTGACGATCAGGTTCTCGCCGCGTCCGTCGGTGAGGTAGTTCGCCAAGGAATCCTCAAGGTCGAGGTTTTCGCGGCGCTGGTCGAGGGTCGCGATTTCGAGGTTGGTGCCGAGCTTGATCGTGCCGGTGTCGGGCTCCAACTGTCCCGTCAGCATCTTCAGAAGCGTCGTCTTGCCGGCGCCGTTCGGGCCGACGAGGCCGATGCGGTCGCCGCGATGGACGCGCAGGGAGAAGGGCTGGACGATGGGGCGATCGCCATAGGTCTTGGTGATCTTTTCCGCTTCGATCACCAGCTTGCCGGATTCCTGCGCGTCGGAGACGGTGGCCTGCACGCTGCCCTGCGGGCCCTTGTGGCCGCGATAGCGCCCGCGCATATCCTGCAATTCGCCCAAGCGGCGCATGTTGCGCTTGCGCCGTGCGGTCACGCCATAGCGCAGCCAGTGCTCCTCGCGCTCGATCGCCTTGCCGAGCTTGTGCTGTTCCAGCTCCTCGGCCTCCAGCACCTCGTCGCGCCAGGCTTCGAAATGGGCAAAGCCGCGATCGAGCCGTCGGGCGGTGCCGCGGTCGAGCCAGACGGTGGCGGTCGAGACCTTCTCGAGGAAGCGACGGTCGTGGGAGATGACGACGAGGGCGGAGCGGGTCTTCACCAGTTCGCCTTCCAGCCATTCGATGGTGGGCAGGTCGAGATGGTTGGTCGGTTCGTCGAGCAGCAGGATATCCGGCTCCGGCGCCATGACGCGGGCAAGGGCTGCGCGGCGGGCTTCACCGCCGGAGAGGTCGGCGGGGTTTTCCTGGCCGGTGAGGCCGAGATGTTCGAGCAGATAGGTGACGCGGTAGGGGTCGTCACCTGGGCCGAGGCCGGATTCGGCATAGGCCGCGACCGTGTCGAAGCCGTCAAAGTCCGGGGCCTGGTGCAAATAGCGGATGGTGGAGGAGGGGTGGCGGAAGACCTCGCCCGACTGCGGCTCGACCATGCCGGCGGCAATCTTCATCAGGGTCGATTTGCCCGAGCCATTGCGGCCGACAAGGCAGATGCGGTCGCCGGGTTCCACCTGCAGACCGGCGCCGGCCAGAAGCGGTGCGCCGCCGAAGCTGAGGAAGATGTCGTCGAGTTTCAGGATGGGAGGTGCCACGGATCAGGCTCCGCTAAAGTCTTGCGGGCGAGCGAGCAGAATGGCCCGACCGGCGTGAAGGGTGATCGTCACCGTGCCTTCGGCGACGTTGGAAATGGTGCGCGAGGAGCCGAAGGGCAGGTGGAAATCGGCAAGCGGATAGCGCGCACCCTCAATGGAGAGCCCATCGAGCGCGGTGAGGCCGAGGATGGAAAAGAGCGCGCCGGCGGGCAGGTCGATGGATTTTTCGCCCGGCAGGACCGGGTAGGCCTCTTCCTCGCCGGAGGTCATGGTGATGGCAAGGCCCTGTTCGGCGAGGCGGACGGCCAGCAGCAGATGCATGAAGGCATGGTCGCTGCGCTCGCCGCCCAGCGCGCCGGGCAGGAGGATGGAGCGCGCGCCGCGCGCCAAAGCCTCGCCGATGGCGATCTCACCATCCGTCTCGTTCTTGGCGGCCGGGTAGGGCATGCGCTGAACGCCGGGGAACGCGGCCAGAAGCTCGGCGGGCGTGGAATCAAAATCGCCGACCCAGAGTTCGGGCGTCAGGTCGAGCTGGGAAGCGTGGCGCATGCCACCATCGGCCGCGATGGTGCGGCGGCCGGCGACCATCGTCTTCAGGCGCTCTGTCTGCGTCAGCGTGCCGCCCATGAGCACGACGAAGGCGGTTTGATCGGGATCATCCATGCGACAAGCCCATAACGCAGTCGCCGCCAAAACTGAACGCCTTGCCATCAAGAAATCGACAGGGACGGGCCTGTCACATTTCCCTTGAAAGCCCTTCGCCGGCCAAGTACCGTCACGACGCTCTAACGGGGTGCTGGAACCTTTCCTTATCGAAGGGGTCCGGCTGAGAGGCGGCAAGCGCCAACCCGAAGAACCTGATCCGGTTAGCACCGGCGGAGGGATTAGACGGCACATCCAGCGCCCTATTCCCGTTCAACACGATCACGAGGAGGCGCTGATGCGCATGACATCGATTCTGTCCTATAGTTTTGCCAGTCTTGTCGCGGCGCTTGCCGCCGCTGTTTCGCCGGCTGTGGCGCAAGACAAGGTACTGACGGTCTACACCTACGAAAGCTTCACCAGCGAGTGGGGGCCGGGCGCCAAGGTGGCGGAAGCCTTCGAGAAGGGCTGCGCCTGCAAGGTGAATTATGTCGCGGTTGCCGATGGCGTGGAGCTTCTGACGCGGCTGAAGCTGGAGGGGGCCTCCGGCAAGGCGGATGTGGTGCTGGGGCTCGACACCAATCTCGTCGCCGAGGCCAAGGCGACCGGCCTGTTCGCACCCCATGCGATCGATACCTCGGCCGTCACCGTGCCCGGCGATTTCAAGGACGATGTCTTCGTGCCCTATGATTACGGCCACTTTGCCGTCGTCTACGAGACCGAGACGCTGAAGACGCCGCCGACGAGCCTGAAGGATCTGGTCGAGGGCGACCCGTCGCAGAAGATCGTGATCGAGGATCCCCGCACCTCGACGCCCGGCCTTGGCCTCGTTCTGTGGATGAAGTCGGTCTATGGCGACAAGGCGGGCGAGGCCTGGGCGAAGCTCAAGGGGCGCGTGCTGACGGTGACGCCCGGCTGGTCGGAGGCCTACGGGCTCTTCACCAAGGGCGAGGCGCCGATGGTGCTGTCCTACACGACCTCGCCGGCCTACCACATGGTGGCCGAAAATACGGAACGCTATCAGGCCGCTTCCTTCTCCGAGGGGCATTACATCCAGATCGAGGTGGCCGGCGTGACGAAGGCGGCGCATGATCCGGAGCTTGCCCGCCAGTTCCTCGCCTTCATGACCGGGCCGGTCTTCCAGACGATCATCCCCACCACCAACTGGATGATGCCGGTGGGGAAGACGAGCGAGCCGCTGCCGGAGGCCTTCGGCAAGCTCGTGCAGCCGGCAAAGACCTTCCTGATGGCGCCGGAAGAGGTCGCGGCCAACCGCAAGGCCTGGATCGACGAGTGGCTGGCCGCCATGAGCGCGAACTGATTAGCGGATGTTCGCACCGGCGCAAAGACGACGCATCATCGGCGGGGGCGCGGCATGGCTTGCCGCGCTCCTTGCCTTTGTCGGGGCCGCGGCCTTCGCCCTGTGGCAGGCCGCGCCTCCGGCGGCTGGAGAACCAGGGGCAGGTTTCGATGCCTATGTGCTGGGCGTGGCACGCTTCACGCTGTGGCAGGCGAGCCTTTCCACCGCGCTTTCCATTCTCCTCGCCATTCCAGTGGCGCGCGCGCTGGCGCGGCGGAGCGCATTTCCCGGCCGCATCTGGATCGTCAGGCTGATGGCGCTGCCGCTCGGCCTGCCAGCGTTGGTCGCGGCACTCGGCATTCTCGAGATCTGGGGCCGGCAGGGCGTCGTCAATGCCGGTCTTGCCGCGCTCGGCGTGGCGCAGCCCTTCAGCATCTACGGGCTGCCGGGCATCCTCATCGCCCATGTGTTCTTCAATCTGCCGCTGGCGGCGCGGCTGATGCTGGCGGAACTGGAACGGTTGCCGGGCGAATACTGGCGGGTTTCGGCCAGTCTCGGCATGGGGCCGGGAAGCCTCTTCCGTTTCGTGGAGTGGCCGGCAATGCGCAGCGTGCTGCCGGGGGCCGCGGGGCTAATCTTCATTCTCTGCGCGACCAGTTTTACGCTCGTGCTGACGCTTGGCGGTGGACCGGCAGCTTCGACGCTGGAGGTGGCGATCTATCAGGCGCTGCGCTTCGACTTCGATCCGCGCCGGGCGATGTTGATGTCGGCATTGCAAATCCTCTTCATGCTCGTCGTTCTCGCGGGCCTGCGGCTGATCGGTCCAGTTGCCGAAAGCGGGATGACCGGCGGCGGGGCGGTGCGGCGTTTCGACGGCCGGGGCGGCCTTTCGATTGTGGGCGACGGGCTGGCGATCGCGTTGGCTGTCGGCTTCGTGGCCGCGCCGCTTCTCGCCGTCGCTTCCTCCGGCCTTGCCGCCGATCTTCAGCGGCTGATCCGCGATCCGCTGGTGCATCAAGCCTTTATGACCAGTCTGGTGATCGCGGTCTCTTCGGCCTTGCTGTCGCTTTCCATGGCGATCCCTGTTCTCCGGGCGCGGCAGGGGATCGCTGCGAGCCGGCGTGTCTCAACGCCGCTTCAACTTCTCGCCGCGCTGTTGCGTGATGCGCCGTCAGTGGCATTGCTGGTGCCGCCGGTCGTGCTCGGCTCGGGCTGGTTCCTGCTGCTGCGCGGCTTCGGGAATGTTTCCGGTTTTGCCGGCCCGGTCGTCGTCGCCATCAATGCGCTGATGGCGCTGCCCTTCGTCTGCCGCGTGCTGGAGCCGGCGCTGGAGGCCTATCAGGTGCGCACGGCCCGGCTCGTTGCCGCGCTCGGCATGGGCGGGCTGCCTGCCCTCAGGCTCGTGGTGCTGCCGGTACTGGCGCGTCCACTTCTGGCTGCGCTATCCTTTGCCATGGCGCTGTCGCTCGGCGATCTCGGCGCCGTCGCGCTGTTCGGATCTCAGGATTTCGTGACGCTGCCCTGGCTGCTTTTCAGCCGCATGGGGGCCTATCGCAGCGCGGATGCGGCGGGGCTGGCGCTCATTCTGGCGCTCCTATGCCTGCTGCTGACCATTGCGGGAGCCCCTCGGGCGCGCAACCGGGAAAAGGAAGAGTCATGACCGCGACCGAGGAGGCAATTCGGCTGGAGGCGGTGCGCCTTGCCTTCGGCAGCGTGGAGATGCGCTTCGACGTCGGCTTCGCAGCCGGGCGGGTGACGGGCATTATCGGCCCCTCGGGTTCGGGAAAATCGACGCTTCTGCATCTGATCGCCGGCTTTGAAATGCCCGATAGCGGCGTCATCCGTCTTCTCGGGAGAGATGTGACGGCCGATGGGCCCGGCATGCGGCCGGTCTCGGTCATCTTCCAGGACAACAATCTCTTCGCTCACCTCGACGTCGCCACCAATGTCGGGCTCGGTATCGATCCCGCCCTGAAGCTCGATGCGGCAGGCCGCGCGGCGGTTGGTGATGCGCTCGCGAAAGTCGGCCTGCGCGGTTTCGAAAAGCGTCGACCGCCGACCCTTTCGGGCGGGGAGCGGCAGCGGGTGGCGCTGGCGCGGGCTTTGGTGCGCCGCCGGCCCATTCTTCTGCTCGACGAACCCTTTGCGGCGCTTGATCCCGAAAGGCGCGCCGAGATGGGCGATCTCGTCACCGCGCTTCAGCGCGAGACCGGCATGACGGTCCTGCTTGTCACGCATCAGCCGGACGATGTCGTGCGTCTGTGCGATGCGGTCGTGGAGATCGAGGCGGGGATGGTCCGCGCGGTTCGTACACTTCGCTGAGCCATCTGCGCGCCGCTCGGGAACTTCCGGGCGTCGGTGCCGTTGGGAAGGCAGTTCCAGCAGCACAGCGAGGAGACCGCCATGCCCCAGGGAGACAAATCCGCCTATACGGACAAGCAGAAGCGCAAGGCGAGCCATATCGCCGAAGGTTACGAAGAGCGCGGCGTTTCCAAGGACGAAGCCGAGGCCCGGGCCTGGGCGACCGTCAACCGGCAGGATGGCGGCGGAAAGAAGTCCGGTTCCGGGCGCATGAAGCCTTCGCAGCACTGAGGGACGGCCACTTGGCGCCGTCTCAAGCCGACGCCAGGAATTTCACGCGGACGTGGCGGAACCATTAGCCTTGATGACGCATTGCCTGTCGAGTGCGGCGAAAGGCGTTCCTGCCCTACCCGCCGCTTGAACCCCACGTGAGGAGAAGATCATGGGTGCTCGAGATATCCGCATTCTTTCCGAAGGCGATGCACAGATCGTCGAGTTCATCGGCAACGGATCGGAGGTCGTTTCCGTACGCCTTTCATCGCGGGCCGAGACCGACGAAGCCGCTATTTCGCAGGCACGCGACGTGATGCAGCGTCTTTCCAGCGAGCGCCAGGCGGCAAACGACCAGCATCGCGGCACCCCGCGGGAAAGCCTTGAGGCCGAGCAGCGGCATCAGAGCCAAGCTGCTGCGTCCGGTGATCTCGACAAGGCTCTGAAAGACACGTTTCCCGCAAGCGACCCGGTTTCGGCCGCGTCGGGAACGACGGGTGTCGACCACCGCCGCGTTTGACGCGCTGCGTATTTCACGGCAAAAAGCGCGCTTTGGCCATGGCCGGGCGCGCTTTTTTGATCAATCAGTTGGTTTTAGAACCGGCCGTGCATAAGGCTCATGCCCGTCGCCAGTGCCGGAACGGCTAGGCGGCCACCGATATTGTGAGGGTGGTGCAGGTCCACCTGATGCGGGGCGGATACCGCCACGCTTGTGTCGTTGCGCGGCGCGCGCAGATCGGTCGCGTGGGTGCGGGCGGCCTTGGCCATGGCAAGGCGCTTGCCCCGCCCATTGGTTCGAACGGGCTTGCGTCGAAGGATCATGGTACTCTCCCTTTTCCAGATCATGCCGCAAGGAAAACAAACGGCGGGCGAGATCGTTCCATCGTGCCCGCCGCCAAGCGGCCTGTCAGGCGTCGAGCGTTTCGGTGGATTTCGGCGTCTTCGCCCTCCGGGATGCGGGTTTTGCAGCGGATGTCGTCTTATCCGATGTAGCGGGCTTGGCTTTCCGACGGACAGCGGGTTCCGCGGCGGGCTCTGCGTTTACCACGACCTTCGGCGCCGCGGGGGTCTTGCGCGGCGCGCGCGGGGTCTTGGCGGCGGCCTCAGCCGAAAGCACTTCGAGGCGCGCCATTTCCCAATGGCGTTGCTCTTCGCCATGCGGATGGCCCTCGGCCTCCCAGATGGCATAGGCACGGTTTCGAATGCGGCTTTCGAGGGTAACGTCCATTCATCGTCTCCATGTTGAACAGGCCGGACGCGGGCGTCCTGGTTTTCGCCTGGCAAATGATCGGCGGTGAGACGAGAAACGGACCGGATCGAATCGCGCGATCATCGGGCGTTGCCGACTGTAACAGCTTTTGACCGGCCGGCCACCCCCGGCGGCATCATGGAACGGTGCACGCCAGCGCCGGCCACAATTTGACCGTGCCGCCATGGGAGGCGGGACCAGAGGCGCGATATTTACCTTCAATCGTCTGGGGACGTCGGCTGATCCACTTTTCAGTCTGGTGCTCTAGCAAGGAGCGCATGAAATCGGATAGACCGAAATCATTGGCGCTGCGGGGTTTTCGCCCTATTTAAGCGACGCGGGATGCTGGACGTGGTTTTCGTTCAGCCGCACGCAACATCATGGGTGACCGCAGGGGCGGTCGGGTCGGATTGACGCATGGCAAAGGGACTGGCTGGGCATCACAAAAGCGTATCGAACGGGGCGAGCGTCTGGGGGCGTCGCGTTGCGCGCGCGCTCGTGCTCTCCAGCGTTCTCGTGCTGTCCGGTTGCCAGTCGCTGCTGGAGCAGTCCTACGAGCCGAGCGTGTCGCCCTCGTCCAATCCGCAGATCGTCGACGAGGTGCAGAAGAACGATCCGCGTGCTGCGATGGGCGCGCGCGAACATCCGCGGATCGTGGCCAGCTATGGCGGCGAATACAAGGATGCCAAGACCGAACGCCTCGTGGCGCGCATTGCCGGCGCCCTGACAGCAGTGTCGGAAAATCCGCTGCAATCCTATCGCATCACCATTCTCAATTCACCCGCGATCAATGCCTTTGCGTTGCCCGGCGGCTATCTCTATGTGACGCGCGGTCTGCTGGCGCTTGCGAACGACGCCTCGGAAGTGGCCGCCGTGCTGTCGCACGAAATGGCGCATGTGACCGCCAATCACGGTATCGAGCGCCAGCAGCGCGAGGAGGCGGAGGTGATCGCCAGCCGCGTCGTCTCCGAAGTGCTCTCAAGCGATCTCGCCGGCAAGCAGGCGCTGGCGCGCGGCAAGTTGCGGCTCGCGGCCTTCTCGCGTCAGCAGGAGTTGCAGGCCGACGTGATCGGTGTGCGCATGCTGGGTGAAGCCGGCTACGACCCCTATGCCGCGGCGCGGTTCCTCGATTCCATGGCGGCCTACAGCCGCTTTTCGGCGGTCGATCCGGAATCGGACCAGAGCCTCGACTTCCTGTCCAGCCATCCGAGTGCGCCGCAGCGCGTGGACCTGGCGCGGCGCCACGCCCGTGCGTTCGGTCAGGAGGGGCAGGTGGGCGATCGCGGCCGTGACTATTATCTCGATGGCATCGACGGCCTGCTCTATGGCGACCGGCCGGAAGAGGGCTATGTGCGCGGGCAGACCTTCCTGCATGCCGGTCTTGGCATCCGCTTCGACGTGCCGGACGGTTTCCGGATCGACAACAAGGCGGAAGCCGTGCTTGCCACGGGGCCGAACGATGTGGCGATCCGCTTTGACGGCGTCCCGGACACGCAGGGCCAGAGCCTATCCGCCTACATTGCGAGCGGATGGGTGACCGGCTTGCAGCCGGCCACGATCCGGGCCATCCGCGTCAACGGCCTTGAGGCCGCGACGGCGCGGGCCAGCGCCGACCGTTGGGATTTCGACGTGACGGTAGTTCGGCTCGGCCAGCGCATCTATCGCTTCCTGACGGCTGTGCCGAAGGGATCGCCGTCGCTGCAACCGACAGCCGATGCTTTGCGCATCTCCTTCCGGCAGATGACGCCGACCGAAGCTGCCTCGATCAAGCCGCTGCGCGTGCGCGTTCTGACGGCGGGGCCTGGCGATACGATCGCAACGCTCGCTGCCCGGATGATGGGGACCGATCGCAAGCTTGATCTCTTCCGCCTCATCAATGCGATGACGCTCACCTCCGTCGTCAAGCCGGGCGACCGGGTGAAGATTATCGCCGAATAATTCGTCCAGCTTTGCCGGAGTGCCCCATGCCGTTTTCCGGAACCGATGCCTATATTGCCGACAAGGACCTGCTGGTGGCCGTCAATGCCGCCATCCGGCTCCAGCGCCCGCTTCTGGTGAAGGGCGAGCCGGGCACCGGCAAGACCGAGCTTGCCCGGCAGGTGGCGAGCAAACTCGGCGCGCCCTTCATCGAGTGGAACGTGAAATCCACCACCAAGGCGCAGCAAGGGCTTTACGATTACGATGCCGTCTCGCGGCTGCGCGACAGCCAGCTCGGCGACGCGAAGGTCAACGACATCGCCAACTATATCCGCCGTGGTAAGCTGTGGCAGGCCTTCGAGACGGACAGCCGCGCCGTGCTGCTGATCGACGAGATCGACAAGGCTGACATCGAGTTTCCGAACGATCTGTTGCAGGAACTCGACCGGATGGAGTTCCACGTCTACGAGACCGGCGAGACGATCACGGCCCGACACCGGCCGATCGTCATCATCACTTCCAACAACGAAAAGGAACTACCGGACGCCTTTCTGCGCCGCTGTTTCTTCCACTTCATCCCCTTTCCCGATGCAGAGACGCTGGCGCGGATCGTGGAGGTGCATTTCCCGGGCATCCGCCGCAATCTTCTCTCTCAGGCCCTCGCCACCTTCTTCGAGATCCGCAATGTGCAGGGGCTGAAAAAGAAGCCTTCGACCTCGGAGGCGCTGGATTGGATCCGCCTTCTGGTTGCCGATGACGTGGACCCGGCCGATCTGAGGGCCGACGCGAAGACAATGTTGCCGAAGCTCTACGGGGCGCTACTGAAAAACGAGCAGGATGTGCATCTCTTCGAGCGGCTGGCCTTCATGAGCCGGCGCGAGAGCTGAGACCGGCGTCACATTGATTCTGCGTGAAAGTGGGCGTATGAACAGCGCTTGTGGTGATTTGCCGGCCGGCTTGCAGCCACGTTAAACAAGTTGCTAAAGGGCCGCGGGGAGAAGGACTTCCGTGGACCGTTGGCGATTTGATGCAGCCGGCTTTCCAGTGTCGAAGTGAGCCCCATGCCGATCAAGATTCCCGATGCACTGCCCGCGTTCCAGACCCTCGTTTCCGAGGGCGTGCGGGTGATGACGGAAACCGTGGCCATCCGTCAGGATATCCGTCCGCTGCAGATCGGCCTGCTCAATCTCATGCCGAACAAGATCAAGACCGAGATCCAGATGGCGCGCCTTGTCGGCGCCTCGCCGCTGCAGGTGGAGTTTTCGCTGGTGCGCGTTGGTGGCCACCGGGCAAAGAACACCTCCGAAGAACATCTCCTCTCCTTCTACAATACTTGGGAAGAGATCCGGCACCGCAAGTTCGACGGCTTCATCATCACCGGCGCACCGGTGGAAACGCTGGACTACGAGGACGTGACCTACTGGGACGAGATGAAGCAGATTCTCGACTGGACGGAAACCAACGTCCATTCGACGCTCAACATCTGCTGGGGCGCGATGGCCGCCATCTACCACTTCCACAAGGTGCCGAAATATACGCTGAAGGAGAAGGCCTTCGGGGTGTTCCGCCACCACAATCGCAAGCCGTCCTCGGTCTTCCTCAACGGGTTCTCGGATGACTTCCAGATTCCCGTGTCGCGCTGGACGGAGGTGCGGGCCGAGGATATCGCGCGCGTACCTGACCTCGATATCCTCATGGAATCGGACGAGACGGGTGTGTGTTTCGTGGAAGAGAAGGGCGGCAAGCGGCTCTATGTCTTCAACCATGTTGAATACGATTCCACCTCGCTGGCCGATGAGTATTTCCGCGATGCGAATGCAGGTGTTCCCATCCGGCTACCGAAGAACTATTTTCCCCACAACGACCCGTCGATCCCGCCCCAGAACCGCTGGCGCAGCCATGCGCATCTCCTGTTCGGCAACTGGATCAACGAGATTTACCAGACGACGCCCTATGATCTGAACGCGATCGGCAAGGGGTGATCGAACGCAGGAGAAGAGCCATGTCCGGTCTCGTTATTCGCCCCATCGAAGCGGCAGACGAGGCCGACTGGCGCCGCCTGTGGACAGCCTATCTGATGTTCTATGAAACCGTGCTGCCGGAGACGGTGTACGCCTCCACTTTCGCGCGCCTGACGAGCGGCGCGCAGGGGGAGTTTCGCGGCTTTCTTGCCCTTGTCGATGGGCAGCCGGTTGGTCTCACCCACTACGTCTTTCATCGGACCTGCTGGGCTGTCGGCGATTCCTGCTATCTTCAGGACCTTTTCGCCGATCCGACCGTCCGGGGACGCGGCATCGGACGCGCGCTGATCGAGGCCGTCTATGCGGCGGCTGAGGCGCAAGGCGCCGCCAAGGTCTACTGGCTGACGCAGGAGTTCAATCATACGGCCCGGCAGCTCTATGACCGGATCGCCGCCAAGACGCCGTTCATCGTCTACAGCAAGGCCCTTTGAGTGATGCTGATCCCCTTCTTCCTGATGCTGAGGGCGGAGCGCGTACCGGTGACGCTGCGCGAGCTTCTCGTGCTTCTGGAGGGCATGGAGGCCGGGCTTGTCGATTTCGACGTCGAGTCCTTCTATTTCCTGGCGCGGGCGGCGCTCATCAAGGACGAGCGGCACATCGATCGCTTTGACCGTGTCTTTGCCCAATGCTTCAAGGGGCTGGATCTCGTCTCCGGTGTGGAGGGGGAGGGGCCGCGGCCGCTTCCGGAGGAATGGCTGCGCAAGCTGGCGGAGCGGCACCTCACCGAGGAGGAGAAAGCGCTGATCGAGAGCCTTGGCGGTTTCGACGCACTGATGGAGACCCTGCGCCAACGGCTAGCCGAGCAGAAGGAGCGGCATCAGGGCGGCTCGAAGTGGATCGGCACCGCCGGCACCTCTCCCTTCGGCGCCTATGGCTACAATCCCGAGGGCGTTCGGATCGGGCAGGCGGAGTCCCGGCATCGGCGAGCGGTCAAAGTCTGGGACCGGCGCGACTTTCGCGACTATGACGACGACGTCGAATTCGGCACGCGCAACATCAAGGTGGCGCTGCGGCGCCTGCGCCGTTTCGTGCGCGAGGGGGCGGCGGACGAACTGGATCTGCCCGCCACGATCCGCGCAACCGCCGAGCAGGGCTATATCGATGTCGTGACGCGGCCGGAACGGCGCAATGCCGTGCGCATGCTGATGTTTCTCGATGTCGGCGGCTCCATGGACGGGCACGTGCGGGATGTGGAGATGTTGTTTTCCGCCGCGCGCTCCGAATTCCGGCATCTCGAACACTTCTACTTCCACAACTGCGTCTATGAGGGTGTGTGGAAGACGAACAGCCGACGACATGTGGACCGGATCGCGACAGAGGAGGTGCTGCGCACCTATGGGTCCGGCTATAAGCTGTGCTTCGTGGGCGATGCCGCCATGAGCCCCTATGAGCTCACGCATTCCGGCGGCTCGGTCGAGCACTGGAACAGCGAGCCGGGCGCGCTCTGGCTGGAGCGGCTGGCCACGCAGTTTCCCGGCCATGTCTGGCTGAACCCCGTTAGACCGGACTACTGGGGCTATACGGCCTCGATCGGCCTTGTGCAGCGGCTGATGGGCGGGCGGATGTTTCCGTTGACGCTGTCGGGCCTGACGGATGCCATGCGCGCGCTGCTGCGTTGACGGCTCAATTGTATGATTTATCGGTTGCGGTGATGCGGAATTTGCCGCAGGTTCGCCGCGCCTGCCGCGAGGAGCAGGCCGATGGGAGGATGGGGATGATGCGCGAGCATTTCGGCGTGTTGCCGACGGGTGAAGTGGTGGAACGGGTCACGCTTGTCGGCGGCGGGCTGACGGCGAACATTCTGACCTATGGCGCCGTCATTCACGATCTCCGGCTGGACGGACATCAGCCGGCACTTGTCCTGGGTTTCGAGACGCTTCAGTCCTATCTCGACCATTCTCCCTTTTTCGGCGCGACACCGGGGCGATGCTCCAACCGCATCGCGGATGGCGTCTTCAGCATTGACGGGAGCGCCTTTCATCTGGAGCGGAACGAGAAAGGCGTGACCCATCTGCATGGCGGCAGCGATGGTCTGGCCGTTCGCAACTGGGAGATCGTCGACCTCGGAGCCGATTTCGTCGTGCTGGGGATCACGGACCCGGATGGGCGCGCCGGCTATCCAGGCAATTGCCGCGTCACGGCGCGCTACAGCCTCTCAGAAGGCGGGACGTTGGGTGTGGTCTACCAATCGACGAGCGATGCCGCCACGCTCTGCAATATCTGCCAGCACAGCTATTTCAATCTGGATGGCCGGCCGGATGCCTTCGACCACGTCATCTCCATAGCGGCCGATCATTATCTGCCGGTGGATGATCGGCTCATCCCGACCGGAGAGGTTCGGCCGGTCGATGGAACCGTTTTCGACCTGCGCCAGCCCACCGCCTTGCAGGTGCAGCGGCACGGCGAAAAGATCGCGTACGATCATAATTTCTGCCTGTCACCCGAAAGGGGCGAGATGCGTAGCGCGGCGCGGGTGACGAGCCCGCATTCGGGCGTTTCGCTGGAGGTACGGACCACGGAGCCCGGGGTGCAACTCTATACGGGCGTGATGATACCGGCGATGCAAGTGCCAGGGCTGGATGGCCGCGTCTACGGTCCCTTTGCCGGCTTCTGCCTCGAGACCCAGGTCTGGCCGGATGCGATCAACCACGCAGGCTTTCCGAACGCCATCCTGCGTCCCGGCGAGACGCTGCTTCAGGAGACAGCGTACATTTTCACGAAAGGGTGACGCGGGGCCCATCGCTTGCTGAAACGAAGAACGGCGCGGAAACCCGCGCCGTTCTTCGTTGCCATTGTCTGAACTTCGATGCCGCTCACGCCATGCCGGTGGCCAGCACCGGGGCCCGGGCGACAAGGGCGCTGCGAAGTTTCTCGAGGGCGCGCGTTTCAATCTGGCGGACGCGCTCCTTGGAAATGCCGAGGTCCGCACCAAGTTCTTCCAGCGTCGCGCCCATTTCGGACAGGCGGCGGGCCTTGATGATCTTCATCTCGCGGTCGTTGAGGGAGGTCAGGGCATCCTTCAACCATTCACGACGACGCTCACCATCGATAATATCGCCGACCTGCTCATCGGGAAGCGGTTCGTCGCTGGCAAGGAAATCCATCCGTTCGGCACCATCGGGCTCGCCGGAGGAGACGGGAGCTTGGAGTGAGGTGTCGCTCCCGGAAAGGCGCGCATCCATGGTCTGAACGTCGCGCACACTCACCCCGAGCGCTGTGGCGATCTGTTCATGCATGGCCTGGGCGGTCAGTTGCTGATCGCCCTGGGCGAGCCGCGCGCGCAGGCGGCGCAGGTTGAAGAACAGCGCCTTCTGGGCAGAACTCGTACCGCCGCGGACGATCGACCAGTTGCGCAGGACGTAATCCTGCATGGAGGCGCGAATCCACCAGGTGGCATAGGTGGAGAAGCGGACGTCGCGACCGGGCTCGAAGCGGGCAGCGGCTTCAAGGAGGCCGACGTAGCCTTCCTGTACGAGATCGCCCATGGGAAGGCCGAAATGGCGAAACTTGGTGGCCATGGAGACGACGAGGCGCATGTGCGCCATGGCAATGCGGTTGCGCGCCTCCTGGTCGTCATTCTCGCGCCAGGCGATGGCGAGATCCTGCTCCTCCTGGCGCTCCAGATAGGGGGCGGCCATGGCGATCTTGATGAGGCGTCTTTCTGCACTCTGGTTCTTCATGGGAAAGCTCCGTCAGATCGCGCCCTGCGCGTCACGAGTTCGACCGGCAACCAGCAGAAAGAGAGGATCACCAGGATCGGTATCGACGGAAACAGGCGCTTCCGGCTTGACAGGATTCCGGGTGGTTCTATCTCTCCGCTCACAACGAGAAAACAGGCGGGGCACGATTGGGAGGCTTCATGGACCGGCTGCTGCCGGGCGGAGCCATGTCCGTCGGCGTGTGTAAAACGCCGCGTCCTGAAAAAAGTTCCGGCGCCCCTTGAAAATTTCAGCGCGAAACGCGCCTTTTCTTTTCTGTAGTCCGCGTTAGGTGCGCGGCGCTGAACGCGTTCGGAAGACACTTCCAATAAGTCTTTGTTAAAGAAAGAATATTTTCCAGACGGCCTCTCGCATTCGCCGGGCAGTGCCGCTCCATGGCCCTCAAGACCAGTCCGTACCCTTCATAAGGCACAAAAAAACCCGGGCAAGGCCCGGGCTTTCGTCGTCAGGAGAGAGCGAAAATCAGGCCGCTTCGTCCTGGCTATCGTCTTCATCGACGGCCTTGCCACGCTTCGGACCCTTGTTGAGGTGAGTCTCGACGAGGCGAACCGCTTCGGTTTCCGACATCTTGTTGACGGCTGCGATTTCGCGAGCCATGCGGTCGAGGGCGGCTTCATAAAGCTGACGCTCGGAATAGGACTGTTCTGGCTGGTTTTCGGCGCGGTAGAGGTCGCGAACGACTTCCGCGATCGCGATCAGGTCGCCGGAATTGATCTTCGCATCATATTCCTGCGCACGGCGCGACCACATGGTGCGCTTGACGCGGGCCTTGCCTTGGACGACCTTGAGTGCACGCTCGACGAAATCGGTTTCCGACAGCTTGCGCATGCCAATGCTCACGGCCTTTGCGACCGGAACCTTGAGACGCATCTTGTCCTTTTCGAAGTCGATGACAAAAAGCTCGAGCTTCATGCCGGCGACTTCCTGCTCTTCGATTGCGACGATTTGGCCCACGCCATGGGCGGGATAGACGATGGATTCACCGGTCTTGAAGCCGTGGCGGTTCGAAGATTTCTTCTGCTGGGTCGTCATTCGTTTTAAAAACTCCCTGTTACGCTCCCGGTTTGGGGCCGGGGCCGGGTCAACAAGGCCCGGGATCGGCGGTGAACGCCGGATGACACCTGCTGGTCCGCCCACAATGACAAACGCAAAGACGACACGTCCACAAACGGCAACGGAACGTTGCGAGTTAAAATGTCGGTCGTCGAGGGGATCGTTTGCTTTCGTGATGGTTTCGGGCGCGCAAGAACGCCCCGAGTTGGATCAGTTTTCAGACCCTATCACAAAAAACTGTCGAAATCAATAATTTGCTTTGACAGGCAGCCAAAGATCGGGGGTCCTGGGCGCCGCTGCTTCGCGAACCGCCCGTACCACTTTGTCGCAACCTCGTGCCTTGGCGCACACCGCCAGCGCTATCGTCAGTTGCCCTCGCCGGGCTCCGGCGAGAAGAACTTTTCGAACTTGTCTTCGACGCCGTCCATTTCCTTGGCTTCCGGCAGCGCGTCGCGCTTGACCGTGATGTTCGGCCATTTCACCGCATATTCGGCGTTGATTTTCAGCCATTTGTCGAGGCCGGACTCAGTATCCGGCTTGATGGCGCCGGCCGGGCATTCGGGTTCGCAGACGCCGCAGTCGATGCATTCGTCGGGGTGGATGACGAGGAAGTTCTCGCCTTCGTAGAAACAGTCGACAGGGCAGACCTCGACGCAATCGGTATATTTGCAGCGAATGCAGTTGTCGGTCACGACGTAGGTCATGCGCAGCTCCAGCCAGGTCTCACATTTGGTCGCAGGCAGCAAGGAAGAGTGAAGGCCGCCCGCCTTGGACCGCCGGATCGTTCAGGGCCCGCAAAGCAGGTGCGCCCGGCCACCGGCAGCCGTTCACCTAAAGATTTTGCCACGCCTTTGCAAGGCTAAAAGCCTTCGCCAAAAGGCCCCGGAAAGAGACGAATTTTCTCTTTTTCGGCGCGGCGGATGCCTGTCGGCTCGATTTGCCGCCGCTTGTCAGTCGTCGTCGCGCAGGAGACGGTCGATGGCCCGCCGTTCACGCTTGGTCGGCCGTCCAGCGCCGGGTTCGCGGGCAGCAAAGGCGAGGGGCTGATCCCCCTCGGTGGGTGTGGGTGTCAGGTCCTCGTAGAGAAGCCTCGCCTCTGGATAGGGGCCGCGCCGCTCACCGGGGCCGAGCACTTTCACGGTCGTGTCGTGGTGGTCGAGATCGAGCACCAGCGTGTCGCCGATGCGCAGCTGAGCCGAGGACTGCGTCGTGCGCGTGCCGTTGACGCGTACGCGGCCATCCTCGATCAGCTTCTGGGCCAGCGAGCGGGATTTGACCAGCCGCGTGAAGAACAGCCACTTGTCCAGTCGCTGCCGTGCTTCACCCGTATGCCCGCTTGCTGGCGCCATGCCTTACTTCTTCATCTGCTCCTTGAGCGCCGCGAGCTTGGCGAAGGGCGAATCGGGATCGACGGGCTTTTCCTTGCGCGGCGGCTTGGCCTCGAAGGTCTGGGGCTGGTTGCGGTTCGGCCGGTTGTCCGGCCGGTCCTTGCGCTCGCCGCCGCGGCGATCGTCGCGGTCGGGACGGCCGCCATTGCCGCCCGGGTGGCGGTTGCGATCGCCGCCCTTTCCGTGACGGTTTTCGCCCTGCCGACCTTCACCGCGGGACTGGCCACGGCCTTCGCCGCGCTCGCCCGTGCGCTCGGAGCCACGCTCATTGCCACCCTGGGTGCGATCGCCACGGCCGCGGCCGCGCTGTTCGCCATCCGCCTGATTGCGTCCGCCCGGACGACGCTCGCCCTGCGGGCGGGCATTGCGCTGCGTGTCGTTGCGGCCACCCGGACGCCACAGCAGCACCGGCTTCGGCTCTGCGGGTTCTTCAGTTCCGGCGTCCGCCGCGGTTTCGGCAGGAGCTGCTGCCTCGGCGGCGGCCGGAGCTTCTGCCGGTGCGGCGGCGGATTCGATCGTCGCTGCAGGGGTTTCGGCAGCATCCGTCTGCGCCGGCGTTTCCGTTGCGGTTTCGCTCGCTTCAGCGTCGGCATTATCAGCCGGTGCGGCGTCGGCGGCCGGCTCGACGGCCGCGGTGGCCGGGGCCGACTTGGCGTCCTGGCTGGCGAGATGCGCGGCGGCTTGTTCGGCAGTCACGCTTTCGGCGCGGTAGCCGAGGCCCTTGAGGATTTCTTCCATATCGTCGGCCGTGGCGCCGAGGATGGAGAGCATGGCCGTCGTCGTCACGAAGCGGCGGCCATCATAGGCGCCGTCGGGACGCGGCGTCGCGCCAGGCTGCCACTGCAGCAGGGGACGGATGAGGTCGGCCAGCCGCTCCAGAATATCGACGCGCACGGCGCGCTTGCCGAGGAAGCGGAAGCCGGCGAGCTTGTAGAAGGTGCGCTCGAAGCTCGGATCGGTGACGACCGAAGTGCGGCCGGCGGCCAGAACCGGGATGAGGTCGCCATAGCCGGGCTTGTCGAGACCGTCATTCTTCAGCGCCCAGAGCAGCGTGATCAGCTCGGCCGGTGCCGGCTTCAGAAGGGCGGGCATGAAGACATGATAGGCGCCGAAGCGGATGCCGTGGCGACGCATGGAGGCGCGCGCCTCCTGGTCGAGCGCCTTGACGTCATCGGCAACATCGCGCCGGAAGAGAACGCCAAGGTTCTCGACGAGCTGGAAGGCGAGGCCCTTGGCCATGCCCTGCAGATCTTCGGCGCGCTGGAGGTCGTCCAGCGGCTTCAGCACGGTCGCGATGTGATGGTTCACGAAGCGCTCGATGCGGGCGGCCACATGATCGCGCGCCGCGCCCTGCAACTGTTCGTCCGCCAGGAGGATCACGCGGGGATGCATGATGTGGTCCCCGGCCGCGAGCTTGGCGACGGGATCGCCCAGCCAACGGACCGCGCCATCGGACGACAATGCGAGGTCGCCGTTGGCGGCGGCGTGCATGCGCGCAGCCCGCGCCTCGAATTCGAGCGCCAGCGCCTTGTGGGCCGCACCCTGAACCGCGCGTGCGTCCGGTCCCTCCGCACCTGATGCCAGCGTGAACCGGAACCCGGTCAACTGTCCGACATGATGGCCGGCAACAAAGACGTCGCCATTCACACTGATTTCCGCTTCCAGCATCGCATTCTCTCTCAGCCGCTTCATGAGCACAGATGTCCTGCGATCAACAAAGCGTTTCGTCAACCGTTCATGTAGCGCGTCGGACAAACGGTCCTCGATTTCGCGCGTCTTTTCCCGCCAGTGTGTCGGATCAGCCAGCCAACCGGGGCGGTTCGACACATAGGTCCAAGTCCTGATTTGCGCAATGCGCGCCGACAGCGTGTCGATCTCGCCATCCGTCCGATCGGCGCGGTGCACCTGTTCGGCCATGAAATTCTCATTCACGACACCCTTGCGCACCAGATCCGAATAAAGCGTCGAAATGAGGTCGGCGTGCTGAGCGGGCGTGATGCGGCGGTAGTCGGGCAGGGCGCAGGCTTCCCACAGCGTCTCGACACGGGCCGGCGTTGTAGCCAAGCCCTGCACTTCCGGATAGCGGGACAGGTGCTCCAGCGCCTGCTGGTCGATGGCCGGCAGGGCGCGGGTGAGGCCCTGCACGGCGGGCGCCTGTTCAAGGCTCTTGCGCAGGGCCGGCAGGGACGAAAAATCGAAATTCTTTGTGCGCCACTGCAAAACCCGCACCGGGTCGAACTGGTGCGTCTCGATTCGCTCGACCAGTTCATTGTCGAAGGGCTCGACGCGGCTCGTGACGCCGAAGGTTCCGTCACGCAGGTGGCGGCCAGCGCGGCCGGCAATCTGGGCCAGCTCCGACGGGTTCAGATTGCGGAACTGGTAGCCGTCGAACTTGCGATCCTGGGCAAAGGCGACATGATCGACATCGAGGTTGAGGCCCATGCCGATCGCGTCGGTGGCGACGAGATACTCGACATCGCCTTCCTGGTAGAGCGCGACCTGGGCATTGCGGGTTCGGGGGCTCAGCGCCCCCAGCACCACGGCCGCACCGCCGCGCTGGCGGCGCACGAGTTCGGCGATCGCATAGACCTCGTCGGCCGAGAAGGCGACGATGGCGGAGCGTGCCGGCAGGCGGGTGATCTTCTTCGAACCGGCATAGAGAAGCTGCGAGAGGCGCGGGCGCTCCACGACGGTAATGCCCGGCAGCAGCCGCTCCAGAAGGCCGCGCATAGTGGCCGCGCCGAGCAGCAGCGTCTCGTGGCGGCCACGTAAGTGCAGCAGGCGGTCGGTGAAGATGTGGCCGCGTTCGAGGTCGCTGGCGAGTTGGATTTCGTCGATCGCCACGAATTCGGCGGTCGTCTCGCGCGGCATGGCCTCGACCGTGCAGACGGAAAAGCGCGCCATGTGCGGCGTGATCTTCTCCTCGCCGGTGATCAGCGCGACATTGTGCTCGCCCACCTTTTCGACAAGCCGGGTGTAGACCTCGCGGGCGAGGAGACGCAGCGGCAGGCCGATCACGCCAGACTGATGCGCCACCATGCGCTCGATGGCGTAGTGCGTCTTGCCCGTATTGGTCGGACCAAGCACCGCGGTGACGCCGCGGCCGCTGAGGATCATCGGTTGGATGGACACCGAAACGCCATGCCTTTCTGGATCAGACCGCCGCCTTCACCTCTCGGCGCCGGCAACGGGGTGGGCAAGACATGCCCATCGTGGCGGCTTATGGCAAGAGCGCGATGACGCTTTCTGTCTTTGGCGGCGGTTTTCATGGCGGCGCGTTAAGACTCGGAACAGTGGTGGAACGAATCAGCGACGAATCACTGACTCGTGCATGTTCTTTCTTCGTTCACCGCTAGATATGGATGTTGCGGTGCGAGATCGGACCAGATGGTGAATCGCCTGACCCCGCCGGACGTTGCTTTGCGTGCCAAAAGTTAACAGTCGAGCGCGTGCGCCGCCATCACGAAACTGTCACGCAACTGTCTGAAATGGTTTCGAAATCGTTAATTCATCCGGATGTCCTGTGCTGGGTTAAGACTTGGAACAGTGACGGAACGAATCAGCGACGAATCACTGACTCAGGCCTTTTCCCGGTTTGTTCACCGCTACATCTTGTGTGATTCACCGAGTGCTCACGCTAAGCGGAACGGACTCGCGCTGGTTGATGCCGCCTCGGTCGATGCAAACGTTAACGGGGGCAGCCTTGGCGGCCGCCCCCGTCAAAGTGTCATTCGTTTCAGTTGAGGATCAGACGAAGAACTGGCCGCCATTGGCCGAGATCGTCGAGCCGGTGATGAAGCCGGCATCGTCGGAGGCGAGGAACACGACGATGCGTGCGATCTCCTCGGGTTCGCCGAGGCGACCGACCGGGATCTGCGGGATGATGCGTTCGTTCAAAACCTTTTCCGGAATGGCGCGAACCATTTCCGTGCCGATATAGCCGGGGCAGATGGCGTTGACCGTGATGCCCTTGGCGGCGCCCTCCTGGGCGAGCGCCTTGGTGAAGCCGAGGTCGCCGGCCTTGGCGGCGGAGTAGTTCGCCTGGCCCATCTGGCCCTTCTGGCCGTTGATGGAGGAGATGTTGATGACGCGGCCGAAGCTGCGGTCGCGCATGCCCGACCAGATCGGATGCGTCATGTTGAAGAGGCCGTTGAGGTTCGTGCCGATGACGGCATTCCACTGGTCCGGCGTCATCTTGTGGAACATGCCGTCGCGGGTGATGCCGGCATTGTTCACGAGAATCTCGATCGGGCCGAGATCGGCTTCGACCTTGGCGATCCCGGCGGCGCAGGACTCATAGCTCGACACATCCCACTTGTAGACGGGAATGCCCGTCTCGGCACTGAAGGCGTTGGCCGCTTCGTCATTGCCGGCGTAGTTGGCGGCAACCATGTAGCCGGCATTCTTCAGAGCGATGGAAATGGCCGCGCCAATGCCGCGCGATCCCCCTGTGACAAGCGCTACCCTGCTCATGCGTATCCTCCAGCTGCTTTTTGGCCACCGCGGTGGCGTTCCCCATCAAGATGCCCGATCATTGCGGGCCTTGAGCCGGCTTGCGGGTGCCGGCCCAATTCGTTGCGATCGCTGTCCGGTTGGAAGGATCAGAGGCTTTCGACGCACATGGCAACGCCCATGCCGCCGCCGATGCAGAGCGTGGCGAGGCCCTTCTTCGCGCCGCGGCGCTTCATCTCGAACAGCAGCGTGTTGAGCACGCGCGCACCGGAGGCGCCGATCGGATGGCCGATGGCGATGGCGCCGCCATTGACGTTGACGATCGCCGGATCCCAGCCGAGGTCCTTGTTGACGGCGCAGGCCTGGGCGGCGAAGGCCTCGTTGGCTTCGACGAGGTCGAGGTCGCCGATCGCCCAGCCGGCCTTTTCCAGCGCTTTGCGGGAGGCCGGGATCGGGCCCGTGCCCATGATTTGCGGATCGACGCCGGCGGTTGCCCAGGAAACGATGCGGGCGAGCGGCTGGATGCCACGGCGGCCAGCTTCGGCCTCGGTCATCAGAAGGGTCGCCGCTGCGCCGTCATTGAGGCCGGAGGCGTTGCCGGCGGTCACGGAGCCTTCCTTGTCGAAGGCCGGGCGCAGCTTTGTCATGGAATCGAGCGTTGCGCCGTGGCGGATATATTCGTCCTGATCGACGACGGTGTCGCCCTTGCGGGTCTTGATCGTGAAGGGCACGATTTCGTCGGCGAACTTGCCGGCCTTCTGGGCCGCTTCCGCCTTGTTCTGGGAGGCGAGCGCGAAGGCATCCTGATCGTCACGCGAAAGCTGCCACTGGCGGGCAACGTTTTCGGCGGTGATGCCCATGTGGTAGCCGTAGAAGGCGTCCGTCAGGCCGTCCTTGATCATGGTGTCGATCAGTTTGAAATCGCCCATCTTGGTACCGGCGCGCAGATGGCCGCAATGGGGGGCGAGCGACATGGATTCCATGCCGCCGGCCACGATGATGTCGGCGTCGCCGGAGACGATCTGCTGCATGCCAAGCGCAACGGCGCGCAGGCCCGAGCCGCAGAGCTGGTTCATGCCCCAAGCGGTCCGGGTGTTGGGAATGCCGGCCTTGATGGCGGCCTGGCGGGCCGGGTTCTGCCCTTCGCCGGCCTGCAGCACCTGGCCGAGGATCACCTCGTCCACATCGGCAGCCTCTACCCCTGCGCGCTCGAGCACGGCCTTGATGACGGCCGCGCCAAGTTCATGGGCGGGCGTATTGGCGAAGGCGCCGTTGAAGGAGCCGACGGCGGTGCGCGCGGCGCTGGCAATGACGATGGCGGGTGTGCTCATGGGGTTTCCTCGCGGGGGGTCTGTGACGACTTCTGGCGGGAGAGTGGCAAAGCTGGGGGCTCAAGTCAAACCGCCTGACAGTCGATTTTGAGTTGCGTCAAGAAAGGTCCGTGCCGCGCTTCGCCGCATCGCACAAAGAGATTGTCAGCATCGTTGTTTTGCGGCTACGATTGAAATCACAAGAAGAACGGATACTGGGAAGAGGAGGCCCCGATGCCGAAACACGACGGGCAGATCGTCATCAAGAAATATGCGAACCGGCGCCTCTACAACACGGGAACGAGCACCTACGTGACGCTCGACGACCTCGCCGTGATGGTCAAGAAGGGCGAGGATTTCGTTGTGCAGGACGCGAAGTCCGGCGACGACATCACCCACTCCGTTCTCACCCAGATCATTTTCGAACAGGAATCCAAGACCGGAAATACGCTTCTGCCGATTTCCTTCCTGCGTCAGCTGATCTCCTATTACGGCGACCAGATGCAGATGGTGGTGCCGAGCTATCTCGAACATTCCATGCAGGCGTTTGCCGAACAGCAGTCGCAAATGCGCGAGCAGATCAACAAGGCCTTTGGTGATACGCCGCTCGGCAAGAACCTGCAGGTGCCGCTGCAACTGGTCGAGGAGCAGGTGCGGCGCAACACCGAGATGTTCCATCAGGCGATGCAGATGTTCTCGCCCTTCATGGCCGCACCACAGGCGGCGAAAGAGACTCGCAAGGCCGATGCGAAGGACCTCGACGAATTGAAAGAGCAGCTGCGTGCGCTCCAGACCAAGCTCGACACGCTTAGCTGATGATCAGGCGGGCCGTCCGGGCCTGCCTGCTGTTTAAAATTCGACGATCTCAAAGTCCGATGGACACGTCGCGGCTCGCCGTGCGCATGGAAACGGCAAAGCCTGCGATGACGTCGATGAAGCTGATCGTCATCAGAATGAAGAAGACGCGGCTTGCAGCCGGCGCCACCAGCAGGAACTCGACGAGAAAGGCCAGGAAGACCACGAGCGAGAGCATGTGGTCGACAATTGCCTTCGAACTGATGCGCGTGGCCTTGAGGATTTCTACGAAGAGCAGGGCGAGTGCCGCGACGATCAGCAGGTCACCGAAGGTGAGGCCCCAACGGGCGCCGGAAACCATGGTGAAGGCGAGCATCTCCGCATCGAAAATACCGGGCGCTGCGCCGAAGAGGCCGATCATGGCGAGATTATAAAGCGCGAACGGCACGAGCATCAGCGGGATGGCGGAAATCATCGGGTCGGGTCTCCTGTGAGGCTGCATTCAAGCCGTTGCCTGTGACGATGGCAAGGCGGGGGGCAAGGCGTGGGGGGGCAAGGCGGGCGCAGGAGGGCAGGCCGTTGCCGGGCTATGCGCCCAAAGAAAAAGGGCCGGCAAGCCGACCCTTTCAAATGCGCGATAACCTTCAAAGCGTCGAAGCGCTTCCCGGCAAGCGCTTATGCGCTTTCCTTCGGGGTCAGAACCTGACGACCGCGGTACATGCCGGTCTTCAGGTCGATGTGGTGCGGACGGCGCAGTTCGCCGGAGTTCTTGTCTTCGATGTAGGTCGGAGCCTTCAGCGCATCAGCCGAACGGCGCATGCCGCGCTTGGACGGGCTCGTTTTTCTTTTCGGTACAGCCATTTCTTCACTCCACTTGCGGGCAAAACATGCTCATCAGCCAACCCAATGGCCGAAAAAGACATGCATCTATCTCGGAAATTTGGCGGGCTTATACATGGCAAAACCCGGCTTGACCAGTCCTTGCCCGCACTTTTTCGACTCCGGGCTCCCCGCCTGCCGTCAGGCTTCGTCTTCCGGCACGATCCAGGTCTCGGCCAGCGCAGCCGCCTGCCAGGCCTTCCATGCCGGATGGGCGTTCATCGCGTCCATGTAGGCGCGGCTGCGGGCATCCTCCGTCAACGCGTAAATTGCAAAGCGGTTGACCACCGGGGCGAACATGGCATCGGCGGCCGAGACCTTGCCGAAGAGGAAGGGGCCGCCGGAGCGGGCAAGGCAATCGCGCCAGATGGCCTCGATGCGCGCCACATCCGCCATGACGCCTTCCGGCAGGGCGATCGGCGCGTGCGGGCGGCGGATGTTCATCGGGCAGGCGTTGCGCAGGGCCCTAAAGCCGGACAGCATTTCCATTGAAATGGAGCGGGCCATGGCGCGGTCGGCGCGATCCTGCGGCCAGATGCCGGCCTCGGGAAAGAGGTCGGAGACATATTCGATGATCGCCAGCGATTCCCACACCCGCGTCTCGCCATGATGCAGGACGGGCACGCGCCCGACCGGCGAGAGCTTGAAGAATTCCGGATTGCCGGCCGGGAAATCGAAGGGGATCAGAACCTCCTTGAAAGGGATGCCGGCGGCTGTCAGGGCAAACCATGGCCGGAAAGACCAGGAGGAGTAGTTCTTGTTGCCGATATAAAGGGTGAGGTCGGACATTGCGGGCCTTTCGCGATCGAGAGGCCTTACAATAGGCAGTTCAGCGCGTCACGACCAACAAAAAGCTTTGATATCAGTCATAAAGACATCTGACATAATCGCCTGACCCTGCGGCGCGGCGTTCGATGACGCGGGCAAGGCGCTGCAGGCCGCGGCCGGGCTTGCTGGCGACGCGGTCGATGGGATTGGGGAGGGATACCGCCAGGAGCGCGGCCTGACGGCGGGAGAGCTTTGCGGCGGGCACGTTGAAATGATAACGCGCGGCAGCCTCGATGCCGTAAATGCCCGGCCCCCATTCGGCGATGTTGAGATAGATCTCCATCAGCCGGCGTTTTGACCAGACGAAATCGGCGGCGAGCGCCAGCGGCAGTTCCAGGCCCTTGCGGATGAAGGAGCGACCGTTCCACAGAAAAAGGTTCTTGGCGGTCTGCATGGGGATGGTGCTGGCACCGCGGGTCTGTGCGCCTTCCAGCGCGTCATCGACGACGCCGCGCATCTGAACCCAGTCGACGCCGTTGTGGAAGCAGTATTGCCCGTCTTCGGACATCATCACCGACTGCACGAGAACGGGTGCGATGTCGTCGAAATCGACCCACTGGCGATCATAGCCGCGAAAGAGGGCGAGATCGGCCGCCATCAGCGTCGAGACCGGGTGGATGAAGGGCAGGGCATAGACGAGAATGAGGAGGTAGGGCGCAAGCAGCAGCGCGGCGACAAGCACCACGACACGGTGCAGCCAGGATCGCTTCGGTCCCGGCGCAGGCGACTGCGCAACGGCCGGCTTGTTCGTCACCTCGACCGTCTCCTCGCGTGTATCCGGCGTTACCTCCACCCGGTTGCTCCGCCTGTGCCGTTCATCACTCCGTGGCCGCCTCTCGATCCTCGCAAGGCCCGCCGACACGTGTCCGATCCTGTCCTGGACATGCCGTGCTGCGGGCCATGCACTCTTACCTGAAGCGCAGGCGAATCAAAAACGGTTTTGGGCCTTCATCCAAGACGTGGTGAATCCGCCTGCCGTGGCGGCGGCGGTGCTTGCGCCGGTCCTTCCGTCATGCAAAACAAACGCCTATGAACACCCTTTCTCCTTCCGTTTCCGATCGCATGCGCTTGACGGCCGATGCCGTGGAGGCGCGGCTGGCCGTGCTTTTAACCACCACGCCGGGGGCGGACGAAATCGCCCGGCCGGAGCGCCTGGTGGCCGCCATGCGCCATGCGGTGCTGAACGGCGGCAAGCGGTTCCGGCCCTTTCTCGTGACGGAGAGCACGGCACTCTTCGATGGCAACCGCGATGCGGCGTTGACGGTGGCAGCGGCGCTCGAATGCCTGCACTGTTATTCGCTCGTGCATGACGATCTGCCGTCCATGGACGACGACGATCTGAGGCGCGGCCAGCCGACCGTGCATATCGCCTATGACGAGGCGACCGCCATTCTGGCCGGCGACAGCCTGCTGACGCTGGCCTTCGACATCCTTTCCGATCCGGAAGTGCAGCTGGATCCTGCGCGGCAGATCGCGCTGGTGCGGGCGCTTTCCCGGGCAGCCGGTATCGGCGGCATGGCGGGCGGGCAGGCGCTGGATCTGGCGGCGGAGACCGACGCGCCTGACGAGGCGGGTATCCGGCAGCTGCAGGCGATGAAGACGGGTGCGCTGATCCGCTTCGGCTGCGAGGCCGGGGCTATTATCGCCGGCGCATCGGAGGCGGACCGCCAGGTGATGCGGCGTTTCGGCCAGACGATCGGCCTTGCCTTCCAGCTGGCCGACGATGTGCTCGACATCACCGCCGATGCCGCCGTGATGGGCAAGGCGACGGGCAAGGATGCCGGTCGTGGCAAGGGGACGCTGGTGGGCCTTCACGGCCTCGACTGGGCGCGCCGCACGCTTTGCGACCTCGTGGACGAGGCCGGCACGCTGCTTTTGCCGTACGGTGCGCGTGGCGCCGTGCTGGCGGAAACCGCCCGCTTCGTGGCGGAACGGCAGAGCTGAGCCAGTCTTTTCGTTTGCCGGCTATTCGGCGGCGGAGGAGGTGGCGGGGCTGAAGCGCTTCTCGATGTAGTCGTTGACAAGAGCCTCGAAGTCGCCGGCAATGTTGGTGCCGCGCAGCGTCAGCGCTTTCTTGCCATCGATATAGACGGGAGCGGCGGGCAGTTCGCCGGTGCCGGGCAGCGAGATGCCGATATCGGCATGCTTGCTTTCGCCGGGGCCATTGACGATGCAGCCCATGACGGCGACCTTCAGGCCTTCGACGCCCGGATATTTCTCGCGCCAGACCGGCATGTTGCGGCGGATATCCTCCTGGATCTTCTGCGCAAGTTCCTGGAAGACGGTGGACGTGGTGCGCCCACAGCCCGGACAGGCGGCGACGACAGGGATGAACTGGCGAAAGCCCATGACCTGCAGCAGTTCCTGCGCCACCTGCACCTCGCGGGTGCGGTCGCCGCCGGGCTCCGGCGTCAGCGAAATGCGGATCGTGTCGCCAATGCCCTGCTGCATGAGAATGCCGAGCGAGGCCGAGGAGGAGACGATGCCCTTCGTGCCCATGCCGGCCTCGGTGAGGCCGAGATGCAGGGCGTGGTCGGAGCGGGTGGCGAGCATGGCGTAGACGGCGATGAGGTCCTGCACGGCGCTCACCTTGGCGGAGAGAATGATCCTGTCGCGCGGCAGGCCGATGTCTTCGGCCAGTTCGGCCGAGAGAAGGGCGGACTGGCAGATCGCCTCCCGCATGACCTGCTGGGCCGTCAACGGAAAGCCTTGGGCCTGGTTTTCGTCCATCAGGCGGGTCAGGAGTTCCTGGTCGAGCGAGCCCCAATTGACGCCGATGCGCACCGGCTTGTCGTGGCGGATAGCGGTTTCGACGATGGCGGCGAACTGTCGGTCCTTCTTGTCCTTGAAGCCGACATTGCCGGGATTGATGCGGTATTTGGCCAGTGCTTCAGCGCATGCCGGATGATCGGCCAGCAGTTTGTGACCGATGTAATGGAAGTCGCCGACAAGCGGCACGTCGAGGCCGAGGCGCTCCAGGCGCTCGCGGATTTTCGGGACGGCGGCGGCGCTCTCGTCGCGGTCGACGGTGATGCGGACGATCTCGGAGCCTGCCTTGTAGAGGGCGGCGACCTGCGCCACCGTCGCGTCGATGTCGGCCGTGTCGGTATTGGTCATGGACTGGACGACGACGGGCGCCCCGCCGCCGACCATCACGCCGCCGACATCCACGCCGACGGAGGCGCGACGGGGCTTCGGTTCGAATTCGAATGCGGGAGCGGTAAGCCGCGACGACATGGCAACCTCGGAGATCCGGTTTTCGCTGGTCCTCAGGTGGAGGACCGGCGATGGCTTGTCAACGGTATCTGGCAGTCGTTTGTGACGTCCCTTTGTCGCCCGGCCCGTGTTGATCAGTGTTTCTGATCGGCGTGCACGGCGTGGTGGGAGAGCAGCAGAACCACGATGAACAGCGCCGGCAGTGACGCATAGATCACCCCGAAGCCGATGTACTCCGCCAGAAAACCGATGACCGAGGGGGCGACGAGGATGCCGGAATAACCCATGAAGGTGACGACGGAGAGGCCGATGCCGGGCTGGAGGCCGGGCATGTTTCCGGCCGCCGAGAAGGCGATCGGCACCATGTTGGCAATGCCGATGCCGGCAAAGGCAAAGCCGAGGATCGCAAGCCAGGCATCCCCCGCCAGCCCGGCCACGAGCATGCCGACAAGGGCGAAGCCGGCACTGACGCGCAGGGTGCGAACGGCGCCGAGACGATCCCGCACGAGGTCGCCGGCAAAGCGCATGATGCACATGGTGGCAGAAAAGGCAGCGAAGGCAAAACCGGAGAAGGTCACGGAGGCGCCGAGCTCGGAGCGCAGGTAAAGGGCACTCCAATCCAGCACCGCGCCCTCCGGGATCATCGAGAACAGCGCCATGATGCCGACCAGCCAGGGCAGCAGCGTTCTCGGCAGGCTGAGCTTTTCCTTCTTTGCCTCCGGATGCGGCGCGTCCCTGAGGGTGATCGGCCAGGCAACGGCCAGCATCAGGGCGGAGACGATCGTGACGATCACGGCGTGGGCGGTGATGCCGAGCGTGCCCATCGTAATGCCGCCGACCCCGGCACCCAGCACCCCGCCAAGGCTCCAGAAGGCATGGCAGGAGGACATGATGGCGCGGCGCATGGATTTCTCGACCTCGATCGCATTGGCGTTCATCGCGACATCCATGGCGCCGAGAAAGGCGCCAAGCGCGAGCATGCCGACAAAGCCGGTCCAAAGATTGGGGACGAAGGTCATGACGAGCAGCATGGGGGTCAGGAAGACCCCCGACACCAGCGAGACCTGCCGGGAGCCGAGGCGCGCCGACAGGGCGCCGGCGACCGGCATCAGAATCAGGGAGCCAATGCCGAAGGCGAGCACGAGCAGGCCAAGAACACCTTCGGACACGCCGAGCCTGTCTTTGAATTCGGGGATTTTCGGCACCCAGCTGCCCATGATGAAGCCGTTCATCAGGAACAGCAGGGAAACGGCCAGCCGGATTTTCGGCATATAGCCGACCGTCAGGAGTGGTGCGGTGCGGGTCGTGCTCATCGGTTTTGTCTCTGGATCGGATTTTCGGTCGCGACTGCGCGGACGATTGTGGGCCCGCAGGCGGCGATGGCGGCGGTCGTCGCCGCGTCGGCATCCGCCTCCACCACGACGGTGAGGGCGGCGCTCAGCGGCATGACCTGGAAGGCGGCTGCATGCGTCAGTTTCTCGTTTGTCGCGGCCGCCAGTGTCCGGCGGGCGGCGGCGCAGGCCATGCGCTTGAAGACGGCGTCTTCATAGACATCGGCGGCGAGTCCATGATCGGCGGTCATACCGCAGGCGCCGATGAGGCAGAGGTCGGGACGGATCTGATCAAGCTGGCGCAGCGCCGTGGTGTCGATGGCGGCGCCGACGACGGGGTCGATCTTGCCGCCAATCACAATCAACTGCGTCTCGGGCCGCATGGTGAGTTCGGCGGCGAGGGCGGGTGTGTTGGTGACGGCGGTGATGCGCATGCCGGCCGGCAGGCTGCGCACCACGGCAAGATTGGTCGAGCCGGCGTCGAAGAAGACCACCATGCCGTCTTCGATAAGGGAGGCAGCGGCCGCGCCGAGCAGCGCCTTGCGCGTCGGCGCTTCCGCGATGCGCTCGGCAAGCGGGCGGGTCGTGCCACGCGGCAGCAGCGCGCCGCCATAGACGCGCTCGCACTCGCCGCGCGCCGCCATCTCGCGCAGGTCCCGGCGAACGGTGTCCTCGGAAACCCCGAAGTCGCGCGCGAGTTTCTGGGCGAGAACGCGGCCTTTCGTGTGCAATTCGGTCAAAATCAGCGTCTGGCGCTCGCTGACAAGGTGATCTGGTTCGGTCATACGTCGTAAATCGGTATTAATCGGCAAAAACGTGCATAAACGGTGCCGAGCTTTCCCGCAAGAACGAAAATGCCCGGCACGAGGCCGGGCACGTTCAGTTTGCCGAGAATTTCGGGTCAGCCTCAGCCGAAGACGATCAGCAGGTCCTTGGTGTCGATCTGGTCGCCGGCCTTGACGAGGACTTCGGCGATCGTGCCGTCCTTGTCGGCATGAAGGGCCGTTTCCATCTTCATCGCCTCGATGGAGAGGAGGACGTCGCCGGCCTTGACCGCCTGGCCGGCCGAGACCGCGACTGTCGAGATGACGCCCGGCATCGGCGCACCGAGATGAGCGGCGCTGCCGGCATCGGCCTTGCGGCGCAGCATGGTCGTGGCGGCACGGTTGCGATCCGGCACCTTGATGAGGCGCGGCTGGCCGTTCAGTTCGAAGAACACCTTGACCATCGCCTGCTCATCCGGCTCGCTCTTGGCCTGATGCAGGATGACGAGCGACTTGCCGCGCTCGATTTCCGGCGAGAGTTCTTCGCCAGCCGAAAGGCCGTAGAAATAGGCGGGCGTCGGCAGCACGCTGACGGGACCGTAGGTTTCAGCGGCCATCGCGTAATCCGTGAAGACCTTCGGATACATCAGGTAGGACGCGAACTCCTGATTGGTGACGGCGCGCTCCAGCTTGTCCTCGATCGCCTTGCGTTCGGCATCGAGATCGGCCGGCGGGAGCAGGGAGCCTGGAACGGCGGTGTAGGGCTCGTCGCCCTTCAGCGCCTTCTTCTGAAGGGCTTGCGGCCAGCCACCCGGGGGCTGGCCGAGATCGCCCTTGAGCATGGAGACGACCGAATCCGGGAAGGCGATATCCTTGGCCGGATTCTCGACGTCGGCGACGGTCAGGTCCTGGCTCACCATCATCAGCGCCATATCGCCGACGACCTTGGAGGAGGGCGTGACCTTGACGATGTCGCCGAACATCTGGTTCGCGTCGGCATAGGCTTGGGCGACCTGGTGCCAGCGGGTCTCGAGGCCGAGGGAGCGGGCCTGCTCCTTGAGATTGGTGAACTGGCCGCCCGGCATTTCGTGCAGGTAGACTTCCGAGGCCGGACCCTTGAGGTCGCTTTCGAAGGCCGCATACTGGTGGCGTACCGCTTCCCAGTAGAAGGAAATGCGGCGGATCCATTCGGTGTCGAGACCCGGATCGCGCTCCGTGCCCTTCAGGGCTTCCGCGATGGAGCCGATGCAGGGCTGCGAGGTGTTGCCGGAGAGCGCATCCATCGCGGCATCCACTACGTCGACACCGGCCTCGACGGCGGCGAGAACGGTCGCGGCCGAGATGCCCGAGGTATCGTGAGTGTGGAAATGGATCGGCAGATCGGTGGCTTCGCGCAGGGCCTTGAACAGCACACGGGCGGCGGCGGGCTTCAGCAGGCCGGCCATGTCCTTGACGGCGATCATATGCGCGCCAGCCTTTTCCAGCTGGACGGCGAGATCGGTGTAGTACTTCAGATCATATTTCGGGCGTGCCGAATTGAGGAGGTCGCCGGTATAGCAGATGGCTGCCTCGACGATCTTGTTCTCCTCCGCCACGGCGTCCATGGAGACGCGCATGTTGTCGACCCAGTTCAGGCAGTCGAAGACGCGGAAGACGTCGATGCCGCCGCGGGCGGCCTCGCGCACGAAGTACTTCACGACATTGTCGGGATAGTTCTTGTAGCCGACGCCATTGGCGCCGCGCAGCAGCATCTGCAGCAGAAGGTTTGGGGCGTCCTCGCGGATGCGCGCGAGGCGATCCCACGGATCTTCCGTCAGGAAGCGCATGGAGACGTCGAAGGTCGCGCCGCCCCAGCATTCCAGAGAGAAGAGTTGCGGCAGGGCCTTGGCATAGGTGCCGGCGATGCGCGCGATGTCATAGGTGCGCATGCGCGTGGCGAGCAGCGACTGGTGGCCGTCACGCATCGTCGTGTCGGTCATCAGCACCTGCTTTTGCGCCCGCACCCATTCGGCGAACTTCTTCGGGCCGAGTTCGTCGAGCTTCTGCTTGGTGCCGGGCACGATGTCCCGATCGATATAGGGCACGACCGGTTTTGCTGCATCGGCAGACGGCCGCGGACGTCCCTTGGCTTCGGGATGCCCGTTGACGGTGACGTCGGCGAGGTAGGTCAGCAGCTTGGTGGCGCGGTCCTGGCGCTTGACCTGCTGGAACAGCTCCGGCGTCGTATCGATGAAGCGGGTCGTATAGGTGTTGTCGCGGAATTTCTCGTGCGTGATGATCGCTTCGAGGAAGGTCAGATTTGTCGCCACGCCACGGATGCGGAACTCGCGCAGCGCTCGGTCCATGCGGGCGATCGCCTCGGCCGGTTCCGGCGCCCAGGCCGTGACCTTGACGAGCAGCGGGTCATAAAAGCGGGTGATGACCGCGCCCGGATAGGCCGTGCCGCCATCGAGACGGATGCCGAAGCCCGAGGCCGAGCGGTAGCCGGTGATGCGGCCATAGTCGGGAATGAAGTTCTGCTCGGGGTCTTCGGTGGTGATGCGGCACTGCAGGGCGTGGCCGTTGAGGCGGATGTCTTCCTGCTTGGGGACACCCGATCCCGGCGTGCCGATGGCAAAGCCGTCGAGGATGTGGATCTGCGCCTTCACGATGTCGATGCCGGTGACGACTTCCGTCACGGTATGCTCGACCTGGATGCGCGGATTGACCTCGATGAAGTAGAATTTGCCCGTGTCGGCATCCATCAGATACTCGACCGTGCCCGCGCCGATGTAGTTCGTCGCTTCGCCGATCTTCTTGGAATAGGCGGCAAGCTCCTCGCGCTGGGCGGCGGAGAGGTAGGGAGCCGGGGCGCGCTCCACGACCTTCTGGTTGCGGCGCTGGATGGAGCAGTCGCGCTCGAAGAGGTGCACGACGTTGCCGTGGGTATCGCCAAGGATCTGGCTTTCGACGTGGCGGGCGCGCTCGACCAGCTTTTCAAGGTAAACCTCGTCCTTGCCGAAGGCGGCCTTGGCTTCGCGCTTGGCTTCCGTCACTTCGCGGATCAGGTCCTTGGGATCACGGATGGCGCGCATGCCGCGTCCGCCGCCGCCCCAGGAGGCTTTCAGCATGACGGGATAGCCTATTTCCTCGGCCAGACGGTGGATCTCGTCGGCATCATCCGGCAACGGATCGGTGGCGGGAACGACGGGAACGCCGACGGAAATGGCAAGGTTGCGGGCCGCAACCTTGTTGCCGAGTTGGCGCATCGTGTCCGGACGCGGGCCGATGAAGATGATGCCGGCCGCGTTGCAGGCGTCAACGAATTCGGGGCTTTCCGACAGGAGACCGTATCCCGGGTGGATCGCATCGGCGCCGGAGAGCTTGGCGACACGGACGATCTCGTCGATCGAAAGATAGCTTTCGATGGGACCGAGGTCGCGCAAAAGGTGTGGGCCCCGGCCGATCTGATAGCTTTCGTCTGCCTTGAAACGATGCAGCGCCAGCTTGTCTTCTTCCGCCCAGACCGCGACCGTTTTCAGGCCCAGCTCGTTGGCGGCGCGGAACACGCGGATGGCAATTTCGGACCGGTTGGCGACAAGGATCTTGGAGATGGGCAAGTCTGACTCCTCAGTGGACTTGAAGACGGGAATGCTGCACCGCACAGCAAATTAATAGCGGCTTTTGAGAGAAGCGCAATTTGAGAAATCGATGCCAGCGATGAACGGCGGATAATCGTCCGGAATGCGACCTGGCTTGCATTGAATCGATTTAGGAAATCAGTCCGAGCCGAAAAGCGACGGCGATGACATGGTGGCGGTTTCGGGCCTGCAGCTTGTCCTGAAGGCCGTTCATGTACCAGTCGATGGTGTGCGGCGAGAGGCCGAGCGTGCGCGATATCTCGTTCGACGTCATGCCTGCCGCCAGGTGCTGGAGCACTTCGAGCTCGCGCCGCGTCATGGCGATATGGGTGAGGGGCGCTGCGCTCTCATCCGTTTCGTGAACCTGCATGGCGCGCAGTTTCCAGAAGAGCTTTTTTGCAAGGCCCTCGAAGAGCGCCATCTCGACTGCCGTCAGGCTGACCGGCCGACCGCCGAGAGAAAGGAGGCCGACAAGGCCGGTGCGGCTGTGGACGGGAAAATTGAACCCTTCCTTCAACCCGTGAAGCCGCGCTTCCGTGATCATGCGTTCGATCCGTTTGCGGTGTGGATCGTTACTGAAGGCGTTGATGGCTTCCTGCCAGCGATACCCTTTTGGCGCGCGGCCGAGGTAGCGGACCATGGGATCGACCAGCATGTACTTGCGCTGCATGTAAAGCTCCATCCAGCCCCGGGGCCAGCGCCCGTCGAGCATCGGCTGCACCGTCCCGGCGCTCAATGGCGTGCTGTCGAACAGGCCATAAAAATCAAATCCATAACGATCCATCAGGCGCTCGACCTCCGCCGCCAGTTCTTCCGGCTTCCGGATGTCGTCGATCAGGGGCAGGACCTGCATCAGCAAGGCAAGATTCATGAAAACATCCTGGGAAACATCCTGCTCCTGCGTCTGTTAGAGGGCGCCTCTTTCGGTGTGCGCCGCACCATTCAGGGCAGGTTCATGTAACGGACTGGATAATGCGACAATCAAATTTGCAATCGTACCGGTTGTAAAAATAGCGACCCTCACGTCGCGATGTAAAGGTCTGGTCGCAAAAGCGGCCGCGGGTGCTCCCAGCCCGTCCCCGGCCGCCGGATGTGAGACGCGCAGAAAGGGTATGAAATCGTGACGTTGTTCCAAGTTTATGCGCGGGCCCTGCGATACCTTTCCACCAACCGGCTGCGGGTCGGTTCCGTCGTGGTGGCCAATGTCGTCCTGGCGGTGATCACCATCATCGAGCCCATTCTCTTCGGCCGCATCATCGACGCCATTTCCAAGCAGACGGATGTGGCGACCATGCTCCTGATGTGGGCAGGCTTTGGCGTGTTTAACACCATTGCCTTTGTTCTCGTGGCGCGGGAGGCCGACAGGCTGGCCCATGGACGCCGTGCGACCCTCATCACCGAGGCTTTCGGCCGCATCATTTCCATGCCGCTGTCCTGGCACAGCCAGCGTGGCACGTCCAACGCGCTGCACACGCTGCTGCGCGCCTGCGAGACGCTGTTTGCGCTGTGGCTCGAATTCATGCGCACGCATCTGGCAACGGCCGTTGCGCTGGTGCTTCTGGTTCCGACCGCCTTTGCGATGGACTACCGCCTCTCGATCGTGCTCGTCGTTCTCGGTATTTCCTACGTCATCGTCGGCAAGGTGGTGATGGACAAGACGCGTGACGGCCAGGCTGCCGTGGAAAACCACTACCACACGGTGTTCTCGCATGTGTCCGACTCCATCAGCAACGTGTCGGTCGTGCACAGCTACAACCGCATCGAGGCGGAAACCCGCGAGCTGAAGAAGTTTACGGAGCGTCTGATCTCGGCCCAGTTCCCGGTTCTCGACTGGTGGGCGCTGGCCTCTGCGCTCAATCGTATCGCCTCGACGATCTCGATGATGGTCATTCTCATCATCGGCACATTCCTCGTGCAGCGCGGCGAAATCGGCGTGGGCGAAGTCATTGCCTTCATCGGCTTTGCAAACCTGCTGATCGGCCGTCTCGACCAGATGAAGGCTTTCGTGACGCAGATTTTCGAAGCGCGCGCGAAGCTCGAGGACTTTTTCGAGCTGGAAGACTCGGTGCGTGACCGCGAAGAGCCGGCAACTGCCATCGAACTGAAGGATGTGAAGGGCGAGGTTGTCTTCAACGACGTCTCCTTCGACTTTGCCAATGCCGCACAGGGCATGCGCAATGTCTCCTTCTCGGTGAAGGCCGGCCAGACCGTGGCGATCGTCGGCCCGACCGGTGCCGGCAAGACGACCCTCGTTAACCTCTTGCAGCGGGTCCATGAGCCGAAGTCGGGTTCGATCACCATCGATGGCGTCGATATCTCGACGGTGACGCGCAAGTCGCTGCGTCGCTCCATCGCCACGGTGTTCCAGGATGCCGGCCTGCTCAACCGTTCGATCCGGGACAATATCCGTCTCGGCCGCGAGACGGCGACGGCAGAGGAAATCCAGCATGCTGCCGATGCCGCCGCCGCGCATGAGTTCATCGAAAGCCGCCTCAACGGCTACGACACCCATGTCGGCGAACGCGGCAACCGGCTCTCGGGCGGCGAGCGCCAGCGCATCGCGATTGCCCGCGCCATCCTGAAGAACGCGCCGATCCTTGTGCTCGACGAGGCAACCAGCGCGCTGGACGTGGAGACGGAAGACCGTGTGAAGACGGCGATCGACAATCTGCGCCGCGACCGCACCACCTTCATCATCGCGCACCGTCTGTCGACGGTTCGCGAGGCCGATCTGGTGATCTTCATGGATCGCGGCCAGGTGGTGGAGATGGGCGGCTTCCACGAGCTCAGCCACAGCAACGGCCGCTTTGCCGCCCTGCTGCGCGCCAGCGGTATCCTCACCGACGACGAGGTCCGCAAGACCGCAACGGCGGCCTGACCGGGCCAGAGCCTCAAGGCGTTACCTTTGATGACGGCCGCTCTCCTGCAGAGCGGCCGTTTCCGTTTGGCCATTCCCAAGATGGTTTGCGGGCGCTGACGGAACCTTTGGGCGTGTGCCGGCTTTTCCTCTTACCCCAACCATGGAGACGGACGATGCGCGACATCGAGCAGAAGCAGGACAAGGCCTCCGGCAAGCGCGCCGAGGAAAAGAAGAGCGGCACGATCACCGCCGGCCCCAAGGCCCATGCCCATGAAGGCAAGCCCGCCGACGCGGCCCCGCCGGCAAAGAGCGTGCCCAACGCGGGTTCTGCCGGCAAGGGTCCGACCAAGCACTGACTGACCGGCCCCGAAGAGTATGCCGAACGCAAAACGGCCCCCCGAGTTATCGGAGGGCCGTTTTCTTATGTCGATGATGCTGGACCTTAGGCGGCGACGTCGAAGCGGTCGGCGTTCATGACCTTCGTCCAGGCGGCGACGAAGTCCTTCACGAACTTCTCCTTGTTGTCGTCCTGGGCATAGACTTCCGCATAGGCGCGCAGGATCGAGTTGGAGCCGACCACCAGATCAACACGGCTCGCCGTGTACTTGGTGGCGCCGGTCTTTCGGTCGCGGATGTCGTAGCTGTTCTTGCCGGTCGGCACCCAGCTATAGGCCATGTCGGTCAGAGTGGTGAAGAAGTCGGTGGTCAGCGCACCGACCCTGTCGGTGAACACGCCGTGGGCCGTGCCGCCATGGTTGGTGCCGATGACGCGCAGGCCGCCGATGAGGACGGTCAGTTCCGGGGCGGTCAGGCCCAGAAGCTGGGCGCGGTCGAGCAGCATTTCCTCAGGCGTGACGACGTAGTCCTTCTTCTGGAAATTCCGGAAGCCATCGGCGGCCGGTTCCAGATAGGAGAAGCTCTCGGCATCCGTCTGTTCGGAGGTCGCGTCGCCGCGGCCGGCGGTGAAGGGCACGGCGATGTCGAAGCCGGCGGCCTTGGCAGCCTGCTCGACGCCGTAGTTGCCGGCGAGAACGATCACGTCGGCGATGCTGGCGCCGGTTTCCGCGGCGATCGGCTCGAGGGCGGCGAGAACCTTGGCGAGGCGCGCCGGTTCGTTGGCTTCCCAGTCCTTCTGCGGAGCGAGACGGATGCGGGCACCATTGGCGCCGCCGCGGAAGTCCGACTGGCGGAAGGTGCGGGCGCTGTCCCAGGCGGTGGCGACGAGATCGGCAACCGGCAGACCGGCAGCAGCGATCTTCGTCTTGACGGCGGAAACGTCATAGTCGGTGCGGCCGGCCGGGATCGGATCCTGCCAGATCAGGTCTTCCTGCGGCACGTCGGGGCCGAAGTAGCGGGCCTTGGGGCCCATGTCGCGGTGGGTCAGCTTGAACCAGGCGCGGGCAAAGACGTCGGAGAAGTAGTCCTGGTCGTCCTTGAACTTCAGTGAGATCTCCCGATAGATCGGGTCGACGCGCAGCGCCATGTCGGCGTCGGTCATCATCGGCATGACGCGGATGGAGGGATCTTCCACGTCGACCGGCTTGTCTTCCTCGGCGATCGAGATCGGCTCCCACTGGGTGGCGCCGGCCGGGGTCTTCACATGGTGCCATTCGTGGCCGAAGAGCATCTTGAAGTAGCCGTTGTCCCACTTCGTGGGCTCGCTCGTCCAGGCGCCTTCGAGGCCGGAGACGACCGTGTCGCGACCGATGCCGCGGCCCTTGGTGTTGACCCAGCCGAGGCCCTGGAATTCGGGGCCGGCGGTTTCAGGATCTGCGCTGAGGTCGGCGGCGTTGCCATTGCCATGGCACTTGCCGATCGTGTGGCCGCCGGCGGTGAGCGCAACGGTTTCCTCGTCGTTCATGCCCATGCGCGCAAAGGTCTCGCGCATCTGGGCGGCCGTCGCCAGCGGATCGGACTTGCCGTTGACGCCTTCCGGATTGACGTAGATGAGGCCCATCTGCACGGCGGCGAGCGGGTTTTCGAGCGTGACGGGCTTGGTCACGTCGCCGTAGCGGCCGTCGCTCGGCGCCAGCCATTCCTTCTCGTCGCCCCAGTAGGTGTCCTTTTCCGGATGCCAGATATCTTCGCGGCCGAAGGCGAAACCGAAGGTCTTCAGGCCGGCGGCCTCGTAGGCGATGGTGCCGGCGAGCGCGATGAGGTCGGCCCAGGAGATCTTGTTGCCGTATTTCTTCTTGATCGGCCAGAGCAGGCGGCGGCCCTTGTCGGTGTTGACGTTGTCGGGCCAGGAGTTCAGCGGTGCGAAGCGCTGGTTGCCCGTATTGGCGCCGCCGCGGCCGTCGGTGGCGCGGTAGGAGCCAGCGGCGTGCCAGGTGACGCGGGCCATCATGCCGACATAGGTGCCCCAGTCGGCCGGCCACCATTCCTGGCTTTCGAACATGAGCTTGTGCAGGTCGGCCTTAAGGGCCTCCACGTCGAGCTTCTTCAGCTCTTCACGGTAGTCGAAGGCCGGGCCCATCGGGTTGGTCTTCGCATCGTGCTGGTGCAGGATGTCGAGGTTCAGGGCGTTCGGCCACCATTCGGTGACGGATTTGCCCTGGGCGGTGTTGCCGCCATGCATGACCGGACATTTGCCAGCCAGATCCTTGTTGTGTGCGTCCATCTTGCTCTCCATGGGTCAATGGGAATGCGATCCGTGCCTCGAAAATGCGGTGGGGTGAAGGCCGAAGCCTGCCCAGCGGCGCTCCCGGACACCGGTGTTACCGGGGCTATCAGAGCCCTTTGATAAATTCCAATTGTATATTCTAAAGACACCGATATAAAAATCTTATGACAAACCTGTCGATGAAACATCTGCGCTACTTTGACGCCCTGGCGCGAATCGGCCATTTCGGCCGGGCGGCGGATGATTGCGCCGTGTCGCAGCCGGCCCTGTCGATCCAGATCCGCGAACTGGAAGAGTTGATCGGTGCCAAGCTGGTGGAACGGGGCGGTCGGCGGGCGGGGCTGACCGTGCTGGGCGAACAGTTCGCCGAGCGGGTGCGCGCGATCCTGCATTCGGTCGAAGAGCTGGAGGGGCTGGCGCGGGCGGCGCGCGGACCGTTTTCCGGCCAGCTGCGGCTTGGCATCATCCCGACGGTCGCGCCTTACCTGCTGCCCGGACTGATCAAGGCGCTGGCAACGAGCTATCCCCATCTCGATCCGCGCCCGCGCGAGGCGGTGACGCGCAAGCTGATCCGGGATCTCGTCGAAGGACGGCTTGATGCCGCCGTGGTGGCACTGCCGGTGTCGGAGCCGCTTCTGGAAGAGGTGGCGCTGTTCGGCGAGGAATTCGTGCTGGTGCGTCCGGTCGAGGACGCCGAAAAGCCGGTGCCGAGCTCGGAAAAGCTGACCGAAATGCGCCTGCTGTTGCTGGAAGAGGGGCATTGTTTTCGCGATCAGGCCTTGTCTTTCTGCAGCATCGGCACGGCCACACCGCGTGACCTGATGGAGGGCAGTTCGCTTTCGACGCTGGTTCAGATGGTGAGCGCCGGTATCGGCGTCACGCTCATTCCGCAGATGGCGGTCGAGACAGAAACCCGCTCGGCCACCGTCTCCGTCGCGAGGCTGCGCGAACCGCGCCCGGTGCGCACCATTGGCATGGTCTGGCGCAAGACCAATCCACTCGCGGCGCAGCTCAATCTCGTGGCGGAAATCGTCCGGGACGTCGGTATGCGCAAGGTCGGTGCGCTCGACCGCGGCGCGTAACAGGCGACGGGCTGGCGCGCCGGTCAACCAGGTCAGCGAGGCGGGATCATCCCCGACCTTGTTCTCGCTCAGAGGGGAACGGCAATCGGCCTTTGCGCCTTCTTTAGCCAAGTCAGATAGCGCGCATAGGCAAAGTGCAGGAAGATGCCGAAGGCGACGTAGACCGTGCCGATCATCATGTTGCGATCGACCACGAAGAGCAGGACTTGCCCGCCCATGGCGAGGATCGTGCCGAAGATGAAGATCGGCAACGAGTGACGGCCAACGAGAACCAGCGGGTGATCGCCCGGCATGCGCAGGCGATCACTGATGGCCGGAACTGTCGCGATGACATAGGCGAGCGCAAGTGCGTGCAGCAGCCGCGAGACGGACAGGAAGGTCTTGTCGAAGCCGGTCAGGACCGGCGGCAGGCCGAAGGAGCGCTCGAGGTTCCACAAGGACAGGACTACCCAGAAGAAGGACAGCGTCAGATAGACGATCGCGAGGGCTCTGAGTGCTGGACTTTTCGTCAGGCCTCCGCGCTCTCGGGCTGTCGTCATCGTGACGATGCCGATGACAAACAGGAATTGCCAGGAAAAGGGGTTGAGGAACCAGTATCCGTCATCGAGAAAGTTCGGCGGCACGATCTTGAAGAGGCCGGCGAGCAGCCAGATTGCGCCGGAGGCCAGGAGCAGGAGAGCCTTGCTTTTCGATTGCAGCCACAAAATGCCGGGCACCATGAGGAAAAGGACGGCATAGAGCGACAAGATGTTGTTGTAGCCCAGCTGATGGCCGAGGAGCACCATGGCGACAATGGCCTGTTCGGTGTTCTCGACAATGGGGCGGATGTTGATTTCACCGATCAGATCCTGCCGGCCGAAGTAAAGCGCCCCGGCCGCGAAGATCGCGAGCGTCATGACGCTCGTCATGATGTGGGCGACATAGAGAGTAAAGGCGCGGCGCAAGGCCTTCAGCGTCACCGATAGCCGCTGCGGCGGCACGAATTTGCGGCTATAGGCAAGCGCCACGGAAAGACCGGAGATCAGCACGAAGGCCTCTGCCGAGTCGGAGAAGCCGAAATTCTTCGTCGTCAGATATTCGAAATACTGGCCCGGCACGTGATTGATGAAGATCATCAGGAGACAAAGAGCACGACAGACGTCAAGGCGCGTATCGCGCTCACCTTCTGAAAGGCTGAGGGTGGGGGAGGCAAGATGCTGTGTCACGGATGTCATATCCGTCGGCTGCCTCAGTGGCCCACCTTGCGGTGATGGCAGGGAACTTGGTCTGTCCAGCATCGGTGCTCCGGCACGGCTCTTTCAAACGGCTCCGGAGCGTGTACGGCGAGATCGAGATCGTGCTCGCCCAGATGGCTCCATGGTTTCATGTTGACGCCTTTGCGAATGCAGCGCCTCGCGGATGATGCGCAAAGTGTCCTTTCAGGCCGGCCTTGTGACGCCCTTCGACGGCCTTTTTGGGGCCGAAACGACCCCGCGCGTCGCATCCTTAAAAAGGGAACGGCGCGCAGGGCATTGCGAGCAGAGAAGGCGTGACCCTCTAGATCGGAATACCGTCTTCTCTGTTTTCCATGACAGAATTGTTGCAGGTGACCAAATAGCCGCCCGCCTCACGATTGATTGACAGGTCGAGGCGCTTGCCTTCGATCTTCAGACTGACGGACACGGTGTTCCACTCCGGCGGCAGGCAGGGCTCGACGAAGAGCTGATCACCCTTGCGGCGGATGCCGAGCAGGCCTTCGACCGCAACACGGTAGAGCCAGCCGGCCGAGCCGGTATACCAGGTCCAACCGCCACGGCCGGCGAGGTCGCCTTCGGAATAGACGTCGGCGGCGATCACATAGGGCTCGACGCGGTAGCGTTCTGCCGTATCGGGATCGGTCGCCTTCAGGATCGGGTTCAGGAGCTGGAAGGCATCCCAGGCCTGTTGCTCGCGGCCAAGACGCGCCAGCGCCAGAACGCTCCATGTCGCGGCATGGGTATACTGGCCGCCATTTTCGCGCACGCCCGGCGGGTAACCGGCAATGTAGCCCGGATCCTGCGGACCGTCCGCAAAGGGCGGAGTGAAGAGGCGGATCAGGCGGTTGTCCTGATCGACCAGTTCCGACAGAACCGAATCCATCGCCTTCGTGGCGCGGTCTGGATCGGCGAAGCCGGACAGCACACTCCAGGACTGAGCGATGGAATCGATCAGGCACTGCGGTTCGAAGGCGCTGCCGAGCGGCGTGCCGTCGTCGAAGTAGCCGCGGCGATACCAGTTGCCATCCCAGCCTGCCGTTTCCAGCGCCGTCTTCAGGCTCTGGAGATGGGCCGTCCAGCGCGTGACACGGGCTTCGTCGCCCCGCGCCTTCGCATGGGTCAGGAAGGCGGTCAGCGTGGCCGCGAGGAACCAGCCCAGCCAGACGCTGGTGCCGCGTCCTTCGATGCCGACCCGGTTCATGCCGTCGTTCCAGTCGCCGCCCAGAATCAACGGCAGGCCGTTGGTACCGGTGCGGGCGATGGCGAGGTCGAGCGCCAGCGCGCAATGCTCGTAGAGCGGCGCGGTGGTTGCAGAGACGGTCGGGCGGAAGAAGTTGTCATGCTGGCCCTCGGTGAGCGCGGGTCCCTCGATGAAGGGAACCTGCTCGTCGAGGACGTCCGTACGGCCCGTGACGCTGCAGTAGTGTTCGGCAGCGTAGGCCAGCCAGACGACATCGTCCGAAATCAGGGTGCGCACGCCTTCGCCGGTCCCCGGCAACCACCAGTGCAGGACATCGCCCTCCGCAAACTGGCGGGCGGCGGCATTGAGGATCTGCTTGCGGGCGAGCTCCGGACGGGTAGCGAGGAAGGCCAGCGTATCCTGCAACTGGTCGCGGAAGCCGAAGGCGCCGCTCGCCTGATAGAAGGCCGAGCGTGCCGTCACGCGGCAGGCAAGGCTCTGGTAGGGCAGCCAGGTGTTGACGAGAAGGTCGAAGGCCGGATCGCCGCTCGAGACGGTCACGTCCGAGGTCATGGCCTGCCACTTGGCCTGCGAGGCCGCGAGCACCGCATCAAAGTCCAGGCTGAGAGCATGCCGCAGCAGGGCGGATGCGGCCTCCTGGCCATCGGCGTCACCCATCACGAGGACGACAGAGCGGCTCTCGCCGGCGGCGAGCGTGACATCGACTGCAAGGGCGGCGCAGGGGTCACCATCGGTGCCGAACGCGCCCGAGAGCGCGGCGCCATCAAAAACAGCCGTCGGGCGCTGTATGCTGCCCGCCACACCGAGGAACTCTCGGCGGCTGGCGGTCAGCGTCGCTTCTTTCTCGCTCGTTGCAAAGAAGGCCACACGGCTGCCATAGCCGACACTGTAGGGGTTGGTGGCGAAGATGGCGGCGGCGGTTTCGTCGCGCTGCGTCAGCACGAAGGGTGCCGTGCGGGCGCGGTTGTTGCCGAGCACCCATTCCGCATAGCCGTAGAGGCGCAGACGGCGGGCGTTGCCGGATCGATTTTCCAGCGTCACCTTCGTCAGTTTGACCGCCTCGTCCGTGTGGACGGTCTGCACCGCGGTGATGGCGAGATCGTCGCCACCGGTGGTGAAGGCGGAGTAGCCGAGGCCGTGGCGGGTTTCGAAGCGGCGCGTCGTATCGCGCGAGAGGGCGGCATAGGGCGTCAGCACCTCGCCATTGTCGAGGTCGCGGATGAAGACGGCCTCGCCCGGACGGTTCATCACAGGATCGTTGGTCCAGGGTGTCAGCTGGTAGTCTCGCGAATTGCGGCTCCAGGTGTAGGCCGTGCCCTCCGCGGAGACGTGGAAGCCGAAGTTTTCGTTCGAGATCACGTTCAACCACGGATGCGGCGTCGCGCCGCCGCCGACCAGACGGACGATATATTCGCCGGTCGGCAGGTCGAAACCGCCAAAACCGTTCCAATAGGTGAGATCGCTCCCATCAACGGCTGCTGCCGCGCCCGGATAGGCTTTGGCAACGGGGAGGGCGGCGAGAGGCAGGGCTGGCCCATCATCCTTCGCGCTCGGCGCATAGAGGGAGACGGTGCGGGCGATCTGGTCGGAAAGCTTGCCGGCGCGCGCGTGGAAGACGGCGCGTGCCGTGGCGAGCAGGGCCGCCCAAGTCTCCTGCGTCATCAGATCCTTGCGGACCGTGAAGACGTGCTGGCGGGCGCCATCAGACTGGCTGCGCAGGCGCAGATTCTCGCACATGGCTTCCAGCGCGTGGTGCATGTCCTGCGCATAGGAGGAGGCGCGCTCGTTGAGGATGACGAGATCGACGGTGACGCCGCGCGAACGCAGATATTCCTGGGCACGCAGGGCTTCTCTGGCAATGCCGAGATCGCTGTCGTCGTCGATACGCAGGCAAAAGATCGGGAAGTCACCCGAAATCGCCAGAGGCCAGAGCGAGGCCTGCGAGGCAAGTCCGGCCTTTACGCTTGCTGCGTCACGGCGCAGTTGCATGTCGGGATAGACGAGGTAGCGGCCGAGAACCTGGAAGCTTGCAGCCTCCTGCGATGTGATGCCGACGTGGCGCATCTGCACCTGGCTGCGGGTCCAGGCGTGGATGAGTTCGTGGTTGAAGCTGTCCGGATGGCGGTACCGGTCGATGGCGCGGTCGAGTTCGTCGCGGTTCGGGGCAGCAATCGTCCAGAACACGACGGCGACCTTCTTGCCGGCGGGCACGCGGATGGTGCGGCGGAGCGACACGATCGGGTCGAGCGTATAGCCATCGGTATTGGAAAGAACCGCGCCCGGATCGAAGGCGGCAGCCTCCGCCAGCGTGCGGCCCCGCCCGATGAAGCGGCGGCGATCCGTCTCGATCTCGGTCGGGCGGGTTGTACCGGCAAGATCGGAAACGAGGTGCGCGACCGTGACATCGGGATCGCTCGGCGTGCGACGGTTGCGCCAGACGCGGATGACGTCGCCCTTGCGGCCGATCTCGGTGCGCACGAACATCTTCGAGAACAGCGGATGAGCGCTGTCGGTGTCGTCGGTTGTCAGTACCGGCTCGGCATAGGAGGTCACTTCGATGAAGCGGTCTTCCTGTCCGGTGTTGATCAGCGTCAGGCGGCGGCCTTCGGCGTCATGTTCGGTCGCGACGATGCACTCGACTTCCGACTGCAGCGTGCCGACGCTCTTGACGTATTCGGCCTTGTCGTCGCCGAAGCGCGTCAGCGTCTTTTCGCCAGCGGCTCGGCGCGGCTCTGCCGTTGCCGACCACCATTCTCCGGTTGTCGTGTCGCGCAGGAAGAGGAAAGTGCCGGAGCGGTCTTCGACCGGATCGGGTGTCCAGCGCGTGACGGAGAGGCCGTTCCAGCGCGAATAGCCGGAGCCGGTCGCCGTCAGCATGACGCCATAATGGCCGTTGGAGAGGAACACGGTGGAACGATCCGCCGCGGCGGGATGTTCGACGGCGCGGATTTCCGGACGGAGAAGATCCGCCTGGCCGCCGCCGACCGATTCCGGCTCGCGCTTGGCGTTCATGATCGGAATGTCGCGCGGCGCCTTTTCCTGCAGCAGCAGTTCGGCCGCCTCGATCACAGGATCGGCGTGGAACCACTCGCGCAGCTGCCCATTGAAGCAGACGTTGGCGATGGCCGCGATCGACATGCCGTGGTGGTGGGCATAGTAGTTGCGAACGACCGCGCAGGTCTGTCCGTCCGGCACGCGGGTCGGCGTAAAGTCCACGGCGTCGTGGAAGCCGTAGCGGCCAAGCGCACCGACGGCGGTGAGGCGCTTGAGGTTTTCGAGCGCAGTTTCAGGGGCATACATAGCGGCGAGGATCGAGGCGTAGGGCGCGATGACGGCGTTCTGGCCGAGACCACGCTTCAGGCCGAGCGTCGGGACACCGAAGTTGGTGTACTGGTAGGACATTTCGTGGTCGCGCGCATTGAAGGCGGCTTCGGAAATGCCCCAGGGCGTGCCGAGACGGCGGCCGTGGTTGATCTGCTCCTGAACGATCAGGTTGTTGGTCTGGTTCAGGATGCCGCCCTGTCGCTCCTGCATGACGAGCGGGGGCATGAGGTATTCGAACATCGAGCCGGACCAGGAGACCAGCGCGCCGCGCGCGCCGATCGGCACGACCGGGCGCCCGAGCTTGTACCAGTGCTCGGTCGGCAGATCGCCCTTGGCGATGGCAAAGAGGCTGGTGAGACGGGCCTCGGAGGCCAGTAGGTCGTAGCAGGCCTCGTCCAGTTCGCTCGTCGCGACGCGGTAGCCGATGGACAGCAGACGACGCTCGGGACGGAACAGGAAGCGGAAGTCCATCGAAAAGGCGATGTTGCGGGCACGGTCGCGCAGAACGGCGAGGCGCTTGCGCATATCCTCGATGGCATTCAGGTCGAAGACGCCGTCGGCGATGTGGGATTCGCAGACGTTCACCGTGGCTTCGGCCCAATGGACGACTTCAGCGCTGGTCGGCGTGCCGATCTCGTGGTCGAGATTGATCGTCAGCTTGTGGATGTCGCGCGCGAGAACCGCGAGGTTGATGACGCGGATGGACGCAAATTCGGGCTCGCGCTTGACGGCCTTCAGGGCATTGTGGAAGCCCTCGATGCGCTCGGCGATCAGCTTGCGCAGCGGCCGCACCGTCTTGCGGTCATCGGGAAGCTGGGCCAGCGTTTCGGCGAGAATGTCGGCGGCGTCGCCGATGCCGTCGAGGCTGCCCGCAATGTGGGCGGAGGGGGCTTCGGCCCACTCTGCGCACATGGAGGAGACGGCAATCAGGTGGCCAGCCAAGTTTCCGCTGTCGACGGCCGAGACGTATTTCGGCTCCATGGTTTCCAGCGTGTCTGTCGTGTACCAGTTGAAAAGATGGCCGCGATATTTCGGCATCGCATCGACTGTGGCGATGGTCTGCTCCATGCGGCGGATGGTTTCCTCAAAGCCGATCCAGCCGAACTGGCGGGCCGACATGACGGAGAGCAGGTAGACGCCGATATTGGTCGGCGAGGTGCGCGCGGCCAGAACCGGCTGCGGCGTTTCCTGGAAATTGTCCGGCGGCAGGAAGTGCTGCTTCTCGTTGACGAAGTCCTCATAATAACGCCAGGTGCGACGGGCGATGCGGCGAAACTCGGCAACGACGGGCTCGGCGACGACAAGTTGGTCCTCGGTCTCGGCCGACTGGCTGACGAACCAGGCAATGGCCGGCGAGAGCATCCAGATCAGGGCGAAAGGGATGCCGATGAAGGGCAGGCCCGTGTCGGAAATGGCGGCGAGCGCCAGCGAGAGTATGGCGAGGGCCGGTGCCGTCCACATGCTGCGGTAATAGTTAAGCACAGTGCCCTGTCCCGCGCTCTGAACCTGCGCGGCGGTGCGCCACTCCAGCATCAGCTTGCGGCTGACGAAGGTGCGATAGACGGAACGTACGATGGCATCGAGCATCATCGCGGCATTGTGGGCGATGAAGACGATGCGCAGCGCGACCTGCGCGTTGGCGGCACGCACTTCGGACAGAACGGAATGCAGATGGGCGCGGGCAACAATGTCATTGCGACGCGGCATGATGCTGGAGACCAGTGAGAGCGTCGGGGCGACGAAGAGCGAGAAGATCAGCAGGACCTGCCAGATCAGCGCCTCGTTCGGCTCCATGTAGTACCAGCCCATGACGGAGGCGATCAGCCAAGCGCATGGGATCAGCGAGCGACGCAGGTTGTCGTACATCTTCCAGCGGCCGAGCCAGGACACGCCGTTACTGCTATCGAAGAGGAAGGGCAGCAACTGCCAGTCGCCGCGGGCCCAGCGATGCTGGCGCGACATTTCCACCTCGTAGCGGGTCGGGAAATCCTCGACGAGTTCGACGTCGGTCACGAGGGCACAGCGCGACAGCGAGCCTTCGAGAAGATCGTGGCTGAGAACGGCGTTTTCGTCGATCTTGCCCTTCAGCGCGGTCTCGAAAGCGTCGACATGGTAGAGGCCCTTGCCCGTGAAGGTGCCTTCCCCGCAGATGTCCTGATAGACGTCTGAGACGGTGAAGACGTAGGGGTCGATGCCGCGATTGGCCGAGAAGATCCGCTGGAAGGCGGAGGCGTCGCTGCCTGTCGTCAGCGAGGGCGTAACGCGCGGCTGGAGGATCGAATAGCCGGCCGTGACGGTCTGCGTCTTGGCGTCGATCACCGGGCGGTTGATGGGGTGGTAGAGCTTGCCGACGAGCTTGGTCACCGCATCGCGCATCAGGCGCGTGTCGGCGTCGAGCGTCATCACGTACTGTACATTTTCCGGCACCGTGTTGGCGCCCGGCAGGAACGTCGTGTCGCGGTCGCCGCGCAGCAGCAGGTTCAGCTCGTGCAGCTTGCCGCGCTTGCGCTCCCAGCCCATCCACGCGCCCTCGGCCTCGTTGAACAGGCGGCGGCGGTGCAGGAGGTAGAAGCGGGTGCGGCCGTCAAAGGCATAGCGCGCCGAAAGGGCCGCGATCTCCTTCTTGGCATAGTCGAGCACATCGAGGTCGGTTGCCGTTTCCTCGAACTTGCTGTCGGCCCAGTCGCTGACCAGGGCGAAGTAGACCTCGCCCTTGGGGTTGGCGAGATAATGGACCTCGATATTGCGGACGAGTTCGTCCACGTGGTCGCGCTTTGAAATGAGACAGGGCACGACGACGAGGGTCCGGGCGTCTTCCGGAATGCCGTCGAGGAACTCATAGCCGACGAGACGCGTCGGCTGCACAAAGAAGGTCACGAGTGTATTGTAGAGACCGCTGGCGCCTTCCGACGCCGGCAGCGCGAAGAGAAGGAGGATGATCAGCTTGGCGCCGGACGGGATCGCCATGGGGCTGATGAAGGAATAGATCAGCACCATCGCCAGAATGGTCAGCAGCACGTTCGGCCCGGCGATCGCCATCCAGTCGAGCTTGCGGCAGGCCCGCACGATGGTCTGCATCGGGGAAGGACGGTAACCGATCCGCTCTTCCAGGGCATGGCGCTGCTTGCCGGCAAGGTATGCGCCGACATTCGGCTCGCGGTCGGCATCGGCACGCACACCCTGTTGCTCGGCTTCGACCATGTCGATGGCAATCTGGGTGATCTCGACTTCCGACTTCTCGGAGCGTCGGGCGAGCTTTTCGATGGTGTTGCGGTATTTGTCGCGTGAGCCGAAGTCGAGTGCGGCGTAATCGGATTTCTCGCGCAGCAGACGGTCGATCTGGCTGACGCTTTCGTACCAGACCGGCCATTCCGTATCGTCGATTTCGCGCAGGCTGCGGATGATGCTGCCCATGGTGGCATTGCCGGAGGACAGCCGGTTCTGTTCGGCGACCAGCACGTTCTCAAGGTCCGTGCCGCGACGAGCGAGCCGCTCCTCCAGCCAGTTGATGACCACGCCCGAGGTGCGCGAGCCATCACGTAGGCGGTAGAGAAGCTGGGCAACGAAGGTGTTGTCGGCCGTCAGCGCTTCATGCTGCGCCAGGAGCGCCGGGCAGCCGTCGGGGTCGTTGAGGCGAAGGATCTGGTCGGCTACCTCGTTGGCCTTGGTGCGCATGTCGCGCGAACGTTCGACGCGCAGGGCGACGCGGCGCAGGTTTTCGATCAGCACGAATCGCAGCAGCGACGGCAGGGCCCACAGTTCGCCGATCCGCAGCGTCTCGTGCCGCTGGAAGCCATCGACGAGTGCGGTAAGGCTTTCGCGCGAAACCGTGCTGTGGGTGTGGGCGACATACATCCACGCCAGTGCCAGCGTGCGCGGCAGGACCTGGCCGTTGTTGACCGGCATGGTCAGAAGCTGGCGGTAGAACTTGTTCGGGAAGTCACGGCGCACTTCCTGGATCGCCTCCTCGACCACGAAATGGTTGTCGAGCAGCCATTCGGCAGCAGGCGTGATGGACGCACCAGCTTCCACATCGCGCGCGGTTTCGCGGTAGACGCGGAAGATCTCCTTTTCGTTTTCCTTGTGCCGCGGCTTGAATTCGAAGGGCAGGAAGACCGGCAGCGTGGCTGTGCCTTCGCGGGCGAGACGCGCCCCGCACTCGGCAAGATCCTCGTTTGCAAGATAGGTCGCGCGAATGGAATCGTTATAGTCGATCTGCTTGGTGTCGAGATCGCGCGGCTGTGCTGTCTGGGAGGTGGCGAGAGGCATGAGGGTTGTCTGGGTCCAGTTCAAAGGAATGCGAAAATGCTTCAAGCAAACGATGCGGGCCCGCAACGTATCAGAAGGCCCTTATGTTCCCGCTCCCGATGACACTGGGTCCACCGGTACCGGAAGAGCGATCCGGCGTCGTTCCGAGCGGGGTGTCCGCTGCCTTCACGATCTGGTGATCGTTATGGCGGGTGAGTGATAAACGTGGCATTTTTTAGCCGTAGTCTCAGTCCCCTGCAAGGATCGCAGGGGCATCCGGCGAGGCGCTGACCTCACCTGCAATCCAGCTGCGGAAGGCGACGCTGACAGGGTTTTCCTGTTTGCCGTTCGGCACCACCACATAGTAGTTGTTCTCCGTCCTGAACGGCTTGTCGAAGACCACCTGCAGGCGGTTTGCCGCAATATCCTGGCCGATCAGATAGAGCGGTACCAGGGCAAAGCCCAGCCCTGCCAACGCCGCTTCGATGACGGTCGAAAACTGGTCGAAGCGGTGGCCGCGATAGGCGGCCTTCGGATCGACGCCGGCATCGCCGAACCAGAGCGCCCACAGCTTCGGCCGCGTCGCCATGTGGAGGAGCGGCGCGCCGTCGAGGTCGGCATAGGTTTGCGGTGCGAACGTCCGGATAAGAGCCGGGCTTGCGACGGGCACGATGGTTTCGCTGCACAGATAGGTGCAGGTCGCGTGGGCCCAGACGGGCTGGCCGTAGTGGATGGCGAGGTCGAAGGTCTGCTCCTCGAAATCAAAAGGCTGCGAACGCGAGGCAATGTTGACGATCGTATCGGGATGGCGCGCAAGAAAATCCGGAAGGCGCGGCATCAGCCAGCGGCTACCGAACGTGGGCAGGCAGGCCAGCGAAAGCGACTGATCGGCGCGGGCCGCCGCCATGGTGCGCACCATCAACTCTTCCGCCTGGGCCAGCAACCGGCGCACCTCGGGGAGAAAGCGGCGGCCGGCCTCAGAGAGGACAACGCGCTGACGGATGCGCTCGAAGAGCAGCACGCCGAGCTGCAGTTCCAGATCCTTGATCTGCCGGCTGACGGCGCTCTGCGTCAGATTGAGCTCGGTCGCCGCCTGCGTGAAGCTGCCGTGGCGCGCCGCGCATTCGAACGCCTGCAAGGTGATGACGTCAGGCGCCAGCCGTCTGCTCAACTTCATTCCAGCCCCGCATCACCATAGATGAAATTCTTCGAACATTGTCGCGCCCGTCTGGTCTATGGTCCAGTCCGGCGACATCCTTCCATAATGCGGTCAAGCCGCGAGCGGAAGGGGCGGGCGCGTTCCGGCGCTTGGCGATGGTCACAGGGAACGCGAACGAACGGCACGGCCGGCAAAAGCCGGGTTTGGCGCTTACGGAACTTTCAGGAGACGAGAATGGACACGAAGACTGAAACGGGCGGCGTTGCCGCAGAAGCCGCGCGCATTCTGGACCGGCTGGGGGTCGATGCCGGCCTTTATACCGGCGGTACCATGGCCTCCTTCACGCCCGTGAGCGGCGAGCGGATCGGCCAACTGGCCAAGACGAGCCCGGAAGCCGCCGCGGCAGCGATCGATGCGGCCCACGAGGCCTTCAAGGCCTGGCGCCTGGTGCCGGCGCCGCGGCGCGGCGAACTGATCCGTCTGCTCGGCGAAGAGCTGCGTGCCGCCAAGGCCGATCTCGGCCGCCTTGTTTCGATCGAGGCCGGCAAAATCACGTCGGAAGGCCTCGGCGAAGTGCAGGAAATGATCGACATCTGCGATTTCGCGGTCGGTCTTTCCCGCCAGCTGTATGGCCTGACCATCGCCACCGAGCGCTCCGGCCACCGGATGATGGAAACCTGGCATCCGCTCGGCGTTGTCGGCATCATCTCGGCTTTCAACTTCCCCGTCGCCGTCTGGTCGTGGAATGCGGCACTGGCGCTGGTCTGCGGCAATGCGGTCGTCTGGAAGCCGTCCGAAAAGACGCCGCTGACGGCGCTTGCCAGCCAGGCCATCCTCGAACGGGCCATCGCCCGCTTCGGCTCGGATGCGCCGGCAGGCCTATCTTCCGTTCTGATTGGCGAGCGCGATCTTGGCGAAGTGCTTGTAGATCATCCGAAGGTACCGCTCGTTTCGGCCACTGGCTCGACCCGCATGGGTCGCGAGGTCGGCCCGCGCCTTGCCAAGCGTTTTGCCCGGGCGATCCTTGAGCTCGGCGGCAACAATGCCGGCATTGTCTGCCCCTCGGCCGATCTCGACATGGCGTTGCGCGCCATCGCCTTCGGTGCCATGGGCACGGCCGGCCAGCGCTGCACGACGCTGCGCCGTCTCTTCGTGCATGACAGCGTCTACGATCAGATCGTGCCGCGCCTGAAGAAGGCCTATCAGAGCGTGACGATCGGCAATCCGCTGACCTCGTCGGCGCTCGTCGGTCCGCTGATCGACAAGGCCGCCTTCGATGGCATGCAGCACGCGCTTCAAGCCGCCAAGGCCGAGGGCGGTTCGGTGACCGGTGGCGACCGTGTGAGCGAGGGCGCCGACACCGCCTATTACGTGCGCCCGGCCATCGTCGAAATGCCGTCGCAGTGCGGCCCGGTGCTGGAAGAAACCTTCGCCCCGATCCTCTATGTCATGCGCTACAGCGATTTCGATGCAGCGCTTGCCGATCATAATGCGGTGGCAGCGGGTCTTTCCTCGTCGATCTTCACTCTCGACCTGCGCGAAGCCGAGCGATTCCTGTCGCCTGACGGGTCCGACTGCGGCATCGCCAACGTCAATATCGGGACCTCCGGTGCCGAAATCGGCGGTGCCTTCGGCGGCGAAAAGGAAACCGGGGGCGGCCGCGAATCAGGGTCCGACGCCTGGCGCGCCTATATGCGCCGCGCAACCAACACCATCAACTACTCGCGGGCCCTGCCGCTGGCCCAGGGCGTGTCCTTCGACATCGAATAAGAATGGCGTTTTGACAACGGCCGGCTGGAGCCGGACGTGAGGCCGGGCTGGACCCAAGCGTCCAGCCCGGCCCTTTTGTGTCCGCACCGGGTGTTGGATGGCGTGACGTTTGCTGCTATCGAGTGCCGAGGTTGCCGGGGGCAGCCCGATTGAAGAGGACATGCGCGGATGTTTTCGGCGTTCGCTTCGGCGCTCAAGCCACGGGTCGATATCGTTGAAAAGCGCGAGGACGAGCGCTTCGAACCGGCGCGGTCCGACTATTACCGCGGCACGCCCGGCAAGCCGCTGCGGCTGATCCTGCAGGCGCGGCACGATTTTCTCTCGATCTGGCGCGAAACGGACTTTGCCGACCGCGTGCAGCAGCAGCGCATCCTCGGGCGCCAGCTCGTCGTCGTCAATTCGCCCGATGCGATCAAGTATGTGGTCGCCACCCGCCATGACAATTTCGAGCGCAAGTCGCCGCAGATGCGCCGTGCCTTGGAATTCCTGCTGGGCGACGGCCTCTTCATATCCGACGGGCAGACATGGAAGCAGCGGCGCCCGCTCGTCACCGACATCGTTCACAAAAGCCGGGTACCGAGCTTCGGCCCGGTGATGGAGCAGACGACGGCCGAACTCGTGACGCGCTGGGAAAACCTGCCCGAGGGCACGGTGGTCAATGCGTTGCACGAGATGGCAGGCCTGACGGCGGAGATCATTTCCCGCAGCGTCTTCGGCAACGACCTCGGCAAGGAGGCGGCCGATTCGGTGACGGACGGGTTCACCAGCTATCAGTCGCTGATCGATTCCATCAATCTCGGCTATTTTCTCGGCTTCGACGAGGGGTTGCCGGTGCTGCGCACGCCGCGGCTCAGCCGTTCCGTGAAGAAGATCCACCGCATCATCGACAAGGTGGTCGAGGATCATCTGGCCGGCAAGGGCGACGACAAGTCGATGGTAGAACTGCTCGTGCGGCGCCAGCAAAAGAACCCGGAGCTCGGGCTCGACCTCATCGCGCTGCGCAATGAAGCTGCCACCATTTTCATGGCCGGACACGAGACGACGGCGGCCACGCTGACATGGGCCTGGTATCTGCTGTCGCGCGCGCCGTGGGTCGAGAAGGCCGTTCATGACGAGATCGAAACCGTCTGCGGCGGGCGCCAGCCGACCATTGACGACGTGCCCAAGCTCGACTGGTGCCGGGCCGTGATCGAGGAGACGCTGCGGCTCTATCCGCCGGTGCCGATCCTGGCGCGGCAGACGCGCGCGGCCGATCACGTGGCCGGTATCGATGTCGATCCGGCCTCGCTAATCCTCATCGTTCCCTGGCTCCTGCATCGTACGGAGGCCTTTTTCGAGGAGCCGCACCGCTTCAAGCCTGAACGTTTCCTCGGCGGTCGCCGGCCGATCCCCTACAGCTATATCCCGTTCGCGGCTGGTCCCCGCATCTGCCCCGGACTGCAATTCGGTCTGACGGAATCGATCCTGTGCCTGGCCATCCTCGCCCAGCGCTTCCGGGTCGAGGTGCCCGAAGCCGTGGCGGTCGAGCCGCTTTGCCGGCTGACGCTTCGCCCGCGCGGCGGACTGCCGGTGCGCATCCTGCCGCGCCCGCGCAGCGCCTGAAAAGGGGGACGGCGCGTGAGCACGAAACCCGGCAAGACCGTCTATGTCTACAAACCGCCGGCAGCGCCGACCTTCGCCGAATTTCGCGCCGGTGGAGAGCGGCGCCGGGCGTTCCTGCGCTATTACATCAAAGACAATCTCAACAATCTCGTCGATCTCGCGGTGCATTTCGGCCTGAAGCTCCTGCCGACCGACCTCTGTTCGGCAGCGGGGGCGAAGATCGGCCTTTTCGCCATGCCGCGTTTCCACAAGGTGGCCGTGCGGCGCGCGCGCGAAAACCTGAAGGTGCTCATGCCCGAGGCGAGCGAGGCCGAGCGGGAGACGGTCCTGCGCAAGAACTGGGAGAACCAGGGCCGGTTGATGACGGAGTTTTCCATCATCCGCCGCGTGGCGTTGACCCCCGGGCGGATCAAATCCCTCGACGTCAACGAACTCGTCGAGATCGCGGCGGACGGCCCGCTCGTTCTGGCGGGAATGCATCTCGGCAACTGGGAAATGATGGCATCCCCGCTCAGCGAGGCGGGGCTTCGCCTCAACGCCAATTACGTGCCGCCGGGCGGTCGGGCCCGCGCCTGGATCGCCCAGAAGGTGCGGCTCGACAACGGCGTCGTGCTGATGCCGCCGGGGCGAGATGGCGTAAAACCGGCGCTGAAGGTGCTGAAGGAGGGCGGCATCGTCAGCATGTTCTGCGACGAGGGTTTCCGCGGCTGGATTCGCGGCCCGTTTTTCGGCCGCCCACCGCATCTCGACGGCAATCTCGCGCTGGCCGTGAAGCTGGCGCGGCGCGGCGGTGCACGCATCGTGCCCTGGTACATGCTGCGCGACGATGGCGTGAACTTCACCTTCAACCGCCTGCCAGTCATCACGCTGCCGCCGGAGGAAAGCCCCGGCGCCCGGCTCATGGACGACGTCATGATGCTGAACGACGTCCTCGAACCCGTGATTCGCGCCCACCTCGACCAGTGGTATTTCCTCGATAGCGCACTTTGAAAGCCGCGGGCCTTTAACGGCTGCGGGGCGTTTCAGCCCCGCTTCTTCTTCCGGCTTTCGGCGAGCGCGCTTGCCGTCCAGATACAATCGGCAATCAGCCGGGCGCTGAGCTCGACGGGAACCGAATGGATGACATTGCTCGGCTGCATGGCGATCTCGCCGACGCGCAGCAGATCCTCTGGAGTGACGTCGTGAAGGTGAAGATCGGCAAGGGTGGTCGGCAGGCCGAGGTCGATACAGAAATCCAGTGCTTCCTCGATCTCTTCCGGCGCGCGGTTTTCCAGCACGAGCAGGCAGATGACGCCGAAGGCGACCTTCTCGCCATGGAAGAAATGATGCGTCGGCTCTAGCACGGTCAGGGCGTCATGTACGCCATGGGCGGCGGAGACGCCGCAGTTTTCAAAGCCGAGGCCGCTCAAAAGCGTGTTGGCCTCGATGATGTTCTCGACCGCAGGCGTCAGGCGTCCGCCCTTGGCCGCTTCATAGGCCTTGCGCCCATCGCGCATCAGAACGAGATGGCAGGCACGTGCGATCTCTGCGCCGGCGATCGTCGCCGCATAACCATCGCCAATATAGTTGCGGCGTCGCGATTCGAGGTTGGAGCGGGCCTCGTACCAGGTGGAGAGGGCGTCGCCCATGCCGGCCACGAGAAATCGAACCGGCGCCTTCACGATCAGCGCGCTGTCGACCAGCACGACATCCGGATTGCGCCCACAGCGCACCACCCGGTCATAGACGCCGTCTTGCGAATAGATGACGCCGATCGAGCTCGTCGGCGAATCCGTCGAGGCAATGGTCGGCACGGTAACGATTCGCGCCCCGAGTTTGAAGGCCGTGATCTTAGCCGTATCCAGCGCCTTGCCGCCGCCAACACCGATCACCACGCCCGCCATGACCGCACTGCCTTCCCCGACGCAGCGCTCGACCTCCTTGTCGGTCGATTCCCCGCCAAAACGCACGAAGCGGCTCGAAACGCCCTGTTTCGACAGGCTCGCCTCCAGCTCCGACCTGAGACTGTCCCAGAAGAAGCCGTCGATAACGATCAATGCCGACCGCGACAGCGGCTCGACGTACCGCCCGAGATCGGCGATGACGCCCGGTCCCTGCACATAGCGAAGCGGGCCTCCATAGCCACGTTGTGTCATGCTGTTCTCCTCCCGATCAAGCCGCCGGCGGCGGGGTATCGGCCCCGCTGGCTTCCGCTCCCGATATATGTCTATAGGGCCCACTTGTACTCAAGTGGACTTTGAAGCGTCCTCATCGCTTCGCAGACCACTAACTCATATATGAGTTCGATCGGCAAGTGAAATTCAACCGACCGTTCAGGCCCCGTCGATGGCCAAGCCGATCGGGTGCGCCAGAAGGTCGACAGCGATCGCGCCATATGGCTCGTAGGAGGCAACAATGCGCTGATCTGCCTCTGCCGTGGCGAGATCGCGAAAGAAGCCGCGGGCGGCTTCGTGAGCATGCGTGTGTGCGCCAAGACCCGCATGGTGAATGACCGCATCCAGTTCATCCAGCCGATCTGCGATGGCGCCGGCGTAGCGGACGGGGAAGATGCCGCCGGGGACCGTCAGCAAGGCAAGGATCTCGAGCGGCTCTTCCGGCAGGCTTTCCCATATGCCGGCCCGTTCGGCGGGAGAGGGTTGTTTCCAGGCGGGATCGGTGACCCGTGCCTCGAGGAAGGGAAGGGTCTCGATTTCGGCAAGATCGCACGACGGCTTGAAGGATACCGTCCGCCGGACATAGGCATAGTCCAACGGCGCTCCGATCATCTCGGCGACAAGACCACGCCAGAGACGAAAATGTCTCTCCTTGCCGCTCATCCAGACGGGTGCGGACAACATATCGATCCAAGGGTGAACGCGATTTTCTTGCAACGATCCCGTCCCCCTTGAAGATGCCGACCCATGATCGGCTCAGGGAAGCATGCCCTGCCTTGAAGGAGCTTTCCAGGCCGTTCCCAAATCCGACCGCAATTGGCCACCACACGTCGGTGTGGCTGCAAGGCATACCGACCTCGACCACTCTGTCCGACCTGAGAGATAGGTGACAGGTCGTACCGGAGACATGGGTTACACTTTTCGGCTTTGGTCCGGGAGGTGGAGATGCCGTGGAGAGAGACTTCGGTTATGGAAGAGCGTCTTCGATTTGTCGCCCGGCTTCTGGATGGCGAAGGGATGAGCGAGGTTTGCCGGGATTTCGGCATATCGCGCAAGACCGGCTACAAGATCTTCAACCGCTACAAGGATGACGGGGTGGAAGCGCTGACGGATCGCTCGCGGCGACCGGTGCGTTATGCCAACCAGTTGCCGGATGCGGTGGAAGCGATGATCGTCCGCTGCCGGCAGGAGAAGCCGCACTGGGGTGCCCGCAAGATCAGGGAACTGTTGATCAGGCGGCTTGCTGGCGACGTGCGGATACCGGCCAAAAGCACGGTGCATGCGGTTCTCGACCGATACGGCCTTGTGAGCCATGCCCGCAATAGGAACAGGGCGAACAAGGCCGAGGGCACGCCGCTGTGCATGGCGTTGGCTCCCAACGATCTCTGGTGTGCCGACTTCAAGGGCGAATTCAAGCTCGGTGACGCCAGATACTGTTACCCGCTGACGGTCACCGACCAAGCGTCACGCTTCCTTTTGTGCTGCGAAGCCTTCGAATCAACGCGCGAGCAGGGGGTGATCGAGGCCTTCAGGCGATTGTTCGTCGAGCGCGGCCTTCCACGCGCCATCCGCTCCGACAATGGCCTGCCCTTTGCCAGCCCCAATGGGCTCTACACCCTGTCCAAACTGTCGGTCTATTGGCTCAGACTCGGTATCGCGCTGGAACGGATCAAGCCGGGACACCCTCAGCAGAATGGCCGCCACGAGCGCATGCACCTGACGCTGAAGAAGGAAGCCACCCGGCCACCGGGACGCAACATGCTGCAGCAACAGGCACGCTTCGATGCGTTCATCAACGAATTCAACACCGAACGGCCGCATGAAGCCTTGGCGATGAAGGTGCCGAACGACGTCTACACGCCATCGCCGCGTCGGTATGACGGGCTGCCCGAGATCGAATACCCGTTCCATGATCGCGACGCCCTTGTCACCAAACCATCGACAACCCGTTCGGCACGAGGTTGTCACCCATGTCTTAGGTACGAAGTGTCACCTATGTATCCGGTATGGACACTCGGAAAATGGTGTCCACGAGAGGATTCGAACCTCCGACCCCAGGATTCATCCCACTTCGGCTTTCGCCGCCGCCGCGTCGTCCGTGACGATGCGTTCGTGGTCTGGACTGTCCCTTGGCCATGGACCGAAGTCGTTAGGCCCTGCCCGTCCAGTCTCTACACCTTCGCCGCCGGTGTGGCGGCGCTTGGCTCGGGATTGGCATGCCGTGAGGCGAAGCGTTCCCCGACTTTGAGCAGATCGATTGTGCCGTTTCCCTGCACAACCCCCAATTTTAGGAATCCTGTGCTCTATCCTGCTGAGCTACGTGGACAACGACCTCTCCATAAATCAGATGGGCGGGGGGATCAACGGGCGATCGGGTGCTTGGTCGGCGCGCACACCAATTTCCTGTCGTCCGGCGCGCGTGGGGGCTGGCCGCCGGGGCGCGGGCGGGCTATCAACGGCGCGGTTCGCGCCAGGCTTTTGCAACTGTCGGCGCGCCAGGTTCGGAATGCGGGGAAACCATGCGGATCGGGATCGACTGGGGCGGCACGAAGATCGAGGTCATTGCGCTTGGAGATGACGGCGTCGTGATGGCGCGCCACCGTGTGCCGACGCCGAAGACCGGCTACGAGGATTGCATCCTTGCGGTGCGCGATCTCGTGGCTGAGGCCGAGCGAACCGCCGACGCGACGGGAACGGTGGGTGTCGGCATTCCCGGCAGTCCCAATCCGCGCACTGGGCTGGTGCGCAATTCCAACGCTGTGCTCATCAACGGCAAGCCGCTCGGACGCGATCTCGAGGCGGCGCTCGGCCGTCCCGTGCGCATCGCCAACGATGCCAATTGCCTTGCTGTCTCCGAAGCCGTGGACGGGGCGGGGCGTGATGCGCGCGTCGTCTTCGGCATCATCATCGGCACGGGCCACGGCGGCGGCATCGCGATCGAGCGCAAGGTGCATGCCGGCTTTCAGGGCATCGCCGCCGAAATCGGCCATTATCCGCTGCCGTGGATGCGGCCGGAGGAGTTTCCGGGGCATCGCTGCTGGTGCGGCAAGCACGGCTGTCTCGACATGTATGCCTGCGGGACGGGGCTTGAACTGGATTACCTGACGGCAACAGGCACGGAAAAGCGCGGTGCCGACATCATCGCCGACATGCGGGCGGGCGAGGTTGCGGCCGTCGCCGCTTTCGACCGCTTCGTGGACCGACTGGCACGCAGCCTTGCGCTGTTGACCAACATCGTTGATCCCGATGTCTTCGTGCTGGGCGGCGGTCTTTCGAATGTGGATGAGGTCTATGATTCTCTTCCGGGGCGGATCACCGGCTATCTTTTTGGTGACAGCTTTGCCACACCGATCCGCAAGGCCATGCATGGCGACAGTTCGGGCGTGCGCGGCGCCGCATGGTTGTGGCAGGATTGACAACGGGTAACTATCAAGGCCCGCCGCGCGGGTCCAGGGGAGGCAGACATGGCGATGGATGAGGATCTTTCAAAAATTTCCGAGCAGGAAGCGACGCTGGTGTTCGACAGCTTCGATGCGCATGTCGCCTTTGCGCTTGGCACCGCGGCGCGCGACCTTGCAATCGAACGCCAGCTCGGTATCGTCGTGGATGTGACGCTGTTTTCGATGCCGCTCTTTTATGCCGCACTTCCCGGTTCCCTGCCTGACAATGCCAATTGGGTGCGCCGCAAGCGCAACACGGTCTTCCGCTTCCTGCGCTCCAGCTATGCAACAGGTCTGATGCTGGCCAAGCAGCAGGTGACGCTTGCCGGCAAGTTCGGCCTGGCGGAGGCTGACTACGCGGCCCATGGCGGCAGTTTCCCGATCGTCGTGAAGGGAGCCGGCTGCATTGGGGCGCTCACCGTTTCCGGTCTGCCGCAGCGTGAGGATCACCAGCTTGCGGTCGAGGCCCTCTCGCGGTTGCTCGACAAGGATTTCGCCAGCCTTCGGCTGGCGTGAGGTTTTTCAGATGCCGGAGCGGCCTGTCCGTGCCCGGCCTTTTCCGTCCAAAGGACGCTGGATCGACCTGTCCGGGTCCCTTGGAATGAAGATTATTTTCGTTGGAGATATTTTCATGACGACAGTAACGGCTCTTCAGGCTGTTTCAGAACGCCTGACCACCTGGCTTTTCGAAGCGGCGCTGCCGCTTTGGCGCGAACGCGGCTTTACCGGACCAGAGACCGGCTTTGTCGAGACCATCGACATGAAGGGGCAGCCGACCGACGCCCATCACCGCGCCCGGGTGCAGCCGCGTCAGGTCTATTGCTTCGCCGAGGCCGGCCATCGCGGCTGGACGGGCGACTGGCGCAGCGCGGCGGAGCAGGGGCTGGAGGGCTTCGACCGGGTCTTCGCACGGCCGGACGGTCTCTTCGGCGCATTGGCGGATGCGAAGGGCACTCTGATCGACGATCGCTTCGATCTTTACAATCACGCCTTTGCCTTCCTTGCCTTCTCGCATCTTGCCGATGCACTTCCGCACCGGCGTGACGAGATGGCCGAGCGCAGCCGCATGCTTCTCTCGCATATCGAGGCCCGCTGCCGCCATCCGGAGGCGGGCTTCCACGAGGATAACCCGCCGCGCTTTCCGCTCGGATCCAATCCGCACATGCATCTCTTCGAGGCGGCCCTCTCCAGCGAGGCGACCGAGGGGTTCGATAAGGTGACCTGGGCGAACCTCACCGACGAGATCGCCGATCTCTGCCTCACCCGCTTCATCGATGCCGAAAGCGGTGCCCTTCGTGAGTTCTTCGACGCCGATTGGGCCCCGTTCGAGGGGGAAAAGGGTCGTGTGGTCGAGCCTGGCCATCAGTTCGAATGGGCCTGGCTGCTGACCCGGTACGGGGAGCGACGAGGGCGCGCCGATGCGATCGCCGCTGCCCGCCGCCTGTTCGACATCGCGGTCGGCCACGGCGTGTGCCCGCAGCGCGATGTCGCCATCATGACGCTGGACGATCGCTTCGCCGTCATCGACCCGATCGCGCGCCTGTGGCCGCAGACCGAATGGCTGAAGGCCGCGATCCGCTTTGCTTCCATGGCGCAAGGGGAGGAGCGGGCCCATTATCTTGCATCGGCCGAACGCGCCGCCGCGGCGCTCGACCGTTTCCTCGCAACCCCGATTTCCGGCCTCTGGTTCGACAAGATGCGCCCCGACGGCAGTTTCGTCGATGAAGCCGCTCCGGCCAGCACGTTCTACCATATCGTCTGCTGCATTTTCGAACTTCGGGACTGCCTGGAGCGGATGGAAAAGGACCCGGCGTAAGAGATCGCACCGCATTGTCGCACGTGATCGGGAGGCCGGACCATCGCGTCCGGCCTTCTGCCGTTCGGGATGTGGCGGCTTACAGGGTGCCCGCACTGACAGACGGCGCAGAGCCCGAGCGGGAAAAGCCGGTCTTTTGCGCAATCCGCAGCGCGCCGATGGATTTTGTTAGAATTACATCAATATAATCAACCACTTCCAATTTTCTGTCATTTTCCTGAGATGTTTGCGTTGACAGGTTGGGGTGGGGTGAGTAGAAACCGCCTCACAGAACGAGGGCGGCGGCGCTGCTAGCGACGGACTTCTTCGTTT
>NZ_FTMB01000013.1 GCF_900155885.1 Rhizobium sp. RU20A
GAACGCGTCGCAGGCCTCGTCCAGCTCAACGTCAACCTTGCCGACAACCGCGAACTCGACGGCCTCGTCCGGGCGCTGGACGGGCGTTTCGTGCCGCCCTCCCCCTCCGGCGACCTCCTGCGCACGCCGGACCTTTTGCCCACGGGCCGCAACATCCACGGCTTCGATCCCTTCGGCATTCCGAGCGCCTTTGCCGTACAGGATGGCGAGCGGCAGGCCGCGCGCGTGCTCGACCGGTTTCTGAAGACCGAGGGACGCCTGCCGGAAACGGTAGCCGTCGTGCTCTGGGGGACGGATAATCTCAAGACCGGGGGCGCACCGCTCGCCCAGGCCATGGCCCTGATGGGCGCCAGGCCCCGGCTCGATGCCTATAACCGCGTCTGCGGCGCGGTGCTCATCCCGCTCGAGGAGCTGAAGCGGCCGCGCATCGATGCCGTCATGACGCTGTCGGGCATCTTCCGCGACCTCCTGCCGATCCAGGCGAGCATGCTGGCAGAGGCGAGCAGCCTTGCGGCGCTGGCCGACGAGCCGGTGGAGATGAACTTCATCCGCAAACATGCGCTCGCCTATGCGAGCACCCATGGCTGCGATGTCGAGGCGGCCGCCTACCGCGTCTTTTCCAATGCCAACGGTGCCTATGGCGCCAACGTCAACATGCTGATCGCCTCGTCTGCCTGGACAGACGACGAGGAGATCGCCGACACCTATACGAGCCGCAAGAGCTTCGCCATCGACAGCAAGGGCAAGACGAGCCAGCAGGCCGAGGTGCTGGATGCCGTGCTCGGCGGCGTCGACATGGCCTATCAGAACCTCGATTCCGTCGAGGTCGGCGTTACCACCATCGAACATTACTTCGACACGCTGGGCGGGCTGACGCGGGCCGTCATGAAGGCGCGCGGCGAGACGGCACTGCCGGTCTTCATTTCCGACCAGACGCAAGGCGAGGGCAAGGTGCGCACGCTCGGCGAACAGGTGGCACTGGAGGCCCGCACCCGTACGCTGAACCCCAAATGGTTCGAGGGCATGCTGAAGCACGGCTACGAGGGCGTGCGCCATATCGAGGCGCAGGTGACCAACACGCTCGGCTGGTCGGCAACGACGGGGGGCGTCGAGCCCTGGGTCTACCAGCAGATGACCGAGACCTTCATGCTCGACCCCTTCATGCGCCGGCGCCTTGCCGCGCTCAATCCGGCTGCGGCGGCCAAGGTCGCCTCGCGCCTGATCGAAGCCCAGGAGCGCCGCTTCTGGGAGCCGGATGCGCAAACGCTAGAGGCGCTGCGCCTTGCCGGCGAGGAACTGGAAGACCGGCTGGAAGGCCTGGTCAGGGAGGCTGCCCAATGAACATCTTCACCCACCCCAAGACGAGCGAGCGGGATCTGAGGCTCAAGGCCGCCGCGCTCGGCCGGGGCGAAGACGGTGACGGGAGCGTGCAGGTCCATCTCGACCCCACCGCAGACCTCGACGGCGCGAAGGTCTTTGCCATCTACGGCAAGGGCGGCATCGGCAAGTCGACGACCTCGTCCAACCTCTCGGTGGCCTTCTCCAAGCTCGGCAAGCGCGTGCTGCAGATCGGCTGCGACCCCAAGCATGACAGCACCTTCACGCTCACCAAAAGCCTGATCCCGACCGTCATCGACGTGCTGGAAAAGGCCGACTTCCACACCGAGGAGCTGCGGCCCGAGGATTACGTGGTCGAGGGCTATAATGGCGTGCAGTGCATCGAGGCGGGCGGCCCGCCGGCCGGCACGGGCTGCGGTGGCTATGTGGTGGGGCAGACGGTGAAGCTCCTGAAGGAGCATCACCTGCTCGACGACACCGATGTCGTGATCTTCGACGTGCTGGGCGACGTCGTGTGCGGTGGCTTTGCCGCGCCGCTCCAGCATGCCGAACGCGCGGTGGTGGTCGCCGCCAACGATTTCGATTCCATCTTCGCCATGAACCGCATCGTCTCGGCCATCAAGGCGAAGGCGAAGAATTATGACGTGCGCCTCGGCGGCGTCATCGCCAACCGCTCGCGCGAGACCGATCAGATCGACCGCTACAATGCCGCGATCGGCCTCAAGCGCCTCGCCCATGTGCCCGACTCCGACCACGTGCGCCTCAGCCGCCTGAAGAAAAGCACGCTCTTCGAGATGGGCGACAGCCCGGAGATCCTGGCCATCCAGCGCGAATACATGCAGCTCGCCGAGCGGCTGTGGGCCGGCGTGCCCGGCCTTTCGGCCGAGCCGATGAAGGACCGGCAGATCTTCGATTTTCTCGGTTTCGAATGAGAACAGGAAAGCAGTCCGCCATGAGCCATGCCGACCACATTGCCGATTACAGGCGCCGCACCGGGGAGATCGAGCACTATTTCGATCGCACGGCGCTGGATGCCTGGAAGCGGCTGACCAGCACCGAGCCGGTCGGTGGCATTCGCGCCACGGTGCGCCGCGGCCGCGACACCATGCGCGCCACCCTGCTCGACTGGCTGCCGCAGGACCTTTCCGGCTGGCGCATCCTCGATGCGGGCTGCGGCTCGGGTGTCCTGTCGCTGGAGCTTCTGGCCCGCGGCGCGGATGTGCTCGGCGTCGATCTCTCCGCGCAGATGGTGGAGCACGCCCGCGAGCGCGGGGAGGCGGCCGTGAAGGCCATGGGTGGCCGGCCGGGGAGCCTGCGCTTCGAGAGCGGCGACATGCTCGACACCCGCCATGGCAGCTTCGACGCCATCGTCGCGATGGATGTGCTGATCCACTACCGCGCCGCCGATGCCACCCGCATCCTCGAACGCATGGCGGCGCGCACCTCCCACACGCTCCTCTTCACGCTGGCGCCGGGATCGCGGCTCCTGCGCGCCATGCTCGCGACCGGCCGGATCTTCCCGCGCGGCAACCGCGCCCCTGCCCTCTATCCGGTCGCGCCCGAGCACCTCGTCTCCGGCCTCGTCAGCCGACCCGAAATGGCCGGCTGGGCAGGCGGGCGTAGCGCGCGCGTCTCGATCGGCTTTTATACCTCGCAGGCCATGGAGGTGAGGCGCCCATGAGCCGGATCCTCGCCCATCGCAAGCTCGTCACGGTCTGGCAGAAGCTCGGCACGCGCTTCCTGCCCTTTGCCGATGCCGCGACGGTCGATCTTCCGCTCGGGCGCCTGCTCCGCCTCTCGCTGTTCCAGGTCTCGGCCGGCTGCATCATGGTGCTGCTCAATGGCACGCTGAACCGCGTGCTGATCGTCGAACTCGGCGTGCCCGTCGCGCTCGTCTCCGCCGTCATCGCTATTCCCGTGCTCGCGGCGCCGCTGCGACTGTTCTTCGGCTACCGCTCCGACACCTACCGCTCCGTGCTCGGCTGGCGGCGCGTGCCCTATGTGTGGATGGGCAGCATGCTGCAGTTCGGCGGCCTCGCGATCATGCCCTTTGCGCTGCTCCTGCTGCAATCCCAGACCGTCGGGCCGGAATGGGCGGGCGCGGCCGGCGCGTGCCTTGCCTTCATCCTCTGCGGCTTCGGCCTGCACATGGCGCAGACGGCGGGGCTCGCGCTCGCAAGCGATCTCGCGCCGGAAGACAAGCGCCCGCGCGTCGTGGCCCTCCTCTATCTCATGCTGCTCGCCGGCATGATGGCGGCCTCGGCCTTCTACAGCGTCGCGCTCACCGATTTCACGGCCGTACAGCTCATCCAGGTCATCCAGGGCACGGCGGTGCTGACGCTGGTGCTCAACGTCATCGCCATGTGGAAGCAGGAGGCGCGCAACCCGCGCCTGACCGCCGCCGACCGGAAAGTGCCGGGATTCTTCGAGGCGCTGTCAGCCTATCGCAGCGATCCCGGCGTGACCCGGCTGCTCGTCGCTGTCGCCATCGGCTCCATGGCCTTTTCCATGCAGGACATCCTGCTCGAACCCTATGGCGGCGAGATCCTCGGCATGCCGGTCGGACGCACCACGCTGCTGACGGGCCTGTGGGCGGCCGGCGCCATGCTCGGCTTCATGCTTGCCGCCCGCAGCCTGCAACGCGGCGGCGCGGTGCATCGCATCGCGGCGCGGGGCCTCATGATCGGCATCGCCGCCTTCAGCGCCATCATCTTTGCCGAGCCCATGGCCTTCGACGCTCTCTTCTACATGGGCGCGGCCGCAATCGGGCTCGGCAACGGCCTTTTCTCGGTCGGCACGCTGCTGGCCGCCATGGCGGTGTCGCGTCGCGCCGACAGCGGCGTCGTCGTCGGCGCCTGGGGCGCGGTGCAGGCGACTGCCATCGGCACGGCCCTGCTTCTCGCCGGCTTCATCAAGAATGTCGTCAATGCGCTGGCGCTCTCCGGCGCGCTGGGTCTCGCCATGCTGACGCCGGCCTCCGGCTATCTCGTCGTCTACGGGCTGGAGATCGTCCTTCTGTTTTTCTGCCTTGCGGTGATCGGCCCCCTGTGTGGCGCCCGCACTGGCTCGCATGAACGCACTGAAACCCGTTTCGGCCTGGCAGACATGCCCGGCTGACCGCCATCATTTGGGGAGGCTTATATGACCGGATCTCTCGTCGGCAGCATGGATGTGGCGCAGGTGGTGCTCTACGCCTTCTGGCTCTTCTTTGCCGGGCTCATCTGGTATCTGCGCCAGGAGGATCGCCGCGAAGGCTATCCGCTCGAGGAAGACGCCACGGGCCGCTACAACAAGCATCCCTTCCTCTTCGTCCCGCCGAAGAAGACCTTCGTGCTGCCGCACGGCCAGGGCACGCATGCCGTGCCGGACTTCGTGCGCGACACCCGCACCCTATCGGCCCGCCGCATCGCCAAGGCCCCGGGCTCGCCGATCGAGCCGGTCGGCAATCCGCTGCTGGCCGGCGTCGGGCCGGGCTCCTGGGCGGAACGCGCCGAGCGTCCCGACATGACCGCCCATGGCGATGCCCGCATCGTGCCGCTCAGGGTGGCCGAAGGCTTTGGCATTGCCGAGGGCCAGAAGGATCCGCGCGGCCTGCCGGTCGTCGGCTGTGACCGGCGCGATGCGGGTATCGTCACGGATGTCTGGGTCGACCGCGCCGAGCAGCTCCTGCGCTACTACGAGGTGACGCTGGCCGAGGGCGGGCGAAGCGTGCTGCTGCCCAACAATTTCGTCGTCTTCCAGACCGTGCGCGGCCGCCGGCAGATTTTCGTCCACGCCATCACCGCCGCCCAGTTCGCCGACGTGCCCGCCACGGCCGCGCCGGAGACGGTGACGCTGCGCGAGGAAGACCGCATCGTCGCCTATTTCGGCGCTGGCCTCCTCTACGCGACCCGCGACAGACAGGAGCCGCTGCTGTGAAACAGTTCGTCGTCCGCGAGCATGAGATCGAGCCGGTTCCGGGCCTTCCGGGCACGCTTCCGGCCGGGGAGCGCATTCTCTGGCAGGGACGCCCCAGCGCCCGGCTCGTCGCCCGCCATAGCCTGAAGAACATCTATCTCGCCGCCTATTTCGTCATTCTCGCCGTCTGGGCCATCGCCGCCGGCCTTTCGGATGGCCAGCCGGTCGGCGGCATCCTGTTTGCCGTGGCGGTGCTGACGGCGATCGGTGCCCTCCTGATCGGCCTTGTCGAGCTCTTTGCCTGGGGCGTCGAGCGCACCACGCTCTACACCATCACCTCGGAGCGTCTCGTGATGCGCTTTGGCGTGGCGCTCTCCATGACGCTGAACCTTCCCTATCGCCGGATCAATGCGGTCTCGATGGCACCGCGCGGCAAGCGGGGCGGCACGATCGCCATCGCGCTCCTGCCGGGCCATCGCCTTTCTTGGCTGGTGCAATGGCCGCATGTGCGCGGCTGGCGCTTTTCAGAGCCGCAGCCGGCGCTGATCTGCCTTGATGACGCCGCCGGCGTTGCCGAAATCCTGGCGCGGGCCGTCATCGCCTGGCGCAACAGCCCGGCCGGTGCCCATGGGAAGACGGGTGTCGCCCGTCCGCTTGAGCCGGTGATCGACGCGCCCGACTACCTGCCCGGCGGCCATGCCGCCGCGGCGGAATAGGAGGCACGCCATGACCTCCGCCCTCAGCCTCGGCTATCTCGACAAGCGCCGCCCCGGAAAGACCGCGCGCATTCCGACGCCGCTGATCGTGGCCGCTATCGGCCTGCTCTTCTTTGCCACCGGCGCGGTTCTCTTCGGCCAGACCACCGGCCGCGGCCTTGTCAGGGTTGACAATGGCCGTGCGGTCGCCGTGCGCGATATCGTCATCGGCCGTGGCACCGGCGATGTCGTGACCGTCACCGACGCGCGCACTGGCGAGCGGATCGCCGCCTATGCGAAGGATACGGGCGGCTTCGTGCGCGGCTCGCTGCGCGCCTTCGAGCGCATGCGCCAGATATCGGTCGTGCCCGTCGAAACGCCCTATCGCCTCATCCGCTGGGAAAGCGGCCATGTCAGCCTATCGGATACGGCGACGGGCGAACGCATCACGCTCGAAGCATTCGGCCGGGACAATGCAGCAGCCTTTGCCGCCCTGCTCGGCAACCAAGGAGGATCCCGCCCATGATGTCACCGCTCACCGCGCTTTTTGCCCTGATGCGCCGACGCGAGACCGTCGACTGCACCGTGGAGATCAACAACACCTTCGAGGCGCTCGGCGCCCATCTGCGCTTCGACAACGGGGTCGTCGTGCATCCCGGCGACGAAGTGCAGGTGCACGGCGCGCCCGTGCAGATCCCCTATGGCCAGTGCCGCAATTTCCGCCGCAAGGCGACGATCACGCGCGCCGGCGCGCTCGAGCGGGCATGGACCCGCGCCACCGGTGATCTCGACATGATGGAACTGTGCGAATTCAGCTTCACGGAAAGGGCCCTGTCATGAACAACCACGTTTCCACCAGCGACCTTCACGATCATGAACCGGCCATCGAGGACCGCCTTGCGGGCGTCAACGACACGACCCGCAGCGCGCTCGTTTCCACCATGCTGACGCCGCGCTTCTACACGACCGATTTCGAGGAGATGGACCGGATCAATGTCGAGCCCGTCCGCGCCGAATGGGACGTCCTGATCGCGCAGATGAAGAGCGACCCGAACCGCGGCCACTTCAAGCGCAATGCCGACTGGGAAGACATCGACATCGACGCGCTGCCGGATGGCCTGCGCGAGGAGTTCATCGACTTCCTCGTTTCCTCGCTCACCTCGGAATTTTCCGGCTGCGTGCTCTACAAGGAGATGAAGCGGCGCGGCAAGAACCAGGAGATCTGCGAACTCTTCGGCTATATGAGCCGCGACGAATCCCGCCATGCCGGCTTCATCAACGATGCGCTGAAGGAGTTCGGCATCGGCGTGAACATGGGCTTCCTCGCCAAGGCCAAGAAGTACACCTTCTTCAAGCCGAAGTTCATCTATTACGCCACCTATCTCTCCGAGAAGATCGGCTACGCCCGCTACATCACCATCTTCCGGCATCTGGAAAAGCACCCCGAACAGCGCTTCCACCCGATCTTCAAGTGGTTCCGCGAGTGGTGCAATGACGAGTTCTCCCACGGCGAGGCCTTCTCGCTGATCATCCGCTCCGACATAAAGCTGATGCAGGGCGTCAACCGCTACTGGATCAAGTTCTTCCTGCTCGCCGTCTTCGCCACAATGTATGTGCGCGATCACATGCGCCCGGCCTTCCACGCCGCGCTCGGCGTCGATATCGACGATTACGACATGCGTGTCTTCCGCCTGACGTCGGAAATCTCCCGCCAGTGCTTCCCGCTGGTGCTCGACCTCGACAATCCCGCCATGCGTGCCGGCTTCCGGCGCATGGAGCGCATCAACCGCAAGATGATCGCCGCCACGCAGGCCGGCGGTATCGGCGGGCGGCTGCGCAAGGGCTTCTGGACGCTGGCGGCCGCCGCCAATTTCTGTCGCATGTATGCGATCCCGACCAAGGAGAACGCCATTCCCGCCACCTCCCGCCTCCAGCCGGTCTGGTAGGCGGTGATGGCTTTTTCGCACCCGCTCGTCGTCGTCCTCGTCGCCATCGGCGTCTGGTGGCTGTCCACCGGGCTGGTGCTGGCCATGGTCAACCGCACGGAGCGGGGCGGCTGGCGGGCGCGGCAGGTGCTGCCGGTGATGACGCTCGCGGGCGGGCTCGGCGTGGTGCTGATGGTCTTCGGCGGGGCGGAGCGCACGCCGCTCGGCTCCTATGCCGGCTTCTTCGGCGCCCTGCTCGTCTGGGCCTGGCACGAGGCGGCGTTCCTCACCGGCGCGCTGACGGGCCGGCGCCGGGGCGAGTGCCCGCCGGGGCTTAAGGGTCTCAAACGCTTCAAGGCCGCTTTCGAGGCGGTCTGCGACCATGAGATCGCCATCCTCGTCACCGCGCTTGTCCTGTATCTTCTGCTGTACGATGCCGACAACCGCTTCGGGCTCGCCACCTTCGGCCTGCTCTGGGGCATGCGCATATCGGCGAAGCTGTTGATTTTCCTCGGCGCGCCGCACGCCGTCAGCGAGTTGATGCCGCGGCCGATCGCGCATCTGAAGACCTATTTCAAGACCGACCGCATCGCGCCGATCTTCCCGCTTCTGATGGTGGCGGCGACGGGCCTGTTCGCGGTGCTGGTGATCGGCGCCATGAGCGCCAGCGACGCCCATTCGCTGGTCGGCCATATTCTTCTGGCGAGCTTCATGGCGCTCGCCATTCTCGAACATCTCATTCTCGTGCTGCCGGTGTCGGACACGGCGCTGTGGCGCTGGGCCATGCCGCGAAAGGCAAAGCCCGTGCCCACCGTGCTGGTGGTGAGCGGGCGCGAGCCGGCGGCCGAGGCCCGCACCGAACGGATTTTATGAAGGGGGCGCTCCCCTTCCCGCCACGGGTGGAGGGGAACACAGCGTCCGACATGACAGGGGAGGAAAGGCAGATGGATATCAACCAGCACATGGCGTCGGCTCTCGATGAGCTGCGCACCGCCGGCAATTATCGCGTTTTCGCGGAGCTCGAACGCCAGTGCACGGCGTTTCCGAAAGCCAGCATCCACACGGCCGAGGGGGTCGGCGAGGTCACCGTCTGGTGCTCCAACGACTATCTCGGCATGGGCCAGAATCCCATCGTCACCGATCGCATGATCGAGATCATCCGCAAATGCGGCGCCGGCGCCGGCGGCACCCGCAACATCTCCGGCTCCAACCACCACCATGTGCTCCTGGAGCGGGAGTTGGCCGATCTGCACGGCAAGGAAGCGGCGCTGATCTTTACCTCCGGCTACGTCTCCAACTGGGCAGCACTCGGCACGCTCTTGTCGAAGATCCCCGGTATCATCGTCTATTCCGATGCGCTGAACCATGCCTCGATGATCGAGGGCATCCGCGCTTCGGGTTGCACGCGCCGCATCTTCCGACACAACGACTATGGCCACCTGCGCATGCTGATGGCCGCCGATGATCCGGCCGCGCCGAAGCTGGTGGCCTTCGAATCCGTCTATTCCATGGATGGCGATATCTCGCCGATCCGCGAGATCTGCGATGTCGCCGACGAATTCGGCGCAATGACCTATCTCGACGAGGTGCATGCCGTCGGCATGTATGGCCCGCGCGGCGATGGCGTGGCGGCCCGCGAGGGGCTGATGCATCGCCTGACGGTGATCGAGGGCACGCTCGGCAAGGCCTATGGCGTCATGGGCGGCTATATCGCGGCCTCGGCGACGCTGGTCGATTTCGTCCGTTCGTTTGCGTCAGGGTTCATCTTCACGACCGCCATTCCGCCGGCACTCGCCGCCGCCGCAACGGCCTCGATCCGGCATCTGAAGGAAAGCCAGGTGGAGCGCGCCGAACATCGCGCCACTGTCGCCAAGGTGCGTGCGGCGCTGGACAGGCGCGGCATTCCGCACATGGCCAATGCCAGCCACATCGTGCCGGTGATGGTCGGCAATGCCGCCAAGTGCAAGTGGATCTCCGACGTGCTGCTGAATGATTTCGGCATCTATGTGCAGCCGATCAACTATCCGACGGTCGCCGTCGGCACGGAGCGGCTACGCATCACGCCGACCCCGCTGCACAGCGACGCTGACATCCGCCATCTGGCCGAAGCGCTCTGTTCGCTCTGGTCGCAATGTGCGCTCGCCCGCCGCGTCGCCTGAGATTTGGCCTTTGCCGGAAAGAGGCGTATGAGGGGCCCGTCGCCGGCCCCTCCCCTTGCGGGGCCTCCCCTTTTCCGGGGCCATGACACGAAAGAACAGACCATGCCGCGCCCGACTGCCCCCGTCATCATCCCTGCCGTTGCCGGCGACGGCGCGCTCTTTCCGATCGAGAAGATGAAGGCGCATGTGGACGGTCAGCTGCATCTCGCCGTCTCGGTCTTCGTCTTCGACGGCGAGCACCTGCTGCTGCAGCGCCGGGCGGCGGCGAAATATCACTGCGGCGGGCTTTGGGCCAACACCTGCTGCACCCATCCCAACTGGCGCGAAACGCTGGAGGCGGCGGCCGGCCGGCGGCTGACGGAAGAGCTCGGCTTCACCCTGCCGCTCGCCCGCCACGCCACCGTCGATTACGCCGCCGATGTCGGCAACGGCCTCAGCGAACACGAGCGCGTCACCCTCTTCAGCGCTACCGCCGACCGGCACAGGCTGGCCATCGCACCCCATCCGGACGAAGTCTCCGAGACGCGCTGGATCACCCGCGACGACCTCGCCGCCGAGATATCCGCCTTCCCCGAGCGCTTCACGCCGTGGCTGCGCATCTACCTCGCCCGCTTCCCCGGCCTGCACCTGCCACCCACCCGCCTCGCGGGGTGACGGGGGAGACTTTGACAGAGGGAAGACGCCGTTATACTATTTTCAATAAATCAGTATAACGGCGCGACGCGCGGATGGACGCTCCGATGAAGACCATCGATCTCATGTACCGCACGCTCTATGCGGAGCTGACACAGCGGGCGATGGATGAGCGGTTTATCAGCGAATTCAGCACCCGCGGCCGCTTCGTCCGGGTCAAGGTGAAGGACCGGGATTACTGGTATTTCGACCTGCCCGGCGAGAATGGCCGTCAGACACGCAAATATGTTGGCCCCGATGCCGATCCGGATATTCGAAGCCGCGTCGAGCGGTTCGCGGAACTCAAGGCCGATGCCCGCCAGCGCCGACGGTTTGTCACCACGCTGAAGCGGGAGGCGCGGCTTCCCGGCCCGGAACCTTTTACCGGCGAAATCATCGAGGCGCTGGCCAGGGCGGGCTTCTTCCGGCTGCGCGGCGTGCTGATCGGCACTGTCGCCTATCAGTGCTACCCCGCCTATCTCGGTATCCACCTGCCTTCGACCTCGATGCGCACGGCGGATGCGGATTTCGCGCAGTTCCACTCGATCTCTGTCGCCATTGAGGACCAGACCGCGCCGATCGGTGACGTCTTGCGGACCGTCGACCCGAGTTTTACCGAGGTGATGAGCCCGATGGATGGGCGGCGCCATATGATGTTCCGCAACCGGGATGGCTACAAGGTCGAGTTCCTGACCCCAAACACCTCCAGCGACGATTACCAGGGGCAGCCGGCCACCATGCCGGCGCTGGGCGACACGGGCGCGCAGCCCATCCGCTTCCTCGATTTCCTGATCTACCAGCCGGTTCTCGTCACGCTGCTGCATGGGTCCGGCGTGCCGATCCTCATTCCCGCGCCGGAGCGCTTCGCCGTGCACAAGCTGATCGTGGCGGCGCGCCGGGGAACTGAGGATGGCGGCGCTGCCAAGCGGGAGAAGGATGTCATGCAAGCCCTCACTCTCATGGAAGCCCTCATCGCCACCCGCCGCGCCGGCGACCTTGCCGATGCCTTTGACGAAGCGCGCGAACGGGGCGAGGCGTGGCGGGAGGCGCTCGCGAAAGGACTCGACATGATCGAGGATCGGGAGCGGCTGATGGCGGTGGTACAGGCGCTCGATGCGGCGTTGAAGGCGATCGGCGCTGGGCCCGTGATGCGGGACGGAGCGTCCGTGTGACGGCGTTATACTGGATTGAAGATTTCAGTATAACGCTTGATATTGCAAGCTTTCCGCCGTCCACCCTTCCTTGTCCGTCGATGATTGCGACTGCAAACAGCAAGGCCGCGCCTGAAGTTGCAGGGCGCGGCCTTTGTCAGCTTGTCTTGACGTCCCGGCTCAGTTCGTCGCCGCCGGCGCGGGCAGCGTCGTCGGGCCGTCGGCGCCCATGACTTGGGTCTTGCCGGGCTCGTACTTGGTATAGTCGGGCACGGCCGTGTCGCCCTTTTTGCCCAGCGCGTCCACATAGTCCTTCAGCATCGAAACGCCGTAGAGCGGCTTTTGCACGCCGTTGTGGCAGGTGAAGCAGCCGACCTTCAGCACGTCGCCTTCCGGTCCCTTGCGGTTGGCGGGGAAGACCGGGTCAAGGCCGGTCATGTAGGTGGCGTTAATGTCGCGGGTCATGCGGATGCCGTGCCAGGCGGTCACGCGTTGCGGCGGGCTCTGGTCCCAGTCGTTGAAGGCGCGGGAATTGTGGCAGGTGACGCAGTTGACGCCGAGGGATTCCGACATGTGGATCATCAGCGACCAGGTCTTCTCGGTCTCCTTGGTGCCGGCCGTCGAGGTGCCGCTCGGCAGGGCCGTGGTGGCGTGCACGCGGATCGGTTCGTTGCCGAGGAGGTAGGCGGCCAGCGCGTTCTGCGGCAGCGAGGTATTGCCGGCCAGCGCGGAGGCGACGTTCTGGCCGTCGCGGTCCTGGGTCATGTTGCCGGCCGGCTTCGGCTCCAGACTGGTGCTCCAGACATTGGCGGGCACGGCATTGCCGCGGTGACAGGTGTAGCAGGTGACGCCGGTGGCGCCGACATGCGGCGTCCAGTCGACATTGATCGCCTGCGTCATCTGGATCATGCGCCGGGCCACGACCTTGGTGTAGACTTCGTCCGACGCCATGTTTTCCGGATTGTGGCAGTAGTTGCAGCCCTGCTCTTCCGGCGCGATCCACGCGGTGATGGCGGCCATGGCCTGGTTAAACTGGTCGTCGGAGAGTTCGCCGAGAACCTGGACGTTCTGGTAGATGTTCTTGGCCTTTTCGCCGGCGGGATCGGGCACCCATGGCGGATCGGGCACGACGTTGGCCGCCTTCAGCGCCTCCTGGGTCTCGACATCCCGGTGAAGGACCATGCCGGTGCCGCGATAGCCGAGCTGGGTCGATTCCACCGGGGGCGCATCCCAGCCGGCACCCACGAAGCTTGCGATGGTCAGGAGCGTCCCGGCGGAGACGGCGAAGGGGATCCACAGTTTCATCGTCGTTCTCCTTACAGCGCCGGATCGACGACGCCGGGCCACATTTGCGGCAGCGGCGAGACGAGGCCGTGATTGACGCCCCACAGGTACCAGTTGTCGACCACCGTGCCGGTCAGCAGGATGCCGATGCCGCCGGTCAGCGGGGTCAGGATCGCGAACCACCAGGCCCAGCGGTGCACGGATTCCATCGTGGCGTTGAAGCCCATGGTCCAGCGCCAGAAGAGGGCGGCGCGCTCGGAGGCCGTGCCGCGGTCGGTGATCTGCTCCAACTCGCGCTCGCCGCCATATTTGCCGACGGCCAGGATCGTCGCGCCGTGCATGGCAAACAGCAGCACGGAGCCATAGAGGAAGACGATCGAGAGGCAGTGGAACGGGTTGTAGTAGAGATTGCCGTAGCGGATCGACAGCGCTGCGGTCCAGTCGAGATGCGGGAAGATGCCAAAGGGCACGGCTTCGGAGAAGTTGCCCATCAGCAGCGGGCGGATGAAGCCGAGCACCAGGAAGAGCCAGATGGCCGAGGCAAAGGCCCAGGCCACATGCATGCCGAGCTCCAGCTGCCGGGCGCGGCGGTAGATGCGCACCCACCATAAAATGACCGACAGCGTCAGGAAGAAGCCGGCGATCAGCCACCAGCCGCCTTCGGCGAGCGGCGGCAGAACTTTCAGCCCGTATTTGGCAGGCGGCGGCTCCAGCCCCAGCCAGAAGAGCTGGCGCACGAACTGGATCGGATCCCAGCCGACGGAGGCGAACATGTTGAGGCCGATGATCTCGAAGGCGATGAAGCCGAAGACCAGCGAGAGCGTACCGAGATAGCCGAGATAGATCGGGCCGATCTGGGCATTGCCGATGATGCCGAAGAGGCGCACGAAAAAAGCCTTGCCGGTGCGCGGACTGTCGCCGCGCGGCAGCGGCATGCCCTCTTCGATCGGGCCTGATATCTGGATCGGCGTGATGATGTTCTGATATTGCACCATGACGGTTTCCCCCTCACTTCCAGATCGGCAGCTCGAGCCACCAGTTCCACCATTCCGGCCAGCCGCGGTTCCAGAAGGGGCCGCTGATGACGATGCAGACAGCGCTCCAGAAACCGGCATTCAGCGCCAGGATCAAACCGAGACGGTGGATGCCGAGCGTGCCGATGGAGTAGCCGATGATGTCGCGGAAGAAGGTGTCTTCGTATTCCGGCGTCTTGACCTCGGCCTGCTGGCCGGGCGCATCGCGCGAGGCGCCGGGATTGGCCGCCGACAGGATGAGGCCGCCATGCAGGGAGAGTGCGAATGTCGTCGTGAAGAAGAACGACACGGCGATCATGTGGGCGGGATTATAGTGGAAATGCAGATACTGGTAGCCGACGTTCGACACCCAGTCGAGATGGCTGAAGATGCCGTAGGGGAAGCCGTAGCCCCAGGCGCCGAGCAGCAGCGGGCGGATGACGACCAGCGTCGCATAGGCAAAGATGGCAAAGGAAAAGGCGAAGGGCACGTGATAGCCCATGCCGAGCTTGCGGCAGATTTCCACCTCGCGCAGCGCCCAGGACGAGAAGGCGCCGAGCGCGCAGACGGTGATGATCTGCCAGAGCCCGCCTTCCTTCAGCGGCGCGAGCGCCAGCCCGTAGGAAATGTCGGGCGGGGCGATCGAGATCTGCCAGATGTTCCAGGTGGGACCGATGGCCGCGCCGTAGATGATCAGCGCCGTGCCCAAAATGGCGAAGAAGGCCGTGGTGACCCCGAAGAAGCCGACATAGAAGGGCCCGACCCAGAAATCGAACAGGTCGCCGCCGATCAGCGTGCCGCCGCGCACGCGGTATTTGCGTTCGAAACTCAGCAGCGCCATCAGGGGTTCCTCCTCGGGCCGTCCGCAGATTTTGGCGGTCGCCGCCGCGTCATTCGCGGAGCGTCCCGGCCGGTGTTCGGCGGCGGGCGGGGCCAGATGTCCGGCCGCGCCCGCTGCCCTCTTGGGGTTCAGCCGATGAGCCGCTGATCCTGATCGCTGCCGATGACGTGTTCGATCGCGCTGGTCTTCAGGGGCTTGCCCTCAAGCCAGTTGAACCGGTCCGTGCTCAACAGGATGAAATGGATCAGAATGGCGAGCGTGAACAGGAAGACGGACAGAGCAACCAGCGCCTTGCGCGGGTCGAACATCAGCCAGATTCTCCACATTGTCGCTCTCCTCAGGCCAGCATCGGCAGAAGCGCCTGGGCCGACTGGTTGATGTTCTCAAGGAACACATACCCTTCCGGCCCCGGGATCCAGGGACGCCACATCCAGACCAGGATGTGCGCGACGACAGCAATCGCCGTGAACATCAGGAAACCCTGGATGAAGAGCCCGTGGAACTCGCGCGCTTCGCTTTCGGTCAGACCCGAAAGTGAAACATTCGATGGATCAGCCATCAAACGCACCTCCTAGCCTCGAATACCGCGGCACCCCCGCGGCGGGGTTCCGGCAGACCGCGAGCGGCGCTGCCGGGGTCCTGACGGTGTCGAGAACACCGCCAAAGCTTGACAAGGTCACGCGTGGAAGGCGTAACCGACGGCCGCATAGGCCGAGGACCGGGCCTCGGCGAAGACCGATTGATCGGAAGACGCCGCCTTGCCGGAGGCGAACGCGGTGGCGCGCCTGGCCAGCGCCGCCATCAGGCAAAGCGGGTAGGAAATCAGGAAGAGTTGGCGCATCTCGATCCGCTCGGCGCGACGATCGAGATGGACGCTTCCGGCCGCGCCGGTGACTGCTGGTTTCTGGTGCATGGCATGCCCTCCTCGCGGCCCGTCGGGCCATCCGTGTTCCCTTGCCGGTCCGCTGATCACGCGGGCAGCGGCACTTTCGCGGCCCGCGCCACATGGGCGGGCGTCACTTCGCTGGCATCGGCCCTCTCGGCCTCGCGCTCGGCCGCATCGCGCAGCCGCTTGGCGGCGGAGATGCGCACCAGCACGGGTTCGTCGGCCATCTGTTTGTCGAAAAGCGACTGGGCCTCCGGCTGCCATGGAAACTCGCCGGAACGTCGCGCCGTCGTTGCTTCGATGGCGTCGAGTTCGCTGGCCTTCGGCAGGATCGAAAACAGCATGTCGAAGAGCGCATTGCAGACTTCCTGGATCAGCCAGGCCGCACCCGAATAGCCCATCACCGGCGTGCCGGTGTGGCGGCGCACCACGGCGCCGGGGAAGGAGAGCTGCACGAAGGTGGCCCGCGCATTGCGCTCAGCGAGATACATGCGCTCGTTGAAGGAGCCAAAGAGGATCATCGGCGGACGCTTGGCGACGAGCTCGGCGACAGCCGCATTGTCGGTCTTCTCGCCCGGACGGCGGGCGACGGCGAAGGTGCAGGGCAGGCCCATCTCGCCTTCGAGAAACTGCTGGACGCCGCGGGCATAGGTGTCGGTGGCGACGACCGCGAAGCTTGCGGTCGCGAAGAAATCCTGCGTCACCGAGCGCCAGAGATCCCACAGCGGCTTCAGCGTCGTGTGCTTCTCGCGCGTGATGAAAGGTTCCGGGTCGAGGCCGAGAAGCGCGCCGAGGCTGCGCAGGAAGGCAGTCGTCTGGTGGATGCCGATCGGCGCCTGCAGGTAGGGCCGGTCGAGGCTTTCGCAGAGCAGACGGCCGAATTCGCGGTAGAGACAGATGTTGACGTCTGCATCCGCCAGCTTGCGCACGTCTTCGAGATGGCTGCCAAGCGGGAAGATCATGTTGATCTCCGCGCCGATGCCTTCGACGAGCCTGCGGATTTCGGCAAGATCGGAGGGCATGTTGTAGGTGCCGTAGATCGGGCCGATGATGTTGACGCGGGGCTTTGCCCCCTCCGGCCGGCGGCGCGGGGCGGGCACCTTGCCGCCCTTTGGGCCGAATTCCGTCCACAGCCAGCGCAGCGCCCGGTCCGCGCTCTGCCACTGGTCCTCGTCGATGGTGCGCGGCAGGAAGCGCAGGATGTTGGAACCCTCCGGCGTCACGCCGCCGCCGATCATCTCGGCGATGGAGCCGGTGACGACCACGGCCGGCAGATCCGGATCGAGCGCGCGGCGCGCCCGTTTCATGGCGCCTTCCGTGCCGTGCTGGCCAAGTTCGTCCTCTGACAGACCGCTGACGACGATCGGCAATTCGTGCGGCGGCAGCGCGTCGGTGTAGTGCAGCACCGAGGTCACCGGCAGGTTCTCGCAGCCGACGGGGCCGTCGATGATGACCTGCAGGCCCTTGATCGCCGTGAAGGCATAGACGCTGCCCCAGTAGCCGCCGGCCCGGTCGTGGTCGAGGATCAGCATCCGACGCTCTCCCCGTTGTCGACCGCGTTCATCGACTTGCGCACCTTGGCCGCATAGGTCTTGCGGAAGCTGCCATGGTCCTTCGGCGTCTCCTGCCAGATGCCGGCCGTCTCGCCGGAGCCGACGCCGGCGAAGAAGGCATCCATGGCCTCGAACCGCGCCTTGTTGGCGATGGCGGCATTGATGACGTCGGGCAGCGAGCCCGCACCGGCCGGGCCCATCAGCGGGCGGGCCGAGATAAGATTGGTGAAATAGAGCGCCGGCGTTGCCGTCTCCTTGGCCTTCTGCACTATGGGCGTGGTGCCGATGGCGAGATCGGGCGAAAATTCGTGGTAGGCGTCGAGATCGTCTTCGAGCGAGGCGCGGAAACGCAGCTCGACGCCGTGGGCCGCGAGCCATTCGGCATCGGCGGCATTCCACGGCGTGCGCGGACAGGCCGTGCCGACATAGCGCAGATCCGCGCCAAGCTCGACCAGCAGGCGGCCGACGATGAGTTCGGAGCCCTCGTAGCCGGAGAGCGTGATGCGGCCGTCGATGCGCTTGGCCTGAAGGCTGGCGGAAATTGCGCCGCGCATGGCATTGCGGCTTTGGTCGATCCGGGCGCGGGGCACGCCGCAGGCCGAGCCGATGGCCGAGAGCCAGGCATCGGTGCCTTCGAGACCCACCGGCGCGGAGCCGACGACAGGACGTCCGGCGGCTTCGAATTCGCGGATGCTGGCGGTGTAGAAGGGATGGATGGCGGCGACTGCGGCGCAGTCGAGCGCGCCGTAGAGATCGCGCCATTCGCGCACCGGCACGGTCGGGCCGGCGGCAAGGCCCATCGGCTCCAGCATGGCGCCGATGACCATGGGGTCGGCCGGGAACATTTCGCCGAGCAGCGTGACGGTCGGGCGGTCGGTGGTCTGCTGGCGCGGGCGCTGCACGGGCCCGGCTTCAACCTCCTGCCGGGCATAGGCGAGCATGGCAGCCGAGAGCACGTCCTTGGCCTCCGCATGGGTCGGCACGCCGAAGCCGGGAACGTCGATGCCGACGATGCGCACGCCGGAAATTTCGCGCGGCAGCATCTTCAGCGGTACGCCGGATGCGGTGGGCACGCAAAGATTCGTGACGACGACGGCGTCGTATTTCTCCGGGTCCGCCATCTGGTGCACGGCCTCGACGATGTCCTCGAAGAGCTTGCCGGTGACCAGCGTTTCGGAACTGAAGGGCACGTAGCCGACGGAGCGTTTCGCGCCATAGAAATGCGAGGTGAAGGTCAGGCCGTAGACACAGCAGGCCGAGCCCGAAAGGATCGTCGCGACGCGGCGCATGCGCAACCCGACGCGCAGCGAGCCGAAGGCCGGGCACATGGATTGGGGCTGGTCGTGGGGACCCTTGGGATAATCGGCCTCGAAGCGATCCATCAGCGCACCGTTGCCGGCGGCGCGGGCTGCGGCACGCGAAAGCTCGGCGCCACTGTGGCAGGCGCCTTCCCCCGCCGCGTCGGAGGGGCCGGAGGCGTCGATTGGGGCCGTGTCGGCTACGTCGAAGGGCTTGAGGTCATCCATGATCAGGCTCTTCCGACCGTGTCGTAGATGACTTCGAGCGAGGGGCGCACGAGTTGGCCGGCGGCGCACATGTCGGCGGCGGTCGCCGGTTCCAGCCGGTAGTCGGCGCCCGTCTCGCTGGCGTCGAAAAGGGAAAGCAGGCCATCCTGGTCGAGCGGGCGCGGCAGCACCGGCGGGGCCTCGGCAAGGTTGATCGAGAGCGCCTCGAACAGCGGGCCCCAGCGATTGTCGGGCGTGCCGATGATCTGGTAGTTGGCGCTCTTGCGGCGGATGTCCTCATCCTGCGGGATGGCGGCGAGGACGGGAATGCCGACGGCTTCGGCAAAGGCCGCGGCCTCGCCCGTGCCGTCATCCTTGTTGATGACGAGTCCGGCGACGCCGACATTGCCGCCGAGATTGCGGAAATACTTCACCGCTGAACAGACATTGTTGGCGACGTAGAGCGACTGCAGGTCATTCGAGCCGACGACGACCACCTTCTGGCACATGTCGCGGGCGATCGGCAGGCCGAAGCCGCCGCACACGACGTCGCCGAGGAAGTCGAGCAGGACGTAATCGAAGTCCCAGTCGTGGAAGCCGAGCTTTTCCAGCGTCTCGAAACCGTGGATGATGCCGCGTCCGCCGCAGCCGCGACCGACTTCCGGGCCGCCGAGCTCCATGGCGAAGACGCCGTCGCGCTTGAAGCAGACGTCGGAGATCGAGACTTCCTGGCCCGCCGCCTTGCGCATCGAAGCGGTCTGGATGATCGTCGGGCAGGCCCGGCCGCCGAACAGCAGCGAGGTCGTGTCGCTCTTCGGATCGCAGCCGATCAGAAGCACCTTCTTGCCGAGCTGGGCGAGCATGTAGGAGAGGTTGGCGAGCGTGAAGCTCTTGCCGATCCCGCCCTTGCCGTAGATGGCGATGATCTGCGTTTCCTTCTTCACCGGGCCCGTTTCCGGCAGGTCCGGCTCGATCATGGCTTCTTCGCGCAGCTGATCATGCATCAGGTTGCGGCTGTCGAGGTCGAGGGTCATGCGGCGGTCCTCCAGTCGATCACCATTTTCAGGCAGTCGGCATCTTCGAATGCGGTGCGGTAGGCGGTTTGCGCCTTATCGGGCGTGGCGCGGTGGGTGATGAGACCTGCGAGCGACAGGCGCCCGACGGCAATGAGGGCCAGAACGGCGTCGACGTCTGCGGGCGTGAATTCGGCGGCGATCGACAGACGCAACTCTCGCATGAAGGCGGCGGTGAAGCCGAAATCGATGCGCGGGCCGTAAAAGCCGGCCAACACGATCTCTGCGGGCCGGGCAAGGCGCGGCACGATGCGGTCGATGAGGCCGGCATCGCCGCTGGCCTCGATGACGCCGGAAAGGCCGGTGCGGGTATCGTCTGCGGGGGCTGTGACGGCGTAGCCTTGGGCGCCCTGGCGGCGGGCCGGATTGATCTCCCAGACGACGGGTCCGGGCCGTCCGAGGGCCAGCAGCATCCGGGAGATCAGCCGGCCGAGCACGCCATGGCCAACGACAAGGTCGACCGGTCCGCCGGCGCGCGAGACGGCGTGATGGGCGGTGGCGGCGAGCGCCAGCAGCACCGCCTCCTCGCCCAGCGTCTCGGGAATGACGACGGTGCGCGGGCCGGGCACCACGAGGCGGGAGGCCGTCGCGCCGAACAGGCCGGCCGCCTCCTGATAGCAGGCTGCGCCGGGAACGAAGACGAGGCTTCCGACAGAGCGCCCCGACGACGCGCCGGCGGCAACGACGCGGCCAATCGATTCGTAACCGGGAACGAGCGGATAGGCGAGGCCCGGAAAGGCGGGCATGGCGCCGGTGAAGAGCAGCTTTTCGGTGCCTGTGGAGATGCCGGAGGCCACCGTCTCGACCACCACGTCGGCAGCGCCGGCGGCGTGGAGCGCCAGCCGTCGAACGGCGACACTGCCCGGTCTTTCGAAGATGACGCCTGCCGCCTCCATCATGTGCCTCCCCAGCACGGGTTCGTTCGAACTCCGACTGTCATCTTAGATTGACAGTCATGATCGTCAACTAGAATTTACACTTTTTAACGGTTTGGGAATTTGCCCGCTAGCGAATGGCGGTGAAAATGCCGGCAATCAGCCGGTTGGGAGAGGCAATCTCGCGGATGTCGCGGAAGCCGGCTGTGGCAAGGAGCGCCGAGATTTCGGCTGGGCTGCGGCAGCGACCGGAGCCCATGGCCAGGAAGTAAAGGCCGAAATAGGCCGAGGAGAGCCGTGCGCCCGCCTCTGCCCCGCGCATGGCCTCGGCGATGACGAGCCGGGTGCCGGGCTGCAGCGAACGGTGGAGATTGGCGAGGATGGCGCCGACGCGCTGATCGTCGTGGTCGCACAGGATGCGGATCAGCGTGACGCAATCGGCGTCGGCGGGCAGCAGGTCGCGGGCAAAATCGCCGCCGCTGGTCGAGGAGCGGGACGCAAGGCCGCCCGCCTGAAGCCTCTCCGCGCCCCGTTCGGCAACGGCGGGCAGATCGAAGAGGGAAAGGCGCAAGGCCGCATGACGCCGGCCGGCCGCGATCAGGAACGCCCCCTCTCCGCCCCCGACATCGAGCACTTGGCGATATACGCCGAAATCATGGGCATCCAGCAGGCAGGCGGCCATCATGGCCTGGCTCTCGCGCATCAGCGTCGAATAGGCCGCGACAGCCTCCGGTGGGAGCGCGCCGGGATCGGCACTGCGCGCATAGGCCCAGTAGCGGCCGAGCGCGGCCTCCCCGCCCGTGCCGGCCAGGAGCTGTTCGGGCTCCAGGAGATCGCGGTAGAACATGTCGTGGTGCAGCACCATGGCCGAAAGACCGCGGTCGCTCGCCAGCACGACGCCGGCATCGCCGAGCGCCCACAGGTCCGGCGCGGCCTCGATGGTCAGCCCGAGATCGGCATTGACGGTGAGCAGCAGCCGCGCGTGCTCGACCGGCAGCCCGAGGTGACGCGCAAGGGTGGCCGTGTCGGCGGGGCGCTCCAGCAGCGCGGCGTAGAGCCCGAGACGCACACTGGCCAAGAGAATCTGCGAATGGACGAAGCCGCTCATGAGGCTGAAGAGGCCGGCGGCGTTGCGGTTCGCGATGCCCCGGAGCAGCGGCAGGCGGGCGATCAGCCGGCGAAAGCCGGGCCGGGCGATCTGCCGATTGCGCCACAGCCGCAGCTTCAGGGACAGGGCGAGCGGCAGCGGGAGAGCCGGGCGCGGCCGGCCGGACGCCGCGTTGATTTCGCTCTCCTCGTGCGCCGCGACCATCGCGGTCAGGCCGCGCTGGCGGCGAGCTTCTTGGGCATCAGGCGCACGGCTTCGTTGCGGATCATGCCGCGTAGCGCCTCGGCGCCGGCGCAGTCCGGCACGCTGTCGGCGGCGGTGTCGACGAGGTCGCGCAGGTGTGCCATGGCACCGGCAACACCGCGCACGGCGACGATGTTGGGCCGGCCGTTTTTCTGGTCCTGATGGACGGGCTTGCCGATGGCGCTGTCACCATCGCCCAGCGCGTCATAAAGGTCGTCGGCCACCTGATAGGCCGAGCCGAGCGCATCGGCGAGCGTCAGCCAGTCCTGCGGGTGGCCGCCGGACGCGATCGCCCCGGCCGAGACGGCGCCGGCAAAGAGCGAAGCGGTTTTGGCGCGGTGATACTGGTCGATGTTGATCTCCGGCTCGCTTTCCCAGGCCTGGCCCGCCACGAGGCCGAAGGGCGCGCCGACGGCCTTGGCGATGGTGGCGATGAGCGGGCCGGTGAGGCGCGGCGCATGCACGGTCTCGCGCGCCAGCGTCTCAAAGGCCGCGACGATCAGCCCGTCGCCGACGAGCAGCGCGCTCGCCTCGCCGAATTCGGCCTGCACGGAGGCGCGGCCGCGGCGGATGGCGGCGTTGTCAAAGCAGGGCATGTCGTCATGCACCAGCGAGGCGCAGTGCAGAAGCTCGATGGCGGTGGAGGCCGCCGTTGCCGAAACGGGGTCGCGGTCGCCGCAGGCCGCGGCGACCGCGAGACACAGTCGTGGCCGGATGCGCGCGCCACCGGGAAACACCGCATGCTTCATGGCGCGGGCCAGGCGGGGCGGACATCCGCTGGCCGTTGCCATGCGCAACGCGTGCTGCATGCCGGTTTCGATACGCTCCGACAGATCCATGTCACCCTCCCTGCACAGAATGTCAAAATCAGTTGACGAAATTCTGTGTCAACATAAATTGACATAGACAAAGGGAATGTCAACGTGTCGGGAGGCGGTTTTGCCTGAAGGTCCGGACGAAACGGTGGTGGTGATCGGCGCCGGCATGGGCGGCCTTGCCGCGGCCATCCGTCTGGCGGCGGCCGGCCTTCGCGTCAGCATCGTCGAGGCGCGGCAAAGCCCCGGCGGCAAGCTGCGACAGGTGCCGGCCGGTCCCGCGTGGCTCGATGCCGGCCCGACCGTGCTGACCATGCGCTGGGTCTTCGACGACCTCCTCTCTGTCTGCGGCACAAGCCTTGCGGATGAAATCAGCCTGACGCGCGCCACCACACTCGCCCGCCACGTCTGGCGCGGCGGGCAGAGCCTCGATCTCTTCGCCGATGTCGCCGAAAGCCGCCGCGCCATTGCCGATTTCGCCGGGCGGCGGGAGGGCGAGGGCTTTTCCCGCTTTGCCGCGGACAGCGCGCGCATCTTCACGCTGCTCAAGGACACGTTCATCGACGCGACGCGGCCCAATCCCCTGTCGCTTTCGGCCCGCATCGGCCTGATGCGTCCCGGTGCGCTGCTGGCGCTGAGGCCCTTTTCGACGCTCTGGTCGGCGCTCTCGACCTATTTTGCCGATGAGCGCCTGCGCCAGCTTTTCGGCCGCTACGCTACCTATTGCGGCTCTTCGCCATTCGATGCGCCCGCTACGCTGATGCTGGTGGCGCATGTGGAGCAGGCGGGCGTCTGGATCGTCGAGGGCGGCATGCAGGCGCTGGCGCTCCGGCTGGCCGAGATCGCGGAAGGGCTCGGCGTCACCTTTCATTATGGCGAGCGGGTCAGCGCGATCCTGAAGGACAGCGCCGGGCAATCCGTTGCGGGCGTGCGGTGCGCCAGCGGCCGCGTGCTGCCGGCATCCGAAGTGATCTTCAACGGCGATGCGGCCGCGCTCCCGGGCCTGCTGGGGCGGCCAGCGGCGCGCCCACCCGCGCCGCCTTCCCTCTCCGCCCTGGTCGCCTGCACGCTGACGGCGCCGGAGCCGGGGCCGCTAGCCCATCACACCGTGCATTTTTCCGATGACTACCGCGGCGAGTTCGAAGCGATCTTCAAGCGGGGAGAGCCGCCCGCCGACCCGACCGTCTATCTCTGTGCGCCGGACCGCACGGCGGCGGGCGCGCGCCGGGCGGATGCGGCGGCGGACACGCCCGAACGGCTCTATGCGCTGATGAACATGCCCGCCAATGGCGACCGGCACAGCTATGACGAAAGCGAGATCGACCGATGCCTGAGCGCGATGGAGAGCCGGCTTTCGGCGAACGGATCGGCGCTGCGCTTCGACCGCAGCCGGATGACGGTGACGGCGCCGGATGGCTATTCCCGGCTCTTTCCGGCAACGGGCGGGGCGCTCTACGGCATGGCCTCGCATGGATGGGCGGCGTCCTTCCGCCGGCCGGGGGCGCGGACGGGCCTGAAGGGCCTTTATCTGGCGGGCGGCAGCATCCATCCGGGCCCGGGCGTGCCGATGGCGGCGCTCTCGGGCAAGATCGCGGCGGCGAGCCTGATGGCCGACCGACGTTCGGACGGCCCGTCGAGCCGGGTGGCTATCAGTGGTGGTATGCCGATGCGGTCAGCGACTGCGGCGCCTTTGCCCTGACGGTCATCGCCTTCGTCGGCTCGGTCTTCTCGCCCTATTACCACTGGTCGGGCCGCAAACGCCCGGAGAACCACGTCGCCTTCAACGTCGCTCTCTACACGCCGACGGGCAATGTCTGGGCGATGACGGAACGCGGCGCGGGGGCGCTGGCGCGCAGCGAGACGGAGATCGCGATCGGCCGGAGCCGGATGGCGGTCGACGCTTTCGGCGCTCTCTCGATCCACTTCGATGAGACGGCGCTTCCCTGGCCCGGACACCGCCTGCTGCCCCGCCGCATCACCGGCTCCATCCGCATCGAGCCGGAGGCGCCCTCCGGTCCCTGCCTGCGGCTCGACGGCGGCGGGCATCACCACTGGCAGCCGCGCATTCCGACCGGGCGTGCCAGCGTGAGCTGCGATGCCCTGCCCGGCGGCGGCTGGCAGGGGCACGGCTATCACGACTGGAACGCGGGCACGCGCCCGCCCGAGCAGGACTTTTCCGGCTGGGACTGGGCCCGCGGCATTCTGCCGGAGACGGGGGAAACGGTCATTCTCTACGATGCGCGCCTCGCCGATGGCAGCCGCCGCGCCTTCGGCCTACGCTACGCGCCCGGCGGATCGGCAGCAACCCCCGAGGTCTTCACCTTGCCGCCGCCGCAGGCCCTGCCGCGCGGCTTCTGGGGCGTGACGGGATCCATCGCCTGCGATCCCGATGCGCGGCCCGTGCTGCGTCGCCGGCTGGAGGATACGCCCTTTTACACGCGCGCGCTGGTGGATGTCGTGCTGGGCGGCCGGCCCGTCAGTCTCGTGCAGGAAACGCTGGACTGCAAACGCCTCGCCAACCCGCTGGTGCGGCTGATGCTGCCCTTCCGCATGCCGCGCCGGGGTTAGCGCTGACTGTCATCCCCCGGTATCTTCTCGTCGCTTTTCCGGTCGTCGTAGCGGGCAAGGTCACGCTTCTGCCAGATGTAGAAGGCGAGCACGAGGCCGAAGACGAAGAGCGCCTCGATGAGGCCGAAATAGTGCTCATACACGGTGCGGCGCCCCCTCCCCTGCCGCGCGGGCCGGCGGGCGGCGTTCGGTGCGGGCGCGGTGCTGGAGATCGAGCAGCAGGGCGGCGAAACGGTCGATCCCGCCTTCGCCCTCTCTCGGCGGTGCGGCAACCGCCCGTCCGGTGGCGGCCGCAACGAGGCTTGCAACGGAGGGATCGGCGGGGGCACGACGGGCTGCGGCCATGAATCCTTCGGTCAGCGCCACCGGCCGGCGGGCGGCGAGCAGGATGGCCAGCTTGCGCGGCAGCGATGTGCGGGCCCGGCGCGACAGGCTGTCATGGCCGGCGCCGGCGATCTGCCGGCCGATGTCCCGATAGGTGAGCGCGGCCGTGCGGATCGCGTGGCGGCAATCGGCCGGAAGCGCGACGATGCCGGCATGGGCGAGCGCATAATGCTGGTCGGCCTCGGCCAGCAGCCTTGCGACGACGGCGCCGATGGCCGGCGTGAAGCGCGGTGCGGCGCGAAGGGCTTCAGCATCGACACCCGCCTCCGCCAGCCAGTCCGAAGGCAGATAGAGCCTGCCATGGGCAAGGTCTTCCCCCACATCCCGGGCGATGTTGGTGAGTTGCATGGCAAGGCCGAGATCGGCGGCGCGGGCGAGCGCCCAGGGTTCGCTCGTTCCCATCACCAGCGCCATCATGATGCCGACGCTGGAGGCAACGCCGGCGGCGTAGTCCTTCACCTCACCGATAGTCCGGTACTGCCGGTCCGTCATGTCCATCTCGAAGCCATCGAGAAGGGCGACGGGCACTGCCTTGGGAATGCCGTGGGTTTCCACCAGCTGCGCGAAGGCGCGGTCGCAGGCATGGTCCGATGGCGTGCCGGCATAGAGGCGGTCGAGCCGTTCGCGCAGCCGCTCCAGCACATCCGGCCGGCGCCCGCGCGCATCCACCGCATCGTCGGAATGGCGGCAGAAGGCATAGAGCGCATGGGCCGCCTGTCGCGTGGCGCGCGGCAGAAGCAGCGAGGCGATGTGGAAGGATTTCGAGCCGCGCCTAATGGAGGCCGTGCAGCGGTCGAGATCCGTGCCGGCGCCGCTAAAGCCGTAATTCAGCGCGGCCGGGCGGTAGATGGCGGATCCGCGGTGAAGGGGTGTGGTGGTGACGATCTCGCTCATGCCACCCCTCCCCCGGCCTTCAGCGCCGCGGGGTCCGGCACGAGACCGGCGACGATGCGGGCCGAACAGAGCACGCCCGGCAGGCCCGCGCCCGGATGGGTCCCCGCACCGCACAGATAGAGATTGTCGAGCTCCTCCGACTGGTTGTGCGGGCGGAACCAGGCGCTTTGCAGCAGCTTCGGCTCCAGCGCGAAGGCGGCGCCCGCGAACGAATGCAGCCGCTCGCGAAAATCGATAGGGGTTGCGATGCGCGAGGAGACGATGTGGCGGCCGAGATCCGGCAGCACGGTTTCCTCCAGCCGCTTTTCGATGCGGCGGCGATAGATCTCCGCATCGCGGGCCCAGTCGGCATTGCCGGTGAGATTGGGCACCGGGCTCAGCACGTAGAAACTGTCGCAGCCATCAGGCGCGACGGATGGATCCACGGCGCTGGGGCGGTGCAGATAGAGGCTGAAATCGCCGGCCAGATGCTTGCGGTGGAAGATGTCGTCGAGCAGGCCGCGATAGCGGGGGCCGAAGACCATGCTGTGGTGATGCACGTCGCCATAGCGGCGATTTGTGCCGAAATACCAGACGAAGAGGCCCATGGAATAATCGCCGCGGCTGATCTTGCGATCCGTCCAGCGCTTGCGCGGCAGGTGGGCCAGGAGCTTGCCATAGGTGGTGGCGGGATCGGCATTGGAGACGACGATATCGGCGGCGATCGTCTCGCCCGAGGCGAGCCGCACGCCCGTGGCGCGACGCCCCTTGGTCAGGATCGTCTCCACCGTCTCGCCCAGCCGGATCGTGCCGCCGTTCAGCCGCACGAGCTTTGCAATGCCCGCGACCAGTGCATTGGTGCCGCCCATGGCGTAATGCACGCCGTGCCGGCTCTCCAGATGCGCGATCAGGCAATAGAAGGAGGTGGCGGAGAAGGGATTGCCGCCGATCAGCAGCGGATGGAAGGAAAACAGCGTGCGCAGCTTCTCGTGTCGGAAATGCTTCGCCACGACCGAATGCACGGAGCGATAGCCGCCGAGCCGCACGAGCCCCAGCATGGCTCGCGCCGTGAAGGCGAGGCTGTGGAACGGCCTGTCGGCCATCTCTTCGAAGGCGACCGCGTAGATCCGCCGGCTCTCCTCCATGAAGCCGCGATAGCCGGCAACGCCATGGATGGGATCGATCCGCGCCACCTCCGCCTCCATGGCGGCGGGGTCTCCCGAATAGTCGAACCATGTCCCGTCATCGAAGCGCACCCGGTAGAAAGGAAGGCAGGGCCTCAGATCGACATCCTCGGCAAAGGTGGCGCCGCAATCCTTCCAGAGCTCTTCGAAAAGAAACGGCGCGGTAATGATGGTGGGGCCGGCATCGAAGACGAAGCCATCCTGCCGGTGAGCATAGGCTCGCCCGCCCGGCGCATCGAGCGGATCGACCACCGTCACCCGATAGCCGCGGGCGGCGAGGAGAGCTGCGGCCGACAGGCCGCCGACGCCCGCGCCGATGACCAGCGCATGCGCTCGGGCCGGATCGGCTTCGGTTGTCAGAGTGGGACGGTCGATGGGAAAGCGCTGCGCCACCGTCATGCTGCATCCACCCCGGCCGGGCGCTCGGCTTCGAGCGCGGTTTCGATCATGCGGCAGACCGTATCGGCTGCCGCCTCATGCAGGAGATGGCCGCCTGTGGGCGTGCGCACCAGCCGGCCGCTCGGGGCGAGCCGGGCGGCATGGGCCGAATGTGCGGCCGGCACCATCGGGTCGTCATCCGCGGCAATCAGGGTGAGTGGCGCTGAAAATGTGGATAGCAGGCGATCGAAACGCTGGAGATCCCAGGAAGCCATCATGCCGAGCGCGCCGCGCACATGGCCGGAACTGGCCAGAAGCCGGCGGTAGAGATCGGCGCCCTTCGGATCGATGGCAGAGCCCGTGGCGCCCACGAGATTGCCGCCAAGCGGCGTGGCGCGGGCGAGAAGCGAAAACATGCGCGCCGAAAGCCTGCTCGAAAACAGCGCCTTTGCGATGGGCGAGAACAGGCGGTCGCCACGGATGGGCAGGAAAGCGCCGTTGATGGCGATGACGGCGGGCGCATCCCTTCGCTCTTCCCCTCCTGCGGACCTACCCCCGGGCCCTCCCCCCTCCCCTCCCCCAAGGGCGGTGGCGAGCGAGACGGCAATGGCCCCCCCGGCGGAATGGCCGATGATGGAGGCCGGCCGCATGGCGAGAGCGGCAAGCAAGGCTGCAAGCGCCGCGGTCATGCCCGGCAGGGAAAGATCCGCCATGCCCGCCATCGGCCGGGTAAAGCCGTGGCAGGGCAGGTCCGGCACGACAAGGCGGAAGCGCCGGGCGAGGATTGGCTGCACATGCCGCCAGGAATGGCTGGCCGCGCCCGTGCCGTGCAGCAGAAGAAGGACCGGCGCAGCGTGCGGCCCGGCGACCTGCACATGAAAGGAAAGGCCCCCCGCCTCCACGAAACGGCTGTGCTCGCGGTGTGGCCAGTCCTGCCCGTCGCGGCACCAGTCGAGTGAGTGATCGGCCGGCGAAGGGGCGCGTTTGGCATGGGCGCTCATGGCCGGCCCCCGGTCATGGCGGTCTCGACGAGGCCGGAAAGGCCGGAGGCGGCGGCGGCGCGCAGCACGTGCAGATCCGCGCCGAGTTCTTCGGCGAGCGCTGCGACGGCCGGACGCGGGCGCCGGGCGATATCGACGCAGATCGTCTTCAGCCCTTCGGCCCGGTAGCGGCGGGCAATGTCGTCCGCCTGCCGGGCCGCAAGTGCGCGGTCCGCCTCGCCGCCAAGCGCCACATTGCCGGCGCCGTCGGTGAGAACGACGACGATGGGTGTGTGGCCGCGCCGGCGGACCGATAGCGCCAGCTCCAGCCCCGTCTTCAGCCCGGCGGCGAGCGGCGTCGGCCCCCCGCCGGGAAGCGCGGCAAGGCGCCGCTTGGCGGCCACCAGCGAGCGCGTCGGCGGCAGCAGCAGATCGGCGCCTTCGGCCCGAAAGGCGATCAGCGCCACCTCGTCGCGGCGCACATAGCAGCGCGCCAGAAGCTGTTCGATGGCGCCCTTGGTCTCGCCGAGCCTGTCGAGCGCGGTGGAGCCGGAGGCATCGACCACGAAGATCGCCGTGGAGGGGGCGGCATGGCGGCGGCGGTGATAGCGAAAATCCTCCTTGCGGATCTGCGGCGTCGCCTGCCCCCCCTCCCCGCCCGCAAGGCTTGCCGCGATGGCGCAGCGGCGCAGGCGCTGGAAGGGCGCGGCGGCCCTCAGCGTTGCCAGAAGATCGGGTCGCTGATCGGTAAAGGGCGGCGTCGTGCCGGTGGCGTATGGACGACCGCGCCGGGCCTTGCGCATCTCGGCGCCGGCCTTTCCAGCCTGTTTTGCCTGGCGTGCCGCTCGCTCGCTGACGAGAAGCGACAGTCCGTCGATCGCGCCCGCCGAAACGGCCGCTTCGAGCCGGCTCAGCGCATCGGGGGGAGCGGGCGGTGGCGGCGTGTGGGCGGCCTCAGCCTCTTCCGGTGTGGGTTCACCGCTGGAGGGGCCGGGCGGCTGTTTGTGCGGAGGCTGGCTGGCTTCCGGATCGCTTTTCGACGGCGTCTGCGAAGGGGGTTCCGCCGAGAGCAGGCGGATGCCGAGGCAGAGACGCAGCGCGCCGACCGCATCTTCCGGCCGAACCTGCCGGCGGCCGGCCAGCATGGCGAGGATGCGCGCGACGGCGAAGAGATGCAGATGCGCGCGGGCCGAGCCGTGGCCGGCGGCAAAGGCAAGTGAAAGCATCTGTTCGAGAAGCCTGTTCGGAAGGCCGACGGCATGCCAGTCCCGCTGCTTCCCGGTCATGGTGAGACCGGCCGGCAGAGCGGCGCGTGTCGCCGAAAGGGGAATGCCGTCGAGGCTGACATGCAGGGCAAGGCGGTCCGTCAGCACGCAGGGCGGCGCCTCATCCGCCTCCGCGGCTTCATCCAGCGCCAGCACGACAAAGCGCCGCGGTTCCATGGCCTCGGCAAGGGTCGCCGCCGTGCCCGGTTCCAGCCGCTCGGCCATGGGCACGATCATCAGACCGGCGGTCACGGCGGATAGCAGCCCCTCTTCCTCAACACGCCTTCCGGTGCGCGCCGTGGCGGCCAGGTCGAGTCGGCCATGCAGGGCATCGCTGCCGGCGCCGGGTGGAAGGCGCCGGGTGGACACCGCGTTCCCGAAGCCGGCAATGAGATGATCGACGAAGGCATCGCGCACCCCGCCGGCCCGCGCCGTCAGCCAGAGCCCGCCGAGCGCGCCGCGCCCGACCGAGAGCACAGCGGCCGCCAGCAGCGCATCGTGCCAGCGTTCCGCCCCGCTCGCCTCGATGGCCTCCTGAAAGCGCTCGCTCGCCCCGACATCATCCATGGTGCTCACCCATGGGCATAGGCTTTTGCAGCGTTCACCGTCTGTGCCGGCACCTTGTTCTGGCTCGCATCGAGCGCGGCGAGCGCCCGTTCGATGCGCGGCGCGCTGCCAGCGTCATCCAGCGGATCGCGCCGGAGGCGATGGCACAGGACCATGGGCGCAATCGCCTCGATATCCGCCCAGGTGACGCTCTCGCGTCCCTCAAGCGCCGCCGCCGCACGGGCGGCGCGCATCAGGGTCAGCTCGCCGCGCATGCCGTCGATGCCGAGCCGCATGCACAGTTGCGAGAGGCGCGAGAGGATCATGTCGGAGATGGTGACGGCCCGCAGCAGGGCGCGCGCCGTCACGACGCGCTTGCGCACCGCCGCCTCCTTGCGCGCCCAGCTCAAGGCAAAGGCTTCGGGATCGGTCTCATAGGCATCGCGCCGGCGGATGACGTCGATGCGCTGCTGGAGATTGTCGAGAGTGCGGATATCGACGGCAAGGCCGAAGCGGTCGAGGAGCTGCGGGCGAAGGTCCCCCTCCTCCGGATTGCCGCTGCCGACGAGCACGAAGCGCGCGGCATGGCGGATGCTGATACCCTCGCGCTCGACGACATTGACGCCGGAAGCGGCCGCATCGAGCAATAGGTCCACCAGATGGTCTTCGAGAAGATTGACCTCGTCTACGTACAGAAAGCCGCGATTGGCGGCGGCCAGCAGGCCCGGCTCGAAGCGTTTTTCGCCGGAGATCAGCGCCGTCTCGATGTCGAGCGCGCCGCAGACCCGATCCTCGGTCGCGCCGAGCGGCAGATCGACCATCGGCGCGGGCTTTTGAACCACCGCGCTTGTGCGGCTGGCGCCGGGAGCGGAGCAGGCCGGACAAGCCCCCTGCGGCGTGTCAGGCAGGCAATTGTAGCGGCATCCCTCCCGCGTCTCGATCGCTGGCAGAAGTGCGGCCAGCGCCCGCACCGCCGTCGATTTGCCCGTTCCCCGGTCGCCGAAGATCAGCACACCGCCCAGCAACGGTTCCACCGCCGCCATCAGCAGCGCCTTCTTCATATCCTCCTGCCCGACAATGGCCGAAAAGGGAAAGGGCTTCAGCATGGGCCTGACCTCGATTGTGAAGTGTCAACAGATATTGACACTTCTGATGCGGTATTTGAAGGGGGTTGTCGCGATTTGTTGACAGGCTTCAAGGAAGCAAAGGCGTGACGGCCTTTCCGGGAGGCTGCGCGACCCGGAGAGGGAAAAGTCTGCTGAGTCGGGCCGAATCGCCTTAAACGGGGACGTCTGGCGCCGGATTTTTTTGCTGAAGCGGGAAAATCGCGGGCCAGTGATGGCCTGCGACAGTCCGATGAATGTCTCCAAGTCTCTGACATCCTAAAGGAATTCAAATTTCGGACTCTGGCCAGTCCGAAGCCGGCCAAATGCCTTAGGAATTTGTTAACCTTAAATTTCTTGCCGGGGTCCCAGAATCGGCGATAATAACGGTTAAAGGGCCGATTTGGGCTCAAAACCGTTATAGAAGAGTCTGACGCCCGATGAACGCTAAATCAAGCGCTTCCGCCGAAACGGTCGGGATGCACTTCGAAGACCAGATCCTCGAACAGGGCGATCTGATCTCCAAGAAGCTGCATCTCCTCAGCGTTCAGCGGTTTCCGCCCAATGCCAAGAAGGGGCTGCGCTCCTTCACGCTGGCGGAGGTCGCGGCCTATGTCGGCGTCTCCCAGAGCACCTTGAAGAAGCTGCACCTGGAGGGCAAGGGCCCCTCCCCCCAGACCTCTTCGTCCGGGCGGCGCAGCTATACGGCGGCGCAGATGCTGGAACTGCGCGACTATCTCGATGCCCACGCCCGCTCCGACAGCCGCATCTATGTGCCGCATCGTCGCGCCGGCGAAAAGCTGCAGGTCATCGCGGTCGTCAACTTCAAGGGCGGCTCCGGCAAGACGACGACGACGGCGCATCTGGCGCAGTATCTCGCGCTCACCGGCCACCGCGTGCTGGCGATCGACCTCGACCCGCAGGCCTCGCTCTCCTCGCTGCACGGCTTCCAGCCGGAGCTCGATCAGGTGCCCTCGCTCTACGACGCGATCCGCTACGATGCCAATCGCACGCCGCTTGCCGAGATCATCCGGCCTACCAATTTCCCCGGCCTCGACATTATCCCGGCCAATCTCGACCTTCAGGAATATGAGTACGACACGCCGCTCGCCATGGCCGACAAATCGACCAACGAGGGCAAGACCTTCTTCACCCGCATTTCGCGGGCGCTGGCGGAGGTGGAAGACCGCTACGACGTCGTCGTGATCGATTGCCCGCCGCAGCTCGGCTATCTCACCCTGACGGCGCTGACGGCGGCGACGAGCGTGCTGATCACCATCCATCCGCAAATGCTGGACGTGATGTCCATGGGCCAGTTTCTCCTGATGCTCGGCGGGATCCTGAAGCCGATCCGCGCCGCAGGCGCCGAAGTGAATCTGTCCTGGTATCGCTATCTCATCACGCGCTACGAGCCGACCGATGTGCCGCAGGCGCAGATGGTCGGCTTCATGACGACGATGTTCCACGAATTCATGCTGAAGAACCAGATGCTGAAGTCGACGGCCGTGTCCGATGCCGGGATCACCAAGCAGACGCTGTACGAGGTTGAGCGCGCCGCGATGAACCGCGGCACCTATGACCGGGCCATCGAGTCTCTCGATGCCGTCAATGGCGAGATCGCAAGTCTCATTCATCAGGCTTGGGGGCGGCGGGTTGTCGGCTGACAAAATCGGGGTTTTCGGCAAGAAATTCAGGTGCCTGTGAGAAATTGGAGCAAAGCGGATGGCGCGCAAGAACCTGTTGGAAGGATTGGCGGACCTGCCGGAAGAGCAGGGACCGTCCGCGTCCTATCCCATGCGCGGGGCGGGAAAATCGCTGGTGCGCTCGCTGGACGAGCTAGCGCGGCAGGCCGACAAATATCTCGAAGGCGAGGCAGTTCTCGAGCTTGATCCCGACAGCGTCGACGATTCCTTCGTGAAGGACCGGCTCTCTGACGACAATGAGGATTTCCGCACGCTGGTGGAGGCGATCCGCGAGCGGGGGCAGGACACGCCCATTCTGGTGCGCCCCCACGCCAGCGCGGCCGGGCGCTATCAGGTGGTCTTCGGCCATCGCCGCTTGCGCGCCGCCCGCGCTCTCGGCCGCAAGGTGCGTGCCGTCGTCAAGCCGATCGATGATCGCGCCCATGTGATCGCGCAGGGCCAGGAAAATTCCGCCCGCGCCAACCTCACCTTCATCGAACGGGCCCTCTTTGTCCGGCGTCTGCAGGATCTCGGCTATGACCGCGAGGTGATGGCGGCGGCGCTTGCCTCCAATGCGGCAGGCATTTCCAAGATGCTGTCGGTCACCGATCGCATCGCGCCGGAGACGATCGCCACCATCGGCGATGCCCCGTCCGTCGGGCGCGAGCGTTGGGTGGAGCTGTCGCTGCTGGTTGGAAAGGCCGGGAATGGCGCGCGGCTGAAGGCGCTGCTTTCCGCTCCCGTCTTCGAAACGCTCGGCTCGGACGAGCGCTTCCTCTATCTCTACAACGGCCTGAAGAGCGCGGCGCGCCCGGTGCGAAAGCATACGGCGCCGGCGCCGGCCGCGTCCACCTGGGCGACCCGCGAGCGCGATGTGGTGGCCGAACTCAAGCAGACGGGGAAGGCCTATTCCATTTCCCTGAAGGCGAAGAATGCCGTGCGTTTCGGCGACTTCCTGTCGCGAAACCTCGACACGATCTACCAGCAGTTTTTGGATGAAATGAAGGACGAAACCTAGGAAGCAAAAGAAAAAGGCCCCCGAACGGTTGCCCGCGGAAGCCCTTCTCATGTCTAGCAGCTAGAGAATCGCATTTCCCGGAATCGCAGTCAAGAGTCTTTGGCACCGTTTTGGTGAGCGGATTTCCTTTGCCTGAAAAAAGGCAGTGAAGACCATGCATACGGGACATGTAACGACGCCCTTCGGGCGGCGGCCAATGACGCTTGCCCTGGTGAAGAGCCAGATGGCGATGGCCGAGGCAAAGCCTATCACGGGCCGCATCGACAAATGGAAGGTGTTTCGCGACATCTGCGAGGCGCGCGAACGCTTCGGTCTGCAGGATCGGGCGCTCGCCGTGCTCGATGCGTTGCTGACCTTCCATCCGGAGGGGGAGCTCGATGCGGATCGGCCGCTCGTCGTTTTCCCCTCGAACGGCCAACTTTCCGTCCGCGCCCACGGCATTGCCGGCACGACGCTGCGTCGCCAGCTTGCCGCTCTCGTCGATGCCGGCCTCATCCAGCGCCGGGACAGCCCGAACGGCAAGCGCTATGCGCATCGCGGAAACGATGGCGCCATCGAACAGGCCTTCGGCTTCGATCTCCAGCCGCTGGTGGTGCGGGCGGCAGACATCGCGCTGATGGCGCAGGCCGAAGCGGCCGAAAAGCTCAGGCTGCGACGCCTGCGCGAGGCGCTGACCATCTGCCGGCGCGATGTGCGCAAACTGATCAGCGCAGCGGTGGAGGAGGGCGCGCCTGGCAACTGGGAGCAGGTCGAGGCGGTCTATGTCGGCATCATCGCCCGCTTGCCGCGTCGCGCGGCCGCTCCGGAGGTGACCGAAGTGCTCGAAGAGATGGAGATGCTGCGCACGGAAATCCTCAACCGGTTGCAGGATCAGCTCAATTCTTCAAAAATGGGCGGCAATGACCACCAGCATGGCGCCCACATACAGAATTCAAATACCGATCCCATCGATGAACTTGAACCTCGCTCCGAAAAAGAGCAGGGCGAAAGGCCTGAGCCAGACGTGGGAGAGGCTGAAGGCAAGATCGAAGAGAATGGCGCGCACCCGCCGCGGCTGATCGAGACGAAGGCGCGCAAGGCGGACGGTGCGCTGCAGGTCTTCCCGCTCGCCCTGGTGCTGAGGGCCTGCCCGACCATTGCCGATTACGGGCCGGGCGGCGAGCTTGCCAACTGGCGCGCTCTGATGGGTGCCGCCGTGGTCGTGCGCTCCATGCTCGGCGTCAGTCCGTCGGCCTATCAGGAAGCCTGCGAGGTGATGGGGCCGGAAAATGCGGCAACGGCAATTGCCTGCATTCTCGAAAGGGCCGGGCAGATCAATTCCGCCGGCGGTTACCTCCGGGACCTCACGCGGCGCGCCAAACGCGGAGAATTCGGGCTCGGTCCCATGCTGATGTCGCTGATCCGGCACAATGCCGGGCCAGGGCGGCAATTGGCATGATGGTCAAAATGGAGATGGTGTCATGCCCGATGGGCGCAGGATTTTCTTGGCTGGTTCCGTTCGGCACATGGCAAGGCGAAACAAGGTTGAGATTGTAACGCGAAAGCCACGGATAAGTGTTGCATGTCCAACATTTATGCTGTTGGATTTGCCGCATAGATCACTTTTGGGGCGGTTCAGGTGTTGTATGATGAAGATTTCCTGTCGCGGCTGGCGGCAGGGGTACAGGGTCTTGGTCCTGTCTGGGGCGTCTCCGGCGATGCGACGCTGCGACTCCTGACGATCTCGGAGAACGCGACCTTCCTGTTCGAGGATCCGGCGACAGGGCGCAAGCTTGTCGTCCGGGTGCACCGTCCCGATTACCACACGGAAGCGGAAATCCTTTCCGAGCTTGCCTGGATCGAAGCGCTGCGCGCCGAGGGCGTGGTGGCGACCCCGAAGCCTGTGGCGGCTGAAGATGGCGCCCTGCTGCAGCGGTTTTCGGACGGGGATAGCCTGCGCCATGCCGTCGCCTTCGAACACATGACGGGGCGCGAGCCGGATGCGGAGGCCGATCGCGTCAAATGGTATGGCGCGCTGGGCGAGATCAATGCGCGCCTGCATGGCCACAGCCGCCGCTGGGCGCGCCCGCAGGGCTTCGTGCGCAAGGTTTGGGATTTCGATCGCATCATCGGCGCGGGCGCCCACTGGGGCGACTGGCGCCAGGCGCTGGGGCTGACGGCCGATGGCAGGGCCGTTCTGGAGCGGGTCCATAGGCTCCTTCACGAGCAGACGGCCGCCTATGGAACGGGCGCCGACCGCTTCGGCCTCGTTCACTGCGACATGCGCGCCGCCAATCTGCTCGTCGATGGCGAGCGGCTCGGCGTCATCGATTTCGACGACTGCGGCCTTTCCTGGTTCGCCTATGATTTTGCCGCTGCGATCAGCTTCATCGAGCACGAACCCGTGGTGCCGGAACTGATGGAGGCCTGGCTCGACGGCTACCGGCGCACCGCGCCGCTGGCGGCCGAGCAGGCGGCGGCGCTGCCCATGTTCATCATGCTGCGGCGCATTCAACTGACGGCCTGGATCGCCTCCCATGCGGAGACCCCGACGGCCAGAAGCATGGGCACCGCCTACACCGACGGCACGGTCGCGCTCGCCGAGCGCTATTTGAGCGAACACGGCTGAGGGAGATACGGAATGAGCGCTGCAAAGACGGAAATTCTCGATCTGAACCGCTTCGATGCCAGCGCCGTTTCCGGCCTTTCGCCGGATCTCGCGGCGAAAGTGGCGCGCCGGCAGGCCCATTTCGGCGCCTCTTCCGTCCTCTTCTTCGAGCAGCCGATCGAGATGGTGAAGGCCGAAGGCGCCTATCTCATCGATGCCGAGGACCGGCGCTACCTTGACGTCTACAACAATGTCCCCTCGGTCGGGCATTGCCATCCGCGCGTGGTGGAGGCGATCGCCCGGCAGGCGTCGCAGCTCAACATCCACACCCGCTATCTGAACGACGTCGTCGATGCCTATGCCGAAGACCTCCTGTCCCGTTTTCCGGAGGGGCTCGATACGCTGATGATGACCTGCACGGGCAGCGAGAGCAACGATCTCGCCATGCGCCTTGCACGGATCGCGACGGGCGGTGAGGGCTTCATCGTCACCGAAGCCGCCTACCACGGCAATACGGCGCTGGTGACGGAGATTTCGCCCTCGTCGCTGAGAAGGCGCGACCCCGCGCCCTTCGTTGCCGTCATTCCGGCCCCGGCGGGGCGGGACGGCCAGGATGTCGCGGACAGTTTCGCCGCCTCCGTCGAAGAGGCCATCGCGGCTCTGAAGGCGCGGGGCGTCACGCTTGCGGCGCTCATCGTCGACACGATCTTCTCCAGCGACGGCATCTATGCCGATCCGCCGGGTTTCCTGCAAAAGGCGGTGGACGTGGTGCGGCGGGCCGGCGGCGTCTTGATCGCCGACGAGGTGCAGCCGGGCTTTGGTCGCACCGGCGGGGACGAGCGGGGGGAGGGGCTCTGGGGCTTCCAGCGCCACGGCGTGGTCCCGGAGATCGTCACCCTGGGCAAGCCGATGGGCAATGGTTTTCCGATGGGCGGCGTGGTGACGCGGCCGGATGTCGTGGCGCGCTTTTGCGAGGAGACCGGCTATTTCAACACCTTCGGCGGCAATCCGGTGGCTGCGGCCGCTGGTCACGCGGTCCTCAAAGTGCTGGACGAGGAGGGGCTGGTGGCGCGGGCCCGCAGCGTCGGCGCGCTTTTTCGCCGCCGGCTGGAGGGGCTCATGGGTGCACGGCCCGAGATCGGTGCGGTGCGCGGCGCGGGCCTGTTTCTCGGCCTCGATTTTACCGAGCCATCAACGGGGGTCCCGGATGCGGCGTTGGCGCGGGCCGTCATCAACGATCTTCGTGCGCACGGCATTCTCATCGGGGCGGCCGGCAAATATGGCGCCACGCTGAAGATCCGCCCGCCGCTCTGTTTCTCGAAGGGCGATGTGGACCTCTTCACCGACACGCTCGCCGCGATCCTGGCGCGCCGCTAGGGGCCGTGCGCGGGAACCAGGATTGCCCGACATGCTCTATCTTATTGTTTTCAAACAATTCGCATGCAAGGCCGCTCGCGTTGTCTTGCCGGCGGTGGTCATCGGGAGCGGTCTCGCATGAAGAGGCCGAAAAGCCTGCGCCAGCAGCGCATCCTCAGCGACCTCACGCAGACGCCGAGCCTTCGCGTTGCCGATCTGGCGCGCCGGCTCGATGTTTCCACCGAAACCATTCGCCGCGATCTCGACGAGTTGACAGGGCAGGGGCTGCTCAATCGCACCTATGGCGGCGCGGTACGGTCGCTTTCCACCGAACCTTCCGTCAGCGAGCGGCATCTGCTCTTTCCGGCCGAGCGTGAACGCATCGCGAAGGCGGCGGTGGAGAGGCTCGCGGGCGCCCGCGTGCTGATGATCGGCTCCGGTGCGACGACCGTCCACACCGCGCGGTGCGTCGCAGCGAAGATGCGCGACATCACCGTGCTCACCCACTCCTTCGGCGTCGCGACCGTGCTCGCGCTAAATCCGACCATCCGCGTCCTGATGCTGCCGGGCGATTATCACGCCGGCGAAGGCGCCACGGTGGGCGCCCAGGCGGTGGCGTTCCTTCAGGGGTTCAACGCCGATGTTGCCGTTCTCGGCGCCAGCGGCCTTGGCGCCGATGGCCCTTCGGACGCGCTGATCGAGTGCGGCGCCGTCTATACGGCGATGATCGCGCGCGCCGCCCGCACCCTCGTCGTCGCCGACCATTCAAAGCACGACCTCATCTTTCCCGCCCGTTATGCCCCCTGGAGCGCCATCGGCGACCTCGTCACGGACAGGCAGCCCGGCGGGCCGCTGGCCGACCAGCTCGTGGTAAACGCCGTGGCCGTTACGCTCGCCTGAGACGGGCGGTGGAGCCGGATGTCAGGCCGAGCGGACCTCGTCCGTCGCACCGGTCAGGTGTTCGACGAGGGCAGGGAACGCCATGGGCCTGCCGAGCAGATAGCCCTGCAGCAGTTCACATCCGGCGCCGCGGGCGAAGGCGGCCTGCTCAGCCGTCTCGATCCCCTCGGCGGTAACGGGGATGCCGAGCGCGTTGGCAAGATCGATGGTCGCCCGGACGACGGCGTGTTCGTCGCTGGCAATCAGCGAGCGGTCGATCTTGACCTTGTCGAAGGCGAACTGGCGCAGCGTCCCGATGCTGGCATGGCCCGAGCCGAAATCGTCCATGGCAAAGCGCACACCTTTCGCCCGCAGGGCGGTCATGGACCGGCACGCGCGCTCCGGATGGGAGATGAGGGCACCCTCGGTCACCTCAAGGATCAGCCTTGAGGCGGAAAAGCTGTGTTTTTCCAGAACCTTTTCGATCTCGAGGGCGAAGCGGGGATTGGCCAGTTGGACGGGCGAGATGTTGACGGAAAGGTCGAGCTCCGGAAACACGGCAAGCGATATCAGCGCCGCTTCCAGCACGTTCATCGACAGGCGTTCGATCAAGCCTGCCTTTTCGGCAAGCGGAATGAAGACGCAGGGGCTGACCGGGCCCGTCGCAGGCGACCATCGCGCCAGTGCCTCCACGCCCTTCGTACGTCCGCTCCGCGTGCAGACGAGGGGTTGGAAGACGACGTGGATCTCGTCGCTGTCGATCGCGGTCCGCAGTTTTTCCTCAAGGGCAAACAGGCTTTTGCGCTGCGCATCGAGCTCCGCCGTGTAGCTCTGTACCTGGCCACGGCCCGCATCCTTGGCGCAGTAAAGGGCGAGATCGGCGCGATGCACCGTTTCAAGGGCATCATGCCCGTCCACGACGCCCGCATAGCCGATGCTCGCGCCGATCTCCACATGGTGGCCGTCGATCAGGAAAGGTTGGGCCAGCACATGGACGATCGTGTTGCCGATGTGTGATGGATCGCGTTCGCCCGCGTGCAGCAGCGCGAATTCATCGCCCCCGAAACGGCCGATGGCGAAGGCTTCGGATGTGGTCTTGGTGAGCGTCTCGGCGATGGCGCGCAGCAGCCTGTCCCCTGTCGCGTGTCCCCAGACATCGTTGACACCCTTGAAGCCGTCGAGATCGATCAGGTGGAAAATGCTTCCCGCCGGGGCGCGATCGATGGCGGCGATCATGCCGGCCCTGTTGTAGAGCCCCGTGAGGTGATCATGCGTCGCGTCATGGATGGCCTTGACCGCAAGATCGCTTTCTTTCTTCAGTTCGAAACGGAAGGCGGAGATGACGATCAGGATGAGGGCGAGGAGCAGGCCGCCGAGGGCGATCAGTGTCGGAAGCGCTGTGTTGTAGACGGCCGTTCCGGGGTCGGTTTTCGGCCAGACAAAGTAACCGAGCGGCTCTCCCTCGAAATTCGTGATCAGCCGCCATGACTGTCCGGGATCGGGGCTCGCCTGGATTCGCAAGGCGTTGATCTGAAACTCCTCGGCAATCGCGCCGACAAATCCGGGCGTCAATGTCTTGAAGAAGGTCAGGGTCGTGTGCGCCGTATCCAGATCCGGGTCGTTGACCGGGCGAATGCCGAGCGTTGCCGTCACAACGATCGAGCCGTCAATCTGATAGAGATCGAACACGGTGCGAATGTTCTCCAGCCGGGAGGCGACAAGCGAGCGCTTGACGATACCGGGACCGAACAGGGCGACGGCGTCGATCGGCTGGCCTTTCCGGTAGGCCGCGATCTGCGCTCCGTCCGGCCCAAGGACGATGACGCCGTCATAAAGGGGATAATCCGCGCTGACCGCGCCCCAGTTGTCCTCGATCCAGGCGACGGGATCGCCGGACCGTACAGCTTCATAGGCATCGTCCCAGACGGCATTGTCTCGCACCGTGCCGGCCAGCCGTTTCTTCACAGAGGACATGGCGGCCGATACCGCATTCACCAGGCGCCGCTCATCGAGCTCGTTGGTCGCGTCGCGCATCGTCGTGACCGTGCTCAGTGCCAGCGCACCGATAGCGACAAGCAGGCCGATGACGAGCGTCACCGACAGGGCAAACTTGTACGACATACGCGCAATTTTGAGACGAGCTGCCACCGGCTATCCGCAAAGGGGGGGAGGGCGACCTCATGTCGTTGCATCGGTGGGTGCGTGATGCACGCCGAAATTTCACGGTGTCACTCCTATCAAAAACCCCTTGCCGTTTCGTTTGAACGACCGATCGAAACTTGGGTTCCAATCTTGAGGATTGGTTTACCATGCGGTTTCGCCGGGCCCTGATCCGCGGCCTTTGCGGTGGCAGGCTGCCCGCCGCAAAGGGTCACTGTCTGCGTTCGATGGTGATCCGGACACAGGCAGTCACGGGATGACCCGCAAGACCGCTCACGCGGCTGCGGACGACTTGGCCGCATTTTCGCGGCCGCCCGACCAGGCGAGATTGCCCCGATAGCGCGAGGCCATGCGGCCCTCATCGTCGAGTGTGACGAGGGACAGCCAGCCATTGTCGAAGAGCGCGCGCACGGCCGGGTGGCGGGCGAGGATGTCGGTGATCGCCTCCGTGGGTGCCTCGACGACGACGGTCAGCCGCAGCGGTTCGTGAATGAAGGTCTCGCCGTCATGCACGGATTGCCAGGGCAGGCCAGCCCTGAGATTGCCGCCATTGCCTTCGGCAACGCCGATGCCGCCCACCACATTGTGCAGGAGCTTGTTGCCCGCGCCGAAGAGGGCAGGGGCGATGGCCGAGCCGAAATATTGCAGGCTGATCCAGCTCGCCACCACCACCGGCGCCGTCAGGATGAGTTCCAGCGTCTTGAAGCCGGTGTCGCTGCGCCAGTCATAATCATGCAGGAAGGCCTGGCCGGAAAGCGACCGGCCCACTGTCCGGGCGCGCGGCGCGGCGATGAAGGCGCGGCAGCCGGCAAGGCCGAGTTCGGGGCGCACCTGCGACCAGTCGCGGCTGCGCGCGGCAAGACTTTCCGCCCGCGCGCCGTGAAGGCGAAGGGCGCGTTCAGCCCGCGCAAGGCACCCGGCCTCGGCCAGCCAGCGGCGCAGCCGCTTGCGGTCGGCCGCATCGATCGGCGTTGTAAGATCCGCGTCGAAGAGCGTCACCTCATCGGTCGTCGTGTCGTGCAGGGCGGGAATGAAGACCGTATCGGCAGGGATCTGCGGCCCCTCTTGCCGAAGCGCCGCCCGCACGGCGGGATCATTGAGGAGGCCGGTAAGCAGCCGGGCATTGACGTCGCCGGCATGGCCGCCGCAGGCGCCGCATTGCAGGGCGCTTGCAAAGGGGTTGTTCGTCACGCTCGCGCCATGGCCGGCGATCAGCACGTAACGGGCAAACCCTGTCGTCAGCGACATGGCCTTCAGCACCGACCGTGCCATGGCGACACGCGCGGAAACATCCGGCTGCGGCGCGAGGCGAGGCCGGGCTGGGTCCTTGCTGCCGTGGGCGCTGAAACCGAAGCCGTCGCGCAAAAGCTTGCCGGCATAGACCGGCCCCATTGCCTCGACGAAGGCGAAAGAGGAAACGGCCGCGAGCTTGAACCGGCCCCAGGCCCGGATGGCACGGGCCCCGAAGCGTGCCTGCCGGTCGGCCTCGGCGCTCTTGTCCTCGGGGCCATCCACGGCGCTGCAGCTGAAGACGGAGGGCTTCAGGAGAACCGGCAACCGGTGTTCGGCGCAGTCGGAGGCAAAGCCGCGATGCTGCGCACCGAGACCGAAGAAGCCGGCAAAGCCGAGCGTGCGGATAGCCGGATCGAGGCTTTCCAGCGCGCGGCGAAAGACCTCGGAGCGCACATCGATGCAGAAGGCGGCCTGCACCATGGGCCGTTCCGATGTCCCCTGTGGCAGGGCCGGTCTCGGAGCGGGTGTGGCGAGCGTTTCGCCGAGCACGCGCTGCGTGGCACGTTCGGCCGCCGCCTGGAGGACGGCGTCGATGATCATCTCGGCGTCGGGCGCGAGCGGCGCCGTGTGGCTGGTCCGCACCCGCTGCCAGTCACTCCCGACGAGGGGCTGGTGCTTGAGGAAGAGCGCCTCCTCGAAGACGAGCCGGATGGCCAGAAGCTCGAGCGCCGTCGTATCGCTGCCGCCGCCGACGTCGGCGGTGAACTGCAACTGGCGGGCAAATTGCGCCGTGCCGCCGAGGCCAAGCAGCAACTGGTGGAAATAGGTGCCGGGATCGGCCCCGAGCCCAAGCGTCATGGCGGCCCGCGCGATGGCGTCCACCGGCGCTTCCGGCGTGGCCGCCACATGGGCGCCGAAGCCGGAAAGGCCGATGATTTCCGGCGTCAAGTCGTGGCTGGCGAAGGCCCGCCAGGCCGTGTAGAGCCCGCCGCGCCGCGAGGCGGCCCAGAGCGCCTGACCCTCGTCGAAAAAGCCGGCGGCAAAGACGCCGATCCGGTCCGCCACCAGCCCCGGCCAGTCCTTGCCCGTCGCATGGGCGCAAAGCTCGGCGATGGTCGGCAGGGCTTCGACGGGCGCCGGTTCATGGGCAAGCGCTGCCGTCAGAGCGGCAAGATCGATGGCCGGATCGAGATCGCGGACGGCCGTCTCGGCGGAGAGCGCCGCAAGAAGATCGGCATCGGTAATCTCGCCCCGCGCGATCCGCTCGGCGTAATGGCTGCGGGGCAGGGCGAGGCGGACGCCGCTGATGCGGGCAAGCCGCGCCGCCGCCATTTCCAGCCGTTCACCGCTCTGGCCGAGGAAAGGATTGACGGCGACGGTCGCGGTGAGGGGAAAGGCGGGCGGAATGGCTCTCACCGCAGCGTCGGCCGCCTTCGCAAGCGCTTCGCCGTGCAGGGGCTCGACATGCAGGGCGGCGACGGAGCGTGCATCCACCGACCGGGTCTGAGGGGAGATCGTCTTGGTCATCGCATCACTCCTTGATGGCGGCGGGGGTAGGGGGGGTAATCGACGGGCAAAGCCCGGTTTTTTTATCTGTCGACCAGCCGCCGATCAGCCGGTCGAAGAGCGCATTGACGTAAAGCCCGTTGGCGAGGTGTACGCGCAGGCCCGCCGCTGCGGGGTGGTAGGCCCAGAGCGGGAAGAGCGACTGGGCGACGGCCACGGCGCCGAAGGTGACGACCGCCAGCAGCATCAGCGTCCATTCGAGCGGCCCCGGCGCCGGCGTTGCCGGAAGCGTGCCGGTCAGAAGCCAGTCGGCGAGGCGCTGCAGGGCGAAATAGGCCGTGGCGGCCGAGACGGCGTAGAGCGCGGTGCGCCAGGTCAGCGCCCTGGGCGCGGCATCGGCAAGGCCCTGCGCGATGAGGTAGGCTACGCCGAATATCAGGATGGCGCCAAGCGCCAGCGCCTGCGGCGGCTTGTCCGCAAAGCCGAAGAGGAGGCCGATCACCGCATAGATGGCGAGTGCCAGCAGGAAGGCGCGGCCGACCGCCCGCGCGTCGGGGATCGCCACCGGCCCCGGCCGACGGATGGCCGCCACCGTTTCCACGGCGGAGCCGGAGGAGAGGAAGGCATGGGCCTTGTAGAGCGAGTGGGCCACGATGTGCAGCAGCGCGATGGGGAAGAGCGCAAGACCGCACTGCAGGATCATGAAGCCCATCTGCGCCACGGTGGACCAGGCGAGCGAGGACTTGACCGCCGACTGGGTGAGCATGACGACGCTGCCGAAGAGCGCGGTAAAGCCGCCGACCATGACGAGAACCGCCAGCACCACCGGTGCCTGAAGCATGACATCGGCAAAGCGGATCAGGAGGAAGCCGCCCGCATTGACGATGCCCGCATGCAGGAGGGCCGAGACCGGGGTCGGGGTTTCCATCACCTCCGTCAGCCAGCCATGGGTCGGAAACTGCGCCGACTTCAGGAGGGCGGCGAGGGCCAGAAGCGCGGCGGCGAAGGCGGGCAGGGCGCTTTGGGATGCGGCGCTCTCGCCGGCCTGGGCAGCGGCAAGGATTTGTCCGATGTCGCCCGTGCCGTAGGCGATGGCCAGCAACACGGCCGCGCCGATCAGCGCCGCATCGCCGATGCGCGAGACGATGAACTTCTTGCGGGCAGCGCGTGCGGCCGCGATCCGTCCGGGATAGAAGAGCAGCAACTGGTGCAGAAGCAGGCTGGTGACGATCCAGGCCGCAACGAGCTGCAGCAGCGTGCCGGCCTGCACCAGCATCAGAACGGCAGCCAGGGTTGCCGTCATGAAGCCGGTGAAGGGCCCCTGCCGCGGCTCGCCATCCAGAAACGTGCCGGCGTAGCGCAGCACCAGCCAGCCGATGAAGGAGACGAGCAGCATCAGGATGAGGCTGACGAGATCGAGCCGGGGGGCGAAGGCGACGAGACCATAGCCGAGCGCCGGTCCGGTGCCCGGCCCGTAGGCCGCCAGAACGAGGGCGGAGAGGAGGGCGACGAGCATGGCGCCGAGCGCGCTGGCTTCGGCGACCTGCACCGCCCGACGCGGGCGAAGGCCGGGCGCCTTGAATGCGTAAAGGGATGCGAAGGCCAGCGCGAGCGGCGCCAGCAGCGGCAGGGCGCGCGCCAGCGAGATGAGATGCGGGGCAAGATCTGGCAGCGTAAAAGGTGGGATCATCGAGCGTCTCCGGTCTGGACCGCGTGCCGGAGGGCGATTGCGGCCGTATGGAAGCGCTGATAGCAGCCGGAGGAACTCAATAAAAATTCATTGTTTATCGAAAATCGTTCTATAAAATATATGAATGACCGAGCTCAACTATCATCACCTGCGCTACTTCCGTGCCGTTGCGCATGATGGAAACCTGACGCGGGCGGCCGAGCGGCTAAACCTGTCGCAATCGGCCCTGTCGATCCAGATAAAGCAGCTGGAAACGCGGCTCGGCCAGGCCCTCTTCGAGCGGCGCGGCCGGCAACTTTACCTCACCGAGGCCGGGCGTATCGCGCTCGACCATGCCGATACGATCTTCGCGGCCGGCGAGGAGCTGGTGGAAACGCTGAAGGAAACCGGCCGGGCGCGCCGCGCCATCCGCATCGGCGCGCTGGCGACGTTGTCACGCAATTTCCAGATGGAGTTCCTGCGCCCCATCCTCGGGCGCAGCGACGTCGACATGATCCTGCGCTCGGGCAGCACGGGCGAGCTTCTCTCCAGCCTCGAGGCGCTCAACCTCGACATCGTCCTTCTCAACCAGCCGCCGCGAGCCGATGCGGTGACGTCCTTCATCGCTGAGACCGTCTACGAGCAGCGCGTCAGCCTGATCGGCCGCCCCGCCTATGGCAGGCCGGGCGAAAGCCTCGCCGACCTCCTCGCCCGCCATCCGGTGGTGCTGCCGACGCTGGAAAGCGGCGTGCGCGCCCAGTTCGATGCGCTGGTCGCGCGCCTTGCCATCACCCCGCAGATCGCCGCCGAAGTGGACGACATGGCAATGATGCGCCTGCTCGCCCGCGAAGGTGCCGGCCTCGCGGTCCTCCCCCCCATCGTCGTCAAGGGCGAGCTCGAAACGGGCCTGCTCACCGAATTCGACGCCCTGCCGGGCCTCACCGAAACCTTCTACGCCGTCACCACCAAACGCCGCTTCCCCAACCCGCTGATCCGGACGCTGCTGAACCGGTAGGGGAGGGTGAAAATGCGATCAGCGGGCGGCATGCAGACCGTTTGCCACCCGCTCCCGGATGAGGCGGGTGACGGCGGAGACCGTGTAGCGGCCGGCGCTGACGGAGGCGACGAGGACGAACTCGACATCTTCCATCGTCGGCAGGGCCTGCGGTGGCAGTTCCCGCAGTCCGGAGGGCGCGACGAGGTTGCGGGGCTGGACGAGGACGCCCATGCCGGCCCGCGCCGCAGCCGTCAGGCCGCCGAGGCTCTAGCTGTAGCAGACGATCCGCCAGGGGTGCTTGGTGCGATCGAGCGCCTCCATCAGCAGCGTCCGCGTCACGCTCGGCCGGGAAAGACAATGAGTGGCAGGATGGGCTTGGTCAGCACGGCCTCCGGAGCGGCCGCCAGCCAGACCAGCGGCTCGCGCAGCCCGAGTTTCTGGCTGGCGATCGTGAAACTGCCGAGCTGGGCAATCGAAACGAAGCTGCGCAGGTGGACGAGATTGAAAATATCACGTTTCCCGATGACCGTTATTTCTTGCATTGGATTTGACGATAACTAGTGTCGGGCCTCTGTCCAGGCCCACGCGAACCAAATTCAAGCGAGCCAAATTCAAGCGAGCCAAATTCGAGCGAGATTGCCGATGAAGCGCCTCCTTCCCGATACGTTCACGCTGCTGCTCGTCGCCACGGTGGTGCTGGCGAGCTTCCTGCCGATCGCCGGAGAGCCGGCCGAATGGTTCGGCCTCGCGACCAATCTCGCCATTGCCCTTCTGTTCTTCCTTCACGGCGCACGGCTTTCAACGGATGTCGTGGTGGCCGGGTTTCTGCATTGGCGTCTGCAGAGCTTCATCCTCGCCGTCACCTTCGTGGTCTTTCCGCTGCTCGGTCTGCTCCTCGGCCTCCTGTCGCCCTGGCTGATCCCGCCGGCTCTCTATCTCGGCCTTCTCTATGTCTGCGTGCTGCCCTCGACGGTGCAGTCCTCCATCGCCTTCACCTCGATTGCTGGCGGCAATGTGCCGGCTGCCATCTGCGCCGCATCCGCATCGAACATCCTCGGCATGTTCCTGACGCCGGCGCTTGTGGCTGTCCTTTTCACGGCGGGTGGCCACGTCGGGGTGTCGCTTGAGATGATCTGGAAGATCCTGCTGCAGCTTTTCGCGCCCTTCGTGCTGGGGCAGATTCTCCAGCCCTTCATCGGCAACTGGATCCGGGCGCGCAAATCGCTGCTCGCGCCGGTCGATCGCGGGTCGATCCTGATGGTGGTCTATCTCGCCTTTTCCAATGCGGTGATCGAAGGCATCTGGTCGAACGTCTCGACGGCCGATCTGGCGCTGGTGATCGGCCTCGACATTGCGCTTCTCGTCATCGTCCTCCTCATCACCACCTTTGCCTCGAAGCTCTTCGGCTTCAGCCGCGAGGACCGGATTGCCGCGATTTTCTGCGGCTCGAAGAAGAGCCTTGCCAGCGGCGTGCCCATGGCCGGCGTCATCTTCGCCGGCCAGTCGGTCGGCGCCATCGTCCTGCCGCTGATGCTGTTCCATCAGATCCAGCTGATGGTCTGCGCCTGGCTCGCGCGCGGTTTTGCGCAGAAAAGGGCGCAGACGGAGCGCGTGCTCAAGGCGGCAGCCTGAGAGAAAGCCTTGTTTTGCCGTTACGGCATTTCTAAGCGCGGGGCACCATCCCGCGCGCTCAAAGGGAAAGCGATGTTCATCCGAGCTGCAACGGACCAGGATCGAAGTGCCATTTGGGAAATCCTGCGCCCGACAAGTCGCGGCGGCGAAACCTAGGCGCTCGACCCGGATCTCAGCGAAAACGACGCCTTGGCCTACTGGATGGCTCCCCAACGGGACACCTTCGTTGCGGAAGAAAACGGTCTTATCGTTGGCACCTACTTTCTCAACGCCAACCACGCCGGTGGCGGGCAGCACGTTTGCAATTGCGGCTACATGACGGGAACTGCCGCACGTGGCCGCGGCGTTGCCCGACAGATGCACGAGCACTCGCTGACCCATGCCCGAGCACGGGGTTTCCGGGCGATGCAGTTCAACTTTGTCATCAGGACCAACGAACGCGCGGTGCGGCTGTGGCAGTCCCTCGGCTTTGACATCGTCGGCAGGCTCCCAGAGGCATTCCTTCACCCGTCGCTGGGTTATGTCGACGCGTTCATCATGTTTCGCAAGTTTTAGACGCATCGCACGCGTGGCGCGTGGACGAGCGGCCAACCCGGGTGAAAACGATCAGGCGTCAGGTTCCATAACGTTGATTACCCGAGAAGTCGCGTGTAGCGGGTACATTCTATTTCCAAGTGCGGCCCCCTCTTGTCGATGGGGCGAAAAGGGCGAGCCCTAGAGGGAAAGTTGACGGATGAAGGTTCCGAAGAGTTCGGCCTGGGAGGAAATGCCGAGCTTGTGGTAGATGTTCTTCCGGTGGATCTTGACGGTTCCCTCCACGATTCCGAGCTGTTCGGCAATCGACATGGTCGAATGGCCCCGCAGGATCAGCGAGGTGATCTCGATTTCGCGGGGCGTCAAGAGGCCGTCGGTCATGCGGGTCAGCGTGAGGTTGATCGCATCCGCCGGCGGCTGGTCAAGGCGCATGGCGGTAGCGGCCCGGTTGAGGTGGTTCTCAAGCAGTGGCCTGACGACCGGCGCGGCGCCATGGACGCTCCTCAGGTCACGCTGGCCGAAGGCGGGAGCGCTGAACGGACGGGTGAAGCTCAGCACGACGCCATGGTCTTGCGCCGGGCGACAGATGATCCCCACCTCGTCGCGGATGCCGGTCAGCGCATAATGCTGGCGGAAATATTCGGAACTGTAGAACTGGTCGGGTGCCATGTCGCGCAAGCGCCGCACCCCCTCGACACCCGGGCTGGTGGCGGCTGCGTAAAACGGATCGAGGAGATAGGGACCGGCCACGTAGGCATCGATCACCGTCCCTGCCCGTAAATCGCGGATATTGTGGAAATGCACGATCGGCCGCCCGACGCCGCGATAGCCGAACACCATGAGGATGTCGAAATCGAGGACGATCCGCAGCAGGTCCTCCAGCCGATCCGGAAATTCCGGCGTGCCGACGGCCGCCATCGCTTCGGCCAGCGCGCCGTTCCAGGCTGCGAAATTGCTGATCAACAACCGGATCCTTCCCCTTTTGACGCTTGAGCGCGTCAGCGGTATGCGCCCGGACTGCCTCGATCCTACCAGGAGGAGCGCTTCTGCAAATCCCGCTTCGGCGAATATGCTCCGGCCACAAGACCGTCACCCCTGCCCTATCCCTCTGGGGATATTTTTTTAACCGGAACGCTCCTCTAACCTCAAGCCAATTCTGGGGCAAAAGACATGACGAAGACGACAGAAGCGGCGCAGGTGTTCGAGAGGATCATCCGGGAAAAGGGTGCCGATGCCGTCCACATCGGCATGGTCGATCCGGAAGGCGAGTTCCGCGACAAGCGTGTTTCGGCTGAAAAGGCGATGAAGCTGGCCAAGCAGGGCTACCCCTTCTGCGAGGTTCTGTATTTCTGGGACATAGCAGAGGAGACGTTCCGCGACGGCGCCTTCATCGACCGCCCGGCGGCGCTCTTTGCCGACACGATCCGCACCTATCCCTTCGCCGAGCGCTCTGCGCTCTGCCTTGCCGACTTTACCGGAGAATTTGGCCGGCGCACACCGCGAAATGTCTGCCTTGACCAGATCGCCAAGGCGAAAGCGCTGGGTTTTGACGTCTTTTCTGCCTTCGAGTTCGAATTCTTCGTGTTCGACGAGACGGCCGAAACGATGAAGGCGAAGGATTACCGCGACCTCACCCATTTTGCGCAGGGCAATCGCACCTATTCGCTGCAGACATCGGCCCTTCATGGCGACCTACTCGAAGGTCTCGAGGAGACGATGGGTGTCATGGATGTGCACCTCGATGCCATCCACACGGAGCTTGGACCGGGCTGCTTCGAAGCGCCGCTTGTCTATGCCGGTGGCATCAAGGCGGCGGACGACGCCCTCCTGTTCAAGAACTTCGCCCGCTCCTACTTTGCCCGCAACGACCTGACCGTGAGCTTCATGTCCAAGCTCTCGCCCTCCCTGTCCGGCCAGTCGGGCCATCTGCATCTTTCGCTGCGGGACAAGCAAGGCAATCCGGTCTTTGCGGATCGCGCGCAGCCGGACGGGCTCAGCACCGCCGCCCGTCACTTCATCGGCGGGCTGTTGCAGCTGATGCCGGAACTGCTCGCCATGTGCTCTTCCACCGTCAACGCCTACAAGCGTCTGGTGCCGGGCGCCTGGGCGCCGACGGCGTCGAACTGGGGCGTACAAAACCGCACCGCCGCCCTGCGCGTCATCAATGACAATCCAGATGCGACACGGCTCGAATTCCGCGTGCCCTCGGCAGACACCAATCCCTACCTCGCGCTCGCCATGATGCTGGGCGCCGGCCTTTACGGCATGGAGAACGGCATCGAGCCGCCTGCCGGCAGCGCCGAGAATTTCTATCTCGCCAGGCCCGCTGCCGAAACCGTCTTCCCGCGCGACCTCTGGGATGCGGCACAACGGCTGAAGGCAAGCCGTGCCGCAACCGCACTCTTCGGCGGCGATTTCGTCGCAAGCTTCGTGGAAAGCCGCGAGGTGGAGTTTTCGGCCTATCAGAAACAAGTCAGCGAGTGGGAACTGAGGCGCTATCTCGGCGTCGTCTAGGACATTTCCCAGCCGAAGTGTGAGGACAAGGCGGCAGGAAAACAAGGCATCGGGCGTCATCCGGCCGGCGGGGAACGAGGATCGATCTGATGATGCGTCAGGGGACAGCGCTCCTGACGTGGTAAAGACTGGGACGAAGGAAAGGGAAGAAAAATGACAAAGGGAACAGCAGACCTCAATCGCCGCGCCGTGCTCCAGGGCATGGGCGGGCTCGGCGCCGCCGCCATCGTCGGCAGCTTTCTTGCAAGACCCGGCGCTGCCCACGCGGCCGAAAGCCTGAACTACATGTGCTGGGAAGGCTACAATGCCCCCGGCATCCTCGATCCGTTTCAAAAGTCCAAGGACGTCTCGATTTCGGTCGACCTTATCACTGATTCCGCCGGCGGCTTTGCCAAGCTCGCGGCGGGTGCATCGCGCGATTTCGATCTCGTCTCCTCCGACAGCCCATGGATCCAGCGCATGGGTCCGGCAGGGTTCTGCCGTTATCTCGACGATGCCGAATTCGCCGAGCAGTATGCGGAGTTCTATCCGCAATTTGCCGCGCCCTTCGCCCCGTTGCAGCACGACAGCAAGGCGACTGGCCTGCCGACCCGCTGGGGCTGGGTCGGACCGACCGTCAACACCAAGTTCGACACACTTGAAACCTGGTCGAGCTATGCGCCTGTCTTCGACAGCGCCTACAAGGACAAGATCTGCCTTCTGGACTGGGGTGACTGGCCGATCATGCCGCTGGCACTCTATGCCGGCGTCAACCCCTATGAGGAACTGGACGACAAGGCGCTGGAAGAGGTGCGCAAGGTGCTGCGTGCGGCCTTCAAGAACACCCGCGCGATCGTGGCCGATCTTGCCATCGCCCAGAAAGGCCTGATCGACGGCTCCTTCCGCGCGCTGATCGGCGGGGGCACCTACTGCACCTCGGCGCTTCGCATGAAGGGCCATGATTACATCCAGTCCATCGTGCCCGAGCCGAAGAACGGCCTGAAGCAGGGCATCATCTGGATGGAGGCGACCGGTCTCATCGACAACGGCAAGAACTCGCAGATCGCCGCCGACTTCCTGAAATACATCGTCTCTCCTGATGTCGCCAAGCAGTTGGCGATCACCGAGGCCACCTGCAATCTCGTCCCCAACGCGAAGGCGGAAGCGCTGTTTTCCGAACAGGAGCGCAAGGCTCTGCAGATGGACTACATGTGGACGGCCTGGGACAACAGCCAGTTCCACCGCGTTGCGCCCAACATCGACGACATGCTGGCGATCTGGCAGGAAGAACTGGCCGCGCGCTGAGCGTAGCCCCGTGTCCGGCCCGCATGACCCTGCGGGCCGGATGTTTCGACAGGTAACCGGTCTGGGGGAATGGAAGCGTTGGCAAGCCCGATCATCGACGCCGTCACCATCGTCAAGGATTATGGCGCGGCCCGCGCGCTTCACGGCGTTTCGCTGCAAGTCGGTGCGGGGGAATTCGTCGCGCTTGTCGGCCCGTCCGGTTGCGGAAAGACGACGCTGCTGAAGATCCTCGCCGGCTTCGAGGACCTGACCGGCGGCAGCCTGAGCATCCGGGGCGATGACATGGCCGGCGTTCCGGCCGCGGCCCGGCCGACCCGCATGGTGTTCCAGAAGCTCGCGCTCTTTCCCCACAAGACGGTGGCCGACAACATCGCCTTTCCCTTGAAACTCCAGAAGGTCGCCAGGGTCGAGATCGAGGCGCGCGTGCGCGCCATGATCGATCTGATGCACCTGAAGCCGGAGTATCTCGACCGCTATCCCGCGCAGCTCTCCGGCGGCGAGCAGCAGCGCGTGGCGCTTGCCCGCGCGCTCGTCTCGAAGCCGAGCGTGCTGCTGCTCGACGAGCCGATGAGCGCGCTCGATGCCAAGCTCAAGAAGTCGCTGCAGGCAGAGCTGAAGAAGCTGCACCGGGAGATCGGCACGAGCTTTGTCCTGGTGACCCACGATCTCGAGGAAGCGATGATGCTGGCCGATCGCATCTGCGTCATGCGGTCGGGGCGCGTCATCCAGATCGGCACGCCGACGGACATCTATTACCGCCCCGCAAACAGCTTCGTCGCCGGCTTCATCGGCGAGACCAACTTCCTGCCCGTCCGCGCCGAACCGGCGGGTAACGGCGCCATGACGGTGACATCGCCGCTCGCGACCGGCGCGCCTGCACGGCTTGCCGCCGACCATGTCTCCCCCTCGTTGACGCCAAACGGCACGGCCCTTCTCGTGCGTCCGGAGACCATCCGCTTCCTCGATGCAACGGGGGAAAATGGCGTCTGGTCGATGACGGGCATGGTGGAGGAGTATTTCATCAAGGGATCGTCCACCCAGTACCGGGTGCGCGTGACAGGGCTCGATGCGCCGGTGGTGATGGATCTCGCCGGGTCGATCATGCTTCCCGCGAAGGTCGGCGAAACCGTGCGGATCGGTTTCGATCCCGCTGCCGCCTTCCTGCTTTCGGAGTGAAGCATGAAGATCGAACAGAAAAGCTGGAGAGATCCCGTCCTGATCGCCGCGGTGGCGCCGCTTGCCCTCGTCATGCTGGTCTTCTTCCTGGTGCCGCTTGTCATGACGGCCGTGCTGACGTTCCAGACGACGCAATATTACCGGCTGGTCTGGACCTGGGATCTGAAGATCTGGACGGAGGTCTTCTCCAAGCCGCACTACTGGACGATCATGGGCAGGACCATGGTGATGGCGCTGATCTGCGTGGTGTTGTGCGTCCTGATCGCCTTCCCGGCGGCCTATGCGCTCGCGACGCGGCTGAAAAGCTACAGCACCGCCATCCAGATCCTCATCATCTTCGCCTTCCTGACCGATGCCGTGCTGAAGACCTTCGGCTGGATCCTGGTGCTCGACAAGAACGGCGTGGCCAACTGGCTGCTTGCCCATCTCGGCTTCCCGGCGGAGGCGCTCAACCTGCTCTTCAGCCCTGCGGGAACGATGATCGGCATGGTCTACAATCTCGTCGTCTATCCGATGTTCACCATCTATCTCTCGCTGGTCAGGATCGACCGCGACCTGCTGCTGGCCGCCTATGATGCGGGGGCGTCGCGCGTGCGCGCCTTCTTCGAAGTCACGCTGCCGCTTGCCCGTCCCGGCCTTTACTCCGGCGCCATCCTGGTTTTCGTCCTCAGTCTCGGCGCCTTCCTTGAGCCGAGGGTGCTCGGTGGCGGTACGGCGCCGCTGGCCTCGGAACTGATCCGCCAGAGCTTCGAGACCCGCGTCAACTGGCCGCTCGGCGCGGCTTTAACCCTGGTGCTGATCCTGATCGGCGCGCTGACGCTCGCCCTTGTCGGCGTGATCGCGCTGCGCAACCCCTTCGGCAAGCGGAGGGCTGCGGCATGAGGACAACCCGCGTCAAGGACATGGTGCTCGATACGGCGCTGGTCGGCAGCGTGGTCTTGCTGCTTGTCTTCTTCTACGTGCCGATCGTGACGCTCGTCGCCTTCTCCTTCACCTCCAGCCGGGTGCTGACCCTGCCGATCGAAGGGTTCTCGTTCGCATGGTATGGAGAGTTGTTCCGCAAGCCGGACTTCCTGCCGGCCGTCGCGAATTCTGCGATCGTCGCAGCGGTCTCGACCGTCTTTGCAACCGTTTTCGGCACCGCCGGCGCCCTTGCCTGGATCCGATACCGGTTCCGCCTGCAATCGCTTTTCCGCGCGGTTACCTTTGCGCCGCTGCTCTTCCCGCAATTGCTGCTCGGCGTGGTCATGCTGCTCTGGTTTTCGGTGCTTGGCAATTGGCTCGGCTTTTCGACGGGGCTGGTGACCGTCGTGATCGGGCATATCGTCTACATCACCCCCTTTGCGCTCGTCATCGTCGCCGTGCAGGTCCATGGCTTTGACGAGACGCTGGAGGATGCGGCCCGCGATGCCGGCGCTTCGGGCTGGGAGGTCTTCCGCGAAGTCACGTTCCCGCTGCTGTGGCCCGGCATCTTCTCCGCCGCCACCTTCTCCTTCCTGCTGTCGTGGGGAAACTTCTACATCTCCTATTCCCTTTCCGGGACGGCACGCACGCTTCCGGTCTTCGTTTACAGCGGCATCGCCGTCGGCTCCTCGCCAATCTATCCGGCCCTCGCCACCCTCAACTTCATACCGGCCCTTCTGCTCGTCGCCCTTGCCGAATACATGCGCCGCCGCGCGCTGAAACGGCAGGCGGCTGCCGGCAGTTGACAGCCGAAAGGTTTTCATCATGTCCCTGCACACTGCCGCCACCGCCTCGAACTGGAGTTTCCCGACCGCCGTGCGCTTTGGCGCAGGCCGAATCGAGGCGCTTGCGGCCTTCGTGCGCGAACTCGGCGCGGCGCGCCCGCTGGTGGTGACCGATGCGGGGCTCAAGGACCTTTTCCCGGTGCACCGCACCCTCGACGTGCTGCGGAAAGGCGGCCTGCAGCCCCGCCTCTATTCCGAGGTCAAGCCGAACCCGACCGGCAGGAACGTCGCCGACGGCGTGGAAGCGATGAAGACCGGCGGCAATGATGTCGTGGTCGCGATCGGCGGCGGCAGTGCGCTCGATGCTGCCAAGGCCATTGCCTTCATGGCCAGCCAGTCACGCCCCATATGGGATTTCGAGGATATTGGCGACAATTTCATGCGGGCCGACACCTCGCGCCTGACCCCCGTCATCGCCATTCCGACGACGGCGGGCACGGGCTCGGAGCTTGGCCGCTCCTCCGTCATCACCCATGATGATGAGCATCGGAAGGTCATCATCTTCCATCCGCGCATGATGCCGGCCATCGTCATCATGGATCCTGAACTGACCGTCGGGTTGCCCGCCCCCATCACGGCGGCAACCGGAATGGATGCGCTCTCGCATGCGCTCGAAGCCTTCTCGGCGCCGAGCTTCCACCCGATGGCCGAGGGCATCGCGTTGAATGCGCTTCGCCTCATCAAGACCTGGCTGCCCGCCGCGGTGGAGGATGGCAGCAATCTTGAAGCCCGTGCGCAGATGCTAATCGCCTCCGGCATGGGCTGCGTCGCCCTGCAGAAGGGCCTCGGCGCGATCCATGCGCTCGCCCATCCCCTCGGCGCCCTCCACGATGCCCATCATGGCCTGTTGAATGCGGTTCTGATGCCCTACGTGCTGCGCTTCAACGCGCCGGCCATAGCCGACAAGCTCGATCTCCTGTCGCGCTTCCTCGACCTTGAAAGGCCGGGTGCGGACGGTGTCATCGACTGGATCTTGACCCTCAGGGAGCGTCTGTCCATCCCGCAGACGCTCTCCGGCATGGGGCTTGGCGACATCGACATTGCCAGGGTCGCCGCCATGGGCGAACGCGACCCCTGTGCTGGCGGCAATCCCGTGCCCCTCGACAGGGCGGCGCTCGAGACGATCCTGCGCGCGGCCCTTTAAGATCGGTCAGGACGACCGCGCGCGTCGCCTTGCCCGATTCCGGCTCCGTACCGGCACGAGCGACATTCACAACCATCGCAGCAAGATCTGGAAAACCAGACGCCGTCACCGCTTCAGCGGACAGCCTGCAAGGCGTGTCAAACGGCGAATTTGCCGAGCGGGCGGGCACTTTGCGCGGCCAACGCCCCGGCAGCCTCCGCGGTCAATGGAAGAGAGAATACGTATCCCTGCACCTGTGAGCCGCCCAATGTCTTGAGAGCGGCGAGCTCTTCCTTCGTCTCGACACCTTCAATGACGCAATCCAATCCCATGTCCGCACTAAGCGCCAGAAGAGATTTCACGATCTTGTAGCTTGAAGGCTTCTGGTGCAGATCGGTGACAAAGCTGCGATCAATCTTGAGTTTTGTCAGGGGCAGAGCGTGCAGCCGTGTCAGGCTGGAATAACCTGTGCCGAAATCGTCAAGGGAAATCCCGCAGCCCAGCCTGCGCAACGTCTCGACGGCATGGGTGATCTGCGCAAAATCGTGAGTCAAGGCTGTCTCGGTTATCTCAAGGTCAAGGCGCTGGGGATCGAAACCGCTGCCGTTGATGATGCCGACGATTGCCAGAACGGCGTCGTATGCATTCAGATCATGGGCCGACAGGTTGAAAGCGAGGCGCAACGGTGAATCCCAGGTCCGGGCTGCGGCCAGCGCTTTCCTGAGAAGCGGCCTTGTCAGCGCGCAGACCATTCCGGCCCGTTCGGCAATCGGAATGAAGCGCGTTGGAGGCACCCTTCCAAGAGTCGGGCTGTCCCATCGGGCCAGAGCCTCAAAACCGATGAGCGAGCCGTCGGTGATGTCAATGATGGGTTGGAAGACCAGGGACAGCTCGGCGTCCAAATCCGCCTGCTTGAGAACGCTCTCGATGCGGGCGTCGACGTTGATCTTGTTTTCATGATCGGCGTTGAAGAGCACGGCGCCGCCGCGCTGTCGTTTCTTGGCGTGGTAGAGGGCATAATCGGCCCGGTCGAAGAGCTCTTCGCAGCTCAGGGCCAAGTCGGGGAATACCGCAATGCCCATCGACGCCGAGATGTGAACGATCCCTTCCGGCATCTGATAGGGTTCTCCCAATCGGGCCGCTATGGTGTTCGCATTCGCCACAAGCTGATCGTTTTCCGGTGGGAAGGGCGCAATGATGGCGAATTCATCTCCACCCAGCCTGAAAGCTGTGCTTGCCTTCAGCGTCTCCGACAAGCGCTTTGCGACGTTGACGAGAAGGCGATCACCCACTGAGTGGCCATAGAGATCATTGACGGGTTTGAAGCCATCGAGGTCGATGACACCCAGAGCGAGCCGTCTTCCGCCGACGCGGGCCTTTTCGAGTTCAGCTTCCAGTTTCGCAAAGAATGCGCGACGGTTTCCGAGCGCGGTCAGGCTGTCCAGGTTGGCGAGCCGGAAATTCTCATCACTGAGCGCATCACTCCTTTGCTTGGAGACGACCATCGTCTCGAAATTTCGATAGTTCGTCAAAAGGATCGACATCATGCCTGCGCAGACCAGCGCTATATTGATCGCCATCGCCACAAAGGTCGGTTGAGCCGTCGAGACAAAGAAGGCGATAAAGGCACCATTGACGACGAGCGTCACGATAAAGGCCGCCGAACGCACATACATCAGGCAGAAGATGCAGGAGATGACGGTGATCGCCATGTAAAAGGCGACGTGTGATCGCGTATAGGCGTCTCCATACGGCACGAGCGCGAACGACCAGAGCGTGAATGCGACCGCGATGCCGCCCGCAAGGCGGTTGGTGCGCTGGAGAGCGGCATGAGCAAGCGCAGGCGACGGATCGACGTTTCGGGTGCGAAACCAGAAGGTCACCCTCAGCAGGCAACCAAGGCTCAGCACCGATGGCACGCCGAGCGTCAGCCAGTGCGGGGCCAGCCCCATATGGGTCAGTGCCAGCGCCCAGGTGCTTGAAAGCAAGATGAAATACATCATCGGCATTTGACGGGTGAAGGCGCGATACTGAGCTTTTACGAGCTCGGCATTGTCGCCTTGCACGGTCATCAAACGCCGGATCCTGCGCTGTACATCCTTAATCGTCATAGCCTCGTCCATCTATTGACGAAGCATGTCTAGCATGCGTCAACCTTCAAGAACGGTAAGCAGAACGGTTAAGAAATACTCAGCCTGGCCCCTCACGCCGTCAGCCGTGCGGTGCTGCCGCTGCGTCTTGTGGCGTGAAGGCCGAGGCCCCATTCCCGAGAACCAGTCCCGTGATCGCTTATCACTTCACGGGCTCCACGCCGCCGCGCTGCAATCAACCACTGTGCCGGCATCGTTGTCGAGGACAAGGAGCGTTTCCAGGTAGGCAACCGTCGGCGCGATACCGGGGAACGCTGTCTTTGAATATGGTCCTCGTCGTCTCCAAATCGCCGACCGGAAACCTGCTTATGACGGTTATCGTGCTTCTATCTTCTTGAGTGCATAGTCCGGAACGGTCACCCGTTCCCGGTGGGTTGGCGGTAGTGTCACGGTGCGGTGGGGTGGATTTCCATGTTCCGTTCGGCGGACGCAAGGTATTGCGCTATGGGCCGCGCGAACAGGGCTCCTAGGCCGCCGAGTTCTTCACGCCGTGAAGACGGCCTATCAGCTGGCCTGAATGCGGAAAGTGGCACGCTAACACATCGCGCCACCTCACGCCCCTCGATTGCAGCCTGAGTCACCCGTTGAAGTTCTCTCGCACGGGTGATGCGACCACCGGACGTCCTCGTGGCAATACGACGGCGTTTCGCTGTCCTACGGCGGGGCAGCTCAGGCTTCTCCGTCAGCGGCAACCATTTCAGAACTTCATGCCGATCTTGATGCTGCCGGCATGGGAGCGTGTATCCTCGCCGAACGTGCCTTCGTAGCGCAGCTTCACCTCCAGCCCTTCGTCCTGGAACACGGTCAGGCCAGCGGCGAGCGTCGCCTTGACGTCCTCGCGCTCGGAGGTCACGCTGTGCTTCAGGCCAGCCAGCGAGCCGCTGGCGAAGGATTGCGTCATCGTCTGATCGGTGAGCGCGAACAGCGTGCCCGTCTCGACATGGGGGCGCAGCAGCCATCCACCGTCCAGCGCGACCTCAGTCCCGAACTGGATTTGCGGATGCAGGTCCGCGAGGAAGGCGGTGTTGGCATCGACCGCGAGGTCGAGACTGCCGGCACCCGTTTCCCGGTAACCGAAATCGTGGATCATCGACATGTCGAGATCCATCGTCGGAATGGCGAAGACCGAGCCGAAATCGAACTGACGGGCAAGTCGAAGACGGGCGGAAAGGCCGAGCGTCTCCTGCTCGGAGCGCGCCGTCAGGCCGCCGAAGGGAATGCGCCGCTCGCCATCGCCCCAGGTGTAGGAGCCGGACAAGGCGGCGCTCGCCAGCCAGCCGTCGCTGGAATATTTCAGCACCGCACCGGCATGGATGCCTTCCCTGTCGGCGCTCAGGGTTTCGCCCGAAAGGCTGGTCACGTCGTAGCCGAAGCCGAGGCCGAAGCGCCAGTCGTCGGACAGGGCGATCTGCCGGCCGAGGGAAACCCCGCGCGTGCGCGTGACGGTGCCGCTTGCCAGATCCTCGCTGTAGCTCTGCGTGCCCTTCAGCCAGGTGCATTCGCTTTCGCTGATGGCGGCGTAGAGGCCGTATTCGGTTCCGCAGCTGTGGATGTTGCCGATATGGGAGATTGACGCGGCATGGTGACCGGTGCTCGCATTGAAATGGCCGGAGGCATCGGTGTTGTCGGAGATCACCTTTTCCAGCCCGGCCGTCGTCGTCTGGTTGGCGGCAGTGAGCAGGAGATCGTGGAGGGCCTTGTCATCGGCGCTGACCGCTTCGTTCGCCATCCAGCGATCCACCAGCGGATCGGCGAGCGTGGCGAACGTCCGGGCATTGGCGGAGAGGTCCCGGACGCCGGCGAAATCGGCACTGACCCTGTCGAGCATCATCTGGTTCCCGGCCCGGCGCAGCGTGAAATCGAGCACGGGCGCGTCATCGATGACGGCGCCCTCATCGTTCAGCGCGCGGCTGGCCGACAGGAGCTCGACCGGCCGGGCGAGCGTGCCGAATTCGCCGAGATAGGGACGGATCTGCGATCCCTGTCGGAGCGTGATCTCGCCGGCCCGGATTGCGGCGGCGGCGCCCTGCTGTGGGCGGACTTCGAGATAGTGCGAGGCGGCCACGGAACCCAGCAGCGTGTAGGCGGCGGCGCCCTCGACCGAACCGTCGATCACGCCGGCATTGGTGACGGTGGTTGCGCCGGTGAAGCGCAGACTGCCTTCGACGCCGCCGCCCGCCGCGATGTTCACGTTCCCCCGGCCCGCGGCCCAGACGGCATTGTCGCGGCTGTTGAAGGTCTGCACCTTCTCGCCATTTGCGCCGACGGCCGCCACGCGGCCGAAGATGAAGAGCTGGTAGGAGCCGAGACCGTTGACGATATGGATAGCGTCGGTCGCCGTCGCCGGGTCCCGGGCCAGAACCCGGCCGGTTTCCCGCACGACGATGCGGTTGGTCACGGTCGTGCTGCTGTCGCTGAGGTCGGTCAGGCCCGTCTCTTCCATCGCATTGGTGTTCTGCGTGCGGATGCCCGCGCCATTTTCGCCAGATGCCTGAACGGTGCCGGCGATGCTGACATCGACAGCGACATCGTCCCGCCATTTGGAGACCAGGTAGATACCGGAGGCGTCGGCGCCACTGACGGAGATATTGCCCGTCGATGCCTGCCCGGCGCCGACATAGTTTGCGTGGCCATCCCGCAGGTGGCCCAGAATGGAGAGCTTTTCGTTTGCCTGCACGATGACGCTCGGGCCGAGCGAGGAGGTGGCGAAAATGCCATGCGCGCCGGCGCCGGACGTTTCGATGGTGCCGTCAGCCTCGACCGTCACGCGTCCCGCAATGGCATGTTGCGAGGGGTCGTAGGCATTGGTCGTAAAGCCGTTCGTGCCGTTCAGCAGGGCGAGGCCGCCGCCCGTCGTCGACTGGGCGAAGATGCCGTGTGCGCCGATGCCGCTTGTCGAAATGAGGCTCTCGGCATCCATGCTGACGGCAACCGGGCCGCTTCCGTAGCCTGATGTGCCCCTGTTGAGGCTGATCTGCGGTGTGAGGGTTTTTCCGCCATTGACGGAGAGGATGCCGCCGCCGCTGCCGACCGACTGCGCCAGGACGCCAAAGGCGAGATCGCCTGTCGTGCGGATCGCGCCGCCCGAAAGCGTCACGTTGGCCGAGCCATAGCCGTCGCCATAGGGGAAATCCGTCTTGCCGAAGGACGCGGAGATCTGTCCGCCGGCCACGCGATCGAGATCGCCGATGGACATCAGGCCGCCGCCGGCCGCCACCGATTGGGCGAGAATGCCGTGCGAGAGGTCGCCGCTGGTGGCAACCAGCCCCGTATGCGTGACGGATGCGTCGCCGGCGCGCACATCGATGGCGTGCCCCAGGCCAAGGCCGAGATTGAGCTGAATGGCCTGCCCGCGCGCGACATCGTAGAAGACCTCGCCGCCGCCCCCGCCGATCGTCTGCGCCATCATGCCGATGGCCTGGTCGCCTGCTGTGGTTATCTGGCCGGTGTTGACCATCGTCACGCTGTTGCCCCAGCCATATTGGGCGAAGCGGTCGCGATAGCCATTTTCGCTGCCGAGGAGGATATCGAGCGTCTGGCGGCCGATGGTGATGCCATCGTCGTGGACGACGCCGGCAATGCCGCCGCCGGAACCGATCGACTGCCCGACCATGCCATGGGCAAAATCGCCTGATGTCTGGATGCGGGAGCCGGCGCCCGTCATGCGCCCGTCCACCTGACCGCCATCGGCGCGCATGCCCGCATTCGTAAAGCCGGCGAGGGTCAGCGTGGTGCTGGCCGAGGGAATGGAGGATGCCATGGCCGCGCTGGCGTGATTGGCGCTCAGCAGGCCGCCCCCACCGCCGATCGACTGCGCCACGATCCCGCGCGCGCCATCACCGCGTGTCGTGATGCCTACGGTGTCGGCAAGCTCGACCTTCACGATGCCGGTGCCCAGGAGCGATGAGACGGCTCGCGACCCGAGAATGGCCGAGAGCGTGTGCGTCGTGGTGCCGTGGGCGGTCGGAAGGCCGGGGACCGTCGAAGACAGATCGTCAGCGCTGACGGCCGCGACGTCGCCGCCGCCATGGCTGATCGCCTGTGCGACAATGCCGGAGGACAGGGCGCCGACCGTCGCGATCCGGGCGGCGTCCCTGAGACTGACGGCGACGTCGCGCGCCCCGCCCGCCGCGCCGTCCAGCGAGCCGAGCTGGTAGGTGCCGGAGGCCTGAAGGCCGCTCTGTCCCGGCCCGGCCGGAAGGGCGTCGCGCGCCGCATCGACCGCCGTCTGCGCGCCATAGGTTTTCACGTCGGAGAAGGTGCCGCCGCCACCGCCGATCGACTGGGCGAGAATGGCATGGGCGTTTTCACCGCGCGTCTCCACCGTGCCGTATTCGGTCACCGTGACAGTGCCGCCCGTGCCGCCCGTGCCGGCGCCGGTCGCGCCCAAGAGCCGCGTGACGGCCTCGGCCTCGACATCCGCTTCCGAGGGCGCGTTGTCGGGATCCTTCTTGTCGATCAGCTGGACGACCTGAACCACGCCCGAATTGCCGCCCCCGCCGCCCACCGATTGCGCGAGGATGCCGGTGGAGCGGGGGCCCTTCGTGAGGATGACGGTCTTCATGTCCTTCACGTCGGTGAAGGTGACCGCGCCGCCATCGCCCGCCGCCGCGCCACTGCCGCCCATCACGGCCTTGCGGTCCTCGGAATCGTCCTTCGAGACACGGTCATATTCGAAGACGGTGCCGCCATTGCCACCGCCGCCGCCGATGGATTGGAGCAGGACGCCGGCCGAAACGGCGCCTTCCGTCAGGATCGAGCCGGCATTGGTGGCGGTGACAGTGCCGCCATGCATGCCGGTGCCGCCAGTGCCGCCGACGGCAAGTTCCGTGCTCTTGATGGTGACCGCCGGACCATCGCCGATCTTCGGCTTGCTGCCCTTGGTGTAGGACAGAAGCAGGCTCGTCCCGCCATTGCCGCCGCCCCCGCCGATCGACTGGGCGAGCATGCCGGCCGACTGGTGGCCGAAGGTCGTGATGAGGCCGGTATTGTCGAGCGTCACCGTGCCGCCCGTCCCGCCGCTGCCACCGCTGCCGCCGAGGGAGACATCGGCCGAGGAGGTGAACGCCGAGGTCTCCTTCACGCCGTTCGAGGCTGCGGTGCTCGATGTGATGCTAATGACACGCGATGCGCCGCCATTGCCGCCGCCGCCGCCCACGGATTGCGCGACGATGGCGGCGGCGTGGTCGCCGAGCGTCGTGATCTGGCGGGTGTTGGTGACGGTAACGGTGCCGCCCGCGCCGCCCACGCTGCCATGGCCGCCGAGCGCCACATTGCCGGACACGGTCTGGCTGCTCTGCCCCTTCGACAGCATGTCGCGGGACAGGCTGAGGGCGGCAATGGTCGATGAGCCGCCATTGCCGCCACCGCCGCCGATCGACTGGGCGAGAATGCCGATGGCGTGGTCGCCCCTCGTCAGGATATCCGCGCGGCTGGTGACGCTGACGGTGCCGCCGGTGGCCCCTGCACCACCTTCGCCGCCGAGCGCGACATTGGCGCTGTAGGTCTTCTGCGCGTTCTGCGTGACCATGGCCGAAGCCGCGATGGCCGCGCCGCCATTGCCGCCGCCCCCGCCGATCGACTGGGCGAGAATGCCGAGCGAGCCGCTGCCGGTCGTGATGATGCTGGCGCCGCTGTCGATGGTGACGGTTCCTCCCGTGCCGCCGGCCAGACCGCCGCCGCCAAACGCGATGCCGCCGCCGAGCGAGATGTTGGAGGTGCTGCCGGGCTTGGGCGCTGCCTTTGTGAGATCGGCCGTCACGGTGACCGCCGCCCCGCCATTGCCGCCGCCGCCGCCGATCGACTGGGCGATGATGCCGGTGGAGAGATTGCCGGTGGTGGTGATCGACCCGGCTCCCGGCTTGATCGTCACCGCCTGCCCGGCGCCGCCTGCGCCGCCGCCGCCGCCGATGGCGACATTGGCATTGAAGGCCGATCCGCCCGTTGCGGACATGCCGACATCGATGGCGGTGCCACCATTGCCGCCGCCGCCGCCGATCGACTGTGCCACGAGACCGCTGGAATTGTCGCCGGCGGTGACGATCCTGCCAAAGGCGCCTCCAACCTCGTGAACGTGGATCGTGCCACCCGAGCCGCCCGCGCCGGCACCCCCGCCAATCGCCGCGCTGGCCGCCAGGGTCGTTTCACCGCCAAGCGATGCCGTGACATTGATGGCGGACCCGCCATTGCCGCCGCCGCCGCCGATCGACTGCAGCAGAAGACCGGTGGCATTGGCGCCGCGCGTTTCGACGTCGCCGCTGAACGTCGTCGTCAGCGTTCCGGCCTGCCCTCCCACCCCGCCGCTGCCGCCGATCGCGGCCGAGGCATTGGCCGAGACGGCGCCGCTCGCGGAAACGCCGATATGGGTGGAGCGCCCGCCATCGCCGCCGCCGCCTGCGATGGATTGCAGGATGACGGCGTTCGAATTGTCGCCCTCAGTCAGGATGCTGCCGCTGCCGGCAAGGCTGACGGCGCCGGCTGCGCCGCCATCCCCGCCACTGCCGCCCATGACCAGCCCGAGATCGGCCGAAAATTCGCCGCCGACGGATCCGCTGAGGGAGGTGGCCGCGCCACCGCTGCCGCCCCCGCCGCCGACCGACTGGAGGAGAATACCGGCGGAGTTGGCGGAATGGGTCGTCACCGCTGCGTCGTTCGTGGCCGTGATGGCCCCGCCCGAGCCTCCCTGCCCGCCCCTGCCGCCGATGGCGACGCCGAGCGACAGGCTGCCGACCGGATTGCCGGAGAAAGTCTGCGTGACGGCGGTGCCGCCCTGCCCGCCACCGCCGCCGATGGACTGCACGAGCAGGCCGGGCGAATTGCTTCCCTGCTGGGCGGCGATGGCTGCGGCGGTTGTTGCGTCTGTTTGCGCAGGGCTTTCCGCCGGCTTCGTGCCCTCAGCCGCATGGGCCGCTTCGTTGCCGGTGACGATCGATGTTCCCGTATCGAGGTTGACGGTCACCTGTCCGCCATTGCCGCCGCCGCCGCCGGCGCCGCCGATCGCGATGGTGGAACTGACGCCGGGGCTGATGGCCGATGCCTTGGCCTGACCGCCGACCCCGCCGCCGCCGCCGATCGTGTGGACGAGCACGCCGGCCGCGTGCATGCCCGTCGCCTTGATGGACGCACGCCCCTTGAGCGCGACGTCCACATCTCCGCCATTGCCGCCCTGGCCGCCGCTGCCGCCCACGGCGACTGCGGAAAACACCGACCGCGCGGAGGCGCTGCCGCCAAGACCCCCGCCGCCGCCGATGCTTTCGATCAGCACGGCATGGGAGAGGTCGCCTTTCGTTTCGATCGCTGCGCGGTCGCTGAGGGTGATCGCCATCCGCCCGCCATTGCCGCCATTGCCGCCATTGCCGCCGATGGCGAGCGAGGTGAACAGGCCGCTGGCGCTGGCATCGCCGCCGCGCCCGCCATCCCCGCCGACCGAGAGGAGATGCGCCCCGACAGAGAGATCGCCGTTCGTCGAGATGCGGCCATCGCCCGATTGGCTGAGCGCGACACTGCCGCCCCGCCCGCCATTGCCCCCATTGCCGCCGACCGCGTGACGGCCGCTGTCATTGCCGCCCGCCTCGCCGTTTCCGGCGATCGATGCGGCATAGACGCCGCCGGCAAAGTTGCCCTGCGTGACGATTGAGCCCGAATTGGTGGTAATGATCTGGCCGGCACTTCCCCCGCCAACGCCCTGGCCGCCGTCATCACCGCCGCTGCCACCATTGCCTGCCCGCGATTCCACCGCGACGCCATCGGCGGAGGCCCCCGCGGTGGACATCGTCCCGCTGTTCTCGATCGAGATATCGCCGGTGACGCCCGGATTGCCGCCATTGCCGGAGCGATGCTGGACATTCGTGCCGTGGCCGGCGATGGCATCGATCCGCAGCGCATCCTGCCCCGTGCCATAGGTCTCGACCGTGCCGGAATTGGTGAAGGAGATGGGACGGGTATCGCCGGCGACATTGGAATAGCCCGCCTTGACGTTGCCGGCGCTGCCGGCCACGACGTCGATGCGGATGCCGTAGGATTCGACGATGTCATTGCGCAAGCGGGCGATGATCCGGCCGGTGTTTTCCACCGTGACATGTCCGGTAAATCCGCCATGACCGGCCTTTCCGATTGCATTGTCCTCCGGCGTATAATCGCCGCCATCACCCCCGCGTACCCTCACGCCGATGGCGGTGCCGGCAGTCTCCAGCAGGCCCTGGTTCGTGACATGGACATCGCCGGTATCGCCGCCGGATCCGCCCTGGCCGCCGCTGGCAGTCGTCGCGCCGCCGGGACCGCCTTCGCTTGTGACCAGAATGCCGCTGGAGGAGAGGGTGGCGGCGGAGAAATTGGTGATCGAGACCGCACCGCCGCTATTGCCGAAGCCGCCATTGCGGTCGTCTCCGCCGCCGGTGGACACGCCGCCGGCGCCGCCTCTCGCCGTGACGGCAAAGAGATGATCCGCCGAGACGGTGCCATGGGCTTCCAGCGTCACGTTTCCGGCAGCGCCGCCGTCGCCCGGAGCAGGGGCGGAGGCACCGGCACCCCCGCTGACCCAGACATTGACGGGGCGCGAGAGATCACGCGTCGCGCAGGCCACGTCGCTGCCGCGGCTGCCGCTGGTGCCTCTGTCATCATCCAGCTTCCGGCCGGGCTGACCGCTCGTGCCGAGAAAGACGGTTCCCGTCCCGTTGACCGCGCAGGCGCCGAGGACGCCGTCGGCCAGCGCCGTGGTGCTCATCAGGCTGGCAGCAAAGGAAAGGGAGAGGCGCGAAGCGAGGCCAAGCATGCCGGAAGGTCTGCACCGCGCCATCTTCGCCCCGAATCAGCATCATGTGGCGCTCAGCATTCGGACTGACGGTGCAGCCGTCAATTATTTAATTCATTTTTCTAAAGAAGACCTCGAATCCATCAAAACGAACCGGCCGTCATCCGCGGCAGCGTCGCTTGCATCCGCAATGACCTTCGCTTTTGTCGCAGCAGATCACAGGACGCGCTCGAAGACGCTCTCCACATCATCCAGAAATGCGCTCCATTCGCCACCTTCGTCGATGCCGGCGATGCGCAGGAGGAAAAGGCCCTCGGCGGCAAGGAGGGCGACACGCGCGGCCTGTGCTTCGTGGGAGCCACCGCCCAGGCGCTCGAACATGGACCTATACCACTGCCGGGTTTCGGTGATGTTCTGCGGATTCTGGATATAGGCGATCATCAGGCCAGCCATCTTGGCGTTCATGGTCGCCTGCGAACTGCGCATGACCTTGAGGTAATGGCGCACCAGATCCGCGGGGGACACGCCGTCCATGTCACCCAGCAGCTCATCGAACTGCGACGTCCATCGCTCGATCAGCGCACGCACCAACTCGTCCTTCGATGCGAAGGAATATTGCACGCCGCCTTTCGAAATGCCCGCAAGCTTTGCGAGGGCGTCGATCGTCAGGCCGGCCGCCCCTTCTTTGCGCACGATCCCTTCCGCGATTTCGAGCAGGCTTTCGCGGCTGATTGTCGGTCTTCTTCCCAAGGCACCCTTCCCACCAGCAAATTCTATTGAAATCCATACGTATGTATTTATATCGATGGAGGCAACCCGTGCTCAGGTGAATGATGTCCTCCAAGTCGCTCCCCGCCAATCGATGGCTCGTGCTCATCGCCGTCATGTTGGCCTTCCTGCCTGTCGTCCTCGACATGACGATCCTGCATGTCGCCATCCCGACACTGACGCAAGCGCTGAATGCCTCGGGCACCGACGTGCTCTGGATCATCGACATCTATCCCCTGCTGATGGCGGGGCTTCTGGTTCCGATGGGAACCCTCGCGGACCGGGTCGGCAACCGAAAAATCCTGCTGATCGGCCTTTTCATTTTCGCATTGGCCTCGACGCTTGCGGGCTTGGCGCAAAGCCCTGCCATGCTGATTGCCGCCCGTGCGTTTCTGGCTCTCGGCGGCGCGATGATCATGCCATGTGTGCTCGGCCTGATCCGCAAGACGTTCGAGAACGAGGATGAGCGTGCCATGGCGCTCGGTCTTTGGGGAACGGTCGGCGCGGCCGGCGCCGCGGTCGGGCCGCTCGTCGGCGGGCTTCTCCTGGAGCACTTCTGGTGGGGCTCCGTGTTCCTGATCAACGTGCCGGTCATGCTGGTGGTCGCGCCGGCCTGTTATGTCCTTCTGCCGCGCGTCGAACAGACGACCCCGGGAAAATGGCCGATCGGCCAGGCGCTTCTGTTGATCGCCGGCATGATATCGCTGGTCTACGGCATCAAGGCGGGCTTCGGGGGCAAACAGTCCCTGCCGGTCATCATCCTCGTCGTCGTCCTTGGCTGTGCGGCGCTGACGCTCTTTGCCCGCATGCAGCTCAGCGCTTCAAAGCCGATGCTGGACCTGACGCTGCTGTCGCATCCCGCCGTGGTTGCCGGACTGCTGATGGCGCTCGTCGCCTCCGGCGCGCTGGCGGGCGTCGAGCTGACGTTGGCGCAGGAGTTGCAATATGTCCTCGGCAAGTCGCCCCTTGAGGCCGGCATCTTCATGATCCCGATCATGGCGGCCGCCGCCGTGGGCGGCCCGGTCGCCGGGTACCTTTCCAGCCGGTTCGGCCTGCGGCTGGTCGCCTCCCTGTCGCTTCTGATCGCGGCGGGCATCCTGATGCTGCTGGCGGAAAGCGATTTCCACGATCCGGGCGTGCTCGTTCCCACCGCCCTTGCCCTGCTCGGGCTCACCCTCAGCATCGGCCTGACGGCCTCGTCGATCGCCATCATGGGCTCCGCCGATGCCAGCAAGGGCGGCGCGGCAGGCGCACTCGAAGCGACGGGCTATGAGCTGGGCACCGGTCTCGGCATCACCTTCTTCGGCGTCTTCCTGTCGAGCGCGTTCCGTCACGCGATCGACCTGCCGCACGGCCTCTCCCCGGTTCTGGCCGAACAGGCCTCGCGCACGATCGGCGATACCTATATCGTCGCCGCCACGCTTCCGGCCAGCGAGGGCGCGGCGCTGATCGAGGCGGGCAAGGCCGCTTTCAGCCAGACCCACACGCTGCTCCTCATGACAGCTGCCCTCGTCATCGCGGCACTCGCCGTCGTCGTGTTCGTGACGCTGGCCGGGCACCGCAATCCGTCCCGGCCCCATCACTGACCACTTTGGCAGCCGGTCAGCGAAAGGAGACGCCGCAGCCGACCCTCAGGCGGAACTCGCCATCTGCACGACCTCGAGGGCGGAGCGGGTGACGAAGTCGGCGCCGATGCCCTGGAAGGCGCGGGGCTTGGCGATGACGGCCGGGCCGCCGACGGCGATGCGCATGGTGCGGGTGGCCGGGGTGGTCTGGACGCGGCGGATGACGTCCGTACAGGCAGGCACCTCGTCGACCCGGCCGACGGAAATGCCAAGCACCGTGTAGGGCTTGCGCGACAGGCGCGTATAGAGGCTGTCGTCGATTTCGAGATCGCCGCCGCCTTCCACGCCCCAGCCCATGTCGCGGAAACAGGAGGCGACGATCGACAGGCCGATCGTGTGCAGGCCGCCCGGCGTACGGGCGAGCAGAATGCTCTTGCGTCGGGCACCCTCCACCTGCGGCGCGATGCTGGCATGGGAGATGTGATTGACGATCATGCTCAGCCGCGTCGAGGCGACCGCGACCTGCATGAGATCAGCCTCGTCCGTGCACCAGAGATCGCCAAGACTGGCCGCGACGGGCGCGAAAAGGTGGACCGCAAGCGTGCGGACCGGAACGCCGGAGCGCTGCAATTCCTCGAGGAAGCCGCGATGGTGGCGCGGATCGGCATCGATCAGACAGGCGAGCAGCCTTGGGCGGAAGGCAACGGCCTGATCCGTGCCGGGCATCTGCCGGGCGAGCGGATGGAGCTCCGGATGCTGCATGCTGTGCTCGCCGGCCATCGCATCGCCGGCGTGGCCGTGGATGAGCTCGGGATGGCCCGCGCCCACGATGCCGGGCACGGAGCCGCGGATGGTCCGTTCCAGCAGGCGGTGGTCGCTGGCGCTCAGGTGCACTTCGCCGTCCGCGCCTTCAGGCGTCTTGGCGGCATCGCTGCGTCCGCGAGGCTTTGGCGGCCCTGCATCGTCTGACATCTTCCCGGCCATCTCCCCCTCCCGGTCCTTGGCCTTTGCAATCCGTTTCCGTCCTGCCGGGGCAGCTTAGCGTATTGCCGGGTCGGCATCCACACGCATTTCATGGGCCCCTGCGATCAGAAAGTGTTTTCTCCCTACCGAACCTCCGGGTGCAGAACCGGGGCCGGGATTTTCTGCCGCGCCTGTACGCGCAGCGGCGCCTCACGGACCACAGGAAGCGCCGGGCCGAGGGCCTGAAGCACGAGCGTTTCGATATCGCCGGCGGTCAGGCGCGCCGCGGCATACATTTCGTCCGGTGATCCCTGCGCAATGAAAAGGTCGGGGAGGGTCATGGTGCGGATCGCACCGCGCCCGTCGAGCAGGCCGCGGCCTGCCAGATGGTGCAGCACGAGCGCGCCGAAACCGCCCGTGGCCCCCTCCTCGATGGTGACGAGCAGTTTGTGGTCGCCGAAGAGGTCTTCGATGAGCTCAGTATCGAGGGGCTTGGCAAAGCGGGCGTCCGCGACGGTGACGGACATGCCACGCCGCCGCAGCGCGGCGGCGGCCGTCAGGCAGGGCGCAAGCCGGGTTCCGAAGGAGAGCAGCGCCACCGTGCTGCCACTCTCGATGATCCGGCCGCGCCCGATGGGCAGGGGCGTGCCGGTGGCGGGTAGCGGCTTGCCGCTTCCCTCGCCGCGCGGATAGCGAAAAGCGATCGGCCCGCTGTCATGGGCGGCGGCGGTTGCGACCATATGCACGAGTTCCACCTCGTCGCTTGCCGCCATGACGGTAAAGCCCGGCAGGTTGGCGAGCGCGCCGATGTCGAAGGCGCCGGCATGGGTCGGCCCATCCGCGCCCACGAGACCGGCCCGGTCGATCGCAAAGCGCACCGGCAGGCCCTGCAGCGCCACATCATGCACCACTTGGTCATAGGCCCGTTGCAGGAAGGTCGAATAGATCGCGCAGAAGGGCTTCATGCCCGCAGCGGCAAGCCCCGCGGCGAAGGTTACGGCATGCTGCTCGGCAATGCCGACATCGAAGGCGCGGTCCGGAAAGGTCCGCTGGAAGAGATCGACGCCCGTGCCCGCCGGCATGGCGGCGGTGATGGCGACGATGCGCGGGTCGCGCTCAGCCTCGCTGACGAGCGCCGTGGCGAAGACCTTGGTGAAGGACGGGCCGGTCGCGGGCGTCGCCGCCTGCTGACCGGTTTCGATGTCGAAGCGATTGACGCCGTGGTAGCGGTCGGCGGCGCGTTCCGCGGGGCCATAGCCGGCGCCCTTGCGGGTGACGACATGCAGCAGCACCGGACCCTCCGCCGTCGCCTTCAGCCGCCTGAGGTGCGCGAGCAGCGCCGGCAGGTCGTGCCCGTCGACGGGCCCTTCATAGGCCATGCCGAGCGCGGCAAAGAGCGAGGCGGGCGGGGGCGCATCCGATGGCTCGCCCACGGCCATGTCGCCGCGACAGTCGGCCGTCAGCGCATTCAGATGCGCCGATAGCGCGCCGACCGGCGGGGCGATGGACATCTGGTTGTCGTTGAGGATGACGAAGAGCCGGCGCTGCGTGCCGCCGAGATTGTTGAGCGCCTCGAAGGCCATGCCGGCCGACAGCGCCCCGTCGCCGATGACGGCGATCACGTCGCCGCAGGCGGCCCCGAGGTCGCGCGCCACGGCAAAGCCGAGACCGGCGGAGATGGAGGTGGAGGAATGGGCCGCGCCGAAGGGATCAAACGCGCTTTCGCTGCGCCGCGTAAAGCCGGAAGGCCCGTCCTTGCGCCTGAGCTGCCGCATGGCTGCGCGCCGCCCGGTGAGGATCTTGTGGGGATAGCACTGGTGGCTGACATCCCAGATCAGCCGGTCATGCGGGGTCTCGAAAACGGCGTGCAGAGCGACCGTCAGTTCGATCACGCCGAGGCTGGAGCCGAGATGGCCGCCGGTGCCCGAGACGATCTCCAGCGTCTCGCGGCGCATCTCGTCGGCAAGCGCCACCAGCGACACATCCGACAGGCCCTTCAGATCCGCAGGGCCGATGATGGCATCGAGAAGCGGGGACGCCGATGACGTCGGTCTGTGGCCCATTGCGTTTCCTCCCGCACGGCGCCCGCGTCGCCATCCCTTCTCAAACCTCGCCGCCACAGGGGCGGGGCGTTCAGGGGATGGTTCTCCCGTCGCGGCACCATGGTCCCATCATCGGAGAAGAATTGGCATCTGTAAACTTTTTTTTACACTGCTGACGGTTTTGTCTCGGAAGGGGGCTGCGGCATCGACGCGCCGGCGCCAGGACACAGCATGGCCGGCACGGCGATTGGGCGCCGTGCCGGCCAGTGTCGATGTCGGGGAAGACCTTGCGCCCGTCAGTTGGCGGTGCTGAAGGTCTTGATATAGGCGATGACGTTGTCGACGTCCTTGGGATCCTTGAGGCCGGGGAAAGCCATCTTGGTACCCTTCACCATGCCCTTGGGATCGGGAAGGTAGGCCTTCAGCAGGGCTTCGTCCCACGTCTTGCCCTGGCCGAATTCCACCATGGCGGTGGAATACTTGTAGCCTTCGACGGTGCCAGGCTGGCGGCCGATCAGGCCTTTCAGCGACGGGCCGACCTTGGCCTTGTCGGTATCGACATTGTGGCAGGCCATGCACTTGTTGAACACTTTCTTGCCGGCATCGGCATCGCCTGCCTGGGCGAGGGCGAGCGTGGGAGCGGTGAGACAGGCGATGCTGATGGTGAATGCGATGAGCTTGGACATGCGTTACCTCCCGTAACAGCTGGGATATGAGAGCTAGGGCACCTGACGAAAAAGTGAACAGTGGCCTCGCGGCCTTTCAGGCACCGTTGGCCGAAGAACGTTTCCGGTAGCGCTTTTGCGCTTCGGAGGCCGTCCTGCGGTTGGTTTTGCGGGCAGGCCTCCTCCTGTCCGCCGCGCGCTGGTGTGGGGCGCAATCGGCCGCTTTGCGCCAAGCGACCCATTGTGTAGTGTCGGCGTGTGCATTTGGATCACCCGGGGGAGCCCATGGCCGCCATCATCATCATCGCCGTTGTGGTCCTGGCTGCTGCCAGCGGCGCGGTCTTCAAGCCCGGCCCCTGGTATCAGACCCTGCGCAAGCCCGGCTGGACGCCGCCCAACTGGGCCTTTCCGGTCGTCTGGTCGGTGCTCTACATCGCCATTGCCTATGCAGGCTGGAGCGTGTGGACGCTGTCCGGCTGGTCGCTGCCGATGGTGTTCTGGGTGGTGCAGATCCTCGTCAATGCTGCCTGGTCCTGGCTGTTCTTCGGCCTGCGCCGCATGGATCTCGCCCTTGCGGATATTGCCGTGCTGTGGCTGTCGATTGCCGCCTTCATCATCACCGCCTGGCCGGTCTCGACGCTGGCGGCGCTGCTCTTCATTCCCTATCTCGCCTGGGTCACCACGGCCGCCTTTCTCAACCGCGCCGTCATGCGCCTGAATGCGGCCGCCTGAAACGGGCGAGCATGTCCACCCCGTGGGCGACCAGCGATCCCGCCATCAGCGCCAGGATCGGCACGTCCCCCGCACCCGAAAGCGCAAGGCCGACGGCCGCGAGCAGGAAACTGCCGGCAAGCGCATTCGGCGCGAGCACGGCAAGGCGCGCGCGTGGCTGCGGGGCAGCAAGGCAAAGCGTCGCCACCTCCAGCCACAGCACGACCAGCGCCAGAGCGCCGACCCAACCCGCCATGAGCCAGTCGATCAGCCCGCTCATTTCTGCCTCGCGGCGGGTGTCACGAGCTGCTTGAGATCGCGCAGGAAAACCCTGAGATGCGCCAGCGGATCACGCCGCACGATGCGCTTTTCGAGATAGGATTCCCAGGTCAGCCGCTGTACGTCGGGATCGGCGCACATGGTCACGAATTTCTCCCGCATCCGGTCGGAGCGATACCAGACGGCCTGCAGGATGCCGAGAATGAGGAAGACGCGGCCATGCGCCTTCATGAAGCGTTTGCGCGCCGCCTTCAGCGCTTGCGGCTTGTCCGTCCTGAGACACGTCTCCACGGCTTCTGCCGCGAGCAGACCGCATTGCAGGGCATAGTAGATACCTTCGCCCGAGGAGGGTGCGACGGTGCCGGCGGCATCGCCCGTCAGAAGCACGTTGCGGCCATTGTCCCAGCGCCGCATGGGTTTGAGCGGCAGCGGCGCGCCTTCGCGGCGTAGAGTGCGGGTGCCATCGAGGCCGGCCGCAGCGCGCAAGTCTGCGGTGGCGCGACGCAGGTCGTGTCCCTTGACGCCCGAGCCGCAGCCCACCGACACCTGCTTGCCATGTGGAAAGACCCAGCCGTAGAAATCCGGCGAAATGCGCCCGTCATAGATGACATCGCAGCGGTCGGCGCGAAAATCGGCTGGATCCGGTGCGTCCGGTGCCTCGACGATCTCGTGATAGGCAAAGACGTAGCGCGGCTTGTCGGCGGGCGAAAACATCAGCCGCCGCACGGTGGAGTTCGCCCCGTCAGCGCCGATCACCAGCCGCGCCCGCAGGGTGACCGGCTCCGTGCCGGGAGCGGCTGCGCGCGAGGGAGAGAGCGTCAGCGCCAGCGGTTCGCCCGGCCGCTCCTCGATGGCCTCCAGCCGCCCGGTGAAGGGCGTTGCGCCCGCCGCTTCCGCCCGGCGGCGTAGATAGGGGTCGAAGGTCGCGCGGTCCACCATGCCGACATAGCCGGCCGTGCCGATGCGCATTTCCACCGCCTTGCCGGAGGGCGCGATGACGCGGGCACCATGGGCCCGCGCTACCAGCATCTCCGGCGCGATGGCGAAATCCTCCAGCGCCCGGCAGGGAATGGCGCCGCCGCAGGGCTTGATGCGGTCGCCGGGATCGACGAGCAACACGGATGCGCCGCGCCGCGCCAGCCATTCCGCCGCGATTGCCCCGCTCGGCCCCCCGCCGATGACGGCGACGTCGAAAAGCGCGGGAAAGGACTGTGTGGTGGTGCTTTCGGCTGAAGGTGTGTCGCGTGGCGTCTGCATCGGTCTACTCCGCTGCAAGAGGGTGTTGGGAGAGCGTCGCCATCGGGGATGGCTTGCGCCGGCCAAGCCGCAACGCCACGAGGCTGGAGGCGAGGAAGAGCGTGGCCTCCAGCGCAAAGACGATCATGAAGGCCTCGCGGTCGGAGGCGGTGAAGCGCCGGCCGAGATCGACGACGAGGCTGCCGGTGAGGCCGCCGAGGCCGAAGGCGATGGCCTGGGCCGCGCCCCATACGCCCATGCGCAGGCCGGCATTTTGCGTGCGCCCGTCCGCGGCAAGGCCCATCATCGTGCCGATCGCGGCGACGGCGAAGAGGCCGTTGGCTAGGCCGAGCGCAAAGACCGTGCCTTCGAGCGGCCAGTGCGGCGCGGCCGCCGCGGCCATCACGAGCAGCGCGAGCGCCCCCGCCGAACCGAGGCAGCCGGCGACGATGAAGACCCGCGCCAGCGCCGGGGCGCGCCGGCCCGCCAGCCATCCGCCAATGCCGACCGCCGCCATGCCGAGGAAGACGCCCGCATGCTGCGTGCCGGAAAGCGTCGTCGTCTGGCCCGGCGTCATCGCAAACAGGAGGCCGGCAAAGGGCTCGAGGATCAGGTCCTGCGTGGAATAGGCGAGCATGGAAAGGAAGATGAAGAGGGTGAAGAGGCGTGCTTCCCGGTCCTGCCAGACGTCGCGCAGACTGTCGCGGAAGGCGATGGCCGGCTGTTCAGGCTTGCCATCGGTGAGCGGCGCGGTGCCCCGCTCGATGCCGACGAGCGCAAGACAGGCGACGGCGAAGACCACAGCACCCGTCAGCGCCGTGATGATGACGAGGCGGGCGTGCGAATAGGGATCGAGCGCCGCACCCGTGACGATTGAGGTAACGATGATGCCGAAGATCATCATCATCCAGGTGATGGTGGCGGCGCTGGCCCGCCGTCCGGGCGCGGTGCGCGTGGCGATGAGGGCGAGCAGCGATGTGCCGCTGGCCCCGATGCCGATGCCGATCAGCCCGTAGGCGATGACGGCGACGAGAAGCCCGAGCCGCATGTCGCGCTCGAAGAGGAAGGTGGTGGCCGACGCGAGCGTTCCGGCAGCCGCCAGAAGCGCAAGGCCGGCGAGGATGAAGCGGGTGCGCGAGGCGCCCGCGTCGGAGCGGTGCCCCCAGAGCGGCCGGGTGATCTGCACGCCATAGTGCAGGCCGACGAGAAGCCCGGGAATGACGGCGGCAAGGCCAAGCTCGACCACCATCACCCGGTTGAGCGTCGAATTGGTGAGGACGACGATGGCGCCGAGAGCGGCCTGCACGAGGCCGAGCCTTGCGATGGCAAGCCAACCGAGACCTTCGCTGCGGGCTCTACCGGAAAACCAGGCGCGTCGTCCGGACATCGGCCTTCTCCTTCACATCGCGAAAACGGGCAGGGCAAGCGTGCGCAGCGCCACGGCCGTCACCATCATGCCGGTGACGTAAAGGCCGACGCCGATGGCCGAATACCAGACGGCGCGGGCGACGGGATCGCGCAGGAAGCGCGCCATGCAAGCGATCTGCACGCCGATCAGCAGCGCCAGAAGGGCGGCGGCCAGCGGCAGGCCGTGATGGAGCAAAAGCGCGGCGACACCGACCTGCGGGACGGCCATGACGAGGCAGGCAATACGCGCGGCGTTCTGAGCCCCATGCAGCACCGGCAGGGTGGCGATGCCCATCTGCCGGTCGCCGCGGATCGACTTGAAATCGTTGAGCGTCAGGATGCCATGGGCGCCGATGCCGTAGAGCAGCGCGACAAGCAGCATGGCCGGCGCGGGGGCCCCGCCCTGAAGGGCCGCGGCGGCGGTGATCCAGGGCAGCGTTTCGTAGCTGAGGCCCACCACGCCATTGCCAAGCCAGCCATTGCGCTTGAAGCGGAAGGGCGGCGCGCTGTAGGCCCAGGCGAAGGCGATGCCGATCAGCGCCGCGAAAAACACGAAGGGTCCGAGGAGCGCCGCAACCAGCGCCGAGAGAACCGAGGTGATGATGGCGATGGCAAGGCCCCAGCGACCCGGCATGCGGCCGGAGGGAATGACCCGGTCCGGCTCGTTGATCGCATCCACATGGCGATCGAACCAGTCGTTGATCGCCTGGCTGGACCCGCACAGCAGCGGGCCGGCCAGAAGGATACCGACGAGCGCGATCGGCGCGCTGGCAAGCAGCGGCGCCCCGGAGGCGATCGCCCCGCAGGCATAGGCCCACATCGGCGGAAACCACGTGATCGGTTTCAGGAGCGCGATGACGGAGGAGGGATGGGGAACATCCGACCGAAATGTGGGTGAAGGTGTGATCGCCATGCGGGAAGGCTATGCCTGCCGCCCTGGAGTGTCAAATGAAATTGACACTTTTCGTGTGAGCCAAATGGAGGCCGTGTTCAGTGTCCGTCGACGGCGGGGCGATAGTCTTCCAGCCCGTAGCGGCGCAGCTTGATGTAGAGGCTCTGGCGCGACAGGCCGAGCATCTGGGCGGCCAGCGCGCGGTTGTTGTGGGTCTGGTCGAGCGCGGCCTCGATGCAGATCTTCTCGATGACATCGAGCGATTCCCGCATCAGGTCCTTCAGCGGCACCTTGCCGACGAGATTGGCAAAGCCCTCCGCCTGCTGCTCGCCGGCGCCGGGGGCCGGAATGGCCAGCCGCTCGGCAAGGGCCGGCGGGGTGGCAAGGATCATCTGGATCTCAAGCGTCTGCGGATTGCGGCGGGCGGAGATCAGCACGGGCCGGTCAGCGGCCAGATTGTCGGTCAGCGTCGCGGAAAAGCCCCTGACCACCGGCTCTTCGGCAAGACGCGAATAGAGAACGTGGATGTCGAGCGCGGATTTCGCGAACCACGAAGAGACCGGACGGCCGAGCACCTGCGGCAGGGATGGGGCGTGGACGATATCGAGGAAGGCGGCATTGGCGGCCAGCACCACGCCGTCCGCAGACGTCTGCACCGCGGCCTCCGGCAGGTCGGAGAGATCAACGACATGTCGCTCCGGCTTGACGGTGCGCTGGCGGCGCGCCTCGCCCGCATCGGCACTTGGCCAGACCGTGACGATGAGGTTGGTGAAGCCGTTTTCGCGGTAGGCCCTGAGGCCCAGCGAGACGGGAACGCCCTTGGCGCTGAGGATGGTGTCGAGCGAAACGGGATGCGGCGCATGGCGCGCCTCGCCCACGGCATCGCTCAAGCGGTCGCGCTCGTCCTTGTCGAAGAGCTCGCGCAGCGGCTTGCCGACCACGCCATTGTTGCCGAGCGAGAGCAGCGACAGCGCCGCGACATTGGCATCCAGCACGGTGCGCTTTTCGCCATCCACCATGATGTGGCCGACGGCGGAAATCTGAAAGGCGGTGCGGTAGCGCGCCTCGGCTTCCTGCAGCTCGCGATATTCGGACTCCAGCTCCATCTGGGTCTCGACGAGGCGCTGCTGGTCGCGCATCTGCTGGCGCAGCTCGCGACCGACGACGAGCGTAAAGGGAAAGCCCGCGCCGCCATAGGCGGAATAGACGACGGGCAGATCCGGCCGGCCGCTGGCGCGGTGATTGACCTGATAGCCGCGCACGCGCCGCCCCTCGCCCGTCACGGCCAGCATGGCGTCGATCTTCGGCACAGATTCGATGGTCACGAGATCCTGCAGCCGCTTGCCTTCGGCCTTGGAAAGGCCGGAGCGGCCGAGCTCCTCGTCGGCGAGATAGATGCGGTGGACGGCATGGGCATCGTCGACGAGCATGACGATATCGGCGCCAAGACCCACAAGCGCACCGACGGCCTCGGGGTCGAGCGACTTCAAGAGCCCGACCACACTGTCAAATCCGTCGTTTTCGCTGTGACCGTTGAGGGTCTTCATGGAGCGAGCCAATCGTTTCCGGCCGTCTCGGCCGTTGTGCGGCCATGACCTGGAGCCTGCTGGCTAGCCTTCCTGAACTCATAGAAGCATTCGCATATCCGTGATGCGGAGTAAATGCTGTCGCAGATGCAGTCAATCCCCAAACTCACAAGAAAATCAACGCAATCGAGGGCTGCGATGCCGCCGGCGACGATCGGGGCCTGCCTGTCCGGCGTCACGCGCCGGATGGTCTCGACGAGATCGGTGAACGCGCCGCGCAGCTGTTCGTTGCTCCAGCCGATGCAGATAATGTCGGCCTGCTCGATGGCGCTTTCGAGCTTTTGACCGCTGGCGGTGCGCCCGTCGACGATGCGGTGCGTCCAGCCGAGCGCATCGAAGAGCAGGGCAAGGAGATGCAGCATCAGCGTATGCTGCTCGCCAACCGGCGCGACCAGAAGCACATGGGGCGTCGCGGGCCTGAGCTGGATCTCTCGAAACTCGCCCGACATGGCCCGGATGATCTCCTGCAGCCTGGCGGTGGCGATCGTCACGTCGATGAAGTTGCAATCGTCCTCGACCCATTTGCGGCCGAGCAGCCGCGCCGTGGTCTCGAGGAAGAGGATGCGGTGGAAATCCGGGCGCTCCGGCGGAAGGTCATTGCGCAGGAAGCCGCGCAGTGCCGGCAGGCCAATATCGGGATCCACCAGCATCGCGCAGAAACGCGCCAGAGGACCGTCATAGTCACGGTCGTGCTCCAGACCCAGTTCGTAGCGCGTTGCCAGCTTGTCGGCGGTCATCAAAGCCACCGTTCCCTGTATGATACGGCGCAGTTCATCCCGTTCGCCAGACCCTAGGTAGCCTGCCACGGTGCCCGGGGCAAGCAATCCCTTCGAACCATGGGGTCGCGAATGTGTTCCCGTCTCCTCCGGCGCTTTGGCCTCGCGGGCCGCAGTGGTGCTCGGATGAGCGCTTCCCTCCTTGGTCCGCGTGTGTCGCGTCCTGCCGTCCCCTGGCGAATTGTCCATGTTGCCCCCGCGCCGAAGCGCGCCCCCCATGACCGACAACGTGCATTTTTGGCGCGTGGCCGTCCGGGGCAGATGAGGCCGCAGACCCGCGAGCAGCACAAACATGACGGGAATGGCGGAGGATGTAAATGGAAAGTTACGTCAACTCAAGTTGACACTTTCCGCTTTAGGGGATTAGTCTTGCGAAATGTCCCGGCGCGGCCCAACCGCTCCGGGGCTCGCTGGGGAGGCGAAGACACGCGATGGGCAAGACCGGACAATCGGCAGGATACCCCATCCTCTACACGCAGGAGGAACGGCGCCGGCGCGACGCGAGCGTCTGGACGCTGGTGCAGGGCATTCTCGCGCCCGTGCAGTTCGTGATCTTCCTCGTCAGCCTCGTCCTTGTCCTTAACTACCTCTGGAGCGGCGAGGGCCTGTGGGCCGCCTCGGTCTCGGTGGTGGTGAAGACGCTGGCGCTCTACGCCATCATGATCACCGGCTCCATCTGGGAAAAGGTCGTCTTCGGCCGCTATCTCTTTGCGCCGGCCTTCTTCTGGGAAGATGTCTTCTCGATCCTCGTGCTGGCGCTGCATACGGCCTACCTCGTCTGCCTGCATCAGGGCCTTCTGGCGCCGGGTGCGCTGATGGCCTTGGCGCTGGCGGCCTATGCGACCTACGTCGTCAATGCCGGGCAGTTTCTCTGTAAGCTGCGGATGGCGCGGCTCTCCGCGCCGATGCGGGCGGAACCCGTGGCCGGCCTTTCCGCGGCGGGGCGCACGCCATGAACAAGCCCTTCCCGCCCGTTGCGCTCAATGGCGTCTGCATCGATCCTGATCGGGTTCAGGGCCTTTCCGGCACTGATCAGCCCGGCCGCATCCTGCGCCAGCGTGGTCAGCATGAGGTGTTCTGCGGGCTGACCTCGATCATCTGGCTGCATCGCAAGATGCAGGACGCCTTCTTCCTGATCGTGGGCTCGCGCACCTGCGCCCATCTCATGCAGTCGGCCGCCGGCGTCATGATCTTTTCCGAACCGCGCTTTGCGACCGCCATCATGGAAGAACGGGACCTTGCCGGCCTTGCCGACATGCATGACGAACTCGACGGCGTGGTGGAACGGCTGCTGGCCCGCCGGCCCGATATCCGCATGCTGGTGCTGGTCGGCTCCTGCCCATCCGAGGTCATCAAGCTCGACCTCGCGCGCGCTGCCGAACGGCTGGACGCGCGCCATCAGCCGGCCCGTCGGGTGATCGCCTATTCCGGCAGCGGCATCGAAACCACTTTCACGCAGGGCGAGGACAATTTCCTGGCTGCTCTCCTTGCCGACGCGGCCAAACGCGCGCCTGGCAGGACGGACAGCCCGGCCCGCCTCGTCGTTGCCGGCTGTCTCGCCGATGTCGTGGAGGACCAGTTCGCCCGCCTGTTCACGGCCCTCGGCATTGATGGCGTCACCTTCCTGCCCGGCCGCAGCGCGACGGACAGGCTGACCGTCGGTCCCGGCACCCGCTACGTGCTCGCCCAGCCCTATCTCGGCGCGACGGCCGCGGCGCTGGAAAAGGCAGGCGCGAGCCGCATCGACGCGCTCTTCCCGCTCGGGGGCGAGGGCACGCGCGCCTGGCTGGCCGCCATTGCCGATGCCTTCAAGGTTGATCCCGCTCGCTTCGAGGCCGTGATCGCAAAGCCGCTGCAGCGGGCCGGCGAAGCCACGGCCCATTACCGCCATTGGCTTTCCGGCAAGCGCGTTTTCTTCTTCCCCGATTCGCAGCTCGAACCCTCGCTCGCCCGTTATCTCCAGCGTGAACTCGGCGCCGCGATCGTCGAGGTCGGCAGCCCCTATCTGCACCGCGAGCATGTGGCGGGCGAGCTTGCGCTGCTCTCCCCCGACGTTCTCGTCAGCGAGGGGCAGGATGTGGAGCGGCAGATCGACCGCTGTCGCGCCGCCAGCCCCGATCTCATCGTCTGCGGCCTCGGCCTCGCCAATCCCTTCGAGGCCGAAGGGCGTGTGACGAAATGGTCGATCGAGTTCGCCTTCACCCCCATTCAGGGCTTCGAGCAGGCCGGCGATCTCGCCGAACTCTTCGCGCGCCCACTGATGCGCGCGGCGCTGCTCGATGACGCCGCCAACCGGGAGCGCCTCTCATGAAGCTCGCCATGTGGACCTATGAGGGACCGCCCCATGTCGGCGCCATGCGCATCGCCGCCTCCATGAGGGGGCTGCATTACGTGCTGCATGCGCCGCAGGGCGACACCTATGCGGACCTGCTCTTCACCATGATCGAGCGGCGCCCCTCGCGCCCGCCCGTCACCTACACGACCTTCCAGGCCCGCGACCTCTCGTCTTCCACCGCCGACATCTTCCGCGATGCCTGCCGCGAGGCGGTCGAGCGCTTCCGGCCTGAGGCTCTGATCGTCGGCGCCTCCTGCACGGGCGAACTGCTGCAGGACGATCCGGGCGGCCTTGCCCGCACGCTCGATCTCGGCCTGCCCGTCATTCCGCTGGACCTGCCGAGCTACCAGCGCAAGGAACACTGGGGCGCGGCCGAGACCTTCTACCAGATCGTGCGCGCCTTCGCCGCCAACCGCCAGCGTCCCGAGACCATCGACCCCTTGAGCTGCAACATTCTCGGGCCGACGGCGCTCGGCTTCAGGGTGCGCGACGACGTGACCGAGATCCGCCGCCTCCTGGAAAGCGAAGGTATCGACGTGCGCGTCATCGCGCCGCTGGGTGCGAGCCCCGCCGACCTTGCCCGCCTGCCGGATGCGGCTTTCAACATCGTGCTCTCGCCTGAGATCGCCAATCCCGCCGCCCAGTGGCTGAAGCGCACCTATGGCATGCCGATCGTTTCCACCGTGCCGATCGGCATCGGCGCGACGCGCGATTTCCTTGCCGAGGTGCGCGCTGCCGCCGGCCTGCCGCCGCGTCCGCTTGGCGCTCAGGCGGGCCGCGATCGTCTCACCTGGTATGCACGCTCGGTCGACAGCACCTACCTCACCCGCAAGCGCGTCTTCATCTTCGGCGAGGCGAGCCATGCGGTGGCCGCCGCGCGCATTGCGACGGAAGAGCTCGGCTTTACCGTCTGCGGTCTCGGCACCTACATGCGCGAATTCGCCCGCGAGATCCGCGATGCGGCGGCGCGCTACGGCGTCGAGCCGCTGATCACCGACGATCATCTCGAGGTCGAGGACGCCATCATCGCGGCGCGGCCGGAACTGGTGCTGGGCACGCAGATGGAGCGCCACGTCGCCAAGCGCCTGCGCCTGCCCTGCGCGGTCATCTCCGCGCCCGCCCACGTGCAGGATTTCCCGGCCCGCTATGCCCCGCAGATGGGATACGAAGGCGCCAATGTGATCTTCGACAGCTGGGTCCATCCGCTGATGATGGGGCTCGAAGAACATCTGTTGCAGATGTTCCGCTCCGATTTCGAATTCAACGACCACGCCGCCGCCTCGCATCTTCATCCACACGCCCCCGCAGCGCCCGCCTCCGCGGCGGCGCAGCCGGTGCGCGATGAGAGCGCTGACGGCGCCACCGCCATCGATGTCGGCACGGGCTGGACGGCGGATGCCGAGCGGGAACTGAAGAAGGTGCCGTTTTTCGTTCGCGGCAAGGCACGCCGCAACACCGAAGCCTTTGCCGCGAGCCGCGGCATCCGGTCCATCACCGTGGAGACGCTGTATGACGCGAAAGCCCATTTCGCCCGTTGACAGCACCCCGGTCCGGGTCGTGCTGGTGACACTCGACAACCACATCGTGGCGGCGGTCGACGATGCGCGCGCGGCGCTTCTTGCCGACATGCCGGGCCTGACGCTCTGCGTCCACGCCGCCACCGACTGGGCCGACAGCCCGGCCAAGCTTGCGGCCTGCCGCGCCGCCATCCGTGCCGGCGACATCGTCATCGTTTCCATGATCTTCGTGGAAGAGCATGTGCGCGCCATCGCCGACGTGCTGGAGGAGCGCCATCGGCTGTGTGATGCCATGGTCTGCTGCATGTCTGCCGGTACGATCATGAAATATACGGCCATGGGCCGCTTCCGGATGGGCGAGGAGCAGAAGGGGCCGCTGGCGCTTTTGAAGAAGCTGCGCGGCTCCAGCTCGCGCGAGGGGCGCGACAGCGGCAAGACGGCCGGCGAGCGGCAGATGGCCATGCTGCGCCGCCTGCCGAAACTGCTGCGCTTCGTGCCCGGCACGGCGCAGGATGTGCGCGCCTATTTCCTCACCCTGCAATATCGCATCGCCGCCTCCGACGAGAACATCGCCAACATGGTGCGCCTCTTGGTCGGGCGCTACGCGCGCGGCGAGCGCAAGGGGCTGGCGGGGCGCATCCAGGCGGCCGATCCCGTCGATTATCCCGATGTCGGCCTTTATCATCCACGCCTCAAGCCACGCGTGACGACGGATGCGCGGGCTCTGCCCGCGCCCGCCGAGGTTCGCGGCACGATCGGCCTTCTGCTGCTGCGCACGTACATTCTCTCCGGCGATACCGGCCACTATGACGCCGTGATCGCGGCGCTCGAAGCGCGGGGCTTCCGCGTCGTCCCGGTCTTTTCGAGCGGGCTCGACATGCGCGCGGCGATTGCCCGCTACATGGACCCGGCCGCGGGCGGGCTTGGTATCGATGCGCTCTGCTCGCTCACCGGCTTCTCGCTGGTCGGCGGCCCGGCCTATAGCGATGCGACGGCTGCGGCCGGCACGCTGGAAGGGCTGGGCGTTCCCTATCTCTCGGCCTTCGTCACCGAGTTCCAGTCCCGCGAGGTCTGGGCCGCCTCCACGCAAGGCCTGACGCCGATCGAGACGACGCTGATGGTGGCGATCCCCGAACTCGACGGGGCCATCGGCTCCATGGTGATCGGCGGGCGCTCCGATTGCGGTGGTGCGGCGAAGGCCTGCATCTGCGCCCGCAATGTCGGCCAGTGCCCGGCGGGGCGCGCCTGCATGCATCCCGACGACGAGCGCGTGGCGCTTCTTTCCGACCGCCTCGCCGCGCTCGCCACGCTTCGCCGCACCGCCCGCGCCGAACGGCGCATCGCCGTCACCCTCTTCAACTATCCGCCGAATGGCGGCAGCATCGGTACGGCCGCCTTCCTCGCCGTCTTCGAAAGCCTTTACGAGACGCTGCGGCGCCTGAAGGCCGAGGGTTACACAGTCGAACTGCCGGAAAGCGCCGAGGCGCTGAAGGCGATGCTGCTGGAGGGCAATGCCGCGCTCTCGGGCACGGAAGCCAATGTCCACGACATCATTCCGGTCGATCGCCATGTGCGCCACCAGCGCCATTTGTCCGAGATCGAGGCGCAGTGGGGTCCGGCGCCGGGCCGCATCCTCTCCAACGGGCGCGGCATTTTTGTGCTCGGCCGCCAGTTCGGCAATGTGCTCGTCGCGCTGCAGCCCTCCTTCGGCTATGAGGGCGACCCGATGCGGCTGCTCTTCGAGGGCGGCTTTGCGCCGAACCATGCCTTTGCGGCCTTCTACACCTATCTGCGCGACACGTTCGCTGCCCATGCCGTGCTGCATTTCGGCACCCATGGCGCGCTGGAATTCATGCCGGGCAAGCAGACCGGCCTTTCCGCCACCTGCTGGCCGGACCGGCTGATCCGCGACCTGCCCAATTTCTATTTCTACGCCGCCAACAATCCTTCCGAAGGCTCGATCGCCAAGCGCCGCTCGGCCGCGACGCTCGTCTCCTACCTCACCCCGCCCGTGACCCATGCCGGGCTCTACAAGGGGCTGGCGGAGCTGAAGGCGAGCCTTGACCGCTACCGCCTTGCGCCGCCGGACGCGCTGGTCGAGCGCCAGCGGCTCGTCGATCTCATCACCGCCCAGGCCGGCGCGCTGGACCTGTCGCCGCTCTCGCCCGTCGCGGGTGATGATGCGCTTGTCAGCCATCTCCTCACCGCCATCACCGAGCTCGAATATGCGCTGATCCCGCACGGCCTGCATGTGGCCGGGCGCGGGATGGGGCGTGATGGGCGGCGCGACATGATCGAGCACGTGGCCGCGGGCATGGGCGAGACGAGCCCTGCCCTTCCGGCCCTTGCCGAGGCGATCGCCGATGGTGACGAACTGGCGCTCGCGCGCCTCTTGTCGGGCGCCGACGCTGCGCTGAGGGAACGCGTCGCAGGCCTCGTCCAGCTCAACGTCAACCTTGCCGACAACCGCGAACTCGACGGCCTCGTCCGGGCGCTGGACGGGCGTTTCGTGCC
>NZ_FTMB01000014.1 GCF_900155885.1 Rhizobium sp. RU20A
GCAATGAAAATGGCTATGGAAAAGCAGGCCGCATGAGGCCAGATTGAAAACCCAAGACTCTCCCGAAAACTGGAGGGAAGTCGGGTCTCAGGTCAAAAGGAAAGTCTCGGGTCGAATGATCGACGAGACGCGCAGCGGCTCCCAAGAGATCAGCGCGCGTCCTTATCGCGGAGTTCGTCGAGCGGGCCTTTGAGCGCCGTGCGCGGTGGTACCAGTTGGGGTTCGATGGTGATGAGGTGTGGCGTAGCGTTCTCGTGATCGAGGAGGTCGAAGCCCCGTTCCAGCATCTTCGTGATGTCGGGTCTGATCATGTATACCGGGAAGGGAAGGAAGGATCCGAAGGGATCGTAATCGAAACAGCCGACGACGATGTCCGCAAAGGTCTGCTCGTCATGCCCGCCCATGAAGCGCAGCAGTCCCTCGAAGTTGATCGAGGAATTGATGAAGAAGCAGCGTGGCAGGCGGCCGTGGCGCGCATAGAACCGCTCGAAGGCCAAGGCCGTCATGCTGGGCGAATAGCCGGTGTTTTCGGTGTCGCCGCCGGAAGCCGTGCCAAAGATTTCCGTCTTGGCGGCATGAAAGCCGATGACGCGCTCGCGGCTTGCATGGTCGTCGCGCCCGCCGAACATATAGACATCGTCCGGGCTCAGCGGTCCGCCTTGCCTCGCATGGTCGATGATGGCCTTGGTCAGGGCTCTGGCGCCTTGCCGGTTGTCGGAGATGACCGAACTGGCGAGTTCGCCGGGCAGGTCGATATTGACATGCGGTATGCCCGCCGCAGCGCAGACGCGGTGCACACCATCAGGGTCCGTTGCGCCGGCGATGAAGAGTGAATCGATGGAATAGGCGACGAGCGACTCGACCACGCGCCGCTCCTCTTCCGGATCACGCCGTCCGGAGACCACGACGGGCAAAAGGCTCCGCTGGCGCGCCTGTGCTTCGAAAGTCTGGGCCATCGAGGAGAAGAAGCGCGTGTCGTAGACCGGCAAAAGCAGGCCGGCCAGCCCCGAGCGCGAACTGCGCAGGGCGCGTGCCTGCTGGTTGGCCGTATATTTCAGCTCTTCGGCCAAAGCCGTGATCCTGCGTGCCGTCTCGGCGGAGATGCGGCGCTTCTGCCAAGTGCCGTTCAGTACCGCGCTCACCGTCGAGGCGGAGGCGCCTGATTTCATCGACAGATCGTAGATCGTAGCCTTCCTGTGCTCGTTCTCACTCATTCCGACCTCGATTCGCTGTCTGAATTTTCTAGCCGAGCCTCCCACTTGACGAAAGGCCGCTTCATGATAATGTGGTTGCACCATCGATTGTGCAAGCGAGAAATAACGATTGTGCGAGATGGATCGCAAGAGGAGCGACGAGGGAGGAGTCCGGATTGGACTTTTGACTGCCGGCCGCCGGGCAAGAGCCCGGGGCCTGCCTTTCCGCGTCCTGGGAGAATTCAGAGGAGGAGTTCCGCATGAGAAAGATTATCGCAGTAGCCCTTAGCGTTTCGCTGGCGCTGATGGCATCCACGGCATCCTTCGCCGCCGACACCAAGATCGGTGTCGTCGTGAAGATCGGCGGCATTCCATGGTTCAATGCCATGGAGGCGGGTATCAAGGAGCAGAGCGCCAAGCTGGGCGTTGACGGCTTCATGGTCGGCCCGACCAGCGCCGATCCCGCCCTTCAGGTGCGGGCCATCGAAGACCTGATCGCGCAGAAAGTCGATTTTATCGGTGTTGTGCCGAATGATGCCAAGGTGCTCGAGCCCGTCCTGAAGAAGGCACAGGCCGCCGGCATCAAGGTCATCACGCATGAATCGCCCGATCAGGCGGGCGCCGACTGGGACTTCGAGCTTGCTTCTGCCAAGGGCTTTGGTGAAGCGCACGGCAAGCTTCTGGCCGAGAAAATGGGCGGCAAGGGTGCCTATGCCGTTTTCGTGGGATCGCTGACCGTTCCGCTTCACAATGCCTGGGCGGACGCGGCCATTGCCTACATCAAGGCCAACTACCCGGACATGAAGCTGGTCGGTGATCGCTACGGCGTTGCCGAAGATCTCGACAAGAGCCGCTCCACGGCCCTCGATCTCATGTCGGCCAACCCCGATCTCGCCGGCTTCCTGGCCTTCGGCTCGCAGGGCCCGATCGGCGCCGGTCGCGCCGTTGAAGAGCGCCGCAAGGACGGCAAGGTCTTCGTCATCGGTCCGTTCTCGCCGGGGCAGGGCGCCAAGCTGATCAAGAGCGGCGCCCTGACGGGCGGCTTCATGTGGAATCCGAAGCAGGCCGGCGAAGTCTTCGTTACGCTTGCCGACCGGATTGCCAAGGGTGAGTCCGTCAAGGCCGGGGACACGATCGAGGGTCTCGGTACCATCAATCCCGAGGGCAACACCATTGTTGTCGATCAACTCCTGAAGATCGACAAGGAAAGCATCGACACGCTGGTTTCCATGGGTCTCTGAGGCGCCAGCCAAACATAAGTCAAACATGGGGTCGCGCTTGCGCGCAGGCGCGACCCGTCACGCTCAAGAATGCAAGACATGATCGCGGCCCCGCGCGGCCGGATGGGGGCACGCCGTCATGGGCACCGAACCTCTTCTTTCTCTCAGCAATATCAAGGTGACCTTTGGCGGGGTTCGCGCCCTCAAGGGCGTTTCGTTCGAGGTCATGCCGGGTGAGGTCCACTGCCTGGCCGGTGAAAACGGTTGCGGCAAAAGCACGCTGATCAAGGTCATCACCGGTGTCTATAAACCGGAAGATGGCGCCGAACTGCGTTTCGATGGCAAGGTGATCCCGGCGATGACGCCGACCCTTGCCCAGTCACTCGGAATCCAGGTGATCTGGCAGGATCTGGCGCTGTTCGGTGAAATGTCGGTTGCCGAAAACATCGGCTTCCAATTGGCCGTCAATGGCAAGTTCGGTCTCGTCGATAAAAAGGCGATTGATGCGGCTGCGCTCAAGGCTCTGGCGCGTCTTGGCGTCAGTCTCGACATTCACCGCCCCTTGCGCGAACTGCCGATCGCCCAGCGCCAGATCGTCGCCATTGCCCGCGCGCTCGTCGGCGAGGCGCGGCTGGTGTTCATGGACGAGCCCACGGCCTCCCTGACGCAGTCCGAAGCCGACTATCTGATCGAGATCGTCCGCACTCTCTCCGCCTCCGGCGTTGCCGTCGTTTTCGTGTCACACCGTCTGGCGGAGGTGCTGGAGATTTCCGATCGTATCACCGTGCTGCGGGATGGCGCCCTGGTCGGTGTCTACCCTGTGGACGGCATGACGCAGTCGCGGGTGACCGAACTGATGACCGGCCGCAACTTCGACAGTGCCGTCATTGCCGCCGACCATGACGCCGCGCCCGTGGTCCTTTCCGTCCGCAACCTTGCGCGCACCGGCGAATTCACCGACATCTCCTTTGATCTGCGCCGCGGCGAAACGCTTGGCATCACCGGCTTGCTTGGCGCGGGGCGCACGGAACTGGCTCTCACCCTTTTCGGCATGCGCCAGCCCCATGGCGGGGAGATCCTGATCGAGGGCAAGCGGATGGAATTCGGATCCAACCGCGACGCGATCCGCGCCGGCGTCGCCTATCTGTCGGAAGACAGGCTTTCGCTCGGCCTCAACCAGCCGCAATCGATTGCCGACAATCTCGTCATGGCCTCGCTCGACCATATTCTCTCGAACGGCCTGATTTCACCGACGAAGAAGGCGAACGTCGTTTCGCACTGGATCTCGGCGCTCGGCGTCAAGATCGGAACCCCGGACGATCCGATCCGCACGCTTTCGGGCGGCAACCAGCAGCGCGTGGCCATCGCCAAATGGCTCGCCATCGGCCCGAAGATCCTCATCCTTGACGCGCCGACGGTCGGCGTCGATGTCGGCGCGCGGGCGGGCATCTTCGACATTGTGCGCAAGCTCGCTGCCGAGGGCCTGTCGATCATCATCATCTCCGACGAGCCGCCCGAGGTCTATTTCAACGCCGATCGCGTCATCCACATGGCAGATGGCCAGTTCCACGCCAGCTATGACCCGCGCACCATTTCCCTGACCGCATTGGAGGCCGCCATCTATGCGTAGGCTCATCCTTGGACATACGACCGAAGTGACGCTTCTTGCCGTCATGATCTTTCTCTCCATCGGTCTTTCCTTCGGCACGGACCGCTTTTTGACGGTCTCCAATGCCTTCGACGTGCTGAACGTCTCGGCCGTCAACATCATCTTCGCCGTCGGCCTTCTGGTGGTGCTGATTTCCGGGGGCATCGACATCTCCTTCGCGGTCGCCGCTTCCGTCGTGCAGTATGTCACCGTGCTGGTGATCACGGCGCTTGGTGGCGGCAACTGGGCGCTGGGCTTCGTCATCGCCGGCGGCGTCGGCATCAGCCTTGGCCTCGTCAACGCATTCCTCGTGCACCAACTGCGGATCATCTCGATCGTCGCAACCATCTCGACGTTCAACATCTTCTTCGGCCTCCTGATGTTCTTCACCAAGGGCGTGTCGATCTACAACCTGCCGGACTGGCTTTCGAACCGCGTCGTACTGTTCGAACATGAGATGCCGGACGGTTCGTGGGTGGAACTCACCCTGCCGGTGGTGGTGATGGTGCTGTGTTGCTTCGCGACCTGGTTCCTGATGTCGCGCACCACGATTGGTCGCAAGCTCTATGCCTTTGGCGACAATCCGGAAGGTGCCCGCCGCTTCGGCATCAACATCGGCGCCATGCATGCCATCGCCTTCGGCTGGCTGGGGCTGATGGCAGGGATCGCCGGGCTGATGCAGGCGCATTACGCCCAGGAAGTCGTCCCCAATGCCCTTTACGGCCGGGAGCTCGATGTTCTCGCCGCCACGGTTCTCGGCGGCGCCCGGCTCGGCGGCGGCAAGGGGTCAGTGCTTGGCTGCGTACTCGGCGTGCTGATGGTTTCGATCACCCAGAACGGGCTCAACCTGCTTGGCGTCTCGCCCTTTGCTTTCAAGATGATCGTCGGCGCCATCATTCTCGTCGCCATCAGCCTGTCGTCCGCGCGGTTCGACAAGCTTCTGCCGCAGGCGCTGAAACGCGCGCCAGCCAAAGGGAAACAGCCCTGATGAAAGCCTTTCTCCAGAAATTCAGCAGCACGTTTGGTGCCGATATGGGCGGGCCGCTGATCGCCTTCGTTGCGGTGATGGCGATTTTCAGCCTTGCGGCCGATAACTTCCTGTCGCTGGCCACTTTCGGCTCGGTCGCCTTTCAACTGCCGGAGCTCGGGCTGCTGACGCTGGCGATGCTGCTGCCACTTCTGACGGGCGGCATCAACCTGTCCGTCACCTTCGCAGCCAATCTTTCCGGCCTTGCCGCTGCCTGGGTGCTGCAGGCAAATGGCGGCGTGGATGCAGCCGGCGGCGTCTTCGTCCTCGCCTGCCTTGCGGCGCTCGCCACCGGCGCGGCGGCCGGTGCGTTGACGGGCGTTGCCATTGCCTATACCCGCGCCCATCCGATCCTCGTGACGCTCTCGATGATGATTTTCCTGCGCGGGCTTGGTGAATTCCTCACCCGAGGCGGCGATGTCTCGGGCTTTCCCGACTATGTTGCGCCGATCGGCCACGGATCGCTGTTCGGCCTGCCGATCCCGCTGCTGATCTTCATTCTCTGCGTTGGCGTCTGGCATGTGCTCCTGACGCGCAGCAAGCTTGGCTTCGGCCTGCTGATGATCGGCTCCAACATGGAGGCGGCCGAATATTCGGGTCTCAACACCCGCCGCATTGTCGTGCTCGTCTACACGCTGTCGGGCCTCATGTGCGCGGTGGCCGGCATCATCATGATGGCGCGATTCAATTCGGTGCGCGTCGGACATGGCGAGTCCTATCTGCTCATCACGGTTCTCGCGGCCTTCCTGGGTGGCATCAATCCCTTCGGCGGTTTCGGCCGTGTGCTGCCGGTTTTCGTGGCGTTGATCGTTCTGCAACTCCTGTCGTCGGGCCTCAATCTCATGGGGGCCAACCAGCATCTCGCCACCGCGCTCTGGGGCGTGCTGATGATCGTCGTGATGGCGGCGCGCACGCTCGCATCGCACACGCGCATCTTCAGCAGAAAGAAGGCCTGACGTGCAGGGACTTGGCATTCACGCAATGATGTGGACTACCGTGTGGGACCATGCCGGCGCCGAACGGGCGATCGTCGGCGCTGCGCACCACGGGCAGGATCTGATCGAAATTCCATTGATGGATCTCTCCTCTGTCGACGCCATGCACAGCCGCTCTCTCCTCGAAGGCCATGGTCTTCGTGCCGTCTGCTCGCTGGTTCTCGACGAGCCGGTCTGGGCCTCGCGCCGTCCGGATGCGGCCGCCGCCCACCTGATCGCGGCCCTCGACAAGGCGGCCGAGATGGGCGCCGAGGCGCTGACCGGTGTCACCTATGGCGGCACCCACGAGCGCACCGGCTTTCCGCCCACCGAGGCCGAGTATGACAACCTGACCCGGGCGCTCGGCGCCGCCGCTCGGCATGCCGGATCGCTCGGCCTTCAGCTCGGCATCGAGGCGGTCAACCGCTATGAAAGCCATCTGGTCAATTCCGCCGAACAGGCCGTGGCGCTGGTCGAGCGCATCGGGCGCGACAATGTCTTCGTGCATCTCGACACATTCCACATGACGATGGAGGAAAAGGGTATCGCCAACGGCATCATCGCCGCGCGCGAGCACCTGAAATACATGCACATGTCCGAGAGCGATCGCGGCACGCCCGGCTATGGCAACGTGGCATGGGACGCGGTCTTCGCTGCGCTGGCCGCCATCGGCTTCAAGGGGGCGCTGACCCTCGAGAGCTTCGCCAAGATGCCCGTCTCGATGGCCGGTGCCATTTCCACCTGGCGGCCAACGGCACGCGATGGCGACGACGTCATCGGCGATGGCGTTTCCTTCCTGCGCAACAAGGCGGTTCAATATGGACTTGCCTGATGCCATGGGGATGGAAACCGGCGGAAGAGACGCCTTAACGGGAGAAGAGATGACCGCGGCATCGGCGACGGCACGGTATATTGCGCAGGCTGTGGCCGAGCGCTCTCGAGTGCTGGGCAACCGGCGCATTCTGGTGGCGATTGCGGGTGCGCCGGGATCCGGCAAGTCCACGCTCGCCGAACAGGCCGTTGCTGAATTGGCCGCCGAGCACGGGCTCAGCGCCGCGCTGTTTCCCATGGATGGATATCATTATGACGATGCCGTGCTCGAGGCCATGGGGCGGCGGCCCTACAAGGGCGCCATCGATACCTTCGACGCCCATGGCCTTCGCCATATGCTGCTGCGCCTGAAGGCGAACGAAGACGATGTGATCGCCGTGCCGGTCTTCGACCGATCAATCGAAATCGCCCGCGCTGGCGGCCTGTTGATCCCGCGATCGATCAAGGTCATTGTCTGCGAAGGCAATTATCTCTTGGCCCGTCAGGCGCCCTGGAACCGGCTGAAATCGATTTTCGACCTGACCATCTTCGTGGATGTCGGCGTCGATGAGTTGCGCCGCCGTCTTCTGGCGCGCTGGGCCGGATATGGGCTTGATGAACAGGAGATCACCCGGAAAGTGGAAGCCAATGACCTCCCGAACGGTCTCTTCATCATCTCCGACAGTGCGGAGCCCGACCTTCGCATCGACAATACCGGACCGGCGCAGACCTGACGGCACGACACCGAGCCAAGCAACGGCGGGTCGCGTGGTGTGATGCCATGACGGCCCGGACAGACAATGCAGATACTGGAAACATGAGAGGAGCACGCATGAAACACGGAATCTACTACTCCTACTGGGAGCAGGAATGGAGCGCAAAGTTCGGGCCCTATATCGAGAAGGTCGCCAAGCTCGGCTTCGACATCGTCGAGGTCGCCGCCCATCACATCAACGACTATAGCGACGCCGAGCTTGCCGAGATCCGCCAGAGGGCGATCGACAACAACATCATCCTGACGGCCGGGATCGGTCCGTCGAAGGCCAAGAACCTCGCCTCTCCGGATGCTTCGGTGCGGGCGGCCGGCAAGGCCTTTTTCGAAAAGACGCTGGCCAACGTCGCCAAGCTCGACATCCGCACCATCGGCGGTGCGCTGCACTCCTATTGGCCCATCGATTATTCGCAGCCGGTCGACAAGGAGGGCGATCGCGCCCGCGGCGTCGAAGGCATTCACGGCGTTGCCGACTTTGCCAATAATCTTGGCATCAACCTGTGCATCGAGGTGCTGAACCGCTTCGAAAACCACGTGCTGAATACGGCTGCCGAAGGCGTCGCCTTCGTCAAGGACGTCGGCAAGCCGAACGTGAAGGTCATGCTCGACACGTTCCACATGAACATCGAGGAAGATAGCTTCGGCGATGCCATCCGCACCGCCGGGCCGCTGCTCGGACACTTCCACACGGGTGAAAGCAACCGCCGCGTTCCCGGCAAGGGCCGGATGCCCTGGCATGAGATCGGAGCTGCGCTGCGCGAGATCAACTATCAGGGCGCCGTGGTGATGGAACCCTTCGTGAAGACCGGCGGCACCGTCGGCTCCGACATCCGCGTCTGGCGCGACCTGTCGGAAGGGGCCAGTGACGAGAAGATGGACGAAGACGCCCGCAACGCGCTCGCCTTTTCCCGCTTCGTGCTCGGGGGCTGACCTCGCCAGACGGGATCCGCAGTTGCTCTCCTCGTGGGCCGCTGCGGATCGCGCCGCTGACGCAACGGCAATTTTGAGATCATCCCGACGAGGGAGCTGAACAGGCGGTCAATACAGGGCTGACGGTGACGCAGACGGCGTTGAGGCTCGGCACGGTATGTCTGTCACGATACCGCGCCGCGGATCGTGCAGCTTTTCTGGCTGGCTTTGGGAATGGGTCAACCCGAGTGCCTCGGTGTCGATCCATGATGACAGGGAGATTGTTGACATCGCGCTTGCCACCTGGCGGCGGCGTGGTGGGCGAGCCCGCCGATGACCACGCCCGGCCGTCAGAATGACGACCAGGCCTAAGGACGCGTTTTCGCGAAGAATGCCGGCGCGGCCTTTCTATTCCTTCGGGTGAAGGGCGACCTGGCGGGCAACCCGCAGCGACAGAAGCGTGCAGATCGCACCGGAGAGCAGGTAGGCGCCGGAGGCGGCAAGGCCGAAGGTGCTCGACAGCAGGAGGGCGGTGACCGGCGCGAAGCCGGCGCCGAACATCCACGACAGCGCGGAGACGAAGGCCGAGCCGGTGTAGCGGTTGCGCTGGCCGAACAGAGAGGCCACGGCGCCCGATGACTGGGCGAAGCTGAAACCGAGGATCGCGAAGCCGATCAGCACGTAGGCGGTTTCGCCGGCTTCCCCTCCGCTCAGCAGCATCGGTGCGATGAGGGCGAAGGCCCCGATGGCCCAGGCGCCCCAAAGCAGGATCTTTTGACGGCCGATACGATCCGACAGCCAGCCCGAGAATAGCATGGTCACCGTGCCGACGGCGGCGCCAAGGGCCTCGATGAGCAGGAAGTAGGTCGGGGTCTGGTCGGTGTAGAGATTGACCCAAGACAGTGGGAAAACCGTGACCATGTGGAACATGGCAAAGCTTGCGAGCGGAACGAAGATGCCGAGGAGAACCGTGCGGCCGTCTTCCTTGATCGTGCGGCCGATGCCGCTCGGCACCAGTTCCGTCGATTCGAAAAGGGCCCGGAATTCCGGCGTCGCGATGATGCGCAGGCGGGCAAAGAGCGCCACCACGTTGATGGCGAAGGCCACGAAGAAAGGATAGCGCCAGCCCCAGCTCAGGAAATCCTCGCGCGGCAGGGTCGCGACGAGATAAGCGAAGAGCACGGTCGCGACGGCAAGGCCGATCGGCGCGCCGAGCTGCGGCACCATGGCGTAGAAGCCGCGGCGGTGCTTGGCGGCGGTGATCGCCAGCAGCGGTGCCAGACCATCCCAGGCGCCGCCAAGCGCCAGACCCTGGCCGATGCGCAGCAGAGCGAGAATGAGGATCGCCCACCAGCCGACCGTGTCATAGGCGGGCACGAGGCCCATCGCCACGGTCGAGGTTCCCAGCAGGAAGAGGGCGATGGTCAGTTTCGTCGTGCGGCCATAGCGACGGTCGAGCGACATGAAGATGGCCGAGCCGATCGGACGCGCGACGAAGGCCAGTGCTACCAGCACGAAGGACCAGAGCGTTCCCGTGACCGGATCGACAAACGGAAAGATGCGGGCCGGGAAGACCAGAACGGACGCGATGGCGAACACAAAGAAGTCGAAGAATTCGGAAGCGCGACCGATGACCACCCCGACAGCGATGTCGGACGGGGACACGTGATGTTCGTGCACCTCGTCGGCGGGACTGGGATTTTTCCCCGGGCGGGACATTTCGACGCTGCTTGCCATGAATTCTCATACTCCGCGCGACACGGCCAATGAAGGGGGACGTCCTGCCAAATGCGTGATTTGCGGGCTTTGTCCCTGCGATGCAATCTGCATGCACCAGCGGCCCCGAATTTGACAGGCGACAAATTGTCGTATGTTGCAATTGCTCAGTTCAAATTAGGTGCTGGGACGAAAAGAAAGTCCGAACGACCGTCTTCCAGGTCGATGACGAGGTTAGATATGCGCCCAAACGGCCTGTTGAAGTCTTGCATCCTATTGCTTCCATTGCTTTTTCTCTCCGCGTGCAAGGCGGAGGTGCTGGCGCCCACGGGCGATGTTGCGGCGCAGCAGCGTGATCTGCTCGTGATCTCCACGCTCCTGATGCTGATCATCATCATCCCGGTGATGGCGCTCACCGTTCTTTTTGCCTGGCGTTATCGGGAATCGAACCGTGCGGCGGTCTATCGGCCGAACTGGGATCACTCGACCAAGCTGGAATTGATCATCTGGGCCGTGCCGCTGCTGATCGTCGTGTCGCTCGGCGCCATTACGTGGGTCGGCACCCATCTTCTCGATCCCTATCGCCCGCTCGCCCGCATTGCCCCCGGCAAGGAGGTCGGCCAGGAGGAACCGCTGCAGGTCCAGGTCGTGGCGCTCGACTGGAAGTGGCTGTTCATCTACCCGCAGTATGGCGTTGCCGCCGTCAACGAGCTCGCCGTTCCCGTCGATCGCCCCGTTCAGTTCACGCTGACCTCGTCCTCGGTCATGAACGCCTTCTACATTCCGGCCATGGCCGGCATGATCTATGCGATGCCCGGCATGCAGACGACGCTGCACGGCGTCTTCAACAAGGAAGGCACCTATCAGGGCCTTGCCTCGCACTATTCCGGTGCCGGTTTCTCCGGCATGCGCTTCAAGGCGAAGGCAACCGATGCGGCCGGCTTCGACGGCTGGATCGCCGAGGCCCGAACTGCTTCGAAGACGCTCGATCGCCCTGCCTATCTCCAGCTGGAGCAGCCGAGCGAGAACGTGAAGCCTGAGCTTTTCGCCACCGTCGATCCCGAACTCTTCCCGCGCATCGTCAACCTCTGCGTCGAGCCCGGCAAGATCTGCATGGCCGAGATGATGGCCATCGACAAGCAGGGCGGCGCCGGTCTTGCCGGCACGATCAACGTCTCGCAGCTCACCTATGACAAATATGCCCGTCGCGGTACGCGTGCGCCCATCCTCGGATGGGATCCTTTCCAGGTGACGGGCTTCTGCTCCACCGAAGAACTGGAGCGCATGCTGACGGCGCAGCCGGCTTCGGCCAATGTCGCCCCGGTCGACCAGACTCCGCTGCGCGGCCATGGTCTCACGCAGCCCGGCAGCCTCTTCGGTCGCAGTGCCGATCCGGCTTTGACCCTCGCCCTGCCGCCCGTGGGCGCCGCGACGAAACTCTGACAGGACACGGCCATGGCCACTATCGATCACTCAACGACCTTTCTTCTCGGACGCCTGAACTGGAGCGCCGTTCCGACCGATCCGATCGTGCTTGTCACCTTCGTCGTCGTCGCTATCGGCGGTGCGGCGGCGCTCGGGGCTCTCACCTACTACCGCCTCTGGGGCTATCTCTGGAAAGAGTGGTTCACCTCCGTCGATCACAAGAAGATCGGCATCATGTACATCATCCTGGCGATCATCATGCTCGTGCGTGGCTTTGCCGACGCGGTGATGATGCGTATCCAGCAGGTCTGGGCCTTCAATGGCTCCGAAGGGTATCTTAATGCCCATCATTACGACCAGATCTTCACGGCCCACGGCGTGATCATGATCTTCTTCGTGGCGATGCCCTTCGTCACAGGCCTCATGAACTACGTGGTGCCGCTGCAGATCGGCGCGCGAGACGTGTCCTTCCCCTTCCTCAACAATTTCTCGTTCTGGATGACGGTCGGTGGCGCGGTACTTGTCATGGCCTCGCTCTTCGTCGGCGAGTTTGCGCAGACCGGCTGGCTTGCCTTTCCGCCGCTGTCGGGTCTCGGCTACAGCCCGTGGGTAGGGGTCGATTATTATATCTGGGGCCTGCAGGTGGCCGGTGTCGGCACGACGCTGTCCGGCATCAACCTGCTCGTGACCATCATCAAGATGCGCGCGCCGGGCATGACGCTGATGCGCATGCCGGTCTTCACCTGGACCTCGCTGTGCACCAACATTCTCATCGTCGCCTCCTTCCCGGTGCTGACGATGACGCTCATCCTGCTGACCCTTGACCGCTACGTGGGGACCAACTTCTTCACGAGCGAGCTTGGCGGCAACTCGATGATGTACATCAACCTCATCTGGATCTGGGGCCACCCGGAAGTGTACATCCTCATCCTGCCGCTGTTCGGCGTGTTCTCGGAAGTGACCTCCACCTTCTGCGGCAAGCGCCTGTTCGGCTATTCCTCGATGGTCTATGCGACCGTCTGCATCACCGTTCTCAGCTACATCGTCTGGTTGCACCACTTCTTCACCATGGGCTCGGGCGCCTCGGTCAACGCCTTCTTCGGCATCACGACGATGATCATCTCGGTGCCGACAGGCGCGAAGATCTTCAACTGGCTCTTCACCATGTATCAGGGCCGGGTGCGCTACGACCTGCCGATGATGTGGACGGTCGCCTTCATGCTGACCTTCACGGTCGGCGGCATGACCGGCGTTCTGCTCGCTGTTCCGCCGGCCGACTTCGTGCTGCACAACTCGCTGTTCCTGATCGCCCACTTCCACAATGTGATCATCGGCGGTGTGCTGTTTGGCTGTTTTGCCGCCATCGCCTACTGGTGGCCGAAGGCTTTCGGCTTCAAGCTCAACGTCTTCTGGGGCAAGGTTTCGTTCTGGTGCTGGGTCGTGGGCTTCTGGGCCGCCTTCATGCCGCTCTACGTACTTGGCCTGATGGGCGTCACCCGCCGCATGCGCGTCTTCGACGATCCGGACCTGCGCATCTGGTTCATCATCGCGGCACTCGGCGCGGCACTGATCGCCATGGGTATCGCTGCCTTCTTCATCCAGATTGGCGTGTCGATCTGGAAGCGGAAGGAAAATCCAGACCTTTCGGGCGACCCGTGGGATGGCCGCACGCTGGAGTGGGCGACCTCTTCCCCGCCGCCGGCCTACAACTTCGCCTTCACCCCCGTCGTCCATGGTCTGGACGCCTGGGCGGAGATGAAGCAGGAAGGCCAGAAGCGTCCGAAGGCCGCCTTCATGCCGATCCACATGCCGCGCTACACCGGCACGGGCGTCATTCTCGCCGGCCTCTCGACGGTCTGCGGCTTCGCGCTCGTCTGGTACATCTGGTGGCTGGCGGCGCTGTCCTTCCTCGGCATCATCGTCGTGGCGATCGCGCATACCTTCAACTATGACCGCGACTATTACGTCCCGGTCGAAGAGGTCTCGGCCGTCGAAGGCGAACGCGACCTGCAACTTGCCAAGCTCGGAGCCTGATCGACATGAGCACCACCGCCCATCCTTCGGCTGCCGCCACATCCTACTGGGAAACCGAGCCGCATCATCATCCGGAAGGCGCCTCCACGAGCCTCGGCTTCTGGGTCTACCTGATGAGCGACTGCCTGATGTTCGCCGTTCTCTTCGCCGTTTTCGGCGTGCTCGGGCAGAGCTATGCGGCCGGTCCCGGCCCCAAGGTGCTGTTCGACCTGACGCTGGTGGCCATCAACACGGCCTTCCTGCTGGTGTCGTCGATCACCTTCGGCTTTGCGATGCTCGCCATGTATGAGGGACGCCAGTCCCGCATGCAGGTCTGGCTCGCCATCACGCTCTTCTTCGGCCTCGCCTTCCTGGCGGTCGAACTCTACGAGTTCCACCACCTGATCGAGGTCGGCGCCGGTCCGCAGCGCTCGGCCTTCCTGTCATCCTTCTTCGCGCTGGTCGGCACGCACGGCCTTCACGTCACCTTCGGTTCGATCTGGCTGGTGACGATGATGGTCCAGATCCACCGCAAGGGTCTCATTCCCGCCAATCAGCGGCGCATGAACTGCCTCAGCATGTTCTGGCACTTTCTGGACGTGATCTGGATCGGTGTCTTCACCTTCGTCTATCTTCTGGGGATGATCTGATGTCGACACATTCCATCGAGCCGCACAGCCACCACGAAGGTGCCTCCCATGACGGCCATGACCATGGCAGCTACAAGTCCTATATCACGGGCTTCGTGCTGTCCGTCATCCTGACGGCCATCCCCTTCGCCCTCGTCATGACGGGCGGGCTCGAGAGCCGCGCGCTGACGGCGGTGATCGTGATCGCCTTTGCGGTCGTGCAGATCCTCGTTCACATGGTCTACTTCCTGCACATGAACAGCCGCTCCGACGAGGGCTGGACGATGATGTCGATGATCTTCACCGTCGTCGTCGTGGTCATCATGCTCGCAGGCTCGCTGTGGGTCATGTACCACCTCAACACCAACATGATGCCGCAGATGGACCATAACCAGATGCAGGGCTTCGGTTCCTGATGACGGGTACGGGCGGCAGGGCGCGGCGAAAGGGTCTGCTTTTCGGTGTCGGGTCGCTCGTGGTCCTCATGCTGTTCGGGCTCGGCGTCTGGCAGGTCCAGCGCCTCGCCTGGAAAAACGCGCTGATCGCGCGCGTCGAAGCGGGGCTGTCAGCGGCCCCGGTTCCCGCCCCCGGTCCGGCGGCCTGGCCGGCGCTGTCCTTCGATACGGACGAATATCGCCGTGTCACGGCCACGGGGCGCTATCTGCCGGTTCCCGATATCCTCGTTCAGGCCGTGACGGTTCGCGGATCCGGTTTCTGGGTTCTCGCACCCTTCGAGACGGATGACGGCTTCCGGCTTTTCGTCAATCGCGGCTTCGTTCCCTCCGACCGGCGTGCGCCGGCGGATCGGCCCCTGCCGGAGGGGGAGCAGACGGTCAGAGGCCTTCTGCGCCTGACGCAGCCGAACGGCGCATTCCTTCGCTCCAACGATCCCGCCGATCGGCGCTGGTTTTCTCGCGATACGGCTGCAATGGGTGCAGCGCTCGGCATCGGTGCCGTCGCGCCTTACTTCATCGACGCGGACAAGGCGGTCGACGGTGGCCAGTTGCCAATCGGCGGCCTGACGGTCGTTTCCTTCCCAAACAATCACCTCGGCTATGCCATCACCTGGTTCGCTCTTTCCGGTGGCCTTGCCTTTCTGCTCTTGCGCGTGCGTCGGCAGCTGGATTGATCTTCGTCGCGAGGGGATTGGCTTAACGGACAAGGCCGCCCTAGATTGGTGTCTTGATTTGCCCGTCGCGGGCCAGACAGGAGCCATGCCGTGAGTGTTGCCTTCGTGAAGGAAGAAAGTGCCGAGGCCGCCTCGGAGACCCTGCTTCCCGACCGCCCGATTTCGCCCCATGCCAACCTCGTGACCGAAGCCGGCCTGAAAATGCTGGAGGCGGCGCTCAATGAGGCGCGGACGGCGGCCGAGGCGGCGACGGCCATCGAGGATATCAACGAGCGTCGCCGGCAGTCCGCCAATCCCTTGCGAGATCTGCGCTATTTCACCGAGCGCGTCCGTACCGCCGAGGTGGTGCCTGCGCCGGAGACGGCCGACAAGGTCGCCTTCGGCAGCCATGTAACCTTCGAGCGCGAGGATGGCCGCGTTCAGGCCTACCGCATTGTCGGCGAGGACGAGGCGGACCCGAAAGCGGGGACGTTGTCCTACGTTTCACCGGTTGCGCGTCTCTTGCTCGGCAAGGCGGTCGGCGATGTGGTGACGCTGAACGGGCAGGAGATCGAGATCACCGCGATCGCCTGACGGTTCTGCCGGCCCGACAAAAAGAGAGGACCGGATGGGAGGTGCATCCGGTCCTCAAGTTTGAGCGACGCTTCAGGATCAAAACCGGTGTGGTCGGCTTCTGATCCTCGTTGGCTCTTGCGTCAGCTCTTCACGGATCCCGCCGTCATGCCGGCGAGGAAATAGCGCTGCGCGACGAGGTAGAGCACCAGGAGCGGCAGCGAGCCCAGCACGCTCATCGCCATCATCTCGTTCCATTCGAAGGCATGTTGGCCCATCAGCAACTGGATACCGATCGGCACGGTGCGCAGATCCATCGACTTCGTCAGCGTCAGCGCGAAGAGGAATTCGTTCCAGGCGAGCAGGAAGGTGTAGACCGCCGTTGCCACGATGCCGGGGATGGAAACCGGCACGATGACGCGCCACAGCGCTGTCCAGCTGGAGCCGCCATCGACCAGCACCGCCTCGTCCAGTTCCTTCGGCAGCGTGTTGAGATAGCCGGTCATCAGCAGCACTGCATAGGGCAGGGTGAAGACCATGTAGGTGAGGATCAGCGCCAGATAGGTGTCGAAGATCCTGAAGGCGACGACCATGCCGAAATAGGGGATGAGCAGGGTAATGGGCGGCACGGTCTGGGTGGAGATGATGAAGATGTTGAGGACGTTCTTGAAGCGGAAATTGTAACGGCTGAAACCGTAGGCCGTGAGGATGGCGATGACGAGCGTCAGGGCGGTGACGACACCGGCGACGAAATAGCTGTTGAGGAAGAAGCGGACCTTGGTCGGATCGTTGAAGATCGTCACATAGGCCTGCAGCGTGAAGACCTCCGGCAGGAGGCGCGGCGGCAGGGCGAAGATCTCCGTGTTGGATTTCAGCGAGGAGAACACCATCCACAGGATGGGAAAGCCCGCGAAGACGAGGCCGACGGCGAGGCCGAGATAGGTCAGCAGCGTCGGCAGCGCGTGGGACTTGAAGGAGCGTTTGCGGGCCATGGTCTCACCTCGCCTGCTGGTGCTTGATGTAGAAGTAGGTGACGCTCATCGACAGGATGAGGATGATGATGGCGCTCGCGGACGCCAGCGAGAATTCGTACTGCGCGAAGGCCAGCTTGTAGGTGAAGGTCGAGAGCATTTCCGTCGAATAGATCGGCCCGCCGCCGGTGGTCATCCACACGAGCGGGAAGACCTGCATGGTCCAGATGAAATCGAGCAGCGCGATGGAGATGATGATCGGCATCAGCTGCGGGATGGTGATGTACCAGAACTTCTGGATCTCGTTGGCGCCATCGATGCCGGCGGCCTCGTAGAGTTCCTTCGAAATGCCCTGGAGACCCGCGAGCAGGCTGACCATGAAGAGCGGATAGCCCGCCCAGATATTGGCAAAGGTCAGCGCGTGGATCGCGGTCTTGGTGGAGGAGAACCATTCGACCTTGAAATCAATGATGTGCAGCGCCATCAGCACGCTGTTGACGACGCCGTTCGGGTCGAGAAGCAGGCGCCAGATGATGGCGATGATGACGGCGGTGAAGAGCCAGGGCAGGATGAACAGCACGCGCAGGATGCTGCGCAGCAGAGGATCGATGCGGTTGCTGTTCAGAAGGATCGCGAAGGCGAGGCCGATGATGAGGTGGAAGACCACGCTCATCACGGTGAAATAGAGCGTCTGCCACAGCGACTGCCAGAAGACCGGGTTTTCGAAGATGGTGATGTAGTTGGAAAGCCCCGCAAAGGCGGCGTCCCTCTTCATGATGGCGCCGTCCATCAGGGAGTAGCGCACCACCATGATCATCGGAAACAGCATGAGCAACACGAGAAGGGCGGTTGCCGGGGACACGTAAAGATAGGGCGTGAGCTTGCGCAGCAGCTTGGTGCCGGCACTCGCCTTGCGGCGCGTGCGGATCGGCGCGGCGGCGATGGCTGGAGCGGAGCGGGTCATGAGCATCAGTCTTTCCGATAGGGCAGGCCGGCGACCCGATGGCATCGTGCCGTCAGGTGGGTGGGGCGGAAACGGAAGGGGCCGACGGCGTGTCATCCGCCGCCGGCCGTCTTGGTAGTTCCGGCGTGATCAGAACTTCGCGTTCCAGGCCTTTTCGGCGTTGGCGGCCGCTTCCTTGGCGGACTGGGCCCCGTCGAACATCTTCTGCACTTCGACGTTCAGGTCGCGCATCAGTTCCTCGGCGACTGGCAGGCCGACGAATTCGTTGGCCGGGTAGCCGCTCTGGTAGATCTTGAAGGCTTCGGCAAAGATCGGGTCGGCGGCCACGAAGTCCGGCTTGGCGTTGACGTTGCCGGGGAAGGCGTTGGCGATCGAGACGAGCTTGCCGTTGATCTCGGGGCTCATCAGGAATTCGACGAGCTTCCAGGCTTCTTCCTTGTGGGCGCTGCCTTCGCTGACACCGATGCCCCAGGAGGCGTAGGGCATGCCGCGCTTGCCCTCATAGCCATCCTTGGCGGGCAGGGCGGAAAGGCCGAAGTTGAGGTTCGGGTTGCGCTCGCGGATGAGGTTCACGTGGGCGAGCGTATCGACCATCATGCCGACGCGGCCGTTGACGAATTCCTCGACCTTGTCCTGCTCCTTCTTGGCAAAGATGCCGGGCGAGATGACGCCGTCCTTGTTGAGCTTCTGGATATATTCCAGCGTGCCGACGACATCGTCATTTTCCAGATCCGGCTTGCCGTCCTTCAGCATCGTGCCGCCAGAGGCCCAGACCCAGGACATGACGTCGTTCTGGATGCCGCTCGGGGACTGCAGCGACAGCGGCAGAACCCAGCCATACTGGTTCTTCGAAGCATCCGTCATCTTCTTGGCGGCTTCTTCGAATTCCGTGCGGTTGGAGGGCATCTTGTCGACGCCGGCCGCCTTGGCGAGATCGAGATTGACGAAGACCGGATAGACGAAGGACGCGACCGGGAACATGTAGCTCTTGCCGTCGACCTTCACGATGTCGGCGATCTGGCTCTTGTCGTAATTGGCATTGGTCATGAGCTCGTCGAGCGAGGCAATCGCCCCCTGCTTGGCGAGACCGTTGACCCAGGCGCCGTCAAGGCCGACGACGTCGCTCAGCGTGCCCGAGGCGGCGCCGACGACGATCTGGTCGCGGGTCGTCGCATAGGGACCGCTGACCAGCTTGACCTTGATGCCGGGGTTCTTTGCCTCGAACTCGTCGACGATTCCGCGTAGAGCGCCGGCCGGCATTTCCGGCTCCCACCACTGGATGAATTCGATGGTCGTGTCGGCCAGCGCCGATGTGGCGCACAGCGCCCAGACGGCTGCCGCGGCCTTCATCGTCCTGCTGAATGATTTGAAATTCATGATCGCCTCCCGTTGAAACTTTTGTTTCGATCCTCCCAGATCGCCGGGAAAGTAGGGTCCCGCATCGGGCACGATGTCAACGGCCGTGCGATCAACTGTTTTCGTTCATATGGCGAAAAAACACGAATTTCCTGAATAAGCATCTGAAATAAAATATGTAATTTTTTTTACGCGCGAAACATTTTTGAAAAGGCCGGATATTGCCTGCGCGGCATTTTTTCTTTACATTCGTAAACAAATGAAAGTTTGCCCAAGCAAACGAAATGTCAGAAACCCCGTTGCAAGGGTGTCGGCGGGAGGTGGTGGGGCCGTCAGGCGGTCGATCGTGCGGTTTTGCCGTTGGCCTCGCTGGCGAAGACAGCGTCGTGTTTCGCTTTTCGTAAGCTGCGCACCGGCACCGATGTGGTTGATGGCAGCGGGCGGCGGAGCAGAAGGCTGCGGATGAAGGGGCGTGTGCTCTTGCTAATTTGACCCGGTCGTTGGAATCCTCAGCCGTGTGCGAGGCCATGACCTCGCATCAGGATGCCCGCGGGCGCGCCGTCAGGACAGGGAATGGCCAAGAAGACCTATCGATCCATGGACGATTTCGCTGCCGCCAGCGGCGTTTCCCGGCCCACCCTGTCGAAATATTTCGACGATCCGGGCCAGGTGAAGGAGGTCACGCGCAAGCGGATCGAGGCGGCGCTGAAGAAATCCAACTTCGAGCCGAACCTCTTCGCGCGGCACCTCAACCGCAAGCGGACCAAGAATATCGGCATTCTCGTGCCGACCATGTCGGACCCTTTCTACGTGCAGGTCGTCTCGCTGATCGAGCTGGAACTGAGGGCACGGGGTTACTGGCCGGTGCAGCTTTCCTCGCACCAGCGTCCGGAACTCGAGGAGGAGGCGGTACGCACGTTGCTGTCGCTGAAGGTGGCCGGTGCCGTCGTCGCGCCGCTCGGAGCCCATTCGCGGCGCTCGGCGCTGGAGCGGCTGCGCGATGCCATTCCCGTCGTCTGCTTCGATGGCCCGGCGATCTACGACCTGCCCTTCGTCGGCAACGACAACCAGCAAAGCGTTGCCGCGATCGTCACCTATCTCTGCCGCTCCGGAGAGCCGCCCGTCTTCCTCGACATTCCCCATCTCGTTGAAAATGCCGGCGAGCGGCCGGAGAGCTATCGGGCGACGATGATCGCGGAGGGGCACTCCCCTCTGGTCATCGATTGCGAGGCGCCGCCCTCCTGGGAGTTCGAGCGCCTCGGCTATGAGCAGATGCAGCGCTTGTTGAAACGTGGCGGTCTGCCGGGCAAGACGCTGCTGTGCGCCAACGACCGCTTTGCTTTCGGCGCCATGGCGGCCGCCTTTTCAGCGGGCCTGAAGATCGGCCGCACTGAGGGCTGTGACATCCGCATCGCCGGACATGACGATCATCCGCTCAGCCGCTACGCCTGCCCCTCGCTGACCACCATGGCGCAGAATGCACCGGAGATGGCCGCAAAGTCCGTCGAACTGCTGCTCGCCCGACTGGACGAGGAGAGCGAGGCCGCGCCCGAGGCCGGCAAGGTGATCCTCGAGGCGACGCTTGTCATGCGCGACTCGGCCTGATCGGCCCCGATCAGGTGGCCTGCGGAGCGGAAAGGCGTGCATCCATGCCGCGCCATGCCTCGACAATGGCCGCGAGCGCCTCGGCCGCTTCAGGAATGATGCCGCCATGGGAGACGAAGCCGTGGATCTGACCCGGCCAGATCTTCGTCGTGCAGCGCGCTTCCGCCTCCAGTCGCCGCGCATAGGCGAGGCCTTCGGAATAGAGTACGTCCGCGCCGGCGAGGATGACGATGGCGGGTGCCACGCCCGCCAGACCCTCCGCCTTCAGCGGCGAGGCGCGCCAGTCGTCCCATTCCGCCCTTGAGGTGAGATAGTGATCACGGAACCAGCGCATGCCGGCGGCGGTGAGGCCGTAGCCCTCGGCGCAGGTGGTGTAGCTTTCGCCCGTCTGGCTCTGGTCGGTGACGGGATAGATCAGGATCTGGCCGACAACAGGCGGAACGGTGCCGTTGCGGGCCATCAGTGCCAGGACGGCGGCCAGATTGCCGCCGGCGCTGTCGCCGCCGACCACGATGCGGCCAGCATCGATGCCGAGGTCGCCAGCGTGCTCCACCATGAAGGCGAGCGCGGTCGCGCAGTCCTCGATGGCGGCAGGAAAGCGATGCTCCGGGGCTAGGCGATAGTCGGACGAGACGACGACGGCGCCGACCGCGTTGGCAAGGATGCGGCAGATGTCCTCGTGGGTTTCCGGTGCGCCGATCACCCAGCCGCCGCCATGCAGATAGAGAAGTGCCGGGGCGCCCGCAGCCGGAGCGCCGTGGCCGCGCCAGATTTTCAGGCGAAGGCCGCCTACGCTGCGCTCCTCGCAATGCGCGACGTCATCGAGCGGCTTCTGTACGGCGGCAAAGCCATCCAGGTACTGTTGCCGGGCAGCCGCGGGCGTCAGGTGCTCGACGGGTGTCTGCGGTTCGTCGGCGGCGGTGAGGGCATGGCGGGCGGAGGCATCAAGGTCGATCATGCGAGCAGGCTTTCGGCTTCGTTTTCCTTCAGTTCCGCCGGCTGGGTGACGGCGGTGGTGATGGTCTGGGCCACGCCCGTTTCGCCAGCCTTCAGGATGGCTTCCATCACCTCGAGCACATGCAGTGCCAGCAGGCCGGAGGCGCGTGCAGGGCGCCCTTCGACCAGCGAGCGAGCGAGATCGGCAAGGCCCACCATGCGGTAATTGGCACGGTCGGGATTGACCACGGGCCAATTGATGGCGCCGTAGAGGTCGTTGGCGGTGTTCATCTCTTCCCACTCCGCGCCGCGGCGGGAGAGCCCGATGACGCCGCCGAAGGTGTCGGGATCGGGCAGGCGCAGCGAGCCTTCCGTGCCGTGCAGTTCAATCGGATGGTTGGAGTGGCGGAACACATCCCAGGAAGCGCCGAAGGTAACGGTCGCGCCGCAGGCAAATTCGAGCAGCGAGAGCACGCTGGTCGGCGTTCCCACCTTGAAGGTCGTGCCCTTCTTCGGGCCATCGGCGGTGATGAGGCGATCTTCCTGACCGCTGGTCGCGACCGCCTGCACGCGGCGGATGGGGCCGAGCAGGTTGACCATCATGGTGAGGTAGTAGGGGCCCATGTCGAGGACCGGACCGGCGCCGGGCTGGTAATAGAAGCTCGGATCCGGGTGCCAGTGCTCCATGCCCCGGCCCATCATGAAGGCGGTGCCGGTGACGGGCTTGCCGATGATGCCGGCTTCCATGAGGCGGCGGGCGCGGCGGCCGGCGGCGCCGAGGAAAGTGTCGGGCGCCGAGCCGATGGCCAGGCCCTTTGCCGTCGCGGCCTCGACCAGCGCCCGGCCTTCGGCGGCGTTCACGCCAAGCGGCTTTTCGGTAAAGACGTGCTTGCCTTCCGCCAGCGCGCGGCTGGAAATATCGTAGTGCGCCGCGGGGATGGTGAGGTTGAGGATGAGGTCGATCTCGGGATCGGAGATGAGCGCATCGACATCGCTGACGCGGAGGCCAAATTCCGCGCCGCGGCGCTCGGCAGCCTCCCGGTGCAGGTCGGCGCAGGCGGTGATCGCCACATCGCGGAAAAGCGGCGCATTGCGCATGTAGGCGAGCGAAATACTGCCGCAACCGATGACGCCGATGCGGAGCTTGGATGAGGGGGATTTGGTCATGGCGTGTTTCCGGGTGGTGGCCGTTGGCAAGGCCTGACGGCGCGGTGAGCGTTCTTATGATGTGACGCGTGATAGAAATTAAGTTGACGCACGGTAACATTCCATCTTACGACAAGGCAAGACGTTTGGAGGCGTCGTTTTCGCATGGCCTTTGTCCGCCCTTGGCACCCCTGATGCAGGGCCGGGCGGGGCGGCGGAAACTTGAGGAACCGGAGGAAGACACAATGACGGATGCGGTGCTGAAGATCGGTTGCCAGACCTTCACCTGGGAAATGCTGGGCAGCGGCTGGACCGGTGGCCCCCACGATCTCCTGAAGGCGATTTCGGCCGGCGAATACGCCGGGATCGAGATTACCGACACCATGATTGGGCACTACGCCGACAAGCCGCAGGCTTTCGCGACGGCGCTTGCCGACCATGGGCTGACGCTGGTGTCCTTCGCCTTCGGCTCGAAGAGCGGCTTCACCGAACCCTCCCTCCTTGCCGAGGATCTGGATACGGCGCGGCGCTGGGCTGCGTTCGTGGCGCATTTCCCGGGCGCGCTGATCTCGATGGGATCGGCCACCGTGATGTCCGAGGGCGCGCGGGAGGACAAGTTCACCGTCGCCGCCGAAGTTTACAACAGGGCGGCCGAGATCGGACGCGCGGCGGGCGTTGCCTTTGCCGTGCACCCGTCCTCGCACCACAACACGCTGCTCTTCACCCGCGCCGACTACGATGCGCTGTTTGCGCAGCTGGAGCCGATCGTCGGCTGGGTGCCGGATACGGGCCATATCCTGCGCGGCGGACAGGATATCGACGATACGCTCGCGACCTACCGCAGCCGCATCCGCTATGTGCATCTGAAGGATGTCGACGCGGCCGGCGACTGGGCGATGCTCGGCGCCGGCGTCTGCGACGTGCCAGCCGTCATCGCGTCGGTCAAACAGGGCCCGCAGTTCAACGGCTGGATCGTGGTTGAGGAAGAATCGGAAGAGGCCGGGCGCGATCCGGCCGCTGCGGTTGCCCGCAACCGCGAGACCATGCGCCGGATGGGTTTCTGACCCGCCGCGCCTTTTCCCGTCAGGCATAGCGCACCTCGACACCGAGCTTTTCCAGCCGGCTGCGAATGCTCAGTGGCATGTTGCTGTCGGTGATGATGAGGTCGACGCGCGAGAGCGAAAAGGCCTTGGACGAGGCGCCGATATCGAACTTGCTGCTGTCGGCGACGAGCACCACGCGCCTGGCCATGCGCACCAGATTGCGCTTGGTGCGGGCAATGTCCTCGGACACATCCACGACATCGAAGGACTGATCGATGGCGTGAGCACTGACAAAGGCCTGGTGGGCGACGAGCCCGCCCAGCACCTTGTCGCTGTCGGAAATCATCGTGCTGACGGTGCTCGGGAAAACACGGCCGCCGATCATGTGCACGTCGAGGCCGGGGCGATACATAAGGTGCTGGGCGATGTTCATGGCCGTCGTCGCCACCACGACATTGTTGACCGGCGGCATCTGCATGGCGACCTGCAGCAGCGTCGAGCCACTGTCGAAAACGATCGACTGATTGTCGATGATCTGCCTGGCTGCGATCTGTGCAATGCGGCGCTTGGCTTCGAAATTCTTCTGCATCCGCTCTTCGAAGGCGGCCGCCGGCGAATCCGCGGGTAGCGCGATCGCGCCGCCATGGGTTTTGATCAGCTGTTTCTTCGCATCCATGATGTCGAGGTCGGAGCGGATCGTGACCTCCGAGACGCCGAAAGTGTCGGCGAGCTGTTTGGTGCGGGCCTGACCCACCCTTTGCAGTTCCAGCAGGATCTGATGGCGTCGCTGTTCGGCAAGCATGGCGGTCTTTCAGGTGGGGCCATCGACTTTTGAAAATCGAAAGTCGATGCGTGGTTTCGTCGGTCGTTAGGCCTCTATTAGCTGAAAATTGATGCATTCGCATCTGCAAAATCGATCAGAAAACGCAATTCGAAAGAAATCGGAAGATTGAGTATTGTTTTATTTTCGAGTTAGGGTCCCTCATCACAGCGTGACCAACCTTGAAAGGACATGTCGTCATGGGTCTCGGAGCCAAAATCCGCCTTTCCCGCATCTTCTCCAATCCGTCGGGAAATCTGTTCGGCGGTGCCGTCGATCACTTCGTCGGCTACGGCAATGTCCGTGAGGGCGGGCTTGCCGATCTGCCGGGCGCGCTGAAGCGCGTGATGGAGGGCGGGCCGGACTATGTCAGCATCCAGCCGGGTGCGGCGCGTCATCTGTGGTCGGACTATGCCGGCAAGGCAGCGCTGGTTATCCAGGCCGGCTGCTTCACGGCCGATGATAGGATCCGCCAGCTGATTGCGACGCCGGAAGATGCCGTGCGCTACGGCGCCGATGCGCTCGCCGTCGCCATTCCCGTGCGCGGCAATACGGAAGGCGAATACATCCGCTGGCTGACCGATACGGTCAACGCCGCCGCCCGCTACGAAATGCCTGTTATCGCCCATGTCTATCCGCGTGATTTCACCCAGGGCGGCAAGATCGTCTTCACGCCGGATGAAATCGCCTATGCGGTACGCATCGGTTACGAAACGGGCGTCGATGTGGTGAAGGTCGGCTATACCGGCGACTTCGCCTCCTTCAAGGACACGGTCGCGACCTGCCCGATCCCGGTCGTCATCGCCGGCGGCCCGAAGACCGATACACTGCTCGGCGCGCTCCAGCAGACCTCGGATGCGCTGCGGGCCGGTGCGCGCGGCGCGGTTGTCGGCCGCAATCTCTGGGGGCATGGCGATACGACGAAGGCGGCGCTCGCCTTCAAGCACGTCATCCATGGCGGCAAGACGCCGGAAGAGGCGCTGGCCGCCTCGGGCGCCTGATCCGGCCATGGCCCGCACCTTCGACATTCTCGGCTTCGGTGCTCTTGCCATCGACGACATTCTCTATGTCGATGCACCGCTCGGTGCCGAGAAGGGCAAGGTGATCAAGCGGGCCATGGATCACGGCGGCAATGTCGCCACGGCACTGGTGGCGGCCCGCCGTCTGGGTGGGCGCGCTGCCTTCATTGGTTGGCTTCCGGAGGACCCGGAGGCCGATATCGGCGGGCGGGAACTGGCGCGCGAAGGCGTCGACGTCTCGCTCGCGCCGCGCCATGCCGAGGCGCTGCCGATCCGCTCCGTCATCACCGTTGGCAGCAACGGCGATCGCTTCATTGCCTACGATGACGAGATCAAGCACGGCACATCCGATGGCCTGCCGGATGAGGTGTTCCATACGGCGCCGGTCCTTCTGATCGATGGCTATGCCATCCATACACTGCCGGCCGTGCAGCAGGCGCGGCGGCTCGGGCTTTCAGTCGTTGCCGATATCGAATGGAGCAAGGGTGCCGCGACGGATGCGCTGCTGGCACTCGCCGATCACCTCGTCCTGCCGATCGCCTTCGGACGGACGGCGACTGGATGTACTGAGCCCGCCGATATCCTCGATGCGTTTTGGACCGAGGGGCGCTCCGCCGTCGTTCTGACAGATGGGGCAAAGGGCTCTTTCCTGTGCCAGGCGGGCGATGCGAGGCTTTGGCACCTGCCGTCCTACCCCGTCACGGCCGTAGATACGACGGGAGCAGGCGACTGCTACCACGGCGCCTATGCGCTGGCGCTTGCCGAGGGAAAGGCGCCGCTCGATTGCGTGCGCTTTGCGACCGCCGCCGCCGCGATTTCCGTGACCGCCCATGGGGGACGGCGCGGCCTGCCGGGGCGCCAGGACTGCCTTGCGCTCATGGCCTCCGAGACAGCGCCGAGCCCGCTGGCTTTGTCGCGCGGGTAGCTTGGCGACCGGGTCGCGTTGACGCCTGCCCTGTCCCTCTGTCGTCTATTCCCGCCTAGAAAATTACGCGCGTAAAAAAATAATATCTCATGAAATAGTGATTTTCTGCAAAGGAATTGACAATTATTTCAATAATTTGATCTCTATTCCCTTTCCGAACGTCGCCTGTTTCGGAAAAATTTTCTGTTGACTTTAGGCGCGTGGGCGGGCGTCATCAGGACAAGAGATTGGGCAGGTGTCCGGCCGCGAGGAGGCGGCGCGTGTGCTGGCCGGCAATCGGGAGGAAGAAACGTGGCCGTCGTCGTACTCGACAAGATCTGCAAGACCTATGGAAACAATTACCACGCCATCAAGGATCTCAACCTGACGATCAATGACGGCGAGTTCCTGATCCTCGTCGGCCCGTCCGGCTGCGGCAAGTCCACGGCGCTGCGAATGATCGCAGGGCTCGAAGAGATCACCAGCGGCACGCTGACCATCGGCGGGCAGGACGTGGTGGATTTGCCGCCGAAGGATCGCGACATCGCCATGGTGTTCCAGAGCTACGCGCTCTATCCGCACATGACGGTCTTCGACAACATCGCCTTTTCCATGAAGCTTGCCGGCAAGAGCAAGGCCGAGCGCACCAAGCGGGTGCATGAGATCGCCAAGATCCTGCAGCTTGAAACGCTGCTCGAGAACAAGCCGGCGCAGCTTTCCGGTGGCCAGCGTCAGCGCGTTGCCATGGGCCGCGCCATGGTGCGCGAGCCGGCCGCCTTCCTGATGGACGAGCCGCTGTCGAACCTCGATGCGAAGCTGCGCGTGCAGATGCGCGCCGAAATTGCCAGCCTGCAACGCCAGCTCGGCGTCACCACCATCTACGTCACCCACGACCAGACGGAAGCGCTGACCATGGGCGACCGGGTGGCGGTGCTGAAGGGGGGCGTGCTGCAGCAGGTGGATACGCCGAAGGTGCTGTATCACCACCCGGTCAATGCCTTCGTGGCCGGCTTTATCGGCTCGCCTTCCATGAACCTGTTTGAGGGACGGGTGGACGGTGGCGCGCTCACGGCGCCGGGCTTTTCCATCCCGCTCCCGGAGAGCGTGTTGCAGCGCGTGCCGGGCCTTGCTGCCTATGCCGGCAAGCCGGTCGTCTTCGGCATCCGCCCTGAGGACCTCTATGACAGCCGCCTGCCGTCCGGTCAGTCGCTGCCGACCATTCCAGCGGAAATCAAGTCGATCGAGGAACTGGGCTCCGAACTCATCGTGCATCTGAAGCTCGACGCCATGAGGGTCGACTCCGGGGATCCCGATGCGGTCGAGGATCTCAGCGGTGCGGCCAACACCGTCGCCCGCTTCGAGGCGACCAGCACGGTCAAGGCGGGCGAAACCATTCAGCTCGCCATCGATCCCGCCAAGCTGCATTTCTTCGATACTCAAACCCATCGGGCGATCTGACCGCCCCCATCTTTCCGCTTAGCAGAGGTTTCCTGACATGCCCGTCAAACAAGAAAAGCGGCTTCGCGTCGGCGTTCTCGGCGCCGGACAGATTGCCCAGGCCGCCCATTTCGAAAGCTGCACCAAGGCTGTCAACGCCGACCTCCATGCGATCTGCGATGTCGCAGATGATCTGCGCGAGCGCATGGTGATTACCCATGGCGCGGCCAAGGGCTACAATGACTACGACCGCATGCTGGCCGACCCCGAAATCGACGCCGTGATCATCGCGACGGCCGATGCCTTCCATGTGCCGGCAACGATCCGGGCGCTGGAAGCGGGCAAGCATGTGCTGTGCGAAAAGCCGATGGGCCTGACGGTGGAGGAATGCGAGACGCTGAAGGCGGCGGTGGCGGCTTCCGGCAAGGTCTTCCAGGTCGGCCATATGAAGCGGTTCGATGCGGGTCTTCAGGCCGCCAAGACCTTCATCGATCAGGAGATGGGCGAGATCGTCGCGCTCAAAGCCTGGTATTGCGACAGCACGCATCGCTATCCGATGACCGATGCCGTGCAGCCGCTGATCGTCACCAGCGCGAATGCCCGCAAGCCATCGGCCAATCCTAAGGCGGATCTGCGTCGCTACTACATGCTGGCGCATGGCTGCCACCTCATCGACACCGCCCGCTATTTCGCCGGCGATATCGTCGCGGTCACGGCGCGGCTGTCGGAGCGGGCCGGCATCTGGTGCTGGTTCGTGGATGTGGAATTCGCCTCCGGCACGCTCGGTCATCTCGACCTCACGGTGCAGGTGCGCATGGACTGGCACGAAGGCTTCCAGATCTACGGCCAGAACGGCAGCGTGATCGGGAAGACCTATAATCCCTGGTACTACAAGACCAGCGAAGTCGATATTTTCCGGGAGGCCGATGGCGCCACGCATCGCGTGCTTGGCGCCGACGGGCATTTCTATCGCCGGCAGCTGGAAGGCTTTGCCCGCACCATTCTTGAGGGAACGCCGATGGAAGGCGCCGATATCGATGACGGTCTCGCCTCGGTCCGCGCCATGGTGGCCATTGCGCGCTCGGCCGAAAGCGGCGAGCGCGTCGCGCTCGCCGATGTCTCCGGGGGCGTGTGATGAAGCTCGGCATCTTCGCCAAGACCTTCGAGGGAACCGACCCCGCAACCGTGCTGAACGCCGTTGCCGCGGCGGGCTATGGGGCGGCGCAGTACAACATGGCTTGTTCCGGCCTGCCGTCGATGCCGGATGCGATTTCCGATGCCGAGGCACAGGCGGTGGCCGACGCGGCCGACGCGACCGGGGTGGAGATCGTCGCGGTTTCCGGCACCTATAACATGATCCATCCGGACAGGGCCGTGCGCGAAGCGGGCCATCGTCGGCTGGAGGTCTTGGCGGCGCAGGCCCGGCGCATGGGCACGGACCTCATCACGCTCTGTACCGGCACGCGCGATGCAAAGGACCAGTGGAAGGAGCATCCGGACAATGACACGCCGGAGGCGTGGCAGGATCTTCTGGAGGCGATGCGGATTGCCATCACCATTGCCGACCGGCATGACGTCACCCTCGGTATCGAGCCGGAGCTCGCCAACGTCATCAACTCCGCCGAAAAGGCGGCGCGGCTGATCGCCGAGATGGGAAGTGAGCGCATCCGCATCGTGCTCGACCCGGCCAATCTCTTCGAGGTGGCTCCGGTAGAGGAGCAACGCCGCATCGTCTCGGGAGCAGTCGATCTCATGGCGGATCGCATCAGCATGGCGCATGCCAAGGATCGCACGCCGGAGGGCGGCTTTACCACGGCTGGCAAAGGCGTTCTGGATTACGCCCATTATCTCGGCTGCCTGAAAGCCATCGGCTTTCAGGGCAGTCTCGTCACGCACGGCCTGTCTGCCGGCGAAGCGGCCGGTGTCGCGACGTTCCTCACCGGTGCGCTGGCCGAGGGGGTGCGATGAGCGCCGACAGCTTCGTCACGGCCGATGGTGTGCGGCTCCATGTGGATGCAGCGGGTGGCGGGCCTGATGTGGTCTTTCAGCACGGGCTGTGCGGTGACTGCGGCCAGACGGGCGAAGCCTTTCCGCCGGATGCGGGATTTCGGCGGCTGACCGTCGAGGCGCGCGGGCATGGGCGATCGGAGGCCGGCGATCCGGCGCGCTTTTCGATCGCACGTTTTGCGGCCGATGTCGCTGAGGTGATAGAGCAGCGGATCGGCAAGCCGGTGATTGTCGGCGGTATCTCCATGGGCGCGGCGATGGCTCTCCATCTTGCCGTCCATCGCCCCGATCTCGTGCGCGGGCTTGTTCTGGCACGCCCGGCCTGGGTGACGGCGGCGGGGCCGGAGAACATGGCGCCGAATGCCGAGGTGGGCAGGCTGCTGCAGCGCCTTGCGCCCGAGGCGGCGAAGGCCGAATTTCTCGCTGGTCCGACCGGGCGCCGGCTTGCCGAGGAGGCGCCCGACAATCTTGCCTCCCTCACCGGTTTCTTCTCGCGCCAGCCAATCGCGGTGACGGCGGCACTGCTGACCGCGATTTCCGCTGACGGTCCGGGTGTCACTGAAACGGATCTTGCCGCCATCGGCGTGCCGACTCTCGTCATCGGCCATGGCCGCGATGTCATCCATCCGCTTGGCCATGCCGAGACGCTCGCGGCGCGCATTCCCGGCGCCCGACTGGTCGAGATCACGCCGAAGGCCGTGAGCCGCACGCAGTACGTTGCCGATTTTCATTCCGCTTTGTCCGCTTTCCTCAGGGAGTTCTGACCGATGCCTGCACCTTCCAAGACCTGGCTTGATGATCTGCCGCGCGACCGGCTGATTGCCGAGTTTTCCACATGGTCCGCCAATCTCATGGGTCTCGCCGAGGATCTCGGGCGGGTCGAACGCCACGTCGATGTGCTGCATGTCGATGTCGCCGACGGCCACTTCGCGCCGGCCATGCTGTTCTTCCCCGATCTCGTTGCCGGTATCCGCAAGGTGTCATCCAGGCCCATCCATGTTCATCTGATGGTCGCCGATGCCGTGCTGCTTTCGCAGATCGAGCAGTTCGCCGATGCGGGCGCCGATCTCATCAGCCTGCATGTCGAAAATGAGAGCGTCGCGAATGCCGCCCTCGATCTCCTTGAACAGCGCGGCGTTGCCGCCGGCATGGTGCTGCGGGTCGAAACGCCGGTCGAGCGCATCCGCCCCTACGTGAAGCGCCTCAGTTTCGTGACGCTTCTCGGCACCGCCATTGGCGTGAAAGGGCAGGGGCTCGACGAAAATGCCGGCGACCGGCTGAAGGAAGCGGCTGCCATCATCGCCGGGAGCGGCGCGACGCATCGTATCGTGCTGGCCGCAGACGGCGGCATTCGCGAACATACCGTGCCGCTGCTGCGCGGCGCCGGTGCCGAGACCGTCGTTCTCGGTTCGCTCGCCTTCAACGCGCCCTCGCTCGATGAGCGCATGGCGTGGCTTCACGCCCTCTGAGCCGGTCGCCACTATGTCACGCCTCGCCATCGGTGTCGATCTCGGCGGAACGCAGGTTCGCGCTGCCCTCGTGGATGGGGGCGGAGCGATCATTGCGCGCGCGGAGGCGGATACCGATGCGATGGCGGGCCCGCAGGCCGTGCTCGCACAGATCGAGGCGCTTGCCCGCGGGCTTGTGGAGACGGTCGATCCGGCCCGCATCGTCGGCGTTGGTGTCTCGACACCCGGGCCGGTGGATACGCTCACCGGCGTCGCATCCGATATTCCGACGCTGGCCGGCTTTGCGGGATTTCCGCTGCTTGCGGAACTGCGCCAGCGGTTCACGCAGCCCGTCAGCCTCGAAAACGACGGCATTGCGGCGGCGATCGGCGAATGGCAGTTCGGGGCCGGGCAGTCGCTGGATCATATGGTCTACGTGACCGTCAGCACCGGCATTGGCGGCGGCGTCATTTCGGACGGCCGCGTGGTGCGCGGGCGAAAGGGCATGGCCGGGCATATCGGACATATGGTGCTGGTGCCCGGCGGGGCTGGGTGTCCCTGCGGCGGTCTTGGGTGCTTCGAGGCTTACGCTTCCGGCACGGCGCTCGCCCTTCGCGGCCGTGCGGCGGCTGCGGCCCATCCGGGAAGTTTTGAAGGGGTGTCCGGCGGTGCGGTCGGCGGCCGCGCCATTTTCGCAGCGGACCGGACGGGCGATCCGGTGGCGAGGCGACTGGTCGATGAGGAGGCCGAGTGGCTCGGCCGTGGTTTCGTCAACCTGCTGCATGTCTATAGTCCCGAGGCCATCGTCATGGGCGGCGGCATTGCGCAGGAGTTCGATCGGCTGCATCCGGGTATAGCGGCCTATATCCGCCAGTTCGCCATGCCGGCCTTTCGGGATGTGCCGGTTCTGCGGGCGGCGCTCGGCACGAATTCCGGCCTTGTGGGCTCGGCCGCACTCGCCTTCCTCGCGCAATCTTAATGGTAAGTCATTGCGCACATATTTGCGCAGCAAAAGGAGACGATCATGCTCACCATCCAGCGCCTCAGCCTTGCCGATGCACGGATCATTCTGGCCGGTGCCAGTGCCAGGGCCGAGGGAATCGGGGTTCCCATGTGCATTGCGGTGACGGATGAATCCGGTCAACTGATCGCCTTCGAGCGCATGGATGGTGGCAAGGTCACGAGCACCATCATCGCGCAGGACAAGGCTTACACGGCGGCCGGCGCCAAGCGCACGACGGAAAGCTATGGCGATGTCAGCCAGCCGGGAAAGCCGGCCTACGGCATCAACAGCGCCATTGGCGGCCGGCTCATGGTCGTCGGCGGTGGCATTCCCGTTGTCGTCGGAGGTCAGGTGGTGGGCGCCGTCGGCGTCAGCTCGGGCACCCCCGCGCAGGACAGCGACTGCGCGCAGGCCGGCATCGACGCCTTCCTCGCCACACTCTGAAATCCCGGTCTAACGGACCTGAAAACCGTGGCGCAGCGGGTCGGCATCATCCACGAAGATGGTGTTGTGGCCGATGATCCGCGCCCAGCCGGCGACGCTGGGGCGGATGCCGTCATGGTCGCCGATGCGGGCCGTCGCTTCCGGGCGGCAGTCGAACAGCGTGCCGATGATGCTCTCATGCACGAAGGTCTCGCCGATTCCGAGCTGACCGCGCGCGACGAGCTGCGCCATGCGGGCGGAGGACCCCGTGCCGCAGGGTGAGCGGTCGATGGCCTTGTCGCCGTAGAAGACGGCGTTGCGGGCGCTGGCCCGCGGATCGCGCGGCCTGTCGCACCACATGACATGGCTGACGCCGGATATGCGGCTGTCTTCCGGGTGGACGGGCGCGAGCTTGTCCTGCGCTGCCTTGCGGACCAACGGGCTCAGCCGCTGGATGTCGGAGGCCGGCATGCCCTCGAGGCCCTTCCAGTTTTCCTGCGGTTCGATGATGGCGTAGTAGTTGCCGCCGTAGCTGAGATCGAGGGTGATAGGGCCGAGGGTCGGCACGTCGATCTCGACATTGCGGGCGTGGAGGTAGCTGGCAACGTTGAAGAGACGGACCTCGCGCACCCGCTCACCGTCCATGCTGTATTCGATATCGACCTTGCCGGCGGGGGCTTCGATGGAAAGGCGTCCGGCTTCTCGCGGCGTGACCAGCCCTTCCTCGATCGCCACCGTCACCGTGCCGATGGTGCCGTGGCCGCACATGGGCAGGCAGCCACTGACCTCGATGAAGAGTACACCGATATCGCAATCCTCCCGCGTTGCCGGGTAGAGGATGGAGCCGGACATGACATCGTGGCCGCGCGGCTCGAACATCAGCGCGCGACGCACCCAGTCATGGTCGCGCTGAAAGATCTGGCGCTTTTCCGCCATGGGGACCGGCGGCAGGACGGGCCCGCCACCGGCGACGACCCGGACGGGATTGCCGCAGGTGTGGGCGTCTATGCAGAAGAAGGATTTGCGGGTCATGCCTGTTCCGGGGTGGTTTGGCTGGATGGAGACCTGCAAGGTACCGACCCCTCAATGACAAGGGCAAGCGGATTTAAGACGACCACACGCGGGCCTCGGTGACGATGGCGATGGACGCCAGTATGACGGCGGTGCCAGCGATGGCGAAGGCGAGGGAGACGAGAAGGAAGGCACGCACCCAGCCAACGCTCATGTCGCGCCGGAACCAGCCGATTTGCACGGCACCGTACCACACGAGCGCAAGGAGCGTTAGAATCCAGCCGGCGGGCGTTGCCCAATCGCCGCCAAACCTCAGCAGGTTGAGGCCCGTGCTGAAACCGAGGGCGAAGGGCGCCGCGACGTAGCCCTGGCTGTAGAAGGGCGAGCGCAGGGTTTCCCGGTTCAGCCGCGTTCCGCGCGCCACGATCAGGGTCACCGCCATGGAGAGGGGAAAGATGCTGAAGAGGAGAGCGCGCAGGACGAGCAGGTTCGAGTCGGAGTCGAGAAGATGGGGAAGCTCGCTTCGCCCCGCCCGCTGCAGCAGGCCGAGCTCAATCCCGTGGGAAATCAGCAGCGTGATCAGAAGGAAGAGCGGTGGGCTCAGCATATCCGCAAAGCGGTCCTCCAGCCGGTCTTCGAGCTCGGCATCCGCATAATGCATCATGCGGAAAGGCCGCGTTGTCGCCCGCCACAGGGTCAGCGGATAAAAGACCAGCCAGGAGGTTATTTCATAGAGAAGCTCTTCGAAGGATTTCAGAAGACGCATGAAATCCATGATCGGCACGCTCCGTTCTCTGACGCTGACGGAGTTGTGCGTCAATTGGCTCGAGCGGGCAAGCTATAACGGAAAAGCCGGCCTGCGGGGGCAGGCCGGTAAATTGGCTGAACACGTAAAAGACAATGAACCTCAGGTTCCGATCAGTTTCCGCCGATGGCCTGGGTCATCTCACGGGCCTCGGCGTTTCGCTCTGCGCTACGTTGGGCATATCCCCAATTGCGCTCTGCAAAGCGGTAGGCAAGCTGTTGCGCCTCATCGGGCGTTGCGATACCGCGCAGCACTTTGCTGCGGGCGCCGCATTGCAGGAGGGCAGTCCGGCTCGCAGCGTCATATTGCACGTTCAGGTGATGTTGCGGCATATTCATGATGGCCTCCCTCGCATCCTCGATCATACGTACGAACGTGCCGCAATAGGAAAGGTTCCGACCGATTTGAGGAATTTTCGACGACGAACGGCCGTTCGTTTTTTGGTTTCGACGTCAGTCATGTTGCAGCGCGGAACCTTCACGCAAGTGCTGCGTTGTAAGTCTTGAAGGTTTCCGGGGTTCCGTCACAAATCGTTTTTTCACGCGATGCGCAGGCTGTTGCCCCGGCTGCCATCCTGCTGAACCCCTATGCTTGTTTAAACGGTGGACCCCAAATGACATTTTCCTTCTCGACCCTCGATTTCGTGAAGCCCGAGCTCGGCGCCGAATTCACCGGCGACGGCGTGCATTTCGCGGTCTTTTCGGCCCATGCGGAGCAGATCGATCTCTGCCTCTTTTCGCCTGACGGGCAGGAGGAAATCGCCCGCATGCCGCTGCCGCATCGCGAAGGTGACATCTGGTCGGGCTATGTTCCGGGCCTGAAGCCCGGCCAGCTCTATGGCTACCGCGTGCATGGCCCCTACGACCCGCAGAACGGCCATCGCTTCAATCCCAACAAGCTGCTGCTCGACCCCTATGCCAAGCAGATCGCCGGCGAAGTGAAGTGGGACAACGCGCTTTACGGCTACACGATCGGCGACGAGGCCGAGGACCTGTCCTTCGACGAGCGCGACAGCGCGCCCTTCATGGTCAAGGGCGTGGTGCAGGACCCCGCCTTCGACTGGGATGGCGACCAGGCCATCCGCCGCCCGTGGAACGACACGATCATTTACGAGGCACATGTGCGCGGCATGACCATGACGCATCCGCACGTGCCGGACGAACTGCGCGGCACCTTCCTCGGCATGTGCAGCGATCCGATCATCGAGCATCTGACCAAGCTCGGCATCACCGCTGTCGAGGTCCTGCCGGTGCAGTACTTCGTCGATGACCGCTACCTGATCGAAAAAGATCTCAGCAACTACTGGGGCTACCAGTCGCTCGGCTTCTTCGCGCCGCAGCCGCGTTTCCTGTCCGGCAACAAGATCACCGAGTTCAAGACGATGGTGAAGCGCTTCCATGCCGCCGGCATCGAAGTGATCCTCGACGTGGTCTACAACCACACGGCCGAAGGCTCCGAGCGCGGCCCGACGCTTTCCTTCCGTGGCCTCGACAACCTCAGCTACTACCGTCTTTCGCCCGATGACCCGCGCCATGCCTATGATACGACGGGCACCGGCAACACTCTCAACGTCTCCAATCCCTTCGTTCTGCGCATGGTGCTCGACAGCCTGCGCTACTGGGTCGGCGTCATGCATGTGGATGGCTTCCGCTTCGACCTCGCGAGCACGCTCGGCCGGACGCGCCACATCGAATTCGACCGCGACGGCGCCTTCTTCGACGCGATCCGGCAGGATCCGATCCTCGCCGGCGTCAAGCTGATTGCTGAGCCGTGGGATGTCGGTGACGGCGGCTATCAGGTCGGCGGTTTCCCGCATCCGTTCCGCGAGTGGAACGACAAGTACCGCGACGACGTGCGCCGCTACTGGAAGGCCGATGGCGGCCTGGTGCCGAGCCTTGCCGAACGCCTGACGGGCTCGGCCCGCCAGTTCAACCATTCCGACCGCGGCGCTTCGACGTCGGTTAACCTCCTCAGCGCCCATGACGGCTTCACGCTGATGGACACCGTGTCCTTCAACGACAAGCACAATGATGCGAATGGCGAGGAGAACCGCGACGGGCACTCCGACAATCATTCCGACAATATGGGTGCGGAAGGCGCGACCGAGGATGCCGGCATCAATGCGGCCCGCGAACGCCGCCGGCGCAACATGATGGCAACGCTGCTGCTCAGCCAGGGCGTGCCGATGATCCTCGGTGGTGACGAGCTCGGTAACAGCCAGGGCGGCAACAACAACGCCTATTGCCAGGACAACGAGATCGGATGGACCGACTGGAGCGGTCTCGGTACGCCCTTTTATGATTTCTGCTGCAAGATGGTGGAATTCCGCAAGGCGCACGAGGCCTTGAGGCCGGTCCGCTTCCTCAATGGCGATGCGCAGGATGGTCCGGTGCAGATCGCCTGGTATCGCGAGGATGGCGAGGCGATGGGCGAGGCGGAGTGGAACGATCCCGAGCGCAGGTCGCTGATGGTCTATCTCGCCCGTCCGGCCGATCCGGCGCTCGGCGAGGAAGGTCTGCTCGATCAGCTTCTGCTCGTCTTCAATGCCGGCGACCAGCGCGACTACGCCTTGCCGCAACCAAACGGCGTTTCTGCATGGAGGCGGGTGCTCGATGTCGGCGGCGATGAGCCGTTCGAGGTGGCGGATGCCACCGGACCGATCGTCGTGCCGGGTGCCAGCGTGATGGCCTTCGTCCCGGCCGCATAAGCTCTCGGGCCTCAAGACAGGAAAAGGCAGGTTTCAGCATGCAGGCGGTGATGGTGGATGGTCTGGTTTATGTCAGCGACACCGAACCCGGCATTCGCCGTCATCGCCGCGGAACCGGCTTTTCCTACCGCATGCCCGATGGCAAGGCCGTCAGCGATGCCACGATCCGCAAGCGGATCGCCGCACTCGGCCTTCCGCCGGCCTATGAGAAGGTCTGGATCTGTCTTGACGAACGCGGCCATTTGCAGGCCACCGGCTACGACCAGCGCGGGCGCAAGCAGTACCGCTATCACCGGGACTGGCAGGCGGCGCGCAGCCTCGACAAATTCGGGCAGCTGGTCGCCTTCGGCGAGGTGCTGCCCGGCCTTCGCCGGCGCGTGCGCAAGCTGCTCGATGGAGAGCCCGGTCAGATCGAGACGACGCTTGCCGCGCTGTTGACGCTGCTCGACGAAGAGCACCTGCGGGTCGGCAATGCCGCCTATGCCGCCGAGAACCGGACCTATGGCGCGACCACTCTTTTGAAAAAGCACTTGCGGCTGGGCGACGGCTTCGTCGGCCTGAGCTTCGTCGCCAAGGGCGGCAAACGGGTGCGGCGCATCCTCAAGAATCCACGCCTGCATCGTCTGCTGGAGGCGACCGCCGATCTGCCGGGCCGTCACCTCTTTGCCTGGCGGGATGAGGCGGGCTTCGTGCATCCCGTCGATTCCGGACGGCTGAATGCCTTTCTTGCCGAGCAGACCGGGCTCGGCATCTCGGCCAAGACGTTTCGGACGTGGGGCGGCAGCGTCGCCGCTTTTTCCGAAGCGCGGCGGATCATTGCTGCGGGCGACCGACCGAGTGTGAAAGCGATCAGCGAGGCGGCGGCCGAGGTGCTGCATAATACGCCGGCCATCAGCCGCAGCAGCTATATCCATCCGGGCATCCTGTCGCTCGCCGATCGTGCCGTCTTCAATGATGCGCTGGCCGAACAGGTGCTGAAGGCCAACGTGCGCGGTGATCTTCGCGCCGACGAGGGCCGGATGCTCGACTTCCTCGCCCGCTCCGGCTGATTACCCGCCTGCTCTCGTTCCCTTAGCGCAACAGGCTCTGGCCGCCGTCGATCCACAGCGGCGTGCCGGTGATGTGGCGGGCTGCGTCGGAGAGAAGGAAGGCGATGGCGTCAGCAACGTCCTCGCTGCGGCCGGGCTCGTCGCCGGTAATCGGGATCTGCCCCTCGGGCCAGATCGACGGAACCTCCGTCTTTTCCGCATGGCGGATCTGGGTGTTGTCGTCGATGGCGGTCTCGATCGCGCCGGGGCAGACGGCGTTGATGCGGATCCGGTGCCGGCCAAGTTCCGGCGCGAGCTGCTGGACGAGCGCAAGCTGGCCGGCCTTGGTGACGGCATAGGCCGAGGCGCCGGGCGAGGTAAAGGTGCGAGTCCCGTTGATAGAGGAAACGACGACGATCGAACCTCCTTCTGCCTTCAGATGCGGAATGGCGAGATGGAGGGTGAGGTAGGTGCCGCGCAGGTTGATGCGCATGGTGTGGTCCCATTCCTCGGGGGTGAGATCATCGATGGGTGCCCAGACGCCGTTGACGCCGGCATTGGCGACGACAGCATCGAGGCGGCCATAGGTCTTGATGAGCGTTTCGAGGCTGGCGCGCATCACCGCTTCGTCGGCCACATCGGCGGTGAGGGCGATGGCTTCGCCGCCGGCCTGGCGAATGTGTTTGGCCACGGCTTCGACCTCATCACTGGTGCGTGCCAGCGCTGCGACTGCATAGCCTGCGCGCGACAGCGTGCGGGCGGTGGCAGCGCCGATGCCGGAGCCGGCGCCTGTCACGAGAACTGTCTTCATCGAACGCTCCATCGATCGTAATCGGTGCCATCGTTCCCACCCAAAGTTCGGGTCTGGCTCTCGCAAACACGGGGAACGGCGAGAGGTTCCGCGCCGACGATCTTTCCGTCCTATCCTCGCCCTGTACCGCCTTCGCCGCAAACCGAATATTTTCACAAAGCGGTGGAACCCGACGCGCAACGGCGCGTTGTACCGGCTGGGTAAGGGCGGTTTCCCGCCATCGGCTCCCGCGTGGCTCCCATGATGACGTTTTCACCGGGCGGTCGCGCCGGATTATTGGATGAAGTGTCGCTGGACAGTTCCGCGTCAAACCGGGCGACAGGGCACGGGAAGGAGACGACCATGGACGACATTTACGATCTCGTCAGCCAGCGCGCTTATCACCTGTGGGAGGCCGAGGGACGGCCGCATGGGCAGGACCAGCGCCACTGGGATCAGGCATGGCGCGAAATCGAAGCCGAGCGGCTGGAAGCCGAAGCCGAGGCCGCCAGGCAGGCCGAGCGCCCGGCGCTGCGCCGCGTGGTTCTTCGGGCCCGTTATTCTCCCGCCAACCGGGACGTCCGCGCCCAGCGCCGCGCGGCGATTTGATACCACCTCACTGAAACGCGAGCCGCTTATCCGCTGGGTAGGCGGCTTTTTGCTGTCCGGTCGCAGGTTATGGCGTCCGGCGGGCTCTCAGATGGCGCGCCTTGAATGGGATGGTGTGTCTGAAGCGTTGATCCGTGTGTGGTGCTCGTGGAGAGCTTCGAAGAGCTGCGCATATTGCGCTGCGCTGCGGGACCAGGAGAAGTCGGCCGTCATGGCCTGCCGCTGCAGGCGCTGCCAAGTCTGTCCGTCGCGAAAGACCTCGCTGACCATGAAGATGGCGTGTCGAAGGCTTTCCGCATTCACCGGATAGAACTGGAAGCCCGTTGCAACATCGCGGGCGAGCGCTGCATCATTGGCATCAATGATGGTCTCCGAAAGGCCGCCGGTGCGGGCGGCCAGCGGGATTGTGCCATAGCGCATCGCATAGAGTTGCGTGAGGCCGCAGGGCTCGAAACGGGATGGTTGCAGCAGGACATCGGCGCCGCCCATGATCAGGTGCGCCATGGTCTCGTTGTAGCCGACCACGACGGCGACCTTGTCCGGATGGCGGGCAGCGAGCGCCTGCAAGCCCTTTTCAATGAGCGGATCGCCCTCGCCGCAGACGATGATCTGCCCGCCGGCCGCGAAGATTTCCTCGGCCACGGGTTCGATGAGGTCCGACCCTTTCTGCCAGGCAAGGCGCGTCAAGACGGCAAAGAGCGGGCCACCGAGGTCGGGCAAGCCGACACGGGCGAGGAGCGCCGCCCGGTTCTCGCCACGCCGGTCGAGTTGGTCAACGCCGTAGGGGGCAGGCAGGAGAGGGTCCTGCTCGGGAGACCAGGTCTCAAGATCGATGCCGTTGACGATGCCGTAGAGATCGTTGCGCCGCTTCTGCAGCACGCCCTCCAGCCCCATGCCGAGCGGCCTTGCGAGGATTTCGCGGGCATAGGTCGGGCTGACAGTGGTGATGGCATCGGCCGTCAGGATGCCGCCCTTGAGGTAGCCGATATCGCCGTAATATTCGAGGCAGTCGATGCTGAAGGCCGCTGGCGGCAGGCCGAGCTGCGGCATGATGCCGAAGGCGTATTGGCCTTGGAAGGCGATGTTGTGCAGCGTCAGCACGGTCGGCATGACATGGCGCAGGCGATAGCGCAGATAGACCGGGGCAAGAGCCGTCTGCCAGTCGTGCACATGGAGAAGTTCCGGCTGGATGCCAGGAATTTCCCCTGCAGCGATGCGCGCGCCGGCCAGCGAGAAGACGGCAAAGCGCTCCCAGTTGTCCGCAAAGGGCGCGCCGGTTGCGTCCTGATAGGGGCTGCCATCGCGGTCAAAGAGGGCGGGGATATCAACGATCAGCAGGTCGAGACCGCCGGCCTTGCATAGATGGATCCGCGCGTCGTGGCCAAGCAGATCGCGCAGCATCGCAATCTCGGTACGCTCGGGCGTGGCCGCCAGCACCTTGCGGTAGCCGGGTATGACAGTCAACGACTGGATGTCGAATTCCGCCAATGCTGCCGGGAGAGCGCCGGCCACGTCCGCCAGCCCTCCCGTCTTGATCAACGGGTAGACTTCGGACACAACGGAAAGGACATTCATGGGGCGAGCTCGGCTAACGGAAGAAGGCGTGACGTCAATTAACCACCGAAAAGCCGAAAAGTTCCCATAAAATTACTGCGTTGCAATATTCATGATCGTGTAGCCGCAACGGCCGGATGAATCCGCGATTGCCGCTCCGAAAGCGCCTGCCAATCGGCAAAGGCGTCCGCATCGGGTTTGACCTCCTCCGCAAGACGGCTCATTGCCTGCACGGCTTCCCGGAAACCGGGGTGCCATCGCGCCCCTACGGCGGCAGCCATGCCGGCACCGAGCGCCGAGGCTTCGTTGGACAGGCTGCGGATGACCGTCAGGCCGCTGGCGTCAGCCACCATCTTCAGCCAGAGGGGGCTGCCGGCGCCGCCGCCAATGACGAAAATGCGATCGACCATGGCACCGCTGGCGCGCATTTCCGCGAGCGAGCGGACAAATTCCAGCGTGATGGCCTCCATGGAGGCGCGGTAGAGGTGGCCCATGCCGGCCTCTGGTCCGAGCCCGACGAAGGCGGCGCGGGCGTGTTCATCCCAATGCGGATCCATGCAGCCGATGAGATAGGTGGAGGCCATGACGCCGCCCGAGCCGACCGGAAGGGCGCGGGCTTCCGCCTCCAGCCGCTCGAAGATGCGGGCATCGCTGCGCCCGCCCGCAAAAGTGTCGAGCAGCCAGTTGATGAAGTAGGCGCCGGCGCGCTGGCAGCTTTCCAGGAGGTAGCCTTCGCCGCTCGGCGAGGTCAGGGTGCGCCAGTAGCGACTGAGCTCTGGCGTCGGCGACCAGGCGCCCCCGACGACGGCGGTGCCGAGGTTGAGATAGGCGAGGCCGGGGCCGATGGCGCCGACGCCGAGGCTCGCGCATTGGCCGTCGCCGCCACCGGCATAGACTGGCGTGCCGACTTTCAGGCCGGTGACATCGGCGGCCTCCTGCGTGATGCGGCCGATCAGCGTGCCGGGCCTGTGCACCGGCGGCAGCTTGTCAGCGGCAATGCCGAGCGGATCAAGGATCTCCCGCGACCAGGCCTTCTTTTCGATGTCGAAAATGCCGAAGGGATCGGCGCTGGTCCAGCTCGCGGCGGCATCGCCCGTCAGCTTCTGCACGAGGAAATCGTGCACGCTGAGAATCTGCGCGGCCCTGTCCAGAAGCGAAGGGTCGGTCTCGCGCAGATATTTGAGCCGATAGACGCAGGGGATCACATCGATCGGCTTGCCGGAAATGGCATGCATGCGCTCGCGGCCGATCTCCTCGGCAAAGGGATGAACGACGTCCTGCGCGCGCCGGTCCAGCCAGAGCGTGGCCGGGGCCAGCGGCCGCCGCTCGGCGTCGAGGAGCACCATGGTCTCGCGCTGGTTGGAGATGGCGATGCCGTCAATCTTGTCCGCATCGATCTTGCCGGTCAGCGTCTTCAGGGCGCTGGCTGCGGCCTCCCACCAGTCTTCGGCGTTCTGTTCCGCCTTGAGCGGATGGGGCGTGCTGATGACATGGGGCGCGCGGCCCTCGGCGCGTGGTGTTCCATCCATCGTCCAGGCGACGGCCTTCATCGATTGCGTCGATGAATCCATGCCGATGACGTAGCGTTCCTCGGTCTGCATGCACACTCCTCCCAAATTCCCGTCCCGGGCGCCTCTTCCGCCCGGTCCTGTCACAGCACGGCCATCGCCTCCTACCGCGACAGCAGCGCTTCCGCCGTCTTCATGTCGGTCACGAAATGCGTGGCGTAGCCTGCTTTCAGCGTGGCGGTGATGGCGGCGATCTTCGTCGTTCCGCCGGCTACGCACAGACGGCTCGGCACGGCCAGGAGCTCCTCCAGCGTAATGCCCACCATGCGCTCGTCATGATCGCCGCCGACCGGCTTGCCCTCGGCATCGATGAAGCGGCCGATGATGACCGCGACCGCGCCGCGCCCCACGTAGTCGTCGAGCTCTTCGTTGCTGGCGATGCAGGCGACGCGGACCGTGGCGCGCGGGCCGATGTCACCGACCCCGAACAGAATACGGTTGGCGGAATGGACGAGCTCCATCTGCTTTTGCAGGATCGGTTCGGCCAGGAGTGCAGCCTTCAGCGCGCGGGTCGAGAGAACGGCGGGGGCAAGAAGGTTCACGCAGCGTGCATGAATGCGGTTCGACAGGAGCGAGGTGCAGAGTTCGGGCGAAAATTCCGGCTCGCCGGTGGAGCTGCCGGAGACCTGGACAACGGTGAGATTGCGCAGGGGCCTGGCGAGGGCGATGCGATCGGCAGCCGCCAGAACGGTGCGCCCCCAGGCAACGCCGATCGTGTCGCCATCGGCAATCTGGTCGGCCAGCACGCGCGCGCCGGCATCCCCCAGGCGCTCGGCCAGGCTCGCATCATCTGTGCTTGGAATGACGAAGGCGCCTTCGAGCCCGAAGCGCTCCATCAGGGCGCGGGCAATGCTGGTGCGGCTGCCAGCGGCCGGGCTGATGTTGACCGAGACGATGCCGCGTTCGCGGGCTTCCTGCAGATAGTTGACGATGGTGGCGCGCGAGACCTTCAGCGTTTTGGCGATCTCGCTCTGGGTCATCTGGTCGGCATAGTAGAGCCAGGCCGCCCACATGATGGCGTCGTCAAATTCCGTCGGCACCTGCGCGCCGGCTTCCTCACTGTTTTTGTTGATCGTCTTTTGCTCTGTCATGGCGATATCTGGACCCGACCCGTGTCCTTTGTCAACGCGCCCTGTCATGTGTATTGACATTTGACACGAGCTGTTGTCATTTGTGTTCAACAAACAGAAAACGGAACCGGGAACCATGGAAACGGCAAGGAAAACGGCGCTCGACCAGAATGCGCCGGCAGGTGGCTGGACAGCGTTGATCGATGACGTGGTGGAAGGGCGCTGGGTCAATCCGGAAACCGGCAAGACCGCCACGGTTCCCTATGAGCGCATCGTCATCGAGGAAAGCCTTGCGGGCGCCGAAGCCGACCTCGTGGCGTCCCTGAAGCTGGGGGAGCGCTTCACCGTCGTTGCCGACCACGCCACGTTCGATGCGATGGGCGCGCGCGTTGCCAAGGCGCTGACTTCGCTTGGCCCGGTGGAGACGGTGATCCTCGATCATCCCCATGCGGACATGGCTGCGGTTGCCGATCTCACGGAAAAACTCGCCGGTGCCGAGGCGGTGATCGCCGTAGGGTCCGGCACCATCAACGATCTCTGCAAATTCGTCACCGGCAAGACCAATCGCCGTTACGCCGTCTTCGGCACGGCCGCATCGATGAACGGCTACACGTCGACGACCGCCTCGATCACGCTGGAAAACGGGCTGAAGGTGTCGTTGCCCTCGCATGCGCCCTCCGGCTTTTTCATCGATCTCGGCGTGACTGCCGCGGCGCCGCGCCATCTCTCGGCCTCCGGCTTTGCCGACTGCTTGGTGCGCTCCGTCGCGCAGGTCGACTGGTGGATGTCGCACCGCCTGCTCGGTAGTGTCTATTCGACCGTACCTTACGTGCTGCAGCAGAAGGACGAGGACGAGCTGAACGCGCGCGCCGCAGGCCTTGCGGCCGGCGATATCGCCGCCAACGGCTATCTGCACCGCGTGCTGACGCTCTGCGGCCTCGGTGTCTCCTTCACGGGCATGTCCAACCACGGCTCGATGGGCGAGCACCAGATTTCCCATTACATCGACTGCTTTGCCGGCGATCGGCACCCTGGCACGCTGCATGGGCAGCAAGTGGGTGTGGCGACGCTGACCATGGCGCGCATCCAGCGGCATTACCTCGAGAGCGAGAAGCCGCCGGTGATCCGCCCGACGGTCATCGACCCCGCCGACATGGCGCGGCGCATGGGCGACGAGATCGCGGCGCAGTGCTTTGCCGAGATCCAGCCGAAGATCTTCGACGCGAAAGGCGCGGCAGAAATCAACGAAAAGCTCGCGGCGATGTGGCCGACGCTGCGCAAGGAATTGCAGGCCTTTGCCCTTCCGGTCGAGGAAATGGAGCAGATGCTGCGCGATGCCGGCGGACCAATGACGGCGGCCGATCTTGGCCTGCCCGTCGATTTCTACCGTGAGGCCGTCATCCACAGCCGCGAGATGCGCAACCGTTATTCCTTCATCGACATTGCCGCCGACGAAGGCCTGCTTGCCGATTTCGCAGCCCGGGAGCAGTGAGCCGATGCGTCCCGTTTCCACCATGCCGCTCGATGTCGCTGCCGGAATTTCGGTGCTGTTTTGCGATATCGACGACACACTGACCAACGAGGGGCGTCTGCCGGCCGTGGCCTATGACGCGCTGGAGCGGCTTAGCGAAAGCGGCATCGCGGTCGCGCCGATCACCGGGCGTCCGGCCGGCTGGTGCGACATGATCGCCCGCATGTGGCCGGTGGCCGGTGTCGTCGGTGAAAACGGGGCTTTTTACTTTTCCTACGACGAAAAAGCGCGCCGCATGCGCCGCGTCTTCGCAGTTGCCGAGGCGCAGCGCGCCGCCGATCGCCAGAAGCTGATCACCGTTCGCGCGCGGGTTCTGGCGGAAGTGCCGGGCGCTGCGATTTCTGCCGACCAGCTCTATCGCGAGGCTGATCTCGCGGTCGATTTCTGCGAAGATGTGCCGGCGCTTCCCGTTGCGTCGGTCGATCGCATCAAGGCGATCTTCGAGGAGGAGGGCGCGGTCGCCAAGGTCTCGTCCATCCACGTCAACGGCTGGTACGGCGACTACGACAAGCTGACCACCTCGCGGCGCTTCGCGGCCGAGGTGCTCGCCTTCGATATCGATGCCGACAAGGAGAAGGTAGTCTTCGTGGGCGACAGCCCGAATGACGCGCCGATGTTCGGCTTCTTCCCGCATGCCTGCGGCGTCGCGAACGTGCTGGCCTTCCGTGGCCGCATGGATGCGGAGCCGGCCTATGTGGCGGCGAAGGAAGGCGGTCATGGCTTCGTGGAGGTTGCCGACCGCATTCTTGCCGCACGCGCGGCATCCGGCGTTCGCGCCGCGGAATAAGGGGCCGCAGTCCCGCTGGAGACGGGGCTGACGGTCTGGAAGAGACGGGGTTCGCGACGCCTTCGCGTTTGATCCCCGTGAGAAGAGGAGGGAGTGTGGCGACGCCCGGAAAGGGTGCGCGACGCTCGTGGAGGAAAACGCGCCATGTCCGTTGCCCAGGTCAAACGCATCGCGATCTCGGATTCGCCGTGGCCGTGGCTCGCGCCGCTGATCGCGCTTCTGATCGTCTTCACGATCTATCCGCTGATCTACAATGTCTGGCTGAGCTTCCACGAATTCGTGCCGCGCAAACGCACGCTCGCCTTTGTCGGTTTCGACAACTGGGTGCAACTGTGGAATGACACCCGCTTCTGGGGCGCGCTTGGCGTCACCTTCCTCTATTTCGTGATTGCGCTGACCGTCGAGCTGGTGCTCGGCATGGCGGTGGCGCTGCTGCTTGACGCCGAATTGCCGGGCTTCGGGGCGCTGCGTGCGATCCTGTCCATGACGTTGGTCATTCCTCCCGCGATCGCCGGCATGATGTTCCTGCTGATGCAGGACCCGCAATTCGGCGTCCTTTCTTATTTCCTCAACCAGTTGGGTATCCTCGACAAATCGACGCCCATCCTTGCGACGTCCTCGCTGGCGCTGATCGGTGTTCTCCTGGCTGAAATCTGGCAGTGGACGCCCTTCATGGTGCTGATCTTCATGGCCGGCCTGCGTTCGCTGCCGACCGAGCCGTATGAAGCGGCGATGATCGACGGTGCCTCGTCGTTCCAGATGTTCCGTCGCCTGACGCTGCCGATGATGTCGAAGGTGATTGCGGTCGCCATCCTGCTGCGCGGCATCGATCTCTTCCGCGTCTTCGACTACGTCTTCGTGATGACCTCCGGCGGGCCGGGAACGTCCACCTACACGCTCAGCCTCTACGCCTGGCAGCAGACCTTCTCCTTTCTGAAATGGGGATATGGCGCGACGCTCAGCCTGACGAGCCTCGTCATCATCATGGTCCTTGCCAATCTCTTCATCCGCGTCGCCAAGGTACGGTGGTAATCATGCACCAGAGCCGCTTCACTCGCACGCTTCGCACCATCGCCGGCTGGCTCGTCGTCGGGGCGTTCTTCTTCCCGATCTATTTCTGGACGTCCGTCGCCTTCCGCGACGCGAAGGAAATCTTCAACTGGCCGCCGATCATCTTCGATTTCCATCCGACGGTGCGCAATTTCGAGCAGGTCTTCGGCATCTCGCTGGGGTTTTCCTTCGGCAACCAGGAAGCCGTGACGCCCGGCGGCGGCAATTTCTACATGGGACCGCGCCTGTGGGATTCGATCGTCGTCGCCTCGCTCTCGACGGTGCTGGCGATCGTGGTGGCGACGCTTGCCTCCTATGCGCTGTCGCGCATGAATTTCCGGGGACGGCATGAGTTCGTGAACTGGGTGCTCTCCACCCGCATGATGCCGCCGGTCGCGGTCGCCATTCCGATGTTCTTCATTTTCAAGCAGTTCAGCCTGCTCGATACCTATCTCGGCGTCATCCTGATCCATGGCCTGATGAACCTGCCGCTTGCCGTGCTGCTCCTCAAGAGCTTTTTCGACGACATTCCGGCCGAGATCGACGAGAGCGCGCTGCTGGACGGCGCATCGCGCTGGACGATCTTCCGCCGCATCGTGCTGCCGATGGCCAAGGGCGGGATCGCGGCAACGGCGGTGCTCTGCTTCATCTTTTCATGGACGGAATTCCTGTTCGTGCTGACGCTGACGCAGACCGGCCTCAAGACCGTGCCCGTCGTCTCGTCCACGTTCGTGACCTCGATCGGCACGGCCTGGGGCAACATGGCGGCGCTGGGTGCTGCCGCCATCGTGCCCGCTTTCATCACGATCCTTCTGGTGCAGCGCCATCTGGTGCGCGGCCTGACGATGGGATCGTTGAAACAGTAATTCGGCGGGCGGCTTGGGAAGAGGGCCGCCCTTCGGACAGTGGAGATCAGGTGCCAAACCCGGCACCGGATAGAGGAGGAGAAACACATGAAAGAGAAAGACAGAAAATTCTATCTCGCCAACATCACGGACCGCTTCGTGCGTGGCCAGATGGACCGCCGTTCGTTCCTCGGCGCTGCCGGCAAGCTTGGCCTTGGCGCCACCGCGCTCGGCATGGGCATGGGCAGCCGTCCCTTCGTGATGAACAAGGCGCTCGCGCAAGAGCAGATGCAGCCCTCGGCCGAGGTCATTTCCTGGCTGAAGGAAGTCGGCAAGCCGTTTGCCGGCACCACGCTGAAGCTCGCGACGGAATCGACGCCGCCGTCGAACGCGATCAATTCGCAGCTCAAGAAGTATTTCGAGGAAGCGACCGGCATCAAGGTCGAGATCGAGGTACTGCCGCTCGAGCAGGTTCTGCAGAAGCTGACGCTCGACGTCGCCTCCTCGCTCGGCACCTACGACCTCTACTACATCGACCAGAGCTGGGCGGCATCCTTCAGCCAGGACGTCTTCGATCCGCGCGAGCAGATCGAGGCCAAGCCTGACCTCGCCATGCCGAACTACAATATCGACGACTTCATGCCGGCACTGGTGGACGGTATCTCGAAGTATGAAGACCGGTGGGTCGGCGTTCCCTACGACATCCCGATCTTCATCATGATCTACCGCAAGGACATCTACGAGAAGCTGGGTCTCAAGGCGCCGACGACCTTCGAGGAGCTCTACACCAACTCCGCGACCATCTCGAAGGAGATGGGCCCGAACATGTTCGGTTATGCCGGCCAGATGAAGTCCGGTCACTACGCGCTGGAATGCGAGTGGACGTCGATGCTGTGGGGCCACGGAGGCTCCATCTTCAACGCCGACAAGCAGTTCTCGGGCAATGACGAGCAGGGTCTTGCCGCCCTCGACTACTACACGAAGCTCAAGGCCATCATGCCGCCGGGCGTCGATCAGTGGACGTGGGACGGTCAGGGCCAGGCGATCGCACAGGGTGTTGCCGCCTCCATGCTTTCCTGGGGCGAGTTCTTCCCCTATTTCGACGATCCGACCCAGACCAAGGTCTCGGGCCTGTGCGAAGCCGTCATCCCGCCGCAGCCGATTTCGCTGCGCATGCCCGACCAGTGCGGCTATGGCGAAATTCCCGGCGTCGGCCACCAGGGCGGTTCCTCGCTCGCCGTGTCCAAGTACTCCAAGGCGCCGGACGCCGCCTGGATCTTCATGCAGTGGGCCACCTGCGCCGATACGCAGGCCCTCATCACCACGCTCGGCGGCGGCACGGGCCCGACCCGTACGTCGGTCTATGACGACCCGCGCGTCAAGGCCAATGCCCGCGTCGGTGCCGGCACCACCCGCCACCTGCCGGTCGTTCGCGAGACGATCGACAAGTACATGGGCTCCGAGCCGGATCTGCCGGAATGGGCACAGATCTCCTCCGACACGATCCCCGTTGCGCTTGGCAAGTATTTCGCCGGCAGCGGCGGTTCGGCCAAGGAGACCATGGACGGCATCGCCCAGCAGGTCGGCGAAATCCTGAAGGGCTGATCCCAACGCAAACTGCATGGTCGCGGCTTTTGCTGCGGCCATGCCTTGAAGGTGGAAGATGAGGGAGGAATTGATGTCCGACAAACCGTTGATCGCCGTCACCGGCGCCAGCTCCGGCATCGGCGAAGCCGTGGCGCGTGCCTTTTCCAAGGCCGGCCATCCCGTTCTGCTCATGGCGCGCCGGCTTGATCGCCTCGAGGCGCTCGGCCTGCCGAATGCGGTGCTGAGGGCCGTCGATGTGCGCGACCGCGCGGGGATCGCGGCGGCGGTCGCGGATGCGGAGGCTCAGTTCGGTCCCGTCGACATGATGTTCGCCAATGCCGGCATCGCGCGGCTCGGCGACATCTCCCGGCAGCCGCCGGAAGAATGGGACGAGATGATCGACATCAACACCAAGGGCGTGATGAACAGCGTCCATGCCGTGATGAACGGCATGATCGACCGCAAGCACGGCACGCTGGTGATGATGAGCTCGATTGCCGGCAGGAAGGTCTATCCGGATCACACCGTCTATTGCGGCACGAAGTTCTTCGTGCATGCCGTTTCCGAAAGCCTGCGTGAATATCTGGCGCCGCACGATGTGCGCGTGATCGTCGTGTCGCCCGGCATCATCGATACCGAAGTGCTCGACCATGTGAAGGACGAGACGACGCTCGCGAACTACCGCGCCAACAAGGCGGCGATCGGCGGCGGCATTTCGGCCGATGTGGTCGCGCAGCTCATCCTCGACGCCTACCAGCTGCCGCAGCGTGCGATCGTCCAGGAAATCGTCATTACGCCGACCCGGCAGAAATACTGATCCCGTCGCGCCGCCGGCAACAGCGGGCCGACCGAGAAAGAGTGGAGTGAGAGTCCCATGGCCACCGTGGAATATCAGCGCATCGGCAAGTCCTTCGGTGCCCTCAACATCATGCGCGACATTTCCTTCAAGATCGAGGACCACGAATTCGTCGTGCTGCTCGGTCCCTCCGGCTGCGGCAAGACGACCCTGCTGCGCATGACGGCGGGTTTGGAGACGGTCAGCGAAGGCGACCTGCTGATCGACGGCAAGCGCGTCAACGACGTGCATCCGCGTGATCGCTCCATCGCCATGGTGTTCCAGAACTATGCGCTCTATCCGACGATGAAGGTCTACGACAACATCGCCTTCAGCCTCGAGGTCGCGAAGGTCGCACCCGCCGAGATCAAGAAGCGGGTGGAGTGGGCGGCAGCGACGCTGAACCTGACCCCCTATCTCGATCGCTACCCGAAGGAGCTGTCTGGCGGCCAGCGTCAGCGCGTTGCGATGGGCCGAGCCATGGTGCGCGAGGCGGCTGTCTTCCTCTTCGACGAGCCGCTGTCAAACCTCGATGCGAAGCTGCGCGCCCATATGCGCACGGAAATCCGTCAGCTCCATAACCGGCTGAAGACGACGACCATCTACGTCACGCACGACCAGATCGAGGCCATGACCATGGCCGACAAGATCGTCGTCATGCGGGCCGGCAAGATCGAGCAGATCGGCACGCCTGACGATGTCTATGATCGCCCCGCCAGCAAATATGTCGCCGACTTCATCGGCGCATCCGCGATCAATTTCCTGCAGGGCACGGTGGTGGCCGCTGATGGTGCGCCGGCCGTCGAGACCGCCACGGGACGGGTGATGATCGAGGATGGCAGTCGGGCGAAGGTCGGCCAGAAGGTCGTCGTCGGTGTGCGGCCAAGCGACCTCGTGGTGGACGATGCCGGAACGCTCGCTGCAACGGCCGTTCTACAGGAGCGGCTCGGCCATGATGCGCAGCTTTTCTGCGACGGGCCGGATGGACGCTTCATTGCCGTGGTGGACAAGGCGGCGCGCTATCCTGAAGGCAGCACGGTGCGCTTTGCCATCGCGCCCTCCAAGGTTCACGTCTTCGACGCTCAGACGGAGGTCCGCATCTGAGGACGCAGGCTGGAGATGACGACGACCGCCCCGCAAACCTTTCCGTCGTCATGGTCGGGCTTGACCCGACCATCCATCGGCGACCACCGGGGTTGCGGCGTGGATCCTCGGGTCAAGCACGAGGATGACGGAGGGGAAGGCCATCGGCAGGAAAACGACCGCGCGCATCCCGATGTGCACGCAGGCCATATCGAGAATTTGACGATCTGAGCGCCCATGCGCGCGATGCAGGAAAGGAAATGCCATGAAGTCCCGCTGGTCCGACCAGGAGTTCAAATCCGTCGTCGATGCCTATGTCGCCAAGGGCGTCAACCGCGATCTCGCGATCCGAACCTACACGACCCGCCTGCTGGGCGTCGATCCGGAACTGGTGCTGCACGGCGGCGGCAACACCTCGGTCAAGACGACCTTCGACGAGATGGACGGCTCGCGCGTCGACGTGCTCTGCGTCAAGGGCAGCGGCTGGGACATGGGCACGATCGAGCCGCCGGGCCTGCCGGCCGTGCGCCTCGATCCGCTGAAGGCGATGGTGAATTTCGAGACGCTGTCGGATGACGACATGGTCATGCTTCAGCGTCGCCTGCTGATCGATCCGGCCGCACCGAACCCGTCGGTCGAAGCGATCCTGCATGCGCTGCTGCCCTTCAAGCACATTGACCACACCCATGCGAATGCCATCGTCTCGCTGACCAACCAGCCGCATGGCGAGGAGATCGTCCGCGAACTCTTCCCTGACGCGATCATCGTGCCCTATGTCATGCCCGGCTTCGATCTCGCCAAGGCCTGCGACAAGGCCTTCAAGGCCAACCCCAAGGCCGACGGCATGATCCTTCTCAAGCACGGCATCTTCACCTGGTCGGAGGATGCGCGCACCTCCTACGAGGACATGATTGCGAAAATCGACAAGGCGGAAAAGCGCATTGCGCAGGGCAATCCCAAGCCCTTCAAGAGCATTGCCGTTCCAGCCAAGCTTGCTTCCGCCGCCGAGATCGCGCCAGTCATCCGCGGCGCAATCGCCATCGATACGGGCGTCGAGGGCCAGCCGAAGCGCTTCGTGCTGGAGCATCGCACGGGCGAGAAGATCCTCGATTTCTGCAACGCGGAGAATCTGAACAGCCTGGTGCGTCGCGGCAATGCAACGCCGGAGCACGTCATCCACATCAAGCGTTTCGGCGTGGCGCTGCCGGTGCCGGTGGCCGGTGAACTCGACCAGTGGGCGGAGACGGTGCGCAAGGCGGTCGCGGACTACAAGGCGGAATACACCGCCTATTTCGAACGCAACAATGCCCGCGTCGGCGGCATCAAGACGATGCTCGATCCGATGCCGCGCGCCTTCTATGTGGCCGGCGTCGGCATCTTCTCGGCCGGTGCGGCGCGCAAGAATGCGCTTGTCGGTGCCGACGTGATCGAGGCGACCATCAATGTCATCACCAATGCCGAAGGGATCGACGCCTTTGAGGCGCTGTCGGAAGAGGATCTCTTCGATCTCGAATACTGGTCGCTGGAACAGGTGAAGCTGACCAAGGTGCAGGAAAAGCCCCTGACGCGTCAGGTCGCCATCGTCACGGGCGGGGCGAGCGGCCTTGGCCTTGCGGTCGCTGAAGCGCTCAAGGCGGAGGGCGCGGAGATCGCGCTGGTCGATATTTCCGAGGAGGCCCTGACGCGGGAGGCAAAGCGGCTCGGTGCGCTTCCGGTCGTCTGCGACGTCACCAAGCCCGAAGCGGTCGATGCGGCGGTCGCCAAGGTCGCCGGCCATTTCGGCGGCGTCGATATCCTCATCTCGAATGCGGGCGCCGCCTTCCAGGGCAAGCTGGTGTCGGTGGACGAGGAGACGTTCCGTAGGGCTTTCGACCTCAACTTCTGGAGCCACCACTACATGGCACGCGCCGTGGTGAAGGTGATGGAGACGCAGAAGACCGGCGGCGCCATCGTCTTCAACGTCTCGAAGCAAGCGGTCAATCCCGGTGCCGATTTCGGCCCCTATGGCACGTCGAAGGCGGCGCTGATGGCCCTGATGCGGCAATATGCGATCGAGCATGGCGCTTCCGGCATCACGTCGAATGCCGTCAATGCCGACCGGATCCGCACGGGCCTGATGACCGACCAGATGGTGGCCGATCGCTCCAAGGCGCGCGGCATCTCGGCCGAGGAATACATGCGTGGCAATCTGGTGCGGCGCGAAGTGACCGGTGCCGACGTGGCGGCCGCCTTCGTGCACCTCGCCAAGGCCCGCACCTCGACGGGCGCCGTCGTCACCGTCGATGGCGGCAATGTCGCAGCGATGATGCGGTAACGCTGGGCGCGGCATGCCGGGGATGGCTTTCCGGCATGCGTCCTTTCGGCTAGCGGGGCGCGACCCGCAAGGTTTTGGGATTTGGCAAGAGCGGGCAGCGATGCGATGCCCCGGAAGGTGAGTGAGGCGCATGGCAAGGATCCTGATCCTCGGTGCGGGTGTGATGGGCACGGCGCTGGCGGTGCCGGCAGCGGATAACGGGCATGCGGTGACGGTCGTCGGTACGCCGCTGGATGGCGCGGTCATCGAACGTCTGAAGACGCCGGGTGGCGTGCATCCGAAGCTTGATCATCCGCTGGCGCCAAGTGTCACGGCGCTTGCCGACGGCGAACTCAGGCCGGAGCACATGGCGGCCGCCGATCTCGTCATCATCGGCGTCAGCAGCCCCGGCATCCCCTGGGCCATCCAGCGGCTCAACGAAACGCTGCTTGCGCCGAAGCCCGTTGCCTTCGTCACCAAGGGGCTCGACCGGCAGGATGGCAGCATCGTTTCCTATGCCGAGACCATTCCGGGACAGGTGAAAACGATCTCCGCCTTCATCGGCATTGGCGGCCCGTGCATTGCGCGCGAACTTGCCAACCGCTACCCGACAACCAGCGTCTATTCCTGCCGTGATCGGAAGGCTGCCGAAATTGCGCGCTCGCTGATGCGGACGCCCTATTACCGGCTGGATGTCACCGACGACGCCACAGGCGTCGAGTGCTGTGCGGCGCTGAAGAACTTCTTCGCGATCGGCGTCAGCGCCATGCAGACGCGCTATCCGGATCATGGTCGCCCGGATGGCCAGTCGAAGAACCCGACGGCGGCCGCTTTCACGCAAGCCGCTTGCGAAATGGCGCGGCTATGCGAGATGATCGGCGGGCGGCGGGAGACGGCTTACGATCTCGCTGGCATCGGCGACCTGCATGTCACGGTTGGCGGCGGCCGCAACAGCCGGCTCGGCCATGGGCTCGGGGAGGATCGCAGCGTCGATGACGTCATGTCCGGCGCGCTGGCGGGCGAGACCGTCGAGGGCATCGACACGGCCCGCGTGCTGGTCGATCTCTTGAAGACGCTTCCTGAGACGCGGCGCGAATTCCCGCTGGCCTGGGCAATCGTGGATGCGGTGCTCGGTGGCGGCAAGCTGGATTTCGACTTCCGGCGCCTGTTTGCCTGAGCGCCTTGCGCTGCAACGCAATTGTCACCGTCTCAGGCGAGTGGTAGGTGCAGTGCAGCAAAGGGAATTGCGATGCTGCCCGTCATCGATCACTACGACACGCTCATGGCTCGTTTCGAATGGGTCATTCCTCAGAGCTTCAACATCGGCGCTGCCGTTTCGGACGCCTGGGCGGCGCATGAACCGGAGCGGGTCTGCCTCGAACATTTCTCCCCGGATGGACAGCATCAACGGCTGAGCTACGGTCAGTTTGCCGACCAGTCCTCGCGCTTTGCGGCGGCGCTTGCGGCCTGTGGTGTGGTGGCCGGTGACCGGGTCGCCATCCTCTTGCCGCAGGGCTTCGAAGCCGCGATCGCCCATGTCGGGATCTACAAGCTCGGCGCCATCGCCCTGCCGCTGGCGCTGCTTTTCGGCGTCGAGGCGCTCGCCTACCGGCTGAAAGATGCGGGCGCGGTGGCGGTCGTGACGAACGGTTTCGGCGCGGAGCGCATCGCTGCCATCCGGTCGGCACTGCCGGATCTGCGTGTCCTCATATCCACGGATACCATGGACGGCGTGCCGTCCTTCGCGGCACTCGTCGCGGCACACCCGCCAATTGCAGCCATTGCCGATACGGGGCCGGACGACCCCGCCATGATGATCTACACCTCCGGCACGACGGGGCCGCCGAAGGGTGCGCTGCATGGCCATCGCGTTCTGCTCGGCCATGTGCCAGGTTTCCAGTTCCACCATGATTTCCTGCCGCAGCCGGGCGACCGCATGTGGACGCCGGCCGACTGGGCCTGGGCGGGCGGGCTGCTGAATGCGCTGCTGCCCTCGCTGCTGCTCGGCGTTCCCGTGGTTTCGTCGCCGGCGCAGAAATTCGATCCGCACATGGCCTTCAGCATTCTGGCGGAGATGGATGTGCGCAACGCGTTCATCCCGCCGACGGCCCTGAGGTTGATGAAGGCGGTGGAGCGGCCGCGCGACCATTACGATCTCAAGCTTCGCACCATCGGTTCGGCGGGCGAGGCGCTGGGGCGCGAGACCTTCGAATGGGCGCGGGATGCTCTCGGGATCGAGGTCGCCGAATTCTACGGGCAGACGGAGTGCAATATCGTGCTGTCGTCATCGGCCGCCTGCGGCGTCATCAAGGGCGGTTCGATGGGCAAGGCGGCTCCCGGCCACCGCGTCGCCATCATCGATGACGCGGGGCGCGTGCTGCCGGCCGGGTCCATCGGGCAGGTGGCGGTGCAGCGTCCCGACCCCGTGATGTTCCTCGGCTACTGGAAGAACGAGGACGCGACGGACCGCAAGTTCATCGGCGACTGGATGACCACAGGTGACCAGGGCGTCATGGATGCGGAGGGATATTTCACCTTCTTCGGCCGCGACGACGATGTCATTACTTCTTCCGGTTATCGGATCGGGCCGGGCGAGATCGAGGATTGCCTTGTTGGCCACCCTGCCGTGCAACTTGCCGCCGTTGTCGGCAAGCCCGACCCGGTGCGCACGGAGATCGTCAAGGCCTATGTGGTACTGGCGCCCGGCCAGACGCCGTCCGAAGCGCTGGAGCGAGAGATCCGCGACTGGGTGAAGACGCGGCTTTCCATGCACGAATATCCGCGGGAGATTGCCTTCGTCGACGCGCTGCCGCTGACAACGTCCGGCAAGGTGATCCGCCGCCTGCTGCGTGACAAGGCGGTGGCGGAAGCGGCGGAGTAGGCCTCCGCTTCAGCGTTTCCCCGGCGAAAGAGCACGGATCTTCTCGCGCAGAAGGCGGGCAATGTTGCGGGTGTTGCGGTAAAGGTGCAGTTGCGCGGCCACCTGCCTCACCTCGCGGTCGCGATTGTGATCGAGGCCAATGACGATGCTGGCGATCTCGTCGCGCTCCTCCCACAGACGGCTCATGACCGGATGGTCCGGCACGGCGCAGCTATCGGTGCGCCGGATGTTGGCGTCATCCAGATGCCATTCCGTCAGTTCCGCGACCAGCAGTTTGCCAGGCGAGTAGCGGGCATAGGTCTCGTCATAGGCGGTCTTCCAGGTATAGGCATCGCCGGCCATGATGAACACCACCATGGCGGCGATCGGCTTGTCGTCCAGATCGAGCGTGTGGATGCGCACGCAGTCGGCTTCGGCAAGATTGGTGATGGCCTCGCGCGTGAAGGCGGCTCGATAGCGATCCATGACGAGGGCGGAGCGCTCCTCGCCCTTCCATCCACCCGCCTCAAGCGCCAGGAAGTCCTCCATGCGCGTCCGTATTTCATCCGGCTGGCGCGCGACCGAGTAGGTCAGGCGGCCAAGCTGCTCGAGCTTGTTCCACTGGCGGCGCAACTCGCGGAAATGGGCGGGGCTGATTGCCTTGCGCAGATAGGTCTCACCGTCGAGCAGGCTTTCCAGCATGGGGCGAGACACGGTATCGGAAACGGTCAGCGGCAGGTTCCGGCCGATTGCCACGGCGCGCACAAGCTGGGCGACCTTGCCGTTCATGCGCATGTCGGGCAGCACGAGGATGCGGGGCAGGCCGGCCTTGGGGTCGCGCAGGGCTTCCAGGAGATTGTCGATGGTGATGGAGGCTTCCTCGGCATCGACCAGGGGCACACCGAGCGGGCCGAAGGGGTTTGCCCAAGCGCGGATGATCGGCGCGCCGACGGAAAAGCCGGGGCGCTCGATGGAAAAGGGCATCAGAAAGCGCAGCCGACTGCTGTCCTGCTTGTAGTCACGCAGGATCGCCAGCTTGATGACGCGGTCTTCGAGGCGCGGCATGGCAGGCGCCAGGAAATTGCCGGTGAAGAAGATGTTCGGCTCGATGGCGCGGTTCGACAGGAATTCCATTTCCTCCTGCAACTCGTAGCCGGCGGCAGCGCCATAAATGCTCAGCGACCGGCCGGGACGCCCGACCTCGATGCGGATCTCGGGTTTTGGCTCATGCTGCTGGACACGGGTGAAGCCGGCCAGATATCCACCTGTTTTTTCGGCGATGTCGGCAGTGACCTGATAGCGTTCCATTATGGTGTTCCCGTCGTGGGTGGAGTTTGCGGCGCAGGCATGCGCGCGAAGGCAAAGAGTGTGAAGCCGAAAGTCCGGCGTACGGCGAGATGTAGCATGAGCGCCTCGCAGAGCATGGCGCCGGCCGTGGCGGCGGCCGTGCCCGTCAGACCGAAGGCGGGAATCAGCGTCACGTTCAGCGAAATGTTGATGGCAAGCGCGGTTGCATAGAGGAGGGCGCAGAGCCGCTGTTGTCCCGCCATGGTGAGGAAGGCTTCCGCCGGGCCAACCAGCGCCTTTGCCATCATGCCTGCAAACAGGATGAACATCAGCGCGTAGCCGTCACCGAAGGCCGGGCCGAAGAGCGAGAGCAGGAAGGGGCCGGCCAAGAGCACGAGCGTACCGATGGCAAGTGAGGGCCAGAAGGACCAGCGGGCGCTCTCGAGCGCGATTGCGGCGAGATGATCCTTGTCTTTCGCGGCCATGGCGGCCGAAAAACGCGGCGCGGACGCGGCCTTGACCGAGAACATCACGAACTGCACCAGCGCCATGGTCTTGGCGGCGGCGAAGTAGATCGCCACGCTTTGCGGATCGAGATAGAGCCCGACGACGATGACGTCGGAATTGGTCAGCAGAAAGCCGAAGCCCTCGATGAGGAAAATCGGTGCCGCGACTTTCAGCCAGGCCGAGAAATCGATGGCGAGCGGGCCACGCGGATAGTGGCGCCGGAGCTTGCGGGTCAGCAGCACATATTGACCCACGCTCGTCACGTAGGTGGCGGCAAGTGCGGCCGTCATGGCGATCTCGGCCGTGTGCGGCTCGCCGCTTGCCGCAAAGAGAACCATGAAGGCGAGGATCAGAAGGGGGCGCACGATATAGGTGGGGCTGAGCGCTCGCAGGGCCCAGCTATGGGCGCGTGCGGTTCCTTCCATGGCATCCCCGAGGGCGATCATCGGCAGAAGAAAGATGCCGAGGGTCAGCGGCACAAGATAATAGGCTTCAATGACATCCCCGAGCAGCCAGATCACGGCAAAGCCGATGGCGGCGAGAAGCGTCGCGGCGCCCATGGCGAAGATGCGCACGGTTGCCATGATGCCGCGGATCTCGGCCATTGCGCCAGCGGCCCCGTAGCCCGGCAGGAATCGGATGATGGTGGAGTGGAAGCCGAAGCAGGAGAGGTTGCCGAAGAGAACGGCAAGCGACCAGACGAAGACGAAGATGCCGTATTCGAATTCGCCCATGAGGCGCGCGAGGATGATCTGGGAAACGAAGGCGATGGCGGCGGAGAGCACCCGCACCGCAAAGGCGATCAGCGCCATGCGCTGGGCAAGAGCGCGCTGGTCGTTGCCGCGCAGGGCACCCATCACCTTGCGGCCCATGCCGAAGGCTTTGGACGCAAGGCCCCGCTCTAGCCTTTCCGCTGGCTCTACCGCTGACATGAACGCAACTACCCGGACGCAGAACACACTGGCGTCACTCTTGCCCGAACAGCGTTAACAAAGGGTTCGGATCGCGTTCGCGCGTCTGTTCCGGCGGGGTCCAGATCGCCGTTGCTGGCCGCGGCGGAAACGAAAAAGGCCGCCCCAGGGGCGACCTTCCAAATGCGCTCCAGCACGTGGCTGAAGCGGAGCCGATGGTTTTGCCTCAGGCTTCCAGCGCGCCGTGGCAGTGCTTGTACTTCTTGCCGGAACCGCAGGGGCAGGGCTCGTTGCGACCGACCATGCCCCAGCTCGCTGGGTTCTGCGGATCGCGGTCGGAATCGGAGGCAACGGCCTGGAAGCCGCCGCCGAACTCGTCTTCGCCGGTGGTGGCGTCGATATGGTGGGCGGCCATTTCCGGCGGCGCGGGCTGCGGGGCTTGGGCGGCTTCCTGCACGATCTCGACGCGCATCATCTGCGCGGTCACGGCCTGGCGAAGGTTCCCCAACAGCGCGTTGAAGAGTTCGAATGCCTCGGACTTGTATTCCTGCAGCGGATCGCGCTGGGCATAGCCGCGGAAGCCGATGACGGAGCGCAGGTGGTCGAGATTGACGATGTGCTCGCGCCAGAGGTGGTCGAGCGTCTGCAGGATCACCGAACGTTCGACATAGTTCATGATCTCGGCGCCGAAGCGCTCGGCGCGATCGGCGGCAGCCTTATCGGCGGCCTCGGTGATGCGCTCGCGGATATCGGCTTCGTCGATGCCTTCTTCTGCAGCCCATTCGGCGACTGGGAGGTCGAGGTTGAGAATGCCCTGTACGTCGGTCTTGAGGCCGGCAATATCCCACTGCTCGGCATAGGCCTTTTCGGGGATGCGCTTGGCGACGATGTCCTCGATGACTTCGTGGCGCATGTCGGTGATGGTCTCGGTGACGCTTTCGGCATCCATCAACTCGATGCGCTGCTCGAAGATCACCTTGCGCTGGTCATTCAGAACGTCGTCGTACTTGAGGAGATTCTTGCGGATGTCGAAGTTGCGGGCTTCGACCTTCTTCTGGGCGCGTTCAAGCGCCTTGTTGATCCAGGGGTGGACGATCGCCTCGCCGTCCTTGAGGCCGAGCTTCTGCAGCATGGAGTCCATGCGCTCGGAGCCGAAGATGCGCATCAGGTCGTCCTGGAGCGACAGGTAGAACTTGGAGCGGCCCGGGTCGCCCTGACGCCCGGAGCGGCCGCGCAGCTGGTTGTCGATGCGGCGGCTTTCGTGACGCTCGGTGGCGAGAACATAGAGGCCGCCGGCGGCGAGAGCCTTTTCCTTCAGCACCTTGATGTTTTCGCGGATCGCCGCTTCCTGCGCGTCGCGCTGCGGGCCCGGCTCGACGCCGGCCAGCTCGCGCTCGATGCGCATGTCGGCATTGCCGCCGAGCTGGATGTCGGTGCCGCGGCCGGCCATGTTGGTGGCGATGGTGACGGCGCCGGGCACGCCGGCCTGGCTGACGATATAGGCTTCCTGCTCGTGGTAGCGGGCGTTGAGGACCTGGAAGTCCTTGAAGCCTTCCCGGCGCAGCATTTCAGCCAGAAGCTCGGACTTTTCGATCGAGGTGGTGCCGACGAGGATCGGCTGGCCGCGCCCGCTGGCATCCTTGATCTCGGTGATGATCGCCTTGTACTTCTCTTCCGCGGTCCGGTAGACCTCGTCGTCCTCGTCGCGGCGCTGGATCGGCAGGTTGGTCGGCACTTCGACGACGTCGAGGCCGTAGATGTTGCCGAATTCCTCGGCTTCGGTCGAGGCCGTGCCGGTCATGCCGGCCAGCTTGTCGTACATGCGGAAATAGTTCTGGAAGGTAATCGAGGCCAGCGTCTGGTTTTCCGGCTGGATCTGTACCTTTTCCTTGGCTTCGAGCGCCTGATGCTGGCCCTCGGAGTAGCGGCGGCCCGGCATCATGCGTCCCGTGAACTCGTCGATGATGACGATCTCGTCGTTGCGGACGATGTAGTCCTTGTCGCGCTGGAATAGCTTGTGGGCCTTCAGTGCGTTGTTGACGTGGTGGACGATGGCGACGTTTTCGACGTCATAAAGGCTCTCGCCTTTCAGCAACCCGGCCTGGCGCAGCAGTCCTTCGAGCTTCTCGGTGCCCTCCTCGGAGAAGTTTGCCGAGCGCTGCTTTTCATCGATCTCGTAGTCTTCCGCCGAAAGCATCGGGATGAAGGCGTCGATGGTGTTGTAGAGTTCGGAGCGGTCGTCCAGCGGGCCGGAGATGATCAGCGGCGTGCGGGCTTCGTCGACGAGGATCGAATCCACTTCGTCGACGATGGCGAAGAAGTGGTCGCGCTGCACCATCTGGCGGCGGTCATACTTCATGTTGTCGCGCAGATAGTCGAAGCCGAGTTCGTTGTTCGTCGCATAGGTGATGTCGGCGGCATAGGCGGCGCGGCGCTCGTCGTCCGACAGGCCGTGCACGATAATGCCCGTGGACAAACCGAGGAAGCCGTAGAGCTTGCTCATGATCGTCGCGTCGCGGCTTGCGAGGTAGTCGTTGACGGTCACGACATGCACGCCCTTGCCGGCGAGCGCATTCAGATAGACGGGGAGCGTCGCCACCAGCGTCTTGCCTTCACCGGTCTTCATTTCAGCGATCGAGCGCTCGTGCAGGATCATGCCGCCCATCAGCTGCACGTCGAAGGGGCGCATGCCGAGGGTGCGGCGCGCCGCCTCGCGGGCGACGGCGAAGGCGGGGATCAGGATGTCGTCCAGCGTCTTGCCGGCGGCCAGTTCCGCCTTGAACTGGGCCGTCTTGCCCTGGAGTTCGGCGTCGGAAAGCGCCTTCATCTCCGCTTCGAGCTTGCCGATCGCTTCCACGCGCGGACGGTAGTTGCGGATGCGGCGATCGTTGGACGAACCGAAGAGCTTGCGGGCAATGCCGCCGAGGCTGACCATCAAATGGTCCTTTCTTTCTCATCTGCCGGGTGTCGGCCCGCGGCATTTGAAAACCGATGTCGGGCCCGTTCCCGCCCGGAAACTTTTGTGGACGCGAGGTTGCGTGACAGATAAGAGGGGGTCCGGGTTATGTCAACGGCAGTCCGGGGCGCCAGAGGCTATGAAACGGCCACATTCCGGTGCTTTGCGAGCTGTCACGAGCGGTCCATCGCGGCCCCGTCAACCGAGTTGAAAGGTCATTTTCAGATGTTCAGACAGAGGATGCTTGCCACGGCCGCTTTCGTTGCGGTGCTGACGCTTGGCGGCGCAGCCATGGCGCAGGATGCTGCCGATCCGGTCGTCGCCAAGGTCGGCGAGCAGGAAGTCAAGCAGTCGGAGCTCAACCTTGCGATCGGCAGTCTCGATCCGCAGCTGCAGCAGCTTCCCGATGACCAGAAGCGCATTGCCGCGCTGTCGGGCATCATCGATGTGAAGCTTCTGGCCAAGGACGCCAAGGCCGAAGGTCTTGAAAACGACCCGGCCTACAAGCAGCGCCTCGACTACATCATCGATCGCGAGCTGCACAACGCCTACTTCAAGAAGCACGTCGTTGACGCCGTAACGCCGGAAGAGGTCAAGGCCCGCTACGAGAAGGAAATCGCGGCATTCCCGGCCGAGGAAGAAGTGAAGGCCCGCCATATCCTCGTGAAGACCGAGGACGAGGCCAAGGCCGTGATCGCCGAACTCGAGGCCGGCAAGAAGTTCGAAGATCTTGCCAAGGAAAAGTCCACCGACCCGAACAAGGCCGATGGCGGCGATCTGGGCTATTTCACCAAGGGCCGCATGGTCAAGGAATTCGAGGACGCGGCCTTCGCGCTCGACAAGGGCGCCTACACCAAAACGCCGGTGAAGACGCAGTTCGGCTATCATGTCATTCTGGTCGAGGACAAGCGCACCAAGGCGCCGCCGCCGCTTGAGCAGGTCGAGCAGCAGGTTCGCCAGTTGGTCATGCGCGACAAGTACATGGCGCTGCTCGAAAAGGCCCGCACCGAGACGACGGTCGATATTGCCGACCCGGCGCTGAAGAAGGCCTATGACGACGCCAACAAGCCTGCTGCAGCCGAAGACGCTGCCAAGCCGGCAAACTGATACCGACGATTTGCAGGCCGTCGCAGGACGGCAACAAATCGATGCGAAACTCATCCGTCCCGGCGTTCTGCGTCGGGACGTTTCATTCATCCGAACACCCACGCTGATGACCGGATCCGCCATGACCCATCCCGTTTCGCCGCTCGCCCCGAAGACCCACGCCGAGATGCCGCCGCTGCGTGGTGTGCGCATGGCGACTGCCGCCGCCGGCATCAAGTACAAGGGCCGAACCGACGTTCTCATGATGGTGTTCGACAAGCCGGCGGCCGTGGCCGGAGTCTTCACCCGCTCCAAGTGCCCGTCCGCTCCGGTGGATTTCTGCCGCCAGAACCTTTCGGCCGGTGTCGCCCGTGCTGTTGTCGTCAATTCCGGCAATGCCAATGCCTTTACGGGCAGCAAGGGTCGCGCCTCCACGCAGATGACGGCGGAAGCGGCCGCCGAGGCCATCGGTTGCTCGACGCGCGAGGTCTTCCTCGCTTCGACGGGCGTCATCGGCGAGCCGCTCGATGCCACCAAGTTCTCCGGCGTGCTCGGCGACCTCGCGACCTCCGCGACAGAGGATTTCTGGCTCGAAGCCGCCAAGGCCATCATGACCACGGACACCTATCCGAAGGTCGCCACCGCTACCGCCGATATCGGCGGGGTGCCGGTGCGCATCAACGGCATCGCCAAGGGCGCCGGCATGATCGCGCCCGACATGGCAACCATGCTCTCCTTCGTCGTCACCGACGCCGACATCGCACCGAGCGCACTGCAGGCACTGCTGTCTGCCGGCGTCGAGCCGAGCTTCAATTCGGTGACCGTCGACAGCGACACGTCGACCTCCGATACGCTGCTTCTCTTTGCAACGGGTGCGGCGAGCGCCGACGGGCAGGTGCGCATCGAGGATGGCGGCGATCCGCGGCTCGACAGCTTCCGCAGCGCGCTCAACGCGGTCCTGAAAGACCTGGCGCTCCAGGTGGTTCGCGATGGCGAAGGCGCGCGAAAGATGGTGGAAGTGACGGTCGAGGGGGCCGAAAACGATGCGGCCGCCAAGCGCATCGCGCTGTCGATCGCCAATTCCCCGCTCGTCAAGACGGCCGTTGCCGGCGAGGACGCAAACTGGGGCCGCGTCGTCATGGCCGTCGGTAAAGCGGGCGAACATGCGGACCGCGACCGCCTGTCGATCTGGTTCGGCGATGTGCGTGTCGCCTTCGAAGGCCAGCGCGATCCTTCCTATGACGAGGCGGCCACGACGGCCGTCATGGAGAAGGAGGACATTCCGATCCGCGTCGATCTCGGCATCGGCCTTGGCCGCGCGACGGTCTATACCTGCGACCTGACAAAGGCCTATGTCGAAATCAACGGCGACTACCGGAGCTGACGGGATGGCGCCGGGTGCGGAGCGGGGCAGGGTTGATCTGCCCATGGTACGGCGTCTGGAAGCGGTGGGCTTCCGCTCCTGGCCGGCCGCTTCTGTCCATTACGACGGAAGCTGGCTGGTTCGCCTGACCGCCGGGCATGGCTCGAAACGTCTGAACTCGGTCAATCCGCTCGATCCCTCCGACCATCGCGATCTTGCCGCACGGCTTTCGCGGGCCAGCACGCGCTTTGCCGAATATGGCCGTCCGCTAACGGTGCGGCAGACGCCGCTCTGCTCGCCGCAGCTTTCCGCCTATCTCGATGGCGAGGGCTGGACGCGCCTCGACGAGAGCATCGTCATGGCCATGGACCTGCCGGCCGCCACCCATCCGGGCCAGGTGGAGCATTTGCCGGTCAAGGATCTCGCCCGCTTCGTCGATGCGCGGCTGGCGATCTGCAACGAGGATGCCCGCAGCAAGGCTGGCCTCAGCGAAGTCATCAATGCCATCCGGTCCGAGACCGGACTGTTTCTCTTTGAGGAACCGGACGGCACCCCGTCGGCGGTTGCGCTTGCGGTTCAGGACAATGACCTGTGCGGCCTGCACCAGATTGCGGTTGCGCCGGCCCATCGACGGCAGGGGCTTGGTCGCAACATTCTCGCTGCCGCGTTGCGCTGGGCAGCGCTCAAGGGCGCGCAGAAGGCGTGGCTGGCCGTTGAGGCCGACAATGCGCCGGCTCTGGCCCTTTATCGGGACTTCGGATTTGCCGAGGTCTATCGCTATGTCTATCGCCGCCCCGGAGATGCCGCATGAGTGAGCCTGCAACCAGCACGACGCCGGCCGGGCGCAAGATCGTTCTCGTCGCGGCCTGCGCGCTCGTCGATGCGGACGGGCGCATTCTTCTCGCGCAGCGGCCGGAGGGAAAGTCGCTGGCCGGTCTCTGGGAGTTTCCGGGCGGCAAGGTCGAGCCCGGCGAGACGCCGGAGGAGACGCTGATCCGCGAACTCGAGGAAGAGCTCGGCATCGCGACCAAGGTGGCGTGCCTGGCACCGTTGACCTTTGCCAGCCACACCTATGAAACCTTTCATCTGCTGATGCCGCTTTATGTCTGCCGCCGCTTCGAGGGCGTGCCGCACGGGCGCGAAGGGCAGGCCATCAAATGGGTACGGCCGAAGGCGCTGCGCGATTATCCGATGCCGCCGGCCGACGAGCCGTTGATCCCGTTCCTGATCGATCTCCTGTGAACAGCCCGCTTTTGCGGCTGGCATTAAGGATTCATTTATCCTGATGCGGGACAATTCGACCACTGCGGCATGTGCCTGCTCAATGACATGAATGCGAAGGTCGGATGGCTGCGGCGCCATCCATGCCTTCGTTGTGTGAGGCGTCAATGGTTGAAGACGATTTCTGGAGAACCGTGCGCGACAAGGATCGCATGATGCGGCACGGACGGCGCATGGGCGCCCTCAATCTCGCCCTCCTGTTCGGCACGGCCGTGATCGCGCTGACGCTTATCCTGACGCCGATGATTGCCGATGAAAAGGATACGAGCGTGCTGGCAAACGCCCCGCTTGGGCCCGACACAATGACCACGGGCTCGATCCCGGATGGCGGCGATGCCAAGCGCTACACGGTCCGCCGCAGCGTGCTGCAGCCCATGCCGGGTGCGGTCTGCATCGTCGATGCCAATGGAAGCCACAGCGGCTGCTGAAGCGCCGCAGACTTGTGAGAAGCCGTTCACCAACTCTCATGCCGCGTGAAAAACGAAAGATCGACCACCTCAGTTTGTAGTGTCTTAACGTGCCGGCTGTAAGCTTGCGTCTGCTCTGCTGCATAACGACCGCGGCAAAGACAAGACGATGCATGCGTTTCAGGCAGCAGTAGCGGAGATGAACCCTCACCGACTGCGAATGCCAACGCGGTGGTGCTGACCGGCGGGCGCCGCGTTTTCTCGCCGGTACGAGTTTGTTTTCATGCGGATTTTGATACGGCTTTTTCAGCAGGCGAGCGGCGCAACGGCGATTGAATACGCCCTTATTGCCGGGATTATCGGTACCGCCCTGGTGGCCGGTCTTGGTGCGACGGGTAACAATCTGGAAGCGGTGTTCAATACCATCTCCACGCATGTCAGCAACCCAGCAGGGTGAGGTCAACTGACATCGGTGAGCATGGCAGGTTCGCCGGAGAGCCGGTCCAGAGTGGCGTCGCTCTCGTTCAGTCGCCCTGTTGCGTACGCTGCGCCGCAGGATTAAGCGCGTCGGCAAGGCTCATGCGGGCGGAGCCGGGCTTCAACGGCTTCTGCTGGCTCTCATGCGGAGCCCAGCCGGACGCATAGATCACGCTGAAAGTCGCGCGGATTCGGCTGTCCGGATCGGCAAAGCGCGTCGCATAGAGTTCTGCAGCCCTTAGGAAGAACTGCCTCGAGACGGGGCGCCGGCTGCGCGTTGCCAGCGGATTGGTCATGCCCATGGCCCGCAGGTCCTTCATCAGGTCAAAGAGCGAGGCGTAGCGTACCGTGTAGGTCTCGACGTCCGTCACGGGAAGGGCGAGGCCGGCGCGCTGCAGCAGGGCGCCGATGTCGCGTACGTCTGCGAAGGGAACGACGCGGGGGCTGGCTCCGCCGGTCAGTTCGCTCTCCGCTTCGAGCAGAACCTCGCGCAACTCCTGCAACGTGCCGGCGCCGGGAATGGCCGCGAGGAAGAGTCCATCCGGGGAGAGCGCGCGGCGGATCTGGATGAAGGCGCCGGGCGTGTCGTTGGTCAGATGCAGCGCAAGCGGCGAGACAATGAGGTTCATCTCGCCTGGAGCAAGCGGAACGGTTTCGAGCGTGGCGACCTGCCCGTCGGCAGGGGCGAGTCCTTCCATTTCGACGCGCGTGACGGCGCCGACCTTGCCGGTCGCCTTCAGGGCTGCGGCGACGGCCGGGGTGGCGCCATGCAGCACGGCGGCCTTTTCGAACCGGCGCTCGACCACGGCAAGGCGCCCGGCAAGCTCGTCGGCAACCAGATTCATCAGAAAATCGGCACCCGGCACCGCGGCACGCACCGCGCGATGGCGACGCTGCGCGATCAGCGGCTGGTCAAAGATGGTTTCCACGTTATGGTTCCTTCTGGCAGCGCTCGGATCAGCAAGCCACATCCTACTGGCTTCTCCGGTCGCCGCACCTTGAAGCGTGCCGTCATTGCAAAACCGCTACGGATTTTTGCGCGACATGTTTCGTCCTGAATGGCGAGGCCGGAGGGTGAAGTCAACCATGGGGGACAACGAGGACACATGGCGCCTCGGGGGCAAGGCAGGCCTTCCAGCGGCGTGGCTGCGGCGTGCCGGCCGATCCGTCCTGGACGCCGTCTTTCCGCCCGTCTGCGTTTCGTGCAACCGCCTCGTTTCGACGCCGCAAGCGCTTTGCCCCATCTGCTGGTCCGGCCTCACCTTCCTCGAAAAGCCCTATTGCCCCGTGCTGGGCCTGCCCTTTGCGCATGATCTCGGTGACGGCGTCCTGTCGGTGGAAGCAATCGCCGATCCGCCCGTCTTCGAGCGGTTGCGCAGCGCCGTCGTCTACGAGGGCGCGGCGCGTCACCTCGTTCATTCCCTAAAATATGCCGATCGGGGCGATCTTGCACCGATGATGGCGTCCTGGATGCTGCGGGCCTCGGACGGGCTCGTGGATGGGTGCGAGGGCATCGTCGCCGTTCCGCTGCACCGATACCGGCTCTGGCGCCGCCGGTTCAACCAGTCGGCGGATCTGGCCCGGCACATCGCCACCCTTTCCGGCCGGCCGTTTCTTGCCCATGCGCTCATCCGGCAGCGGCGCACGCTGACGCAGGTCGGTCTTGGCGCCCGCGCCCGCGTCGAGAATGTGCGCGGCGCCTTTCGGGTGCCGGTCGACGAGGCCGGCGTCCTTGTCGGCAAGCGCCTCCTTCTTATCGACGATGTCTATACGACCGGCGCGACGGTGGAGGCGGCGAGCCGCGCGCTTCTGAAGGCCGGCGCTGTTTCCGTTTCGGTTTTGACCTTTGCAAGAGCCCTGCCCGGTCATATATGAGAGGAGCGGCCATGGAATGGCGCAGCCGCGTCGGTCAACGGCGCCCTGCCTCCCTGGCCCCGGTCTTTTCGCAGTCCGGCCGCAAGGCGAAGGCTTTGCGGCCGGACTGCCCCAACGAGCAGGATAATCATGGCCTCGGTCGTCATCTACACACGTCAGTTTTGCGGCTATTGCTCCGCAGCCAAGAAGCTTCTGGAAACGAAGGGCGTCTCGTTCGTCGAGCACGACGCGACCAATGCGCCGGAGATCCGCCAGGAAATGATCAAGCGCGCCAATGGTGGCTCCACCTTCCCTCAGATCTTCATCAACGACACCCATGTCGGCGGTTGCGACGACCTGCATGCGCTGGACCGCGCCGGCAAACTCGACGACATGCTGGCGGCGTGACACGAAAGGACGGCGCGATGACGATCAAGGTGGCAGCCGTGCAGATGTGCTCTGGGGTTGATCCCGAGCGCAATGCCGCGGCAATGGAGCGCCTCGTGCGCGAGGCCGCCGGTCATGGCGCGCGCTATATCCAGACGCCAGAAATGACGGGCGCCGTTCAGGCCGACCGGTCCGGTCTTCGCGCCGTGCTGAAGGCGGAGGGCGACGACCTGATCGTCAAGACCGCGGCGCGGCTGGCCGGCGAGCTCGGCGTTCACCTTCACATCGGTTCGACCGCCATTGCGCTTGCCGACGGCAAGATCGCCAATCGCGGCTTTCTCTTCGGGCCTGACGGCGCCAAGCTGCTGCATTACGACAAGATCCACATGTTCGACGTCGATCTCGACAATGGCGAGAGCTGGCGCGAAAGTGCGGCCTACACTCCGGGGGCATGCGCCCGCGTGGCGGCGCTTCCCTTCGGCACGATGGGCTTTGCCATTTGCTACGATGTGCGGTTCCCCGAGCTTTTCCGCTCGCAGGCTGTCGCGGGTGCGGAGATCATGACGGTTCCGGCTGCCTTTACGAAGCAGACGGGCGAGGCGCACTGGGAAATTCTGCTGAGAGCCCGCGCCATCGAAAACGGCGTCTTCGTCATCGCGGCTGCCCAGGCCGGCAAGCATGAGGACGGGCGCGAGACCTTCGGCCACTCGCTGGTCATTGATCCCTGGGGACGCGTGCTCGGCATGGCCGACGGCGCTGGCGAGGCGATCGTAATCGCAGAGGTCGATGCGTCGCAATCGGCTGCCGCGCGCGCCAAGATTCCCAATTTGAAGAATGCCCGCAGCTTCACGGTGGAGACCGTTGACGCGGGCCTGGCAGGGGGCAAGGCCGCTTGATCCGCTATCAGCTCTCCTGCGATCAGGCCCATGCCTTCGAAGGATGGTTTTCGAATTCGGACGATTTCGACCGGCAGGTTGCGACGGGCTTCCTGACCTGCCCTGTCTGCGGTTCCCCGCATGTGTCCAAGGCGCTGATGGCGCCGTCCGTTTCCACCGCGCGCGGCAAGGAACAGCGCCAGCAGGTGGTGATGGATGCGGCGCGCAGCGAAGTCATCTCCAAGATGCGCGAGATGGTGCAGACGATCCGCGCCAATGCCGAGGATGTCGGAGAGCGTTTTCCGGAGGAAGCGCGGCGTATCCATTATGGCGAGGCGGAGCAGCGGGGCCTCATCGGTCAGGCGAGCCTGAAGGAGGCTGCGGCGCTCATCGAAGAAGGCATCGAGATCGCGCCGCTGCCGGTTCTGCCGGAAGATGCGAACTGAACGCTCAGGCTTCGCCAGCGACGTCCTTGGCACGGCGCGCGATCATCATGTAGTTCACGTCCATGTCCGCGGAGAGATTCCACTGATTGGAGAAGGGGTTGAAAAATACCCCCGTGCGGTCCGTGACGGTCAATCCGGCGCTCCCGAGCGGACCTTCGATCTCCTCCGGCTTCACCAGCTTTTCATACTGATGCGTACCCTTTGGCAGCCAGCGGAGCACGGTCTCGGCGGCGAAAATGGCGAGCGCGCCGGCCTTCATCGTGCGGTTGATGGTGGCAACGAACATCATGCCGCCGGGGCGCACCATCGAGGCGCAGGTGGAGAGGAAGAAGGGCACGTCGGAGACGTGCTCGACGACTTCCATGTTGAGGATGATGTCGAAGGTCTCGCCGGCTTCGGCCAGCGCTTCGGCCGTCACGGCGCGATAATCGACGGAGACGCCGCTCATGGACGCATGAGTCTCGGCGATGCGGATGTTCTTCTCCGATGCGTCAGCCCCGACTACCTCGGCGCCGAGCCGGGCCATGGGCTCGGACAACAGGCCGCCGCCGCAGCCGATGTCGAGCAGACGCAGCCCGGCGAGCGGTTTTGGAGCGTGCGTATCGCGACCGAAGTTTTCCGAGGCCTTGTCCCTGATATAGCCAAGCCGGACGGGATTGAACTTGTGCAGCGGCCGGAACTTGCCCTTGGGGTTCCACCACTCGGCGGCAAGCGCGGAGAAGCGGTCGACTTCGCTCTGGTCGATGGTGGTGCGGGCGGTCTCGGTCATGGCGGTTTCCGTTCATCGGTCGTGCATCTGTCTCGTGAACAGGTCGGGCAGGCGGGCCCGCAAGTCAAGTGCGACGGATTTTCCTACGTATTGCGTGGTCGGGCGGATTGACGGCTATCGCTTCTGGCTTCGTGCCATTGCACGCCTGTCGCACATCCGCTAAGAGACCGCCGTCTTCCCCGGCCGCGGCGCCTTTCGCTGGCGGCCTTCACGCATACCGGTAGAAGCCATGGCACGCATCGTGATGAAATTCGGCGGGACCTCCGTCGCTGATCTCAACCGCATCCACAATGTGGCCCGCCATGTGAAACGCGAGGTCGATGCCGGCCACGAGGTGGCTGTCGTCGTGTCCGCCATGTCCGGCAAGACCAACGAACTGGTCGCCTGGGTGCAGGGCATGCCGAAGGTGACGGGGGCGGAATCGCCTTTCTACGATGCGCGCGAATATGATGCCGTGGTCGCCTCCGGCGAACAGGTCACCTCCGGGCTTCTGGCCATCGCGTTGCAGTCGATGGGCATCAATGCCCGCTCCTGGCAGGGCTGGCAGATCGCGATCAAGACCGACAATGCGCATGGTTCGGCCCGCATCCAGGAGATCGACGGCACCGACATCATCCGCCGCATGGGCGAGGGTCAGGTGGCCGTCATCGCCGGCTTCCAGGGCATCGGCCCGGACAACCGCATCGCGACGCTCGGGCGCGGCGGTTCGGATACGTCGGCGGTGGCGATCGCGGCGGCAGTCAAGGCCGATCGCTGCGACATTTATACCGATGTCGATGGCGTCTACACGACCGACCCGCGCATCGAGCCCAAGGCACGCCGCCTGAAGAAGATCGCCTTCGAGGAAATGCTCGAAATGGCCTCTCTCGGCGCCAAGGTGCTGCAGGTGCGCTCGGTGGAGCTTGCCATGGTGCACAAGGTGCGCACCTTCGTGCGCTCGTCTTTCGAAGATCCCGATGCGCCGGGCATGGGCGATCTCATGAACCCGCCCGGTACGCTGATTTGTGATGAGGATGAAATCGTGGAACAGGAAGTCGTCACCGGAATCGCCTATGCCAAGGATGAAGCGCAGATCTCGCTGCGGCGCGTTGCCGACCGTCCCGGAGTGTCGGCCGCGATCTTCGGCCCGCTGGCCGAAGCCCACATCAACGTCGACATGATCGTCCAGAACATTTCCGAGGACGGCTCGAAGACCGACATGACCTTCACCGTGCCTTCGGGCGACGTGGACAAGGCGCTGAAGGTTCTCGAAGACGCCAAGGCGCAGGTCGGTTTCGACATCATCCAGAGCGAATCGGGCCTCGTGAAGGTTTCGGTCATCGGCATCGGCATGCGCAGCCACGCCGGCGTTGCGGCGACCGCTTTCAAGGCACTTGCCGAAAAAGGCATCAACATCAAGGCGATCACGACGTCGGAAATCAAGATTTCCATCCTGATCGATGGCGCCTATGCAGAACTTGCGGTTCGCACTTTGCATTCCGTCTACGGTCTGGATAAGACTTGATCGAAGCGGTTCGCAAGGGCCGGCGACGGACGAAAGCCCGCCGTCGGCATTAGACGTCGCTGACGAACAAGTTCTTCCGGTGGAGCCTACGCGATGAGAGATCTCTCCGCGGGTCCGCGCGTTCTTCTCAGGCGGCTGCGCGAACTTATGGCGGAGCCGCTCGAGCCGCAGGAGCGCCTTGACCAGATCGTACGCCAGATCGCCAGCAACATGGTGGCCGAGGTGTGCTCGGTCTATGTCCTGCGCTCGGATGGCGTGCTGGAGCTCTACGCCACCGAGGGTCTGAACCGGGAAGCCGTTCACCTGTCGCAGTTGAAGATGGGGCAGGGCCTCGTCGGCACGATCGCGGCCTCGGCGCAGCCGCTCAATCTCTCCGATGCGCAGGCCCATCCGGCCTTCGCCTATCTCCCTGAAACGGGCGAAGAGATATACCACTCCTTCCTTGGTGTACCGATCCTCAGGACCGGACGCGCCCTCGGCGTTCTCGTCGTGCAGAACAAGGCGAGCCGCACCTATCGCGATGACGAGGTGGAGGCGCTCGAGACGACCGCCATGGTCATGGCGGAAATGGTCGCCTCGGGCGACCTGAAGAAGATCACCCGTCCCGGTCTCGAGCTTGACCTGTCGCGTCCCGTCTCCATCGATGGCGCCAGCTTCGGCGAAGGCATCGGGCTCGGCTACGTCGTGCTGCACGAGCCGCGCATCGTCGTGACGAACCTCCTGAACGAGGACAGCGAGCACGAATTGCAGCGTCTGGCCGAAGCGCTCGGCTCGCTGCGCATCTCCATCGACGACATGCTGTCGCGCCGCGATGTTTCCATGGAGGGCGAGCACCGCGCGGTGCTCGAGACCTACCGCATGTTCGCCCATGACCGCGGCTGGGTGCGCAAGCTGGAAGAGGCGATCCGCAACGGCCTGACGGCGGAAGCGGCGGTCGAGCGGGTGCAGAGCGAGACGAAGGCGCGCATGATGCGCCTGACGGATCCCTATCTGCGCGAGCGCATGCACGATTTCGACGATCTCGCCAACCGGTTGCTGCGCCAGTTGACCGGTTATGGCGCGAAGATGTCGGCCAAGGATTTCCCGGACGACGCCATCATCGTGGCGCGTGCCATGGGCGCGGCGGAGCTGCTCGACTATCCGCGCCAGAATGTGCGCGGCCTCGTGCTGGAAGACGGCGCTGTGACGAGCCACGTCGTGATCGTTGCGCGCGCCATGGGCGTGCCGATCGTCGGGCAGGCGGCCGGCGTGGTGGCACTTGCCGAAAACGGCGATGCGATCATCATCGATGGCGATGACGGCAAGGTACATCTGCGCCCGGTTCAGGATTTGCAGAACGCCTATGGTGACAAGGTACGCTTCCGCGCCCGCCGGCAGGCGCAGTTCCGGGCGCTGCGCGATGTCGAGACGAAAACGCAGGATGGCCTTCCCATCTCGCTCCAGATGAATGCCGGGCTTCTGGTCGATCTGCCGCATCTGCCGGAATCGGGGGCGGCCGGCATAGGGCTCTTCCGTACCGAGCTGCAATTCATGATCGCCTCCACCATGCCGAAGATGGAGGAGCAGGAAGCCTTCTACCGGCAGGTGCTGAAACAGGCCGGCGGCAAGCCCGTGACGTTCCGCACGCTCGATATCGGCGGCGACAAGGTCGTTCCCTACTTCCGTGCCACGGAAGAGGAAAACCCCGCGCTCGGCTGGCGGGCCATCCGCCTGTCGCTCGATCGCCCGGGCCTTTTGCGCACGCAGTTGCGGGCAATGCTCAGGGCCGCCGCCGGCAACGAGCTGAAGCTGATGCTGCCGATGGTGACGGAGGTGTCGGAACTGCGCGACGTCCGCGCCCTGTTGCAGAAGGAAATCGAGCGCCAGTCGAAGCTTGGCGAGCAATTGCCGCGCAAGCTGCAGTTCGGGGCCATGCTGGAAGTGCCAGCGCTGCTGTGGCAGCTGGACGAACTGATGGCGGAGGTGGATTTCGTCTCGGTCGGCTCCAACGATCTCTTCCAGTTCAGCATGGCGGTGGATCGCGGCAATGCCCGTGTTTCGGATCGCTTCGATGTGCTCGGCAAGCCGTTCCTGCGGATCCTGCGCGACATTGCGCGCGCCGGCCTGCGAAACGAGACGCCGGTGACATTGTGCGGTGAGATGGCCGGCAAGCCGCTCTGCGCCATGGCGCTGTTCGGCATCGGTTTCCGCGCCGTTTCCATGTCGCCGATCTCCATCGGTCCGGTGAAAGCCATGCTGTTGCAGCTCGATGCCGGCAAGCTAGCCGAACAGCTGAATGCCGCTCTCGACGACCACGCCGATGTCACGGCCTCGCTTCGGCCGATGCTGACGGAGTTTGCGGCAAAGAACGGCATTCCCGTCTAGCGACCCAACGGACACGACTGTTCACGCGCCTCCGCGCGCCCGGGACGCGGCTGTCACGTGATCCCGAATACCGATGATCTGGAGTACCCATGCCCACATTGCCCGTGGAAAAGATGCGCGAACTGGAACGCCGCTTCGGCGAGATCGAGGCGCGCATGTCGGAAGGCCCGGCGGCGGATGTCTATGTGAAGCTGGCCTCCGAATATTCCGAACTTCAACCCGTCGTGACGAAGATCCGCGCCTATGAGAAGGCGCAGGCCGATCTTGCCGAGATCGAGACGCTGCTCGCCGACCGCACCACGGACCGCGACATGCGCGAGCTGGCCGAAGCCGAGCGCCCCGAGATGGTCGAGACGATTGAGGCTCTGGAAAAGGACATGCAGGTGCTCCTGCTGCCGAAGGATGCCGCGGACGAAAAGAGCGCCATCCTCGAAATCCGTGCCGGCACGGGCGGCTCGGAGGCGGCTCTTTTTGCCGGCGATCTCTTCCGCATGTACGACCGGTATGCGGCAGCGAATGGCTGGCGGGTCGAGGTTCTCTCGGCCAGCGAAGGCGAAGCCGGCGGCTACAAGGAAATCATCGCGACCGTGACCGGGCGCGGCGTCTTTGCCAAGCTGAAATTCGAATCCGGCGTGCACCGTGTGCAGCGCGTGCCGGAGACGGAAGCGGGGGGACGTATTCACACCTCGGCGGCCACCGTTGCCGTGCTGCCGGAGGCCGAAGAGATCGACATCGAGATCCGGGCCGAAGATATCCGCATCGATACGATGCGCTCCTCCGGCGCGGGCGGCCAGCACGTCAACACGACGGACTCGGCCGTGCGCATCACGCACTTGCCGACCGGCCTCATCGTCACCAGCTCGGAAAAGTCCCAGCACCAGAACCGCGCGAAAGCCATGCAGGTGCTGCGCTCGCGTCTCTACGACATGGAGCGCCAGCGCGCCGACAGCGAGCGCTCCGCCGACCGCCGCAGCCAGGTCGGCTCGGGCGATCGGTCGGAACGCATCCGCACCTATAACTTCCCACAGGGGCGCGTCACCGATCACCGCATCAACCTCACGCTCTACAAGCTGGACCGGATGATGGAGGGTGAGATCAACGAAATCGTCGATGCGCTCATCGCAGACCACCAGGCCGGACTTCTGGCGCAGCTCTCCGAACAGGGGCTTTGAGCGCCTTGGCCGGGACGATCGACGCGTTGCTCCTCGCATGCCGCCGGAGGCTTGCCGATGGCGGGGTCGCGGAGGCGGGGCGCGAGGCGCGGATTCTCGTCGCCGGCCTGCTTGATTTCACGGCCACCGACCTTCTGACGCGCGGCGGCGATGTGGTTTCTGACGATGCGGCGGCTCGGATCGAGGCGGGGCTGGCGCGGCGCCTTGCCGGCGAACCGGTGCATCGCATCCTCGGTCGGCGTGACTTTCGCGGACTGACGCTGCTTCTGTCGGCCGAAACGCTGGAGCCGCGACCGGATACGGAGTGTCTCGTCGACGCCGTCGGGCCACTGGTTGCCGATTGCGTGGCCCGGACAGGCGGCTGCCGCATTCTCGATCTCGGCACCGGCACGGGCGCCATCATCCTCGCGCTCCTTGATGAACATCCCCTGGCGCGCGGCGTTGCCGTCGATCTTAGCGCCGATGCGCTGGCAACGGCCACCGCGAATGCTGAGCGTCACGGGCTGGTCTCCCGATTTGGAGCCTGCCGGAGCGACTGGTTTTCTGCCGTTGATGGCGTGTTCGACGTGATCGTCTCAAATCCGCCTTACATTGCGAGCAGTATCGTGGATGTGCTCGAACCTGATGTTCGGGATCACGATCCCCGCCTCGCGTTGGACGGGGGAGCGGATGGGCTTGATGCCTACCGGGTGATTGCAGCGCAGAGCAGGCGCCATCTCACGCAACAGGGATTCATCGGGCTGGAAATCGGCTACGATCAGGACAACGCGGTCGTTGATCTCTTCGAGGGTTTTGACTTTCGTCTCGTGCAGCGGGCGAGGGATCTCGGCGGACGAGACCGGGTGCTGGTGTTTCAGCCGCGCAACTGACTTAAAAAGCGGTTGATATCATGTTGCACCTGCTCGCATAGTTTTAGCACCGCAAAAGAAAAGGCTTGGAATCCTTGAGCAAGCGCGCTAGTTTCCCCTCGCGCACTGGGCAGAAAGTCATCAGCAGAAGATTCGCTTCGCGATGATCAGGCCAAGGGGATTGCTCTCTCACCAGAGTGGCTAGGGTTCGAAAGTGCCCGGTGCGGGTATCTGGTAATCTGGGAAAACCATTAGCGGCAGCCGCATGAGACGGCATGTCAGCGGCGCGAATGTGCCCGTCCACAGACCCTGGCGGGACGCGATACGTGCCATCACTCCATTATCAAAAGAGACTTCAGGTGAACGGAACGATGAGGCCAGGACAGCAAAACAAGCGCGGCCGCGGGCGTAACAACAATAATAATAACAACAATAATAACAATAACAACAACCATAACCGGAAAGGCGCCAACCCGCTGACCCGGACCTATGACAGCTCCGGCCCCGACGTGAAGATCCGCGGCACGGCCCAGCACATTGCAGAAAAGTACGCCACGCTTGCTCGCGATGCGCAGAGCGCCGGCGACCGCGTCATGGCGGAAAACTATCTGCAGCACGCCGAGCACTATAATCGCATCATTGCCGCCGCCCAGGCGCAGATGCAGGAGCGCTTCCAGCACAACGAACGCGCAGACTACAACGATCGCGACCAGGACGATGTCGATGGCGTCGACATGGACGACGTGGCTGACGTCGTGGTTCAGCAGCCGCAGCATCAGCCGCGCCAGAACGGCCGCGATCGCGACCATCAAAATCGCGAGCAGCAGCCGCGCGAGGGCCAGAATCGTGACGGCCAATCCCGGGATGGGCAGTCTCGTGATGGGCAGGCCCGTGACGCACAGCCGCGGGACAATCAGGCCCGTGAAGGCCGAGAGCCACGCGCACCGCGTGAAGCCCGCGAACCGCGCGTGCCCGCAGCGCAGCCGGTTGAAGCGGCGGTCGTTGCTCCCGCCGTCATCGACGGCACGGGCCCGCAGCCTGAAATCGAAGGTATCCCGGCCGAAGTCGCCATCGGCGAAGAGGGAGCCGAGGCGGCTGCCGCTCCCCGTCAGCCGCGTCGCCGTGCCCCGGTGCGCCCGCGTCGTCCGCGCCGCACCAGTGGCGAGGCCGGTGAAGGCGGAGACGGCAATGACGGCGGCCAGCCGGTCCTGGAGCCGGCTTCGGAGTAAGACGATCGTGTCGGAGACGATGCGTCTCCGGCCCTGATACTTAAAACGGGTGTCCGCGGTCGCGCGGGCACCCGTTTGGTTTTTGATGACTGATTGAGCAGTGCGCGCACCCCGCTGCATTGACGTGCTACTGACCTGCGGATTTCCAAGGAGGGAGCTTTTCCGGGTCGCCTGACCCGGCTACATCATACCCGCACAGGGAGATCGTGTTCCGTGTGTTGCGCAGGTTTGGGTTAAGGGTGTCGATGGGGCATCAGATTTACGGGATCGATTTCACGTCCGCCCCCCGTGCGGGCAAGCCACTTCGATGCGCCGAATGCGTGCTGGATGGCGCTCGTCTCACGCTGGTGTCTTTTCAGGCATGGCCTGATTTTGCCGGATTCGAGGCGTTCCTGGCCAGTCCCGGACCGTGGGTGGCCGGACTTGATTTTCCTTTTGGCCAATCGCGGATTTTCGTGGAAAACATCGGATGGCCAAGGGATTGGGCCGCTTATGCGCGCTACGTCGCCACCCTTGAACGCACAGTGTTCTGCGAGGTCCTCGAACGCTATAAGGCGGATCGGCTCGACGGTGATCGCGAACATCGCCGGCGCGTCGATGTCCTTGCTGGAGCCATAAGCCCTCAAAAGCTCTACGGTGTGCCCGTCGGCAAGATGTTTTATGAGGGAAGCCGCCGTCTCGTCGCGTCGGGCGTTCATCTTCCCCTCCTGATGCCGGGAGACCGCGAACGGGTTATTCTGGAAGCCTATCCAGGTGTGATTGCCCGGTTCCTGATCGGGCGAGAATCTTACAAGACCGATACGCGTCGGAAGCAGAAACCTTCCCATATCCAGGCCCAGCGCGCGATTGTGAGCGCCTTGAAAACGAAGCGTTTCAGCGATGTCTATGGTCTGGAGGTTTGCCTGCCGGCCGATTTTGAACCCGAGCCGAGCGGCGATCGTCTCGACGCCGTGTTGTGTGCGATCCAGGTGGCGGCCGCGTTCCTCAAGCGCGATACCAATTTCGGCATCCCTGATCATGCGGACCCGCTCGAAGGCTGGATTTGCGATCCGACATTGTGCTGATCACGGGGCCACGTTCCCTCCACACAATCAGCAAAAAAGTCGCGTTACGGCCGCTCCTGTCTTTAATTTCGAAACACCGTCTCCCATATGTTTTTCAACGGATTGATCGGCCGCAAGGCCGGGTCTTCTCCCGAATGCGAAGCTCGCCGACAGGGAGCTTTCCTCAACCGTCGTCCGATGCCTTTGGAGGGTCGGGCGAGACATGGAGGTGTCATATGAACATCGAGAAATATTCCGAACGCGTGCGCGGTTTCCTGCAGTCCGCCCAGACCTATGCGCTTGCACAGGGCCATCAGCAGTTCACCGCCGAGCACGTGCTCAAAGTGCTTCTGGACGACGACCAGGGCATGGCCGCCTCGCTGATCGAGCGGGCCGGCGGCAGCGCCAAGGATGCCAAGGTCGCCACCGAAGTGGCCCTCGGCAAGCTGCCGAAGGTCACCGGCGGCAATGGCTCCGTCTATCTGTCGCAGCCGCTCGCCCGCGTCTTCTCGACCGCCGAAGAGGCCGCGAAGAAGGCCGGCGACAGCTTCGTCACCGTCGAACGGCTGCTTCTAGCGCTTGCGATCGAGACTTCTGCCGCCACCTCGGGCATCCTGTCCAAGGCTGGCGTCACGCCCGCCAAGCTCAACCAGGTCATCAACGAGATCCGCAAGGGCCGCACCGCCGACAGCGCCAATGCCGAGCAGGGCTTCGACTCCCTGAAGAAGTACGCGCGCGACCTGACGGCCGATGCGCGGGACGGCAAGCTCGACCCGGTGATCGGCCGCGACGACGAGATCCGCCGCACGATCCAGGTTCTTTCGCGCCGCACCAAGAACAACCCCGTGCTGATCGGTGAGCCCGGCGTCGGCAAGACGGCGATCGCCGAAGGACTTGCGCTGCGTATCGTCAATGGCGACGTGCCGGAAAGCCTGAAGGACAAGCGCCTGATGGCGCTCGACATGGGCGCGCTGATTGCCGGTGCGAAGTTCCGCGGCGAATTCGAAGAGCGGCTGAAGGCCGTTCTCAACGAAGTGCAGTCGGAAAACGGCGAGATCATCCTGTTCATCGACGAGATGCACACGCTGGTGGGTGCCGGCAAGGCCGAGGGCGCGATGGATGCATCGAACCTCCTGAAGCCGGCGCTTGCACGTGGCGAGCTGCATTGCGTCGGTGCGACCACGCTCGAGGAATACCGCAAGCATGTCGAAAAGGATGCCGCGCTCGCCCGCCGCTTCCAGCCGGTGATGGTGGACGAGCCGACGGTGGAGGATACGATCTCCATCCTGCGCGGCCTGAAGGAAAAGTATGAGCAGCACCACAAGGTGCGGATTTCCGATTCCGCCCTGGTGGCCGCCGCGACCCTTTCCAACCGCTACATCACCGACCGCTTCCTGCCGGACAAGGCGATCGACCTCATGGACGAAGCGGCCTCGCGCCTGCGCATGCAGGTGGATTCCAAGCCCGAGGAGCTGGACGAACTCGACCGGCGCATCATCCAGCTCAAGATCGAGCGGGAAGCGTTGAAGAAGGAGTCCGATCGCGCCTCGCAGGATCGTCTCGCCAAGCTGGAGCTGGACCTCACCTCGATCGAGGAACAGGCCGATGCGCTGACCGCGCGCTGGCAATCGGAAAAGCAGAAGCTCGGCCTTGCCGCCGATCTGAAGCGGCAGCTAGACGAGGCGCGCAACGAGCTCGCCATCGCCCAGCGCAAGGGTGAGTTCCAGCGCGCTGGCGAACTGGCCTATGGGGTCATTCCGAAGCTCGAAAAGGAGCTTTCGGATGCGGAAGCGCAGGACAGCAACACGAATGCGATGGTGCAGGAGGTCGTGACCCCCGACAACATCGCCCATATCGTGTCGCGCTGGACCGGCATTCCCGTCGACAAGATGCTGGAAGGCGAGCGGGACAAGCTGCTTCGGATGGAAGACGAGATCGGCAAATGGGTCGTCGGCCAGGGCGATGCCGTGCAGGCGGTCTCGCGTGCCGTGCGTCGCTCGCGCGCCGGGCTGCAGGATCCGAACCGGCCGATCGGCTCGTTCATCTTCCTTGGGCCCACCGGCGTCGGCAAGACGGAACTGACCAAGGCGCTCGCCCGCTTCCTCTTCGACGATGATACCGCGCTCGTCCGTCTCGACATGTCGGAATATATGGAGAAACACTCCGTATCCCGCCTGATCGGGGCGCCTCCCGGCTATGTCGGCTATGAGGAAGGTGGTGCGCTGACGGAAGCCGTGCGGCGCAAGCCTTACCAGGTCGTGCTGTTCGACGAGATCGAGAAGGCGCATCCGGATGTTTTCAACGTTCTCCTGCAGGTGCTCGATGACGGGCGGCTGACGGACGGTCAGGGACGCACGGTCGACTTCAAGAACACGATGATCATCATGACCTCGAACCTCGGGGCCGAGTATCTGACGGGCCTTGGCGAAAACGAGGACAGCGAGGCGGTTCGCGAGCAGGTGATGGGCGTGGTGCGTGCCTCGTTCCGGCCGGAGTTCCTGAACCGTGTCGATGAGATCATCCTGTTCCACAAGCTGCGCCGCAGCGAGATGGGCGCGATCGTCGAGATCCAGCTGGAGCGTCTGCGCCGGCTGCTTGCCGACCGCAAGATCAGCGTCGAGCTCGATGTGGATGCGAGGGCTTGGCTTGCAGACAAGGGCTATGATCCCGTCTATGGCGCCCGGCCGCTGAAGCGCACGATCCAGAAATTCGTGCAGGATCCGCTTGCCGAGAAGATCCTTGGCGGTGAAATCCCGGACGGCTCGATCGTCACGGTGACGGCCGGTTCCGACCGGCTGCTCTTCCGGCCCCGCGCCGACGAGGGCCGCGAGGCGGCGTAATGGCGATGACGTCCGTGTAAAACAGAAGAGGGCGGTCCGCAGGGGCCGCCCTTTTTCGTCATTCTCAGCCGATTGCGGCGCTCACTATTGCTGGCTGGCCAGTTCGTCGGCCGGCTTGTCCTTGCGCAGCAACTGGTCGATGCGGTCGCGCTCCTTTTCGAAGCGGGCGAGAACATCGCCATCGAGCGATTTGCCGCCGGGCAGGCGAACCCGCAGCGGATCCACCTTGTTGCCATTGACGATCAGCTCGTAGTGCAGGTGCGGCCCGGTCGACAGGCCGGTGGTCCCGACCCAGCCGATCACCTGGCCCTGGCGCACCTTGCTGCCCGGTTTCACATCTTTCGCGATGGCGCTCTGGTGGTTGTAGGAGGACACATAGCCGTTGGCGTGTCTGATCAGCGTCTGATTGCCGAAGCCGCCGGAATCCCACCCGGCCTTTTCCACAACGCCGTTGCCGGCGGCGATGATCGGCGTGCCGCGCGGCGCGCGCCAGTCGACGCCGGTGTGCATGCGCGAGAAGCCGAGGATCGGGTGCCGCCGCATGCCGAAGCCGGAGGAGAAGATGCCGTTCGGAACGGGATTGCGCAGCAGGAACTGGCGGATGCTCTTGCCGTTTTCGTCGTAGTAATCGATCGAATTGTCCGAGGGATCCTGGAAGCGATAAAAGCGGGTGTCCTGATCGCCGAAATGGGCGTGCACGTAGAGAAGTTCGGATTCATCCGTCGCCCGCCCGCTCTCGTCCTCGACCGAGAAGAAGGCTTCAAGACTGTCGGAGGGGCGAAGCTGCGCCTGGAAATCGACATTGCTCGCCAGAAGACGGATGACCTGACCGACCATGCTGTCATTCATGCCGTAGGACAGGGCCGCCTGCCAGATGCCGTCATAGACGCGGGGCAGATCGCGGCCGGTGACCTGCACCGGGCTCGACAGACTGTCGAAGGCCGTGGCGACGGCATCGAGATAGGGCGGCTCCTCGCCTTTCACGAAGCGGTTCTTGTCATCGATCGCGATGGTGACGACGTGTTCGCCGCGATTGTAGAGACTGGCGCGCACCACATGGGCGCGCTCGCCGTTCTGGATCACGCCGATGCGCAGAACATTGCCTTCCGACAGCTCGTCACCGTCGAGTTCGGTCGCCATATACTTGCCGACATCGTCTGCCTCGGCCCGGGCATAGCCGGCTGCAACCATGGCATCGGAGACGGACATGTCGCGGCGGATGGGGATCACGTCATCGGCATATTCAGGGCCGGCGGCGGCGACATTGTCAAAGGAGGAGACGGTCATGTTCTCCTCGACGACGCGCGCGGAGAGGCCGCGTAACAGGTCGAGCTGGTCGTCCTGCGAGGCAAAGCGCTGCGGGTCGACATAGGAGAGGGAGGCGACCTGGGTGCTGCCTTCGGTCAGGACGGAGCCGTTGGTGCGCACGTTTTCCTCGACCTCGTCGAGGGACATGGGCGGTGCGTAGACGAGGCCCTTGCCGTCCAGCGGAAAATCCACCGTCTTCAGCGCCACCTCCGACTCGACATCGGAGCCGTAGATGGTGCCGGTGCGCGTCACCTGCGGGACCGCCGTGTCCTTGTCGCTGGAAAAGATCGCGAGCGGATCGAAGCGCGGATAGGACGTGTTGGTCTGATGGCTGGCGGCCAGCTGCATCTTCACATGCATGAAGGGCTGGCGACGCACCACTTCCTTTTCTCCGTCATGGGTCATGGTCGAGACTTCCATGACCGTCTTGTCGGAGGGCTTCGCGACGACGGCAGGCGCGAGCACGCGCCCGCCACGCTTTGCGGTGTTGTTCTGGGCAGGGGTCCCGAGTGCGGCATAGGCCTCGGCAGGGATCGCCAGCTGCTGGCGTCCGTCGAGCGCGGCAAAGAGTGCAACGCCCATGAGCACGCTGGAGGTGATGCCCGTCAGGAAGGTGCCGGAAAGCCAGCGCAGCGATATTTCACGACGGTCCGGCGCCCGGCGACCATCGGCCAGGATGGGTGGCTCTTCGCCGAGCGATCGGATGACGCTTCTATCGCTGTGCATGGATGATGCCATCGCCCGTGTTTTCGTTTCCCATCCTCGCACGGGTTGGGTTGCGCGAAGATGTGCCCGTTTCGGCGCAGCGAGTCAAATCAGCCGCGTGGATCGCCGGGACACCCTGATAGAGTCCGGGAATGTGATGAAGTGAAGGCCGTTTCAAGGCTGCCTCGTCTCACTTAAGAGCAAAGTCGGGGATGAAGCCGGCATTTGCGGGCTTTGTCGTGCAACTGTCATTTTTTTTGAAAAAGGCTGTTGACTTCCCTTCGAGCCGGGAATAGAAACCGCCTCACAGAACGAGGGCGGCGCTGCCGCAGGCGACGGAAGCCTTCGCTCTAGCAAATTCTGATGCATCGACGCTTTGTTGATCATCGCCGAGGCCAAGCTTCGGAGACTCGAATATTGACGGTTTGTTCCGTCTGTTTTTTGACAAGTTTGGATAGAGAGAAAGAGAGACGTGGCCGGCGTGGTCTGCGGGAACCGAAAGGTTCTTGGA
>NZ_FTMB01000015.1 GCF_900155885.1 Rhizobium sp. RU20A
CACGATGCGGTCGTGGCGGAATTGGTAGACGCGCAGCGTTGAGGTCGCTGTGGGGCAACCCGTGGAAGTTCGAGTCTTCTCGACCGCACCAAGAAAGAACCCGGCCTTGGAGCCGGGTTTTTTGTTGCCTTTGATTTCAAAGACTTCTCAGTCCCAATCATTGGTAACGTGGCAGTCGATGCCGTGCGTCGCTGACAGTTGTCGGATGTTTTGTCGGGGCTGGTTCGGAAGAACTGGCCCCGTCGCCATTTGGCTTTTGCGAACCTGGCCGCATCGAGCGGGCTGCGATTCGCCCGAAGGGAGCCCATGCCCCTCCCCTCGGCTCCCTTCCCGCCCGGCATACGAGCCGCGGTGGGTGGCGCTTGATCATGTCGATCAGGAGGTGGATCAAATCGGGCGATCCGCTATCAATGAACTCATTTCTTTGGCCGAAAGCGTGCCTTTGGTCGCGATCAGATAGGCTGCGAGATAGGTGAGCTTCAGCTTAGCCTCTCCGTCACCCTTTGGCTTGTAATTGATGATTGCCTGGCGGCGTGCCGTCGCCCTTCTCCCCTCTTGAACTGCCGCAGAATGCTGCCCGATCAGCTCGCGAAGCGAAGGCCCCTCTTTTGTCGTGCTGACTGCGACCGTCTCTCCAGCTTTGGTAGGCGTGGATAATGCCCGAGCCGCTTTGTTGCCACGAGCGGCAACTGCTTCATTGGTCGAACGCGAACTGGATGACGACGGTAGCATGGGAGATGCCTAACGGATCTAGTTGCATTGGGGACCGTTTCAGACCATCAAAACGTCCACAACGCACGATAGGATACGAAACGAGACGAAATCTGGGGCTGTAAACCATTGGAAAGAAACGGTAAGATTTTTGTTTCCCCGCCTGAAGACGAAAGCGACTTCAAGGAACTGTTCAAAAATATGGCTGCTGCGGGTGCCGGGCGCCCCTTGGGTGAAGACGGCTTTCCACAAGGACCATGGACACCAGAGCTGTTGGCGGATGCCATCTCGAAGATCGACGCGAATCGTGTTGGGGTGGATCTGCGGACAGTCCAGCTATGGTTTCAGGATAACGACAAGGGAATCAGCACCACCAACATCCGCTGGCTCGCACGCATCTTTGGCTGCGGCGACAAGGAGGCGACGAATGATTGGATGAAGGCGCTCAGTGCAGCGCAAGCGCGCCTGACCGCCAAGCGACGGGATAACAAAAAGACTGGCGGCGCAGACACATTGCGAATGCAGGAAATGCAAGCGCCAGCTGCAAACCATATTCCGCTAACGCCGGTCATCTCGGTGGAGCTTCAACCCATGTCGCCGGAGCGGCCTTCGGGTTTGGCAATCAAAACCGAGGCGATTTTCTCTCATGGATCACACTTGAATTTGCCGTCTTCAGTCTTTGCCGGGTCATCCGCGCTTGGGTTCTTGTCCTATATCCTTGGGATCCACACCATCACCTATATGCGTGAGGACGGTATCGAAAAACAGGTCGGCTTTCTGTGGGCGCCGAACTGGACGTTCCTCTTCATGGTGCTGCTGCCGCTGTTCTTCGCCATAGTCATCGAACTTTTGGTTTTCTGGAAACATGATGCGCGTCCGAGGTTTCTGGCACATGCCGATCGACCACACAGCGGGAATGCCTGGATTCAAAACCTGCAGGCGAACTCCCATACCTATAGGGCCGTTTTCTTGATCTGCATCTTGTTTGCCGGTCTGGCTCAATGGATTGGGGTACAGCTGATCCCACTGTTAGAACAGGCGCAGGATTTTGCCCCGAGTTGGGGGACGATTGGCATCATACGGCCTGACGTACTTTCGACCCCGGCGGCCATCGTCTTCACCGCCCTCGCCTACCTCTACATGTCCGTGACGTTCTACTTGCTCTTCGCGGGCCTGATCATTCTGCATACGATCATCCATGATCTATGGAAGCTCGGCAGCCCAGCGAAGCTTCGGGCTGTTCAGGAATCATGGCCGGGAGTCAGTGATGCCGGCCTGAGGATCATGCGCGGGGTGTTCCGATGCACCGTTCTCGTCATTCTGGCAGCCATCTGCATGAAGGCGCAGAGTGCGTATCTCGCTTCACAAGGCCCCGACATCATAACATGGATGGTTCGCGATGTTTGGGCTGCCCTTACCACCTACGACGACGGCGATCGCATCTTCAGCTATCGAATGCCAACCCACTATAGCAGCCTCCTTGTCGCAATATCGACCTGCAGTGTCTTCCTGTATGGAGCCATCCGTTTAGGTGGGGACAGACGTCTGCGCGCTCCGTTGTGGAAGATGTCTTCCGCTATTGTATTGCTTCTGGTCTCATACCTCACGATCGATGCCTTTGACGGCTTCTCGGTCTTGCTGATGGTCGCCGCACTGATCGCAACATACGGGCTATTGGATCCGGAGTTTGGATCCGCTTGGCGAGCCGGCGATATGGAAGGCGACAGGCATGTTTCATAATTGGCTGGACCGATGGGACGAGAGCCGCGCCCAGAGCGGCGAAGAGGCCAAGACGGTTACAGGCCTCATTCTGGACGCCGATCGCGCCTTCCCCAGCGTTGGGGCGGCTGAAACGGTAGATGAGTTTTGCGCTAATGCGGAAAGGGCCGCCGCTGATCCGAGCTTCTTTGATCCGCCCGATTCAAGCGATCAAGCCTTTGAGCTGCGGGATGGCTGGCTGAAATTCCCTTCGGACGTTGCAACTGATGTTGCTGAAAACAACATCGTATGGGCCAGGATCACCGAGAGCGGAAAACGCGATCAGGCAGTCGTAATCTTCCATCACTGGAACGCTACAAGTCGGAACCGGCAGATCGCCGGGTTCCTTTCCTGGCAGGGGATCACGGTTATCGAAATCGCCATGCCCTACCACTTGGAACGCAAGCGGCCCGGATCGCTCTATGCCGATTACATGCTCAGCGCCAATCTCGGGCGAACAGTTCAGGCCGTCAAACAGGCGGTATGGGACGGGCGCAAGCTTATCGGCTGGCTAAAGCGCGAAGGCTATCGGGATGTTTCCGTTCTCGGGATGAGCCTTGGATCTTGGGTTGCAGGATTGGTCGCGGCGCATGAACCCGCCGTCTCGCGGGCGTCTTTGTTCCTCACGGCAGGGAGTCTTGCCGAAATGGTATGGTCCGGGCGCGCAACCCGATCGATCCGGACAAGCCTCGAGCCGCATCTTACGCTTGCCCAACTGCAAAGAGCGTGGGCACCGCTCAATCTCGAAAACCATGCAGACAGGCTGGCGCGGCCAGGCCTCGAACTTCATGTGATTCTGGCGTCGAGGGATACGGTTGTTCTGTCGGGCCTGTCCGATCGGCTGCTAGGACGGCTGAAGAATGCCGGAGCCAGAGTGAACGTGCTGAGGCTGAATTGCGGGCACTACTCTCTTGGGCGGCCACCCTACATCTTGGGGGCCGGATGGAGCTTGAAGCGGTTTCTAATTCAACGGAAGGCTGCGCCTTTTGTGGCGTCGTCTCGCAGCAGATAAGTGTCCCGCAAACACAAAAGTGGGGGACACATTGGAAAAAATCTAGCGGGATCGGTTGTCAGACGGCGGGCCTTGCGACAAGGATATGGTACCCGCTCCAAACGGGTTCGGAAGCGCCGAGAAGAGGGGAATCGGCTTTGGATGCCGCTCCTTTCTTCTCGACTTCGCGATTTTCAGCACAGCCCAGCCGGTTTGGACCCGGCTAGTCGATGGGTGTGGAAGCCATCTCGTCTACAAATCACGCACCTAAAACCAAACCAAACCCCGTTAATTGACGCAAGACCCGCGAAGGCGTAAGGCAGCCTTATCCCGTGGTGATTTGGCCGGTCGGCTTGCAGCCACGTTAAACAAGTGGCTAAATAGACCGGGTTTACGAAACCGGTCCGTTATCGCGACCGGTTTTTTTGTGTTCGAAAATGGTGCGATTGAGCGCCGCATCGAGCGGCACCCAATCGCAATGACGGGGAGCCCCCTTCGGCCCCTCCCCTCAAACTCCCCGTCCCCGTCACGACGGAAGCGCCCCGCAAGCTGGGCGGCTCACTGAGGCTTGTCGTTTCCGGCCAGAGCGTCGATGTCAGCTCCCCACCGCTGCAGCATCACAGCGATGGAGATCCGACCTGGCGGCCGGATCACGATTTGCCGGTTGAAGGCGAAGGCGACGGCCGGGGCTACGAAGGCCGCGTTTTCAGGCCGCTCCTTAGTGGCCGTACGTATTCTAGTGCTGCGCACGATACGGCAGGCTCCGCCTTAGCGTGCAACCCTAAAGGGTTCTTCTCTCCGCTTCGCTCCGTTGCGATCGCTGCGCGATGCACTCGGCGGTTCCAGCCGTATTCGAGCTTCGCGATTACGCACAACCACTAAGGAGGAACCTCTGATGAAAACGCTCGTAACCTTCTGCCAGAAAACCGGCCGTCGCCTTCGCCAGTTTATCAACCGGCAAATCGCGAAGTTGTCCCATAAGGGCCAACTCCGGTTCTCCATCGCCGTGATGCTTCCGCTCATCGCCAAGGTCGAGTTCAGCTACCAAGTCGAGCTCAACAGCAAGGCCGGAAACGACAACAAGCCTCAGTGAGGATAGGCCGCACCCTGCCCTGCAGGGTGCGGCCTATCCGTCGTAATCCCAAACCCGCGGCCTTGCACGCGCCTGCAGGAAGCATATTTGCTGGAAGATGACAGATTTTCCAAAAGCGCCACCCGAAAAGGACGAAAGCCGCTACATCACGTGTCAGATTGCGGTTGAGATTATTTTGCAGGACCTGGTAGAGGACGCCATGCGTCGCGGTTGGGAGGAAACGGAAGTTCTCTGCGCCATTACGGAGGTTTCCGACAACCTCATGCTGGCAGCTGCTGCCAATCGGGATCTCGACCTGCTTCTTGCTGCTCTGCGAAGAAACATGCCCCCGCCCAATCGTGCCGGTTAGGCGTCACCAGCATCGAGCGAGTATACAGCTCCGGCGTCTTCAGGGTCCCGAACCCCCTTGAATGAAGCATGTCGCAGCTTTTTATCGGACGTCCAACCGCGGAAATCGATTTCAGCGATGAGCGCTGGCGATGTAGCGATCCTGTTCTTTTCTTTGAAGCGGATCACCGGTTTGTTCGTTTTCAGCTTGTCGAGCTGCTTTCGCAACGATCGCGCTTGCTGATGTTTAAAGCCGGTTCCGACGCTTCCGACATAGACATACTTACCTTCTTTGAGAGCTCCGAGAAGCAGGCTTCCAAAGCCATCTGGCATAGCTGAGGACAGTTCGTAGCCGAGGATGGCAAAGCTCTCTCGCTGGACGCACTTGATCTTGATCCAGTCGCCAGTCTTGCCCGGTCTGTAGGGACGATCACGATGCTTGCCGATGATGCCTTCCAGGCCCAGAGCGCAGGCGTGTTCGATTAGTCTTTCGGGATCCTCATTGATCTCCTCAGACAAGCGGATCGCGCCTGTAGCCTCATCCAGCAGATCCTCAAGGATGTGCCGGCGGGCGGAAAACTCCAGCTTCCGCAGATCGTGTCCGTCGAGGTACATGAGATCGAATGCAAACATGAGCGCGGTTCCGGGTGGCTGCTTTCCGGTCCGGCCGCCGAGCGAGCCTTGTAACAATCCGAAGTCCGATCGCCCCATCTCGTCGAGAACGACGGCTTCACCATCGAGGATGAAAGTCGCTGGACCAAGAGCGGCTGCCGCTGACGCAATAGCCGGGAACCTCGCCGTCCAGTCAAAGCCGCCGCGCGTCAGGATCCTCACCTTTGAAAGCTCCCGGTGAACAGAAATCCGGTAGCCGTCCCATTTGATGTCGTAGGACCATTCCGGCCCTTTCGGCGGGCGGTTCTTCAAGACGGCAAGGCAAGGTTCGACGCGATCCGGCATGGGATCGAACAGGAGGCGCGGCTGTTCAGGGTCGCGAGGTCTCAAGCGTCCGCTTCGCAGCGGCGCCTTATCTTCCGTCAGAAGCGGTTTCGGCGGCTTTCGCGGTCCTTTTACCATTCCGCCATTTCAGCAGAGACAGCTTAACAACCGGCTTAGGAAGCCTCTGGACCTCAGTCGGCTTGCTCCATAGGGTTTGGTGCCCGAAAACGACGTAGGACAGGCGCTGGTGGATCAGGCAACCGCCCAGGAACTGCTGAAGCTCATTCACAGTATTGCAGACCCTTGCGAGGATATCATCGCTAAGGCCGGTGTGCTCGCCGGCGATCCGTCCCAACCACCAGAGATCCAGCAAGCCTCAGCTGACCTGGCTGCGACTGTCGAGCAGCTGTTTCAGATTGCCCACTACATCATGAATGCAACACCTAGACTGTAGAGGCACGGAACGGTTTTGGCGGGGGAAGTCGGTCCCGGCTTCCGCTTCGCGGCGCTATGCTAAGCCTCCTGCGGCTTCCCTTTATCCGTCAAACCGTGTCGAGAATTCCCGCTTTCCCGCCCCTGAAGGAGGGGCGGCGCTGTGCTGAAAGCTCCGATGTTCTTCATTGTTCTTCTCGGATCTCGGACTGGCGCCGATCGATCCGAGCCGGGCGGCTGCTGCCGCTATCGATACGTTGGATCAGGTTGGAATGGAGAGCTGCCCGAGGAGCGGAGCGCTCATCACTCGGAGCGCAGCGGGCAGATCCATCGTGTTATGACCCGGATAAGAAGGCGGAGAACCGGCGTCGCCGGTTCGCATCCCAAAGGAGCGGCCAGGATCGGCCGCCCATCCACCTTGCCCTGTACCGCTCTTACGATAGGTCGCCGATCGCGCCAATGGGCAAGCGCGCAATCGCTGTCGCTCGTCAGGAAAAACGGCTTTCGCCGTCAGGCCGGCAAACCTTCCGTTTTTCCTTCCTCCCGCCCCATGACCCGATCGGCGTCCTAACGGGAGCGGGCTACGCCCTCCCCCTTCGTTCCGCCGGATGTGGGGGCACATCCTTCGAGAACGAAGGCAGAGGCTTCGCCCACTAGCGGGGCTGCTCCCAAGGGAAACGGGAAAAACTGGAGCAAGGAACCATGAGCGACATCATCGCGATAGCACTGAACAAGCTGGACGCAGACCCGAAGAACGTCCGCAAGACCTACACCAAGGAGAGCATCGAGAGCCTGTCGGCCTCGATCCTCGCCAATGGCGTCATTCAAAACCTTGTGGTGCGCAAGGCATCCAAGGGGAGATACCTCGTAACCGCTGGCGGTCGCCGCCTCGCAGCCCTCAATCTTCTGGCCGAACGGGGCGAGATAACGGCTGACTACGCTGTGAATGTTATTGTCCGGGAGGCGGGCGACGCAACGGAATTGAGCCTAACCGAGAATGTCATGCGGGAAGCGATGCACCCCGCAGACCAGTTCGAGGCTTTCAAAGCGCTGTTCGATGAGGGCAAGTCCATCAAGGATATCGCTGCCCGGTTCGGGACAACTGAAATCATCGTCAACCGCCGTCTTGCGCTGGCGAAGGTTTCCCCGGTCCTGTTCGCGGCGTTCCGCGCCGAGGATATGACCTTTGAGCAGCTTGCTGCTTTCACCATCACCGATGGTCACGCTCGACAGGAAGAGGTTTGGAATGCCCTCCCCTCATGGGATCGTAGCGCCAACACAATCAAGCGCCGTCTCGCCGTGGATGAAGTTCCCGCAAGCGACAAGCGGCTCGCGCTGATCGGCGGGTTGGAGGTTTATGAAGCGGCTGGCGGTCCAGTGCGCCGCGACCTGTTTGCCGAGCAGGGAGGAGGCTTTGCATGCGATAGCGGCTTGCTTGAAAAGCTGGTTGCCGAGAAGTTGGAGGTCGAGGCGGAAGCCGTGAAGGCCGAAGGCTGGAAATGGGTCGAGTGGTGCGCTCAGCAGCCGGATAATATCTATCAGATGGCCCGGGTTTACCCGCAGCGCGTGGACCTCAGCGACGAGGATCAAGCCAAGCTTGACGCACTGACTGAGCGTTATGACGAACTGGCGGCGCAGATTGATGCGGATCAGGAGGATGAAGGTGCAGAGGCCGCGTTGTCGGCCGTCGAGCAGGAAATCGCCGTCCTGCAGAAGCGCGAAGAAGCATATCGCAGCGAAGACCTCGCGATGGCAGGGGCAATCGTCACAATCGATCATTGGGGCAAGTTGTCGGTGCTGAGAGGCCTTGTCCGCGACGAGGACAAGAAGAAGGCCGAGGCTACGGAAGGGAAGCAAGGCGGGGCGACCGAGGAAGCTGACGGCGCTTCGAAATCTACGGCGCTGACCCATTCAGCGGCTTTGATCGAGGACCTGACCGCTCAGAAGACGGCGGCGCTTCGCGTCGAGTTGGCGAACAATCCCGACATTGCGCTTGTGGCGGTTGTCCACGCGATGTTGCTCAAAGTGCAATACCGCACGGCATGGGGCATTCCCGGCCACCAGAGCGCGCTTGAAATCTCTGTCACTCATGAAGTGCTGGACGGTTCGATGAAGCGTCCCGCCGAGAACAAGGCCCTTGAGGCGTGGGGAAGCCTTGAGGAAAACTTTGGGCACCGGCTTCCCGGCGATCCTGCTGACCTTTGGGAATGGCTGATGGATCAGTCGCAAAGCGAGTTGTTGCAGCTTCTGGCCTATGCCGCCGCCCATTCCGTAAATGCGATTGAGAAGAAGTTCAGCAGTCGCAGCCAAGCGCTGGCCCATGCCGACCAGATGGGCCGCGCATTGAACGTGGACATGCGTGACTGGTTTGAAACTACGGCTGACAGCTATTTCAGCCACGTCAACAGACCAACCATTCAAGCAGTCGTTGCCGAGGTGCGCGGCGAAGATTTCGCCGCTGGTATTCTCAGCATGAAGAAGGGCGAGGCTGCGGAGTATGCCGCCAAGTCCATCAAAGACAGCGGTTGGCTTCCTCCTCACGTTCGGATCGCCTCAGACGCCAATGCAGAGGATGAGGCTGAAACCTTAGAGGACAAGAACGAACACTCGTTCCCGATGGCAGCGGAATAATCCCGCCGCTGCTTTCCGCCGGTCACGTCCTCCAGCGTGACCGGCTCCCCCTATTACAGAGGACATGCCATGCTTGATTCTGTCCCTGATCCGACCCTTGCCGCCGAAATCTGCTGCCAGCTAATCAACGCCTACCTGAGCGATCCGGAGCATGTTGATAGGGATGATGTGCAAAAAGCGCTCGATACAGCGCTCAAAGCCTTCGATCTCCCTCCAACTTGCATCGAAGAAGCTAACCAACGCACCTGAGTTTTCCTCAGATCGCACCTTAGCGCCCCGCCTTGGCATCGAGCCAATGCGGGCGCTTTCGTGGGAGCCTGGGAGGCAGAAAGGTTTCGGGACCGCAGATCAGGCCACTTGTTGAGAGGAGGCCCGCGCCCCCTCCTCTCAAACTCTCCTCCCCACCGGGCTGAATTTCCCCAACAATAACGGGGGTAAAGCCCCGCCTGGAAACATCAAAGTTTTGGGCGTGGCAAAGAGAGCACTCCAAAAAGGGAGCTAACAAATTGATGTAAAACGTTTATCTCCGATGATGGCTGTGCGGTCGCAAAAGCGCAAAATGTGCAACTTGCATCAATTCGGTATCTCAGGCTACAAATCGCAATAGCCGGAACCACAACCGATTCCGACTTATACATTCTAACAGTTTTGGAGATAGCAACCGGCCCAGAAAAGAAAAACCGCTCCCGAAAAATCCGGAAGCGGTCTGCAGTTCGAAAATATAAAAGCACCATCGTTCTCGCAGACCTCCCCTCCGATGTCAATAATCAAAACACCTTTTCGGTGAACGGCGGAGCTTTGTCTGGCCTCTGACAGGAGACGGACGATGGGGGAACCCACACAATACAAGCGGCCGACTGGTCGCAGAATGACGAAAGAGCGATCCGAATTTCGGCGACTGGCGCAGTCAACGGAAATCGGAGCGGTGACGCGTGGCCAGCTTGCGATGCTCGCTAAGAATCTGATGACGATCGGAATGATCACGACCTCAGAATATGCGTTGCTCGAGGCTATCATAACGACCGCCAAGGCCGATGCCTTTGACAAAGGCGGGCGCCCGATCGTCTACAAGTCGAACCGACAGCTGGGGTACGACATCAACAAGTCACCGGGACGCGTAAGCCGAATTCTCTCCCGATTGTACGACCTCGGCCTTGTCACCATGCAGGACAGTGCGAATTTCAAGCGCTATCCGATCCGCGATGGCGAAGGAGATATTGCCGACGCCTGCGGCATTGATCTGCGTGTCCTTATTGCCCGGCACCACGAGCTTGATCAATTTGTACGCCAGAAGCGGGAAGAGATACGAGTTCGTGACCAGGCGGCTCGTCGATTCCGGGACGCTCTGCGTGCTGCAAGGTATGCTCTCGTGTCTTCAATCGATCAAGGGGAAGCCATTCGGAGACGGATCGCGTCCCGTGTTGAAAGGGTCGCAGCCGTCATTGGATCAGCCAGGCACGCATCGGGCCACGTCCTCCGGAAGGCAACAATGCTTTTGGAGTGGCTTGCCGACCGCCTGCGTAAGGTGAATCGGACTCCTCAAGCGTCCGACATAGATGCAAATATGACATGCACGGATGTCGAAAACGACATGCACATACAGATTACAACCCCCGAACCTTTTGAACCTCGTAATGATAAACGGCGTTCGGCTTTAGCCGAACAAATCAGGTTGCAAGGGGCTGGCTCCGCCAGCAAGAGGGCTTTTGAGGAAAGCCTGGGGAGCCGTTCGCGCCAAAGCAATAAGCAATTGCAAGTGCGGCCTTCTCTTGTGGCGCTGGAGGATGTGTGGCGGGCTGCCCCAAGCCTAGCCGAATACGGCTACCAACCGCCGCGCAGTTGGGCGGATCTGGACCGGATAGCTCCCCAACTTTGCCGCCTCGCCGGTGTGTCCGAGGATGCGCGCCAGCGCGCCGTGGACCGAATGGGCCACCAGGCGGCCGCCGTTGCGATCGCTCTCACCTTTGAGAAATACACGCGCGCCGAAATCAGCTCGCCGGGCGGCTATTTGCGGGCCATGACAGACCGTGCCGCGAGGGGAGAGCTTCATCTAAACCGCTCGGTATTTGGGCTGGCAGCCCGCAACTCAATGGAGGCACACTCGTGATAGAAAATCGCTTGGTTGGAGCCGCGCTGGCCGCGCTTCTGTTCACCCCGTCTTCTGCAGCGGCCGACTATTCAGGCCGAGCGCGAGTGATCGACGGTGACACCTTCAGCATTCGTCAACAGAGGATCCGTATCGCGGCCATTGACGCCTGTGAGCGGGACCAGACCGGCTCCAAAAACGGTGTGATATGGAATTGCGGGATTGAGGCACGTCGCTTCCTCGCCCGCATGATCGATGGCAAGCATGTCCGCTGCATTGAAGTCGATCGAGACCAGTATAAACGCCTTGTCGGCCAGTGCTTCGTCGAGAACTCGGATATTGGCCTCGAGATGGTGAAGGCGGGCCAAGCCACCCTCTTGTTGCGCTATCTACCGAGATCCCACCCAATCGACCTGAGCCAGTACCGCCGCGCCGAGAATCGAGCCCGACAGCTCGGCCAAGGCTTGTGGGGAGCCGAGGTCGAATCGCCCTCCTCCTATCGCCGCAGCCATTCCGGCAACTGAACGACTGGCGGCACTCTGTGAGCAACAGATGGCGAGATCTCACGTTTTGCGGAACTCTCGGTCACCCCAGCCACTTGTTTCGGGGTGTCGGTTCGGTTGCATTCCGCACGATCGCGCCCTTGACCTGTGCCGATGTCTCATTTCTCGAGGTGACGTATTGCTGCAAGCGCTCAGGCCCCACACCTCCAAAGTGGTTGCTCTTGATGCCCGTTCGCACGGCGACGCGGTTGGCGCAAAGCTGTTCGTCTCCAAATTTTCCCCGCCTTCGGCTTCCTCGCGAAGCAATATTTGTCCCCGTCCAGCCTCCTTTGCTGCGCTCCGGCCTACGGTGCGCACCGCTTATCCCCGTGCCCTATGAACGATCATCGCAACCACCATAGAGGAGTGATTAACATGAGCATGACCAACTTCATCCAGTTCGACAAAGACGACATCGACAACGCCAAGGGAACCGGCCTCATCTCCACCATCGACCGGGACCTGGATATCAAGGTCACACCGTTCGACTCCGCCAACGAAAAGGCTCCGACGCATCGCGTCTATGCCAAGTCGCCTCGCGGCCACGACATCGAAGTTGGCGGCATCTGGAAAAAGACCAGCGGAGAAGGGAAGCCGTACTACACGCTCTCCATCAAACGCCTCGGCTTCAACGCCAACTTGGGCCGCTACCCCGGCCAAGATGACCTGGCGCTGCAGGCCATCATTGAATGGGAACCCCGCGATTGATCGCTCTGGGAGGCCCGATCTCTGATCGGGCTCCCACCATAAAAGAGCCGACTACCCCACATTCGCTGGATATTTGGCTCCTTTTGTGCTACGTTGAATAGTAACTGGAGGCTCTGCCAATGAACGTTCATGCCCCCCGCCCCGATCGCTCTCCGGAAGCTGTTGCTGCCCGAAAGAAAGCCGTCGATCAGGCTCGTGCCGCCAACATGCGGCAGGGTTACACCGGCGATCCGGTTTTGGAAGAAGCAAACAGCCGTTACGTTGCCGGAGACATCACCTCCGACGAAATGCGCCAAGAGCTTCTGGCACGCTTTAAGCGGGCTTGATCATCGCCTAGAGATTTGTAGCGGCCGCCTGTGATCTCAGGCGGCTTTTTTGCATGAGGTTTTGCTTGGCGCGCGATGATGAAGCCAAAGGCTCCTACACCTATCCCAACACGTCAGAGGATAAGGATTTCAAGGATGTTCTGAAGAACAAGCTTGATATCAGGAGCCAATCTGCGCTGCGTGAAGCCGAATACGCATTCACAGCTTTGAGGCAAACGGAGCTGGCCGAGGGAAAAGGCCCAGTCGGTAATCACGATGCAGCGCATCTGAAGGCTCTGCACGGCTACATCTTCCAAGATATCTATGAATGGGCAGGACATACGCGCAACGAAAGTCCTGTCGTCGATGGACAGCGGGTAGAGCCGGTAGGGGGGCTTTCGAAGGGTGACACGACCTTCCTGCCCGGATCGCGGATCGAAATGGGGCTCAACGAGGCACTGCGGCCCACCAAAGACGTTCAGGGCTTGCGAGCCGCCACACCTGAGCAATTCGCCGAGAAGGCCGCTCACGTCCTATCTGAGCTGAACTACGTTCATGCCTTTCGTGAAGGCAACGGAAGGGCAAACGAAGCGATGGTGGTCTCATTGGGCCGCACCTACGGTCATGACATTGATCTTACCGTCATCACCAAGCCTCGCATGATCGAGGCATCCATTGAGACCACGAACGATCCGTCCAGTCCGGCGATGAAGCACCTCATCCAGGATGCGATGGAGCCTAACCGCCGCGAGGCGATCCGCAGCGCCATGTCAGATCTTGAACAGGCTGGCGAGAAACCCTTCGAGCACAATATCCGCACGGCCCGCCCGGGCGAAGTGATCGAAGGGCAGGTTCTTGGGCACGACAATCGCGTGGCGAGCCTTGTGACCGACAAGGGGATTGTGGCCGTTGACCGCGCTGACCTTCCCGAGCGGATGCCTCCTGACGACGAGGAGGTGAAGTTCACCGCTCGATCTGATTTCAAGACTCTGGGGCGGCCGGAACAGGTCCAAGATGCCCAATCGCAGCCAGGTCAGCAAAAGGCTCAAGAGCCTCAGTCGCAGCACATCAACGCCGAGCTTAAGGCTATCGAAGCGCAGCAGCTTGTCGATCGCCAGCGGAACCGCGACCAAGACGACCGAGAGCGCTGACCTGCGGCCCTATCGCTGCAGTGAGGGCCTGTGTCGTTGGCCGGGGTGCCGGAGCTCTGCGCCCCCCCTGTCCGTTGGATGATTTGACGGACAAACTACGATAGCCCCTTCCCTATTCAACCGCTTGCGCGGTCCTACACTCCGTTGCGGCCCTATGGGTGCATGGGGTCGTTTCGCTATCTTCGGATTTTTGCCGTCAACCAACGAACAGGAGACGGCAATGCAGAGCGTAAAGGACACCTACCAGCGGATCACTGACACCATCATCCAGCAGCTCGAGGCCGGCACCAAGCCTTGGATTCGGCCATGGCGTGGAAACAGTCGCAGGTCGGTTACACCGCTCCGCGCCTCCGGCGAAGCCTATCGCGGCATCAACGTGGTCATGCTGTGGCTCTCCGGGCAACTCGCCGGCTACGACGAAAACACATGGATGACCTACCGGCAGGCTCAGGAGCTTGGCGCTCAGGTCCGCAAGGGTGAACAAGGAACCCTCGTCGTCAAGTACGGCACCTTCACGCCGAAGGAGCAGGAGGCGGACGATCGCGCAGTCCCCTACCTCAAGGGCTACACTGTCTTCAACGTCGAGCAGATCGACAACCTGCCTGACCGCTTCAAGAGCCCGGCCGAAGATGTGCCAATGGATGCCGTTCCAGTTCTCGAAGACGTCGAATCCTTCATAGATCGCACTGGCGCGAAGATCACCTACGGCGGCAAGCAGGCTTGTTATCGCCCTGGTCTCGATGACATTCTGATGCCGGATCGGGGGCGGTTCCTCAGCGAAGTTCACCTTTACAGCACGGTTCTTCATGAGATTTCTCATTGGAGTGGTGCAAAGGCACGTTTGGGTCGTGATCTGAGTGGGCGGTTCGGCAGTGAGGCCTACGCCATGGAGGAGCTTGTTGCCGAGATCTCAGCCGCGTTCGTCTGCGCCGATCTTGGCATCGAGCATGATCCGCGAGACAACACCGCGACTTACGTTGAAAGCTGGCTCAAGGTGCTGAAGCAGGATTCACGTGCAGTCATCACTGCCGCCGCGAAGGCTCAGGCAGTCGCTGACTATCTGCGGACTCTGAACCTATCGAATTCAACGGATTGCCAGCCGGGATGTTAGTCACCTCCCGTTCCTGATATTGCGGCGAGTTTAATGCCCTGACTCGCCGCAGACTGATTCTAGCTTGTCGGAGCAATCAGATCCAAGCGCGCGTTTTGTGAGCCTGTTGATTGTCAGCTGACAATTCAGTCAAGCCATTGAATCTAATAACATCTTTGTCTAGGCCCAGGAAGTTAATATGCGTTAATCAAAAACTGCTTGACGGATAGACACGCCATGAGATCATTTGCGCAAATTGCAGCGAATTATCGGGTTTACCGTGAATGGCGAATAAGACCGCGAAAATCAGCCGGATCGAAAAAATCGAACGTGTTTCGATCGATAAAACTATTGCTGATGATTCTGCAAAACTCAGCAGTAATCTGCAGGAACTATCAGCGCGTCTGTTTTCACCTGACGAAAAAAAAGCGTTGAGGCGTTTCAGTAGTACCGAAGCTGCAAAATTGCTTGGCGTGACCGACAGCTATGTCCGGCACCTGGCATCACAGGAAGACTCGGTGACGTCTGAGAAGACAGCGGGTGGTCGTCGAACGTTTTCTCTGTCGGAGATCAACACGATCCGACACATCCTGGGAAAGACTAAGCCCGCGTATCTTCCTGCACGCCGGGAAGGGGACCACCTGCAGGTCATAGCAGTTACTAACTTCAAGGGCGGATCTGGTAAGACGACGTCGTCAACGCATCTCGCTCAGTATCTGGCGCTCCGTGGTTATCGTGTGCTGGCTGTCGACCTTGATCCACAGGCGTCGATGTCAGCCATGCTTGGATATCAGCCGGAATTCGATGTTGGCGAAAACGAGACACTATTCGGAGCTATTCGATATGATGAGCTTCGTCGTCCAGTAGGCGAGGTGGTTCGGGAGACTTATTTCCCTGGACTTGATCTGATACCGGGCAATCTCGAATTGCATGAATTTGAGCACGACACCCCTAGAGCTCTTGCCGAGCGCAGTAGCTCAGAGACCGACATGTTCTTTCTCAGGGTAGGGAAGGCGTTAAGCGATCTTTCCGATCGCTACGACGTCGTCGTTATAGACTGCCCGCCAACCCTCGGATTTTTGACGCTGTCAGCTCTGTGCGCAGCAACTGCCGTGTTGATAACAGTTCACCCTCAGATGCTGGACGTGGCGTCAATGAACCAGTTCTTGGCTATGACCTCTGATCTTCTCTCGGTGGTCAAGGAAGCAGGTGGCAATCTCGAATACGATTGGATGCGATATCTGGTCACACGGTACGAGCCGAACGACGGCCCCCAAGCGCAAATCGTTGCCTTCTTGCGAAGTTTGTTTGGCGAACGCGTTCTTACATCAATGATGGTGAAATCAACTGCGATCTCTGATGCGGGCCTGTCAAAGCAGACAATTTATGAAGCGGCGCGAGAATCAATGAATCGGCAGACATATGATCGCGCTGTGGAAGCGATGGACGGGGTCAATTTTGAAGTTGAAAATCTCCTGAAAAGTTCATGGGGGCGTGCATGAAAGGCCGCGATATCCTGAAGAACATGGTGAGCTCGTCTGCGAGCGATTCAACCAAGTCGCCCGTTCAAACGCAGGCTCCACACAAGCCAGCTGGGGCCGTTCGAGCTATGAACCTCTCACTCGGTCGACTCGGTGATGAGGCCGCGGCTGCGAAGGAGCTTCGCACCGCGCTTGCAGCTGGTGATAAAGTTGTCGAGCTAAGTCCCGCTCAAATCGAAGCGTCGTTCATTCGGGATCGTATCCCGACTGACCATGATCCCGCCCTACAAGAACTCATTTCGTCCATGAGGGAAAGCGGACAGCAAGTTCCCATCCTGGTTCGTCCGCATCCAACAAAGGAAAACCACTATCAAGCGGCATATGGCCATCGAAGATTGCGTGCGGCGGTAATTCTTGATCGCCCAATCAAGGCCATCGTGCGCCAACTTTCGGACGATGAACTGATCGTCGCACAAGGGCAAGAAAACGGTCCCCGCGTCGATCTCAGCTTCATCGAGCGTGCTCTCTTTGCGAAACATCTCGAGCTGCATGGTTTTGACCGGGACCGGATCTCCCAAGTTCTGTCAGTGGACAAACCTGAAATTTCCCGTCTTTTGCAAGTTGCTGACGCTATCCCAGAACAAATAATCCTCGCTATAGGGCCAGCCGCAAAGGTGGGGCGACCTCGGTGGTTGGCGTTTGCCGATCTCTTGAAGGACAAGGCAGCTTACGCAAGGATCACAGAAGCGATTGACGAGGCCGAGTTCACGTCAATTGATTCAAACGAGAGATTTACGCGTCTCTGGCTAAGCGGTCAGGCACCGAAAGCTTCGAAAGACAATAGTCGAGGACAGATTCGCACTCGGAAGGGGCTCGTTCTGGCAGCTGTGGAGCGGACGTCAAAAGGCTCAAAAATCACTGTTACATCAAGAGCGTTCGCGGAGTTCCTTGACGCTAAGATGAGCGATCTCGTCGAACAATTCGAACGAGAAAATTCTTCTCAAACAGACAATTAGCGTGATTGTCAGCTGACAATCAGTTGTGAAACCAGGAGAGCAGACCCGCAAAAGAAAAAGGCCCCCAAAACGTCGCCGTCGTGGAAGCCCTTCTCATCGTGTAGCAACTAGAGAATCGCATTTCCCCGAATCCCAGTCAAGAGTCTAGGGCGCCAATTTGGTGAGCAGGTTTCTTTTGCCTTATTGAAGGCTGAGAAAATGCAAAGTGGAAATGTGACGACGCCCTTTGGGCGGCGGCCGGTTGTGCTTGCTCTTGTAAAGAGGCAGCTCCAGACGTCCGAGACGAAACCAAGCCGCCCGGTTGAAAAATGGAAGGTGTTTCGCGACGCCTGTGAAGCACGTCAGCGACTTGGGCTGCAGGACAGGGCACTGACTGTACTCGACGCCCTGCTGACGTTCTATCCGGGGAGCGAACTCAACAGCGAGAATGGGTTGGTCGTCTTCCCATCCAATGCCCAACTCTCGGTCAGAGCGCACGGCATCACTGGAACGACCTTGCGGCGCCATTTGGCTGCCCTGGTCGAAGCCGGACTCATCCAGCGCAAAGATAGTCCGAACGGCAAGCGCTACGCTCACCGGGACAAGGGTGGCGATATTGAGCAGGCCTTTGGGTTCGATCTTTCGCCACTTTTGGCTCGCGCTGCGGAACTGGCAATCCTGGCACAGGAAGTCGCTGCGGAACGCCTGCAGTTCAGGCGAGCCAAAGAGGCACTGACGATCTGCCGGCGTGATGTGCGCAAGCTGATTTCAGCAGCGATGGAGGAGGGGGCCGACGGCGACTGGGAAGCCATTGAAGGCATGTATGTCGGCATTGTCAGCCGACTTCCCCGCAATTCTGACCGTCACCAGGTGGAGGCAATCCTCGACGAGATGCAGCTTTTGCGCACCGAAATCCTCAACCTTCTGGAAAATCAGCTGAATTCTCAAAATATGGATGGCAATGCTGTTCAAAATGGCTGCCACATACAGAATTCAAAACCCGACTCCATCAATGAACTTGAACCTAGCTCTAGAGAAGAGCAGGGCGGAGCCGTCGAGCTGGAAGTAGCACCCAAAGCAGTTGCTCAGCCGTTTGCAAAGCCGGAACAGATGAAGGCGTTCCCGCTGTCGATGGTCCTGAAAGCCTGCCCGCAGATTTCCGACTATGGGCCCGGGGGCGCAATTTCGCACTGGCGCGAACTGATGGGGGCCGCGGTGGTGGTTCGATCAATGCTTGGCGTCAGCCCGTCGGCTTACCAGGAGGCGTGCGAGGTTATGGGTCCTGAGAACGCGGCGGTTGCTATGGCCGCAATCTTGGAGAGGGCAGGGCATATCAACTCGGCAGGTGGATATCTCCGCGATCTCACGCGCCGAGCGAGGGTAGGGGAGTTTGGGCTGGGACCAATGCTAATGTCGCTGATGCGTGCAAATGCGAACAGCGACCGGAAAACGGGGTGAGGGGGAGTGCCGACGTACCAAGTTGTGAGCTCGATCGAATAGACCACAGGGACGAGGGAGGGCGCGTTCTTAAATGGCCATCACTTGACGGCCGTTTTCTGTTCTTCAATCGTCTGTCGGGGTTTCGACCTTGGATGATTTACGACCTGGTGGCCGGCCAGGGGGACGGCCTTTCCTGCTCACTCTCGCCGCTTTTCTAGCCAGTCGTTGTCGTTCAGCCTCAGCTTGTGCTTCGGCCTCCGCTTCCGCTTTCTGCCGAGCTTCAAGGACATCCTTAGGCGTCAGTTGGCCAACTATACCGATCAAACTGCGTATGGTGTCGTGCGGGAGGTCATGAATGAGTCTGAAGAGTTCAACCCGATCGTCGGCCTCTTCAGGATTTTTTCCGTAGAGATGAGGTGCAGCGGCATGAATCATCTGCATCGGCAGGAACCCGAGGAGCTCGGAAAGGTGGATCATTCGAGAGACGGTCAGTCGCGAAATGTTCAGTTCATAGCGGCTATAGACCACTCGTGCGAGACCTGCCAAGGTCGCAAAATCGCTCTGGGTCAGACCAGTTTTCGCGCGTTCGTCCAAGAGGAATGCGGAAAGTTTTGCGTCAATCTCGCCGAAGCTGACTATGCCGTCGAATCCCTCCTTGCGGTACAGGGGTCTCTGGAAATCTGGATCTGTGGTCTCAACCAGTTCCCTCGATTTGATATAGTCGGATAGATTCCGCACCGTAGGCATTCCCTCAGTCCCCAAATCCGCCTGTGGCAGATATCACGCACCATATCGTGCCATTAAGGCACTGTCATCCTTCGCACCAGTTACAAAACCCTCACAAAATTGGGGGGAATGACGTCGGCATGGATCTCTTGGATGCGAAATGCGCAACTCAGAGGCGCGTTGTCCGTCAGGCTTAAGATTGACCGCGCGTATTCCTGTTCACCGCTTTCGCAGCAATCAGATTCCAGCCGTGGGGATTAGATTGAAAGACGCCTTCGAGGGTCCTCTCTTCGGTGACCCAACTCAACTTCACGTGCATTTCGCATGCCAGGGAGAGCTGGTCGATGCTGATGCATCTTGTGATCCGGATCTCAGACCTTGGTCCGTATGCCTCGAAGTCCCACATTGCAAACCGGAACAGCTCACGTTTGGCGCGATCGTCCGTTGGCCAGTCTGTTTGCTTGAAAGGCTCCGGTGGAGCGGCGCCGAAACTGGGTAAAGTTCTCTTTATGGCATGAATATCGATCCCGACCTTCTCTGCCGCTTCAGGGTTGATCAAAAATCCAAGGGTTGTGCCTACCGCTATCCCGGCCAGGAATCGAAGGTCGAGGATCAATAACCATTATCCTTCAGGAACTGGTCGATCGCGGCCTTGACGATTACCGTCATTTTCAAATCGTTGTCAGAGGCTGCTCGCTCCAGACGCTTCTTGGTGTCGTAATCAAGGGGGCAGTTGACGAAGTGTTTGCTCTCCCGCGCTTTGTTCTGTTTGAGCTCCTGCAGTCGTATTCTGGACGCCTCACGCTCCAACGATTTGCTCGTCGCTCTTTCCCGGCGAGCCTCCGGTGATGGCAGGATTAAACTCGACCTTTGTGGCACCTGAACGTCAGGGACCTTAGCGGGAGCTTGTTCTAAAGCGACCTGGTCCAGATGATCGCTGGGCACCACATTTTCTGCTTCATGGTCTATAACCGGTTGCGACATTGGATTGGGCACATTCCCCCGCGACCGTCGCGGTGCAACGGGAAAATCAGATATACTAGAAGTCCCTTTAGCCATTTTGCGCCCTCTTTTGCTCGTTTGGCAGGAAACGTTCAATTTCTTGCATCATGGCCATAACCTCACTCCGGGCCTTTTTGACCGAGTCGCTGAGCTCCAGCATTTGCAGTGTCCCATATCCGAGCCTGATGTCGCGATACGGGTTTCGTTCATAAAGCTCGGTGTCGAGGAGGTGTGAATCATATCCCTGCTCCTGCAGGTTTGCGATGAAGGGGCGGATTAGGCGGTAAGCTTCCAGTGAGCGGCCGGGAAGAGTGATCCGGGTCCTGAAGTTGAGGTGAGGAATGTTTCGTCCGGTCCGATCGCAGGCGTCAGCTACGTCCATTGCGGCCTGGCCAGCTGCAAGGATCTCGTCCTGATTTGGTTGGATCGGCGTCATAACGATGTGCGAGCCGGCGATGATCGTGTCTCGTAGCACTGTGTCTTGACCGGGTGAGTCGATTAACACGACGTCAAACCCGGCGGTTTCGTTCTCCAGAATATGCTGCAGTGATGCGTTGGTTACCGCCGTGCGAAGCTCAATGCCGTCTGGCCTGTTGTCTTTCGCCTCGGAGCGGGACCACCACTCATTTAGGTTTTGTCGTCCGTCCGCATCAATCAAAAGCACTTGCTTACCATGAAGCGCATATTCCCCAGCGATCAGGATAACGGCGGTTGTCTTCCCCGCGCCGCCCTTGCCGCTTACCAGCGATATGCAGATTGCCATTTCACGATCCACTTCCAGTCTAACAGTGCACCCCGCCCCCTAGCAGTCCAACGAGTGCTCAATCGGTAAAGCCATATCGTCGTTAAGATCATAACATCGATGCGAAACTAACATGTGAATGCACGCAGGTTAAGATCAAAACCACCGTGTGAACACACGGTAATATGCCGTTACTAAACCACACGAGTTAGTCGTGTGGTTTAGTCGAGTGCTCCGGTCGAGTGGTGAACCCCGGAGCCGCGTAAGGCCTCAATTGGCGCTCGCACGGAGGGTGCCAAGGGCGAAGAGCGAAGCGTCCCTTGTCACCTCGAGTACGAGGGACAGACAAAGGCCTTCGAGAGCGGTTTTGGCGGTGAACCCTGGTGAGCGTTCCAACGGAAACAACGCGACGCGAAGCGGAGCCAGTCAAGAAGTGGAATTAGATTGAAAGTAGGGTATAGTGCTTTATGTTGAGAGTGGCAGGATACGTAAAAATGTTTTACATTTTGCATTTCGATCGTGGGACGTGCCCACGATGAGGGTCGCTAGGCTCCGAAAAGGCTTGATTGATTGATGAACGAAGACACGATCGAAGTACCGTCAGCCAAGCAACGCAAGGGGCGTCTCATCAACGTCCGCGTCAGCGATGCTGAGCATTCGGCTATCGAAGAAGCGGCCAAGTCGGCCGGTATGAGTGTGTCTGCTTTTTTCCGTTCGCTGCTCCTCGAGGGTGCTGGCGTTCGCCCAATTCTGACGGCAGAAGACAGGTTGATCATGGCAGCACTTCTCGAAGACATGCGTATGATCGGCATCAATTTGAACCAGGTCGCGCGCTCGCTGAATGCGGGCAAGGGTGTCCACCCTTCCGAACTGGACATCAATCTTGGCAATGTCCAGCGGATACAGGCGGCTGTCATGAGCGAGCTCCGGACACTTTCGTGCCGCGCCGGCCATGAGCGCCGAGGCGAGGTGTAGGCCGTGGAGTTCTTCTTTGGCACTTTCACAAGCGAGTGGGAGCAGAGACGCGCGGCGCTATTGCACGAAATGACGCTTGGCGGCCGTGGGAGCGCCGTAGAAGAAGAGCTTGAGAAGAGACTGAAAAATCTCCAGCACCAGGTTGGAATGTCAAAAGGCGGATCCGGAGCCAGGGGAAGCGGGGGGACTTCGGCATTCAACGCGTCATCCCCTTCGAGGTCGGTGGCTGCCGGTTCGGGTGCTGCGCGATCGATGGAAGTTCGTCTTGCGAGCGTTGCCAAAGGGAGCCAGCCAGCCGTGGTTAAACTGGCGTCCTACGGTGGTGGTGCCCGTGTCGGTTCGATGCTCAACTATGTTTCCAGAGGCGGGGAGCTGAAGGTTGAAAATGAGAACGGCGAGACGTTGCGTGGCCGTGAGGAGTTGGCGCGTCTGCGTGGTGATTGGGATCACCTTTTCCAGAACAGGACCGAGAGCCGCGATATCGGCGCGTTCAGCGTCGAGGTGAGCTTGTCCGGCGGCTCGGACCGGCATGAGCAGGTGCGGGAGATTCTTAAGCGTGGCTTTGGTGATCGGCGCTACGCTTACTCTGTCGAAACCCAGAATGACGGATCGCTGAAGATTGAGGGCTACGTTGTGTTGCGCAGCGGGCAGGGCGAGCGACTGACGGCGGACGCAAAGGCAGCCGCCATCGTTCAGGAGCGTTTTAACGCCAGCGCCGTTGCAAAAGAGGCCCCAGCGGCGTTCTCGTTCAAAGGCTACGGCAACGGCGTGGAATACGGCGCTGCCAAGGTGCGAGACCTGATCGCGCAGCGCAACGACGTTCGGGACGATCAGGGTCGCTCGATTGCCGATGACAAGGCTGCAGGCGATCTCGTGCAGAAGGAATGGCGGGATGAGCTGCACAGCCGCAAGAGCCGTGACGTGATGCACGTGATCATGTCGGCGCGTGCCGGAACGGATGCAGTTGCGTTTGAAGGAGCTGTTCGCGACTTCCTGGCAGCACAGTTTGCGGGCCATCGTTATGTCTTCTCCCTGCACGATCCGGAGAACGATCCGAAGGAAGCCGCTGAGGGGGGCAAGCGACCGCATGTTCATGCCCATGCCATCGTGACGATGCGATCGGAATCGGGCGACCGGATCGAGACGACTCCGGCCACCTTCCGGCAATGGCGGGAGGTCATGGCCGAGAAGGCGCGTGACCACGGCATCAATATGGAAATGACCGATCGCCGCGAGTTCGCTACGCCGCCAGCCTTTACGCGAAATCAGGTTCGCGCCGTCAAACATAACGGTCGTACCGAGCATGTAGGCACCAGCGAGCCGGCACAGGCGCGATATGACGCAAAGCGAGCTGATCGGCGCGTGGTGGCGACGAGCCAGAGGAGCCGCCAGTACATTCTAAAAGCTCAGGAGACCTGGCAGAAGATTGCAGTCAACGCCGGCGACACAGTGGTTGCGGCCTACGCCGCACAGCATCGCTCCTATCTGGAAAACGGCCTTGCCCAGGTGGGTCATTCGGCTGCTGGTGCAGTCATTCATGCAGATTTCGGCCGTGATTACCGCTCCAATATGGTAGCAATCAGAGACATGTTGTCGGAGGCAAAGGACATGCGCGAGCAAACACGCCCAGAGTTCGAAGCGTACGAAAAGACGGTTGAAACGGCTCTGTTCAACCTTCAGCGCAGCGCTGGTCCAGAGGACCGGTCAGGCTTCGAAGAAGTTTCCTCCCTCGCTCGCGAGATCGTCGATCTGCGCAGGCAGATGCTCGAAATGAAGGAGCGAGGGCTTGATGAGCAGGATGGGCGAAACGCTGCTGGCGACGTCTCCAAAGAAAGTGGTGCCGCGCCGGAAAGAACGGCATCTGAGGTGCAAGAGCAGATGAATGCAAACCACCAGTGGGAGGCAGCTGTTGCCAAGCATGGAGAGGCTGTCGTTGGGGTAGGTCGCGATGCGATGGCAAATGTGGAACACTATCGCTCCGGCCTCGCCCATGTCGAAACCGGCGAGCTCGGAGACGAAAACCGAGAGCTGTATGAGAAGGGGCTTGAGGACTCGCTACATCATGCAGCTCAACTCGCCGCTTCCGGAAACGGCTATCTCCGGGATGTTGCCAATGAGGATCCGGAACTGCGCGCGGAGATCGAGACCATTGAACGCAATAAAGAGCGTGGGGACGAAAATAAGTCAAACAAGCAGCCGGTAACTGCGGACACTGCCGACGATCGCCAACGCGATCTCAGGGTGGATCTGGAAGAAGAACGTCCGATCGGACAAGCGGAGCGTGAGGCTCACCAGCTCGCCGAGACGGTGGACGCTACTCAGAGGCAGCAGAAAAGTGTAAACAGAGACAGGGAAGCGGCCCAGCGGGGCGGCGAGACCACTCGGACTGATCCCGCGCAACAGCACATTCCTCGTCTCGAGGAGTTGGAGCGTGAACAGGTTGAACAGAGGGAGCGTAATCGGGACGACCGTGATCGCTAAAGTGTCATGCAGGACGGTAACCAGAACACCTACCTGGTGGAAGTAAACGACCCCAAGTCTGCCGACATCGTCGGCAAGATGATGGTGTGGGGCATGGTCTCCGTTGGGATCCTCGCGATCCTGATCAAGGTCTACGGGACCGTGATCGGCTGGTATCATGCTTCAGCGGCTTGGCTAACAGAGGCGGGTCAGTACGCAGCGAGCTTCTGGCCCTTCTGACCCTGGATTAGCGGCCGGCCTGTTCAATGATTGGATCAGGAACGGTCGCCGCGAATAGCTCTTCCAAGCTTTTCCTTTTGCGCGGTGATTTCCCCTCTGCCTCCCGATCTACCACCTCCTTGAGGCGGCTAACTCGATCATTGTGCGCTTTCTCAATTTCGTCCTCTGAGATAGGCATCGCGCGCTTTTCGGGAGCGGGCGCAGCTGCTTGTGTAGGTTCCGCGGTGCCACCGGCGCTGGCCTTCTTGATGGTCAGTGCAGAGGGGTTCACGACGCGAGGGGGTGGGGTGGAGGCTGGTTGCTCCTTCGGAGTTTCCTTCTGGGCTGGCGCCTGCGGTGCATCAGCTCTGGCCTCGGTTGCAGGCTTTATCGCTTCCGCTTCTTCAGTCTGTTCCTGGCCTGCATTGGCATAGGCCGGCGTGGTTGCTGGAACGGGTTTGGGTGGCAGGTAATCGACAGTCGGCACGGTCGGTATGTGCGTCTGCGAATAGGCTTCGGCCTCCTTGAAGGGCTGCGTCTTAAAGAAGCGCAGCTTTTCCCCGAAGATCGGCCGCTGACCTTCCACCAACAAGATCATCTTGTTCTCGGGCATCTGACGCACTTCCTGCGGCATCATCAGGTCCCGATCGCGAATTTGCTCAACCTTTGTTCGGCGCGGGAGGCCCATAAGCTCGATGGTGCGCGATTCAGACTGATAACGGATGGTTCTCTTGCCAAGCGCCCGGGAGGCGTACTCAGCCGTGGCCTGGTCATTGGCACCAAGAATGAGCTGATAACCGCAGTTGCCAAGAAGCGAATGTCGGGACGTCTCACCATAGATCTCATCCAGGTTCTTCAGGTCCTGGATGATGAAGGCGAGCTTGATCTTATAGCCGGCCACATAGGGCAGCTTCGTCATGATCTCGTCCATGCGCTTCAGCTGGCGAAACTCATCCAGCAGGAAATAGACCGGCACGGAGTTGGGATCATGCTCAAGGGTGAGTATGTCCATTACCTGTTGAACGAATAGCGTCAGCAGCGGCCTAAGAAGCGTGATGTCGGTGATGTTCGGGGCAAGGTAGATCGTGATGGGGCGACGCTTCATGGATCGAAGGTCCATGTCGGTCATGTTCGTTGCGGCCACAACGCGTTCGTTCTTGAAGGGCCTCATCGCCTTCTGGATGTCAAGCAGTGCCGAGGCCGCGGCCCTATCCGAGAGAGACAGGTATGAGTTGAAGCTCTCCATCGTGAACTTCGACAGATATGGCTCCTTGTCCTTGATGTACTTCATCAAGGCCTGCAGATCGGTCCCGCTGTTGAAGAAGGAGTTGATCTCGCCGAGGTTCCTGCGCCCTTTGTAGAAGGGGCTTTCGAGAACATAGCTGATGGCGCCGGCGAGAACCTGTTGAGCCGTGGCCTGCCAAACTGAATTCTCGGATTCGGTGTTTTCCGGCACAAGAATGCTGGCGATATTTTGAATGTCGGTCGTGCGATTACCTCGCTCCGGACGAACGAAATCCAAGGGATTGTAGCTGTTGGTCGTCTCGGAACCCGGCGCAAACAAGAAGACCTGGCTGCCGTTGCGCTTCCGATAGCCGGCGGTTGCCTTGTAGACCTCGCCCTTCAGATCCGTGACGATCATAGAGCCTTCGTGCATGAGAGCGTTAGGGATGACGTAGCCCGCGCCCTTACCGGATCGCGTCGGGCCAATAATGAGGTGGTGGCGATCGTCATACGCGCGGAGGACGTTGCTCCCGATACGGCCGAATATGTGACCTCGTCTGCCGAACCACTTCCCGCGCCGAAGGGTTGGAAGGTCCTGAAAGGCCGCATCCCCCAATGGATTGCTGGTAGGTTTGAGCCCAAGGTAAGCAATAAGGCCTGATACGAGCAGCGCCGGGACTACGGAGCCGAGCGCGACCTTTTGAAGGGAAGGGGAGGAGCTATAGGCCCAGAACTGCTGAATTGGCGCGAATGGGTTTGAGGTAATTGTCGCCTCGAGGATCCTACCGTCACCGTAGAAGAGCTGAAGCCCCGCCCCGTACGCCAGCATCCAGACTGCAAATGCGATCAACAGGCAGAAGAACAGATAGAAGGCCTGTAGACCTTTGCTCATGATGCATCCCGTGCGAAGTAGATTTCGGAAACCCCGCGCTTGCCGCCTTCCCGCCTGAGCTGGATCACGATCGGAATGACCATTTGGATGTAGGACATCAGATCGTGCTTTGAGTAGCCGGCGGACATGCCGGACTGCTGCATCATCATGGCAAGCTGCTCGTACGCGCCGAGCGGCGTATCGGCGTGAACTGTTGACATGCTGCCTGGATGGCCGGTGTTGATGGCACGAAGGAAGGAAAAGGCCTCAGCTCCACGAATTTCGCCAACAAAGAGGCGATCCGGCCGCATTCGAAGCGCCGATTCAAGGAGGTTCTGAATCGTCACGTTTGCGGTGCCTTGCCCACCCTTGGAGGCGATCAGGTGGACCGCGTTCTTCTGTGGTGGGAATAGCTCTCGAGTGTCTTCAAGCGTCAGGATCCGCTCATTCAGGTCTACAGAGTTCAGGCACGCATTCAGAAACGTGGTTTTTCCCGACGACGTGCCGCCACTGATCAGGATCGAAACCCGCTTCGTGATGGCCGTGTGGATGAAGTCGTAGATCTTCTCCGCGCGTAGATAGGCGATCAGCTCCCGATCCACGTCGCTTAGGCCCCCGACAGCAACCGAGACTTTGTCGAGAGAGCCGTTGTCACGGTAGTCCTGCAGAGAGAAATTCTGCACAACCTGCTTACGGATCGTGATCGACCCACCGTCAGGTGCTGCGGGCGGCAAGACAACCTGGATACGTTCGCCGGTCGGCAGTGCTGCGCTAAGGATCGGATTAGCGGCGTTGAGGAACTGCTTTGTTGCTGCGGCAACCCGCTCGCCAATGTTCTCGATCTCGCGTGCCGTCAGAGCATCGATTTCATGATGCTCCATGTGATCAGCACCGAAGCGCTCAACATAGACCTGGCCCGGCCGGTTCACTGCAATCTCAACCACCTTCGGGTCATCGAGAAATTGCCTGATGGGCTCCAAAGACCGGTTCAGGAAATAGTGGGGATCATGAGCCGTCGTGTTACCTACCATAACGTTCACGTTTGATCTCCTTCATCGCTTCCGTGACAGGATCGTCGTACATGGCGCTGAAATCGAGGTCCTGGCGAACATACACGAAGATCCGCTCGCCTTGAGGTACGCTGATCGTTGGCGGGATCCTCAGATTTTCGGCCAGGACCGTGTTCGCCATGTCGCTGAAGGTTTGCGCGATCGTCTCGCGCGCCAATTCTGCGCCTCTTTCGGCGTCATCGTTTCCGGAGCTGGAGTCGCTACCGTATCCGGTGAGATAGCTTGCGCCACCCCCGACAATAGATAGCAGGATCGATGCACCAAAGCGCTCACGGAACTTGTTGTCGACATGACCAGTCAGACCCGATCGACCGAGGCTGTCCGTTCCGATGGAATTCAGGCGCACCGACACGCCGTCATCGCGGATGAGCCTCGTCCACACGACAAAGACCCGCTTCTGCCCCCGCGTAACTTCGGACTGATATTCCCCGATCAACCGTGTACCTGTCGGGATCAGCACACGCCGGCCATCGAAGGAGTAGACATCCTTGGATGTGATGGCCCGGACCTGCCCCGGAAGGTCGCTGACGATCGCCGTTTCCAAGATGCCGGGGATCAGCGTGCCCTCCGGAATCATCGCGTCGATCCGCTCAATCTTTCGCGCCTTCGCGGAACGGTCCCCGATCGCGCTCGCTGACGACAGGTATTGGCTGTTGCGATCCTCGCCAGCGACGGTCAAAGGCGTGCCGCTGTTCGAGCCATCCAGCGAACCATTCGCGGCGCCGCCTAAGTTCTGGTCAAGCGCAATTAGCTTCGACCGAAACCGCTCCGGAAATACCTCTTCGGCGGGCGGGGGAGCGCTTGCCGGTTGAGCTACCTCGGGCGGGGGAGGCACGTTAAATTCTGTAACGTCGACCGGCGGAGCTGGCGGCGGAGGCGGTGGAGGCGGGAGTTCTAAAACCGGCTGTTCTGGTGGTGGGGGAGTGGGCTCCCCATCGCGCACAAAGCCAGGCGGCCGAAAAGTCGTTGTCCGAAATTCCTCTTCACTTTGCGGGCTCTCAGGCGGGTTTTCGCCGGACGTGGCCAGCACCAGGTACGCGGCGAAGACACCAGCGAGCAACAGAGCGGCCATGCCGACCGTCTGATTGCGCTTCACGTTGCGATTGCTGATTTCGGCCTCGTCGGCCGCCGCCATAGCGTCGAGTTCAGGGCTGCGCTTCATGAGTTGCCGCTCCTCCTGCGTTTGCTGGCATCAGGATCCTGTTTCGGAGCCATGATGTCAGGGTCAGGTGCTGCAAAGTCCGGCTTGCGGAGGTTGAAAATGCACGTCCACTGGTTTCCGTCCCGGAGCGTGTATTGCGTCGCTACGCCGTCAACGACGATGTATTCGCCTTCCTTGCGGAAGTTTCGCAGGGTCTCGGAGAAGTCGGATTGGACGGCAAAAATGGCCGGCACAGTCCCTCGGCCGAACTTGAAAAAGGTCTTCTTGCCGTCATCGAACACCATTGTCGGCTTCAGTGCCGCGTCGCCCGAGAAAGAGTAGTCAATATTGACGTTCGCTTTGTCGATGCTCGAAATGTTCGGGTTGGCCGCCCGAAACTCAGCCTCCTTCCGCAGAGACTCGTTCAGGTTCTTCTCCGGATAAACGAACCGAATGCCGAAGACCTTTTTCCCTGCTTGCGGTGCATAGTCATTGAGCTCAAGGAAGTAGATCCTTTTTGAGGTCACCACGTTCATGTTTGTGGAGACGTCCTTGGCTATTGGCTTGACGAAAAGGATGTTGCCCTTTTCGGACGGGGCAACCTGCCAACTGTCGGTGTCGCCAAGCGAAATCGTCTCAAACTTCTCATCTTCGTCGAAGATGATCATCGTTGAGATGCCGTAGGTCGCAGATACCTTCACGACGTTGTTCGGCTGATAGACGACACTGGTCACACGCGCATCCAGACTGCCAGGGCGGGGCTGTTGCGCCGCATAGGCTTGGACCATCGTGAGAGCGGCGATCGACGCCGCCAGTAGGAAGCCATATTTCACTGCTGACCTCCCGAGGTCACCGTTTCCTGATCACGGCGGTAGTCATAAACCTGGAAGCCCAACGGATTTTCGAAGCGCCATTCGTTGCGCTCAGGCGTATCCGTGTAGCGATAGCGAACGATAGAGATGAAGTGGCGCGTGATGACATCTGAAGCAGAGCGCTCATGCGTCGAGAACCGGACGAGCGCCGTTGTCGTGTTGGGGAAGGTGACAGACTTTATGTCGACGGTGATCGACTTATTTTTGCCGAGCCGGCGAGCTGGATTGTCAGGGTTCGCGGCACTCCATTGGGCCTGGAGGTCGCGCGCTGCGTCGCCGGTGGAGAGCAAAGCTGCAATTCCAAAGTTCTGCTCGATGGCAAAAGGATCATAGCCCTCGCGGGATCGAATGTAACGGACGACATTCGCCTGAGTGACTGCCTGCTGATCGGTGATGTTCGATGTTCGGGTCAGCCCTGTCTTGACCTCAATATAGCCAGTGTTCTTGTCGACCTCGACAATGTACGGCTCGAAGCTTTTGAGGGGCACGAGCATTACCAATGCGGAGAGCGACAGGATCGTGATGCCGCCGAAGATCAGCGTAATCAGCCAAGCGAACGCCTTGGACCGTTTGGCCTTTTTGACGATCTCTTGTTCCCAACGGTCCCCATCCTGAAAATAGCTCCGGAGAGCATCGTTATTCTCTGCCATGTATCCTAGCCCTTAATTCCCGCCACCAGTTGCCTAGTTGGGCAGACTGTTGTTGGTAATTCTGTTCTGCATCGCTTCTGCTGCACCGGCGTTTTGGATGTTTTCCCTCATGCCGGCATGGGTTCTGGCGCGTGCGGCCATTCCTAATTCTCCAGCCCTCCCGGCTACAGAACGTGTCGCGGTCAAAGCTCGTGCCGGCAGTGCAACACCGGTCGCGTAGCCAACCGATCGAGCGATCTGCCCAACGCCCGTTGCCACACCCCCGGTAATTCCCTGGGCGAGCGTTTGAATGTTGAAGAGGACAAAAGCGCCAGCCGCACAGATCAGGACAAAAGCCGAGATATCGTCTAGCTGGATCTCGTTCGCGGATGCTGCCGCTGCGACCTTCTGCAGTTCAGCGTCCATGGTCGTGATGAGAAAGGCGGCGACGACATACACAAAGAGCGGAATGATCGCGTACGTCAAAACCTGCTGGAACCAAGCCATTCCGTATTGGCGTGTGGAATCAAACAATAGGCAGGCGATAAAAATCGGTGCGGTGCCAAGCAGCACCCACATCATCACCTTCGCAAGCACGAGGATGGCAAGCGCAACGGCAATGAATAGCCCAACCGCCAGCATGATCAGGAACCCGACGAGGCCCGGGAGAATGGCGAAGTAGCCTGACTGCTCCGCGAATGCTGCTGCTGCCTCATTCGCCGTCTCCCAAATCATAGATAGGCCGTCTGTTGGCTCAGTTATCCCGGTACTGCTAGCTGTCAGGAGCGCCCGCCCCACGTCTTCCGGCGTGTTGTTCAGCCAGTCGTAAAAGAAGAGTTGGAAATTGCCCCACTGATCAATGAAGGCGACTATAATCATCATTCGCACGACCCGGCCGACGATCTCGCCGACGCTCACTCGCGCGGTCCCCAGGACGAGTTGAAGTCCGTAATAGGCGACGTAGGCAATTAGCATGATCGTCAGCAAGGGCATGATCTCGTCGCCAACGACCTCATAAGCCCGCTCCGAGAAATTCCGCCCTGCATCTTCAAGAGCCTCAAGCAGGCCGCCTAGAAAGTTCATGGGGTCACTGCTCTCCGCTTCCAGCGAAAGCGTCGATCGCCGCCAGCGCTTCCGATGGGTTGCCGTTCACGCTGGTCATTGGGCCACATTCCTGTCGCGGATCCTCGGCGTAGGATGTGAGGTTCGCGGGCCTCTTGCATGGTGCGGTCTTCTCTTTCGGGGCGCCGGCGCAGCCGGTTACGCCGGCAGCAACCAGGACGGAGAGGAGCACAAAGCCTTTCACTCGGAATGTCTTAGTCACCGTAGGTCAGCGCCTTCTTGGTATTGGAGATGTCGACAAGGCGGCGCTGGTTTTGAGCCTGCAGGGAGCCGACGGCACCATTCATCACGCCAATCATCTCGTTGATTGTCAGGCCTGTTTGAACCTGCAGCTGCGTGTTCTGATCGATGGACCCCTTGATGTCCTGAGCCTGACCGATCTGCTGGCCTGCCTGCTGAAACGCTTGTGTTCGCGACTGAACGGCTTGTTGCGAGCCGGTGACTAGGGCGGCAACTCCAAAGACGGTCTTCATCATTTCTTCGTAGGACTTGTCGCCCGAGAACGTGCTGTCTGCCTTGCCAGACAAGTTCTTCACGAGCTGGAGACCGTTGATGAAGGTGGTGGCAATCTGGCCGATGTCACCGCCCATGCTGCCGAAGTTCGGGACACCGCCCTGCATGAGGCTGTCGAGTGACGGCATCTGAGAAACGCTGAACCCTTGACCAACGGCGAGGTTCTGCATGGGATTGGAAACGCTCCCGCGATCCCCTGTGACGGCTTTAAGTGTCTCTTCTACCGTCGTCAGAACTTGCCTGTTCGTGTCCAGGATCCGATCAGTCGTCTGAGAAGTTTCTGTCGCGATCTTCAGGTTGGCGCTGTCGATCACCGGAACTTGTGCATGCGCGGTAGACGCCATCGCTAGCGAAAACGCAGTCAGAAATGCTCTTCTCATGGCCGTTCTCCTTGTCATTCGGCGCTCAACATCAGCTTCATGTCAGCCTCTGGTTCGAGTTTTCGAACGCAGACCTGTTCCTCCGGATTCCACTCAAGCTGCAGTTCCTTGTCGCAGAGGTCAGCTACCTCGCGATCCTCTTCCTTCTCATCTCGCTTGTAGTCGCTGGATCGCGAAGACCCCGAGAGCCCCCCCAGATCGAGCGCATTCTGAGAATTCATAAGCTCGGCCATCGTTGTTCCGAGGCGGATGACCTGGTTCATCATCTCAAGGTTCGCATTACGGGCGCCGGAATTGTGGTCCCAGCTGTCTTGGATCGTGCCGCTTTCCATCTGGCCGAGTTGCTGAAGCCATGACGCGACGTTCCCGCTGTTTTCGGAAATCGACTGGCTGGTCGCCATCGAGTTGATGGTCGCGTCTCTCGCACCTGAAAAGCCCGACGTGCCTCCTCCGAAATTTTCGGGGATGTTCGACACATCGGAGCCTCCGAACTGGGGCATCCACTTCCCTTTGATCGCGGCTACATACCCCTGCGTCTCCTTGAACGGAGGGATGCCGCCATACTTTCGAACGTTGCCTGGCCCCGCGTTGTATGCGGCGAGCGCAAGGTTGGTATTGCCGTTGAAGGTACGGAGCTGCTGCTTCAGGTAGCGCGCGCCGCCGCGAAGGTTATCCTCGATATCGTGAGGATTGACGCCAAGATCCTTGGCTGTGCCCGGCATCAGCTGCGACAAGCCCATAGCGCCGACCGGCGACTTTGCGCAGGGATTGAACCGGCTCTCCTGGTAGACGAGAGACATGAAGAGGGTTTCGTCTACCCCTTCCTCACGCGCCACGCGCTTCACAAGCCCGACAATCTCTGGATTTGCTTGTGCTGCCGAGGGGGCATCACCTCCGCGCCCCGGCCGGTACATCGAGCAGGTGACGCTCTTGCTAACCGTATGTCGGCGCTTGTCTGTTTCCTCGATCTGCTCAGTTGTGCCGTTGCGTTCCGCGTCGGTCGCAGTGTGAGCCTTATCGGTAACAGGAACCTGCGAGGAGGCGGGTAGCGCTGTTCCCCATGCAAAGGCTGCCATAAGCAGCCTCAGAGTCGGACTGTTCCTCATTCGGCCTTCTCCCATCCGCAGAATTTCGCCAACCAGTTTTCGGGTTCGTCTCCGTACTGTTCGCGAAGTGCGGCGCACTCCTCGATCGTCTCCTTGCGCCCTGAAAGCACCTTCACGAGATCCGGCATTGTCGACAGATCGAGGCGCGCGATGACAGAGTCATTGCCGTGCTTGATCAGGAAGGTTCTCTTTTCGGGAGGCGTGTTCTTGATGAACTTGAATTCCTTCACCGTCAGGCCGAAGCGCTTGATGTAGCTCTCTTCGTCAGCCCGTGGGTTCGGGAAGTGGATGTTGGTGGCCGACTGCTCAATGAGCGTATGCGAGGCTTTAGATTTGGTGATGTCAGCGGCCGATTGCGTACCAAAGCCCACAATGCCATTGAGCTTGCGGATCGTCTTCATCTTATCGACGATGAAAGCGCTGAACGTGTCGTCCATCAGCAGCTGCCAGCCTTCATCCATGAAGAACATGACGGGGTTGCCGTCCAGCAGCTCGTCCAAGCGATGGTAAAGGTACATCAGCGCAGGGGTTCTTAGCTCCTCGTTTCCGAGGATGTTGGTCATATCGAAGCCAAAGACGCTGTGACCCGAGAAGGACAGGACGTCATGGGGCGCGTTAAACAGCCAGGCTTTCTCGCCTTCGATCCAAGGGCGAAGCCGCGAATATAGATCGTTGGCATCGGCTTTAGACCGGCCCATCAAGAGGCCGGCAAGATTGGGGAGGCTCCGCTGAGCTGCCGGCTCCTGCATGATCCGGACGATCGCCTTTTCCAAGGTGTCCTCGTCCTCTTGTGTGAAGTCGGTGCGACGTTCACCGCTCAGCATGGCCTTGAGCAGGCGAACCAGAAACTCCCGGTTCTCGCCGGTGTTTTCTAGTTGCAGCGGGTTAAAGCCCGTGGGAGTTCCCGGAGACAGAACCTCATAGGCTCCGCCAATCGCCCTTACAAAGATCTCAGCCCCCCGGTCCTTGTCGAAGAACACGGCTCGAGGCGTGGGTGAAACCCGCATCGCTTGCGCCAGCAGGAAGGTCAGACCCACGGTCTTGCCGGATCCTGTCGGACCAGTCACCGTGAAATGGCCGATATCCCGACGATGGAAGTTGAACCAGTAGGGGGTTTGCGAGGTCGTTTCCAGAATGGTGATCGGCAGGCCCCAATGGGTGCGATCCGCTTGTCCGGTCGCGAAATTATGCATCGAGGAGAGGCCCGAAAAGTTGGCGCTCGACAGCATGGCGATGCGGGATATGTAAGAGCGGTTGCCCGGCAACTGCCCCCAGAACGCGGCTTCCAGATTCAAATCTTCCCGGAGCCAGTTGATATTCATATCGGTGAGGCACGCGCCAAGTTCAGAGACGCAGCGGCTCAGGCTTTCGAGATCCCTTGAAATGCACAGAAGCGAAAAATGATGGAAGCCGAATACAGCCTCCTGATTGAGGAGGCTGTTCAAAGCATAATCGATGTCGGATTCGACAGAGCTACCCGCTTCGTCGGAGGCCTTGATTTGTCGTTGAAGGCGGCTGATCCGCTCTTGTGCGATCGGCTTGTCTGCAAGGGTGAAAGACTGTGTCAGGATGAACTCATGGTTCACCTGCAGCAACCCGTCCAACATGCCGGGACCAGTGAATGGAGGGTATTCCTTGATCGATAGAAGGGCGGCATAGCGGCTATCTTCTTCCACCGCCGCTTGTGCCTGCATCGTCCGCTTTGAAAAATGCAGCCGTGAAGTGCCGACGTAGTTGCGGATACCCATGCGCGGAAGCCGCATCTTTCGCGGCACACCGCAAGTCAGGATCGTGTTGAAGAACTCGCAGGGCTCAGAATACGGATCGCCCTTGCCCTCTTCTCCATCGATGTCCTTCTTCGCGGTATCGTCGGATTTCTTGCGATAAGTGATGCCAAGCGGCTTAGCGCCGTACTTGTGCAACTCCTTCACGATGTTCCCAACCAACTCTTCGAGGTCCGTCACATCTTCACGGGTTGCTTGAGCCCTGGCCTCTTTGTTCGAGCGTTCAAATATCCGCTTCAGGGAGTCCCCGAGGCCCAGCGCCCCTTTCATGCCCGAACGCACGATCGTGAGGTAGATTTCGTTCGTGAACATCCGCTTCTTGCGGAGCTGGTCCATGTAGCGATCGTTAAGGATCTCGCAGAAGGATGAATCGAACGAACCGCCGATTTCGGTCTCGACTTCACGCCGGATTACGGTCGACCAAAGGGAATAGCGGCTTGAACCGAGGGCCCGGATCATCGTGTTCTGGACGACAGAACGCATGTTCAGCTCGGCCTGGTCCTCCGTCTGGAAGAACAGGCCATTGAGCTTGATGACGCTGATCAGGGTTCCATTCTCGAGCCCGATGACCGTGTCAGACACGTGCCGCATGTAGGGGATGTGAACGGACATAGGCCGCTCGTTGCCGGCGACCTTCCCAAACCCAAGCTCTTCCTTGACGACTTTCAGCATCTACTATGGTCCGTATGAGTTGGTGCCCCAAAAGCGCTTGTTGGGCGTCCTTGGCGTCTTGCGGGATGTGACCTGCAGGACGTCGAGAATCTTGCTGTCCCAGGCACAAAGCGAGAAAAGGACAAGGTAGGCGGCTGGCGCGATCAGCAGTGCCGCCAGATGGTTCGTCACCAGCCACCCAATGATGGTCACGCCGATGATCAGGACGACCGCCATGTAGGGCACGCCCCATAGCGTCGGAGAACGGGTCAAGCCGATCACCAACGGCGTCAAAGCTGGCTTCTCGTCCTGAAAATCGCTCATCAGCCGCCGCCTACCGACGAAATCATCTGGTCAACGATGGCAGGGGCGCCGAACACGAGACCGATGCCAATGACGACGGCTCCAGCCGTGAACCACGAGAGCCTGCCGGCAAAGGCAAGGAAGCCGAGGCCAATCACGGCGATGATTGCCATCAGACGTCCGAAGGGGCCGGTGATGAAGTCAACGATCATCTGCACGGCTGTCTGAAGGGGGGCGAATGCACCGCCGCCGCCACCGCTTGCCTGTGCAAGCGCTTGATCAGCACCTGCAACTTGCAGGGCTGCCACCAAGCCAATGACGGCTACTGCCTTCAATGCCCCGGAATGCCGGGAAACGACATGTCTCATAGTTCTCTCCTTAAAAGTGCATCACGCCGCCGACGAATTTGCCGGTCTTCTCCACAGCGATGACTCCGGCATCGCTGGTGTTCTTTGCCGCCATGTCACGGACGATTCCGGCCGCCTTCCGTTTGCCCGTTGGCATCGGTAGGCCAAGCTGGAAATTCACGACCTTTGCGACATAGCCGACGGTTTCTGGGAACGGGGGGACGCCGCCATACTCGTAGATGCGCCCCTCGCCGCTGTTGTACGCAGCCGCAACGAGAAGCGGGTTCTGGAACTCATCGAGGAGGAAGCGCAGATACTTCACCCCGCCCTCGATGTTCTGGGCAGGGTCGCAGATATCCTGAACCCCGAAGCGAGCCGCGGTTGCCGGGATAAGCTGCATTGGTCCGCGTGCGCCTTTCGGTGAATTGCGGATCTCATCGAAGCGGCTTTCGGCCCAGGCAATCGCAACCGCGAAGCCCTCATCGACGCTGTATCGACGCGCGGTAGATGCAACCAGCGCTTTAATCTCGTCGGGTGACAGGGGCGACGGCCCGCACTCTTCAACGAGAGTTCCTGCCCCTAGATTTTCGGGGGTATCAATAGATGTAGTGTCTAGAGTTGGAGTTTGGACAGGATCAATGCGGCCTGTGGCGCGCGCTGAGACATCAAAATACGCGCTGACAGCCGCATCAATATGATGCCCTTTGGCACCCGCGTCGTTCGGCGCTGTTACGCCAAAATATTCGGCTCCGCCCTTCGTGACAACACCGTTTGCACCAAGGACGAATTCCTTCTCTGATGTCTCGCCACCGCTCCAGCGATCTTCGAAGTTTGTGACAAGAGATTCCTCTTTGATTGTCAAAGAACCGTTGTAATCGCTGGAATTACGCCCTGATGTGGCTAGGTCTTGTGACGCAGCTGCATTGGCAGCGAGCAGCACGGATAATGCTGCGCTAGTCAGGGTTCGCGGGCCTAGATACCCTGCACAGACAGTGTTTTTATCCATCGCACCCGCCCGTCAAACGGTGTTGTGATCGCCACGAAAACCGACTAGAGTTAATTCACGCATGATACCGATTTGATGCACTCTTACAAGTTTTCTGATCGGTGTTAAACCCTATTTTGCAGGGTCAACAATCGGACTCAGGGTGGTTAGGGCTAGATTATGAAACAGGCCATCATTCCCGCGCTTCTAAGTTGCGCATTGGCAACACAAGCGCTTGCCGCTCCTGCGGTGAGCAAGGACTACATCAGGTCGCTGGCGGCGCCGGGCAAGACGGTTCTTGTCGTCGAGTATTACGACGGGACCGGGAAAGTCGCTGACCGCAAAGGTTACGCCACGGCCAATGGCTTCAAAGCTATCTCGGCGACTGAGTTTCGCGTCGACGAATCGACAACGTTGCATCTGTATGGCGTTCAGCCTTGCAGCGGCGATCTGGTCAATCGCGCCGAGGACTATTCCGGGACTTGCGAGGAGTTTGGCACGCAGCAGCTGCAAACGATGCTGCAAAGCCCCAAGGTCCTGTTCTGCAGGGCCTTCATCAGTGAGCAGACTGCCCCCGTTCAGGATGTCACTTGCTACGGCTACTACAACTATCCTGGAGCAATGGACACGGTTGATAATCTTGAGGAGCAGCTTCTGTCGTTGGGAGCGGTTCGTCTCACGAAGAAGACCGATGGCTCATTCGAACGTCCGGATCTCGCGGAAGCTCAGGAGATCGGGCAGAAGGGCTCCTTCGGGATGTGGGCCGATCCTCGGGTGAAGGCGCAATGAGACTTGCTGCTGGACTCGTCGCGGCTCTGCTGCCGTTTGCGGCCAATGCCGCACCTGAAGGGTACTTCGATCTTACTGCAGGCATCACCTTGGAAACGGGGGACACCTGGATCTCTGACGGAGAGCGGTTTCGTCTCTATGGCATACAGTCTTGCTTGCGCGGCACTGCCTACACGGATGGTCAGGGCAATAGACAAGACTGCGGTGAGGCATCGCTTGCGATGTTGGCGGCCTATATCAAGGATACCAAACCGATATGTGCGCCCGTGGCGAAGCTTAATGGCATTTCATATGTCGTTTGTTACGCCACGGTTGGCAGTCAACGTCTCGACCTCGCGCAGGTCATGGTGACGAGCGGCTATGCATTCGCCGCCTTGAAGACAGACGGTCTCCCTTATCATGCCCCGTACGCAATAGCCGAGCAGCTCGCTCAGCAAAAGAAGGCCGGCCTTTGGCAATTCTCCGACGTTCAGCATCCTTCTATCCTGCTTAGTCGTGAGGCGAACCAGCGATCGAGGAGCGCCCAGCCATGAGAAGCCCCCTTATCATTGCTATCGCCGCAAGTTCTTTGGCTCTGCCGGCGTTCGCAGCCGATCCTATCTATCAGAACTGGCACGCCCTACGCGGTCAGGCTGCGCCTCCCGTTGCTGCTGCTGTTCGGTTGCCGACATTCAAAGGCCCTGTGACCGTTCTCGACGGCCGCACGCTGTGGTTCGGCACGCTTGGAAATGGCTATAAAGTAAGGTTGGCTGGCATCGACACCTGCGAGCTTCCCCAATGGGCTTTGAACCCAAAGTGGATCAACCGGGACAAGCAACAAGCTCCAACCCCTGTCCCTTGCGGTCCCTTCGCCAAGGCTTGGCTGAAGAGGACTGTCGGAAACAGGCCCACGACTTGCGTCGGTTTGGCCTACGCGAACGATGGCATACCCGTCGCACAATGCACGACTAACGGTGTGGATCTCGCCGCAGAAATGCTGCGCGTCGGTTGGGCTCGTCTCGATTCCCCTTACATCAACGCCCAGTATTACGCCTATCAGACCAACGCTATGGCCGCCCGGTATGGGATGTGGGGGACCTACGTCTTGGACATGAACGAATGGCGCCGCAAAGCCGTCGACAAGACGCTAGATCGGCATCCGATTGCCGACTTCAATCTACTGGCCGAGCGGAAAAGCGAGATCTCTCCTCCTTTTGCTGATGCGCGAAACAAGCCGAAGAGGACAGACCGATAGTTGCCAGACCTCGCACATATTGCGACCTCTCTTCCAAAGGATTCCTTGGCTGGCTTGCTGCTTGCCATCTCCCTCTCCATCGCCCTGATTATTCCCGCGCAAAAACTCTGGTGGATCCACGCGCCGCTCGCGATCTCCCTTCTCATTCTGTCGCTGGCCTTCCACGACAAGCGCCATTTGTCGTTCGACGGCTACCTGGTCGGGCTCTTCGCCTTCGCCGCCATTTCTCGGGATATCCCCAACCAGCCACTGCTCTATCGCATCGGTATTTCCTGGTTTGCGTGCTTCGCCTTGATCTCGGCCGTCATCTACGCTGCAGGCGAACGCATCCAACACAGGACTCCGCTCGCAAGACTTTTTTCCGAGCCGGCAATTTCAGCAGCATTGATCAAGAGGGACACCTGATATGAAACCAGTGATTTTTGCCGTAGCCGGTCTCGCGGCTCTTGCCATGTCTCAAGCATCTGCCAAGGCCGAGGATGCCTCATGGGGTTGCCAGATTCTCTTGTGCGCAGCCTCACAAAGCCCGTCCTGGCATGGCGTCCCCTACTGCGTTCCCCCGATGAAAAGGCTCATATCAGCTATGGCGAAGTCCGGCTTCTCCTGGCCGATCTGCCATGAAGCAAAAGCCGGAAAACCCGGCTTCGAACCTTACGAGGAATGCCCTGCCGGCATGATCGCCGTTTCCTCCCGCACCGATGGGGATCGGTCGTTCTTGGGCCGAGACGACAAGGATCAGTGCACGAAGACCGTCAACCAGTGCAGCAACCGTGCCGCCTTCCGCACTCAATTTGGTGACAAGCGCGAAAACGAGCGCAAGGGTGTTACGATCCGGCAGATCAACCAGAACAACGACAATGATGTTTTCAACCGAGACAATGGCTGCATGGTGCAGATCACTCAGCCCCGCCCTCGCCGCGCCGATCCTTATTATTTCGACATTCCGAACGATAAGGGCGTCAAGCAGCGTGCTTGGTTCAACCTGAATGACTGAGTGGATGACATGAACAGCAACATTCTCATCGTAGCAGCAGCCGGTATCGGCATTCTCGCCGGTGCAGGAGGCACCTATCTTATCATGCCGGAGCCGGAGCCAGTTGTTCGGGCCCCTACTGATGCAGAGATCGCGGCCCTTATCGCAGCCAATCCCTCCCTAATTCCCGAGCCTCCGGCTCCTGTGCTTGAGATACCGACAGAAGAGGAAGCCCTAGCCGCATACCGCAAGGCTTATGCCCGCAACCCTCTGAGGACCGGCCGCGGTGAAGCCGATGTAACCCTTGCCTTGGGAGAGTGTGACGAGAACGCCAGCGGTCCAGGCGTATCATGCGTTGCGGCCATCAAGAGGAATCCAAACGCAGCTCCTCTCGCCCGTGTCATTGGATTTGCCAAGTCTGCATCCGGCGAGTGGGTTGCCACCAACTACTGATTACGGCCAGATGCCCGTTGCTCGTCAATGCCCCGGCAGTGAGATGGAGCCTGACAGAAGAAGTTCCATTCCTCAGGGTCTAGGCTTCCCTTGGAGGCAATCAGATACCCTGCCACGTACAGCAGCTTCTGATCTCTCTCACCTGGATCTGACGGCGCGTGCCTGATGATATCCATACGTGCCTTCGCTTCTTGATCCATGTCAGCGTTGCCCTCGCCGTTGATGGCCGCCAGGTAGGCGGTTCGGTGACGTTCGACCTTCACGGACAATGGCTCGTTGGGTTGCAGCTCAAGCTTTTCTGTCATCTTTCCCTCTCCACAAGCGCAAGCGATCACTCCTTGACCTCCCGAAATCGAAGGGAGGGCAGGAGCCCCGCTCCTGCTCCCGAGCTCGTGCGGAACAGCTGGAGAGAGGGGGACAAGCGCTATACCGGAGGGGGATCACCCACCCGGAGGGCCGAGACGGATTTCAGGGAAATGCGGCCGGTGCTGCAGGCCGCAGGCCGAAGCATGGGGAGACCGGTTTAATGCTTGTGGGGGAGAGAGGGCAGAGCGCCTTTCCCCCCCTCAGTGCTTCGTGCCAAGTCGCATTTCGGCCGAAACCGATCATCGACGGTCGATTGGCGCAGCTTTGCCCCCTCAGCTCCGTCGCTCACGTTCGACATGGGAGCTCCCTGAATGTCTTCATTTGGATTGCTCATGGGGGGATGCCGTCCGGCGGTGGCGTTTAGCGCGTTGCGTTCTGCCGTTTTACGAATTTGAACCGAAGCTCGCTGGATGATCGCGAACCACTTGATGCTTATCAAGCGGCAAGCGTTCTCTTGGGGTTAGTGTGCTGCCTGTGGAGGACAAGACAATGCGTTCAGGCCCAAAATTGAGTTTCCATGGTGCTGCTGGCACGGTGACAGGATCCTGCTTCAGTCTCGAGGTAAATGGTCGGCACATACTCGTGGATTGCGGGATGTTCCAGGGCTCCAAGAGCGAGAAGCAACTGAACTACAGGGCTTTCCCTTTCGATCCTCGCCAGATTGACGCTGTCATCCTGACCCATGCCCATATCGATCATTCGGGCCTTTTGCCGAAGCTCGTGAAGCATGGTTATGCCGGACCGATCTATGCAACGCGTGGCACGGTTGATCTGTGCAGCGTGATGTTGCCGGATTCGGCCCATATTCAGGAATTCGAGGTGGAGCAACTCAACCGCCGGAACCGGCGGCGCGCCCGCGAGGTCGTCGAACCGATCTACACAGCCGAAGATGCCGAGGCGACGCTTACCCAGTTCAGACCACTGTCATTGCGTCAGTGGCAGTATTTGGGTGACAGTATTCGCATCCGCTTCTGGAATGCTGGACATCTGCTTGGATCGGCCTCTGTGGAGATCGAGATTAGCGGTGAGGCGCCAGTCCGGCTTCTGTTTTCCGGTGATCTCGGACCCGCCTTCAAACTGCTCCAGGCTGATCCGGAAGCGCCTCAGGGCTGGGACTACGTGGTGTGCGAGAGCACCTATGGCGACCGGGACCGCATCGACACGACCGACGAGATGCGCAGACGGATCTTGCAGGATGAGGTAAACGCCGCCGCGCGGCATCAGAACGGGGCTCTGATCATTCCCTCCTTCGCCGTCGAGAGAACCCAGGAACTTCTCGCCGATCTCGCCTTCCTGATGGAGCAAGGGAAAATCCCCGAATGCCCCGTCATCATCGACTCTCCGCTGGCAATAAGGGCGACTGAGATCTTCAAGGCCCATTCCGGCGAATTGGACAATGGCGACCTGTTGGAGCGCGCGATCCGCTCGCGCTTCGTACGCTTCACCGAAAGCGTCGAGCAATCCAAGGCGCTGGACTTCGTGAAGGGTTTTCATGTCGTGATCGCAGCGAGTGGCATGTGCGAGGCAGGACGCATCCGCCACAGGCTGAAAAATTGGCTGTGGCGGGAGGAGGGGACGGTGCTGCTCGTCGGCTTCCAGGCTGCGGGAACGCTCGGGCGCATACTCCAGGACGGTGCGGCGACCGTGAAGATCCAGGGCGACGAGATCGCCGTAAGGGCGAGGATCCGTTCGATCGATGTCTACAGCGGTCATGCCGATGGTGGCGAGCTGGCGGACTGGCTCTCAGCCCGAAAGCCGATCCGCCACGCAGTTTTCCTGGTGCATGGTGAAGATCGGGCACTGGCTGCCATGAAGGCAAGGGTTGCCGCCGTCATTGGCGAGGAACGGATATTCATCCCCCACATCGACTCGGCCTTTCGGCTCGAAGCCGATGGCCCCGTCGACATCTCGACCTTCCTGCCGCCGCCTCGCATGGATCCGGCGCAGGCGGGTCATCGTGACTGGAACAACGACTATCAGGGCCTGATCCAAGATCTCCAGGCCGAGCTTCGCATGGCCGCAGACGACAAGGCCCGCCGCGCCATCGTCCGCAAGATCAGGCGCGCCCTTGAGACCTGAGGCCGGTGCGAGCGGAGACGCCGCCTCAGGCCGGGCGTAATCCTGACCCGTTCAGTGAGCCTGCGGCAGAGCCGGGGAACCGATGTTTCAGATGGCGGCGACGGCGTCTTGCAGCAGAGATCGCACCTGTCCGGCGACTGTCTTGAGATGCGGGTTGTCGATCGCCTGCATCGAGGCGACGGGATCGATGGCGCTGACCATTATGGTCCCGTCCTCCAGCGATCGCACGATCACATTGCAGGGCAGCATGGCTCCGACCCTGGGTTCCATCTTCATCGCCTCGAGCGCCATTTTCGGATTGCAGGCGCCGAGAATGAGATAGTCTGCCACATCGACGTCGAGCTTCTTCTTCATGGTCGCTCGCACATCAATTTCGGCCAGCACACCGAACCCCTTCGTCGAAAGGGCGTCCTTGGTGGCCGCGACCACAGCGTCAAATGGCATGCCTTTGATTGTCTTGTCGAGTGTATAGGTCATGATCTCACTCCCTCGCGATCGGCGACTACCGGTCCCATTGCCGGTGTGGGACCCACACAGAGGCATAGCCTCTAAGCGATACGCACCACCTAGACGGCGGTTCCGACCAGCGCGCCAATCCCTGCCGTCAGCGCCATGGCAAAGGCACCCCAGAAGGTGACGCGGATTGTGGCCTTCAGCACGTCTGCCCCGCCAGCCTTGGCGCCTATGGCTCCAAGCAGCGCGAGAAACAGCAGTGACGCGGCAGAGACAAGCGACACGAGCTGGTTGGCGGGCGCCAGCCACACCATGGCAAGCGGCATCATGGCGCCGACAGCAAAGGTCAGCGCCGATGTCAGGGCAGCCATGATCGGTCGGGCGGTGGTGATCTCGGAAATGCCGAGTTCTTCGCGGGCATGCGCTTCGAGCGCATCCTTCTGCATCAATTGCTCGGCCACCCTTCTGGCCAGATCGATATCGACACCGCGCTTGACATATAGCTGTGCAAGCTCTTCGCGCTCCAGATCGGGTTGGCTCTCAAGCTCCAGCCGTTCGCGGGTGAGATCGGCCTGTTCGGTGTCGGCCTGGGAGCTCACCGAAACATATTCGCCCGCCGCCATGGACATGGCTCCGGCCACCAGTCCGGCGATGCCGGCGATCAGGATCTCGGAACTCCCCGCCGCAGAGGCTGCCACTCCGACGATCAGGCTTGCGGTCGATACGATGCCGTCATTGGCACCGAGAACGGCAGCCCGCAGCCATCCGATCCGGGAAACGAGATGCGTTTCGCTGTGAAGGCGCCTCATGAGGCCCTCCGGATCACGCCATCGAGGCTGGCCGCGAGAGCCACGGTGTTGGAGATCGTGCCGTATTTGCGGACGTTCTTGTGCAGGAGTTCGAGCCGCTGGTCGGTCTCGTCGGTATCGATCACGAGTTCGTAGTCGACGGAGACGATACGCGGCGGATCATCCTGCCGGACGGCGTGAAGCATCACCTCCACACCATCGAGGGAGAAATCGAGGAGAGGCAGGACACGCTCGATCCCCTTGATCATGCAGGCGGCAATCGACGCCAGCAACAGTTCGGCCGGATTGAAGGCGTCGACCGGACCGGTAAGTCCGGTGGCAAGCCTGACCTCTGCCTTCTCTGTGCGCGCCACGCTCTGCCTGGGATCGATCCGTCTTGCCGAGACCCTGTATTCAAGCATCGCAAGTCCTCCTCATGTGATCCTCCTGGAGGTTCACGAGATGCACCGTATCATCAGGCCCCATGCCGGACTTGATCGACATCAAGACAAGGGAAGACTGTCGAACACCAAGAGCAAGAGACTGGCCGCAAGGCCGGCATAGGGTATCCACATGGGACAGATGAAGACCTCCGGGGGCGGGGTAGACTCCCGCCACTTTATGCGGATCAGAGCGAGGTTCACGACTGCAAACAGAACCAGTGTGCCTTGCGATGTGAGCTTGGCGAGCCCCTCCAGCGGGAGTGCGGTCGAGAAAAACAGGATGAGCGTAACCCCGATGCCGGTCGCGACAAGCGGCGTGCCCGTCCTCCTGCTGACACGCCCCAGAACCCGCGGGAGGTTTCCCTGTTGCGCCAGACCGTAGATGACCCGTGCGATCATGATCATGTGGACGATGACGCCGTTGAGCGTTGCGACGATGGCGATCACGCTCAGACTGGATGGCGGCCAACCCGTCAACCGTTCGAAGACCATAGCGAGTGGTGCGTTGGAAGCGGCAAGTTCTGAAGGCGGGACGGCTATGATCGATACCCAGACGACCAGTCCGTAGATGACGGCGGTCAGGCCGAGGGTAAGGAACAGGGCAGCGGGCAGCGTGCGGCGCGGCGCCTTCATCTCTTCGGCAACGTTGACCAGGTGTTCGAAACCGATGAAGGCAAAGACTGCGATCATGGTTGTGCTTGCCACGCCCAGCCATCCCCCCAAATCGCCTCCGGGCCAGATCTCCGGCAGCCGCGTGAGCAAGCCCGTTCCGTTCCACACACCAGCCCCGACGATCAGCACCAGCCCTGCGACCTCAATCAGTGTCATGAGGCCCGCGAAGGTGACGGAGTGGATGGTTGCGAGACAGGAGACCAGCCCCATCAAGCTGACAACAGCGGCGATGATCCAAACTCTATCAAACGGAAGGAAGGTCTGCAGATATCCGGCACTGCCCGAACTGATCGTTGAGGCGGAAATCACTGCGGTGATGATCACCAGAAGGCCGGTGGCAAGACTGAGCCAGCGGCGGTGAAAGGCTCGCTCGACATAGGCCGCTTCGCTGGCGCTTACCGGCATGCGTGTCCCGAGTTCGGCAAATGAACCCGCACTCAAGCCCATCACGATTGCGGCCAGCGCAAAGGCAAGCGGCGCATGCATTCCCGATCGACCAGCCGCGACCCCCACGAGTACATAAATGCCGGCGCCGATCGTGACACCCAGACCGTAAAGGACGGCGTGCACGAGACCGAGCCGTCTGAGGAGCTGGGCTGGCGCCGTTTGGGATTGATCGGAAGGCATGAGCTACTCTCCGGGAGGACTGAGGTCTGTTCGGTGTGTCGACGCCTTTCCTTCGCAGGCTCGACCTCACCCTACACCGCTTCCCGCGACAGTTGCTTGTTATTCGATGCAGGCCCCGAAAACGCCCGGGCCTACTGTGCCAAGGTCTTCAATCGCATGACAAACAGCACATGCCGATTGTTATGGCCAAAGGGAACAACGAGGCGTAGTGTTTTTGGCGTCCGGGCTTGGGATCGATGGGATCGTCCGCTCTGCGATGGAGGGATAGCCGATGCAGCAATTCGGAGACCCGAGTGACGCGAACAGGCTAGCACTAGCCATCGTTGAAAGCATACCGGAACCCTTCGTCGTTCTCGATAGTCATTTGCGGCTGGTCGCCGCAAACAGCGCCTTCTTCGAAACCTTCGAGATCGATCCGGGACGTTCACATGGGATCAGCCTGTTTGATCTGGATGAGCGGCAATGGGACATTCCCCTGCTTCGCAAGCGTCTTGCTGCAGCGATCCCGGACCACCCGGAGATATCCGCCTTCGAGTTTGACAGGGACGTCGCCAGGATCGGACGCCGCACGCTGCTGATGTCGGCGCGAACCGTCGATTATGGCGGATCCTCTGCCCCCAACACGCTGCTTGCGTTTCGCGACATCACCGAAGCAAGGCGGGCGGAAGCTGAGAAACAGGCTCTTTTGGACCGCACCGAGGAATTGCTCGCCCAGCAACGCGTTCTCTTCCAGGAAATGCAGCACCGGGTGGCCAACAGCCTGCAGATCATCGCCAGCATTCTGATGCTGAAGGCACGCGCCGTGACGTCCGCGGAAAGCCGTCGTCATCTCGAAGACGCCCACCAGCGCGTGATGTCGGTCGCCACGGTGCAGAACTATCTGCATCTGACGGATGGCGTCGACGAAATCGAGGTCTCAGCCTATCTGCAGAAGCTCTGTTATGGCCTGGCGAAGTCCATCATTGTGGACAGTCGGCCGATTGTCATCGACCTCCACGCCACCGTAAGCACGATCCCGTCTCGCAATGCCGTCAGCATCGGTCTGATCGTGACCGAACTCGTCATCAACGCCATCAAATATGCCTTCGCGGTGTCCACGGGGTCCGAACGGGTTCTCGTTAGCTATGAGACACGCGACACTGACTGGCGGCTGGTAGTCGCGGATAACGGTGTCGGTCGCAGCGTGACGGAGAAGCCGGCTGAGCCCGGATCTGGTCTCGGATCCCTGATCATCGAGGCTCTGGCGAAACAGCTCGATGCGCGGGTCGAGATTGCATCCAGCGATAAGGGCATGAGTGTCACTGTAGCTCATGCGACGTTCCATTCGAGCACGAGCACCGCAGCCTGAGGCTTTGTCTGCTGGACGGGTGGGGGACGCTGACAACCTCCTCCATCCTCAAAGCCTGTATGGATCGGAACGTCGACGCGCCTCAGCCGTTGCGATCAAGAGACTGTTTGGCGACATTTCAGAAAGACGGTGACATGAAGATCCGCGCAGGGTTTTACATTGAATACGATTGTCAGAACGAGACGCCCATGTTGCTCGTCCTGAAAATTCACCCATCGCGTGAACGGGATCTCTGCACCGAACAAAACCTCTCCTTCAGCCGACCGATTTCCCATCGAGACTATCTCGATGCCTATGGCAACGCCTGTAGCCGGATTCTGGCACCTCCCGGCAGGACGATGATCTCGACCGAGTTCGAGGTGAGCGACAGCGGGCTGCCGGAGTTTCTACCCGAGCAGTCCGTGCAACTCCCGATCCAGGATCTGCCCGATGACGTGCTGGTCTTCCTGCTGGGCAGTCGCTATTGCGACACCGATCGTCTGGCCGATTTTGCCTGGAAGCAGTTTTCCGCAACACCACTCGGCTGGCCGCGGGTCAAGGCCATCCTCGATTTCGTTCATGGCCACCTTGCTTTTGACTATGACCGGGCCGACCCGATGCGCACGGCCCATGGCGGCTTCATGGACCGGACGGGCGTGTGCCGCGATTTCGCGCATCTGACCATCACGCTCTGCCGATGCCTGAACATCCCAGCCCGCTATTGCACAGGTTATCTCGGAGATATCGGCGTGCCGAAGGATCCGCATCCCATGGATTTCAGTGCCTGGTGCGAGGTCTATCTCGGCGGTCGCTGGTGGACCGTCGATGCGCGCCACAATGTCCCGCGTATCGGGCGCATCCTGATGGCGAGGGGACGCGATGCCACGGATGTCGCGCTCTCGACAGCCTTCGGTCCGGCAACGCTGACGCATTTCGAAGTCGTCACGGAAGACGTCGACTGACGGCCATCAGGCCCTGGCGCGATGAACAAAGACCTCGACCCATCGCAATGGCGGAGGGCCGAGCCGACGAGAGGAAGGTGCCAAATGACAATCCAGCGAGCAAGCTTCTATGTCCTCCTTCTCATCATCACGAGCGCCTTCGTGTGGCTTCTCATCCCCTACTACACAGCGGTGTTATGGGCCGTCATCCTGGCGATCCTTTTCTTCCCCGTTCACAAGCGGCTGGAGCGCTGGCTGGGTGGTCGCCCAACGGGCGCGGCATTGCTGACGCTGCTCCTTTGCATCTGCCTCGTCATCCTGCCGGCTCTCGGTATCCTGGCATCCCTTATTCAGGAAGGGACGAGCCTCTATCAGCGCATCAGCAGCAATGAAATCGACCTCAATGCCCATCTTCTGCGTTTGCAGGCGGTGCTTCCGGAATTTGTAAGCAACTGGTTGACGTCGCTGAAGCTTGATGGCTTTGCCGAGTTGTGGGCACGGCTCTCGTCCGGACTGATGGAGGCGGGCCAGTCAATTGCAGGCGGTCTGTTGAGCTTCGGGCAGAACACGCTGCAATTCTTCATCAGCATGGGGCTCATGCTCTATCTTCTGTTCTTTCTGTTTCGGGATGGCGCGTCCCTTGGAAAGACTTTGCGCCACTCCATTCCGCTAAGCGACGACTACACGCGACAGTTCGTCGAGAAGTTCGCGGCGGTTGTCCGCGCCACGGTCCGCGGTAATGTGATCATCGCAATCATCCAGGGCATCATCGGAGGCGTAACCTTTTGGGCCTTGGGCATAGAAGCGGCCCTGCTCTGGGGCGTCGTGATGACTTTTCTGTCGATGCTGCCGGCCATTGGCGCAGCAATCGTCTGGGTGCCCGCAGCCATCTGGCTCTTCCTGGTCGGTGCCTGGGTCAAAGGAATAATCATGGTGGTGGTCGGAGCCTTCATCATCGGCTTGATCGATAATATCCTCAGACCGCCCCTCGTCGGTCAAGGTGCAAGGCTACCCGACTATGTCGTTCTGATTTCGACCGTCGGTGGCATATCGCTCTTTGGCCTGAGTGGCTTTGTAATTGGCCCCCTGATTGCAGCACTCTTCATTTCCGCGTGGTCCTTGTTCATCAAACAACAGGATCAGCGGGCGGAGGTTCAAGACCACCCGATGGATCCGGGAAAAAAGGGCGGGAATAAGTTTTCGCAATAAAACACAGCGCCACCCTGACAGTCGTCGAGCATGGCAGGTCTCATCAACCTGCAAATGCGTCATGGCCGCATCTTTTCGCTGTTTGCGGGGTGCTCTTGCAATTTCTGATTTGCACACCACTTTGATATCAATGGCAGCCACTTTACGGGCGCTGTCATTTTACGGGCGGCACGCACCCGAGCCCCAGCAAAGGAGGACGATATGTCTTCCGACGGCAATCCTCTTCCGCTTGGCAATACAGATATCGGCATCATCAAAGACGTTCTTCGCTACACTGGGTTTCAATACCAGGAGCCGATGTGTGAACTGGACCGCAATGCGGCCAGATACGCGCTCGAACTCTATCAGAATGGAACGAGGGAGCCGGATGTTCTGATCGAGGCGGTCAGCACATGGGCAGAACGTCTCTCTGAGCGTCGCGATCAAGCGACAGCCATGGAGGTTGGCGTATGAGCCTCTCGTTTGCGAATAGGACACGGACTTACGACGAGCGCCGCGGTGTCATCAGGTTTGTCGGCCACGACGGATTAAAGCAGGTCGTCTTCCTTTTGTCGGTAGGGCTCTTCGAGCAGGACAGCTCTCACTGGAGCCTGCGGGAGCAGGGCTATCTGATGGCCTTCGATCGGTGCCACAGCCGGATCCTGGAGATCGCGCAGGCTCTGTATCGGAAGAAAAACCGCTCGATGATCGAAATGGACGCGAACGCTGTCGGTTCTTCACTGCGGTTCGCGAACTGACTGGTTACCCATCCCCGTTTCAGTGCAATCCAAATGAGGAGATGACAATATGACACTCGTAGCCCTTGTTTCCGTCAACGCGGCGGAGGCCCATGAACGTCCTTTAGGACGTTTGTTCGCTTTGCCATGGTAGGTCGGCTCACGTCACATGCCGCTGAGACGCAAGCAGAGCAGCGGACCTTACGATCCCTCCTCAAGCGTTCCGACTATGCGACTTCTGATCTTGAAGCCCTGGTGGGGCCCGAAGGCGCACGTGAGCAACGGATAATCGCACAGATCAACGACGGCATGATCATGGCCGATGGCTACCCCGCTTCCAAGCGACAGATGGTTCTTGCAGAGCGCGCTGCGCTTTCTCGCTGGGAAGATGAGGGCGGCAGTTCCTCCACCTCCGGAACCGCTCAAAAGCAGGTGCTGGAGGGTGGCGACGATGGCGAAGGGTAATGACATCGTGGTTCTGGCCGATGTCAGGTCGAGACGAACTGCAGCTCGACCGATGCACACGGCAATGGTCGAGATCAAACCGATAGGTCCGCGCAAGACGTGCAAGGTCCTCATGTTCTCGGGCCGGACCAGGATGACTTCGGCAATCAAGCCGTAACACTCATCGGCTCTTGTGATGCCCCAAAATCGCAAGGTCACCAAAGGGATTGGAACATCAGATGTTCACGCGAACGAAAAAGAGAACCGTACAATTCAAGGCACCCTTCACGCTCACGGGGCTTCAGGGCGTGTACCCGGCGGGTCAGTACGATGTCTTGGACGACGAGGAGCAGATCACCGGGATCTCATGGCTCGCCTATCGGCGCGTCTCCACCATGATCGAAGTGGCCTCAGGCAACAAGAAGAGCTTGGTTGAAATAGATCCATCGGAACTCGATGCCGCCCTGGAAAAAGACAAGCTGCTCGCAGTGCAGGGACTGTGATTGGGAAGCGATCATCGACCCGTCAGTCCTGCAGTCCCGCCCATGTCGAGCGAACCCTCAAAAAGGAGAAACAGCATGCCTTCTCATCGCTTTACCATCGGCCAGATGGTCCGCCTCGTCACGACCAAGGGGCTGTCTCCTGCCGCCGCAGTCACCTACACCGTCGAGGCCCCAATGCCCGCCTATCAGAACAGCCCGCAATACCGGCTGTGGAATACTGAACTTCAACAGGGACGAGTTGCCCTGGAACGGGAACTTGAAGCGGTACAACCCCGATGAACTCTGATGCCCTGACCGTTTGCGGCAACCAGCTTGCCATTGTGCCTTGAAGGGGAACGTCCATGCCCAAGCCAGCGCGTATCGCCTTCATCGGCAACTCTCCCCCGCGTCAGTGTGGCATTGCCACATTTACGATTGATCTGTCGCACGCCATGACCGAAAGCGCCGCCGGTGTCAGTGCCAGCATCATCGCCATCACGGACGAGCAGCAGAGTTACGCCTATCCGCCCGACGTGATCTTCGAGATCCGGGAGCCCGAACCTGAAGATTATGTGACCGCAGCGAGGATCCTGAACGAAGGACGTTTCGACGCTGTTTCCCTTCAGCACGAATTCGGTATCTTTGGTGGGCCTGACGGTGAGTTTATCCTGACACTCCTGTCGCATCTGCGGGTGCCAGTCGTCACAACCTGCCATACGATCCTTGCTGATCCGACACCTTCGCAGCACCGCGTGCTGAAAAAGGTCGCCGCGTACTCAAATCGTATTGTCGTTATGGCGGAGCGCGGACGTCTCTTGCTCACGGAGGTCTATGGGGTTGCGCCAGAGAAGATAGACGTCATCGCACACGGCATTCCCGATCGCCCCTTTCATGACCCGGAATTGGCCAAAGTCGAACGAGGCTACGCGGGACGACCGATCATCCTGACATTTGGCCTGCTCTCTCCGAACAAGGGGATCGAGGTGGTGATTGATGCCATGCCCGCGATCCTGGAGCAGACCCCTCGCGCGCTCTACATCGTGCTTGGGGCCACCCATCCGACATTGCTACGCAAGCAGGGCGACACCTATCGAGACAGCCTGCGGCATCGCGCGGAAAAGCTCGGGGTCGACCACGCCGTGCAATTCCTCAACCAATTTGTAGACCTGCCAACACTGCTCGACTTTATCGCCATGTGCGACGTTTACGTGACGCCTTATCTCGACGAAGCGCAGATGACGTCTGGAACGCTTGCCTACAGCTTCGGCATGGGCAGCGCAGTCGTATCGACCCCCTACTGGCACGCCCTGGAACTTCTGACCGATGCACGCGGCGTTCTCGTTCCATTTGGCGACGCATCGACGACTGGCAAGGCGATAGCCGCCCTCCTCGGAGACGATGAGCGTCGTATGGCCATGCGCCACCTCGCCTACGATGCGGGACGTTCGATGATCTGGTCCCATGTGGCCACACTCTATCTCGAGAGCATGGCAAAGGCGCGCGAATCCTTTCGGCCGAAGCTCGTCAGTGACCTCGTCTCCTTGCGGATCAAGCGGCCGGCGCAGCGAGCGGCGTTGAAACTCGGTCATTTCCACGCCATGTGTGACGATACCGGCATTATTCAACATGCCGTCTTTTCTGTGCCAGACAGGTCTCACGGTTACTGCGTGGACGACAATGCGCGGGCGCTGCTTCTATCGTCTCTGCTGTCGAAAGCTGCTGAGATTGGAATTCCCGATCGGATGACAGTGTCATTCGCAGCCTTTGTCGAACATGCGTGGAATCCGGATACGGGCCGTTTTCGCAACTTCATGAGCTTTGACCGCCGCTGGCTTGAGGACGAGGGATCCGAAGACAGCCACGGGAGGACGCTCTGGGCCTTGGGCTGCTGTGCGCTCAACGACACCAATGCGCCTCGTCGCCGCTGGGCGAGTACGCTCTTTGCGAAGGCCATGTCCGTCACGATCGATTTTCGCTCTCCCCGAGCCTGGGCTTTCACGCTCCTTGGATTGAACGACTACTGCACGGCCAATCCCCACGATCCCCACGCACGTATGCTGCGTGTTCGGCACGCCGAAAATCTGATGGATCTGGAACGGCGTGTGTCGAAGAATGGACGCCGCTGGTTCGAGGAGGGACTGTCCTACGAAAACGCGCGACTGAGCCAGGCTTTGATTGTCACGGGCCTGTCGACCAAGGTGTCAGCCTATCTCGAAACGGGTTTGGCGACCCTGCAATGGTTGATGGGTCAGCAGACTGCAGAAGCTGGTCATTTTCGGGCCATAGGCACGGACGGCTTCTTCGAAATCGGTGAACCACCGAAGCCATTTGATCAGCAGCCCGTGGAGGCAACGGCAACGATATCGGCATGTCTTGCCGCGTACGAAGCCACCTCCGACAAGCACTGGATCGAGGTTGCCAACAGAACCTTCAATTGGTTCACGGGCAGCAACGATCATGGGATCTCGCTTGTCGATCCGGAAACGGGGAGTTGCCGCGACGGCCTGCATGCAGACCGCCCCAATGAAAATCGCGGCGCTGAATCCGTACTTTGTTACCTGATCTCCTCAATCGAGATCGGGAGAGTTAATCAGGCACACGCGCCTGTGCCTCCCAAGGTCGTGTTCCGGCAACTCTCATGAGCCGGATCACCCCTCATCCAGACAGAACAGGTTCCCTTTTGCCCCAAGACAGCCTTCTGAACCGGCAGGCTCTGTATCTCCGGCCGGACCCGACACGCGTGATCGTGCGCCCATTCAAGCCATCAACCGAGCCGCGCCACCTCAATCCACGTGACAAGAGCAGGGCGAATGAGATCGTCGATCGCGTGCTGTCGCTGGATCCGGTCGCCACGGCCCAGCAGTTGCGCGATATCCTCGCCAATTTCGACGGACGACACCGCAACCTGTTGCGCCAGTTCGAGCTGCGGGCGGATGCGATGGAAGACGCATTCCATCATCACCAGCAGTTCAGCCAGCAACAGAGGCAGTTGGTCGGGGCCTATTTCATGAACGAGTATTCGTTCGAATCCGCCGCCCTATTCAATCCCAGCATCGTTGCGCATCCAGATCAGTCTGGTATCGTTGAGGGCAGCAGGCGGGTGATCCTAAGTCTGAGGGCGGTCGGAGAGGGCCACATCTCCTCGCTAACCTTCCGCTCGGGTGTGCTTGATCCGAATGGTGCTTTGGCCATCGATCCTCCGACACGGTTGGCTGGGCTGCCGGACATTCATGCCCATGATGGATTAGCGCCCGCCGGATGTATCGGGCTCAGCTTCAACCGTGACAGCGACCTCAGCGAGCGCGTGGTCTTCCCGGTCACCGAGGCCCAATCCAACGGCATTGAGGATGCCCGTTTCGTGGCTTTTGAAGACGATGGTCAGACGATCTATTTTGCCACCTATACGGCTTATAGCGGCTCTTCAATCCGCTCGGAACTCCTTGAGACGAAAGACTTTGCGACCTTTACCCTGACCCCTTTGCGAGGCCCTGCTGCCCGCAACAAAGGCATGGCGCTCTTTCCTCGGCGGATCAACGGTCGCTACGCGATGATTGCCCGGCAAGACAGCGAAAACCTCTTCCTCCTCTATTCCGACGATCTTCACTATTGGGAGGAGGGCCAGATGCTGATGAAGCCGGAATTTGCCTGGCAGTTCGTACAAATCGGAAACTGCGGCTCGCCAGTCGAAATCGATGAGGGCTGGCTCCTGTTCACCCACGGGGTGGGGCCGATGCGACGCTACGCGATCGGGGTGACCTTGCTCGACAAGCAGGACCCCAGCATCATTCTCTCGCGGACGGTCGACCCCTTGCTGCAGCCGGACCCGACGGAGCGGGAAGGCTATGTGCCGAATGTTGTCTATTCCTGCGGAGCCATGCGACACGGCGACCTGATCGCCCTGCCTTATGCTGTGTCGGACACCTATTCCAACTTCACGACGATCAAGATCCGGGAGCTTCTGGAAACGATGCGTCCCATCGGGGCGAGTTCATGATGACGAACCGTACCGGAAGGCGACCACGAGGACTTCCGTTGTGAGCCTGTCGCTTCTCAAATCACATTTCCTTCAGGTGATTTTGCCGACTTGGGCCGTCGTGGGCTATGACGAGCGCTGCGGTCAGTTTGTCGAGCATCTGGAACTCGATGGATCAGCCCAGGCATCCGGAGAGGTTAGGACGAGAACGGTGGCACGGCAGATCTACGTGCATGCGCATGCGGCCCATCTCGGTGTTGCACCGCCCGCTTCTCTTCAAATGGCTGAGGCGGCCTTTGCCAATCTGCACCGCGTCGCCTGGATTGGCGGTAGGCGTGGCGGTTACGCTCGAGCCTTCAACCGCCATACCGAAATCATCACCGACCCCATCCGCGACCTCTATGACAGTTCCTGCATCCTGCTTGCCCTCTCATGGCTGCTGACGGCCACCGGCAAGGACATGTACCGTCATCATCTCGATCAGGCCTTCATCGCGATTGACCGGACATTGCAGGATCCTTTCGGCGGGTGGGCCGAAGACAGCGACGGAAGCCTGCCGCGCAGGCAGAACCCGCACATGCACTACCTCGAAGCGGCTCTGGCCCTATGCGAAAACAATCGGACATCTGATTACATGAGGGTGGAAGCTCAGGCCTTCGCACTCTTGCGCTCGCATTTCCTGGTTGGACAAAAAGCGCCGCTTCACGAGTTCTTCGGGCCGCAATGGGAACTCGCGTCCCAATACGGATCGGATCGGCTGGAACCGGGTCACATGTGCGAATGGGTGTGGCTGACGACACGCCATGACAGTCTGGCCGGCAGCGACCACGCCAAGATCTGCCTCGACCTCTTCTCGACCGCTCTGGCGATCGGGCGTATTGAGGGTTCACCCTTCCTGGTCGATGCCGTTTCGGCGGTCAGGCCCATCCTGCCTTCGCGAAGGCTCTGGCCTCAGGTGGAGATGCTGAAGGCGCTCTTGTCACTCTACGAGCGTTCCGGTTTTCAAGGATATCTTGTCGAGGCAGACGACCTGGCTGCTGCCATTCTGGGCGCTTACATGACCGGAGCGCCTCCCGGTTGCTGGCATGATCGCCTGGACACGAATGACATGCCGATTTCCGAGACCATCCCCGCAAGCTCGCTCTATCACCTCTGGACTGCCGTTGCGGATCTGGTCGCAGATAGCCGGCACGCCCGCTCCTGTCTGCAAGTCACGTATCCATGACGACTGGGACAAAGGGAAACAGTCTGTCCTGATTTCAAGCTTCGAGGCTAAAAGCGGACGATAGGTTTGCTGCCCCATGGTAGACTTTAACTGCTTCGAGGTTGGAGGCTGGGATGGTGAAGGGTTTCGGCGTACGAAAGCCTCTCATGCAGGAACCCGCGGTCGGCATTCTCTGAGCTATGGGGTTTTCTGGATTGTCGCGTCCAGCGGGTGGCCAATCGCAGCAACAGTTGCCGACTCCGGCATTTCGAGGGTGGCGCTTGCAGGTATAGTTCTCCGGGTTTTCGAAGTGAATGAGCGTACGTTTGCCGCGCTGAAGGCCGTCGCATCAAGACTTCACCTCACCGATTGCATCATGGCCTTTCGCGAAGGGGTCGGGCAAAATCCATCTGTCAGGCCCCTATGCGCTCTCGCGCCAAAGCTCACGGGACTGCGAGGTCCAACAGCTCACGTGCTTTCCATCACCACTAACGTCGCGGGTACATGGTCGCAATTCACGCCAGCCAAGCTGCTACAGCGTGATGGGTAGTCAGTCATGCCCGGATGAACTCATACTACAGTGGCAACTTGTCAACCCTTGATCTGCATCAAAGTGCGAACCACGCAACAGGTGTAGTCTTATATCATGGGGGAAGCCCATGCCGTCACTTATGACGTGCCCAAAGCCTACGATACTTCGTGAGGTTCGTTCCGTAGCCGGAACCCAGCTCGATATCTGCACTGTCTGTTCAGAGAAGGAATACGAGCATGAGCATTCAAACCGTGGACGTCGTCCGCGCGCAAAGTCCTGTTGCTTCAGCTAAACTCGGCCTGCTGCCTTTGGTGGCACTCGTTGTCGGCTCCATGATCGGCGGCGGCGTCTTCAGCCTGCCTCAAAACATCGCCAAGGGCGCGTCCCCGGCCGCCGTCATTATCGGATGGCTGATCACAGGTGTCGGCATGTTGGCGCTGGCTTTCGTCTATCAGGGCCTTGCGACGAGAAAGCCGGCGCTTGATGCGGGTCCCTATGCCTATGCCCGAGCCGGTTTCGGTGATTTCGTTGGCTTCAACAGTGCCTGGGGTTACTGGCTGAGTGCCTGGATCGGCAACGTATCCTATGTCGTGCTAATCTTCGGGGCGTTGAGCTATTTCTATCCTGCCTTTGGGGCCGAGGGGAACTCTGTTCAGGCGATCGTCGGTGCGTCGGTCCTGCTCTGGGCCACGCATGCGCTCATCCTGATGGGCATTCGGCAAGCTGCAATCATCAACGTGTTGACCACCATTGCTAAACTGGCACCAATCCTTCTCTTCATCGTGCTCGTGACAGTGGCCTTTCGTCTGCCGACTTTCACAATTGATCTCTGGGGCACTGGGACCCCGGAACTCGGCAGTATTTTGACACAGGTTAAGAGCACAATGCTGGTGACCCTCTGGGTCTTCATCGGCATTGAAGGGGCGAGCGTCTATTCCGCTCGCGCAGAGAAACGAGCCGATATCGGTCGTGCGACGATCCTCGGGTTTGTCATCGCCCTTTGCGCCTATCTCGCGGTCTCGCTCCTCTCCTTCGGCATTCTGACCCAGCCGGAACTCGCCGATCTGCCTGCTGCCGCCTCCATGGCCAACGTTATCGAGCAGTTCGCGGGCCCCTGGGCCTCAGTTGTAGTGCGGATCGGCCTTGTTGTGTCCGTCGCCGGCGCTTTCTTGAGCTGGACCCTCTTTGCAGCGGAAATCCCCTATCGTGCAGCGAAGGAAGGGATCCTGCCCGAGGTCTTTGCCATCGAAAACGGGAACGGTTCGCCATCCGGAGCACTCTGGATCACTAACCTGCTGGTTCAGGCATTTCTGGTCGTAACCTTCTTCGCGAATTCGACCTATCTGGCTCTCTTCTACATCGCGTCGACGGCAATCCTGGTGCCTTACGTGCTTTCGGGCGCGTATGCCCTCAAGCTCGCCCTACGCGGTGAAGGATACGGCCTAGGGGAGCGACGCGGACGCGACGTGTTCACGGGGGCTGTCGCCACAGTCTACGGCTGCTGGCTGATCTATGCGGCCGGTCCGCCATACCTCCTGATGTGCGCCATCCTCTATGTGCTGGGCATTCCCGTTTACTGGTGGGCAAAGGGCAAACATGCACGTGAAGCCTTCTCCGGCATGGAGGCTCTCCTTGCCGCTGGAATCATCCTCGCGGCTGCGGCTGCCGGATACTTGATGTGGGCGGGCGCAATCAGTGCTCTCTAGCGCGCTGTTCTGACGCAATTCCGTAGGCGAGACCGCCGACCACTGTCGCTGAAATTGCTCCAATGGCCATTGGCCGAGGAAGACGGTTATGAACAACTCCCTCCCGCTTGGCGTTCATTCCGAGACTGGCACCTTGCGCCAGGTATTGGTCTGTCGCCCCGGTCTCGCCCATCGGCGCCTCACGCCTTCCAACCGGGAGGAGTTACTGTTCGACGATGTCTTCTGGGTCAAGCAGGCGCAAAAAGATCATGATGTCTTTGCAGGCTTAATGCGCGAGCAGGGGATCGAGGTCCTCGACGTCAACACCTTGCTGGCTGAAGCGCTCGATGTTCCTGAAGCCCGAGCCTTTGTGCTCGACCATCGGATCGTGCCTGATCAGGTGGGCACGGGAATGACGGCTGAAGTGTGCACCTGGATGGAAGAACTGTCTGGGTTGAGGTTGGCTGAGCTCCTTCTGGGTGGACTGGCGGTGGACGATCTTCCGTTCAAACCAGAGGGTCTGTTCGGCAGCTATCTAGGTCATCACGGCTTCATTTTGCCGCCGCTGCCGAACGCCCTGTTCACCCGCGACAACTCCGCCTGGATCTATGGGGGCGTCGCGATCAATCCGATGTACTGGCCAGCCCGACGTCCGGAAACCCTTTTGACCACGGCTATCTACAGGTTCCACCCGAAGTTCGCCGGCAATGTTACGGTCCACTGGGGTGATCCGACTGAGGAGCACGGACTTGCAACGCTTGAGGGTGGCGATGTGATGCCGATTGGAAACCGTACGGTTCTTGTGGGCATGGGTGAGCGGTCTTCACCACAAGGGATTGGACAACTCGCCCAGGCGCTGTTTGCCAAAGAAGTTGTAGATCGCGTCCTTGCCTTTCGAATTCCGAAGTCGCGGGCGGCCATGCATCTGGACACTATCTTCACGCTCTGTGGTGGAGATGTCGTTACCACCTTCAAGGAGGTCGCCGATGAACTCGTCTGCTACGATATCCGACCTGGGGATGGCAACAAACCCTTGTCCTTTCGACAAGATCCCCGCCCGATTTTCGATATCGTGGCCGAGGTCCTCGGCTATCGGAACCTTCAGGTCGTCCCTACGGGTGGCACGACGGAAGAAGAGCGCGCCCGGGAGCAATGGAACGACGGCAACAATGTTCTGGCGCTCAGGCCTGGTGTCGTTGTCGGCTACGACCGTAATGACGACACCAATGCTGCGCTGAAAGCTGCGGGGATCGAGGTCCTTGCCATCCCTGGTGCAGAACTCGGTCGGGGACGTGGTGGCGGCCATTGCATGAGCTGCCCGACCATTCGTGATGCGATCTGATTTTAAGGAGCACGTTCATGGCCTTCAACCTGAAGAATCGCAGCCTGCTGACTTTGCGCGACTACACGCCGCGTGAAATCGGCTTCCTGATCAAGCTTGCCGCAGATCTCAAGACAGCGAAATACGCCGGGACCGAAATACCGAGATTACAGGGCAAGGACATAGCCCTTATCTTCGAGAAGGATTCGACACGAACGCGGGTCGGCTTCGAGGTCGCGGCCTATGACCAGGGTGCCCGCGTCACCTATCTCGGGCCGACGGGCAGCCATATCGGACACAAGGAATCGGTCAAGGACACAGCCCGCGTTCTTGGCCGGATCTATGATGCCATTGAATATCGGGGCTTCGGACAATCTATCGTCGAGGAACTCGCCAGATATTCCGGCGTGCCGGTCTATAACGGCCTGACAAACGAATTCCATCCCACCCAGATACTCGCTGATTTCCTGACGATGCAGGAATACGCCGAGAAACCGCTGCATCAGGTCGCCTTTGTCTTCATTGGCGATGCCGCCAACAACATGGGCGACAGCCTGCTGATCGGGGGCGCAAAGATGGGCATGGACATCAGGCTATGCGCACCGAAACCCTGCTGGCCTTCTGCTGAAATCCGCGAGGAGGCGAGCGCCATTGCGGCAGAAACCGGTGCTCGGATCATGATCACGGAGGATATCGGACGGGCCGTCGCGAATGTCGATTTCGTCTACACCGATGTCTGGGTGTCGATGGGCGAGGCAAAGGAGAAATGGGTGGAGCGTATCAAGCTCCTCACGTCCTATCAGGTCAATGCTGCCCTGATGGCGCGGACCGGAAATCCGCGCGTGCGCTTCATGCATTGCCTACCAGCCTTTCACAACACCGCCACGACTGTCGGCGCCGAAATCCACGAAGAATTCGGCCTTGATGCGATGGAAGTCACCGAAGAGGTTTTCGAAAGCCCAGCCTCGATCGTCTTCGATCAGGCGGAAAACCGGCTGCATACGATCAAAGCGGTTCTCGTCGCAACGCTAGGGGCATGAGAAATGTTAGTTGTAGCAGCGCTTGGCGGCAATGCCTTACTACGACGCGGTGAGGCTTTGACGGCCGAGGTGCAACGCACAAACATTCAGGTCGCGGCCCGTTCCCTTGCCGCAATCATTCAAGCCGGTCACAGGCTGGTGGTCACCCATGGAAACGGTCCACAGGTCGGTTTGCTCGCCCTGCAAGGGGCGGCCTACAAGCCGGACGAAGCCTATCCGCTCGATGTCCTCGGGGCAGAAACCGAAGGCATGATCGGATACATGATTGAGCAGGAGCTTGAGAATGCGCTCGAGCATTCCCAACCCGTTGCCACCCTCCTGACACAGGTCGTTGTTGATCCCAAGGACCCGGCCTTCAAGAAGCCCAGCAAATTTGTCGGGCCGGTATACGACAAGACTGAAGCCGAGAGCCGCGCCAAGGCGGCTGGATGGGCGATTGCCCGAGACGGAGACCGATGGCGTAGGGTCGTCTCATCACCACGGCCCGTCGAAATTCCCGATTGGAAAGTTCTGAAGCTCCTGCTCGATCAGGGCGTGATCGTGGTCTGCGCGGGCGGAGGTGGCATTCCGGTCGTGCGACGCGCGGATGGCAGCCTCTTCGGCATAGAGGCCGTCATCGACAAGGATGCGGCAAGCGCGCTACTTGCCCGGCAACTCCATGCCGACGCCTTGCTTCTCCTGACCGATGTCGAGGCGGTGTTTCAAGGCTATGGTCAGGCGGATGCTGTGGCCCTTTCAAGCCTAACACCACAGAAAGCGCGTAGTCTGGGTGCACCCTCAGGCTCCATGGGCCCAAAGCTTGCCGCCGCTGCCGAGTTTGCCGAAACCGGTGGCTTTGCGGGGATTGGTCGTCTGGCAGATGCCATCGCGATACTGGAAGCGCGTGCCGGGACCAAGATTGCGAGGGATTGATGATGTCGCCACAGCAATCGGATCGGCCGTCTCCATCCCATGATCTCACCGCCACGGCAGATAGTTCCAGGATCATGCTGCAGAAGATTGCCGCTGCAGACGTCGAGACTGTCTTCCGTGAACTGACGACGAGGCCATTGGGCCTGTCTGTAGTCGAGGTGAAGTCGCGTCTGAAGACCTATGGACCGAATTTGGCCGGGGGACAGGAGCGATCCACTTTCCTTCGTGAACTCTGGGACAAGTTGAAGAATCCGTTGAACGCGCTTCTGTTCGGTCTTGCAGGGCTTTCTTGGCTTCTCTCCGATCTCCGTTCCGCATTTGTTATTGCGACCATGGTGGTCTTGAGCATCGGCCTCAGCTACATCCAGGAGCATCGGTCCAGCACGGCGGCGGCAAAGCTCGCCAATATGGTGCGTGTACAGGTCAGCGCAAAACGGCAAGGGCTTGCCAATGTCGACGACGAAGGTTTTGCCGCAATTCCCCTCGATGGCCTGGTGCCCGGAGATCTGGTCAAGCTGTCGGCAGGCGACATGGTGCCCGCAGATGTCAGGCTTTGCAGCGCCAATGATCTTTACGTGAACCAGTCGACGCTGACAGGCGAGTCCATGCCTGTCGAGAAAAGCGCCGATCCAATCCCTCCCGGGGACAGAGATCTGCTGAGCCTGCCCAACATCTGCTTCATGGGCTCAAGCATCTCCAGCGGTTATGGGACCGCCGTGGTCGTGCATACGGGCGATGCCACTTCCTTCGGAACGCTGGCACGCCAGATCATGGCAGCAGACACCGAGACGAGCTTTGATCGAGGGATCAGAAGCTTCTCCTGGCTCATGGTTCGGTTCATCCTGGTGATGGTGCCCCTCGTCTTCCTGATAAACGGCCTGACCAAACACAATTGGTGGGAGGCACTGTTTTTTGCCGTGGCCGTGGCCGTCGGTCTCGCGCCGGAAATGTTGCCCATGATTGTCACCGTCAATCTGGCCCAGGGCGCGATGGCAATGGCGAAGAAACATGCGATCGTCAAGCGCCTCGATGCGATCCAGAACTTCGGGGCGATGGATGTGTTGTGCACTGATAAGACCGGTACGCTGACCCAGGACCGTGTCGTGCTGAAACTGCACCTCGACGTCGCAGGCCTCAATGACGACAGGGTTCTCGAATACGCCTACCTCAATAGCCACTTCGAAAGTGGATTGAAGAACCTTCTCGACATCGCCATCCAGGAGCATGCAGAGCTTGAGGATCATTTGTCTGTGGAGGGTGGGTACCAGAAGCTCGACGAGATCCCTTTCGATTTCAATCGTCGTCGGCTCTCGGTCGTTGTTGAGAGACCTGATCGAAAAGCCATGCTGATCTGCAAGGGGGCCGTTGAAGAGGTGCTTGCCGTCTGCGTGAACTGCCGGACTTCTGAAGGGTTTCGACCGCTCGACGAGACCCAGCGTGCGAAAGTCGCCACCGTGACGTCCAAGCTCAATGGCGACGGCTTCCGCGTCATTGCTCTGGCAACGAGGGAGGATGCTGAGCCTCAATCGTCCTATCGCACCGACGATGAAAAGGCTCTCACCTTGCAGGGCTTCATAGCCTTTCTCGACCCGCCTAAGGAAACGGCAGCCCCCGCACTTTCGGCGCTGGCCGCTTCCGGTGTCGCCATCAAGATCCTGACCGGGGACAATGACTTGGTGACGTTGAAAACCTGCCGGGATGTCGGCCTCGCCGTGACCGGGGTCGTCACAGGTCGCGAGATCGAAGGGATGGATGATGCGGCTCTGGGAGACGCGACCGAGAAGGCCAATGTCTTCGCCAAGGTTTCACCACAGCAGAAGGCTCGGATCATAGCAGCACTTCAGGCAAAGGCGCATGTCGTCGGGTTTCTCGGCGACGGCATCAATGACGGACCTGCACTCAAGCGGGCCGATGTTGGCATATCCGTTGATACCGCAGCAGATATCGCAAAGGAATCTGCAGACATCATCCTTCTTGAAAAGAACCTCTCGATCCTAAACGAGGGCGTTCTTGAGGGACGAAGGGTGTTTGGCAATATCGTCAAATACATCAAGATGAGTGCGAGCTCGAGTTTCGGAAACATGTTCAGCGTACTCGGTGCCTCCGTATTCCTGCCTTTCCTGCCGATGGCACCGCTGCAGGTACTTGCCAACAACCTGCTTTACGATTTCTCGCAGACGACGATCCCGACCGACACTGTCGATGAGGAGTATCTACAAAAACCGCGCAAATGGGAAATCGGCAACATCATGCGTTTCATGCTCTTCATTGGCCCCATGAGCTCGATCTTTGATTATGCGACCTATGCTACTATGCTCTACGTCTTCAATGCCTGGGAGAATCCCTCTCTCTTCCAGACAGGATGGTTCGTGGAATCGATCCTGTCGCAGACCCTGATCATCCATGTCATCCGGACAACGAAGCGGCCATTCATCGACAGTTGGGCAAGCCCGTCCCTAATAGCCTCAACGGTCATCATTTGCGCCGTCGCGATCGCGTTGCCTTACTCACCTTTGGCCGCCGTTTTGGGCTTCCAGCCACTACCCCTTCTATACTGGCCGATTGTTGCCTCGTTTCTGATTGGCTATGCTGTGCTGACGACCATTGTTAAAACCTGGTTTATAAGGAAGTGGGGCGTTTAGTGCCGTTAAGCTGTTGAGATTACCGTGTGCAACTTCCAGATCATCCTACATCAGGAACTTATCTTCACACAGCCTCGGCGGAACTCGGTCAATCGTACTCTATTTTTTAAGGTCCGCTCGCGCCCTTCCGCATCCCAATATTTGACAGTCCGCTCACGGGCCCATTACAGCCGTCAACTTCGACGCGGCTTGCGTTTCCTGTTGCCGCGAAGCCGCCATTTCGCCCTACGATGATGCGGCTTCTCTAAGGGCGCGATACACGCTGGCCCGACCTACGTTCAGCGTCTTGGCAATTTCTGTTGGTCCCATCCCGTTGGATTTAAGTCGGCAGATCTCAGCAACATCAACATGGGGCTTCCTGCCTTTGTAGACCCCTCTGCTTTTTGCTGCGGCGATGCCTTCCATCTGTCGTTCTCTACGAAGGGTCGTCTCGAACTCAGCAAATACGCCGAGCATATCGAGGAAAGCTTTGCCGGCCGCCGAGCTGGTGTCGATCGGCTGTTCCGTTGCCTTCAGCGTCACCCCTTTTTGCTTGAGCAGCCGTACGATGTCTTGCAGATCCCCAACTGACCGCGCCAGCCGATCGACCCGCGTCACGACCAGGCTGTCGCCGTCGCGCATGAATTCCAGAAGCGTGTTAAGCTCCTTCCGATCCTGCTTGGTCGATCCGGATTTCTTTTCCGCCCGGATGACCGTGCACCCCGCCGCCTTCAGAGCCGCCTCTTGAATCGCCAGATCCTGATCGATGGTGCTGACCCGCGCATACCCGTAAATTGCCATGAAACGTCTCATTAGGTTCTAGACCATCATTGGGTAGCGTCTCATAACTGCGAAAGCAACCCAAATGATACGCTGTTTAGTGTCTCACGGAGAGTGTCTCAACAGGTATACCCAAAAGCATCACTACCTACCTTTGCTGAAAATTCCGTCGGAGCACGAACTTCTTCGTCCATTGTAGCGCGTAACTTTACACGCAAACGCAGGGCAGGTAGGCTGGGCTACTGATTCGACACAGGGCTGTTGAAATGAATGCTCCGAAAACCGCGCCTGCCAGCCCGTGCTCTCACCCTGGAGCATTTGTGCGGTTGCAAATTATACAACCGCGAGGCTTGACTGTAAAAGATGCGGCGCAAGCCCTTGGCATCCATCGCGTTGCATTGTCGCGATTTTTGAACGAGCAGGCCGCGTTGTCTTCCGAAATGGCTATTCGACTTGAGAAGGCCTTTGGCGCGGACATGGAGTCCCTGATGCGGATGCAGAACGAGTTCGATATCGCTCAGGCGAAGCTGAAATTCCAAAGTGTGCAGGTGGCGGGCGCGCATGGCTCTGTCGGGAAACCAGACATGAAGCGCCCCTTTGATCTTTCCCGATCCCGCAAGTCTCATCCGAACCTAGGAAGCTCCTGAAGCAGCTTCTCAAGCGATAACTGATAATTTTTAGCGGGAACATACATGGCTAAAGCAGCGCTGAAGATCGTGGGGGGCATAGACATCCCCACAGAAAAATCAAAGCCCCACAAGGCGCGTGTGGAAAAGCCAAATACCAAGGCAAATGCCGCAATGAATCCTCGTGTCCTAGAGGACGAGATATTCCTGTCGTCTAGCCTGCGCCGAAAAGCATACTACGCCGATGAGCACACAATAATCCTGAACATGGATGTATCCGAGGCTTTAGGCGTGCTCCGGCAACACGAAATGCTCGTCAATTGCGTGGTTACTTCACCCCCTTTCTATGGGCAGCGCGATTACGGCGTTGATGGTCAAATCGGACTAGAGGAGCATCCATCAGCTTTCATCGAGAAGCTCGTATCGACTTTCAACGCCTGTGCGCCAATTCTCGCGCCGAACGGTAGTATGTGGGTTAACATCGGCGATACCTACTGGAGTGGAAAAGGCGAACACAAAAGCGGCGAGGTTAAGCAGAATGCCCGGCGGTTCGGTATCCGCCCTCAAGATAAGAAGGGTGACGGAAAATGGTGTATTCCAAAACAACTTCTGCTTATCCCGCATCGGTTCGCGATTGCTATGCAGGATCAAGGTTGGACCGTACGAAACGACAATGTTTGGCTTAAGCCCAATCCTATTCCGGATCAGGTGCGTGACCGCTGTTCAATCTCCCACGAGTACGTTTTCCACTTCGTGAAGGAACGTTGGTATTATTTTAACAAGGAGCCAGTTGGCCGGTTGACGGACTCCGGCTCGTTCCTGCCGCCCCTTGATACCTGGGAAGTCCCACCCGTTCGGGGGATGCATCATGGCCACAAAGCTCGCTTTTCTGAAGAGCTGGTTAGGATACCTGTATTGACGACGACGCCGCCTGGGGGCGTCGTACTCGACCCGTTTGCTGGAAGTGGGACAAGTTTGGTGTTCGCGCGGAAAAACGGATTCCGATCCATCGGGATCGATATTAACAAAGACTTCTGCAAGATGATGGTCAAAAACCTCGCAAAGATAGAAATGGGGTCGGTCTAATGGGCCTGTACCTTTCTGCAGGGCGTATTGGGAAAGCGATTAGGCGGATTGGTGAGTCTCGGGCGAAAAGAACCCCGCTCTTCGATTTTCTGATTGTGAAGCGCACGTTAGCAATAAAGGAAGCGCAATCCGTTGCCATAGCAGAATCGGAGCCTGCCTTCATCAAGGCGCTGGAAGAAATAGGCGCGACAAAATCTGGAGATGACGACCACTTTTATTTTAATCCATTTGCCGTCTTAGAAGCTGGAAAAACGGGTTACCGCCCCACGCGATACCGTTCCAACGGTACCAATTCAACGATCTCTGGCACGCCTTGGCGAGGGATTATCGCTCTAACTGAAGAAAAGCCACGAAAGGCCAGTCTTGCAGAAGGCTATGTATCGCGCCTGGCAAGATTAGCCCTCAGCAGTGACCAGCGAAAACCCCTCCCAAGTCTGATTGACGTGGCAGTCTGGTACTGGAGAGGCCAAGACCTCGAGCCTTTCTTGTCAGGCGTTTCCACTGATGCCGATCGGCTGAAGCGTATTACAGAGGAGTTCCAATCTCGAATTGGTCTCACTCCTTCGGAGATCAATGCCGTTTTCGATACTACCGCTGACGCGGATCTCGAAACAGAAGGCACAACTTTCACTGCCAGCCTGCCTCTTCCGGAGACTTACTTGCCTGCGCGGCTGCTGCCAACGACAGACACTAAAGAGGAGAACCTTTCAGAAGTCTCTTTGGGCTTGGTCGCCGCGCTAACTGCCAAGAATTTCGTCATCATTACAGGCCCCTCTGGCACAGGAAAATCACGCGCTGCGTTGAAATTGGCAGAAGGGTTACAGCGACATCATACTGGTCAAGTCGAGGGTTCGATTTTTGAGCTCGTTGCAGTTGGTCCCGACTGGACGTCCCCCAAAAGGCTGCTCGGCTTTCGTACCCCGTTCGGCAGAGAGCGAATTCTTCCTGACGGCACTTCTTCTCACGAGAGTTACGAGATAACCGAGACCATTCGGCTAATCCTCCGCGCCAGTCACTCAGATGCGGCAGACATTCCTCATTTCCTAATCTTCGATGAAATGAACCTTTCCCACGTCGAAAGGTACTTTGCTCCGTTCTTATCCCTTATGGAAGCGGCTAGCATCCTTGACGCCGAGAGTGGAATATCCCTGCTAGGCGCTGACGACCTCAAACTTATTGCTGCTGTTTTGGAAGCTGAAAGTCCCGGAAGTAGGGAAGCAGCGGCTGCAACGGCGATGATTGCCGAGGGACGGAATTTCATCTTGCCCCCTAATTTGTTCTTCGTTGGAACGGTGAATGTCGATGAGACGACCTACATGTTTTCTCCGAAGGTTCTCGATCGCGCTCACGTGATAGAGTTGGACGCGGAGCGGCCAAGCCACTATCTGCTCGCAAGCAACCGCAGCGAGCCAGGCGGCACGATCAACATCGGGCGGGCCGATATCGCTTTAAAGCGCGGAATTGAGGCCAGGGAGACACAAAAATATGCAGTGTCTAATCCAGCAACGATTCTCGATACACTCCTTGATTTTGGTGTTGCCGAAGGGGAGATTGAAACAATACGTAGTGGCTTGATCACTGCCCTAGACGGTACTTATGACCTCCTTTCACCTGTCGGGTTTTCTTTCGGATATCGGATTTCCAAAGAAATATTCATCTATGTAACGGAGTGGGTCATTACTCAGCTGTTGGGTGGTACGGTGAAGACAGCTGTCATGCAAAGTTGGCCAGTAGCGCTTGACGAAGCACTGTTGCAGAAAGTTCTGCCAAAAATTCACGGCAATCGCCGAAGCCTCGGCGACAGTCTTCACGCTTTGAGCGCATTTTATGCAGGCAATCATGCCAATTCATCTCCCAGTGCCAGCTATACGATGGGATTGGGAACGAAAGTTGCGATTTTGCCGTCGGAAACATTGTCGATTGCCGCAGGCAGCGAACAGCTTCCGCGGTCCCGCAAGAAGTTGAGCGTGATGCACGACCGCCTGCACGCTACCGGCTACGTCTCGTTCGTCAGCTGACGCCATGGCTGACGCTCTGCATCGAGTTCGATTTTCGTGGGACGCTAAAACGCATATTGAGATTGAGTGGTCGAGGGGACGAGGTATCGAGCTACCAGTCCTTCCTGATGCGCCTTTGCTTTCTTATGCTGAGACGGAGTTGGAACCGGATGCTGCGGCAGAGGCTGGCGTACCGGCGATATGTTGGCGCACCGATGCTCCGGTATTGTTCGAGCGATTCCAACTACGCGAGAATACGGAGTATCTGATCGATGTAACCCTTCCTGTCCCCTTGGAGGGTCTGCTTAGCGAGGCACCGTTCCGTAGAGGTTGGCCCTTCCAGGAACGCCTTGGCACAGTGTTTCGAGCCGACCCCCCACGCCGCTGGCGTAGCAACTCGGACGGAAGTACTACGATATCTGGTCAACTACGTATACAGACGCACGCAGGCATTCTTGACCTGAGTCTATCATCTAACGTTTCCCTGGTCGTCGAGGTAGTTTGCAGAAAATTTGGATATCTTTCTGAATTCAAAGCGCTTCTTGATCAAGTCGCGGAGGAATTCTCTGAATTACTTCTCCAATATGACAGTCCGGTTAGCTCATCATTCAATCTCGCGGATGTGACTCCCGAAACTGAAGCCGCTTTGCTTTTCCACCTTCGCAACATAATGTCAGAAAGAAATTTGCCAGTTGCACTGGATGAGCTGGGGCGTTCCTTTCATTCTCGCCTCGACCAATGGCGAAGCTATGTAGATACCAGCTCCGTTCAAGAGCCTGATATCCCCGCATTCATTGAGGAATTTGAACCTTCTACGATGGTGGCTGGCGGGCCTCTGTCCAAACTCTTCCGCGGATTTAGCCCACGCGAGTTCCCAGTACTGTCATCTAAAGAGACAGTGGACACGGCGGAAAACCGTTATGTAAAGTTCTTTTTGGAAGAGCTCCAGCTTATTGCGCAGCGACTTGCGGCGAACCTGCGCGCAACTCAAAGAATGGCCTCGCTGCATGAGGTGGAAGGGTGGATTGCCGCGTTAGATGAAGAGCTTCAATCAGGGCCCTGGCGCCAAATCGGGCCGTTCCGCAATTTCCCATCCAATTCGCAGGTTCTCCAAAAGCGGCGGGGCTACAGAGAAATACTGAAGCTAGATCTGTCGTTGCGGATGAGCTTGGAATTGCCTTGGAAGCGCGCAGGAGATCTAGCCGACGGCCTGATTGGCGACCTTCGCCCCGTAAGCGAACTGTATGAGTATTGGTGCTTCTTTCTGTTGCGTCGTACCTTAGCAGAGCTTGCTGAGAGTGAGCTGCCCAATGATGGTTCGTTTATTGATCGGACAGAGAATGGGTTTCAGCTTCGCCTACTCAAAGGTAAACGAAGCCGAATTGGTTTTATCTACCGAGCGGAAAAGGGCCGGGCTCTCAAGGTTAACCTGTTCTACAATCGCACATTCCCCCGTCCTACTCATGATGCAGGGTGGCATGGCAGTTACACAGCTAGATTCGATCCAGATTACAGCATTGAGATTCTCTTGTCTGGGGAGGGTGAAATCCCCAAAAGGCACTGGATGCATTTTGATGCGAAGTACCGCTTAGAATCGATCGATTTTGGAGTTGGTGACGCGTATCTGCGCAGTGATGAAGCCGCGGAAACTGATTACGAAAGAGAACTTGCGCGCGTGCACCGCCAAGACGATCTATTCAAAATGCACACATATCGTGACGGCATCTTGGGGAGCCGAGGGGCATACATCCTCTTTCCTGGGAATGGGGATGCGATGAGGACAACAGGGCGCCAGAAGAACATGTTTATCCGTCACCCATCGGCCTTCACTGGACATACCGAATACCTGTTCCCCAGTGTGGGGGCATTCGACCTTTGCCCTGGTAGAGATGATACCCAGCGCCCAATAGTGAGGGAATTCCTTCGTTCAGTTTTTGATTCTCTTTTCGATGGCCGGCCATATCAGGAGGAGGTTGGCTTCTTCTGACAAGGCGACATAGGGTGCAGAGCATGAACTTTGCCAAACGCATGGAAGGGCGCTGCGAATGTGCGGTCGGTTTACCAACACGATGACTTGGGCCGAGATCCACGCCCTCTACAACATCCACGACAACATCCCGCCCCCCTCAAACATGCCGCCGCGCTACAACATCGCGCCGACACAGAGCGTCCACTTCGCCCATAAGGACAAGGCTGGCGAGGTCGAAATTGAATACGGGCGGTGGTGGCTCGTCCCGTTCTTCGCGAAAGAGCTGCCGAAGGCGGCCATGTTCAATGCCAGGATCGAGACCGTGGACACTTCAGGGGCATTCCGAGAGCCCTTCAAGTCGAAGCGCTGCCTCATCCCGGCCGACGGCTATTTCGAGTGGACCACGAGCGAAGAGGACGGCAAGAAAGACCCATGGCTGTTGCAGCTCCCCGAGGCAAAGCCCTTCTCCTTTGCCGGGCTATGGGCGCATAATGACAAGCTAGGCGTCACCAGCTGCACGATCATCACCGCGCCGGCCGTCGATCACATCGCTCACATTCATACGCGAATGCCCGTCATGATGGATCCATCTGCCTATGAGACCTGGTTAGATGCCTCTGTTCAGGGTGCTAAAGCGAAAGCCTTTCTTCTTGAGAACCAGATCGACAGCCAGCTTGAGTTTTACCGTGTCGGCCGCGAGGTGAACTCGTCTCGCTATGATGGCAGCGACACGAAAAAGCCAATCCTGAATTCCTTGTAGGAGCTTCAGAGCAAGGAGATTCACGATGAAGTCGTCGTTCTATTCCTTTCCTATGGTCGCAACCTGTGTGGCTTTGGCCTCATCTGATTGCAGCGCGGATGGAGCTTCATCGCCGGCAGGAGGTCCGTGCAAAGCGGAAACCGCACAAGGACTGATCGGCAAGAAAAAAACCGACAGACGCAGAGGCGATGCAGCTGACCGGCGCGGAGACGGTTCGCCAGATCCACAACGGCGATATGGTGACACAGGACTTTAGAGAGGATCGGGTGACGATCGAGACTGATCCGGCGACGGGTCTGGTCACCCGGGCCACTTGCGGGTGATCTGGTGTGGCAGGCGGCAACTCTTGCTTAACCATAGAGGCCGTTCGCCCGGTGAAGAGAGCGAGGCTTTGCGTTACCTACCGGGCTGGCACGGAGCAATCTATGGGACAAAGCTATTCCGGGTATCTCAAGAGCGTGAAGGCCGTCCGTTCAGTGAGGCAAATACACGCCATCACGACCTCAATCTATGAGGATCCTCTTGCCTCAGCACATTTGAAGCGGGCGAGCGCCGCCCTAACGAGGAAGCTGGAGCGGGTCATCAATCTTCCCGTTGCCAGCGCTCCCTTTCTCGCTTCGATTTGGAGAGATTTCCGCGCATTGCGTGAGATTCTGGAAACAGAACACGGCAGGTTGGACACTAGCCCTCCTTGTGCGAGCGGTCGCCTGGAACGGATCCGTTGCACAAAAGAAAAGGGCCTGCGGTAGCCGCGGCCCTTAAGGTGTGAAGGTCAAAGCCTCCAGAGGGGAACAGCTGACGCAAGGACTGGGAGGTATGTGCTTACGTCAGCTAGATTCGATATGGGTTCTCAGGCCGCTATCTGCAAGTCACTCACTTTGTGCCGGCAAAGTCTCGATCGCGCTTTGCCGTCGCTTCGGCCTCAGCCAGCCGCGACAACAGACTGTCGATCCTATCGTCATTGGCGATCGGCTGATGCTTGGCATGGTTTTGCAAGGCTTTGCGAACCATGTCGCTACAGGCGAGATTTCTAAAGATCGCTGGATTGTCAGTCATACTCGGTTCCTTCCGAGTGCCCGTAACGCCGCCCAAGGTGGGCTGTTCCGAAGGAACATAAGATGGCGAGATACGGAGAGGTATATTTTCTCTCAACAGCAGCCAATTGCACCGACAAGGCAGCGTCCGCGTCAATGATGCGCGGTTCCCCCAATTTCGCCGCTGCGCAACGAAATCGGCTCCCCCACGCCCCGCAGGCCGCCTCCGGCGGTCATTGACCCAAACCCTCCCTTGTCGGTCCCGCACCTTTGTTTTCATTCAAAGGAGCTGACGATGACCACTTACGACCACATCAACGAACTGCGCGCCGAACTTGCAGCGTCCATCGACCAGGCCGAGCGTCAGCAGATCGCAGCCGAGCTGGCGGCGGCCGAAGCGAAGCTTGCCGAAGAAGAGGCCGCATTCGATGCGCTGGTCAGCGCTGAGCCGCCCCACTAGGGCGGCTCTTCCCAATGCCCGAGCCTTGGGTATTGTCGCGCTATGGTCAAGCGCGTCTTTCTATTCTCAGGAATAGCCGTCTGCCTGTTTGCAGTCGGCTTCTGGTACTTTGTAGCGAGCCTCAGTTGTGGTCTGGACGGCGCGGGCGGATGTCGAAACCTTCCCCCGGCGCCATGGAAATATCCGAATGCCCTCGCCTACTCTCTGCCGTTCTTAAGCTTAGGCTTGTTATTTATCCTGGCGAGCCGCCGCTATAGAGACTAACCACGTTCTATCAGGACGCCGATCCGCAGGAGGCAAGGAAAGCGCGCTTCACACTGATCTGACCCCCTCCGGTCGCACCCAATCGCGAGCGCGCGCTTCAGGTCGACGAACTGACAGCTGGCGCCGTATTTCTTCACCAGTGCTTTCCGATCGAGCACGGCATAACGGTCGCAGCGCCGGCACTCGACGTCGATCTTTTCCGCCCGGTAGTCCTTCAGCCGAGGCAGGCTCATGCGGGTCCCTCGCATCTCTTCGTTTTTCAGCGCGCCACGGCTACGGGCAGTTCTTTGATGTTCGTGGTGTAGCGCGGTGACCGACGGTCAAACTTGGTTTGCCAGTCGCGCTTGATGCCGGCCGACGCCGGGATAAGCGACCCACGCCCAAATTTCCCGTTGACCGCATCCAGCGCCGTCATCAGCCGTTCCGACTGCTCACGGTCCCGCGCGTCGAACAGAGGACGCGGCTGTGACGCCGCCCGCACCAGATCATTCATGATGATGCCGGCCTTTGCGTAGCGGTGGCCGTCCCTGAAGATCTTGCGCGCTCCGCTCTGAGCTGCCCGGATCAGGTCAAACGTGTCATTCGACGCCTCTGGGAAGTGAACCGTCGTCTGTGCCGAGTGCGGTTTGTCCTTTTGATTGAAGCGCGACGTGTGCATGAAGACCGCCATATGTGTTGCCTCGAGACCATGCCGACGCAGCTTCTCTCCTGCCCTCATCGCATAGGCCGCGACCGCCTCGAGCATTCCAGCCAGATCCGTAACCGGCGTTCCGAAGGATCGGGTTACGGCGCAGCCCTTCCGTTGTGGCGGTACGTCTTCGAGCGGCAGGCATGAAATGCCCTGCAGCTCCAGAACCGTTCTTTCGCCCACCACGCTCAGGAGATTGCGAGCAAGCCGCGCATCGACGCGGGCCAGGTCGCCGGCCGTCTCAATGCCCAGGCCGAATAGTTTTCGTTCTGATGCCGAGCCAACGCCCCAAACCTCCCCAACCTCGACGCGATCGAGCCAGCTTTGCCGAACGCCTGCGTCTGTTAGGTCGCAGACGCCGCCGAGCTCCGGGTTCTTTTTTGCGACATGATTTGCGAACTTCGCCAGCGTCTTGCTCGGGCCAATGCCGACACAGGTCGGGATCCCGGTCCATTGCTGGACCGTGGAGCGCAGATCGCGGCCAAAGGCAACGCGATCAGCTGGCCTGATGTCGGTCATGTCCAGAAAGCTCTCATCGATCGAGTAAACCTCGACATCCGGAGACCATTGCCGGTAGATCGCATTCAGCCTGGCGCTCATGTCGCCATAAAGCGTGTAGTTGCTGGAGTAGACAGCCACGTCGTTATCGCGACAGAGGTCACGGATCTTGAAGTAAGGTTCGCCCATGCCAATCCCGAGGGCTTTGGCTTCCGCCGTTCTGGCAACGGCGCATCCGTCATTGTTGGAAAGAACGATCACCGGCCGCTTCGCAATGGAAGGGTCAAAGACACGCTCACACGAGCAATAGAACGAGTTGCCGTCAATCAGTGCGAATGAGGTCATCCCTGCTTCCTCGGTCGCAGCCAATGGACGTTGCAGAGCGCAACACCCCAGATCTCCACTTCCGCGACCTCCGGAAGGTCAAACAGTGGCATATCCGAATTCTCGAACATCAGCCGCGGACGACCGCCCGTCATGCGCAGCCGCTTCAACGACCGTTCGCCGTGAACGGTCGCCACGACGATATCGCCGTCGACCGGCCGTACGCTTCGGTCGACCACGATCAAATCCCCATGAAATATGCCCGCATCCCGCATCGAGTTGCCGTCGACCTTCCACAAGAAGGTGGCCGGCGGATTCCGGATCAGGAGTTTTGTGAGGTCAATCGATTCTTCAATGTAGTCATCTGCGGGTGATGGAAAGCCGGCGCATAACCCGTGGAGCATGAGAGGCACATAAACTTCTGCCTCGATTTTCAGGCCGGCGAGCATTCAATTTGGTCCTTTCACAACTGGTAGCGAAAGGAACAAACAGGGAACACATAGGCCGCCAAAAATCAAGATAGAAGATTACGCGATCCTAATCTGCAGATCTGCAGCTAACGCGAGTGTCGGCGTGGTGGTAGCTTTTCGAGCGCTGTCACAGTGGAGAGGACGAGATCACCATGACTGACGAAGTGGAGCACCTTTCGAATACCCTGATGTGGACCGTCGGCATGATTACCCAAGCCGGACCGGACGACCTCAAGCGTGTGGCGAAGGCCTATCGTGAAGCGCAAGACCTGGTATCGAAGATCCCGAAGTCTGAGGAGGGCGCGCGGCCTCGCATCGTCGCCTGCTTCCATCGATCGGACGAGTATCGCGCTGCAGACGATATCGCCTGCGTCGGATGGATCCTGACCGCAATCCAAGAGCGCGTGAATGAAGGCGATCTACGCGACTGGAGGAAGCTGCGGACGGTTGTAAGGCAGATGGTAAAGCTGCTGCAGGAGCCAGCGCCTTCGCTTCACTGAATCCGGTCGCTGCCGTTCCTGACGACAGGATCGTCGAAGCCAATCACATCCGGAGCGTTCGGAGCGTCCAAAAGATGCTCAAACCCTTCCCATGTGGCCTTGTCCTCTACCCAATGCCGTTGGATCTGTCTCCATTTACGGTCAGCGAGAACCTGCATTTTCGCGATCAGCTCTAAGAGCTGGCGCGAAAAAAGCAGGTCATCCAGCTGGTTCGTCTGAAACCTGATCTCACCTTTCGGGCCATAGGAAACGCGGAGCAGCTGATTGTCAGCATCGAGGACGAACATGCAGACTTCGGGTTCGTTATCCACGTTCTTGGTGACGATCAGCCTGTCGGCGGGATATCCGCCTGTTGCCCTTTGCAACGCCTGATCAAATGCATTTGCCATTGGGATCACCTTTACGGAACGGTTTTGGCGGGGGAAGTCGGTCCCGGCTTCCGCTTCGCGGCGCTATGCTAAGCCTCCTGCGGCTTCCCTTTATCCGTCAAAACCGTGTCGAGAATTCCCGCTTTCCCGCCCCTGGAGGAGGGGCGGCGCTATGCTGAAAGCTCCGATGTTCTTCATTGTTGTTTTCGGATCTCGGACTGGCGCCGATCGATCCAAGCGGTGTCTTTGCCAGATGGGGGAAGGACGCCGCATGAGCGCCGGCTATTCGCCAATGGCGGCCGGCGCGCGGCGGAAACCAGAGCCAACCCATTGAGTGCAATTTATGGCGCGGCTTTCGCCGCGCCATTCCCTTTCTGCTTCTCGTTCGTCCGGGGCTCCATGGCAAGCACAAGGTCATGCACCATCTTCAAGGCAGTTTCGTCGAGCTTCTGCAGGTGGCCGACCGTTTCTTCCATCAGCTTGTTTCTCTCTGCTTCCTGTGAGTTGCCTTCGGATTGAGGGGGCCGTTCTTTGACGAAAGGATCGAAGAACTCTTCCGTAGTGATATCGAGGACCTCGAACACGTGGAGCAGGCGTCCGACGGTCATCAAGGATGAGGCGTTTTCGTATCGGGCATAGGTCGCCTCCTTTAGGCCCAGGAGGGTCGCGACTTTGGCTTGCGCAATTTGCCGGTCGGTTCGCAGATCACGCAGCCGTTGAGCGACAAGCAGATCCAGTTCCTTGAGGTCGATGATCGTTCCGCCGAGACGCTTGCGATAGATCGGATGATCTTTGCTTGGGTCGTCAACGCGTTCAAGTCCGAGATGGCTTACCCACTGATCGAGTCCGAAACCTGCCATTGCCACCAACCACACTGGAATTTCATCGTTGTTCCTCCGGGACAATTAAAGATGGTGCCTCGAAAGTCTACCCTGGATAGCTGCTTTGGCGCATCGCTTGGCGACCCCGCTCTATGCCTTCGGCACGGAGCCAGCAGGCGCTGTCTCCGCCCATTCGGGTAACGATCGGTTGCGCTGCGGCTTCGCCTTCAATCCCATGCATCTTGGGCAAAAATCGGTTCGGAACATTTACAGCTTTCCGCAATCGACCCATATTGCCCGCTTATCAGGTCAGGTCGTGGCAGATCTCTAGCCCTTTTCTGTCATGTGCCTACGGAGGCCGCCCTGCCTCGTATCGGGGCGGCCTTTCCCCTCCCCTACTGCTCTTCACAGTCATCAGCATCAGCACGGTTTGTCGGGTCTCGGCCAGGATAAAGCAGTGACGCCGGAGGCGTCCTGTCTGTTTCTTTGATGAGGGAAAGAGGAGCGCTGCCCCCTCTCCCTCACAAGGGGAAAAAACGGTCTCCCCGTCCTTCCTTCGCGCAGCCTTGGGGCAGCGCTTTGTGCAGGAGCGCCGCTGACGCGACGCCCCTTCGGCTTTGCCTTGGGCGGGCGAACCCCCTCCGTTTTTATCCCCTTGCCACCCTCTCCCCCGCTGCTCCGCGCGAACTCGGGAACAGGAGCGGGGCTCCTGCCCACGAGGGGCATGAGAAGACCGCTTCGCGGACATGGAGAAAGGGTGAGAACTATGACCACAACCGCAACCGTTTACCTGCTGGACCCGGAAGCCGGGACCATTCAAGCCGCAGAGGTCGCAGCACCGAGCGCGTTCTCTCAGACCTACGGGCTGATTGGATGCCAGCTTGTCGAGGTGGTGCCATTCGACACGAACCACGTTCTTATCGTCGATGAGGAGGGTTTGCGCGACGGCTTGGCCGCCTTCATTGTCTTTGACGGCTACCCGCAGCCGTTGGCTGGAAAGATCGTTCTTGCCAGCCTGGATGGCTCGCATGTTCTACCGCCGCAGATCAGCATTGAGGAAGCAGCGGCCCGCCTGAACGTCTGCAAGCCGGTTCTTGATCCGGTCTTTGCCAAGGCGGACCAGCATTCTTCCCATGGGGTTATTTTAGGTGGCGCTTTGATCGGGTTTCAGACCCGCATCACCCGCACTCATCCGACCGTTATGGCGGGAGTGGTCCGATGATCATCGCTGTTGTCGAGGACCGCACCCTGTCCATTCTGGCCGGAACCTTTGCCGCGACCATCGCGGCGAAGGACATCGAACATAGCTTCCATGCCCTTACTCATTTTCCGGAGCGGCGCACCCTGTCCGAACTGGAGGGACTGGCAGAGCGCCTCAACGGCTTTGCTGCCTACATGGTGGAGCTGCGGGAGCAAGCAAAACTGCCCCTGCCGGACGCTGAACTAGAGGCGTTTGCCCGCCGTCATGTCGAGATCACCGCCAAGTATTGGGCAGCGGAAGGCCGTTGTATGAACTGGTTTATCACCGGTCCTGCCCGCTTTCCCGTCGCCCGCAACGAAAAGCGGATGCGAGTATCAGACGCCCGCCGTGCTGACATCTCGGCTCATATCGCGACCGCGAAAAAGGCGGTGAAACGCAAGGCGTTTCCCAATGGGGCCGATGACGATCCGATCCGCTCAGGCGATCCGGCCGCAATGCAGCGCATCGCCTCGCGGATCGAAGACCTGGCACTGTCCATCGACCGGATGAAACGGGCGAATGTCATCATTCGCCGAATGGAGAAGGATCAGGCGAGCGAAGCCGAAATTCTGGCCCAAGTGATTGCGGAAACCGGCATGGACGACGAAAGGGCATCGCGTGGCGTCACCCTTGCCCCTTGGCAGAACCGACGCGGCTTTTCCACCACTAACACCCGCGCCGAGCTGCGCCGTATGCAATCCCGCCTCGCTTCGCTTGCTGCGATGAAGAAGCGCGGTGACCGCGCCGAGGACGTCGAGACGGAGGCAGGAGCCGTCACGGTCAAGGAAAATACCGACATGGCCCGCATTCAGTTGCTGTTTCCCGGCAAGCCGGACGAACAGACGCGGCGCACCCTGAAATCTCACGGGTTCCGCTGGTCGCCGTCGCAGGGGGCTTGGCAGCGCAACTTGAACGAGGCCGGACGCTATGCGGCAAGTCTAGTCTTGAAATCGATCAGCGGCGACAGCGCCGCCTGATCAGCCCCGGAAAACAGAGGATCCCCACATGAATGAGCAGATTTTTACAGTCATAGAGTTTTCCGGCCGAGGCGATGCCATGTTCGGCGGCAGTGCCGCCGATTGGAGCCTATACACACAGGAAGACGGCTCAGAGGCTTTCATCAGCGCCGCCAGCTGGTGAAAGCCTATTTCCCGACCAAGGGGGAAGCTAGTGAAGCCGGAGAGGCGGCCAGCCAGCGCAAGGGCCTAATCTCCGCCCTGCCTGTTCGGCGCGTCGACGAGATCCCCTATGCGCAACTGCGTTGGATTGTCGGAAACATGCACGTTGGGACCAGTGACGACGACTTGAAAGCCGACATCAAGGGGCGCGCAAAATCGGGCATGACCGCAAACCCCGACCTGCTAGCGCAGGCTTGCGCCTATGCACTGGCAAGCCACCGAGCCAATCAGGGCTTGGTCGCCCATTTCCGGCTAGAGGAGGCGAAGCATGAAAAGCAACGGCCAGCGCCGAAGCGTTGAGGTCTTCGACACCCCCTCCGGGTTAGGAGGGAGCCACACGGTTGAGGTTGTCGAGGACCTTGGAGGCGATAAGGTCAAGGTGCGCGTGTGGTATGGACGCGCCACCGCGACAGGTTGGGAAGCGTGGAAGGATTGGGACGGCTACCGCTTTGAGACCGACCGCGCCAGCCTGACCAACAAGCGGTCAATGCCGCTGTTCAAATAGGACCTGGGTCGCCTTTCGCGGCGCAATATTACGAGGGACATCATCGAGCCGCTATACGGCGGGCTTGTGGGCCTGAAAGGCTTTTGCTACATGCAGCCCGGCCGGTGAAATTCGGTGCCTACCACGATGCGGTCGTGGCGGAATTGGTAGACGCGCAGCGTTGAGGTCGCTGTGGGGCAACCCGTGGAAGTTCGAGTCTTCTCGACCGCACC
>NZ_FTMB01000016.1 GCF_900155885.1 Rhizobium sp. RU20A
AAGATCAGATGGGGATTCAGTCTGGTTATCGGACTCACGTTTCATGAAGTTTTTCGCCATGCGCACAAGGGCCTGTCCTAGCGGGCTATCGCCGGCGTCGATCTGCGTTCGCTCATCGAGGGGCAGGGTGGTCTTGTAGGCGTCGATTGCCTCGCTCCAAGCCCGCTGATCCTGTCCATGATCGGCGGGCGGGGGTGGAGCCTTGCCGAACCGTCCAAGGAACTGCCGGGCCTTCTCCGGCAGGGACAGGCGATAGGCGTTGCTGGCCTGCTGCACCTGTGGGCCGCGCCCTTCGTTCCCGGTCGGCTCATAGCGCCGCAGCCAGTCAATGAAGCCATGCGCCCGCAGATTCTTCAGCGCCCGCACGATCGTATCGCGCGACCGGCCTAGCCGATCCATGATCGTGGTGATTGACGGCTCAAGCCGGCCGGTGCGGAAGTCGATGAGATTGACGAACAGCCGCAGCACGTCCAGCGCCACCGATCCTAGCGGCCCGCTGCGCTCGCCCTTCTCGTGCAAGCCGGCCTCGTTGTAGATTTCGGCCGCCTTCAAGATCGCCTGCACGTCCTTGCGCGTCGTCGGCCGCCATATGCGGCCCTCCGATCGTCCCCGGATATGGCTATGCCGGCGAACTGGTGTCGGGCAGCGTGGGGCAGGGGGCGGAAAGATCAACCCTAGCGCGGTCTGTCCCGATCCCCGCAGGGCGGCCCGGCGCTCATGGGCGAGCGTCGTAAGCTCGCCGGCCTCGTCGTCGGTGAGCTGGCCCGCGCCGTATCGAGTCCAAACCTCCCGCATGATTTCATCAAGCGCGTTCCCGCGCGCGCAGCCGATCGCGGCCGCGTAGTGCGTCCTCAACATATGCCCTCGTCCTTCCTTTTGAAGGACATGACAGCGCGGACGGCAGGCACAGCTTTCCCCGTTTCCGCAAGAATCAATCTTGCGAATTGGAGTGCTCTAGCGTAGATAAGGGGAGACTTTGATGGCCCCGGCTCTACGGTGTGTCTGACGGCCTATAAAACGCTCGACCGCGCCAACGGTCGGGCGTTTTGCCGTTATGTCCCTTGCTTCGCTTCGATATAGAACCTCAACGCTTCCTCGATGATCGGCGCGCGCCCTCGCAAGCCCGCGTCGTCCTTCAGGCGGTCAATCGCCGCGACCAGCTCGCCGGGCAGATCGGCCTGCACAAGAATCCGGCCCTCCGCGCGCCAACGGGCGCGCAGGTTTCGGACACTTTCCAGCTTAACTTGTTCTCGGGTGCGACTCGCCATGTCTACATGAAGAGACGAAATCGCCCGATTCTGCAACCCTTTGCGTAAGGGGGCGAGAAAGGCACTACTTCTAGGGCCGGGCGACTAAACGTAGTTGCGTCAATGCGTATCCACGTCAATGCGTTCTATGGCCCGGTAGAGGGTAGAGCGATGCACACCCAAGAGCCGGGCAACCTCGGCCGGCTTCTTGTCCTCGCTGATGAGCTGGCGGGCGTGTGCGATCTGCTCGGCCGACAGGGCAGGGGGGCGGCCGAACCGAACGCCCTTCGCCTTCGCCGCCGCGCGGCCGGCGCTCGTGCGCTCATGGATCAAGCTGCGCTCGAACTCGGCAACGCCGGCGAAGAAAGTCAGCACCATGCGCCCGGCCGGCGTCGTCGTGTCGGCCCACGGCTCGGCCAGCGAACGCAAGCCGGCCTCGGCGTGGCCGATCCGCTCAGCAATGTCGAGAAGATCGCGCGTCGATCGGGCGAGGCGATCAAGCCGCGTCACCGTCACCACGTTCCCGGGCTGCAAATGGTCCAGCATCTTCGCCAGCTCGCGGCGGCCGCGCTGCGCGCCGGATGCCTTTTCCTCGAACACGCGCTTGCAGCCGGCCGCTTTCAGCGCCGCGCGCTGCTGGTCGAGAGTCTGGCCGTCGGTCGAGACGCGGGCATATCCGATAAGCAAGGGCAGGGGCTTCCTCGTGGGCGACATGCCCGGAATCTACCTCGTGCAAACCGTCGCGGAAATCCCTATTATGCGACAAGAAAGCTGTCGCGGGTTTTGGAATTTTTGCGACAACGCAGCATCATCGAAATTGGTTGAACAATGAAGTCGCCTGAACTCCACATACTTGAGAGAATAGAAGCCCTCCGCGCCGAACTCGCACGTCCTGTTGTCGTGGCGCTTGACGGGGGAAGCGGCTCCGGTAAGTCAACGATTGCGGCAAGGTTGGCGAAGCTGACCGACATAGCCTTGGTTACGCTCGATGATTTCTATCAAACGCAGGTTCCCGAATCCGAGTGGCCTCACAAAACCGTGGCGGAGCGGTTGAATCGCGTTTTTGAGTGGGACCGCGTTCGCGAGGCAATAGAGCCTCTACGCAAGGGGGAACCTGCACAGTGGCGAGCTTTCGACTTCATGCAGGGACTAGGCCCGGATGGCACTTACAGCCTCAAGAACGAATTTACCGAAGTCGCGCCAGCGCCCACGATTCTGCTCGAAGGAGCTTATTCCGCATCTCCGTTCCTTCGGGATTTGATCGACCTCGCCGTGATCGTGGATGTGCCGACCAAAGTGCGGCATGAACGGACTGCTGCGCGCGAACAGGGCGCGGAGGGCTTTTTAGCCGCGTGGCACGCTGTTTGGGACGATGTTGAAAGCTACTATTTCGAGCGCGTCTGCCCGCCAAGGTCTTTTGATCTGGTGATCCAGAATTAAATTCCTTCGCGCCCCTTATGTCGCGCAAATCCTGAAACCTGCACCACGTCCGCAGCGGCGCGGAATCCGGGCCGCGACGTGTCGCGAAAGTCAGTCGCACAAGTTTGACTTTCGCACCTGATTTTTGCGACAGATTTTTCCCTGCAAAATCAGCGCCGGCGATTTTGTCGCAAAAATCAGGAATTTCGCGACAAATTGATCGCGCCCCGGAATGCGAAGCCCCGCTGTCGGCCATTGTCTGAAGTTCCTCACGGGCAGGCGCTTGATACTTTACTAACTTGTCTGTAAAGTTTGGCTACTCTCACTGAATGGTGCTATCATGCCTGCCGCCCACTCGAACCGCTGGGTTCTTCTGGTGACCGTCGCCGCCGGTCTCCTGCTTATCGTTCTGGACAATTCGGTCCTCTACACGGCCCTGCCTACCCTGACGCGCGAGCTTGGCGCGACGGCAACGCAAGGGTTGTGGATCATCAACGCATACCCCCTCGTCATGGCCGGCCTGCTGCTCGGCACCGGGACGCTGGGTGACAGGATCGGTCACCGGCGCATGTTCCTCATCGGCCTCGTGCTGTTCGGTGTCGCGTCGATTGTGGCGGCCTATTCGCCTACAGCGGAAATCCTGATCGGGGCGCGGGCCTTTCTGGCGGTCGGCGCGGCGGCGATGATGCCCGCGACACTCGCCCTCATCCGCGTCACCTTCGAGGATGACCGGGAACGCAACATCGCCATTGCGATCTGGGGGTCGTTGTCGGTCGTCGGCGCTGCGCTCGGACCGATCATCGGCGGTTTTCTGCTCGGCCATTTCTGGTGGGGGTCGGTGTTCCTCATCAATGTGCCGGTAGTGGTCGCTGCCTTCATTTCGGCGCTGATCGTTGCGCCGAAGGTGGCCGGCGATGCGACCAAGCCTTGGGACGTGGTGTCGTCGTTTCAGGCATTGGTGGCGCTGTCGGCTTTTGTGATCGCGATCAAGGAATCTGCCCATGCCGGGCAGTCGTGGGCCGTCCCCGCTATTTCGCTGCTGGTTGCCATCCTCGCCGGAGCGCTGTTCGTCCGCCGGCAACTGCGCCTGCCGTTCCCGCTGCTCGACTTCTCGATCTTCCGCAATGCCGCGTTCACATCGGGCGTTCTAGCGGCCGCGTTCTCCCAGTTCGCCATCGGCGGTGTTGAGCTTGCTACGACGCAACGCTTCCAGCTCGTTGCGGGCTTCACGCCGCTGGAAGCCGGGATGCTGGTTTCGGCGGCGGCGCTCGGATCATTGCCGACTGCGCTGCTCGGTGGTGCATTCCTGCATCGTATTGGCCTACGTATCCTTATAGCTGGCGGGCTTGCGGCGGGATCGCTGGCGGTCCTGCTTGCGACATGGGGCATCACTCATGGCCTTGGCTGGCTGATCGCCGGTCTGGCGCTGACCGGTGCCGGCGTAGGTGCAACAATGTCGGTGGCATCAACGGCTATTGTGGGCAATGTGCCTGTGCATCGCGCCGGCATGGCGTCGTCGGTCGAGGAAGTGTCCTACGAGTTTGGCAGTCTGTTCGCTGTCACAATTCTCGGAAGTCTTTTGGCCTACCTCTATACGGTCAACGTCGTGTTCCCCGCCGGAACCTCGGAAGCGGCCCGCGACAGCATGGCGTCGGCGCTGGTCTTTGCCAACGAGGCGGGGGCCGATGGTGTTGTCGTGCGTCAAGCGGCAGGAATCGCATTCGACCACGCCTATACGGTCGTCATGTACGTGGCGGCGGGTGTTCTGGCCGTGGGTGCCCTGATCACCGGCATCCTGTTGCGGCGCTACGGTCCCGGCTCGCAATCGTCAGCCTATCCCACACAACACTAAGGAAGCCGACATGGCGAGAGCCAGCAAGCGCCTCGAAGTGCTTGAAGCCATTGTGAGCATCATCGAGCGTGACGGCCTCACCGCCGTCACCCTCGACGCCGTAGCGCTCGAAACCGGCATGACACGCGCCGGCCTTCTGTATCATTTCCCGTCGCGCGAAGCCCTGATCCTCGCCACCCATGAGCATCTGACTCGCTCATGGGAACAGGAGCTGGAAGCGAGCGCCGGCAACACCTCGGACAGGGCGACAGACGCCGAACGACACGCCGCCTACATCAACACCTGCGCAAGAGCTGCCCGGCGGGTCGAACTGCTGCTCATACTGGAAAGCTCCGACAATCGGCAGCTTGGCGATCTGTGGCAACAGGTCATCGACCGCTGGGCACCTCCTGCGCCGATTGGAAACGACGCTGCCGAGTTGGACAGGTTCATTTCGCGCCTTGCCGCCGATGGGCTGTGGATTCACGAGGCGCTGTCGTCGCGCCCGCTCCCCGAGCAACTGCGCAAGCGTATCGCGGCGCGCCTCGTCGCGATGGCCGCCGGACCTGTTGAGGCGGAAGAAAACCTCCCGAAATAACTGGTGTCCCCCCACAACCCTACTGCGCCGGTGCTGCCGGCGCTTTCACGGTGATGGTGCATTGCTGATCTGAACCGGCCGTGCGCGCGGCCTCGGCGCATTGCCCGATCGCCTCGGCATTGTCGCGCACGAGCTGCGAGGAATCGGCCACGCCGCGCCAGCTTCGGGGATCGGCCACCCGCATCATGGTGACGCCGGCGTTCCATCGGTCCTGACCTATGACGGTCGCCGCAACATGGGTGTCGGCCGAGAAGGGCAGGAAACGCGGCAACAGCAAAATCAGGAATATGCCGACGAACAGCCCGACAAGGCCGGCCATCCATATGCGGAAATCCTGACTTTTCCGGTCGTAGGCGCTTTTCGTATGAGCGGCGAGGTTCCGGCCGGCGCGCTCGAGGTCGGACGCCTGCCGCTCGAGCTGCTGCGCGGCGGTGCGTATCAGGGCCTCGCCGCTGCGCTCGAGGAGCGCCGCATAGTGTGTCGCACCCTGCCGGAGAATAGGCGATTGCTCTACGCCGTGCAGCCGCTCCGCAACATTGTCGAGCGCCTGCACGAGCTGGGCGAGCTGGGGCTTGTAGTCCTGCGCCGGCTCGATCTTTTCGAGCTGGTCGAAAGCCGCTTCCAGCCCGCGCCGCATCACGGTCATTTCCGCGCCGATCTGCGCGCCCTGCGTCTCGATCGTGCGCCGGAGCGCGTCGAACGCGGCGGCCGGGTCGCCGGCGTCCTCGTCCAGTGCTTCCGGCTCGATTCCTTCCCTGTCGTCGTCCAGCTCCGCCATATTCTCCGTGCCTACCTTCCCAAACCGATGCCCCGGCTAAGTTGCCGGCTGCGTGACATTTCCTCTTGCAGCTCGTGGGCGATGCTCTGCCCCCGGCGCTGCTGCTGCCCGATTCCGAGTTCCTGACGGCGATTGCGCAGGATGGAATCTACCTGCGGGTCACGCTCAAGGCTCTTGGTCATGCCGTTCATCTGGCTTTCGACCTTGGCGCGGGCATCGTCGTGCTGCCAGCCGCGAAGCTCCCGGCGCTGGCCCTGTAGCTCCTGCCAGCGTTCAACGAACCGCTCGGCCCTGATATTCGGGTCTTGCAGCGCCGCGTTTTCGCGCTTCATCCCGTCGATAACCTGCGCGACACGCTCCCGGCCGGAAAGCTCGGTCATGGCGCGCACCGTCGCCGGGTCGTTTTGCAACGTCGAGCGCAGCAAATCTTTCATGCCGCCCTGCACCTGGTCGAGCTGCCGGCCGGCATCGCCTATTTCCTGCCGCTGCATGTCGAGGACCGGCAAGCCCTCGCGCCGGTGCTGGTCGATCGACTGATAGGCCCGCGAATAGCGGTCAACGGCGGCCTCAAGCGGCGACTGCCCCCGCGCCCGCTCGGCCAGCCGGTCGGGCGCAGGCGCCTGCCGCAAGCTCCCTTCCCTTTCCGGCCGCTCTGTGCGCTCCTGTGAGGGGGCAGGACGCGCATTGAGCTTGAGGCCGGCGAACATACCGCGCCGCTGCTTCTCGGCCTGCTGCGGCCGTTTCTGGTCGATCTGCGGGCCGTCCGCGCCGGCGCGGTCTGGCTCGCGGCTCTCGGGCGCGGCGCGGCGGCCGAGTTTCAGGCCCTCGAACGGCCGTTGGCGCTGCTGTCGATCGCCGGCGAGATCCTCGCGCGGATCTGCACGAAGATCCTGCGCGAGATCCGCGCGAACTTTTTGCGAGGATCTCCGATCAAGGGCATGATCCCCGGCCGTCGACTCCCGTTCCGCACGTAGCCCGGTGCGCTCGGCCGGAATCTCGATCTCGCTGCGGACGCCCATTTGCTCCGCGATCCCGCGCCGCTCGGCAAAGTCGCGGGTATAGTCGAGCGTCGTTTCCTTCACGCCCGACCGCGACAGGCGGCGCTCTAGCTGGCTATAGGCCAGCTCGCCGGCGTCCTGAACCTTCCATGTGTTGCGGTGCGTCTGCGTCCCATCCGGCAAGGTGACGGGGGTGGAACCCTCATGCTGTAGGCCGATCTTCTCCCCGATCTCGGGCGCGGCCTCCTTCATGGCGCGCTCAAGATCGACGCCCCATAGGGTGCGCTGCTCGCCCTTGTCGTTTTCCAGCGTCACGAAATAGCTGTCGGACTTCTGCGGGTCATGCTCATAGGGCGCGGCCCCATGCTCGACCAGCCGGCCGGCATTGGTGAACTCGTCCTGTGCCGCGTAGAGCTGCACCCCGTCACGATGCCGGGTCATGGCGACATAGGTTAGATGCCGGTCCATCGTCCCCGACGCCATCACATAGGCGCGGTCCACCGTCGCCCCCTGATTTTTGTGAATCGTCGTCGCATAGCCGTGGTCGATCGCCTGATAATCGCCCATCGGCACGGAAACACTATCGCCGCCCCGGCCGTCGAGCGTGGCAATGATGCGGCCCGGCTCGACATGATCGACCGTGCCTAGCATCCCGTTTTTCACGCCAAGGTCGCGGTTGTTCTCCAAGAACACGATGCGGTCGCCGGGCGCGAACTCCCGCTTGCCGTCATTGGTCTGGAAGGTCAGCGCGCCGGCGTCCTCGCCCTGCGCCAGCTCGCCCCGGTCCTGTAGCTCGGCCCGGATCGCGTCGTTGATGGCGCGAACATCGGCCCGGCGATGCGCCATCGCTACGCGGGTGCCGTCCGGGCGCTCGTCGCGATCGGCAAGGTAGTCGCGCACGATCTGGCCCCGCGCGTCCTCGCCGGTTTCGGCAAAGCTGATATTGCCGCGATCCCGATAGGCCGCCAGCCCCTCGGCCGTCCGGTGCGTGGCGAAGTCAACCGACGCCTCCCGCTGCCAGTCCACGCGCTGCCGGCGAATCTCGGACAGCTCGGCATGGCCGATTTCCTCCGTGATCGCCCTAAACGGTGCGCCCGCCCCGATCGCCTGCAACTGCTCATGGTCGCCTACAAGGACGATCTTCGCCCCGCGCGCCTCGGCCTCGCCAACGAAGCGGGCGAGCTGGCGGCTCCCGACCATGCCCGCCTCGTCGATCACGAACACGTCGCCGCGGCCGAGTGTGCCGCGGTCGTTCTCCCAACCGCGGGACCATGACGCGAGGGTGCGGCTCTGGATGCCGGAAGATTCCTCCAAGCCCTCGGCCGCCTTGCCCGACAGCGCCGCGCCGTGGACCTGATAGCCCTCGGCCTCCCACGCCTCGCGCGCGGCCGCGAGCATGGTGGACTTGCCAGCGCCGGCATAACCGACAACGGCCGCGATCCTCTCCGGCCCGGTGATATGCTCGATCGCCCGGCGCTGCTCGTCCGACAGCCGGGCGGAAGCATCGCCGGCGCTGCGCTGAATGGCGGCGTCCTGCCGATCTATCGCCCGCTCGACATGCCGGCGATCGACGCCATGACCATGCGCGCCGTGCATCCGCTGCGCGCTCTCGATCATGCCGGATTCGATCTCGACCATTTCCCGCGTCGAATACCGCGCAAGCTCGATCTCGCCCGTTGCCGGGTCCGCGCGCTCGGGCTGCAACTCGACCAGCGCCGGCGAGGCCATCACCTTCGCAAAGGCGCTCTGGAACTCCTGCGGGTCGTCGTTGATGTAGCGATGCAGCGCCCGCGCAACGTCGTGCCGGTCGAACACGCTCTTTTCGCCGGTGATGAGGGTTAGAACCTGCTCGGGCTTCTCTCGGATCAGCTCGGCATTGCGCCGGGCCGCTTCCTCGTCCAGCCGCGACCGCGACACGTCGAGGCCGCGCCGCTCCATCTGCGTGGCATGGACGCCCATATGCTCGGTCGGCGCGATCTCTAGCCCGCGCTCCATGTGCGAACGATGGTCAATGCGAATATCTAGCCCGGCCATCGCAAGGCGCTCGTTGGCGATCCCCTCCCACCTCTGGCGAAGGTCGCGGAGCTGCATATCGGTCGTCGGCAGGTCGTGCGCCAACAGCCATTTGTTTTCGCGCTCAAGATAGGTCTTGTCGCCTAACCCGCCCTCCGTCACCTGCCGCGTGGTCATAAGCAAATGGGCATGGTGATTGCGAACGTCGCTCGCCTCGTGCGGCGCATGAATGGCGAAGTCCACGGCCGCGCCGTAGCGGTCGGCCAGCTCCTGCGCCATCTCCCGCGCCGCCTCTAGCCGCTGCTCGGCCGAAAGCTCATGCGGCAAGGCAATCTCGAACTCCCGCGCAACGCGAGCGTCCTTCCGCTTCTCGGCAAATTCGGCGGCGTTCCACAAGTCCGACCGATCCCGCGCCCAATCGGCGTTCACGCCTTCCGGCAAGACGATCTCGGCATGTTCAACACCCTGCTTGGCCGTGTAGTCGTGCGTGATCCCGTCGCGCTCGTTGGTCAGCTTCTCCCCGGCACGATAAGCCATTGAGGCGACGGCGCTACGGCCACCCGCCCGCGAAACTGGCTTCATGCTGAAATGGTAGATTGCCAACCCGTTGCCTCGATCCCGTTTCCGCCTTTCCCGCCAGCCTCCAAGCTGGCGGCGCGCTGAGTTACGCAGTAACTCGTAAGTGCGCCCTTCTCAACTCAATCGCTACGCTCTTTCGCTGATCGGTGTGGCGCTCGCGGCAAGGTCGATGCAATGAACTGAGGCCGGAATTGTGCTGCAAAACCGCTGAAAACTCAAGCGCAACAGGCAAACGCTGGAAAAGACGGTCGGGAATGATAGTCTAGGCGAACAACCGGAAAAGGAGATTTGAGGAATGGCGCGCAAAACGATCGAACAACGCTTGGCCGAACTGGATGCGCAGCGCGCCACGCTCAAGGCCCGTCTGTCGAAGCAGGAACGCGCCAACGACACGCGCCGCAAGGTGCTGCTCGGCGCGCTCGTCCTGCATCGCCTCGAACACGGCAAGGATGAAGAATTTTCCCGGCGCTTGGGCGAATGGCTCAAGCGTGAGCTGCCCGACTTCCTGACGCGCCCCGGTGACAAGGAACTGTTTGCCGACCTGATCGACAACGCGCCGGCCGGGGAGACGACAGGCAGCGCCGGGGGGACGGCCGCATGAGTCAGGCGAGACTTGCATGGGGTGCGTTCAAGAACATGGTGCGGCAGGCCGCGCGTGATCCGCTATGGGCGTTCGTCGCTCTGCTCGCCGCACCTTTCCGCATCTGGAAACCGCTTCTCGGGCTTCTGTTCCTCCTTGTTATCGTCCTGTTCGTCGTCGGCTTCGGCGGCCGCTTCGCTCTCGAACAAATCGGCTTTCGCGTCGGCTCGGTTCCGGTTCTCCTGCTCGATCTCGTCACGCTGCTGGTGCTGCTGGCGCTCGCCTTCCGCTTCCTCACCAATCCGCTGATTATCCATTTCGGGGATATGGACGGCGAAACCCACGGCTCGGCCCGCTTCGCCACCGACAAGGAAACCGCCGCCCTCGCCCGCGCCGATTCCGGCCTGCTGATCGGCCGCGACGGCAAGACCGGAAAGCTCCTGCGCTATGACGGCCCGGCCCATCTGCTGACGATGGCACCGACGCGCACCGGCAAAGGGGTGGGAACCATCATCCCCAACCTGCTCACCGCCGACCGCTCCGTGATCTGCATCGACCCCAAGGGCGAAAATGCCAAGATCGCCGGCCGCGCCCGCCAGCAATTCGGCCCGGTCCATGTCCTCGACCCCTTCGGCGTCACCGGCCAGCCCTCGGCCGCCTTCAATCCCCTCGACCAGCTCGACCCGGCCGGCCTCGATGTCGCGGAAGATGCAAGCACCTTGGCCGACGCCCTCGTGTTCGATGAACCGGGCATGGCCGGCGAAGCGCATTGGAACGAGGAAGCCAAGGCGCTCATTGCCGGCCTGATCCTCCATATTGCCGCCAGCGCGCCGCGCGACAGGCGGAACCTCGCCACCCTGCGCGAATATCTCACCCTCGCCCCTGAAGCCTTCGCGGCGCTCCTGAAGGACATGCAGGCATCAACGGCCGCCTCCGGCCTGATCGCCCGCGCTGCAAACCGCCACCTCGGCAAATCCGACCGCGAGGCGGCCGGCGTCCTCTCGGCCGCGCAGCGCCATACCCATTTCCTCGACAGCCCGCGCATGGTCGCCGTCCTCGACCGATCCGATTTCGGCTTTGCCGATCTCAAGCGCCGCAACGTCTCGGTGTTCCTCGTCCTGCCGCCCGATCGGCTCGCCACCTATTCCCGCTGGCTGCGCCTGCTCGTCGCGCAAAGCCTCACCGACATGGCCCGCGATCCCGCCAAGCCGGCCGTGCCGGTCCTCTATCTGCTCGATGAGTTCGCCGCCCTCGGCCATCTGGCCCCCGTCGAGCGCGCAATGGGCCTCATGGCCGGCTACGGCGTCCAGCTCTGGCCGATCCTGCAAGACGTTCACCAGCTCCGCGCCACCTACGGGCAACGCGCCGGCACCTTCCTGTCAAATGCCGGCGTCCTACAGGTGTTCGGCGTCAACGATCACGACAGCGCCCGGCTTGTCTCCGATCTGCTCGGGCAGGAAACCGTTGTGTTCCAGACCATGAGCCGGGCGCTCGATTCCGATAAATCCGGCATCTCCTACGGCGAGCAACACACGGCCCGCCCGCTGCTGACCCCCGATGAGGTCCGCAACCTGCCGCAGCATGTCGAATTGCTGTTCCTCGCCGGGCAACGGCCGATCGTCGCCGGCAAGCTCGCCTATTATGCCGATGCAGAGTTCCGGGGGCTGTATGACGCTGCCTGACGTGACAAGAAGCGGACCCGGCGCATAGCGCCGGGACTTTGTTACGAACGGCCCTCCGGCTCTCTACGGCGCTATTGGGGAGCGCGTTCGCCTCCGGGCCGGCGCGGCTTGCGCCGCGATCCACCCGCCGACCTGGTGCAAGCTCTATTCAGGGAAACGCCACGGCCGCGACGATAGCCCCCCGGCCGGCCCGCTCTCATCATCTAGGGCCGTAGGGACGGCCGGGGGGCGGGCCACGCGCGCAAGCATTAGCGTATTTAGCTATTTACGTATCAACGTGCATAAGGCTCGATCGGCGGCAATCCGTGCTGTGCCAGAACCGCCGAAAGCCCGGCCTCGGCCATCGCCTGAATTGTCGTTCCCTCTGCATCCGCGAGCTGGCGAAGGCGCTGCCAGTCCGATCGCCGGACCTTGACCGTAAGCGCGACAGTCTCGCCCCCTCCCCTCTTTCGCCTCGGCGTCGGGATTTCCACGGCCGGGCGATCGTCCTCGATCGCTGCAAGGCTGGTGGCCTCCGCGCCGGCCTTCGGGCGGGTGAAGGCCGCGAGGCCGGTTGCTTTCTTTGCCATAGGTTTCGCTCCTTCAATACGCGCTTACGTATTTAGCTATTTACGTTCTAACGTGCCTTTAATCCACGCCCACAAAGCCCGGATTTCCTCCGCTGCTTTCCCTTCGGCCTCGAACTCCGTCACGGCGCTGCCAGTCGTGACGGCGCGGGCGAACGCGCGCCGGTCGGTAATCTCGCCGGGAACGATCGGCAGTCCGTAGGCTTCCAGCGCCGCGCGCGTCTCCCCGATCTCGGGCGCACGGAACGGGCAGGCAGACAGGACGAACGCGCCGCGCACTTTCGCGGCCGCCACGATCTCGACGGCGGCCGGGACCGCAGCGAGGTCAAACGCGGACGGTCTGACCGGAATCAAGACCAGCTCCGACCTTCGGGCGATCTGGCCGGCCGCCGGGGCGGCATGGGGCGGGGCGTCCACTACGGCCAAGGTCATGCCCTCGCCCTCGGCCGCCCTAAGCGCGGCGTCCAGCTCCCCGGCCTGCGCCGTGGCGACGATCGGCGTTCCGGCTTCCCGCGCGCTCGCCCATGCGGTCGCGCTCTCCTGTGGGTCCGCGTCGATGACGCAAACCCGTTCGCCGGTCGCCTCGGCCGCCACGGCGGTATGAACCGAAAGCGTGGTTTTTCCGCTCCCGCCCTTCTGGCTCAAAAACGCAATGACGTTCATGCGTCAATCCTTCTTTGCGTGAATACGTATTGAAGCATATAGCTAAGGACGTTACTACGTCTTTAAGCTAGTGCGGCCATTCCTCGGCCGGCCAGTCGCGCGACGTGTGGATGACGCGCACGATCACGACGCTTTCCCGGCCCCCCACGTCCCGCAGCTCATAGGCGATGATGTAGGGATGACGGGCGAGGGACTTTTCATAGGTTCCGCTCACCCGCCCCGGCCGGCCGGTCGCAAATTCGCCGAGCTTGTTCCCGGCGTCCTCGATCGCATCCACGACCCGTTCGGCGGCGAATGGGTTGTCCTCTGCGATATAGCGCAGGATTTCGAGGTTATCCCGCTGCGCCTCAATCGACCAGACAACCGGCCTCATCCGCGCGCGGCTTTCCGGCGCTTCGCTTCCTCGATAACCTCACGCATTTCCGCGACGGCCTGCGCATGGGGGATCACTCGGCCGGCCGCTGCATCAGCCATGCCGCGCTTGATACCGTCGATGATTTCAAGCTCGCGATCGACATAGGCGGCGACGGCCTCGCCGGCGAGGAAGGATTTGCTTCGCTGCGTGTCGTTCGCGATCCGGTCGAGCTTTTCTTTCACATCGGGCCTAACCCGAATCGTCATGGTGGTGCTGGCGGTCATGGAATCGCCTCCGTGTGTTGAATTGTGTACACTCTAGCACGTTTTCCCGGCCGCCGCCATCGCCTTCTATCAAGGTAATACGTTTACACGTCAATACGTATTAACGTAAATAATTAAGCGCCGACCTTGCCCTTCACTCCCTCTCGAAAGCCATAGGACGCTGGTCGCAGGCGCGAGCGGTGCGGATTAGGTAGTGGGGGTGCCGTTTCCCGGCCCGCCTATACGCGGGCCGGAACCGCCGCAGGGCTGCGTAAGCAGCCCGAACAGCGGCGACCGCTTATGTTTTGCCTCTTAGATAAAGATCAGATGGGGATTCAGTCTGGTTATCGGACTCACGTTTCATGAAGTTTTTCGCCATGCGCACAAGGGCCTGTCCTAGCGGGCTATCGCCGG
>NZ_FTMB01000017.1 GCF_900155885.1 Rhizobium sp. RU20A
CCCCCCTTGACGCGGCAAGGCCGGCGTTTTTGGCGCCGGCCTTGTTTTGCTCATCGGTGTGTCGTCGGTGTTGTCGTGGCGTTTGTTATTTCTGCCAGGACTTGACGAGTTCGTCGTAGTTGACGGTGATGGGCTTTTCCTTTTCGTTTTCGATCTTGAGCTGGGGTGCAAGGTTGCCCTTGGAGACGGCGTCCTTGTTCCAGTATTCGAGATCGTGCTCTTCGGCGAGTTTCGGGCCGATATCGCCGAGGACGCCGGCGCGTTCGAGGCGGGCGAGGACCTTTTCCTGCTCGGCGCAGAGCGAGTCCATGGCTTCCTGCGGGGTCTTTTCGCCGGACGCCGCATCGCCGATCGCCTGCCACCACAGCTGGGCGAGCTTCGGATAATCAGGCACGTTCGTGCCGGTCGGCGACCACTGCAGGCGGGCCGGCGAGCGGTAGAACTCGACGAGACCGCCGAGCTTGGGCGCGCGATCGGTGAAGGACTGGTGATCGAGCGTCGACTGGCGGATGAAGGTCAGGCCCACATGGCTCTTCTTCACATCCACGGTCTTGGAGGTCACGAACTGCGCATAGAGCCAGGCGGCCTTGGCGCGATCGTCCGGGGTGGACTTCAAAAGCGTCCAGGAACCGGCATCCTGATAGCCGAGCTTCATGCCGTCCTTCCAGTAGACGCCATGCGGGCTGGGGGCCATGCGCCACTTCGGCGTGCCGTCGGCATTGACGACCGGCAGGCCTTCCTTGACGGTATCGGCGGTGAACACCGTGTACCAGAAGATCTGCTGGGCGACTTCGCCCTGGGCGGGGATCGGACCGGCTTCGCCAAACGTCATGCCCTGGGCGGCCGGCGGCGCATAGGCCTTCAGCCATTCCAGGTACTTGGTGATCGAGTAGACGGAAGCGGGACCGTTGGTGTCACCGCCGCGCGCCACGCACGAGCCGACCGGACGGGAGTTCTCGTCCACCTTGATGCCCCATTCGTCGACCGGCAGGCCGTTCGGGATGCCCTTGTCGCCGTTGCCGGCCATGGACAGCCACGCATCGGTGAAGCGCCAGCCGAGCGAGGGGTCCTTCTTGCCGTAGTCCATGTGGCCATAGACCTTCTTGCCGTCGATCTCGCGACCGGTGAAGAATTCGGCAATGTCCTCATAGGCCGACCAGTTGACGGGCACGCCGAGGTCGTAGCCGTACTTGGCCTTGAAGTCGGCCTTGTTCTTCTCGTCGCTGAACCAGTCGTAGCGGAACCAGTAGAGGTTCGCGAACTGCTGGTCGGGCAGCTGGTAGAGTTCCTTGTCCGGTGCCGTCGTGAAGGACTTGCCGATGAAGTCGTCGATGTCGAGGCCGGGATTGGTGACGTCCTTGCCTTCGTTTTCCATCCACTTGGTCAGCGAACGGGCCTGCTGGTAGCGCCAGTGGGTGCCGATCAGGTCCGAATCGTTGACATAGGCGTCGTAGATGTTCTCGCCCGACTGCATCTGGGTCTGCAGCTTTTCCACGACGTCGCCTTCGCCGATCAGGTCATGGGTGACCTTGATGCCGGTGATCGCGGTAAAGGCCGGCGCGAGCACCTTCGATTCATATTCATGCGTGGTGATGGTTTCCGAGACGACCTTGATCTCCATGCCGTTGAACGGCTTGGCGGCGTCGATGAACCACTGCATTTCCTTTTCCTGGTCGGCGCGCGAGAGCGCGGACAGATCCCCCACTTCCTTGTCCAGGAACTGCTTGGCCTCGTCCATGCCGGCAAAGGCCGAACCGGTAAAGGCGAGCAGCATGGCCGCCGTCGTTGTCAGTAGATGCTTTCGCATAGTTTCTCCTCCGTTGCGATGAGCATGGTTTGCAGTGACCGGATGGCGCCGCCCCTCCCGAGGGCCCGCATCCTCCCGGCTTTCCCCTCCCGCTTCGTCCCCGGACAGGCCGGATCAGACGAAGCGGAACACGAACACGGCCCACACCAGGCTTGCCACCGTCGCCCACCACAGGTCGACATCGACAAAGCCCAGAAAGCCGAGATGAATGAAGGCAGAGCCCAAAAGCGTGATGAACAGGCGGTCGCCCCGCGTCGTCTCGATCCGCAGCACACCCACGCGCGGGTTGCCACCGGGCGAGGCATATTCCCACACCGCCATGGCCACCAGAAGGCCAAGGATCGTCAGGAAGAACGCCGCCGTCGGCAACGTCCAGGCCATCCAGGAAAAGTCCATCTTAAATCCTCCTGCCAGTGTCTTCACACGCGCCCGTCACACACGCCCGTCACACACGACCGAGCGCAAAGCCCTTGGCGATATAATTCCTCACGAACCAGATCACGAGCGCGCCCGGAATGATCGTCAGCGTTCCCGCAGCCGCCAGAAGCCCCCAGTCCACCCCCATGGCCGAGACCGTGCGCGTCATGGTCGCCGCGATCGGCTTGGCATCCGTCGTCGTCAGCGTGCGCGCGATCAAAAGCTCGACCCAGGAGAACATGAAGCAGAAGAAGGCGGCCACCCCGATGCCGGACGCGATCAGCGGCACGAAGATCTTCGCGAAGAATTTCGGGAAGGAATAGCCGTCGATATAGGCCGTCTCGTCGATCTCTTTGGGAACCCCCGACATGAAGCCTTCGAGGATCCAGACAGCGAGCGGTACGTTGAACAGGCAGTGGGCGAGCGCCACGGCAATGTGCGTGTCGATCAGGCCGAAGGCCGAATAGAGCTGGAAGAAGGGCAGTGCAAACACCGCCGGCGGCGCCATGCGGTTGGTGAGCAGCCAGAAGAACAGGTGCTTGTCGCCCAGGAACCGGTAGCGCGAGAAGGCATAGGCCGCCGGCAGCGCCACCGCGATCGAGATCACCGTGTTCATCACGACATAAAGGATCGAGTTGATGTAGCCCGTATACCAGGAGGGATCGGAGAAGATCACCTGGTAGTTCTTCAAGGTCGGATCGGCCGGCCACAGCGACACCGAGGTCATGATCTCGGTGTTGGTCTTGAAGCTGAGGTTCACCAGCCAGTAGATCGGCACCATCAGGAACAGGATGTAAAGGGTCGGCACGAGGAAGCCGAGCTTCAGGCCACGCCTTTCGGCCCGCGCCGTCACCACCGGATGGGCAGCCGCCGACGCACCGGTCGACGCACTGGCCGGCGCACTGGCCAACGCACTGGCCTGGCCGGCTGCCATCTCGTTCCTGGAAGAGGTCTCGACGCTCATGGGGTCCTCCGGTCGTGGTCTCGTCTGTCGTCGTCGTCTGGTCGTCGTCTGGCCATCGTCTTGCCGGGCCGGGCCGGGCCGGGCCGATCCGGCCCGCACCCCTCTTGCATCCGCCAGCGCGTCAAGCCTTGGCGTCGCTCGTCGTCATCACCGTGTAGAACACCCAGGACAGAAGCAGCACGATCAGGAAGTAGATGATCGACATGGCCGCGGCCGGTCCAAGGTCGAACTGCCCGACCGCCATCTTCACGAGATCGATCGACAGGAACATCGTCGAGGAGCCCGGGCCACCGCCCGTCACCACGAAGGGCTCGGTGTAGATCATGAACGAGTCCATGAAGCGCAAAAGTACGGCGATCAGAAGCACCCGCTTCATCTTCGGCAGCTGGATGTAGCGGAACACGGCAAGGCGCGAGGCACCGTCGATGCGGGCCGCCTGGTAATAGGCCTCCGGGATCGAGACGAGGCCGGCATAGGCCAGCAGCACCACAAGGCTCGTCCAGTGCCACACATCCATCAGCACCACCGTGATCCAGGCATCCACCGGATCGGCCGCGTAATTGTAGGAGAAGCCGAGCTTCGTCACCAACGAGCCGAACAGGCCGATATCGACGCGGCACAGAAGCTGCCAGATCGTGCCCACCACGTTCCACGGGATCAGAAGCGGCAGCGCCATCAAAACAAGGCACACCGGCACCCAGATGCCCTGGCGCGGCATGTTCAGCGCGATCAGGATGCCGAGCGGGATCTGGATCAGGAGAATGATCGCCGAGAAGGCGAGGTTGCGCCACAGCGCGTCCCAGAAGCGCGAACTGTCCAGAACTTGGCTGAACCATTCCGTCCCGGCCCAGAAGAACTCGTTGTTGCCGAACGTGTCCTGCACCGAGTAGTTCACCACCGTCATCAGCGGGATCACCGCCGAGAAGGCCACCAGCACCAGCACCGGCAGCACCATGAACCAGGCCTTGTTGTTAAAGGTCTTCTCCATCCCGGATTCTCCCCCTCAGGCCGATCAGGCCTGCTGTTCAATAAGCCAGCTGTCGGCGTAAATGTTGATGCCGGCCGGATCGAAGGTGAGCCGCGCATCGGCCGGCACCTCCCCGTCTTCGGCAACAATCGCCGTGATCGGCTGGCCCGCAAAGGCGCCCCGCACGATCTTCTGGCGGCCGAGATCCTCCACCTTCGTCACCTGAAGGGGATATCCCTCCCGGCCGATGCGCACGAACTCCGGACGGATGCCGAACTCCAGCTTGCCGGCCTTGCCCGCCCTTTGCGCATCGATGCCCTCCAGCCGGATCGCCGCGCCCTCGCCGATCACCGCCTCGCTGCCCTCAAGCCGCATCGGCAGCACGTTCATGCCGGGCGAACCGATGAAGTAGCCGACGAAGGTATGCTTCGGTTTCTCGAAGAGTTCGGCCGGCGTGCCGATCTGCACGATCTCGCCGTCATACATCACCACCACCTTGTGGGCGAAGGTCAGCGCTTCCGTCTGGTCATGCGTCACATAGACCATGGTGTAGCCGAACTGCCGGTGCAGGCGCTTCAATTGCGATCTCAGCTGCCACTTCATGTGCGGGTCGATCACCGTCAGCGGCTCGTCGAAGAGGATCGCGCTGACATCGGGACGCACGAGACCGCGCCCCAGCGAGATCTTCTGCTTCTGGTCCGCCGTCAGCCCTTGCGCCTTGCGGTGCGCCCGGTCGGCAAGCCCCGTCATCTCCAGGATCGCCTCGACCCGGCGCTTGACCTCGGCTTCGCCGACGCCGCGGTTGCGCAGCGGGAAGGCGAGATTGTCGTAGACCGTCATCGTGTCGTAGACCACCGGGAACTGGAAGACCTGCGCGATGTTGCGCGCTTCCGTCGAGGCCCGCGTCACGTCGCGCCCGTCAAACAGGATGCGGCCCTCCGACGGCGTCACCAGTCCCGAGATGATGTTGAGCAGCGTGGTCTTGCCGCAGCCCGACGGCCCCAGCAGCGCATAGGCCCCGCCATCTTCCCATTCGTGATGCACTTCCCTCAGCGCATAATCCTTCGGCGCCGAGGGACGGATCCCGTAGGCATGGCGGATATGATCCAGCGTGATGCGCGCCATCGTTCCTCCCAATCGCGCCCGAGGCCCCGTCAAGGAGGGTCTTTCGCCGCGCGTCTCCTGCGACCTCACCCAAAGGCGGCCGCCTGCTTCCCTTAAAGGGCCGGGGCGGCGTCTTGATGCGCCCTCGCCCGTCCCGTTCCCGTCTCCCGCCACGACAGCCGCGGCCAGGTCATCGCCTCACCGGCTGTCGCCGGCATCGTTCCCTCGCGCCGCCTTCGCGGGCATCTTGCCTCACGCCGCCTTCGCGGCTGGCCCTGTTCACGCGGCTTTCGCCGGCATTCCTTGTTCACGCCGCCGTCGCCGGCATTCCTTGTTCACGCGGCTTTCGCCGCTGGCCCCTCGACCGAACGCCCGTCCGGCGCAAACGCCATGAGATGGTCGAGATGCACGAACAGCGTGATCTCCCGGTCGGGCTCGATGTCGTGGATGCCGTGCGCCAGAAGAACAAGGCTCGTGCCGGCAAAGGACACATGCACGAAGCTTTCCGAGCCCGAGATCTCCGAGACCAGCGTGCGCCCCGTGATCGGCGCGCAGCCCCGGCCTTCCGGGGCCTTCAGCGACACGTGGTGCGGCTGGAAGCCGAGCGTAAAGGATCCGTCCGCGATATGGGCAAGATGCGCCGGCACCGGCAGCACCGCGCCGCCGCCCGAGACGAACTGGCCGCCCCGCTTCTCCACCGCGATCGCATTCAGCGGCGGGTCCGAGAAGGTCATGGCGCTCACAAGATCGGCCGGGCGGCGATAGACATCCACCGTCGGTCCGAACTGCGTCACGCGGCCCTCGGACAAGGTCGCCGTGTTGCCGCCGAGCAGCAGCGCCTCGGACGGTTCCGTCGTCGCATAGACGAAGATCGCCCCGGATTCGGAAAAGATCTTCGGCAGTTCCGCCCGCAACTCCTCGCGCAGCTTGTAGTCGAGGTTGGCCAAGGGCTCGTCGAGCAGCACCAGCTTCGCCTTCTTCACGATCGCCCGCGCCAGCGCCGTGCGCTGCTGCTGGCCACCCGAAAGATTGAGCGGCGTGCGATCAAGATAGGGCGACAGCCGCAACAGATCCGCCGCCGCCCGCACCTCCCGATCGATCGTCGCCCCATCCACGCCCGCGATCCTCAGCGGCGAGGCAATGTTCTCGTAAACCGTCAAGGAGGGATAGTTGATGAACTGCTGGTACACCATCGCAACCGAGCGCTTCTGCACCGGCACACCCGTCACATCCACCCCGTCGAACAAAACGCTCCCCGACGTCGGCCGATCAAGACCCGCCATCAGACGCATCAAAGACGTCTTCCCGCTCAACGTCGGACCCAGAAGAACATTCAAACTCCCACGCAACAGAACCAAATCCGCCCCGTGAACATGAACATCCCCGCCAACAACCTTCCGTACTCCGCGTA
>NZ_FTMB01000018.1:0-2500 GCF_900155885.1 Rhizobium sp. RU20A
TTGGTTGCGGGGGCAGGATTTGAACCTGCGGCCTTCAGGTTATGAGCCTGACGAGCTACCGGGCTGCTCCACCCCGCGCCAAGCGCGTTTGGTTTCCCAATGCGCGGATATTTGGCTTTGCCAAATGAGTTGTGTTCTGTGAACGGTTTTCGTTGTTTGGAACGACGAAGGGCCGCTTTTGCGGCCCTTGGTGTCGGCCAGGGGCCGTTTGTTTTGTTTTGAGAAGATTTTGAGTTGCGTTTTGCAGACCTGGCAGCGACCTACTCTCCCGCGTCTTGAGACGAAGTACCATTGGCGCTGGGGCATTTCACGGCCGTGTTCGGAATGGGAACGGGTGGGGGCTCCCCGCAATGACCACCAGGTCGGCGAAGCGCAACGATGCCGACGGCATCGTTGCTTTCCTGTTTGCCTTGGCAGACCCTTTTTTCCTCACTGTCGTTCGGAAGGGTGCCAAAGCGGCCATACTGGAAAGCATGGATGCTGTCGCATTTTTTCGAGAAGCTGGTGAAGGCTTTCGCCTTCTTGTCTTATGAACACGTCTTTTCTTCTTGAGGGCAACGGAGCAAAGCTCCGCAAGGCCAGAGGCCGTCGGCCATCGTTGGCCGGCCCGTCCGGAGCGAAGCGGCCAAGCCGCGACAGCGTCAGGACAGAAGAGATGGCTCATCGAATTTCATTCGATGAGCATTTTCAATGAGAACGATCAAGCCGATCGAGCGATTAGTACCGGTAAGCTTCATGCATTGCTGCACGTCCACACCCGGCCTATCAACGTGGTCGTCTTCCACGGCTCTGATAGGGAATACTCGTTTTCAGGTGGGTTTCCCGCTTAGATGCCTTCAGCGGTTATCCCTTCCATATATAGCTACCCTGCTATGCCGTTGGCACGACAACAGGTCCACCAGAGATATGTCCATCCCGGTCCTCTCGTACTAGGGACAGATCCTGTCAATATTCCTACACCCACGGCAGATAGGGACCGAACTGTCTCACGACGTTCTGAACCCAGCTCACGTACCGCTTTAATTGGCGAACAGCCAAACCCTTGGGACCTGCTCCAGCCCCAGGATGCGATGAGCCGACATCGAGGTGCCAAACAACCCCGTCGATATGGACTCTTGGGGGTCATCAGCCTGTTATCCCCGGCGTACCTTTTATCCGTTGAGCGATGGCCCTTCCACGCGGGACCACCGGATCACTATGACCGACTTTCGTCTCTGCTCGACTTGTCAGTCTCGCAGTCAGGCGGGCTTATGCCATTGCACTCGACGAGCGATTTCCGACCGCTCTGAGCCCACCATCGCGCGCCTCCGTTACTCTTTCGGAGGCGACCGCCCCAGTCAAACTACCCACCATACACTGTCCCGGATCCGGATAACGGACCGCGGTTAGACATCCACGAAGATAAGGGTGGTATTTCAAGGATGGCTCCACAAAGACTGGCGTCCCTGCTTCAAAGCCTACCACCTATCCTACACATGCCTTGGCGAAAGCCAGTGTAAAGCTATAGTAAAGGTGCACGGGGTCTTTCCGTCTGACCGCAGGAACCCCGCATCTTCACGGGGAATTCAATTTCACTGAGTCTATGCTGGAGACAGCGGGGAAGTCGTTACGCCATTCGTGCAGGTCGGAACTTACCCGACAAGGAATTTCGCTACCTTAGGACCGTTATAGTTACGGCCGCCGTTTACTGGGGCTTCGATTCAGAGCTTGCACCCCTCCTCTTAACCTTCCAGCACCGGGCAGGCGTCAGACCCTATACGTCGTCTTTAGACTTCGCAGAGCCCTGTGTTTTTGATAAACAGTCGCTACCCCCTGGTCTGTGCCACCCCATCATACTTGCGTAAAATGGGGTCACGCTTCTTCCGAAGTTACGCGTGCAATTTGCCGAGTTCCTTCAGCATAGTTCTCTCAAGCGCCTTGGTATACTCTACCTGACCACCTGTGTCGGTTTCGGGTACGGTCTATACGGTGGAGCTATTTCCTGGAACCGCTTCCCCGCCCAGACAATCCAATAAGCCTGAACAAGTTACGCAATCCGTCACTACCACCAGGCCCACGATTATTAACGTGGTTCCCATCGACTACGCATTTCTGCCTCGCCTTAGGGGCCGGCTAACCCTGCTCAGATTAACTTTAAGCAGGAACCCTTGGTCTTTCGGCGAGAGGGTCTCTCACCCTCTTTATCGTTACTCATGTCAACATTCGCACTTCCGATACCTCCAGGACCCCTCACGGGTATCCCTTCACAGGCTTACGGAACGCTCCGCTACCCCTAGATATTCGTTAGAATGTCTAAGCCTCAGCTTCGGTGCATGGCTTTAGCCCCGTTACATTTTCGGCGCAAAGACCCTTATTTAGACCAGTGAGCTGTTACGCTTTCTTTAAATGATGGCTGCTTCTAAGCCAACATCCTGGTTGTTTTGGGATCCTCACATCCTTTCCCACTTAGCCATGACTTGGGGACCTTAGCTGGAGGTCAGGGTTGTTGCCCTCTTCACGA
>NZ_FTMB01000019.1 GCF_900155885.1 Rhizobium sp. RU20A
GCCGAGGGTATCGGTTTCGCCGTTGATGCCCTTATCCCACCAGTTGTAGAAGAAGCCAGCCTTCAGGCCGCCGAGCTGGATGTAGGCTTCATCAAGGTCGATGATCGAGTCGCTGACGCCAGCAGCGACGGAAGCGTCGTTGTCAGCGTTGAATTCAGCAGCGAAGAAGCCGGTCAGCGTGCCATACTCGGTGTCGGACTTGGCGTCGAACGAGATGTAGGCGCGGGAGAAGGAATCCCAGTCAGACGTACCCGAAGCGTTCGGGGAGAAGCCGGTCTGAACGCGGATGAAGCCGCCGATCTTCAGGCAGGTTTCGGTGCCCGGGATGTAGAAGTAGCCGGTGCCGAAGGCGTCGCAAACGCGGACGTATTCAACGGGTTCCGGCTCGGCAGCGACGATGGCGTCGGCAGCCTGGGCACCGGAAACTGCTGCGAGAGCTGCAGCGGAGCCGAGGAGAAGGCTCTTGATGTTCATTTCTGACCTCCAGTCAGATTTCACCTCAAGTGCCTGAAAATGCTGAAGGGGGCCGTTCTCGATGGCGTGCGGGCGCAGTTCTGCGGGCCGAATCTTTCCGGGCGGCCGCTCCAGGCGATTCCATCGCTTACGATTCGATACGGCGAATCCCAGGGTCGATTTGCGCCTGGACGCGCGGATGAAAGAGATGATTCCGAGCGCCGCCCCTGTCCGGAAAATGGATGGCCGAGCCGAACCGTGTGCTGAAAATGGCCCGAAATGCCACATTTGCGGGTATCGGGTGCGCGCCAAATGTGGCGGAGCACGCCCTCATCTCTCGGATTTCATTAAGCAATTGTTAAGACCTTGGCCTCCTGGAGGCGATTTTGTGTCGTTTGGGCAACAGGCCGATCAGAAGGCGGGACGAAAGGAAGGGAACAATCAAGTTGGTGATTGCGTGACCGGCGCCGTCTTGTATTTTCAACTTCGGAAGCGAGGGCGGTTGATCGTCCGACTTCTTAAACGTTGGGGATGGGGCAGGGAACGCTGTCCTTCAGCAAAATACCCAGACCCGTTTGAAACTTTGACTGGAGGTCAGAAATGAACATCAAGAGCCTTCTTCTCGGCTCCGCTGCAGCTCTCGCAGCAGTTTCCGGTGCCCAGGCTGCCGACGCCATCGTCGCTGCCGAGCCGGAACCCGTTGAATACGTCCGCGTTTGCGACGCCTTCGGCACCGGCTACTTCTACATCCCCGGCACCGAAACCTGCCTGAAGATCGGCGGCTTCATCCGCGTTCAGACGAACTTCGGCCCGAACGCTTCGGGTACGTCTGACTGGGATTCCTTCTCCCGCGCCTACATCTCGTTCGACGCCAAGTCCGACACCGAGTACGGCACGCTGACCGGCTTCTTCGCTGCTGAATTCAACGCTGACAACGACAGCGCCGTCGGCGACTCGCTCATCGACGTTGATGAAGCCTACATCCAGCTCGGCGGCCTGAAGGCTGGCTTCTTCTACAACTGGTGGGATAAGGGCATCAACGGCGAAACCGATACCCTCGGC
>NZ_FTMB01000020.1 GCF_900155885.1 Rhizobium sp. RU20A
TTGCGCAGGTCGCAGTCGATCAGCAGGGTCTTGCGGCCTGACAGCGCATACATGCGGGCCAGAGCGAGTGCCAGCGTCGACTTGCCTTCGCCCGGAATGGCCGAGGACACCATGATGACGCGGCCGGCATCGGACCGGGCGTGCTCGATGCTCGCACGCAGGCGGCGAACCGATTCCGCATACATCGACAGCGGCGCCTTCACCATGCCGTCGGCAATGCTGAGCGCATCGGGATCATCCGGTCCCGAGTAGCGCGGCGAGATGGAGGCGAGCGGAACACGCAGCACACCCTCGACCTGCCCTTCATCCACAAAACCGCCGGTGAAGTGCTCGCGAACGACTGCCATGCCGAGGCCCGACATCAGCGCGAGGAAGCCCGAGATGGCGATGATCAACGGGCGGTTCGGCGAGGACGGTGTCGGCGGCACGAGTGCCTGGGATGCGACGCGGCTATCGGCAAGCTGGAGGTCGATCTGGGCATCCACATCCTGCAGGCGGCTCAGAAGCGTCTGGTACTGACGGCGGGTGATATCGCTCGACTGCTGGATGGCAAAGATCTCCGTCAGAACTTCCGGCGGCAGATTGCTGTTCAAAATCGTCGTGCGCAGCTGTTCGCGCACCTTGTTGGCTTCGTCTTCGGCCTGGCGCGTCACGGTCTGGCGCAGATTGCTGATCGCGTCCGGCGCCTGCTGGCGGATGTTTTCCTCAATCGTCTGAAGCTGCGCACGCAGGTCCGTCACACGCCTGCTGTCGGTGGCCGTGGCCGCCAACTGCTGGCTGACTTCAGCACGCTGGCGGTCGAGTTCCTCCAGTGCCTCGCTGCCGAGCTGCGCCACGACCTGGCTGAGATTACCCTGCTGCAAGCCCTGATCGGCGGCGTTGGCGCGCGCCAGGGCCGACAACCGGTTCTTCTCGATGTCGTCGAGCTGCTTGCGAAGCTGGCCGACATTGCCGCCGGCCTGCTCTTCGAGGCGGGCAATGTTGTTCGCGAGGTAATCGTCGAACTTTTTCTCGCTCTCCGCAATGGCGGCACTGGCCGACTCCACGCGAAGCTGCAGCGCGTTGCGAGCCCGCGAGATCGACGCGATCTTCGAATCGAGCTGCTGGCGGATATAGGAATCGGTCAGTGCGTTGGTCAGCCGTGCGGCCTTTTCGGGATCGCGCGACGTCACGGAAACGCTGATGATGTAGGTCAGGCCCAGGCGACTGACGGAAACGGAGCGCTTGAACGCACGCAGCACCTGGCCCACGGCTTCGTCACCGCTGACGGGCGTCGCGGACTTCAGCTGGAAATAGGCACGGATCTGGTCGAGGAGGCCGAGCTTGACGCCGAACTCGTCATCGGAAATCAGGTTCTGGCTGCGCACGACGTCCAGAAGCACGCCGTCGGAGCTGATGATGTTCACCTCGCTCTC
>NZ_FTMB01000021.1 GCF_900155885.1 Rhizobium sp. RU20A
TGACCTTGCCCCGCTGAACTAATCCATTTTGAAGTAAGCTCTGGCCCATCGAGAGGACCAGAGAATGAAGCGCAACCGTTTTACGGACGAACAGATTATCGGCATTCTGAAGGAGCACGAGGCGGGCACGCCGGTCTCGGAGCTTTGCCGCAAGCACGGCGTCAGCGATGCCAGCATCTATAAATGGAAAGCGAAGTTCGGTGGCATGGACGTGTCCGAAGCCAAGAGGCTGAAGACGCTGGAGGACGAGAACACCAAGCTGAAGCGGCTCCTGGCCGATGCGATGCTCGACAATGCAGCTTTGAAAGACCTTTTGGGAAAGAAGTGGTGACGCCCGCAGCAAGGCGGAAAGCTGTCGCGCATTTGATGGGTTACCACGAGATGAGCGAACCATTGCCCGGCAAGCGGTGTTTACACCGCTGAGAGGGGCGGGCGTGTAAAGCCATGGGCTTTTGCCGAATGACAATCCGCTACGAAACCAGGCGCAGCGACGATGATCGTCTTCGCGAGCGGATGAAGGCGTTGGCGCATGAACGCCGCCGCTTCGGTTACCGACGCATCCACGTGCTGCTCAAACGCGAGGGACACCATGTGAACCACAAGAAGCTCTTCCGGCTGTATCGGGAGGAGAAGCTGACGGTGCGCAAGCGCGGCGGCCGCAAGCGAGCGATCGGCACACGTGCACCGATGCTGGTCCCGATGACGGCCAATGATCGCTGGTCGCTGGACTTTGTGTCGGATCAACTCACCGATGGCCGCAGGTTCCGGGTGCTGACGATCGTCGATGATTGCACCAGGGAATGCCTGGGCCTTGTCGCTGACACATCCCTTTCCGGTCTGCGCGTTGCTCGTGAACTGGACCGGATCACTGAGGAACGCGGCAAGCCGAAGATGATTGTCAGCGACAATGGCAGCGAGTTTACCAGCAACGCGATCCTGCAATGGACGGATCGGGCCAAGGTAGAATGACACTACATCGCGCCGGGTAAGCCGATCCAGAACGCCTTCATCGAAAGCTTCAATGGGCGGCTGCGCGATGAGCTCCTGAACGAGACGCTGTTCTCGTCATTGAGCCAGGCCCGATCAGCGCTCTCAAGCTGGCGTGGCGATTACAACGATCATCGACCACATTCCGGCCTCGGTTGGCTGACACCGGCCGAGTTCGCTCAGACCATCAACCCGCGACGTGATGCGGGCTCACGCAGCCGGAATGGCTCCGCACCGCAACACGCCGCTACCGCC